>NZ_QEWW01000010.1 GCF_003121895.1 Ignatzschineria cameli
TGCCGGCGCGTGATTTGTGGAAGAACGCGATGGTAAGATCCGGCAGCATTCAGCCTATTTTGTTAATGAGTGATTCTTAAGAAGATCTGTTGAGCGGCGGGAACCTACTATTTCATTCTTATAACAAGCGCATGCCCGCCAGTCGGCGCTTTCATCACCGAGGATTATATCGCTAAAGTAGCAATATTTGCCGGCGCGCGATTGATGGAAAAATGCGATAGTGAGGACCGGCAACTCATCGGCTTTTATAAAGATAAGAACGATTCTGGCAATCGAATGATTGCCGACTGCCGGCGTGTGATTTGTGGAAGAACGCGATGGTAAGATCCGGCAGCATTCAGCCTGTTTTGTTGATGAATGATTCTTAAGAAGACTTGTTGAGCGGCGGGAACCTACTATTTCATTCTTATAACAAATGCATGCCCGCCAATTGGCATCTTCACTGCCGAATAAGCAAAAAAAATCACTGCAATAGTGCAGTGATTCTTCTCTCATATGCTGAGATAAACGAGGTTTTACCGTTTTACATAATGGCTATTAGTAGCTATCAATATCTATCAATAACTGTTCGTAAATAATCCGTCATTTATCACTAATAGCAAATAATCATTGAAATGTTAAACCTCAATATTGAATTTCAACGTTTAAACGTTGAAACGGAAGTGGATAATGTCGCCATCTTGCACGATATAATCTTTTCCTTCAAGACGCATTTTACCCTTCTCTTTCGCACCGTTTTCACCACCAAACTCAACAAAATCATCATAAGCGATGACTTCAGCACGAATAAAGCCACGCTCAAAGTCTGTGTGAATAACACCGGCCGCTTGTGGCGCTGTTGAACCTTTTTTAATGGTCCATGCACGCACCTCTTTCACACCGGCAGTGAAGTAGGTTTCAAGATCAAGAAGTTGATAACCACCACGAATAACGCGATTTAAACCGGGTTCTTCAAAGCCCATATCAGCTAAAAACATCTCTTTATCTTCATCTTCTAACTGCGAGATCTCAGCTTCAATTGCCGCACAGATCGGCACAACAAAGGAGTTTTCCTCAGCGGCATAAGCTTCTACTGCTTCAAGAAGAGGGTTATTCTCAAATCCATCTTCATTCACATTTGCAATATACATAACAGGCTTCATGGTTAAGAAGTGGAAATCTCTTAAGAGAAGACGCTCATCAGCATCTAAGCCTAAAGAACGTAAGCTCTTTGCCTCATTAAGGGTTGGAATAACCTTCTCTTTTAAGAGCGCTACCTGAGCAACAGCCGTCTTATCACCCCCCTTAGCAACACGCTCAAGACGCTGTAAACCACGCTCAGCACTTGCAAGATCCGCTAAAGAGAGTTCTGTATTGATCACCTCGATATCATCGATCGGACTAACCTGCCCTGAAACGTGAACAATATCATCATTCTCAAAACAGCGAACCACATGTGCAATCGCATCTGTTTCACGAATATTTGCTAAGAATTGATTCCCTAAACCTTCACCTTTTGAGGCGCCGGCAACTAACCCGGCAATATCAACAAAGTCGATATAGGTCTGTTGAACACGCTCAGGATTGACGATCTTTACCAACGGCGCTAAGCGCTCATCAGGAACATTGACTCGCCCAACATTGGGCTCAATGGTACAGAATGGATAGTTTGCGGCATCAATGCCCGCATTTGTTAATGCATTAAAAAGTGTCGACTTACCAACATTTGGAAGACCTACAATCCCACACTGAATAGCCATAAAATTTCCTTTAACTCAAACTGTTCTATCGACGATGAAGCTCATTCATCGCTTTCTCATATTCACCTGCTACAAATTGCGGTAAAACCGCGCGAGCAGCATCTATCGCTTGGAAGATCTCAGCTTCATCCTTCTCTGGCGTCTTCGTTAAGACGTAGCTCGATACCAATGAGGCGTGCCCAGGATGCCCAATTCCGATGCGAAGGCGCATAAAATCACGGGAGCCTAATCGTTCAATAATGCTCTTTAAACCATTATGGCCACCATGTCCGCCCCCCTTTTTAAAGCGAGCAACACCCGGCGCAAGATCGAGTTCATCATGAACCACTAAGATCTCTTCTGGCATTATCTTATAAAAGAGCGCAAGTGCAACAACGGCATCACCACTTTTATTCATAAAGGTCTCAGGCTCTAAAAGATAGACTTTCTGCGAGCCAAAGAGCTGCTCTCCCACCAATCCTTTAAAGCGATTATTGAGAGAAAGTGGTGCATTCCTAATACTATCAATAAACCAAAAACCCGCATTGTGGCGGGTTTTTGCATATTGAAGTCCTGGATTCCCAAGACCTACAATCATTTTAATCATTATCTATTACTCAGTTAAAAGTAACAAGAGTGATGAATTACTCTTTATCTTCAGCTTCTTCTGTTGCTTCTTCAGCAGCTGCTTCTTCGCCTTCTTCTTCAGTTGCTTCAACTGCAGCACGTGGCTCAACAATTGCAACAACAGGCTGATCATTCATCTCTTCTTCATTCATGATATTCACAAACTCAACCCCTGGGATCGCAGGAATATCAGAGATCATGAGATGCTCACCAACATCTAAATTAGCAATATCGATTTCGATCGCATGTGGAAGATCTTTTGGTAAACATGAAACAGCTAATGTCGCTTCATGAAGTGAAACGATACCACCGTTAACAACACCTTTTGCTTTCTCTTCGTTAAGGAGAACAACAGGGATATCAACAACGATTGCTTCGTCTGCACGTACGCGCATAAAGTCTAAATGAGTGATGATTGGCTTATAAGGATGGCGCTGAACATCACGGAGGATCGCAGACTCTTTTTTACCATCGATAATCACATCAACGATTGAAGTGTAGATATCTTCATGACGGAAGCGCTTTAAAACTTCGTTATGGTTTAAAACGAGGCTTACAGCATCTTTATCTGCGCCATAGATAATTGCAGGAATGTTACCTTCGCGACGTAGGCGGCGGCTCGCACCTTTACCCATATCCGAACGTACGGTACCTTCAAAATAGTAATTTGACATTGGTTAGCTCCAATTAAAAGTGTTTAAAATGCGTTACAACCGCGACCAGTTGTAACTATTAAGCCCGAAATTATAAGTCTATTCCGCTCTATTTGCAATCGTAATCGACTTTAACTTCAAATTAACGCGTAATTCTTCCCCTCTTTTGCCCCGCTCATCAATCAACGGTTGCCACTCACTTGGGGTTAATTTAAAGCGACGCTTGCCATACTCAACCTCAAGCGTATCCTCATTTGAGAAGACTAAAGTTGCAACAAGAGAATCCTTTTTCGCCTTAAATTGAGCGCCGGGAATGCCGATAATCTGATTCCCCTTTCCTCTTGCGATCTGTGGCAATTCACGTAATGGCACGACTAAGAAACGCCCCTGCTCACTTACGGCAATAACCCATTGATTCTCAATATCCTCAATTTTTTGGGGCGGGAGCATCACCGCGCCATCATTGAGATTGATCATCGCTTTCCCCGCACGCTGACGGGTTAAAAACTCACTATAACTACCGATAAAGCCATAACCATTTGTAGCGCTCAAGAGATAGTGACTCTCCTCTTTATCGAGGATAATCTGCTCAATCTTCGCACCATCTGCTAAATTGATCCGCGCAGTAATAGGCTCACCCTGCGTTCTAGCTGTGGGAAGTGTATGGGCCGGCGTACTGTAGCAACGACCGGTACTATCAAAGAGGACCAGTTGCTGATTATTCCGCCCGATACAGGCGGTCAAAAAGCCATCTCCTGTCTTATAACTTAAGCCTTCAGGATCGATATCGAGGCTCTTCGCAGCACGCACCCAACCCATCTTCGACAATACAACCATCACCGGCTCACTCGAGACTAATGTGGATTCATCAATCGCTTCCGCCGCCTCTCGCTCAACAACTTTAGAGCGTCGATCATCGCCATACTTTTCAGCATCTTCCGTAATCTCCCGCTTAATCAAAGCATCGATCATCGCCGGATCATTAAGATGCGCCATAATCTCCTCTAATTTAGCTCGAAGTTCAGCCTCTTCCCCTTTAAGCTTCATCTCCTCTAATTTGGCAAGCTGACGCAATTTTGTCTCTAAAATATAATCTGCCTGCGCTTCACTGAGATCAAAGCGCGCGATCAATTCCGCCCGAGGCTCCTCCTCAAAGCGGATAATACGGATCACCTCATCGAGATTTAAGAAGGCGATTAAGAGCCCTTCTAGGAGATGTAGCCGTTTCTCAATACGATTTTTATGGAATGTTAAGCGACGAATCACTGTTCCTCGGCGAAATTCGATCCATTCGCGAAGGATCTCAATTAATGATTTCACCTTCGGTTTAAGATCAAGGCCGATCATATTCATATTGACACGAAATGATTTTTCCAGATCCGTTGTAGCAAAGAGATGATTCATCACCATCTCGACATCGACTCGATTTGAACGGGGAATCAGCACAATTCGCACCGGTTCATCATGATCGGATTCATCTCGAATATCATCGATCATCGGCAATTTTTTCGCCTGCATCTGTGCCGCTATATCTTGCTGAATCTTCTCCCCTGAGACCTGATAGGGAAGCTCATAGATAATAATCTCATCATTCTCAACACGATATCTTGCACGTACGCGCACCGAACCTCGCCCCTTCTCATAGATGCTCAGGAGCTCTTCTTTCGGTGTGATAATCTCCCCGCCTGTCGGATAATCGGGTGCAGGGATAATTTTATGCAACGCTTTAGCCGTTAGCTCCGGCGTATCAATGAGAGCACAGACCCCTTTCGCCACTTCTCGCAAGTTATGCGAAGGGATATCGGTGGCCATTCCCACTGCGATCCCGGTTCCGCCATTGAGCAGAATATTGGGAACGCGCGCCGGCAATAATTTAGGCTCATCGAGAGAACCATCAAAATTAGGAACCCAATCGACCGTTCCCTCCCCTAGCTCTTTAAGAAGAAGCTCCGCATAGCGGGAGAGTTTCGATTCGGTATAACGCATCGCCGCAAATGATTTTGGATTATCGAGCGAACCGAAGTTCCCCTGCCCCTCAACAAGCGGATAACGATAGGAGAAGGGTTGTGCCATCAAGACCATCGCTTCATAACAGGCGCTATCACCATGAGGATGATATTTCCCCAATACATCTCCCACCGTCCGCGCTGATTTCTTCGGTTTACTTGACGCATTGAGACCTAACTCACTCATCGCATAGATGATCCGTCTCTGAACCGGCTTTAATCCATCTCCGATATAAGGGAGTGCACGATCCATGATCACATACATCGAGTAGTTTAAGTAGGCTGTTTGCGCAAAGTCGGCGACAGGTTGTACTTCAAAGTTTTTATTCGCTAGATGGCTCATAATCTTCCCATTTGTTCACATTAATACACAGTCATTCAATTATCTCAATTGCTTCAATTGTGTCTTGCAACTCGATCGATCGAGTCTGCAATGCTCTTTACTTATCTTTCGTCTCAACTAGATCTCAACTGAATCCCAACTAAAATCCCAACTAAAATCTCAATTTGACCTCAATTTGACCTCAATTTGACCTCAATTTGACCTCAACCCGATCTCGATTAAGGCCTATTCGATCATAAAGATGATTCTAAATAGAATGATGCCGAATAAAGGTTAGCAACTAACTTACGCTTATTGCTCCTCAGAGATATCAGCGAGTAAGTGTGTGAGAAAATAAGAAAGTAAGAAAGAAGTAGGTTTATAACATTTTATGACGTTTAATAAAGTAAAATTTACTAAATTGATGATCAGACAACAGATTCAGGCAACAGATCTATTCGCGCCTCTAAAAATTTACGATGATAGCAGCGATAAGATCAATCAACACCACAAAGAGCATCTCAAGGCGCTATAAAATAGTGGTAAATAAAAACCCATCTAATCCCAAGAGATAGATGGGTTGAGGAGATAATCATATCAATCTACATATCGAGTAAACTATAAGACGACCGATAGGTGTATCGACCATTTAATAGTGTTGCAAGAATGGTGTTGCAAGATCATTGTTGTAAGATCTTCTTAAAACTCAAATACAGCTTTATCTTCAAAACCGATTAAGCGCTCAAGATCACGCTCATAGACCGGCTCGGTTCTAATTTCGCCCGCAACTTTTGTAAAGAGTGTTACATGCATTGCATTCTTTTTACCAACTGTCGCTAAGATTCGCCCCTTCTCATTGAGAAGCTCAAAATATGCTTCTGGCATCTCTGGCAGAGAACCGGTGAAGATGATGGCATCAAAAGAGCCTAAAGTCTCATAGATCTCACGAATATCCCCTGTTTGATAGGTGATATTGGTATATCCCAATTCACGAGTAATCGCTTCTGCATTCACATTAAAACGCTCAACAATATCAACCGCAACCACTTCATTACCTAAGCGAGAAGCACAAGCTGCTAAAAATCCACTACCACTTCCCACAATAAGAACGCGCTCATGATCTTCAATACGGATCTCTTGAAGAAAACGACCTTCATACGTAGGCGGTAACATCAAATGGGTCTCATTGAGTGGAATTCTTGTCTCCGAAAAGGCAAGACCTTCATACTCTTTAGGGACAAAATGATTACGTGGTACCACATCGAAAACCTCAAGGACGCGTTGATTGAGGATATTCCAAGGTCTCAACATCTGCTGAATCATATTTGTGCGAGCTTGTTGGATTTTAAGTTCGTTATCTAACATTTTTCCACCTTTCCAAAGCGAATAATCGTCACTGAAATCGTTCTTCTCAGTTTATGCCGGCGACCATTTGACCGGTTATCACTGAATTTGGTGCATGCTATCAAAGAAGCATTTTAAGGATAATTAAGATCCTCACCGACCCCACTAAAGAGCAATTATTGACACGGTTAACTTGTTTTAAATAATTTTAAATTGTTTTTAAATAGATTTGAATCGTTTCTGAATCGTTTCTGAATCGTTTCTGAATCGTTTCCGAATCGTTTTCTCAAATAGTCTTAAATTAACTTTATAAGCCTCACATCATACCACCATTCAAAAGTTCATTGAAATTATTCAAGCACAAATCGACACGCATCAATCTCTCAGCCTGCTCTCCCTCATTTCAGCCCCTCCCTTATCAGGAGCGCAGATGATTATTTTAAGCAGAGACTTAAAAGAAGAAATCCATAAAGATCTCCACAAAGATTGTTATCAAGATCACTATCAAGATCGCTGTAAAATATCGGTGAAGAAACTTATGGTAATCACCGCTCTCTAAGGCAGTAACATTGAGCGCAGATATGACAATTAAGTTGCAAGCTTATGCCGGAAAAACTAAACTAAGAGCGCACCACATCTTTTGTTCTTAACCCCTAAGGAATGATTCATGTTTAAAAATATCTCATTAAAAGCGTTCGACCCCGCCCTTTTTGAGGCTGTTGAGCAAGAAAATCGTCGTCAACAAGATCATATCGAGTTGATCGCTTCTGAAAACTACTGCTCACCACTTGTGATGGAACTCCAAGGTTCACAATTAACCAATAAATATGCTGAAGGTTATCCGGGTAAACGTTACTACGGTGGCTGTGAATTTGTTGATATCGCTGAAGATCTTGCCATTGAGCGCGCAAAGAAACTCTTTGGGGCAGATTATGCTAACGTCCAACCGCACTCAGGCTCTCAAGCAAATGGTGCTGTCTACCTTGCACTCTTAAGCCCTGGTGATACCGTTTTGGGAATGAGCCTCGATCATGGGGGTCACTTAACCCATGGCGCTAAGGTCAACTTCTCTGGTAAGACCTACAATGCCGTCCATTACGGTGTCGATGATAATGGTTTAATCGATTATGATGAAGTTGAGCGCCTTGCGCTTGAACATCAACCTAAAATGATTGTTGCCGGCTTCTCTGCTTACTCAAAAACACTCGATTTTAAACGCTTCCGTGAAATTGCCGATAAAGTAGGTGCCTATCTCTTTACCGATATTGCCCACGTTGCCGGCTTAGTCGCTGCAGGTCTCTATCCTAACCCGATCGATTATGCTGATGTGGTCACAACCACAACCCACAAAACCCTTCGCGGTCCTCGTGGTGGTCTTATCCTCTGTAAAAATCGTCCAGAACTTGAGAAGAAGCTCAACTCAGCAATCTTCCCAGGGATTCAAGGCGGTCCATTAATGCATGTGATTGCAGCGAAAGCGGTTGCATTCTTAGAGGCATTACAACCTGAGTTTGTCGAGTACCAAAAGCAGGTTATCGCTAATGCCAAAACAATGGCTCGCGTCTTCCAATCACGCGGTTATAAAATTGTTTCAAACGGAACTGATAACCACTTAATGTTAGTAGATCTGATCGATCGCGGTTTAACAGGTAAACAAGCGGATGAAGCATTAGGTCGCGCAAATATTACCGTCAATAAGAACTCTGTTCCCAATGACCCGCAATCTCCTTTTGTCACCTCAGGTATCCGTATTGGAACACCTGCAATCACTACACGTGGTTTTAAAGAAGCACAATGTGATCTTCTTGCAAACTGGATCTGCGATGTTTTAGATAATATCGATGATGACTCGGTGATTGAGCGTGTTGCGAAAAATGTTGTCTCTCTTTGTGATAAATTCCCTGTCTATCCGGACTCAGTGGTGTAATAAAAGTAGCAAAAAGAACATCGATTAGAGAAGAATTAAAGAAGAATCGAGTAAAAGAGAGTTATGCGTTTAGATCTCGATCAGATGTAGAACAGATGTAGATCTAAATCGCTAACGACACTCCATTCAATAGAGGTTATCCCTTCGCTGGGATAACCTTTTTTATAGCCGCTTTATAACCGATTTATAACTACTTATAGAAGACTTAGAAGGCTTGACCATGTCCCAGAACCGAGCATTTAAAGAGACCTTAGCTCCCAAGAGCAATCTCCCACGAAAGATAGATCGCTTACGCCGCCTCTTGATCGGATTCTTGATCGGATTTTTAGTTGCACTCCTGCTCTTCTTTATCATCGGCAATACTATTATTCACTATCAGAGCGAGCAATATCGGCAATTAAGCGATAAGGCAACTGAGAAGATCGATCTGATCATTGTCTTAGGCGCAAAGATTGAAGGCGATCCCCTTCGCCCAACAGCCACATTGGCAGAACGTCTCGATTTAGCCTTTCACTATTGGCAGCAACATCCTGATCTGCTTATTATCACCTCTGGAGGTTACCCTGACTCACTGCCAGAGAGTGAAGCCACCGTGATGAAGCGTTATCTCCTCGATCTTGGCGTTCCCGATGAGAAGATCTTAGTTGAAGAGAGCTCTACCCGAACTGCCGAGCAATTTATCAAGAGCGATCAGGTGCTACAAAAAGCGGGGATTACGGTGAAAAACCCCTTAATTATCACCAATGACTTTCATCTTCCTCGATCATTGATGTTAGCACAGCGAAGCGCACTCCCTTGGGAGGCAATCTATGGATTAGGGAGCCCAACGCCCCAGAGAATCAAACCTTGGTTGATCGCCCATATTCGCGAACCACTCGCTTACCTTAACTCTTGGTTACGAGATTATCCTCAAACAGAAGCACTCACCGACAATCAATCAGCGCCACAAGCGGTTAAAATGGAGAGTGAAGATAGTGAGTAAAAATAGAACGTAAAAGTAGCCGCTCACAACCCTTTAAAAGAGAGTCAACCCCCTATTTAGTCTCTATTTATTCTCTATTTGATCTCTGCTTCAGGTTCTGCTTCCATCTCGATCTCCTCCGCTACTTCTGCCGCTGCTTCTTCTGAAGCCGCTAACCCTGCCTCATAACTCCAATCCTTGAGTGCTTCTATCGCCAATGAATTGCCATGTTGAGCGGCCACTAAGAGGAGACGCTGAGCTTCTGCAAAATCTTCAAGCGTCATCGGCTTCAATAATCCCCGATATAGAATCTCTGCCTGTTTATATTTAGCTAAAGCATGGTGACTTCCTGTCATCAGATCAGTCTGATCGTAATAATCGAATGCGCGCTGATAGTCGGGCGTTATCCCCCCTATCCCAAAGTAGAGTAAATCACCGGCAAGATGGGCGGTATTGCTATCCCCTAATGCAGCACCCTTTTCAAAGTAGGAGAGTGCCTTCACATAATCGGGTGTTATTCCATACTGCTCCTCTCGATAGAGATTTCCAAGACGATTATAGGCATCCGCAATCCCCAACTCACCCGCTAATTGATAGTAATAGAGCGCCTTTTCAAGATTAGGACGGATATAACGGCCATTGAGATAATACTCCCCCATACGATAGGCTGCGTAATGATTTCCCGCATCGAGATCTTGTAAGGTCTCTACTATCACCCATTGATCAGGATAATCGCGACGATTTTGATAACGCTCTGCTAACTGACTGAGCGCAAATCGTTGTGGCGGCGTTAAAAGATCAAAAGGATAATCTAACGCTGAAAGCTGCTCTAAAGTAGCGCCATAGAGGTAGATCTCCATTAAATATGGGAGCGAATATGGCGTTGAATAGAGAAACGCCGAAGTTGCAATACGACTCTCTGAAGCTGATGGCGCTAGCTTCTCTGTCAGCGCTGCATACTCACTCTCTGCTTGTTTGAGGAGTTTTGCTACCACCTTATTATCCACCGTATATTTGAGAGATTGTTGATACCAATAGTGCGCTTTTTGAGGATTACCGATAAAGTCGATCCCATTCTCCTGCCAGAGCTCTGCAAGCATCAAGCAGATCTCTGCCCGTGCGCTATTATCCAGAATGCCCTCTATCTCATCATTGCGCTTTATAAATTCCTGATAAGCAGTTGGGCCGATAGGATACTCAGGCGCAATTGCTAAATATTGTCGAGAGAGTGAATCTAAGGCATCAAGATCAGCTAAACTGACCTTATCATAGGTGCGAGGTAAAAGATGGCGATAGAGCTGAATCAGAGAGATATAATCCCCTTCTTCGCCCGCCTCTTGCCAGAGCTGTAAAGCTTCTGCTTGAGCCTCTTTCTCCCTTTGAGCATAACGGGTCTCGGCAAGTAATCGTTTAACGATCGGTTGCGATTTTCCCAACTCTAATGCAATTGCATAACTCTTTTCAAAACCAGGCGCTGCCATCTGCTCGCCAGCTATCTTATAATCGCGCTGATAGAGAGCAAGAAGCGTACGAAGAGCTGCTATTCGCGTCGCGGTCTCATTTCTCTCTTCTGCCGCGATAGCCTGCAATTGGGTAATGGCAAATTGTAGCTGCTCAAGATCTAATCTGGCATCCATCGCTTCATTCGAGCTAGCATCTAATGCCCGCTGAGATTGTGCTACTAAAATCGCCATCAGTGCAACTTGAAAATCGGGCTGTTGATAGCGCTCATCCTCATCGCTGAGCTTTAAGAGTCGCTCAAGATAATCGGCACGCTCCTCCCCCTCGAGGAGCTGCAATAGCGCTAGCTCCGCCTTTAATTCTCCCTTTTGAAGCGCCGCTTCATAGTAGTAATGTGCCATTGAAAGATCATAAGGACCTTCATCTGAGCGATATTGCTGAGCGTGATGATCCCCTAAGGCTAATAGTGCCGTAGGATCACCCGCCGCGGCTGGTTGGTAGAGGCTTTCATAGCGCTCTACTCGCCCCTCAATCGCCCCTTTAAAGCGAGGAGAGGCTTTGTCATACCAGGCAAGTGCTAACTCCCAATTTGGGGCAATAACAACCGTTCCTTGCTGATCGATCACCCCCTCTTGAGCAATAACACCAAAGTAAAAGGCAGCATCTCGATCACCACTTTCCGCCGCACGCTGTAGCCATTCATATGCCAGTTTTTGATCCTCTTTCACCCCCATGCCATTTTGATATGCTCGACCCACCTCCAACATCGCTTGACCATTGCCCTTCTGAGCGAGGAGGATATTGTGATCAAAAGCATCCATCTGCCGAAGATCGTAGCTCGCACTACTATTGGGATCATTCTCAAGCGCAAATTGATAGTAGTAACGCGCCTTCTCTCGACTCTCGGCAATACGATCACCTTTAAGATAGCGATCCGCTAAACGCTGTGTCTCCCAGTCTCGATGAGTAATCTCAACATAGATAATATGGTAACGATTGAAGCGCTCACGCGTTGCTTCATCTAGCGTCATCTCGTATGCATATTGATTGTAGTAAGCCTGTATTGCTGCTATTGATCCCGCCTCTGCAGCCTCGATCAAGAGAGCGTCAGCCTTTTCAAGATCAATTAAAGCACCATACTCACCATAACGGTAGATCTGAGATTGTAGATAGAGTGCTTCAGCATCATTTTGCGCAACGCCTTGCTGAATCGCCTCATATCGCTCTAACCGCTCTTCTGCTTCTCGAAGATGATACTTAGCAAATCGATAATCGGGATCACTCAATTGCTGATAATAGAGAATCGCTTGGCGATCGCTCTCTCCCGGCGCTAAAAGGGTAGGCGCATTCTGCTCGTAGTAGATCTCAGCAAGCTGATAGAGCGCCTCATCCTCCCCTAATTGTGCCGCCTGCTCTAACCAAAAGAGTCGATCTTGTTGAGATCCCCCCAAGGTGGCAATTAGAAGGGCATCCTCCTCCCAATAGCGATCTGCTAACTGATAGAGTGCCGGAAGATAATGATTCTTCGCCAACTTCTGCACTATAAGATATCCCGCACCATCGCCCGTCATAATCTGATTGCGTGCAATATAGTATTGAGCAAATTCAGGTAGCTCACCTGCTTTAGCCTCATAATGAGTCTTCAATGCTTCAAAGGCAGCAGGATTACTCGGGATCAACTGCTCACCATACCAACTCTGTAACGCAGGAAGTTCCTCTATCACCTGAAATAGGCTCTGATAAGCCCGATCAGTCTCATCACTATTGAGAAATCGAGAACGATCATCAAAGTTTTCTTGAAGATCTAAAAAAGCTTCGGCAAGCTCCGCTTCTGTTAAGAAAAGTGTCTGAATTTGTTGTAGATTGTGGCTCGCGGCTCTCAGGTAGCGCTCTTGAACCGCTTCATCAACACCCATTTCCCCTGAAGCTAACAACATCGGCACTTTAGCTAATGCAATCTCTGCCTCTGCCGCATGAAGATGAGCCTGCTCACTGAGATCAGAAGCCCCGCGATAGTAACTGCTTGCCAATTCTAATAGGTGATTTAATGCTTCCGCTTGATCCTCTGTGACACAGTGATCCTCTTTCACTTGTGCTAGTAGAGTCCAATATTGCGCCATATATCGATCTGCAAGAAGATAACTATAACGTGATTCATATCCTTCAATCCCGAGCAGTAATTCTAGGCGATCTAATAGATGATCAAAGAGAAGTGTTGAGATAGCCTCATCGCTTAAAAGTGCACCTTTTTGAGTTGCCTCTAGTGCCATCTTCTCAGCAAGCGCTGGTATAAGTGCAACTTCATAGAGTTCTAACAGCGTTATTGGCGATAGATCAGTCCTACGCGCTTTGATCTCATCTTCTCTATCCTTACCATGATTAGAGTGATCACTATTTGACGGCAAGATCTGCTGAAAACCATCACTCTCAAGATAGAGCGCTATAACCCCTTCTAACCCTTGCAAGGTGCTCTCCATCGCTTCTGATTGCAAGTAGTAACCCATCGCCGCACTAGGATCTCGCTCCACACCAAAACCTAATCGGTAATAATCGGCTAGATCGAGAAGTAATTGTTGATGTGACGCTACATTGTCAATTCCCTGCTGTAGCATCTTCAATGCCATTTTAGGATCTTTAGTAACCCCTAACCCTTGCTTATAAGCCTCTGCTAACTCAAGATAGGGCTGTGACTCATTTGGGGCAACCCGCTGCCACTCAATCAGCCACTCGTAGAGCTCCTTCTCAATTATTGCAAGCGGTCGGCTACTCTCATTCCACCAACCTACATTAGAGAGCTCATCATAGAGACGATCAACCACAGCTTTAATGGAGCGTGAATCTCCTAAGCGAGCGCCTTGCAACTCATATTGCGCAATCACAGAGCTATCATCATTCCATCCATAGTTGAAAGAATCACTCAGCCAATGAATCGCAGGAAGATACTCCTCTTTTGCTGCTAACTGCATCGATTGCTTCGCTTGTGAATCATTCTCCTCCACCTGCATCAATCCTAATGCATACCATGCCTCGCCGGTTCCTAAATGGGCAAGCATCTCCCTATAATGCGCTACTTTTGCAGGATCTTTCTCGCTCCCTTCGCCCCCTTCATAGTGATAGATCAGTTGCAGTAAGGCGGGAACAGAGCCCTTTGTCCCAGCACTCTCTAAATTAGTTAGATAGCGACCATACTGCTCAGGGGTCATAATGCGGTAGAAAGAGTGCTCTTTGGGGAAAAGATCGGTCAATTGCGTGAATATCGCAAAGTTCTCTAATATGATCGCTTCATAGGTTGCTGCTTTGATCGGATCGATCTCTAAGCCATATCCCCCCTCGCTATAGAGTGTTGCTAGCCCCAACACAGCGGGCATAAAACCCTTGGCATAACTCTCTTCGAGTAGCGCTACCGCACGCGGATAGTTAGGCTCTGAATCATTAAACGGGAAGGAATAGATCGATAGACTTGCTAAAATCATCCCCGCTAACCCGGCATTAGAGCCATTCTCTGCTAAAATCTCCGTTAATTGTTTAAAGAGACGATCTCTCAACGCTTCTGTAAAGAATGTTGCCGGCACCCCCTCCTCTTCAATCATATTGATCGCTAGAAGAATCACCGCATCCTCTATCCCGGCATCGCTTGCCGCTAATAGAAGTTCTAACCCCGATCGATCCTTCTCTGTTACCGGTAATTTTTCTGCCAAACGGAGATAGCCTAAATTGTAGAGCGCCTCAGCATTTCCCGCCTCTGCGGCTTTGAGTAACCATCTTGTCGCTTGCTGATCATTTTGCGGAACACCCACCCCATAGTAGTAGAACATCCCCACAATAAAGGCGGCATTACTATCGCTTTCTGATTCTGCGACAAAGTGTTGATACGCCTGCTCCCCCTCGCCTGCTATTAAGGCATCAAATCCTGAAACGATATCACCCATCGCGCTAGGAGAGGAGAGATAGAGAAGAGAGGTCATCGCTAGCGAGAGGGTCAGTTTTTTCATAGAGGCCTTATCAGAGGAGAAAGTAAAAGGGAGATCGCAATCACAATCACAATCACAATCACAATCACAATCACAAAAAAATAGTGGAAATTATGACATAAATTTCCACTAAAATATCTACCTAAAAGAGTTTAATCACCCTCAATGTCATATCATGAGATTCAATTTAAAGATTTCCTGACCTAGATCTGATATCTCTCTGATATCTCCCCAACATCTCTTCAACATCTCTAAAGTATCTTTCTGATATATTATTTATCTCATTAATAGTATTATTAATAATCTTATTAATATTCCACCCTATCTTAAGACTCTCGCACGACACTCAATCCCCTTAATTGGGCGACGCCAGATCTGATCTACCGCTAATTTTGCCACCTTACGGCTCACGGCAACATAAGCCTTCATCGGCATAAGGGTAATCTTCCCCACATCACTGCCTGCTATCTCTTGATGAGCAGTAAGCGCACCTAAGATATCTCCGGCACTGATCTTCGCTTTGCGTCCCTCATTGATCTCAATCGTGACCATCTCTGCTTTTAAGGGCGCTCTAGGAGCGGTAGATCTCTCATCTAATTCTGTTGCCGATAAACGGGAAATGGTCTCCCCTAATGCCGCTTCGATCATCTCGATCCGTTGCTGCTTCTCTGTCAAAGAGAAGGTAAAGGCGCGCCCCTCCTTCCCTGCTCGTCCTGTACGCCCAATTCGATGAATATAGACCTCAGGGTCGAAGGGGACATCAAAGTTAAGAACCAAAGAGAGATCATCAATATCGAGCCCTCTTGCAGCAACATCGGTGGCCACCAAGACTCGGCAACTCCGATTGCTAAATTGAATAAGGACTTGGTCTCGATCTTTTTGATCGAGATCGCCATGGAGCGCTAAAGCATCAATTCTCTGCTCTTGCAGAAATGTGGCCACTTCAATGGTGGTTGCAATGGTATTACAGAAGATCACACAAGAGGGTGGCTGATATTGATAAAGAAGTGCTGCCGTCGCCGCAAGCTTATCGCGCCCATCATCGAGCAGAATGACCGATTGGGCAATTTTAGGCTGATTCTCTGCAACCGCTTCCACAACCACCTCTTTCGGTCGATGCTGAAATTGACGGCTCATTCGGCGTATCTCTTCTGGAAAAGTGGCGGAAAAGAGGAGCGTCTGTCGCTTTTTAGGCAGGTAACTAATGATCTGAGCAACCTCATCGGCAAATCCCATATCGAGCATCCGATCTGCCTCATCGAGTACTAAGACCGCTACTTCGGAAAGATCGAGCGTACCGCGCCCTAAATGATCGAGCAATCGCCCCGGCGTTCCGACAGCAATATGGGGTGCATGTTGTGAAAGAGCGTGAATCTGCCGATGAATCGGAGCGCCTCCACAGATTGCCGAAATTTTTAAGTTGGGCAGATAACGCCCTAATCGCCGAATCTCTTGACGAACCTGCTCAGCAAGCTCTCTTGTCGGACAGATCACCAATCCTTGTGTTGTAAAGCGCTTCAGATCGATCTTTTCCAGAAGGCCGATACCAAAAGCCGCGGTTTTACCACTTCCTGTCTGCGCCTGACCGATCAGATCTTGCCCCTTTAAGATGGCCGGGAGCGAACTCGCCTGAATCGGGGTCATCTGGTGATATCCCAACGCCTCTAAATTTTGTAGTTGCGCTTTAGGAAGGGAGAGATCAGTAAAATTTATAGTAGACACAAATAGGACTCACTTATCAATAGAAACAAAGAGAGATGATACTGAAATTTAGCCAGAATAACATCTCTTATTCCTCTCTCCTGCATCTCAAATCCCACCAAGCCCTCGATCCTGACCCTGATCATCAACCTTATGTAGCGATAGTATGATTGACAACAAATAGATCGACATAGGATCAATAGGTTATAATAATGATCTTTTAGTTAGCCCTCTCTAGTCAAAATTTTGAAAAGAGAATCTGATATTTAAAGCGGAGAGAAGATCGATGAGTTCAATCAATAGTAATGGCATTCTACTTTTAATCACGATCTTTACCCTCATACCGATGATCAGCTCCCTATTTTCGCAGGAATATAATACCTTTCTTCGCCCGACTGCTGGCATCTCCATCAATGCCACTTTTGGCTTCTTTGCACTCATCTCAAGTGAGCTTCTCTTACTCTTTCTCATCCTGATCGGCTCTGCAATCGGATATTTTCTCTCGGTCTATATTATTGAAGTGGTCCATCATTATCGATTTGGAAATCCCAAAAAGCCCGAGCCACCCGCCGGCAATCATTCAGACTTACAAACGGGATTGAAAGAAAAACACTCTCCAGCAAAAGCAGTGAGAGAGATGCAACTACAACTCCCTGCGCAACCGGCAACACCCCTGAAAAAATCGAGATCATCCCCTAAAAAGGGGAAAAAGGTAGCATCAGAAGTGAAAACGCTGATCGATATTATTGAAGAGGGATCAGTGAGTGAATATCTTCAACAAAGGCGAGAAGCGCGACGGAAAGCGGTATTAACGAGAATCGAACAGCAACAGAAGCAGAAACAACAGCCGCAACAGAAATAAAAAAAGGGGCGATGCCCCTCTCATTCTCTGATGTAAGCTGATGTGATACTGATGTGATGCGGATACTAACGCTTAACTACATCGATATCATGAAGCCTATGATCAGAGCAATCCTATCGCTCCCAGGCTTTTGGGAGAATAAAACCATCGAAAAGCGGTTCACTTTTAATATAACTCTCAAATTCCGAAGATTCATAAGCTGACTTAAGTGCTTGCGCCCACGGTTTTTCTACATCATCTTCTCTAATGACAATAATAACAACATGTTCTGCCGGCGTCTTCTCAACGACCAGACCATCACTAATTTTTAAACCAGCACTTGCAACATAGTTACCATTAATCACGGCATAATCCACCTCATCTAGAACACGTAAGCCTTGCGCTGGATCTAAGGCTATCACTTCAATACCATTGAGCGATTTAATATCATTGACACTAAATCTTGAGACATCATCATTTGTCACCTCAACCCAGCTAATCGATTCTAATATTCGAGCGGCTCTCTCTCCATTGACAGGATCATTAGGAATTGCAACTCTCATTCCTGCTCTAACCTCATCTAAAGATTGATATTTATTAGAACGTAAAGATTGTGGTGCGCTAGCAGTATCCGCAAGCTTTACCATATTCCCTTTAAGCTCCTGATTCATCTTCTTCATATACGCTTCACTCTGATGACCGGCAACATCAATATCTCCACCGATTAATGCTGGATTGATCTGCATATTTTGTGAAAAAATCTTCACACGAACATCATATCCCTCTTTCTCTAAAATAGGTTTTATCCCATACTCAAATTGCTCAGCATAAGTAGAGGGGCCGAATCCTAAAACGATCGTCTTCTCATCTGACTTTCCACATGCCATCACTAAGGAACCAATCACAATCACTAATGCCCATCGACTAATATTCTTATAAAACTGTATCCCTCTTTTTGATAATCGCTTTCTCAAATACTCCGACCAGACCCTCATCTTTATTCTCCTTATTTTTATAATTACGTATATACAATTACATACAACTTCGATCAATTCTTGGCGATAATCGCTCTAGAACGCCAAAACATTCTTTGCCAGTTGGGTGTAGACCATATCTTCCATCGGCGGATTATGGAGACCGGCGCGGACATCGCGATAAGCCCGCGATAGCGGATGAGCTTGAGAGAGACTTCTTGCGCCGACAATACGCATAGCAAGATCTACAACCTTCAAAGCTTGATTAACAATTGTGACCTTCACTGCACTCAGCTCTTCCCCCATTGTTGCTCGAATCTCGGCATCGGCACTATCCCACTTTGCTGCAACACCAAAGAGGAAATACTCCATCGACAGTAGCAGAACGCGGATCTCACCTAACTTCTGCTGAACCGTTGGAAAGCTCCCCACCGGCGCCGGCATCGCATTTGAACGATAATGATTTGCAAAATAGAGCGCCTCCTCATAAGCACCGGTTGCAATCCCAAAGTAGACCGCAGGAATATGGAGTAACCACCCTTGTGGTACCTTAACGCCCGGCGTGAGATATTGAGCTAAATCGCGTGATTCTAAAAGAACATCTTCTAAAACGAGATCATGACTGCCGGTTGCGCTCATCGCTATCGAATCCCAGCTCTCCTCGATCGATACACCGGGAAGCTCCCTTCTCACAAGAAAGCTTGCTACCTGATCACTCCCCTCAATCGAGGCGCTAACGGCAAAATAATCTAAAACCGGTGAGAGCGTAGTAAAGGTTTTTCGACCATTAAGACGCCACTTCTCCCCCTCTTTTACCGCTGTTGTCTCCGGCCTTCCCCCTCGTGTTGGGCTTCCCGTTGCGGCTTCTGTTGCTGCGTTATTGATCAATGCGCCCTTCGCAATCACCTCTTGGGCAAACTCCCGGTAGAGCGACTCTTCCCAAAGATCACTCTCCCCAAGATGTTTACTAATCCCCATATGCCAGCCGATCGCCAATCCTGTTGAGCCATCATTTTTAGCGATCTCCGCCTGTAGTCGTAACATCTCCTCTAGGGAGATCCCTCCACCACCGAGCGCTTTAGGAATAGTTAATGCCGGGAAGCGAATCGCCCGCAATAATTGATAATTTTCAAAAGGAAAGGTGCCGGCACGATCATGTTTCTCGGCATGCGCCTTAAAGTAGCGTGCCACTTTTGCAACGATAGCTAAGCGTTCACGACTAGTTAGGGTTAAAAGATTGATCTCGCCGGCAATCGCCGCTTTAAGTAGTGTCGATGTTGCCTCTTCCTGAGACTCGATCTGAGATTCTGCCGGAAATTCTCCGTCAAATTGTGCTGTCATACTTTCTCCAAGATGAGTTGACCGAATGCACGCTAAAGAGCGTACAGATAGATAAAAATAGAGTGATGAATGGATCGATCTAATCTGCCGATAGAGGCAAGTAGTTAGATCCTAGCGATAACGTTTTGCTAAGAAATTTCCTAATGATTGAATCGTCTGAACCACAATAATCAAGGTGATCACGGTATAAAACATCGCAACATTATCGTAACGGTGATAGCCGTAGTTAATCGCTAAATCCCCAATTCCGCCGGCACCTACTGCGCCTGCCATTGCTGTTGCTCCTATCAAACCGATAATCGCTGTGGTGAAGTTTAAGATCAATGAGCCACGCGCCTCAGGTAAGAGGAACTTCCAAACTGTTTGAAATGTCGTTGCACCCATGGAATTTGCCGCTTCAATAATGCCTTTATCCACCTCAAGCAGAGAGCTCTCTACTAATCGACCGATAAAGGGGGAAATATAGACCACTAAAGGAACGATCGCCGCCGGTGTTCCGATCGAAGTCTGTACTAACCATTTTGTAAAGGGGAGGATCGCCACTAAAAGAATAATAAAGGGGAGCGATCTTGTAATATTGACAATCCAGTTAAGAACCACGTAGATCCCATTATGAGGACGAATTCCTCCTGGGCGAGTCAATACTAAGGTGATACCAATTAAGGAGCCAATAATAATACCGATCAAGAGTGAAACGCTCACCATGACCACTGTCTCCCAGCACGCTTGTAGAAATTGATCTAATGTAATCTGCGTTGGAAACTTCTCTAAATACCACTCTAACATCTCGCTACTCCTCTACTCTATTTGTGGATTCTCTTGCAGCGGTTTGCTGCTTGCGCGCATCACTTGCACCATTTGCATCATTTGCATCATTTGCATTACTATTTAGGTTTAAGGTCCGTTGACTCATATTGATCGACTTCTTCGATCCTTCATGTGTTACACGAACGCCATGGAATCGAAGGAAAGCGATCGCCTCTGCAACCTTCTCCGGCGCGCCCTTCATCTGCACAAAGGTACTTCCTAAAATATTCCCCTCAATCTCGATCATATTGGCAAAGAGAATATTGATCACAACATCCCCTTTCAAAATCAACTCATTGATCACCGGCTCCTGCGCTGAACGACCTAAAAATTCAAAGCGGTAGATATCTTCAATGGAAGGGTCATCTAAGTTAGCTAATACCCGCTCAGGAATCGAATCGCCAATAACGGTACGGACAAAGCTCTTTGTCGTGGGTTGCTCAGGATTACCAAAGAGATCGATTGTACGGCCAGTTTCGACAACACGCCCCTTCTCCATCACCGCGACCTTATTACAGAGATACTCCACCACCTCCATCTGGTGAGTGACCATCATAATGGTAACCCCCTGCTCCTGATTGATCTTTTTAAGAAGATCTAAAATCGCAATGGTCGTCTGTGGATCGAGCGCCGATGTCGCCTCATCACAGAGTAAGATTTTAGGATTATTTGCAAGCGCTCGTGCAATACCGATTCGCTGCTTCTGTCCACCAGAGAGCTCTCGTGGATAGGCGTGCTTTTTATCAGGAAGCTCGACAAAATTTAACAACTCCTCAACTCGCGCATCGATCTCCGCCTTTGAATGCTTACCATTGAGTGTTAGCGGAAGAGCAATATTCTCAGCAACACTCTTTGTCTCTAAAAGATTGAAGTGCTGAAAGATCATGCCGATATTCTTCTTCGCTAAACGTAGCTCTTTAGGAGTATAGGTAGCAAGATTGCGCCCATCAACAATAACCTCGCCCCTTGTCGGGCTCTCAATATCATTCACTAGACGAATCAGGGTACTCTTCCCCGCACCGCTATAGCCGATAACGCCGAAAATATCACCCTTTTCAATATGTAGCGTGACATCCTTTAACGCTTCAGTCTCAACACCATTGCGGAGGTATGTTTTATAAATATTTTTAAATTGAATCACTGGGGTCTCTCCATTTTATTAACGAGGTGTAAAGAGAATTGAAATAAAGCCTGAAATAGGGATTGATAAAAATGACAACAGCGTGCCATCGAGCAAAGCATTCGCGAAGTCATCATCAACCGAGGAATCATCATACTCATCGATAACACAACGAAATGCGCTACGCCAATAAGGGGGCCTACTCTTCTCAATAGCGGTCGCTCTATCTCTCCACTCATCTCTATTGTTCCTTTTCAATTCAATTAAATCGCTCTTTAGATGCAATCGTTCAACTACTTCTATTAACGCTGTGACTAACGCTTTGTCTGACTCTTTGGCGGATTCATCCCACCTTCAACTTTCATCAGGTGATAAACTCAACGATTGCTGATCAAAACGATCTCTACTCTACCCATTAGTGCCATCATCAAACTCGATGACAACCCACAATTATTCAATCTTTTACGTGAAAGCGCAATCTTCACGAGTACTCTTCTCACGGATGATTGTTTCTCAACTCTCAAAGAGGGCTTTGCCGATCTTCCTAATCAATGGTCGATTAATGTTCGATCAGAGTTCGATCACTGCTTAATAGAGATTCGATCAATACCTTTCGCTCACTCTTTTAGAGAGTCTCTATAATAAAGCATACTTATCATATAAAAACAATAGGTAATTGGTTTTTTCCCACTTCTCTTCTACCGCTCAATCTATTTGCCAGTAGAGCCTAATAGATCCATCTAGTAGATCCTAATAGGGACTTTGATCCAAAAAAAAAGCCTACTTTAAAAGTAGACTCCTCATATAGACTCTTCATGATCCTGTCAGCATCTCTTTAGCATCTCTTCTGATGCCGCATGACTGATTGAAGTTCCGATACTGCAGCAACTATTTTCGATACGCCTGTAAAACTGCGGGGATCTGGTTGATTCGATCTAAGAGCCGGCTCAATTGATCCACATGATTGATCTCTAATGTAAAGCTGATCGAACGCGTATCATCGGCCTCACTCTTCATATTCATATTGGTGATCTTCAGATGCTCGGCAGAGACTAACTGACTAATCTCTTGGAGCAGATCCACATTCGCATAAGCTGTAACATGAATATCTGCTTGTACTACCCGCTCATCAGTAGAGCCCCAATCCACATCAATCTCCCGCTCAGGATGCTGCTCTAACATATTTTGATAGTTAACACAGTTGATGCGATGAATCGTCACGCCACGATTGATTGTAATATAACCCCCGATAAGATCGGGCGGTGCGGGTTTACAGCAAGTGGCAATATTGGTTAAGAGTTTTCCCATTCCCTTAACCTGAATACCACTTTGTGCCTTTTTACTCTGTGGACGAACCATCAACTCCGGATCGAAGTTATTCTTAGGCTTCTCCCCCGGCAATCGAGAGAGAAGTTGAGCGATCGTGATATCACCGGCACCGATATTGGCATAGAGATCATTAAGGCTCGTGCAGTGCAATCGACTTGCAAGACGGCGTAACTCCTCATCACTGAGGCGAACATTGAGGCGTGCAAGCTCTTTCTCCACCATCTGCTTTCCAGCTTGCAGATTACTTTCGATCTCTTGCGCTCTAAACCAAGCACGAATCTTAGAACGTGTTCGGCTCGAGCCGGTATAGCCTAAATGGGGCGACATCCAATCACGACTAGGATTAGGGAGCTTACCTGTTAAGATCTCAACAACATCCCGATTTTGCAGCACATAGGTGAGCGGAACAATTGCACCATTGACCTTTGCTCCCCGACAGCGATTCCCTAAACCGGTATGAATTTTATAGGCAAAGTCGAGAGGCGTTGAACCGGCGATCAGCTCAATAGGCTCACCGGCAGGCGTCATCACGAAGACATTCTCATTGAAGATACTCTCTTCAGTAATCTGCTCTTCACCCTCTTCTAAAACACGATCTAAGTGATCACGCAACCAGTTAAGGTCCGCTTGATCGATCGAAGTTCCGCGCCCCTCTTTATATTTCCAGTGAGCGGCAACCCCCTTCTCAGCATCATTGTGCATCTGATGCGTTCTAATCTGTACCTCAAGTGTACGATCCTCCGGCGCTAAAACTACCGTATGGAGCGACTGATAACCATTGGGCTTAGGATTGGCGATATAATCATCAAACTCTCGAGGAATCGGGGTCCAAAGATCATGAATCATTCCCAATACCGCATAACAATCTGCAGTGCTATCCACTAAGATCCGAACGGCTCGAATATCATAGAGCTGCTCAAATGCAAGATTCTTCTGCCGCATCTTCCGGGCAATACTGTAGATATGCTTAACGCGCCCTGTCACCTCGCCTTCAATCTGATGCTCTGCTAATAATCGCTCGATCATCTCGATCACATCTAAGATATATTGCTCACGCACCTGCCGTTTACCATCAAGCTTAGAGGCGATCTCTCGATAAAAATCGGGCTCTAAAAAGCGAAAAGCGTAATCCTCAAGCTCCCATTTGATCTGCGCAAGTCCTAAACGATTGGCGATGGGGGCAAAGATTGTATTGGTATTTTGGGCAATAAGGCGCTGCTTCTCCTCCTGAGAATCTCGGGCATTGCGCATTACAATTACCTGATAGGCGAGCATCACCACAATCACGCGCACATCTTCTGCAAAGGCTAAAAACATCTTCCTCAAAGTCTCTGGCGACTTCTCATGGGAGATCGCCCCTGAGGTTAAGAAGTTAACAACACCAAGATATTGGATAAATTTTCGTGTGCCTTCAGGTTGCTCTTCAACCGGAACGCCTAAAACAAAGAGGATCAGCGCCACTTGCGGCATCGCCTCAATCTCTAACTGTTCTAGATAGAATGCCGTCTCTAAGGCCATCTTAAAGAGAGGGTGCTCCTGATGTTTAATACAGGCCTCATAATATTCCGGCTTCCACGTCGCTTCTTTACTTTGTAGCCACTCAAGGAGAGCGGTCAATGTAATTGACTTTGACACATCTACTTCTCCATCTCAATTTTGTTTTATTTTAGTTTTTATACCCAAAAATAGTAAGCAATTCACCGAGCTATTGCAATGATCTAAGAAATATTTAACAGGGTGAAATAGCGCACAAATGGGCATTTTCAGTAGAGATCCCTTTAAAATCTCCACTCACCTCGATACTCAAAGATAATCTCCAGTTAATCTCTAGATATTATTCTAGATGGCATCCATAATGATCATCCGTATGACATCGATTATATATACAACCTCTTTACAACACTATAATATAGATAATTGAAGAGGTGAAAGATAATCATAGATTGAAGATCTCTCACATTGCTTCATTCGTGGGGGTATCCCCTTTTTAAGCATTCCCCATTTTAAGCATTCCTATAAGGAGCTCATATGTCTACTCATATGTTTAAATTAGTCATTCATATTAGTGATCTCGAAAAGTGGCAGACTGTTATCAACAATATCAACAACTCAGTGAAAGGTCTGCGCGATAGCTATACCATTCATGTTGTGGCGAATGTCAATGCGATTCAAGGCTATCTTGACCCTAAAATTAGAGAGCAGATCACCGCCATTAATGATCCTAATATCCACTTCTTTGCTTGCAATAACTCACTTGTTGGCCAAAATGTGACGCCGGAGATGCTCAATCCTCCCACGACGCCCTCAAAGATTGAGATTGTTCCTGTTGGAATTATCAGCATTGTGGAAGATCAAAATAATGGTTTTGCTTACCTTAAGCCATAAAATATAAGCTGCATAAAGCATAAGCTGCTTATTTAATTATGAAATAAAAAATAAGGAATAAAATAAGGAATAAAAAAAGCCCCTTAGGATCGGATGATCGTAAGGGGTAAACTACTCACTCAATAGGAATTAAAAAACGAAGTTCGCTTTCCACTAAGTATCCCCTATTTTATCCTTAGCAATATTGATCTTTATCACTCTAAAGCCGATCATCTCGCTATTTGATTGATTATTAGACGCATTCCAAGACTTTAACGCCGCTTGCTCACTCTTTGAGAGCAATGCTTCCTGCGTAAGGTCGATCTTCTGAAATTGAATATTCCAATATTGAAGCTCAACGCCATAGATACGGGAAAAATCGTGATGAAATTGGGGAAGCGGATTTTGGGAGATCACCTCTTCAATTAGCTTTTTCAGATCGGGTGCAAGCGGAAGAATGAGTTGTAATGTGGCCTCAGCTTCTGGCGTAAAGAGAACGGGATAACGTTCTGGCGGACTGAGAGCGAAATCACTCTTTGCCTCCGCAATCGCATCAGCAAAGGGGATATAGGGTTTGATGCAGTAGATCGGCGTCTTCTCAACAAGATCATGTCCTGAGACCTCTATCTTTCCCGCAGCTTGATCGATTCTCTCAATCTTAACGGCTGATAGCCCTAATCCATTGGGGCGAAAGGAGCTACGCGTAGCAAAAACGCCCATTCGCGCATTACCGCCCAAACGCTGTGGTCGCACCGTTGCGCGCCCTCTCCACTCATTTTGATGAAATCCAAACGTGATCCAGAGATGGCTTGAGAGCTCAAGGCCGGTCAAATAGGTCTCATGATTGAATGGGGGGATAAGATGAATCACTCCCGTTGCCGCCGGCACAATTCCTGCCTGTCGGGGGACGCCAAACTTTTCTGGAAAGCAGCTCTCCATCCAAGCAATCGGCGTAATGCTCCGACTATTCTCCCGGCGCCAGGATTCAAGATCCCATGCTAGATCCTTCTCTCTTTGCTCACTATCGGCTGATTTCTCATGCGCCATCTTTAAAACCCCGCAATCATCTCCAAGAAGCGATCTTCATCAATAATCTCCACGCCATGCTTCTCTGCCTGTGTTAATTTACTGCCCGCTTTCTCCCCAGCTAAGAGGCGTGTTGTCGATTTAGAGACAGAACCTGTCACCTTCGCCCCCAATGAGATCAGCTTCTCCTTCGCCCCATTTCGATCGAAATTATGGAGTGTTCCAGTAATGACCCATGTCTCCCCTAAAAATGGGAGGGCGGCATTCTCTGTTGCAACAATCTTTTCAGGATATTGAATCTCAATGCCGGCATCTAAGAGCGCTTTGATCAAGGCTTGATGATGTGGCAATGCAAAGAATTCAACAATGCGCTCTGCCACGATTGGGCCGATATCCTCAAGCTGCATCAACTCCAAAGCATCACTCTGCATCAGCACCTCTAAACTCTCATAATGTTGCGCTAAAGTTCGAGCCGTGGCCTCTCCCACCTCCCGAATACCTAACGCATAGATAAAGTTAGCAAATGCCGGTTGTTTACTTCCCTCAATAGAGGCGATCATCTTCTCTGCAGATTTCTCCCCCATCCGTGGAAGCTCTAAGAGACGGGTCTTTTCGATATGGTAGAGATCAGCAATTGAGTCGATCACCTTCTCTTGCAGCAATACCTCAAGCCAACGGCCTCCAACACCATCGATATTCATCGCCGTTCGGGAGACAAAATGTTTCAATCCCTCTAACTTCTGCGCATCACAAGTCAAACCGCCACTACAACGGGCGATCGCTTCCCCTTCAAGACGAATGATCGGTGAGCCACAAATGGGACACTCGGTGGGGAAAAGAATCGGTTTGACCAATTCAGGATCACGATTTTCAACAACCACTCGAATCACTTTCGGGATCACATCACCGGCACGATGAATCATCACCTCATCATTGATCATCACTCCTAAGCGAGCAATCTCATCTTGATTATGGAGCGTAGCATTCGCCACAACAACACCGCCTACTTCTACCGGCTCTAAACGTGCAACCGGAGTAATCGCGCCGGTTCGCCCCACCTGGAAATCAACATCTAATAGGCGAGTACGCGCCTCCATCGCAGGGAATTTAACCGCGATAGCAAATCGGGGAGAGCGGGAGACAAAGCCTAATCGCTCTTGGAGAAGCAATTCATCCACCTTGATTACAACCCCATCGATCTCAAAGGGAAGCTGATCACGAGCGGATTCAATTCTTTGGTAATAATCGATAATCCCCGAAAGAGTATCGATCTTCTCATTGAGTGGGGAGATAGGAATCCCTAACGATTCCACATAGGTGAGCCACTCAGAATGGCGCGTAATCTCAACCGGTACGGCATCATAGAGCCCGACGCCATAACAGTAGAAGCTCAATTGTCGAGATGCGGCGATCTTTGAGTCGAGCTGCCTGATCGATCCTGCCGCTGCATTTCGTGGATTAGCAAAAGGTTTCTGCCCTCTCTTCAACTGTTGCTCATTGATCTTCTCAAAGACCGATTTACGCATAAAGACCTCACCACGCACCTCTAAGCGCGCAGGATAATCCCCCTTTAATTGATGAGGAAGGCTTCGGATAGTGCGGATATTTTCTGTCACATCCTCGCCGGTGACTCCATCACCACGCGTTGCTGCCTGCAATAAACGGCCATTTTCGTAGATAATACTAACGGCTAAACCATCTAATTTAGGCTCTGCATAATACTCAATTGTAGTCACTGTTCCGGCAAGGCGCTCTAAAACTCGCTCATGGAAGTGGGTAAGATCCTCCGCATTAAAGGCATTATCTAACGAGAGCATCGGGCGCTCATGTCTAATCTCAGTAAAACCCGATAGAACTCGTCCGCCTACCTTCTCTGTCGGCGTATTAGGATCTTTATAGTGAGGATATTGCGCCTCAAGCTCTTTTAGCTCATGAAAGAGCTGATCAAACTCATGGTCAGGAATAAGGGTCTCATCGAGGACATGATAATTATAATTTAGACGATTGATGGTCTCTGTTAAGTAAGCTATACGCTCTTTTATCGATGCCTCTGTCGATGCTTTCTTCTCGGGGCTCATCTCTCTACTCATCTTTATCCTTTCTACGCTTATCGATCAATTTATCGGCCTATACCGTAGCTCATATATCACTATCAGCTCATTATCGGCTCATATGTCGATTCATATGTCGGTTCATATGTCGGCTCATAAAAAAAGTGCTGTCTATTGTAACAGCACTTCTTCATTTTCGTCTTCTTGCTCTCTCACTTTAGAGAAAATCATCTAGAAATATAATTTCTCAACATTAGCGGCGACGCTGCTCATACGCCTCATATGCCCGCTCCCACTCCTCATTATCTAATTGATTAACCTTATGGAATAGCTCAATAAGATCTTCACGGCTCATCGGGCGCTGATGGGTATCTAAGATTGTTCCCCCTAACGCTGAGCTGAAGTGGTAGATTCCTGCGAGCAGTTGCTCAATGGTACTAATATCGGGATCAGGTCCTGGAATTTTAGAGAAGAAGATCAACCCCGGCGTTGTATCATCGAGATGATTGCGCACAAGATTTTCATCAAAGATCCCCTCACCTAGAAGGTGTCCGATAGAGTACATCGGTTCATCACCATAATGTGTTGTGGTTAACAGCTGAATAAAGCCCCCATTTTCTACCCGAAGATCGAGCTCATGGGCCACCGTTAAGATCTCCTTAAAGGTATAAGGTTGATCAGGCGCAGCGCTTAAGATGAGTGCTACCGTCTCTACCGCCGCAGGACGCATCAAATTACCATCATCACTATAGTCATCTAGCTCTGTTCGATTGCCACGGAAAAACTCCGAAACTTTCTGCAAGAATCCACCCTTTGCCGCTTCTTCATCACTACGAAGGGGCGCATCGATCACTACTTCTTCCTCTGCCACAAAGATCGGCTCATCTTCCTTGATCATTGCTTCAGATGTTTTCGATACCGCTTCAGATTGCTGATTTAAGTGTGAATCGCTCGAATAAGATTCACTCACTGCTCTCTCACTGAGATTCTCCTGTGCGGAATCTTCTGCCCTTGGGCGATAGGAGAGATCATCATGATCGATTCCCGGCATCTCTTCGAAAGTGAGATTCTCAATGGAGGGCTCTTTTATCTCAACGCCTTCCCCATTTTCACCATCGATAAAGAGATCCTTTAAATCCGGCTCCACTTTATCTGCAATTTCCTCTTTGACATTATTTCGCTCTAGGCGAACCCAGTAGACGGCTGCCGCAATCAAAAGAAGCGCAATTAAGATATAGACAATGATCATAATAGTTGATGACTTCCTACTAAATTAAGATGGCAAAGTAATAAAGAATAAAGCGGTATGCCGCATCTTAGATCGACACACATTCTCTAAATATTACCCTATTTTTCACCCGATTACTTCCCTTGAGAGCGATTTTTGCAAAAAATAAGCTCGCTCGTTAAATTCTTAAATTCCTCTCTACTTCTGATTAGGGAGCGTTCCCACTATCGTTCCGGCAAAGAGATCATAGAGTGTCCGTTTAAAGAGTGGATCTCTCGTCGCCCATAAGAGGGTGATTAAAAAGAGGATGCCGCCCACAATAGGAATCGCGGTTAAAAAATTGAGTCCAATATAGAAGAGCATCGTTCTAAAGATTGCTACATTCCAGCTCATCAATCCACCACTTCTTAAGCTATAGACCCGGATATTGAAGAGCCGTTTTCCAAGGCTAGCACCATAGAGTTTCTCAAGAAGAACAAAATAGAGAACAAAGGTGAGGCTCACCCAGATCGTCAGGACCGAGATCATCTCCTGCATAATTGGCTGAAGTTCTGGATTAACCATCAGATCCTCTACCGACAGATGCCCTTTTGCTAAGGTAAAATACTCTTGAAATGGGGTAATATCGATTAAATTCAGCATCCCTAAAAGGTAGATCACCACAAAGGAGAGAAAAGAGATAATTAGATAATCGAGAATAAAGGCTAATGTTCTTCGCCCTAATGCTGCCGGCACAAAACCTGCAAGAGAGGGTGGAATCAACATCGCCTTCATCTGCGAAAACATCTGCTCAAGACTCTCTTTACTCAACTCATTGAGCTTAATATCGGGAATATTATGATGTTGATTGCTATAAGGCTCCTCGCGAGAGGCTTCCTGCTCTGAAGGGGAAAGCATCGATGGCTCATCAATGGATCGATTCGCTTGCTCTGAATCCTGCGCACTCTCAATGCTCGATAGAAGCTCATCATCGCTCTTGTTACGCTCATGCACCGCACTCTCATCGAGTTTTGGTCGTACACTTTCAACCTCATTAGAGAGATCGATCACCTCAAGACGTAATCCTTGGGTCTTAAAGAAGCCCTCAAGTTGCGCAACCTCCTCTGCAGAGGCATTCTCTCTTAAGGTTACGCCACCTGGCACAAACCATTTAGAGATCTCATCCGGTGCAACATTGTAAGCTTTTGCAATTGCTAAAATGACCTGCTCTTTAGCAAACCCCGGCAGTAATTCACCGGTAAAACGAACCTGATACTTTCTGCTCTTCTCTCTATTACTCATCGGTCTTTTCCAATCTTATTTGTGATATATCATAATGATCAACAGATGATCGATAATTTCGCCCCATTTTAGCACACCTTAAAGTAAGGTTTTAGAGTCTCTCCCTATCCCTTTGAACCTTAATCATCTCTCACCCCAACGCGCCATCAATTGATGGGGAATATCGAGCTGATCTAAGATGCGCGCCACCATAAAATCGATAATATCTTCCACCGATTGTGGCCTGTGATAAAATCCTGGATTTGCCGGCATAATCTGCACATTCATCTGACTTAAGCGCAACATATTCTCTAGATGGATCTGGTTGAAGGGGGCTTCTCTCACCACGAGCATCAAATTTCTACGCTCTTTGATCATCACATCTGCCGCTCTTTCGATCAGGTTATTCGATTGCCCTGAAGCAACGGCGGCTAACATCCCCATCGAGCAAGGACAGATCACCATGGCATAGGCGATATTTGAGCCTGAAGCTAGTGGTGCGGTCCACTCCTTCTCACTATAGAGATGAATCAAATCGGGATCAGTGATCGCAAATCGCTGCATGAGACGCTGCTTCTGCTCTGCCCCTCTGTTCCCGAGGTGAATATCCATCTCCAACGCTAATACCATCAATGCTGCCTGTGTTAAGAGAACATTGACGGGATATCCCGCTTGGACTAAGACCTCAATAAGACGCAATCCATATTGAGCACCTGAAGCACCGGAGAGCGCCACAGTGACGCGATCTCGCTCCTGATAGGGTTTACTCGGTGCTTTATAATAACGATCTCCCATCTTCTAAACTCTTCTCTTCTTGCTTCTAAAGGTTAATCTTCTCGACCTGAATATTCTCGAAATTGTGATTCAAAAAACTCACAAAGCTCACAAAGCTCACAAAGCTCACAAAGCTCACAAATAATAACGCTACTAATCTACGCCTCAGATCTAATCTCGACCTTAATATCGAGCGCTTTTGCATAGTAAGGAGCGGTTGTCACAATGCCATTGACGCCGGTTTCACAATATTGCGCAATGTTGCTCCCATTAATCCCGCCCGCCGCTAAAATATGGAGTGTCGGATACTTTGATCGCAACTCTGCTACCGCTAATTTTAATGCTTCAACTGAGAGCTTATCAAACTGAATAATATCGACGCCCATCTTAGCAAAACGGCGTGCCTCTTCGAGCGTATCTGCTTCAATGACAATCCGTTTTTCACAGGCAAGGTGCCGAATCTCGGCGATTTTATCAGCTAATGCCGCATCACTACCTAAAAATTGTCGATGTTGCTTAAAGATTAAGATTGTCTCCGACAAGCCTAAACGGTGAGGAACGGCACCTCCGGCAACAATTCCGGCAATCGCTAAAGATTTTGTGCCTGGAATGCTCTTTCGTGTAGTCAGTAATGCGACTTTCGGAGAGGCGACTTCACAAATATCTACCATCTTTCGCGTCATCGTCGCAACGCCGGAGCTATAATCGAGAATATTTTGCCCCACCTTCCAGAGTGTGTGAATCGCCGCGCCACTTCCCCTTGCTTTAAGAAGGGAATCCCCCGCTGAAAGTGTCTCGCCTGAGCGCTTCATCGACATTAATTCAATATCGAGATGACGACAGAGCTTTGCGACAATCTCTGTTCCGGCAACGACTCCCGTCATTCGCGTAATATAATCGATCTCCGCCGGTGCTTGATCAATCCCTAATAGTTGCGAGGTGAGATCGATATAGGGGATATCCTCCTCAATCAGACGCTCAATAGCCGCTGTGGTCATAAACATATGCTACTCCTTCACAATATTCTTAGCTCTTCTAGAGCCTTTATCCAAGCCCTTATCCGAACTCTTGTCTGAGCCCTTATAAAAAAGCGTTCCATGACAGGTCATAGAACGCCTTTCATCATAACTTTTATCATAAAATAAGAAACTATAAGAAACGTTAATCGCTTTATTACTAAGCGCTATTAACGATTGGTTATTAAGCTATTAAGCTATTAAGCGATTAACAACTCTCAACTCACTCTTTCGTGAGCCGCTATTTTATGCATCTAACTCGCGCTGCTCTTCAGGGGTACAGAGTGAAAAATCGATATCCCCTTCACTAAAGAGATAGCGTTTACCACAAAAACCACAATCGACATAGACACTTCCCCCCTGCTCTTCTAAGAGTTCGCGTAACTCCTCTTCCCCTAAGTGATAGAGCATCGTCAAAGAGCGCTCTTTAGAGCAGTTACACTCAAAGTGGAACTGTTCAGGTTCAAATAGACGAACTGCAAGCTCTTCATCGGTCTCATAAAGGCGATAGAGAAGCTCTTCTGTTGAGAGGTTTAATAATTCCTCTTCCGTTGCCGTCTCGGCCAACATAATGGCGCGATTGAAGAGATCTTCATTATGGATCTCTCCTGGAAGGCGCTGAATCATCAAGCCACCCACCGCTTTTGGACCCGTCGCTAAGAAGAGGCGAGTAGGAAGTTGCTCTGATGTGGCAAAGTAATACTCGATCGCTTTAGCGATACTCTCCTCGGTAAGAGAGATCACCCCTTGATAGGGTTGTTTAAAGTGAGCAGCATCGATCGTAATCACTACGCGCCCTTCACCACAGAGCTCTTTTAAGGTGGTTAAACCTTCCACATCACCATCAATTTTTGCCGTTGCGCGCAATCCGTGGAGATGATTGACCTGAACCACTAAAAGACTCACCGGACCATCCCCTTCGATCTGTACCGTTAAGCGCCCTTCAATCTTAATGGTTGCGCCTAAAAGAGCGGTCGTTGCTATCAACTCACCCAATAATTTCTCAACATTTTTAGGATAGTGACGACGCACTAAATGCTCGCGCCAAGTATGCTCTAATAGAACACGCTCGCCCCGAATCGGTAATTGATCAAAGATAAAACGATCTAAATGATCCACAGTCTTCTCTTTACTATTAATCATGCTCTTCCTCTATATTGTCACTGCTCTCTTCAAGCCGCTTCACATTGACCATTAAGATTCGCTTGTCATCTACATCTGTCACCGCAAAACGGAAACCTTCGATATCTAGAGAATCACCCTTTTCTGGAAGGCTGTCAAATTGATCGACCATCAAGCCTCCCAATGAGCTGTAATCACCATCTTCATCAACTAGCCCACGGATATTGAGTGTCTGCTCTACCAGTAATAGATCGCAGCCTGCATCGATATTCCACTCATCATCGGAGACCTTTTCAATAGAGAGCCCTTCATCTTCATCAGGGAACTCTCCGGCAATTGCTTCAAAGACATCTAATAGTGTAATAACCCCTTGAACACCCCCGAAGTCATCGGTAACGACAACAAGGTGCGCTTTACTCTCCCGGAAGATATCCATCATCTTCAAGACACTCGTCGAGCGGTGGGAGAAGATCACATGTTTAATCGATTCCTCTTGAATGCGCCCATGTTCGATAAGATCCATTACAATATCTTTCGATCGCGCGACGCCTTTTACATTATCTAAGGTGCCATCACAGATCGGAAATTGATTATGGGGATTCTCATTCATGCTTTCAAGCAGGCGCTCTTTGGAATCTTGAATATTGATCCAAGAGATCTCATTTCTCGGCGTCATAATGGAACGAATCGTTCTCTCACCGAGCGTTAAGACACCGCTGACCATATTACGTTCATCTTCTCCAAAGAGAATCGGCGCCTCTTCATCCTTCTTCTCTTCACTATCCTCTTCATCAGACTCTTCCGGCTGATTGCCTAATAGACGAAGAACAAGGTTCGCAGTCCGCTCACGGCGTGAGTATTGGTTATTAGCGCTCTCTTGCTTACGATTGATCCACTGATTGATCAACTCAATAAAGAGGGAGAAGCCGATCGCGGCATAGATATACCCTTTCGGTACTTCAAAGCCAAAACCTTCTACCACTAAGGTTAAACCGATCATCAAGAGAAAACTTAAACAGAGCACCACAATGGTGGGATGTTTATGTACAAAGATCGTCAAGGCTTTTGCCGCAAAGATCATCATTCCCATAGAGATGGTAACCGCTAAGATCATCACCCAAAGGTAATTGGCAATACTGGTGGCCGTAATAACGGCATCGAAGGAGAAGACCGCATCGAGCACAATAATCTGCACAACAATGGGCCAAAATTTTGCGTAAGTTTTAGAGCGATTTGTCAGCTCAATCTCCCCTTCAATCCGCTCGTGCAATTCACGTGTGGCTTTTTGAATCAGGAAAAATCCGCCCAAGACCATTATAATGTCCCTAAATGAGAAGGGATGGTGGAAGATTGGATCGACAAAGAGAGGCTCTGTTAGCGTAATCAGCCAGCTCATAATAGAGAGCAAGATAATGCGCATTATTAAAGCGAGAGAGAGACCGATAACCCGGGCTCTGTTACGCTGTTGGGGTGGAAGCTTATTGGCAAGAATTGCAATAAAGATTAGGTTATCAATCCCTAATATCACCTCTAATAACAGAAGGATAACGAGCGATACCCACACTGATGGATCAATCAACGATCCCAAAAATACTTCCATGATTCTCCTTCTAAGAATATATGGTATACAAGTTATGCAAAGAATGTCGCTAAGCATAACGCTTAGTCGAAATTAGATAACAGACAGGAGCGTTTATTTTACACCATTTTTAAAAAACTTAATAAGCGCAATCAGATTTAAGCCTGATTTTAGAAAATGAGATGAAAAATGGGATAAAAATAAGATGAAAATGAGATAAAAATGGAATAAAAAGCAAAATAAGAATGAGACGAAGAGTGATATGAAAGTCTGATATGAAGATCTGATATGAAGATCTGATACGAAAGGCTGATACAAAAGACTTAATCAAGCGATTCATTAAGCAGAACATTTTGATAACTGATTTGAATAAAAAGAAGCAAGACGAATGACAGAGAGAAAGCAAGATCTAAAAGCACATACCCCGATGATGCAGCAATATTGGGAGATTAAAGAGCGCTATCCCAATATGTTGCTCTTCTATCGTCTCGGCGATTTCTATGAGCTCTTCTATGAGGATGCCAAAAAAGCCGCACGACTCCTCGATATCACCCTCACCCAGCGGGGTAACTCTGCCGGCGCGCCCATTCCGATGGCCGGAATTCCCCATCACTCCTCTGAGAGCTATCTCGCCCGCTTACTCAAGCAGGGAGAGTCTGTTGCAATCTGCGAACAAGTAGGAGAGGTAACTGGAAAGGGGCCGGTAGAGCGGGATGTTGTCCGAATCTTAACGCCGGGAACGCTCACCGATGATTATCTCTTAGATGCTAAAAATGAAAGTATCACCGTTGCGCTCGATCAGGTCGATGATCAATGGCTTATTGCTTGGATCAATCTTGCCGCGGCTCAATTTGCTGTGATGCCACCTCTTTCAGAAGAGGCGATGACAGCAGAGTTACTTCGAATCAAACCTTCTGAAATTGTGGTGCGAGAATCGTTAACAGTTCCGGGCAAGATTCGTTCACTCTGCCACTTCACCCCCTATCCCGATTGGCACTTCGATCAAGCGCGTAACTATACGCTACTTTGTGAACACTTTAAGACACAGAGCCTACAAGGCTTCTCCATTGCAGATCACGATTTAGGGACACAAGTTGCCGGCGCCCTTCTCACCTATGTGAAAGAGACACAGAAAGATCCTCTCAGTTATATCGATCAGATCACTCTCGAGTCGATCGATGATGCCGTAATTCTCGATATGACAACGCGCCGAAACTTAGAGATTGAACGCACGCTCTATGGTGAGACCAACCATACGGTGCGCGCGCTCCTCGATGAGTGTCAAACGCCGATGGGATCACGCCTTCTCTCGCGCTGGCTCAATCGTCCTCTGAGAGATCATCAAACGCTCAATCAACGTCTCGATCTTATTGAAGCATTTGAAGCGGAGAGTGATCATAAAACGATCTTAAATGCCCTTGCGGAGATTGGTGATCTTGAGCGTCTTGTGACTCGAATCGTCCTTAAAACAGCCCGCCCTCGCGATCTTACTCAGCTTCGTAAAATTTTACAAAATACCCCACAGATTGTTGATGCCGTTGCCAATAATATTGAAGTGGCAAAGATCGATCCGCTCTGGCTCGATTGGCTCAAGGCGCAAACAGAGCTATGTGATCTTTTAGAGCGCGCAATTGTTGATGAGCCGCCTCTTCTCATTCGCGATGGTGGCGTGATTCGGGAGGGTTACAATAGTGATCTCGATGAGCTTCTCAACCTTAGTACTAAAGGGGATCAATTCCTCTTAAATCTGGAGATCGAGGAACGAGAAAGGCTCAATATTCCGACCTTAAAAGTAGGTTATAACCGTGTCCATGGTTACTATATTGAGGTCTCAAAAATTCATGCGGATAAAGTTCCGGCTGAATATGTACGGCGCCAAACCTTAAAAGATGTCGAACGCTATATCTATCCGGCACTCAAGGAGTTTGAGAATAAGATTCTCTCGGCAAAAGAGCGTTCGCTCGCACTCGAAAAAGTGCTTTGGGATCAGCTTCTCGATCATATTGAACCCTATCAGACCGAGTTGCGTCTCTTAAGTGATGCGCTTTCCCATATCGATATCTTTATCACCTTAGGTCGATTGAAGAATCGTTACAATTGGTGTCGCCCCCACTTTAAGAAGCAGTTGGGCATTGAGATTGTTAAAGGTCGCCATCCGATTGTAGAACGAACCCTCACGCGCCCCTTTATTCCCAATGATCTCTCCATCAATCCAGAATCGAATATGTTGATTGTGACCGGACCGAACATGGGTGGAAAATCGACCTATATGCGACAGACGGCGCTCATTGTCCTACTCGCTCATATCGGCTGCTTTGTGCCGGCAGAACGGGTAGAACTTGGCCCGATCGATCGCATCTTTACCCGAATCGGCGCGCAAGATGATCTCAACTCAGAGCAATCGACCTTTATGGTGGAGATGACAGAGACTGCAACCATCCTCAATGCCGCAACGGCGCAGAGCCTTGTCTTAATGGATGAAGTTGGGCGCGGAACCTCAACGCTCGATGGCCTCTCTCTTGCTTGGAGTAGCGCAGTCTACCTAACCGAGAAGGCGAAAGCGATGACCATCTTCGCCACCCATTACTTTGAGATGACAGAACTAGAAGAGCTCTACCCAACGGTGCGCAATCTCCATCTCGATGCGGTGGAGTATAAAGATGAGATTATCTTTATGCATGAAGTTAAGCCCGGCGCTGCTTCTAAAAGCTACGGACTACAAGTTGCGGCCCTTGCCGGCGTCCCTAAATTGGTGATCAATGCGGCAAAAGCAAAGTTAGCCGAATTAGAAAAGAGCTTCCAAGTTGCAACGCAGCGACATCAAAGGGTAGATGATGATACACCCGATAGAGAAGTGCCGACATCGCCGGCAAAAGTGGAGAGCAAAAAGCGCACACCACAATATGAGAGTCCTCAAGCGGAACTGCCACTCTTTATGGAAGCGATGCCCTCTGAGATTGAAGAAGAGATCAAAAAGCTCGATCCCAATGATTTAACGCCGAGAATGGCGCTCGATCTGATCTATCAATGGCAAAAAAAATTACGCTCTTAAAGACTAGACAATTCTAGAAAAATGTAGAAAAAGAGCGAACAAGAAAGATAAAAAAGAGAAAGAGAAATGACACAACTACTCAATTACAAAATCACACATCCTGAAGTGAAAAAACATGAAACCCCCATTTTGATCATGCACGGATTATTTGGCGATATGAATAATCTTGGCATGATCGCACGCGGATTAGATGAATATAGCGTTATTCAGATCGATGCTCGCAATCATGGGGAATCTTTCCATAGTGATGAGATGAGTTACGATCTTATGGCGCAAGATATCGTCACCCTACTCGATCATCTTGAGATCGATAGAGTCATTCTTATCGGTCACTCAATGGGCGGAAAGGCGGTAATGACCGTCACAAAATTGATCCCTGATCGTATTGAGAAGATCATTGTGATCGATGTCGCACCGGTCGATTATCAAGAGCGCCGGCATGATGATATTTTAGCGGCCCTTAAAGCGGTAGAAGCAAGTGGCATTACCGATCGCCGGGAAGCGGCTGAGCTGATGAAGGAGTATATCTCCGAAGGGGATTTTGTGATCCAATTTCTCCTCAAATCCTTCAGAAATGGTGCATTTCGCTTCAATGTCCCCGTGATCGATACCCAATATGAAGCCGTATCCGGCTGGGAAAAGGTCCCCGCTTGGCCAGGAAAAATCCTCTTTATTATCGGGGGCGATTCCAATTATGTTCAAAAAGCGTATCAAGCAGAAGTCGAAGCCCAATTCCCCAATGCAACAGCCGTCATCATCGCCGGCGCCGGACATTGGGTTCATGCGCAAAAGACAGATCTTGTGGTAAAAGCTATTTTAACTTTTTTAGATCGGGCATAGGTGGTTACAAAAGAACTATAAAGTAATGCTAAATGTAGCACTTGTAAGCTAGTTGAAACTAGTAAACTGATATCTCAATAAAAAACCCTCATTAACTATTTAATGAGGGTTTTGCCGATCTTACAACTCCGTTAATCTTCGTAACAGAGTGCATCCTTAATCTGCAGAGCAATCCGCTCTATAACAGGAACGACGACACTATTTCCAGCTTGTTTATATAAATGGCTATTACTGATATTTTCTGGAAGCTTATAATCCTCTGGGAAACCCTGAAAATTAAAACACTCTCTTGGCGTTAATTTTCTAATAGTGTCAGATTTACCTTGAACATTTAATAATGGAACATTATGTCCACCTGTTCCCATATTGGCAGTTAAGGTTGGACACAAATTACTCTTATTAGCTCGCACATACTTTCTACGCCACTGATATAAAGTCTCGGCATCTCTAATCTCATCGACTAATTGATCAAAGAATGGTGTTTTATCAGTGTAATAAAATCTATCATCTATTGAGTCTTCATCTTGCAACATATCTTTTACTTGCTTATCCAAAAGAACTCTATTTGGAAAAGTAAAACGGTGATGTGCTTCTTCATCTAAAAAGCAAACGACATATATTCTTTCTCTATTTTGAGGAATATTGCCATATTCAGCTGCATTTAAAACCGCGTATGACACATGATAGCCATTCTCTTTCAAAGAATTTAAAATAACTCTAAAGGTGTTTCCTTTATCATGAGAGACTAAATTCTTTACATTTTCCAAAAAAATTACAGATGGTTTTTTAGCGATAAATATTCTTTCTAATTCAAAGTAGAGATTTCCTCTCCCCTTTTCATCATCAAACCCTTGTCTATAGCCGGCAACCGAAAAAGCCTGACAAGGAAATCCTGCAAGCATAATGTCGAAATCGGGAACATCATTTTCAGATACATGACGGATATCTCTGTCATCTATTATAAAATCAAAATTTTCCCTTAATGTTTTTACAGCAAACTTATCAAACTCATTTGCATAGACGGTTTGAAAGCCCGCATTTGAAAATCCTATATCAATTCCGCCAACACCAGCGAAAAATGAGGCACACTTCATGTTTACTTCCTTTCTTAAACAAAATTGTAGCCCTACAACCTAATGCAATAATCTATAGCGCAACATCATTAAGACTATTGCTTTGCAATTACATTCTTATGAGTAAACGGTAGGATATATAAACATATTTCTAAGACACTTTCTTAATTTTTTTGCAATAGATTCCTAAATCGACCAATATATTGGCCTGTCCAATCTTGTTTAAGTCAATTTAACTATCTATTAAACTTCAACAATTCCTGCACCGAAACTCAAAATAATAATGAAAGTATCAATGAAATATCAATTATTACATAGATGCAATAAAAATTACATCTGTGTATTTCAAAAATCACTCTATACTGAGATCTTATAAATTAAAAATCTATCCATGCTAAATTGTTTAGCATAGTGAAAATAAAACTGTTAAGGGTGTAATGCTATGTCTAATTATTTCAACTTATGGAATCATCTACCGGGAAATGAAAAACAGGAATATATAAAGTTTCTACAAATTTTCGGTGCATTATCGGGACTCTTTAAAGATATTGAAAATGGAGATAATGCAGATAAACCCTATCTATATTACCGTAATCATGAACAACTATTCGCTAGAGTATTTGATGTAGAAGATTTAACTCGACTCGATTCTGCCTTTGATGCAATAGCATTAATATCTGGAGAAAGAATAGGGATAGGATTAAAAACATGGATTCACTCAAGAGCGATCACTTTCCAAAAAGTTGCTGAATTTAATAAGCTATCAAATACAGTCATTCGCCCTCTCATTGAAAATGCCTCTTCTCTTGAAGTCGCTCAGACCATCGCTACTCTTAGAAATGAACGAATCGCTTTAGATCAACGTCTCTATAAAACAGATCATATGATCTATCACAATATTACTCGTGATAGCAATATAATGAATATCGTAGAATGTAAATATGACTATATCGACTTAGAGTCCCTAAAGATCATAAATGGGAACAACAATAAAGGTGTCTTTGACTTTGAAGATAAGCATAAAAAATATAAATTTTATGCTAGTAAAAGCGTTTTATTACAAGAGTTTGATGCCTCCCCTTCAATTATTTCTCATACCATTCCTATCACACAATTTACAGATCCTTTTGAGCTTTTAGCACAAATTCAGATGGATAATACGCCATCCTCAACTCATGAAAAAGATAACTTAATCTATTTACCGATCTATTCCGATCGATCTTATAAGGTTGAAGAAAAATCTGGATTCAATGCCTCTTTAGCCGCCCCAAAAGCTAAAGGATCTAATATACCAAGACCAGATTATGAGGCCTATATCCCTATTCCTATTTGGATTCACCAACTATTTCCCTCTTTCTTTGGATTTAATGCATTAGATCCTCAAGAAAGACGGAAAGCCGCAACAACAGGATTTAACTTACACTTACCCAGTGGTGATAAAATTACGGCTATCGTCACTCAAGATAATGGAAAAGGTTTACAGACCAATCCACAATCAATACTCGGAAAATGGATACTTCATGATGTCTTTGGCTTACAACCTAAAGAGCCTTTGACTATGGAGAAACTACAGCTATTAGGTGTGGATTCTTTAAAGATCGTTAGATTAGATAATCATAACTTCAAAATAGATTTAGCAGATACAAACGCCTTCGAAAAATGGAAAATAGAATTACAATCTAAGATAGAGGCCTGCCCTGAAGTTATCACTAAACCTAAATTTAGGTTTGATTTGATCAATGACTAAAATTTTCATTGACAAAAAAGGTCTCAAGGTTCTAAAATACCCCTCTTAATAGCGCCGAAGTGATGGAATGGTAGACATGAGGGATTCAAAATCCCTTGCCGAAAGGCGTAAGAGTTCGAGTCTCTTCTTCGGTACCATTTTTAATAAAAAGAAGCTTGCATATCAATAGATTGCAAGCTTCTTTTTTGTTTTAGGATATATAGAAAGATACTTTTAATGATTCGTATCGATAATGATAATGAAATGACTTCTTTGACTTTTAAAAATAATATATAAATAATTATTATCTGTATATTAACTTAAGTAAGCTAAACTAGAATCATTAATCATAGTTATAAAACAAAAAAGTTTCTAGTTGCGAATTACACATCTAAGGATAAGTTTACAGACTAGTAAAATAAACACTAAATCATTCAGCTGGATGCATTACTTTATCAAGTAATTTTAACTTAAAAAAGAAGTTTGGATTCAATACATCTATTGTCAGCCTTAATGGGTACCCTAATAAACTACTATACTTTTTTTTAATATATTGATTTAATAAAATGCCTTTCTCTGTCAACTTAGCTATAAATGTTGGATAAATAGAATCTTCTTTTAAATCTAAATAAATATAAGACGCATCAAAATAAATAATATTAAAACCCACCAAAAAATCTAAATATTCTGTAATTAAAGTATCTGACTCAAAATTTATCGATGGGCTAACTGTCAAATCTGGAAAATTAGAAGAATACTTGTCAATATAATACTCAGATAACCTCATTACTAAATCTATGCCAAAAAATATAGATCCTCCTTGACAAGTTATTCCCATCATAAACATTTCAAAGAAAGAAATATAACAATCATAACTTTTCGTACGCTTAGATTGCATAAATTGTATGACATCATCCAAATCTTTAAAGTTATACTCATTCTCAGTTACGCCACAATTCATAAATAATAATTCCGGCTTAGTTTCATTGAGAATATTTTCTTTAGGCACAATAATATATTTTTCTTTAGAACTCCTAAGCCGAGACCTTAACTTTTGACGTACATCTACAAAATACCCTTTTCTAGTTTGATCATTAAATAAAAACAGCACTACAGGAATAGGATAATATTTCCAATAGTTTGTTTCTTGATCATTTAGATAATACTTCCAACCATCTTTAGTTTCATATTGAAAATATGATTTCCCTGTTTTAACTTGAAATGCCAATAAATCCCCTGTTACCTTTCCTTTGCCATTAGCATATCTCTTCACATATTCCATTTGCCCATCAATACCAACGTCCGACCCGGAAGTTTCTCTCCATATCAATTGGTTATCGGCTGCATATTCTTCTAAAAAGCAAACACCTTTTCTTGAACGCGCTGCTGTATCATTGTAATTTGGCAAGTCCATCCACATAGCTATTCTCTACACTCTATATATTTCACTATAAATACAGGATAAGATTGATTAATCTTTTTTTCTAAATTCTCTAATAAGTTGAGTATAAGGGGCATGATCTGAGTTTTTATCGAACTGCTCTAGAGGACTTCTTCCCAGATTATCTATAGTTACTTCTAAAAGCTTATTTAACATATATTCATCTTTTTCTGCTTCATTTTTGTATGCCTCATACGCTAAAGCAGAAGTTTGCTTATAAGAATACTCCTCTTTTATCTGATATAAAAACTGACTTCTTTTACTAATAAACCATGATATAAATAAAAGAGGCACTATAACTAAAAATCTTTCATACATACCTATGTTTTTTAACTGAAAAAAGGATAAAAAGCCGATACTCTCTAAATCAATAATAATCCCTATTGTTAAAATAAATACGGAAAACAAAGTAATATAATTAAAAAAATCTAAGCCCAGTATTCTCCAAAATAATCTAGATACCCTCTGCTTAAAAGCTACAGCTAACCCCACTCTTAAAACAGCTTTTTCTGTCAATTCCATTCGCTTAAGCAGTATATCTGCCTCTTTTTTTTTATCTGTAATTTCACTCTCAAAATTTTCTACTGTATCTATGATATCGATAAACTTATTATATTCCGAAGGGGATTTTCCTAAAAAGCCACCATTAAAGAAAAAACAATCCATTTTTGCATTATTTAAACAAGCCACTAATCCAGAAATAAGTTGAGGGACTAAAATAGCACCTGCTTCCTCGCTTAGACGCAACATTTTTCCATCTCTATAAACAGCTCTTGAATTCAAACTATATGTTAAATCCTCAAGCATTTTTTCTGCAAACTTAATATTTAAATATAAAGAGCTATAATCTTGCCCCTCCAAACTATCCATCGCATCAATGATTTCTAATGCACTATTAGCTGCTGCCTTTAATGCCAACATCGACTCAGAATCTAATTTAGATAATTTGCTATTCTCTCCAGCATGTCCAGCAATCAATCCTTTAATTCTAGATTTAAGCTGCTCAAGATTTTTTTTTAACTCCAAAACATTTTTTAAAGCCTTCATTACGCTACCATTTAGTTAGAATTACTTTTATTCAATATGTAAACACAGTCAGCATATCAAAAATACTTAATAGCTAGAAATAGGTACTAAAAATCCTCACTATATCTGTCAGATTAATGTTTTACTTTAACAAATTATTGGAGAAGTGAAGGAATATTAGATTAATCCCAATCTGTCAACAGTCAGCCCACAGCGCGTTAGCCTCTACCAATCATCCTTCCGATCTTTATACAACAGCATCTTACCACTCCAAACACTGATACTTCTTCAGATAATCGACTATAGTTAAGAAATGTCACATAAAGTTTACAAGATAAATTCTGTATAAGAGCAGCTGGTATCTAACTTAATCTTCAAATGCTAAATATAGTCTTACACAGGAGAAAACGATGTTAATTCACTTAGTTATTCATAAAGATGAAAATAGCACCTATGGAGTAACTATCCCCTCCTTAGCGGGTGCTTTTTCTTATGGAGATACACTAGAAGAGGCTGTATCGAACGCAAAGGAAGCGATCAAATTTCATCTTGCAGGGATTCTTGAAGATGGTCTCGAACCTGAATTTAAATATTTCACATTAGATGAGATTAAGGCACATCCTGATTATCGAGGTGCTGATCTGATCTCTGTTGATATTGATACCTCTTCTTATACGCTTAAACCTGAACGCTTCAATGTTAGTTGGCCAAAGTATCTAATTAGAGAGGTTGATCGCTATACCACTTTGCATCCTGATACTCGTTCGAGCTTTCTAGCTAAAGCGGCTAAGAAGTATATTGAGCAGAATCCTTAATCGATCCCCCATAGATACCATAAATCTCCCATAAACCAGTCTTTAACTTGAATCGACACCCCAAAATTAAGCGGAAATTTTGGGGTTTTTCTTATCTTCGTGCTTTACTCATTACTCCAAACACTGATACTTCTTCACATAATCGACTGTTACGAGCGGTGCGTTCTCTTTTTTAGTGCTTTTATCGACACGCTGATCGATCAATCTCGCGCCCTTCATGCCCCATCCTTGGCAGATTTTATTGGCTTCTTCATCAGCTTCGGTATCAGGAGCGGTGACTATCTTTTTAAAGCCTTCTACCCCTTCGGCATAGATCTCAACGATCGCTTCTGATCTGCTTGCATGTCCAACGCGCCACTCTGCCTCTTGTGTTGCACATCCCATAATCACAACTGAAGCTAAGGCTGATAAGAATAGTAACCGTTTTGTCATTTGATACTCCTACGTTAAATTAGCGCTATGAGTACCTGTATACCTCATAAAATGATTAAATAACAATTTAAAACGGCTATTACACAATATAAAATAGAAAGATATTTTAATAATGATATTTCATAATGTATCATCGTGATCCAAAGCGCTTTGCCTTATCGTGCGCCGGCAGTCACTTTATCTTTTACGCTAACGAATAGATTAAATTTAGATAGATTTATAGAGAAGGATCTTAAAATGCATCACTATATCGACGCTCTTGAACTTGAGGCTCTTAAAACTCAGCGCGCACATCTTTCGATTCAGAGTGTATGTGAATATGAGGGGAGAATCTACCAAAGCCCGGAAACTGTCATCTCGATTGCTGACAAGAGTGATCTTGCTGAGGCAAATCGCACTATTGATGATGTTGCTCGAGTGATCGCTACAGAAGCGGTTGCCGAGATCGATGCTCTAAAACTGATCTCTACAACGCATCAGCTCACGCTTTTTTTAAAAGATGATGCAGGTCAATTGCTAAAAGAGCCGTCTGTTCAGCCCTTAATCTTATCTGCTTCATTTGGAAGATAGTAGGCGACAGCTCAAAGCTATCGCCTAAATTGTGATATCTAAATCATACCTATCAATGACATCGATACTTAGAGCGCTTTAATTTTAGCAATCGCTTCCTCTAAAATCGTACTGATTTCTGCTTCATTCTCTTTACCACTCTGCTCTTTTAGCAGTTGACGAAGCTCTCTCAATTTTGCTCTGTGGGGCGACTCTGCTGTTTTTTGTTCAACGGCATAGGCTTGCTCCATCGCGTTGATCAATTCGCCTTGAGCTTTGAGCCAAGAGAAGAGAATCTCTGCCTCATCGAGCTTTTCACTGATCTCCTCTTTCCCTTTTTTAGTGAGCGAGAACTCTTTTTTCGCGCCCTCCATCGTCACTTCTGCCAGCTCGCTCTCTTCAAGGTAGGCTAATAAGGGATAGATCATGCCGGGGCTCGGTTTATAAAATCCAAGTGAGCGCTCCTCTAATTCTTTAATGATCTGATAGCCGTGTAGTGATTCTTCTGAAAGAAGCATTAAGACCAGTAGTTGTAGCTCTTCACTACTGATGCGTCTTCCACCACCAAAACGGCCATGACCCCGTCCGCCTTCTCTTCTCCGACCGCCACCGCGACCACCTTCAAAGCGATCATCTCTCCGGCAGTGTGCTGAAAAGTGGTGGCGCCCTCTTCTTCCGGCACCTCTTCCGCGATGATGGCCTCGTGCAGCTCGATCTTCACATCTTAATAGATCATATTCTGTTCTTGATAATTCTCTCATCATAGACTCCTTTTGTTGATGATTTTATATCTTAAGATATAGTTGATATATGTATCTTAAGATATGTCTTGAGATATGTAAAGATTTTGCTCTAACTATTTCCTCCTCTATATTCACCCTTCGTTATAATCTCTCTTCATAACCTAATAACCGTTATTGAGGAGTCTTATAATGCATAAATTGATCAATCCCCCCACCGTCTTTAATAGCTTACAGTATGGTTTTAGTCAGGCTATTTTAACGAAAGGTTGCCGGCAACTCTTTCTTTCTGGGCAAGTTGCGACCGATAAAGATCAAGTAACAATCGCTACAACGATGGGCGAGCAGACACGCATCTGTTTAGAAAATATTGAAAAAGTATTAATCGCCGCCGAAACCAGCAAACACGCCATTGCGATGTTACGTCTCTATATCAAAGAGAGTGCTAATACGCCAGAAGCACAAGAAGAGATCTCTGCGGCCCTCAAAGCCTTTTTTGGTGAGCAGATGCCGGCCTCTTCTTGGATTGTAGTAACAGGATTAGCTCTTCCTGAATGGTTGATTGAAATTGAAGCGCAAGCGGTGATCAATGATGAGGCAGAAGATCGATAAAAGAGTAAAAAATAGAGATTGCCGGCGCGCGATTTGTGGAAGCATGTGATAGTGAGGACCGGCAACGTTCAGCCTCTTTTGTTTCGATGAGTCTCTCTTGAGGAGATGATTCTTAAGAAGATTTGTTGAACGGCGGGAGCCGACCATTTCGTTCTTTTCACCGGTGCATGCCCGCGGTTTGGCATCGATAATGCCAACTGCCGGCGCGCGATTTGTGGAAGCATGTGATAGTGAGGACCGGCAACGTTCAGCCTCTTTTCTTTTGATGAGTCACTCTTGAGGAGATGATTCTTAAGAAGATTTGTTGAACGGCGGGAGCCGACCATTTCGTTCTTTTCACCGGTGCATGCCCGCGGTTTGGCATCGATAATGCCAACTGCCGGCGCGCGATTTGTGGAAGCATGTGATAGTGAGGACCGGCAACGTTCAGCCTCTTTTCTTTTGATGAGTCACTCTTGAGGAGATGATTCTTAAGAAGATTTGTTGAACGGCGGGAGCC
>NZ_QEWW01000011.1 GCF_003121895.1 Ignatzschineria cameli
CAACTAAACCAACTTTAATATCACTGCCGTCCGTAGGGTTCTTAAGATTAACCTTAAAGCTACCATCACTATTGACGGTTCCTGTTGCGATCTCTTGTCCTTTGTTATTTTTAATAACAACTTTTGCACCAGGCTCGCCTTTACCTGATACCGACTTCCCATCTGATCCAACAGATAAATTAGTCGGCGCATCAGGTGCAACTTTATCCGGTGTTGATTTAATTACTTCTGGTGACTTATTACCGGCTCCATCAACTAAACCAACTTTAATATCACTGCCGTCCGTAGGGTTCTTAAGATTAACCTTAAAGCTACCATCACTATTGACGGTTCCTGTTGCGATCTCTTGTCCTTTGTTATTTTTAATAACAACTTTTGCGCCAGGCTCACCTTTACCTGAAACTGACTTTCCATCTGATCCGACAGATAGATTCGTCGGGGCATCCGGAGCAACTTTATCCGGAGTTGATTTCGTAACTTCTGGTGACTTATTACCGGCTCCATCAACTAAACCAACTTTAACATCACTGCCGTCCGTAGGGTTCTTAAGATTAACCTTAAAGCTACCATCACTATTGACGGTTCCTGTTGCGATCTCTTGGCCTTTGTTATTTTTAATAACAACTTTTGCACCAGGCTCGCCTTTACCTGATACCGACTTCCCATCTGATCCTACAGATAGATTCGTCGGGGCATCCGGAGCAACTTTATCCGGAGTTGATTTCGTAACTTCTGGTGACTTATTACCGGCTCCATCAACTAAACCAACTTTAATATCACTGCCGTCCGTAGGGTTCTTAAGATTAACCTTAAAGCTACCATCACTATTGACGGTTCCTGTTGCGATCTCTTGGCCTTTGTTATTTTTAATAACAACTTTTGCGCCTGGCTCACCTTTACCTGAAACTGACTTTCCATCTGATCCGACAGATAGATTCGTCGGCGCTTCAGGTGCAACTTTATCAGGAGTTGGAACTATTACTTCTTCTGATTTATTTCCAGCCTCGCCAACTAGTCCTACAGTAATGTCACTACCGTCAGTCGGACTATCTAATTCCACTGTAAAGTTACCATCTTCATCAACAGTGCCGGTCGCTAACTCATCTCCTTTATCATCTTTGATAACGACTGTAGCACCAGGTTCACCATTACCGGTTACACTTAGACCATCTTCCGACACAACGACATCTTTTGGCGCTTCAAGGATATCTAGATCAGAGTCACTGTCAGAGTCTGAATCGCTATCGGAATCGGAGTCGCTATCGGAATCGGAGTCGCTATCGGAATCGGAGTCGCTATCGGAATCGGAGTCACTATCCGAGTCTGAATCACTGTCGGAATCAGAGTCACTGTCGGAATCAGAATCGCTATCGGAATCTGAGTCGCTATCGGAGTCAGAGTCGCTATCGGAATCTGAATCACTATCTGAGTCAGAGTCGCTATCCGAGTCAGAATCGCTATCGGAGTCAGAGTCGCTGTCTGAATCTGAATCACTGTCTGAGTCGGAGTCGCTGTCCGAATCTGAATCACTGTCGGAATCGGAGTCACTGTCGGAATCTGAATCGCTGTCCGAGTCAGAATCGCTATCTGAGTCTGAATCGCTATCGGAATCGGAGTCACTATCCGAGTCTGAATCACTGTCTGAATCTGAATCGCTGTCCGAATCAGAGTCGCTATCGGAATCTGAATCACTGTCGGAATCGGAGTCACTGTCGGAATCAGAATCGCTATCGGAATCTGAATCGCTGTCCGAATCTGAATCGCTGTCCGAATCAGAATCGCTATCGGAATCTGAATCACTGTCGGAATCTGAATCGCTGTCCGAGTCAGAATCGCTATCGGAATCGGAGTCGCTATCGGAGTCTGAGTCACTGTCTGAATCTGAATCGCTATCCGAATCTGAGTCACTGTCGGAATCAGAATCGCTATCTGAATCGGAGTCGCTATCGGAATCTGAATCACTGTCGGAATCAGAGTCGCTATCGGAATCAGAATCACTGTCGGAATCGGAGTCACTGTCGGAATCTGAATCGCTATCGGAGTCTGAGTCACTGTCGGAATCTGAGTCACTATCCGAGTCAGAGTCGCTATCGGAGTCTGAGTCACTATCAGAATCAGAATCGCTGTCGGAATCGGAATCGGAGTCGCTATCGGAATCTGAATCACTGTCGGAGTCTGAATCAGAGTCACTATCCGAGTCTGAATCACTGTCCGAGTCAGAGTCGCTGTCGGAGTCTGAATCAGAGTCTGAGTCACTGTCCGAATCGGAGTCGCTGTCTGAATCTGAATCACTGTCAGAGTCTGAATCACTGTCGGAATCTGAATCACTGTCGGAATCTGAATCACTGTCGGAGTCTGAATCAGAGTCACTATCCGAGTCTGAATCACTGTCCGAATCAGAGTCGCTGTCGGAATCGGAGTCGCTGTCGGAATCTGAATCGCTATCGGAGTCTGAATCACTATCCGAGTCTGAATCACTGTCCGAATCAGAGTCGCTGTCCGAGTCTGAGTCACTATCGGAATCAGAGTCACTGTCGGACTCTGAGTCACTATCGGAATCTGAATCACTATCCGAGTCTGAGTCACTGTCGGAGTCGCTATCCGAGTCAGAATCGCTATCGGAATCTGAATCGCTGTCGGAATCGGAGTCGCTGTCCGAGTCGGAATCGCTGTCCGAATCGGAGTCACTATCTGAGTCAGAGTCGCTGTCGGAATCAGAATCACTATCTGAGTCTGAGTCACTGTCGGAATCGGAGTCACTATCCGAGTCAGAATCACTGTCGGAATCGGAGTCACTATCGGAGTCAGAATCGCTGTCAGAGTCAGAGTCGCTATCTGAGTCTGAATCACTATCCGAGTCTGAGTCGCTATCTGAGTCTGAGTCGCTATCTGAGTCTGAGTCACTGTCCGAATCTGAATCTGAATCACTATCAGAACCTAATCCATTCTCAGAACCTGAGCCATTTTCAGAGCCGGAACCATTTTCAGAGCCTGATCCACTTTCAGAGCCGGAACCGTTCTCAGAACCTGACCCGTTTTCAGAACCTGATCCATTGTCAGAGCCTGATCCGTTTTCAGTACCTGATCCATTCTCAGAACCTGAACCATTTTCAGAGCCGGAACCATTTTCAGTACCTGATCCGTTTTCAGTACCTGATCCATTCTCAGAACCTGAACCATTCTCAGAACCTGAGCCATTTTCAGAGCCTGAACCATTTTCAGTACCTGAACCATTTTCAGAGCCGGAACCATTTTCGGAGCCTGAACCATTTTCAGAGCCTGAACCGTTCTCAGAACCTGATCCACTTTCAGAGCCTGACCCATTTTCAGAACCTGATCCACTTTCAGAGCCTGAACCATTTTCAGAGCCGGAACCGTTCTCAGAACCTGATCCACTTTCAGAACCTGAACCGTTCTCAGAACCTGACCCGTTTTCAGAACCTGAACCATTCTCAGAACCCGATCCATTCTCAGAACCTGAACCGCTCTCAGAACCTGAACCGTTTTCAGAACCTGATCCATTGTCAGAGCCTGATCCGTTTTCAGTACCTGATCCGTTTTCAGTACCTGATCCATTCTCAGAACCTGAACCGCTCTCAGAACCTGAACCGCTCTCAGAACCTGAACCGTTCTCAGAACCTGATCCATTGTCAGAGCCTGATCCGTTTTCAGAACCTGATCCGTTTTCAGAACCTGAACCATTCTCAGAACCTGAACCGTTCTCAGAACCTGAACCATTTTCAGAACCTGAACCGTTCTCAGAACCTGAACCATTCTCAGAACCGGAGCCATTTTCAGAACCTGAACCATTCTCAGAACCTGAGCCGTTCTCAGAACCTGATCCACTTTCAGAGCCTGAGCCATTTTCAGAGCCTGAACCATTTTCAGAACCTGAACCATTCTCAGAACCTGATCCATTCTCAGAACCCGATCCATTCTCAGAACCTGAGCCATTTTCAGAGCCTGAACCATTTTCAGAGCCTGAACCGTTCTCAGAACCTGATCCACTTTCAGAGCCTGAACCATTTTCAGAACCTGATCCACTTTCAGAGCCTGAACCACTTTCAGAGCCTGAACCACTTTCAGAGCCTGAACCATTTTCAGAGCCGGAACCGTTCTCAGAACCTGATCCACTTTCAGAACCTGAACCGTTCTCAGAACCTGACCCGTTTTCAGAACCCGAACCATTCTCAGAACCCGATCCATTCTCAGAACCTGAACCGCTCTCAGAACCTGACCCGTTTTCAGAACCTGATCCATTGTCAGAGCCTGATCCGTTTTCAGTACCTGATCCGTTTTCAGTACCTGATCCACTCTCAGAACCTGAACCGTTCTCAGAACCTAATCCATTCTCAGAACCTGAGCCATTGTCAGAGCCTGATCCGTTTTCAGTACCTGAACCATTCTCAGAACCCGATCCATTCTCAGAACCTGAGCCGTTCTCAGAACCTGATCCACTTCCAGAGCCTGAGCCATTTTCAGAACCTGAACCATTTTCAGAACCTGAACCATTTTCAGAACCTGAACCATTCTCAGAACCTGATCCATTGTCAGAGCCTGAACCATTTTCAGAGCCGGAACCGTTCCCAGAACCTGAACCGTTCCCAGAACCTGATCCACTTTCAGAGCCTGAACCATTTTCAGTACCTGAACCATTCTCAGAGCCTGAACCATTCTCAGAGCCTGAACCATTTTCAGAGCCGGAACCGTTCTCAGAGCCTGAACCATTTTCAGAACCTGAATCGTTCTCAGAGCCGGAAACACTTTCAGAACCGGAACCATTTTCGCCTTTGACTTTTACCGATTCAGATTCATTGCCTGCGGAGTCTTTAGCGACAACATCATACTCTTCGCCATCTTTTAGACCCTTCTCAACTTCAACTTCGAAGTTACCATCTTCATCAACGTTACTTTTACCAACTTCATTGCCCTCTTTATCACGGATAATGACTTCAGCACCCGGCTCACCCTTACCAGTTACAGTGGTGGAACCATCTTTATTATTATTGATCTCTAAATCTGTTGGAGTATCAGGCTTATTAACATCACCCTGACCAGAAAAATGTCCTCCGCTAGAACTCGACGAAGACGTTGCAAGCATTCCGCCCAAAATACCGATACCCAATAAAGGCAACATCCATTTAGGCATCTCTACGCCTGAGGCTGCTCCCCCTACAACTTCTGACACTAAAGCAGGATCTACCGCAACTTCTACAAATCCATCTCCATTAAGCCAAAACAATTGAGAATCTTCGTATTCAAAGACTAACTCACTGTGGACTCCCTCTTTATTCTCATTATAGAATCCATAGAAAATGACCTTTTTTCCCGATACAAATGTCAATATCAGGTTATTACCATCGCGCTCAACTTTAGTAATATCTTGCGGACTCCCTTCTATCTTAATAAGATGAGGTGTTAATAATGTTTGGTCATCTAAAGAAACATTTAATGGTTTAGCACCATCTACCCGCTCGATCAATATCATTTTCATAAATTCCACTATTTAGTTTCTAGTTAAAGATTAATTTTATTTAATTAAGTTTTAATTGGCGTTTACAAATAAAGAAGATCAAAGATTAAAAAGCTATAAAACTAATAGAAAACAGTATGCGTAACTCACTCTCTAAAATAGATAGGAGGTTCAATCATATTCATCGGAAATCTTATCAGAATGCTCAAACGTCCTTACAATAAGGAGATTCTTATATTCACCATTAGTTTCAATTTACGGTCAAAACAATCACGATTGCTTTAACGACTCAAATCTTTACTCTTAACAAAACAATAATTAAAGTACTTATATAGTCTTGTATTTTAATAATAATAACATTTATTGTCAATAATTGAAAAAATCTTTAAACTTCGATGTAGGCAAGAAAACAAAATTCAACAAATAAATTCCACCATAAAGTATGCAATTATGCGCCTATAGAACACCTTTTACATTTTTTATAAATTATACGTAGCGATAGAGTTCATATATAATGATCAAAAAAAGTACTATGAATAACAAAAAATACAGGTGCATTTAAAATAAATATCATTATTTAACAAAATTTTATCTTAAAATTATTATATTAGTAATACTAGGTGTCAGTAATTCCCCTTCATATTAATTAACAACTACCCCCTACACCAACAATATATAGAGATGTTTATTGAGAGATATCTGCATATGTCACTCAATAGTAATGAAATTTTTACATTTAATCGATAAACCACATATATCCTCTTTAATTATATAAGAACATATAATATTATATAAAGCATCATCAGTTTAATAAGCATCCCATGTTAAGAGAAAAGATATATGAATTATTATTTGAGGAACCTTAATATTTTTGTGCACTAGGTATCTCAAATAAAATTAAATATCCATACTGCTTGATAGCTAGTAATATTAATCAATCTTTAAACCTTACACTCCAAGTACTACTTAATGATTAAGTAGTACTCATTGATTGAAACGAAACAAGATTTTCTTGGAACTCCCTTTAGATTGCTAAAGAGTAGAAATAAACATCACAATATAAATCACTCATCCTTACAATCACTTAAAACAGGGATTAGAAATAAACCAAATCTTACTTTAAGATAAGGCAAAGCTCCATGTGGGTATTTTTGCCTGATCACACATAAAAATATGCATTCTTCTCGTTACTTTTTCCCACGCAACTCTCACGTGCTTTAAAGCCCTGTCAGATTTCATCCAATTTCTCATAGCTGCATTAATTTCAAAAATAACTACTCCTGGTCTATCGATGTCCTGACTAAGCGCAAAATCGATACCTACATAATCCAACCCACTTTTTTGCAAGAGTGTTTCTATTGCACTCCAATTAAGCTCTCCGACTACCGCCTCAGGAGAGTCACAAAACTGTTTTTCTATCTCAATTAACCAAGGATTCTCTTTCATCAAAGTCTCTGAATTACCCAAATGTACATTAAAATCATTACCCGCAATGAAAAGATGAATTGGATACAATTTCCCAGCAACAAAAAAAGCTCTATATTTAGGAAATAAGCTTACATCTGGTAGTCTATCATCCTTAAAAGAAACATCTATATATTCAATAAGATAAATATCTTTGGGTGTTTGAGACACAATCGTTTCAAAATCAGTAAAATCATGCTGCTCTATGGACTCAATTAGGTACATGTTTTTACCACCTTGATAGCCAGATAATCGAACAATCAGCGGAAATTGGAATTGGTGCTTTTCTATCGCCTCTCTAATAAGTGAGTGACAGTTTTTGCTGATATTCTCTAACCTTATGTTCTTAGGATAAACAATGTTAGGAATGTTATTAAATCGCGTATAGTTATTATCTCTTGAAGTCGCTAAAATATCACTTGGATGATTGATAACAGGAACATTTGGGAATGCTGTACATATCGCAGCAGCCTTACAGAGCGCAACTTCACATCGCTCTGGATCTGTGATCGAATTATAGATAATATCAACAGAAATATTCTGTCTTTTTAACTCTTTTAGAGCAACATCGATATCATCAACGCGTAAAATAATTTTTTGAATGTCTCTATCGAGGACAGACATAAGATTATTGTGTCCATCAGGCATATGAAAAGATCTGCTCTTTGAATTAAAATTGAAAGATCCTGAAGCAAATGTTTGCAAAATAAGGACTTTTAACTTCCCTTCTCTACTTTTTGAAATTACATTCTCTTTCGAATACTGAAGTGCGTATTCAGAGCATTTCTCTTCATCTTTCAACTGATAGAAAAGGCTAGCCACAAATCCTTTCTCTAAAGAAATAAGCCCTTCATTTTTTTCTTTATCCAAAAAAAGATCAAGAAGAGTTTTACGATTTCCTGTATGCATAGCTGCCGTCATCAACCACTTTAAGTTTTTCTCTACCAAAACTTTTTGCTGTAGCAAATAACTCCCTACTTCAAAGGCCTCTCTATAATCTCTATTTTTTACCGACTTTTCTAATAGAGAATTAAGAGCCACATTTAATTTTTGATCCATTCCCAACTTCCTATAAATCTCTTAAATCTTTTGTTTTTTTATTAAAAAAACACTAAAGGTACAATTTTAATATATATATTACACCTTAATTAATAGTATTACTTGCTTTTAAATATCTATCAAAGTATATGTTTAACAATAAGGATATAGATAACAAACACAACTTCCCCCCTCCTCCATTCCTTCGATAATGATATAATACGACATCAGTTTCTTGAGCTAAAAGTAGCCACTGAAGAAATCATATCTATATTGGGAGAGACGATGACAGAATTGGTATTTGGGTCATTAATATTTTTGCCCGGCACCTTAAAAGTATTAGTTTTGGGATTTTTTATCTGGCTTATTGCGCGCGGATTTTATCGAAAAAAGCTCTACTCTAGTGGAATTTGGCATCCTAATCTCGTCGATATTAGTCTCTATTTTGTCTCGCTTTATCTGAGTCATTTAATCTTTCTGTTCCTACAAGGTTGATTATGAAGAATGTTTTAAAACGCTATTTAATTACCGTTATTGCCGCTCTTGTACTGATCGTTGTCGCTTTTCAGTTATGGAACTTTTACGTCTTAGGCGGTTGGACGCGCGATGGGAAGATTCGAGCGGATGTTATTCAAGTATCGGCACAAGTCTCCGGTAAACTAGTTAATCTCCCTATTATAGATAATCAATTAGTTCAGAAAGGTGAGCTTCTCTTTGAAATTGATCCGATCGATTATGAGATCAATCTTCGCAATGCAGAAGCACAATTAGAACAACTGCGCATACGACAGGAACAAGCGGCATTGCAATATGAGCGTAGAACCAATCTCGGTAATGTTGCTGCGATTTCAAAAGAACATCTTGATGATGTTAAATACAACTTAGATCTGCTCAATGATCAGGTACAGCAGGCTGAGATTGCGGTAGAAAAAGCAAAGCTCGACCTCAGTCGAACCAAGGTTTATGCTGAAGTCAGTGGCTATGTCACCAATATGAATATTCGTGAAGGGAGCTTTATTCCAGCTGGACAACCCCTCTTTGCGCTTGTCGATAAAGATAGCTTTCATGCTGTAGGCTACTTTGAAGAGACCAAACTTCCCTATATTGAAGTTGGACGCCGCGTTGAGATTATCCCCTACAATGGCGGAGAAAAGATGTATGGCTATATTACTGGATATGGTCGAGCGATTTTTGACCAGAGCGCACAGACAGGTGAACAGTTATTACAAGCAGTTAAGCCGAATTATCCGTGGGTAACTTTAGCACAAAGAATCCCGGTAAAAGTCGCTTTTGAAGAGAGTGATGAAGAATTAGAGGCACATAATCTTATCGCCGGGACGACAGTCACTATTATCGTTTTAGATGAAATGCATGAGTCTAAAAAATAGCCATGAGCCAGACAAACATCCAAGAATCTAAACTCAAGGTACTCCTTAATCAATTAGGTCACTATTTTGCCGGCCTCAATTACTCTTACGGATTACGTGTTGCCGTTGGCGTTGGAATCGCCTGGTTTATCGCATTTAGGTTGCAGACCGATAAGCCCTATTGGTCAATAATGACGGTGATCATCGTCTCTCTACCGATGCAGAGTATGTTAGTTGAGAAATTTTTAGCACGCTTGATCGGAACCCTTGTCGGCGCATTTGTCGTTACACTCCTTGCGACTGTGGCCCTCGATGATCAATGGCTATTTACCATCTACATGGCCTTTTGGCTCTCAATTTGTGCTTACTTAGCAAGTATCAAGAGCTCGATGGTAACTTACTGCTTTGCATTATGTGGCTATACTTCTGCTATTTTAGGGTTTGCGCTCTCAATCTCCCCCTCTTCATATATGGTCTTTCAGATCACTCAAGCACGAATTTTAGAGATCTTAATTGGTCTGGTAACCGCCTTTTTTGTCTCGATGTTATGGCCTTCACATTTAGAACGTATCATCGTCAAGCAGAAACTTCGCCTACAACGCTCTAATGTTAAACGGCTCTATCAATCCCTGTTAACCGCTGATTTTGATCCTTTAAAATTTAATAAGGTATATGAGAAAACTTTATTAGGATTGATGGATTTTCGAGATCTGATCTATCAAGAGTTTTTATCAGTATCGACAGAGCGAGAAGATAATCAGATGATCTATCACTACACCTACCGTTTGATGCGAGCGATGTCCGGCGTTTTAGTCCTTCAATCCATTAAGCAAGATCTTTTAAAATCAGATCAATTAGCAGTAACAGAATACCTAAATCAGCTTAACCAATGGTTTGCCACTGCCGGCATCACTGAAGAGAAACTAAAACGCAAACCGAAAGCACCTGATGCACTATTAAAAACAGCAAAAGGCGCTGAATTTGTCACAAAACTCGATGAGAAATTTACTGAGTTTTATCAGACTCGCTTAGATCAACCGATCGATGAAGATCTCTATATGCCGGATCGAAATATCCACTACAGCGATCGAAAAGAGGCACTTATCAATAGTGGGAGAACATTTATCAGTATTCTTTTTGGAATGTTTTTCTGGATGGAGACCCAATGGGATATGGGATATATCCTCTTAATATTGATCGGGATTATCTGCACCTTAGGGGCGACTTACCCCATGATCACAAAACTATTAACAATCACATTTGCTCTAACTCTGCTATTGACCATTCCGATCTCTTTTATGTTGAAGTTTGGGCTTCTGATTCAGGCCACAAGTATTGTCCCGGCGATGATGATTATTCTCCCCCTCTACTTTATTGCATCACTTATCCGGGCAAGCTCTATGTTAGGATTTTTAATCGGCTATGGCTTTCTATTAGCTTCTAGCTTCCTAATTGGATTTTCCAACCCGATGAGTTTCGATATCAATGCTTTTCTCAATCAAACTTTTGCACTCTTAGTTGCGCTCGGGATTATATTATTGATATTCAATATTATTCGTCCTACCTCTAATGAGCGTAAAATGGTGCGATTCCAACAAGATATAATGCAGCAATTTTCTCAGTTGGCGAATCATGTTTCGCTTCAAGCAATCAAAAACTATGAAGCACTTTTAACAAGCGCAGTTCAACAAGCAAAAGTGATTCCCGATATTCAAGAAAAGAGTCGATTTTTAGCACACTGCTTTTTAACAGTCGTCATTCTCAAAGAGCAATTAAAGCTACAAAATGCCGGCATAGAGTGGATAATTCCTGATAATCTAATTATCGCTATTAAAGAAGAGAGAATCGATGAAGCGCTACTTATTGTTAATAAGTTAGAAGAGAAAGCACCACAAGAAGAACAGCTCACCTACTGGATATTGCGTTGCGCCCTAACCTCTTTTAATCAGTTTTTGGAGGGGATGGATTAGATATTAAGTTTTGAGTTTTACTCGCAATACCATTACTCGCTTATATCGCTTATAAACAAATCTTAAAATAGCTTTATCTTTCATATAGATCTGCATATCGTTTTACTGATCATCCACTGACCTATCATCGCGTCCTTCAACTAGCTCATCTAGCACTGCCTTAAAGGCTTCAGCAGAGATGATGCTTTTACGAGCATCTCGCTCTTTAATATTTTTCTTTAAAAAATAATCGGCATACACTCTATTTTTCTTCATCGTCTCTAAAAGTAAACCTAGTGCTCTTAAATCGGAAGATTTCATCTTCTCATCTTGATGTATATTTTCATCACAAAGATAATCTATCAATGCAGAATGAGTGTTAGGGGCATTTTTACTGAGATGAGGTTTAATCGCATGATATGATGCATAATATGCTAATGATATTGTATTTCTGCACTCTATCTCTCTTGGAGAAGAAATTAGATTTCGCCTCGCTAAATCAAGAAAATCTGCACTAGACACAGACATAAAATATTACCTCTCATAGAAATTAAATGAAGCTGAGAAAACCTTGCCATTTAATTTAGGAATATCAGCTAACTTAAAAGCTAATTCAATATCTAGATCAACAATTTTATTAATTTCTGCTTCTGGCAAATAAACCATCATCTCCACATCATTTATTTTGAACTGAGGAGATGAATCAAATACTACTTTTCCAACGGCCAATTGATGTTCTTCTGCAATAGAAATATAGGTATCCATCAAAGACTTTAAATCATCCTCAGTAAAACAACTGTTCTCTATAAAAGCATTAAAGCCTGTTAAATATTCTTGATATTTTCCCATCTCATCGCTCTTTAGCGCTATAAGAGCTTCAAGATCTCTCCTAGATGCCTCAATGTCACCTTTGAGAAGAGAAGTAAAACAGATAGATTCCATAATACTTTTATCTCCACGATATTTTAATCTAAGCCTTGGCGTTACTCTCATAAACTCTTGAATTCTACTTGTTCTCAATAAATAAGCTAAAAAATTCTCTATAAAAGCCTCAGAACCGAGATAAAGAGATCGTCTAAAATATTTCAAAGCATTTGTTTCATTTTTCATTAATGCATAATAGAAAGCCCAGGTCTGAATATCCATGGAATCTTTCTTTCCAATTTTCTGCATTTCACGAAAATATAAAAGCTCTTCATCCTCTCGAATATATTCCTCATTTTCGAGTCTTCTAATTAACTCTTTACCTAAAACTTCTGAAATCTTTTCTGGCTGTACCATTATTACCTTTTTATGCCTTTCAAAGAAATATCATCACACCAATAAACTTGATCTATTAGTTTAGTAGCTTCCCTAACAAATTGCATTTAATACTTTTAATAATATGAAAAATATCGTAGAAACTGTTAGATAAGTAGTTAGTATTTGGAAGTATCAAATATTTCGTCAAAAACAAAAATGACTAAAAGAAAAAATGCAAACAAAACCTCAAAAGCTAAAATAACCGGATGTCAAAAACTAAATAGAGAATAAGATGAAAATGAAATGGATAGGAGGGTTTTAATGAGTGCACTAATGAGTACCTACAATCTCCAGATAAGCAAAAAGCCCCTAAAATAGGGGCTTTTAACGTATCGTATGGCGGAAAAGGAGGGATTCGAACCCTCGATACGCTATTAACGTATACACCCTTAGCAGGGGTGCGCCTTCAGCCACTCGGCCACTTTTCCTTTCTGTTTATTCGCTAGCTCTGTAGTGAATAGACGTACTATTATAGTAATTCTTTCCAAGATGTAAAGCGTTAAAATTGATCAATTACTCTTTTCGCCTCGATCTTGAATCTTTTATCAATTTTCAAATGCTAATGCTCTTCGCTCCATCAGTTTTGCAATCATGATGAGAACAACATTCACCGCAAGATAGATCACGCCTGCCATCGCATAATATGTGATGGAATCATACGTCTGCCCTGTCAGCTCTCTTGCTCTTCCCATAATATCGAGAAGGGTAATTCCCTGTACAAGAGATGTACTTTTGAAGATCAGGACAATCTCATTGGAATAACTCGGTAGAGCGCGTCTTAGTGCAAGTGGAATAAGAATCTTCATCGCCTCAAAACGGCTCATACCTAATGCTAAACAAGCCTCCCATTGGCTCTTAGAGATATTCTTTACTGCGCCATAGAAGAGCTGAGCCGTATAAGCAGCTGAATTCAAAGAGAGTGCTAAGATTGCACAAAACCAAGCTTCTGAGAAGAGTGACCAGAGGAATGACTCTCTGATAAAGGTAAATTGCCCGGGCCCTGTATAGAAGAGAAAGATCTGCACTAAAAGTGGCGTGCCGGTAAAGAAGATAATAAAACCGCGTGCAATCTTTGCCTGCCAACGATTCTCCCATAGCGTTAAGATTCCCGTTAAGAGAAGCGCTAAAATAAACCCTAAAAAGAGGGCCGCTACTGTTAAGCCTAAACTAAGCGGAACCCCTTCTAAAATAAAGATAAAATGATCTAACATGCTCTCCCCCTATTTCGCCGGCTCGTGATCATACTTGGTAATTCGATTGTAGAGAAGATCTTGTAGCTTCTGACTCACCAAAGAGATCACAAGATAGATCAACGCCGCCATCGTATACCAGGTAAATCCATCGGATGTTGCACTATAGATATAATCGGTCTCTTTCATCAGCTCATGAACACCAATTAAGGAGACAAGCGCGGTATCTTTTAATAGAACCAACCACTGATTACTTAAGCCCGGAAAGGCGTGACGCCACATCTGCGGCATAATAATATAGAAGAAGGTTGCCGGCTTAGAGAGCCCTAAAACGGCTCCGCTATGCCACTGCTCTTTAGGCACGGCAAGCAACGCACCTCGAATCGTCTGCGATGCGTAAGAAGCATAAATTAAAGAGAGTGCAAATGCGCCTAAACCAAAGAAGAGATACTCCCCATAACTATCAAGAATTGAGAAGTAGAGATCGATCACTTGGGGTGGCCAGATCTCCTCATACTCTAAAAAGAGATAAGGAAGCCCCAATCCGATCAGGAAGATGACGATCAATTCCGGCAATGAACGAATAATCGATACAAAAAGGGTGACGCTCCACCTAACAATTCGCCATCGGCTCAACTCTAAAATCGCTAAGATATTCGCCCAGAGAAATCCCATCACCAATGCGATAATCGCCAGTAAAATTGTCGCTTTTGCCGCCACTAACATCGCTGCAAAATATTGACTGTTAAACAGATCAAAAATAGTTGTTAGTTCACTCACACTCTTCCCTCAAATTAAACAAACAAAAAGCGATGAACCTTCCATCGCTTTTTTCGCAGTTACGCATCTCACTGCCACTACTGTTGCTCAAACCATTTACTATAGATCTCATCATATTTACCGCTCTCTTTAACCTCTTTGAGCGCTTCATTGATCTGATCTAATAATTCAGTATTACGTTTACCAACGCCGATACCTAATCCTTGGCCGAAGTATTTAGGATCTGTCACCTTCTCACCCACTATTGTGAAGTTATCATTCTCTTTCATATAATCATTCACAACTTCACCATCACCAAAAACAACATCAACACGACCGATAGCTAAATCGCTCATAGCCGCCGGATATTGTGGATAGACAGAGACATCAGCCCCTTTGTAGGTATCGCGAATATATTGTTGATGCGTTGAACCAGAAAGTACTCCAATTTTTGCATCTGCCACATCTTTGATCTGGTCTGCTTTATCCTTTGTTGTGATATAGATAGAGTAGTTTTGATAATAAGGGTCAGAGAAAGCAAGCTGTTTTGCACGCTCTTCCGTAATATCCATTCCTGAAATAACAGCATCATAACGACGTAGACGAAGATTAGGAATTAATGCATCAAACTCCTGTTCTGAGTAGACACACTCTTTCTCTAAAACGTTACATACTTCATTCATCAGGTCGATATCAAATCCTAATAACTCATTATTCTCACCCTTATATTCAAAAGGTGGATATGCCGGATTGGTTCCAACCACTAATTTATCTTGTGCATAGAGGGTTGTTGAACTCAATAATCCTGCGGCAACAAGTAGTAATCCTAATCTCTTTTTCATAATATTCTCCATCTATCTCTATTGTTATTTTCGATCTGTTCTCACAGTTTTTGATCTCTTTTTTGATCTGTTTGTTGATCTATCTTTGACATCTTTTTGCGATCTTTGCTGATCTCTTCACTCATCATCCGGCGCTTGAAATACAACTTGATATGATAGCGCATCTGCAGCTGATGATGCCGGCACCTTCGCCCTCCTCATCATATCGCATCTATCGTAAAATGAGGAATTTAATGGGAGAGATATTGCTTAAATTGCTCTGTCTTTGGCGTTACAAACATTGAGGCATCTCCCTCTTCGACAACGCGCCCATTTTCCATATAGATCACATAGGTCGCGATACGTTTTGCAAAATCAACATCATGAGTTACGACGATTTGTGTAATTCCTGTTGTCGATAGCTCTTCAATAATCGCAGCAACTTGCGAGGTGATCTCCGGGTCGAGTGCCGCGGTTGGCTCATCAAAGAGAAGCACTTCGGGCTCCATCATAAGCGCCCGTGCAATAGCAACTCGCTGTTGTTGTCCGCCGGAGAGCTTTAGTGGATATCGCTCATCTAATCCCTCCAACTTAAGAGATCGAAGCGCCTCTAACCCCTTCTGCTTCGCCGCTTCTTGGCTCATTTTACCGAGTTTAACCGGCGCATAGGTTAAGTTTTGCAACACTGTACGATGGGGCCAAAGATGGTATTGTTGGAAGATCATCCCCACTTTTTGACGCAATTCTCGAATGCTTTTTTCGGAGATCGACTGAGAGAAATCGAAATCAAATCCTGCAATCTCAAGCTCTCCCTCTTTTGGGCGTTCGAGTAGATTGAGGATACGTAATAAGGAGCTCTTCCCTGCGCCACTCGGCCCTAATAAAACAACGATCTCTCCCTCTTTCGCTTTAATAGATACATCGAAAAGTACTTGCGTATCGCCATAAAAATAGTTTAAGTGTTTCAGTTCAATCATTCTTCTATTATCTCTTTTCAGCCCGCAGGAACTTTGCAGAAGCCCTTATATCGCTTTTAGCAAAAAATTCGCAAAAGAGCGCATCAATCCGGGTGCGCTCACTCATTAGAATTATAAAATCTTCTTTTCAAACCTGTCTATTTTACGGTATTTTTTTCTTTCATGCAGAATCTTTTCATCATCATTTTCATTATAAAACAGGGGAAAAAGAAATCTCCCGGCAAATCTCTGCTAATATAAAATCTTTGCAACTAAGAACTGCTCAATTGATGCAATATTAATGAAAACTCTAGCAATATAACTGATGAAATAACCCGTAAAATAACCGGTAAAATAATCAGCAATGGAACAGTCAAAATAGAGGTCGCAAATAGTAATAAGTGGTTGGTCATGAATAGTTAATGAACCATACAGTTAATGATTCATTATTTAAATCATAAACTTATAAGCCATAGGCTGATAGATAAGTAACCTAATTAAATAGCAGATAGAAACAGATAGATAGTGATATGAAAAAAGCGCTTGTTGAAAAATTTTTAGATTCCCCCCATAAGCGGATTGCTCTGATGGGGATGAGTGGTGTAGGAAAGACCCATCTCTCCAAAAAGCTTCCCCCATCGGAATGGTTTCACTACTCGATTGATTATCGAATTGGCACACATCACCTTAAAGATGAAGTAAATGATTTTTTAACGCTTGAAGCGATGAAAAATCCACTCTTAAAGAGCTTAATTCAAAATCGAGCGATTTCAGTTGAATCTAGACTCTCTATTAGTAATCTCGCGCCGCTTTCTGCTTATTTAGGAATGGTCGGTAATCCTGCTGAAGGGGGGCAACCTCTGGCTCAATTTCTCGATCGTTTAGAGCGCCATCGTCTTGCTGAGATTGGTGCAATTGCCGATGTTCCCTACTTTATGGAGCGGGCGGAAAAGCTCTATCAGCGCCCTAACTTCATTATCGATACCAGCGGTAGCTTTTGTGAAATTCAAGATGAGAAGAGCTGGGAGTTGATCGGTCAAAATGCACTATTGATCTATATAAAGGCATCAGAGAAGGCGAAAAACTATGTGATCGAGCGCGCTCAATCCCATCCTAAGCCGCTCTACTATCAAGCTTCATTCCTCTTACCTAAGATTGAGGAGTATCTCAAAACTCATCAACTGCAATCGGAAGCAGAGATTACGCCGGCACATTTTACGCGTTGGATCTTCCCTCAACTCATTGAACATCGGCTTGAGCTCTATGAGATGATTGCAGAGCGTTATGGTGTTACGATCGATGCCGAAGCGCTCTATCACGTTAAAGATCAAGATCAATTTTTCGCACTTATTAAGGAGTCTATCGATGCCTAACAATAACCCGGCAGGAGCCACTATTCAGCGTGAAACGACAGATAATCTCCATATCAAAGGTTATGCCCCACGCTTCTTTCGACTCAATGACGAGAGTGAATGGCATGAGCCGATTATGCTTCTAAACAAAGAGGTTTTACACGGAGAACACTATTTGCCGGCAACATTTGAGCAATTAACAGAAGCTCATTTTGAAAAGTGGCTTGAATTGAAACCCACTGTTATTTTGATCGGTTCTGGCAATCAGATGCAATTTCTCGATCCCCAATGGCGAGCTTTCTTCTATCAACGCGGAATTGGTATTGAGACAATGGCCACAGAATCGCTCTGCCGGACATTTGCTATTTTAGCCGCCGAAGATCGCAATGCTTTAGGTGTCTTTTTTCCAATTGAGAAATAAGTCATTAAGTCATTAAGTCATTACATTAAGCAATTGAATAATTGAGTAATTGAGTAATTAAGCAAATAAGAAAGTTTGTTGACCGGCGGGAGAGAACCATCACGCTCTTATCACTACTGCATGCCCGCTGATCGGCATCTTCAATACCGAGAAAGAGTCTGGCAATCGAATAATTGCCCACTGCCGGCGCGTGATTCATGGATGTATGCAGTGGTGATCTCCGGCAACTCAACAACCCCTTTTGTTGTCATTAATGAAACCTGATAATGCTTTTGGCAATAGAGATCGCCCTCTGCCGGCATGTAGTTTCTGGAAGAGCGTAATAGTAAGATCCGGCAGCGTTCAGCCTATTTTGTTTGATTGTTTCAAGCAATAAAAAAATCTATTGATCGGCGGGAGAGAACGATTTCGCTCTTATAACAACTGCATGCCCGCAGATTGGCATCAATGATGCCGAGAAAGTCCACTGACAATAGAGATTGCCTACTTGCCGGCGCGTGATTCATGGATGTACGCAGTAGTGATCTCCGGCAACTCATCAGCCCTTTTAGAACTAAAAAATAAAACCACTCAAAAGAGTGGTTTTTATAATGAACCAAAGGTTGTGAGTTGGTTCATAATAGTCCGCTGTAGGGTGTGAGCTACAGCAGATCTATTTCCGTTTTATGTTTCAGTTTTATTTACAGCTTTACGATTCTAGCAGGAATACCTTGTCGAACCGCAGCGCCTGTTGTCCAATCGAGCCATGGCGCAGGAATCGGTCTTGAAGGGTCAGCAATTGCTAGATCATTCAAGTTGAGTCCACTTCCCACATGTTGACTAAATTGCATCGGAACACCATCGATCATATGTGCTCTTGCCCCAACATCACGACGACCATAGCCATGCTCTATCGCTAAAACACCCGGTTTTACGCCATCGAGAACCATAATTTGCGATTCTTGAGCCCCATTAGGAGATTCAATTCGCACTCGATCCCCATTTTGGACATTGAAGCGAAGTGCATCTTCCTCACTAATCGCGACAAAGTTAGTCGGCTTAATCATTCGTAAACGCAGTGTTGAACCGGAGGTACTACTCACAATATTCGATTTAAATGAGGTTAATGCTAATGGCCACTCCTCTTTTGAGAAGCGCTCATAAACCGAGCTACCATCTGAGAAACGGGGTGGATAGTAGGTCGGCGTTCCACTATAACGCTCCCCATTCGCAAAGTGACGATGAACCCCTACCATCTCATTCCAGAGCTGTAGCGTCGGCGTCCATTTTTTCGTCATCTCATCCCCTTTCCAACCGGTATCGAAGTCGGCAAAGCGTCCACCACGCGCATAGACATAGGCAACGCGCATCTGCTCTTCTGGCTTCAAGACACGCTCAATCTCACCTTTGATGCGTTTAACACCGGTTAACTCCATCTCTTCACGATTTGACTCCGGTACGGCAGATCCATCAAATGCCATATTTGCCGCCGCACGCAGATAGAAATCTTCCGCATTATGGACGGGGTGACTATTTCCCTCATAATCTTTAATCGCATTCTCACCAAAGCCTGGTAATCCCATCTTTTTCGCCACTTCAATAAAGAAGAGCTCCATCGAAATTGGACGACCCTTTGCATCTTTCTCGACACGTGGCTCCACGATAGGCCATCTTGCAGTAGAGGTCTTAAAGGGAACGCCTGCCCATGCACTACCGAAGCCCCAGCTCTCAAAGTTATGAGTATCGGGAACGATATAATCCGCCATCGCTGTAGTTTCATTGATAAAGGCATCAATCGCCACAAAGAGTGGTAAGACTTTGGGATCTTTTAACTTATCGAGCAGTAACTGTCTAAAACCTGTAATACCATAGACCGGATTAGTCATATTACTGATCCATGCTTTGAGTGGATAAGGATCAGCATTGAGCGCGGAGATCAACATCTCTGTCGCCTGCCCTCCGGCAAAAGGATACCAAGGACGACTCGCCGGGTAAGGATTCTCACCACGAGCTACCTTCTCTTTATACTCAGTTGATGACTCATAAGGGCGCTTCGCGCGACCAATCATAATGCCTTTCGGCTGCACCATACCATCAAATTTTGTAAAATCGTAACGCGGACCCGGAGCATAATCGGCATATTTCCCACCATTAACATGCATTCCGCCCTTATAGTTCATATTGCCGATTAAAACATTGAGCGTTAAGAGTGACCAAGTATTGTAGAAACCATTACCGCTCATCATGCCACCATGAGTAATAATCGCGGCTTTATGTCCATGACTGGTAAATTTACGCGCCAATCCCTCAATCGTTGCAACCGGCACACCACAAACCTCACTATACTCCGCTAATGTCATCTTATCTGCAGAGCGTTTTAACATCGTAAAGCTTGTTGCAATCTCAACCTCTTCCCCATTTGCAAGTGCTACTTTGCCCTCATAATAGAGTTTACCGCGAAGTGCTTCATCGACATCCTTCAACTCACCCGTTACCGCATCAACCGCTAAGATCGGGCTCGATGCTCGATCGCCCCCCTCAATATCGGCAAGACGCAACATCTGACCATAAAGAGGACTCTTCTCATCAACAATCACAAGATGGGTCGCATTCGAATGACTCACAGCTTTCGCCGCTTCCATTCCTGCAGCTCCTGGCACGGTGAGATAATCTTCGTTATAACGCTTCTGATCGATAATGTAACGAATCATCGCCATCGCCATTGCCGAATCGGTCCCTGGAAGAATAGAGATCCAGGTATTATTCTGCGTTGCGAGCGTATTTGTCATCGGCAAGTTTGGCGCAACAACGGCATAACTAAACTCAGAAGCCTCTTTCGTTCTCGCACCTGCTAAGAGGCGACCTTGACGTTTAAAAGGATTCCCCGATTGTGCTGGTGAGGTTCCCATAAAGATTGCAAATTCAACATTCTCAAGATCTGGCTTAGCATGGGCATTTTTTGCCATATCATTCATCAATGCGCCTGATCCTAAACGATACGCTAGACCACAATAGGCTCCATGTGCAGTGAAGTTACGCGTACCGAACGATTCATTCGTAAAACGCTTAACAAAGAATTCACGCCCTTCATTTCCGGCATTTGAGACTAAAAGTTGATTCGCCTTAACTCCAAATTCTGGATTTTTGGGATCGATCAAGGTCTCAAGATCGCGAATATCTTTAAGCCCATCCACATGCCCTTCACCAAAGAGATCGCCACCATTGACCACTTCATCGATCAATTGCTCAAAGCTGATGCGTTCCCATTTACCTTCCCCACGCTTTCCAACACGTTTTAAAGGCCAGAGAACACGATAAGGACTTGAGACAGATTCTCCCATCTGCGCACCACGCGCACAAGCCGTTGAACGATCATTAATGCCTTGATCGCCCCCTAACTTCACCCATGCCTCATCGATCGGCATATCGTAATTGAACTGCTCTTCACTCGATAATGGATGGTAAGGATTTCCGGCGATACGAATCACCTCATTCTTCTCCTTATCGACCCGCACCCGCACGCCACAAACGGTCCAGCAACCAAAACATTGCGTATTAGACATCGCTTGTTGTTTGTTCTGGATAAATTTACCATCTTCGATATGCCCTTCCACATTGAGTGCATCACCAAAGATCGCATTTTTGGTCGGCTCTGCAGAAGTACCGGTGACAAGCCCCTTCACCATATTCTTTGCTGTATTACTATAACCGACCGCAAATGCCGCTAAACCACCAGCTGCCGCAACTCCCTTAACAATGTTACGGCGCTTACGGCGTGCATCATCCTCAACATCGATATCTTGATGAGATTCCATCGCCTCTGTTGCCAGATCCATCTCTTCGATACCTTTTTTCAATTTATCATCACTCATCTTATTACTCCTATGGGTAGCAGCTACTCGATGCTCCCCCACAATTGATTATTTAACAGCTTTAAAGGTTAACCAGCGATCTTGAAGGAGGCTCCACACAACAATAACAAGCGTGAGCCAGAGTCCAAAGGTTGAAAGAATGCCTAAGAATCCGCTAAATCCCCAATCGAGATGGTAAGGATTAATCACCACATTATATTTCGGTAATGTCTGTGATTGCATTAAGATCGCCCAGCGGATCGTCCATGCTAATGAGAGCGAACCGAGCGCTAGAAGAAGATCGATCCAGCGACAATTGATACGGCGCTTGTTAAAATTCACTAAGGTGTAGATCATCAAAACTAACCAATAGATCAGTAGACTTAAACCGATCGTAAACCAGACAGATCCTTTCTCGGGGAGGGATCTAAAAGCAGCACCTGCCGGCGTATCACTCATCGCCCAGCCGATTAAAGTGAAGGCAACACCGATCAATCCGACCAATTGGAAGCGACTTAAAATCGCCGTATGATCTTGTCGTTGCGACCATCTTGAGGAGAGTGAATTCCATGCCTTAACACACATCGGTACAGCTTGAAATGCCGTAAAGAAGAGCACCCAAGGTAACCATGGTGTAAACCAGATCGGTTGTGAACGAAGCACATTGATCTCTTTACCGGTATAGAGAAGGATCATAAATGCGGTCACTAATAATCCCATCGAGGTCCATTGCAACCAGAATGAAGGATTGATGTTGCCCCAGTGAAGCGCTCTAAACCACTTATATGTTCCCTCTTTCGTACTATTCTCTCTTAAAAGAAGGAGAAATTGGATAATGAGAAACAGGATAAAGAGGGGGACAAAGACAGCTCCGATCCACATCCATGACCAAGGTGCCATCTGGATATAGAAGTTAATAAAACGCCCCGGCTGATGAAGGTCGGCTAAAAGTGCGATAGGTCCGACAATGCCGGCAGTGATCCCAAAACCCATCACCAATAATTCAAGCCCTTTAAGCTCACCATGTTTCCACCATCTTAAGATCACGGCAATAAGGGCTGCTGAAGCGGCTAATCCGATAAAGAAGAAATATTGCACTGCCCATGGAAGCCAGGCAATCTCTTGAGGTAATGTCAGTAATTCACGAATCATAATACAATCTCCTGCCATAACATTGCTTGACCTTGAACTTGCGATTGGAATGCTTCATCTAGTCCAATATAGAAGACTTGAGGAATCGTTCCCTGCTCCGGCTTTAAGACCTTGATCTCATCGGCAAACTCCACAAGCATTTTGCTAATTAAACTATTAGGATCTTTCATATCCCCAATAATTCGCGCGCCACCGACACAAGATTCCACACATGCCGGCAATAATCCTGCTTCTAATCGATGCGCACAGAAGGTGCATTTATCAGCTGTTCCTGTCTCTTCATTGATAAAGCGCGCCTCATAAGGGCAAGCTTGAACGCAGTAAGCACAACCGACACAGATCTTATTATCTACCACAACGATGCCATCTTCGCGCTGGAAAGTGGCTTGAGTTGGGCAAACGGGGACACAAGGAGGATTATCACAATGATTACAGAGTCTAGGTAAAACAACGTTAGTTGCTTGATCCTGCTCATAGCTGATCACCTGATATTGGCGTACCGTTGTTCTAAATTGTCCCGCCGGCATCTGATTTTCTACCGTACAGCTCACAGTACAAGCTTGGCAGCCAATACAACGACGAAGATCGACAATCATCCCGTAGCGCTTATTCGGGTCACCCTCACGGCGAGGGGGTACGCGCTTCTCTGCGGCTCGCGCCTCTTTTAACGACACTACAGCAGCTCCGGCGGTTAAAGCGCCTAGCTGCTTAAGTAGATCACGGCGTGTAATATCCATCTAAACTCTCCTTTCATCTCTACTCTGGAATTGAGAGGATGATCTTCCTCTCTCTACATCCAGTAGTCGATTTGATATGCATTCCCAATTGATTGAATCTGCTACTACTTCGAATAACCGAATAACGTGGGCCATCCCACAAATTTTTTCATGCTCTTATGATCGCGACTTTTGTAAAGCCCCTCTATTGTGGTAAACCACATACCTGCTAATAAATTGATCTAGAGCAAGTCTCTCAAACTCGCTTCTCTGAGATTTTTTTGATGAAAAGAGTCAGATTTCCCACTATATTCAATAACTAAAAGAACAAGTTGCCACATGCCGGCGCGAGATCTCTGGAAGAATGCGATCGTGAGATCCGGCATCTCATCAGCCCTTTTGTATGATTATTTGATTGCTTCAGCCCATAAGAGAATTTGTTGAGCGGCGGGAGGGAACCATTTCGCTCTTATATCGACTGCATGCCCGCAAGTTCGTATCCCTGATGCCGAGAAAAAACCTATTAAAAAAATAACCCATTAAAAATGATTATTGCCGGCAATAGAGATCGCACATGCCGGCGCGTGATTTGTGGAAAAGCGCGATGGTTATATCCGGCATCTCATCAGCCCTTTTGTATGATTATTTGATTGCTTCAGCCCATAAGAGAATTTGTTGAAAGGCGGGAGGGAACGATTTCGCTCTTACATCGACTGCATGCCCGCAGAATGGTACCTTCAATGCCGAGAAAAAACCCATTAAACATGAGCTATTAAAAAATGATTATTGCCGGCAATAGAGATTGCACATGCCGGCGCGTGATCTGAGGAAAAGCGCGATGGTTATACCCGGCATCTCATCAGCCTTTTTGTATGATTATTTGATTGCTTCAGCCCATAAGAGAATTTGTTGAAAGGCGGGAGGGAACCATCTCGCTCTTATATCGACTGCATGCCCGCAGAATGGCACCTTCAATGCCGATAAAAAACCCATTAAACATGACCTATTAAAAATGATTGTTGCCGGCAATAGAGATTGCCACATGCCGGCGCATGATCTGTGGAAAAGCGCGATGGTTATATCCGGCATCTCATCAGCCCTTTCTGTATGATTATTTGATTGCTTCAGCCCATAAGAGAATTTGTTGAGTGGCGGGAGGGAACCATCTCGCTCTTATATCGACTGCATGCCCGCAAGTTGGTATCCCTGATGTCGAGAAAAAACCTGTTAAAAAAATAACCCATTAAAAATGATTATTGCCGGCAATAGAGATCGCACATGCCGGCGCGTGATTTGTGGAAAAGCGCGATGGTTATATCCGGCATCTCATCAGCCCTTTTTGTATGATTATTTGATTGCTGAAAATTTCAACAAATAGGCGAATCGCTATAACCTCGTTATAATATGCAAATGAGCAAATTTCTTTGATGTTATTGCTCCGAAATACCGCTTAACCCAATCATCCGTCTATGAAGATGCCGAAATTTCTATTGACTACCCCTAAAGGAGCGCAATTGTTGCCTTTACCTCAATCACTTCGATTTCGACCTTTTCGTGCATTACGGCGATCCTCATCGATTCTGCTTGGGATATTCATCACCATAATGCTCGGCATCATAAGCCCCATCGCTTTTGCATTTCCCAAATCCTCCGCCGATTTAGCCCCCAATTTAAGCTCTAAAGAGCAAACGCAATCAGCGCCCTTTGAGACATCTCCTTATCGCTGTTCACCGATGGGAGATAAAATAGATCGCGATCACCGATCCCGCGTGACGATTGGCGTCTTAGCTCCCTACGGTGATGTTGCGGCTGAAAAAGAGTGGTGCCCCTGGATTACGGCGCTCAATCACGAGATGCCCGATCTTCATTTTGTCCTTAAACCGCTACAGCTCAATAATATTGAGTCTGAAGTGACAAGTGGCGCGATCGATCTACTACTCTCCCATCAAGGTGTTTTTATGAACCTTCGTTCAAAAGCCTCCATGCGCTGGATGGCGAGCCTTGAAGAGAATATCCACTTAGAAGAGAGCCACGCTAAGATTGGAAGTGCCATCTGGGTAAAGGAAGAGAGCCCGATTCAGACACTCAATGATCTTCGCGGCAAGAGAGTCGATGCGGTCAGTCAAAATGCATTGGGAGGATTTCTCCTCGCTTACCATGAAATGATTCAAAACTCACCAACATTAGCCAAAGAGATCGCCTTTCAATATCGCGGTTACCCAATAGAAGCGCTCTTTGACTATTTGGCAACAGATGAAAATGATGCCATTATTGTTCCCGCCTGCCTCTATGAACGCCTTGAACGTCAAGATATTCTGCCTGAAGGGAGCTTTCGTCTCATCAATCCTAAAGAGATCGATGATTTTACTTGTCAAACCAGTACCAATCTTATGCCGAGTTGGTCGCTAGCAGCCCTCAATGGGATCGATCAAGAGACAGCAAAGCGAATTCAGAGTGCTCTTTTTCAATTTAATGATCCTGATCTCCCCTCCTGGCAACTCCCTTATACGCTAGCGGAGATCAATCAACTAGCGGCTGATATTAAACATTATGAGGAGCGAGAAACTCTCTTTGAGACCCTCTTTCGCTTAGCGATCACCCATAAGATCTGGCTTCTCTTCTTTGCTCTCTTTCTTCTGATCCTTCTCATTAACCACCTATGGCTGAGTTATGCCGCAACTAAACGCCGTAAAGCGCTCGATAATGCCTATAAAACGATGCATGATTATGAGATGATGCTCTCAAAAGCAGATCGTATGAATATTTTAGGCGAAATGGCAAGCGGTATTGGCCATGAACTCAATCAACCCCTCTCTACCATTCGCAATTATGCTGAGGGGAGTATTATGATTCTTAAAAAGAGTGACCAACAGCATCCCCTCTTAACTCCGCTACATAAGATTAATGAGCAGGTCTCACAATGTCACAATATTATTAAGAATCTGCGTTCATGGGCCAAACCGGAGGAGAATAGTATTCGAGAAGAGGTCAATCTCCGCGCCTTTTTAGAGCAGATTATCGAAATTACTCGACTGCGGATGCATGGTCATATCGATATTCAGGTCGATATCCCCGAGTATTTCAATATTGTGATCACCCCTTCTATTTTGGAGCAGGTTTTAGCCAACTGCTTGATGAATTCCGCACAAGCAGGTGCTACAGTGATCGATATTCGCCTTAAGATCTATCCGCAATATATTAAACTCTTTCTCTTCGATAATGGTCCCGGCTTTACGCAAGCAGAGATCGATGCCCCCTTTGTTCCCTTCCGCACCTCTAAAAAAGATGGTTTGGGTTTAGGCTTAGTGATCTGCCAGCGCCTCATTGAGAGCTTAGATGGTAAATTACGAATCGATAATCGTCGTGATGGCGCAAGGGGCGCCGCCGTGAGATTGATCTTATCGCGAGAACTGACCCCGACCGATCAAAAGGAGCCACAATGAGTACTTTAACAGTCCATATTGTTGATGATGAGCCTGATGTGCGCGAATCGTGCCAATTTCTGGTATCTGCCCTCAACTATCCAACTGCGCTGTGGGAGGATGGTCGTGCTTTTATTGAAGGGGTCGATCTCACCTTACCAGCGATTGCGATTGTCGATCTACGCATGCCCAAGATGTCGGGAGATACGGTTATTACGATGCTAAAAAATCATCAAAGCCCAATCGGCGCCATTATTCTCACCGGCCATGGTGAAGTCTCAACAGCCGTAAAGACGTTAAAAGAGGGTGCTGTCGATTTCTTGGAGAAACCGATCGATCTCGACACCTTAATGAATGCGCTTAAAAATGCCGAGAAGGTGACACTCGCTCGAGCAAAACATAATGAATTACTCTCTCGATATGCGCGTCTTACAGAGCGTGAACAGCAGATTGCCGCCCTTGTCTATGAGGGATTAACGAATAAGGAGATTGCGCAACGAGAATCGATCTCCGTACGAACCGTTGAAGTGCAACGCGCAAGTGCGATGAAAAAGTTAGAGACCGAATCTCTTGCGGAATTTATCTCTACCCTCAATGAGGTCGATAACCTCCTCAAACCGAGTGAGTAGAAGAAGATCACCCTCTACCGGCGCGAAATTGATGGAAGTACGCAATAGTAAGATCCGGCAGCGTTCAGCCTTTTTGTTTCAATCAATGATTCTTAAGAAGATTTTAGAGCGGCGGGAACAACCATCTTATTCTTTTCACCACCGCATGCCCGAAGAATGGCATCTTGATGATCAATTGTTTTATCTATTTGAAACAATGAATCAGGAACTGCTATATACTTGAGAGGGCAATTCTGCTACTGTTTATACGGTTTTATTGAGGGAGTATTTCATTGACTGCCACGTCATTGACACAACAAGCGAAGGAAGCGCTAGCGAAATATTTTGGCTATAGTGAGTTTCGTCCTGGCCAACAGCGTCTGATCGATGCCATTTTATCCGGCAAAGATGCCTTAGGTATTATGCCGACAGGCGGTGGTAAATCACTCTGTTATCAGATCCCGGCACTCCTACTTCCTCATGTAACACTAGTGGTCTCCCCACTTATCTCGTTGATGAAAGATCAGGTCGATTCTCTTACCGAAATCGGTATTCCGGCAACCTTTATCAATAGTACACTCGATGAGGAGACCTTTGTTCAGAGACTCATTGCGATTCGGCAAGGTCGCTATCAATTGATCTATATCGCCCCGGAACGACTCAATAGCCAGCTGATCCGTAATCTCTTCTCCGCCGTTAAAGTGAGCTTTATCGCCGTTGATGAAGCGCATTGCATCTCTAAATGGGGACACGATTTTCGCCCCGCCTATGGAGAGATTATCGATTTTCTCCACCAACTTCCCTATCGCCCTCCTGTTGGCGCCTACACAGCAACAGCAACAACCGATGTGATCGAGGAGATCAAAAATCTTCTACAACTCCAAGATCCCGTAGAATCGATTATCAGCTTCGATCGTAAAAATCTGATCTTTGAGGTCTTAAAGATCTCCAATAAACGCGATTATATCCTTAACTTTATTCGCCGATTCTACCCCAAAGATTCAGGCGTCATCTATTGTGCGACTCGGAAGAATGTAGAGCTACTCACCCAATTTTTACAAGATGCCGGCATCAATGCGTTAGGCTATCACGGTGGCATGAGTAGTGAAGAGCGAGAAAAACATCAAAATGCCTTTATCTATGATGAAGTGGAGATTATTGTTGCTACTAATGCTTTCGGGATGGGGATCGACAAATCAAATGTCCGCTTTGTGATCCACTACAATATGCCCCAAAATATGGAAGCCTACTATCAAGAGGCAGGAAGAGCAGGAAGAGATGGGGAGCCGGCACATTGCCTACTACTCTACTCACCACGCGATATCTCTAACCAGAAATATCTCATTGAGAATAATGAGTTTCTAATCGATCCTGAACGAAAGCGAATACTCTACCAAAATCTACAATCCCTGATCGATTATTGCCATTCAGAAGAGTGTCTTCGCGCTGAAATTTTACGCTACTTCTCTGAAACACCTACCTTTGAAACATGTGATAACTGTGGCAATTGCACTAATACGACACCAAAGATCAATATCACTATTGAAGCGCAAAAGATCCTCTCTTGTGTCTATCGAGTAGAGCAAAATTATGGTATTACAACGGTCACACAAGTCTTAAAGGGCTCGAAAAATCGCCAAATTATCGAGCGCGGTTTAGATCAAGTCTCCACCTATGGCATTATGAAAGAGTATCCAGAGCGAACCATTCGGGAGATGATTATGACATTAATCGCTCGAGGCTATCTCTATCAAACACCTGATGCGCGCCCTATTTTACGACTCAAATCGGCGGCTAAAGCGATCTTAAAAGGGGAGAAGCAACTCTTCTACCGCCAAGATCTTATCGCTCATCGCACTGTTACCGATCCCGGCAGCCACTATAAATCCCCCTTCTATGAGCCGCTCAAAGAGCTCCGCCTCTCCCTTGCGCGCGAACGCGATATTCCGGCATATGCGATCTTTACCGACGCTACTTTACGGGAGATCTCAGAAAAGCGCCCTAAAACACCGGGAGAATTTCTCAATATTCGGGGTATCGGCATGAAAAAGCTCGACCAATATGGCTCACTCTTTATCGAAAAGATCAAAGAGTTGGAAGCAGGTGAGAGCTCTGCAAGCTAATCTCTCAGCATGCGAATCTAGTTTAGCACTCACTAAAACTTAGCAAACAGCTTCTTTTAAGATATCTCTCTGTCAGTTAGAGATGGTGCGCATAATCGTAGAGGGCAAAACCTTGTAATGCTTCATCAAAGTTTTTACCCACAGCTAGGACCTTAAAGCGCTCCCCCATCTCTTCAGGATGGACGAGTTGCTGTACTTTTTGGGAGAGCTCATACCAGCCGATATCATTCTTATCCCCCTTTTCCGCTAAAGCCTCCTGCTCTGCTTTCACCATCTCCTGCAAGCCATTGCCCATCAAGAAGTAAGCTTGTGCAGTATAGCCTAAGAAGGTTAACCCCATCTCCACAAGAAGCGTTGCAACCTGGGTGAAATTAACATTCGCTGTGAGATCTTGGAGTCCAGGATAGAGATAAAAATCTTCATGAGCACGATGTTTATAGTGAGCAATCAAGGTGCCGGTCGTGCGCTCTGGGCGATAATATTCTCGCTCGTCATAACCGTAATCGATAAAGAGCGCAACACCTTTTTCAAGATGTTCAAAAAGTGGTGGTAACCAACTTTCAAGAGCAGGACAATACTCTGTCTCGGTTCCTTCTAACAGGGTATAACCCTTATCGAGAAGCGATTGATAAAAGCGCTGTAATGCCGCATCAGCCGGTCGCAAGCGAGAGACAAAACGCACACTGCGATTCTCATCATCTAACTCAATATCGACATCGATATAGTGGGGCTTTCCCTCATGGATCTTAAAGCGCTCAACTGTTAATGCATCGAGCACCTCATTGGCAATAATCACCCCATTCCACGCTGCTTGTGGAGGTGTATCAATCCATTCAACCTGATCGATATATTCCGGTAGACTCTCGGCAATTAAGGCTCGCTGCCGCGCTTTTAGATCGGGAGAGACCTCTAAAATCAGATAACGCGAAGGAAGCTCATCCGTGGCTTTAAGTGCTAAAAGCAGATCTCGCGCCATTGTGCCATTACCGGCACCAATCTCCAAAATATCAAAGTCTTGCGACTTGGTCTCATCCATTGATGCCATCAAAGAGGCAATCTCTCTGACTTGATTCGCTAATGATCGAGAAAAGAGATCAGAGATAAGTGGCGCTGTAATAAAATCACCCGCCTCACCAAAAACGGCTTGTGGACCGGTATAGTAGCCAAGCTGAGGATGGTAGAGTGCTAAGTTGAAGAAGCGAGAAAATGGCATCGGCCCCGATTCACGAATCTCATTGATGATCTCTAAGGTTAATTCTGTTGAGCGCGCTAACGCCTCTTCCGATGGAATCGGTAACTCTTCTTCAATCTTTTGATGACTAAAATGTTGCACCACGCTTCTCCTCTGACTCAATCAATCTACTAAAGTGCATCAACCTTACCAAATCCGCGACTATTGCGCTCCACTTTTACCATCTGACCTGGGAAGATCTCCACAGCGCCCGAGACAATAACCGGAATATGCCCACGATCTTCCGTCTCAACACTAATTTCGGAATCGCCTGCTTCATTGATCATGATAGAAGCAACACGTCCCTTTCCACGATAACTTCCCTGTCCATCATTAAGCCCTGCAGCACAGCCGGTCATCATTAAAAGAAAGCTGCATAATAGTCCTACTTTTTTCATTCTCTTTATTCCTTTCTGATCAATTTTTATCATTTTTCATCGTTTTGCATCGTTTTGCATCGTTTTACATTATTTTTAATAATAGTGAGTCGCTATCACCACCGTGATGCGACATTTTTACTATTTTGTCACACTTCCTACTATTTCGTTACCGAAATGGGCACAACCCCGATATGGGTCAAGAGCGCCGGAGTAATCTTAATATTCACCCCACGCTTTCCCCCATTAATATAGAAGCTCTCAAGCTGAAAGATACTCGCTTCGGCATAGATAGGAAGATCTGCCTTAATTCCAAAGGGAGAGGTTCCACCAAATTGATAGCCGGTCCATTTATGGGCATATTCATAGGGCGCCGGGCGAATACTCTTTACCCCTAAAATTTTCCGCAACTTTTTTGTATCGATTGTCTGATCGCCATGTTGCAATACCATATAGCCGTGATGCTTCTCATCCATAAAGACGATACTTTTAATCACCTCATAGGCTGGAACGCCCAGAAAGTTTGCCATAAACTCTGCTGTGCCCTCTATCTCTCCGGTGCATTGATAGAGTTCATAGGGTAATTGATGCCGATCTAGATAGAGCGTAGCCGGCGTCTTAACGCGTTCCGATTCTGCTCGTTTCATCGATAATTCCTCTAAAAGAAGAGATCTCTCCTATCCTGCCATCGGCCCGATAAGAGAGATCTAATTTGTATATCCCATTTCGTATATTTAACTTATAGCTCTAACTGCTATATCTAACTGACAAATAACTGACAAATAATTGATAACTAACTGATAGATCTAGCGTTAAATAACTCAATAATCTAATTTGGAAAGCTAACCGCTACTCACCTTGAGGTGCCGGCGTATCTGCTTTCGGCGCACGATTAGAACGATTACCACTATTACGGCGTGGACGACGAACGTTACGACGAGGGCGACGTTTAGGAGCTGAAGATTTCTCTTCACCACTATTAGCGTTCTCTGCGCCGGCAGCAGGTTGTGCGTTCTCTTTTTGAGGCGCTTTTTCAGCACTATTTTCAGGTGCTCTCTCCGCTACTGGTGATGGCGCTTTCTGCTCTTCATTGCGATCAGAGCCCTTCTCCCCTTTCTCATCATCTGAACGACGGCGACGAGGCGTTCGACGTGCTGAACGATTATCCCGCTCATTGCGGTCACCGGTACGACGATTATTACGCGGAGTTCTACCTCGACGATCACGACGTTTCGGGGCTTCCACTTCTGGCGTTACTAGAAGCTCCTCTGTAATCACCGCAACAGGAATCTCCTCTTTAATATAATCTTGGATATCCATCAATGAGTAGACATACTCTTCACAAGCAAAGGTGATTGCCGTGCCTTCTGCTCCTGCACGCGCGGTTCTTCCGATACGATGAACATAATCTTCCACATCTTGCGGAAGGTCGTAGTTAAAGACATGAGATACATCAGGAATATGAAGACCACGTGCGGCCACATCAGTTGCCACCATGATGGAGAGCTCTCCATTTTTAAACTCTTCTAGGAGCTTCTCTCGGCGATTTTGTGGAATATCTCCTGAAAGAACCGCCGCTTTATAACCATTAGCATTGAGCGATTCAAAGACCTCATCAGCGACACGTTTTGTATTAACAAAGACGATAGAGCGCTCTGCTTTCTCATGCTTTAAGAGCCCAAAGAGCAGTTTAATCTTCTCATCAGAAGCAACATGGTAGAGGCGCTGTGTAATACGTGAACCGGTCACCTGCTCTGATTCAACTTTAATCAGCTTTGCATCATTCATATGCTCATAAGCAAGCTCTAAAATTCGTTGAGAGAAGGTTGCCGAGAAGAGCATATTTTGGCGCTTTTCAACCTTCGGCATTTGACGTAAGAGGAAGCGAATATCATTGATAAACCCAAGATCAAACATTCGATCGGCCTCATCTAAAACAAAGACCTCCACATTGCGGAGATTGAGTTTCTTCTGCTTAAAGTAATCTAAAATTCGGCCAACAGTCCCGATCACAACATCAGGATCAGCATCTAATGCCTCATTTTGTGTTCCATAAGAGGCACCGCCATAGAGCAAGGCATACTTCAGGCCGGTATAGCGCCCTAACATCTCTGCATCACTATGGATCTGCACTGCAAGTTCTCTTGTTGGTGCCATAATAATGGCATAGGGGCCTTTTTTCCCCTCTTCTACCGGCACTGTCATGAGGTGGTTTAAGGTCGCTAATAGGAAAGTTGCAGTTTTCCCTGTCCCTGTTTGTGCTTGGCCGGTGACATCTTTGCCCGCTAATAGATCGGGGAGTGCCTTCTCTTGAATTTCGGTACAGTAGACGTAACCGTTATCTTCCAAGCTCTCTTTCAGTGAATCATGTAAATTTAAATCTGCAAACTTCATAGAAGTTAATAGTGGTTTTCCCATAGGTATTGACCTGAGTCCTCAGTTAATCTGTTCTTCAATAAATTATATTAATGACAGTGGTTGAAATTTTTATCTCGTTCGAACCTTGTCATTTCCCCATTTTTCGGGTGTAATACCTAGGTATTATCATATTTTATAAAGAAAATTCCAAATCTAATTTTGGATATCTTGATCCATTTCTCAGGGGAGAGTAACAATGAGTAACTTAGTAAATGCAACTGATGCAACCTTTGAAGCGGAAGTTTTAAAAGCAGAACTTCCTGTTCTCGTCGATTTCTGGGCTGATTGGTGTGCGCCATGCCGTATGATTACACCTATTATTGAAGCAGCTTCAGAAGAGTATGCGGGCAAATTAAAAGTGGTCAAACTTGATGTACAAAACAACCAAGACACTGCTGTTAAGTTCCAAATTCGTGGAATTCCTGCATTAATGATCTTCAAAAATGGCGAAATTGTTGGCCAACACGTTGGCGCGCTTAACAAAGCACAATTAGCACAATTTATCGACAGCCATCTCTAGTCGAGAACGATCTTACATTCTTCAGTAGAGATCTCGATTATCTCAATCGAACCTCTTACAACAGAAGAGTCTTTAAAAGCCGGTCAATGACCGGTTTTTTTATGGATGATTTTTTATTGATGATTCTTAAGAAGATTCATTGAGCGGCGGGAACCGACTATTGCACTCTTATCACCACTGCCTGCCCGCCTACTGGCATCTTCGATGCCATCTGCCGGCGCGTGATTTATGGAAGAACGCGATAGTAAGATCCGGCAGCGTTCACTCTTTTTTCTCTCAATATGATTCATCGTAAAGGTAACGATAATTGCCGGCATGCAACTTGTAGAAGGATGCAGTAGTAACCTCCGGCAACTCATCAACCTCTGTTATTTCAACGAATAAGAAGGTTTTGGAGCGGCGGGAACCGACTATTGCACTCTTATCACTACTGCATGCCCGCCTACTGGCATCTTCGATGCCATCTGCCGGCGCGTGATTTGTGGAAGAATGCGATAGTAAGGATCGGCAACTCACCAGCTTTAATAAAGGGCAGTAATATTCCGGCAATCGAATGATTGCCATCTGCCGGCGCACGATTTATGGAAGAACGCGATAGTAAGGACCGGCAGCGTTCAGCCTCTTCTCTTTTGATGAATAATTTGATGAATGATTCTTAAAAAGATTCATTGAACGGCGGGAACCGACTATTACACTCTTATCACTACTGCATGCCCGCCAGTCGGTATCTCTGATGCTATCTGCCGGCGCACTATTTGTGGAAGAGCGCGATAGTAAGGATCGGCAACTCACCAGCTTTAATAAAGGGCAGTAATATTCCGGCAATCGAATGATTGCCATCTGCCGGCGCACGATTTATGGAAGAACGCGATAGTAAGGACCGGCAGCGTTCAGCCTCTTCTCTTTTGATGAATAATTTGATGAATGATTCTTAAAAAGATTCATTGAACGGC
>NZ_QEWW01000012.1 GCF_003121895.1 Ignatzschineria cameli
CCTTTGATGAGAATATTGCATCTGGTACTAAGATCTATGATGTTAATGATAACTTGACAGGATCTGATCTGGACCTTGATGGTGATCAGATAACTTATACCATCACTGCCGGTAATGAAGAGGGGATTTTTGAGATCGACCCTAATACAGGCGTGATCACTATTGCGGAAGGAAAAACGTTAGATTATGAAACATTGCCTACGCATCAACTAACCGTGACAGCGACGGATGGTACGTTTGCAGATACCGCAAAGATCACGGTTGAAGTGAATAATCTCAATGATAATGCGCCAGAAATTATTGATGCAGAAACCACCGTCGGCCAAAGCCTTGCTTCCGGTACTGAGTTATACGATGTTAATGACGCGAATACTGGAAAAGACGTTGATGTTGATGGCGATAAGATTACCTATGAGATCATCTCCGGTAATGATGACGGTCTCTTTATCATTGATCCTGAAACAGGAAAGATAACGCTCGCTGATGGTAAAACCTTAAATAGTGAAGATGCTCCTGAAGGAGGTTATCAGCTCGAGGTTAAAGCTACAGATGATACAGAAGATAAGCTGTTTGGAACGGGAACTATCACGATTTTTGTCGATGGTGACTCAAGTAAGATTACAACTTCAATCAATAATAAAGGAATGATTGAAGGTGAGACGATGAAGGTCACGAAAGGACCTGTGAAGTTAGTTATTACAGGAATCGATAAAAATGGTGAGTCTGTTGTTATCGAACGTGATGCTGAGTTAACTCTTACCGGGAATGAGGGGCAATATAGTTATCAAATTATTGAAAGTGATGGCTTTGCTGAAGGCTCTGAAATTAGCGTTGAAGCAAGTGTTGTCGATATCAATGGTAAAGATATTTATGCCTATGATTATCTCCCTGGATTTGTTGATGAAGAGAGTCCTGGTCTAGATATTTTAGAGCCAGAAATCACGATTGATGAAGTTGGCTCAAATGGTAAAGTTATTTGGACTCAGCCAGAAGAAGGGGATTCTTCTACTTCAGAAAAGACAGAATTTGTTGTTTCAGGGACTGCTACGGGTGTCGAAGAGGGGCAAACGGTAACGATTACTTTCGCAAATACGAAAGATGGATCTCCAGTGACGCTTGAAACAGAAGTTGTAGATGGTCAATGGAATATTACGGTTTCTGCAGAAGATGCTGCGAAATTGCTTGATGGTTCAGTATCTGCTGTCGTGAAAGATCGCGCAGGGAATGAGAGTGAACCTGCTGAAAAATCGTATAGTGTTGATGCACCTACTGCGAATGTCACCGGTTACTATGATGATATTGAGAGTGTGCAAAATACAGTTACAGATGTAGGACGTGTGGCTGAGGGGATAGAGATCTCAAGTAAGGCTTCTACAGAGCTAGCTTTCTCTGAAGGTTCATCTTTTGTTGCACTTGACGGGCAAAAGTTTGAAGGATCGATTGAGACTGAAGGGCAATATGGCCTCTTTACATTGAGTAGTGATGGGGAGTGGACCTATAAACTCAATAGTGATGAGGCTGTATCTGAATCGCTTATTGCTTCAAAAGGACCTTTAACTGAAATCTTCCAGTTCCAAGATGACTCAGGTAAGCGTTATGAAGTTAAAGTCTCAATTAATGATAATCGTTTAGAAGAAGGGAAAGTTGTTGCAATTTCAGCGACTACCGCATCTCTATTAGATGAGCCGGAACTTGTCGAAAGTGATGGTAATGAGTTTGTGATCTATAGTAATGACTCATTAGGTGAGATTGAGGGAAGAGCAGCAAAAGGGGTAGAGACTGTTCGCATCTATATTAATAAGCAACATGCTGCAGATGATAGCGAAATGGATTCTTTAGGGTATCCACAGTACTTTGAGGTTAAGGTTACTGTTGATGAGAATGGATATTGGAAACTTGATGAAGCTACGCTTGAAGAGGCATTACAGACCACTTGGTGGGCAGACCAGCTTCGTAACGATAAGATCTACCTTCAAGTAAGAGCTGTCGATCCTACTACAGGTAAAGTCGGTGAGGTTTCTGAGAAGTATACATTTGTTGTGGATACGGTGGCTCCACAAGCAACCTTTGTGCAGTATGATGCTGAGGAAGGTAATGTAACCGCGTTGATTAGTGGTGACCCAACCTATGTTTATCATGCACAAACGGGTGATAAGGTAACGGTAACCTATATCGACACAACTGGTAAGAAGCAAACTGTAGAAGGCAATGTTGGTGGTATCTATAAGGAAGGAAAGCAATATCTTGCTATCAAGGTTCCTGTTGGTACGAAAAATATTGATGAATCGACAGAGTTTAAGGTCTATGTAACAGACAAGGCTGGAAATATCGGTGTTAACAATGATTCACAAGATGATCCAACCGTTATCCAATTGCCAACTCCAAAAATTGATCAATATCTCGATTATGTTGACACAGGAGATCTCGATGTTGAGATTATTGAGAATGGGGGGTACACCAATGATCCTTCAGGAGAAATTAGTGGTACAGTCGTTATTAATGCTGAACAGATGAATATTGTCGGCTCTGTGCGTATTTTCGCTTATGGGTCATCTAAGAGTTATATTGAAATCGATGTTAAGGATTTAGTCCCTGTACCGGGAGCGAAGGATACCTATCGTTTTACCACAAAGAAAGAGGATCTTGGTAAGTTAACAACGACAGGTATGTTTGCTAAAGGGGAAGTAACACTCGAAGCAGCTGTTTTTGATAAGAGTGGTGCGCAGAAAGGCGATAACTCTCCGAAGTTTATCTTTACTGTAGATATGACTGCACCAACTATCAAGATTACTGAGGTTGCAGGTGGTGATAATATTTTAACTGACAAAGAGAAGGAGGATGGATTAACGATTAAAGGGACTGTATCTGAACCTGAACATGCTCAAGTAGGTAATAAAGTCACTATTACAATTGGTGATAAGCGTTATGAAACAACCGTTAAGGAAGGATTCATTTGGGAATTAAATCTCTCAAGTGAAGAGGCTAAAACTTTTGAAAATCACCACTATAATATTACTGCTCAAGTTGTTGATTTTGCTGGTAATAAGTCGGCAGAAGCTTCAGCGGAGATGGAGACGAATAAAGCACCTACTGCGACGACAACCCCAATTGTTGCAGATGAAGATGCTGATCTTTCCGGAGTATGGCAGTATATTAATGCAAAAGATCCTGAAGGGGAGAGAGAGTTAACCTATGAACTTGTTGAGGGTACTTTAGATCCTAAAGTAGGGACTATTAGTGATATTTATTCATCAGGATATTTCATATTTAATCCTGCTAAGGATTGGTCGGGAAAGACCAGCTTCCAGATTAAGGTGACCGATAGTTTCGGTAATAGTACGATTGTAGAACAAGAAGTGATCATTAACCCTGTTGCAGATAAACCTTTAGTCACTGAAGGCGATATGGGTTTTGATGTGACTGAACTTACTCTGAATAAGTATGTTTGGACTGATATAGGCGGTAAGGGGGTATGGGATTGGAGAAGTGAAAAATATGTTGGCGGTGAAGAGTGGATCGGTGGTAAATGGTATGACTTTAATGACACAGCATATGATGGGCGCCCACAAGGTGTAGGTAATGGTATTAATCCTGATGTCTTAGTGAATGGTATCGATGCACTCTATAACTATCGTCGTCATGAAGCTGAGGCCGAGCAGACAACAAGCCTTACATCTCCTTATTGGGGGACTAGTTGGCAAGGTGATGGTGTTCCGACATTTGGTGCAGTCTACATTACAGGGTTTGTCTATTTAGAAGCAGGAAAAACTTATAAATATGCAGGTTCTGCCGATGATACCGGAATGATTATAATTGGTGATGTCTCACAACAATATGTCAGTTGGGCGGGCTTTAACCATGGTGTCAGATCAAGTACCTTTGAGGTAGAAGAGAGTGGTTTCTATACCTTTGATTTCTATATGTACAACCAAGATGGGGTAGGAAACTATAATTTTAAAGTAACTGAAGAGGATGGGAGCGATGTGAAGTACTATCCTTCAAAAGAGGCAATTGCAAAAGAGTTGCCGGACTTTGTTCAGTTAGATAGCCATCTTAATGATCCAGACGGTAATGGACGTGGCTTCTATAGTATGAAGTATGGTTACAAAGGCTCTGAGACAGATCAAATTAATTTAAGTAAGATTCAAGCCTCTTTAACAGATAGAGATGGCTCAGAATTCTTAACGATGAAGTTAACAGGATTAGTTCAGGGTGCTGAGTTAACTTATACGGTGACCCATATGAATGGTGATACTGAAGTTAGAACTGCTCTTGCTGGATCTGATGGCACTATTACAGTTGTCGGAGAGTCTGGAGAGTTAGACTTCAAAGATCTTGTCTTAGTAATGCCTAAAGAAGCGGAGCTTGGTGATTATAAGGTCTCTGTAACTGTTACGGCGACAGAGAAGGCTAATAATGATAGTAGTGAGAGTAGCTATGACTTCACTTTGGAGGTATTACCGCCTAGCCGTGAGATTATCGCAACTGAAGGGGATGACCTGATCAGTACCGGAACAACGGGTAATGACACCTTAATTTACGATCTTCTTGTAAAAACAGATAGTAAAGGCGGGCATGGTGTTGATACTTGGGTTGATTTCCATGTAGGTGATCCATCACAGGATGATAATGCGGATATGATCAAGTTCAAATCTGGCTTCTTTGAGGGGTTAACGTCTCAAGATCTTCTATATCAAGATAGTGATAAAGTTAGTAAGTTTATCAATATTGAGTACGATGAAGAGGAGAAAACAGCAACACTCTTTGTTGATCGAGATGGTGGTAGAACAACCCATGAGCCGGAGCCATTACTGATTTTAACGAATCAACAGAATGAGATTACGTTAGAAGAGTTGTTGCAGAATAATCAGATCATTATCGGCTAGATGATCATTTTGAAGTCGATCTGATGAGACTTTAAATCTTCAGACTTATAAAAAAATGCCTAGGAAGGAAGCTTCTTAGGCATTTTTATTGGTTTTATTGGGGGATTTATAGAGGGTGTTATGAGGTGATATTAATCGATCAAAAACGTGTTAATTTAGTGTCAATTATTCACTCTTTTTTTGAACTCTTTTTTGTTGATATCGTTTAATCAGCCACTGCCGGCTCTTATCGTAGAGATAGTTGTAGAGATAGGTATAGAAGAGAAAGAAGATGAGTAATCCGACTTCAATCATAAAGGCTTCTGTAAGCGAGACACTTAAAATATAAGCAAGCATCGGGATCGTAAAGAGAATGAGCGTTGCCTCAAAACTCAATGCATGCAATATACGGATGGAAACGGGTCGTTCACCATTAACAAAAGGGAAGAGCTTATCAAATATCCAGTTGAAAACAATATTGAGAAGTAGTGCAGTAACGGAGATTAGTACGGAAACTATGCCCATTGCATCTACCGGTTTATGAAGAAGAAAGACTCCGATTAACATCGTAAAGAGAATCGCCAAAATCTCAAAGAGTAGGGCATGAAAAAAACGTTCTTTCAGTGATCTTACTGTTGCAATAGTCATAATATAATATTTAGGGATTGAGCAAAGGCTCTATCTACCTACCTTCTACTACTTTTCGTGAATGATCACTCCCTTGTATCACAAAAGTGTTTAATAAAATAGAGAAAAGGGAAAGAAAAACGCATACTAGAGCGAGGGCTTAAGATATTTTTAAGGCGATCACGATAGGATAGAAGAGATTAAGGAGAATTTATGAAAATATTGCTTGTAGAGGATGATCGCTCATTAGGTGAAACGATTCAGAAGTGGTTAGAGATGGATGGATATGTTGTCGATTGGGTAATGGATGGTATGACGGCACAAAATGTACTGATCGATATCTATGATTCGATCTTATTAGATCGGGGTCTTCCCGGCGCTTCAGGTGATATTGTCCTGAAAAAGTTACGGGAAAAGGGAGAATCCATTCCGATTATTATGATTACGGCACAAGATAGCATTGCTGATCGGATTGAAGGGTTAGATCTAGGCGCCGATGATTATTTAGTCAAGCCTTTTGATTTAGAGGAGCTTAGTGCGCGAATTCGTGCTCTCTCTCGCCGGTCTGCTCGAAAATTACAGACACTCTTTGAGCATCGGGATGTGATTTTAGATCCCTCAACGAAGAGTGTCTCTCAAAAGGGTGTCACTATCTCTTTAACAGCTAAAGAATATGCGGTATTACATACCTTAATGCAGAATCCTTCTCAAATTTTTACCAGAGAGCAGTTAGAGGATAAATTATATGCGTGGGGAAATGAGGTGGAGAGTAATGCAATAGAGGTTCATATTCATCATCTGCGAAAAAAGCTAGGGAATGATTTTATTAAAACGAGACGTAATTTAGGTTACACGCTAGGTAGTGAATGAGACGATTGAAAAATTTACAACAGTGGTGGCAGATGCGACGAAAAGCACCTAAAGGGCTCTACTCCTTGCGCGCGACATTGATGATTAGCATTGTCGCTTCAACACTGCTTGTTTCTGGTGTTAGTCTTTCGATTACAACCTATTTAAGCTGGGATCAAACGAAAGAAGTTTTAGATGAGGCGCTCAAGCGATCGGCACAGACGCTAGCTCAACTCGCCTATCGGGAAAATTTAGGGGGGCGTCCCGTTAAAGGGCATATGGATTTAGAAGATAATGAATTCTATTTTCAAATTATTAATCAAGGTGTGGTAATTGCTAAGAGCAGTTCAGCCCCTAATCGCCCCTTTATTACACATGATCGCCGAAGTTACCGGGGCTTTAATACGATCAAGATTAAAGGGAAAGAGTGGCGAGTATTTCTTTTAAAACCTCGGCATGCCAATTTTGAAGTGCAAGTAGCTCATGCTGTAGAGATGCGTTATCAGTTTTTGGAGAAGCTTGCGACACAATTATTGTTGGCGGGAGGGATTATTCTTCTGATCTCTCTTTTAGTGAATGGACTCTTTATCTATTTTGGTTTAAAGCCATTAACCACCGTTTCTCAGCAGATTCAGAGAATATCTTCAAAGAGCTTAACGCCCATTGCCACGCGATCCCGGAGTAAGGAGATTGTTGCGATAGAAGATTCTTTGAATATGTTGCTTACCAACTTAGAGACCGCTCGCCGGCATGAGCGACAATTTACTGCAGATGCATCTCATGAGTTACGCACGCCATTGAGCGCTATCCAGATGAAACTTCAGCTTCTTCGGCGTTTAAGGCCGGAACTGGTGGCTGATTTAGAACCTCTACAACATGATATTTCTCGAGCGACCAATTTAATTGAGCATCTGATGTTATTAGCCCGATTAGATCCTCTATCTCCTGATGAGAATGGAGCTTTAAATCGAGCGCTTTTAAAGCAGAAAGTTCTTTTAACCCATCTCTTTTCCGATTTAGCGGAGAGTTTTAGAGAAGAGGCCCTACGCCGAGGGATCTCAATAAGTTATTACGGTCAGGCAACATCGATCTATGCAAATTACGATCTGCTCTATATTGCTGTAAAAAATCTGATTAATAATGCGCTTAAATACTCTCCAAGGGGGTCAAATATAGTTGTCTCTTCAGAAGTTATTAAAGAGAGATCTGACCTTAATAGGGAAGTTATAGTACTTAAAGTTGAAGATAATGGTCCGGGTGTTGAACCAGAGGAGCTTGCTCGCTTAGGGCAGCGTTTCTATCGAGTATTGGGGAGTGATGAAATTGGTAGTGGTTTAGGATTATCGATTGTGAAAAAGATTGTTGAGCTGCATCGAGGGGAGATGATCTTGCGCTCTAAACCAGATATTGAGGGCTTGCAAGTATTACTTCTTTTTCCTTTAGATCAGGCATAATAGTTAATGAGCATGATACTTTTTAATGTTTTTTATTGAAAATATTATTTTTTAAGATTTGTCTTAAGATTTCGTTAAGATTTATTTGGTGTAATTGATAGCAGATAGAGAAGAGACTCTCAAAAATAGTTGATGAATCCCTTCTTTCCCATTTCTATTAATCTCTATTAGAGAGGAGTTTAAGATGCGAAAATTACTGTTAGTATCGGCATTAGTATTAGGTTCATCAGTGGCTTTTGGCCAATTTACAGGACCATCTGTAGATGGACAGGGTCAAGCAACAGGGAAATTAGAGAATGTGATTTCTGTGGAGCAGGCTCGCCATCTTAAAGATGATACCAAGGTGGTTTTAGAGGGGCAGATCGTAGAGCACTTAGGGGGTGAAAAGTACCTCTTTAAGGATCAAAGTGGCGAGATCACAATTGAGATTGATCATGATGATTGGAGAGGTGTTGAGATCGGTCCTGAAGATACCGTGATTATCTATGGTGAAGTCGATCATCATCGTCATAAGGCAACAGATATCGATGTTGATCGCGTAATGAAGAAGAGTGGTGAAGTAATCGCTAAGTAGATCTAATCTTCAGATCTACTCTCCACCCATAAGGTTATTGGGGGGATCTGCTTGAATATGGATTCCCCCAATCTTTCAAAGATCAATAACCTTATATATTCAACCCTCGTATATTCAACGAATTTAGTACATAAGAATATATCTAGAAATATTACTGAAAACAAATAATACATATAATATTTATTTTATTTATCTCATATCTACTTATCTATATATCTACATATTCATATATCCAAGTATATAAATATTCAATAATTCAATAATTCAATAATTCAATAACTCAATAAATTCATTATCTAATAGTTAAGGAGTGCAATGATGCGTCCATTATTTTTACTTTCAACCTTAATTTTAAGTTCTTCTATTGCTTTTGCTCAGGTAGATGCAGCCAAAGTTGAGACACCACCAGTTGTAGAAAAAGGGCAAATAGAGGCTACAGCGGAAAAGTTAAAAGAGCCGACAGAACCAAGACAGATCAGAGCTCAGGCACGGATTCACAAAGAAGAGTGCGCAACAGGTGATTGCCCTGGAAAAGCTCAAAATGAGAATCGCGGCAGAGATAAAGCTAAAGCGCAAGAGAGTGAGATGCGTAAAGAGATGAAGCAGCGAGAGGGCAAGCAAGAGGCTAAAAAAGAGAATCAAGAGAGAAAAGATAAGAAAGATAAGAAAGATAAGCGAGATAAGAAAGAGAAAAAAGATCGCTCTGAGCGTAGTAAAAAACATCATAATGACAAAGGGCACTCTAAAAAAGAGAAGCAGGAAAGAAAGCATCACGATGGCTCAATGAAGGGCAATAAAGGTGCAAAACAGATGGAAGGGCGTAACTAGCGGTAGTTCGTAAAAGTAGTTGATAATAGAGAAGCTAAGAAGTTAAGTCTCAATTACCCTTATTCCCGTTTTATGGGGATAAGGGTTTTTTTATCCCTATTTGACCTATTTAATAGGAGCAAGTTATAGAAGCAATTTTAATAGGAACGGGCGGCATAACGGTATCTTGGTGATTATTTTAGAGATAGGGGCGCAGTTGTATTAAAATAGGGGTTCGACTTGTAATATTGATAAATATTGTAAGGACTCGTAGAGAGATTCTACAGATTGTTTAAAAGAGGTAAAAATAATGGCAAAGAAACCCCAGAAAGGGAGTGCTCAGATCGCTGGTAATAAGCGTGCCTATCATGACTACTTTATTGAAGAGAAGATAGAAGCGGGCGTTGAGTTGCAAGGATGGGAAGTAAAGAGCTTAAGAGAGGGGCGTGGGCAACTTTCGGAGGCTTATGTGCAGATTAAAAATGGTGAAGTTTATATGATCGGCTCTCGTATCACCCCGCTACTTTCTGCTTCAACCCATATCTATGCAGATGATACTCGAACCCGAAAATTACTGCTCCATCGCCGAGAAATCGATCGCTTGATGGGTGCCGTAGATCAGAAAGGTTATACCATTGTCCCTTTAAGTTTGTATTGGAAGCGGGGAATGGTTAAGGTAGAGATTGGCCTTGCAAAAGGGAAAAAGGATCACGATAAACGAGCAACAATTAAAGAGCGCGATTGGAATCGAGAAAAGCAAAGATTACTGCGTCATGAACATCGCTAATCGTTGAGAGATAATAAAAAGTAGGAGGAGAAGATGGATAAGAAAAAAATAGTCTTTTTAGATCATGGGACGATGAGCCGATTTGATCTCACATTTAACTTTCCTTATGAATTAATAGAGATCGATAATTGTCCTAGAGAGAAGGTTGCTGACGCCTTAGCTGGGTGTGAAATTGCAATTACCAATAAGGTACCGATCGATCGTGCCGCGATGGAAGCTAATCCGCAGTTAAAATTGATTGCTGTTGCGGCTACAGGTTTCAATATGATCGATATTGCGGCTGCAAAAGAGTTTGGCATCACGGTTGCTAACGTTGCCGGCTATAGTCAAACTGCAGTTGCAGAGCATGCCTTTATGATGATGATCTCTCTTGTTCATCGGCTTCCTCTCTATGAAGCGCGGGTACGTGCGGGAGAGTGGCAAAAGTCGCCATTTTTCTCTCTTTTTGGGGCGCCTATTTATGAACTAAAAGGGAAGACCTTGGGGATTTTTGGTCGAGGAAGTATCGGTTCGCAGTTAGCGAAATATGCCGAATGCTTCGGGATGAATGTTCTCTATTCAGAGCGAAAAGGAGCTTCGGAGATTCGACCGGGATATGAGAGCTTCCTTGATGTATTAGAGAAGAGTGATGTCTACTCAATTCATGCTCCTTTGACGCCAGAGACAGAGAACCTCATTGCTGCAGAAGAGATTGCGAAGATGAAGCAAGGTGTCATTATTCTCAATGTCAGTCGTGGAGGTTTGGTGAATGAGGCAGATTTAGCGGCAGGATTACGAAGTGGTCAAGTTGGCGGAGCAGGGATCGATGTACTCACTTCCGAGCCTCCAAAGCCTGATAATCCTCTTTTAGCGGCAGATCTTGGAAATCTTATCTTAACCCCTCATACCGCTTACGCAAGTGAAGAGGCATTAGCGAAACTCGTGATTATTTTGCAAGACAATATTAATCAATTTGTTGCCGGAGCCCCGATGAATGTTGTGAATTAGCCACGCAATTTGATCTTATCAGGTTGAGTGTGTCATCATTGCATCTTTACTACTTGTCATTACTAGCGTACTAGAGGAATATCGATGTTAGCAGCGTCTTATATGGGGCTAAAGCATACACATATTATGCTTGCCTTCTTTTCAATTATCTTTTTCAACTTCCGTTTTTGGAAATATTTTTTAGTAGCAAGACCCAAATGGGCACGTATAGCACCACATATTATTGATACTTTTCTCTTATTGACCGGTATCTTATTAGCGGTTGCACTCTCAATTAATCCGTTTTCATTAGGCGGGAGCTGGTTGGGGGTGAAACTCTTCTTTATGGTGCTCTATATTCTCTTTGCTATTTTAGCGATGAGACAAAACTTTGTTCTCTCAACAAGATTGATTAACTACTTGATCTGTAACAGTATGGCGATGGCAGTGGTCTGGATGGCAATGATGAAGCCACAGCTCTTTTAAAAGACAATGGTGCTGAAAACGAATAAAGAGTGAGCAAGAGTTTGCAAGTTCCGGAAATTGTTATATACTAACCATCTTAGTTAAGCGCCCATAGCTCAGCTGGATAGAGTACCTGGCTACGAACCAGGCGGTCGGAGGTTCGACTCCTTCTGGGCGCGCCATATAGTAAACCCCTTGCTTTCGAGTAAGGGGTTTTTATTTTGTAGTTTTTAAGTTTTGTTGTTTATTGTTTATATTGAAGTAGTCTTGAATTAGTGGTTCTGTTGGATCACTCTTGAGTCAAGATACCGGTCATTTTTACTGATATTTTTTAATTAAGATATTTTTCGTTGTCATCTTCCCATCTTTTTATCTTGGCATCTTTTATTTGACATTAAAAAAATATCGGGTATAGTAATGATCTTAGTTAAGCGCCCATAGCTCAGCTGGATAGAGTACCTGGCTACGAACCAGGCGGTCGGAGGTTCGACTCCTTCTGGGCGCGCCATAAAGTAAACCCCTTACTTTCGAGTAAGGGGTTTTATTTTGTCTTGACCTTTTAAGGTAGCAACCTCGGGAAGTGTGCTTAAGATTCCCGAGGGTAGTGATCTAAGGATGAATTGGATTTAGAGCGCTCGCTACTTTTCAATCAGCTCATATTGATAGCGTGGTCGATCACCTACGCGATAATAGATAAAGTCTTTCTGATAGCTATCTAAAAACTTTTGTCGAGCTTCTTCACTCTCAAACCATCTTTCGGCTTTAAAGTCAGGGCCTAAAAGATTTTCACGCATGAAGGTTGCATGAGGTGGAAGCGTCATTCGAACACCATATTGTTTACTCATTATTGGATCTCCATTTACTAATCTACTTATTACTTACTGAGTATTGCTAATTTGATTGCTAGCTTTTAATTACTAACTTTTAATTGCTAACTTCTAATTGTTAACTTTAACAACTGAGTTGATTACTAATTTTTTATTGTTTATTTATTGACTTGGCGGCGATGAGTTAGCCACCGGTCATTGACATAATGCGTTTAATTTTAGTCACATCTGTTCTAAATTCATGTTTTTGTGGCTTAAGGTTGACCGCTTCTCGGATCGCTTTTTGTAATTCTTCATCACTACAATTATCCCGGAGCATCTCTCTTAGCGGATAAGCTTCCTCTTGTCCAAGACACATATAGAGGGTGCCATCTACTGCTAGCCGAACACGGTTGCAGCTATCACAGAAGTGTTGACTAAGGGGGGTAATGAGCCCAAAGGTAAATGAGCCATCGGGAGATTGATAATAGCGGGCAGGTCCCTGTCCTAGATTGAGAGGAGCATCGACTAAGCCATATTTCTCTTTTAGTGACTCAAGCAGCTTTGTGAGATCTTTCCCTTCAGTGTTTTGTCCTGTTGTTCCCATCGGCATTGCTTCAATTAATCGGAGAACTAAGCCATTATCGATACAGAATTGGATCATTTTATCGATATCTTGATCATTGATTCCAATCATCGGAACCATATTGATCTTAATCATCTCAAAGCCAGCATCGATTGCGGCAAAGATCCCTCTTTGGACTTTATCGATACAGTCGTTGCCGGTAATTTGATGAACTGTTAGCGGGTTTAAGGAGTCGAGACTAATATTAAGGCGGTCGAGTCCTGCCTCTTTTAGTGGTTTTGCCAGACGTTCTAGTTGTGTGGCATTGGTTGTCATTGAGAGATCTTTAATAGTAGGGATCTCTTTGATGCGGGCAATTAGCTCTGTTACATCTTTTCTTAAGAGCGGCTCACCCCCGGTAATTCGGTAGTGATCAGTTCCCATAGCTGAAAATGCTTTTACAACACGAATAATCTCATCAAATGTCAGCCAGTTTTTATGAACTTCAAAACCTTTAAACCCTTTAGGGATGCAGTAGGTACAGCGAAGGTCGCAACGATCTGTCACTGAGATACGTACATAATCAATTTTACGACCAAACTGATCAATTAACATTTATCAAAATCTCCCTGAGATGGATTACTTTTAGATGAATTTGAATTTGAATTTGAATTTGGGCCTGAATTCGGATCTGAATCTGGATTTGAATCTATATTTCAGAATGATTCGATCAGAAGGATTCAGCAGAATCCTTACAGTTTAAGATCTTCAATGCATTTTGCGATGATTTCAATTTTTTTCATCTGTGTAAATTCTTTTCGATAGACAAGTGCTACTTTTCGTGTAGGAACTGGCTCTGTAAATGGAATGTAGTGTAGTAGCTCACTGAGATGATCATCTGTTAATGCATATTTAGGAAGTACAGAGATCTGATGGCCTGCTGCAACAATATTGCGAATTGTCTCTAACGAATGGTGGTGAGAATTGGTAGCATTAATCTCTTTACAGCGATCAAGAACTTGATCTCGGAAACAGTGTCCAATATTGAGGAGCAATGGATCATACTCATGAATCTCATCTGGTGAGATGCTCTCTTTACCATTGAGAGGATGATCTTTAGGGGTAATAACAAAGAAAGGCTCTTCATAAAGCTCTATCACTTCAAAGGTAGGATCCGCAATAGGGAGCGCTAAAATGGCCGCATCGATCTCTCCTGTTTTTAACATTGGGAGAAGGTTATCGGTCATATTCTCAAAGAGGTTAAGTTGTAATTGAGGTGCCGCTTCCCTTAAAAGAGGGATCATTTTAGGGAGTAGATAGGGGGCGATGGTAAAGATAATACCTAAATTGAAACGCCCTTCGATGGAATCTGAATCTTTACTTAAAGAGAGTAGTTCATCGACAAGTTCAAAGATTCTCCGAGCTTTAGGGAGTGCCTTTTCGCCTTCAGGGGTTAAGAGAACCTCATTGGTCGTTCGCTCAAAGAGGGAGACATCCATTGAGGCTTCAAGGTTTTTTATCCCAATAGATAATGCTGGTTGAGAGATAAAACACTTTTGCGCTGCTCGACCAAAATGCCTCTCTTCAGCAACCGCAATGAAGTAACGAAGTTCATTTAATTTCATGCATTATTCCCATAAGTAACATTAATGTAGTGAATGATTTACATACTACCATATTTGCATTAAGGTGATTCTAATTAAGCATAAATCCCATGTTTATCAGCCCTTGAAGTGTAATTGAAACATGAAAGATTGCTCAGGTTACAAATTGCGCGAAATGGAGAAAAATGGGCTATAATGAGGGAAATTTCTTTCTTTTTAATTTCCTATTAATTTTAGATGACTTAAGTGAGCGATAACAATGAAACTAATCGATAAGTTTAGAGAGACGTCGGCACTCAATGGTGCAAACCAGACTTATGTCGAAGAGATGTTTGAATCATATCTCGAAGATCCAAGTTCTGTCTCTGCACAATGGCAGGCCTATTTTGCCGACTTTAAAAATAGCCAGGGAGAGGATGTAGCTCAAGGCCCTATTAAGCGCGCTTTTGAGCAGATGCGACACCAAGGCGTTCGAGTACAATCTGCCGGCGTAGATGAAGCACATCTTGAGAAGCAAGTAGCAGTGCTCAACTTAATTGGCGAATACCGTCGTAGAGGGCATCAAGTAGCAGACTTATGCCCTCTTAATTTACGTGATATTCCTAATGTTCCAGAACTCAATCCTGGCTATTACGGTTTAACCGAGATGGATATGGGAACAATTTTTAAAACAGGTGGATTAGCGGGTCAGTCAGAGATGACACTTCGTGAAATCTTAGATGTTTTAAAACGAACCTATACCGGGCATATTGGTGCTGAATTTGAGCATATCACTAAAGATGCAGAGCGCGATTGGATTAGAACGCGTCTTGAAGAGGTAAAAGATGGCTATCGCTTGAGCGATGAAGAGCGCATTGAGACCTTGAAAGAGTTGATCTCTGCAGATGGGTTAGAGCGCTATCTTCATACTCGTTATGTTGGTCAGAAACGCTTCTCATTAGAGGGAGGGGATGCACTTATTCCGATGCTCCACGAGATGGTGGTCGGCGCTTCTAATTTTGGTGCAGAAGAGATCGTTATTGGGATGGCGCACCGTGGTCGTCTTAATACCTTAGTCAATATCTTAGGAAAAGCGCCGAAACAACTTTTTGCTGAGTTTGAGGGAGTTCCCACTTTCTCAAAAGGTTCGGGAGATGTGAAATATCATATGGGGTACTCCTCATCTGTGATCGCCTCACCTGATAATCCACCAGTACATCTTGCGCTTGCATTTAACCCATCTCACCTTGAGATTGTTAATCCTGTTGTGGAAGGATCTGTTCGTGCGCGTTTAGAGCGCCGTATTGAGCCAGGAACACCGACGGGGCATCTGCCATTTAATACTGTTCTTCCTGTTTTGATTCATGGTGATGCGGCATTTGCTGGTCAAGGAATTGTTCTTGAAACGTTGCAGATGTCTCAAGCTCGTGGATACACAACCGGCGGAACGGTTCATATTGTGGTTAATAACCGTGTTGGTTTTACAACTTCAAATCCATTAGATGCACGTTCATCAGAATATTGTACAGATGCTGCGAAAATTGTTCAGGCGCCTGTTTTACATGTTAATGGTGATGATCCTGAAGCTGTGAAGCATGTGATGCAATTAGCATTAGGATATCGTAATACTTTCCACAAAGATGTGGTGATCGATCTTGTCTGTTATCGTAAATTAGGTCATAACGAAGCTGATGAGCCGAGTGCAACACAGCCAATGATGTATAAGAAAGTTCGTAGCCATAAGACGCCGGCGCGCATCTATGCAGATCGTCTTATTGCACAAGGACTTATTACAGAAGAAGATTTCAAAAACTTTACCCAAGAGTATCGTGACAAGTTAGAAGAGGGAACACCGGTTGGATTCCCAACTGTTGAGTCGATCAATAGTTCCTATATGCAAAAGTGGGAAAAGATCTCAAAAATGCATGATCGCTTTGATGAAGAGGGACCTGTTGTTCCAGAAACGGGTGTTGTTTCTACTCGAATCACTGAGCTTGCGCGTATTATGAATCAGTTGCCAGAGAGCTTAAAGCTTCATAATCGCGTTCAAAGAATTCATGATAACCGACTCAAAATGGGTGAAGGCGAGTTAGAGATCGATTGGGGCTTTGCGGAAGTTATGGCTTATGCAACTCTTCTTGAAGAAGGTTACCCCATTCGAATTACTGGGCAAGACTCAGGTCGTGGAACATTCTTCCATCGTCATGCGGTTTATCACAATCAGGAAGATGGTAGTAGCTATATTCCGCTTCAGCATCTGACAAAGGATCAAGCAAACTTTACCGTTATTGACTCTATTCTTTCAGAAGCTGGCGTTTTAGGTTTTGAATATGGTTATGCCTCGACTGAACCTAATGCGCTTGTGATCTGGGAAGCGCAATTTGGTGACTTCGTGAATGGCGCACAGGTGGTTATCGACCAATTTATCGCCTCAGGTGAGACAAAATGGCGTCGCTATAATGGTCTTGTAATGTTGCTTCCACATGGTTATGAGGGGCAAGGTCCTGAGCATTCATCTGCACGTCCTGAGCGTTTCTTAGAGCTCTGTGCAGAGAATAATATAAGCTTTGTTGTTCCAACGACACCTGCGCAAGCTTTCCATATGTTCCGTCGTCAGATGCATCAAGATTATCGCAAACCATTAATCGTGATGTCACCGAAGAGCTTACTACGTCACCGTCAAGCGGTAAGTACTTTAGAAGAGCTTGCGACCGGTACATTCCGTTCAGTCCTTTCTGAGATTGATGCGATCGATGCAACGAAGGTTGAACGCATTGTGATCAGTGTTGGTAAGATCTATTACGATGCAAGAGATCGTAGAGAAGCGGCTAATGATGACAAGACTGCGATTATCCGTCTAGAAGAGATCTATCCATTCCCAACCGCTGCTTTAGCTGCGGAGTTGGCGAAATATCCAAATGCAAAAGAGGTCATCTTCTTGCAGGATGAACCAAGAAATCAGGGTTATGCAACATTTGTTTATCCTTATCTCACTGAGATGTTAGGGGATAAACATGCCTTACGATTTGTAACTCGTCCAGCAGCAGCGGCACCTGCTGTAGGTTATAGTCATGTTCATGCAGCGCAGGAGAAAGCACTTCTTGATGCAATTTTTCCGCTAGCAGAGTAATGAGTGTTGGTAGAAGTCTTAATAAATGTTAAGTATTAGAGAATGTATTGATGGGGTACTCAAGATGAGTACTTCATCAATCATTTTTAAAACAGATTTAAAGTTTAAAGAATTAAGAATTAAGAATTAAGAATTTAAGGATTGTTGAAAGCGCTTTTAGATAAGGCGTTGATAACGATTCTAGATAACAAATTTAGATAACGATTCTAGATAACAAATTTAGATAACGATTCTAGATAACAAATTTAGATAACGGTTTATATAACAGTTACATATTTACATAGGAGAAGATCCATGAGTGTTGAAATTAAAGTTCCGGTATTACCTGAGTCAGTTGCGGATGCATTACTCTCTGCTTGGCATAAACAAGTTGGTGAGTTTATCGAAGAGGGTGAGAACCTTGTTGACCTTGAAACTGATAAAGTGATGTTAGAAGTTCCGGCAACAGTAAGTGGTGTACTCAAAGAGATTAAGGTTGAAGAGGGTACAGACGTTACAGAAGGTACTGTTTTAGCGATTATTGAAGCAGGTGAAGCACCGAAAGCAGAAGCAGCTCCAAAAGCAGAAGAGAGCAGTGCTGTTGCAGCGGCTGAAAGTGATGAGGAAGTTGGAATGTCTCCAACAGTTCGTCGCTTAGTTGAAGAGAATAAGCTCGATATTACTAAGATTCCGGCAACGGGTAAAAATGGTCGTCATCTGAAAGAAGATATTGAAAACTTCTTGAAAAATGGTGGAGCAAAAGCAGCACCTGCAGCAAGTAAAGCAGCGCCAGTTGCGGCTGTTCCAACAGGTGAGCGTGTTGAGAAGCGTGTACCAATGACCCGTCTACGTGCGCGTATTGCTGAGCGTCTTCTTGATGCAACAAATAGCACAGCAATGTTAACCACGTTCAATGAGATCAATATGGAACCTGTGATCTCTATGCGTAAGAAGTATCAAGATCGCTTTACCAAAACTCACGGTGTGAAGCTCGGCTTCATGTCATTCTTTGTTAAAGCAGCGGTTGAAGCACTTAAGAAGTATCCTGCAGTGAATGCTTCGATTGATGGTAATGATATTATCTATCATGGATATTTTGATATCGGGATTGCTGTCTCTTCACCACGTGGTTTAGTTGTTCCTATTATTCGTAATGCAGACCAATTGAGCCTTGCAGATATTGAGAAGCAAATTATTGAATATGCGACCAAAGCAAAAGAGGGTACATTAACGATCGAAGAGATGACGGGCGGTACATTTACTATCACCAATGGTGGTGTATTTGGTTCGATGCTCTCAACGCCTATTATCAACCCACCACAAAGTGGTATCTTAGGTATGCATAATACTTATGAGCGCCCAATTGTTAAAGATGGTCAAATTATTGCAGCACCGATGATGTATGTTGCTCACTCATATGACCATAGAATTATTGATGGTGCTGAAGCAGTTGGCTTCTTAGTCTCAATTAAAGAATCCATTGAAGATCCAGCAAGCATGCTTCTTGAGCTCTAATAGAGAGATTTGAAGATGATGGGCACTATAAGTGGTTAGGGTGCCCATTTATGAGCTATATGAATAAGCTATAAGAAGTAATTAAGCTTTCGTTGGTAGAAACAATTATAGATATTAGAGAAGATCCTTTATTGAACTTTTATCGATAAAGGATCTTTTTCAAGGAGAATATTTTATGGCGAAGAAAGAATTTGATGTCATCGTAATTGGCGGTGGCCCTGCAGGTTATGTTAATGCGATTCGTGCAGCGCAATTAGGTCTGAAAGTTGCTTGTGTTGAGAAATGGATTGGTAAGGCGGGTAAACCCGTTTTAGGTGGAACTTGCCTTAACGTAGGTTGTATTCCTTCTAAGGCGCTTCTTGAGTCATCAGCACTCTATGAAGCAGCGAAAGATCACGGTGCAGATCATGGTCTCTCTGTTGAAGGGATTAAGATGGATCCTAAGGCAATGATTGCTCGTAAGGATAAAATTGTCTCTGAATTAACGGCAGGGATCTCAATGTTATTCCAAGCGAATAAGGTTGAGTGGCTTCAAGGAACCGGAAAGTTACTAAAAGATAATGTTGTTGAAGTAACAGACCATGAAGGAAAAGTTGAAACCTATAAAGCAAAAGATGTTGTTTTAGCGACCGGTTCTGTACCGATGGATATTCCATCTGCAGTAGTCGATAATCAGCGTATTTTAGATTCTGAAGGTGCTCTTGACCTAGAGGTTGTACCGAAGCGTTTAGGCGTCATTGGTGCCGGTGTGATTGGTCTTGAGATGGCAAGTGTTTGGGCGCGTTTAGGTGCTGAAGTTGTTATTTTTGAAGCGATGGATAAATTCCTTGCCGCTGCAGATCAGCAGATTGCAAAAGATGCAGCTAAGCACTTTAAGAAGCAAGGTTTAGATATTCGCCTTGGTGCTCGTGTGAACGAATCTGTCGCAACGGATGATGGTGTTACTGTTAAATATAGTGACAAGAGTGGTGAACATGAAGAGAAGTTTGATTACCTTCTCGTTGCTGTAGGTCGCAAAGCATTCACAGATGGAATTGTGGATGAGGCGGTAGGTCTTGAGATGGATGGTCGTTTAGTTAAAGTCGACGATCAGTGTCAGACCAATATTCCACATGTTTGGGCAATTGGTGACCTTGTTCGCGGCCCGATGTTAGCGCATAAAGGTTCTGCAGAAGGTATTGCTGTTGCGCAACGCATCGCAGGTCAATATGCGCGTGTCAATTATGATGCTGTTCCATGGGTAATCTATACTCATCCTGAGATTGCATGGGCAGGTAAAACTGAAGAGCAATGTAAAGCAGAAGGTATCGAAGTGATTACAAGCTCCTTCCCATTTGCAGCATCAGGTCGTGCAAAAGCGATGGGATCAACGGAAGGTTTAGTGAAAGTGATTGCTGATGCAAAAACAGATAAGTTATTAGGGGTGCATATTGTAGGCCCTAATGCATCAGAGTTGATTCATGAAGCTGTGATTGTTTTAGAGTTTGGTGGTACTTCAGAAGATATCGCAAGCACAATGCATGCGCATCCAACACTTGCAGAGAGTGTTATGGAAGCGGCGCATGGTATTCATAAAAGTGCGATTCATATGATGAATAGAAAATAATGAATCAAAAATAGAGTGTATTGAAATAGTCTTTTAAACATTCTTTTAATTCATAGAGCACTACTTCTTAATAGGAAGTAGTGCTTTTTTGTATCTTTACATCTTTGTGTTTTTGTAGAGTTGTGGATTTTAAACGCACTTTATGAAAGAGAATGAAAAAGAGAGGGCGTATCAATAGAGTTTTAATTGTAGATTGCCTCTTTATGATTATTGTTTTATTACTATTTTAGTAACTCTAGTCTGATTTTTGAGAGAGTAATCAATACATAACCTATTGATATATGAATGCATTTGTGGTTGGTTTATAATCTTTTTGATATTTATTTAAGGTATTGATCAATAATAGAGCAAAAAAAGTGTGAGATCTGTTTGACATACTTTAGGGTTCATACTATTATAGTCACCTGTTCACGAGGAGAAGCTTCCAAAAGAATAGATTTAGTCCCTATCGTCTAGCGGTTAGGACACTGCCCTTTCACGGCGGCAACCGGGGTTCGAATCCCCGTAGGGACGCCAAATATAAAGCCTACTGATTATATCAGTAGGCTTTTTTGGTTTCTAGAGGCAAGATCTATGATCTTGAATGGTAGAGAGATCGATAGTGTTATATTGTGTTGTGATATTGAGTAGATATCGAGTGAACCGATATCGAGAGTAGAAATATCAAGAATAGGAGAATTGTAGATGGCAAAAATTTTGATATGCAATGTTGATGATCTTGCAGCTGGAGAGATGCGTAAATTTGAAACAAAAATTGGCGCACTGCTGGTCTTTAATCGCGAGGGTGAATATTTTGTAACTGATGATCAATGTACGCATGCGACAGCCTCTCTTTCAGAAGGTGACTATTTTGATGATACGGTCAGTTGCCCTTTACATTGGGGTGAATTTAATATTATGACGGGAGAAGCAACGGCAGCACCTTGTAAAAAGCCATTGCGTACTTATCGAGTACTCATCGAAGGAGATGCGGTCTATATCGATAGTGAGTTAGAAGCTAAAGCTGTAGAGGCGCTTTAATAGCATCTTGCTAAAGGCTTTTGATAATATCTCAAAAGAATCTCACCCATTAGATCGATCAATTAGATCGATTAATTAGACCACCAATTAGATTCATTAATGAGATATTTATTCTTTTCAGTACATTTTATTTAGAGTGTTGGAAAAAGAGCCCTTGAGGCTCTTTTTTTGTGCCCGCTTTTTCTTCACTCTTTACTTCTCATTTTGTGGGGAAAGCGGTGATCTTTTGATCATACTCTTTTAAGAGATGGTAGGTGGAATTAGCTAGATGGGGCTAAAATAATCGGTGAGATTGTACAAAATAGAAAATAAAGGGTATATAAGAGATAAGAGTAAAAAACCTAACTGACTCTAAGAATAATCTAAAGAGATTCAATAGACCTCTAATAGACCTCTAATAGATTTCTAATAGATTTATTAAACGTTTGAGAGCTTAATAGGGAATGTAAGAGTGAATCTTAGTAGGCTAGGGTAGAGTCAGAAAGGTTGAGCATTTTAGGATAGTGTTGAGAAGAGTAGTAATGCATTGGGAGTTTGAAATGAACTTTCAATCTGATGATGAATAATAAAGAAAGAGCTGTAAGAAATAGCAGTTTCGCAAATAAAATATCATCAGTCGTATTATCGAAGCGCTGATCACTACTATCTTATTTTTTGAGGGTAATGGTGACCCTTAATCATTAAGGAGGAGAAGATGTTTACATTTATTGGCGGTATATTGCTGCTTATTTTAGGTTACTTCACTTATGGGAAGTATGTAGAGAAGGTTTTTGGGGTAAAAGAGAGGCCAACGCCGGCATATACAAATAGTGATGGCGTTGACTATGTGCCGATGAATACGGCAAAAAACTCATTGATCCAGTTACTCAATATTGCGGGTGTCGGTCCTATTTTTGGTCCTATTTTAGGGGCGCTCTATGGACCCGTTGCTTTTATCTGGATAGTCTTCGGTTGTATCCTTGCTGGCGGGGTTCATGATTATCTTACTGGAATGATTTCGATCCGTAATCGTGGAGCTCACCTTCCTGAGTTAGCGGAAAAATTTTTAGGCCGATCGATGCGTCATATTGTTAATGCTTTTGCCTTACTTCTTTTAGTTCTTGTAGGGACAGTGTTTGTCTCGGCGCCAGGGCAGTTACTCTATGATCTGATGGGTGGAAAAGTTGGTTTAGCGATTATTGTAGGTGTTATCTTTATCTACTATGTTTTAGCGACACTCTTGCCGATCGATAAAATCATTGGTCGCTTTTATCCTTTCTTTGGCATGTTGTTGGTATTAAGTGCGATTGGAATTGGAGTCGGGTTAATTGTTACGGGGCAAGCAGGCAATATTCCTGAGTTGACTCTAGAAAACCTCCATCCAGGAGGACTGGCGATTTTCCCACTTCTCTTCTTAACGATCTCATGTGGTGCGCTTTCTGGCTTCCATGCGACACAATCCCCTATTATTTCGCGTACAACAAAGAATGAAGGGCACGGCAGAAAGATCTTCTACGGTATGATGATTGCAGAAGGGATTATTGCGATGATCTGGGCTGCTGCGGCGATGGCGATGTTCTATGATCCTGCAGCTCCTTTTGGTGAGGGATTAAGCGCTGTATTAAAAGAGGGTGGTCCTGCATTAGTTGTGAGTAAAGTTGCGGTGATGATGTTAGGTGGAGTTGGTGGAACAATCGCGATTTTAGGGGTGATTATTCTTCCGATCACATCAGGGGATACGGCATTTAGAAGTGCAAGAATGATTATTGCTGACTATCTTAAAATCGGTCAGGATAAAGTTGGCAAGCGTCTTTGGATTGCACTCCCTATGTTTGTGATCTCTGCGATTCTTCTTCAGCTTGATTTTAACATCTTATGGCGCTACTTCTCATGGGCGAACCAATCGACAGCGGTAATAGCGCTCTTTGTTGGTGCAATGTATCTCTATATTGGAGGTAAGAATTATTGGATCTCGCTTTTGCCGGGAATCTTTATGTTACTTGCGACAACGACCTATATCTTAGAGCAACCGATCGGATTTGGTCTCTCGACTGAGATTTCTCAAATTGGGGCGGTCATTATCTCGATTATGCTTGTTGCACTCTTCTTCTGGCAAGCGAAGCGCCAAAAAGAGTGTGGACTCTCATTAGAAGAAGATCTGACAGGCTGGGATGGCACGATGAAAGAAGGTGGTTATGATTTCACCTGTAAAGGCTTGTAATCTGTGCGATAACGTCAGTCTACTTTAAGGTGATAGAATCAATTTGAAAGCTCCCGAGATGACAATTCCGGGAGCTTTTTTATCATCATTTTCCGATTTAGAATCGGTGAGAGGATTGTTGAATATTGCTCAGGTATTAATTGGGTATTAATTAGGCATTAATCAGATGTTACTCAGATTGTTAATCGAATATTTAATTGAGTGTTAATTAGGTGCTGATTGAATATTACGGAAGAATAGTATGAAGGTTATGAGGGAAAAAGAATGAAGATTGTGATTGCTCCAGATTCTTATAAGGAGAGTCTCTCTGCGCTTGAAGTTGCAGAGTTAATTCAGAAAGGATTCTCGCGCCATTATCCGAAGGCAGAATATCATCTGGTTCCGATAGCAGATGGAGGGGAAGGAACGATCGATGCTATTGTTGCAGCAACGGGGGGAAAGAGAGTGGTGCTCTCTGTGATGGGACCTTTAGGGGATCAGATAGAGGCTTCTTATGCCATTACGGGGGATGGTCAGAGTGCCGTGATTGAGATGGCAGAGGCAAGTGGATTAATGCATGTTCCGTTAGAGAAACGTGATCCTACTATTACAACGAGCTTTGGAACAGGAGAATTGATTAAAGATGCCTTAAGTCGTGGTATTCGGCATATTGTTTTAGGTTTAGGTGGAAGCGCTACTAATGATGGTGGTGCCGGCATGTTAGCAGCGCTTGGATTGCAATTTTTTAATCAACAGGGTGAGGAGCTACCATTAGGGGCTATTTCATTGCAGGAGTTAGCGTCTATCGATCTTTCCCATTTAGATCCTGCGATTCAGAAGTGCCATTTTGAGATAGCGTGTGACGTGGATGTGGTGTTGACAGGTGGCAAAGGTGCCTCCGCAATTTTTGGGCCTCAAAAAGGAGCAACGCCAGAGATGATTACTCAGTTAGATTGCGCTCTCGAAAATTATGCTCGGGTAATTGCAACGACATTACAACGTGACATTGATGAAATTAAAAATCAGCCCGGAAGTGGTGCTGCCGGCGGGATGGGGGTTGCCGCACTCACCTTTTTACAAGGGGAATTAAAATCGGGGGTAACGTTAATTTTAGAACTTATTGGACTTCCACAATTACTTCTAGATGCTGATCTTGTTATTACCGGAGAGGGGCGAATGGATGGGCAAACACTTTATGGTAAGGCGCCTATAGGCGTTGCAACTATCGCTAAAGAACATCATATCCCTGTCATTGCTATCGCCGGAAGTTTAGGTGATGGGGCTGAGTCATTGAGCGAAAAGGGTATTGTCGCTCTATTTAGTATTCTCGATTCCCCTTGTAATTTAGATGGAGCCTATGCGAAGACGAGAATTAATCTAGAGAGAACAGCAGAGAATGTAGCAGCCTTGTTAAAAGTCGGTAAGATGTTATGAAGTAGCTGAGCTAGAGGGCTGATAGTGAGATCGGTTTTTAAAAAATTATAGAGCGCATAACTTGAGGGGATTAGGATGTTAGAGACATTTGGATTAGAAATTACGATAGTGATTAAATTGATTGTCGGCATGGTGGGAGTCCTCTTATACTTAAGAGTCTCGGGAAAATCGCAGATGTCGCAGATGACCCCGGCAGATGTGGTTAGCTCTTTTGTGATCGGGGCTATTGTAGGTGGGACGATCTATGCACCTAATCTTTCTGTGTGGTATATGGTTTTTGGTTTAATGGCGTGGACGGTTGTCACTTATGGACTCCATCTGTTGACGAAAGTCCCTTTCTTCTATCGCCTTTTTTATGGTTCAGTCTCTTTTATCGTCAAAGATGGTGCGTTACAACTCGATGAGATGCGTCGTAATAAGATGGATGCTGAACAGTTGACTGCAAAATTGCGCGAGCAGAGAATCTTTAGCCTCATGGATGTTGATGATGTGAGGTTAGAGACTGATGGTCAGATGACGGTTTTTCTCAAAACGGAGAAGGTGAGAGGTTTCTTGTTGATTAATGAGGGCAATATTTTAGGAGAGAATCTTAAAGATGCCGGCAAGAGTGAAGCGTGGCTACAAGAGGAGCTAGGGAAGATAGGAATTAAGGAGATAGAGTCTCTCTACTGTGTTGAATGGACGCCTGGTCGTGGAGTGATGGTTGTTGATAATAAGGGGAAGACGATAACTGTTACTGAGTAGGTCATTGTAGAATCACCTTCTTGATAAGAATCTCGAAGGTGATGTCGTTGAGAGATAGATGTTATTTATTTGTCTCTACTTTTTCTGATTAAACATCTCCTGCACAAAATCTACCTCGCCCGTCTCGACTTTATAGAAGGCGCCGACAATACCGATCTCTCCAGATTGATACATCTCTTTGAGGACGTTACTTCTATCAAGAATATGATCGATGGTATGCTCAACATTATGAAAAGCGACTAGATCAACCCCCTCTTTAGAGGTGATATCGATTCCTTCATTGCTCTTTTTAACATGTTCAATAGAGGGTTTCACCTTTGCTAAAAGATTCGTTAAGTGACCGAGCTCCGTTCCATTGCAGGCGCCGGTAATGGCTCCACAGTGGGTATGACCGAGGACGACAATTAATTTAGATCCTGCGAGCTTGCAAGCAAATTCCATCGAGCCAATGATATCGTCATTGAGAACATTTCCCGCAATACGCACACTAAAGATATCGCCTAAACCCTGATCAAAAATTAGTTCTGCCGATGTTCTGCTATCGATACAGCTCAGAATAATGGCGAAAGGGAATTGTCCCTCTTTGGTTTCGTTCACTTGCTCTAAAAGATTACTATGTGCTTTTAAGTTGGCAACGAATCGCTTATTTCCCTCTTTTAAGAAGGCGAGTGCTAGTTCAGGGGTTAATGATTTTTGGTCTTCGATATTATGTAATCTCATTCTTCAACTTCTCTCTATTTAGGTAGAATCACCAGAAGTGGATATAAGGTGATTAACAATTGTTCATTCTACCTTGCTTTAGATCGAAAAATGAGTAAATGAAAATTATTCTTGCAAAAAACGATCAATTTTTAAGCATTAAATAGTGCTATCTCTTTGAATCAGAAACAGGAAGCAGAAAAAGCTAAATCGACTCTTTTTTCACTGGAATTGAGAGTGGGGGGCTCTAATTCCGTAGATAGATAAGGACGTAGAGCCCAAAGTAAAATGCCACAATAACCACTCAAGAGAGTGCCAGAATTGTGGCAAGGTAGATGATCTTTACCGGGCTTTAGTCATACTCAGCTCAAACTTTTAAAAGCTTCTATCGCTCTAAGGCGGCTACTTTTTAGATCAACAATGGCATGCTTTTGCACTTTATGAATCTGTTTGTTATCTAAATGAGCTAATTCCGGACACCATTGACGAATAAAATCCCCGTTGGGATCAAATCGCTCAGATTGGGTGACAGGATTAAAGATTCTAAAATAGGGTACGGCATCGGTTCCGGTAGAGGCAGACCATTGCCAACCTCCATTATTAGCAGCAAAGTCACCATCGATGAGGTTCTGCATAAACCAAGCTTCCCCTTTACGCCAATCGATTAAGAGATTTTTGGTAAGAAACATTGCGGTAATCATGCGCCCGCGGTTATGCATCCAACCCGTTGCTTTCAGTTGTCTCATAAAAGCATCCACAATGGGGATACCGGTCTCTCCATTTTTCCAAGCCTCAAAGTCAGATTCACTCTCTCGCCATTGGATATTTTCTGTCTTTTCCTGAAAGGCTCTATTTTGAGAGACTTGAGGGAAGTTCCACATAATATGGTAATAAAACTCTCTCCAATAGAGTTCATTCATCCAAGTTAAAACTCCTTCATCTCCCGAGTGGAAATCCCCTTCATTGAGCATTAATGCTTCTTGAAGGAGCGTTTTAACGGAGATCACACCGAGTGCAAGATAGGGTGAGAGACGACTCGTTCCTTCAATCGCAGGAAGATCCCGGCGGGTATGGTAAGTAAAAATATCTTCTTTTAAAAAATTCTGAAAGATCTTAAAAGCGGAGTCTTCACCGGCAGGGTAGATGGGATTATCAAATGTCTCATAAGGATTAACAGAGAGATCATCGCTTGCAATATCGATCTTATTTTGTGCCGGAATTTCAAAGTAGTTCTCAAAACGTTGATATTGTAAAACTTCGATCAAGCGTCTTTTGAAGGCGGTAAAGACTTTATAGGGGCGATTCTCTCCATTTAAGATGGAGCCCAATTTTACCAACGTCTTATCATGACAAGGATAGATATCTAAATGATGCTTTTTGAGTTGTCGATAAACCGCTCGATCTCGCGCAATTTCATCGATACCCACCTCATGATTGAAATAGAGTGAAGAGATCTGATGATCTTCCATCAATTGCTGTATGCGCGTAGGGATCTCCGCCCAGGAATCGACCGAGATCACTTTGAGGGGAACATTTTTATCCGCGAGCTTTTTCTGTAAGGCTTGTAAGTTTCGCCACATAAAAGCAAGTTTTAACTTCGCATCATGATGCGCTTCCCACTCCTTATGAGAGAGAATAAAGAGCGCAATGACCTGTTGATTTTGCATCGCTTTATAGAGCGCTTCATTGTCATGAACTCGTAAATCAGATCGAAACCACATTAAAGATCGCATAATACCTCTAAACCCTATTTACAATGAGAAGATGGGATGATGAGGAATAGGTTATAGCCTTCCGGTCGTTTATGCGAGATTTTTATTAAAATCTGCAGGCTGATTGATCTGTAGGTGTGTGGGGAGAATCATGCTTCGATCACTATAAAGGGGAATCAAAGGAAATTGTTTAGAGAGATTTTGTTGTTCAATTCCTGTCAAGTATCCCGCTGTAATCCTTTTTAAAATAATACTGATGATAAGTAGAGTTTTCTCGCATGATTTACCTAGGAGAACTTTATACTTTTAAATGATATTAAAAAGGTGAGAGTTGCAGTTTATTAATATAACAACCCAATATTCTCATTAATTTTGTTTTTAATCATCACAGCAGTATTCTCAGAGATTGCATATTTTCCATCAGACAACGTCCTCAATCGACTTTTAATAATGTCAATTATTGCGTCAATCACAACTTCACTTTTCTTCGGATCCAAGCCTGAATTTTTAGCCAAATTAATGAGGTTTTCACGCTTGATTTTATAAGCCTCGCCTTCCACATCCATTTGATGATAGCCATTCAGTCCAGGATTATAAGTTAAATCATAAGCAGGTGATAATGCCCATTCACCATTCTGATTCATCAGATAGGAGAAGTTTTTAGTATGATCATCACGATTATTCATGCATACATTAAACACACAATATTTGAATGCCTTTTCAACTTCCGGCTCATTTCTCGTCATGAATCTTGTCATACGCAAATAGACACCATAACTGCAATTAGGAATGCGAAAATTAGCATGTAATGCGCCTGCTAAACTGTGCATCGGAATACGCATATCATTCAAGCGATCAAAACGTTTCATACCAATAGCTGCGATCTTATCATTCACATGAAAGACTTTTGATTCAGGCACAGATAAACCACACAATGCCGCTGTATCTAGGTAGAATTTCTCTATTTCACAAACTTCGATATCTTCATCTTGCGCATTAAACTTCACCAACCATGGTTCACCACCATCAATTGGCTGATTGCTCATTTGTTCAGTGATAGGGTTGTAATAAACTTGGGATTTTGGTCTTGCGCCTTGAGGTGACCCACCAATCACAACCAATGTTTCTAACACATCTATATCTTGACCTGCCTGTACGGCAGCCATCTGTTCTGCAATATCAGCCAAGCTCATTTCCTGCACTGTCATTGTTATATCTGAGCTGGGACGATATGTAAATGCGCCCATAGTTTGATCACCTAAGCACGCTAAGCGTTCTAATGGATTAATTTGATCAGGATTCTTGCCCAATTTTTTTTTAAAAAAACGATCCATCAACAATAAACCCCAGCCATCAGGTAAGCTATCTGCAAATAAGCCTGGTAACTGGAATTGAAAAGCAGGGAAATCTGTAAATGAGAGTGATTGCAGTGGTAAGCACTTAGGTGAAAATTCTATACCACGTTTTAATGCTTCTTTGGAATATTCAAATATGGTTTGCCGGCCATTGGAGACTAAATCGCCTAGATGCCAATCTTCACCCCAACCACTGTAATAAACACTGATTTTATATAAATTCTTCATGAACTATTTCCTCGGTTTGGAAGCCCTTTGGCGCGGTTTAGGATTGTTCATTGCTTCAAACTCTTGAATGGAGATATTTTTTTTCACTAAAATATCTGATAGATCATTCACAAAGCCAAGGGCTGTCAATACACGAATGAATACGCCCAAAGTTGATCCTTCGCCTTTTTCTAAGCGTTGCAGTGTCGCCACGCCAATGCCGGACCTCTTGGCTAAATCAACTTGAGTAATATTTTTCTGTATTCTCTGTTGAGCTATTCTTCGACCTAACTCCTGAGAAATTTCTGATTCTGTTGCAAAATCAAATCGCATCCTAATAACCTCATCCTCATAACAAATCACATATGATGTATTGTGTGCTTTATGAGGATTCAAAACATCATTTATGAGTGCTTATAGTGGATATATTATCAGTATAAGTATAGTTAACATTGATCCAAATTCTTGCGTGGATATGACAAAGCCCGCTAAATAGCGGGCTTTCACAATCATGATTGGTGGAGGCGGCGGGATTTGAACCCGCGTCCGAGAACTATCCATTCTTGGTACTACATGTTTAGCCGTATCTTTAATTTAACTTCACATCGTCCGACCGGCAGGAGATGCAAAGCTGTTCTAAGTTAAGTTTCGCAAAATACCCCTTAGAAATGATATTTCACTATTTCGTTTAAGTTGACTGATGATAATACCGAACGAACACAGTATTATGATCAGTTAGCAGACTAAGCTGCTAAAGCGTAGTTGTTATCGTTTGCAACTATACAAATTGCCGCGTTTTTACAAGACTCTCGACCATCTTGACATGCACCTCAAACTTCAACATCCCCGTCGAATCCAAGAACGCCCCCGTTTAGGTTGATAAGGCATTATAGCGAATCGCTCGATTTTATGCAATATTCAATGATTTAATGATTGAGTTCGGGATTCTTTTCAAGAAGTTCTTTAAGCGTTACTTCTGCCGGTAAAAATTGCTCCATGGAAGGATCTTGCAGAAGTGCCACCGCTCGCGGTAGATCTTTGGGGCTTCCCGGTCTTGATTTCATTAGTAATTTTGCCAGCTCTAATCGTGCCGCCTGATGATTTCCTGCTAATGCTACTTCATAAAATTGAGCTGCTTTTGCTGCATCGGTCCCGATAACAACGTCATTGGCGTACATATAACCTATTTTAAAATGTAATTCGCTATTCTCTTTTGTAGGAGGTAGTTTTAAAATCTCTGCTTCCAATTTTTCAATCTCGGCGATTGCTTTAGGTTCATCCCTTCTTGCAAGAAGAAAGTAGCGCAGGGCTAGAGCAAGATCGGTATTATTATGCCCTTTTTCAAGCTCAATTAATCCTAGATAGAAGAGCGCCTTATTATATTTTTTGTCAGCTGCTTTCTGTAGATATTTGGTTGCCTTTTGGTGATCTTTCGCGACATATTTTCCTTCATAATAGAAGCTCCCCAAACGGCAGAGTTCAATACGGTTGTTGAATAGAGCGGAGAGGCGTGTAAAGAGATATTCAAGCATAATAGATATTACTGTTCCTGTTGTGAGTGAGTGAATGGTTGTTTGATGATAATGATCCTTATGATCCTTATGGCTACTTCATTATGGTCGTACCCTTATATTAGTGACCCTATCAGTGTCGTGAGATTACTATTTTGTAGAGTAGCTTTTGAGGATAAGTTCATAGCGCTTTCCTTTTTCATAGTAAGCAATCAGTGCTGGTAGATAGAGCTCTTTAGGAGCTAATCCTAACTCAACGCGGTCATCACCTTCACCGCTAGCGTAGAGAATAATAGGCGTTTTTTTACCATTGATATATCCCTCTTTCTCACCGACTCTCGCAAAAGGAGGGCGTTGATAGACCTTCTTCCCATTAGTTGTCTGGATTTTTTCATTTAATGGCGCATGATTGAGTGTCGCTTGCCATGCTGTTGTAAAAAAGTCTTGAGCAAGCGTCGTCATCTCGGCGGTTAAGTTCTGTTCACCACGCCCATAGAGGATCTTCTTATTCGTTAGATCGAATCGAGCACTTGCATAATTCTTCCCACCTCTAATATCTGTAAAAGAGTGAGTTATAAGGTGCTTTCCGTCAACGCTTCCGACACTGGTAAATTCCATTTTTTTAAAGGGAATATTGACAGTTGTTTCGAGTCGATACTCTTTATTGCTGTGAGTGAAGGTCATTGAGGCGGGTACTTGGAAGGGGCCGACAAAGTTGAGGTGTAGTTTAGCTGGAAGAGGTTCTGCATGAGCGAAGAGGGTAAAAAAAGATAGAATAAAAATAAGTAGTAAGCGCATAGACATATGATCAGACCTCTTAAATATGTAGGAAGGCTTAGCCATCCTTGTTATGATGAAATAGACTCACAGGAGAGTCATATTTAGAATTGATATAATATTATTATACTGCGAAGAGGAGATGCGCATGCAACCTAATTTACGTCAAAGACATTTTTTAAAACTACTCGATTTTTCTAAAGAGGAGATTCTCTATCTTGTAGGGCTTGCTGAAGAGCTAAAAAGGGCGAAGCGGGCGGGAATGGAGCAGCGACGATTAACAGGTAAGAATATTGCGCTTATCTTTGAAAAATCCTCTACTCGTACACGCTGTGCATCTGAAGTTGCAGCGGCAGATCAGGGTGCAATGACGAGTTACCTTGGAAGTGAAGGGACTCAAATTGGTACCAAAGAGTCGATGAAAGATACTGCACGGGTATTAGGGGAGATGTACGATGCAATTTTATATCGTGGATTTAGTCAAGATGTTTTAGAAAATGAGTTAGCAGCCTGTGCCGGGGTGCCGGTCTATAATGGTTTAACAGATGAATTTCATCCTACACAGATGCTCGCTGATCTTTTAACAATGAAAGAGAATAGCCATAAGCCGATTACCGATTTCAGTTATGCCTATTTAGGGGATGCTCGAAATAATATGGGGAACTCTCATCTTGTGATGGCAGCGAAGTTAGGTGTTGATTTCCGTGTTGGAGCGCCGAAACATCTCTGGCCAGAGGCTGATCTTATTGCAAAATGTCAGGAGATTGCAAAAGTGAGCGGCGCTTCATTAACCTTTACTGATAGTGCTGAAGAGGCGGTGAAAGGTGTCGATTTTATCCATACCGATGTTTGGGTCTCAATGGGGGAGTCAGAAGAAGCTTGGCGTGAAAGAATTTCTCTCTTAAAGCCTTATCAAGTAAATGCAGATTTAATGCGTGCAACGGGCAATAGCGATAGTAAGTTTATGCACTGTTTGCCGGCATTTCATAATCGTGAAACCTCCGTAGGGGAATGGATTTATGAAACTTTTGGGCTAGATGGTGTTGAGGTTACTGAAGAAGTATTTGAGGGGCCTCAGGCGATTCAATTCCAACAAGCAGGCAATCGGATGCACACAATAAAAGCGGTTATGGTCGCAACTTTAGGATAGATTCTTTCGCTTCACTTAATATTTTAATATTTTTCTCACGAACCAATTTTTTATGGGAAAGTTTAAAGAAAAACTAAATAGATAAGTGAGATAAGTGAAAAGTGTATTGTGTATCAGTATCAATTAAAAAAAACTTCTTTAAAAGAGCTAATTCAGTAGCGAACTTAGTAAGTGGTAAGAATCAGTCCTAAAAGAATTTCATGAACTGAAAAAAGATCTCACTCCATATTGAAAGTCCTTCATCCTCTCTGTTTTTATACAGAGGATATTTAAAGGAGATTCATTGGAGCGAGATCTTTTTTATTGTGCGATATTAATCTGCTCTCGCTTCACCTAAATGCTGGTATTAAGACGACGAAGAAGATCTGATGCTTCTGCGGGTGGATAGTTTTGGACAATATTGAGAGCGCGGGGTGCTATGCGATCCCCTTGAACTGCTGCTTGCTGAAAGAGGTTGCGTGCCTTTTCATAATCAGCAGGAAAATCCGCTCTATTTTGAGTGTAGAGCATTCCTAAACGATAGGCGGCGTGAGGCTGAGTAGGTGCTGCGAGTTGATAATATTGTGCGGCAGCAGGAATATTGACGATAGTTCCCTGTCCAGCTTCTAGCATAGTACCGGCATTGAGCGCCGCTCGACTATTTCCCGCTTGTGCTGATTTTTGAAAATATTTAAGTGCGAGTTCAGGATTCTTCGTTGCGCCTTGACCGCTATAGTAGATCATTCCTAAGTTATAAAGCGCATTTGCATTGCCTTGTTCTGCAGCTTTTTCCCAATAATGTTTAGCTTTAGTCATATCTTGAGGTACTTCTGCTCCTTGAGCATATTTGTTTCCAAGATAATACTGTGCATACATATCGCCGTGATCTGCATATTGAGGAAGCTCTGTTGCTGAGAGTGTTCTCATTTTTTTAATATGCTCAGGAGAGACTTGCTTCGGGGCTTCACTTTTTGTTGCTGGGTTATTAAGGGAGAGACATCCCGTTAATAGAGTTGTCAGTAATATTGGAACAAGTGTGCGCTTGATCATAATTTAAATTCCTTTACAAGTAGATGAAATAAAATAACAGTAGTTTATTTTCATTAATATAAATTAGCTATAGTTTAACTTAATTGTGTTAATAGTTGCTATGAATTTAGCGGTGGTGAAAGGAGTAGGGGCTTATTAAGGGCTTATTGGGTTTTTAATTAACAAATCCTTTACCTGTTATATCAATAATAGAAGGCATTAGAGAGATTCTAGAGAGGGGGCTAATAAGGAGAGGTAGAGAAGGAGGCATCGCCATAAGCTGAGGAATTAAGAACAAGTTAAAAAAAATTTTAAAAAAAGAGTTGCAAATAAAACCAAAAGGGGTAAGATACATCACCTCAGGCGACACAGCCCTTTTGAAAACAGTAAAAAGCAGTAAAATTTCTGAGTTTTTGAATGTTTTTAAATAAAGTTGTTAAACGGTTTAACAAAATAGTTAAAAATAAGTTTGACAAGTTTAGATTAGGTCTGTAATATAGTTCGTCTGCTTAGGGCGGTAGCGAAAAGCTTCGCAGAATTATCTCCCCTAATGTTCTTTAACAAATTAATCTTAAGTAAGTTTGTATGGGGGCTTGTATTTGTTTGCGTGAGCAAAAGAATAGAAGTCTAACCAAACAATTCCAGCATCTATTTTTTTTATAATGGAAATAGAAGCAGTAATTGAGCAG
>NZ_QEWW01000013.1 GCF_003121895.1 Ignatzschineria cameli
ATATGATTAATCGTTAAGGCAACGATTTTTGCCGGCATGCAAATTGTAGAAGAATGCAGGGGTAATCTCCGGCAACTCATCAACCTCTGTTATTTCAACAAATAAGAAGGTTTTTTGAACGGCGGGAGCCGACTATTTCATTCTTTTCGCCACTGCATGCCCGCCAATTGGCATCTCTGATGCCTTCTGCCGACGCGAAATTGATGAAAGAGCGCGATAGTGAGGACCGGCAGCGCTCAGCTTTTTATCTCAATCAATGATTCTTAAGAAGGTTTTTTGAGTGGCGGGAGCCAACTATTTCGTTCTTTTCGCCACTGCATGCCCGCCTACTGGCATCAATGATGTCTTCTGCCGGCGCGAGATTAATGAAAGAACGCGATGGTAAGATCCGGCAGCGTTCAGCCTTTTATCTCAATCAATGATTCTTAAGAAGGTTTTTTGAGTGGCGGGAGCCAACTATTTCGTTCTTTTCGCCACTGCATGCCCGCCAATTGGTATCAATGATACCGATTAGATACTACGGCTCTTTGTAGAAGTTATCTCGTGCATGTTTTGCTCTAGCAAAAATCTTCCGCAAGACCTCGCGATCTTCATCTTCTAATGCATGACGTAATGCATCGATCTTCTTCTGATAGGCCACTAACACCTCTAAAATCGATTCACGATTTTGCAAACAGATATCAGCCCAAAGATCAGGATCTGATGCCGAAATACGGGTAAAATCTCTAAATCCACCGGCAGCAAAACGGAAGATCTCCGCACGGTCATCAAGATTCGCTAAAGTATCAACTGTTGCATAAGCTAAAAGATGTGGAATATGGGAAGTTGCCGCTAAGACCTGATCATGATGCTTGACTCCCATCTCCTCTGTCATTGATCCGGCAGCTTTCCACATATCATGAATCGTTCTAACCGCATCATGACTATTCTCAAGATGTGGAATCACTAAAGTTCGACGATTATCAAAGAGCGAATCGAAAGAGTTTTCAACCCCATGCTTCTCTGTCCCTGCAATCGGATGCGCCGGCACAAAACGCTCTGGCAGATACCCCAACTCCGCTTCAATACTCGCTAATACTGAACCTTTTGTTGAACCAACATCACTTACCACCGCACTCTCTTTAAGATAGGGAGTAATCTCCTTCATAATCTTCCCCATCGCCGTGATAGGCGTTGCAAGAATGATAATGTCGGCATCTTTTGTCGCTTCAACTGGATCGGTATAGATCTCATCTGCAACCCCGAGCTCATAAGCACGCTGTAATGCTGCTTCATCGCGATCATAGGCGATAATTTTGCCCACTGAATTGCTCCGCTTAAGCGCACGCGCAAGAGAACCACCAATAAGGCCAATCCCCATAATGGTAATTCGCTCTTTAAAAAAAGGTTGAGAGAGTTCTATCTTCATGATGTCCTACTTTTCAAAAATCATCTTCAAAATCATCGGCCAACGCCTCTTATTAAAGTATCGAACGCTAGAGTATCAATCCCTAAAATAGAGGCGCAAACTCTAAAGTTTAGCCGATTTTTCTTAATAATACATCTTACGATTATTTCAATCGCCGATTTCAGCAATAATGCCTATTAAAGGCGACTCTTCTCGATGGTTGAAAGAAGTGAATCAAATGCAACAACAAATTGTTCAACACCTGCAGTTTCCAGTAATTGACACACTTCCTCAAGATCGATATTGAGCTCTTTTAACTCAGCAAGACGACTTTTTGCCACCTCAAGATCGCTCTCAAGTTGCGGATAAGGCGTGATACTCTCTTCTAAAAATGCGCTGTAGGTCTTCGGTGGCATTGTATTAACCGTCTCTTTTCCCATCAGGTGATGAACATACATTGTCTCGCTATAACTAGGATCTTTCACGCCAGTTGATGCCCAAAGCAGTCGCTGTGGTTGCATGCCAGCTTTTAATAATGCTTTTACCCGCTCATGCTCCATCTCTCTTAAGAAGTGCTGATAAGCCATTTTGGCATTATCGATTGCGATATGGCCTTTAAGATGAGGCGCTTTCGTTGCAACCTGAGGATCGATAACGGCATCGATACGAGAGATAAAGAAGCTAGCAACAGAGGCGATCTGTAAAATAGGTAAGCCCACTTTCACTCGTGCTTCCAACCCTTTAAAGAAGGCTTCTAAAACTTCACTATAACGTTTTACAGAGAAAATTAAGGTAACATTGACATTGATCCCTTCGGCAATGAGCGCTTCAATGGCGATCAATCCCGCTTTAGTGGCCGGCACCTTAATCATCAAATTAGGTCGATCGATCTCTTCCCAAAGGGCTTTTGCTTCAATAATGGTACCGTTAGCATCATGAGCAAGATCGGGAGAGACCTCTAAGCTCACATAGCCATCACGGTAGCGGCTCTCTTCATATGTGGGGAGAAAGAGATCACAAGCAGCTTGAATATCTTCAATAGCTAATTTAAAGAAGAGTTCCCGTGCTGAGAGTTCATGATTATTAGGATCTTGAATGATAGGGAGATAGGCTTCGCCGCCGGCAATAGCTTTCTCAAAGATTGCAGGATTAGAGGTAACTCCTAATAAGCCCTCTTTTTTGATCATTCTTGCAAGCTCACCATCGTGGCCCAACATTTTACGCTCAATATTATCAAACCATACACTTTGGCCTACAGCCGCTGCTTTACGTATATTTCCCATAACTGAATATGCCCTTATTTATCTACTTAACGACTAACTTCTCACTACTAAAATTGTAATCTGTTACTCAACTGCTCAACTTATTGCGATTTATCTCTCTTAAAACAGCTTATTGAGCTCCCATGGAAGTTCTATTAAAGTTCTATTGAACCTCTTATTTAATCACGACTATTTAACAACAGCTATCTTCCCTAGCTATATTCCTACTATTTATACAAATCAAAACAGAAGCTATGAGCTGCCGGATCTCACTATCTCATATTTCCATAAATCTCGCGCCGGCAGAGGGCAATCATTCGATTGCCGGAATATTACTGCTCTTTAATAAAGCTGATGAATTACCGGAGATCACCATCGCATACTTTCACAATTTGCATGCCGACAAATATCGCTACTTTAGATATCATTCTCGGTGCTGAAAGCGCCAACAGGCGGGCATACAGCGGTGAAAAGAGTGCAATAGTCGACTCCCGCCCCTCAATAAATCTTCTTAAAAATCATTCATTAAAAAAATAGACTGAATGCTGCCGGTCCTTACTATCTCATATTTCCATAAATCTCGCGCCGGCAGAGGCCATCATTCGATTGCCGGAATATTACTGCTCTTTAATAAAGCTAATGAGTTGCCGGAGATCACCATCGCATACTTTCACAATTTGCATGCCGGAAAATATCGCTACTTTAGATATCATTCTCGGTGCTGAAAGCGCCAACAGGCGGGCATACAGCGGTGAAAAGAGTGCAATAGTGGGCTCCCGCCCCTCAATAAATCCTCTTAAGAATTATTCATCAGAAAAAAATAGACTGAACGCTGCCGGTCCTTACTATCTCATATTTCCATAAATCTCGCGCCGGCAGAGGGCAATCATTCGATTGCCGGAATATTACTGTTCTTTAATAAAGCTGATGAATTGCCGGAGATTACCCCCTGCATCCTTCTACAAGTTGCATGCCGGCAAGTATCGTTGCCTTAACGGTTAATCATATTGAAAAAAGAGCTGAACACTGCCGGATCTTACTATCGCGTTTTTCATCAATCTCGCGCCGGCAGATGGCATCATTGATGCCATTATCTGTTGAAACAGTATTAAGGCTGAATTCGGCTCGGTTGATAAAATCTTCCACGCATCCGCTTCATCGTCCCTTTTGGAAGCCAAATATCATAGTGACTTGGAATCTCGGCACGATTATTCTCAATATTACGAAGCCATGCCGGATTGAGCTCAATTAAAGTCGCTTCCGAGAGACCGGTCTCTTTTGCTAAATCACGTAAGAACATCGGCGTTAGAAGCTCAATTCCCTCAATACTACTCTTTAGATAGCGATAACGGAATCCGGGGAAGTAATGCCCGGGATCTTCTGCGATCTTTTTCGCTGCTAAAAATTCAGCATAGAAATTTCGAGAGGCAAATTTAAATGCGCCCTCACTGTAGTTAAAGACCACCAATCCAATATCATTTCCATATCGCTCCTGCGCTCGCATCGAGTGACCAACACCAGCATTATAAGCAGTAATTGCTAATGGCCAATAGGGAACTAAATTGTAGTTATAAGCCATCAATTTTACAGCCCCCTTCGCCGCATGACGCGGATCATAACGGGAATCGAGAACATTAGCACGCATCGGCATAAAGCTTCGTGCCGTCGATGGCATAAATTGCCACATCCCTGCCGCTCCTACCTTCGATCTTGCCCCCATATTAAATGAGGACTCAACATGTGGAAGATAAGCAATCTCCTCCGGCAATCCGGCATCTCTAAAGAGCTTTTTAAAGTAGACAATATAGGGCTCACTACGCTCTAATCCTCGGCGAAACTCTGACTTTAACCCACGCTGACCTCGCAGTCGTTCAGAAGCACCATAGAGCGCCTCTTTTCCACCTGCCTTGATCAACATCTTTTTGATTCGCTCCTGATTCTTACTCAATTTCACCGGCGTCTTGAGAGAAGCTTCTACCACTAAAAGATCATCACGAATCAACTCTGAGATAGTATCCCACGTCATACGATCCCCTTTTCTGATCGGCGCTAATTCATAGACCACATCAAGGTAGCGATTATCATGAAAAGCGACAAGATTATCATCCCAACGCGCATAGACATGCACCCAAAAGTTGACCATCGGTTCCAATGCTTTTGGCTCATCAAAACCATTCTTCATCCTCGGCCCACCGGCACAACTGGCAATAAAAAAGGTGATGGCAAAGAGAAAAATGAGTCGTTTAAAACGGCTAAAAAATGGGGATAAAAACATCTTGGAATGACCCTATAAAGCGGAAAAGGGATTGAGAAAGAGATCAGCAAAGATGCTAATGAGCACTCCCATTAGCATCGATAGCGATCTAAAGTAGAGAACTAGATGAGTGCCTTTGCACGCTCAATCGCTGCTAAAACTTGCTTAGGTGCCGTACCGCCGTAGTGGTTACGCGCCGCAACCGATCCCTCTAAGGTGAGATATTCAAAGACATCTTCATCGATAAGATCAGAGAATTGTTGTAACTCTTCAAGCTGCATCTCAGAGAGATCTCGCGAGGTCTCAACTCCTAAACGAACGGCATTTCCTACCACTTCATGGGCATTTCTAAAAGGCATCCCTTTACGAACGAGGTAATCTGCTAAATCGGTTGCTGTTGAGAAGCCCAATTTTGTACGCGCATACATATTCTCTTTCTTACTTGAGATCGCCGGAATCATATCAGCAAAGGCACGAAGTGAGCCGAGAACGGTATCTACAATATCGAAAAGGGGCTCTTTATCTTCCTGATTATCTTTATTGTACGCAAGCGGTTGGCTCTTCATTAAGGTCAATAGAGAGAAGAGATGGCCATAGACGCGCCCGGTTTTCCCTCTTACCAGCTCAGGAACATCGGGGTTTTTCTTCTGTGGCATGATCGATGAACCGGTACAGAATCGATCTGGAAGATTGATAAAATCAAATGCTGGCGTTGCCCAGAGGACTAATTCTTCTGAGAAGCGCGAAAGATGCATCGCTAAAATCGATGCCGCTGCGGCAAATTCAATTGCAAAATCACGATCTGAGACCGAATCGAGCGAGTTTTCAGAAGGTGCGCTAAATCCTAATAACTTTGCCGAAAGATGACGATCGATCGGATAGGTTGTACCCGCTAAAGCCGCTGCTCCTAATGGTGAGATATTGAGGCGCTTACGACAATCTAGGAAACGCTCACGATCTCTTTTAATCATCTCAAACCAAGCCATCAAGTGGTGACCAAAAGTGATAGGCTGCGCCACTTGAAGGTGGGTAAAGCCCGGCATGATGGTGTCATATTCACGCTCTGCTACCGATAAAATTCCCTCTTGAAGACGTTTTAACTCAAGATCGATATGATCGAGCTCTTTGCGCAACCAAAGGCGGATATCCGTTGCAACCTGATCATTACGTGATCTACCGGTATGAAGGCGCTTGCCGGCAATACCGATCTTCTCTGTTAAGCTCGATTCAATATTCATATGAACATCTTCAAGCTCAATAGACCAAGGAAACTCCCCTGCTTCAATCTCTGCTTTAACGGCTGCAAGCCCATCTTTGATTAGGGTGAAATCTTCTTCAGATAAGATCCCTTGCGTATAGAGCATCTCTGCATGCGCGAGCGATCCTGCAATATCTTCAGCATACATCCTTTGATCGAAATCGACCGATCCTGTAAAGGCTTGAACAAATGCATCAGTACTCTCTGAGAAACGTCCGCCCCACTGTTTATTCACTTTATTCGACATTATCTTTTCCTTCTTCTAACTCTTCATAGAGAGGAAGCATCACTTCTACACGTGTTCCGATCTGCTCTTTTCCAGAGTAGATCGCAATCTTTCCGTTATGCTCCTCTACAATCTTCTTCACAACTGATAAACCTAATCCGGTTCCCTTCTCTTTCGTTGAGACATATGGCTCAAACATTCGATTAATCAAGGATTCATCAATTCCACTACCATTATCGCTGACGGTGAGGCTAAGGTGTGTCTCATCTAATTTTGAGATCTCAACATAGACCTTGCCGAGTAATTGATCCTTCTCCTCCTGACACGCTTCTATCGCATTCTTAATTAAATTATGCAAGAGCTGCCTTAAGCGAATTTCATCCCCATTAACATAGAGGCTTTGTGCCGGTTTTTGTAAAATAACCTCAACACCTCGAACATAATCACTATAGAGGAAAGTGACCTCCTCTGTTAAGGCATTTAGATCGATCTTTTTCAGGTGAAGTTTGGGCGCTCTAGCATATTGGCTAAAGGCATTGACCATCTTCTTCATCGCATTGACTTGGGTAATAATCGTTTGGGTCGATTTTTCTAGGAGGAAGCGATCATCAACCTCCAATTTCCCCTGTAACTTAAAGGCTAAGCGCTCAGCGGAGAGCTGAATTGGTGTTAAAGGATTTTTAATCTCATGAGCAAGACGTCTTGCCACCTCACCCCAAGCGGCTTCCCGCTCGGAGTTGATCAATTGGGTAATATCATCAAAGACAATGGCATAGCCACTCGGTAGACTGCGATTCTCTAAAGGTTCGGAGACTCGGACAGAGAGAATCTGGGTAATTCCTTTTTCAACACGCATCACCTCAAGACGATCATTCTCCCCTCGCTCCCGCTTCTCAAGATAGTTTTGTAGCGGAATAAAGAAGAAGTGGAGAGATTCATCGATCGATTCAAGATGGGAGAGGGTCAACTTCTGTAAGAGTCGGCGATCGGTCTTTAAGATCGAGAGTGCGGCTTCATTAAAGGTTCGGATATTTCCATCATTATCGAGGACTAAAACCCCGGAGGAGAGATTTGCTAAAACCGCCTCTAGATAGGAGCGCTGCGCCACTAGCAGGCGCTGAGAGGCTTTCTCTGCTTCATTAGCTTGACGCAGCTTCATAATCATCTCATTAAATGATTCTGTTAAAAAGCCGATCTCATCATTCGATTTCACCACAATCTCTCGATCAAAATTCCCTTCAGAAACAGCTTTAGAGGCAAGCGAAAGCCTACGAATCGGATTCACTAAGCGTCGTGTTGCAAAATAGGAGCCACCCAATGCTAAAAGAATCGCTAGAAGTGAAACAAGTGTTAAGATCGCAATCAACTGCCCCTTAAGTGATTCTTGAAGTGTCTTATACTGCTTATAGCTCTCAACCGATGCTTGAGTGGAGAGTCCTAACTCCGTATAACGCTGCGGAATCTCATAGATGGCTTGCACCACCCGAGGAATATCAGAATCAACCCGAATGATCACTCGCACCTGTAATTCATCATCTCCCACCGGCTCGAGCCAGACATAATCCATATCATTAAAGACACTCATTAGGACAATATCGTTGGGAAGCTCCGGAAGGTTAACGGTGGTATTACTCGAGCTTGTCGCCAAAATCCGTCCGCGATGATCAAAGACCGTCAGATCGAGGGCATTGGCATCAAAACGGAGATTTTCTAATTCATAAGCGAGATCGAGCGAGGTGAGATCTGCTACCCGCTGACCGATCGATTGGGTAATCTCAAGGGCATCTAATCTGCGTGTCTCTAAGGCCGATTGAGCTAAGGTTAAGGCATCATCGAAACCTTGATCAAGCGATTCATCGAACCAGCTATCGATCCCTCTTTGGATCATAATGCCGGCGAAGAGAAAGAGAATCACAATCGGCACTACTGATAATCCGGAGAAAAAAATCATCATCCGCGCATTGAGTCTAGCGCCGAGTCGTCTCTTGCGCACTCCTTGTAGGAGCTGAATTAAGAAGTAGATCACAAGCGACATCAAAGAGAGAAAGCAGATAGCGCCGGCAATAATGATCCAGGTATAGTAACGGGAATAGAGAACGGCAGACTCAATCGAGCGAACCATTACCCCTAAAATAATCACCAAGAGCAGGGAGAGAAGGAGAAAGAGGCTAAAAGCATGTTTACGGATAAGACTCATTACTTCAATAACTCCCACTTAAACCAATCAGAACTTAACCACCAATTTGAGGATAGATAGGCAGGGATACGAAGGGGCGTTGGCAACGCCTCAATATCGAGCCATAACTTTGCGCGTCCCTCATACTCCTGTAGCATGAGCCCATCGCGATTTTCCATATGAATAACAATCTCCACCGGTGTTGAGATCGAGAGCAGCGCTAAACTTAAGATCGGATAGCTATGCTGCTTCTTTGTCTCTAGATCACGAACTACAAATTGCTTCGAAAGCCCATGATAAAAGAGGAGATAGCGAACCTCTTTGCGATAACTATTTTGACTTAAAAAGCCCTTCTTCTCGATACGAATATCGTAGACAAAGGTCAGCGGAATACCATTGAGAAGCATCTGTTCTTGCTCCTCACTCATCCCGATATGGCTTTTAAGCTTTAAGAGAAGATCGACCGCCGGCAGCTGCCCACTGCTGAGCAGCTCAAGATCTCGAATGCGATCCATCTTTCGCCCAGGATAGTAATACTCATTTTTGATACTTTCGATCATGAGCGAAGAGGACCGTTCATAGGTTGCGGCAAAAAGGGGCATTGAGAGAAGCAGAGAGAGCGGCAATAGCAGCAGCCATCCCAGCATCAGAAAACGCTGAGAACGATGATTCAATGGTGAGATCTGCATATCCCGTTGCACCGCTTTAACTTCTCCTAACTTCATTCCTCTACAATTTCTCTACTACTTCTCTACTTTTTCTCTAAGAGCGCATAGTAGAAACCATCGACACTCTCTTCAGACTTAAAGTAGCGAGGTAAAATCTGAACGCCTACATCTCGCGCTTCACCAAAGGGGAGCATCAATGGTCGCTCTTTTGCATCAGGATGAGATTTTAGAAAGTGACGAATCTGCTGCTCATTCTCATCTTTAAGGATAGAACAGGTAGCATAGAGAAGTCGCCCACCCTCTTTTAAGAGCGTCCAAGCATGATTGAGAATTTCACTCTGAAGCGCGCGTAATTTCTCAATATCAGAGGCTTGACGTAGACGTTTAATATCGGGATGGCGATGCATAATGCCGGTAGCCGAGCAAGGAACATCGAGTAGAATGGCATCAAAGCGTTGCTCGCTTTCATAATCCTGACAAGCAATTGCTTCAATCTCCACAAATTGTGGGATCGATCCCATGACGCGCTCAATATTCTCTTTAACACGAAGAAGACGCTCAGCTGAGCTATCGAGGGCAACTAACCCTGCCATCTCTGGCATGATCTCTAGCAGAGCAGTTGTCTTACCACCTGGCGCAGAGCAGGCATCGAGCAGATACTCCCCTTTTTGCGGCTCTAAAAGCTCAGCTGCAAGTTGTGCCGAAGCATCTTGAACACTTACTAAACCCTCAGCAAAGCCTGGCAATTGCTCTACACTTACCGGCTGATCTAAAACAATCGCGCTCTCAACAAATTGATGGGCCACCGCATCAATTCCTGCGGCCGCTAGTTTTTCAAGATACGCTTCTCGGCTATTTTTCGCTCGATTGACGCGTAAAATCATCTCAGGATGGAGTTGATAGAAGGTACCGATCTCCTCTAATGCCTCTTTTCCCCATTGATTCTCAATTCGTTTAGCAAACCATTGCGGAAGATTGCTACGCCCTGCCATACTCTTAGCCGGCGGTAATTTTCCTCGCTGAATATTGCGTAAAATGGCATTTGTTAACCCTGCGGCCCACTCTTTATCCATCGCTTTTATTAAATTAACCCAATTATTGAGAATGGCATATTCAGCTGTTGCCATCTCCGTCAATTCATAGGCTGCTAAGATCTGGGCAACTTTTACCTCAATCTCTGAATTTTTGATCGGCTTAGAAAGAAGCTGGGAGAGCCGATCTTCTAAGGCATCATATTGTCTTAATGTGCCAAAGAGAAGATGTTGGGCGAAGCGACGTTCATTCTCATTGAGCCGCTCACTGCATCGAGGAAGCGCCTCAGTGAGCGATTCTCCCTGCAAGACAGAACAGAGTGTCTCCACCGCAACGAAACGGGGATCTTTCATTAATTTGGGATATAGCGCTTCTTTAATGGCCATTTATTGTGCTACCTTCTGATCGATTTCATTACCTTTGATGAAGAGTGCGCTCTCCATTCTTCGCTTACCTGCAATCTGCAGCTCTAATACTTCTAATAGATGACCATCACCGGCAACCACATAGAGAGATTCCCCTTCAACATAGAAAGTTCCCGGGAGAGAATCACGCTTGCGATCGCTCTCTAAAACTCGATAGAGCTTTAATAACGCGCCATCTAACTCAGTAAAGGCACCCGGAAAAGGATTGAAAGCATGGATCTTACGTGCGATTGTCGCACCACTCTCCTGCCAATCAATTCTCGCTTCCTCTTTAGTGATCTTTTCAGCATAAGTGATACCTTCTTCCGGCTGAGGCGTTGGCTGACGACTGCCGGCAATCACCTCTGGAATTGTTGCTAATAGCAGTGAGGCACCCACCATCTTAAGACGATCATGTAGCTCTCCGGTCGTCATATGGGGCGTAATTGCAACTCGCTCCTCTTGCCATACAGCACCGGTATCTAAACCGACATCCATCTGCATAATCGCTACGCCACTCTCCTGGTCACCCGCCTCAATCGCACGATGGATCGGTGCGGCGCCACGCCATCTAGGCAGGAGCGATGCGTGAATATTGAGACAACCATATTGCGGCATCTCTAAGATCGCTTTAGGAAGAATCAAACCATAAGCGACCACCACCATCAGATCGGCATTTAGCGCGGCAAATGTTGCTTGCGCCTCCGGATCACGAAGCGTCAATGGTTGATAAACAGGGATATTGTGAGCAACTGCAACCTCTTTTACCGGGGTGAATTGAACCTTCTTTCCTCTTCCTCGCGGGCGATCAGGTTGTGTATAGACCGCAACAACCTCATGCTCTGAATCGAGCAACGCCTCTAATGTTGGAACTGAAAATTCCGGTGATCCCGCAAAGATAATTCTTAACCCCATGTTTGACCTCTTTTTACTGATTCCCGACTGATCGCTCTGATCTTAATTTTGATTTTGATTTTGATTTTGATTTTTGATGATGTCGATATCGATCTCGATGACGCTATCGATATTGAATGCTATTGAGTATTATTAAATATTGTTGAGTGCTGTTGAGTGCTGTTGAGCACTATTGAGTACTACTGCTACTCTAACTCACGCTCTTTGAGGACTTTCTCTAACTTCTTCAAGATACGTTGCTGCTTTAAACGAGAGAGATAATCGATAAAGAGAACACCTTCAAGATGATCATACTCATGTTGAATACAGCGCCCTAAAAGACCATCAGCCTCAAGCTCAAAGAACTCTCCGTTAACATCTTGAGCACGGACTCTTACCGCGACAGGACGAATCACAGGACCGCTATAGAGTGTTGGAAGGGAGAGACATCCCTCTTCTGCTGCATCGGTCTCTTCCGAAACTTCTAAAATTTCAGGATTGATAAAAACTTTGGGATCATTGCGCTCTTCAGAGCAATCAGCAACAAAAATTCGCTGTAAAACATTGACCTGATTGGCGGCTAAACCGACTCCCTTCTCCTCATACATCGTCTCAAACATATCCTCTACCAACTGCTTTAATGTGGCATCAAAGCTCGTGACCGGCGCAGCCTTTTCGCGCAAGGTAGGATGGGGAACTGTAATTACTTCTAAGATTGCCATAAAACTCTCTCTTCTCTCCGGATCTATCTATGAATTTAGTGATGAATCTATTGTTGATTCTCTCTTCTAATATTCTGCCGTTATAAAAGAGGGCATTTTACACTAAATCGGGAGCGCTCGATAGCTTTCCACAAAATTTACTCGCACGCTATCCTTTCGATGAATTCACCCTAAAGAGCGCCTCTTTCCCGCTGCCATGGTTACTTTTTCAGCACCTCAAAGCATTTAGATCAAGCGAAGCGCATCTTATTCTCAAAATAAAGATGATCCGTGCTATAACAGGAAATTAGGCTCAATCTCCTACTTAAGACCCGTTGTAGCCTCTATTGAGAGTCGCTTTTATAGACTCATCTTTGAGAAGAGGATTCTGCTCTAGCAAAATAGTTGCCAAGAGATTGTTATTGTTAATTTATCAATTTCTTACTACCAATTTCGAGCAGTTATGTCCCTTAAAAAGGGAAAAGTTTTCTGCTCTTTTTTTGGGTTTTTACAATTTATAGGGTATTAATTAGAGAGGTATAAAAAATATTATCAAATTTGATTGCCTCCTATTTTCAATAGCGAGAATCAAAATTGAGATAAAAGTTGTAAAAACTTAAAGTAAAAAAATAAAAGTAACCAATAGAAGTAACGATAAAACGACTTATGTAAATTACTTATATAAATTACTTATGAAAAGTTAATGAAAAATTAAAATAAATAGCGTTGGATTAAGGCAGAAGTTCAAGAGTCTTCCCTAATACTTAATAGCCAGGGTCTTGATAACTTCAACTTAGAGACACTCATCCCCCTTTTGCTATCTAGAGCGATCACAATTGAATGATCTCTTCTGATAAAAAAAGAGCGAGAAAAAGAGACTATGCTTAGACCCTCACTAGTCATCTGTGTTGAAAGAGCAGTAATCCAATCAATAACAACAATATGTTCACTGAACATTGAAAGCTTAGGAGTCAAACAGTTATGTATGCTTTAGTCATCAATTGCGGAAGTTCCTCACTTAAGTTTGCGTTAATTCATGCAAAAGAGCGCAATACCGTTATCAGCGGAGGCGCAGAACAGCTCGATACACCCGAGGCCACTTTATCGATCAAATATCATGGAGAGAAAGTTAAAAACAAACTCGAAGATCCCACGCATCTTGGCGCATTTAAGGAGGTCTTCCAGTTTCTCCAAAAAGAGGGTTATGCCGATAAGATCAAAGCAGTCGGCCACCGAGTTGTCCACGGGGGAGAGTACTTCCAAGAATCTGTTGAGATCACTCCTGAAGTTATCGATATTATTAAAAAGTGTGCGCCCTTAGCGCCGATCCACAACCCGGCAAACTTAACGGGAATTCTTGCGGCGAAAGAGGTTCTCCCTGATCTACCGCAGATTGCCGTCTTCGATACAGCCTTCCACCAAACAATGCCGGAAGAAGCCTATCTCTATGGGCTCCCGCTTGAGATCTACGAGAAATATAATATTCGCCGTTACGGATTCCATGGAAGTAGCCATCGCTACATTACCGAGCGAACCGCTAGCATTCTCGATATCCCCCTTGAAAAGCTCAATATTATCAGCTGTCACTTAGGAAATGGTGCCTCCATTGCTGCTATTCGTGGTGGAAAATCGGTCGATACGAGTATGGGCTTGACCCCACTTGAGGGCTTGATGATGGGAACTCGTTCCGGATCACTCGACCCAGGCCTTATCCCCTACCTTGTTGAATGTTTAGATTATGATATCTATGAGATGGATAATCTTCTCAACTTCGACAGTGGACTTCTCGGTATCTCCGGCGTTTCCAATGATTGCCGTATCTTAGAGACAAAAGCAAAAGAGGGACATAAACGTTGCCGCTTAGCGCTCGATATGTTTGGTTACCGTGTTGCGAAGACTATCTCAGAGTATCTTCCGGCACTACAGCGCCTCGATGCTATTGTCTTTACCGGCGGTATCGGTGAGAACTCAGCCTATGTTCGGGAATTGATCATGAGTCAATTAGCTTTCTTAGGCTATCGCTTTAGCAACCCATCTAATAGCTTCTGTACTGGCGGAAAAGAGGGTGTTATCGCCACAAGCTCTAACTTCGGTAAAGCTTTAGTGGTTTGTACCGATGAAGAGGGAATGATCGTTCAAGATACACTTGAAATTGTTGCACAAAAAGAGAAGCAAGCATCATCAATCGATTCAACAGTCGAGCAATAGGAGTTAAATTTCTATGAAGACACTATTTGTAGCACCTACCGGTGATATTAAGAGCTTAACCTCTATCTCCCTTGCGCTCGTTGAAGCGTTACGCAAAGCGGGATTAAAGGTGGGATTTGTCCGCCCTATTGGTGAAGATAATAATCGTTCAGAACAGCTCTATCGCGAACTCTTTAATGATGAAACACCAACGCCGATCTTAGAAGGAGATGTGAATAATGCAATTCGCAATGGCGCCTATGATGATCTATTAGAAGCGGTTGTTGGTCGCGTTACAGAGGCGGCTAAAGGCTTTGATATTGTGGTTGTCGAGGGATTGACCTATCATAGCAGCCGTCCTTATACTCACGATCTCAATGCTGATATCGCAAGAACACTCTGTGCCGGTGTAGTCTTTGCCGGAAACTCCCTTGCAAATACCCCTGAAGAGGTTGCAGCTCACTTCGATCTCAATGCCTATATCTACAGTGAATCTCATATCTGGCTAGCGGGCTATATCATCAATCATGTGAAAGATCCTAAAGCGATCGAGAAGACTGTAACCTTCTGCCAAACTGATTTCTGCCGCTCACTCGATACATTAGGCATTATCCCTGAAAATGAGGCGTTAAAGAGTGATATCGATGCAATCCACTTTATCGCGCAGCAGTTAGAACTAGCGCCACTCATTGAGGCGCTCAAAGCTTCTCAGAGCAATCGTATGCCCCCTTCTGCATTCCGCTACAAATTGATTCAGAGTGCGCAAAAGGCTGATCGCCGTATTGTATTGCCAGAGGGAGATGAGCCTCGAACACTTCGCGCCGCAGCTATCTGTGCAGAACGCGGAATTGCTCGCTGTGTTCTCTTAGGCGATGTTGCTACTATTGAGTCAGTCGCCAAAGCGCACAATATTCACCTTCCCGATCGTGGTATTGAGATGATCGATCCGAAAACCTTGGTAGAAAAATATGTTCCCGGCTTTGTTGAACGCCGTAAGCATAAGGGCGCAGATGAAGCGGTGGCAAGAGAAGCGCTCAAAGATAGCGTTGTCGTAGGAACGATGATGCTCGCCGAAGGGGATGTTGATGGGTTAGTTTCGGGAGCCGTCCATACCACGGCAGATACAATCCGCCCGGCATTTCAACTTATTGGTACAGATAAAAACTCAAAGCTGGTCTCAAGCATCTTCTTTATGTTGATGAAAGATCAGGTTCATGTTTATGGGGACTGTGCCGTTAATCCCAATCCGACACCGGAGCAACTCGCCGATATTGCGATTCAATCTGCTGAATCTGCCAAAATCTTTGGCATTGAGCCTCGCGTAGCAATGCTCTCCTACTCAACAGGAACATCAGGTGCCGGCGAAGAGGTTGAAAAGGTTGCCAAAGCAACTGAGATCGCTAAAGAGAAAGCGCCAGATCTATTAATCGATGGTCCCCTACAATTTGATGCCGCTAGCGTCTTAAGTGTTGGCCAACAGAAAGCACCTAACAGCCCTGTTGCCGGTCGCGCTACCGTCTTTATCTTCCCTGACCTCAATACGGGGAATATCACCTATAAAGCGGTTCAACGCAGTGCTAATGTGGTCTGTATCGGTCCGATGCTGCAAGGTTTAGCAAAACCGGTCAACGATCTCTCCCGCGGTGCGCTTGTAGATGATATTGTCTACACAATTGCCATTACTGCGTTACAAGCAAGCCCTAAGGCTTAAAGCGTGAAAGCGATCAAAAGAGGCTTCGGCGCAAACTAGCGAGATTGATTCTAGATTTGTGTTAGAGTTTGTTATAATAGCGAGCTACCTTAATCGGGTAGCTCTTTCTTCATCAATATTTGATCATTGCTTGTTTGATCGTTATTTACTAGATCGTTACTGCTTGATAGCGAAAATATGAAATCGATCTGAAGAGATAGCTACTACCAAAGAGTAGAATGCGAAATGTCGCAATCAAAATAGCCGCTGAAGAGTCGCGAAGATTAGTTAATTTTAATTGAAGTCCATTGATGAGTTGAGGAATGCTGTGCCTGTCATACGCCGATCACAAAAAGAACCATTTTCTGCAAAACAGATGTACGATTTAGTCAATGATGTGCAATCTTACCCCACCTTTCTGCCTTGGTGTAAGGGGTCACGCATTATCAAATCGACCCCCACAATGATGGAGGCCTCCATTTTAACGGCAAAGGGTCCTCTCAATAAGTGGTTTACAACGCGCAATACTTTAATTGAGAATGAAAAAATCACCCTAAATCTCGTAGATGGTCCTTTTAAACATCTGCGGGGTGAGTGGCGCTTTCGTGATCTTCCTGAAGGGGGATCAGAGATCCATCTTATGATCGATTTCGATTTCTCTTTTGGGCCGGCACGATTACTCTTAACCCCTATTTTTGAAAATATTGCAGGCAGTATGGTTGCTGCCTTTAGTGCTCAAGCGAAGGTGCGTTATGGAAAACTCCTCGGTTAATTCCTTCCTCAATCGCGAAACAACCCCACGCCAACATCGGAAAAATGGATCTTTTATAACGATTGAATTTATCTTGGCACTTCCCGATCGACAACCGATCGAAGAGCAGAAGTTTCAAGAAGGCATTCGCCTAAAAGATGCACTCCCTTTCTTTGCGCTCTACCATGAAGCGTGCCGGGTTATTGAATCTCCCCAATTTGGGATCTTCGGGATTAAAGTGGAGCAAGATCACCTCCTCAGAGAGGGCGATCGCATCGAGGTCTATCGTCCGCTTATTATCGATCCTAAACAGGCGCGTCAAATTCGTGCAGCGCGCGACCCCCGCTTTAAACGAAAAAGTTAAATAAAAAAGTAAAAAGAAACAGCTAAAAGAAAAGGGAATGCCTAACGCTTCCCTCTATTCTTATCTTTTATTTTCATTTTTATTTTCATCTCTATTTTATCTCTACCAGTTAACTGCTAATCACCGCTAAATTCAAACTGGCGCCAGGCTTCATAGACTGCTATCGCCACAGAATTGGAGAGATTAAGACTTCTTCCGGCATTTTCCACCATCGGCAGACGCAAGCGCTGCTCTCCTGGAAGAGAGAAGATAAAATTCTCCGGCAATCCCCGCGTCTCAGGACCAAAGATTAATGCATCTCCCGGCTCAAAACGAGCTTCAAAGAAGTTTCTACTCCCCTTTGTCGTCATCGCATAGATTTGATTAGGTGCAATTGCTTCAAGACATGCACTCAATGAGGGCCAAACTTTCATCGTCGCCCACTCTGCATAATCAAGCCCTGCACGACGAAGTGCTTTCTCCTCTAATGAGAAGCCAAGTGGCTCAATCAGATGCAACTCCGCACCACTATTTGCGCAGAGCCGAATAATATTACCGGTATTTGGCGGAATCTCCGGCTCATAAAGAATAATCGATAACCTCTGATTCATCTCTTCCTCTCTCTCTTACTCTCTCTCTTACTCTCTTTATCATCTACAAAAAAAGAACCTAGAGGGATCTTTCTGTCGATCACAAACTCTAGGTTCTCACTGATTCTAATTAATAACGCCTTGAAAACATCTTTAAAAATATCGTTAAGGATGTCGTTAAGAATAACATCAAGAATGTCATTAAAAACGTTATTAAGAATGAAAAATATGTAACTTAGCACCTCTGTTTGCGCTTCACCCTATCGATCAACTGATCGATTAGGAGAAGTCAATTTACAATAAGGGCAGGATACCCTACTCTTCTGCCGCTTTTGATTTAACAGACTTTGCTGCTTTAACAAAAGCGATAAAGAGTGGGTGACCATCTCTTGGTGTTGATTTAAACTCAGGATGTGATTGCGTTCCCACAAACCAAGGATGATCCTTCAATTCGATAAAATCGATCAATCCGCGATCTTTCGTGCGTCCTGAAACCACAAAGTTTCCATCTTGTAACTGCTCAAGATAATCGAGATTAACCCCATAACGATGACGATGACGCTCGCTAACATCTGCTCGGCCATACGCTTCATACGCTTTAGTGCCTTCTACCAATGTTGCGGGCTGCGCACCGACAGTCATATACCCTTTAAACTCATCTGTTTCGCTATCACGCTGTGGATCTAACATTTTAATCACAGGATATTCCGACGTTGGATCAACTTCGCTCGTATTCGCACCATCAAGTCCTAAGACATTACGCGCATACTCAACAACCGCTAACTGCATTCCTAAGCAGAGTCCTAAGAAGGGGATATTGTGTTCACGCACATATTGAATAGCACGGATCTTACCCTCCATGCCACGCTCACCAAAGCCTCCCGGGATTAAGACTGCATCCATTCCTGCAAATACTGCAGATAACTCAGTCTCATCCATCTCTTCTAACGATGCAGCTTCTACATAGTGAAGCTTGATCTTTGTCTTTGTCTGAATACCAGCATGGAAAAGCGCTTCATTAATCGATTTGTAGGTATCGGTCAATTCTGTATATTTACCAACAATCAAGACATTCGCTACACTATCAGCCGTTGCGATATTCTCTAATACCTGATCCCACTCAGAAAGATCCGCCTCTTTTGCTTGAATATTAAATTGCTCAAGAACAATGCGATCAAGGCCTTGATCATGCAGAATGCCGGGGATTTTATAGATTGAATCAGAATCAACACAAGAGATCACAGCCTCTTCTGCAACAGAGGTAAAGAGTGCAATCTTACGACGCTCTTCTAATGGAATTGGCTCTTCCGTTCGGCAGATTAAGATATCAGGTTGAATGCCGATAGAACGCAACTCTTTAACTGAATGCTGAGTCGGTTTTGTCTTCAACTCACCTGATGCACGTAAAAATGGTACTAATGTTAAGTGAAGGAAGAGTGCTTTTCGAGGCCCCACCTCTGTACGAATTTGGCGAATTGCCTCTAAAAATGGAAGAGATTCAATATCTCCAACCGTTCCACCAATCTCGATCAGTGCGATGTCGGCATCCTGCGCCACATTGTAGATACGATGCTTAATCTCATCAGTGATATGGGGAATCACCTGAACGGTGTTACCGTGATACTCACCTGCGCGCTCACGCTCAATTACGGTCTTATAGACGCGACCTGCGCTAACGCTATTACGACGACTTGCCGTCATACGAATAAAGCGCTCATAGTGACCTAAGTCGAGATCTGTCTCCGCGCCATCATCGGTCACAAAGACCTCACCATGTTGAAATGGGCTCATCGTGCCGGGATCGACATTGATATAAGGGTCCAACTTCATCATTGTAACCTTAAGACCTCTAGCTTCTAAAATGGCACCTAAAGAAGCTGCCGCAATACCCTTGCCTAAAGATGAAACAACGCCACCTGTGACAAATATAAAATGTGTCATGAACCCACCCTGAAATTTATGTGAATAAAAAGTCTATCAGGGATCATATTTTAACTCATTTCCGAAAAAAGTTCGATAAATAATTATCGTGTAATTAACGCTCAGCTTAAAGGGAATGAACGTCTACTTTTCAATCAAGATCGGGCATGCTTCCTATTGGATAAGTAAGATTTTTTCTAGAAAGTTGAGTATAATTGGGGCTTCTATTTTCGAGTGCTTTAAAGGTTAAAAAAATACTATGTCAAAGATGAATAAACAATGCGCAAACGCTATTCGCGCGCTCAGCATGGATGCGGTACAAAAAGCTAACTCAGGTCACCCGGGCGCACCGATGGGGATGGCAGAGATGGCTACAGCGCTCTGGGGGCTTAACCTCTCTCATAATCCCAACAATCCCCACTGGATCAATCGGGATCGCTTTATCTTATCTAACGGGCATGCATCAATGCTGCTTTATTCTCTTTTACACTTAACAGGTTATGCGCTCTCAATCGATGACCTAAAAGATTTCCGTCAACTCAATGCAAAAACAGCAGGTCATCCTGAATATGGCTTTGCCGATGGTATTGAAACGACAACAGGTCCTTTAGGACAAGGGATTGCGAATGCTGTCGGTATGGCACTTGCTGAAAAGATGATGGCAGGCACCTACAATACTGAAAAACATACCATTATCGATCACTACACCTACACCTTCTTAGGCGATGGTTGCATGATGGAGGGGATCTCTCATGAAGCTTGCTCTCTTGCAGGGACATTAAAGCTCAATAAATTGATCGCTCTTTACGATGATAACGGGATTTCGATCGATGGTGATATTCGCGGTTGGTTTACCGATAATACGAAAGAGCGCTTCCTCAGCTACGGCTGGAATGTGATCGGTCAGATCGATGGTCACGATATTGCCGCTGTTGATGCTGCAATTAAAGAGGCGAAAAAATCGGATAAACCGACACTTATTATCTGTAAAACACTCATTGGTAAAGGCTCTCCTAACAAAGAGGGATCGGAAGCGACTCATGGCGCTCCTCTTGGCGCTGATGAAATTGCTGCAACAAAAGCAAGCCTTGGCTGGAATTATGGTCCTTTTGAAGTACCTGAAGAGATCTATCAAGCTTGGGATGCACGTACTGCCGGCGATCAACGTGAAGAGGAGTGGAATAGCCGCTTCGATGCTTATGTTGCTGATCACCCCGAAAAAGCCGATGAACTTCTTCGCAGAATTGCAGGTGAACTTCCCGATAACTTTGAAGAGATCTTTGCCGCAGCGCTCAAAAGCGTCAATGAGAAAGAAGAGAATATTGCAACTCGTGTTGCAAGCAAAAATGCACTCGACCTCTTAGCGACAAATCTTGCCGAGATTGTCGGTGGTTCTGCAGACTTAACACCTTCTAACAATACCTTCTTCAAAGGAAGCCGAGATCTCGATATCACAACCGGTGAAGGAAACTATATCCGCTTCGGAGTACGTGAATTTGGAATGGCGGCGATCATGAACGGTTTAGCGCTCTATGGCGGATTTATCCCTTATGGTGCAACCTTCCTCGTCTTCTCCGACTATGCTCGTAATGCTATCCGGATGAGTGCTCTCATGGAGCAACGAGTTGTCTATATTATGACGCACGACTCCATCGGTCTTGGAGAAGATGGTCCAACGCATCAGCCGGTAGAGCATGTTGAATCATTACGTCTCATCCCTAACCTCTATGTCTGGCGCCCTTGTGATGCTGTTGAAACATTAGTCGCTTGGGCTGATGGCTTAAAAGCTGAAGATCACCCAACGCTTCTTGCACTTTCACGCCAAAACCTTCCTCATCAAACGCGAGATGCAAAATGCTTAGAAGAGATTGCGCGTGGCGGTTACACGCTTCTTGAAAATCCTGCCGCAGAGATCACCCTACTAGCAACCGGATCTGAAGTTGAGTTAGCGATGGAAGCTGCTAAAGAGTTGAATGCTCGCGTCGTCTCAATGCCTTGTGTTGAGCGCTTTAGAGAGCAAGATGAAGCATATAAAGTTGCTGTTTTAGGAGAGAAGAAGATTCTTGCCATCGAAGCAGGTGTGACCCGCGGTTGGTATGAGTTTGCAGATGCAGTCTTAGGAATCGATACTTTTGGGGCATCAGCGCCGGCAAAAGATCTCTTCCCTCACTTTGGCTTTACCGTGGATAATGTGATCCAAAAAGCACAAGCTTTATTGGCAAAAGCGTAATTAAACGCAACGCTTAAGATGACTTCAATATAGCTTCAATATGGTCTTAATGTGATCTCAATATGGTATTCAATGGTTTTCATGGTGTTCATGGTGTTCAATGATTTTCAATATGAACTTCAATAACATTTGAATACCACTTCAATACCATTATTGGGTCATAAATTGAGGCAGATGATGCAAATAATGACTAGTCAAAAGTGGCAAACAATGGTGTGAGCCACTTCCAGTAAAATTTCATTTAATTGCGTAGAAGTTTTAAGCGTTTGCAATAATATAGTGTTAGAATGATCAACTATTCATTTTCACAATGACATTATTTATGTGATAAATTTTATTGAGATTTTATCGTTTAGCGAAGTTTTATCGGAGCATTAGATAATGCTTTATCTAAAGCCCATCTAAAACTTATTTAAAACTTATCTGAATCTTATTTAAAATTTACTCATTTCGAATCATATAATTTATATAAATCATACTTTATGGGAGCATTTATGAAGCGTTTACTGATTGCTTTAACTGCCTTAGTTTCTCCAGCCTTTGCACAAGCGCAAGAGCAAAGCATTTTTCCAACTTTAATTCTGTTTGGCGGAATGTTTGTTGTGATGTATTTCTTAATGATCCGTCCACAACAAAAACGTGCAAAAGCACATCGCGAATTGATCAACTCACTCAAAGTGGGTGATGAGATCCTCTTAAGCTCAGGATTTGTTGCAAGAATTCGCGCACTTGATGAGAACTATGTAAGTGCAGAGATTGCACCTAACGTTGTGATCAAAGCGCAACGTCAAGCGATTAACTCTCTTCTTCCTAAAGGAACTTATCGTGAGAAAATCGACGCAACTACTGAAAAAGTAGAGAAAGTCGAGAAAACAGAAAAATCAGAGAAAGCTGAATAACTCACTAACGACAAGATCTCTATCTCTCTATTTAAATGGCAACTTCTGAAGGAGCTATTAAAACAGCGACATCGAGAGTAGAGAAAGCGCAAAACAATATGAAGGAGGGGATCTGTAAGGTACTAGCCTAACGCACAACAGGGTTAACAATTATCCTAAAGCGTTGAGTATACCGCATCGATCACCTCTCTTTTTTTAGCGCTGAGAAGATCTATCAGTTTTTCTGGCGTCGGCGCCTCTACCCCTGTAGAGGCGTTAGGCTTTTTGATTCACCCATTAAAAGTAACCCAATATTATGCTAAATCGATATCCGCTTTGGAAAAATATTCTGATTTTTGGGGTCATTGTTCTCTGCACCATTTTGGCGCTTCCCAACCTTTTCGGGGAAGATCCATCAATCCAGATCTCACCAACACGCGATACACAGATCAATTCTGAATTAGTCGCTCGTGTTGATTCTGTCTTAAAAGAGAACCACTTCGATGTTAAGCGTATCGAAGAGTCCCAAGATCAAATTCTTATCCGCTTTAAAGATACAGAAGAGCAGCTAAAGGCGAAAGATCTCCTTGATGGTGTTCTCCAAGATCAATACCTCACTGCCCTCAACCTTGCTCCCGATATGCCGGAGTGGCTCTCATCACTTGGGTTACAACCGATGTATCTAGGGCTTGACCTTCGTGGTGGCGTTCACTTTCTACTTGAAATTGATATGGAAGGGTTAATTACCCAACTAACCAATACCTATGCTGAAAGTATTCGTAGTCACCTCTCCGATAAAGGGTTAACTCCACTTATCGATATCACCGATCCACAAACAATTACGCTCAGCTTTGGAAATGCCAATGAAGCTAATCGTGCGCGTCAACTACTCACCACTAATCAAGCTTTCTTAGAGCTCTCTTTTGATAGCAGTGGTAATCGCGTTATTGCCAAAATCAGTAATAAAGAGATCAATGAGCGAAAAGCAAATGCGGTCGTACAAAATATCACGACATTACGGAATCGTGTTAATGAGTTAGGGGTTGCAGAGCCCATTATTCAACAGCAAGGACTCGATCGTATTGTTGTACAACTTCCCGGTATCCAAGATACCACGCGCGCTAAAGAGATCCTAGGAACAACCGCAACTTTAGAGTTCCGAATCGTTGATGATCGCTCTGCAACTGAAGCTTATAAAGCATTGGAGACGGGTCGTGCACCCTTAGGGACAAAGCTCTATCTTACACGCGATGGTGTCCCCTACCTTCTCAAACGTCAGGTGATTTTAACGGGAGATTCGATCGTTAAAGCAACGGCGGGACTCAATCATGAAACAAACTTGCCTGAAGTTTATATCACCCTCGATTCAAAAGGGGCTGATCGCTTTGCTGAAGGAACAAAAGCAAATGTGAAAAAACCGATGGCGACTGTCTTTATCGAAAATAAATTACAGACAACCTTCGACAAAGATGGCAATGAGATTCGTAAGAGTATTACCACTGAAGAGATCGCCAATGTTGCAACGATTCAGCAACAGCTCTTCTCAAACTTCTCAATTTCAGGGATCAACTCCCTACAGGAAGCAAATAACCTTGCAATCACCCTCAGTTCAGGAGCGTTAGCGGCACCTATTCATATTATTGAAGAACGAACAATCGGTCCGAGCGCGGGGAAAGAGAATGTTCAACGAGGCGTTGATGCATCGCTCTATGGACTCTTGATGGTAATGGTCTTTATGATCTTACGCTATCGCGGTTTCGGAATGGTTGCGAACGTTGCCCTTCTTGCAAACTTAGTTCTTATTTTAGCGGTTCTCTCCCTACTTCAAGCAACCTTAACGCTCCCCGGTATTGCCGGTATTGTGCTCTCTTTAGGAATGAGCGTGGATGCAAACGTCTTAATCAATGAGCGAATTCGAGAGGATCTTCGAAGAGGAAATACACCACAACAGGCGATCAACAATGGTTTTGGTAAAGCATTTGGTACCATCATGGATGCCAACTTGACGAGCCTCTTCTCTGCCATCGCCCTCTTCTTTATTGGATCAGGTCCCATTAAGGGCTTTGCGGTAACGCTCTCAGTGGGGATTATTACCTCTGTCTTTACCGCCGTTTACTTCAATCGGGCAATCATCAACTTGCTCTATGGTAGTCGCCGAACCATTAAGAAACTCTCCATCGGCGGTCGTGAGCGACTCCATATCTTCTCAGGAGAGACCACCTACAACTTTATGCGCTATGCAAAAGTCTGGATCGGTGCCTGTGTTGTGGTCTGTATTCTTGCTGTAGGGATCTCTGTAACGAAAGGCTTCAAATTGGGGCTCGACTTTACAGGCGGGACGGAGATTGAAGCGGTTTATGAAAAACCGGTGGAGATTGATACTGTTCGTGAGCAGTTAGAAGCGATTGGTTTCGATTCAGTGGTCGCGCAGCACTTCGGTTCTGCACGTAATGTCTTAATCAATATTCCTACTACTGAAGATATTGAGACTTCAACCACCATTACTGAAGATCTCACCCAAGCATTAACGCTCCCTGATAACCCTATGACGATTCAAAAGATCGACTATATTGGGGCAAAAGTGGGAAGTGAATTGGTATCGGATGGTGTGATGGCTTCGGCACTGGCAATCTTCCTTATTCTGGTCTATATCTGGTTTAGATTTGAGTGGAAGCTCTCTGTTGGTACGATTCTCTCCACGGTGCATGATGGTCTCTTTGTTGTCGCCGCATTCTCCATCTTAGGATTAGAGTTTGATCTAACCTCACTTGCGGCAATCTTAGCGGTAATTGGTTACTCGGTGAATGATACCGTCGTCATCCTTGACCGTATCCGAGAGAACTTTAGACTCAATCGGACAGATTCATCAAAAGAGATTATCAATACTTCGATCAATCAGACCTTATCGAGAACGGTAATGACCTCTCTAACCACCTTCTTAGCAGTCTTAGCACTCTATATCTTTGGTGGCGAGGTGATTCACTCCTTCTCGCTGATTATGTTGATCGGTATCGTGATCGCAACCTACTCCTCTATCTTTATTGCAGCTGCAGGCGCTTATGTCTTAGGCCTTAAACGGGAAGATCTTATTCCGCCCCCTGTTGCAAAAGAGGATGGTATTGTGATTGATGAGGGCGATAGTCAGAGTCAATCAACACTCCCTTAAAAGATGAGCCATCAGCGAAGAGAGGTAAAAAGCTTATCAAAGCGAACGACCTACTCATTAGAAGCTGATAGACAACAATCATCGACTCCTTGAGAGTCCCTTAAAAAAACCTTTACATCTCGCCGGTGTAAAGGTTTTTATTCATGGGGCAATTTGCTAGAATAGGGAGTCTTATGGCTTGATGGAGTAAAATCGATTTCGCCACTTAAGGCTCATAGTTACACTACTTAACAATACGCCCTTAAAAGCGTCATCAATGTCAATAAGCTGATCAATTACCTAAACTTTTAAAAGAGGTCTCTCTGATTTCTTGAAAAGTTTTCACTATTACTCACTTTATTTGCAATAAGGATTACTCATCTTGCGGCAAGTTGTTCCCAAAAAACCGAAAGCCTCTACTCTTTTCTTGACGGCATTTTCAAAGACAGTAGGAATCGTACTATTTATTGCAACGCTTATCATTGCGCTTGCAATGTCCCTGAGTTTCTATAGCTATCACCCCGACGATCCTGCTTGGAGTAGCGCTACTACAGCGGAAACCGTCCACAATATAATGGGTGAACGGGGCGCCTATTTTGCCGATATTATACTCTCTGCGATCGGCAGTACTGCTTGGCTCTTACCCCTCTTTCTGATCGGTTTTGGCTATCAGCTCTTTTTAAAGCGAAAGATCTTAACCGTCACTTTAGATAAGATTAGCTTCCGCCTATTAGGGGTCTTAATCACCATCTTTTCCCTCTCTGCACTGCTCGATCTTCATAGTGGGAATGGAGGTATGATGGGAGGTTTTATCGGAACAGAATTGATCAATATTTTAAGCACCGCTTTCTCTATCGATCCTGAACTATTAACTTATGGAACCAAGATCCTCTTTGCGATCTTAACCTTTGTGGGCTTCTACCTCGTAACTGGAGCTGGCCCAATTGGTTGGATGGATGCTTGTGGTGCCTTTATCCTTATGCTTTGGTTCTCAATCTTCCCTCAAAAAGAGCAGATCGAGACACACACCGCAGCCCTTCCTGATCATGATGGCAATATTGAGCAGGAGACCATCGATCGCATGCTCAATGAGACAGAGGGACGAAAAGCCCCCAATTTCTTTAATAAAATTTTTGCCGGCGCTGATGAGGCAGAGAAAGAAAAGCATCCTGATTTTATTGAGATCGATGAATCGCTTCTCAAGGAGGAATCATTTGAGAATTATGAGTCTAATGCCAACCTTTCAACATCTAGCAAAGCTCCCATTAAAGAGGATGATCTTAGTAGTTATCACTATCAGCCTCTAGAAGAAGAGAATCAACCTACGGAAGATACTGACGAAATGAAGACAACACAAAATACGATCCCTCCCATTTTCCGTAACTTAAAAAAAAATCATAATGAACCTGAAACTGTGGAATCCACCCCCGTTGAGGAGCGTGCCGATAAGCTCGATATCAATGCCTTAGAGCCGAAGCTCGATGAGGTATGGGATGACTTTATTCGAGCGCCACAACCGCGTGAAGAGGCGATCTTAGAAGAGGCGCCGGAAGAGAGTGTTGAAGAGAAGAAGAGCATTCCATCGATCTTCCGTAATCTCTTTAAAGCACGTCGAAAAACTGAAAAAGTTGAAGAAGATCTGCCCGTAAAGGTAGAGCCCTCTCTTGAAGCTTTCCAATCAAGCGATAATTCTCCATCAATAGCCACTGCACAGGCAGATGAGAGTGATGCTATATACCGAAGTGATTTTGATACAGATATGGCGACAGATCTTGATCACTCAGCAGAAGAATCTGAAAATCAGATGTCTTCCTATCAAAATGGGAGTAATCCACTAGCGATTACGCCTTTACAATTTGCCATTACCGACCCCACAATAGCGCAAGATGAGACAGATCATCCGTCAGCGCAGACTAAGACCGAAATTGAGCCCCTTGATCTCACCTTTGGTGATTTTGAGGAGGAGCAGAATATAGATGAAGAAGATGAGGAAGAATTAGTCGAGGTAATCACCCCGGCATTTGAGACTCAAAATGAAGCCTCGCCAGTAGCTGAAAGCAATAAAGCGCGCTATATCGGTCATGAGATCGATCCGAAAAGTGGAATGCCGATTCCGGTTAAAGCGCCTAAAGAGTTCCCGATGGCAGGTCGTCTACCGGGATTAGATCTTTTAGGTAATCCCCCTCCTGTGACCGAAAGTTATGATGAAGCGGAGCTTGCAGAACTTGCCTCACTCATTGAGGAGCAGTTTAAGCACTTCAATATTGAGGTCTCTGTTGTCAATATTGAACCCGGTCCGGTAATTACTCGATTTGAACTCGATCTTGCACCTGGCGTGAAGATTGCGCAGATCAATAATCTCAATAAAGATATTGCGCGAGCGCTCTCGGTAACGAGTGTCCGTATTGTCGATATTATCCCCGGAAAACCCTATATCGGTCTTGAAATTCCTAATAAGAAGCGACAAATCGTCTACTTTAAAGAGGGGCTCTATGCCGATGCATATCGCAATAGCAAGCATCCTCTCACGATCTTATTAGGGAAAGATGTCTCAGGAAATCAAGTGGTGGCCAACCTAGTGAAGATGCCCCATCTTCTCATTGCCGGAACAACCGGTTCGGGGAAATCGGTCGGTCTTAATACCATTCTTCTGAGCCTTCTCTATAAGGCGCATCCAGAAGATCTACGCCTGATCTTAATTGATCCGAAAATGCTTGAGCTCTCCGTTTACGATAATATCCCCCATCTTTTAGCGCCGGTTGTAACCGACATGAAAGAATCTGCCAATGCGTTGCGCTGGGCAGTGATGGAGATGGAGCGTCGCTACCTTCTAATGAGTAAGCTTCGCGTTCGTAATATTGATGGATTCAACCAAAAAGTGAAAGAAGCTATTGCCGCTGATACCCCGATTGCCGATCCTCTTTGGGACCCTGCACGCGAGGTCTCTGATCATGCAACAGCGCCACTGCTTAAACCCCTACCCTATATTGTAATCGTGATCGATGAGCTCGCCGATATGATGATGAGTGTCGGTAAAGCAGTTGAAGAGCTGATCGCACGCTTAACACAGAAAGCGCGTGCGGCAGGTATCCATATGGTAGTTGCAACACAGCGCCCATCGGTAGATGTTATTACCGGCCTTATTAAAGCGAATATTCCGAGCCGTATCGCCTTCCAGGTCTCCAGTAAGATCGACTCCCGTACCGTTCTTGACCAGCAAGGAGCGGAGAATCTATTAGGTCACGGTGATATGCTCTTCTTCCCTACCGGTGCCCCATTCCCACAACGGGTTCATGGTGCGTTTGTCGATGATAATGAAGTTAATCGTGTCACCGACTTCCTCCGCTTAACCGGCGATACCGACTATGTGGAAGATATCTTAAAAGACCCAACAGAGGAGATTCCTGGCCTCTCCGAGAATGCATCGGGCTATGTCGCTTCACCAGATGATGTGGAAGATGTTCTCTATGATGAAGCTGTGAAGATTGTTTTAGAGGATCAACGCCCGACAATCTCCTATGTTCAACGAAAACTTCGCATTGGTTACCAGCGAGCAGCACGCCTCATTGAGGCGATGGAGGAGCAAGGAATCATCTCTGCTCCTGCCGCAAATGGCAACCGAGAAATTTTAATTCATTATGAAAAATAGTCTTCGAGCAATCTTGAGAGATCAATTTCGATCGGATCAACGCCCTCTTCGTTAGAGTAGATCGCGCTGATTTCGATCGATTCATAATCGATTCATAATTAAGTCCTAATTGAGCCTAATTGAATCTCTCTACCACAATTGCTGAAATCGACTTTTAAGAGAAAAGTGAGAAACCATGATGTTACAGACCGAATTAGATCATCTTTATAACGGAGAAGAGGCGGGAGCTATCCCCCTCCACTTTGCAAGTCAACTCTCTGATATTACCTTAACAGAGGCGCAACGAACGCGATTAAAGCGCGAGAAGGAAGATGAGACAATTCATGCCGGAGAGATAATCCCTCTCTATAATGAAGAAGGGGCACTGACAGCTGTTTTTGTCGGCTACAATGAAGCTGAGCCACTTTTTACACTCGGTGATAGCTATCAAAAACTTCCTTTCGGTCACTATCGACTTCCTGAAACATTGGGAGAGGAAGCACTCTATAACCATCTTCTTGCTTTTGGTTTAGGGGCTTATCAATTCAATCAATATAAGAAAGGAAGATCTCGCGCGATCTCTTTCTATCTACCAGAAAGTGTTGCTGAGCGTGTTAAAAATGCACTCAGTGCTCACTACCTAATCCGAGATCTGATCAATGAGCCGGCAAATACCTTAACCCCCGATAATTTTGTAACACAGATTCGTGCAGAACTCTCAGATTTTCCGGTCACTATTAAAGAGATTGTTGGCAGTGAACTCTTAAAGCAGAATTTCCCACTGATCTATACCGTCGGCGCAGGCAGCAAGTATCAACCGCGCTTAGTAGAGATTATTGCGGAAAAAGAGGATGCACCACAATTAACACTTGTCGGAAAAGGTGTTACTTTCGATACTGGTGGACTCGATATCAAGCCCTCTAACAGTATGCGTTATATGCAGAAAGATATGGGGGGCGCTGCCCATATGCTCGCGCTAGGTAAATGGATTTTACAAGAGAAATGGAATGTCTCTCTCCGCATTCTTCTCCCTATTGTAGAAAATAGTGTCTCAGATCGCTCTATGCGCCCTGGCGATATTGTCAAGAGCCGTAATGGGATGAGTGTAGAGATCGACAATACCGATGCTGAAGGCCGCTTAATCCTCTGTGATGCACTCACCTATGCATTAGAGAAGCCCTGTGATTTCCTTATCGATTTTGCAACGTTAACCGGTGCTGCTCGCGTTGCACTTGGAACTGAAATTCCAGCCCTCTTTACCAATGACGATGCATTTGCACAAATGATGCAAAAAAGTGGCGAGAAGAATTGTGACACTATTTGGCGCCTTCCATTCCATCAAGCCTACAATGAGTGGATCGATGCCGAAACAGCTGATGTGAGTAACTCCGGAAGTGTTCCCTTTGCCGGCGCGATTACTGCAGCACTCTTCCTTGAGCGCTTTACAAAGCAGAGCAATGTCCCCTTTGCCCATGTTGATCTGATGGCTTGGAATATTCGCCATCGTCCAGGTCGTCCTAAAGGGGGAGAGGCAATGGGACTTCGAGCAACCTTCGATGCGCTTAAAGAGCGTCTCAATTGTGGCCAATAGTCTGTGATCAACCGCTTGTAATCAATAAGCTGTCACCATTAGTCACTCTTATTGATGGCTCTTATTGATAACTCTAAAATCGAGCAAAACCATAGTGGATCAGGAGCTGATAATAACCTCTCCCACCACTATGGTTTTCTCAATTAAATAGTTGTAAACTGAAATAATAGCTCTTTTTTTTGACAATGAATCTTCAATGGGAAACAATCTTATCATTGAGGATCAATATAAGAGATGGCGTTAAAGCATTTTAGTGATCTTTAACACTCCAGCTTCTCTTGCTAATCCTTATCTATTTCCCTCAACCTAGAATCGTAAATTGCGCCAATGAAAAAGACACTTCGTTATCTCCTAGTAGCAAATCTACTGATCTGCACTCTCTTTGGGCTCGTTTTTGCCGAGACAGGATTCTCTGCTTTCGTGGTTGATCATCGAACAGGAAAACCGCTCTATGAGCATGATGTTGATGCAAGACGCTATCCCGCATCACTTACTAAGGTGTTGACGCTCTATATCGTCTTTGAAGATCTCGCAAAAGGAAAGGTCAATCTCAATACTAAAGTTCCCTTCTCTGCAAAAGCGGCCGCGCAACCGCCTTCAAAAATAGGAGGAAAAGAGGGAACGGCTATTACCTTAGAGACTGCGATTAAAGCATTGATTGTGAAATCTGCCAATGATGTCGCGCTTGCTGTTGCCGAAAAAATTTCCGGCTCTGAAGAGGCCTTTGCCCGTCGGATGAATCAGACCGCCAAGAAATTGGGAATGCATAGTAGCCACTTTGTAAATCCCCACGGCTTACCTAACGATAATCAATATACAACTGCCCGAGATATGATCAAATTAGGAATTGCGATTCATAATCACTTTCCACAATATTATCATCTCTTTCAGACCCCCTCTTTTGAGTATGCCGGAGTTACTTTCCGCTCTCACAATCGAGTCAATCGTGATTTCCCAGGCGCTGATGGAATTAAAACCGGTTATATCCGTAAATCGGGATTTAATCTTCTAACCAGTGCAAAGCGCAATAATAATCGTGTTTTTGCTGTTGTTCTTGGTGGAAGAACCACACAATTGCGGGATGATCTGATGATCTCTCTTCTTAATCAGAGCTTCAGTGATGGGTATAAAGGGCGCTCAATTCGTGAGATTAACCCCTACATCACCCGAGATATGACGGTTCTCTTTACTCCCACAAAGACACAACCGAGCGATAAAACACAACTCTTCGATAGTAAAAAAGGGCGCAGAAGTGGTGCAACCGCAATTGTTAAAGCACCACCACCAAAGAAAGAGCCGGTCAAACCAGCTGAGGTTGTCGCGCCGATTCCGGCATTAGTTTTAGAATCCTCCTCTGATCAGGTTATCGCCGGCACTGGAGATTACTCTCCCGGCACAGCACCGATTCGTGGCCCCATTGTTAGCGCATCAGGCTTGAGTCATGCAGTACAAGTGGGCGCATTTAAAGATTATAATGCAGCACGCAATGAAGCGCGCAATGCTTATGAAAAGGTGAGAAGTGGTACCGTTCAAGTCTTCAATACCGGTGAATATTACCGCGCCCTACTTTCAGGCTTTAATGAGAGTGAAGCAGAGAGAACCTGCCAAAGCCTACGACAGAAGAAGACCGATTGTTTTGTAATAGCACTTTAAGAGCTATCTAAATCATCAGTAAAACAGGCTGAACGCTGCCGGATCTTACTATCGTATTCTTCCACAAATCACGTGCCGGCAGTAGGTAATCATCCGACTGCCAAAATAGTTCTAGTCTTTATAAAAGCTGATGAGGTGCCGGCTCTTACTATTATGTGCTTCCATCAATCACTCGCCGGCAGATGGCGATTTTCCGACCGCCGGCAATTACATTTTAAAAGGCAATGATTTTTCTGATGTTGAAAGCGCCAAATGGCGGGCATGCACTTGTTATAAGAATGAAATAGTAAGCTTCCGCCGCTCAACGAATCTTCTTAAGAATGATTGATTGAGATAAAAATGGCTGAGCGCTGCCGGATCTTACTATCGTATTCTTCTATAAATCACGTGCCGGCAGTAGGTAATCATCCGACTGCCAAAATAGTTCTTGTCTTTATAAAAGCCGATGAGTTGCCGGTCCTCACTATCGCGTTTTTCTATCAATCGCGTGCCGGCAAATATCGCTACTTCAGCGATATGATCCTTGGTGCTGAAAGTGCCGAATCGCGAGCATACAGTAGTGATAAGAGTGCAATAGTCGCTCCCGCCGCTCAACAGATCTTCTTAAGAATCATTCATCAACAAAACAGTCTGAACGCTGCCGGATCTTACTATCGTATTCTTCCACAAATCACGTGCCGGCAGTAGGTAATCATCCGACTGCCAAAATAGTGCTTGTCTTTATAAAAGCTGATGAGGTGCCGGCTTCTTACTATTATGTGCTTCCATAAGTTGCATGCCGGCAAATATCGCTACTTTAGCGATATCATCCTCGGCACTGAAAGTGCCGAATCGCGGGCATGCACTTGTTATAAGAACGAAATAGTAGGCTCCCGCCGCTCAACAGATCTTCTTAAGAATCATTCATCAACAAAACAGTCTGAACGCTGCCGGATCTTACTATCGTATTCTTCCACAAATCACGTGCCGGCAGTAGGTAATCATCCGACTGCCAAAATAGTGCTTGTCTTTATAAAAGCTGATGAGGTGCCGGCTTCTTACTATTATGTGCTTCCATAAGTTGCATGCCGGCAAATATCGC
>NZ_QEWW01000014.1 GCF_003121895.1 Ignatzschineria cameli
CCAACTGCCGGCGCGCGATTTGTGGAAGCATGTGATAGTGAGGACCGGCAACGTTCAGCCTCTTTTCTTTTGATGAGTCACTCTTGAGGAGATGATTCTTAAGAAGATTTGTTGAACGGCGGGAGCCAACCATTTCGTTCTTTTCACCGGTGCATGTCCGCGGTTTGGCATCGATAATGCCAACTGCCGGCGCGCGATTTGTGGAAGCATGTGATAGTGAGGACCGGCAGCGTTCAGCCTCTTTTCTTTTGATGAGTCCCTCTTGAGGAGATGATTCTTAAGAAGATTTGTTGAACGGCGGGAGCCGATCATTTCGTTCGATTACTAAATTATCAAAAAAACCTCTCTACCTTTACGATAGAGAGGCTTCTAACCTTTTAAGAGATTGATTCGATCAGCTTCGATTAATAACGCACATTTAAGAGCTGCATCAGATCTTTATAGAGCATCTTCGCACTGAGACGATAGCCCGCGCCGGTGAGATGAACTTTATCCTTGCCGGCGAGTGATTCCGCTTCCCACTGATTGATACTGCATTTACCACCCATCGCCATCTGCCAATCCCAATAGAGCGTTCGTTCTGCACGTGCTACCGATTTCTGTACCGCTTTAACCATCTCATATGAAGGCGGCTGACGGTCGGTACAGTTGCCGGAAGCATTGCGCAATAATGCATCGCCCGGCCCTACCATTAAGATTACGGCATTTGGAAGTCGCTGACGAATCTTCCGAATACTTGCCACTAAGTTTTGACGATAGAGATTCTTATCGAGCCGATCATTGAAGGCCTCATTCGTACCATACTCTAAGATTACAAGATCACTCTCCGTTGCCGCAAGCTCGGTCATCCATTCAGAAGACCAGCGATTCCAGATTGAAAGCTGTGCGCCATTTGTGGCAATGGAGGAGACAATCGCGCCGGATTGATTCGCTCGCTGAAGCCAAAAACCGCCCACTTCGATCCCCTTCTCGCCTGCAACTAGCTTCAGAGGTAACGCACTCTTCATCTTCACGATCTGCCAATTATTGCTCTTAAGCGGTAATTGAATCGAACTTCGCCCCAATGCACTATATAAAGAGAGCGACTCCGGCACCTCTTCCCGTACAACCATGCGAATATTCCACGCTTCATGAGGGCTGACGCTATTTCGCGGTAGAAGATCGATATATCCTCCAGCTTTAGTAGAACGCGCCACATATCCCCCCATCGGATAGGCGGGATGATCATCGGTACGGCTATTGATCAACTGCCAATTTTGAGAGCGCCAAGTCACTTCGGCATGACGCTGACCACGAACATCCATCGGCGTTACCCAACCAATGCCGGCATTACCTAAGCGTGCTTGCAATTGTGTTCGAAGCTCACCGGTGAAGAAATCTGCTGCCGAGTGGGAATCCCCAAATTGCGTTACCGATAAGACCTCGCTCCCGCCAGAAGCAAGACGAGAGACCTTCTGCTGTAAAAGTGAGAGATTGGCATCTCCATAATTGATAATTCCAGGGCCGATCTCTCGGCGATAATCCCCAATGCCGGCACTGCTACAAGCGGCGATTACCACCATTGTTAAAGCGCCAAGCGCCCAATTTTTTAACTGTTTCATTCTACTTTAACCTTTCTATTGGCGATCCCATCGGGATCACTATTGTTTGATCTCTTTCGAGGATCGATTCTCAATCATGCTTTCTGATGATTTCTCTGCTGATTTCTCTGATGAGCGCTAATGATCTCTCAGATCTCTCGATCCCTTTTCATCTGTTGTCTGAATGGGTGAACCATCTTCTTATTCCCAAATAAATCCCTCTTCAACACCATCACTTCTTATGGCATTCGGTTTTACTGAAGAAGGATACTCCACTTCTTGTGGCGCACTCTGCAATTGTAATGGCGGCGCGATCGGTCGATCAGTTACACGACGCTCTTGCGCTTTTCGCTCAGACATCACTGCCTGCTTTTTCGCCGGCGCTTCTGCTACGGTAGATTTGCTGATCTTCTCAGTTGTCTTCTTCTCCGCGGTGATCTCCTCAACGGCGCTCTCTTCCGGATCATCTGATTGGATCGTTAAGAGATCGATCACCCCATTGCCAACAAGGCGCTGTCCGGCAACTGTGAAGTGAATCCCATCATTTGCGCGAACTCGTTGCTGCCCCTTCTCCGTCGTCACATGGGCGGCATAGCCGGCATCACTACAGCCTAAAATCTCACTCGTAGGGAGATAGTAACCATTAAAACGCTCCACTTCTGCTTGATAGAGGCGATTGAGATAGATCATATCATTATGTAATTTATCTTTACGCATACAGGGCGCACCGAGCCAGATCACCGGAATATCATGCGCCTTCGCAGATAAGAGAATCTGACGAATTCGCGAACGATAGGCGCGTTCCCACTCTGCTGACTTAAAGCGAAGATACTGCTTGCGACCCGGCACCGGGAAATCCCAAGGATCATTCGCCCCAAGATAGACCACCATCACGCGGATATCTTGGTGTTTCGCTAAGGTCTCCTCAACTACTTTAGGCCAGTTGTAGAAGTTAGGATAGGAGAGACCGGTACTCTGCTTACTGAGATCAACACCATCGACCCCCTCTTTCTGATAGAGAGCTTGCTTAATACGTGGCGCTACCCCCTGCATCATCGAGTCGCCCACAAAGAAGAGCTTATCACCGGCACGAACCTCTCGCGTTCCCGGTAATTGTGGAAACTCAGGTCCGACAAAGTCCATCACAATGACCTCTTCAGCCTCGGCTTCCGGCGCCTCTTTCGGCCCTTCTTTCGCTACTTCACGCTCTTTTAACGTTTGCTGATCGCCAGAGAGATTCATTTCATGCATTTGATCAACTGAAGAGGGGCGCTCATCAATCGATTGCCCTGCCATTACAGCATGATCTCTCTCCGCGACGCCATCCTTTATTTGACCCGCTGTCTGACCCGCTATCTGATCTAGCTGATCCTCTTCTACGATAGAATCGACAAAGATAGAATCAATAAATTCAGACTTCTTGCCGGTAATCCAGCGTTCAATCTCCATTAGAGGAGAATCTTGATGATAGCTCTGCATCCAGTAGGTATTAACCGATTCTCTAAAGAGAAAGAGCATCCCGGCAACGGTAATTATTAAGATATAAGCGACTTTAGCTCTCATATTCACTCCTTAGAAACTGGCATAGATAAATTGCGGAATGCCTGATGGCGCTAAATAGATCGCTCCCCATAAGATGAGAATATAGAGGATCGGCAATAAAAACCAAGGAATTCGGCGACTTAGACGCACAAATTGTGCCGGCACTTTCACCAAAATAGGATAGAGAAAGAGCGTCACCGCTAAGATCGCTAAGAGAACGCCGAGCGAATGGTATGGAAAAGCTTCTAATGTAAAGTTGGCAAAGAGAGATTGCAGATAGCTAAGCGAATCCTCAAAGGTGACACTCCGGAAGAAGATCCACCCTAAGCAGACATAATTGAAGGTTAAGAAGCGATTAAAATAGGTGCCATACGTCACACGACCATTCTCACGAAAATGTGCCCGAATCTCGGCACGACTCAATCCCGCCGCCGCTAAGCGCTTCTGCCGATAACGATCTTTAAGATTTAAGAAGACCACGCCGACACCATGGATTAAACCCCAGATAAGGAAATTGAAGGTCTCTCCATGCCATAGACCAGAGAGCACCATCGCAATTAAGACATTGATTTGCGTGCGCGTCACCCCTTTACGACTACCGCCGAGGGGAATGTAGATATAATCTTGAATCCAGCGTGAAAGGGAGATATGCCAACGATTCCAAAATTGTTTTAAATTAGTTGCCAGATATGGCGCTCTAAAGTTTCTCGGCAGTTGAAATCCTAAGAGAATCGCAATCCCGGTCACTAAGTTGGTATAACCGGAGAAGTTGAGATAGAGCTCTGCAGCATAAGCATAAACACCAAGGAGAAGATCGACCGTATGCATCGATTGTGGTGTATCAAATGCAGGTTTTACCCACGCTTGCGAGAAGTAACTACTCAACCAATAGACCTTAATAATCGCCAATAAGATTAGCGCAAAGGCACGGTGATACCCGACAATCTCACGCGCGGTTGTTCGTTGAATTTGAGGAAGAAAACGATTCGCACGATTGATAGGCCCTGCAATCACACTCGGGAAGAAGGCAAGAAAGAGTGCAAAATCGAAGAAGCTGATCGGCGCCATACCTCGCCATGATTGTGGCTCGAGCGGTCTTTCTCGCTGATCGACGGCACGCTCATAGAGCGATACAAGATAGCTAATAGAGTGGAAAGTGTAGAACGAGATTCCGATCGGGAAGATAATCTCCGCCACCGGTAGTGAGAGATCGATCCCCCATTCCGAAAGTCGATAGACAAATTGTGGCGCAAAAAAGTTAAAGTACTTAAAGAGCGCTAAGTTCCCAACACCCACGACAATAGCGCTGATTAGCCAAAACTTTGGGGATCGCCCATAAATAATACCGGTTGAGAGCAGATAGATAACGGTGGTATAGCCCCCTAAAATCAGGGCGAAATCGACACTAAATAGCCCGATAATCCAATAGCTTGCCACCAAAAGCAGGCCATTTTGGATCGCCACGCTCCGTCTAAATAACCAATAGAGAAGAAAGAAGAGAATAAAGACAACGGCAAACTCTATAGACAGATAACTCGCAATCCAACCTTACATATCGATTTTAATTTTTATAGCGCTTGAGGAATGCTCTACCGCTGATTCTTTCTTATTTTAACACGCTTAAGCTCTACTCAATGCGCTCAATCAAAGCGTTTTATTCTACGTGTTTATCAAGGAGATTCAAGCTTCCGCATTGATTTTAATATCGATCTTTTTTCTCCCCCGCTTCTCCAAAGGAGCGATAGTAATGCGCAATGATTATCACAATCCTTACCAAAGGGATCACAAGGCAGATAGACCGAAATTTTCTGCAAAGAAATACTCCTCTCCCCCTCTGCCAATATCGCCGAATTGGTGCTATATTGTGCCGGTTGTAACGATTAAAACGATAAGCATCAATATAACCATGCCGATACTCACATCACAGTCGCCCCTCTTCCGTTTGAGAATCGCTCAGCGAAGGGATAAAGCAGACTAAGAGATCGCAATCAAGGTTATATCGCCCCAATCTCCTTCAATATTCGCCGGTTGCCACTTTAAAGCATCGCTCCGCTATTGCGTCTGCTTGAAAGTGCCGTTGTTGAGGGTGAAAGTTGAAATAGTGAGATTGAGATCGAGTTGTATTGTACAAAAATCATGCTCATTGCGAGTACGTTTAGATATTATTCGATTCCGTAAAGGAAATTTCACCATGGTAAAAAATAGATTGAGAGAGAAACTTCTACCGCTTATCAGCGCGTTGCTCCTGATGCCTAGCTTCACTTTTGCCCAAAAGATCACCGTCGAGGAGATCTTCACCCCCGACTTTATCGGTGCGGATACCGCTTATCTAGAATATTTTACCGGCCCTGCTCGCGTCACACGGGATAATGGTAAAGAGTATCTTCTTGCCGGTTGCCGCATCAATACCTACACCGCTAATGGTTCGATCCGCGCGTTAGAACTCACCCTTTCGCCCAAGTGTAGCTTCGATCTTAATAACTTTATCGCCCACAATGAAGAAAACCCGGCACCATGGCCGGCCAATCGTCTAAAGTTTGGGGAATTACCGGCACCCACCACCTACTTTGCAGATTGCTTCGGCATCGCCTGTGGTAATGCCTTCGACCCGGTGATCTACGAGCATTATAGTGGTTCACGCGTGGAGAATTTTATCGAAGTCTTAGCAAGCTCCACCCAAGCCTCTTATGGCTGGACCTCTCAATGGGCTGCGGCAATGGCAGAAAAAGAGGGGGATGATTGGATGATGTATGGCCAATACAATTGTGATCCTTACAAACATCGCAAAATCGCCGAGCGCTATCTCACGCCCGATCCGATCGATAAGGTGATGATCGGCTACGATCTGATTCTCTTAAAAGATCTCCAACAAGATTGTAGCGAAACCAGCTTTGATCTAGGAGAAACGCGCTAACCTGCCGGCAACGCGCCACAGAGCCGATCACAAATATATTAAGCTTCGGTAATATAGGGGTAGTAAGGTCTGCCCCACTCCTTCTCACAAGGATCATCTAAAATCACCTGCAGAAAGAGCTCGGTATAAACAGTGAGAAGATTACAAGCATTCTTCAACGCCGGACGATTCGCCCGACTGTTATAAGTCGCCCCGCCGTGAAAAACCTGATTCCGCAATGTATAGATTCGATTAAAGAGCATCACTAAAAGATTAGCCGAATCTTGCTGCTCTAAAGAGCGCTTCACCTGCTCTCACTCCTTCTCTAAATCCTCTTTCAATGCCACTTCACTAAAGAGCCCATTGTGATAATCCCAAAAGGATTGGAAGACATAGCGATTATTAAGAAAGACCCGAATATCCTCCGGATACTTCTCCCACGTTAAACGATAGAGCTCATTCCCCGCGCGCAGGTTAATCAGATGCAGAAATTGACGAAATGCCGACTTATCGCTCTCCACAAAGGTGAGATCTTTCGCATAGATCGCATTAAAGGCGATCCAGAGCGAGATAAAACGCACATCAAGATCCTCCTCCGACGCTTTCGCTTTCTTCAACCAACTCAAACAACGATAAGCCCGAAGATTCACCGCCGTAGGGATCTCATCCTTAATAAGATTAAATCGTGATTCAAGATGGGTAAGATTGGACATCTTTAGCTTCTTTCAAATCCTATTAAGGACTTTATGATTATTATTTAATAATTATCTCTTCATACAACAATATTACATATCACCTACTAATTGAATCCTTACATATGTCATAAATCATGTTTTTATTATAGGTATTTTTTACAACACCACTACGTCGCTCTACCTTTGAAAACTCTTTCACAATCAAAAAATATTAATTTATGCAGGATTTATTAATAATAGTACAATGAGGAATCTTGTTTTATTTTCTTTAATGTTTTTATGGGTTTCACTTTTTTATGTTGCAGAATATTCAATGGCCCATTGATCGCGTTTATAAATCAAACTCAGAATATAGTCCGTTGAGATTTTATCTACAATGTCTCCAAAATAGCAGGGTTCTTTACCTACAACTCGGATACTTTAATTCAACTGCGATCAACTTACTATCATTAGGATTTGCTAACTTTATTAGTAAAGGCGGTGAAGTCCATTTAATAATCAATCATTTCCTTTCGGAGAATGATAAAAGGCTTGTTACTGGTGATTTTTTAAGTGATGCCCTCTTTAATTTAGATGACCCTATAGAGCTTGCAAAACAGTTATCGAAGCCTAGCGCTCATTTTTTTGAGTGCCTCTCTTATTTAATTAAACATCAAAGATTAAGCTTCACGGTTATAAAACCTAAAGGCAATCATGGAATAGCTCACTACAAATCAGGATTATTCTATGATGGAACAAATTATGTTGGATATATAGGAAGTTGCAACTTCACTTTAGCAGGACTTACACAAAACCTCGAAGAACTACGTGTTGACTTAGACTGGGATGGAGAGACTCAATTAATAAGAAATAAAAATAAACTTGAAGAGATAAATGACATCATCCATCAAAGAAATGACAATATTGAATATCTTAATCCAGAGAAGATTATCGCTGTCATCCAAGAGTCCACTAATAAAAACAAAGATTTAAAAGAATTACTTATCGATGAGAGCCAATTACTTGAAGCTCAGACTACTCTTGAGAAAAATAGTACTCTAATTAGTGAAATAACAAAGTTAAAAAGAGAAAACTTACATATTGCTTTTAGCCCTAGATTTCCATATCCATCAGGAGCTAGAGAGTATCAAACTCAAGCTTATAACTCATGGGTAGACAATAATTATCAAGGTGTTTTTGCGATGGCAACAGGCACCGGAAAAACTATTACAGCTCTCAATTGCGTGTTAGAAGAATATAAAAAATCTGGATTGTACAGAGCATTAATTCTTGTTCCAACAGTAAGCCTTATTAATCAATGGGCTAACGAGTGCAAACTATTTCAATATGACAATGTTATTAGAGTTAATATCGATTCAGATTGGGAACAACAGATATTAAACTCGACATCATCTCTTTATGGTGAGAAGCAATCCTACGTTGTGATAGTAACTTATGCATCATTTCAAGGAAAAAAATTTCCTCAATTTATGAGCTTATTGGCAGAAAATACAATTTTTATTGCCGATGAAGCCCACAATATGGGAAGCCCAAGAATCAGAACCCTTCTACCAGAAATTCCTTTCCATAAAAGAATCGGCTTATCTGCTACCCCAGATAGAATTTATGACCTTGAAGGCGAAGCTGAATACTTAAAATTTTTTAATGATCAGTACCCATACACTTACCAATATTCAATGCAAAAAGCGATTGATAATGGAGTATTGTGTGGTTATTACTATTTCCCTAAATTTGTCTCTCTAACTCCCTCAGAACAAGAAGAATATAATAAGTTTTCAGATAGACTTTCAAAACTTCATTATCAAATTGAAGGTTGTAAACAAAGTTCATTAAAAAGAGAACTAGAGGAGCAACGAAAAGCTCTGCTTCTTGCAAGAAAAAGAATAATTCACCAAGCAGAGAACAAGCTTCCCGCATTCAGTGAAATATTAAAAGAGATCGCTGAATCTGATAATGGATTAAAGCATACATTAGTTTATGCCCCTGAAGGATCTCTAGAAACTGAAGAATTACCTGAAATAGATAACAGTGAAAATTCAGATCAAAACAGAAGGATCATCGATCAATATACCCGGTTAGTGAGTAACTTTAATAAAGATATTTCTGTTAACAAATTTACGGCTACAAGCCAAAATCGGGAAAGTATTTTAAAAGATTTTTCTTTAGGCTTGACCGAAGTTTTAGTATCAATGAAATGCCTAGATGAAGGGGTTGATATTCCTCAAGCTAAGCAAGCAATATTTTGTGCAAGTACAGGCAATCCGAGACAATTTATACAACGACGAGGAAGGATATTAAGAAAACATCCTTCAAAAGATTTTGCCATCATCTACGATCTTGTTGTATTCCCTGAAATAGCAGATAGTCTCTCTTTTGATAATGAAAAGAGATTAATCATTTCAGAGTTAAAGAGGGTCGCTCACTTTGCCTCTTTAGCAAGAAATAAACTTGCGATACAAAGGCAGTTACAACCTATTTTTGATAAATATAATATTTCTTTTTATGAGCTAATTAATGAAGGCGTTTAATTATGATAAAAACAAATGCAGATATAATTTTTGAAGAGTTGTTAAAACATGAGTATTTTGATGATCTTCCGAATAAAGAGAATCTAGATTATCGCCAGGCTACCAATTCTGATAATCATTTACTAAGAGCAATTGGAACAATGATTAATCAGAAAGAAACATTAAATAAAAGTGGAAAACAACTTTTTGAAAGCATGATATACGCGATTAAGGCTCAAGAGGATTAATCCATGATTATTACAAAAATTAATTTAGAAAATTTTCTCTGTTATTACGGCGAAAATGAGTTTAGCCTAACAAAAGGAACTAACCTCATTATTGGACACAATGGTAGTGGGAAAACTAAACTCTTTGAAGCTTTAGATTGGTTTTTTCAGTATGAATTTACAGGGAGTTCTCTTCTCTCTCTCGTAACAGAAAAACGGAAAAAAGACGCTAAAAATGAGCCAGATTCCAAATTCACTGTTTCTGTAACTGTCGAGTTCCAAGAGCCTAGCAGTGATAACATTACAATGTTAAATCACTCTTTCACTAAGTCTTTCCAAGTACTTGTAGATAATTATGGTGAGTGTGTCTCTACAACTCCTTTAGAATATTCTGCTCTATTAGAGCGATCTAATGGAGAGCGAGACCGTGCTACAGATAAGTCCGCATGGGATTACCTAACGGATTTATTCCCCACGGCAAATCGAAAGTTTTCTCTATTCAAAGGTGAATCTGAGCTAGAAACTCTCAAAAATGAAGAAGCTTTCAAGCAACTTATTGAGCTGTACGCATCATCTAAGATTTACCAACCTTACGAAGATGATGCAAAAGAATGTATTAATTTTCTAGAAGATAAAATTGCTAAAGAGTCTCGAAAAGATGAAAAAAATAGAAAGAAGTATGAAAACTTAGAAGATGAAATTAATTATTTAACAAAAAAAATCACTCTATTAAAAGAGCAAGAAGATGAAGTTTATGAAACTATTCTTTACGCAACTGGCGAACAAGGAAAAATTAAAAAACTTGTAGCCCAATCGGAAAACTTTAATAAACTTTCTCATAAAAAAGAGTCTCTCTCTAAAAGAAAAAAAGAACTTACTGATCAACTACAAGATAAATTTATGGAGTACCTTTTTGATCGTAAATGGCTACTTAAAGGCTTTGCGCCTATTCAAGATCAATTTATCGAAAAAGTAGCTAATTTAGATCGGATCTCTCGTGAACAAGAAGCTGAATATAATAAAGAGCTAGGAGCAAAAAAAGGCTTAGCTGAAGCAACCTTACAGCTTCTCGGTGATGCAACACCACTCTCATCCACAGTTCCTTCTCGATCCATTATGGAAGAACTTTTAAAAGATGAACTCTGTAAGTTCTGTAATCGCCCAGCAGAGAAGGGTTCAGAAGCATATAAATTTATCGAGAAACGATTGCAAATAGCAAAACAAGAACTCGAAAAAGAGCAAATGTCAGAAGATCCGCCACTTTTTCAACACAATTATATTTCAAGTCTTACAAGCTTATCTAATGAGTTGGATCGAAAAAAATATATAGCGCTAAATATTGAGAATGATATAGAAGCTACTCAAAAACATAATCAACTCATTAATGAAAAAATTAAAGAGATTGATTTTGATCTTGAGCTAGTTAATAAAGAAAGCAACACATTGTTAGCAGAAACTGGAACTTCAGGCATTGATCTATCTAAAATATTTAAAGAAAATGATCGTTTATCGCGTGATATTAATAGAAGTAGCATTGAGCTAACTTCAATACAAGAGGAAGTTCGTATTTCTGAAGATAGCCTTAATAAACTAGTTAAAGAGAAAGAATCTATCGATATTAAATCGGATCAACAAGGCTTACAACCGGCCCTTGCAATTCTAAAACAACTTCATAAGATCATTTTTGAAACAAAAGATCGCGTTTATAACGAGTTTATTCAGCAACTTGAAGATCTTGCTAATGAATACTTCTATAAAATCAATGAAGGCTTCTTTACTGGATCAATCAAAATCTTAAGATCTAAAAGAGATCAAGTTTCTGTAAAACTAATACAGGCAGGTCAAGAGTTTGCCTCTAACTCTTCATTAGATACTTCAATGAACCTAGCAATTTTATTTGCTATCAATGAATTAACTAGAAGAGAGTCTAAGAGATCTTTCCCATTAATATTTGATGCGCCGACCTCATCCTTCGATGATAAAAAACGTGTTCACTTCTATAACATTCTTAACGAGTGTACTGAGCAAACAATCATTTTGACTAAAGACTTTTTATCGAGTGAAACAGATAGCACATCGGCCCTTTCTGAAGAGTTCAAAGAGATCTCCTTTGATAAGGCTTACACAATAGCAAATCACCATGAGGGGTTTGATTCTCAAGACCTATCAACTCTTTCAACTGTTATTACACCTATAGAGGCTCACTAATATGAATTCTATTTTTGAACTATGGGCTAATAAAATCCCTAACTATGCATCTATTTACAAAGCACCACTATTTGAAAAAATAACAAATTTTGGTGGAGGTTCAGAAGAAAATAAACTATATGCTGCGAAATCATTTAGTAGCGGATATGAACTCTATATTTATGCTTTCTTTTTAGGTTTATACAGCAATCGCTACTCACCTTTAGAAGGTATTCCTAAACAGAACTTCAGTGTACCTATCAAGGACTGGGGAAGAAAAACAAATAGATTAGGAAGAGAGGATTTTACAGACCTACAGCTCTATCTATTTTATGCATGTTTTGTAAGAACAGATATTGACTGGTTAGAGATTGATAAGGGCAATATTCCTGTACAAACCGCAATTTCTGAGCTAATCAAGACTCTAGAAGCTTATACTAATGGAGGGTTTGAAATTATTAAAGATCAAATAGATAAACATCCCTCAGTGTATCGTCTTGATCCCAATAAGTTTTTAGAATTAATGTTTAAAGTTATAGACTCTCAACAATAATCGTCTAATACATACAGAAATAAGGAAGGAAAGAAGTTATGGATTTGAAAGGTGCTGAGATTAGAAATTTTGAAGGCATTATTTGTGGACAAAAAAAAGGAAATGACAGCTATGAAAGATATAAAATTGTCATTCCCCATTACCAAAGACCCTATAAATGGGGGGCTGATCATGTTGCACAATTAATTGAAGACTGGCATCAAAATAAAAATAACACTAACAACCAGTATTTTGCTGGTTCAATTGTTACTGTAAAAGATGATGATAAAAAACAGTTTGATTTAATAGATGGACAACAACGCTTTACAACAATATTTCTAGTCAATTTCTTACGCTTTTTACTACTCAGAGTAATGGTTAGAGAAACAAATACCCAATCTTCTTTGCAAAGAAGGCACGACAGCCTATTATTATCTCTAATAAAAGCTCAAAAATACCTAAATAATGAAGGTTCTGATTTAGAAGAATATCAAGAATTTTCTTCAAACTATGTTGAACCTGAAGATGCAGAATCAGATCTACTAAATAAGTTTTTGAAGTATGCAAAAATGCCACTAGATGAAAGAGAACTGGACTCTCAAGTTTATTTCGCTAAACATCAAGAACTATTAAAGAAAATGTTTTCAAATCAGCCCACAACATTAGAGTATGATCGATCTTACTTTAACTCTCTTCTAACAGATGCTTTGGCCAGAGTTTCTATCACTCTTCACTCCCAATTACCAAGACCACAGCTAAATATTTTAGATTATGAAGATGAGGAAAAAGAACTCAAAAAAAGCACTAGTAACTATATTAATGCAATAGAAACAATATTTAATACGTTTAACACAATTGTAAATAGTGAAAACAATGACAAAAAACTAAACAGTTTTTCTATTGCAGAAAAAATAGTCGCTGAAATGGATAACTTTCTAGAAAACATCCACTTTTGTGTCATTGAAACAGGGAATACCGATGATGCTTATACTCTCTTTGAAGTTTTAAATGATAGGTCATTAGCTCTTGATAATTTGGATTTATTGAAAAATCAATTTTATCGTAATTTTGTTTTAAACAATCCATCCAATGATATTAAAAAAGATCAATATATATCAGAACTAGATGATCAATGGTACGATGAGATCTTTAAGAAATCTTTACCGGAAAGCGCCAAAAAACTAATAGTCTTTTTAGGAGTAAGTTATATAACAGGAGATACCAGTTTATCAATTAAACAGCCTGATAAATTCATTCGTGACTCCATTAATAAAAAATACTTAATGCAATTTAATAGTGATAACGCGTATAGCGTTGATAACTTTAAAAGAGATTTCAACATATTTCAGGCATGCGAGATATTCCTTAATGAAGCAGGTACTAGATATCGATCTGAAAAAAATAAAGCGTATCAATCCGCCTATGGTGATTCAACGATTTTAGATAAAACCATACATTTATTAAAAGCATTAAAACAAGATACTGTTTTAGCAGGTCTTTTCTCATTTATTTTCAATTACTTAAAAACAGAAAAGAACATTACAGATTTCAATCCAGCGAAAATAAAAAAATATGCCGTAGAGTTTTTACATGAAAAACTACCAGAAAAGATAGAAAAACAGGTTGCTAATATTTGGATGTTAGCGATGAAAGCTAAAGATTATAAGCCCGTTTTAAGACATTCATCTTCCTTACTTAAGAAAAACTGTCTTCACTCAGACAAGCTTCATATCCAAGAAATTAGTATTGAATTAAAAAAAGAAGTAGATTTTCAATTTTTAAACTGGCTGAGAACATGGACATACACACCTTCAAATACATTTAAGCTCCGCATGCTTTTTGCTCATGCCCTCCAACTAGAAATGACAGATTCTGGTGAACTAAGACAATCAAAATCGTTCTATACTAAATTACAAAAAGAACATGTTTTAAACTTGGACGTTGATCACATGGAGCCGATCAAAATTAATAGTGATACTCCTTATCTATATTTCTCAGATCCAGATAGAGAATCTATTATCAATCAACTTGGAAATATGATGATCTTAACTAGTTCTGAAAATAGACGAAAATCAAATTCTCCAATGGAAAAAGTTTTTGAATCTTTAAAAGAAGCAGGGCTTGAAAATCATTACTTAACAACAAAAACTAAAGAACTTCTTGAAGATAGTAATAACCATGTAAATGACAGCTATAACAAAAAAGTACCTAATAAAAACTTTTTCGAGAAAAGAAAAGAGTTTTTAATTGATACTTTTAATAAAGCCGTAGATTTTTCATTCTAAAACTACTTATGGCAGGCCAAACAGCCCTTAGATGTTCCATATAGTTCATCAAGGTCTATTACTTCATTTTCTTGGAGCGGGTTAGCAATTCTTCTTGCTTTAGCTCGCTCCAATCTTCTTTCATAGTCGGCTTTAATCTGAGCGATTCTTTCTGGCTGAGCTAATTCCTCTAAAGATTCTCTTTCAGACCAAGTAAATGGGCTTTGGTTTTCCATAGCATGTTTTTCATATGCTTTCGCTTCTTCAAACGCTTCTGGATGACGCTCTAATAGCCCTACCCACTCGATCTTTCTTTGGAAGAAACAGAAAGTACAACCACTTCGAGAGCGCCATTTATAATAATCTGGCATTCCTAATCCTGAATACTCCAGGATATTAATAATATCTTGTTTATCTAAACCATCCTCACGAAATGGAAGCTTAACGTATAAGTTATCTTGCTTAGCTCGATATCCCTCTCGATAATCTTCATCCCCTCTAATAGCGACATAAGAATAGACGGTATAACCATCATCTAAAAAAGGTTTTACCCAATCCTCAAAAGGCTTTAGCTTCATTTTGATCGTACACCAACGCGCCTGCGGTGATGGCAGATAGTTATTATGTTGCATTAACCAAAAATCAAAATCTCGATCAGGATTAATCCTTAAAATAGGTTTTCCTAAATACCCCTCTAATTTAGAGAGGTATTCATAAACTTCAGGAAGCTCTTTACCGGTATCTGTAAAAAAGTAGTCTATATCAATATCTGGATAGTTATCACGCATATAAACCGCTAAAGCAGCACTATCTTTTCCGCCCGAGATACCTAATACATGTTTAACTTTTTCCATTTTAATATTCCCTATTTTTCTTCAGATAACTCTAAACTCAGCTCCAATAGAGCTGCTCTTAGGACATCAATATCATACTTATCTACTAGCTTTTCTCTCACTGCCTTTTTGATTGTATCAATAGCTGGTACAGCTTCAGCAGGTAGTGAAAAATCAATATCTTGTTGAATATCTTCACCATTAAAAGAAGACATAACAACAAATGAACGCCGACTACTTGGACGCCCTTTTAAGTGGGTATAGAGCTCTGCTCGCTTAAAGCCATCACATAATACACCAAGCTCTATAACCGCTCTTTCAACATCTAAATCGATCCAATCTCTAATTGGCTTATTTGCCGCTAAACTCGCAATGCCGGCAATATCTTCTCTATTATTAGGATCAAAAACTGATAAGCGCGATGCTAACGCATCAATTCTAAAGTCTCCTGTAACATGATTAACACTTTCAGCCCTTTGATGTAATGCTTCTAAATCAATCGAGTCAGGATCAATCTGCAAAGCAGTATAAAGAACTCCTGACAGATTATTAATCAAATTAGGATATGCATCTTCTAACTCTTTTAAAGAATCGATCAATGGTCGTAGACCTTCTTTATCTAAATTATCTATCGGTAAATTATAGAGATTAGCAATATCTTCAAAAATGAGTTTATTCGGATCGCTCGCACCTTTTAAAAGATCTCTTAATCTCATCGTCGGACGTGTTAACTTCTTAGTGCGCATAATCCATGGATTAAGATTATTAATGAAAGCAACTAACTTCCGCGAGATATCTAATGTATTGGGCTGACAATATTTAAATGACTTAAACTCTTTACTTAAATCATGATGCAACTGTCGCACATAATCTTGGCGACTTTCACTCATATCGATATATTTAATCTCTACATCATTTGATTCTTTAATTAAATAATCGACAAAAAGCTCTGAAATCTCCGGCAAGTACATACCTTGTAAATAAGCGGCAATATTTCCTTCTTTACTGAGGATATAAGTTAGAAATAGAGATGAATGTAATCCCTTTTTAATGCCGTACGGAGACTGCTCCCAGAATTTGTAAATCTCTTTGACTGTACATTTATCCCTCTCAGCAAGGAAAAGATCTGTATCATCCCACAACTGTAATAATTTAGAGTCTTTAGGCATTCCTAATAGATAATACTCACTACCATACTGTTTCTGATAAATTCCAGTCTGCTCTAAAAGGATCTTATAAAGTCCCCACTCTGCCGGATATTTACCTTCTTCAAAGCCGAGATCCTTCTCCCCTCTATTAAGCACCATTCGTCTTAACAAGGCATTTACTGCTCCATTAGCACTTCCTGAAGGCTTATTATTGTTAAGAAGCTCTGTATGAATTGATAAAGACTTACTGAAAGCTTCAGTTGCCAAATCAGATGCAACTCTACTCATAGAAGCATCACTAAGCTTTCCAATTAATTTGTCAGTATACCACTCAGTTTCTCTCTTTAAGTCTGCAATAATTTCACGTATCGCAAGACTCAAATGGCTCTTTCTATTTTCAATTTCATGACGCGCAATTCGGTCACCAATCAAACTTGGAGTATTCTTTTCAATCCATTCAAGCGCAAGCAACTCTTTTGCATAATTATTAATAACTTCAAAATGTGGAGTTAAACTTAAAACAATAGGTTGTGTTTTATTAAAGTTATCACGTTCTTGGAGTGCTAATTTTGCAACATCATATTCTGTTTTAGTTTCTGGAATAAGGATAATCCAAGCACCGAATTTCGTATTATCGAGCTTAGCTTTTATCTTTCCTTTCTGCTCTTGCCAAACATTAAATGGGATTAAAGAGAGTTCCATCCAACGCATTGTCCCGGTTTCGTGATAATGTTTTTTAGCAACAATAGGCTGAAAAGATGCAATCTTATTTAACTTCACATAATCAACACTAACAACCTGTTGTAATGCATCTGTAAGAGCTGCATCAATATCAAAGTCACTACCATCGAACAGAACATAACCGCTCTTATCATAAGCCTCTCGAATTAATGAGAGATCACACAATTTTTCTAATGTTTCATCAATGTCACTGCTACTTAAACTAAAAAGATCATTCTCATCTTTCTGATTTGAGATAAAGAGAGATCTAATAATCTTATTAGAAGCAACTAAACCTGTATTCCCTCTGAAGATCTCCAATAAAGAGATAAGCTTTAAAATAGTAGCGGCTAACTCAACATCAATCTTTGATACTGAAGCCTGAGCATACAGTTTATCGAGAACCTCTTGAGCTAAGATCCAACGTCGAGAATCTGCCGATCTAGAGAGAACAAAGTCGAAATTACTCTTAATGTACTCCCAAAAGCGATCAATCCCATAGAGTTTATTTTCACTATAAGGCGTACTATTTAAAAAGTTTTGGAAACTCCCCGGCTCTTCTGAGCTTAAGAAAGTAAAAATACTTCTCTGGTTTTGGCCAAAGCTCTTTAGTGAAAGCGGCCCTAAAAGAAGCGCTATGATCGGATTTAAAGGCCAACATGCAGATAAAAGCTCTTTGTAACTTATTTCATTGATAGGTCTATTTTTCTTGATCGTCTCGATTGTTGCTTCAGTTAAAGCTGAATCGAGATTCTTTGGCTTCTCTTTATAAGTAATTGTCTTACCAATGAGGTCTAATTTCTCCTCATTTGAAGTATCAATAACTAAATCTGAAAAACGCCCATGAATTTTATACCACTCATCTTGAGTGTTTTTATTAAGGCCTGATGCATACTCAATAAAACTTTGATGCAAAATGCCAATAAAGATAAAGCGACCATCGCTATTATTAGCTAATTCAGCAATCTGTTGAAATAAATAGATATCATGATGAGAATCTAATGTACTATGTTCTAGCAATTTCCCCATCTCATCCACAATTAGAATAAAACCATCATCTTTTGCGATACGTTGACGAATATCTTCTAAGATTGCGTGAGATGTCGGCTCACAGCCTAAAGCATTAGATAAAAGCAATAGCGGCGAAATTGGCTCGCCCACTACCGGTATAATAGTTCTCTTCTTAGAAGATGAAATATAAGAATTTTTTTGCAAATCCTGATTAGTAATCTTCTCATAACAGATCTTATAAGCTTCTTTATTACTTGAAGCTAATAACTCACTTAAAAAGAGCGCAAAGCTCGATTTTCCCGAGCCATAAGGTCCTGTAAAAGTAAATGCGCCCTGCCCGTTTTGGGTAGCGCTCACAATATACTCTAAGTTTTCTTGATTCGAGGGGGAAAGGATAAAGTCCTTTAAGAATAAAGTATTTCCCTTATCATGGCTTAAGTTTGTTGATTTTTTGAAGTTCTCATTAATCTTCACATACTTATTAAAAAAGTTCTTAGATTCCATCTCTATATACTTCCCTTACTAGCTCATCACACTTCTCAATCAAATGCTCTAATTGAGTTCTCCCTTTTAGTGCCAATTGGCGTAGTCCCGCAGTCTCTGACCACTCAACCTGATCTTTAAAAAGATCTGAAGTTTCATAGATATAACTGACAATACTATTCTCATCTAACAGGAATACTCGACCTGGACTTAATGGCTCATATGCTAAAACACTCAAACTTAAAGTTTTTTGATTCTCATAACGAACCTTCCAACACTGGAAAACAGCAGACCAGAAAAGTACTGCCGGCAATGTTGGTTTTGCACCTCGATTACTCGCAAAGAAACCTTGCTTATGAATAGGAACAATCAAGCTTAATTCAGTTAAAGGAGATTCAACCGCATTATCTGTATTTTGCGAAGCTCGATACATATAGAGACGAATAATACACTCAACATCACGTTTCAATGTTGTTGCTGAAGGAACCGTATATCCTTCTTTATTACAATAATTAACAACCTCATTTTGTAATGTTTTACGATCTAAATTCAAAGAGTTATTAATATTAAAATACCAATAATAGGTTACTAATTGCGGATTAGTTGCGAGTGTATAATGCAAAATCCATAACGTCATAGGATTTTCTAAAAAGGGATCAAAACCATTATCGTCAAAAATCTCTTTTGCAAAATCAGTTAATACATTATCATCGACTAATCCTGAAACATTGCACCAATGTCGCATAGAGCCGACCATATTTTTTCCTACCCCAAATTGTGCAATTGCTTCATTTGCAGAAAAAACATCTTTTGCATTCTCTCCTCGTTCTTCCGCATTTTTCAATGCATCAAAGCTTTTTTTAAGCCATCCGTAACGCATAGGAAAGGTTTCATGCCCTGAAAATATAGGGCGCTTTACATCTTGTTGAGGTATTCTTAACATTGAAACTACCCGTTCTAAAATCAAAATCATAGCAAAATTACTAAATGTCTCTTTTCTGGAACTCCGTTCCAGAAACTCAATATTACATTAAAAAAAATTACTTTTCTGTAATTTTAGTTATTTATACAGCAAAAGGTTATGAATCATGATCTATCTAGATAACAATGCAACGACCCCTTGCGACCCTGAAATAATCGAGCGAATCAATGCCTTACTATTAGATCGGTCTATCGCAAACCCCTCTTCTAATCATGCTTTTGGTTGGAAAGCTAATAAAATATATGAAGAGACGAAAGAAAATATCGCAACTATCTACAATGCCCTTCCTAACGATATTGTCATTACATCAGGAGCAAGTGAGGCTAATAATCATGCGATTATGGGGACGATTCAATCTGCTGTATTAAGTTCTAATAACAGAAAAAAAATATTAATTTCAGCAATTGAACATAAATGTGTTTTAAATACAGTACAGTTTGCAAAAGAACTATTTAATTATGAAGTAGAGATTATCCCAGTTAATGAAGATGGAATAATCGATCTATATACATTAGAAGCAATGCTTTCAGAAGATGTTCTTATGGTTTCAGTAATGGCCGTGAATAATGAGATTGGAACTATTCAACCGATATCAAAAATAGGAGCTCTCTGCCGAAAATTTGGCGCAATATTTCATGTCGATGCTGCACAAGCTGGATATGATAAAATTGATATTATTGAAAGCAATATCGATCTACTCAGCATCTCAGGGCATAAGATATATGCACCGATTGGCGTTGGTGTATTAATCGTCGACTCAATGTTAACAATGAAGCCTACCCCTCTTATTCATGGTGGCTTGCAACAGGAAAATCTCCGCTCAGGCACTATCTCTCCCCACTTATGTGATGCGATGGGTCTTGCTATCGCTAAAATGGATTACTTGCGGGAATCAGAAAAGATAAAATTAGAAAACCTAAGAACCCTTCTAATTAGTGCACTTCATCAAGAAGGTATCTCTTTTGCGATTAATGGATCGATGCAACACCGACATCCCGGAAATCTTAATATCTCCCTATTGGGCTATTCTAATGATCTTGTTGTCCAAAAATTGCAGCCTGATTTTGCAATTTCTACCGGATCAGCCTGTAACGCCGGCATCATTCAATCATCTTATGTTCTTGAAGCATTAGGTCTTTCTGAAGAGCGAATCCAAAGCGCGATTCGTATCGGGATCGGCAGATTCAATACAGAGGAAGAGATTCTTCTCTTTGCTCAAAGGCTTGCTGAAGTATTAAAAACAATGCCCTCTATCAATTAAGCTCAAGACAAACTGCCGATACTATCAATGATCAATTATTGGGATCTATTAAATCCGATATAATGGTAATCATAATCTGATATGGTCTTTTTATAGAGATTGCCGGCGCGGTCGATTTTCGATCTTGCCTATTTGATAGAGGATGGCACTGAAGATGCGTTTTGAAAAGATACTCAATCCCATTAGAACGCCAAAGACGCCGGTGGTGGAATCGCCGATGATGGCGTTTATTTTGGCGCTGATTGCGGGCTGTTTAAATGGATATACCTACCATAAAATTAAGGCATTTAGCACACTGCAATCGGGGAACTTTATTCTTCTTGGAGATAGTGCGGCAACGGGCGATTGGGAGCAGTTTAGGCGGATTATCTGGGTTGGGATCGCTTTTGGATTGGGCTCGATGACAACTGCGTTTATCGCCTATCTGGAAGAGGAACGCCGGAAGACTTGGGCTTTTGTGATTCTCTCTTTTGAGGTATTGCTTCTGACGATCTTAGGGACCGGCATTTTAGATGGCTACCTCACCATTACCCATATCTGCCTTATTATCTCCTTTATTGCCGGCATGCAGGGAAATGCCTTTCATAAAGTGGATGGCATGACCTACGGTAATGTCGCTATTACGCCGGTGTTGCAGGAGGCTTTTAACTTTTTAATGCTAACGCTAGTCGGGCGCCTTCATGCATTGATCAAGAGCTTGATCTTCTTCTATGTAATTGCCGGCTTTGCCCTCGGCGGATTTATCGGCACCATTGCTACCGCGCACTTTAATGAGAAGATGCTCTTCTTCCCCGCTTTGGTACTTTTATTGGTATTGGTCTATCTGCTCTATGCTAAAGATAATGAGGGAGAGCCGATCGATTCTCACTATAGTTAGGATCTGATCATGAATGGCGATCTTTAGGATTGATTTTTAGGGTTGGTCTTCAGCCGGCGCTTCCATCAACACTATAAAATAAATTTCAAACAGAAAAGCCTTAGCAGGTGACTTTTAAATTGATCACATTGCTAAGGCTCTTTTATTGCTCTTTGGTAGCGATATTTTCTACATAAAGAACATCACACCCGCTAATCCCGCGATAATTAGGGGAATATTGTAGTGTAAAAATGTAGGTACACAGGTATCCCAGATATGGTTATGTTGACCATCGGCATTCAATCCGGCAGTAGGACCTAAGGTAGAATCTGACGCAGGTGAGCCGGCATCGCCAAGTGCTGCGGCAACGACAATCAGCATCGTTGTTGCTTCTACAGAGAATCCTAATGCGATACTAAAGGGAACGTAGATAGTGGCAATGATCGGAATTGTCCCAAATGAGGTTCCAATCCCCATGGTGACTAATAATCCGACGATCAACATCATCGCAGCGCCCCAGAATTGGCTACCGCCTACAAGATCTTTAGAAACCTGAACGATATGATCAACCCCGCCTGTCTCCCTTAAAAGATGCGCATAACCTGATGCAATTAACATTACAAAGGCGATAAAACCCATCAATCTTACCCCATCTAAAATCGCACTATCTTGCGCTTTAAATGGAATCGCTTTAAAGAGCACCATAATCCCTAAACCGATCAATGCCCCTAATGGTAATGAACCTGTCCAGAGCTGTACAATAAAGGCACTGAGCGCCCCTAAAATCGCGCCGAGATGTTGTAGCGTGAAGTGATCCGTCACTGCTAATGCCGACTCTTTTGAAGCAATAATGGGAAGATTTTTATAATGACGCTTTTTACGATAGCTGATAAAGATCGCGATCAATAAGCCGACCACCATACTCAATGCGGGAATCCAAACATATTTCCACACTTCTGTATTAGCCACTTCCATCCCATTGAGCGTCATATTCTCGGCAACAACACCGTGGAAGATAAGCCCAAAACCAAGGGGTAATGCAACATAAGGTGCTTTAAGCCCAAAGGTTAAACAGCAAGCGGCGGCCCGGCGATCCATCTTGAGATCATTCATCATCTTCAAAAGTGGTGGAATCAAAATGGGGATAAAGGCGATATGGACCGGAATCACGTTTTGGGAAAGACACGCAACTCCCGCTAAAATAAGCAAGAAGATCTTACCGCGCTTTCCAACTACGCGCTCCATTTTATTGGACAAAATGGTGGTCAAGCCTGTCTGGGCAATACCTCCGGCAAGTGCGCCGAGCAGGACGTAACTTAAAGCGGTATTCGCCTGCCCTCCCATTCCCGAGACGATCAGATCCATCGTCTTACTGATATCGAATCCACCGACTAAACCACCGACGATTGCAGAGATCATAATCGCTAATAGAATATTAACGTTAATCAAACAGAGTACAATCATCAAAACTACTGAAATAAGAACTGGATTTAATAAAATTTCCATATTCTCCCCCTCCTTAAATTTTCATTTCGCTTCGAAAAGCGTTCGATTATTATAATTTTTTTACATATGAAATTGGTTGAATTTATTGGAATTGCTATCTATTTATACTTTCTCTCGATCGATACTTTTCTCCTTATGCGAAAAAAGAGTGCCGATGCCACCGGTTATCTGCATTCGGCGATCTCTTGAAATTTAAATTGATGTTCTGATTCAGGTTCAGATTCAGAGGGAAAAGCTAGAATTAATCTAGCTTCTTACCCAATGTTGTCTCCACCTGAGCGATCAAATCTTCACTAATAAGATCGATCACACGATGCATATCAACATAAGCGATACGATCTTCCGCTAAAGGTGCAACTTGCTTGCGAATCGCTTCATAGGCAACTTGCGTCCCTTTTCCGAGTGCTTTGCCGGCATCACGCTGATTGAGATCGATCGCCTGACATGCGAGCATCATCTCCATTCCCACAACAGATTTTGCATTGAGATAGATATCACGCGCTTTACGTGCCGCAATGGTTCCCATACTGACATGATCTTCCTGATTAGCAGATGAGGGAATCGAATCGACACTTGCCGGATGCGCTAAGACCTTATTCTCAGAGACGAGAGAGGCCGCCGCATATTGCACAATCATATAGCCGGAGTGTAATCCACCCTGCTCTGTTAAGAATGCCGGAAGATCATTATTGAGAGCTGGATTCACAAGGCGTTCAATTCGGCGCTCACTCACATTGGCAATCTCTGCAAGAGCAATGCCTAAGAAGTCGAAGGCAAGAGCCATCGGTTGCCCATGGAAGTGGCCACCGGAGATCCCCATTCCCTTATCACGCAGAATGATAGGGTTATCGGTTACGGAGTTGATCTCGATCTCAACGCGCTCTCGCACATAGTTAAGTGCATCATGGCTTGCACCTTGAATTTGGGGGGCACAGCGCAAAGAGTAAGCATCTTGAACGCGCAGATCCCCTTGATGTGTCGTTCTTTCACTGCCGGCAAGGAGCGTTAAGAGATTCGCTGCAACCTGCTTCTGCCCTGGATGAGGACGAAGTGCATGCAATTCAGGGATAAAAGGATCAGTAATACCGTTGAGTGCTTCAATTGTTAAACTTGTGGCGATATCACTCGCTTTAAGGAGCGTGATTGAATCGAAAACCGTCAACGCGCCTACTGCCGTCATCACCTGTGTCCCATTGATGAGCGCTAATCCCTCTTTTGAGGTAAGCTCAATCGGCTCAATCCCTGCACACGCCATCGCTTCACGGCCGGCAAGCATCTCGCCCTCATATTCTGCTTCCCCTTCCCCAATCATCGGTAGAACCATATGAGCAAGCGGTACGAGATCGCCACTTGCGCCAAGAGAGCCCTTCTCATAAATTTTGGGATGAACGCCTCTATTGAGCATCTCAATCAAGGTCTGCAGAGTACTTAAACGGATGCCGGAGAAACCTTTGGCAAGATTATTGATGCGCAGTAACATAATCGCACGCACCACTTCACGGCTAAAGCAATTACCAATCCCGCAAGAGTGGCTGATGATAAGATTCTTCTGCAGATCTTTCGCTTCCTCTTTGGAGATATGTACGGTACTAAAGTTACCAAATCCGGTCGTAATGCCGTAAACCGCTTCGCCCGATTCAACTAACTGATCGACAAATTGACGTGATTTTTCCACCTCTTCAATGGCTGACGCACTCAATTCTATCGGCGCATCTTCCCGCGCAACACGGACAATATCCTCTAACGTTAATGAGTGACCATCAATCTTGATATATTGTTGTGACATATAATTCTCCTTCTATGGGGAACTTCACCCGCGGGTTGTTCCCTTCTCTGATGATTTATGATGACTGCTAATGCTTTGTACTGATTGCTTAGTGCTTATGGGTAGTATTCACTTTTATTCTTGCCATGTTTCTTGTCATAATTTTTACCAGGGTTTTATCATGGCTTGATCACCGCGCTATATCCATCGCTGTAACGCATTTTGAAGATGATTGTTATAAGGCGATCTCTCAGCTGATCTCGATAACTCAATCTCCGCCGAAAAGTGGCGCTGATATTGTCTAGTCAATTGTAAATACCCTCCTAAAACTTATGCTAAAGCTAACTTTTAGATCGATAGAACGATTCAAATATCGCCATTAATCAGGCAGTTAACTCTCAATGTATCTCTTATTATTTGTATATACATTTATTGCCTACCCCAACACTTAATCATGGTTCGAAAATTACGGCAACATTTTTTATCAAATTTAGGCGGGTAAAAATAAGCAATCGCAAAATATCTTCTTATAAATCAATAAGATATTGCGAAATCTTTTTCTAAAAAAGTGGACGGACTTGACACAAAATAGAAAAAATAGTCTTTAATATCATACTGTTATAACAACATAGCAATACACTACTACAGTGGGATAATCTGCCATTTCTGACAGAAGCGGCCATAAAAAAAGCGCTACAACAATCTCTGCAGCGCTTTAATTTATATTAAATATCGTTAAATAACGTTAAACAAAAATTAGGCAAACGTTAGGCAAACATTAAAAGATTCACTTTTAAGGATTTGAAGGGCCCTTTGATGCCGGAGCAGCGGAGGAAGCGGAATCGACCTTTGAAGCTCCTGCGGTGGAGATTTGAGCATCAGCCACTGCCGCTCTATTCATTGCAGGAGTAATGGCAGGATCTTCCTTTATCTGCACCTGAAGCGCACCCTCATTATTATCGAGATAGAGAAGTTGCGTAGTATCGGCAAAATCAGCCCCATTTTTATGGACGATCTCAATAATCTTTAGATAGACCTCCTGCTGCGCCTCTAACCACTCTGCCCACTTCACCGTTTTGGTAAAACAGTAGATCATAATATTGAGGGAAGAATCCCCAAAATCATTAAAGTAGACTAGGAGCGTCTGTGTCAGATCGATTTTAGGATTCTGTTGTAACATCGTACGGATATCATTCACCACCGCGGCGACCTTATCGGAATCCTCATATCGTAATCCGATCTCCGTATTGATCCGGCGGTTGGTCATACGCCCAGGGTTCTCAACACTAATGGAGGAGAAGAGCGCATTAGGAATATAGAGCGGGCGATTATCAAAGGTCATAATCTTGGTACTGCGCCAGCCGATCTCTTTAACAACCCCTTCAATCTTACGATCTGGGGAGTTGATCCAGTCACCGATATTAAAGGGGCGCTCAAAGAAGAGCATCACGCCGGAGAAGAAGTTACTTAAGACATCTTTACTCGCAAAACCGATCGCAATCCCACCGATACCGCCAAAGGTCATCAAGCCGGAGAGACTCAAACCAAAATGCTCCCCAAAGAGAAGAAGAACAATAAGGAAGATCACAATCTTCAAAACGCGGGTAATAATCTTTGCCGAAGTTTTATCAGCGCCCTTCTCGATCTGAGATTTCTCTAAGCTATTGACCATAAAGAAGAGCGTCTGAATTAAGATCGCGCCGATTAAGATCATCTGCGTAATGACAATCATCTTCGCCGTAATCACCTTAATATGGAAATCGACCAGCGCCATCTGTAGATATTGAGAGAGAATAAAGACAGCAAAAGCTAATATCCCGCCCAAAATAAAGTGACTTAAGATGCCATTGGTGGTCCAACGCTTTTTGCGCACAATAAAACGAATAATAAAGTAGATAAAGAGGACGAACAATAGTATCCCCAAACCGATCCCATATTTAATCACCAAGGGATTGGCCAATATCTCTTCTATACCGAATGGATCTGTTAATGTCTCTTTCATCCTATTACTCCTAACGATCAATTCTCCATAGTTTACACCGCCTATACACTATCCCCAACGAATAACCCGCTAAAAGAATTCTCAATACGCTATTTATTTTTTCACTCTTCCCAGCTCAACCCCTCCTCACCTCTTCCTCACTCCTTATTTGTAAATAATTGATAAATAATAGTAAATGTTAAGTAAAAGTTGAGAAAGTAGGATCTCAAGCAAGAGAATTAATGAAAATTTATGTTATTGTCAACTTATCTTAATAATCAAATTATTATTTATGAAGTTAACAATAAAGTTAACAAGAAGATTAAAAACGGCTCTAAAACAGACCAAAAATAGCGTAAAAATAGACTTGAAATAGACTTAAAATAGATTTTTTACCAATTTCTACCCCCCTCTTTAGCGAGAGATCATAGCTCAGAGAATCGCCTCTCAAAAAAGAGTATATATTGTAAGCATTTTTTGTAAATTGATTAGTCAAACAGGGAGTTCGTTACTATAATAAATTAACCAATATAAACAAATATAAACACCCTATTAGGCAAGTATTAATAGTGGATTTAAATTAAATGAGGATAGAAACAGAATACTTTAAGAGTTAATAAGACTTAATAAGGCTTAATAAGGCTTAATAAAACTCAATAAGCCTTATTAAAATTTAAAAGCGCATTTAATAGTATTGATGCAAAGATAATGGGAACCTAACAACCATGGAACGGAAAAAAGATAATCGATTATGGCTTAAAATCTTAATCTCAATAATTCTACTCTTTGGAATATTGGTCATCATCTTAACTCTGCAACAACAGCAACTTCCCACAACGACGAAGCAGTACTATAAACCCTCAAGAGCCAATGTTGAAAAGGGGCGTTATCTTGCCATTGTTGGAAGTTGTGCTACCTGCCATTCATCCAATCCAATACATGCGTTCTCTGGCGGTAATGCGATTAAAAGCCCTTTTGGAGAGCTCTATGGCAGTAATTTAACGCCCTCTGCTGACTTTGGTATTGGTCGCTGGACCGAGATTAACTTCTTCCGCGCCTTAACAGAAGGGATCGCTCCCCCCGCACGCAATCTCTACCCAACGATGCCCTACCCCTATTTTCAACATATTACACGCGCCGATAGCGATGCGCTCTACGCCTACTTTATGACTCTGCCGGCGATCAATGAAGCGCCTCCTGAAGATCAGATCTCCTTTCCCTATAATCAGCGTCTCTTACTCAAGCTCTGGAACCTCTTCTTTATGCGACAAAAGCCGCTTCCCGTTCTTTCGGAAGGTGCATCGGAATCGTGGGAGCGTGGTAAATATCTTGTCAATGGTATTAGCCACTGCGGTATGTGTCACTCCCCCGCTGGTCGCTTTGGGCAGTTAGATCGAGATCGCTACCTTGAAGGAGGAGAATTTGAAGGTTTCTTCGCCCCCAATATTACGCCGGATGGATTAGTGGAAAATGGCTGGACCCAAGAGGATCTAGAGTGCTACCTCAAAACAGGGAAAGCGCCACAAGCCACAGCTTCAGGCCCTATGGCACAGATCATTAAAGAGAGTACTTCACAGATGAAGCCGGAAGATATTGTCGCAATCACCACCTTTCTCCTTGGTGAGGAGATTGTTATAGAAGAGGAGGAGGATGATAATACTCCAGTAGAAGAAAATCAGCAGGAGGTCAAACGCCATCCGCTCGATCATCTGCGCTATCGAGGCATGGAGTTAGGAAGCTAGGAAGCTTGGATGTTAGGAAATTAGGAAATTAGAAAGTTAGAGGGTCAGAGAGCCAGAGAGTTCATCTCCCTCATTGATATCATCCATTGATATCATCAATTAAGACCATTCATTAATATATCTTTATCAATATATCTTTATTAATATATTTTTATTGATATATTTTCATTAAGTCACTCATAAAATCGCGATTATTCCGATTTTGAAAATATAAGCATGCCGAAAGGTTGTCCCTAACGTAGCGAACGTCTATATTGATTCTATCGATGCACATTTTCTAGGCTGCACCCGCCTATTTCTCCATGGCGGTACACCGCTTCTCTAATCTTGCTGAGAGCCTCTCTGCAATAAGGAATCTGATCTATGACTATTGGTATCTTCATTATGGCTGCCGGCTTAAGTCGCCGTTTTAAAGCAGAGAGCAATCAACATAAACTGCTAGTATCTCCCCCGCTATTTGAAGAAGCCCTTCTTACGATCACCTATAATCGTGTTAAAGGGGCCTTTAAAGAGGAGGAGATTGCGATTATCACCAATCATGCAGAACCGGAAGTCACAGCGCTCGCCCGCTCATTGCATCCCCATATCCTCACCATCGAGAGTGATGGTTTAGGAGAGAGTATCGGTTTAGCGACCAAAGCGCTACTGCTTGCCGATGATGCTCCTTTTAAAGTCTTAGAGGGGATCTTTATCCTGCCGGCGGATCTTCCCTATCTTTTAACAGAGACACTAATTCTGCTCAAAGGGTATCTTGAAAAGTCGGAGCATCCTATTATTCGCCCGCTCTTTGATCATATGCCGGGGCATCCTGTTGGCTTTAAATCGATGCTCTTTCCAGAATTAGCACAACTCTCCGGCGATCTAGGCGCACAAAAGCTGCTAAAACCGGAGATGACTCGAAATATCTCCGTCTTCGATCCCGGCGTTATTTGGGATATCGACACCCCGGAAGATCTACTCACCAAACCGGGCGATCATCAATGGTATACAGCGCCCTATCTTCGGGTGAATCGATAATTTTAAGATAATTTTATAAATGGGAGAGAAGGTAATCTCGCATCTATAGAATGTAGAAAATAATATAACAATCGCTACAACGATCACTATAAAGATTACTATAAAGATCATGGCATCAGATCCCATCTACAGATCATCAAAAAGGAATCATCACGGAGGAGAGAATGAAACAACTCGATCTACTTGTCATTGAGACGTCGGAGATGTGGCTTACTCAAGGGGAGACTGTTTGGCTAGGTACGGTGATTCGCACCTATGGCTCTGCACCGCGCGCTCCTGGGGCGCTCTTTGCCGCTAATATTCGTGGGGAGTATGTTGGCTCTCTCTCCGGCGGTTGTATCGAGGAGGATCTCCTTGCCAAAATTAAGCAAAATTGGTTTCAACAGCAGAGTGAGCTCATTATCTATGGTGAGATGAGTGATCACTTTCGCCCTAATCGGCAACTGCCCTGTGGTGGGACGATCGATGTACTACTTGAACGGCTTACGCCCACATCTACCAATCGAACCTATCTACAAGCGATGTCTCGCGCATTAACCGGCAAAGAGAAGCTAATTAAAAGAGTTATATTGGGGGAGTCGGCACAATTATCAGATCACTCTGATGAAGCTTCTTCGCAGATTGAAGAGATCGACGGCGTAATTACACTTCCTTTAGAGGCTGAGAATCGAATCTTTATTGCCGGCATCTCCGCCGTGGCCCTCTACACAATCGATTTTGCCACGACACTAGGCTTTAAGGTGATCGTTGCTGATGATCGAGAAGAGGAACTTCGCCAATTAGAGAATAGCCCACTTCTTGAGAAGGTGACGCTCCTGAAGACCTTTCCGGCAACTTATCTTGAAAATGAGGGTGCTTCGGAGCAGACGGCGATTCTTTCACTAACGCATGATCCCCGCATTGATGATTTTACAATGATCGCCGCTTTAGCAACGCCGGCATTCTATATCGGCGCAATGGGGTCAAAACGCAATAGTACTCATCGTCTAGCTCGTCTACGGGAATGTACCGATTATCAAGAGCGTGATCTCGCTCGAATCCACGCACCGATCGGCCTTCCTATCGGCAGTAAAACACCGGCAGAGATCGCCCTTGCCATTGTTGCAGATATTGTTCGCGTAAAAAATGGGATCTCTCTCTAAGAAGATTCCGATCTTGTTTGTAACAGAGATAGAAGCTGAACGCTGCCGGATCTTACTATCGCGTACTTTTACAAATCATGCGCCGGCAGTAGGCAATCATTCGATTGCCAGAATAGTTCTTATCTTTATAAAAGCTGATGAGTTGCCGGAGATCACTACTGCGAGATTCAACAATTTGCATGCCGGCAGTAGGCGAACTCTTATCACCGGCAGATATTGTTTAATTACTGTTTAAGAGCTGTTTAAAGCGCGTTTAATTATTTTCTCGGCGCTGAAAGCGCCAATTCGCGGGCATGCACCAGTTAAAAGAACGAAATAGTCGGCTCCCGCGGCTCCATGAATCTTCTTAAGAATCATCCATGAAAAAAAGGCTGAACGCTGCCGGTCCTCACTATCGAGTACTTCCACAAATCACGCGCCGGCAGAAGGCATCTAAGATGCCAAATACCGGGCATGCACCGGCTAAAAGAACGAGATAGTCGGCTCCCGCGGCTCCACGAATCTTCTTAAGAATCATCCATGAAAAAAGGCTGAACGCTGCCGGATCTTACTATCGCGTACTTTTACAAATCACGCGCCGGCAGTAGGCATCTAAGATGCCGAATCGCGGGCATGCACCGGCTAAAAGAACGAAATAGTCGGCTCCCGCGGCTCCATGAATCTTCTTAAGAATCATCCATAAAAAAAGGCTGAACGCTGCCGGATCTTACTATCGCGTACTTTTACAAATCACGCGCCGGCAGTAGGCATCTAAGATGCCGAATCGCGGGCATACACAGGCTAAAAGAACGAAATAGTCGGCTCCCGCGGCTCCATGAATCTTCTTAAGAATCATCCATAAAAAAAGGCTGAACGCTGCCGGATCTTACTATCGCGTACTTTTACAAATCACGCGCCGGCAGTAGGCATCTAAGATGCCGAATCGCGGGCAT
>NZ_QEWW01000015.1 GCF_003121895.1 Ignatzschineria cameli
TTCTTAAAGCATTTTAAATTCAAACTTAAACAACTTCGAACCTAAAACTAAACCTTGAAACCAACGTTAAAAAAAGAGACTTAAAAACTAAAACCGTTTAACAACTTTATTTAAAAACATTCAAAGATTTCAAAAAAACACTACTTATTTATATTGCTTATTTCGTTGCTTTTTGCTGTTTTCAAAAGGGCTGTGTCGCCTGAGGTGATGTATCTTACCCCCTTTGGTTTTATTTGCAACTCTTTTTTTGAAAGTTTTTTAATTTTTTTAAAAATTGGTTACTACCCTTATCTAAACTCTTTCTTAATCCTGACTTACTTTCTGTAAAAACAGATTCTTATCTTGATTCCTATCTTGAATCTTTCCTTCATTAATGACATTTAAGATAACTATTCCATTACGATCTTATGACGATATTGATCGAATCAGTAGTCCCTAATGACCTCTCATAAATTCTGGATAAGAAAGTATGAGAAAAGTTTTTGCGACTGCTATAGTTTCTCTATTAGATTTCCTATCGAGATCATTACCCGATATCCCCTTCCACTTACTAGATCAATAAATCGAATCGCTCTATGCGCAACCCACTACTACTTGGCATCTTTTTTGTCTTTATCTCACAAATTGCTTTTGCGCTAATGGATAGCGCTATTAAATGGCTCAGCAATGATATCTCTACGGCGACAATTATCTTCTTTAGAAATCTTATCACCCTCTTTTGGGTGCTACCGGCATTCTACTACTCCGGCGAGATACGAAACTCCATCAAGCGTCTACCACTTCATGCGATTCGTTCTCTATCGGGACAGATCGGAATGATTTTAATCTTTATCTCCCTAAAGATACTTCCCCTCTCTGATGCCACGGTGTTGCGCTCACTAACACCGCTATTTGTTCCCCTTTTAGCTTTTATCTGGCTGAAAGAGCGCCTTACTTGGGTCTTAATACCGAGCTTTTTCTTAGCGCTTGCTGGCGTTTGGATGTTAGCAGATGTAGATAAACCACAATTTACCGTCCTCTCACTTCTTCCTATTATTGCAGGCGTCTTTGTGGCGATGGCGATGGTCGCGATTAAGCGAGTAAGCCGCGCTGCTAAAGGAGCAGAAATTGTCTTCTACTTCTCTTTAACCGGAATTGTCTCCGCTTTAGGTTTAGCGCTCTTTACCGAATTTACACTTCCCTCATCACTTGCGGTTTGGGGCGTTGTCTTATTGATGGGACTCTTTGGTTCACTTGGGCAAATTTGGGTAACGCGCGCTAATGCTTTAACTGATGCCTCTATATTGGCGCCTTTTTACTACCTTAATGCCGTATTTGGCGCCCTACTCTCCCACTTCATTTGGCATGAGACATTAGGCTTTTGGGGTTGGTTCGGCGCACTACTGGTGATCTGTGCGGGATTACTGCTCCTTATTATCCCCCGGCGATCATAGATTTTCTCTTTCATCAATACTTCCCATGCTTTATGAGCGTTCGATAAACCTTTGAAGAGAGATCAATAAAAAACAGATCGAACAACATCCGATCTGTTTTTTTAAATCATTATTCTAGAGAGGCTTATCTCTCATCTACCTTCTTCACTCTACGACGCCGTCTTGGTCGCTCTGCGGGAGAAGTGTTGGTGGATTTACTACCACCTCGTCTGCTTCCGGCTTTTTCTGAAGAGTTACCGGCATTCTCGCTATTAACTTTTCTGCGAGTTTGTCGATGAGCGCTATTTTCACTTTTTTCTGCGCGCTCGCCACTATTATTGCTGTTGCTACCGCGAGATGATTGACTGCGCCCACGACCGGTTCCTGCACCGCGACTGCTTCCTCGATTATTGCCTCGCCCTCTACCGCCACGCCCTGTCTCAATAGGTTCTGCTTTAATTGAAGGATCGGGTTCGAAGCCGGCAATAGTTGCTTTAGGAATCTCTTTTTTCAGAAGACGCTCAATATCTTTTAAGAGCTTCTGCTCATCGATCGATACTAAAGAGACTGCTTTACCGGTTGCTGCCGCCCGACCTGTACGGCCGATACGATGAACATAATCTGCCGGCACACTGGGGAGATCAAAATTTACAACAAAGGGGAGTTCGGCAATATCGATGCCTCTTGCGGCGATATCGGTAGCAACTAATACCTGAAGCTGCTCCGCCTTAAAGTCTGCCAATGCTTTTGTTCTTGCTCCTTGACTCTTATTTCCATGAATAGCCGCTGCAATAATCCCTTTGCCATTAAGATACTCCGTTAAACGATTTGCCCCATGCTTTGTTCGGCAGAAAACCAATACTTGTTGCCAATTTTCGCGCTCAATAAGATGAGAGAGAAGCTCACGCTTACGGGTCTTATCAACAAAATAGAGTTCTTGCGTAACTTGATCGGAGGCTCGTTTCTCCCTTTCTATCTCCACTGTGGCAGGTTGATGCAATAATTTGGTAGCTAATGCAGTGATCTCCGGGGAAAAGGTTGCTGAGAAGAGCAATGTCTGGCGTTTTGCCGGCAACTTTGCAAGCACGCGCCGAATATCATGGATAAAGCCCATATCTAACATACGATCTGCTTCGTCTAATACAAGATATTCAACTTGAGAGAGATCGACCGCATTTTGCTGCTCTAGATCGAGAAGACGACCAGGCGTTGCTACTAAGATATCGACACCACCACGAAGTTTCATCATTTGAGGATTGATGCTCACTCCACCAAAGACCACTAGAGAGCGAAGTTTAAGGTGTCGGCTATAGATCACAAGATTCTCATGGATCTGCGCCGCCAATTCCCTTGTAGGAGAAAGAATCAACGCTCGAACAGCTCTTCTATTTTGTCTATTCTGCCCACTTTTCGCTACACCTGTTACGGATGTTTGACTCATTAATTCTAAAATTGGAAGTGTAAACCCGGCGGTTTTACCCGTTCCCGTCTGCGCGCAGGCCATCAGATCACGCCCTTTGAGGATGATCGGAATCGCTTGTTGTTGGATAGGTGTAGGCTCACTATATCCAGCGTCACCAATTGCTGTTAAAAGTTCATCACGTAAACCGAGGGAGTTAAAAGACATAAAGCGTGTACACCTATCTAAAAGAAAGGAGCACTATACACTAATTGGAGAGAATTTATCCGACATTCCATTTTTAACAGCCTATAAAAAATTCAACAAGCTCTCGATTTTTTTAGTAAAGTTATCAACGTTTAGGCAAAACCTACAGGTTCATTTTGTCCCCAAAAGGGACGTTTCAACAAATCGAGATATCGTATGAATAACAAACTCTCACTAACCTCCTACATCACCATCGGGTCGATGTTATTTGGTCTCTTCTTTGGTGCCGGAAACTTAATCTTCCCGGTTCATATGGGGCAAGAAGCAGGTGCTTCTACGTTGATGGCAACGATCGGCTTTATCCTCACCGGCGTTGGCTTACCCTTTTTAGGGGTGGTTGCTATCGGTTTTTCAAAGAGCAATGGTCTTTATGATTTAGCAAGTCGCGTCACACCGGCTTACGGGCTCTTCTTTACCATGGTTCTCTATCTCACAATCGGCCCCTTCTTTGCGCTTCCCCGTACCGCGACCGTCTCCTTTGAGATCGGCTTAACACCCTTTTTGAGTGAGAATCAATATACAATTGCCCTCTTGATCTTTACCATACTCTTCTTTCTACTCGCTTGGATCTTATCGCTCAACCCGAGCAATGTTATGATGTGGATCGGAAAAGTACTCAATCCGCTCTTTTTGATCTTTTTAGCCTTTCTGATTATTAGCGCCTTTATCGGTCCGATGGGGGAGATTGAACCGCTTGCCGTTCAACCGAGCTACCAGCAGAGTCCCTTCTTTAAAGGCTTTACAGAAGGTTACAACACGATGGATGTCTTAGCTTCTCTCGCTTTTGGGATCATTGTGGTCAATGCGATCAAGAGTTTTGGAGTGACCAATACCACAGATATTGCTAAAGATACCTTTAAATCGGGAATTGTGAGTCTACTCTTAATGAGTGCGATCTATGGCTGTCTTGCCTATATTGGCGCGATGAGTCTCAATGAATATCCACTCTCTGCAAATGGTGGAATTGCGCTCGCACAGATCTCGACCTACTACTTCGGCGCTTATGGTTCGATTCTTTTAGCGATTATTATTACAGTTGCCTGTTTGAAAACTGCGATCGGTTTAATCTGTGCTTGTGCCGAGATGTTTAATCAGCTCTTCCCTAAGATCGCTTATCGTACCTTTGTCCATCTCTTTAGCTTGATTAGTATGTTGATTGCGAATGTTGGATTAACGGCAATTATCAGTATCTCTATTCCTGTTCTGATGTTTCTCTATCCACTTGCGATCACTTTAGTCTTTTTAGCCTTCGCTTCTCCGCTCTTTCATCATAAAAAGATTGTCTATCAAGTAACGATCGGCTTTACCTTTGTAATTGCGGTTGTTGAAGGATTGAAAGCCTCCTCTGAGATCATTAGCCAAAACTCAATCGTTTTAAGCATTACCTCATTTTTTGATCATCTCCTTCCCCTTTCTGATGTCAATATGGGTTGGATTCTTCCAGCGCTTGCCGGCTTTGTGATCGGATGGGGAATCATGTTACTGCAAAGCAATCGCACAAAACAAAAGACAAGTCTCTCATCAGTTACTGATAAGCAATAATTAACCGCTGATAATATTGAAAATAGATACTAAAGCTTCATTCAGTCAATGACGGATCCATTGCGGTTTATTAAGGTCTATTAAAATCTATTAAAAACCCTCTCGAAAATGTGAAATAAACGACATCATCGAGAGGGTTATTTTTTAGATCTTATTTAAGAGAAGTCTACCTTGTAATCCTAACGCTTCATCCAACCTGGCAAATCAGAATGTGCATGCAATATTCGCCAAACATGAATGCTATTATCTTCTTCCGTATAATAAAGCAGAGCATTTTCAATATCCTGCTCTGCTAATATTGATTTGGTGATCTATCTGTTAATCATCATAAAAACTATTTAGAAAACACTTTATTACGTAAATTCTGAAAATAGTGCTGATCTAAAGCTTGCTCCGACCTAGGTGATCTTGCACCTTCTAATAAAATATTTCTAAACTTTTCACATTCAAGATCTTTTCGAATCAATGCTTTTACATATTCACTATTTGTACTACAGCTACCATCTTTCACTTTGCTCTCAACAAAGTCCTTCAATGATTCAGGAAGAATAATATTCATTGTGCTCATGTTGCCCCCTATATTTGACAATAATTGCCAATGATTAAATTTATTTTAAGCCATCCAATCAATATGATGAATCTATTTTGATACTTATTTTGATACTTATTTTAATGCTTACTTTTAAGAGTTATTGATCACTTTTTATATCTTTCAAAAAAATCCCCTACCGATTTGGTAAGGGATTTGTCAAAATCATTATCATGTTTTTAAAAAAGGTCGATTAGCTATAAATCTGCTGCCCTTGCTCTTTAAACTCTTCCGATTTCTGCTTCATGCCTTCAATTGCAACACGAACTTCTTCCGGTGCTTCGGCAAGATTTTTTGCTTGAGCTTCTCGGCGAATATCTTGGGAGATACGCATTGAGCAGAATTTAGGGCCACACATTGAGCAGAAGTGTGCAACTTTTGCCGCCTCTTGTGGGAGGGTCTCATCATGATATTCACGCGCAAGCTCAGGATCGAGACCGAGGTTGAATTGATCTTCCCAGCGGAATTCAAAGCGTGCTTTAGAGAGTGCATCATCACGTTTTTGTGCATTAGGATGCCCTTTTGCTAAATCTGCGGCGTGTGCTGCTAATTTATAGGTGATCACTCCAGCGCGAACATCTTCACGATTAGGTAAGCCTAAGTGCTCTTTTGGTGTGACATAGCAGAGCATTGCCGTTCCATACCAAGCGATCTGTGCGGCACCAATTGCGGAGGTGATGTGGTCATATCCCGGCGCGATATCGGTCGTCAATGGACCAAGCGTATAGAAAGGCGCATCGTGACAATACTTCTCCTGCATCTCCATATTCTCTTTGATCTTATTCATCGGCACATGTCCTGGACCTTCGATCATCGTCTGCACATCATGCTTCCAAGCGATCTCTGTTAATTCACCGAGCGTCTTAAGCTCTGCAAATTGCGCTTCATCATTGGCATCGGCAATCGAACCTGGGCGAAGACCATCACCGAGAGAGAAAGAGATATCATACTGCTTCATAATTTCGCAGATCTCTTCAAAGTTCTCATAGATAAAGTTCTCTTTATGGTGCGCTAAACACCATTGCGCCATGATCGATCCACCACGAGAGACGATGCCGGTAACACGATTGGCCGTCATCGGGATATAACGAAGAAGAACGCCGGCATGAATTGTGAAGTAGTCAACCCCTTGCTCTGCTTGCTCAATCAGCGTATCGCGGAAAACTTCCCAGTTGAGATCTTCAGCAATCCCATTGACCTTTTCGAGCGCTTGATAAATTGGTACCGTTCCGATCGGCACTGCGGAGTTGCGAATAATCCACTCACGGGTTTTATGAATATCTTTACCTGTTGAGAGGTCCATCACGTTATCAGCTCCCCAACGGGTTGCCCAAGTCATCTTCTCCACTTCCTCTTCAATATTGGAGGTGATTGCGGAGTTACCGATATTAGCATTGATTTTAACGTGGAAATTTTTCCCGATAATCATCGGTTCTGCTTCAGGATGGTTAATATTAGAAGGGATAATCGCCCGCCCTGCGGCAACTTCATCACGAACAAACTCCGGCGTCATTCCTTCACGAATAGCGATAAACTCCATCTCTGGGGTGATAATCCCTTTACGCGCATAGTGCATCTGTGTCACATTCATGCCCGGTTTTGCACGGAGCGGCTTTCGCTTCAATCCGGGGAAGACACCTTCATTAACGCGAGGATCATCTTCCCGTTTATAACCATCATCTCGAGCATTTTTAATACGTCCTTCATACTCCTCTACATCACCGCGCTCCATCACCCAATTCCGTTTTAATGCCGGAAGCCCTTGGGTGAGATCCACTTGATAATTTTCATCGGTATAAGGACCGCTGGTATCGTAGACGCGAAATGGTGCGTTCTTCTCGATCACTTCCCCTTTTGGGCCGAGTGTATCGCTCAATTCAATCTCACGAAATGGGACTAAGATATCGGGTCGACTTCCTTCGACATAGACTTTGCGACTCTTGGGAAACTGCTTCATTAACGTGATTGATTGTTGTGGCATAAAAAACCTCTCCTTTATTATCCTAAAAAATAAAAGACGAGATTCTGGCATAGGCGTAAATTGGTACAAAAAAACCTGAGCTTCAACGATTCTATCGCGAAAAACTCAGGCCTAATCGACACAGTAGATACCTATTTTTAGCAACAAGCAGATCGATCCCACAATCTTTTGCCTATCTCTAACGCTATACATCTACTATAGATTGTTTACTTCCCTACGCTGGTACTAGCCAGATCAGGTCCTGAGGGTTTAAGCATAATTCATGCTAATCTCAGCCCAACTTCATTGGGCACCCCTAGCGAAATCGCCGGCATCTTTTCTGATGCAGACCCTGACAGTTATAACGTGTATTTTTGTTAAAAGCAAATAGCGTCAGTGATGCTAAAATCCTCTTTAGGAGAAAATAGCTCCTTAAAGCCTCACGCTTTATCGAGAGAATTTGAGTGCTAAAAATCTATACGCTTTTTGAAGATTTGCTTTTACTCTCCACCATTTACCCCTATAATGCACCGCTCTTGCCGATCGATTAATCTCTCTTTTTACATACTCATAAGAGGAGAGATCGTTGCAACTTTCACAGGAAAAATGTAACAATCGAAAGGTACCCTTAATCGTTATCACTCAAGATTGCTTGAAAGAGGTGGTCGGATCGATTGACTTCTAATAGAGAGGTCGACAGTGAATAACATCGATAAAAAAGGATATAGGAATGAAAAAATTAACAGCTATCCTGCTCGCAGCAGGTATTACAATGGGTGGCGCAATGGCAGACGATATCGTAAGAACTCCCGCTCCAGGTGGGTTCCCAATCTCAACAGTTGTTGAAGTTCCAAGCGATGTAACAACTTACTATCTTAGCGGTGCAGTTCCTCCAAAATTGGAAGATGGGACCTTTGCACGCACAACAGAAGAGCAGACTGTCGGCATTCTTAACTCCATCAAGAAGACCTTAGAAGAGCAAGGTTTAACGATGGGTGACATTGTTAAAATGCAAGTCTACTTAGTGGCAGATCCTGATCTTGGTAAGATGGATTTTGCAGGCTTTATGAAAGGCTATGCACAATTCTTCGGTGAAGGCGCAGAAACAAAACTTCCTGCTCGCTCTGCATTTGAAGTTAAAGGCTTAGCATTCCCTGAGTGGTTAATCGAGATCGAAGTGATCGCGGCGAAGAAGAAGTAATCGTTATTTTAACGACAAAAGTTAAATCCTGATTACAGAGATCCCTCGCTTAATGTCGAGCAAGAATAATCTAAAAAAGATTTAACTAACAAAACAAAATAAGGTTTTAGTCTAAAAAGTTTGTGATATAAAACAAAACGAATTAAAAAATTAGAATAAAACCTCAATAACTCCCAGACTTTTATCGAGCTGGGAGTTTTTTTATTATCTCTACCCAATAGTAGCTACAATCGATGTTTTGATAAAAACATCAGGTTCTATCAAAAGATAATCGTGCCTCTTTATTACGCGATCTACTCTTCATCATTTGCAGATTAAGAAAAGTTCATGCTATCTCTATCTTAGAATATTCAATTAAAAGCGTATTCAAATAATAATTATAAAAACTATAAAAGCTACCTATGGTAGATCCCACAAGGAGAAGTTATGAGATATTCTCATACTAAAAAATATCAACAGCGATATAAAGCATTGTTGCCGGCAGTCACATTATCATTACTATTTACAATGGGAGGTACCGTCGCCGTGGCGGAGGAGAAGGCAGTCATATTCGATCACTCAAATGAGAGTCAACAGGTGCAACAGCTCGAAGCAACAAAAAGTGGTACGCCTTGGCTCGCTTCCCGCTTATTAGTTCCTCACTTAACAGTCGTTGATGTGGTAGAGAGCAAACGCTTCTATCAGGATGCTTTCGGCTTTGAGTTACGCTTTGAAGATAAACCAGGTGCCGAGAGTCAGCACGTGGAGATGAATTATTTAGGTGAGCTGATCTTAATGTTTGTTCCAGCAGATGTGCGCGGTTCCGATACTCGCGCGCCGATCGATTTTATTCCCCCGCAACAGTTAACAAGTTACTTCTATCTCTATGTTGATGATGTCGACCAGACATTTTACAATGCAATTGCCGCTGGCGGAGTAGGAATTACGGAGCCGTATGATTCTGCATGGGGAGATCGCTTTGCCATTATTGTAGATCCCAATGGCTATCATTGGGGTTTAGCAAAAAGCCCAAAGCTGAGCTTTGAATAACTATAAGATAAGAAGGCCTCTTGCCGGCATGCAAATTGTGGAAGAATGCAATAGTAATCCCCGGCAACTCATCAACCCCTGTTTTTTCAACAAATAAGAGAATCTGTTGAGCGGCGGGAGCCGACCATCTCGCTCTTTTCACCAGTGCATGCCCGCAGGTTGGCATCTCTGATTAGCATAAATACCGGCGATTAGAATCGTCATCTGCCGGCACGCGATTTTTGGAAGAACACGATAGTAATCCCCGGCAACTCATCAACCCCTGTTTTTTCAACAAATAAGAGAATCTGTTGAGCGGCGGGAGCCGACCATCTCGCTCTTTTCACCAGTGCATGCCCGCAGGTTGGCATCTCTGATGCCGGTAAAATCATCACTCTTTGAAATATAATTGCCGGCGATTAAGATCACCATCTGCCGGCGTGGGATTTGCGGAAGAACACGATAGTAAGATCCGGCCCGTTCAGCTTTTTTTGTATCAATCAATAATTCTTAAGAAAATTTATGGAGGTGCGGGATCCAACCATTTCGCTCTTTTTACCACTGCATGCCCGCAGATCGGCATCTTTGATGCCCCATTGCCGGCGCGCAGTTTGTGGAAGAACGCGATAGTAAGATCCGGCAACTCATCAGCCTCTATTTTCAATCAAACAATAGTAAAAGGCTGAATCCTATCGGACTCAGCCTCTATTTTAAAGTTTTAGATTCTATCTTCATCGAAGTTTAATCAATAAGATTTAATCTCTCTTTATCAATCTTTAAATACTCTTTAAATGATGTTTAATTCAGATTTAATCGAGATCTATCGAGATCGAATTTCATAACGTCATCTTAAAAAAGAGCGACATCGATGAAGACATTATGAGATTACTCCTCCCAATGCTTCTTCCCTTTTTCGGAGTAACCGTAGATTGAACCATCTTTAATCTTGATATCATCATCCCATGGCAACTTATATTTACCATTGGCGAGATCATGAATATAGGTGAGTTCTGTCTCTGGATCTCCGCCGGGATCGCCCACATAAGCACGACTTCCGAGGTTGTAGATATTATTCTCTAAGCCCCAAGTACGACGCGCCCCATCGGCAAGGATCGGGTAGATCTCCCCGGTAACGATCTCTCCTGGAGAGCGAGTTCCCTGCTGCAATACGGTTCCATCAAAGTTACAGATCTGCCCTTCTCCAAAGTAGTAGAAAGTTCCATCATAACCCGCACAGTTAACAGAGATGGTATACATCAAGTTATGCCATGCATTTGAGCGGTTAGTTAAGATCCACTGATCCTGCACCTGCGTACTATAACCGGAGATACGAATATAGACATTCGCCCCTTTATACGCCGCTTCACGCGCCACTTCTGGAATCATACCATCATGGCAGATACAGACCGCAAGCTTACTTCCTCCGGGACCATCACAGACCGGCATTCCTAAGTTCCCCGGTGACCAGGGCTCGATCGGCGTCCATGGGAAGAGCTTACGATATTTAAGACAGATCTCACCCTCTGGATTGATAATGATCGCTGTATCGTAAGGATTTTTTGTCGGATCGGGATTACGTTCAATAATAGAGAAGACACCATAAACCCCTGCCTCTTTACAAGCTTGAGCAAAGATATCGGTCTCTTTTCCGGGAACATCGAGGAGGAATTCCTCCGTTAACCACTTCTCCGTATTGAGTCCTTGCGTACTATATTCAGGAAAGATAATCAGCTCTAACCCAGGATACCCCGCCTTGGTATGGTGAATAATCCGAACGATATTTTCGATCTGTTTATCGATATCTGCACGGCTATTAACGATCGGCACCGGATATTGCACTGCTGCTGCGAGGAAACCTAATTCGGGTTTAGTCATACTTCCAATTGAGCCCATAATGTCACTCCTTATAAAAGTTGTTGAGTACTTGTTAAGTATCAAAATGTACAACTCACAACTCCTAGGCTTTTGGCTTAAGAGCATCAGCGTACTCTTTCACTTTATAACATCTCACATTATTTTAAAATAATTATCTTTAATTCATTTTGCCTTACAATCGATAACATTCTATTAAATTTTCATTAATATCTTATTAATCATTAAGTGTAATCTCTCAAATTCCCGATTTTTACACTTGTCGACAAATATTCGACAAAAATAATTTTTGTATCTTGATTCTGAAATGAATTTTAATAAACCTTAAAAAATTTAATGATTTTTTGATCTAGTAAGACAATTAAATTGTTCACTTTTAAAATAAGAAGCCATTAATCATGGTGATAATATTCCCATAATATTTCCTTATTAAGCATGCTGATTAGGTGAGAAATAGATAGTCGAACATAAGAGAGTTTGTTGAACGGCGGGAGCCAACTATTTCGCTCTTTTTGCCGGTACATGCCCGCAGATCGGCATCATCTAATTAACATAAATGCCGATGATTAGAATCACCCCCTGCCGGCACGCAAATTGTGGAAGAATGCAATGGTAATCTCCGGCAACTCATCAACCCCTATTTTTTCAATAAATAAGAGAATCTGTTGAGCGCGGGAACCGACCATTTCGCTCTTTTTGCCGGTACATGCCTGCAGGTTAGCATCATCTAATTAATATAAATGCCGATGATTAGAATCACCCCCTGCCGGCACGCGATTTTTGGAAGAACACGATAGTAATCTCCGGCAACTCATCAACCCCTATTTTTTCAATAAATAAGAGAATCTGTTGAGCGCGGGAACCGACCATTTCGCTCTTTTTACCGGTGCATGCCCGCCAATTGGCATCTCTGATGCCCTCTTGCCGGCGCGCAATCTTTGGCAGAACATGATAGTGAGGTCCGGCAATGCACTAACTTCTTTTGTTTCAAAATCATTAATCGTTAAGGTAACAATTTTTGGCGATGGAAGATCGCCATCTGCCGGCATGTAATTTGCGGAAGAACGCGATAGTAAGATCCGGCAGCGTTCAGCCTTTTTATCGGTACATGTCCGTAATGAAAATAGGCAACAAAAAAAGAGTGAAGCTGATCGATCATCCTATCGATAAGATTCACTCTTTCTACTCTATTGAGATGAAATCTACTTAGAGGCTACCGTAAACTGATTAATGGCACTTAAAGGCTCATTGACGGAGAAATATTTAACGCTGATATTTTTCGCGCCCATCGCTTCCACTCTTGCGCAATGCATAGCGACATAATCCTCGGCACTTTGGCGATCTTTAAAGAGATAGATTCCGCCACTTTCACCTTCATCACTATTTTCAATCCAGATTTTAGAGAGAAATCCCGGCTCCTGATTGATACTCTCGGCGAGTGTTTTTGCGCCTTCTGTAAGCGCATCGCCCATCATCTCTTTGGGGAAATCGAAATTCATCTGTACTAATATCATCTGTTGCTCCTTCTATGGAATGGGTTAAATCAGAATATTGTGGTGTACCTTATAGCGCGCACTCATCGAGTAGCGCTTCGATACTCTTAAATTGTAAGCCGGTATGCGTTGTTAAGCCGAGCTGACAGGTTTTACTCATCGATGCACCCATCTCATACTCCTGCTTCACCGTCGCCGGCAGACGACTTAAGCTATTTTGATTGATCTCCGGCACCGTAAAGCCCTTCATACCGCCAAAACCACAACACTCGATATTGGTAGAGACCACTTCACGCGCACATTTTTGCGCTAACTTAAAGAGCATCTCGCCGCCACCATCTTTTGCTACAGAACAGGGTGTGTGGAGCAGCAGTTTGTCGATCTTCGGTTTCATCGTTAATTTCGGCGCCACCTCTTTGAGTAGAAACTCAACAGAGTGATAGAGAATCAAACGCTCATCGAGCAGACCCCGTTTTTGAAGATCATGCACCTGCAGAGCACACGGCGCATTATCCACATAGATCGGAATCTCACCATAACGAGAAGCTTTTAAGAGCACATCATTGAGATGCTGCGCCATCTTATCCGCCTCTAACGGCGCTTTTGCCGAAACAAATGGTTGTCCACAACAGATCCCGGAGATCTTATCGGGGAAGAAGGGGGTAAAGCCCGCTTTATGAAGCAGACTGATCACATGATCGAAAGTATTCTCCGCTGCGCTCCCCTTCTCACGCTTGAGCTCCTGCATATTACGATTCACACAGGTGGTGAAGTAGACCACAGAATTCTCAATTTTACTTGGCACCGGCAATGTCGGTAAGCTTGAAGAGACCTCCGGCATCGCCTTCGGAACAACAGGAATTCCCTTAAAGATCTTATGAGCTGCTTTTGTAAAGTTATGCGTACGATCGATCCCAATTTTGTGGGCCATATTGACCGTAAAACGCATCCGCTTCTCTGCTAATGCAAAGTGATTGCCGGCAATTCGTAAGAGCGCACGACTATTCACCGGACGAATCGATTTGATAAATTTCCCTGTATCGATCCCTAATGGACAGCGAAGCGCACACATCCCCGTTTCGGCACAGGTATCGATCCCGGCATATTGAAACGCGCGATTCATCTTGGCATAGAGCTTACCACTCTCGCCGGTACGCGGTAAGGCTTGCATATTACGATAGGCGACAATCCGCTGTCTCGGCGTTAAAGAGAGTCCATCAGATGGGCAAGCCGGCTCACAGAAACCACACTCTACACAATCGTGAATCAACTTATCCGCTACCGGAATCTGCTTTAAGGAGGTGATATGGAGCTTCTTATTATCGGTAATAATGACATCGGGATTGAAGATCTTATCGGGATCGAAGAGCGCCTTAATATCGCGCATCACTTGATAGATCTCCTCTCCCCACTCAGCTTCAACAAAAGGAGCGATATTACGACCGGTGCCATGCTCCCCTTTCAAAGAGCCATTATATTTCACCGCCACCACCTCCGCGAGCTCATCCATAAAGGCATCAAATTGTTTGATCTTCTTCTTAGAGGTCATTGTCGGCGCTAACATAAAGTGGAGATTCCCCTCTAAGGCATGCCCCATAATGGTTGCCTCGGGGAAATTATGCTTCTCAAAGAGTGCGGTTAAAGCCTCTACCCCTTCAACAAGATGCTCCATCGGGAAGACTACATCTTCCGGAATAATCGCCGCGCCACTCTTTCTCCCCTTCGCAACAATGGGAAAGAGCCCTTTTCGTGTATTCCAATATTGAGTAGTGATCTTGGGATCTGTCTGAAAACCGGTAGCTTCCACCACATCATAACCGGCAAGCACCGATTCAATCTTCGCAATCTTCGCTTCTAGCTCTGTCGCGCTCTCCCCCATTGTCTCAATAAGAAGGCAAGCACTATCTTTATTGAGTGGTCGATAGAAGAAACCTGGCAGATCGGGAATCGCTTCCCCCACAAGATGGAGCGTTCGACCATCGAAGAGCTCTACCGCTTCCACCGGCGCATCAGCTCTTAAGGCCTTCACCGCCTCACAACACTCTCGCAGAGAGGTAAAATAGACAAAAGCAGAAGCCTTATGCTCATACTCCGGCACCGTGTGATAGACCACTTCACTGACAAAGCCGAGCGTCCCTTCAGAACCGACAATAAGATGCTTTAAGATATCGATCGGGTCTTCATAATCGATTAGGGCATTGACGCCATAACCTGTCGTATTTTTAATGCGATATTTAACGGCCACCTTCTCTTTGAGAATCGGGTTTGCCACAATGCGCTCACGCAGTTGTGAAAGATGAGCTAAAAAGTTGGCATGACTCTGGCGAAATTGAGCAATATTTTCAGGATCGCGGGTATCGAGGACGGTTCCATCATTCAGAACAAGTCGGATATCGGCCAATGTGTGGTAACTATTATGTTTGGTTCCACAACACATACCACTACTATTATTGGCAACGATGCCTCCGACACGCGCAACATTGATCGAAGCAGGATCGGGCCCGATCTTTCGCTGATATGGCTTTAACGCACTATTGACCCGCGCGCCAATGACCATCGGCCCCACGGTAACGCGATCGCCCCCCTCGCTAATCTCTAACTTAGTGAAGGCATTTCCGAGCATCACTAAGACCGAGCCGCTCGATGTCTGCCCAGAGAGCGAGGTTCCCGATGCTCTAAAGGTGAGCGCAACTTGGCACTCTTTTGCCGCTTTGATTAGGGCAATCACCGCTGCCTCATCTGCTGCTCGCACCACAACCTGCGGGATATAGCGATAGAGACTCGCATCGGTCCCATAGGCAAAACGGTAGAAAAAGTCGGTATAGACCGCCTTCTCTCCCACAATATTTTTAGCAATCTCAGCAAATTTTTGATGCGCGGCATCTACGGGAATCTCTTTTAACATCTTACGGCTCTCCTACATCTATTCTATCCATTGGCACTCTAAGGGGAATTGAGCCCCTATCGCCTCTTATCGCTCTTTTATCGCTTATTTGTCGCTTCTATTGTTCTATATCATTCTACGTCATTCTATCTGTCGTTATATGCGTCGTTATTCATTATATATATAACGCTATATATAACGCGTTTCATAGGGATGTTTCATGGGAAACATTCCTTTTTTCAGATCAATCCCTCTTTATGCCACTTTTCCCTCAATATTTCAAAATTATTCCCGCATCGATTCGCAAAAATAGCCAAATCACAATACTATCCACGCCTCTTACACAGGGTTATCTCCCCTTTATACACAAAGTTATCCACAGGCTGAAATTTTGCTTACGACCTGAGCGGATCAAAAGCGCTAAGAGAGAAAGTAAAATGATGCCGGGAGGTTGATATCTACTTTTTCACCCCCATTGTCCATAGCGATAACAGCTATAAAAGAATTAAGGTATTAAGGAATCTTATGAGTGAAGATAAAAAAACGACACTTCCGGCGATTGACAGTGATGTCAAAGGGCATAACGAGGTCATTATTGAAGGGGATACCGTTTCCAATATTATCCATATCCTTCCACTCAATGACCGCCCCTTCTTTCCACCACAGATTGCGCCTCTCCTCTTAAATGAGGAGCCGTGGTTAACCACGCTCGATTCCATTATGGATAATCGGACGCGGGTTGTCGGCCTTGTCTTAACGGATCAAGAAGATCCCTCCACACTCAAGACCGATAATTTCTATGAGTATGGCACATTGGTACATATCCACCATCCCCATCGGGAGAATGGTCGCGTGCAATTTATTGCCCAAGGTATTCAGCGCTTTCGCATTAAACGGTGGATCTCCAAAGAGATTCCCTTTGTGGCGCAGGTGGAATACTTTGATGAGAGCAGCTTAAGCAAGACAGAAGAGGTGCGCGCCTATTCGATGGCGGTGATCAATGCACTGAAGGAGTTGATCCCTTTCAATCCGCTCTTCTCCGAGGAGCTTAAGCACTTTTTAACGCGCTTTAATAGTAGCGATCCTTCCCCCTTTGCTGACTTTGCAGCGAGTATGACCTCCGGCTCAAAAGAGGAGTTACAAGAGGTTCTCGCCACAGTACCGCTAGTGCCGCGCCTGCGCAAAGTGCTCTCCATTATTCAGCAAGAGATTAAGGTGGCAAAACTCCACAGCTCTATTCGTGAAGAGGTGGAAGATCAACTCTCCGATCAGCAACGCCAATACTTCCTACGGGAACAGCTCAAGGTGATTCAGCAGGAGCTGGGCATCGCGAAAGATGATAAAGCAGCCGATATCGATAAATTTGTCGAGCGCTTGATCGATAAGGTGATTCCGGAAGCGGCGCAAGAGCGCATCGATGATGAGCTTGAAAAGTTACAGATTTTAGAGACCGGCTCTCCAGAATATGGGGTGACGCGAAACTATCTCGATATTATTACCGATCTACCTTGGGGCAATCGCAGTGAAGATAACTTCAACCTCCAACAGGCGCGGAAGATCTTAGATCGCGATCATTTTGGATTGGAAGATGTCAAAGATCGAATTATTGAGACACTTGCCGTCGGTAAGCGCAAAGGGGAGATCAAAGGAACGATTATTCTCCTTGTGGGTCCGCCTGGTGTGGGAAAAACCTCCATCGGTCGCTCCGTTGCCGATAGCTTAGGGCGTCAATTTTATCGCTTTAGTTTAGGTGGCGCACGTGATGAAGCGGAGATTAAAGGTCATCGCCGGACCTATATTGGAGCAATGCCGGGGAAATTGATCCAAGCGCTTAAAGAGACCAAGGTGGATAACCCGGTCATTATGCTCGATGAGATCGATAAGATGGGGCAATCCTTCCAAGGAGATCCCGGCTCTGCCCTGCTTGAGGTGCTCGATCCGGCACAAAATAGCGACTTTTTAGATCACTATCTCGATGTACGGTACGATCTCTCAAATGTTCTCTTTATCTGTACTGCCAATACGCTCGACTCTATTCCGCCGGCACTCTTAGACCGCATGGATGTAATTCGCCTCTCGGGCTATATCTTAGAGGAGAAGAGTAAGATCGCGCGCCAATATCTCTGGCCAAGACAGTTAGAGAAAGCTGGGTTTGATAAAAAAGAGCTCCGCATTACGCCGGCAGCGGTGGATCGTATTATCGATGATTATGCACGAGAAGCAGGCGTTAGGCAGCTTGAGAAGCAATTGGCAAAAATCGTGCGAAAAGCCGCGGTGAAGTTTGAGACGGAGAATCTCGAATCCTTTACCGTGGGCGTTAATGAGATTATTCCCTTCCTCGGCAATCCCCGCTTTAATCGGGAAAAACCGGTGCAGAATGTGGGCGTTGTAACAGGACTTGCCTGGACATCGCTCGGTGGCGTCACCTTGCCGGTAGAGGCAGTGAAGATCCATGAATTGCAGCGCGGTATTAAATTAACGGGGCAACTTGGGGAAGTGATGCAAGAATCGGCCAATATTGCTTATAGTTATATTATGGCTAATGCGGCAAAGCTTGGATTACAAGAGAGCTTCTTTGAAAAAGCCTTTATCCATATCCATGCGCCGGAAGGGGCGATCCCAAAAGATGGCCCAAGTGCCGGTATTACTCTTGCCTCCTGCTTAATGTCTCTAGCGCTCAATCAGGCACCGAAAAATATCGCCATGACGGGGGAACTCACCCTAATCGGACAAGTGTTACCGATCGGTGGTGTCAAAGAGAAGTTGATCGCAGCAAAACGAGTGGGGATTAAAGAGATCATCTTCCCAAAAGCAAATCAGAAAGATGCCGATGAATTGCCGGAGTATCTTAAAGAGGGATTAAAGCTCCACTTTGTAGAACACTTTACTGAAGTAGCAAAACTTCTCTTTTAAGCTGATGAATAGAAATAATCGCTATTTAAATAATAGCGATTGATTGATCTGTCCCCGCGCTTTAGATCATTCTTAGCATAGACCTGCTGCAATCATAACTTGTAGTAGGTCTTTTTTAATTACTCCCTATTCTTCTATTCTCTATTCTTCTATTCTCTATTCTCTATTCTCTATTCTCTATTCTTTATCTAATTACTCACTATAATTGCTGAGCAACAATATCAGTCAATCGATTTAACCCATAGGGCATTACTACTTGTATTAAAAATACAACAAACAAGAGTGTTAACTCATCACAACTAAACCCCTAATACGCACTTTAAATTGAAAACAGGGTACTCTATTAGAACAAATCTCCTTTAACAAAATGATTTTTAATTGATAAAAGAGTCTTTTTTTCAAAAAAATAGAAAACGTTTTTTAACATTACTATTAGCTATCAAAACAAATTTTAATTTTTTTGCGCAACAATTTCATGAAAATCAATAAATTATAGCAGAAATCGCTATTAAAAATGGCATCCACCCATGTTGCAAAAAAACAACAACCGAAATTAAATTATCATTATTACCAAAAAATAGTTGCGCAAATGATAATACCCCGTTAGAATACGAATCATAGCGTGACACAAGTCACTTAAGTTTTAATCCATTTATTGTAAAAGTGGTTCGGCCACCCAATTCCACTGGAGTATATATTATGATGAAGAAAAGTATTTTCGCAGTAGCAGTCGCTTCTGTTTTAACATTAGGTGCAGCACAAGCTGAAACAGTTCTCTACGGTTCTATCCGTTACGATTACGAGAGCAAAAAAATTGGTGATCACTACAAAAAAGATGATAGTGTTCCTGAAAAAATTAAAAAGTTTACTGGAAAACGCCTTTCTAACCTCAACGACGCTGGTTCACGTATCGGACTTAAAGGTTCAGAAGATTTAGGTAACAATAACGCAGTTATCTATAACCTTGAGTGGGGCTTTGACGGCATGACTCAAGACGAATCAAAAGGCTGGAAAACTCGTAAAGCAATCCTCGGTTTAACGGGTGATTGGGGTACGGTAACTGCGGGTCGTCAAGACAACCCATTCAAAGTCACCATCGTTGATGACTCTGTAGCTGATGAGTTCAATGGCGGTAACGTGATCTCTGCAGCAACACAACGTGCAATGACAACAGCACTACAAGCTGATGCTCCTGCAAAAACAAACAATTACGAAGCGAAATTCTCACGTGTGGGTAAAGTAATTGCTTACACAACGCCAAACTTTGAAGGCTTCCAAGCAAATGCAGCGGTAATGATGGACTCAGATCTCTACCCAACTAACAACCGTAAAAATGCGGACCTTTGGACAGTAAACGCAAAATATGCATATGATGTAACCGCTGATGGCCAAATCCTTGCAAAAGTTGGTTATATTCAAGGTAAAGTAGCTGGCGGTTACATTGATGATGTAGCTCATAACTTTAATGGTCGTTACTCTTCAAAAATCTGGGGTCTCTTCTTAGGTTATGTTTCAGATGAATTCCGTGTAACAGCTTCTTATGCAGATGGTAATCACAAGATTGAAAATGGCAACAAAGAGAAATCAAAAGGTTGGGATTTAGGGGCGAGCTATTCATTTGGTCCTAACTACTTCAGCACAGTTCGTGCAGCTTATGGTCAAAGCGAATTAAAACAAGGTGCTAATAAAGATAAAGTGAAATCATGGGCAGTTGGTTTCGAGCAAAAACTCTCTACACGTACACGTGCATGGGTTGAGTATGGTGCAAACGAAACTAAATACCACGAAACCGATGCTTCCAAGAAAAAAGATAACGTAGTATCAATCGGTATGCGTCACGACTTCTAATTGAGCCTTGCACAGCAAGAACCATTAGAATTTAGACAATCGTAAAGAGAGAGGCCCTACTTGCAAAAGTGGGGTCTCTTTTTGTTGCTAAAAAGATGAATGGCTATAAAATAGTTGTTGTTTTTTTATCCTGAAGGGTAACTTAAATCACTATTTTATGCTGATTCTTTATCAAAAATACAAATATTACGGAAAAGCTGTTGCGCTTAGGATACATTCCCGCTATTATTGTTATCAGCAATGGACACTTCGCCGGAGTGATTCATTTCGAACTTAAATATAGATGAGCGTTGCCAACGATTGGCACTTTCAGAAAGGATAATTGATTATGATGAAGAAAAGTATTTTCGCAGTAGCAGTCGCTTCTGTTTTAACATTAGGCGCAGCGCAAGCTGAAACTGTTCTCTACGGTTCTATCCGTTACGACTACGAGAGCAAAAAAGTAGAAAAAATGAAAGATAAAGGTGAGGGTACTTTTAAACGTATCGATCGCTTGACAAGCAATCGCGTGTCAAACCTCAATGATGCAGGTTCACGTATCGGCCTTAAAGGCTCAGAAGATTTAGGTAACAACAACGCGGTTATCTATAACCTTGAGTGGGGCTTTGACGGTATGACTCAAGACGAATCAAAAGGTTGGAAAACTCGTAAAGCAATCCTCGGTTTAACCGGAGATTGGGGTACAGTAACTGCTGGTCGTCAAGACAACCCATTCAAAGTAACGATCGTTGATGACTCCGTTACTGATGGCTTCAATGGCGATAACGTGATCTCTTCAGCAGCACAACGTGCAATGACAACAACTTTAACTGGAGCAAAAGTAGTTAAAGCTGATAAAGATGGTAACTATGCTCATGCATTTGATGAAAATGGTAAAGTAGAAGCTCAAAAAGCATCTTTTGCCCGTGTTGGTAAAGTGATTGCTTATACTACTCCTGATTTCGCAGGCTTCCAAGCGAATGCAGCAATCATGATGGATGATTCTTACTATCTTGATGGTAAAAGCAACAGCAAAAATATTGATCTCTGGACCATCAATGCGAAATATGCATATGATTTAGGTGCAAATGGTACGATCCTTGCTAAAGCAGGTTATATCCAAGGCAAAGTATCTAGAGATAACAACAAATCTAAAGCTTGGGGTTTAATGCTTGGTTATAGTCAAGATGCATTTGCAGTATCAGCATCATATGCAGATGGTAACTACAAAGATAATAAACTTGCTGATGCAAACAAAGCTGATAAAACTAAATCAAAAGGTTGGGATTTAGGTGCAAGCTTCTCATTTGGTCCTAACTACTTCAGCACTGTTCGCGCAGCATATGGCCAAAACCAAGTAAAATATAACGGCGAAAAAGATAAAGTTAAATCATGGGCAGTTGGTTTTGAGCAAAAACTCTCTACACGTACACGTGCATGGGTTGAGTATGGTGCAGAAGAGACTAAATTTGCAGCAAAAGGCTCAGACAAGAAAAAAGACAACGTAGTATCAATCGGTATGCGTCACGACTTCTAATTAAACGCTTGAGCAATCAAGCTTTAATAGAAGACCGTGTAGTCTGATAGAAGCCCCACTCTTTTGAGTGGGGTTTTTTTTGTTTGTAAAAAATAGCATGGTTGAATGAATCAAGGCTATTTCTATTTGATGATTCTTCCCCTTTTTCTATCTCATCTTCTGCACCATTCCTCCCCACTTTGACCTTTCCCCGCAAGCGGTGAGCGCACTATGTTATAATTTTTACAGCCTCTTTCATCTAAAAACAGACAAGTCAATGATGAGAGAACAATCATTCGGTTTCACATGTTGCACAATTTTAATAATTTCAATATCTGGAATCAGAGAATAACTGAGTTTTGAGTAGATCATCACTGTGAGATCAACAACCGTATTGAGAGAATAGGAGAGATTGAATGCGTAGAGAGATTGCCGTAATAGGTGCCGGCTCTTGGGGAACCGCACTTGCCATCCATGTTGCTAATAAATTCCCCGTAAGATTATGGAGCCATAATCGGGAGCATGTTGCCGAGATGCAACAACTTCGCCTCAATGAGCGATTTTTACCGGAGATTCCCTTTCCTGAATCGATCACCCTCTTTGAAGATTTTGCAGAAGCGCTTACAGGTGCCACTGAAATTTTAATCGCCGTTCCCTCCACCGCATTTGGAGAGATTGTAGCAAAGCTCAAAGCGCTTAATCTACCGAAGCTACCGCCGGTAATCTCTGCGACAAAAGGGCTCGATCACGATAATAATGGTTTTTTAAGTGATACCTTTTACCAAACCTTTCCCGAAGGGCATTTTACCGTTCTTTCTGGTCCTAGCTTTGCCAAAGAGGTCGCAAAGCTCTACCCTACCGCAATCGCCATTGCCGGCCAAGATGAGGCAGAACTTGCCGAGGTAATTCCCCTCTTTCATCATGGCAATATGCGGGTTTATGGCAACCTCGATATTAAAGGGGTACAGATTGCCGGCGCTTATAAGAATGTGATTGCCATTGCCACCGGTATCTCCGATGGTTTAGGTTTTGGCGCTAATGCACGCGCTGCGCTTATTACTCGCGGTTTAGCTGAGATGACGCGCCTTGGTATTGCCCTTGGTGGAAATCCTGAGACCTTTAAGGGATTAACCGGCCTTGGTGATCTTGTGCTAACAGCTACTGACAATCAATCCCGAAATCGCCGATTTGGCCTACTTTTAGGGCAAGGCACCAAAGCAGTTGATGCCTTCCAAGAGATTGGGCAAGTGGTAGAGGGCGCTAATATAGTGAAGAATATCTACCAATTGGGCGAAACCATGGGGATCGATCTCCCCATCGCTCAGCAGGTCTATAAGATCCTCCACAAAAATGTATTGCCTAATACCTCATTGCGACAACTCCTCGCAAGAGAGCAAAAAATCGAATAGAAGAAGCGCCGGCAATGGAGTTATATTATACCCCTTGCCGGCGCGCAGTTTATGGAAGAACGCGATAGTAAGATCCGGCAGCTCTTCAGCTCATTTTGTTTCAATCATCAATACTTAAGAAGATTCATTGAAAGGCGGGAGCGACCATTGCAATCTTATTACAACTGCATGCCCGCAAGTCGGCATCGATGATGCCGAGAATGAATCTTTCTCAACCGATCCATAATGCCGATAATTTGATTACCCTCTGCCGGCGCGCAGTTTATGGAAGATCGAGAGAATAACCTCTAGTTACTGCCCTCTTCAATAAGAACTTAAAGTACGAATAAATAGGTGATGCAGAGATCACCTCTTGCCGGCACGCAATTTCTGGAAGAACGCGATAGTAAGATCCGGCATCTCATCGGCTCATTTTGTTTCAATCATCAATACTTAAGAAGGTGCATTGAAAGGCGGGAGCCGAC
>NZ_QEWW01000016.1 GCF_003121895.1 Ignatzschineria cameli
CGTTTAACAACTTTATTTAAAAACATTCAAAGACTTCAAAAAAACACTACTTATTTATACTGCTTATTTCGTTGCTTTTTGCTGTTTTCAAAAGGGCTGTGTCGCCTGAGGTGATGTATCTTACCCCTTTTGATTTTATTTGCAACTCTTTTTTTGAAAAATCTTTGAAAATTTTTCGAGTGTTTCATCTTGTCACCCATCAACAGCAACTTAAACATTGTCTTCAAGAGAGTTTGATAAATATGTAATCTATTGATTATCAATCAATGATGATCGAAAACGATAAAAATCGCTTAGTATAAGCGTTTAGTCAAAACCAAACAGAAAATCCCACAAAAAAGAGACAAGCTCACTTTAACAAATTAAATTAGCTTGTCTCTTAAAATCGCTTATGAACCATCTACAGTCTCAATAATAGAGATATCAAAGCGGGAACTATTTTCTGCTACTTCTCTTCGATGGCGTTAAAACTCTCTTCAAAGTTGAGTGTTCCCACATAACTATTGAGCGCAAAATGTCGCTTAATGCCGGCACGAATAGCTTCTTTCGCCAATACTGTCGCTTCTCGTTTGGAGTAACCCTTACAGAGATTTGCAGCAACATGCGCAGCGAAGGTACATCCTAATCCATGTGTATGGTGAGTATCGATAAATGCCCCTTCAATTAAGAGAAGCTCTTCCCCATCATAGTAGAGATCTCCTGATGTTTTAGGTGCCATAAGGCTACCGACATTTGTAATCACAACAGCTTTACAGCCCAAGGTCATAATCTTTTTCGCAGCAGTAACAGCCTCTTCATAAGAGGTGATCTTACTCATGCCGGCAAGTTGCGCAGCCTCAAATAAATTTGGCGTCACTACTGTTGCAAAAGAGACGAGTGATTCACGAATCGCTTTTGCATGTTCTGGAAAGAGAGGCTCATCGCCCTTACAAACCATAACAGGATCTACGACAATAGGAATCTCTCTCGATAAAGAGTGAAGTTTTTGTGAAACTAAAGAGATAATTTCTGGCGTTGGCAACATCCCTAACTTAATGGCATCAACTCCAACACCATCGATAGCAGTATTGAGCTGCGCTTCAATAGTCTTAACTTCGATCGGATAGACACCATGTGACCAATTGGCCTTAGGATCCATCGTAACAATTACCGTTAACGCGCAAAACCCATAAAGATTATGTTTAGCAAATGTTCTTAAATCTGCTTGTATTCCGGCTCCTCCACTAGAGTCAGATCCTGCGATTGTTAAAATCTTCTTCATCTCTTTATCCTTCATTTTTCAATAGATTCTATAGCGGTTGTCACTTCTATAACTCATATCTGATCTGCAACCTAACAGAGCGTTAACTCTGCCTCTCTATTATAGCAATACCCAATAGATACCACAGAAAAAGTAGTATCTAGCACATCCCACATCATTCTCCATAAAATAGAAGAGCCTAGATCTCTCTAGGCTCTCTTCCTTCGCTTGAAGGAATATTAATTGGAGTGTTGATTGGAGTATTGATCGATTATTCATTGAATAATCTGATTTCTCCCACTATTTCTCCTTTTTAACCGCAACAAAGTAAGGTGTTCCCTGGCGATTAATGAGGATTCTTAAGATCTGATCCTTCTCAGTTGCTTTTAAAGCAGTATCAAAACTCTTAATATCTGAAACTTCTAAGCCATTAACCTGTGTAATCACATCTCCTGGAATCAACCCTGCATTTTTAGCAATACCTTTTGCGACAGCTGTAATCACAACACCTTTTACAGGAGCGTTCTGTTTACTCTCTTCCACAGTAACCCCTAAAACATTTTTAGAGGCACTTTGACTACCGGCAATTTTTCGCCCTTCATCATCTAACGCTTCGATCGTAACTTCAATCGTCTCTCGCTGACCATCTCGAAGAACTTCAACTTCAACCACTTCATCTGCTTTAATTCGGCTCACTAAAATAGGAAGTTGACTTGAAGAGACCACCTCTTGATCACCAAATTTTAAGATGATGTCCCCCACTTTTAACTTCGATTTATCTGCGGGGCTCTCCGGCACAATACTTGCGATCAATGCACCTTTCGGTTTATCTAGATCAAAAGTCTCTGCAAGTGTTGCGGTTACTTCTTGGATCTGCACTCCTAACCATCCGCGTGAAACTTTACCATCTTCACGAAGTTGTTGAACAATATGCATCGCTAAATCGATCGGGATAGCAAAGCTGACACCCGCATAACTTCCGGTACTCGTATAGATCTGTGAGTTAATACCAATCACTTCCCCTTTTGTATTAAAGAGTGGTCCACCAGAGTTACCCGGATTGATAGCGGCATCTGTTTGGATAAAAGGGGTGAAGTTATCGTTAGGAAGATTACGACCTAATGAACTGATAATCCCTTGAGTCGCTGTATAGTCGAGACCAAATGGGGAACCTACCGCCATGACCCACTGCCCTACCTTAAGATCTTCAACATTGGCAATTTTTACAACGGGTAATTGATCCGCATCGATCTTTAAAACGGCCACGTCAGTCTTTTCATCTAACCCAACTAATTCTGCTGGAAGCTCACGACGATCTGCTAAGTGAACTTTAATCTTATCCGCATCGGCAACCACATGCGCATTTGTGATCACATAGCCCTCTTCATCAATAACAAATCCTGAACCTGCCCCTCGGACAATTCGCTCCTGCTCTTTTTGTGGTTTATCTCCAAAAAAGAAGCTAAAAGGATCCATCTCTCCAAAGGGGGATGGGCCACCAAATGAGAATCCCTCAAAAGGAGACCAACCTGTGATTGTCTCTGTCCCCTCTGTTGTAATACTAACGACAGCTGCTTTATTCTTTTCAAACAGTTCACTCCAATCAGGCAACTGAGCTAGAGCTTGTTGAACAATCAGCATTGCGATTGCCACAAAAAAGAGTCCAGCCTGCTGTAAATAGCGTTTTCCTAACTTCATTGAATGCTCCTTGTTATCCATTTATCGGAAACTATCTTAGTTATTCAATATGGGCGCTTGTGATGAAAATTCAAGCACATCACACAAGAAATACTGTAAAATCTCCTTATCAGATTCCCCATAAGCCTTGCCATTTTCTTACTCAATTAAAGAGACTCTAGAGTAACTTTAGAATAGCTTTAAAGTAGTTTTAGAATAATTTTAGAGTTATTTTAGAGTAATTGCTCTAACATCTTATTGACAAAGAGTAGCCCTCTTTCCGTTGGGGCAATCTGATCATTGAGGGGTTCTAATAGACCTTCTTTTCGATTCTCTTCTAAAAAGCTGGCAATCCTTTTCTCTGGAAGAAAGGTTCGCTCCTGCCAATAAGAACTCGGCACCCCCGACTTTAGGCGCAATATATTGAGGAAAAATTCAAAAGGGAGATCTTCTGATGCGATCTCATGCCGCGTTAAACGTTCACCGGCACTCTTTTCCAGATAGGTGCGAGGATGCTTTTCAATCTGCGTTCGGTAGATCTTCTCTTCATTCATCATTGTAATCTTACCATGAGCACCGGCGCCAATTCCGATATAGTCCCCAAACTCCCAATAATTTCGATTATGTTGACTCTGATGTCCGGGTTGAGCAAAAGCAGAGACCTCATAATGTTGATACCCCTTCGCTGCAAGATAGCGGTAGCTCTCAAGTTGCATCGATTCAATAATCTCTTCTTGAGGAAGTGGCGGCTTATAACGATGGAAGTAGGTGTTCGGTTCTAAGGTGAGTTGATAGTGAGAGATATGTTCCGGCGCTAATGCTAATACACCGGATAGATCCTCTAAGGCCTCCTCTAAACTCTGCTCTGGCAGCGCAAACATTAGATCACAATTAATATTGGTAAATCCGGCATTACGTGCTATCTCAAAGGCCTTGATCGCTTCATCACTTGAATGAATGCGCCCAATCTTCTCTAAAAGTCGATCATTAAGGCTCTGAACACCTATTGAGAGGCGATTAATCCCAATTTCACGATATTGTTGGAAATATTGTGCATCCACAGTGCCGGGATTTGCCTCCATTGTGATCTCAATATTAGGATCAAAATTGAGTAATGTTCTAAGCTCTGTAAAAAATTGATCTAACAGCGCTGGGGGAATCAAGCTAGGAGTCCCGCCGCCTATAAAGATCGAATGGATTCTTCTACCCCAGACCGAGGGTAAAATTTCTAAAAGATCGGCAGTTAAGGTCTGCATATAGGGCTCATAGAGCGCACTATTGTTTTGATGGGAATTAAAATCGCAATAAGGACACTTCTGAATACACCATGGAAAGTGGATATAGAGTGATAATGGGATCATGATGATAACTCTCTCTGCAATTAATCGGCGAAATCATGGATAAATCTATAATTTTCCCGCTACTGTACCATCAATCACATCTTTTGACGGAGTTTATCCGCGCTATAACTCCATCAGTACTAATCATCAATGCCAAAAAACTCCCACTATTTAGCGATAACTATTTATTAGGGCAAATTAGGGCAATAAAAAAGAGATACCTCAAATGAAGTATCTCTTCTAGAAATATCTCTTCTACGACTATTCTCTATTCTTAATCCTACTCCGTTAACAGACAGGCCGAAAGATGGCTAACGCCTTTCAATCCTGGCTTAACTTCGGCACATTGTGGCGTCACCTCTTTACAGCGTGTTCTAAAAACACAACCTGAGGGGGGATTGATAGGAGAGGGAAGATCCCCTTCTAGCAGATCTAAGGTTTTCCCTTTCTCTCTTGATGGATCAGGAAGCGGCACCGCTTGCATCAATGCTTTCGTATAAGGATGCTTGGTATCATGATAGACCTCAAGCTTTGTTCCCAGCTCAACAACATTACCGAGATACATGACCAATACTCGATCAGAGATATGTTTAACCACGGCCAAATCATGGGCAATAAATACAAGTGATAAGCCCATCTCTTTCTGCAACGACTTCAATAAATTGATCACTTGGGCTTGAATCGATACATCAAGCGCGGAGACCGGTTCATCACAGATAATAATTTTAGGCTCCAAAATAAGGGCTCGCGCAATACCAATTCGTTGACATTGCCCCCCAGAGAACTCATGGGGATAACGGTTAATCACATTAGGTAGTAACCCTACACGCGCCATAATCGCCTTAACTCGCTCTTTAACCTCATGATTTGAGAGTTTAGGAAAGTGCGTTTTTAAGGGCTCTGCAATAATATCCCCAATTGTCATACGAGGATTGAGAGAGGCTAAAGGATCTTGAAAGATCATCTGAATATCTTTCCGAATCGCCTGCATCTCACGCTTTGATGCTTGACCAAGATCTTGCCCTAAATAAGAGACAACACCATCGGTCACCGGGGCTAAACCGATAATTGCTCGTGCTAATGTTGATTTTCCACAACCTGATTCACCAACAACTCCTAAAGTCTCCCCTTCATAGAGTTTAAAACTTACTCCATCGACCGCTTTCAGCACCAAGGGCTTCTCCCAAAAGTATTGGCTCTTCTCACGAATGGGAAAATGGACTTTCAACTGATCAACTTCTAGAATCACTTTTGATCTATTCTGTTCACTCATGCTAATAACTCCTTTGCATCTCTAAAGCAAGCTCGTAGGCGCTCATTACCGAAAGGCTCTAAACGGGGCGCTTCGGAACAGCGACTATCTCGCCACTCACAGCGAGGTGTAAAGGGGCAACCTTTAGGAAGCTGGAGTAGATTAGGCGGATTACCAGGAATTGTATGAAGAAGCTCTTCATCATGTTCTAACGTTGGGATCGCATCGAGTAACCCTAAAGTATATGGATGGCTTGGTTGATAGAAGATATCTTCAACACCCCCATACTCCATGGTACGACCGGCATACATCACCAAAACTTTATCACAAGTGCCGGCAACAACCCCGAGGTCATGGGTGATCATAATGATCGTCGTTCCAAATTCTGCTTTCAGCTCATTGAGCAACGCCATAATCTGTGCTTGTACCGTCACATCGAGTGCTGTCGTAGGTTCATCTGCGATCAGCAATTTTGGCTGACAGAGAAGCGCCATTGCAATCATCACTCGCTGACGCATTCCGCCGGAGAACTCATGAGGATGCATCTTCATTCGCTTTCTTGCTTCCGGCATCTTCACCGCATCAAGCATCTTCACTGAAGCTTCAAACGCATCCTTCTTACTCATCCCTTTATGGAGCATTAAAACTTCCATCAACTGTGCGCCGACGGTCATATAAGGGTTAAGAGAGGTCATCGGATCTTGGAAGATCATCGCAATCTCTTCAGCACGAAGACGGTTCAACTCATGCTCTTTAAGATTGAGAATCTCCCGCCCTTCAAAGAGCGCTGATCCCGTCACTCGACCATTTTTAGCGAGTAATCCCATCAAAGAGAAGGCTGTCTGTGATTTTCCAGATCCCGACTCTCCAACAATCCCTAAAGTCTCACCCTTTTTGAGTGAGAAGTTGAGCGAGTTGACTGCTGTCACCTCTCCATCATAGGTCTCAAAGACTACACTCAGATCTTTTACATCTAATAATAATTCACTCATTGTGCTCTCCTAGCGATCTTTTGGATCGAGCGCATCACGAAGCCCATCCCCAATAAAGTTAAAACAAAAGAGGGTCACGATTAAAAATAGTGCCGGGAAGATTAAGAGCCAAGGTGCAACTTCCATAGAGTTTGCGCCATCAGCTAATAGTGATCCCCAACTACTCATCGGCTCCTGCACCCCTAATCCTAAGAAGCTTAAGAAAGATTCAAATAGAATCATGCTCGGCACTAAGAGCGAAGCATAGACCACAACAACACCTAAAACATTCGGAACAATATGGCGGAAGATAATAAGTGCCGTTGAGACCCCCGAGACCTTTGCCGCTTCAATAAACTCCCGATTCTTAAGACTCAATGTCTGCCCACGAACAATCCTTGCCATATCGAGCCATGACACCATTCCGATCGCTAAGAAGATTAAGAAGAGGTTCTGGCCAAAGAAGGTCACTAAAAGAATGACAAAGAACATGAAGGGGAATGAGTTTAAAATCTCTAAAACACGCATCATCAAGGAGTCAACACGCCCCCCAACATAGCCAGAGAGTGAACCATAAAAAGTTCCCATCAAGACAGCAACAAATGCTGCAGAAATCCCCACTAAAAGTGAAATTCTTCCCCCAACGGCGATACGAACAAAGATATCGCGGCCATTAGAATCCGTTCCGAGATAGTGTCCCGATTCAAAGTCAGGAGGACTTGTCATCATGCCCCAATCGGTATGGTCATAACTATACTCAGAAACCAGGGGGGCAAAGATCACAAAGAGCGCAATACAAGCAAGAACTAAGAGACTTGTCATTGCCGCACGATTACGCATAAAACGTCGACGCGCATCCTGCCAGAGACTACGCCCTGCAATATTGAGATTATCACTTAAATTTTCGGAGAACTCTTCGACCGCTTCTCTCTTCTGTTTCGATACGATATCCATCAGATTCTCCTTTAGTAACGTATTTTCGGGTCGATCACTGCATAGAGAATATCGACAATCATATTAAATAGAATCGTTAAACTCCCGACGAGAATTGTTACACTCAAAACTGTTGAATAATCGCGATTGAGCGCGCCATCAACAAAGAGCGTTCCAATTCCGGGAAGACCAAAGATCTTCTCAATCACCAGCGAGCCGGTGATAATTCCGACAAATGCAGGCCCTAAATAGGAGAGAACCGGAAGCAGCGCCGGACGCAGGGCATGCTTAATAATGATGGTCCGCATCGGCAATCCTTTCGATTTTGCCGTCCGGATAAAGTTCGAGTTAAGAACCTCAATCATGGAGCTACGCATAATCCGCGCAATACTAGCAATATAGGCAAGAGAGAGGGCAATCATAGGGAGTAACATATATTGAATCTTCCCGCCATACCAACCACCGGCAGGTAACCAATGGAGCGTAATTGCAAAGAGAAGCACTAGGAGTGGCGCAACGACAAAGCTAGGAACAACAACGCCGGTCATCGCAAAGCTCATCACTAAATAATCCCAGAAGCTATTCTGTTTGAGTGCGGCAATTGTTCCGGCAAGCGTTCCTAAAATAACGGCTAAAACAAACGCAGCCATTCCCAATTTTGCCGAGGTGGGAAAGTGGGTAGCGATCAATTCATTGACCGTATAATCCCGATAGCGGAAGGAGGGACCTAAATCACCTCGTAACAACTGCTTTAGATAATCGAAATATTGCTCATATAGTGGGGCATTTAAATTATATTTCGCCTCTATATTTGCCAATACCTCAGGGGGTAACATCCGATCACCTGTAAATGGGCTTCCCGGCGCCAATCTCATCATAAAAAATGAGATTGTAATCAACACAAGCAGTGTTGGAATGGCCTCCAATACACGCCTTAATATAAATCGTATCATGCTCTATCCTTTATTTTGCTATGGTTAATAGCTTATTGTCAGTATCTATCTTTGTGATTACCCAATCATATTAGGTATCTCCCCTCTACCACAATGTTAGCGGTAGATTGAGTAGATCATTGAGTAGACTATTTTTTAGTAGATTATAAAATCAGCAGATATGAGAGTTTATAGAGATAGCAGCGATCACTCGATCCTCCTTAACTTCATCTTCGAATGCGCTGTCATCGTGTCATCTCTTCTTAAAAATCATCCTCATCACAATGAGCCATTTAGTGATTCTTAGTGATTCATTTAGGGGATCATCCAATTGACCATCTAATTGACCATCTAATTGACCATTTGCTGAGGTATTTGAGACTTAAATCTCAGGTTCAAAATGTTTACTCTCAATCCACTCTTTACGTTCTTGACGCTGATTTCGTGCTAGTAATTTATCGAAAACAGCGATAGGATCTTCAAGAAGTGCTTCCCCATCGAGCGTATCGACACTCTCTATGGCAATCGAACCTCCTTCAGATGTTGCTACCGATGCTTCAGAAATAACTAACTGAACTAATCGACGCGTGTCAGGACTCATCGTCGTCTCTCGCAGCTGCATAGGATTCATCTCCCCTAGCCCTTTAAAGCGAGTGACCGACTTCTGTCCACGACTCTTCTCATGTTGTTTTAAGATTGCTTCTTTCTCCTCCTCATCTAGCGCATAAAAAACCTCTTTACCCACATCGATTCGATAAAGTGGTGGTAAAGCAACAAATAGATGCCCCGCAGCGACCAACTTGGGAAAGTGCTTCAAAAAGAGCGCACAGATCAAGGTGGCGATATGGAGACCATCGGAGTCTGCATCCGCTAAAATGCAGATTTTGCCATAACGTAACTCATCAAGATTCTCATTGTTGGGATCTACCCCGATAGCAACAGAGATATCATGAATTTCGTTAGAGGCTAAAATTTCACTTGTGGGGACTTCCCAAGTATTGAGAATCTTCCCTCTCAGCGCCATCACAGCTTGTGTATCACGATCGCGCGCCTGTTTTGCCGATCCACCCGCAGAATCCCCCTCCACTAAAAAGAGCTCTGTCTCATTAACATCGGTACTTACGCAATCTGCGAGCTTGCCAGGAAGTTTAGGCCCTTGCGATACCCGTTTACGTACAACGGTTTTTGCACTCTTAAGACGTGCTTGAGCAGTAGTAATCACCAATTCGGCGATCTCTTCTCCATCTTCAACATGGTTATTGAGCCAAAGAGTGAAGAAATCTTTAATCGCGCCATTGAGTAGTGTTGCGATACTACGAGAACTGAGACGCTCTTTAGTCTGTCCTGAGAATTGAGGCTCCTGCATCTTGACCGATAATAAGAAGTTAAGATGAGAGAAGAGATCTTCCGGCGTAATGCGCACACCTCTTGGAAGCAGGTTTCGCTGCTCACAAAAATCACGAAGCGCTTCCGTCAAGCCCGACTTCATTCCATTGACATGGGTTCCGCCTAATGGAGTAGGAATTAAGTTAACATAACTCTCAACCATTATCGGGGCGCCTACTTCATTCCAAGCAAGTCCCCAGATAGCCTCTTCACTCTCTCCTCGATACTCACCGAAGATGATCTCTTTAGGAAGATGATCAACCTCTTTTAAGGTATCGTAAAGATACTCTTCAACACCCGATTCATAACACCAAACGGTGACCTCTTCCTCTTTGTGAGTTTGATCGATCAAGGTGATCTTCAAGCCGGCACAGAGAATCGCTTTTGCTTTTAAAAGATCGGAGAGCGCCTTTTTAGCAATTTTGGGTGAATCAAAATATTTCGCATCCGGCTTAAAACGAATCTCTGTTCCAGTTTCGTTCTTTGTACATTTGCCGATTACTTCGAGCTCACTCGCCTTATAACCATCATTGAAGGTGATACGATAGATCTTCCCTTCTCGATGAACAATCACCTCTAATGTCTCAGAAAGCGCATTCACAACAGAGACCCCTACCCCATGTAAACCACCGGAATATTGGTAACTCTCATTGTTGAACTTCCCGCCGGCATGAAGGGTCGCTAAGATCAACTCAACGCCACTGACGCCATGATCAGGATGAATATCGACAGGCATTCCACGTCCATCATCTTTAACGCCTAGCGATCCATCGTGATAGAGTGTCACGGTAACGGCAGTTGCATGTCCGGCAAGCGCTTCATCTACCGAGTTATCAACCACTTCTTGCAGAATATGATTAGGACGACTTGTATCGGTATACATGCCGGGGCGCTTACGTACAGGATCTAGCCCAGATAGAACTTCTATAGAACGAGATGTATATTGTTTGTTACTCATAAGTTGCAAAACTCTCTCATCGACAATAATCAATCATTATTAATAAAAAATAGAGCTTTTGAAAGAAAGCTCTTTTATCTTTCTGTTACTTTTCGTTTTCATCTTCATTTTCATTTGACCGATCAAATCTCTCAATTTTTAGCTCAATCGTAATTGATGAATCCCTGAAAATTGTAAAATCGGCAAGCGACCAAAGTAGTTAAGTAAGATAATGTTGCCAATAAGATCAATTAACCCTCTACTGCTGATTGATAGTGCCCCTAATAATGACCTCAATCGTGACATTAATCATGACATTAAATCTTCAATCGACCCATCATCGATCTGATGAATAGAACAAGATCATCATTATTGAACACTATCCATTCAATGAGTATCAATCTCAATCTCGATCCGATAGAGCATGCCCTAATCTTCTCTCACACTCGATATCACTCAATGGAAAACATTATATTACTTTAAATAGAGAAACGTGCCTCAAAAGAGTGGTCATTTATGGTCTATTTTGATAAAAATCATCCAAATGTCGACCCAACTTCTCTATTTTTATCCTAAAAAGGATTAAATCCCCCACTTATGCCTGAGAGGTCGGGGTACTTTGATAGCAGAGATTATAAAGATCTGTTACAAGCTGACGAACAGTATCTACCAAGAGATAACCGTTAGATTGCGCTACGGCATTTTGATCATCACTTAACTCTAAGCGCTCCTGAAATTGATCAAGATAACGGACTCTCTTCAAAATAAAGTCCTCCGCGAGGGAGAAGGTGACAAGCTCCTGATAAGCAAGCCCTACTTTAGTGACACTCCACCCTTCTGAGATATTGAGTTCAATCTCTTTTGAATCTAACGGAATTCCACGATAGCGCGCGACACCTCCCTCCTCTTTATTGAGCTCTTTAAGTTCAATCTCATCGAGAAATTGAAAACGGGTATCACTTAAACCATTTTGAACCCAATCGGTCATCAAAAGCGCCATCTCAACTTGCGGTGCATATCCTACTACCGGCAGTGCCCCCAATGTTTTACGCAAAACAGCTGTTACCAAAGAGGCCTTTTTCTCAGAAGTGGCATCAATGACGAGCCAATTTTTCTCACGATCAATATAGGCCATAATCGAACTCTGCTCAGGATAAGCATTTCGAATAAATTCATTGGTAATCACCTCTTCAAGCTCTTTGAGTCTAGCGCGATCATAAAGATCGAGTTCATGCTCACGAGCACGCTTCTCAACAGCCGTTTGAATAGCTCGGCGAGGTAATTTTTTCACCTCCATACCAAGACGAATGAAGTAGGCACTATGAATCGTCTCAACAAGATTTTCTCCTTGAGAGAATGCCGGTAACCAACCATAAGTCTCTAACTCATCATCGCCACATTCTCGTAGGGGATATTCGCTAAGCAACGCCTCAAGCTCTGATGAATCCATCATGAATGGCTCATCAAATTGATAGATAAGTATATTCTTAAATGGTCGCATGATGAGAACTCCTTAAAATTAGAAGAGGGGAGAAGTCCCCTCATATCAGATAATTCAATAACTAAATAACTAAATAATTCAACAAATCAACAAATCAACAATTAAAATAAAAAGAGGAGATTACCTCCTCTTTCTTCTCTTTAGGCATTAAATCTTTCGGCACTAAAATCGCCAAAATAAGATAGATTGCCCTATAACAGCTCTATTCACCTTTACGAACAAGTAGTGCCATCGATTCCACATGTGCTGTATGGGGGAACATATCCATAACCCCTGCCGACACTAACTCATAGGGATACTCTTTTGTTAAAAGTGCTAAATCACGGGCTAAAGTTGCCGGATGACACGATACATAGAGAATCTTTTCTGGGGCTAAGGTCCCTAAATAAGGCATCATCTCTAATGCTCCCGATCGCGGAGGATCTATTAAAATAGCATCATAACGCTCATTCATCCAAGGAGCATCGTGTTGATCTTGTGTTAAATCCGCACAATGGAATTCAACATTTTTGATCCCATTATATTCAGCATTACGCCCTGCCCACTCGGTTAAGCTCTTATCCCCTTCAACCCCTATTACTGAGCCCGCAACGGTTGCTAAGGCTAGTGTGAAGTTTCCTAAACCACAAAAGAGATCGAGTACCTTCTCATCCCCTTTTAGATCGAGCAGCGATAATGCCTGTTTAACCATCTTATTATTCATCGCGGGATTGACCTGCGTAAAATGGTAAGGCTTAAAGTAGAGCGTCAATTGATCGAGAAGACGATAATAGAGTGCTTGATCCGATGATCCTCTCTCTGTTAAAGCCGTTGTGGTCGATTCATTTCCTGGTTGCAGGTAGAGAATAAGGTCATGCTCTTCTTCAAAAGCTCGTAAAACTTCTAAGTCCTCTTCTGTAGGCTGCTCAAGTACACGAAAACTTAATGCATGAGTATCATCCCCTACTGCAACTTCAATCTGCGGTAATTTTGCCGCAATCGAGAGCTTTCCGATCATCTCGGAGAGAGGCGTGATGAGTTGGTCAATCTTCTCCTCTAAAATAGGACAACGATGCATATCGACGATAAAAGGAGTTAAACGCTCACGAAAACCGACAAGAACTCGCTCTTTCGCCGGCACATTTTTTACCCCTAATCGTGCTTTATAACGGTAATTACGAGATTTCCCTCGAAGATTAGGCAGATGCTCATACTCCGTTAAACCTGCTTGTCTTGCCAAATTAGAACGTAGCTGCTCCGCTTTAAAATCGATCTGACGCTCAGCATCAAGATGTTGTAATCGACAACCACCACAAACACCATAAGCCTCACAGAAAGGTTCTACACGATCAGGAGAACTGACTAAGACCTCTGTCGCTTGAGCTTCATCATACTCTTTTTTAACCTTGGTATATTGTGCAACAACCTTTTCACCGGGGAGAGCACCATCTACAAAGACCACTTTCTCTTCAACCTTGGCAACGCCACGGCCATCATGTGCTAAATCATGAATATCTACTGTAATAGGCTCAACTGGAACTCTATTACGTCGACCTCTTCCACGTCTATGTCCTCTACTCACAATTACCTCATTTTTACTTAAATTTTTGCAATATAGAAGTTTATCACATTCATCTATAAAGAAGAAAAGAGAACGCTCCCTTTATCAATTAGGTAACGATCATTCCTCACATTAAGATCGAAGCGTTATAGTAAGAGAATGCGTATAATAGAAACGGTAGCAATCGATCTTATGGAAAGTGATTCGATAATTTAACCAAATAACTCAAGCATTATGGTAATCGTAAGTTAAAAGTAAATCACCAAAGATCACCTTCCCCACCTCAAAGAATAGAGAGATAATCATGAGCGAACACTATTTCCCTTGTACAAGTTGCGGCGCCTGTTGCCGTTACCTACATTTAGCAACAGAACTGCAACATTTAGATCGTGGTGATGGTGTTTGCAAACATCTCACCGAAGAGAATCGGTGTGAAATCTATGAAACGCGTCCTGATATCTGCAATATTGAGTATCAATATCATACTAATTATCGTCATATCCCCTGGGATGAGTTTGTCGCAGAGAATCTACAAATCTGTGAGCTCCTACAGCTCGATCAGAAAGTAAAAGCACGAGAAAAAGAGGAGAAATAAGAACTTTTTGATCCAATAATTCTCTAGATCATTTTACCAAGTACCTATTAAGTCAAGAGAAGCCGATGAGTTGCGGGAGATCACTTGCCTGCAAATATATGATAACTCTAGCGACTTAAAATTGATCTTCAATATCTGTAGATCTATCCACTAAGATAATCATCGGAGCCGCGGGAGCCTACTATTTCATTCTTATTCCTATTGCATGCCCGCGGAGTGGCATCTTTGATACTAATACCGGCAATCAATTACTAATGAATCACTATCCATTTATAATTACTGATAATCGATTTCTCCTTCGTTAGCTATTACTCATGTCTACAACTCCTGGCCTATCCCGTATTGTTTTTACAAAGCCGTAATGGTTAGTCTTCTGCCAACGCAAGATTATTTAAAACAATTAATCCCAATATATCTATCATGCTTATTGATAATAAGAACAGCTGATGCGTTGCCGGGTTTTACGATTGTGATCTTTTAACGATCTCGTGCCGGCAAGAGGCAATCCATTTCGGCATCGAAGATGCCTCATTCGCGGGCATGCAGTAGTTAAAAAGTGAAATTGTCAGTTCTCGGCTTCCTAGACTTTATTACCAATGTTTTACCAAAAATCTATTGAATAAACAGAGGCTGAGAAAACCGATGCATTGCCGTATTTTACGATTGTGATCTTTTAACGATCCTGTGCCGGCTAGAAGCAATCCATTTATGGCTTTGTAAAAAAATATAGGGGAATGATCAATTAACACCGACATCAAAAAAGCCCTATCCGCGGGCATGTAGTGGTTAAAAGAGCGAAATAGTAGTTTCCCGCGGCTCCGCAGATTGTCTTAGTAGATTATTTTTAAGGAAATATGTTTTTGAGGGACAAAACAAGCACGCAAGAAAAAAGCCTCTAGCGATTAAGCTAGAGGCTTTTAGGATAAAGCCCTGGGGTTGACCTACTCTCACATGGGATCTCCCACACTACCATCGGCGCTGCTACGTTTCACTTCTGAGTTCGGGATGGGATCAGGTGGTTCCATAGCGCTATTATCCCCAGGAAAAC
>NZ_QEWW01000017.1 GCF_003121895.1 Ignatzschineria cameli
CGGCATGCGTTTTCTGGAAGTATGCAATGGTAAGATCCGGCAGCGTTCAGCTGATATCAAAACAATATTGCTTCAATATTATCAATCGCTAAAGTAGCGATATCTGCCGGCATGCAAATGATGGAAGCACGCAATAATCATCTCCGGCAAGGCATCAACCTCTGTTTTTTCAACAGATAAGAAGGCTCGTAGAGCGGCGGGAACCGACTATTTCGTTCTTATTACAATCGCATACCCGCCGATTGGCATCTCTAATACCCTCTTACCGGTGATAGAAGATCGCCAACTGCCGGCGCATGATCAGCAGAAGAATGTGATAGTAAGATCCGGCAGCGTTCAGCCTCTTTCTAATCTTCATCGATAAAATAAAAAAAGCTTACAATGAGATCATTCACTGTAAGCTCCAATTCATTTCCATTAAAGATCGAACAATATCCGTTAAGAATCCACTAAGAGGAATCGATCAGGAATTTTTCTCCCCCATTTTTCTACACTATTTCTCTATACCAATAGAGAGGCTTTAATTGCATCAAAATCACGCTTGAGGCGAATATTGGTCTCTAACTCTTCTGCGATTTTGTCATAAGCATGCATCACGGTGGAGTGATCACGCATAAATTCACGCCCAATCTCCGGCAGACTATGCTCTGTTAATTCTCGAGAGATATACATCGCTAATTGACGCGGTTTAACGATATTGGCCTTACGACTCTTTCCTAAGATCTCAGAAAGTTCAAGATCGAAATAACTCGCCACGGTTCGCTGAATATTGGCAAGGGTAATTTGACGATCCTGGATCTCTACTAAGTGACGAAGCGCCTCTTGAGCGATCTCTAAAGTTAATGGCATCCCTTTGAAAGAGGCCATCGCATTAACCTGCTTCAACGCCCCCTCTAATTCACGAACGTTTGCTCGAACCGTCTCACCAATAAAGAATTTGGTATCTTTCGGCAGATCAACACCCCAAGCTTCCGCCTTCTGCTCTAAAATCGCAACTCGATGCTCAAAGTCGGGCGGTTTAATATCTACCGTCAAACCCGATGCAAATCGTGATTTCAAGCGCTCTTCCATCGCTTCAAGTTCTTTAGGATAACGGTCACAAGTGAGAATCACCTGATGCCCACCATCGAGCAGCGTATTGAAGGTGTGGAAAAAAACCTCTTGCGATCCTCCTTTTCCGGAAAGTAACTGAATATCATCAATTAAGAGCGCATCGAGCGTTCGATAGAAGTGGCGCAACTCATTGATCGTATTATTACGCATACTACGGACGATATCTTCAATAAAGCCATCACAATGTTGATAGATCAAACGCGCATCAGGATATTGCTCCTTAATAGCATTCCCTACAGCATGCATCAAGTGAGTCTTCCCTAAACCTGTATTTCCGTAGATAAAGAGCGGATTATGTGACGTTCCAGGGTTTTTAGAGACCTGAGCACAAGCCGCTAATGCAAATTGGTTCGACTTCCCTTCCACAAAATTATCGAAACTAAAATCGGGGTTTAAGTTACTCGTTTCAATCGACTGCTCACGAATGGAGTCTTTTGTCACATTACGTGCACGACCTGTTCGGCGAGTCGTCCGTTTACTCTGTTTCTTGACTTGATGATCTTCATATTCCGATTCGGTACCTAAACCATAACGAATCTCAATATCAAAACCACTCTCATCAACAATGGCATTTTCCAATAATGTCTTAAATTTAGTTTGAACACCACGGAGTACAATTTCATTTGCAGCTAGCACCATGACGTGATCATCTTTGAAGACCACCTCAAGTGGTGAAATCCACATGCTATACTCTTCTTCCGACATCTGTAGCGCAAGAATTTCTAAGCAATTTTTCCAACTAAATTTCATCATATGTAAGACTCTAAATTCTAAAAATCGGCAAAAGGAACTGATCTTAAGTTGCGTTGATATGCAAACTCACTGAAAGCGTTATACCGCTTCCATTATCGTTATACTCCAAAGATCATCGCTGTTAAGAGGAAATCGGCCACTAAGATAAGTAGTGACGAAATCACAACTGTATCGGTCGTTGACCGAGCAATCCCACTTGCGGTTGCTCTCCCTTTTAATCCGATATAAAGCGCAACGAGGTTCGATATTATACCGAAAACAAAACTTTTTAAAACCACCCCAAGCCCGATATCGACACCAAAATCGACACCCGACTTCATCTGTGACCAATATGCCCCACCATCAACCCCTAAAGAGATGGTCGCAACACCATATCCGCCAATGATACCGATCGTACTAAAGAGGAGCGCTAAGATCGGCACCGCAATAACACCGGCCCAAAAACGGGGCGTTAAGATATATTGAACGGGATTGATCGCCATCAGTTCATAACTTGCCCACTGCTCTGTTGCTCGCATCAAGCCGATCTCTGCCGTTAATGAAGAGCTCGCGCGACCGGTATAGAGCAGTGCTGTTAAAACAGAGCTAAGCTCCCGAAAGAGCGCAAGCGCAACAATGGTTCCAACTGAAGCCTCGGCACCAAAGTTAATTAAGTTCACAAAGGCTTGAAAGCAGAGCACCATTCCCACAAATAACCCCGATAAGAGAATAATCGGCAGTGAGAGAATCCCTAACTGATAGACCTGACGTACAAAAAGGCGTGGCTTTTTAAAGAGATACCAGGAATTGACTAAGATATTGATCAGAAGAAGGGTTGCCTCGCCAATATGCTTAACAAATCCCCGACTCTTCTCGCCTGTCATGGTGATAATATTACTCAAAATAGAACCTCCTCTAACGGTTTTGTGGGGATATGGAAAGGAACGGGGCCATCTGATTCTCCATTAATAAATTGTTTAACCCATGGATCTTGATGGTGACGAATCTCATCAGGAGAGCCGTAAGCGATAATTCGCCCTTCACCTAAGATACAAGCATGATCTGCAATCGATAAAACCTCTTCCACATCATGAGAGATCACCACGCTGGTAATCTTAAGTGCATCATTAAGATTCTTAATAAGACGAATTAAAACCCCCATCGAGATCGGATCTTGTCCGGCAAAGGGCTCATCATAAAGGAGTAATGCCGGATCGAGGGCAATTGCGCGAGCTAAAGCGGCTCTTCGGGCCTGTCCACCTGAAAGTTGTGCAGGGTAGGAATCTTTTAAAGCACGTAATCCCACCGATTGTAATTTCAATAACACAAGCGTATTGATCATCGATTCATCGAGCTCTGTATGTTCTCTGAGAGCAAAGGCGACATTGTCAAAGACCGTCATATCGGTAAAGAGCGCTCCCGATTGGAAGAGGACTCCCATCTTCGTGCGAATCTTATAGAGATTACGCTCAGAAATAGTCCCTACATTCTCTCCCATTAAGGTGACCTTGCCGGAGTTTGGGAGAATCTGACCACTTAAAAGGCGGAGCAATGTTGTCTTTCCGGATCCTGATGGCCCTAATATTGCGGTGATCTTTCCTTCAGGAATGGCTAATGAGAGATTCTTAAAGATCTCCCTTGATCCAAAACTGAGGTTAATCTCCTCAAGATGAATAATATTATTCTGCACTCTGTTCTGCATACGGATAATCCTTACTAAACCTCTGCCCTAATATAGATAATGAGCTTACTTAGTTTCTACAAATAGACTCTCTTCAAACATGACTAATACTAATATGACGACTGATGTGACGACTGATGTGACAACTACTAAGTGAATACATACGACTTCTCATACCCCTTAAAGTATTCCTTAATAGTAAGGTCGCCGATTGCGATCGATGCTATGCCGCATATAGCGATTCATCAATAATCCTAGTATTGTTAGTAGAAGAAAGAGAATCGCTGTCCACATGGGAATTGATAATCCTAAGAATGTCCAATCGATCGTACTACAATCCCCGCCTGTTAAGAGGAGATCTTTTACAATTTGGTAATCAAAAACTTCTGTAATCGCTAATGTTGTCTGGGTACATCCTAAAGTATCGGCAGGATTAAGTTGCAGATAGATATGTTTGCCGGCAACAAAGAGCCCGACAGCCCCCACAATGATAAAAAGCAGTGAAGAGAGCGAAGCAAAGAATCGGGATCCGCGTTGAACAAAGAGCCCACTTAACCAAAAAAGTGCTGTAAAGAGCAGTAATATCCCCCGCTGCAACATACAGTAGGGACATGGCTCTAAAAGCTGAATATCTTCAAGATAAAACTTCGCATAAGCGATCGCCGCAAGGGGTAATAGGCCTAAGATAAAGTAGATCATACGGGGAGACATAGGGAGTGATATCCTCTCTAGCGATTAGGACTCATTATATTATCACGTTTTGTGGATAACTTCTTTAGATAAATCGCACCTATTTTGGAGAGATCTTCGTTAAATAGCGAGCTTCCCCCTTCCCTGCTCTTTTCAATTATCTAAAAAAAAGATGCATAAAAAAGTATCAGTGATAAAAATTATCTGAAGCGCTATTCATCAGAACCAAAGAGGCTGAACCCTGCCGGATCTTCCTATCGCGTTCTTCCAGAAAACGCGCGCCGGCAGAAAGCGATCTCTCAATCGGTCAGTAACTATTACATTAAATAGTAATAATTTGCTCGGCACTATAAAAGCACCAATCGGCGGGCATGCGATTGTAATAAGAATGAAGTAGCCCGCTTCCATTGCTCAACTCACTATCTTATTTTTTGAAAAACAGAGGTTGATGAGTGGCCGGAGATGACTACTGCGTGCTTCCATAACCTGCATGCCGGCCAATAGCGCTACTTTAGCGATTGATAATATTGAAGTAATATTGTTTTGATATCAGCTGAACGCTGCCGGATCTTACTATCACGTTCTTCCAGAAAACGCGCGCCGGGAGTTGGCGATCCTCTATCACCGGCAAGAGGGTATCAGAGATGCCAATCGGCGGGCGTGCGATTGTAATAAGAACGAAATAGTCGGTTCCCGCCGCTCCACGAGCCTTCTTATCTGCTGAAAAACAGAGGTTAATGAGTGGCCGGAGATGATCACTGCATGCTTCCATCATTTGCATGCCGGCAAATAGCGCTACTTTAGCGATTGATAAAATGGAAACAAAAAAGCCTGCATCGTATGATGCAGGCTTCTTAAATATGGCGTCCCTACGGGGATTCGAACCCCGGTTGCCGCCGTGAAAGGGCAGTGTCCTAGGCCTCTAGACGATAGGGACTTTATGGTGGAGCTAGTCGGAATCGAACCGACGGCCTCTTGCATGCCATGCAAGCGCTCTACCAACTGAGCTATAGCCCCAGACAATTTTTATTGTTTCTGTCTGAGGAGTTGTATAATAGAAAATTCTCTCTTTTCTGTCAAACAAAATATTGCTCAATTAGTACACATCAAACAACAGATACTATTTATAGATATTACTTCACATAAAATCAATAAGTTATAAACAGAAAACTCTCTTCCCTATTTACTTCTGCACAATATCTAAACAGAAAAAGTTTTGTATCATTGAGCGAATCCTTTCTTAAACCGATCTCTAAAAGAGAGAAAAATAGACAATTTCAACAAAGAGACGTGATCATCACACTATTTATCAGTTTTATAACAAGGCTTCATCGATATCACTTCTAACATTCACTATAAATCTAATCTATCTCTATCAATAGAAAGAGACCAATAAAAGATATCAAGATATTAATCTTAAATAGTGCTCCCACAAAAAAACCAGCCCTTTAGGCTGGTCTTTCTCTTATTTGCCCTCGACATTATACGAGCGACTCAATTAACTTATTCTCTTAACTCGTTCTCTTAACTAATTCTTGCTTTCTCTTTCTGCTCTTCAATCTCTTTACAATCGATACAGAGCTCTGCCGTTGGTCTCGCTTCTAAACGGCGAATTCCAATCTCAACACCACACATATCACAATAACCGTAGTCATCGAGACCGAGACGGCGAAGAGTCTTCTCAATTTTCGAAAGAAGTTTACGCTCACGATCTCGCGTTCGTAACTCTAATGAGAAACCTTCCTCTTGTGTTGCTCTATCATTGGGGTCTGGGAGGTTAAAGGCTTCATCTTGCATATTATTCACGGTCTTTTCACCTTCTTGAACTAATGCTTCGCGCCAACCTTCTAAAATCAATTTAAAATGCTCACGCTGCGCCTCATTCATATACTCTTCACCTTCTTTAATCTCATAAGGTGTGAAACCACGAAACTCTTGATTCTTCATCTATCTTCCTCTTCACATCCTAGCCCACAATTGAGGTGGGCTTGGTCTAATCCAACACATACAACGTTAGAGAATACCCTATCGATCAGTCTCTATATAACGCCACTCTCTTAATAGGTCGTAATGTCACTTTCTTATTAATTGAGAGACCTTATAAAGATCATTTCAATAGAGTCACATAAAATTATATAGCTACACAGTCAATCAGTTTTGAGCAAACCATTCAAGCTCTCAATTTATCCTCGCATCTTAATTGCGCAATAAATCTCTCCTATTACTGTCAATGATCATCGATCCTCTTATTGAAACAGCCATTCATTACTTATATTGCAGACTGATAATTTAAATTGATACTTCAAATTGATTCTTCAAATTGATTCTTTAATAACGCCCTAATAAATTATTCTTAATAAAGTCACTTAAAATCATTTATAAAGCCATTTACTTATAAAACAATAATTAAGAAGAGTATTAAATAGCGAAGTAAATCAGAGAAAATATCAACGCAATATAATAATTTCGCAAAAATGATACATTAATCCCCCAGAAAAAGATACCGGGGAATCAACTATTTTTAATCATCTTTGACAAAGCCTCATAAAAAATTTATAGCTCTTTATATTCACCCTCATAGAGCTCACCCTTTTTCTGCTCTTTCGCCCTGCTAGGTTGCTGACCATAAAATTGAGAGAAATTGCCGCCCCCTTCTTCTTGCATCCGAGCCATCTCTTCACGCACCTGTTTTCTAATTTTTCGCGTTTTCCAAAAGAAGATGACGGCTAATACTGCAGTGACACCAAGGCCAATCACAAAAACAGCCAGGCCAAAAAATGCAAAGACAATTAATGCGCCAATGCCGATCACTGCTGCTAAAATTCTCTGTAAAAGAGAAGCGGGTTTGCCATTTATATAGAGTTGTTGGCTCATCTTTATCCTTCCTATTATATTAACGATAGGGATCAACGATAAGATCATCGTAAATCATTCTACTTTTAGCTATCTACGCTTCCTGATCGGCTGACAGCACCCCGATCGATCACTCCGCCTGAATGATCAAGGTTAATCACGATTCCCTATCTCACTTTATGGCGACAAAAGCGATCCATATCAAGTCTTTTGCGAAATATCACCCATATCAGCCGATCTCATTGAAGATCTCCCGGAAGCTTAAGCTAAACAGTTAATCTCATAGCAGAAGTGTAAATAGCATTACAATCACTCCTTGCCCACTCTATCCAAATTTTCTTAAAGAAATCTTAAGAAATGGCTATTTTGAATTTAAGATTTAAGGCTTAAGCTTCACAAGCTAAGATTTGAGATTTAAGACATCAAAAATAGTGTAGAGCCCCGGTTTTTGAGTTTGGCTTAACCACTCTACACATTTAAGGGCTCCTTTTGCAAAGAGCGTACGATCAAAGGCTGTATGCTTAATGGTAATCTGCTCTTCTAAGCTGGTAAAAGTCACTGCATGCTCTCCTACAATTGAACCGGCTCGGGTAACAGAGACACCAATCTTCTCCTCTTCTCTTGCTCCATCCCCTACTTGATAAGGAGTATAACGCTTATTAAAAGCTTCTTCTTTTGCTGCAACAATATCTTCTAGTAACGTTACCGCAGTTCCTGAGGGGCTATCAACCTTGAAGCGATGATGGCTCTCATGTAAGTCGATATCAAAATCATCCCCTAATGCTTTTGCCACAATCTGGACAATATAACGCTGGATCGCAGCGCCAATACTAGTATTGGTCGCTAAAATAACCGGCACCTCTTTCGCTAATTGCTCAATCTGAGGCATCAATGCCGCTTGATCCCAACCGGTTGTACAGATAATAAGGGGTTTAGGGTTGCTGAGAGCTGCAGTTATAATCTCCGGTACTAGTGTGGCATGGGAGAAATCAACAACGATATCATTCTCTTTAAACACAGCATCAATAGTACTATTCTTTGCTAACTCTCGACTATAAGAGCACCCAAGCACCAATCCTTCTCTCTTTGTAATCTCTTCACTTAACACCTGCCCCATTCGGCCCGAAATCCCGATAATTCCTACCTTTACCATGCTATCCTCATCTTTTAATAGATCTTTTAATTCCTAGAGATTCCTTGAGTCTTCATATACTCATCCAATCTCTACAACGATCACCATTTTAAAGGATTACCTCAAAGAAGTCGCCCTTTCTCAAACGCAACCACTGAGATCATTAAAATAGATCAAAACAGACTATTAAAATCCTCTTAAAAAATACCACAAAGAAAACTCAAAAATTTACAAAACATCATCTTCAATTAATCTGTTTACACAAAAATTGAATATTTTTAAAACAAATAGAGATAATCGCCAATCAATCCCAATATTAATTAATATCTATAAACCCTGATGTTTCCTTATAGCTCAAAGAGATGAGTCTTGATAAATACTTTTTTTGTCGACAGACTTAAAACTTAAATTACTTCAAACAAAAACAAGTAGTTGCAATATCTGTAAATCTACTTCAATATTAAGAAGGTCGATAGCACTGTCAACTATGGATGCTATTCGCAACGCCTATTCCAAATCAATATCTATAGCAGATAAAGAGGATCTACAATTTTCACATTGAGATCTTTTATTACTCTATAGTAATGATCGCTTATTGCTGATAGTTAATCGTGAAAGGTATTAATGAGATTCTGCCTTATTAATCTTACGGTCATTTATTAGGACATAAGAATTAATCCTTGCAGGTCGATTGAGTTACCCCCTTATCAACCTAAAAGGATTAGGCGATAAGTCACTAAAATCGTAAGACTGAACGAAATGTAGAATCTAACCGATCATTAATCTTTCACTCTATTCTCCCGGTAGTGCTATCGATCCCTCGCTTTAATTGCCTCTCAAAGAGGCACAATCTCCTTTCAAAACTCCCTCTAAAATCAGCGTGATAGATTTAAAGTGGATTCACCCCTTTAAACACTATTGATATCTCTTTGTGCTTCATTAACACTTAATAATTTAAAAGAAAGCCCAAAACTTTGATAAGTTTTGGGCTTTTTTACTTCACAATCACTACTGTAATCTTTCATCAATTACAGGCGATTATCTTACTACTAGACCAGCATAGGCTTGTGCTCAAGTAAATCATCTAATGGATCAACAACAGGTTGTATATCATAAGTTGTTACAGTTGCCTCACTTTTTTCCTCTAATTTCTGAGCTTGATTCTCTATTTCTGTATCATCCTCCGCTTCAGGTAGTGTCAATGTCCCTGAATCTTCCGAAAGAATCAGCGCTTCGAACGAAGGCAATGACTGATCATCAGAATAAAAATCATCCTGATCATCCGCCACAAAACTATCAACTTGTGATAAATCAAGACCCTGACTTGTCATCGTTGGTAATTCAACTTCCCAAACAATACCATCTAAAAGAGAATCTAAATCTGTTGCTTCAACCTCTAACAATGCTTCAAATTCTCCCTGGCCAAGACGATCCACATAGAAAATACCATCCTCATATTTGAGATATTGCTCAATATTATCCGTAGTCTGATTTCCATCTAAAAGTCCAACAAGATCAATCTTATCGCCCTCTTCTAAATTAAAGTCAGTCCACTTATTGAAACCATTTGCACCATTACCATTATTTCTACCCTCTGGATCACCCAGATTTGTAAAGATTACAGTATCAGCGCCGGCTCCCATTGTGAAACTATCGTCTGCGGAAGAGCTTCTTGCAATATCATCATATTCTGATGCCACTACAACCTTACCAACGTTAATCTCAAGCGTTGCTGTCTCCTTAGTTCCCATTTTAGATACTGTTTCATAAATAAAACGATCAATTCCATATACGCCTCCTTTCGGCGTGTAAGTATAAGAACCATCTTTGCTGACAACTAAAATTCCGTACAATCCTTCGATCTCAATCGATTCTGCACCCTGTTTAGGATCATTCACAGATAGCTGCTTATCCGCAATCTTTAAGGTATCTAACATTAACTTACCTTTGTCATTTTCGAATAGCATACCTGTAATAGGGTCAATATGAACAGTTTCATATTCATCTAAATGAACAACTTCAATATTGACATTTAACTTTTTAATACCCCCTTGATCTGTTGGAGTAACGATTAATTCATAATCTCCTGCAGGTAAACTTTGAAGGACATCCTCTAAAACCGCATCAGCAACTTTATCAGTCGTTTTCGTCCACTCTTGTCCTGTAGTTAGGTTTTTTAAGACATAAGTAATTGTCATAGGATCAGACCATTTACCTACACCTTTAGAATCACCCTCAGCTTTGATAGTAAAGCTTTTTCCAATCTGACCCTCTTCAATAGTGAAGTTTTTCACTTTTGCTTCGTCAGATTTTCCAGCCTTCGTATCTTCAATCTCTATCTCAGATTTAACATTTTCCTCTGCAACGGCAATATCATTAAAATCATCATCAGCAGTATGAAGACCGATCTTAATATTCAGGCTATCGACTATCGTTTTTCCATTTGCATCTTGAGTCACAAGACGGAAACTATCAAATGCACCATATGGAGGCTTCCAATCTTCAGGCGCATCTTTCGGTTTCACAACAGTGTAGGTATATGTTCCATCAGAATTAATTACTAATTTTCCATATTCCCCCATAACAACAGTTGCTTTACCCGGTTCTACCACCTGATCATCAACTTTCAGTAAGATCGTTTCACTATCTTTGACAGCATCTCCCGTCACAGAACCACTATATTTAGCCGGCTGACCATAATCATAAACCTTTTCATGATCCACATAGATCCCCGCTCCAGTCAAGAGCCCTAACCCACCTTTACTCTGTAAGAAGGCTTTATATTCCCCCTCACCAAACTGAAGTGTTAACTGATCTGATCTTCCACCTAAAAGAACAGTCCAGAACCAACTCTCTTCTACATGTACTTGAACATAATTTCCCGTTTCTGGATCAAGTTTATAGATATGGAGATCATAACCAACACCTACAGTAACACCTCCTGCACTTCCGTGGAAAGTTATCTCTTTAACTTCATCCACTCCCACAGTAAAGTCCAGCGTTTTAGCACCCGATAGAGCTTCAGCACTTAAAATAGAACCCGCTAATGGAAGATCTATAACAGAAAACCCAACTTGTTTAAGATCTGATTCTCCATCATACGTGATTGTTGGCTCAGTATTAAGAACAACCGTATTATCAAATTCAACCCGCTCCTCTTTTGAAGTGATATTTAATTCAAAGGTCAGTTCTGATTGAGATGTTTTGCCCGAGGGTGAAGTCACCTCATAGATAAAGGTATCTTTTTCACCATATCCACGGAAATCTTCATTAACCTCATAATGATACGATCCATCTGCTTTAACAATCAATTTACCATATTCACCATGAATGATCGTTTTTGCATTTGAAGATACATTGATACCATTAACAGAAGTTAATACCGTACCTTCCGGTACCTCATCCATACCATATTTTGGATCTTCATCTGTAATCATATTCCCGGTAGCAGAACCTTTAACACTCTCAGCTTCCCCATAATCAAGAATAATATCTTTATTTAATTTCAAGGTATAACCTGTTAATGCTTGTACTCCGAGGTTTCCTGCCATTAAGACCATCCACTTACCCTCAGTAAGCTCAAAGGTCGTCTCTTCAGATATTCCACCTAAGAGGTAGGAGACAAGCCAGTTTTTCTCAACCATCTGCTGTTCCCACTGACCAGTACTTTCATTCAGTTTATAAAAGTATAAGTCCATCGTTGCAGCAAGTTGCACCCCACCGGCCTGACCTTGAAGCGTAATCTCTCTGACTTGGTTATCACCAACATCAAAGTGCATCGAACTCTTCGCAACTTCACCAAGAAGATTTAAATCTAAAACAGGACCAAGGCCAGCACTTACAACACTGAATCCTGTTTTATTCATCTCCTCCGGATTTTCATTCTCAATTCTCTTCGGCGTTGCATCAAGTACCACATCAACATAATTATCTACGGTCGCTAACATCTCTGCAACCCCTGCAATAACCTCTGTAGGTTGAGATTCATTACCGGATTTATCTGTTGCCGTAATATTAATAATCTTACCGCGCTCTAATGCCGGCTCAAATGTATAACTAGCATCACCATTCTTATCCGCTTCAAACTCAATAGGTTTACCATCACTATCTAGCAATGGTTTACCTTCTGAATCATAAACTTTTACAGTTGCATTAGGCTCAGTTTTGACTGTGAGCACACTATTACCGTCATCAATCTCAGCATCGGGCGCATCGGGCGCAGTCGTATCCTTCTCACCCGTTACTGGTGTTTTATCTGAAGTATTACCTGCTTTATCCGTTGCCGTAACATTGACAGTTTCGCCATCGGTCACTGGGCGGCTAAGCTCAACTTCATAAGCACCACTCTCAGGATCTGCTACGACAGAACCTAAGCTGTTTCCTTCTTGATCTTTGA
>NZ_QEWW01000018.1 GCF_003121895.1 Ignatzschineria cameli
TGCAGAGATCACCTCTTGCCGGCACGCAATTTCTGGAAGAACGCGATAGTAAGATCCGGCATCTCATCGGCTCATTTTGTTTCAATCATCAATACTTAAGAAGGTGCATTGAAAGGCGGGAGCCGACTATTGCAATCTTATTACAACTGCATGCCCGCAAGTCGGCATCGATGATGCCGAAAATTGATTCATCTCAACCGATCCATAATGCCGATAATTTGATTACCCTCTGCCGGCGCGCAGTTTATGGAAGATCGAGAGAATAACCTCTAGTTACTGCCCTCTTCAATAAGAACTTAAAGTACGAATAAATAGGTGATGCAGAGATCACCTCTTGCCGGCACGCAATTTCTGGAAGAACGCGATAGTAAGATCCGGCATCTCATCGGCTCATTTTGTTTCAATCATCAATACTTAAGAAGGTGCATTGAAAGGCGGGAGCCGACCATTGCAATCTTATTACAACTGCATGCCCGCAAGTCGGCATCGATGATGCCGAGAATGAATCTTTCCCAACCGATCCATAATGCCGGTAATTTGATTACCCTCTGCCGGCGCGCAGTTTATGGAAAAACACGATAGTAGGATCCGGCAACTCATCGGCTTCTGTTTCCTACATAATAGAAAACCCCGCACAAATGGCGGGGTTTTTAACATCAATTCACAACTATTGGATTTAAATTTATTATCGATTAATCACCGATCTGATTATTAAATTTCGACCCTTATAATAGCGTTTTTGATTATTGGGTTAATAGACTTCTCTCGTTAAGATTATTGCAAAAAAAGAGGTTAATCCGATTAATAATTCGTGATAACCCCTTTTTCACCTTAATCTCTAAGCGCAATTAAGCGATTACTTGAAACGAGTTTTTGTGAAGTATTTGTCAAATTGTGCTTGTGTTGCAAGTGCGATGCTTTTCGCTTCGTTTGCTGTTTTTAATGCTTCGTCTGCTTTCGCTTCAACGTTTTGTGATGCACAACCAACTGTGATTGCACCAACAACAACTAATGCTGCTACTTTCGCTAAGTTTTTCATATTACGTGTTCCTTAATAAAAATAATATTTAGAAGATATTATACACCTGTCCATTCAATATTATTTAAATGGCAGTCGCTCATATTTTCTACTGTTTACTAGTAAAAAGCAAGGCTTCGCACGATAAAATGCAGGACAGCGACAACAAATAGCGGTAAAATAAGCCCTTATTTCAATAAAGCCCTTTTTGTGGTTAAATCATATAGAATTAAACAAGCTAGAATCTTCCCCTTGGGATTGCATCGATAGAAATATCCCCTATCATTAGCTATCCTATTTTTTTGTGAGTAGAGGCGCCATGCGCAATCAGATTACCCCTGTCCTTAAGATCATTGGTATTTTAGTAACAAGCTTTAGCTTTACCTATCTTATTCCAATTATCATCTCCTATATCTACCATGATGGGCAGGCTAAATACTTCTTTATCACTTTTCTAAGTACTTTTGCCCTCGGCTTAGCACTTTGGCTTCCTTGTCGTAAAACGGAAGGAAAACTAAAGACGCGCGATGGCTTTCTGATTGTCTCCCTCTTCTGGACAACGCTGAGTTGCATCAGCGCCCTGCCGCTAATTATCTCGCCGGCAGTAGATCTTAGAATCACCCATGCACTCTTTGAAGCAACCTCAGGATTTACCACCACCGGCGCAACGGTATTGACCCATATTCAAGATCTCCCTAAATCGATCCTCTGGTATCGAACGCAACTCCACTTCTTTGGCGGAATGGGGATCGTCATTCTTGCGGTGGCGATTATGCCCCTTCTCGGCATGGGGGGATTAGCGCTCTTTAAGGTGGAGGTCTCAGGACCTTTTAAAGAGGATAACCTCACCCCAAGAATCGCCCAAACAGCTCGTAATCTCTGGTCAGTCTATCTGATTCTTTTAGCCGCTTGTATTATTGTCTACTACATCGGTGGCATGGATCTCTTCGATGCCATTACCCATGGTTTTACCACGGTTGCAACGGCTGGCTTCTCTAACTACGATGATAGTTTAGGCCACTTTAAGAGCAAGTTTATCGATATCACCGCGATTATCTTTATGTTTATCAGCTCGATCAACTTTACAACCCACTTCTTAGCCTTTAGACAGAAGAAATTGCGCCTCTACCTCCAAAGTAGTGAACTTCGCGCCTTTGCCTTTATCTGTCTAACGGCGATCGCCTTGATCGCTTTTGGGCTCTACAATTTTGAAGTCTTCGATAGCGTTGGCGAGATTCTACTACAAGCCGCTTTTGCCGTGATCTCCATGATCACAACGACGGGATTGACCATTACCGACTTTAGTAGCTGGCCGAGCTATCTGCCCATTCTGATTGTCTTTATCACCTTTATTGGGGGCTGTTCAGGCTCGACTGCCGGCGGGATGAAGGTGATTCGGGTGATTCTCCTTACTAAACAAGCGATGCGGGAGATTAAACTCCTCATCCATCCACATGGTAAGTTTCCAATTCGCCTCAATCGCCGTGTTGTCCATAATGATATTCTCGGTAGTGTCTGGGCCTTTTTGGGAATCTATGCCTTCTCAACAGCGATTCTCACCTTGGTGATGACCGCCTTTGGCCTCTCACCCCTTGATGCCTTCTCGGCTGTTGCGGCTTGCCTCAATATTACTGGCCCCGGATTAGGCGCAGTTTCAAGCACCTATGGCGCACTGCCCGATGGCGCGCTCTCCACTTTAATGTTTACGATGATTCTCGGTCGCTTAGAGATCTTTACCCTCTTTGTCTTAGTAACCCCTAGCTTCTGGAAACATTAATCAATAGGGAAACGATTAATCATAAGTAGATGCCGTGGCAATGAATCGATTCCCACCTGCAATAATGATCTACTAATCTTTTCTTTTTTTACAATTTAATCCTCAATCACAATCTTATTGATCACTCTGCAAGATCAATAAGAACTGAGGAAGAGCTAAAAACCACCGAAAGGAAATTAAGAGGGAGGTTGAGGGGAGAGATTGAAGAAGAGACATATGAAGAGACATATATTGAAGGGGATGTCTACTCCACTGCATATTTTTTGATAAAAAAGGATATTCTCTATTTTTGTAAAGTATATACTTTTTAGAGAGAGAATCCCTTAAAAATGCGCCGTCAAAGTATGATTAAAATAATATTTTTTTAGTAACACTACCTTTAAAATCAATAATCTTTACGCTTTAAAACATATAATTTAGAGTTATTACAATTATAGACGGAACATTTTCACATTTTTTATTAAAATAAAATCTTGAGGTCACGATTCATAAAAATTTTTATCATCTTTCAATTATCAATTTGCATTAAAGTAGGATTGAGTGGTAAAAGTTAGATTCTATCACTTATCTCATAAGAGGACTGTAGAGCGAGAATTTTCCCCTCTGCTAGCAGAATTGAGAGATTGAATTATAAGATTGATCGATCCCGAACGATCCTTAGATCTGATAAGGCCCAATCGCATTGGTGCGATCATTATGAATCTTCAATCAAGAGACCTATGACCATCCCGATCTTTTATATCGGGAAAGAATCGATCTATTTATGAATATAAATATTTCGTATGTTTTGTAAATATATTTTGTAAATTACACTTAAATTTCAATATGTTTTGTCTACTTGAGAGCAAGTACTAACTATTGATAACAGAGGATGGATAAAGTAATGACCGCTCAAGCTAAAGTTTTATTTGTTGATGATGACACAGAACTTCAGGCGCTTGTGCCAAAGATTTTAGAGTATGAAGGATTTGAGACAATCATTAAGAAAAATGGTGTTGAATGTCTAGAGTATCTCGAATCATCTACTCCGGATGTGGTCATCTTAGATGTGATGATGCCGGAAAAAAATGGCTGGGATACCTTAAAAGAGCTCCGAAAAGATCATCCAACACTTCCCGTGATTATTCTCTCGGCAAAAGGAGATAGCTTTGACCGCGTATTAGGCCTTGAATTAGGGGCGGATGACTATATCGCTAAGCCTTTTGACGATCGGGAGCTTGTCGCCCGTATTCGTGCACGATTACGCCTCCAGAGCCAAATTTCAGATAGTAGCGATGAAGAGAATAGCGATCGTACGATATTAGAAGCGCATGGCTTAACGCTCAATTCTGCACAATTTAGAGCAACTTATAAAGATGAGCAGATCAATCTCACCACAACGGAGTTCTCCGTTCTCTACTATATGGTGCAGCGTAAAGGTGAGACCGTCAGCCGTGAAGAGCTTAGCCGTAACGTGTTAGGAAAGAGACATCAATCATTCGATCGCGTTATCGATATGCATCTAAGTAATATTCGGAAGAAACTGCCGGAGAAAGCGGATGGCCTTCCCTGGTTTAAGACAGTTCATGGATTGGGATATCTCTTCTTAGAATAGGATTTCGATCATACTTTAATGAAAGCCCCTCTCTTTTTTAAGCTTGGGGCTTTTTGCACCACAGAGCAATACGACTCCCTATAGCGGCGCCCCTATATGAGAAGATCTTTAAAAATATTTAATCACTTAAGCATACGGGTCTTTATCACGATCTGGATCAGCATGATCTTAATGATCTCATTGACGATCTATCTTCCCCAATTTGATCAGAGAAGGATTCTTCCTACGCCACAGGGTGAATATACCTTTTACGGTTCTAAAATTATTCATATGCTTCATAGTGCGCCCTCTAATCGTTTCCTCGATTATGTAGATGACTCACACCTTATTGTAATTCCGGAAGATACTGCCGAGCGTTACAATGTTCTTCGTCGTATTGATAATGAACAGATGATCCGTTTTATCGTAAGCACTCTTCCCAGCAAAAAGGTCTATCAGCAAGAGATTAAAGATTATGAGATTATCGGTCCTTTTAACTTTACAAACGATCCTAACGTCTATTATCTTGTCACCAATGCGCTCCCGCAATCGTACTACCTCTCCCGCGTGTATGATGCCCCGCTTCTCCTCTTTATCTTGATGTTAGTGATTAGCTTCCCTTTTGCAGCGGTTTTAAGCTGGTCACTAATGATTCCGATGAAGAATTTAGTACAAGCCGTGATCCGTGTTAGTCGCGGAGATTGGCGAGAAGATCGTTATCTTGAGATGCAAGGACCAACAGAGTATCGCCAACTTGCGAAGCATTTTAATCAGATGATCGCAACCCTCAAAAAAGCACAAGATGAACGAACGCGCCTCTTTGCTAATCTCTCTCATGAGATGCGAACACCGATTACGCGTATTCAACTAGCTAATAGCTTGATTCGCCTTAAAAATATTGCGGAGATCGATGATGAAGTACAACGAATCAATGACAATATCCGATTATTAGAGGATCGTATTCAATCACTCCTCTCGCTATCAAAACAGATGATTCTCAATCCGGAACAATTTGAGGCAATTCCGCTACGAGATCTTCTCTGGCCGCTCCTTGAAGATGCCTCTTTTGAAGCGAAAGAGAAAGGAAAGCGACTCAAGTTTAATGAGATTCCCGATATTATGATTACGGCAAATCTCGAACTGATTAGTAGTGGCATTGAGAATATTGTTCGCAATGCGATCCATTATGCCCATACAAAGATCGATGTTACCGTCTCAGCAACGGAGCGATTCTTTATTATCAATGTTCATGATGATGGTCCGGGCGTATTAGAGAAGGATCTGCCTCAGATCTTTGAACCCTTCTATCGTGGCGAGCGCCCTGCGGACTTCAATGATTATGGCGGTTCTGGCTTAGGCTTAGCGATTGTCACGCGCCTTGTGGAATCGCATCATGGAAAGGTAAAAGCGGTGAATGATCATGGTCTTTCGATCACCATTACGCTACCGATCCATCCGATTCACTATCAGCTAGGAGATTAGATATCCTCTATTAATCACCATTAAATCTTCATTAAAGAGCGCGCAATACAAAGATTGTGTAATACGAAGAATCTGTGATGCGAGGATTGTATGATGCGCCAGATTATTTGATATCGCTCATTCACTGATGGCAAATAAGAACCCGATCTCTTCTAGGATCGGGTTTTTCTTGATCTTAAGAAGCAGGACGAATCACCGACCAGATTCCCACTAACGGCTTCGATTGCCAGAATGAAGCACCATAGGTTCGCCCGTTAAAGTAGATTCGCGCCAATGTACCATCGAGATAGAGAGCATTTTGACACTGAAGTTCCTCTTTAAAGAAGCGAGCAAACTCATAGAAGTTAACAGCATCTTCCGTCACTACAAAGATCACCCGGCGCCCCTGATCTTTTGCGCAAACTCCGCTTCGAATACGATAACTATCCGATTCTGAGAAGAAATAGGGGTTAAATTCACCATTAATCACCAACATCGGCCCGGACTGCACTGCCGCCTTAATTCCACGATAATCGCCCTGAAATCGCCGATGAAAGCGCTCTGTATCCAAAACTTCAGCACGATGCTCTTGAGTTAAGAAGAAAACGCCATTAGGAAGAAGCGAAAAATTCCCCTGCCCTCGATTTGAGGTGATTAGATTAAGGGGAGAATGCACCTTCCCATCTTCGATATGAAGCCCAAGGGGTTTATACTCTTTTGTATAGATGCCGGAGTTAATCGCAAAGAGCAAGGCCTCCCCTTTTGTGCGTAAGAGCTGCCGTAACGCGCCAAAGGTGACATAATTTTGCCCCGTTTTAGGATTCACCATATGGTGCGTAAGATCTACTTGATTAAGATCGATCTCTACAGAGATATAGCGGTGATCCTGATAGCGCTCACTCTTAAAGTGCAAACCATTATCTTCACTTCGCGCCATTGCTCGCCCACACAAAAGTATGGTGATAATTAGCAAAAAATAGAGTTGTAAACTTAATCTTTTTAGCATCTAGCCTTCCTAAATCGACTGAGCATTATCGTGATGAGATAGAGAGGAAAATCGCTCAAATAGAATCAATAATCTATCATAATAAAATCTCTTTGAAAAAGAGGATTTGAAATAGCGCCCGATTTTCCTAACAATCGTTGGCAACAAAAAACCGACATCAATGATGCCGGCTCTTACTCAATAAGTTGTATGAAATAGAATTCAGACAACGATGGGGATACTCATTAATAATTAGAGACGCAATGATTGAAGAAGTTCTTTGAGTAACTTCGGATGGGTAACGACAACATTGCCACTTCGTTCAACATCTTCTCCACCTTGATAATCGGTTACCAAGAGACCTGCTTCACCGGCAACTAATTGCACTGCTTTGAGCGTACAGAGATCAAATGTTGGCGCATAATAGGCTGAGTAGTGTCCTTTTACCACTAAGGCGCTATCTTTCGCAAAATCCCCTAAAATACGTTGAGCTTTGCACTTAAATTGCATCTGCCCAAAGCGCTCGAGATCTTCCTCTTTTGCTGTCATTGCCGTTAAAAGGAACGCATTTTCGATCTTACCATCACTTTTCCCTAAACGAACGCGTTGCTCTTCATCTTCTGAAAGAACACCTAATCCTTTAGAGGCTTCTGCAACAATTTTATCGGCAATCGGATCATAGATCACTGCCGATTGTAGTTCGCCATCCATCTCTAAAGCGATCGTAATGGAGAAGTGTGGTGTCATCAGACGGAAGTTTTCTGCACCACTTAAACCCACATACCAAGTAAAACGAGGGCTATTACTTAAGCCTGAATGGTAGTTCGCATAAAAGGTATGATCGGGATAGAGCTTTAAGAGCGCTTCGATCATCTCCCCTTCAATTTTTTCATAAAATTGTTGGAAAAGCTGATCATCCGCCCGCTGTTCTGGATTTAAACGATCTAAACGATAATAGATTGAACGAATGCCACGACCTGAATCAATCGCAACCTGTTTTGCAACTTGGGTAAATGAACTCATGAATATCTCTTAATTGTTAAAGAATTAGGGCCACTGTTATCAGCCGCCACCAATATAAGGTAAAAAATATAAGGTAAAACATTGAAGGTGTATCTAAAAAATGGAGCAATAAAAAAATCGCTGATCGATACACTTCTCACCAGGAGATATTGTACCGCATCAGCGATCAAAACCGTATCTAAAATCGAGCGCTCAGCAAAAAGAGCGCAAGAAACTTACGATCTCTCTGTCGCAGTTTCGGCCTCCTCGGCATTATTACTTACCGTAGAATCTGCATTTTCAGGCCGTTTTTGTGGATTTTGCATCGGAATCGCGATTACAAACCAGAGCGCTAAAAGTACCGCTCCAACGATCAAAACCGGAAGCGCCGTGAAGTAACCGAAGATCACACTCGCTAAAATCCCGCCCACTGAGGCCCCTAAAAATTGGCTTGAAGAGAAGAATCCCATCACCATTCCTCGATTTTGAGTCGGCGCTAAGCGACTCATCAAGGAGGGCTGCATCGCTTCCATCATATTAAAACCCCAGAAAAAGAGGGTCATAAAGAAGAGATAATTCCCATAACCGGTCACAAAAGCGAGTGCGATCATGGCAATAATAAGCGCCGCAATGGAGATTAAGAAGAAGAGGCGAAATTGACGAAAACGCTCAGCAACACCTACGCCGGGGAAGATTAAAATAATTGCGATTAGAAAGCTTGGCAGATAGATCTTCCACGAATCTTGCGGCAGAAAGCCCTCGCCTTCCAGAAGCCAAGGGAAGATGGTAAAACCAAGCGTTAAGATCAGATGAAGCATAAAACCGCCGAGATAGAGACGATTAATATCCCCATCAGACCATGCTGCTTTGATCGATTCCATTAGCGGAATAGGATTTTCTCGATTCGCTTTATGTTGTTCACTCGCCGGCAATTGCGCTAAGGTGACGTAGATTGCAATCACACCTAAAATCGCACAGAGTAGAAAGACCCCCATTCCCCCAAAAAAACCGTAGATAATGGGGGAGATAAAGATCGCCAATCCAAAAGTAAAGCCGATACTAACGCCGATCAGCGCCATTGTCTTCCCGCGGATCTCCTCTCTTACCACATCACTAGTAAAGGCTAAAACAACGGCGGAGACGGCTCCTGAGCCTTGAACCACGCGCCCCCAGATCGCCAGATAGATTGAATCGGTAAAAGCGATCATTAAACTTCCCACCACAAAGAGCGCCATACCGATTATGATTGTCATCTTCCGCCCAAAATAATCGGAGATCGTCCCAAAGAGCGGCTGCAAAATAATCTGCGTTAAAGCGTAACTACTAATAAAGAGCCCGGCAAGAAGAGGGGTGGTGCCGGCAAGCTCCTTGGTATAGAAGGAGTAGATCGGTAGGATAATAAAGATTCCTAACATCCGAATCGAGAAGAGGCCTGCTAATTTCGATCCAAGAATCCAATCATATCGGCTAAATTTGTGGAGCGCCTTCTCTTCTCTCTCCGCTTCTGCGGTTGAGGTAACATCTGCCGCTACCTGCTCTTTCACATTTTCACTCATGATGATGACTCCTCATCTTTCAATGCTAATAATTCTTGATAGAGCTCATTTTTAGCTCTGCCTGTCACTTTATGCAATATGGTGGAGATCTGCTTTAGAGGGAGCTTCTCTGCCATTAAGGTCTCAAGAAGAAGCATATAAGAGAGATCCCCTGCCTCAGCAACCTGCTTTTCACCTGTTGTTACCACTACAAACTCTCCGCGAATCTCTCCGCTATGGGTGTCATAGTGTTGATGGAGCGCTTCTGCTGTGCCATAGCGATAATCTTCAAATCGTTTGGTCATCTCCCGCCCCACAAAGATCTGTCGCTCTGCACCAAAAGTCGCAACCAAGTCTGCTAACATCGCTAAGATACGGTGGCTCGACTCATAGAAGATTAAGGTCTCTTCCGCTTTTGCTAATTGTGCTAGCTCCGATTGACGTTGCCCTTTTTTAGAGGGAAGAAAACCGATAAAGGTAAAGCGATCGGTAGGAATACCTGCCACAGAGAGCGCCGTAATGATAGCGCTCACCCCCGGAATCGGGATCACTGAAAATCCCTCTTTCCGCAGATGTTGTACTACAGTAAAACCGGGATCGGAGATCAAGGGCGTGCCGGCATCTGAGATCATCGCAACCGAATCACCGGCAGAGAGATATTCGGTCATTTTTGCTAGCCGACTCATCTCATTATGTTCATGTAGCGAGATAAGGGGCGCATTAATGCCAAAATGGAGCAATAACTTCGCCGAGACACGAGTATCTTCGGCAAAAATTGCCTTCACACTCTTCAGCGTCTCCACCGCTCTCGGGGTCATATCTTGAAGATTTCCTATCGGGGTTGCAACAACGTAACAAGTTGACATCAATTCACTCTTTATCTATCTCGAAAGGCTTCAGTATATCAAGAGATGCTTAAAATGACGAACAGCAAAACGCGCGGTTATAGTGGGGAAAAGATCGCTCAAAACTACCTGATCAAGCGTGGTTGTAAGATTCTTGCGCAGAACTTTCACTCCCGTTATGGGGAGATCGATATTATCGCGCTTGAAGCAACTCCTAATCAGCAAGAGAAGACGCTCCTCTTTATCGAAGTTAAATATCGCCGGCATGAGTATTTTGCCACCGCAGCTGATGCCATTACGCCACAAAAGCAGGAGCGAATGCGCTTAACCATCGAGACCTATCTACAACAATATCCCACGGCGCTTCCCTTAAGAATCGACCTTATCACCATCGTCGGTGAAGAGCCTTTTAAGATCGAATGGCTTAAAAACATCTTCTAACATCATTTTAGTCATCATCCATCATTCATAAGAAGGGCTCGTAAAGTCGCGGGAACCAACCATTTCATTCTTATTGCAATCGCATGCCCGCCGATTGGCATCTCTAATGCCCTCTTACCGGCGATAGAAGATCGCCAACTGCCGGCATGCGTTTTCTGGAAGTATGCAATGGTAAGATCCGGCAGCGTTCAGCTGATATCAAAACAATATTGCTTCAATATTATCAATCGCTAAAGTAGCGATATCTGCCGGCATGCAAATGATGGAAG
>NZ_QEWW01000019.1 GCF_003121895.1 Ignatzschineria cameli
CGAATGATTGCCATCTGCCGGCGCACGATTTATGGAAGAACGCGATAGTAAGGACCGGCAGCGTTCAGCCTCTTCTCTTTTGATGAATAATTTGATGAATGATTCTTAAAAAGATTCATTGAACGGCAGGGCCGACTATTTCGTTCTTTTAACCTGTGCATGCCCGCCAATTGGCATCTTCGATGCCATCTGCCGGCGCGTGATTTATGGAAGAACGCGATAGTAAGATCCGGCAGCGTTCAGCCCTTGTTGTTTCAAAACAATTATTCAATTTTTCAACCAGAAGTGCCTATTTCATTTATCAGTTAATGCTAAATCACGTATAATAGCCTCCCTCCCAACTACTGATCCCGATCTAAGGGATCTATTAACTGACGATAGATGGAGTAATTATCTCGATGGAACTTATCAATACACTCAATCACACCATTAAAGATCTCTCCGAGAGAGCCGCTGACCTTCGGAGGTATCTTTGACTTCGATCTCAAGCAGGAGCGCCTCACTGAAGTTTTAATGGAGCTAGAAGATCCCAATATCTGGTCTGATAACCCCGATAAAGCACAAAAACTTGGGCAAGAACGCGCAACACTTGATGATTTTGTCAATGGCATGTTAGCACTGCAAAGCGGTCTCGATGATGCCAAAGATCTCGTTGCTTTAGCAAAAGAGGAGAATGATGAAGAGACCCTTTTGATGATTGAAGCAGATCTGCTCGATTATCAGAAGCAGATTGAGCAATTTGAATTCAAGCGTATGTTTAGTGGTGAGATGGATGCAAGTAATGCATTTATCGATATCCAAGCAGGTGCCGGCGGTACCGAAGCGCAAGATTGGGCTTCGATGGTGCTTAGAATGTATCTGCGTTGGGGCGAACATCATGGTTTTAAAACAGAGTTATTGGAAGCCTCTCCCGGCGATGTTGCCGGCATCAAATCCGCAAGTATCCGCTTTGAAGGGGATCATGCTTATGGTTGGTTACGCACCGAAACAGGGGTTCACCGCTTAGTACGTAAATCTCCTTTTGATTCCAATAATAAGCGTCATACCTCATTCTGCTCAGTCTTTGTCTCCCCTGAGATTGATGACAATATTGAGATCGATATCGACCCTTCAGATCTTCGAGTCGATGTCTATCGCGCCTCGGGTGCCGGCGGACAGCACGTTAACGTGACCGAATCAGCTGTTCGTATTACCCATATTCCCACCGGCGTCGTTGCTCAATGTCAAAATGAACGCTCGCAGCATCGTAATAAAGATGTCGCAATGCAACAATTACGTTCAAAACTCTATGAACTAGAGATGCAGAAAAAACGTGATGCCGCAGAAGCACTACAAGACTCTAAAGCTGATGTGGGCTGGGGAAGTCAAATTCGCTCCTATGTGCTCGATCAAGCGCGTATCCGTGATCTTCGAACAGGCTATGAAGTGGGTAACCCTCAACCTGTGCTCGATGGCGATCTCGATGACTTTATCGAAGCCAGTCTTAAGATGGGATTATAAGTTACCCTCAGCAAAAACAGAGCATCATGGAAGATGTTACAATATGCTCGAAGCAGAAATGAAACAGGAACGAAAAAGAGAGAAAAAGAGAAAGAGTAGTGAAGAAGAGCGATCTTATCACTGCTCTCTTTTTTCGGTCTTTATTATATCTTTTTATAATATTTTTTATAGTATATTAATGCATTGAAAATAATGTAGTAAATGTAATGCACTAGGCAATGCACTAAATGGAATCTATCAGGTGCAGTGTATAGGTGTGATGCATCAAATGAATGCATCAATCTATAGATCATGAATCAAGGGGCATCAATCTGGGCGCTTTGATCAATGCACGCACTCAATAATCATAGTAATAACAGCAATAAAATAATCGAACAATAGGAATTTTAAAAACAATGTCAACAATAGAGAATCGAGAGATTATCAACCCCCAACCCAAAGGATGGTATTACGGCTGGACCATTGTAATCGCTGCCGCCCTGCTAACCATGTTTACAGTAGGAATGCGGATGAGTATTGGCCCCTTTGTGATTCCGATGAGTGAAGGATTGGGGATGAGCCGCAGTACACTCTCTGCCGTTATCGCTTTCGGCATGCTGATCTATGGCTTTGGAATGCCGGTCGCAGGCTTCTGTGTCAATCGCTACGGGACACGCACCACCTTAATATTGGGGGCCATTATGGTCTCGATCTCCCTTCTCTTAACGGTCTATAGCAGCAATATTTGGATCTTTGCCTTCAGTTACGGAGGGTTACTCTCCTTTGGACTAGCATTTACCAGCCCTGTTGCCTTTACTCAATTGATCAGTAGCTGGTTTATCGCTAAACGGACCATGGCGCTACTCTTTCTTTCCACCGGATCGATGGCGGGCATTGCGATTTTAACGCCCCTTTTTAGTCAGACTATCCAATCTTTTAGCTGGGAGAGTACCTTAATCGGCTATGCAGTTCTCTTCTCCATTGCCACCCTATTCGTTGCTTTTGCCATTATCCGAGGAACGCCACCTGTGTATGGTGATTTAACAACAGAACGTGAGATTGAAGCGCATCAAGCCAAAATAAGTGCTCGACAAAAGTTGATGAAGGGGGAGAGTTATCGCTTACGAGAGGTCTTCTCAACCTACCCTTTCTGGCTCTTAGTGGTCGGCATCTTTGCTTGTGGTTTTAGTATGAGTCTTTTAGGTACCCATGCTGTGCCGATGTTGATCGATCATGGTTTTAGCCGCGATGTGAGTGCTTTTGGCGTTAGCCTTATCGGTTTAGTGGCAATCTTTAGCACCGTGATGTTAGGAAGAATCAGTCCCCATGTTGATCATAAATATATGTTAGTGGCGATCTATGCTGTTCGCGGTGTTGCCTTCTTTTTACTGGTGATGGTATTAACGCCATGGCAGCTCTATACCGTCGCGATTGTTGGCGGACTTGTTTGGGCAGGAAATATGGGAATCTCTTCAGGTATGCTTGCCGATATCTATGGCGTAAAATTGGTGGGAATTCTCTATGGACTTGCCTTTATTGGTCATCAAATTGGCGGAACATTAAGCGCATGGCTCGGTGGCTGGGCCTATGAGACCTTCGAATCACACTTTATTACCTTCTGGCTGGCAGGTTTCTTTCTTCTTGTTGCCGCTGCAACTTCAATGATGCTCCCGAAAAAGGCGCAATATGAGCGCTCGATCGCTAAAATTGCGCGATAAAGGATGCTACAAAAGAGCGATCTGATCCTTCCCACATCGGGGATACCTTGTGGTAAACTCTCTACCTAGATCGAGCAAACAACATCTGAGCTACTACCTGAGCTGCTACTATCTGTAAGGAGAAAACGATGAGCCGAGCCAAAACCCAATTTGTCTGTCGTGATTGTGGTGCGATCGCCCCTAAATGGGCGGGACAATGTTTAGAGTGCAAAGCGTGGAACTCCATTGAAGAGATGGTTGTAGAACAGACACCGACGCGCCTATCGGGCTATTCAGGAACGGCCGGAGCCACCGGTGTACAGATCTTAACCGATGTGCAAAAAGAGAAGCTCACTCGCTTCTCCACCGGTCTCAATGAACTCGATCGCGTCTTAGGGGGCGGATTAGTCTTCGGCTCTGTTGTCCTAATCGGGGGCGATCCGGGGATTGGTAAATCCACCATCCTGCTCCAGAGCCTTATTCATCTGAGCCATCAGGGGAAAAAGGTACTCTACGTTACGGGGGAGGAATCCCCGAGCCAAGTGGCATTACGTGCAGAGCGCCTTCAACTCGATGGCTCTAAATTACAGCTGCTATCTGAGACCAATGTGGAGAAGATTCTCCGTGTTGCTGAGCCGATGGATCTTGATGTTATGGTGATCGACTCGATTCAGACCATCTTCACAGAGCTCCTCAACTCCGCGCCGGGAAATGTTGGTCAGGTCCGAGAGAGTACTGCGCTACTCACCCGCTTTGCGAAACGAACCGGCACCTCTATCTTCCTTGCCGGTCATGTGACAAAAGAGGGAGCGATTGCCGGCCCGCGCGTCTTAGAGCATATGGTCGATTGCGTTCTCTACTTTGAAGGTGAGGTAGATTCGCGCTTCCGGATTATGCGCTCTTATAAAAATCGTTTCGGACCACTTCATGAGATCGGCGTCTTTGCGATGACAGAAACCGGACTGCGCCCCATCAGTAATCCTTCAGCCATCTTCCTATCACGCCAACCAGATCGCAGTTCAGGAAGTGTCATTATGGTCACTCGAGAAGGGACGCGTCCTCTTTTGATCGAGATTCAATCTTTAGTGGATGATTCTCTCGGAGGACAACCGCGTCGAGTGACACTCGGCTTAGAGCAAAATCGCTTAACGATGCTCCTTGCTGTTCTCCATCGTCATGCAGGAATTGCTATGCTCGATCAAGATGTCTATGTCAATGCGGTCGGTGGTGTGAAGGTGACAGAGACCGCCTCAGATCTAGCGGTCATTGCCGCAGCTTTATCGAGCTTTCGAAATATTATTCTCCCATCTGATCTCGTTATTTTTGGTGAGATTGGTCTTGCCGGCGAAGTACGCCCTGTTCCTCACGGTGAAGAGCGCTTGAAAGAAGCAGCAAAGCATGGCTTTAAACGGGCGATCGTTCCTATCAGCAATCGACCTAAAAAACCGATTCCCGATATGGAAGTAATTGGTGTTACTAAGATTAATGAGCTGATCGATCACCTCTAGTCGATCATCTCTAATGATCGCGTTGACAATCCGCGCTGACAATCACTATTGCTAAACATTGCTGACTATTGCTGACTATTGCTTAACTATTATCACTCTTCTGCCCCGCTTTCACCTTAAGTGGGGTAAAATAGAAAAATGGCACTTTCGATCCTATCGATGCCAACGATTTTGAGCCATTAAAAGAAGGAAGATCTAGCCTTATGACCGCGCCACCCGCCGTACCCCTTGAGCAGAATCGAAATGAGAATCAACACTTTAATCTCGCTTGGATTCGGGTAATTGCCTTAGCAATCGCCGCCTTTGTCTTCAATACGACAGAATTTATCCCAATCGCCCTCTTAACTGATATCGGAGCAAGCTTCGATCTACCGGCAGAAAAGGTGGGGATTATGATCACCATCTATGCCTGGGTTGTGGCGCTCGCCTCACTTCCATTGATGCTACTGGTAAGTCGTTTTGAACGAAAACGGCTTCTCACCTTTATCTTTATTCTCTTTGTGGTGAGCCATCTTGTCACCTTTATGGCCTCTAGCTTTACCATCTTAATTATTGGTCGGGTGGGCGTTGCTCTCTCTCATGCGGTCTTCTGGTCGATCACGGCTGCGCTTGCTATTCGTGTTGCTCCCTTAGGGAAAAAGTCACAAGCATTGGGGATTTTAGCTACCGGCACGGCACTCGCCACCGTCTTAGGGATCCCTCTTGGACGTATTGTCGGGCAGCTTGTCGGCTGGCGTTATACCTTTCTTCTCATCGGTATTGCCGCACTTCTCACCTTAATTGTGCTCTATATTGTTCTTCCTCGCTTACCGAGCCAAAATGCAGGATCTGCGAAGAGTCTCCCCATTCTCTTTAAGCGTCCGGCACTTGTGGGGCTCTTCTTTTTAACCGCCATTGTTGTAACTGCTCACTTTACTGCTTATAGCTATATCGAGCCCTTTAGTGAAACGATTGCAAAAATCTCTCCTAATAAGATCACTATTTTACTCTTAATCTTTGGGGGTGCCGGGATTCTGGCCAGTATTATCTTTAGTAAGCTCAACAATCAACATCCTCTCTCCTTTCTTCCTCTGTCGATTTTTGGGCTCGCGCTCTCGCTATTGCTCATTATGCCGAGTACCTATCTGCCCGATGGGTTACTCTATCTCTCCCTCTTTTGGGGGATCTCGATGACCTGTATCGGCTTAGTACTCCAGCTCAAGGTGTTAGAGCTAGCCCCGGATGCGACCGATATTGCCATGTCTATCTTTTCCGGCATCTTCAATATCGGCATTGGTGGGGGTGCTTTAGTGGGAACTGTGGTCATTAGCCAGATGGGCCTTACAAGTCTCTCTTGGGTTGCTTTTGCCATCAGCCTTGTCGCTCTTCTCTTGACTCTATTTCTCTTTATCCGTTATCGTGCGATCTTTATTAAAGCGAGTCAGACAACGAGTGATGTTATTATCCATTGATTTTATACATTGATCATTCACTAATCGTTTCTTGATCATTTATATTTAACCCTATTTACCATTTTCTACCCTTTCCATCTTAACCATCATCGATCAAAGCGCGATCGATCGGAGAATTTAAATGAGTGAAAATAGTCCAACGACAAAGCATAACCTTCCTCTCAACTGGGCCTTTATTCCTATCGCCCTAATCATTATCATTCTCGGCTTTGTCGGGGCGGGTTACTACAATAGTGTGCAGAATCTTGATGAAGAGCAGAAAGCGGCTGCCGCTGAGGTGATCAATCAATATAAACGCCGAGCTGATCTGATCACAAATCTCTCCAATACAGTCAAAGGATATGCTAAACATGAAGAGCAGATCTTTACCGATATTGCCAAGGCGCGTGCCTCACTCAACAATATGGCGATCTCTCCGGCAGATTTAGAAGATCCTGAAAAGCGCATCGCTTACGAAAAAGCAGAAGCAACCTTACGGACGCAACTCTCTCGCCTCTTAATGATTGTTGAGAATTATCCAGATCTTAAAGCGAGTCAGCTCTATCAAAACTTGATGATTCAACTTGAAGGAACAGAGAATCGTATCGCCGTTGCGCGCAATCGCTATATTGATGCAATCCGCAACTACAACACTACAATTCGTCGCGTCCCTTATCTCTTTATTGCAAAAATCTTCGGCTATCGCCCAATTCCACAATTTAATGTGGATGATCCGATGATCGATCAAGCGCCTGTTGTTGAGTTTTAATATATTTAACGATCCAATACCCACTAGAAATGCCCCTTAGGAATACTCGTTAGGAATACTCGTTAGGAATCCCCATTAGGATATTAGGTGATGTGATGTGTAATAGAATAGAAGCGATGCGCTCCCCCTCTTCTCATCATGATCAGAGCGGTCATGATGCTCATGAGATGTCCCAAATCGGGAGAAAAGATTCTCTCTCATCACACTCATCACTCTTATCGCTCTTTCTGCATCTTCCGCTCTATCTCCTCTTAATCCTGCTTCTAAGTACTTTTTTTGCACTACAACCGATCTCGGCAGAGGGATTATCGCGCTCTACCATCAGCAAAATTGAACAGAGCATTCCTCGCTTAGATGATGGGGTGATGGATTATGCCGGGCTTCTCTCTACAGCAGAGAGAGCAGAGATCAATCGTAAAATCTGGCAACTTGAGAAGCATTCCGGATCGCAGCTTGCCGTCCTTATTCTGCCCGATCTTCAGGGGAATGAGATTGTTGAATATGGCGTTGCGGTAATGGAAGCGTGGCAACTAGGAAGAAAAGGGGTTGATGATGGGGTTCTTCTTCTCATTGCATTAAAAGAGCACACTATGCGTATTGAGGTAGGTTATGGCTTAGAGGGGGCTATTCCCGATCTGATTGCCGGTCAAATTTTAAATCAGTATCTAACGCCGGCTTTTCGTGCGGGGAAATTTGCCGAAGGGATTGAGCTTGCTGTCGATGCGATTATTGCCCAAATTGAGGGAGAGCCGCTACCATCGCTCAAGGAGGTTCCTTTAAGTGCATCTTCAAATAGTGATGAGGTGGTTGATTGGGATCTGACGCTGACCATTATCGTTATAATCATAATGGTCTTCTCCCCCTTTCTTATTCCGCTGATACAGCGATTACAGCAACGCCGGCAACGAAATGCGCACTCAAAAGGGATGATTTTTGATACGCAAATGGATCATCATGCTCCTCAAAAGCAAGATTCTGCCACGATGCATCAAGAATATTGGCGTGATTATGCCGATCAGTATCGCAGTCAATCTCACAATTCTTCTCGCAATTCATCTCATCCCCTACCCAAAACAAAAGAGAGAGCGACTGGGAAAAAGAGGAAGATCAGTTGGGCTATGGCATTTTTTCAATCGTTACCGAGTGCAATCTTTATCGGCTTTTTTGTCACAATCACATTTCATCTAGCGGCAGGGATTATCATTGCACTTCTCCTGCTCCTCTTTCAGACAGCGGGTTTAGCGTTAGGTTTTATTCGCGCGCCCATTAAGATCCAGGGCGGCCGCGGTGGTCGTGGCGGAGGAATGGGTGGCGGTATGGGTGGTGGTTATCGCGGTGGAGGGCGATCAAGTGGCGGAAGTAGCCGAAGTAGCGGAGGCCGAAGCGGAGGTGGCGGTCGAAGCGGTGGCGGTGGCGCAACAGGGGGTTGGTAACCCTAATCTACGGCGAAAGAAGATCTTCTTATTTGTTGAAATAATATAAGCTGAACGCTGCCGGATCTCACTATCGCGCTCTTCCATAAATCATGCGCCGGCAGGGGGCAATCGTTCGATTGCCCGAATAGTTTTTATCTTTATAAATGTTGATGAGTTACCGGAGATGACCGCTACATCCTTCCACAGTTTGCATGCCGGCAAATATCGCTACTTTAGATATCATCCGCGGTGCTGAAAGCACCAAATGGCGGGCATGCAGTGGCGAAAAGAACGAAATAGTCGGTTCCCGCCGCTCAATAAACCTTCTTAAGAATCGTTCATCAAATTATTCATCAAAAGAGAAAAGGCTGAACGCTGCCGGATCTCACTATCGCGCTCTTCCATAAATCATGCGCCGGCAGGGGGCAATCGTTCGATTGCCCGAATAGTTTTTATCTTTATAAATGTTGATGAGTTACCGGAGATGACCGCTACATCCTTCCACAGTTTGCATGCCGGCAAATATCGCTACTTTAGATATCATCCGCGGTGCTGAAAGCACCAAATGGCGGGCATGCA
>NZ_QEWW01000001.1 GCF_003121895.1 Ignatzschineria cameli
CCGGCGCATGATTTTTGGAAGAACGCGATAGTGAGATCCGGCAACGCGTCGGCCTCTCTTATTACAGTGAATCAATTATTTTGCTGGTGATAGAGATCGCCACTTGCCGGCGCGGGATTTTTGGAAGCGTGCAACAGTAAGATCCGGCAACGCATCGGCTTCTGTTTGTTATAATTTAATTCGCAGATTCAAATAGGAAGAACGATAAGGTCACTATTGTGCTTCATAAGAGAAGCTTGAGATTGAGGATTAACTATGGAAAAAGAGCAAGTTACATCATTGGTAGAGTTAGAGTCTAATGATTATAGAGATTCTAGTGGTTCTGCTAATTTACAAGAGAAGAGCGAAAGCGGTGATGAGGATATTTGCCACTATCTCTCTACATGGCTAGCAAAAGAGATCCCGATTAGTCAATCATTAGCATTAACACCGCTCTCATGGGAGCAGGGGAAGTTGATCTTTAAGGTACCATTGCAACCGAATCGAAATCATATGGGAACGGGTTTCGGTGGAAGTCTCTATACTGCATCGCTACTAGTTGCTTGGAGCTGGCTCCATCTTAAATTGAGAGAGTTAGGTGTTACGGAGGGGATCCATATTGTGATTCAAGATGCCCATATCCATTATCCGGCACCGATGAAAGCAGATGCATTAGCGATCTGTGAAGCCTCGAGCGAAGTAGCATGGAATCGTTTTGCGAAGATGTTTTCCCGTTATGGGAAAGGACGAATCTCCTTAGAGAGCCATCTTGAAAGTGAAGGGATTACAACAACTCAATTTAAGGGAGATTTTGTGGTCTATCGCGCCTAAATGGTCAGTAAATGATAAGTATATGATAAGTGAGTGATAAGAGGATTAGTTGTTTAGATCATATTATGGTGGCTATTTTCTTAAAGTATCCTCTAGAAAGTGTAAAATAGTGAGTCTAATTTTAGTCTTTATGAAAAAATGAAGCGGATAGCATCAACCCCTATAATCGGTATGAGTTATAAATTATGAGTTACATATTCATACCACCATATAACTAGATATCGTTTGATATCGCTTGATATCACTTAATATAACGGAGGTCGATTGAGGGTAGAGGGCACTAGTCGTGTTTTCATACCTTTCAATAGATCTCTATGACGAGAGAGAAGGAACCCTCATGACGCTTAATGCACGTGATCGACGACAAAATATTCAACTTTTAAAGCAGGAACATTATGATCTTATCATTATGGGAGGTGGTATCACCGGTGCCGGCATTGCGCTCGATGCTGCTTCAAGAGGCATGAAAGTGGCGTTGTTAGAGAGAGAGGATTTTGCCTCAGGTGCAAGTGGTCGCTCGACAAAGATGATTCATGGGGGTTTACGCTATCTTAAGAAACTGCAGCTTAAAAATGTTATGCAGACAGGGAAAGAGCGGGCCACGCTCTATGAAAATGCCCCTCATGTGATTGCGCGTGAGAAGATGTTGATTCCGCTCCATAAAGGGGGGAGCTTTGGTCGCCTTTCAACGTCGATTGGATTGAAAGTTTATGATTATCTTGCCGGTGTTCAGAAAGATGAGCGTCGTCAGATCTATCGCCGAGAGGAAGTTTTAAAGAGAATACCTCAACTGAAAGCGGAAGGATTACGCGGTGCTGCTGAGTATGTGGAGTATCGTACCGATGATGCTCGTTTAACTTTAGAAGTGATTAAGCGCGCTGTAGAGATGGGGGCTCACTGCTTTAACTATCTTGAAGCACAATCTTTCAATTATGATCCTCATGGTTATGTTGAGGCGGTGGTGGTGAAAGATCGAATGACACAAAACACCTATCTTGTTGAAGGAGATATTATCTTAAATGCAACGGGCGCTTGGGTCTATGATTTCTCGCCCGAAGCGATCGTCGATGGGATGGAGGTTCGTTATATTAAAGGGGCACATCTCGTCTTTGATCAGAGGGATCTCCCTTTGAAAGATGCACTCTATGTCGATACCGGTGATAGTAAACAGATGATCTGCGCGATTCCTCGCGGGGATAAGGTCTATGTTGGTGTGAGTAGCTCCCTTTATGATGGAAAACGAGAAGCGCCAACGGTTTCGACAACCGATCAATCTCGCCTTCTTACGGCAATCAATCAGTTATTGCCGACGCTCAATCTTACATCTGAGCAGATTGAATCCTCTTGGGCGGGAGTGACCTCGATTGTTATCGATAAGCATGATACGCGCAAGAAGGGACAAAAATCGCTATTAAAGAGCACCGGAGATGGATTGGTAACGGTTACAGCGGGTAAATTGACCGGTTATCGGGAATTAGCTGAATCAGTGGTTGATGAGATTGTGGCTAAATTGACCCATGAAAAGGGGAAACAATTTGGTGTTTGTCAGACGATGACGCTTCCAGTCTCCGGGGGAGATGTGGGGGGAAGTGCAGGATTGAATGCTTTTGTTGAGAAGGCCGTGACAAGTGGTGTTGCGGCAAATCTCACGGAAGATGAGGCACGAGAATTGGCAATGCGTTACGGGAGCAATGTGGATATTCTCTTCTCTATGGCAAGAACAGCCTCTCCCGAGGAGATGCAGGGATTACCGCTCTCACTCTACTTACAATTGCGTTATGCTTTAGAGTATGAATCGCTCTTAAGACCGAGTGATTTCTTTATTCGCCGAACGGGAATGCTCTACTTTAATATTGCTAAAATGATTCAATATCAAGTGGAAGTGGTTCGTTTTATGGCGCGTTATTTTTCCTGGAGTATTGAGCAGATTAAGCATTACAATAGTGAGCTTGAGATGGCACTCTATCAAGCGACACATCCCGTGGAGGATGATCGGGTTGTAAAATTGACGCAAAAAGAGCAAGATCTTGCCGCCTCGCCTGTGATTGAGGAGGTTGTAGAAGATCCCGCCAATCAAGATCGGGAAAAATAGAGGCGCTTTTTTTGTCGATTTATGTTTTGATATTAGCAACAATTATCAGCCATGAACGACCTTATTACACCTCTTCTATTTATGATGCGTCAAAGATATCATGGGTTGATGAAGTGGTGGGTGAAGACGGTAGGTTATTGCGCGTTGTACTGAAGAATAAAAATAATTTAGGTATCTATAGAGGTGAGGAAGCGTTATGAGTAAAGAACATCTGTCAGTGTTAGAGGAGCGTTTAGATGAGATCGATTTTGATAAATCGTTATGTAATGCCTTTTTAAAATTAAAAGATAGTGATGAGATATTGCTCTTTTTAAAAGATCTCTTAACGCCGAAAGAACTCAGTTCAGCCGTTGAACGTTGGAAAGTATGCCAACTTCTTGAGCGGGGAGATCTCTCTTATCGCGAAATTCATGCCTTAACTTCTGCGAGTTTAACGACGATTGGGCGAGTTGCGCGTTTTATTCATGAAGAGAAAAATCATGGTTATCGTCTAGTTTTAGAGCGCATGAGCGAAGAAGAGAAGATCTAAATTTTTCAGGAATTTTTTAATTCGTATTTTAATTCGTATTCTAACTCGTATTAATTTCTAATTAGTTCAAATATTTAATTAGTACTAATAGAGAAATAAAAAATAGGGAACAAATAGGAAATCATCAGCATAACCGGGCATTAGCTCGGTTTTTTTATGTCTATTGTTAGCAATATAAATTTTGCGTAATTTTATCTTCTTACTCTTTTTTAGAATGAATTTTAATTAGAAGAAATTGCTCGTTATTTTTTTCATTCAATAAGAAAGAATATTTTATAAAAAATAATAACTGTTGTTTATCATGATATTATGCCGATTAATAAAAAATATATATTGATTATCGGTAACTGATATAGATTGATGTTATCTTCACTTTAAGATTGATTAATTTTTACTATTTAATATTTATATTTATATGTCCTATTTTAAGTGTTATTTGTATCTGACAAAAAAAATAGGGCAAAAAATAGATTAAGTATTTACTTTCTTATTTCGGTTTTATTTTATTCAGTTTTTACTCTATTTTTTAATTCAATCAGATTATTAGCAGTTTTATAAAGATCTTTTTGAGGTCTTATTGAAGTTTTTATTAGCCATAAATTTCATTATTTTTTCTTCTGCTTTACATCAGCTTTTACACCATTTACTACTAATTTTAAGAAACTTTGATCGACTCAGTGATCGGAGAGGATGAGGTCAACTTATGAATAATATATTTAAAATTGTTTGGAGTCGTGCTTTAGAAACGTGGGTTGTAGCATCAGAACTCGCTCAAAGTAGAGGTTCGGGTACGCTTGCTAGTAGAAGTATGGAAGTTTCATCCTCTTCAAGCTCAAGAAAGGGGCGGTCGACATTAACGATTACACTGCTTGCCTTATTGAGTGCTGGCGTGCTTTCGGGGGCATCTGCTGAGAGCTTAAAAGATCTTCTCAATGCTGGGGGAACGACAGGAACTTCGAATGGTCGTGTTACTTACTACACCAACGATTCGATCGTGATGAAGGACCAGACTTACAACCTCTCCTTAACTTCAGCAGTTCCGGAAGAGCGGGAGCTAAGCTGGGAATATAATGGGGGCGCCTCAGGATCAACAGCTTTAACGCTTGATAATAGTACTCTCAATGTAGATGGACGTTTTATCACCTATGTTACTACAGGCACTACGCCAAAAGCGGGCACTTTTTATACTCGGGTCGATAATAAGAGTAATCTGAACTTTAATGAGTGGATCTATATTGGCGTTCCTGATATTAAAGCGGAGACTGAAACCAAGTTTGTGCTGAAAATTGATAATGGGAGCCAAGTATCGGGTCAAAATCTCTTTCTTGGAATTACAGGGGGGATTGAGCTCGATCGAGGGTCAGCTCTAAATGTCTCTACCACGAACTATTACAATGTGATAGGAACGCCTGAAGCCGAACTTACCCGAGATCATAAGGGGTATATCAAATTTACGAATGGTTCAGTTGTGAATATTGGGTCAGATACCGCGGCCTTAGCTGCCGGAGATAACTTAAGGCTGATTACAGATAAGAGTAGCACTTATAATTTACATAATGTCTATCTTTATGCCCGCACTTCTAATCCCGATTATAATGCCATTACCAATATTGGAGATGGAAAAACGAAGGCGCTTTTAAGACTTTTTACGCTTGATGCCTATGGATCAGTGGATCTCAATATTGCTGACAAAAGCGTTGTAGAGACGGCCGTTGATGGTGAGTTTATTAATGGATTGACCGGCAAAGGCCGACTTAATGTTAAAGCTAATAACATTTTCAATCGAGCGCAAGCTAATTTTGAGGGAAGTACGGAGATTGCAGAAGGAAAGAGTGCTTTAGTCTCGATCAATAATGCATTGGGTAAAGAAGCGAAAATTATCATCAAAAAAGATGCGACGATGACCTTTGTGGATGGCAAAGTGACGGAGTTACATAATGCCCTTGATTCTGTGGGACAAATCAATGTTGGGGCAAATAATGTCAAAGTCACCGGTAACCATTCAACTTTCACCGGAACTGTGAATGTAGCTCCCAAAAATGCGACTTGGAATATTGTGCAATCGGGTAATTATGATTTTCTCTACCAATTAAAGGGGGAAGGGAATGTTTTAGTGAGCGCCGGAGATGCGCAAAAAAATATTCACTTTAAGAATAAAACAGATCCTCAAGGATTTACCGGAACCTTTACAGTGAATCAAGGGATCTTAAATCTTGATCGATTAGCGCAAAATGCCTTAAAAAATGCCGATTTAACCCTTAAAGGCTCCTCTAGTACCGGGAAAGTATTAGATGATCTGACGGTTAAATCTCTCACAATGGATAATAGTACCTTAGCGGTCACGAATGATAGTAATAGTGAATTTAATCTTATTACAGCCACCGAAGGTATCACTCTGACGGGTAACAATAAGGTGGAGATTGCCAATAAAGATCTTTTAGGAAAAAGTTCGGCGATCAATAATATCAAACCGACAGGCACACTCCTTGATCAGCAGAATCAAGTGGTAACTGGTGAGATCTTTGCACTAGGTAAAACTGCAGGAGATCGAGATTCTATTGTACTAGTCGATAGCAGTGGCAATGCCATTACGAATGTTGTCAAAACTTCCAAGCCGATCTTAGGGCAAGAGGGTAAAGGGACTGCCTATTATGATTATAGTCGTTTAGTGGCAGATGATACCGGCATTCACGCAGGTTATGGTTTAACGGCGCTTTCAGCCAATAAAGGTCAATCGGTATCGATTAATAGTAGTGCTGCAAAGGAGCAAAAACTCTTTGTTAAACTGACCGGAGATGGTGGTTTTACCTATACTGGCAGTAAATTGATCACGGTAACAAATGGTGAGAATAATTATCTCGGGGATTCGATACTAAAGAGTGGTCAAGTACTACTTGGCGCGAATAACGCATTAGGAGAGCAGGGCGCGTTACTCTTGCAAGATCAGAGCAATTTAGACCTTGCTACATTTGCACAGAATGCGAGTTTTACCACGATCGATCAAAATTCAGTACTCAATCTTAATAGCGGGAATTTAACGCTGACTGCTAATCAGGCGAGTCTGATTGAGGGACAATTAGAGGGTGGAAAAGATTCGAGTTTAAATCTAAATCAAGGTGCTTTAACCGTTAATTCGAGTAACAATACGTTAGAAGCAGAAATTAATTTAGGCTCAAAAGCTACCGCAACGCTTGCTAAAACCGATGGTTTAGGAAAAGGAGATATCAATCTTACAGGTAGTAATAAGATAGCAATCAATGGCGCCGGCGATTTTGCTAATCGTGTGCAAGGGGACAGCTCTAATCAACTCAATATTAATGGTGCAGATGGTGCGGTCACATTAACTGCGGATAATAGTAAGTATGCCGGTGAACTCAACATTGCCGACAAAGCAGAAGTAAATGTCAAAGCCCTAAATAATCTAGGAACGGGGATTCTTGGCGTTGCAGGTATCTTACAATTCAATAGTGGTGTCAATGGTGATCTTAATAATGCCTTTAAAGGTGCCGGTAAGATCGTTTTGACTGATAATCAACTAGCGATTAAAGGGGATCATACAGGCTTTACCGGTACGGCAAGAATAGGTGAAAAAGCCACTTGGAGCGTTACCCAAGCGGGTGATTACGATATCAATTATGCGCTCTCGGGTAATGGAACGGCGACGGTGAATGCCGGTGGGATGATTGCGCTTAAAAATGCCGGAGATCAATCTTTTACCGGAACTTTTGATGTGACTAAAGGGCAGTTACAGCTTGATCAAACCGGTTTCGATCTTCTCACGAATGCCTCTTTAGGGTTAAAAGGGGGGCAGGCGAATTTGATGCTTGATGGGCAGAAGGTTAAAAATCTGACATTGAATACAGGTGCTCTCTATCTTGCCCCTTTTGATCAAGCGGGAACACGTTTAAATCATCTTACTGTGGATGGCACTATTAAGTTAGTGGGGCAAGATAACTTTATCAAAGTCGATTCTGCAAAATCAGTGGAGAAGCATGATATTGATTGGGGCTCGAGTTTTGTTGGAAAACCCTCTTTTATTGATCAGCAATATGGTGTCATTGGTGAAACCCTTGTTTATGGCAAGGTTGATAAAACAGAAGGTACGATCTTCCTTGCTGATAAAGATGGGAATTATATTCGCTCGGAAGATGTTGCACTCAGTGATCGAGAGATTCAAGCGGGAAGTGGTAAAGCCTCCTACGGTTTTAATGGTTTGTTGCCCAATGAGGAAGGCATTCATCTCAACTATGGTTTAGCGGTTTTAGATGCTTATCAAGGCAAAAATATTGAAGTATTAACGACAACGGAAAATACAGAAGCTGATCATAATATCCTACGGGCAAAATTGACCGGAGAGGGCGGATTTGTCTTTAAAGGGGACAAAGCAATTGTTATTGATGGCTTTGATAATGATTATAAAGGGGATACGAAGGTTTACGGCCACGTAACTGCTAAGAGCGATAATGTCTTTGGTAAACAGGGGGGCTTGTATATTGAGCCAATAAGCAAAGATGCTGAAAATACCTCTGCTGGTATCTTTGATTTAGGAAGTTATCAGCAGCAGGTAAGTTTTTTTATCATCGATTCAGATGGGCTATTAAATCTTAATAAAGGAACATTGATAGTTAATGCTCAAGATGAGAGATCTATAGTTTATGGTGATATTAGAGGAGAAGAGGGCTCTAAACTTATTTTTGAATATGGTGGGTTTAATGTAAAGTCGAGAAATGAGCCGCTCAAAAGTGATATCTATTTAACCAATAATGCTTCGATATCTCTCATTTATGCTGAAGGCTTAGGAAGTGCAAAGGTTCATTTAGGCTCAGTCGATGAAGAAAAAGGTAATAATATTATTCGCTTACATAATGGTGGGCAATTTGTTACCCAGTTATTGGGGGATGAAAGTAATACGTTTGTTATATTATCCTCAAAGATAGATAATCCTGTTGTTTTAGCTTCAGATAATAGTCAATTTTCTGGATTAATCGTCATTGCTAAAAATGCTTATGCAACTGCTAATGAATTAGAAAATGTTGGTAAAGGTATTCTTCAGGCTAATGGTGTTCTTACCTTGAATAAAGGGATGTCTGGAGTGCTCAGTAATGGGCTACAAGGATCGGGTAATATTATACTCAATGGTAGCAATCTGGAAGGAGTAGGCAAGCACGATAAATTTACAGGTCTGCTCAATCTCGCTGAGAATGCTACTTGGTCCGTGACCGATCGATCGGGGGATTACAATATCAACTATGGATTGGCCGGCAACGGAACTATGAATGTGGGTGCAGAACAAAATATTCTCCTCAATAACGAAAATAAGAATCAGAGCTACACCGGTAATTTCAATGTTCATCAAGGCAATTTAGTGCTCAATACCACAGCAGGTTATGCGCTGAAAACGGGTAATGTCCATCTATTAGCCGGCACAAAAGGAACGGTTGAGAATGACTTAATCGTGGGTTCTTTAGAACTTGATAAGAGTACTTTGAAAGTCACCGCAACAGATGGCAAGTTTAATCTTCTCACCGCAACGAATGGTATTGTTCTCGAAGGAGACACGAAAGTTGAGATCGATAATAAAGATCTCTTAGGTAATGCAGAGATTGATACTGATAAAGGATTATTAGATCAACAAAATATCGCCAATCTCGGTGAACTCTTTGCCAAAGGAAAAACCTCAGGGGATAAAAAATTGATTACCCTGATCGATGCGGATGGTAATGAGATTACCGAAGTGAAGGATATTCATATTCAGCTCAAAGGGCAGGAAATTGCCGGCGATGGCATCTATGATTATACGGGATTAGTCGCCGATGAGATCGGTATTCACGCAGGTTATGGACTCAAAGCGCTCTCGGCAAATAGTGGGCAGTCAATCAAAATCGATAGCACAGGGGCAGATGAGCAGAAACTTTTTGTGAAGCTTACCGGCGAAGGGGGCTTTACCTATACCGGCGATAAAGCGATCACAGTTACTGGCGAAAATAATGATTACCTAGGAGATTCCACTTTTGCCGAGGGTCAAGTCGCGCTCGGTGCAGATAATGCGCTCGGTCAGCAAGGTGCATTAATCTTTACCGGTATTAGCAGTCTTGATTTAAGCAAGTTTTCCCAAGTAGCTGATAGTGTAACGCAAAATGAAGAGTCGACAATCAATCTCAATAGTGGTCACTTAACCTTGACTGATCAGCAAGATTCTACTTTTGAAGGCGCTTTAAGCGGAACAGATCAATCTTCCCTCACCGTTGAGAAGGGCGCGTTAAATGTTACATCGAGTAATGCAGAGCTAGCCTCAAAGGTTCATTTAGGTTCTCACGTGATTGCCAATTTAGCGAAAGCAGATGCGCTTGGAAAAGGGAAGATCCATTTAGCTGAAAATAGCGTTATTAATGTCAATGGCAGTGGTAACTTTGCGAATGAGTTAATGGGCGATAGCAGTGCTGCGCTCAATATTCAAGGAACAGATAGTGATGTGACCTTATTAGGTGATAATAGTGCCTATTCTGGAACGCTCGATATTGCCGAAAATGCTAAAGCGAATGTGACGAATCTTAATAACTTAGGGGAAGCACTCTTAGGGATCGATGGTACTTTACATTTCAATGAAGGTGTCAATGGGGAGTTGCGTAATGCTTTTGCAGGAACCGGTGCAATTATCTTGACGAATAATCAGATTAAGATGCTCGGCGCAAAGGATGATACTGATTTTACCGGCTTACTCTCTTTAGGGGATGATGCGCACTTAAGTGTGGAAAAATCGGGCTTTTATCGCATTAACTACGATCTTTTAGGAACCGGTACGATCGGTATTACCGCGGATAGTACGATCAATTTTATGCCAGCAGATGGTCGAAATCCGCAAGCTTTCAACGGAACCTTCAATGTCCATAATGGTGCGTTACAACTCAATCAGAAAGCGTTTGAGGCCTTAACAACGGCAAATCTTGGTCTACTGGGCGGCGAAGCACATTTGACCGTTTCCGATCAATCGGTCAAAAACCTGACGATGAAAGAGGGGACGATCTATCTCACTGATCCCGATAAACCTGCCCATAATAATCATCTCAAAGTGACGGAAACAATCATTTTAGAAGGCGATAAGAACTATATCGGTGTTAATAAAGAATCACTTGAGAAGAAAGAGGTTGAGGCGAATGAGATTATTGCCGGGAATCCTTCATTCTTAGATCAACAATTTGGCGGAAAAGGGGAGGTTTTACTCTCATCCGGTAATGATATTGTGGTTAAAGACAATAGTGGTGCGATTAACCAAGACTTTGAAGCGATCTTCCTTACAGATCTCAATAAGGAATTGATTACTGGAAAAGATTTAGAGCACAGCACAGGGAGTCTTCAAGATGGCGCGGGAATAGGTTACTACGGCTTTAATGGTCTTCGTACGGAAGGAAAAGAGATCTATCTCAGCTATGGCTTAGATGAAATTGATGCGCAGGAAGATAGGGCCGTATTGATCACTTCTAATAATGATGAGATCAAAACTGAGAGTCGCGATCTACGAATTCGCCTAACAGGAGAGGGTGGATTTACCTTTACCGGCGATGCACCGATTACGCTATCAGGTAACTTAAATACCTATAGCGGTAATACGATTCTTGATAATACCAACATAACCGCAGGGATGGATCAAGTCTTTGGGGTTGGTGGTAACCTTGATCTTAATGGGGAATCTACCTTTGATCTTGGAAACTTTAGACAGCAGATTGATACGCTAAAGATTGACAAGGACTCGACCTTAAATCTCAATAATGGAGCATTACATTTAGTGAAGAATGAGGCTTCAGAGATTATAGGAACAATTAAAGGATCAGAAGATTCCAAACTTCATATTAAGCAAGGCATCGTAAATGTTCAGAGTTCTAATGCAGATTTAGAAACGACGATTGATCTTGATAATAAAGTGACGCTCAATCTTGCACAGGCAGATAGTTTAGGTCGTGGCGATATCGTTATGAATTCTACAGAGCTTGAAGCGGGGAATAATACCATTAACCTTAATGCCGGTGGCCAGTTTGCCAATCAACTCACCGGTGATGCTTCTAATAACTTTAATATTAAAGCGAACACTGAAGGAAAAGCTGTCGAATTAACAGCTGATAACAGTGGTTATGCAGGAAGCATCAATATTGCTGAAAAAGCAGAAGCAGAGGTGAATGTACTCAATAACTTAGGTTCTGGTTTAATCGATATTGCCGGAGGTTTAACCTTTAAGAGTGGCGCCTCTGGAAATTTTGATAATCAGTTTAAAGGGGGTGGCTCCATCACCTTAACCGATAATCTCTTAACGGTGAATGGCAATCATCATGCATTTAATGGAATATTAAACTTAGGTGAAACCGCCAATTGGACTATTGCGCGTCACGAAGATTATCGTGCCAATTATCAGCTTGCCGGCAATGGTTCGATGACCGTAGCGGTAGAAAGTGGGGATGTTAAAAACCTTGCCAATATTCAATTCACAAATAAAAATAAGAGTGATTTTGGTGGTCATCTCTATGTGAAAAATGGCAATCTGCAATTAGATGATGGTGCGCAAAATGCACTTGAAGCAGGGAATCTCCACTTCTCTAATGGCAGTCAAGGAACGGTTTTACAAGATATTACTGTCGGTTCGCTCGAGCTTGTTAACAGTACCCTAAAGGTGACCGACCAAGATGGGAAGTTCAATATTCTTACCGCAAGCAATGGGATTGCGCTCAAAGGAGATACGAAAGTTGAGATCGATAATAAAGATCTCTTAGGTAAAGGCCAAGCGATTGAAGAGATTAAGCCAAAAGGTACACTCCTTGATCAGCAAAATCAGCTCACTTTAGGGGAGACATTTGCGCGTGGTAAAACCTCCGGCGATCGTGACTCAATCACTTTAGTGGATAGCGAGGGGAATGTCGTGAGCGATATCTTCGATGTCAAAAAAGCGATTGTCGGGCAGGAAGAAAATGGGGTTGCAATCTACGATTACAGTAAGCTTGTCGCCGATGATACAGGTATTCACGCCGGCTATGGTTTAGCAGCACTCTCTGCTAATGCCGATAAAGTGGTGACAATTGATAGTGAGGATTCAACGGAAACAACGCTCTCGGTGAAGCTCACAGGTGAAGGTGGCTTTACTTATACTGGCGATCAAGCGATTACCGTAACAGGTCAGCAGAATGATTACCAAGGTGCTTCAACAATTGAGCAGGGATCTGTGAATCTCGGTGCTGACAATGCACTCGGTAAAAAAGGCGCATTGGTTCTCACTGGCGGCGCTCTTAATCTTGCGGGCTTTGCGCAACGTGCCGATCACTTAACAGCGGATGAAAAATCGAAGCTTGATCTTGCAGGTGGCACGCTATCATTGACGAATGGGGTTAACACCATTGCCGGGGAGGTTGCCGGAGATAGTAGCGCAACACTCAATGTGGAGCAAGGTTCACTTACGGTGAGTTCAAATAATGCTGATCTCTCCGCTGAAATCAATCTCGGTGAAAAGGTAACTGCAACATTAGAGAGCGCTGATGGGCTAGGTAAAGGCGATATTCATCTCGCTGGAGCAAATAAAATTGACATCAATGGTGGTGGCGATTTTGCCAATAACCTTACCGGGGAGAATGTCGATAATGCCTTGAATCTCAATACAGGAGCGGTCAATCTCTTAGGCAATAATAGTGCTTATGCTGGAGCTATTAACATTGGGAAAGAAGCACAAGCAAATGTCAATCGTCTGCGTAATCTTGGAACAGGATTAGTGGATATTGCAGGAAAGCTCAATTTTGCTAATTCAACGGTAAGTGGCGATTTCAATAATGCCTTTACTGGCACGGGTGAGATTAAGCTCAATGGCAATACGCTCAATGTGACCGGCGAGCATGATGGCTTCGGCGGGATTCTCAACCTTGCTGAAGGATCTACATGGTCAGTGACGGATCGAGAAGGAGGTTACAATATCAACTATGGTCTTACCGGTAAGGGGACAATCAATGTTGGCACTAAAGGTGCGATTGCCCTTAAGAAAGAGCATGTTGATAATTTTGTAGGCGATTTTAATGTCAAACAAGGAGATTTAGTCTTAGACAATAACGGGTTATCGACCCTTGAAAAAGCATCACTTGGCTTGATTGGCGGTTCTGCAACCTTAATGGAAGATGGGCAATCATTGAAAAATCTCATCTTTGATCAAGGAGCAATGACGCTTAATACTGTCACTGATGAGGAGCGTTTCAATCATCTGACAGTCACAGATACTATCTCATTGAGAGGAGATCAGAATAAGATCCAAGTCGATCCAGCGATCATTCCGGTTCATGATAAGGATTTGGGGAATGTCGATCAGAAGATCTCTTTCCTCGATCAGCAGTTTGGTGAGACAGGCGAGACGCTTATTTCAGGTAACGTCGCTGTTTATGATCATACAGGCGCACTCAGCTCCGACTTTGAAGCGATCTTTTTAGCGGATAAAGAAGGGAAACTGATCGAGTCGAAAGATGTGGGGCAAAGCACTGCCTTGATTCAGAATGGTGAAGGGAGAGCTTATTACGGCTTTAATGGTCTAAAAACCGATGATAAGGGAATCCATCTCAACTATGGATTAGATGAGTTAGAGGCATTTTCAGGACATAATATTGTTGTCTTATCAGACACCTCTAATGTTGAGACTGAAAGTCGAGATCTGCGTGTCCATTTAACGGGAGAAGGGGGATTCATTTTCAAAGGTGACCAAGCTATTACCCTCTCTGGTGTTGAGAATGATTACACAGGGAATACATTGATTGATGGTGCCTCCATTACTGCGGGAATGGATCAAGTTTTTGGGATTCAAGGCAATCTTACCCTTGAAGGGAATTCTCAATTCGATCTTGGTCAATTCAATCAACAGGTTGATACTCTAATGATAGAGGAGTCTTCTCTGTTGAATCTGAAGAGAGGGACATTCACCTTGGATGACAATGAAGTATCAACAGTTAATGGGTTGTTGCAAGGAGTGGCGGAATCTAAGCTTAATATTACTCAAGGCATCGTCAATATCAATTCGAGAAATAGCGGACTTCAGAGTGCTGTTAATTTAGGAAATGACGTTATTATCAATCTAGCAGAGGCTGATGGTTTGGGCTCAAGCATCATTGCGCTCAATCAAGGCAGTAATACCATTAACCTTAATGGAGGCGGTCAATTTGCCAACCAACTCACCGGTGATGCTTCTAATAACTTTAATATTAAAGCGAACACTGAAGGAAAAGCTGTCGAATTAACAGCTGATAACAGCGGTTATGCAGGAAGCATCAATATTGCTGAAAAAGCAGAAGCAGAGGTGAATGCACTTAATAACTTAGGGACAGGTTTGCTCGGTGTTGCTGGTAAATTAGCCTTCAATAGTGAGGCTTCAGGTGATCTTAACAATGCTTTTGCCGGCGCAGGTACCATTGCACTCAATGGCAATACGCTCAATGTGACAGGTAAACATGATGGGTTTACAGGTCTCCTTGAGCTGATGGAGGGTTCTACCTGGTCAGTGACGGGTCGCTCGGGGGATTATAATATCAATTATGCGCTTGCGGGCAGTGGCACCATGAATGTGGGTGCCGAGCAAAATATTTTACTTAATAACAAGAATGAGAATCAGACATATAGCGGTAATTTCAATGTTCACCAAGGAAATTTAGTACTCAATACCACAGCAGGTTATGCGCTTAAAACGGGGAATGTGCATCTCTTAGCCGGAACAAAAGGAACAGTTGAGACTGACATTACGGTGGGCTCACTTGAGCTTGATCAGAGCACTCTCAAAGTGACGGCAACCGATGGTAAATTCAATCTGTTGACGGCGACGAATGGAATTGCCCTTAAAGGCGATACGCAGGTGCAGATCGATAGCATATCTCAACTTGGTCATGCCGAGATTGAAAGTGATAAAAATGTGCTCGATCAACAAAATATCGCTAATCTCGGTGAGCTCTTCGCTAAAGGAGAAACATCAGGGGATCAAACATCCATCACCTTGATTGATGCCGAGGGGAATGCGATTACAGAAGTGAATAATGTTCATATTGCCCTCAATGGACAGGAAACTGCCGGCGATGGGATCTATGATTATACGGGATTAGTCGCCGATGAGATCGGTATTCACGCAGGTTATGGACTCAAAGCGCTCTTGGCAAATAAGGATCAGTCAGTCAAAATCGATAGCACAGGGGCAGACGAGCAGAATCTCTTTGTGAAGCTCACTGGTGAAGGAGGCTTTACCTATACCGGCGATCAAGCGATTACCATTACAGGACAGCAAAATGATTACCAAGGTGCTTCAACAATTGAGCAGGGATCTGTGAATCTCGGTGCTGACAATGCCCTAGGTGAAAAAGGGGCATTGGTTCTCACTGGCGGCGCTCTTAATCTTGCGGGCTTTACGCAACGTGCGGATCAGTTAACAGTTGATGAAAAATCAATGCTTGATCTGGCAGGTGGCACGCTGTCATTGACGAAGGGTGACAATACTATTGCCGGGAAGATTGCCGGAGATGGTAGCTCAACACTCAATGTGGAAAAAGGATCTCTCAAAGTCGATTCAAGGAATGCTGATCTCTCAGCAGCTATCAACTTGGGGAGTGAAGTTGCGGCAACCTTAGCAAATGCTGATGGACTAGGTAAAGGCGATATTCATCTCGCCGGAGCAAATGAAATTGATATCAATGGTGGAGGGAACTTTGCTAATAACCTTACCGGGGAAGATGTCGATAATACATTGAATCTCAATACAGGAGAGATCAATCTCTTAGGCAATAATAGTGAATATGCCGGCAGCATCAATATTGCCGAGAAAGCACAAGCAAATGTCAATCGTCTGCGTAATCTTGGAACAGGATTAGTGGATATTGCAGGAAAGCTCAATTTTGCTAACTCAACGGTAAGTGGCGATTTCAATAATGCCTTTACTGGCACGGGTGAGATTAAGCTCAATGGCAATACGCTCAATGTGACCGGCAAACATGATGGGTTTACAGGTCTTCTCAATCTGATGGAAGATTCGACCTGGTCAGTGACGAATCAACAAGGGGATTACAATATCAACTATGGCGTGACCGGCGGTGGCACCATGCGTGTGAGTGCGGCAGGAAAGATTGCATTTACCCAAGATTTGACGCAAAAACCGCAGAAGAATTTCACTGGTTATTTTGATGTCACCAAAGGAGATCTCGCTTTAGACGATAAGGGTCTATCGGTTCTTGAAAATGCCTCATTAGCACTGAAAGGCGGTTCTGCGACCTTAATGGAAGATGGGCAATCGCTGAAAAATCTCACCTTTGATCAAGGAGCAATGACGCTTAATACTGTCACTGACGAGGAGCGTTTCAATCATCTGACAGTCACAGATACTATCTCATTGAAAGGAGATCAGAATAAGATCCAAGTCGATCCAGCGATCATTCCGGTTCATGATAAGGATTTAGGGAATGTCGATCAGAAGATCTCTTTCCTCGATCAGCAGTTTGGTGAGACAGGCGAGACGCTCATTTCAGGTAACGTCGCCGTTTATGATAATACCGGTGCGCTCAACTCCGATTTTGAAGCGATCTTTTTAGCAGATAAAGATGGGAAACTGATCGAGTCGAAAGATGTAGGGCAAAGCACTGCCTTGATTCAGAATGATGCCGGTAGAGCCTATTATGGTTTTAATGGGTTGCGGACTGATGACAAAGGAATTTATCTTAATTATGGGCTTGATGAAATTGAGGCTTTTGAAGGACGAATTGTTACTGTTAAATCAGATAGAACAAATGTGACCCAAGGAAGCCGAGATTTACGGGTGGAGCTGGTTGGAAAAGGGGGCTTTACCTTTACTGGTGATGAGGCGATTACTCTTTCTGGTAACCTTAATACCTATACCGGTGACACGCTTCTTGATAATACTCAAATTACAGCGGGGATGGATCAAGTCTTTGGGATTGGCGGAGATCTCACGCTGAAAGATCAATCTAAATTTAATCTCGGCACCTTTAATCAACAGATTGATTCTCTACAAGTAGCAGGAGCCTCTACGTTAGATCTACAAAAGGGGAATTTATCGCTGATGAACAACGGGAATTCGACCATTGATGGTGCTCTGTTGGGGGAGGAGGGCTCTCAGCTTAATATCAATCAAGGGATTGTGAATGTTAATTCAAGCAATAGCGGACTTCAGAGTGCTGTTAATTTAGGAAATGACGTTATTATCAATCTTGCAGAGGCTGATGGTTTGGGCTCAAGCACTATTGCGCTCAATCAAGGCAGTAATACCATTAACCTTAATGGAGGCGGTCAATTTGCCAACCAACTCACCGGCGATGCTTCTAATCAATTGAATATTAATGTCAATGAAGGAAAAGTAGCGGTTGATTTAATAGCAGACAATAGCGGTTATTCGGGAAGTATCAATATTGCCGAAAAGGCAGAAGCACAGGTCAATGCACTCAATAACTTAGGCTCTGGTTTGATTGGAATTGCCGGTAATCTTGCGTTCAACTCTAAGGCTTCTGGTGATTTTAATAATCAGTTTAAAGGTACGGGTGAGATTACACTTCATGGCAATACGCTCAATGTTCTCGGTAATCACGAAGGATTCACAGGCTTACTCAATCTGACCGAAGATTCTATCTGGTCGGTGAGCGATCGTTCTGGGAATTACAATATCAACTATGGCGTGACCGGCGGTGGCACCATGCGTGTGAGTGCGGCAGGAAAGATTGCATTTACCCAAGATTTGACGCAAAAACCGCAGAAGAATTTCACTGGTTATTTTGATGTCACCAAAGGAGATCTCGCTTTAGACGATAAGGGTCTATCGGTTCTTGAAAATGCCTCATTAGCGCTGAAAGGCGGTTCTGCGACCTTAATGGAAGATGGGCAATCGCTGAAAAATCTCACCTTTGATCAAGGAGCAATGACGCTTAATACTGTCACTGATGAGGAGCGTTTCAATCATCTGACAGTCACAGATACTATCTCATTGAGAGGAGATCAGAATAAGATCCAAGTCGATCCAGCGATCATTCCGGTTCATGATAAAGATTTAGGTAATGTAGATCAGAAGATCTCTTTCCTCGATCAACAATTTGGCGAAAAAGGAGAGACCTTAATTTCTGGTCAAGTGATCGTCCAAGATAATAATGGTGTGGTCAATCCCGATTTTGAAGCGATCTTCTTAGCAGATAAAGATGGGAAGTTGATCGAATCGAAAGATGTGGGTCAAAGTACCGCGCTTATTCAGAACGATGCCGGCAAAGCCTATTATGGTTTTAATGGTTTAAAGACCGATGAGCATGGAATTCATCTCAATTATGGGCTTGATGAGCTTGAAGCATTTAAGGATAAGAATATTGTTGTTTTATCGGACACCTCAAATGTGAATACTGATGCTCGAGATCTGCGAGTAGAACTTGTTGGTGAAGGTGGATTTATCTTTAAGGGCAGTGAAGCAATCACGCTATCAGGGAATGAGAATAGCTATACCGGCAATACATTGATTGATGGAACATCGATCACTGCAGGTATGAATCATGTCTTTGGACAAGCGGGGAATCTCACAATCTCGAATAAAGGGGCCTTTGATCTCAGTGAGAAGAAGCAGATTGTTGATACACTTGCGATTGAAGAGGGATCAACACTCGATATTCGTCGTGGGGAACTCACTGTCCGTGAAAGTAGTACTCTGAAGGGAGGAACCCTTTTAGGCGCAGCAGGTACCTTTATCTTTGCAGGTAAAAGCGGGGATGAAGAGTTGACGATTGAAGGCATTCATAATGTCGGTGTCGATACGACTCTCCAAAATGGGCGCATGAATATCACTAAAGATGCCATCTATGGAAATGGTAACGGCACTGTAACTGTTGAGAATAGCGGTGTTCTCGGCGGCTATGGTTCTCTGAAAGGGAATCTCCTATTACAAGGTGAGTTAAATGTGGGAAGCACCATGTCACGCACTGTGGGTGAAGCACTCGGTAACTTTACGGTCAATGGTAACTTTAAAGCGGAGAAAGGGAGCCTGATTCGTATCGCAAGTGATGGTAAAGAGGCGGGTCGCTTAATTATTGCCGGTAATGCGGAAGGTGAGAGTCAGCTGCAAGTCAATGATATGCAGGGGCAGGATCTGATCCAACTTGCAGATGGAACGAAGAAGGTGGAAGTGGTGACGATCGGAGGGGATCTCAATACCTTAGAGCTCACCCAGAAAGGTCGTGCCGTTCGTGGAGCTTTTGATTACCGCTTAGAGAAGGGGGGCGATGGCAACTGGTGGTTAGTGGCAAAATCGGGTAATGATGGAGGAAATGGTGATAAACCTGTTTATCGACCAGAAACAGCTGCTTATACGGGAGGATTGGATGTGGCAAACCGACTCTTCACCCATCAGTTGGCAGATCGAAACTATCTTGACCCATCAAGTCGTCTCTGGACCATTATGGGCGGTGATTTTGGGAAGTTTTATGATGATGGAAAACATAATCGAACCACAATCGACAGCTTCCGCATGATGCTCGGGGGTGATATTGTGCAGACTCAGATCGAAGAGATGCCGGTCAAAGTTGGACTCTTTGCCGCATATGGTCATAGCTCGATTAAAAGCCGTCAAGCAGCAACAGGACTTTCGGCAAAAGGGCGCAGTAATGGATTTGGCCTCGGTCTTTACGCCACATTAGGGGATAAGGTGACAGAAGGTCTCTATCTTGATGGCTCGATACAATATGTTCACTTTAGAAATAAGATTTCTGGAGATGAGCTTGTTGAAGAGACCATGAAGACTAAAGGCTTGATCACTTCTCTTGAAGGAGGTTATACCTGGCAATTGGCGGAATCTTTCTATCTGCAACCTCAGGCGCAAATTACCTGGATGGGCGCGAAGATGGATAGCCTGACAGATCACTACGGCACCCATATCTCAGGTAGTAAAAATAATATTGAGACCCGCCTAGGTGCGCGACTCTTTATGGAGAAGACGTTAGAGAGCGGCCATCATGTGACCCCTTATCTTGAGCTTAACTACTACCATAATTCTAAACCTTTCTACACCTACTTTGATGAGACGAAGATTGAGCAGAAAGGGACACGGAATGTGGGGGAGATGAAGCTTGGATTTGAGGGTAAAGTGGAAAAAGATCTCAATATCTGGGGTGAAGTGGGCTACCGTAAGGGTTCAAATAGCTACCACAACACAACGATCTCCGTTGGGCTTCGTTACGATTTCTAATGAAGATCGGAAAGAGATCGGAAGATTTGTGATTGATCGTTACTTAATTGTTACTTGATTGTTACTTGATCGTCACTAAGAGTCGATCACCAGAAGTCGTCTAAAGGCGTAATGATCTTTAGTAAGAGAGAGGAGCCGGTAGTGATGCTATCGGCTCTTTTTTATGAGTGAATGTGGTCGATTGTCATTAATTGCCATTCTATTGCCATTAATTGCCATTAATTTCGATTAATGCATTAATGCATTAATGCATTAATGCATTAATGCAATTGTTGCGTCTGTTAGGATTGTTACGATTGATTCTATGATTGGCGAGGATTGATCGTGATTGAAAATAGAGGAAAAAGATTGACACTATTTAGGAATTGTAATACTGTATCACCACAGTAGTACAGAGAAGTGAAGATTAAGCTTAGAACACTCAAAAGAACACTCAAAAAAACCCTTAATAAGAAGATTCGAAAGAAGATTCAAAAAATTTAAGCTTAAGCAAAGATCTTTAAGCTACTTGACAATATAAAAGCAGTACTAAAGCCGTTTTAAAAGAAGCATTAAAGTTTCAAAAACGGAGGCAAAATAATCATTAGGAGCGATCATGAAAAAGTTACTTGCAGTGCTATTAAGTGCCACATTGGCAACCGGAATCTCATTGGCAGATGAGATGAAGAAGGTCTATGTTAATCAAATTGTAGAGCATCCGGCACTCGATGCCACTGCAAAGGGCATTCGTGATGGTCTTAAGGAGCGAGGATATATTGAAGGGGAGAATCTCGATTTTATCGTCGAATCTGCACAGGCGAATGTTGCATTAGCGGCACAAATTTCAACGAAGTTTGTCGCACAAAATGCAGATGTGACGGTCGGGATTGGTACCCCTTCAGCGCAGAGTTTAGTAAAACCTGCAATGGAAGGAAAAACAAAGATGGTCTTTAGTTCGATTACCGATCCTGTCGGTGCGAGCTTAGTGCCGGCGCTTGAAAATGGCAATAATAATGTGACAGGAATGTCGAACTATGTTGATGTTGCGCCGCAACTGGCCATGTTTAAAGAAGTTCTCCCCGAGATGAAGAAGATCGGTTTTATCTATAATCCCGGTGAAGCAAACTCCATTACTCAATTGAAAGATCTTGAAAAAGCAGCACCCGATTTTGGTTTAGAGGTGGTAACCCAATCGGTCAACCGTACAGCAGATGTTCCTCAAGCGGCAACACGCCTTGCAAATCAGACAGATGCGATCTTTATTTATGGCGATAACACCGCACTTGCAGCATTAGAGAGTATTGTTATTGCCGGTATTAAGGCGGGTAAACCGGTCTTTGTTGCAGATACGGATGCGGTTCTTTCAGGTCCTTTAGCGGCACTCGGTCCTAATCAATATCAGTTAGGGATCGATACTGCCGAGATGATTGCAGATGTTTTAGATGGTAAAGATATTAATACGATCCCGGTAGGATTTCCTGATAAGATGGAGCTCGTTATTAATATGGATACCGCGAATAAGCTAGGTTTAACACTTCCTTCTGAAGTTGTTGAAGCGGCTGCTGTCATCATTAAAGATGGAAAAGCGGAAGCCGTTCAACAAAACTAGGAAATAGGATGAGTTTAAGTGAATTGATTATGAGCCTGGAACTCGGGCTCATTTATGGAATTGTCGGGATGGGGATCTACCTCACTTTTAGAATTATCGACTTTCCAGATCTAACCTGTGATGGTAGCTTCGTGTTAGGAGCTGCCATCTCTTCCGTTTTAATCAAAGCGGGTGTTGATCCCTTTCTATCCTTGGTCTTTGCGCTTATCGGTGGGGCGCTTGCGGGGGCATTAACAGGGATCTTAAATAGCTTCTTTAAGGTAACCGACCTTCTTGCCGGTATCCTTGTGGCATTTATGCTCTATTCGATCAATCTCCATGTGATGAATGGAACACCGAATATCTCTCTTTTGATGTCACCGACCATCTTTATCACCAATAATCTCGTGGTTCTCGGAGGCATTGCGATTATTCTGATCGCGCTCTTTAGTTACCTTCTCAATACCGATTTAGGGCTCTCCATCCGTGCAGTAGGTCAAAATAAACGACTCTGTCTTAATGGGGGCGTTAATGTCAAGTGGATGGTAATTCTAGGGGTAGCGATGGGTAATGCGCTGATTGCAATGGGTGGCGCACTCTTTAGTCAGCAACAAGGATTTACCGATATCTCTGCCGGTATCGGCACCATTATTGCCGGTTTTGCCGCGGTGATTATTGGGGAGCGAATTCTACCATTTCGTTCGATGTGGATTAAGTTATTGAGCTGTATCGTCGGTTCGATTGTCTACCGTATTGTCACCGGTCTTGCACTCCATGCTGAATTCCTCAATCTGAAGAGCTACGACTTCAACCTGATTGCAGGGCTCTTGATTATCATCATTATGGCGATGCCAGGAGGGAAGCGTCGATGCTAAAGTTAGAAGGGATTAAACTTGTCGTCGGCAAAGGCACGCAACTTGAACGCACGATTTTAGAAGATCTCTCTCTTGAGGTTAAAAAGGGGGAGTTTGTTGTTATTATCGGTGGAAATGGTGCCGGTAAATCGACGGTTTTCAACACAATTTCCGGTTTTATGAAGCCGGAAAAAGGTAAGATCTTGATCGATGGCGTCGATGTTACCAAAAGTTCTCAGCAGGAGCGGGCAAAATGGGTCTCCATTGTGATGCAAGATCCTCGCGTTGGCACAATGGAGAATATGACCATTTTAGAGAATATGGCCTTCTCTTATAAGCGAGGTGGCCGTCGTGGTTTTTCGCTCTTCAATAATCGTGAGCGGCGCAATTTTTTTCAAGAGAAGTTAGCACTTCTTGATATGAATTTAGAAAATCGTCTCCATGAAACGGTGACTAATCTCTCTGGTGGACAGCGTCAAGCATTAAGTCTTGTGATGTCGATTGTGGCAGACTCTAAAATTCTGTTGCTCGATGAGATCACTGCGGCACTCGATCCTAAAATTGCCGAAAATGTGATGGCATTAGCGGATAAGTTAGTGCGAGATCAATCGCTCACCTGTGTTATGATTACCCATAATATGGAGCATGCGATCCGTTATGGTGATCGTACCATTTTGCTAAAAGATGGGAAGTTCCGTAAAGCATATAGCCGGGCAGAGAAGGAGAATCTGACGGTATTTGATCTAACACGGGAGTTTACTGATCCATAGGCAATGAGAGAAAAGATAGAAGTTGTTGGTCAATCCTTACTATTTGACGCCTCTACAGAGGGAGAGGCGTTATTGCGTTCACTATTACGTAAAGTTGAGGCGATTGAAAGTAGCGCTATGGCAAAATTAGCGGCGATATTACCTCCGAAAGAGTTTAAACAGTTCCAAAAAAGGATTGGAAAGTTACACAGTGCTTCTCAATCGCGCTGTATGGCAAGCTCATTTCGTGCGCGGATTGCGCCGCGAGTAGGGCTTTCGACAAAAGAGTGTTACCCTAAAATTTCATTCCATCTTCGAGGAAAGAGTGCAGGAACCGCACATCTCCGGCGTTGGGAGATTCGGCTCAATCCAATTCTTTTAGCTGAAAATGGGCAAGCCTTTATTGATGAGGTAGTTCCCCATGAATATGCACATCTCTTAGTTTATGCGCTCTTTGGTGATGTCTCTCCTCACGGACCAGAGTGGCGGATGATGATGGAGGAGATCTTAGAGGTTTCGGCTCATCGAACGCATCAATTCTCTACAGAGAATAGCCGTACTCGTGAATATCGAAAGTTCTCTTATCGCTGTCAGTGTCAAACTCACCAATTAAGTACTATTCGTCATAATCGTCTGTTACGAGGCGAAGCACAATACCACTGTAAAAAATGTGGCTCACCACTTGAGTTCATCGAATAGATATCTACTATTCTCATCAAGAGAGATCTCTACAGATTATTGGAGTGATTGAACAAAAAAGGCTGTTGAGTTGCCGGTCCTCACTATCGCGCTCTTCTATAAATCTCGCGCCGGCAATAGGCATCAAGGATGCCGATCTGCGGGCATACGGTGGTGATAAGAGCGAGATGGTAGGTTCCCGCAGCTCCATCTCTTTCTTAAGCACTGTTTATTGAAGCAAAAAGGCTGTTGAATTGCCGGAGAGCACCTCTGCATGCTTCTATCAATCTCATGCCGGCAAGGGGCGATCTCTCTATCACCGGCAGATGTTGTTTAACGGCTGTTTAAGAGCTGTTTAAGAACCGTTCAAATCATCTTTAATTATTTTTCCGGGATCGAAGATGCCGACCTGCGGGCATGCAGGAGTGAAAAGAACGAAATCGTTCTCTCCCGCCTTTCCAAAAACTATCTTAGAGAATATACATTAACTAACAGAAGCTGTTGAGTTGCCGGTCTTCACTATCGCGTTCTTTCAAAAAACATGCGCCGGCAGAGGGCAATTACTCGCTTACTAGAACATTTTCGGTATTGAAGATGCCAATCTGCGGGCATACGGTGCTGATAAGAGCGAGATGGTAGGTTCCCGCAGCTCCATCTCTTTCTTAAGCACTGTTTATTGAAGCAAAAAGGCTGTTGAATTGCCGGAGAGCACCTCTGCATGCTTCTATCAATCTCATGCCGGCAAGGGGCGATCTCTCTATCACCGGCAGATGTTGTTTAACGGCTGTTTAAGAGCTGTTTAAGAACCGTTCAAATCATCTTTAATTATTTTTCCGGGATCGAAGATGCCGACCTGCGGGCATGCAGGAGTGAAAAGAACGAAATCGTTCTCTCCCGCCTTTCCAAAAACTATCTTAGAGAATATACATTAACTAACAGAAGCTGTTGAGTTGCCGGTCTTCACTATCGCGTTCTTTCAAAAAACACGCGCCGGCAGAGGGCAATTACTCGCTTACTAGAACATTTTCGGTATTGAAGATGCCAATCTGCGGGCATACGGTGCTGATAAGAGCGAGATGGTAGGTTCCCGCAGCTCCATCTCTTTCTTAAGCACTGTTTATTGAAGCAAAAAGGCTGTTGAGTTGCCGGTCCTTACTATCGCATTCTTCTATAAATCTCGCGCCGGCAAGGGGTGATTTCTCTATTATCAGTAATGGAAATTATCGAGGATAGGCTATACAATAACGAACAAAAATTATAGCAAGGGGTCAATACCGGTGAGTCTATCCGTTTCTGAAAAAAAGTTAGAAAAACGTCTCCGTCGTAATGTGGGGCGCGCCATTATGGATTATCAGATGATTGAAGAGGGGGATCGCGTCATGGTCTGCCTTTCAGGAGGCAAGGATTCTTATGCGCTCTTAGATCTTCTCTTAAAATTGCAGAAGCATGCGCCGGTTAAATTTGAGCTCTTTGCCGTCAATCTTGATCAGAAACAACCGGGATTTCCAGAGGAGATTCTTCCTGATTATCTCCGTTCTATTAATGTCCCTTTTGAGATTTTAGAGCAGGATACCTATTCTGTGGTACAACGCCTTATCCCTGAAGGGAAGACTACCTGTAGCCTCTGTTCCCGGCTACGCCGAGGCGCGCTTTATCAATATGCGAAAGAGAAGGGATTTAATAAGATTGCCCTTGGGCATCATCGAGATGATATTGTAGAAACGCTCTTTATGAATCTCTTCTTTGGCGGCGTTTTAAAAGCAATGCCCCCTAAATTAGAGAGCGATGATGGAGAGAATATTGTGATTCGCCCACTCACTTACTGTAGTGAAAGTGATCTGATTAAATATGCAAAATTGCGACAATTCCCCATTATTCCTTGTAATCTTTGCGGTTCACAAGATGGATTGCAACGGCAGAGTACAAAACAGATGTTAGCCGAATGGGAAGCTCAATATCCCGGTAGAATCGATTCGATCTTTCGTGCGATCACCAATATAAAACCCTCTCAACTTGCCGATCCCCATCTCTTTGACTTTAAAGAATTCCTTGTGAAGGGTGGTACTGAGCCCACCGCGCTTGAGCGCAAGGAGAAAGGGATTGATCCGGAGAATAATTGGTTATGTTGATGCCATTATGATCGATGATTAATGTCGATCAACCTCAAATCCCTGACTCCGGAGTAACTTATCGATAACGGTGGTATCCACTTTAAGATCATGGAGATCATTTTCGACTAATTCATCGGAAAGGGTATCGAATGCCTGTTGTAAGGTCTGCATCGAGCGGAGAATCTCCTGATGCAGTTCGATCTGCTTATCGCGCGAGGCATACTCCATCACGGTAAGGTATTTCTGGAGATTCTCCTGAATCAACGGAAGATAACGATTTAAGAAACGTCCTCCCACTAAGACATCACGAGGATCACGCTCCATCGCTTTAATGATCTTTGACGCTGAGAAACCGATCTCCACTACCTGATCGGCAATATCGTGAGGCAGGCGATCAACCAACATCTCAATTTTTTCAAGAAGCTCAATATGTCGTCCGAAGAGTGCATATTTTGCCGCTTTTTCTGCCTCTAATTTCTCTGCGCGACGAAGGGCTGCAAGTTCTGCTTCGATCTCCCGCTCCGTCTCAATATAGGCTTGCTTCTCCCGTTCACTCATAAAGAAATAACTCAATTTACGGCGAATTTTTTTCGGTGCTAAAAGTCCAAAGAGGAGAGTGATTATCAGCGCTAACGAGGTAATTTTAGGGAAGATGGAGAAGGCAGCTGCAGGATGATCCGCTAAGCTTCCGGCTAAAAAGAGGAGCGCTAAGGGAATCGTAAACCAAAATGCGCGATTGTTGATATCTCGATCGCGAATGCCGGAGATCGCTGCAACAATCCCACCGATTAGAAGCGCGATCGGCCAGTAACCACTCAAGACCATAATGATTGTGGCGATAGTTCCCACGCTTAATGCAAAACGATTAGGACGGGAAGGGAAGAGCATAATGAGTCCAAGATAGCTACCGAGCAGACCAAATCCCGGGGTGATTCCATCACTTGAAGGGATAAAGATCCGCGCAATTTCTACCCCGATACCGGCAATAAATGCTTTTGCATGATCAACTAGGCGATTAAAGGTCGCTTTTGCCCCTTCAATACCGCGGCTAAAAGCACTATTGAGGCTATTGAAGATCTCCTGATCGTACGGGTTATTTTGATGGGTAACGTTACGCTTCTTCTCTCTTTTTTCTTCTCGATAAGCGGGGGAGAGATCCATAGCTCGTTCTTGAGCGTAGCGAAATCGCTCTTTAAGAGAAGCACCTTTTAGGGAGCCTCGTTCCGCTGCTGCTTTTTGTGCGGCACGACGTTCGAAGGGAAGCTCATTTGTACGCTCGGAACGAGCGTTATGTGGTTGACGATATTGGCTCATAGAGGACTCATAGATACAAAATAGATGTGATAATCATCGTTGATGGTTGATTGACCATTGTGATTAGCTCTAGTGATTAGCTATTGTATTTATCGACCACCGAGCTAATCCGCTCGCGAAGATTCTCTTCCATTTGCCCCAATTCTACTTCAACTTCTGCACGGCGGCGGCGTGCTTCTGTCGCAATCTTCATCGTCTCTTCAATGGTGTCGACTAAGCGAGTTTGAACTTCACGAATGGTCTCAATATCAACAATGGAGCGCTCCACCTCTTTTGCTGTTGCAATGGAGTTCTGTTGTAATGCGGCCGCATTTTTACGAAGTAACTCATTAGTGGTATCAGAAACATCTTTCTGTAATTGTGCTGCACGACCTTGCTCATCGAGTGAGAGTGAGAGCACAATTTGGCTCTTCCAGATTGGCAGTGTGGAGAGAATGCTCCCTTGAATCTTTTCCGCAAGCTGTTGATTATTATTTTGAATAATCCGAATTTGGGGTGCTGTCTGCATGGAGATCGTTTTTGAGATCTCAAGATCGTGTAGACGGCGCTCAAAGCGATTGAGATTCTCCATCAGATCTTTCACTTTTTGAGCATCTAAGAGATCTTTCGACTCCTCAGCTGCTTTCTGTAATGCCGGCAGTTCCGTCTCTTTAATCTCTTTTACCTTCGCTTTTCCTGCTTCAACAAAGAGGCTTACCTCTTTATAGTAATCGAAGTTTTTAAGATAGAGTTGTTCGAGGCGCTCATTATCTCTTAAGAGACCGACCATTGAGTTATCGAGATGGCTAGCAATAGCGTCGACTTGTGAGGTCAGTGACATATGGTCAATTTTTGCCTGCACCCCTTTTTGAAAGAGTGAACCGATTAGTGGTAATTTAGAGAGGAAGTTACCACTCTTCTCTTCAGCTGAGAGCGGATCATACTCTCGAATTTTCATAATAAGGGAAGAGAGCTGATCACCAATAACGCCTGAATCTTTACCTTTTACCCGATCTAAAAGTGTATCAGCAAATTTAGCGATCTCTTCCATCGGTTTAACACCATAGGCCATCACTTCCGCCGGATTATCGATATTGATTGTCTCGGAAATAGCATTGATTCGAACAAGATCTTCCTTCTTCACCGGGAGTTCTTTCCCTTCATCAAATTCTGCCATCTCTGTTGGGGTAACGGTTTGTAATGCTTTCTCTTCCAATAATTTCTCTTCACTCATGCTTGATCTCTCTTCTTAACGTTATCGTAATATTCCACCATTATAATGTTTTTTGACGGGATAATCCTCAATAATCTAGGTAATTTCCGATTTATGCTCGTTATATACTAATAGGAAAGTTCAGCGATCATAGCAGGGGATGTTTCAAGCTAACTCTTTAATGATAGTAACTTGCTTGATATGTGATTATATTGATGTAACTATATTAACTTAATCATATTAATCTAATCATATCCATCTAATCATATCCATCTAATCATATTCAGCTAATCATATCCATCTAATCATGTTTGGCTAATAATGTTTATACAATCATATCTATATAATGATAAATATTTAATTGTGCTCATTTAGGCGCACTTACTTAATCATGCTTTTAATAGTAACTGCTTAATTTTATTGGGATTAAGTGTCTTTTGTTATTGATAATCGATATTATTTAAATTAATTTAAAGAGAATCATAAAAAGTATTAAATAGTATTTTTCGATAGAAAGCGATCTAATAGAGAAAGAGGCGAGAAATCACCTCTACTACCTACATTAAAGAGGACAATATTATGTCTTTATATCAAAAAGGACTCTCAACTGAACCTAAAGTGATCGCTCATCGGGGTGCCGGAAAGAGTGCGCCGGAGAATACATTAGCGGCATTTCGTCACGCCTTTCAAGAAGGGTATCGCTACTTTACCTGCGATATTCGCTGTTCTGAGGATCGGGAACTCTTTCTCCTTCATGATGCTGATCTTGAGAGAACGACCAATGGTTATGGTAGAGCAGATGAATTGAGCTGGGATCAACTCTCTAAGTTAGAGGCAGGCTCTTACTATTCACCACTCTATATGGGAGAATCAATCCCCCGTTTTGAGGCAGTTGTAAACTTTATTATTAGTAATTATTGCCGACTCAATATTGAGGTGAAAAGTGGCGCGATAGATGATAGGGAATTGGGGCGAATAGTGGCTGAAAGACTCTATCGTAAGATTATTGATCGTCTTGATGCTTGTGTTGATATTCTCTTTGATGAGGATCTCGATCGACTCTTTGAGCGCCTCTTCAATGAGATGCTCGATGGACCGACCGATTATTGTATTAAAAATCAATTTCTCATCACCTCGAGCTCTCCCCTGATTTTAGAGGGGGCCTTTGCTGCCCAACCCTGGATTCCACGAGGTTATATTGTCGATCCTGACGATGATCGTTTTTTAGATAGAGGAGTGAATAGAGAAGTTGATAGAGACGTTGATAGAGAAGCGCTCTTTTCATTACTCAAAAGCTTAAAATGTAGTGCGCTTATTATCCCTAAGGAGTTTGTCACTCCACAACTTGTCGAGCGTTGCCGGCAGGAAAGTTATCTTCTATTTGTGACAGTAGTTGATGAGATTATCGAGATTGATCAACTCCTCAAGATGGGAGTCGATAGCGTCATTACCGATAATATCGATGCAGCGGCTTGTTTTTCTTAATGGTCGCTTTTTACAGAAGATGATAGTGGAAATACATTAAAGTGCAGCAATTGACTATAATAGTTAATGATTCAATCATGTTATATCTCATGTAGATATCTTATATTAGATATCTATATTAGGCGATAACTATTGGGTGCTTGCATTGCACAGCCTTATTAAATTTAGTTTAAATTAACGTTAATTCATTGTGGTTAAAGTCGGTTGATGCAATGTTAGTGCGCCTCATAAAATCTATTGATAGGGTTAAAAAGGAAGATTAGTTTTAATGTTATTACCCCAAAAGAACTCGGCAGAGTTAGCAAAGCTCTTTGCTCAAATGCTCGAAGAGGAGAATTATATAGAACCGGAGACGCCTGAGGAGTTCGCTTATTATCTTGAAATTAATAAAATCCCGAAGAGAAGTATGGATGATCTGCAAGCTTGGGCATTTTATTATGCAGTAAAACGAGATTCTGAGCGGGCAATCGATTATTTTAAACGCTCTTTTTATTTTGAAGATCCTGAGTTTTGTAGTAATTATCTCTACTATTTGATTCTATTAAAAAAGTTTGATGCTTGTGAGGAAGCCTTAATACGTGCTGTAGATAAATATCCCGTAAGTATAGCTTCAATCACTAAGCTTCAGCTCTTTTTTGCAATTTTAAAAGGAGATGAGGAGGGTATCTTAGACGCTTTTGACAACCTCATAAAATTAAAAAATGAGGAGAGTGATTATTATCGCTTCTTAAAAGCACAATACCTTGCCTTTATGCAGAATATGCGCTTTTCAGGAGAGATGCTTCAATTAATTGGGAAGATCTATCAAGCCATTTGTCATCAATATTCTTTTATAACCTATCCTAAAATTACTTTTGAGGTTGATGAGGAACATGGTCTCAATGCTATTATTTTTGCTCTGAAGTCAGAAAAAGATGTGATGCTTATCCCAGAGTTAAATGGAGAATTAGCAGATCGATTATCTCAGTTAGAGCAACTTGATGGAAAGGTATTTACTGCAACATTTGATATGATTAGGAATCTTTAAATATCAGAGGAAATATGGCGGTTAAAAGTATTGATTTTTTGAATTTTGCTGAAGACCTGTTTAAGAGCGCAAGTCGAGAGATCGAATATCGAAATGTAGTATCTCGTTCATATTATTCTTCTTTACATTTGATCAATTCTTTTGTTCTCAATGCACCTAAAAAGCAACAGAATTTAATCAATTATCTTTGCGATACAAAAGAGCATCTCAATGAAAAAGTTGACTCAAAAACTTTGAGATCATTTGGATTGAGATTAGAGCAACAACGGAGAAATAGGGTTAAGGCAGATTATTATCTACATAGACATCTCTCCTCTTATGAGGCAAAAAATGCGCTTAAAGAGGCCAAGATATGTCGAGCTTTACTAGAAAAAGAGGAAGATAAGAATATTTAGTATTGAGATCTATTAATAATCTCGGTAATGCTCTTATTACTCTTATTTTTAAAAGTAATTTGTAAGATATTGTAAATCTCGTACTAATGTGTGTGGTACGGGATTTTTTATTTGATTTTTCAATAGGTAAGAGAATCAGCGGAAGGGCGGGAACCTACCATCTCGCTCTTATCACAACCGCATGCCCGCAGGTCGGTATCCTTGATGCCGAGAAAGTTTTCTGGTAATCGAGTGATTGCCTTCTGCCGGCACGTGGTTTCTGGAAGAGCGCTATGGTGAGATCCGGCAGCGTTCAGCCTCTTTTGTTTAATAGATTCAACTCATAAGAAAATCTGTTGAGCCGCGGGAACCTACTATTTCACTCTTATCACAACTGCATGCCCGCAGATCGGCATCTTTGATGCCGAGAAATAGTATCGATATAGATCAGAATGGAGCGATATTTGCTGTTGATTGAGATCGCTAACTGCCGGCGCGTGTTTTTGGAAGAGCGTGATAGTAAGATCCGGCAGCGTTCGCTCTTTAAGATTGATCATCGCTATTTGACAAAAAAACTTGTCGTCGTAATATTATGGACAACAATCCCCTCAATCTCTGCCTAGTTACTAACTCTTAAAAGTTATTTAATCTAGGAACAACAGAGTTGAGGGCTTTTTTATTTTCTTCCCTAGAATCATCCATGATGAGGTGATAGTAAGATCCGGCAGCGTTCAGCCTCTTTTTTGAATCAATCATCCTTAAGAAGGTCAGTGGAGCCGCGGGAGAGAACCATTTCGCTCTTATCACAACCTCATGCCCGCAGGTCGGCATCCTTGGTGCCGGGAAAATAATTAAATATGATTTGAACGGTTATTAAATAGTTCTTAAACAGCAGTTAAACAATATCTGCCGGTGATAGAGAGATAGCTATTTGCCGGCACGAAATTTATAGAAGCATACAGGGGTGATCTCCGGCAACTCAACAAACTTTTTTCTATCAACAAATAGTCATAACAGGTGATCAAAGATTGCCAACTGCCGGCGTGATATTTCTGGAAAAACGCGATAGTGAGATCCGGCAGCGTTCAGACTCTTTTTCGAATCAATCGTCCTTAAGAAGGTCAGTGGAGCCGCGGGAGCCTACCATCTCGCTCTTATCACAACCGCATGCCCGCAGGTCGGCATCCTTGATGCCGAGAAAGTTTTCTGGTGATCGAAGATTGCCAACTGCCGGCGTGATATTTCTGGAAAAACGCGATAGTGAGGACCGGCAGCGTTCAGACTCTTTTTTGAATCAATCGTCCTTAAGAAGGTCAATGGAGCCGCGGGAGAGAACCATCTCGCTCTTTTCACAACTGCATGCCCATAGGCTGGTATCCCATTTCTTTTTAAGATCTATTATTCTTGGTCATGGTGAATATGATACAAATGAGTAGGAGGAGTGAAATCGGGTGAGTCGTTTCAATGATTCCTAACGATTCTAAAGACTCTAATGATTCTAAAAAGTCTGTTGTTTAAATAATATGAAATAGTGAAGGAGGGAATATGTTGGTGGATGATTGGCTCAAAACGCCGATTGTGAAAAATAGACTTGCATGGGAAAAGGTGGGGAAGATGGATATTGATCTATCTCATCATCTCCATCAGGAGCCTCTTGTTCGAGTCGTTCCCACAGCGAGAATAAGGGTCTATAGCGCCTATTATCATGATGGAATCTCAGGCGCGTTGGAATCGATCTATCTTCGGCAATCCGTTTTAGAGCGGTTAGAGCAACTGGTCGATCGATTGCCGGAGAATTTAGGGTTACTGCTTCTCGATGGTTGGCGTCCGGTAGCGGTACAAGAATCATTGCGTCACAATTTTCGTGAAGATTTAGAACGATCCTATCCCGATTTTAATCATGCCCAAATTGAAGATCTATTAGATCAATTTGTTGCAAAACCGAGTGCTAATCCCCTCGCTCCTAGCCCACATCTTACCGGAGGATCGATCGATTTAACCCTCTTTGATCTATCGACAGAGAGTGAAATTGATATGGGAACCTCTTTTGATGCGATGGAAGAAGCCTCCTGGAGCCACTATTTTGAGGAGAATGCTCATGATGCGCTCGAAAAGCAGATTCGAGATCATCGACGTCTCTTGATCAATGGGATGGCAGCGGTTGGATTTAGTAATCTTCCTTCTGAATGGTGGCATTTTGATTTTGGTAATCAGCTTTGGGGCTATTACCAAAAAGAGCGCGCTTTTTACGGTATTGCTTCTCTCTTAGCACAATGATAAATAGTAGAGAAGATCCGTGAAAGAAGATCTATTGAAAAACGATTAAAGAATAACTAAAAAAATTTCCCTAAAACAAATTAAAAGAGGAGAGGGGTATGGAGACCTTAATATCTGTTGATCAGACCTGGCTACTATTAGCTTTTCTATTTGTTGTTGCTTCTGCATCCATTGTGATAGAGCAGCGTTATAAGTGGTCGGCAAAAGTTCCCGGTGCGGTGATCGCGCTGATTATTGCGATTACATTTTCAAGTTTAAAGATTATTCCAACCGATGCACCGGTCTATGACATGGTGTGGGGCTATGTTGTACCAATTGCCATTCCGCTTCTGCTCTTTCAGGTCAATGTGAAGAGTATCTTTACAGAGAGCCGCCGGCTACTCTTTATCTTTCTTTTAAGCGCTCTTGGGACAATGGTGGGGGCCTTTATCGCCTTCTTTCTCTTTAAAGAGTGGATCCCCGAATTGGATAAAATTAGTGGAATGATGAGTGCTTCTTATATCGGTGGAGGTGTCAACTTTGCAGCAATGACGGCGAAATTAGATCCCTCTAAAGATATGGTGGCTTCCACTATTGTGGCGGATAACCTCATTATGGCGCTCTATTTTATCCTTCTTCTGAGCATCTCTGCGATGAGTTGGTTTCGTAAACGTTATAAAACCCCCTATATCGATGAAGTTGAGCAGAATGTTACCGCTAAAGATGAGAATCTTGCCGCTAGCTATTGGCAGCCCCGAAATATTTCGCTAAAAGATATCGCGATTAATATGGGTGCATCTCTTTTGATAGTCGCAATCTCATTTACCCTTGCTGATTGGTTAAAGCCACTAAGAGGCATGGTGGATCATCTGCTTTTAGAGATTTTAGTCAGCTTTATTACCGATCCTTACTTAATTCTCACAACTTTAACTTTTGTTGTGATCTTCCTTTTTCAAAAGCCTTTCCAGAAGTTAAATGGTAGCCAAGAGCTCGGGACCTATATGGTCTATCTCTTCTTTGTGGTGATCGGGATACCGGCATCCATTCCGATGATTATTCAAAATGCGCCGCTCTTACTTCTCTTCGTTGTACTCATTATGCTCGTCAATTTAGTTGTGAGTTTGGTTTTAGGGCGTCTCTTTAAATTTAGTTTAGAGGAGATTCTCTTGGTCTGTAATGCGAATGTCGGCGGCCCGACAACCGCGGCGGCGATGGCGATTAGTAAGGGGTGGCGCACATTGGTGGGTCCCATTTTAGTGATTGGGACGGTTGGTTATGTGGTAGGAAATTATGCCGGGACGATTATCTATCTAATCACGACACGATTAATGTAGCGAAGCTCAAATTAGAAACACGATTACAATGAAAGCATCATGACAATAAAAGCATTATTACAATAAAAATATCATTGCAAGAAATTGCAGCGTTCGATAAAAAAGGCGTCTCATTTGAGGCGCCTTTCTTGGTTTTTAATATTTATTGTTATTGACCATTGGTTTATTGATGATCGTTTATCGCTGACCATTATTGTGATGATCATCGATCTGTTACGATCTTTTTTATGCCAATGTATTATCGCCGGCATGGTAGCTTGAACGAACCATGGGGCCGATATGGGCAAGCTTAAAGCCTAAGCGATACGCCTCTTCTTCATATGCCTTAAAGGTTTGGGGGGTTACATAACGTTCTACGGCAAGATGGCCCCCTGAGGGTTGAAGATATTGGCCGATGGTGATCATTTCGATATCGTGTTCACGCATATAACGCATCACCTCCATCATCTCCTCATCAGTTTCACCAACACCGACCATCAATCCTGATTTTGTCGGCACATCGGGATTGCGTGCTTTAAATTTCTTAAGGAGCATAAGCGAGTGATCATAATCTGCACCGGGACGCACCTGTTTATAGAGGCGCGGAACGGTCTCCATATTATGGTTAAGAACATCGGGGGGTGTTTCACTTAAAATATCGATCGCAATATCCATACGACCTCTAAAGTCGGGGACTAAGATCTCAATTTTCGTGTGGGGTGAAAGCGCACGAATCTCACGGATACAATCGGCAAAATGGCCCGCACCGCCATCTCTTAAGTCATCGCGATCGACTGAGGTAATCACCACATAATCGAGCCCTAACATCTTCACCGTCTCTGCTAAGCGCTTTGGCTCTTCAGCATCGAGTGGGTTAGGGCGACCATGGGCAACATCACAAAAGGGACAACGACGCGTACAGATATCTCCCATAATCATAAAGGTGGCGGTTCCTTGATTGAAGCACTCACCAATATTGGGGCAAGCCGCCTCTTCACAGACAGAGTGCAACTTATTATCGCGCAAGATTTTAGTAATCTCACTAAAGCGTTTACCACTAGGGATCTTTGCCCGAATCCAGTCGGGTTTAGGAATGCGCTCCTCTTTAGGAACGGCAACAACCTTAATCGGGATACGTGCGGTTTTGGCAGCTCCGCGTAGCTTTTCACCTTGTTCTAATTTCATTGTTATGGTCACTATTTCGCAGATTAAAAAAATCGATAAGAGACAGTATAACAGGGAAAAGGGGGAAGTTAAGAATTGATCTGGAGAATGATCGAGCAACTCTTTATCACTATTGGCTGGAGAGAAAAAGGGGTGTTGAGAGTAGGCGCTAAGTGGCTTTTATGGCATGATGAAAGAGAATCTTCCACGCTTAGCGAATAGATCGAATGCTATCAGAAGGAGTCTGAAGATGATAAAAGCACACCGAAATGGGATCGGGAATGGGATCAAGAAAAAGCAGCGTATTCCTAAAAACCCTAAACATCCAGAAAGAATCTGTTGGGGCTGTGAGCGTCTTTGTGCTGCTAATAAGATGTTTTGTGGTAATGGCAGTGAGCGCTCGCAACATCCTTGTGAGCTCTTCGGTGAGGATTGGTATCTCTCCTTAACGGAAGAAGAGCTCGCTGATATCGAATTGGTATAGGGCATCATTACCACTTCACCACTTCTGGAAGGTGGCTAACTGCTCAGTAAATTGTTCTGGTAGCGTAACAAATGCGCCGGATTGGGTGCAGATATAGTGGCTTAAATGGTGCGCGAATTGATGTGCTTCTTGAAATGGTGCACCCTGATGAAGGGCGGTAATAAAGGCGGCAGAGAAGCTATCGCCGGCACCGATGGTATCTGCGAGGGCGATCGATTTTCCTGAAAGGGCGGAGTAATCATGCGGGCTCATCACGATACTTCCTTCGGCGCCTAGTGTTAAGAGAATCGCATTGAGTTCAAATCGCTCGATCAGGTGGTAGAGCGTATCTCGAAGTGAGAGCGATTCTAGCTGATAGATCTTCTGCAGATAACGTAGCTCCATCTCATTTAGTTTAAGAAGATCAGCATAACGGAGGAGTTGATCGACGAGTGAAGCGGTATAGTAGGGCGTTCGGAGATTCAGGTCACAAAATCGCATTGCTTGTGGATGATGCTGCAAAATTGAGCGAAAGGTTTCGACGGAGTCAGATTCAGCGGTGGGCTCCTTCTCACCCCTATTCTCACTTCCCCTCACACTTCCAGCTTTATCTCTATTATCACAATATTGCTGTGCTTCAAATCGTGCTTCAAATCGTGGGATAGCAGAGCGCATTGCGAGTGAGCCATAGGCGATAAGGGTTGCAGATTGCGCTTTTTCGAGGATCTCGTCACTCAGCGGAATCTGATCCCAGGCGGCGGGTGTAGCAAATTGATAGTGGGGTTCATCCTCAATCAGGGTGATATCGACGCGGCCGGTGGGAAGTTCATTTCTTGCGGCAATGACCGGAATCTTATTAGCGTTGAGCTGAGCTAATGCTGCATCTCCGAGAGAATCTTTACCGACGGCGGTGACCAGTGTTGCCGGGAATCCCAACTGATTGAGAAAGAAGCAGAGATTACTCGGCGCACCGCCTAAGATTCTCTTTTCTTCTGTTTGATTGCTCTCTTTTTGCGCCTCATCCTGAAAGCAATCCCAGAGTAATTCTCCGAAACAGAGCGCAGTGGCTTGATGATTCATATATCGTTCCCCTCTAAAGTATGCTTTTAAATGATGGCATTCCCAATAATGGGTCATCTTACCAATGAAGCGATAATTTTACGAGATCTGCTAAGAGAAGATTCCACAATGACGAAGTGCCACCTTGCCGGCGCGTAATTTGTGGAAGAACGCAATAGTGAGATCCGGCAACGCATCAGCTTCTGTTTGTTAATCTATATTTTCTATATCCTCTAAGATGATTTCTGGAAGGGCGGGAGAGAACGATTTCGTTCTTTTCACTCCTGCATGCCCGCAGGTCGGCATCTTTGATGCCTATTGCCGGCACGTAGTTTTTGGAAGAGCGTGATAGTAAGGACCGGCAACTCATCGACCTCTCTTATTACAGTGAATCAATTATTTTGCTGGTGATTGGGAATCGCCACCTTGCCGGCGCGTAATTTGTGGAAGAACGCAATAGTAAGATCCGGCAACGCATCAGCTTCTGTTTGTTAATCTATATTCCCCAGATTATCCATATCTTCTAAGATGATTTTTGGAGGAGTTCTTTTTAGGGGAAAGAGGTCATTTTTATCGATCAGTGGTATAATTTCTCTCTATCAGTAGTGGATTAAATTATCGAAGAGGTGATTTAATCGCTATTTAACAACGGCTTAAACTTTCATGAAATAGAGTTTAACCGATTGTTGATAGATACTTTGTAGATAGTTTATGATCATTTAGCGCATGAAGGACCGACATGGATTTAAAAAAGTATATTGCTCGAATCAAGGATTTCCCCGCGGATGGCGTCGATTTTAAAGATGTAACGCCACTTCTCAATGATGTTGCTGCCTATCGCTATGCGATTGATGAGATGAGTCAGTTTGTCAAAGCGTGTGGAGCGACAGTGATTGTTGCACCGGAAGCGCGAGGCTTTATCTTTGCAGCGCCAGTTGCCGTGATGACAGGAACACGCCTCGTTCTTGTGCGTAAGCCGGGGAAATTACCCCGTAAATGCCATAAGGTCGCCTACTCCTTAGAGTACGGTAATAATACACAAGAGATGCATGTCGGTGATGTGAAAGAGAATGATCGCGTTGTGATTATTGATGATGTACTCGCAACAGGCGGTACCATTAAGGCGATTATCGAGATGGTTACGCGGGAGAAAGCAACAGTAGAAGGGATCTGCTTCCTTGCTGATCTCACTTATCTTCATGAACCAGAAGTACTAGAGGGCTACAACGTGAAGAGCCTTCTTAGCTATGAGGATTAGTTCTCACTCTATTGACTCAGAAAATTTTAATAATTTAATAATTACTAATAGACTATTTTATTCATGCACATATTCTAAAACTTAAAATGCGGTTTTAGGGGGGATGTTTTACTTTAATATCTATTATCGATAATATGTCAGTGTGTTATGAGATATTTCTAAGTTAATATCTATAAGTTAATATCTAAAATTTCAAAAGGAGGGAATTATGGCATATGTAAAAAGAGGATTTTCAGAATCCTTATTGCATTTATTCAATTTTTTTCCCACTATCGTTGTATCAAGTCCAAAAAGTTATAAAGAAGCTTTAAGATCTGATGTAGAAAAATGTGGTGAGGATTTAAATAATTCTATCATTTGGTATACATCACAATTATCAGATGTTAAGAAGAAAGATTCAGTATAAGATTCGAATAAATAATGGAAGAGATTAAAGACAGTATTAGTTTGACTTCTGATGAGATTCTTGAAATGTCAGATCAAGATATAGAAGAGGCCATTCAAAAGAATCCTGAATTATTGAAGGATGCTGTTTTGGTTCAGCGGATGATGAAAAAATTTTCAGGTCCAATTCCGCATCCGGAGATACTTGAGGGTTATAATCAGATTTGTCCCGGCAGTGCCGAAAAAATTATCAATCACTTTGTGAAAGAACAAGATCATCGCAATCCCCTGAGATTTACCACTAAGCCCAGCTTAACTAGCTGGGCTTATTTTTTGTAATAAAAAACCGCAAACCGTGGGCTAATATTAGTGCTGAAACGCTATTTTCTGTTCAATATATCAATAAGATCATAATTGCGATAGACAATATTTCTTTTCTGATCATTGGGATAAACTATTTTTTGAGAGATGAAATATTTTAGCCATCTATTCGCTGTGGCATTAGTAATTCCTAATGCTTCTTCAATATTTTTAGCAGTAAATACAGGGTGAGAAAATGAGAAAATAAGTATTTTTTGCGCCGTAGAATTCGTACTAATTTTTTCATCTTTCCATAGGCTTGATAACAACTCTTGAACTTCTTTTGCCGTCTTAATATATTTTCGAGCTTGTGTATCAACGCTGGTTAAAAAGAACTTTAACCATTCATACCACTCGGGTTCATCTTTTCTTAAATTATTCAAAAGCGTATAGTATTTAAATTTATTTCTTTCTAACTCTTCGCTCACAAAAATAATACTATTCCCACAAACTCTCTTCTTTAGAAGAAATAGAGTGATTAATAATCTCCCTACACGACCGTTCCCATCTAAAAATGGGTGAATACTTTCAAATTGAGCATGCATTATCCCAGCCATTATTAAGGGGTCAAATTCATCATTAGTTTCATTTAAAAAAACTTCTAAGTTACCCATTAAATCCATCACATTAGATGCGATTGGTGGAATATAAGACGCTCTACTCATATCTCCACCACCGATCCAGTTTTGAACCCTTCTAAACTCTCCTGGAGCACGACTTGCGCCTCTAGAGTTATTTAATATGATTTTATGCAGTTCTTTAATAAAGGAGATTGTAATAGGGTGATCTTGATCTGTTATCTTTTGTACACCAAAATTTAAAGCATCTCGATAATTACGAACTTCCTGAACATCAACATTACCATCTTGATGCGTTGCCTCAACTTCCATAACTTCATCAAGAGTTGCCTGAGTCCCTTCAATTCTTGTCGATTGAACTGATTCTGCTAATGAAAAAACAGAAAACAAGTCGGTTGGAACAACTTGCTTTAATGCTTGTAGGGTATTTAAGCTGTTATGTGCTTTAACCACAATCTTCATCAGATCTAAATGCTCTTCGGCACTTAATGAGATTGGTAATTTTGGCAAATTAAAGGGGATCGCTTTTTTCATTTCATTCCATGCAGTTTACTATCTTAAGATGGTAATATATACCACATTAAGTTAATTTAAACAAAAAATTAACGTAACGATTGGCATGATATTAAATTTGAAAATGTATTTTATTTAGTTTCAATGAAAAATTGTCATCTTGTAATGATTCTTAAAAATAGTGCTGATTGTCAGAATCGTTTTTTCGTAAGTACTTAATTTTATTTCCTATTAAAACTGAAATATAACTAGTAACCCTTAAAGAATCACCGGTAATGGATGGGTGATCTTGATCTCTTCTGGCGTGATCGTCGTCCCGTAGGCGATCACCTCAACGCCTGCGGCGACTGCTTCTCGCAGTAATTTGCCATAAGTGGGATCGATCTCATCTGCCGGACGAACCCCTTTGGCGCCGGTGAGATTAATGCAGTAGAGTAAAATCGCTCGTGTACCACTTTTGGCGAGCGCTGTGAGCTCCCGAAGATGCTTCTGTCCACGTATTGTTACAGCATCGGGAAAAGCGGCAATATCACTCTCCTCAAAACCGAGCGTTACGCTTTTCACCTCAATGTAGAGCTCTTCTCCATCGGTTTTTGTCAGACAGAAATCGATGCGGGAGTTTTCCGTACCATAACGCACCTCTCTTTTTAGCGTAGTGAAGGGGCCGATATCGATTAAGCCTTCAAGGAGCGCCTCTTCTACTAAACGATTTGCATAATGGGTATTGATATTGGCAAGTGCGCCAAAAGGTGTGGTAGCAATCACCCAAGTGCCGGCGGTCCTTCTTTTCGGGTCATTTGCCGGAAGATACCAAAGATCACTACCGGGGAGCAGACAATTTTTCATCGAGCCGGTATTCGGGCAATGAAGGGTGATGATCTCGCCCGAATCGAGCTCAACTTCTGTTAAAAAGCGCTTATAGCGGCGGATCAATCGCCCTTTGGCAAGTATGGGAGTGAATTTCATGCTTCTATTCTCTTTTATCCATGCAGATAGGCAATGAGTGCTGTAACAGTAATTAGCATCCCGACGGTGGAGACCGCTAAAATGGAGGAGGCTTGCTGCTGATATTGTTGATATTTTGTCGCAAGTAGGACGATCATCGGCCCCGATGGCAGTGCGGCGAGGAGTAGACCCTCATCATAGATCAATGCCCCTTTTTGAATACCGAAGAGGAGCGCGATGGCGATAAAGAGTGCTGGCAATCCTACATTTTTTAAGAGGGCGATCAAAAGCACTTCAAAGCTGAGCTTAAAGCGATTAGCGGCAATGGTCATCCCGGCAACAAAGACGGCAACACCGGCAGTAGCTTTACCGATAAGCGTTAGCGAGTGATCCACCACCTCTGGCATTTTGATATCTAAAAAGACTAAGATAAAGGCTAAAAGAGGCGCCCAAACAAAGGGCGTTTTAAAGATTGCTTCATAGAGCGAATGAGCAATAAGCTTGAAGAGAGAATCGTGTTGATCTGCCATTTTTGCCAGGCTCAATTTAATGATAATGGTCGCCAGTGGGACAATTATTACGTTGATTACAAGAGAGATGATACTAATAGCAACACCACTTTCTACCCCATAAAGGCTCCCTAAAAGGGCTGGTCCATAGAAAGGGCCTGCCGAGAAGCTCACCGCGAGGCCGGCAATAGAGGATTCCACGCTATTACGTCTAAAGAGAATTTTTGCCACTAAAAAGCCGACAAAGTAAGCGATCAGTAGTGCGACTAAGAGCGCACCAAAGAGAATAATCTCTTCTAATAGTTGCGCCCGCGTCACCATAATAGTGCCGACGAAGAGCATCGGAGGAAGTGCGATTTTCAAGACAAGCGTGTTGATGGTCGGAATCGGATTAACCTCTGACCCCAATAATTTGGCCTTTTGCGCGCTAAAACCGAAAGCAAGCACAAAAATAATGGGAACAACAACAGCGGCAGATTGTAAAATATGATCCATGAGATGCTCCTTAAAGATTAGATGCCCTTATCCATTATAGAATTATATAGAATTATATATAGAATTATATATAGAATTATAGAGGATTGATTTGTATATAATTGATGAGGGGTTTAACGCTTCCGATAACCCACAGAGAGATCGATCTCATCATGATATTGCTGCTTTAAGCTCACAAGCAACTCATCATCGGCGATCACCTTCTCATTTTGCATCTGTAACACACCGGCACTGCTAGGATTGTGGTATTTAAAGATCAGCTGCAAGCCCTGCTCATCATCACGATGTGGCATGAGCTTTTGGAAGATCTCCTGAACGGTTGCAAGGGAGAGAGGCCGGCGATTCTCGATAAGGATAAAGTGGCCGTGGCGCTCTCGAACTTGTTTTAAGGTCTGCAATTCACTCACCCGAAGTGTCATGCAGTTATTGAAAGCATCCCAGCTATGGCTTCCGCGGATAAAGAGAATAGTGTCGGGTTCGATCTCTTCCCCCGCTTCATTGAGCGCCTCAATCGCCTCTTCATAGAGCCGGAATTCTGAGCGAGCAAGGCCATCATCAAGGACAACGAAAAACATCTTATTACCGGCTTTACTGATCCGAGTATAAAAGGCGGTAACAAGGCCGGCGACAATGACATTATCTTCATTGCGAGAGTGATATTGTGGCTCCGGCATGGCTTGTAGCGCCGTGAGTGTCGTATTGGCCACCTCTTTAATCTCCGCACGATATTGATCGATGGGATGCCCGCTAAAGAAGAAGCCTAAGACCGCTTTTTCCGCATGGAGAAGTTCTTTTTCTGTTAAGGGCATTGCGCTTTGGAGCTGATATTGGGGCTCATCGCTCGGCTCATCACTAAAGAGGCCAAAGATATCGCCCTGACCACTATTCTCATTTTTACGATTTTGATCGGCAAGGCGAATCGCTTCTTCCATCGTGGCAAGAAGTTGTGCACGATAGGCCGCTCGCTCTTGAATGCTCTCTACATCAGGATTGAGGCAGTCGAGTGCGCCGGCACGAATTAAAATATCGATTGCCCGTTTAGTGGTCTTTGAGAGATCGATTCTACGGCAAAAATCGAAGAGATCGAGATAAGGACCATTCTCCTCCCGCTCCTCAATCAGCTGAAGTGCTGCCGCTTTTCCATACCCTTTGAGTGCGCCAAGACCATAGATAATCGCGCCTTCTCTATTGACGGTAAATTGATGATAGGAGTGATTGATGCTTGGGCGGATGATCGGAATCTTCATCGCCAGCACCTCTTCAATGATAATAATAATCTTATCAGTATGATCGAGGTCGGCAGAGAGTACTGCGGCCATAAATTCCGGTGGATAGTGCTGCTTAAGGTAGGCGGTCTGATAGGAGAGGAGCGCATAGGCAGCGGAGTGTGATTTGTTAAATCCGTAGCCGGCAAATTTCTCCATCAAATCGAAGAGACGACCTGCTTTTTCACTATCAAAACCGAGGGTTTCCGCCCCTTGCATAAAGAGTGCGCGTTGCTTCTCCATCTCTTCGGGAAGCTTTTTCCCCATCGCTCGGCGAAGAAGGTCCGCGCCCCCCAAACTGTAGTTCCCAATGATTTGGGAGATCTGCATTACCTGTTCTTGGTAGACAATGACCCCATAGGTGGGCTTTAAGACCGGTTCGAGTTCAGGGAAGGGGTAGATCACCTCTTCACGCCCATGTTTACGGTTGATAAAGTCCTCTACCATCCCCGATTCTAGCGGCCCTGGGCGGAAGAGCGCCACAAGTGCGACAATATCTTCAAAGTTATCGGGCTGTAATCGGCGGAGAAGATCCTTCATCCCGCGTGATTCAAGTTGGAAGACAGAGGTGGTTTGACACGCCTTTAAGAGCTCAAAGGTGGGTTTATCATCGAGAGGAAGCGCATGCAGATCGATTGTCTCTCCGCGATTATACTCAATATTCTTAATGGCCCAATCGATAATTGTCAGCGTGCGAAGCCCAAGGAAGTCAAATTTGACCAACCCTGCGGCTTCAATATCATCCTTATCATATTGGGTGACGAGCGCTGTTGAGCCCTCCTCACAATAGAGCGGGGAGAAATCGGTCAATTTTGTGGGGGCAATGACAACCCCGCCGGCATGACGCCCCACCGATTTCGCTAAACCTTCGAGCTGTTTTGCCAGATCGATCAGAATCTTCACCTCTTCATCTTGATGGTAAAGATCATGAAGCTCCGGCTCCTGCATCATCGCTTTTTCGAGGGTAATACCGATATCCATCGGAATCAATTTCGCAATCCGATCGACAAAACCGTAAGGATGCCCCAATGCGCGGCCAACATCACGAATCACCGCTTTTGCTGCCATCGTTCCATGGGTGGCGATCTGAGAGACCGCTTCCCGGCCATAGCGATTGGCAACATACTCAATTACGCGGTCACGCCCTTCCATACAGAAGTCGATATCGAAGTCCGGCATCGAGACCCGTTCTGGGTTTAAGAAGCGCTCAAAGAGGAGGTCATAGGGAAGCGGATCGAGATCGGTAATCTTCAATGCCCAGGCAACCAGAGAGCCGGCGCCCGATCCTCGTCCGGGCCCCACTGGAATTTGATGATCTTTCGCCCATTGAATAAAGTCAGCAACGATGAGGAAGTAGCCGGGGAACCCCATATTATTGATCACATTGAGCTCAATATCGAGCCGCTCCCAGTAGTGTTGATTCGCTTCACTCTGTTTGCCAATTCGCTTCTCTAAACCGCGATAGGACTCCGCCTTAAAATACTCCTCAATCGTCATCCCTTCCGGAATTGGGAAGGCCGGCAATTGTGGTTTATGGAGTGTTAAGGTGACATTACAGCGTTTGACAAGCTCGATACTATTTTCGATCGCATCGGGGAAGTCGGCAAAGAGCGCCTCCATCTCCTCAATTGAGCGAAGATATTGTTTAGGGGAGTAGTTACGCGGACGATTGGGGTCGAGCATTGAATAGCCCGATTGAATCGCGACACGAACCTCATGCGCTTCAAACTCATCTTCCTGCATAAAGCGGACATCATTGAGCGCAATAAGAGGGAGTTGATGCGCCTCAGCAAAGGGAGCTGCCATCTGGATAAAGCGCTCATCATCTTGCTGTTCAAGGCGTTTGATACCGATATAGAGGCGGTCTTCTAAAAAAGCGGGATAGACACTCTGCAAAAAGCGTTCAGCCGCGGGAGCACCTTGATTGAGCAACTTCTGCCCAAAATGGCTCTCTTTGGCCATAATCACAATCAGACCTGCTTGATACTCCATCAGTTTCTCATGGGTAATATAGGGGACCCCCCGAATCTGATGGTAACGATAGCCGTAGCTTAAAAGCTCTGCTAAATTGAGGTATCCTTGATAATCTTGGGCAATCAAGGTGATTCGACCGACACTATTTTCTTCATCAATCACTAAGCAATCTGCCCCAAAGATCGGTTTAATCCCCGACTTGAGCGCTGTTTCATAAAACTTAATGGCGGCAAATTCATTTCCAAGATCGGTCAGTGCCGCGGCACGCATCCCCATCTCCTTGAGCTTGGCAAAGAGCGGCTTAATCCGAATTAAGCCATCAACCATCGAGAATTCTGTATGAAGATTAAAGTGGGTAAAGGTCATAAATATCTGCTTCACTAATTTGCAAAAAGAGTAGGGCAAAATGATACCACATTCATACACTTTGAGCGGGATCGATGCTGCTCATTCGATCAAATCGAACGATCGCTCTCAATAACCTGCGAAACAACTCAGAGAGCGAGTAGAGCCAGATTCTGATTCAGAACTGATCCAGATACGATCTCGGTACGATCCTAGAAGATCAAAGATAATCGCCTTAAAGATATCTGATGATTATTCGATAATTATCATATAATAAGGAATTTATTTTGGTGTTCGTTTTCGATTGATGTATGATACGGGCGCCTATTGTTAGAGCAACTAATAGAGCAACTAATAGAGCTATGATAGAGCCACGATCGCCCAATAATAGCGTCATTGATAACGTCATGGATAGCACTATTGGGTAGGCAGAATGAGCAGATAAACTCTATCAGTGATAGAGCGAATATAAAATATGGAATATCTCCACGGTAGATGGAGGGGCAGAGAAGGATTGTTTGTGGTCGCAGAGAGAGAACAGCAGGGCAGTCAGCCAATTGAGATCAGACACTACTGGGATGAGTTCCTAGCGGGGAGTGAGCGTATTCTCTTTCTTCAGGGACCGATCGGGCCCTATTTCTTCCATCTTGCGACACATCTAGAGCAGGCGGGCGGAAAGCGCTGCTATAAGATCAATTTTAATGGTGGCGATCTCTACTACTATCCGCTCAAAAATAGGAGAAAGGGCGCAACTTGGAACTATACCGGTAGCGTCTCCCAATTTAAAGAATCACTTAAAGCGCACTTGATAGACGAGAAGATCGATACCGTTGTCTGCTTTGGCGATGAGCGCATCTATCACCAAATTGCGCGAGATCTTGTGCATGAACTCAATCAAGAAGGAATTACGCCTACGCTCACTTTTTGGGCGTTTGAAGAGGGTTATCTGCGGCCGCACTATATCACCTTTGAAAAGTGGGGCGTCAATTACAATAGCCGTATTAATCGTAATACCGAGAGCTACCGACAATTTACCGACTTTACCGAAGTAGATGATCTTGAAAAGGATCTTAATAAAGGGGTCGTCCCCGTTGCCGCCGGTTTTTGGCGCCGAGCAAAGATCGCAATGCGCTACTATAAAGCGATGCGTGATCAGCGGCGACAATTTCCCCACTATCGCCACCATCGAGAGACGCGATTGCATGTCTACGCCTATGCCTGGCTCCTTGCCGGCTGGCGAAATTTACGTTATCGGCGACGTGATCATCAGATAGCTAAAGCGATGGAGGAGGGGCGCTATGGTGATTTCTTTCTCTTCCCCTTGCAGGTGCACAATGATAGCCAGATTATCCAGCATGGGCGGGGAAAGCGGGTGCCTGAATATATTCGGCAAGTGATCGCCTCCTTTGGGCAATATGCAAAACCAGAGGACCGCTTAGTGATTAAACATCATCCGATGGATCGGGGGTTTAATCATTATGGCGCGCTGATTGAGCGCCTTGCAAAGCGCTATAAGGTGGAAGATCGGGTCGATTATCTCTTTGAGATCCCGATGCCTATTCTCCTCCGAGCGACAAAAGGGGTTGTGGTGGTCAATAGTACCAGTGGGCTTTCTGCATTGATCCATAACCTTCCCGTCAAGGTGATTGGTGATGCGCATTACGATAATCCTTATTTAACGAATCAATGTTCTTTAGGTGCTTTTTGGCAACAGTGTCGGACACCGAATAGCCAATATGTGAAGCGTTATCTCTATGCTTTAAAGTTTAAGAGTCAGATGAATGGGAGTTTCTACTATGCGGAGCAATTAATGATGCCGGCGGTAAAATTTTCCGACTCCGACTCTAAATTTTGATACTATCTATGAACGATTTTGTCAGAAGCATCGTCTGCTTTTTTGGCAAAAAAGCGGTAGAGGTCAAGAGATCATTAAGAGATCATCAAGAGATCATGTTAAAAACCGAGATCGAATCGCTATCTCCTTAACCGGAAGAGCCTCTTTATAAAGTATGTCAAAGTATGTCTAAAAAAATAAAATCGATTTTAAGTAACAAACTTTTTGTCGCGATTGTGATCGCACCCTTTCTTATCTCGCTACTCTACTTAACGATTTTAGCGGCGAATCGCTATGTCAGCTCGGCGCAGATTGTTGTACGCCAACAAGAGAGCGGGCAACAGGCGGGGCTTCCTGGGCTTGCGATGTTGATGGGGGCGGTGGATCCCGTCTCGCGGGAAGATACGCTCTATCTGAAAGAGTATATTGTCTCGCATGATATGTTGCGGATACTTGATGAGAAGCTCAATTGGAGTGAGCATTATGCCGGCAGATGGTACGATCCGCTCTATGATATCGCGATCGATGCCCCCTTAGAGGATAAGCTAAAATTTTATCAGCGGATGGTGACCACCCACTATGATGAGACAACGGGGCTTCTCCAGGTGGAAGTGGCCGCTTTTGCCCCCGATTATGCGAAACGCGTTTTAGAAGAGATCATGGTGCAAAGTGAGATCTTTGTGAACAATATCACCCGCTCCATGGCGGATGAACAGCTCGCCTTTGCCCAAAGAGAGCTCGGCGCTGCGACCGATCGTTATGAGAATAAGCAGGCAGAATTGGTCGCTTTCCAGAATCAATACAATATCTTTAATGCCGAAGTGACGGCAGAATCGCTCAATCAGATTGTCGCGAATTTAGAGTCGGCAATTGTTACAGAAAAAGCGCGTCTCAATGCCTTAAAATCGCGCCTCTCTCACAATGCGCCGCAGATTAAAGCGCAAGAGAATAAGATCAATGCGCTTATCAAGCAGCTTGAAGCAGAGCAGCGAAAAATTACCACGAGTGAGATTACCGAAGATGATCTCCTCAATACCATCGCCTTTGAGTATCGCCGGCTACAGGTCGATCTCTTAGTGGCAGAGGAGTTCTATAAAACGAGCTTAGCGGTGGTCGAGAATGCGAAATTAGAGACGATTAAAAATATCCGCAGCCTGATCGCTGTGGTAAAACCCAATTTACCGGAAGAGGCGAGTTATCCGCGCCGAATCTATAATTTAATGACCATTTTAATTGTGTTACTCCTACTCTATGGCGTTAGCCGTTTTGTAATCGCTTCGATCAATGATCATCGTGAATAGCGATCGCGCTTAAAATAAAGATCCAACGGGAAGATCTCATTGGAAGATCTCATTGGAAGAGGCGATGGGAAGATGTGATCACCGTAGTGCAAAAGCGCGCTAGCAATTGCACATGGGACTAGAACGGATGAGCCGAAGTTGAGAGTAACCCTAATCAATAAGATTCTAACGACACACTGAGGTTGTTTAATGATGAGTATGATAAAAGATCAACCGATACGCCAACTATTGCGTATCTCCACCATTGTGATGCCGCTCCTGCTTGCCGGCTGTTCCGGCGTGATCTCTGCATCAGGGCCGGGCGCCTCCTCCATTATCAATCAACAAGATCAGATGACGGAAGAGGGGCCAAAAATTGTGGGCGGTTATGAGTTTATTGAGCTCAAGCCGGCCACCATCGCCCAATATATGCGCCCAAAGAGCACAAAGCTCAATACCGCCATTAGTAAACCTACCGTCCCTGATCTCCGTTTAACACCGGGGGATGTGATCAGTGTCATGATCTCCGATAGTGCCGAAGATGGCGCGCTCTTTGCGCCACTCTCTGCTGGCGGCACCACCTTCAATAAGGTGCGCTTAAGCCGAAATGGCTCTATCTCCCTCCCTTATGTCGGTATTGTGAATCTCAATGGTTTAACAACAACTCAGGCAGAAGCAAAAATTCAAGAGCAATTGAAGAAGTTTGTAACCGACCCACAAGTCTTCCTCAATATTACCGGGGATCTTGGCGGTTCTGTTCTGGTGGCGGGGGATGTTAATAAACCTGGGCGCTTCTCGACATTAGAAGGGCCTTTGACGATTCTCGATGCCGTCAATCTTGCCGGTGGTCCTAAGTTAGAACCCTATCTTGTGGATGTAGTGGTGCGTAATGGCCGTAATGTGACCCGTTATAACTATGCCGATCTCTTAAATGGGCTCAACCACCCGATTACCGCCAATAGTGAAGTGGTGGTCGAGCGTGCAAAACAACGCTTTGTGGCGATGGGTGCAGTGAATAAACCCGGGCTTCATGATTTCCCCTCACGCAATCCGAGCCTGCTCGATGTCTTAGGGACAATCGGCGGTTTGAGCGATCAAAAGGCCAATGCCACCGGTGTCTTTATCTTTAGGCTATCGGACGGTACCACTTTTGATGCCGCAACCAATACCATCACGGCTAAAGAGAAACCGCGCGTCTTCCAGCTCAATATGAAAGACCCCACCTCGCTCTTTGTCGCGCAACAATTTTTGGTACAACCAGAAGATGCGATCTATGTCACTAACGCAGGAACCTATGAATTCCAAAAGTTAATCGCCCCTATCTTCCAAGTTCTTCTTTTAGGAAATAGTGCCAATAACCTCTAATCAAAATAGTGATGATTAATCCCTCCTCTCTGCTATATAAGCGTGGAAGGATAAAAGTTAAAAGAGCGATAGGGCTAATCTCTATCGCTCTCTTTCTGAGGTTTTTATAGTTTTAAGATATCGGGGTCTAAATTAACATTAAATATTATTTTTTAACAATAAAGATCGACTCAAGGGGGCTAAATAACAGTTCTATTCTAGATTTTTATAAAATGATTAAAGCTGTTAAATATCAATTAATATATAGCCCGTTTCATAGTACAATGTTGCGGTAAAATTTTTATCTTTTCGCAAAAATTGCATATTCCCGCCACTTTTTACGATAGTGCCGGCATTTTATAAAGAATAATATAGGCGCAATAACACCTATTAGCGCACCTAATCATAGATTCTAAGAAGAGGAGAAGATGAGTTCCATATCCAGAAGAAGTCCTTGGCAGATTATGCAAGATGTGCTCTTTGCTCTTGTTCTGCGCGAATACCTCACCCGTTTTGGTAGCCGGCGGATGGGCGCTTTCTGGATGCTCTTTGAACCTGCCGCCCATATGGGGGTGATGATCTTCATCTTCACCGTGATTCGTGCACGCTCCGTCCCAGGGATGGATTACCCCATGTTCTTCTTAACCGGGATGCTCCCTTTCTTCCTGATGCGCAATATCATCTTTAAATTGATGGATTCGATCGGCGCCAATCAGGCACTCTTTGCCTATCCCAATATTAAAATATTTGATACCTATGTCGCCCGTGTCTTAGTGGAACTCTCCATCTCAAGCACGATCTACGGCATCTTTATCTTTATCTTTGGTTTCTGGATCGGTTACGATGTGGCGGTTGCTTACCCGCTAGAGTGGCTCTATTCTCTCGTAATTGCTATTCTCTTTGCTTTTGGTTTGGGGATTATCTTCTCTGTCTTAACGGTGATGCTACCCAATCTTAAATCCTTTATTCGGATCGTGTTTCTGCCGATCTATCTGATCTCTGGGGTGATTTTCCCCCTCTGGATTATTCCCGAACAGTACCTCCCTTGGTTACTCTGGAACCCATTTGCGCATATTATCAGTAATATTCGCGAAGCGGTTTTTGTCAATTACCCTGTTATTCCGGGCATGAGCCAAAGTTATCCCTTCTTCTGCACCATGATCACCCTCTTTATCGCCTTAGCGCTTTATCGTCTCCGCCGGCAGAGGTTATTAGTGAAATGATTAAGATCGAGAATCTCACCAAATCCTACCTGCACCATAAAGCAGGGCGCAAATATGTCTTTAAGGATCTCTCCTTTATTATCCCGAGCGATAAAAATGTCGCCATTATCGGTAAAAATGGCGCGGGGAAATCAACATTGATGAATCTACTTGCCAAGGTAGACTCCCCCGATAGCGGGCGGATCATTACCGATAAAACCATCTCTTGGCCCGTGGGCTTATCTGGCGGTTTCCAAGGCTCTCTCTCTGCACGGGAGAATGTGAAGTTCATCGCCCGTACCCAAGGCTTTCGCGGGAAGGAGTTATATGAAAAGGTCGCCTTCGTAGAGGAATTTGCAGAAATTGGCGATTATTTCGATCTCCCCACTAAAACATACTCATCAGGAATGCGTGGGCGCGTCGCCTTTGGCCTCAGCCTCGCATTCGATTTTGATTACTACATCGTCGATGAGGCGATGTCCGTAGGTGATGCCCACTTTAAAAAGAAGGCGAGCCAAGCTTTCAAGGATAAAGTCGGGAAAGCGAATATCATTCTGGTCACCCATGGGATGACACAAGTAAGAACCATGTGTGACCTAGTCATTATCTTAGATAATGGCAAAGCCGAGATCTACGATGATGTGGAAGAAGGCATTAAGATTTATCAAAATTTGTAACTTTTAAATTATTAATGAATATTATAGAAGGATTGTTATGTCAAAAGTAGTAGGCGTAATTTTAGCGGGCGGTGTTGGTGCGCGCATGGGGTTAGGATACCCAAAGCAATTTGCTAAAATTGCAGGTAAGACTGTCTTAGAGCATACCTTAGATATATTTCAGTATCATGACAATATTGATGAAATTATTGTTGTTGCTGTCCCTTTTTATGAAGAGGGGATTAGAAAGATAGTACTGAATGGTGATTACACCAAAGTAACGAAAGTGATTAATGGAGGAAAGGAGAGAACAGACTCTACTAAGTCGGCACTCTCTTCCTTGCATAACTATCCAGAGTCAACAAAATTGATTATTCATGATTCTGTCCGTCCATTACTATCTGCGCATGTGATCGATGAATGTATTAAAAAGTTAGATAGCTATAATGCGGTAGATGTTGTAATCCCTTGTTCAGATACAATTGTAAAGCTTAATTCAACGCATGATGAAATTATTGAAATTCCAAATCGATCGGATTTAAGACAAGGGCAAACACCACAAGCGTTTAATTTAGGCACGTTAAGAGAAGCTTATAAACGTTATGAAGCGCTAAAGCTTTCCGGAACCTGTGACTGTGGTATTGTTCTTAAGGCATTGCCGGAAGAGAAGATTGCAGTTGTATCGGGTTCAGAAACGAATATTAAATTAACACAATCTGTTGATCTCTTTTTAGCAGATAAACTCTTCCAGAGCCGTAGTAATTGCACGTTAGAGCAACTCTCTTCTGCCGACATATTCCAAAAACTTAACGGTAAAGTAATTGTTGTTTTTGGAGGTAGTTACGGTATTGGTGCGGAGATTATTGAATTAGCAGATCATTATAAAGCGAAAAGTTATAGTTTTAGCCGTAGTAGTGGTGTGAATGTTAAGGATATCACCTCAATTGAAAAAGCATTGGCGGATGTCTATAAAAAAGAGAAGCGGATTGATTATGTGGTAAATACAGCGGCGATCTTATCTAATCAGCCTTTAGATCATATGGAAGCCTCTCAAATTGCAGAGATGGTGAGCATTAACTTAACAGGAGCTATCAATGTAGCATTAGTCGCTAAAAAGTACCTTAAGAAAAGTAGAGGTGCTCTTTTAAACTTCACCTCTAGCTCTTATACTCGTGGCCGGGCATTTAGTAGTGTTTATTCTTCTACTAAAGCAGGTGTGGTTAATCTTACTCAAGCACTTGCTGAAGAGTGGATGGATGAGTCGATACGCGTAAACTGTATTAATCCAGAGAGAACGAAAACACCAATGCGTTTAAATAACTTTGGAATCGAGCCGGAAGATACATTGTTAGATGCTCAAACAGTCGCATTTGCATCCTTATTAGCATTAATTAATAATACAACCGGAAATGTGATTGATGTTAAAAGAAAGGATAAGCAATTTATCGATTCTATTTTAGATATTAAAAGTGAAAAAGATGAAGATTGGGTCTCTGAGTTGATATGAAATCAAGATATCCCTACGCACTCTATTTAGATAGTAAAATATTGGGGACTGCAACGCAGTTACTCTCTTTCTTTGAGCAAGAAATATTTTCTAGGGATAATACGATTATCTATTTAAAAAGGTATAAGGAGTCTGCTGCTTCCTTTCAAAAAATATTTGAAAGAGCGCGGGTTCCTTACCAGTTTATGCGTCCTTCCGAATTGGATCAATTATCAGGTCAAATAATATTTTATGCCTTTAATGCCCAATCTAATTGTCGCTTAGTGGCAAATCGTAAGTTAAAACATATTTTTATTACTCATGGTGAGAGTAATAAGGTCTCATCTATCAAGCCGATTATCCGCATCTATGATCATGTCACAATGGCGGGACAATTAAGTTTAGAACGATATTATAAAAGCGGTTTATTCGATGAAGATGATTATAAAAAAGGTCGCTTAATTTTAGTAGGTGATACATTTATAGGAAGAACCGGGTTTTCTTTGTCAACTAAAGCTACCCCGGTTCTTTTTTATGCTCCGACGTGGGAAGGCGGGTTAGCTACAGAAAACTACTCAAGCTTAAAAAATATTGAGTTAGTTAAAAGTTGTCTATTACAAGCATTAAAACAACTAAATATTAATAGAATAGTGATTCAGCCACATCCTAATCTAGGGCATAGGACGAAAAAGTATCTGGATAAATTAATAGAGTTGATACTTTATCTGAAAAAGTCTGGGGTAGAAATCTATTTTCATCATAATGAGATATCAATTAGTTTTATTCAAAAAATAAAGATACAACGTTCAGGGGTAAAAATAATAGAGCCCTCTCATCTTAAAAATTATTACGCTAAACATGCATTTGTTGATATATCAGCAATAGAAAGCCAATGTATTAATGAGTTAATACCTTACTTCTCTTTTTATGATGAAATTAATTTACGAGAAGATATTCCGACTATCTATTTAGATCGATATCAAAAAGTAGGAGTAGAGGTTAATCAAAATGGAATAGAGCTAGATCTCAAAAATGGGGGTTATAATCTCTTTTCATTAAAAGAAGCTCTCTTTAATAATACTCAAATAGATTCAACACAAGTTTTAAATAAAAGAATAACCTTATTAGAGGAAATAGTATGAGTAAGTTGACAAAGTTAATAAATAATCCGAATCTGTTTTTTAGAGACTTTTTTGATAAACGTTTAGGTAATAAAAAAAGCTCTGCTCCAGTATCAAAGTCTAAGCCTCTTAAAAAGGCAGCGCCTAAAGCACTAGTAAAGGCTGACTTAGATATTAGTAATGTAAATATTTATAAAAAGATTGTGCATATTATACATACAGGTGAGGGAATGACTCATGGTCCCTCACATTTGAATATGTGGATACCCCATTTTTTAAAAAATGGTAATGATTTTATGGTCTTAGTTAGAAATCAAGCTCTATTTGACTGGATGAAAAAGAATCACCCTTATGTTGATGTTGCTTATGCAAGACGACCAATAGATGTAGAAGACCTATTAATGCAACTTGCGTATGTTAAAGCTTTTTACTATTTATCTAATACCGGTAATTTAATTCATTCCTTAAGATATAATAATTATAAACATATATTTTTAGGGCATGGAGATAGTGATAAAGCAGCAAGTGCGCATAAGTTTTTTCGAGTTTATGACGAAATCTGGGTGGCTGGGCAGGCGCATATAGATCGATTTAAGAATGCAAGTTTTGAAACTAAACATATGAAATTTGTGAAAGTTGGTCGGCCTAATATGTTAGAAGCTCTTCTCGCATCTGTTACTCCATGGGAGAATCGTTTTCCTGATATTAGAGTGCTTTATTTACCAACTTGGGAAGGGGTTTATGAAGAAAATAATTATTCTTCTGCTCGAATATCAGTAGTAATGTTATCCGAATTACAGAAAAAATTTGGGGTATATCTATCTGCCAAATTTCATCCCGTAACGGGAAGTAGAAATAAACTTTTAGAAAATATTGATGATAAAGTTTCTAAAGCGTTAGCAGAAGTCGGTGCAAACTTTTATATTGCTTCTAAAGAGGATGATTTATCTCGCCTCATTATTGATTCCAATGTTTTTATATGCGATATATCGGCAGTAGTTTCTGAATGTATCGCTGCTAATGGACCTATTTTTGTATATATCCCGTCTGACAAAGAAATTGTTAAGTCGAATAGTAATTTAGATTATTCAGATTATGCATATGTATTCTCAAGTATCGATGAGTTATTTATGTTATTTGAGCAAGTCGTGATTAAAGGCGATGATTATCTAGCTGAGGAACGTTTAAAAGCAAGAGATTATTTATTGAGTGTAAATGAAACTCGTGAATGCATGTTTTCAAGTCAACTACAAGAATTATCAGGAGATAATTTCTCTTATGTTGTAGAAAGAGAAGATATTGTTCAATAATTTTAGAGGTATATATGAAAAATATATTAATGATTGTACACTCATTAAAATTTAAGCAGGGTGGGATAACCGGAGTTATGCTCAATAGAACTCATATATTTAATGAGTTATTAGGGTATAGTTCTAGGTTTTTAACATTTGATTCTGAAACGGACTATGAAAAGCTTGAATTAGCTTTTAAAGAAAGTGGTAGAATGCACAAAGACTCTAAAATTATCAATCTATATGATTTTTATCGAGAAAAAAACACTCTGAATAAAGCTGCTCCATTAGTGAATGATCGGAATAATAAAGATGTATTTATTATTCAAAGTCAATTTTATGAAAGTAAAAAATTTTTAAGATATTTCACTTTTGAAGGAAAGTTGGTTAAAACAGAATACTTTACAACTGAAGGATCCTTACATAAGGAAGAGTTTTATGATAGCTCTTTTGGTGTATCTCAGATTAATTATTATAAAAATAATATTAGGATTAAGAGTATAAGATGTGAGCAGAATAGTGTAGTAGAAGAAAAGCTTTATACGGCTGATGGTTTTTGTTTTTTTTCTAGGTTTAATAGACTGGGGAATAGTGAAAAAGAACATTTGTTTTTATTTGATCGATTAAGCAAGAAAGCTATTGGATTTAATAGTCGCAATAAACTTTACGCTTATTTTATTGAAGAGTTATGCACCAGTCATAAAAAAGAAGATAACATAGTTATAAATGATGGTCCTGGCTCAGTATCGAAAATAATGTCAATGGACCCAACAAAAGCACTAAGGTTTTTGACAATACATACTAATCATTATCAAGCACCATATAAGTATGGTGCACCAATAAAAAAAGATATATTTTCGACAATTGATAATGCTGGAAATGTAGATGGCATTATTGTTCTTACAGAGCAACAACGAAATGATATAGTAAAGCAATTCGGGTATCCTGAGAAGTATTTTGTGATACCAAATACTGTTAATTGTAGTAAAAAACCTTGTAAAAAGACAATAAGAAATAAAAAAATCATTAATGTAGTTTCTCGTTATGCTTCTTCTAAGCAATTAGATCATATAGTTTTATCAATTAATCTTTTAAAAGAAAATTATAATTTAGACTCATCTAAGTTGCACGTTTCTTTATTTGGTATTGGTACTCAGGAGGAGTATTTACGGAGCTTAGTTTTGAAATATGAATTGCAGCATATTATATCAATAAACTCATACGCTACCGATATAGATGAAGTATTTCATAAGTCTGATATAACTCTGATGTCCTCAGTATACGAAGGTTTTGGTTTAACAATTATAGAGGCGATGTCTAATAAAACACCGGTTATTAGTTACGATATTAATTATGGCCCAAGAGATATTATCACTGATGGCAAGGATGGCTTTTTAGTAAAGTCAGGTGATATTAAAGGACTAAGTAAAAAAATTTATGAGGTTTTGTTCAAAAACTATAGTTCTTTGCCTAATATATCTGAGAATGCTTATTATAAAGTAAAAGACAAGTTCGATCATAAAGTAGCATCTGAGTTATGGTCTGATTTATTTAATAATTTCAAATAAGATTAGTATGATATTTGTAATATTTAACTAAAATTAACACATATAAAAAAGTAAACATCAGGATTTAAAATGAATAAAAAAAACACTCTCCGTATAATGGATAAGAGCATGCCTTTAGTATCTATAATAATACCAGTATATAATGTAGAAAAATATTTAAAAGAGTGTTTGTTAAGTATCCAAAGACAAACTTATCCTAATTTAGAAATTATTTTAATTAATGATGGCTCTACAGATAGCTCATTATCTATTGCAGAGGAATTCGCTAATCTAGATGAACGAATTATTATTTATTCCAAAGAAAATGGGGGGTTGAGCTCTGCTCGTAATAAAGGTATTGAGTTAGCAACTGGAAAGTATATTTGGTTTATTGATTCTGATGATTTAATTCAAAAAAATGCAGTTAAAGTTTTTGTAGATATATTAGAAAAAACAGGTTCAGACTTTGCTGTAGGGTCATATTGTCGATTTAATTCGTTTGGCTATATGCAAGCGGCTCATTGGATTAGACAGGCTCATCACGCTAAGCAAGAAAAATTAAAACTGCAAGATTATACTGATATATTAGTCAATGCAATTGCTTGTAGTAAGATGATAAAGAGAGAATTTATTTTAAAGAATAATCTCTACTTTCCAATTGGTGTTCTATACGAAGATCAATTGTGGAGTGCGAAGTTATATAGCTCTGCAAAAGCATTCGATATCTTACCTGATATTATATATGACTGGAGAGTAAGGGATGATATGTCATCGATATCTCAACAGTCAAAAAATGTAGATAATTTAAAAGCTATACTGACAGCCGTACTGACCTCATTAGAGGAATTTGATAGGCAAGGGCTTTCTGATGTAGCTCGAGATAGAGTTGTTCAGTTCATGTCAAATAACATGAGGGAATATTTATCTTGCATAGATTATGCTGGCATAGAGTATATGGAGGAGTTATCTGAAAAGCTTACAACAATGACGCAACGTTTATCATTATCTGATTGGAAAGATATTCCTGCTCATCTTGCTGCATTGCAATGGCTATTAATCCAGAAAGATTTTGATAAAGTTCGGGAGTCCTTAGATTTAGGCATTAGAAATACCAATACTATGTCTGCTATTGCACAAGATCAGTCTATTGTATTAAAGGTCCCTTTCTGGAATGATCCCGAAGTATCTTATCCTCAAGAAGTGCTCTCATTAAAAGAAAATCAATATGTACCCAATATTGAGTTACGTAAATCTTATTGGATTGATAGAAACCAGTTGTTTTTGGAGGGATGGTCATATGTACCATTATTAGATCCTAATGATGAGAATCTAGAAGTACAAGTGTTTTTAGTGTCGGAACAAGATCAAGCTAGTCAAATAGAACTAGATGTCAATTGGTTCTGTCATTCTCAGTTGGATCGCATTAGTAATCATCAGATAAATGATTATCGACGCTGGGGATTTAGATTATTTTTAGATATTGATCAACTAAACTTGCAACATAAATATAATTATAGACTCAATTTTGTATTTAATATTAATAATACTCAGAGAGTTGAAAGTTTAAAAAAGATAGCAACTTGGGGAGCTGCAGGAAAGATCCAGCCTAGTAATACTGATTTAGGAGTTGGAGTAAGATTTACTAGCAGTAAAAAAGATAATGCCTTTTTATTATCGATAGAGAAAAAAGAGATATTTGCTGAAGCTATTTATCAGGATAATAAATCTGTTGTCTTAAATATTCGTTCAAGCAGTGAACTTGCTGCTGTTAAAATTATAGAAATAAACAAAAAGGGTTTAGAATCTAATTCAGTATTATTCAATATATCAGGTATTGGTGATAAAAAATATATATGCCGTATAGATGGGAATATGACTAAAAGTGCAGACTTTGATCATTGGCTGATTAGAGCAGTAGATAAGTATGGTGTATTAAAAATAATAGCTTGGCCTCAATATATTGACTATCCAATTGAATTAAGGGGTAATAATTTTAAATCTGTAGTATATCAAACTGCTTATGGTAATGTAGGGCTTAGAGAGTTAGTAGAAACCTATTATTTTAAGGAAATGACTGAGAAATCTAATAGTCTACTTTTAGAAGGTAAACTTTATGGTGTAGATGCGATTAATAAAATCAGCGTGATTTTATCTTCAGATAAAACTCAGATCGAGTGTGAAGTTAAATGTATAAACCATGAAAAAACTATCATAGAAATACCTTATACTAAAGATTTTTATGGGCAAAAGACCTTTTTATCTCCTGGGCATTATAAACTAATAGTAAATGTCAATAATAAAGAAGTTAGATATCTATACTCTGCTTCAATTGCGCAGTTGCTCCCTAACTGGTTAAATGCCCAAAGTCCTATTGTGGGACGAATTGAAAGCCATCCAACACAAAATAATTTAAATTTAATTGTACAGCCATCTATTCCTCTAAAGGAGCAAGGTGCGAGAAAAATACATGAATATGTTTTAGGACACCAGAATTCTGAAAATATCATAGACGAAAAAATAGTATTCTTTAGAACTTATTATGGTGAGTCTACAACATGTAATGCGGTAGGTATTCATAAAGAATTATATAATAGAAATGAAGGCTACAAATTATACTGGAGTGTCAGAGATAGCTCAGTTAAAGTCCCAGAGGGCGGAATTCCCATTGTAGAGAAGAGTAAGGAGTGGTTCGAGTTATATAGTAAGGCTAAATATATCATTGATAATACGCATCAACCAGAGTTCTATAGTAAGAAGAAAGGGCAGATAGTTATTGCTACTTTTCATGGTTATCCATTTAAGCTTACAGGAATACCTTATTGGGAAGCAAATGATTATCCTCAAAATAGAATAGATTCGTTCTTACGGCGACATGATCAATGGGATTATTTGTTATCTCCTGCTCCTTACGCGACACCCATATTAAAAAATGTCTTCCCATCTAAAAATGCCAAGATACTTGAAATTGGTTATCCTAGAAATGATGTTTTTTTTGCTGAAGAAAGGGATAATATTAGGAGAGATGTGCGTAAGCGACTGGGTATAAAAGAGCATCAAATTGCAATATTATATGCTCCGACATATAGAGATAATTATTCTCTCGATGAGTTCAGAGCGAAAATGATAGATTATTTAGATTTAGAATTTTTAACAAGCTCATTAAATGATAATTATGTCTTTCTTTTAAGGGGGCATATGATGAATACAAGAATGGGAAGTAGCATTGATCTTAATAATAAAATTATAGATGTAAGTGATTATCCTGAAATATCAGATTTATGTTTAGCTTCTGATACGGCTATATTAGATTACTCTTCTTTAAGGTTTGACTATGCTTTAACAGGGAAACCTATGATCTTTTTTGTGCCTGATTTAGAAGATTATTTAGGGGAAATTCGCGGAAGTTTAGTCCCATATGAAGATACTGCGGCAGGACCTTTAGTTAAAACATCTAAAAAAGTTTTATATTGGATTAGTAATCTTAATAAGTGGGATAAGTTTTATCAGGACAAAAGAAAAGAGTTTATTAATACTTATATGCCTTTAGAAGATGGGAAGGCAAGTCAACGTTTTGTTGATGAAGTATTTAAGTAATATGTATAGCATATAATACTTTAAATTATTAAGTGGCCTTATAGGGAAATATTTTATGAAGGAAAAAACGATATTAATGAATAGTTTTGAAATTAAATACGTTTTTAAAGAAGCAAGGTATGATACTGACCACTTAATAGTTGTTTTCAGTGGCTTTGGAGGAAAATCTCAATTTACGTATGATTTTAAAAATTCATTAGAAACTAATAGAGCTAACATTTTATGGATCAAAGATGATTTTGTTGATGGTGTTAATGCCAGTTATTACCTTGATTCAATAAAAAATGGAGTTAAGGGGAGTGCATTAGAAGAAGCTTTGTATACTTTTATTATTAGCGTATTAGAAAAGTATTCTTTAGATAAAGATCAGTGCACTCTTTTAGGATGTTCTAAAGGTGGTACTAGTGCTCTTTATTATGGGCTTAAGTATAATTTTAAAAATATTATTGTTTCGGCTCCAACTATTAGATTGGGCTCCTTTTTAGTAGGAAAAGCTCCTAAAGGAGCGAAGCCTAGAGAAAATGCACAGTTTTTGCTAGAAGATTTGAATAAAATAGAAAATATTGATCTTTTTGATGATCTTATATTGGAATGTATCAAGTCTGATAAGAAATATAATAAAAATATATATTTTATCGCATCAAAAATAGATCCTAAGTTTAAGTCTCAGATAGAACCGTATCTTCATATGTTCTTAAAGTATGAAAATTTTAATTATATTGAAACGGTATCAAAGTTGGTTAGAACTCATGCTGATGTTACGTTCCATAATGCTCCTTTAATTTTAAGTATATTGGGATCTCTCTCTTTTAATTTACCACCGATATATAATCGTACTATTATAGGGACGGCTGATTTTGATGGAAAAATAAGAGTAAAAAGAGAGTCTTCAAATGCCCCTGTTTTTCAATTGAAAGAGTTGCAATTGAAAGGTGAAAAGTTTTTTTTAGAAGGAGTTTATTTTTTACGAGATATTGAGTTAAAAGAATATAGTGATGTTAAGTATACTCTAATATTAGAATCAGATTATAACGAGTATGCTCTACCTCTTGCTATAGGGAATAAACCAGAGTTATCAAAAAATTATTATAAAAACTATTTCGTGAATTATGATAAAGGATATTTTACAACTCCTAAATATGGGGGGATTAATTTAGATAATATTGAGTGTGGTGTCTATTCTCTTAAAGTTATTATAAAAACGAAGACAAAAAGTGATTTAGTTAAGCTGAATGACACTCATATTGTTGTTAAAAGTACTCCGAATGAAATCGAAGTGAAAGATAAAGTTTATCGTTTAAAATTCCAGGAAGAGTTAATAGTACTAGAGGTTAAAGAAAAAGAATCTTAAGCGTGATTTTTTGAGTTTATGATTTGTAGAATTTAATATTTATGATTTACAGGAGTGGGGTTGCAATGAAAATAGAAATAAATATAGATGAAAGTACTTTATCTACATTATTTAAAGAAAAAACACGTAAGGAAAAACCGATATCTTTTTCTAAAAGCCTTGATTTAATGTGGGATCATGACAAAAGATGCATAAGATTAAAAAAGGAAAGAAGTTCAACTTTTAATCTAGATAATAAACTCGTAGGGTATTGTTTTGCACAGAAGTGTGGTTTTGTTACGCCTAAAATCTACCAAGTAGGTATTCCTTTAAGTGAAGTGAATTTCCGAAATGGGGTAGTAGTGAAACCTATGTATGAAAGCTCTGCTAGAGGTGTTGTAATTGTTTATTCAGAAGATAATATCGTTTATTTAAATAAAAATGAAAAATATAGTAGCATTTCTGAAGTTAAGACTTACTTAAAAAAGCTTATTAAATAATGAAACGGTAAAACAAGATGTTTGGATGGTAGAAGAGTTATTGGTTGGAGAGAGCTCAATAGCGAGGGATATTAAATGTTACTCTTTCTATGGCGAGGTAGGACTTATATTAGAAACAAAACGGATGCCCCAAATTGAGCGGTGTTGGTATGATGCAGATCTCAATTATGTTGATATTGGTAAGTACTCAAATAGACTTTTTAAAGGCAGTAGAGATGATTTGCTAGAATTAATAAAAGTAGCTAATAAACTGAGTTCAGAGTTACCTTCTCCGTTTGTAAGAATAGATTTTTTATATTGTAATGGGCAATTTTATGTTGGAGAGTTTACCCCGTTACCAGGATCTTTTTGGATTATTAATCAAGAGTGGGATGAGAAATTAGGGGTTCTATTTGGACAAGCATCTGTTCGTTTAGCTCACGATATATCTTTAGGTAAAATATTTAATAATTATTTAGCAACACCTAAAACTGAAGCTTTAGCAATGGATTTAATAAAAAGTCAAATTGATTAATTTTTTATGAGTTTTGTTGAGGTTTTTAGTCTTTAAAATAATGCGTAATTTTACGAGTTTATTAAAAAAATACCTCTTCTGATAGAATAATTTAAATAAAATTTAATATTCTATTGCTCCTGTATCTTTATAGAAATGGTAACCTATAATGTTTTTATCTTTAAAGAATAAAAAGAACTTGTTTAAATCTGATTTATTTATTCAAGGAATAAGTGATGAAACGATAAATATGATGAGTTTGCAGGATAAAGAAAGCTCTCTCGTTCTTAGTCGAATCTTTAGACGAACAGTGAATGATAACTATACTATTTTTAGTGATCTCAATTTCCCACACATTCAGCGCAGAAGATTTATGCGTTCAAATAAAGAGGGGGCGGAAAGATTTATTAATATTTTATTTGATCAGGGTCACAGAGTATTAATAACACCTCATCATAATTTATCCTTAACCCAAAAGGTTATTGATAATCTCGAAGAATTTTCATTATATTGGGAAAGATATACGAAATTTCATGAAGCAATTACTATAGAGGTATATCAAGATGGTGATCCTTTTGTTTTATTCATTAAAGATGGGAACCTATTAGGGGTATACTGTATCGTACCTGCATTTGTAATTGGCGACGGAGAGTCAACAATACAAGAGTTAATAGTAGCTTTAAAAGATAGAAGAAGTAAAAATGTGCTTTATCAGCAGTATAAATTAGAGAAAATTGATAATACTCTTAATATGGAACATATTCCTATTAAGGGGGAAGTTGTTCAATTAAAACTAAGTCGCCAGATTAAATATGGAGCTCAGTATCTTAGTATTACTGATTTGATTCAAGACCAATATGATTCTCTAATTAAAGACGTTAATAAAATAGTTGATAAAAAATACTTTTTAGTTTTAAGTTGTTTTAGTAAAAATATTTTAGCTGGTGTTCATGATAAGACATTGGTTATAGATAATATAAAGCAAGGTGCAAATATTTATCGTCACTTTTTAGCAGAAGCTAGGTTTAATATCTCATCGATTATAAAGGATAATTTTATCTCAAATGCTTTTGATAAAGAGATATATAAAAAGGCGAAAATATATAAAAATAGCCATTTTACTCGAGTATCTCAATTAATTATCTTAAAAGAAGCTGCTTATCAGTTAGGCTTAAAGTCAAGAGTTCTAGATACAAGAACCTTATTGATAGAGGATCCTCTTAATGATACTAGGTGTCTTTTTTGGGGAGGAATGTCCCAGTTTACAACTCTACAAGCGCGACAACTTGCGGATAATAAACATTTGACAAAGATGCTATTAGATGAGTATGGAATAAGAGTTCCAAAAGGTAGGCTCTTTAAGATAGGGGAGTATGACAAAGCTAGTCAATATATTTCTAACTTTAATGGTAGTGCTTTTATTGTTAAGCCTCTCAATTTAATGGGTGGTAGGGGAGTTTCGACTGATATTTTTGACCATAATCAACTATTAATGGCCTGGCAAAGATGCGAGCAACTAAAATGTTCAAACATTATAGTGGAAGAACAGATACTCGGAGATGATTATCGTGTTCTTGTTGTGAAAAACAAGGTTTATGCTGTGGCTAGGCGTATTGCGCCCTATGTTATTGGGAATGGAAGGGATAACATTAGAGAACTCGTTGAGTTAAAGAATATAGAAAGAAGAAAAAATAAGTATTTGAGGAACTCTCCAGTAGTTATTAGTAGCTACGTTGAACAATATTTATCACAACAAGGCATAAACCTTAACACTGTACCAGAAAAGGGACAGAGGGTTAATTTATCAAAAGTTTCTAATGCTGGAAGTGGTGGTGAGATTGTTGATTGCTCGGATAACGTTCATATAGATTGGATCCCGATAGCAGTTAAGATACGGGAGTTAATGGCTAATGCATATCATGTAGGGATTGACTTTTTGATGGAGGATATTTCTAAGTCACCTAGTGATCAAAAATGGGGAGTTATAGAGGTTAATACAAATCCAGATTTTGCGGTTCATCTATTTCCAAGCGAGGGGATGCCACGAAATGTTGGTAAGCCTTTTTTAGAAGAAATTTTTTCCCCATCTCCACAAAATAAATTTGTTTATAGACTTAAAATTTTAGGAAAAGTTCAAGGAGTTGGGTATAGAAAATGGTTTAAACAGGTTTGTGAGTTTAGATCTGTTTTCGGTTATATTAAAAACACCTCATCGGCGGATATCGTGGATGCTCTTATAGTAGGTTATAAAAATAATTTAGATGAGACTGTTGAGCTCAGTTATAGAGGTCCTAAAAATGCTGATGTAAGACAAGTGATAGTGGATGACTTAACTGATAATATTGAAGAATATAGATCATTACAATCTTTTGAAATTAAAGTAACGGATTAAAGAGAAATATAGGTATTTACTTATGAAGGATTGTTGATAATTTTTATAACTCGTTAAAGTTATCTATTTTGGTTCCACAAAGTGCTATAATTTCGTCCTTAATTTAATTCTTAGGGTGGAAATATAGCGCTTTTTTATTGGGATAAGTGTTATCTTGGTGAGCTGTTTCCCAATTAGGATGAAGGACATTATTTAGCATGATCATTACCACTTCTTCAGGCTTAAAACGAAAGCGTGCGCTGTTGGACGCATTACTTGATACGACGATGGGTGATATCGTTGTCGGCTGGGGCAATAAGGCGAATACGGAGAAGGCGCGGAGGTATGCTGAAAAGCATCGGCTTCCTTATCTTACGCTTGAAGATGGCTTCCTTCGCTCTATGGGGTTAGGGGTGAGTGGTGATGCGCCGTTATCGATTGTGGTGGATGATTTGGGGATCTATTATGATGCTGCTAAGCCCTCTCGACTAGAGACACTTATTTTAGCGCAGGAGGATCTGCTCCCACGATTGCCGGAAGGGGAGCGAGCGCTTCGGCTGGTGATTGAGCATCAATTGACAAAATATAACCATCTTCCTGCCACTTGGCCGGCACATCTTCCTTTTGATGCCGGGAAAAAGCAGGTTTTGGTGATTGATCAAACCTTTGGGGATCTCTCGTTACAATATGGTGGCGTCACGCCGGAGACTTTTCAGGAGATGTTAAGCGCGGCTAAGGCGGAGAATCCCGATGCGGTAATCTGGGTGAAGATTCATCCCGATGTCTTAGCGGGGAAGAAGCAGGGGCATTTTACGGCGATGATGCCGGAATTACAGGCGGATATTCAGGTGCGATTATTGGCGGAGGATCTTCATCCCCACGCTCTGCTGGCGCGGATGGATCGCGTCTATGTGGCAACTTCGCAGATGGGGTTTGAGGCTTTGATGCTCGGCAAAGAGGTGATCACTTTTGGGCTACCTTGGTATGCTGGTTGGGGCTTAACGGAAGATCGGCATCCGCAGGTTCAAATGCCGGCGTTCAAATCCCGCCGCCGGCACGCAACACTTCTTGAGCTCTTTACCGCGAGTTACTTGCAATATTGCCGTTATCTTAACCCGTACACCGGCAAGCGTGGGACGATCTTTGATGTGATCGATTATCTGATCATGATGAAACGAAGGGAAGCGCTTCTCGCTGGGGAGATTTGGGTCGTTGGGCTCTCTTTTTGGAAGCGGCAGATTATTCGCCCCTTTATTCAGAGCTATCGTAATCAGCTTCGCTATTTCCGAACGGAGAAGGCATTACGGGAGGCGTATGCAGCGTTGCCGGAATCGGCGCGGAGCAATATTCGCCTCTTAATTTGGGGAAAGCAATTTCCCGATTTAGTCAGCTGGGCAGAGCAGGAGGAGATCGCCATTTTACGGATGGAAGATGGCTTTATCCGCTCTGTGGGATTAGGCTCCAATCTGGTGCCACCGCGCTCTTTAGTGCTCGATGATCGGGGGATCTATTTTGATGCATCGCAACCTTCACGCTTAGAAGCGCTCTTAACGCATACAACATTTTCCGCAGAACTTTTAGCAGAAGCCGAGGCGCTACAACGGGATCTTGTCGCCTTTAAGGTGGGGAAATATAATGTGGGAGATCGCACAGCGCAGATTCCAAGGATCAAGAATCGCCCCATTCTCCTTGTGCCGGGGCAGGTGGAAGATGATGCCTCCATTCAAACCGGGACGCGCGATATCAATACCAATTTAGGGCTGCTCCAAGCCGTTCGCCGGCAAAATCCCGAAAGCTATATTGTCTATAAACCGCATCCCGATGTGGTGAGCGGAAATCGCCTTGGCCACGTGGATGAAGCGCTTGCCCGGCAATATGCCGATCTTGTGATGGCAGAGGGGGATATCATTGCCATGATCGAGCAGTGTGATGAGCTCCATACCATGACCTCGCTCTCCGGCTTTGAGGCGCTCCTTCGCGGGAAGAAGGTAGTCTGCTACGGCATCCCTTTCTATGCCAATTGGGGCCTTACGGAAGATCACTATACCTTAACCGGCAGAAGAGGACGGAAGCTCACCCTTTCGGAACTGATCGCCGGCACCTTGATTCTCTACCCCACATATCTCGATATCGACACCGGTAAAATCACCAATGCTACTGCTACATTGCAAGCACTCGTCAAAGAGCGCGAAGCGCAAGGGCAGACAAAACTGAAAACCACCTATCTTGAGCGAAAGTGGCAGCAGCTAAAGGGATTATGGCGAGTGATGGGGTGGTAGGTTAAAGCGTAAATTTATCCTAAAAAGAGACAAGCTAAAATGAGAGATTTCGTCATCCTTATTGAGATGGCGGAAATCATGAAGCGATCAAAACTTACAGAAACATCAATTGCTAACATTTTAAAGCTTCTTATCATAGTTATATGCAACATCGTTGAAACTTTTTTGACTGGTGCACAAGCATACTATATCATTTGTTAAACGATGCTTAGGATCCTAATATATTACTTTTAACTGTGTAGGGTATATTTCCTAAGTATTTTCTTTTTAAGAAAAGGTGAGGTTATATATGAGTAATAAGAAGGTGCTAAGACCAATCAATAAGGAAGTCGTAAGCTCTAAAGAATTCCTTATTATTCTGGAAAAGGATAGAAATAATATTAAAAAAAGCCGATTCATTCCTCCTAAATTAGGTTCTAATGGTGGCTTTGGTTTTTTTGAAGTTGAATATAAACTTTCTCAATTAAGATAAGTAGGTTGAGGGGCTTTAATAACGATGAGTAGTATGCAGACTCAAGAAAATTTTCAAAATGATACTTCCTCACAAGAAGCTAATTCTTCTGAACAGGAAGCAATGATGAGTCGTTTACTAGATCTACAAGAACGAAATCTTATCCTCCAAGGTAAAGAGCTTGATCTTAAAGAAAAGGATCTGGATAACCAAAAACATCTAGCTGAAAAGAATTTGGATCTATATGCTAATGATCTTCAATGTCAACGAGCTTACAAATCCAAGTTAGTTATTTTAGGGATTGTTTTTAGTGTGTTTTTTATGATTTTCTTAGCTATCCTAGCTTACTGGGGGAAAGACGATATTATAAAAACGATTTTAACTTTCATTTTAGGGGCTCTTTCGGGAGCTGGATTTATAAAAGGGAAGATAGCTTTAAGCAATACCGATAAACAGTAACTCAACAAACCTCTCTCAACAATCTTTATAAAGCATCAAAACGCATTTAAAGCGCATTTAAAGCTCTTTCACTATGAAAAGATCTATCATCTCACGTAAGAATTGGCGCTTAAGTGCGATTTTTTGACATCTACTCAAAAGCCGTTTTGTAATATGCTTGGATTACATTTAAAATCTCTTCTTCAGCAATCTCATCAATCCCCAAGAATCGCTGTGCATGAATCCCTCTTTCTTCATACCGTAAACTTACCCTTTCAGGTGCGAGAACTGAGTTGGGCTTGGATGTTAAGTTATAACAAGGAAAGACCTCATGAGTCATTGGGAAATTTATCTCCCAATGAATTTTAAAAACAATGAACCGACAAAGTCTCTAGTTATAAACTGTGCGCTTGACGGTAAGCTTACGTTATAATACGGTAAAACTCCATAAGGATGTTTAATGCCTTATAAAGTTTTAGAAAATTATCTTAATACCGAAATGTAAACGATTGGCCAGTTTTTAACACATCGAATTAGACGTCCAATTCTAGACTCTATTAAATTCTATCGAAGATATTATTTTCTTTAAGATAGTTATGATTTTATCCGCGTGAGGATTCCAATTACCATCTTTTTTAAATTCTTCTATATCTTTTAATGCTTCTTTACAGGAGTATTCAAACTGAACTTTATTACCTTTAGATAGCGTTTTATATTTATTATTATAAAATTCTTCATATACATTTTGTTGTTTGTATCTAGATATATCATTAGGGACTTTCATTAATAATAAATGTCCTTTAGAAAACCAATTGAAGCTATCAATTTCTTCTAGTGATTTTTTTAAATAGAGTCTTGCCTGCTGCGTATCAATATAATGAGTCTTATATTCAATTTTATTTTCTGCTAATTTATATGCGTGAGATAAATATGTTTGAGCTTTTCTATAGTCATTTAGAGTTATTTGAGCCATTGCATATTGTAACCAGTAATGAGGATCATATTTTATCCAAGAAATTTCTTGTTTTAATAAATCATAATATCTATTTAAATTTGACTTTTTATTCCTCTCTGGAATAACCCTTTCAATAAAGGAAAAACGTAAAATTTGAGTTTTGATGTCTACAATGTTTTTATCGCTATTTTCATATACATCTAAGTTTTTTACGATATATATAAGCTTTTGAATTATATAGCCAGGATCATAATAGTTTGATATAAAAACTTGGCTAAAAACACTCGAGTGAGCTGAGTATGTTCTACGAATAGGATCAAATTTGAAAAGTTGTTTAAACTTGTCATCGTATTTTAGTTTAGATCCATAAATAATCTGATTATTTATCATTTTAGATATAATATACTCATCGCTAGGTCTACCTAACAGGCTCAAAAGACATATGCTAAAGACAATATCTTTGAATTCAGTTATTTCAAATAACTGCGATACTATTTCTTGTATTTTATCTTTAATATTTTGAGATTTTAACAAGGATAATAAGACAGATGAGATCATGGAGTTGTTTTTATCTTTTATAAATAATAACTTATTAGAGTATGTTGGTTTTCTAATAAGATCGGCCCAATAACCAATATAATCTATCAATTCAATCATCTGCTTATTCTCATTATCTGATAAAAGATCTAAATTAACATCAATAAAATTTTCAACATAATGAGAGTTTTTTTCATATAATGCTGTGCGAATAGTTGTAACTATTTTAATATTTTTAATGTCTTTCGTTTGTATATATTTAATAATTTCTCCGTGTTGTCCGCAGTTTTCGATAAATAAGTATATTGTTTTATCAGATTTTTTTAAGAGATCTAGGTCACTGTAAGGATCATCAAACTCAGTTAAGTTTTCGGGAAGGAAGTAAACACTGCTACCAAGATCTCGAGTTATTAAAATAGCTAGAGATTCCAGACATATACTTTTACCATTTCCTAGTTCAGACGTAATAACAATATTATGACCGTTTCTTATTTTATCGATCATAAAATCTAACTCATCCCTATAAATTAAAGCTTTTCTAGATGAGTTATTGCGTAGGGCATACTCTAGATACTCTTGAGTTACAGTTCCGTACATTAGAAAATTTAGAATGTCTGAGTCATTGATTGAGTATTTATCATTATTTTTCAGGGTATATAAATCTAAACATTTTATTTCATCGGCTAAATCTTCTTTTTCTAAATGATCAACTTTTTGCTCTATCCAACTCGAAAAGCCTTCTATCCCAATATCGATAACTTTTCCATATTTTTCTAATCGACGTCTGTCTCTATTTGTAATATCAGGTTTTGTTATAAAATAAATCCTCTCTTTACTATTTTGGTTATTTTCCACAAGAACTTTTTCTATCTCAAAATCGTAAAGAGAATACCCAACAAAGACAAATGCTTGGGCATATTGAATATCTCTACTAAACAAGGCTCCCCAGGGGGTATGGATAAAGTTGTCAATAGAGATATAGGACGTTGCGGTTAATTTAAAATCTGATCGAATCGTATCTTCATTTAAATCATCAATATGACCATTTATATGCATAACATATGGTTCGGGATAACCATTGTATTTATTTGACTTTTTTAATGTATAAACTTTCTTATTTGAATTTTTGCAAGCTTGTTGTATTGAGTCATCATAGTTAGTTGTATAGAATCGTTTCCATGGTAATTGGCAGATATTATTTTGATAAATACTAGTTTCTGTAACGCAAAACAAATGGTTCATTTTTTCAATAAAGGTTGGTATTTTATCAGGAGTATCTATTAGTAGATCACTCATATATGATAGGTCATTAACAGAGTCGGGGTCAGACTCATCAGAATAGTTTAGAATTGAGGCAATGTGATTTGCTAATGTTTTTGCGACCATTAAATTACTACCTTCGATATTCTTAGCTGTTTTTGAGAATCCTGCTCCTGTAAACAAAACAGCATTTCCTGTTGGAATTTTTCTCTCTAATTCATTTAAGTATTGTTGGTTTTTTCCAGTCAGAAAAGATGCTAGGTTCATATAATTACTCCTTACTTGTATTTATTAAAAATCAGATAAAAGATTAATCTTATTAATATTTCATTACTTTTAAAGTATATAATTAATAGAGCTTGGTTAGTAGTTTTTATATTTTTGTCTGTATAAAGTGCTATAATTTCGTCCTTATATTTAATTCTTGGGGCGGAAATATAGCGCTTTTTCATTGGGATAAGTATTATCTTGGTAAGCTGTTTCCCAATTAGGATGAAGGACATTATTTAGCATGATCATTACCACCTCTTCAGGCTTAAAGCGAAAGCGTGCGCTCTTGGACGCATTACTTGATACGACGATGGGTGATATCGTTGTCGGCTGGGGCAATAAGGCGAATACGGAGAAGGCACGGAGGTATGCTGAAAAGCATCGGCTCCCTTATCTTACGCTTGAGGATGGCTTCCTTCGCTCTATGGGGTTAGGGGTGAGTGGTGATGCGCCGTTATCAATTGTGGTGGATGATTTGGGGATCTATTATGATGCTGCAAAACCCTCTCGACTAGAGACGCTTATTTTAGCGCAGGAGGATCTGCTCCCACGATTGCCGGAAGGGGGCGGGCGCTTCGGCTGGTGATTGAGCATCAATTGACAAAATATAACCATCTTCCTGCCGCTTGGCCGGCGAATCTTCCTTTTGATGCCGGGAAAAAGCAGGTGTTGGTGATTGATCAAACCTTTGGGGATCTCTCGTTGCAATATGGTGGCGTCACGCCGGAGACTTTTCAGGAGATGTTGTAATCCCCCCCTAAAAATAATACCGACTATAAGTAGAATTTTCTCGTATTATTTACTTAGGAGAAATTAACTATGAAAAAATCAAAATTCACAGACTCACAAATCATGTCGATCTTAAAACAGAATGAATCAGGCGTGAAAGTGACTGATTTATGTCGAGAACATGGGGTTAGTTCGGCGACATTTTATAAGTGGCGTTCAAAATATGGAGGAATGGATGCCTCGATGATTACTCGCTTAAAAGAGCTAGAAGCTGAAAATGCAAGGCTTAAAAAAATGTATGCTGAAGAGTGCTTAAAGTCCCGTATTCGTCAAGAAGCTTTAGAGGGAAAGTGGTAAAGCCATCTCAATGAAAAGAGATGGCTAAAGCTGTCTTAAAGACACAAAATATCCCCATTCGTTTGATTTGTGAGATATTTGGAATTAGCAAAACGGCTTTTTATTATCAGGCTAAAGCCACCTCTGAAAACAGACTTATTGAAACTTGGTTGCTGAAGTTAACTAAAGCTCATAAGCGTTGGGGATTTGGCTTATGTTTTGATTATTTGAGAAATATTCAAAAGTTCCGATGGAATCATAAACGAGTTTTAAGGGTTTATCGGGAATTAGAACTTAATCTCAGAATTAAACCTAAAAAACGAATCATCAGAAATTGCCCTGAAGCATTGGGATTAGCGACAGAAATTAATCAAATATGGTCGATGGATTTTATGTCTGACAGTTTGCAAAATGGACGTTATTTCCGAACCTTCAATGTGATTGATGATTATAATCGGGAAGGTCTTTGTGTGGATATTGATTTTAGTTTACCGACAGAAAAAGTGATTCGTTCCCTGGAAAGAGTTATTGAGTGGCGAGGAAAACCAGCAGCGATTCGATGTGATAATGGCCCTGAATATATCAGTCAAAAGTTAATTGATTGGGCTAACTCAAAGCAGATCACTCTAATTTATACTCAGCCGGGGAAACCTACACAAAATGCTTATATCGAACGATTTAACCGCACCGTAAGAGAGGAATTACTATCGAATTATCTGTTTGAAACAATCAATGAGGCACAAATTTACTCCACTAAATGGCTATGGAGTTATAATAACGAAAGACCTCATTCAGCCATTGGATCTGTACCACCGTGCCAACTTTAATAAACCAAGAAAAATCTTCTACTTTTAAATAGTCTTAAAAAGGGGAGGATTACAGTAGGTTTGATATTGCAATATAAGCGATATTTATAGGAGAGGCGTTATCATTATTGCTATGGATGTGCTAATCTTTTTATGCATAGAATTAAATACTGTAATATTTTTTGTTAGTTTAAGTAATCCGGAAGTCATTGCTTAAGTAAATCTTTAAATATGTATTAGTGAAATTTTTATGGAGATAATTTCCTTATATAAAGCGCCGGTATTACCGCCGAAAGAAGAAAATGGGGATCGCTATATAACAGGGAGTACCCCTCTTTACTCTCATCGAGTATTGATTCAACACCTAGTAGGTGATGATGCTAAAGGTATAGTGATATCTGCAGACCTTGAGCATAAGATTATTGAAGACTTTAAAGCGTTAAACTCTGATAAAGTTTACAATATTGATGAGCTTCAAGATCAATATGAGGTTGATAGTATCTCGGAGATTATTACTCTTCTTATGAAGGAAAACTTTTACCCCGAAAATAAGGCTTATTTTCTTAACTCTTCTTGGTGTATATATCATGTAGGTGATAGTAAAAAATGGGCGGCTAGTGATGCTTATATTCTTAACCCGTATCCCAAAGATACTTTATTAACAAAAACAGAAAAGAGAGAAGATTATTACTGTAAGTTTTTTATAGGAAATAAAAGATTGATTTTGATTGGGGTCTCTTTTCATGAGGTGCGAGATGAATACAATGGTGTTAGACGAATATAATCAGTTCTTAGAACCTTGTTGCATATGTGATAGTGAGCATACAGTAATTGGGATTAAAGAGCGCGAGGCTCTTGGTGATACTAAATTTACATATCAACAGTTGCTGATTAGGTGTTTAGATTGTGGGTTTGAGTTTGTTAATAAAGAACTATCAGCACAAACACTTAAGAATCGGGATAGGGCTGAAATGATGCTGAAGCTTAGTCTTACGACTATAAAAGATGCTTATCAGAGTAGAAGGGTATCCTTTGATTACACAATTGAAGTGGACAGAGGCTTACAAAAAGGGAGTGGAATTATTAATAATATTTACACCCATCGCATTCCAACGGTTAATTATAGAACAACCATTAGCTCTTTCTCCTCGATTGATCAATCAATTTTTACTTTAGATAATCAGTTACCGCCTAGACACTCCACATATGTAAGATAGGAATCTATGTGTATGAATGAAGAAATGTTACAAGGATCGCTAATACTACCATTTACGCAATTGGGGTTTGCAATAAAAAAGATCTCAAAACAAGATATTGATGAGGTATTAAATGCAAATATAAAAACAATAAAACTCACTTCTGATAAGAACTTTCAGATAAGTGTTGATGACAATGATTATCAAAAAATTAGGGTTGTCAGTGATATATCTATCTATGCTTCTGATGGAGAAAATAGCGATTTAAAGAATAGGCAACTATTTATTAATACTGAGGTTGAAGTACTATATTTAGTGCATGATGAAGCTAAGGTGTATGAAGCTGATATGGTGCAAAAGCTTTTAATTGCACAAACCAATGTACAGCTTATAGATGTTGTTAATTTTATTTTGCGAAATAGTGAGTTAAAAGGGGAAGATATCAGATACGATGTTTGAAATTGATGTTTTGATAACACTTAAAATGTGATTTTAAAAGATGAGTTTTATGCGCTAAAACTTATTTAAATGAGTACCTTATTACCCGCCATGTCTCTATATTAATTATTTTAATTTATGTGGGAGCTGGCGGTTTTTATTTCAGAGTTTTTTTAAAGGCTTTGATTTTTAGAACTGATCGCCGGCACACTCATCCTCTATCCCACCTATCTCAATATCGATACCGGCAAAATCACCAACGCCACCACTACGCTACAAGCCTTAGTTTTAGATCGCAATAAACAGAAATCCACCAAGCTGAAAACCACCTACTTCGGCAGAAAGTGGCAACAGCTAAAGGGCTTGATACGGACGATGGGGTAGGCTGAGTTCTGGGATAAAACAGGAAACAGAGATTGTCAAAAGTCAATTAATAAGTGTTAGGGATAATAATTAATTTTAATTACAATATAATTTATGGGTTATTCTTTATAGGTTAGTTTATTAATCAGATAGTGTGTGAAATATAATTTATGTCTAATTTTATTAATTTATTAGAAAATAATGCAGGTATTATTGGTATTTTAGTTACCTTATCCACTACTTTAGGCGGCATAATTGTTTTTATCTATAATGTTATTCATGAATCTAAAAAAATAAAAGCAGATAAAAAAAAGCTGAAGCAACAGATGATAACAAATAATATTGCTCCTATGAGGCAAGCTTGGATAAATGATCTAAGGAAAAATATTTCTGATTTCAATATGACCGCCAAAATTGCGAGATATGAACTGTATAAATATTTTGGTTCTGGGCAAAAGTCTTCTGATAGTGAGTTAAAAATTGTTGAAAAAAAAATACTGAAAGACTATTACAAGTTGAATGAACTGGCCGAATATTTGAATCTATTATTACCTTATAGTACTGAGGGAGAAAATGCTAGAAAAGAGGAATACGCAGACAATTTAAGAGAGGCTATAAAGGAAACAATTCAAGGATTTGATGCAATATTTGATCTTTTATCTAATAGAAGTGATGATGAAGCTTCATATATTGAAACGGCGAACACCATTAACAGTTCGATAGAAAAAGTATCTGATATGGCTAAAAAATTGTTATTACAAGAATGGCGTGTTACAAAATCTCTAAAAGAGTTAGACTAATCAAATTTTTGGTGTGTAGATAAATAATGAATAGACTTGAGTGAAAAAGTTTATATGGGTTGCGCTGAATTAAAGTTAGAGCTTTATGATAGCACCTCAAAGCCGTCATCTTTTAATCTATACTGAATGATAGTCGCTCACATCCCCCCTATATTTATCTGATGAACTTATTTTTATCTCTATTTGATAATATTATGCCGTAATTTTTGGATAATGTTAGGCGATCTTTTGACGATCTCTATTTAGATCTAAATATACTAAAGTTGAGAGGTTGATATTAGATAAGATGGAGGAAAGTGATGAATAATCAAAAACCTTGGAAGTCTTTTGATGAGCAGTTATCACTACTGGAGGGTAGAGGGCTAATTATTGATAATAAGACAGCTGCGCGCAATTACTTGGAGAGAATTGGTTATTATCGGCTTAGTGGTTATTGGTATCCTTTCCGAAAAGTAGATCAAGAGAGATCTCAAAAAAGATTAAACCTATTCCTGGATCATAGCCATTTTGAAGATGCCGTTCGTTTATATGTTTTTGATAAAAAGTTACGATTATTAGCTTTTGATGCCCTAGAGCGTATCGAGCTAGCAGTCCGCGTAGATATTAGTTATTTATTGGGTAAAAAAGATGTATGTGCTCAATATAATCCAGATCTCTTTCATGGGAAATTTTCAAAACATATTTCTCCTAAAAGTAAAAGGACAGCACATCAGGCGTGGTTAGATAATCTAGAAAGGCAAGTAAAACGGGCTAGAAAAGAACCTTTTGTTATCCATTATCAGAGAAAATATAAAAATCAGCTTCCTATTTGGGTCGCTTGTGAATTATGGGACTTTGGTATGTTATCTCATCTCTTTTCAGGCTTGAAAATTGAAGATCAAGAAATAATTGCAGAGAAATATGGAGAAATAGCAGCTCGAAAAGTTGATGGGCGTCGAATTCTATTGGCTCAGTGGTTACGTAGTTTGAATTTTATTAGAAATGTGGCAGCACATCATAGTCGTCTTTGGAATGTGAACATAGTAGAACGATCAAGCAGTATTAACACAGATCTCTATTGGAAAGAATTAGATAATTCAAAAGTTTTTTATTATTTTTGTATTATGCAACAAATGATCAAAGCAATATCCCCAAACTCATCTTGGGGGAAACGTTTCTTAAATTTACTAGATAACTTCCCATTGCCTAAAAATAGAGCAGTTGACCTTTGTGACATGGGTATTCAGAACATTACGACATTGAAAGAATGGGAGTTATGGGAGCAGATTTGAGGTAAAAGAAAGCCGGGACGTACATTACGTGTAATGCAGAGGTACCCGGGCGTATTACTGAGTATGATACTAATAACTTGTTACTTTATCAATAGTTGTTAGTCAATAGCATTTTATTTTAATGTGAGCTCAAGCCAAAAGCCTTAATTCGTTTAATGATCTTTTCTATTCTCGCCCACCTTAGGCTCCCTTTACTACCCAATTACCGTTCTTTTTTCTCTATCTCTATGATTTAAATTAGTAATCATCTTTTCTGTTTTATTGCTCTTGAAATATTACCTGCATTTAATATTGTCGATAATCTAGTTGTCTCGGCTAATTGACAATGCTTTTATGGCGAATAGCCACTATTTTTGTATTATGCAACGAAGAATCAAAGCAATATTGCCAAATTCATCTTGGGGGGAAATGCTTCTTAGATAAGGTATATTTTCATGGACTTATAATATAAACCCCATTATAAGGGGGTTATTTTTAGAACTGATCGCCGGCACGCTCATCCTCTATCCCACCTATCTCAATATCGATACCGGCAAAATCACCAATGCCACCACCACGCTACAAGCCTTAGTTTTAGATCGCAATAAACAGAAAACAACCAAACTCAAAACCACCTACTTCGGCAGAAAGTGGCAACAGCTAAAGGGTTTGATCCGAACGATGGGGTGGTAGGTTTGATATTGAATAAGGATCGCTGTCGGTATATTTTTTCCTCTAAAAAGACAAAAGCCCGAATGGTTCGGCAACTACCCAAGATAAAGGGATAGGCTTACTGCAAACGGGCATATATCTGTATAGAATATTATAGATGAAGCATATTGTTGTCAAAACTTCTTTTTAGGAGAAGGGTTGTTACTAAAAGGTTTAATCGAAGGGAGAGTAATCAGGTTAAGATCTGATTTTCTGAAGTTTTAATTTTAAATCCAGCCTTTTTCAGTTAGGATTTTTTCAGCGATATCGATCTGCCTTTTTGAAAATTGTTGTTTATGTCGATTCCAATTATAAAATCCTTGATAAAGATCTGATCTCTTTTCCTGCTTTTTTAACCAGTGAGTTGTTGCCAATAATTCTAATCCCGCTGAGGATTCAAATCCATCAATGAGTGCATTCACTTTATTAAAATTAGAGGATATATCACCATTTTGCTTTAAAACATGATGCGCTTCAGCAACAGCATTAGGCATTATTTTAATAATTTTTCGAGGATCATCGCCGCCATCTAGATAGCCAGAAATATAGTGACCTTCAATATGTTGTAAAACATGCCTTAAGTTCTCAGCATAAGGACCATAGCTTCCTTTGGTAAATCGTAATCTAAGGTTGTAGCCAGACTCTTGAACAAAGTACATTAACTTATGAAGTTCAAGAAGCGTAATGTACGGATCTATGAGTTTTTTCAAATATTCATCCATTAAACTAATAAGGATGGCGCGACCTTCTGTCATTTTTGGTTTTTTTTCAGACCGAATGGTCACATTGTATGTCGATTTTTCTATTGGTTCATACACAAAGATAGAGACATCTTCTGAGATGGGAGATAGCTTCTCAATGATTCTGTTTTTTACTATAGACCACTCTAATCCACCTAATCCTGCTCCTAATGGGGGGATTGCGATTGATCTGATTTTTCTTGTTCTAATTTCAGTGATTAATGTGTCTAAACCTGCGTTAATATCTTCTATTTTACTTGCACTACGCCAGTGTCTTTTAGTAGGGAAATTGATAATTAGTTTAGGGTTAACGGGGCTACCAGTTTCAAAGATAAACATTTTTCCAGGTGCAACTTGTTGTAAATCACAGGCCTTTTTATAAGCCTGAAAGTTTTCCGGAAATGCTTTTTTAAATTGTAGAGCAATCCCTCGTCCCATTACTCCAACACAATTGACAGTATTGACTAATGCCTCTACATCTGCGTGAAAAAGATTTCCTTGTACGAAGTTAATCATCATTAATCTCCATGGAAGTGGGATTATAACAGGGAGGGTGGATATTTTATTGCATAAGTTAAGAAAATTTTCAGGAAGTAAAGATCACCATTATAGAGGATATTGGCAATATCTCAGAGATATGTTTGATAGTGATATATGTTAAGAGTAGGGTTGATAAAGAATCTTAGGAAAAGGGTTATAGAAGTTCTAAGAGATTCATGAAATAAAAGAGAGCCGGGACGTACATTAAGTATAATGCAGAGGTACCCGGGCGTATTATTGAATATATTAGCTACAAGTAATTGTTTTATCAATAGCTAAAAGGTTTGATCCGAACGATGGGGTAGTAGGTCTGATTGTGTAAAAAAAGGAATTCAAAAGCAGATGAAGACGGGAAAAAATAAGAATATATTGATAGCACTATTGCTCACAGTGTTTGTTATCGGGCTGATAGTTTTTATTTCTATTTTAGGCGGATTTCATGATACAAAAACCATAAAATTTCCGACGCAATATCAGGCTACTGAATATATTGAGAAGGGGTGGATTCCTCGGGATATACCTGAGAATGCAACAAATATACTGCTTTCTTACGATCTAGATACAAATGTCATCAATGGTAGCTTTCAATCAACTCAAGAAGATATCCGTAAATTTAAGGAGAACCTAGTTGAATCTGAGAAGGAGGAGTTTATTCATAAAACAAGAATATTAAACCCTGATTTTCAAAATATTGTAGAGTCTTTTTTGAGTAGAGAGATCTCCTTTTACAAGAATGATCGTTACTTTTTTGTGATTGAGGATCATACAATATACTTCTTTAGCTTACATCCATAACACATTTTAAAGCCTTTCTAGTAACAGGATGTTTCCATAAAATCAATTATCTCTTTTAGGATTAGTGTATGTGCGCTCTACACAACATAGAAGAGAAAAGAGAGCCCGATGATATCCGCAAGAGAATGTGCGAGGAAGAAGGGGAGCAGATTCTTTGGTCTCAGCCACTTTGTGTAGAGAAGAAATAGGAGCGCGCCTAAGAGAAAACCTAAGCCGATCGCGGTTTCTAATCCTTGATAGGTATGAAAACTAAAACGAATCAAGAGGGAGTAGAGGAATGCCCATTTGAGGTTTTGTGAGCGAAGGGTAAGACAGAGCCCTAAAAAGAAGATCTCCTCATAAAAACCATTGAAAAGGGCATAAAGAATCAGAGAAGGTTCTTTAAAGGCGGAAAAGGGGAATGGAACGGGAGTGCTCCCAACGGTATCGGGATAGAGTAGAAGATAGAAAAGATCCATGCCGAGTGCAGCAAGAAGAAAGATCATCACGGCTTGAGGAATCACCCAACGATTAATGCGAATATGTTGCCCTAATGTGGCAAAATCAAAACCTCTGATCCAAAGATAGATAATGGCTATAAATAGGTAGATGGATTGTGAGAAGAGCGCGCCATAGTTATCGCTACTTGAAAAGGTGGTTAAGGTCTCAATATCGGTATGATTCTGACTTAATTGCAGATAGAGAATGGATGATTGGTAGATTGCCGAGCCAAAAAGAATTCCTGTGAGGATCAAAAGGTCGAGCCAAGTAAGGTTGATACATCTCTTTTTCATGCTACAAAATATCTCGATCTCAAAATGGTGATTTTATAATTTTATGGTAGAGGCGTCGACCTCTGCAAGCATCTAAAGCGTGAATATGGCCTTATTTTATTTTTCTTTGGAGGAGGTTGTACTCTCTGCTTACGATCTATTTTTATATAAAATAGATCTACCTAAAATTGTGTTTATAAAACTTATAAAACTTATAAAACTTATAAAACTTATAAAGATCAATACCCAAATACCGATTAATTATAATAAGTGATATTATATTAAAACGAAAAATTTGAAGCGAAAATCACAAAAGGATCAATCATGAAAAAAATAGTTCTTTTAGGCTTTATCTCGGCGTTACTGGTAGCTTGTACCCCGAAGGATGAAGATTACTACTTTAAGCACCTAGATAAAGCAGAAGAGAAGGCAAAGAGCTGTAATAGCCAATTAGAAAAAATATTGATGGCGGGAAAGGATGAAAAGGCGCTCGCTAAATTGAAGGAAGATACAGAGTGTCAGGCGGCTTTTGATGCGCTTAATAAACAGAAAGAGATTGAGCGAGAGAAAGAGAGAGCGGAGAGAGAGCTTAAGAGACAACAAGAGTTAGAAGCGAAGCAGAAGGCGATTGAAGAGGCTAAAAATCGTATTTCTCAATCGCTGATCGATAAAAATTGGGATGAGATCATTGCAGAATACTTAAAACAGAAAGAGTGTAACAGCCTCTCCCAAAGAAATACCCCCGAGTGCATGGCTTGGAAAGAGATCCATGAAGAGGCCTTTAAGAATGGGGAAGAGCAACTCTCAAAAGAGAACTTTGAAGCCTTAACAGAGCAGCAAGAGACTTATTGTAATTTGGATAAGCGATCGGGTTCTGCCTGTGATGTTTGGAAAAAGAGCTGGAATACTCAAAATGCTGCAATCGTTAATCAATTTATCAACGATGATCAGCGCTTTGTCGAAACCTATAACCAGTGTTATGACGCGGTGGAAAAAATACGGCAATCAGATGAGGGCCGTAGAGTAAAAACTCAGCTAGAGCGTGAAGTGACCGGGAGCTATCCTTGTTATCAGATAAAGGAAGCTTACTCTAAGAGAGGATTAGGATCTGGGTGGAATATCTTCACGAAGCGCATTAGCTTGTAGTATTTGTTGATCAGTGAGAGAAAACAGGTAGGTCATTGATACAAGCAGATTGATACAAGTGCATCAATACAAGTACATCGATAACAAGTACATCAATACAAATAGAGTGATACAGGTGCAGCGATACAAGTACAGCGATACAAGTACAGCGATACAAACAGATTATTGATAATGTCGATTTAAATAGAGATCACAAACCTCATAAAGCCGCTCGATTACTGAGCTTTTTATGAGGCTTGTTTTTCAACTAATAGATGAGAATCTATTAGTTGAAAGAGGGAAGATTTGTATGGAACCTATAATATAAGTGCTATAAGTTACTTTAGTATGTTGTATCTAAAGTAGATATAGCACTTTTTGCTTTGAAAACTATAGGTAAAGCGATATCTATTGTTTTACTTTCCGCTCAAATGAGACATGGTTTTTATATGCTTTACGAATATACTTAAAATAGATAAACCCATAGACAACAACTGTAAAACTTAATAAATAATAGATTACATTATCAGAAGTATCAATATTATTAGCTACAAAATGCTGTAATTTTTCAGTGGGAATTCCGACATAGTGACTATAATTTTTAATTAAATATATAATGCCAGAAAGCGCTGCGATCAGAGCTATTACAGTAAGAATATAGTATCCAAAAAAAGCGGGGATTGAGAGGCCATAGCGGATTTCTGCTTTACAACCGACACAGACATTTGCACCTTGTTTAACATCAGTTAAACAGTGAGGACATGTAATTGTTTGTACATTACTAGACATTTCACTCCTTCTTTAAATCATTTACAAATAATAATTGTTTTTATAGTTTATTCATTACGGAATATAGGGCATAAAGCAATAATTTTCAATTTATTATTCAGCAAATTTTATATTTTCATAATAGATATACTGGGAGTAGGAACCCTTAAAAGTAGTGAGCATAAAGAGGATCTGTTTTTTGATCTAAAAAATTTCTTATTAATATATTCCCTTATCTCATTTTTCCCATTTAGGATCATAAGATTCTAGTGAAGGGCGCAATCTTCTGATATTCGCTTTCTTCTTAATAAGTGCGCGTCGCTTTTCAGAGAGTTTCTTGTAATACTCAAAGTAGGTGAGCATTTGGTCTTTTTCTCTCTTTTCTTTGGCATTATTCTCTAGTGTCATATCGTTATCTCCTTTTACCACGCATAATGGATAAAACTCAAAAGCATCATAAGAAGGGAGGCAAGAGAGTCTTAAAAGAGAAGGAACCCATTTTAAGTTATTAGAGTCTGTTGAGCATTTGGAATAAAAAAATAGATAGTTGTAAAATGTAATCGTCAAAAAACATTACAAACTCTCTATTCTTATGTTTCAAACATTACTTAATGACAAGCTTTGGTGGAAAATGAAGTTTATCCTCCTAGATTTGAATATTTATGACTTTTTTATCTATTGTTGCTTAATATTTATATTTAAGCTATTTTGTATTTGCCCTATTTAATAGGAATGGGGGGATATCACATGATGTCAACCAGAATAACCTCCCAGTGATGGATGATTATTCCGATGACAATGCTGTAGATATGAATATGCTTAATATGAATATTTATGGTAATACGCATCTTTAGTCCTCCTTGTGAGACTGAGGTAATGATATAATAAATCATATGCAACATATGGTGGCACAGCGGTTTTATCGCAATGAATACGTAAAGATTACGTTTGTTAAGCCCCAAACAGTATAGGATGGCCACAGTCCGACCTGTTTGGGGTTTTGCATTATATGGGCTTAGATGAAATTAGAAAGTTCTGATTGGTATCGAAATAGAGGGTACCTACATTTTGATCAGCAGGTCGGGATAAAAGCAGCTCAAGCAATTGTGACAAATCCTAAAAAGGTGGCACGTCATAGCTTCTACCCAATGTTGAGATATTGTGCTTTTACAATAAAACTGGGTAAAGCATCAGAAGATGCTTCGTTGGTTAAAAACCATAAAGCACGAGAAATCACTTATGCCTCACATTTAGATTCCCATATATATGCGTACTACGGGAAAGTTTTAGAATTATCCTATGAGGAGATTCTTTCGCAATTAAATCTCTCCGATGTTGTTTTAGCTTTTAGAAGGTTAGGTAAGTCGAATGTCGATTTTGCGTATGAGGCTTTTAAGGAGATCGAGTCACGAAAAGATTGTGACGTTATTGCGCTCGATATTACCGGTTTTTTTGATAACCTTGATCATCAACACTTAAAGGATGCTTGGGCAAAGCTTCTTCATAAAGAGCAATTACCGGAAGATCACTATGCGGTGTATCGATCATTAACTCGTTATGCTTATTGTATAAGGGATGAAATTTATAAAGAGTTTGAAATTTCTTTAAACAATCCTTGGTATCAGCGTAAAAAGATCTGTTCCGCTGATGAGTTTCGATCTCGGGTGAGGGGAAAGCGATATATTTTAATTAATAGCACAGATAGAGGTATTCCTCAAGGAACCGCTATTAGTGCATTACTCTCTAATATCTTTATGTTAAATTTCGACAAAAAATTGCATTCAAAAATGAATGATTTAGGCGGAAGTTATCGTCGGTATTGTGATGATATGCTATTTATACTTCCTAAGTCTCAACAATTTGATGTCGAAAGCTTTGTGGCATCAGAAATAGAAGCATATGGGTTGTCTATTAACTCTAAAAAAACAGAAAAGCGATTATTTAGAGAGGGGATAAGTAATAAAGCGCTCCAATATTTAGGGTTTACCTATGATGGTAAACGAATTCTGTTAAGATCAGCTGCTTTAGCTCGATTTTCTGAAAAAATGAATAAATCTATTCGTTTAGTGAAGAAGACGGTCGCTAAAGAGTCTAAAAAAGTGGGTTATAAAGTCCCATTACGTAGAAAGAAGCTGTATGAAAGATATAGTCACTTAGGTCGTCGTAATTTCATTACTTATGGGCTTAGAGCTTCTAAAGTGATGAATTCTAGGGCGATTAGAAAACAGATGAAACCATTGTGGGATCGTTTAAATCAGAAGTTAGATGAAGTAGATCAATCGATCAACGATGAATAAGGGCATTAATAAAATAAAAGAAAGCCGGGACGTACATTAAATATAATGCAGAGGTACCCGGGCGTATTACTTAGTAATCTTAGTAACAACTTATTATTTTATCAATTGTTTTTTAATATAAATATTGGCTTTACGCTTTTAAGATCTTCTTATGAATATCTTCTTCCTCAATCTTCACTAGAGAGAATTATTGAAGCTAACCAGTATATCCGTGACGACGTGCATTTGCGATACAGTCCGCTCTATTTTTATAGCCTGATGAGAAGGTCGTGCAAGGATACCGAGATTATAGGCAACAATTGAAAGATGTTAAAGTGGAGAGTCACAAGGAGATCGATAAAGCGCGTAAAGCATCTTCAAATTCCTGTAATCCCCCCTAAAAATAATACCGACTATAAGTAGAATTTTCTCGTATTATTTACTTAGGAGAAATTAACTATGAAAAAATCAAGTTTTAAAGACACAAAATATCCCCCTTCGTTTGGTTTGTGAGATATTTGGAATTAGCAAAACGGCTTTTTATTATCATGCTCAAGCCATCTCTGAAAACAGACTTATTGAAACTTGGTTGCTGAAGTTAACTAAAGCCCATAAGCGTTGGGGGTTTGGTTTATGTTTTGATTATAATCGAGAAGGTTTTTTGCGTGGATATTGATTTCAGTTTACCAACATAAAAGAGGCGGCGCTCTTCTGAATATTTATAGCTATCGAGAGTAGGAAGCAGGTCTTCGACAGCTTCATGATCTCTATTTTCACTGAGAAAGCCTAATTGACCTTGTGAGATGTCGATGATAATGCAGTAATCCGCCTCTAATCTTTTACTCCCATGCAGTGACCAGTAATAGAATATTTATCTCTCTTTATAATTGGGGTGATGATGCTGTAAGAGTCGTTGAATTTTATTCGAAATGTGACAATTAGTCTTTGTGATATAGGTATATTTAGAGTAGTTCGATTTTGAGGGGGCTATAAGGCAAGTTATTACTTGATAATCAATTGATGGTGAAATGCTAAACCTTTCAATTAATTTTTAGTGTTATGCTAAACTTTATAATTCCAGTAGGCTTACACTGATTGATATAATTTTGATCTGCATCTTTTACTCATATTTTATTCATGTTCTATCTAAGAGAGATTGTCATGAAACTGGATATTAGATTATTACTATTTAAGATCTTGGAAAAGTTGAAGATGCACATATAGAGCCTCCACTTTTACTGCGGTTCTTGAAACTTATTCTTGAAACTTAATTTGCAACTATAAGAGATCTTATGAAATAGATGTTGCAAAGTTTTGTTGTAAGGAAGAAGGTAAGAGAATAGAGAAAGTAAAAGAAGCAAAAGAAGTAAAAGATATAGGGTTATAGGATAACTGATGATCGCTCCAGAAAAAAAAGTAACGGGAATTTTAGCTGAACTTTATGAAAAAATGGTAAACGAGATCTACTTTACAGAATTTGAGAGTCAGCTATATGCCCGTAAAATGGAAGGAATAGGAAAGGCAACAAGTGAAGAAAATCTTGCTTGGGCATACTATTACGCCTGTAATAAAGAGTCAGAGAAAGCCTTACACTTTTTTAAGAAGTCTTTGCACTATAATAATCCTATATTTTTGGGAAATTATCTTACCTATCTTGTTAGAAATGGGCTAATAGATGAATTTTTACTAGCGACCGAGAGTGCTAGCTTAAAACCTTGTTTTAGAGGAGTTGGGCAAGTACTTTGGAGCGAGCTCTTTATCTCTATTTTACGAGGGAATTTAATGGTGGCTCGAGAGCAACTTGAGGGTTTAATAAAACTAGATAATGAGTATTCGTTATGGGCGAAGAAAATGGAATTAGATCTCGATCGATTTATAAAAGAAGCTAAACTGGATTCTCAACAACTCCAAATATTAGGAGATATTTTTATTACATTGATTCGGGAGTATCGGCTTTTTGCTTTAGGCTGGTTTACATTTAAGAGTTACCCAGAGTTTGGTGTAAATCATCTATCATTGGTAATCGATTATCGACATAAAGATATTATTGGTGCAATTAATTATGAGTTGGCTATGGCGATTGCTAGTGAAGAAAAATTAGATAGGAAAAAGTTTTCTGTATCGGTGGATATGTTTGAGAGAAGTAATGATGACAAGGCATTTAGTCATCAAATGATGCAGTAATTGGAGATGAGTTAATGTCAGTAGTTGGAGAGGATTTTTTAAAGTTTTCTGAAAACTTACTCAATCATTCAAGTACAGAAATAGAATATCGTAATGTGATTTCTCGATTATATTATAGTCTAATCCATGTCACAGGGCGGTGTTTAGCGCCTTCAGCTCCTAAAAAATACCATACAGAGATGGAAAGATATTTAAAAATGCCAGATCGTCACGATCCTAATGAGCTGATACCATCTCTAGAATTAAAAGCATTAGGAGAGTTATTAGCTGCAAGGCGAGCAAAAAGAGTAGTTGCTGATTATAAGTTAGAAGAAGATGTCATGAGAGCAGATGCAGATGGAGAAATGGAAATTTCTAAACTTATCCATCAAAAGTTACACGCTTATCAACTTCAAGAGAAGGGAATCTCTTCATCTCAAGAAATTCAAAATGGTAAATTGTCGAAAGAAAGTTAATAGCTCTATTTTTAAGCAGAGCTTAAAGTACAATAAAGAATTTTAAATTCTTCCATACATCCTTTTAATCACTTTTGATCGTTTTTAAATAAATGGCTCTTAAGAGTTACTTATTGCTAATAGTCATTCTCTCTTATCCCGATTATTGGTATCCTTATACCCATTATAGATATTATAGTTGTTATCGATATTGACCAATAGTAGGGATTTTCATGATTAAGAAAGCAATTTTACCTGTTGCGGGCTTAGGGACCCGTTTTCTGCCGGCGAGTAAGGCGATTCCCAAAGAGATGGTGACGGTGGTCGACCGTCCCGTGATCGATTATGTGGTGCAAGAGGCGGTGAAGGCGGGCATTGAGGAGATTATCCTTGTGACCCACAGCTCGAAAGGGAGTATCGAGAACTATTTTGATAAAAACTTTGAGCTAGAGACGATCCTTAAAGAGAAGCAGAAATTTGATATCTTGGCGGAGATCGAATCTATTCTTCCCAAAGGGGTGAGTGTGGTGAGTGTGCGTCAAGGCGAGCCACTTGGTTTGGGGCATGCGGTGTTATGTGCGAAATCATTGATCGGTAATGAGCCTTTTGCCGTCCTTCTTCCCGATGTATTGGTCTATAACGAAGAGGAAGAGAACGATCTTCAGAGAATGATCACTTATTATAATGCGCATCAAGCAGCTCAAATTATGGTGGAAGAGGTGCCGGCAGCATTGGTGGATCAATATGGGATTGTAGATGTTGCATCGACGCCGGATGAAGGCGCGTCAGTTGCGATGCAAGGGATTGTTGAAAAGCCCGCGGTGGGGAGCGCACCTTCAAATCTTTCTGTGATTGGGCGTTATATTTTACCGCCGGAGATTATGCCGCTTCTTGAGAAGACCCCGAAAGGGGCTGGTAATGAGATTCAGCTCACCGATGCCATTGCGTTATTGCAGCAAGAAGCGCCGATTGAGGCGTATCGGATGAAGGGGCAGACCTTCGATTGTGGTAGCAAAATAGGGTATCTAGAAGCGGTTCTCCATTATGGTGCAATTCACCCGACATTGGGTGAGCCTTTCAGAGCCTTAATCGAAAGATCAGCACGTGAGATAAAGTCATGAAGATTGCCATTATCGGTTCCACCCTTCAGGCAGGGGTATTAACAGCGCTCCTTTCCAAATATGGGAATGAGGTCTATGTGTTAACAGAGATCAACCCCAGTGAGAGCGGTAGCGTTAAGCCGGGTTTCTTTCCCCATCTGCAAGATCCACAACTCTTAGCGGAGTTGAAACGTTTGGAGGCGAAAAAGACTTTCAAGCAGCTCGATTCTATGGATGATCTGATGGCGCTCTCAACGGAGATTGATGGCTATTTCCTCAGCTTTAATACATTAGCGTGTCGGGAAGCGGTCGATTTTTTAGAGCAGGTGGCAAAAAGAATCGCCGAGAATCATATCGCCGAACAGCAGAGTACGATTCCGCTCTTAATTAATGGTTCGACCTTTGGGCTCTATGGAACAGAAGCACTTCGGCGCATCTTTCCTGAGGCAGATTGGGCATATCTTCCCGATATTGTGCAAGAGGGAAATGCGGTGAAGAGCTTTATTGATCTTGCACAACTGATTGTGGGGGTAGAATCGGATCAGACGCTGATTCGGCTTAAAGAGCTCTTTCGCCCCTTCTTTCCGCTCCCATCTCAATGGTTGGTGATGCCAATTTTAGATGCGGAGCTGACAAAATTGAGTATCTCCGGGATGCTCGCAACGCGTATCAGTTATATGAATGATCTGGCCAATGTAGCAGAGACGATCGGTGTTGATATCCTCAATGTGAAGCAGGGTTTGGCGGCAGATCGCCGAATTGGCGGCGCTTATCTTTCGCCGGGGGCAGGCTTTGGCGGAGAGAACTTCTCAAGTGATATCTTGATGCTCTCTGAAGAGGTCGGGCGCCGAGGGGTGAAGAGCCGTCTGATGGATCAGGTTTGGGAGGTGAATGAGGATCAGAAAGAGGTGCTTTTCCGCCATCTTTGGCGTTACTATGAGAGTGATCTTGCCGGCAAAAAGGTTGCCATTTGGGGTGCCTCCTTTAAAGAGGAGACTGCAAGTATCTATAACTCCCCAATTCATAAGATGATTCGAGCGTTAGAGGCTCAAAATGTCAAAATTTCGCTCTTTGATCCTGAGGCGATGCCCGCAGTGAAGAGTGCTTATCCCCATTTGTCGATCCACTATTGTGAGGATAAGTATCAAGCGCTCGAAGATGCCGATGCACTCATTATCTTAACGGCATGGAAGGAGTTCTTCAGTCCCGATTATGCCAAGATTAAGGAGAAGATGGCGCATCCATTGATCCTCGATGGGCGTAATATTTTTGACCCCAATTATATGCAAAATTTAGGGTTTATCTATAAGGGAATCGGCCGTTAGAGGCGGGAGTAGATCGATGCAGAATCAATCATTCAATCAATCATTAACGATATTAGAAACATTGCCACCATTATCGGCAGATCCCCACTTTGTGGCGCTTGAAGCATTGGCAGAATCGATGCAGAAAAAAGCATTAGCACAGCTCTTTATTGAGATGCCCAATCGTTTTGAGGCGCTCCATTTTCAGTTTGAAGCGCTTCTGATCGATTTTAGTAAGCAACGCATTGATCAGGAAGTTTTAACGAAACTTGCCGAGTTGACGGAATCGCGCCGGCTTTCAGAGAGTATTGCACTTCTCTTTTCAGAGAGTCGCATCAATCAGAGTGAGAATCGTGCGGCGATGCATTGGGCACTTCGAACCCCTAAAGCGGCGCTCGATCAGCTAGGAATCGACCCGAAGATCAGTCATGGGATCCATCAAGAGCTTGAAAAGATGTACGCTTTGGTGGAGAAGATCCATCAGGGGCAATATCGTGGCGCGACGGGCGAGGTGGTAACAGATGTGGTCAATATTGGGGTTGGCGGTTCCGATCTTGGCCCGCTTATGGCTTCTTATGCTTTGGCAGATTTTACGGTCCGTACGGAAAAGCCACTCAATATCCACTTTGTCTCGACGATGGATGGAAGTCAGCTCTCCGAACTACTTCATCAGCTACGCCCTGAAACGACGCTCTTTATTATCTCTTCTAAATCTTTTGGAACAATCGATACCTTGAAGAATGCGGCAACGGTACGGAGCTGGCTGGAAAAAGCATTAGGGGATGAACCACAACTGCTGAAAAATCACTTTATTGGTGTTTCAAGTAATCGTGAAGCGATGAGTGCATGGGGCATTGCTCAAGAGCGGCAACTCTATCTTTGGGAATGGGTCGGTGGGCGCTATTCCCTCTGGTCGGCAATCGGTTTACCGATAGCACTGACCATTGGTGTTGATGGATTTAAAGATCTCCTAGAAGGGGGGCATCGCATCGATCAACACTTTAGAGAGGCGCCGGTGGAGGAGAATTTACCCATCTTATTGGCGATGATTGAGATCTGGAATAGTAATTGTCTCGATATTCAGACCCATGCAGTGCTCCCTTATGATGGACGTTTAAAATATTTTGCCAGTTATTTGCAGCAACTTGAGATGGAATCGAACGGTAAGAATATTACCCGTAACGGTGAGCGGGTCGATTATACAACTTGCCCCATTATTTGGGGAGAAGTTGGACCCAATGCGCAGCATGCTTTCTATCAGCTTCTCCATCAGGGAACCGAGGCGGTGAGTGCTGATTTTATCGCACCGAAACGGCGTTATACCGATGCGCAATTTACTTATAGCGATAATGCCGAAGAGTTAATCGAGCAGCATGATCTCGCTTTAGCCAATTGTCTTGCTCAATCACGATTATTAGCCTTTGGAAATGCGGCACTGGTAGAAGAGCATGAGGGGAACATTGAAGAGATGGAGAGAATCCCTGCCTATAAAGGGTATGAGGGGAATCAACCAAGCTCAATGATTCTTATCGAGAGCTTAACACCGAAGACATTAGGGATGTTGATCGCGCTCTATGAGCATAAAGTTTTTGTGCAATCGGTCATTTGGAATATCAATCCTTTCGATCAATGGGGCGTTGAGAAGGGGAAAGAGATTGCCAATCAATTGATGCCTTATCTGCAAGGGGAGCCTGCTCAAGAGGGTGTGTTAGATTCTTCAACGCAAGGGTTGATCAATTTCCTCATTACAAGATAAGTGGTGCTGTGGTAGGATTAATTTCAGAGATATCAGCAGTCGATGCCATGTGAAGGAGCAGAAAAAGTGAAGAAAATTTTAGTGACTGGGGGCGCGGGTTATATCGGCTCTCATACTGTTATTGAGTTATTAGAAGCCGGTTTTGAAGTCGTCGTATTTGATAATCTCTCTAATAGTTCGGTGGAATCTTTAAGACGTGTTGAAGCGATCACGGGGAAATCGATCCTCTTTATTGAGGGAGATATTCGAGATGGCGCAGCACTTGATGCGCTCTTTAATGAGTATGAGATCGAAGCGGTGATTCACTTTGCCGGTCTTAAAGCGGTCGGAGAGAGTCAGGAGATCCCGCTCGTCTATTTTGATAATAATATTGCCGGCTCCATCTCCCTGATGAAAGCGATGGAGAAAGCGGAGTGTTTCAATCTGATCTTTAGCTCATCAGCTACGGTCTATGATGAGGCCAATATCTCCCCCTTAACAGAAGAGATGCCAACGGGAATGCCTTCTAATAACTATGGTTATACCAAGTTGATTGTAGAGCAGTTATTACAAAAAGCAGCAATTGCTGATGATCGTTGGTCCATTGCGCTTTTACGCTATTTTAATCCGGTGGGTGCTCATCAGAGTGGTCAAATTGGGGAAGATCCTCAAGGAACGCCCAATAACCTGATGCCATTTATGACTCAAGTGGCGGTGGGAATGCGTGAGAAACTCTATATCTTTGGGAATGATTATCCCACCAATGATGGAACCGGTATTCGTGATTATATCCATGTAGTGGATCTTGCAAAGGCGCATCTATCGGCGCTACAGAATCGGTTAAAAGCGAAAGGGTGTCGCGCATGGAATATTGGGACCGGCAATGGTACCTCTGTTTTAGAGATGAAAGAGACTTTCGAGAGTGTCAATGGGGTGGAGATCCCTTATCAGATCACTGAACGCCGAAGTGGTGATGTCGCGATCTCTTATGCCGACAATACGCGTGCGATCAAAGAGCTCAACTGGAAACCGCAATATGGTCTTAAAGAGATGCTCGAAGATAGCTGGCGTTGGCAGAGAGAGAATCCGAGAGGGTATCGGGAGTAAGTAGAAGCATTTTATTGTGATCTAAGATCTGCTAAGATGTTTCCATCCTTTAGCGTTACTGGTCATTTTCAGTCGGGTGTTAAGCCAGACTCTAACTTATTGAACAGATTGAGAGTTGCGAAAGCTAATTTCCCAGCTCTCAGGAGAGCCGGAAAATTATCTTTCGCTCCCTTCAGTAAAGGATCGAGATAGAGCCTCAAAGGGTTTGGTCATTTGATCAACACTCTCGAGGCTCTATTGGTATTTGGGTGATTGAAAGATAGAGACGATGTTGGTGATCTCACTTTTTTTGGAGGACCTTACGGGATTAACTCATTTAAAAAGATGCAGGATTTAACCACTTTAGTGCATCAAGTAAGAGGAACAGAAGCGATCGACTAGTCTTGATCAGCAATATCTGATCACCATTTATTGGCAATTATTACTACATTATTAGCTTAATATCAGTAAATAGCATTGGTCTTATTAGTCTTCATCTGAGTTTCTTTAACGTTAGAATGTCAACAAAAGTTAATTTAATAGGATTTCATACTTGTCGTTACATTGAAGGAGAAAATTGTAAAGAAGAGGTGATGAAATCTATCCCTTTTTTGTGCGATGAGAGTAGGGAGCAGTGGTTAGGCGTTGGCTATTATTTTTGGACAGATAGTGATTATTATGCGCATCAATGGGGTAAGCATGGATATAACAATCAATACTGTATCAATAAGTTTTCTATTGAAATTACAGAGGATCGGTTATTAGATTTAGTAGGTAATACTCGAGATCAAATATTGTTTCAGCAATTTATAGAAGGATTGTTGACAAAAATAGAAATTATTATTGGTAATTGTCATTCATCTAGTGAGCAAAAATCTTTAAATAAAAAATTACAGAAAGTGAAAGATGGTATTTTATCGACAATATTTTACATTGCTCGAAAATATGAGTTAATTGATTATTGGGTTATAAAAGCTTCTGATAATGCTAGTCATCAGTCTTCGAAATATCACTTTAGAAAGAAGAGGCAAGAACATCTCATTTTACCGACGAGGCAGCAGATGGTAGTCTATGAGGAAGCAAGGAGTTATATACTTCATGAAAAGTGGGTATTCCCAAAAGGAGAAGAGTAGACATGGGATTTTATTTGGATAGATTAGATCTAAACCTTGATAATATTGAGGAATTTTTAGATGATTTTATTGAAATAGATGAGCTATATAAGTCCCAGTTAGATATGGCACTTCAGCTTAAGATACGGGATTTTCTAAATAGAGAAAAAACTTTTTTTGATTTTCCTGTTATTACAATGAGCTCTAGATTACTCAATAGTCAATATAGTGTGGAGTATCGCAGTTCTGAGAGATCTTTATTAATAGGAAAACCAGATTGGGAGAAAGCGAAGCTTTCTGAAATGGTCAAAGAGAGAATTATTGAGTTAGTTCAACAAAGATTAAAAGTTAATAATTCATTGGCATCTTCTCGTAATGTAGCTGAGAAGATTGGACACTATAGCGATAGTGAAAGTGCATCTCAGGTAGTAGCAGCATAAAAATGAAAATTCAATTAAAATCTAATAAAGTTCTTTTTTTACAGTTTTTCCCTATAGATCATGATGTTGAAGTTTCTGAGGTTGAAATTAAAAATCAAGATCATTTTAGCTTTGATTTAGAGGTCTCTTTTCCTACACAAAAAAATCACAAGCTGTTTACAGTAACGACGCAAGCAACTTTAGCACAAAAGGATCAGTATTTATTACAAATTATATTTTCTTCTGAATTTGAGACCAATAAAATAATAGATACAAAATTTAAGGCTAGTAAGTTTCCGTATATTAATGCACCTGCAATTGCGTATCCTTTCTTTAGAGCTACTATTGCAACTATACTGATTAACTCAGGATGGGAGCCATATTATTTGCCATCGGTTAATTTTGAAAAACTCTATAATGAAAAAATAGGGGTATAGATAGGCCTGTTCACTCATAAAAAATCCCTCAACCTTGATTGAAGGCGAGGGATTTTTATTATCTGTTATTTTATTATCTGTTAATTATCGTTGACTTATATTGAGAAGGCGCTTACCAATTATTGCTCAATCAACGCCGTCAGCTCCGCAATATATGCCTCCATAGGACGTGGATCTTTTGCAGCATCTGCCTCGATATTGAGTCGAAGTAGTGGTTCGGTATTGGAGGCTCTCACATTAAAGCGCCATGCACCAAAGTTGAGGCTAATCCCATCGGTGGTATCGATTTGGGGATTGTGAGGCTGATAATGGGTGAGAATTCTTTCAATCGTTGCTTTCGTATCGGCGACTTTAAAGTTAATTTCACCACTACAGGGGTATTGGGTGATCATCTCTCCGACAAGGGTCGAGAGTGGTTTTTTTGTCTCAGAGAGAAGCATTACCACTAAAAGCCATGGGATCATCCCGCTATCGCAGAAGGCGAAATCTTTAAAGTAGTGATGCGCACTCATCTCGCCCCCATAAATGGCATTCTCTTGACGCATCGCCTCTTTGATAAAGGCGTGTCCCGACTTTGATTGAATCGCTTCACCATTGAGGGATTCAACAACCGCTAAAGTATTCCAGATCAATCTTGGATCATGGACAATTTTTGCCCCGGGTTGCTGCGTTAAAAAGGCTTGCGCTAGCAGGCCGACAATATAGTATCCTTCAATAAAACCACCTTTCTCATCAAAGAGGAAACAGCGGTCAAAATCACCATCCCAAGCGATTCCCATATCGGCTTGATGAGCTAAAACCGCACTTCGTGTACTCTCGCGATTCTCAACGAGAAGCGGGTTAGGAATTCCATTGGGGAAGGTGCCATCGGGATCATGATGAATCTTAATAAACTCAATGGGCACATTAAGCTCTTTAAAACGCGCTTCTAGCGCATCAATCACATGACCAGCAGCGCCATTACCTGCATTCACGACAAGTTTTAATGGACGGATTTTAGCAGGATCGATATAGGTTAAGAGATGTTCGATATATTCCGGGACAATATTGTAAGGGGTGACTTCTCCCTTCTTTTCAATCGGCGCAAATTGATCCGCGATGATTCGATCATGAATCTCTTTTAAACCACTCTCCATACCGATAGGGCGCGCATTTTCACGCACAAGCTTCATCCCATTGTAATCGATCGGGTTGTGACTTGCGGTAACCTCAATTCCCCCTTCAACATCGAGATGAAAGGCGGCAAAGTAGACCTCTTCTGTTCCGGTTAGCCCAAGATCATAGACATCGACACCGGCATCGGTCAATCCGGAGATAACTGCCTGCTTTAGTGCTTCACTTGTCTGCCGAATATCAGCACCGACCGCAACTTTTGAGGGTTGATAGATATCGCCATAGGCACGACCAATTTTATAAGCGAGAGCTTCATCGAGCTCTTCACCGAGTTTTCCACGAATATCGTAAGCTTTAAAGCAGGGAAGTTGTATCATAAAATATCCTTATTTTTAACGGTTCACTAACAGTTCACTAACAGTTCATTAACAGCTTATCAATAACATCATCATGAACCATGATTCTTTCATTCTAGTCCTTCCGTTTATTATAATCATTCACCATTTTTTTGTTGATCACTTTAGCTCTGTTGCGTGAAAAGATGTATGGGGAATTTCGTATAAGCGCTATAGCATGCATTTGTAGAGGGGATTAGCGGTAATAGTTGAGTAAGGGCGCTAAATGTTGTTACGATAAGGGACGACCGATATTGTAAATTGACAAGAAAGAAGTGATAGGAGAGGGAAGAAAGATGAAAAGTCGTCGAGATATGGGAGTGACAAATGAATAGTAAAACACTTTTTTTAGCAGGATATGCGCGTTTACCACAAGGAATGGCAGCAAAAAATCTCTTTGAATCGATGACTATTACGGTAGAGATTGAACCTAAATATGGGGTTATTTTGGCAGCTGACTGTACTTTGATTACTGAGCTTGGGCGTAACTTTATCGGTCAGCTATTGCGAGGTTATAGTCTCAATGATGGTGTTGAGGTGATTATTGAGGCAATCCATGATGCTTATCGGGGTAAGGCAACAAGTGCTCTGATTGCGGCACTAAAAGATCTAGAGCATCAGTATCAACAGATCAAGCGCCGTTAAGTATTTCGTTAAATATCGATAAATAGCAGTATTTTGAAAGATGGATTCTATTGGCTAAGAATGGCTAAGAAAAATTTTTAGAAAAAGGGGTAGCATTATTTTTTGTTGCATGCTACATTCAAGATCAAGGTTCAACAGATAGCAGTGCTCGTTAATACGATACCTTACGGAATCAATCCCATTAACAGATCCACTCCTTTAACTTGAACTTGCCCAATTATAGTCATGTCGTTTATTGTCAACTGCAGAGCCGTTTTGGATCCGTCGTCCGCATTGCGCACAACAGACCAATAAGAATGGATAAACCAGTAGACAGATTGCTTGAAGATTTTTATTAAAATTTTCAATTGGTCTGTTTGCTGGTTTTTTTGTGGCTAAAAAACGGTGAAAGCGCACTCTTATTCAGACTTGTACGTTTTTTAAGATGAGCGAGATGAGTGAGATGTGTGTTTGCTAAAAAGATTTTTTCATATAGACAACTAGAAAGTTAGAAAGTTAGAAAACTAGAGAATTATAGAGATATAGGGAGAAGAGAATGTCTAAGTTTATTCAGAAAAATGATCAATTCGAAGTGAGTTTTAATCCACAATCGAAGCGTCTACTCAATGTGAACCTCTCTAAGAGTGTTGTTGAGAGCTTTTTAAAGCGAATTCGTGAAGAGGGAATCGGTGTTCAGCGCTTAGAATATACCCCTTATGAGCGTCAGGTGATTGCAAGTTACTTAGATGAAGCGGCGGGGCATGATTTTGGTAATATGTTGCGCGAAATCGTCAATGATCGTGAAACCGGAGGTTTTACTGCAGGTCTTGAGGGTGTTACTGAAGATACAGATGAGTATGTGATCTTCTCAACTGCAATTGCCCATCTTGTTGGAATCTCTAACTTTGACTCGATGACCGGCAAATATTATGCGCGCTTTACGGTAAAAGATACCGATAATAGCGACTCCTATCTGCGCCAAGCTTATCGTCTCTTTACGCTCCATACAGATGGAACCTTTGTTAATGAACCGACGGATTGGCTCTTAATGATGAAGATGGTTGAAGAGAATGCAGTAGGAGGCGAGAGTCGTCTTCTTCATCTCGATGATTGGAGTGAGCTTGATAAGTTCCATAAGAGTTCATTAGGGGAGCATAAATTCCAATATATTGCGCCACCGAGTAAGAATGTCCAGGAAATTGTTTTCCGTAAGCTCTTCTTCTTAAAGAATAATCGTCCTTGTATCTGTTTTATTGATCAGTTTGCGTATCCTGAAACGATTGAAGAGGCAAAATTCCTCAAAGCACTCTCCCAATCATTAGAATCAGATAAGAGTGTGATTGAGCTTGAGTTACCCGTTGGTAATCTTGTGGTGCTTAACAATGAGTTCTGGATGCATGGTCGCGCTGCATTTGAGAAGAATCCAAACTTAAATCGTGAATTACTTCGTCAGAGAGGTCGTTTCTACGAGTAGTTTAGATAATATCGATCAAGCAAGATAACAAAATAACCATTTAGGAATAATCTCTTAATCGGTGAGCGATTATAATAATGGTTATGAAGTTGACTTGAGTTTGGTGGAGTTATGAGAGATAGCGGAAGAGAAAAGAAAGAAATCTGATATATCGTAATAGCTCACTATTGAGAAGAGGCTCTAAAGTCATATTGGCTTTAGAGCCTTTTTTGTTGTTGAAGTTATTGCTGAAGTTATTGTTGAAGTTATTGTTGAAGTTTATTGAAATCTGTTGAGATTTATTGCCTTAAGAGCGTAGAGAGGTGAGGAACTTCGATAGAATCTCTCTGTTTGTATTGATTTAAAAGTATTAATGGTGCTTTTAAAATAAAATAAAATGATTCCTGCAATCAAAATAATTATTACGAATTATTGAAAATTATTACTTATTTAATTAAAGATAAGATTGTTAATGGATAGTAGTTTATGTTTGATTAATGTCAGCTAATATGTGATGAATAAACTTGCTTAGTGATACTTTTGTTTTATTAATAATCTTATAAAGTAATATTATAGGGTTTGTTGCTGATTAACAGATCATTGATGGCAAAATTGATGGCAAAATTTCGATCTGCAGCACTATCAGTGACATGCAAGTGTAATATCTGAGTATGACTGAGCGTGATGGAGAATGATTAAACGTAGCTAAGATAGATATGTATTACTAAAATTAGAAAAATAGTTAGGGATCTTAAAGACAATGAAAAAACGAGTAACCATGGGGATTGCATTACTGCTAATCGTAGCTTGTAGCCCTAAGGATGAGGAGTATTACTTTAAAAATTTAGATATCGCGGCAGATAAAGCGAGTAGTTGTGATCAAGCGCTCATTAAAGCAGCGACCATCAATGATGAGAAGACCCTCTTAAAATTAAAAGAGGATCAAGAGTGCCAAGCGGCATTTAACGCTTTGAGAAAGCAGAGTCAACTTGAAAGAGATCGGGAGCGGGCAGAGGAAGAGCGACAAAGAGCCATTGAGCAAGCAGCGCGAGAGCAGGAAATTTCTGATCTTAAAAAGAGTATTTCCCAATCACTTTCAGGAAAAAATTGGTAAGAGGTGATTGCAGAATACTTTAAGCAAGATGAGTGTCAGAAGCTCTTTTTAGATCGAGATAATTATCATTGTGTTGCTTGGAAATCGCTCTATGAACATGCTTTGATTGAAGGAAAAGAGCAGCTATCTCAAGAGAGTTTTGCCGATCTTAATCGTAAAGAATCGATCTATTGTGGTTTAGATAAGCGGCGTGGGTCAGCTTGTGATGTTTGGCAGCAAGCAAGAGAAGCGCGAGTCTATCAAGATTTAGCGGGACTCGATATTCTTGCTTTAGAGGCATTAAAAGAGGAGTATTGCAGCGCTAAAGGGGAGTATCAGATCTGTGCTGTCTGGAAAGAGCGTTGGCAAGAGCAGAATAAGCATGTAGTTGATCGATTGATGAAAGATGACGCCCTCTTTATGGAGCGTTACAACCATTGCACAACGTTAGTGGAAGAGATCAGACATTCAGGTAAAAGTTGGGGGGAGCGCAATCGTTTAGAGCGAGAAATCGTCAATCATTATCCTTGTGTACAGGCAGCAGAAGCATATCGAAAGAGAGGATTGAGCCGGGCAAATTTTAGTACGTCGGTAGTGCTTGAGAAGAATGTCTCTAAATAGTAGATGAGCTCTAAATAGAGCAATTCTAGAGAGGAGTGTTCTAAAGAGAAACCCCAAGGGAATCGACAAATGAAGTGTGATTCTCTTGGGGTTTAGTTTTATATAGCCTAAAGCCTTAGACGCTTATCAGTATTAATGTAATGAGATCACTTTAATAAGCTAACTTTAATGTACTAACTTTAATGCACTAACTTTATTAGATCGGTCCATAATTGATAGCGGTTGCAATCCAGATTGCAATCATTCCAATAACAACCCAAATTAAGAGGATTGGGAAGACAAACTTCACCCAGCGAGTCCATGGTACTTTCCCCACAGCAAGAACCGCCATCAATACGCCCGATGTTGGGGTAATGATATTGGTAAAGCCATCACCTAGCTTCAGAATTAAGACGCCAGTTTGGCGCGTAAGATCTAAAACATCAAGGATTGGTACCATAATTGGCATAACGATCGATGCTTGGCCAGTTCCTGAGGTGACAAGGAAGTTGAAGAGCAGGTTGAAGAAGTAGAGCATCTGCGCGCCCCAATAGTGAGATGTCTGTTGCAGAGGGACTAATGTTGCTTGAACAATCGAATCGAGGACATTTCCCTGATCTAAAATCACAATGACCGCTCGTGCAAGACCGACTACAAGCGCCCCATAGACCAGTGATTGAGCCCCTTTAATAAAGGTCTTCACATAGGTATTGGGGTTGATTCTAAAGATCGCGGCAACAACAATACTCATCATAATAAAGATTGCTGAAAGGTGATCGACTCCCCATTTGTATTGAAACGCACCATAGAGGAAGAGGCCGATGAATGCTACAAAGAGAAAGAGGCTGAGCTTCTGCTTCCAAGTAAAGGGCTCTTTTAGATTCTCCTCTTCACTTTTTGCTTCCGCCTCAAGATCTTCATAATCGGGGTTATCCGTAGCTAAGGAAGCCATGTAGCTCTTTTCGGGAGCTCTTGCAATGCGATTGGCATACCAGACAATGTAGAGAATGGTTACGCTAATCAGAATTACAAAGAGCACAATACGAAAGATAATGCCGGAGAAGAGCGGAACTTCTGCCAATGTCTGCGCAGTCCCTAAAATGGTAGGATCGAGGATACCAACCGCATTGCCGGCATAATAACCTAAATAGACCACTGCTACGCCGGTAATTGCATCTAATTTCATCGAGCGCGAGAGGGCGATTCCGATAGGGATAAAGGCAATTACCGCATTTGCGGCTAATCCTAGTGAAGAGAGAAGACCAAAGATTAACCCTACGGCAATGATAAGAATACGGTAGTTTCCTTTTGTCTTAACAATCAGCGCATTGATCCCTGAGTCGATCGCACGCGTCTTATCATAGATAGCAATAGCGCCACCAATCATAAAGATTAAGAAGATAATACTTGCCGATTGTTTCAAACCAATGGGAATAGCATAGAAGATATCCATCAATGAAGCTGGTTTTGAAGCAACTTCGTGGAAACTTCCAGGTACAACACGATTGATGCCGTTGGCAACTTCCCGCTCATAACTGCCTGCTGGAATAAGGTAGGTTGCAAGCGCTGCGAGAATTACAATGCCAAAGATAATGATAAAAGCATCTGGCATTGCCCATTGAAATTTCTTTTTTACTTTTTGATCCCCATTGTTAAGGGATTCTCTGTTAATAGGTTGCGTCATAGAATCTCCTTATGAACCAAGTTTAGCTAAGAGATGGGCAAAGAGCTTTGTTCTTTCTGTCAAAGTCGGCAATTCGAGATACTCTTTATCACTATGTTGATGTCCGCCCACGGGACCTAAACCATCGACGGTAGGAATCCCTACACCAGCAGTAAAGGAAGCATCAGAACCCCCGCCGGTAGCGATATCTTCGATCGTTAAACCAAGTGCTTGTGCTTCTGCTAAAACAAGATCTACCAATTTTGCACTCTCTTCGGTCTTTGCCATAGGAGGGCGATTAATACCACCGGTCAGTGTTAATTGAATACCTTCTAAGATGGGCTGACTGCAGATCTCCTTCACGGCGCGATCGATCTCAATTCCTTGCGCTTCGGTAGAGATCCGCACGTCGATCTCGGCATAAGCATTAGGCGCAACAGTATTAACAGAAGTTCCGCCAGAGATAATTCCCACATTCACAGAGAGCCCCTCTTGATGGCGTGAGAGCGCATGAAGTGCTTGAATTTTATAGGATAGCTCTTGAATAGCACTGATACCCGCTTCAGGTGCAATACCGGAGTGAGAGGCCTTTCCTTCAATCTTCAGCTGATAAGTCCCCACACCGCGACGCGCACTCACGATTGCGCCATTAGCTCTAGCAGGCTCCATCACAAGGGCAGCTTTCTTCCCTTTTGCGGAAGATTCGATCAAAGCTCTTGAGCTATGTGAGCCGATCTCTTCATCACAGTTGAGAAGGATCTCAACATTTTTATAGTGATCATTACCCGCTTCATAGAGTGCTCTGATGGCATAGTAGACTAGAACATGACTCGCCTTCATATCGATCACGCCGGGACCATAAGCGCGATCACCCTCGATAGAGAAGGGGCGTTCAGCAACAGTACCTTTTGAAAAGACAGTATCAAGGTGAGCTAAAATAAGAATTTCAGGATTTTCTACATCTTGATGCCGGATGCGGTAGTTATTACCTAATGTTTCATTAGTAAAGATCTCAATCTCAAAGCCTAATTCTCGGTAGCGTTCAATAATTTTTGCGGCAACGGCATCTACACCGGCTTTATCATAGGAACCACTATCGATATTGACTAACGTTTGTAAAAAATTGACCATAGCGCTCTCTTGCGCATCGATCCATACATTGATCATCTCTCTCTCTTCTCCTCTGTTGTAATGTTAGATCTAATAGTAGATCTAATAGTAGATCTTTTTTTATATAAGATTTTAGCGTTACAATCTCTAATTTAAAATTGCAGCTATTTTTTGATCCTCTCTCCGCGCGTTGATTTGTTATAGAGAGTTAACGCTTTCACCTCTTTAGTAATATTTTGAAATAATTGAAAGAATGCTCTATCAAATCACGCGTTATCAAATTATGCGCTATCAAATTGCAATAACGATGGAGATTGGTTTTAAAAATTCTATGCTATGTGAGCTACAAGCGAATGGCAATACTTTTCAAGAGCGATAAAAAAATTTTATAGGTAAAATTGCGAAGGTTGCAAGAATCTTCTTTTTATCTCTTTTTTTCGATCTAAAGTTCCTACTTCTTGACTATTTTTTTAGCAGCAATATCGGGCTTAATTGATCCTTGTTCGATCTAAAGCGCCAATCTTTATTGAAAGACTATTGAAGGTCTCTATTTTTATCAAAGCCTAAATTAGATCCCTTTTCTTTCCATCTCTTTATTTGATGAATGTTTTATTTGATGGATGTCATATGAGATGCAAATTGTTATTTATTTTAAAATTGTCCCAGTGTATGAAAAATAGCGGATTTCGCTAAGATCAATCCTTCTTAACCTATTGGTAATATTGATAAAGTGAAAAATTGCAATTTTTAGATCAGATAAATCCCCATAAGTCAATCGCTCTAATGGATAGCTTCCTCTCGAATTGGGTGAGCAGTAGACTGAGAAGCTAATAAGTTAGCGCTGAGTCAGTGATTTTAAGTATCAAAAGATAGTAGAGAATCGATAGCGATCTTTTAAAGAGAATTTAAAAAGAGAATTTAAAAAGAGAACTTAAAATGAAGATGCCCTCATCAGAATAAATAGGTCATAAGTAAAAAGAATAAATAAGAGTGGTATTTTCCGGCGATCGGATAACAAAAGAATTTGAAAATTGATTGACAAAAATTAAAAGTAGCGGGGTGCAAGTATGAAGAAGCTGATAGGTAGTCTGGTGATTATAGGCGTAGTAGGGTTTTTAGGCGCCTATGCTGGGTCCACATTTTTAACCCATTCCCGTAAAGCGGAGATGCCGGCAGATAGCGCAAAGATCGCTTATGATGAAGCCTTAATCACGCGCGGTGAGTATGTGGCAAGGCTCTCAGACTGTGCCGCTTGTCACAGTGTACCGGGGGAGCCAGAGTATGCTGGAGGACTTGCAATGCAGACACCTTTCGGTGCGATCTACTCTACCAATATTACTCCCGATCTTGAAACCGGTATCGGTAGTTACTCTTTAGAAGAGTTTACCAATGCAGTTAAACATGGTGTGCGTCAAGATGATGCGCCCCTCTATCCGGCAATGCCTTATACCTCTTATGCCATTATGCCGGATGAGGATATGGAAGCGATGTATGCCTATTTTATGATGGGAGTTCAACCAGTATTAAAGTCTAATGCGCCAACAACATTCCCATGGTTTATGAGTATGCGTTGGCCAGTTGCTTATTGGCAGCTCTTCTTCTCTCCATCACGTGAATTTAAGCCTGATCCAGCATTGAGCGATCTAGAAAATCATGGTGCTTACTTGGTGGAAGGACCTGGCCATTGTGGTGCGTGTCATACGCCGCGAGGCATTGCCTATCAAGAGGTGGCACTCTCTAATGATTCAGATCTTTTTCTCTCAGGCGCATTGATTGATGGCTGGCGTGCAAAGAGTCTTCGTGGGGAAGCGCAGGGCTTGAAGATGTGGAGTCAGGAAGATTTAGTGGAGTTCTTAAAGACAGGGCGAACTGACAGAATTATCGCTTTTGGTGCGATGGCAGATGTGATTGAACATAGTTCTCAATATTGGAGCGATCAAGACCTTGCCGCAACAGCAGCTTATCTAAAGAGCTTATCGCCGGCGCCTAATAAGATCTTAAATCTTCCTGAAAAAGAGGATACCACAACGGATCTTCTACTCTCTGGTCAATATAGTGATCCTGGTGCAATTCTCTATGTAGAACATTGTTATACCTGTCATCGTGCCGATGGTGATGGTGTTCCTCGTATTTTCCCGGCATTAAACTTAAATAGTGCGGTGATTGCCAATAATGCTCAATCCGTTATTCAGGTAACCCTCGAAGGGGGTAAGATGGCCGCAACTCCGGCAGATCGAATGGCATTTACAATGCCTGCATTTAACCATTTAAGCGATGATGAAGTGGCGATTATTGTTAACTTTATTCGCAATAGTTGGAATAATACTGCGCCTGAGATTGAGGCGAAAGATGTTGCAGAGATTCGAGAGTTCTTACGGCATAAAGCCCCTAATATCACCCTAAACTAAGAGAGGAGAGGATGATGAAGATCGATCAGAAGAGAAGTCCCTCAGTCACTTTAGTGGGGAATAGGGGAATTGATCACAACCTTGTAACGACAGAGATCACGATGATGACACCTGCAAGTAGAGAGTGGATAGATCAATCACAATGGTTAGATAAAAAGAGCGAAATGGAAGTAAGGGAAGGTATGCCGATGAAGAGTAAGAGAAAGAGAGACCAAAAAGCGAGAGACCGAAAAGCGTGGAGAAAATCGATTTTAGCCTTTATTTTAGGAGGATCGATTGCCGGCATGGGTGCTATCGCAATTGCTGCGAATTTAACAGAAGCTGATCCGGAGCGTTTTCCAATGACAGACCAAAATGGGGAGGATTTAGGCTGGTATACCGTTCCTTCCGATCTTGAGATCTTAAAAGAGCCCAATGCAAAAGAGATCCTCTACGGTAAGGTATTGCTCAATGAGACTAAGCGTCTTCTTCCTGATAATGTGGGCGCAACGATGAACTGTAATAGTTGTCACATTGCGGAAGGTAAAGCGCAATATGGCGCGCCATACTTAACAACAGCGCATCAATATCCTAAGGTGATGCCACGTGCAGGAAAGATGGTCTCCTTAGAGGGGCGAATTAATGGTTGTTTCCAACGTTCAATGAATGGAAAGCCCCTCGATCCTGAATCGAAAGAGATGAAGGCGATGATCGCTTATATGACTTGGTTAAGTGCAAGTCAACCTGCCGATGCAAAAGTTGCGCTTGTCAACTCTGGTCCTGTTGATGAGAGCTTAGTACCTGATCCTATCAGAGGACAGGCGATCTATGAGGCTCAATGTGCAACTTGTCATGGTGATCAAGGTGAGGGCTTAAAAGATAAGCGAGGAAATGTGATCTTTCCACCACTTTGGGGACCTGAATCTTTCAATATTGGGGCTGGTATGGCAAGAACCTACAAAGCGGCGCAGTTTGTAAAATATAATATGCCGATGGCGGTTAGCTTTGATGGCGCATGGGGGCAGGGAGGTGTCTTAACTGATCAAGAAGCGGTAGATGTCTCTGAATACTTTACCCATCTTCCCCGTCCTGATTTTGAAGGGAAGGTCAATGACTGGCCAAATGGTAAAAAACCTAAAGATGCGCGTTATTAAAGCGTAGGGGCAATCTTGCTCTAGATCATGATTCTCTTGATTATTGAAGAAGATCTCTTGAAATGAGACAAGATCACCCCATATTACAGTTGCATCCCTAAAAGAGGCCCCGACAATGACTTTGTCCCAAGGGGCCTTTTTCTTGTCTTGAGTTTTTGAAACGTGATTGGTTGAGAGAGGAGAAAAGAGGGCAAGAGAGACAGACTAGATTCAGTGGATGTTGACTTTCAACTAGATGGGGACTTTCGGCTATTGAGAGATATAAAAATAGCGGGATACTGTCCCGCTATATGTTCTGTTTAATTCTCTTCTATTTAGGGATCACTAATGATCACTAATGATCACTAATGGATCATTAAAGATTCCCTTTTATGATCCATTAGATGATCGTGGTAGATCTAATTGAAGATGGCTCTAATTGGGATGAATCGGCGAGCGACCTAAGATTAAGGTCTCCGCTAAATCGATCTCATAGAGGAGTTTTGCGTAGAGCTCAGGGCTGATACGTTTCTTCGAGTTAAGCTCATAGAGTTTTCGGCGTTCTGCCCGAACAGCAGAGAGACGAATATGGACCTCAATGGCATCACTCTCTTCGGTTTTCTGTATCATATGGTTGACCTGCTCAATTTCGCTAATGACATGATTGCTAATCTGGCGAATAAAGAGCTGTCGCTCACTCTCTTCTTCAGAAGGTTGCTCTGCATTGAGTATCTCTGCGGTCTTCTCTACTGCTTCAATGGCTGCATTTGCAATCTCTGCACGCACCTCATGTTCTTCATGAATGCTCTCAACAGCAATGGGCTCTGTTGCTCCCCGTTTTTTTCTTAATAGCAGAGGTAAGACCAAAGCTGCCGTGATAAGAGACATAATAATAATCCCCGCTGCCAAGAAGATTACCTGATAACGCGCAGGGAAGGGAATATCAGGATTGGTGGAGATAAAGAGCGGAATAGAGAGGGCAGCTGCCAATGTTACGGTCCCACGGACTCCCGAAAAAGTGAGAATAAGGAGCTCTTTAAAACTCATTGTGGCAAAGACCATCGGCTTCTTAAAAGGCGTGATGGGGCTTGTGTAACGGAGCAAGAGCAACCAGAGAAAGCGTAATAGCATCAATGCAAAGTAGATAAGAACGATATCACCGATTAATGTCGTAAATGTGGTCGATGGATCGACTAAAGCATCGAGGTAAGTCTCTTGGAAGATGCTGGGAATCTGTAATCCCAACATTAAGAAGACAGCACCATTGAGGAGGTACTCGATCAATCCCCAGATACTATTTGCCCGTAGTCGCATCTGTACCGGCGTTGTTTGGAAGAATTTAGAGAAGCTTACTGTCATCCCAGCTGTTACAGCAGAGAGAATCCCCGACAAATCGAGTAGTTCTGCAATCGCATAGGCGCCAAAGGGGAGGAGCATCAGAAGGATCATCTGTGAGCCGACATCATCTCCTTGTAACTTGCCAATATAGAAGATCAGCTTAATGTAGACCCAAGAGAAGGCGATTCCTACAATTACCCCACCGACAGCCATCTTTAGGAAAGTTAAGCTCAAGAGAGCATAATCTTCAGTAGTTGTAAGTGCCGCAACTCCTAAAGCAACAGCAATAGCAAATTTAAGAGAGACCAGTGCTGAGGCATCATTCATCAATGCTTCCCCTTCTAAGACTCGCATTAAACGGTGTGAAAGACGACCTTTTCCAACAATACTTGAGAGCGCAACCGCATCTGTCGGAGAGAGAACAGCTGCTAAAGCGAAGGCAACAGGAAGTGACATCTCCGGCATAAAGTAGTAGATCAGATAGCCTAAACCCGCAACGGTTACAAAAACGAGAACTAGGGCAAGGCTGGCAATCTCTCGCCCTGAGCTAATAAAATCTTTTAATGGCATCTTTCGGCCATCTTCAAAGAGAAGAGGCGGAATAAAGAGCAACATAAAGAGCTCAGGATCGAAAGTGACATGAAACCCATCATGAGGCCAGGAGACAATCGCTCCTAAAAGGATCTGAATAAAGGGGAGTGGAAATTGGAAAGGGATCAGCTTATGCAGGGTACTCGCAAGTGCAATAAGCAAAATAATAACAAAGATGGTAATAAATATACTCATACGGTTGAATGTGCTCCTATGCGAGAAGGGATCTTGGGAAAAGTAACGTCACGTTATCTTTCACGTTATCTCTCATGTTAATTGTTGATAATCGTTAGTCGCTATTAGCGATTTTTTATTAGTGATTGTTTATTAGTGATTGCAAATAATCGATTGGAAATAATCGAAATGAATCTTTTAATGGAATCTTTTAATGAATCTTTAACGGATGTTAACGATACAGTAGATAATTAGATCTTCAATCTGATATTTACTCATCACGTAATTGTGGATATTGTTGCCACAGTGCGGAGAAGCTCCCTAAGTTCACAGCTTGATGATAACCATGATGAAGAAGGGCTTGTGTCGCAAACTCAGATCGAACGCCAGCGGCGCAGTAGAGACCGATCTCCTTCTCCTTAGAATCTACATATTGCTCAATTTCATTTAATATATTTTGATACTCAATTAAGATAGCCCCTTTGAGGTGCCCGGCATTGAACTCTTCGGGAGTTCTAACATCAATGATTAACATAAGTATATTGTCACTTTATCTAATAGAAAGAGATGCTTATTCTACCACTGCGTAAGCAATGCATAAATAGAGAATTAGAGGCGCGATAATATTTTTTTAGGCAGAAGCTTTACTTTTTTGAGAGGAGAGAGTAATTTTAACCGACACTCCCTCTAAAGCATATCAGTTTAGTATGTTATTAGGAGTCCCCTTTTAGAGGAGAAGTTGAGAAAGCGGTCATAATTTCAGCAGCGTCAGTGACACTTTTCTGTAAAAAAGTGATAAATTAGAGGGATAGTAGGGAGAACCCATCATAGAAGTGCTCTCTAGTAATAGTTTAAACGGTAGGGGAGAAGAGACAGTGAGTGAGATAAAAGAGGGTGTAACAAAGCGGCATATATTATCAGAAGCGGAGAAAGCCTCTTTAAAGAGTCGGTTAACTTCGATGCAATATTTTGTGACACAAGAGAATGGGACAGAGCCTCCCTTCCAAAATGAGTATGATCAGCATTTTGAAGAAGGTATCTATGTTGATATTGTCTCAGGTGAGCCTCTTTTCGCTTCTTGTGATAAGTTTGATGCAGGCTGTGGATGGCCGGCATTCTCGCGCCCGATTGAGGCAGAAGAAATTACAGAGCATGATGATCACTCTTACGGTTATCATAGAACTGAGGTGAGAAGTCGTAGTGCTGATTCCCATTTAGGACATCTCTTTGCAGATGGACCTAAAGCGCTTGGAGGGATGCGATATTGTATCAATTCGGCAGCTTTGCGTTTTATTCCTAAAGAGAAGATGGTTGAGGAAGGATATGGTGATTATCTTCCATTGCTAGAGAGAGGAGAGGCGTAGATAAAGCGAGCAATTTACTTTAAATAAGTAAATATTGTTGTGGCTAATAGTGATGGATTATAAGGGTGATCATCTCAATTGATCGAGCCAATTTGTATCTACTCTGCCGGCACAATGAGTGATGAGACTCGATTGATAACACTCTGTTAGCGTAAGCAGAAGGAGTCGAGATTAAGTTTAAAGGAGTGCTACCTTCAAGTGGAGAGAGAAAGTAGCGCTCTTTTCTGTTGTTTAAAGCTATAGAATTAGTTTTTAAATATATTATTAGTAGGTATAATGATTGTTGTAATCGATTTTGGATGCAGATTTCGGTGCAATGATTGAATTTTTAATATAGTTAGTTTCTAGGGGGAAAGATGAATATTCAAGAGATGCGTGAAGGCGCAACGGAAGCGACCGCTTTTTTAAAAAAATTTGGCAATGAGGATCGGCTACTGCTGCTCTGTCATTTGAGTAAAGGGGAGTTTTCTGTCTCTGCTCTCGAAGAGTTAACCGGTATTCAGCAACCAACGCTTTCACAACAGCTCGGTGTTTTGCGTGAAGATAATTTAGTCAAGACGCGCCGTGATGGAAAGTGGATCTACTACTCTGTTGATGATCCAAAAGTGATTACACTCTTACACTGTATTTACGATCTATTTTGTGCTAAAGAATTTAAGGAGTAATCAATATTATGACATTCTTTTCGCTTCCGGCGCTTCTTGGGGGATTGCTCATTGGGTGTGCCGCTGTTCTCTTCCTAATTGGGTTAGGGCGGATTATGGGGGTGAGTGGTATTGTAAGTAATCTTTTAACGCGTCAAGGTATTACAGCTTGGCGCGTTCTCTTTGTGGTTGGCTTACTTATCTCTCCCGGAATTTATTATCTAATTGCGGGGTCACTTCCAACGGTTTCTGTCACCTCTTCAATACCTCTTCTGATCGCCGCAGGCCTTCTGGTCGGGGTAGGATCTGCGATGGGATCAGGTTGTACAAGTGGCCATAGTATCTGTGGTATCTCGCGATTTGCTCCGGGCTCCCTTATTATTACGGTGCTCTTTATGGTGGCAGGTGGCGTTACCGTTTTTGTCCTAAAACATCTGATGATGGGAGGTTAAGATGAAGTTGATTATTTCGTTTGCCTCAGGATTGCTTTTTGGTTTAGGGCTTCTCTACTCAGGTATGGCTGATCCTGCAGTTGTTCAAGGTTTTTTAGATCCTTTTGGGGATTGGAATCCTGCGCTTTTATGGGTTATGGTTGGCGCGTTATTGATCTCTTTTCTCGGTGTCTTTATTGCTCGAAGACGAGACAAAACATTAACGGGCGATCCGCTCAATTTTCCTAAAAATAGCAAGATTAATAAAGATCTTATCTTAGGGGGATTGATCTTTGGTATCGGTTGGGGATTAGTTGGGATCTGTCCGGCACCAGCACTAGTACTCCTTGGGCGTGGAATGTGGGAAGGAATCATCTTTGTGATCGCAATGCTCGTTGGGATGCGTCTGGTCACATTCTTTAAAAATCGTTAAGTCAATTAATTGATGGTTGAGTCTTCGATAGAGGATGCTATAAATCTACTATTACAAGTAGATATTTAAAAGATTTAATAGATGTAAGGAATTTATATAATTAAATGTTTTAAAGTCCCTACTATTCTATCTTCATGAGCCTGGTCATTTTTTGACTAGGCTTTTTTATTGTTTAAAAAAAAAGAGATCGGAGGAGGAGATCTTATTCTTTTGAAGGGGGATAAGACCCTGGTTGTCATTCTAACTAATTGCTTGTAGTTAAGGGATAAGTAATAGGTCAGTAATAGGTCAGTAATAGGTCAGTAATAGACAAGCAATAGAGTATTTATTAATAATCTATCAATAATTAACACATAAATAACCAATATAAAATAATGTTATTTTTTGTTAACTTTTTATTATTTCCTCTATATTTCTCTGTTATTTGGATATTTTTAGTTCTGATATATCTATATTTTTTAAAGATAATTTAGAAAAATTATCTTTAAATCGCTTGTTTCTTTAACGCCTTGAGTCAGGATCTATCTGTATGGTATATATTGTTAATATCTTGATCTTTATCTCTATTTATCTTCTCAATTTGCTGTATATACGATATTGATCTAGGTTCAAGAAGAGTGATGGATAGATGCGAACAGCGTCAATAAAAGCTTATGATATTTACATTGTTAAAATTATTAAAATAAAAATTTTATGTTTGAAAATACCAATATACAATAATTTACATTAAATAATGTTTATTTATGTGATTTTTTCCCTTAGTTTTGAATAAATATTGATCAAAATTTTAAGGTGGAATACCTATTAAAAAATAATAGCTTTAAAATTCCCTATTTTTTATATTTTTCCTCTTCCGCTTATTTGCCGGCTTTGTTAAGGGTTATCGAATATTTACTTCCATAATTATCTTGCGATTTATTCATCAGACAAGATTAAGGGCATGAGCGCGTCACTTTACTTTAAAATATTTTTTATGTTAGGTTTCTCCCTGTCATCTTTTCTGCTTGTCAGATTGAGGACATTGAGGAGAGGAACTCTTAGGATTTCACCTCCTTCTTTTTAATATTGAACAAATTGTTAAATAGAAATTGAATTAAAAAGGTTGTGAAAACTATGAAAAAATTATCATTAGCATTAGTGGCGGCATTATCTTTATCGACAGCAGCATTTGCACAAACTGCAGGTTCAGATGGCCAAATTAAGTTCACCGGAACAGTGACAGAAAAAGGTTGTGAAATTGTTGCGGGCAACTCTGCAAACATTAATCTTGGATCAATGCCTAAAGCATCTCTTAAAAATGCCTTCAGTGGTTGGACTACAGGAGAAGTTAAATTTATAAATTGTAATTTAGAAGCTAAGGAAGGTGAAGGGCTTCAGTCAGTCTCTATTACTATAAACCCAGGTGCAAAAGCCTCTTTTGGAGATGATCTTTGGGCTAATAATGGTAAAGCAAAAGGGGTTGGTATCGAAGTAGAAATTGGGGGTAAAGATGGTATTAAACCAATCTCTCCTGCTGGTGTTACAACTCCGATAATTGCTAATATCGATAAAGTAAATGGTACTGCCACATATCAGGTGCGTGGTCGTATGGCAGGTGATGCTGAAGTAACTGCTGGCTCTGTCGAAACAACAGTATCATTTGTTGCAAGCTATAAATAAGTCGCTCTAGCAAAAACTTAGAAATTAAGGTTAGTCACTTTAGTGGTTTATTAGTACTTTAATTTCTATGCAATAAAGGATAGGTATCCCTCTAAACTTATTGAGGGGTACCTACTTTTGAATCAATTGAGCGGTGGTGACGATGTACTTTGCAAGTTAACTGTTTTGTTTAAAATTTATTTAAAACTTAAATCAAAAAGTGCTGTTAATGAATTTATAAATAGATTCAATAAATAGATTCAAGATAATTATTTTGATGGGAAAGTTTCTCCTATCAACCATCTCTCTATCATCATCCTAATCCTAGATAATCATCCTAGAAAGAGTTACTGAGTAATGAAACCTTTAATGAAAGCTGCTGTGAAAAGAGGGGGAACCCTAATTCTTATCGGTGCTCTACTATCACCTATCAGTTATGCATTTGAATTTGACAATAAGATTTTAGAATCTTTAGGGTTTGAGAATGTTGATCTTTCTGCCTTTGCGGGGAGTAATGATCAATTTACGGGTAAATATCTTGCTGATATTGTGATCAATGAGCAAAATATTTTCTATAACTATCCTGTCTATCTCTATAGCGAGGAAGGGCAGAGTTATATCTGTTATACCGATGAGCTGTTAACATCTCTTCCTATTAGCAAAGAGCTCCGTGTAGGGGCTAAAAAAACGTTAGTCAATAGTACTGATGCGGGTGAGTGCTATGGATTAGAGCAGTATGATTCTGCAATTGCGGCAGAGTTTGATGATAGAGAACAAAAGATTAAGATTCGTATGCCTCATGCTTATTTGGTGGACTTCGATCCCTATTGGGTTCCACCAAATCAGCGTGATTATGGTATTAGTGGTCTGTTTTTAGATTACAACTTACTCAAAACTTATAATCGTTATAAGGGAAGTGATGGTGGACACTATAGTAGTAATCACTTCTCAAGTTATGGTGTAATCGGTTTTAATCTCGGAAGATTTCGTTTTAGAACCAACTATCAATATAGCCCTAATAATGTGAAGAAGTTTGAGCGAACCCAAACCTATGGATTTACTGATATAGGCGCTCTTAATGCACACCTTTATGCAGGAGAGCTCTACTCTCGCTCAAATCTCTTTAGTTCTGTGCGTTTTAAGGGGGTTTCTCTCTATACTGAAGAGAGCATGATGCCTAACTATTTACAAGGTTATGCACCTCAAGTGACCGGGACAGCAACCTCAAATGCCGTTGTAACGGTAAGACAATATGGCAATATCATTAAGCAGGTGCAAGTTCCCCCAGGACCTTTTGCAATTGCCAATCTCCCCTCCTATTTGAGTGGAACTGTTGATGTTACGGTGGAAGAGAGCGATGGCTCGATCAATGAGTTTCAGGTCGAGATAGCGCATGTACCTTACTTAACGCGAAAAGGGGCATTACGCTACAATCTTAACGCCGGTAAATTAGCGCCACAAAATAATTCGCATAAGATTGATGTGAAATTTGCATCAGCGGATGGATCCTACGGTTTGACCGATATGATCTCTCTGATTGGTGGGTTAACCTATACCACAAATAATGAGTACGTTGCTTACAATGCAGGCTTAGGACTTAATCTTGGAATAGTGGGAGCACTCTCCTTTGATATCACTAAATCAGAGAATAAAGCGAATCCAGGTCGCCGTTTAACGGGACAGAGCTACCGTTTTAATTATGCAAAACGTTTTGGTGAAAATACCTCGCTTAATATTGTAGGTTATCGCTTCTCAAGTCGAGATTACACAACCTTGAGTAACTATGTAGATATGAAAACAGGAAGAGATAATCGGATCTATTTAGAGAAAAACCGTTTCTCTCTAAGTGTGTCACAATATGTCCCGCAGTGGAATATAAGTGTGGCAGCAACCGCTTCAAAATCGACCTATTGGAATCAGGAGAGTAATTCTTACTATAACCTTTCATTCTATAAGACGATTGAAAGAGGCTGGTTCCAAAACTCATCGGTTTCCCTTAACTTTACCCATAATAAGAGCAACTATGGGGCGAAAGATGATCTAGTTGGGGTGTATGTCTCTATTCCTTTGGAAGATAGAAAATCTCGTCTCTCATATAATGCTCGTTATGAGAGAAGTCGTAAAAATGTCTCACAACAAGCAGTATTTTATAGTGAAGGGATGGGCGGTAACTACTCTTTAGGTGCCGCAATGAACCACAAACATGACCTGAGTGGTTCAGTCGATTACGCATTAAGCGCTTCTTACAATACAACACTAAGTTTTGGTAACTTTAATGGCTCTGTAAGTTATGCCTCAGATCAGCAAAATGTTACTGCAGGGTTTAGTGGTTCTTTAACATTAACAGAGCATGGTTTAGCAACTCATCCTTATGTTTTTGAAGAGGGCTCACGTTTGATTATTGATGCCGGTGTTCCAGGGGTAGAAATGCAAGGAAATAGTAGTAAATCCAATATTTTTGGTCTAGCCGGTATTAGTAATATTTCAAACTACTATCGTTCCACATATCTCATCGATAATGATAATCTGCCCAACAATGTTGAGATTCAAGATGGGGTGATGGAAGTTGCGCCGACTAAAGGGGCGATTGCATATCGATCGGCAAATGCGATTAGTGGGGAAAAAGCGTTAGTAACGATTACACTTCCTGATGGATCCCACCCGCCATTTGGGGCCATCGTCTATCGAGAAAATGGGAAAGGCTCTGAGGTAGGAATGGTTGCCGATCAAGGTCGGACTTATCTCACAGGTCTTAATAAAAAAGCGGAGTTTGTTGTGAAGTGGGGAAGAGATCAATCCTGTACACTACCGATTCGATCAACAGATTCTAACGATTTAACGAATATTATTTGTCACTAGGAGTAATCTTACATGAAACGACTCTTTATTTTAACGGTAGCACTACTTAATATCTCTTATGCTCAATTGACCTTAGATCGGACCCGAGTTATTTTTGATCGTGGGCAATCAAGTTCTCAGTCAATTGTGGTCTCAAATACTAATAAAAATGAACCTTATTTAGCGCAATCATGGATAGAGGATGAAGCAGGAAACAAGATTGAATCGCCTTTAGTAGCACTCCCTATTTTGCAAAGAATTAATCCTGGACAAGAGAAGCAGGTAAAAATCTCTTTAGCGGGTCAAAATAATCTTCCTGAAGATCGCGAGTCGATGCTCTTTTTTAATGTTTTGGGAGTTCCTCCTAAAGCGGATGCTGAGAATCAGGTCAATATTGTTATTCAATCAAAGGTAAAGCTCTTCTATCGTCCTAAAGGATTACCACAATATAAAGATAATGGTTGGTTAAAAGAGCTACAAGTTGCAAAGTCTGGTAATAGTTACACACTGCAAAATCCAACCCCTTACCATATCGTGATATTTGGTGTCAGTAATGGTCCAAAGGGGAAAATTATTGAAAAAGATCTTGTTGTGAAACCTTTTGGGAGTGTCACGGTGGCCCAAACTTTAGGCAATACGCCGACAATCTATTTTATCAATGATTATGGTGGTACGGAATCACAAAGTTATCAGTGCGGTAGTAGTTGCCAGTTGATAACAAATAACTAATTAATGGTAATTTTAATTTAGCTAATAGAGTCTAATCTATCTTGACCTGCTGAACAGGGTCAAGATAGTTTTTTGATTCTATAACTTTCAAGTTTAATAGGTACTCTCTAATGGATATTTCACAAAGTTGGCGTATTTTTTTACCATGCTTAATGGGAGGGCTATATATTATTTTTAATTATTCATTGGCACAGTCGAATAATTGGAATAATCCTCTTTGTATCGCAAGTGATACAGGCTTAGGCGGGCCTCGTTATATTGAGACGACCTTTCCAATATATGAAGATTTTGGTGATCCGCAATATGTAAAGTTTAAACTTCGTTGTCGGGCAGATGTGCCCATTAGAGTTGAGCCTGATAATAGTGGTACCCCCCAAGCGATTCAACTTGTAAAGGATTTACAACAATACCGTCCTGATGACCAAGGGTTTATGATATATAGCGAAGTGAAAACGTTATATGGTAGCTTTTTTAACTCCTTAAACTTTTTTAAAATGGAAGCGAGTGAGCAGGGACAACCTATCGATTTACCTCCGTTAGGTGCGGGTAAGTATCATGAAATTGATGTAACCATAGGGCTTTCTGTTAAGGTTTTTTACGCGACTTACTTTCCTGAGAACCCTAAACCCATTAGTCCGCTTTATCTCCCCATTTTAAATGTATTTGAAAAGAGTACTCGACCAACTTATGCTCCTTACAATGTTATCGTTACCATGGGGATGGAAAATGACCCGGATCCCTGCGTTACTCCTGGGCTGAATATCAGGGCTCCACAAGACATTGATTTCGGAACATTAAATAAAGAGATGTTAGAGGAAGTTGTTAGTGAGCGGTTTTCAATGAGATTAGTAAGATCCATCGATGACCATTGCCAACAGCCACTTTATCCAATTATTACATTTAAGGCGACGGAGCCTATTCTTAATAATGAAATTCAACTCTCTAATGGAACTCTGTTATCACTTGATGCTGTATTACACTCCCCTCACGGCGGTGGTGACCTTGGGAAATTGCAGTTTAATACTCCAATACGATTAGGTAAATTGAATTTAGAAGATCTAGTTCTTTTAAGTATAGAGGCAAAATTAAGAAAAAACCCTAATAAGTCATTGAAAGGAGGACCTTTTTCAACGACTGTTATCTATCATGTTGAGTATCGATGATTGATGGGAGAGTAGGCTATAGCAAATAGGAATTTCAGTAAAGGTTTTAACAGTTGAAAATCTTAAGTTAATATCTGCCTTATTATCTAAATAGATAATGAGGGTTTTCCTTGGTAATCGTCAGATAATGAGGTTTATAGGCATTATAAATAATTTTTATTTTCATGCTATGGAGGTCATATTTTACTTTAACGATATGGTATTAATTCACTGTTTTTGATAGGGTTTATTATCTAATTCATATAAATAAAACATATTAGGAAAATTATTATAAAAGATAAAGAGTTATTCTCTGTTGACAAAAGGGTATGATATGAAAATTTTTTCAAAAATCTGTAGTGCTATTTTATTTTTTATATCGGTTATTTCTGTAGTCTTTGGACAAGGTTCATCTGGTGAGAGAGCGGGATGCCAGATTACTAACTATTCAACCCCGTGGGGATTTCCGAAGGTTGGCCCATCAACAGGAATGATTCTTCCTGAGTTGACTCAAAATAAGATTTTGAATTTTGCTAATCCTATCATGACTTATACGGTCTCATGTCCAGGGAATATCACCGTAATGATGTTATCTGCTTATACTCCGTGGCAAATGGACAAAGTTGATCAGTTTTGGCGGGAAGTTCGACCGTCCAGAGTATCATCCATGGTCCATATCACGGTGACTCCAATAGGAGGTACTGGTGGGGCAGTAATGAGAGGGAGCTACGATATTATGAATAAAAAAATTATTGGGGGGGGCAATTATACCTATACAGGTACAGCTTATACTCCGGCAAAAGTCGTTGTTCGTATGCAAATAGAACCACTCTATTTTTATTCTAATTTTTATAAAGATAATTATAGTTGGGAAATTATGGACTATACCTATTTTACATCACTCAAAAATGGTAGGGGAGAGCATATAGCAGCGGCATCAATATATCCTAATTTTTTTATGAGGGATGAGCCCTGTTTAATAGATGCCTATAAAACTATCATTTCTACAGATGCCATTGATTTTGGCAACCTGAGTAAAAATGAGATTGAAGCAGGGAAAGTCGTTTCTCGTTCTTTTGACATCAGCTTAACGCGTAATAGTGGGAGTTGTAGTGGTATCTTATCATCTCCTCGGGTGACATTTATTCCCCAGGATTATTATGAGAATAATAATATTTATTTAGAAAATGGTTTGATGATGACCTTTAAAGATACTAGTAGCAATCGGACAATACCGATGGCAAAAGCATATGATCTAGGGCGTGTTAGTAATAATAAATTAAAGAAGACGATTAGTGTTGAATTAAAAAAAGGAAATAAGGGAAAAAACATTAAATCCGGCCCTTTTTCTTCAACAGTTATCTATTTAATGGAATATTATTAATTCTTGATTCTTAATAACAGATTTAGTTATATATCGTTTTAGATAAGTGCTCATTGAGATCTTATCTATTATTTGAAAGATATTCTTCAACTTTCTACGTAAATAAAAACATTAATTAATCACCACATATGATTTTTTTGACTAAATTTATATTAATACAACAATGAGTTATCTGTTTAGGTCAATGATTAATTTTCTAACAGAGCAATGATTAAAGAAATTAATAAATAAAAGGCAAGTCAATTACATAGGGAGATCTCTTGTGAATATAAGTCTATGTAGAAAGTTTTTTCTGTTTTTATTGTTAGGGATATGTTTGGGTCAAGAAGGATATACTCAAAATATTGATTGGAGAAATCCACTCTGTATTGCGGAAGACACAGGTATGGGTGGACCTCGCTATTTTGAAACTAACTTCCCTTTAAATGAAGTAGCTCCTTCTCAAGTTTTTGAATTTAAACTTCGGTGTAGAGCTGATGTTGAAAGTGGATTATATATAGGGGGGTGGGGAAATGGTATTTATCACTTTAATGTTGATTTGGAGCAGTATCAGCCTCTAAGAAAGAAATATGATATTACATTGACAATAACTAATTTAGGTGATAGACAGCAATCAACAGGCTATATAAATGTATTTGCTGTAAGAGAAAGCTATTTGAATCCAATTTATTTTCCTGCATTAGGGGAGGGACGGTTTCATGATATTTCAGTCAAGATATCTCTTAGTGAAAAAATACTTGAAGCGGGTACCATCCCAGAGAACCCAAAACCAGTAAGACCTCTCTATTTGCCTCTTTTTTCTATATCGGAAAAGGGCTCTACACTCCCTTCATCAGAGCGTTATGCACCCTATGTCGTTAATCTAGTGACTACTTTTGATAAATTCCCTGATCCTTGCGTGACCCCTGGGCCATTAATTATCGTGCCTTCACAAGTTGATTTTGGAACACTTAATCGGGAAGATTTAGAAGGGAGCGTTAAAAATAAATTTTTCTTTAGAGTTGCTCGGTCAAGTGAAGATACGTGTACCTATAATCTGTACCCTATCATTACATTTAAAGCAACTGATCCTGTACTAAATGACGAAATTTATCTAGATAATGGCACTATTCTTTCTCTTGAAGAGATACATTCGGGCTTTGGTAAAATTAAATTAAATACACCAATGCGCTTTGGAGAATTGAAGCCGAAAGAATTTTTGAATTTACTTATTGAAGCGACTTTGAGAAAAAACCCTGATAAACCATTAAGAGGGGGCGCTTTTTCAACAGTTGTAATCTATCATATTGAGCTTCGTTAATTACATGATAATGATAGAACGAAGTATGATGTTTTAATTGAATCAAAAAAAGAATCAAAAGAAGAGTTCAAGGAAGTTTTGTCGAGTTAGTCGCAATGATAAAAGAAGGAGCAATCAAAATTACTGATTGCTCCTTCTTTTGGTTTTTTAATTTTTATCGTTTTTTTATCACTTTTTTATAGCTCGTTAGATCCTATAAATCTTTACTGCTATTGATTGTTATCGGTCACTGCTAAGCTTAGCGATTCTCAATCGATTATTGTTTCTCATTGAAGAGTTTTAGAGAGTTTTCAATCTCTTTTTGTGCTGCTGCTTTATCGCTATAGCCATCTAATTTAACCCATTTACCACTCTCAAGACCTTTGTAGTTTTGGAAGAAAAACTCAATTTGATCAACGAGGAGTTTAGGAAGATCTTTAATATCTTCAATATGATCGTACATTGGGCAGAGCTTGCTGATTGGTACTGCAATTAATTTTGCATCGCCACCTGATTCGTCAGTCATATTGAGAACACCTAAGGGGCGACAACGAACAACTGCACCATGGATTAATGGGAATGGGGTGATCACTAACACATCAAGTGGATCGCCATCATCACACAATGTGTTAGGAATAAAACCGTAGTTGGCAGGGTAACGCATATTTGTTCCAACAAAACGATCAACCCAGATAAGATCTGTTTCATGATCTACTTCATATTTAACAGGTGCTGACTCTGCTGGAATCTCAATAATACAGTTGAAATCTTCTGTAATTTTAGCGATATCATTTGCTGCTGGAACTTTTGCAAAACTCATAATTTTCTTTGCCTCATTTGTTAGTAGTGATTAATCTTTAAAGCTCAATAATCAAGTCATTGAGCTCAACAAAATAGATGATAAGCGTAATTATAACAACTTTGTTCTCTATTCCTATTCTATTCCTATTTTAACTGCAAAAAATGCCCATATTTGATAGGATAAACGGATTGTTATGGAGAGGTTTATCTATGAAATTTATCTGGATTAAAGGGGATCGAGTAGCAGCATTTAAGGATGCGCTAGCTGTCCGTGATCAGGTCTTTACACAAGAGCAAGGATTTCCTGCTGAGATCGATTATGATGCGATGGATTGCCAATCATGGCACCTATTACTCTACCGTATGCGGGAGAAGGAAGGGGTTGATGCATCAAAAATTGAGCATGATTTAAAATTAGAAGCGCGTCAGTCAGGTCATAAAGCATCTGAGAGATCCTCTGATTTAGATAATTTAGAAGCAATAGGAACACTTCGTTTTTTCCTTAATGATGATGGTGAGTATCAGGTTGGACGAGTTGCAATACTTAAGGCATATCGAGGATACCAACTAGGGCAATTTCTCCTAAAAGAAGCCCTTAAGAAGATGGCAGTCTTAGCGGAGAGTCGCGAAGTTATTTTGCATGCACAACTTGCGGCAAAAGGCTTTTATGAGCGCTATCACTTTAAAGCGGAAGGGGAGAGTTTTTTAGAAGAGGGTGAGCCTCATATTACAATGAGAAGAGAATTAACGCTCGGGAAAATACCGGCCGATCGTTTTGCTTCTGCAGAGCGAATCCTCTTTATTGCGCATCTGGCAATTGGTGATTTTACCTATCTTCAAAATGGCTTTAGAGCTTTTAAAGAAGCTTATCCTCATCTTAAGATTGATCTCTTTATTGAAGAAGTTCGTTGCACCAATGATCCCAAAAAATGGCCTTTCTTAAAGAAATACTCACTCTATGATTGGGTCGGCAAGTGCGGTATTTTTGATAAGATCTACAATAAAAATTACTCTCCGGCACTTCGTCTAGAATCGATTGTTGAAGCAAAACTCCAGAAATATCCGATAGTGGTCTCCATTGAGACTTTAGCATCGCTCAATGGGGCAGGATTAGCACGAGATATAGCGGGTCCCGATGGATTTGCGATGGGAATGGATATTCGCTATCGCTGGTATCAGATTCGTGAGAAATTGGATCTTAAAAAACTGGATGCAACTATTGAAGTTGTTAAGCCTCATAATGGAAGTGATCGGCATATTAGTGATGATTATGCTTACTGGTTTGCCCAGATCGGTGGGGTGATGCTCTTTCCTGAAGATCGCTATCCTTTTGTTAAAATCCCTAAAAAATGGCGCAAAGATGCAGAAAAGCAACTTGGAAAATGGGGCGTTCAGGCGGATCAACCGATTATTTTTATCAATCATATTGCGAAAAATCCTCGCCGTTCATGGAAATTATCACAGGTTCGTGAGTTGATTGAGTTGATGCAGCAGCAGTCAAAATGGAAAAATAGCTTCTTTATTATTAATGGGATCCCTGAGATTCTCCCAGAAATTAGAGCATTGATTGAGAAACATCAGCTGACTAATACCGTGGCATTTAGTGCTGTTGATAATTTCTTCCAATTGCCGGCAATGTTAGCTGCTTCTGATCTGATTATCTCGGTAGAAACAGCTGTGATGCATCTTGCTAATGCGGTTCATGTTCCGGTAATTGCTTTGATGCGAATTAAGACCTTAGAGTGGGTGCCCCTCAATGAGAAGTTAACAACTCTAATTTTCACACCAAAGCGGGCAGATGTCATCTCCGATATTCCGCCACAACGGGTAATTGAAGTACTGCCTGAGGATCCTTTTGCCGGAAGAGCTAAGAAGATGTTAGATGAGAGTCTTGATGCTTCGGATAATGATGCAGATGATAAGTTAGAAGTTGAAGGGAGCAGGGCGGAAGGTGAATTGAACGCATCAACTGAGGATGGTGAATAGTGCGAAAAAAGCCGACTCGAGCAGTGATTTTACTCCCCGGAACCATTCACTTTGAGGCGGTAATAGCCTCTTTTAGTGATTGGTTTCAAGATGCGATCGTGATTGCGGTTGACAAAGGGATCGATAAAGCGGAAAAAATCGCTCCCTTGCGATGTAATAGCGATGTTGCGGTTGATTATTGGGTTGGGGATTTTGATTCAAGTCATCACCTAGAGATCGCGCCGACCCTCTATCGAGAAAAGGTAAGATATCCCGCTGAGAAAGATGAGATCGATACAGAGCTAGCTCTCTCTTTAGCTAGGGAGCAAGGCATTGATCGATTTCTATTATTAGGCGGGATTGGCGGGCGCCTTGATCATCAAACGGCGCTTCTCTTTCTGCCGGTACAGTATCCTGCGACAACCTTCATCCACACCGATGGAGTCGAGAAACTCCATTTTCTAGAGGCTGGACGCCATTACCATTTTTTACTTCCTTTGGGAACTACCGTAAGTCTTATGGCGCTTACCGATCTGGCAGGTATCAATCTTTCAGGGGTTAAGTGGCCTTTATCGAACTACGCTTTAAAATTAGGCTCAGGATTGACCTATTCCAATGAGGTTGTTGAGGAGCAGGGGATTGAGGTCTCAATCGAAAAAGGGGATGCGTGGCTCTATCTTTTGCCGGCAGATAGCAAGCGTTCTCTCTAGTCTTGCTAGATCTTCTGCTATATCTAAATGGTGGGGAAAATGGTAGAATGGGCACAAATTTTAAATGAAGAATCATTTATTATTTTCGTTCAGATGATCGATATTGATTGGATCGATATCGATTGGGTATTTGATACTCGTGAAATGCTAGAGAGATACGAAAGAACTGAAATAGAAACTGAAATAGAAACTGAAACTTGAAACTGACATAGAGGCTTGGATCAAATATGTGGCAAATTATCTATAATGGCGATTGCTCAAAATCGAGAGCTGCTCGGGAATATCTTGATGAGAAAAAGATTGAATATCAGGTGATTAATTATCTTGATGAGCCGATGAGCAGCGAGATCATTCAATCATTATTAACGAAGCTCGGTTTAGGAATTGATGGGATCATTCGTATGAAAGAGGCGCCATTTCAGGAGATCTCGCAAGAGTGGTTTACTTGGAATGATGCAGAAAAAATTGCATTTGTTGTCGCGCATCCGATCGTTATTGAGCGTCCGATTGTGGTCTATGGTGAAGATGCTGTTATTGCAAGACCAGATCCTTCTCCGATCGATCATCTTTTAGCAAAGGCTTGGAAATAATCCTAGAGGCATCCTGAAAATCCGAAATTATTTTGGAAGTCATTTTAAGCTCATCAATCATGAACTTATTAAGTGAACTTATCAAATGCGCTTATCAAAGCGCGATTCTAGCGATCTTTATAATCTTTGTGGCCTTTGTGATCTATAAGGACCCTTTGCGATTTTATGGTTGAGTGATTGAGGCTAGAATCTATTCATTATTTATAGGAGAGAAGATGGAAGATAATTTACAAAACGTGAGCGATCGATCAATCGGTTTTAGCCGGTTCTTTATAGTCATGGGGGCTATATTTGCAGCGCTTTCTGTCATGTTAGGTGCCTTTGGTGCCCATGCTTTAAGTGAGCAATTGGTAGGCCGTAGTGCTGATGTTTGGCAGACGGCGGTTCAATATCAGTTTTTCCATAGTATTGGATTGATCATTATCGGCATCCTCCTTCTCCTTTTAACAACCCCTAAACTTCTTCGTTTAGCGGGTTTTTTATTTTTAATAGGGACGATTCTCTTTTCGGGAAGTCTCTATCTTATCGCCCTCTTATCCGTTAAGAATTTAGGGCTGGTAACGCCTCTTGGCGGACTCTTTTTTATTGTCGGTTGGATATTGCTGATCTGTGCAGCATTATTATCTACTCGAATTCGTGCTTAAATACTTAATAAAGGAAATATTATGAGTATTCATTCTGTATTATCTGTCTCGCCACTCGATGGACGTTATGCCAGTCGTGTTGAGCCATTAGTGGCTGAAGTGAGTGAGTATGGTTTAATTCGTTATCGTGTGATGGTTGAGATCAAGTGGTTGATTAAACTTGCATCAGAACAACATTTTAAAGAGATCCCTTCATTTGGTGAAGAAGCGAAAGCATTCTTAATCTCACTGTATGAAAACTTCTCTCCAGAAGATGCAATGGCGGTAAAAGAGATTGAAAAATCAACGAACCATGATGTAAAAGCAGTAGAATATTGGATTAAAAATCAGGTGAAAGATCATCCTGAGCTTGCTGCTTCTTCTGAGTTTACTCACTTTACCTGTACTTCAGAAGATATCAATAACCTCTCTTATGGTTTGATGTTCAAAAATACGATCGATGATGTAGTTCTTCCACAACTTCAGGAAGTGATTGCTTCAATGCGTGATATGGCGCATCAATTTGCCTCAATCCCGATGCTCTCAAGAACACATGGTCAACCTGCAACACCAACAACTTTAGGGAAAGAGATTGCGAATGTGATCTACCGTCTCGAAAGACAGGTTAAGCAGTTAAAAAATACAGAGTATTTAGGCAAAATTAATGGTGCTGTCGGTAACTACAATGCTCATGTTGTGGTCTATCCAGAGTTTGATTGGCCCGCATTTGCAGAAGATTTCATTACGCAAGATTTAGGCTTAACATTCACACCTTATTCAACACAGATTGAGTGCCACGATTATATCGCAGAATTCTCACACACCATGACTCGAATCAATACGATTTTGATCGACTGGGCGCGTGATGTATGGAATTACATTAGCCACAACTTCTTTAAACAGCGTACCATCGCTGGTGAAGTGGGTTCTTCAACGATGCCACATAAAGTGAATCCTATCGATTTTGAAAATGCGGAAGGAAACTTTGGGATTGCTAATGCGCTCTTTATCCATTTTGCTGAAAAGTTACCAATCTCAAGAATGCAGCGTGACTTGAGTGATTCTACGGTGCTTCGTAGTGTCGGATCAGCTTTCGGTTATACATTGATCGGTTTTAGCAGCCTCTTGAAAGGTCACGGTAAACTTGAGGTTAGTGCTGAGACTTTAATGGCAGATCTTAATGCGAATGTGGAAGTATTAGGGGAAGCAGTACAGACCGTAATGCGCCGTGATGGTATTGCAAATCCTTATGAAAAATTGAAGGATTTTACTCGTGGTAAACGTATTAATATTGAGCAGATGCGTGAGTTTATCGACACCTTAGAGCTCGCTCCAGAAGTTAAAGCACAGCTTAAAGCTTTAGAACCAGCAACTTATGTTGGTCTTGCGGAGAAGCTTGCAAAAGCGATCTAATTGTCAAAGTAAGATGCTCTAAAAGAGCAACAGCCTCTTGATCTGTTTTAGCGTATCCATCTAGAACAACAAATCGATCATTAGTTTATAAGAATATTTACAGTGATTTCGGTTGCTGTAAATATTTTTTTATGGGGCTAAGAATAATAAGATAATAAGAAACGAAAGAAGAAACGAAAGAAGAAGCTAAAGCAATCAGTATCTAAAGCGTTTAAATCGCTTAAAGCATTTAAAATAGACCAAAGAGGAGGAGGAAAGATGATTTGGGAGATCTATCTACAAGGGGTATTATTATCATTTGGCTTAATTGTGGCGATAGGTGCGCAAAATGCTTATGTTTTAAAGCAGGGGATTCAGAATAATCATATCTTTTGGGTGGCAACGATCTGCTTTCTTTGTGATTTTGTCTTAATGGGAATTGGTATTTTAGGAATTGGTACCATCGTCGCCCAAAACAGTATATTGCAGCTTATTTTGGCATTATTGGGCGCACTCTATTTAGCAATCTTTGCCTACAATTCACTCCGGGCGATGTTCCAAGAGAGTCGGATGGAGACGGGATATTATGAAGGTCAATCATCACTACGCTCGGTCATTATCGGAACATTAGCCATCACACTGCTCAATCCTCATGTCTATCTCGATACGATTGTTATTATTGGTGGCATAGCCGGAACACTAGAGAGTGAGCATAAAGTAGCATTTCTTTTGGGAAGTCTTACCGCCTCAAGTGCCTGGTTCTATAGTTTAGGTTTTGCCGCAACAAAATTAGCGCCGATTTTCCGAAAACCAATTACTTGGCGTATCCTTAATCTTTTGATTGGGATGATGATGTTCTTTATTGTCTATCGACTGCTTCTCTTCAGTTTTGAGCAGATTATGACTTTGATGGCATGACTTTAATGGCGTGATTTTAGTGAGCACTGAGACATTAATATTCAGCATTAGGGAGAGTTCTTGGAAGTTACCGATACCGACCGAAGATTATGGATATCAAGAATGGGTGAACTATAGTCACTATAGAAGCTATAGTCATATAGTCACGTATAGCTACGGAAGAAGAGAGTAGGCTTTTAGCAATGTGATAAGTAAGTGATAAGTAAGCGATAAGTAAGTGACAAAAAAGAAGCGTAGAACTGATTTCAACGCTTCTTTTAGTGTTTTATCTACCGAGAATCTACTCTAGAGAATCTTTATTAATGATCTCTACCATAGAATCTCTACCATGGAATCCCCATTAATAGATAACGATTACTGTGTTGCTGTTACTAATTGCAGGCCAACAACGCCGACAATAATCGCTACTAAGCTCAAGACTCTCTTAATATTTTTCGATTCATTGAAAAATATAATGTTAAGAGTGACCGCCCCGGCAGTACCAACTCCTGTAAAGACAGTATAAGCAATACTGAGGGGAAGGAAGCGGAATGAGAAGTAGAGGAGCGCAAATGAAGCAAAAATGCCACCATAATAGAGCATACGATTGATCAGTGTACGATTTTGACTATAGAGGCTAAGTCCAAAAACACCGACAAGTTCTGCCACCGAGGCAAGTGCAACAAAGATCCAGCCAATTGTAATATATGAGATTCCCATTATGCATTCTCCTCTTCTCGAATATTGACATCAAAGAGGTTAAGTCCTAAAACTCCCACCAAAATAATTCCCATAAAGAAGAGCATCTCTCCCGTGATTGTTTCATCAAAGAGAAAGTAATCCATCAGGACGGTACCAACGGTACCACTTGCGGCAAAGATCGCATAGACTGTACCCGTAGGGAGTCCTTCACAAGCTTTTGCTAGAAAGTTGAGGTCGAGGAGGACAAAAGCACCGACGATAGCCCAATGCCACCAGGTTGATGCAACGTTAAATCCATAAAGCCATATCAGCTCAAAAATAGATGTGAGCGCAACGTAAATCCACGCTTTGTTCATAATAGTTTCCGTATATAAATAACGATAATTGATAAGTTGAGATAGACAGTTGAAGATGCCTAGTAGATTCTCACTTAGACTTGATATTTTTTGATAGTTTTTGATTGTGCTCGATAATGATGATCTGAGTGTGATGATCATCGATGAATCTTGGGTGATTCATCAGCAGGTAGGTTTACCCACGCCGATAGCAGAGAAGACAGAATCGGGCAATAAAGAGCGAAGAATGGTTGTACTGCTGTTTGTCGCAAGAGCGCATAAAAGTAGGAAAGTTGTTAATCGTGAATATATTTTATTCTCTCTTAAGCGAATGTCAATATGGCAGAAGAGAGATTTTTTGAATGTTGATCAGCTTTGAAAACTTTGACTCAAACGAGAGAATTTAAATAGAGGGATCGGCTAGAGGCTTCTCTTCTTTTGCGTTATTTTGAGGCTGCTCAATCTGACGCTCAATAAGTTGGGCAACATTCTCTTTTACAAGATAATTCATAATAAAGAGTAGTAGGAAGATAAGTAGAATCGCACCGACCCACTTTCCTAGTTGATGTTTAATCCCTTTTGGGGCTTGATATTGAGGGAGGTTTCGATCAAATGGCATCTCTAATCCACCTTTTTAACAGTTTCAATCGGCTTTGAGGAGAGGGAGGCACCAAGAGAGGCGATAATGATCGCTAAAATTCCGCTGATCTGTACGCCGGAGAGGACTTCGCTCAAGATAATAAAACCGAAGATAGCGGCAATGGCCGGCTCTAAGCTAGTTAATGTTCCAAAAGTTTTTGCCGGCATTCGGGTAAGAGCCATCATCTCTAGCGCATAGGGCAGTGCAGAAGTTAAGATCGCAACCGCTAGCGCCATAGGGAGATATTGTGGAGCAAAGATTGAAAATCCACCACTTGCGATCCCGATGGGGACATAGATAATCGCCGCAATTGCTGCCCCTATACCGACAGTTGCTGTGCCGTAGTAATTTCCTGCTTTTTGGCCAAAGATAATATAGAGGGCCCAGCAGACTCCTGCGGCTAATGCATAGAAGACCCCTAGGAGATCGATCGAACTACTATCTTGAAAAGGGATGAGCGCTAAAAGTCCGAGCACAACTAGGCCGATCCAGAGAAAGTCGATCTTTCTGCGTGAAGCGAAGAGGGCAACCGCTAATGGTCCAGTAAATTCTAAACCAACAGCAATGCCAAGAGGAATTGTTTTAATCGATTGATAGAAGAGGAAATTCATCGTCCCAAGGGTGATCCCATAGTAGAGAAGGTAGCGGCGATATCCTACCTGTAACTTTCTTTTCCACGGTTTAAAGATGATAAGCAGAATGATTGCACTAAATCCGAGACGATAGGCCGTAACCGCTTCTACTCCTACTAAGGGAAAGAGCTGTTTAGCTAATGTTGCCCCTCCTTGAATAGAGACCATTGCCGCAAAGAGGCAAAGCAGCGGAAGCAGAAGACTACGGTTTGAATAAATCATAATAATATCGGGCTATTATCTATAAAATGGTGCAGAGATTGAGGACAATAAGAGCATCAACAATCGGTGTTTAGATTCATTATTGAAATCATCAGTTATCTAGATCGATACCAGATCGATAGCTGAATTGGTATCTGAATCGATTTTTTAAAGAGTTGATTGTAACATGATCCACCTATTTTTGGCGCGACAAAGTCATCGATGATCTGCTCTGGCTTCTCTTAATGTGCTCGTCTTCGAGGAAGAAGCGTGAGCGCCATTCCTCCAAAGATTGCGATAATGCCGATCCACTGCTCCGGGGAGGGGAAAAATCCGGTGATAAAGATATCCATTAAAATAGCAACAAGCGGATCGAGAAAAACAAGGAGGGCGATAGTCTCTGTTTTAAGTGAACGAATTGAGTCAAAGAAGAGGTAGAAAACAATACCGGTATGAACAAAGCCTGTAATGAGGATATAGAGCCAATTACGAGCGGTTAAATTTTCAAAGAGAGATAGATCGATAAAGGGTGCAAGAAGGAGCGCACCGAAGATAACCTGGATCGTCGTGATGGCATAGGAGCTCGCATATTTAAAGCCTTTTCCTGTAAGCGTTAAAAGCGCATAGAAGAGTGCCGAGAGTAGCCCATAGATCAGCCCTTTACTAAAGAAGTCAGCAAATGACTCAGTGCGATTGATCTCGGAAATAGCAAGGGTTCCGATAAAGCAGATGATAATTGCCAACAGAGGAATCAGCGTAAGCCGCTCTTTATAGATAAATGCTCCGAGAATCATCACAATGACAGGGGCTAGATGATAGATGGAGATCGCCACCGTTACACCGCTCTCTTCGATCGCTTTAAAAAAATAGACCCAATTGAGAATGAGGAAAACGCCACAGACTAAGATCTTCATAATCTCTTTAGGAATCCAACGCTCACGACGTAGTTGCCCCGATAGCCACCAAAAGAGCCCTAAAAAGAGGCTCGCACAGATGCAGCGGATAAAGACTAGTTCCAGGGCGGGTATGCCGCTTCTTTCTGAAAAGAAACCGACAGATCCAAATAGGATCATAGCGATCGACATCTTCGTCAATGCCGAGCGATTATTAAGTGCCGGCGTTAGGGTATTCTCCATCATAATTAAACTCTTTGAGGTGTGGATAATAGCTAAAAGCTGTTGTTACTTATTCATCTAATAGTCATCTAACAGTTCTCTCATGGACGTTCAATAGAGGTGTAATAGACGTGCAATAGACCTGTAATAGACGTGCAATAGACCTGCAATAGAAACATCATAGAGGCGCTATAGCGATGATTCTGCATAGCAGTCATATTATAAAAACCTTATTATAGAAACTGTTATAAAAACTATAGAAGCGCTCTATGCTATCGAAATATTGTCGAAATATTGATAGCTCTGATTGTAGCGAAGCTTGATTTTGTCAAAAGTCTTTAGCTACCCTCTAAAAGTTATGTTTAAGAGCTCATTGTGGGAGCTATTCCATAATCTGCTGACACCGGGTAAGCGTCGATCGATTAAAAGTGGGTGGAAATATCGATATCGCTCCCTACTTTACCAAAGTTAAACGATCATGTGCTATTTTCTGCATCATGGGGCTGAATCTTAGTCAAGAGGAGAGCGAGTCGCTTATGTTAAAATAGTGCTCCATTGGTATAAAATCTCCGCTTAAATGAATCGGATGAAGGAGTAGGAGTGCATCATGAATCATCGCTATGAGGATCTGATCGAGATCTTCAATAATACCTTTTTAGAGAGTGAGAATACGATTTTAGTTAAAGGGGATGACGAGCCGATCTATCTGCCGGCAGATGATCAATCTCCTCATCATCGTATTATCTTTGCGCATGGCTTTTTCCAGAGTGGGCTACATGAAATTGCCCATTGGTGTATTGCCGGGCATGAAAGACGAAAGCTTATTGATTTTGGATACTGGTATTGTCCGGATGGTCGAGATGAAGCAACTCAAGCTCAATTTGAAGCGCATGAGATTCGGCCTCAAGCGTTAGAATGGCTCTTTTCTCAGGCGTGTGGGCGGCCATTTTCTGTTAGCTGTGATAATCTTGCAGGTGATTTTGAACCTGATCGATTGCAGTTTCAGCAGCGGGTGCAGCAAGAGGTGATTAAGATGCTCAATGAAGGGATCCCGCCGCGGGGTAAATTATTGATTACGGCACTGCAAAACTTTTATCAAACATCTCCCTTTACGGAAGCTGACTTTCCCTATCCTGAGACAATTTGGGATCTTTAACGAAGCGAAAGTAGCAGTGAGAGTGGCTCTGTGGAAGAGTATTTAATGAAGTAGTGCGAGGCGATAGAAGAGCGATGGAACATATTGAGCAGTGGGATGATCAAGAGAGAGAATTGAGGGGGAAGATTGAAGCAACATTGAATCCGGAAGATAAGTTGCTACTTGTTCTATCCGATTCCCATGGTGACCTTACTAGTGTGATTGATATTATCACTCGATGGGAGAAGTATATTTCGGCAGTATTCTTTTTAGGTGATGGCGCCGAGGAACTTTTAGAGGCGGCTTATATCTTTCCTAATCTCCCTTTTTATGGTGTCACGGGAAATAATGATCCACAAATAGCGCCCAATAGTCGCCTCAACTTTCCTTTAGAGAATATGGTAGAGATTGCTGGAAGGCGAATCTATTTTACTCATGGCCATATCGCCTCTTATAAAGCGGTAGCGGCAAGTGTTATCAAACGAGCAAAAGAGCATCATGCTGATATTGCGTTGCATGGTCATCTCCATATTCCGGCAGAAAAAGAGATTGAGGGGATCCAACTCTTTAGTCCCGGAGCGATTCGCTATCCGCGAGGGGGAAGCAAGCGGGGCTATCTCCTTCTAAAACTCGATAAAGATTGCAGCGCTGAAGGATACTTTTCTACCTTTACTAAATAGGGATGTTCTTTTAGCGAACATTTAAGATCGATCTTAAAATGGTTCTTAGAATATTTTCTGTCTCTTTTTTGAAAAAGAGGGTGCAAATGGGCAAAGCATCTTTTAAAGAATCTGATCAATTTATAGTAAAGAGATAGTTTTGAATTGATCAGTAATAGGCTGATTATAGAGGTTTTAAATCGATTGCTGGGAGCTTCATATGCAGTAAAAAAGAGTTTGTTCAAGGTATAAATTTAAATTAATTTTGAGAGCGATAAGAACCTTTGAAAGGGGCTATGATTACTATCTTTTACCCATTTCAAGAGATGGATCGAAGATAAAACGGACAAGTCTTCTGCTTACGATTAAGTGATAAGAGTGGTATAGTAGTCTCTCAAATTTATCTTGAGTTTTTCTCATCATTTATTCCCATCATTTATTAATGAGTCAAGCAATCGTTGAACAAATTTCCATCTCTAGTCATCAGGTCGGAGGCGGGAATTTTTTGCTTTTTAGTGATGAGAAAAACTTAAAATTTCAAATTGACATAGGGTGCTGAGATGATTAATTACGTAGTTAAAAGTAATGGCGAACGAGAGAAGTTCGATGCCGATAAACTCAATAAATGGGCTGAATTTGCCGCTCATTATGAAGTTGATTGGAGTGCGATCGCATTAGAGGCTTATCGTAAATGTTATGACGGTTGCACAACGCTAGAACTACATAAGGCGATGATTGATGCCTGTGTTGAACGTGAAGATCATCAGCACCTAAAGATGGCAGGTCGCCTTTTAATTGGTACGATCTATAAAGAGGCTTTTGGCGGCTTTAAAAAGATTCCAACGCTCCCTGAATTTTATGATCATATGGTCGCTCTCAATCATTGGGAAGCGATGGATTACACTCGTGAAGAGTTAGAAGCATTAGAAGAGATTATCGATCACAATATCGATATCAACTACAACTATACAACGCTTCGTCAGATGAAAGATCGTTACTTGATCAGTAATCGCGTCACAGGACTCTGCTTAGAATCGCCACAATTTATGTTTATGGGAATGGCGATGCAAAATATGCAGAATCAGCCTCGTGAGCGCCGTATGGGAGATATTAAGAAGCTCTATCGTTACCTTAATGAGTTAAAGATCAATACGCCAACGCCGATGTTGATCAATATGCGTACACCTCATAAAGGTTATGCTTCATGCTGCGTCTATACTACGGCTGATAATGTGAAGAGTTTGGCAGTAGGGGATCATATCGCTTATATGATGACCTGTGCTTCAGCCGGGATCGGTTCTCATCTTTTAACCCGTTCTAAAGGGGATCCGGTTAAAGAAGGGCGCGTCGTGCATCAAGGCAAGCTCCCTTACTATCGCATGATTCAGTCGGCAGTACATGCCAATATGCAAGCCTCTCGTGGCGGATCAGCAACGGTCTATTTCAATGTGTTAGATCCTGAGATTTTTGATCTCTTAGTCTTGAAAAATCCAACAACTATCACGCAAAAGCGTATTCGTGATATCGACTATGCCATGTTGGTGAATCGTTACTTTGTAGAGAAGGTAGCACGCAATGAAGATTGGATGCTTGTTAGTCTGCTTCATGCACCTAAGCTCTATGAGCTCTTCTATAGTGAAGATTACGAAGCCTTTAAAAATGAGTATGAGCGTGTCTTAGCCGATGATTCTATCGAGAAAACTTTAGTCAAAGCGCGTGATATTGCGATTAAATCATTAACCGAGGCGGCAGAAACAGGGCGTATCTATCTCACCTATATTGATGAGATGAATCGTCATACACCGTTTAAAGATACAATCTACTCTTCAAATCTCTGTCTTGAGATTGCGTTGCCGACAAAACCTTATACCGGAATGCCTGATCTCTACTCGAGTGATCCAGAAGGGGAGATCGGCCTCTGTTCGCTCGCTTCGATCGTTGTAGGTCGCGTCTCGGAAGAGGAGTATGAGGATGTAGCGTACTACTGCGCACTCATGATCGATAATGTTATTGAGATTATGGAGTATCCATTTGCTTCACTTGAGACAACAGCAAAAGCGCGACGTTCAATTGGTGTTGGTATTACTAACCTTGCTCATGAGATGGCATTGCAGAAGTTTAGCTATGCATCACAAGAGGGTAAAAACTATATCCACTTTATTGCCGAGCGCCACTCCTATTTCCTTCATAAAGCGAGCTTGCGCTTAGCCCAAGAGAAGGGGAATGCGGCATGGATCGATCGAACAAAATATCCGGAAGGATGGCTGCCAATCGATACTTATAACAAGAATGTCGACAGTGTGCATACACAACCATTAGTGTATGATTGGGAGAGTCTCCGTCAAGAAATTATCGCTCAAGGGGGGATTCGTCACTCTGTTCTAGAAGCGATGATGCCGGTAGAATCAAGCTCGCAACTGACAAATACAACGAATGGTCTCTATCCGATTCGTAACTTGAAAGTGATGAAGACCTCAGGTACCGGGAAAAACCTTCTACTTGCGCCGGATATGGATGAGCTAGCACCCTACTACGATATCGCTTGGAATCTCGATTCTAAAGACCTTATTGAGATGTATGCTATTATTCAGAAGTTCACAGGGCAGGCGATTAGTGCTGACCTCTACCTTAATTTACAAAATCAGCAGACGATTTCGAGCAGACAGCTCCTCTCTGACTTTATCTATATGATGAAGTTAGGTTGTAAGACCCGTTACTATCTCAACAGTGCTTCAGGTATTGTTCATGAAGGATATGAGAAGGTAGAGGATCAGAGTTGCGCCGGCGGAGCATGCACACTTTAATTGAATAATCGGCGAAGTCCTGCAAATTTCGTCGTTTTACTGGAGAAAGTTTATGCAAGATATATCAATATTTAATCAGAAGAATGATAACTGGCAAACAGGTCAGTACCCACTCTTTTTAGGTGAGCCTTTAGCACTTTATGATTCGATCAATACGCCATACCCACGCCTATTTGATCTCTATAAGTTACAAAAATCGATGGATTGGACTGAAGATGAGGTCAATCTTGAACAATCTCGCATGGACCTCCTAAACTGTTCTAAAAACAACTACGATATTATGGTCAAGACATTGGCATTCCAATGGGAGCTTGACTCAGTTGCATCAAGAACAATCGCACCACTCTTTGCGCCATTTGTGACCAACTCTGAGCTTTGGGTCATGCTCTCAAAACAGTCAGAGATGGAGAATCTTCATGCATTGACTTACTCTGAGATTATTCGTCAATGTATCTCCGATCCGCAAGAGGTCTTTAAAGAGGTCATGCGCAATGATGAGGTGCTCAATCGCTCAACAACGGTGATCGATTGTTTCGATACTTTAGATCGTTATGGTGCGCTCTATAAGTTAGGGAAAATTGATCGCGACTCAAGAGAGTTGAAGTCAGTCATTCTTCGTGGATTTATTGCGCTCTACTGTTTAGAGAAGATTGAGTTTATGAGCTCATTTGCTTGTACATTTGCGCTTGCTGAGCAAAATATCTTCCAGGGAATTGCTAAACTTGTGCAGAAGATCGCTCAAGATGAGCAGGTCCATGTCATGATGGATGAGGCAGTTTTAGAGATTCTCTTCAAAGATCCTGAGTGGGTTGAGCTTCTTCATGAAAATAGAGATGTAGTCTATGAGATTATTAAGTCAGTGATTGATCAGGAATTTGATTGGAATCGTTATCTCTTTAGTGAAGGGCGCTCGATTGTAGGTCTTAATGAGATGCTTCTTAATGAGTGGGTCCTTTGGAATGCTCAAGATCTCTATCAGTTCCTCGGTTTAGAGAATCCCTATAAGCGTATTGAGAAGAATCCGCTCTCATGGATGGATAACTGGTTTGATCTTAATAAAACGCAAAATGCGAACCAAGAGATGGATAACACCAACTATCGTCTCAATAGCGTAATGGATGATGCGGAAGATGAGATTTTTGATATTTAAGTTCGATATCTAAATTGATATCTTAATGATCATTGAAAGATCTATTTTTATCATTCGGAAGATCCTAATTGAATTATTAGGATCTTTTTTGTTGTTACTCTTTTATTATTGTTATTGTTATTGTTATTGCTATTGTTAGTTTCATCATCGCCACTTCTCTCTTATTAAGCATGCTTTTATTGATGCTGCTATCGAACTTTGATATGGGAGCTATTGATATCTTCTTAATAGTGATCGATCACTATTGATGATCGCTTCTTGGCGAGGGGCTATTGAGACACTGTTGAAGAATATTGATTGCTTAGAAGGGTATCTTCTTTTATCCTATAGAAGTGATTTTTTTAGGTCACTTCTTTTATTTGGGGCGATTTCCTAATTGCGGCCCTTACATTTCAGCTAAAAAGGACAGAAAAATGACAAATGATCATACTCCTCGTGATATGCAAAATATCGACTTCAGCGAGCAGCATCAAAACATTGATGCTCAATGTGGTAAAAATCACAATCAAAATCAAAATCGAAATCGAAATCAAAACTATAACTACGATGATCGCGATGACTCCCGAAAAATAGGTACTTTAGAGCGAGAAGGCGCTCAAGACGCCATCACTGATACTTATTCTAGAGAGATCTATTCTAAAGAGATCGAGTTTAAGGAGATAGAATCTAGGCAGATCGATTTTAATCAAATAGCGCTACAGCAGTATCAGTTACAGGCTTCCCCTTATCAGCTCTTTTTACAATTTGTTCCCGCTTCGGGGCGTATAGGTATCTGGTTGAAGGATAATTCCACAATCGATCGAAATAGCGCTATTAGTCAGCAATGTAGAGTAGGGGGAGAGGAGATACGATCGAGGTTGCTTGGTTACTACTGCTCGGAGAAGCAGTGTTGGTATCATCAAAACTCTGATATCAAACTCTCAAGTACAGCATTGATAGAGATTGAGGCATATGCTTCGGGTTATGCATTACGAAGAAGTGCTGACTTTTCTACCAAAAGAACATTGGCGCATTACTTAAGTCATTATGCGGGTTATACCCTCTAGATGAAAGATCAAAAGTAAGCGTCTGTAGCGCGTGGCGACTCTTCGATAAGAGTCGCTTTTTTATCGCGTTTCTCTTAATATTGCGCTCCTTATTCGGAATAAATCGTTTTAAATCTTGAGGCGAGAGAAGGGCGTAACCCCTGATATTGGAGGGGAAGTGAGTAAAGAGTCACCAAAAATCTTAAATAAAATCACATTCCTTCTCTATTTCCCCTATGATAGTACGGTACGTTTATATCTAAGAATGCTCTTAAGGGCTGGAGGAATAACAACAATGGAATATTACACAAATGAGTGGTCAATTGAGAAGGCATTAGCGCTCTTTGAAAAGCCACTTTTTGAGTTACTTTATGAAGCACAAACGGTTCACCGTCAAAACTTTGATCCTACTAAAGTACAGGTGAGTACCTTGCTCTCAATTAAGACTGGTAATTGCTCAGAAGATTGTAAATATTGTGCGCAGAGTGTCCGTTACGATACCGGATTAGAGCCAGAAAAGTTACTAGAGGTTGAGAAGGTTATCAATGAAGCAAAAGCCGCAAAAGAGACAGGTGCTAGCCGTTTCTGTATGGGTGCTGCATGGCGGAATCCCAAAGCGCGCGATATGCCGATGATTAAGATGATGATCGAAGGGGTTAAATCTCTTGGTCTTGAAACCTGTATGACGCTTGGGCATCTCAATGCTGAGCAGGCTGAAGAATTAGCGGATGCTGGCTTAGATTACTATAATCATAACCTTGATACTTCCCCAGAGTATTATGCGAGTGTGGTGACCACCCATAGCTATCAGCATCGCTTAGATACGCTCGATTATGTGCGTGATGCCGGCATTAAAGTCTGTTCAGGCGGTATTATCGGCTTAGGTGAATCTGTGCGTGATAGAGCCTCTCTTTTGGTGCAATTAGCCAATATGGGAACGCCACCAGAGAGTGTTCCAATTAACCGTCTTATTCCGATTGCTGGAACACCATTTGAAGAGAATAAGCGTGTTGATGATTTTGATTTCTTAAGAACGATTGCTGTTGCACGTATTATGATGCCAAAATCGATGGTGCGCCTCTCAGCAGGTCGTGAGACGATGAGTGAAGAGTTGCAAGCGCTCTGCTTTATGGCAGGTGCAAACTCAATTTTTTACGGCGATAAACTCTTAACGACACCGAATGCTGATCAGATTACCGATAAAGAGCTCTTTGAGAAGCTCGATATTACGGCAACACATGATCCGTATAAGCCTGGTCATAATCCCCATACGGCAAAAAATGATCTTGAAGAATCGGTCAAAAAAGCTGCTGTAACTGCCTAATATCTGAGTTATTAAGCATTACTATATTATCTGCTGATACTAAAACCCCCTTTAAGGTATTCCACTTAAAGGGGGTTCTTTATAAAGTATCTCTTATTTTGATGAGAACTCTATTTAACTCTATTAAACTTTATTTTGATATTACTGTGAATAGTGCTGTAGCCTGTGGCTGAGCCCTATATTACTTTTCACACTCAACAGGTTCGCCTGTTAAAGCATCTTCTTCCGCCTCTACGAACTCTTGAGCCATAAAGCCACGATAGGAATCATCCATAATCTCCATCCAAGGTTTTGGTAGGGCAGAGGCTAATGTTCCTGTAATGGTTGAACTATAGCTCTTATTGCGGAAGCCCATAATATCTTCCTTTTTATCTTCTTGCCATGATTTAAGGATCAATCCTTGTTCATGAACATGGAAATCCGGATAATCTGTTCCTTGAAGAAGGTCTTGGATATAGGAAGCTTGGTAATCAATAAATTCGTGATCTGTAGAGAGCTTCTCTAAACGATCGATCCACTTCTGGCTATCTTTACGCATCTCCTCTTTTGAGGGGAGTTTTTGCGTACCCATAATTATATCGCGGACTGTCCATGCTTGAGTGTCAAACATATTAAAGGTGTAGTATTGGTTCTGCATTCCGACATAGAACATCTTTGGATTATCGATAAAGCAGACACCTTTGTAGAGATTTTCAGGATAGATACTCTCTTTCGCTACTAAACGGACATTGTCATGTAAAAATGGGAAATTAAATTTAAAGCCCGTACAGAGGATTACAGAGTCGATCTTCTTTTGAGTCCCATCTTTAAAATGGGCAATATCATCATCCATTCTCTCAAGAAGAGGAACTTCAGTAAAACCTTCAGGCCAGTCGTGACCAATAGGATTGGTTCGATAGCTAAACGTAATCGATTTAGCACCATACTTAAAGCACTGTGTACCGATATCTTCCGCTGAGTAACTACTACCAATAATTAAGACATCCTGATCTTTAAATTCTCGAGCATCTCTAAACTCATGGGAGTGAAGCACTCGACCAGAGCTCATTGAGAGTCCATCAAATCTTGGAATATTGGGGGTAGAGAAGTGACCTGTTGCACAAACAACATAATCAAACACTTCTGTAATTAATTTGTTTTTATTATGATCCATAACGGAGACAGTAAACTTTTCACTCTCTTCGTTATACTCCACCCAGCGTACAGCATGATTGAAGCGGATATATTGACGAATATTATTTTTCTCAACACGTGAGATGACATACTCTTTTAGAACCGCTCTTGGAACATATGAAGGAATCGGCTCTTTAAAATGCTCATCAAATGTGTAGTCACCAAACTCGAGTGCTTCTTTAGGTGCGTTAATCCACAAGAATCGATACATACTGCCATGTACGGGCTCTCCATTACGGTCTGTACAGGTTTCCCAATTGTAGCGCCACATACCGCCCCAATCTTCCTGTTTCTCATAACAGACAATTTCAGGAATCTCTTTTCCTTGGTCACGCAATGTTTGGAAAGCTCTTAATTGTGCAAGTCCACTTGGGCCTGCGCCTAATACTGCAATTCTAGTTTGTTGATTCATAAATACCTTTCTACATTTGCCAATAACGCTTATAACAGTATCGAAAAATAAATCTCGATACAATATTGACAAGATTGATTATGTTGTGTATGAAATTCAGATTTTTCACCGGTTTGACAGAAGTGCCCATTTTTATCAACTTCTGTTCGCTCAGCGCTTTCTTAAAAATTATCTCAGCAATTTAGCATTGGGGAGGATATTCGCTATAGATCGATAGCTATGGGGAATTTGCCACGGTTGGAAAATGGTTGAAAATCTTTGTGTAGTCTTGCTGTAGTTTTTAGTTTGAAAAATGAAAAGGAGAGGTTAAGCGTAGCTAAAAGCGGTTAATGATCAAATATTGATCAAATGTGATTTTTTCTCTCTTTTTAGTAAATTTAAGAAGTTCATGCTCGTGGATTTATCGGGCTTTTACTAAAAATATTGGTAGATAAAGGGAGAGAAATGGGCAGGGAAAAGTGTTTTAAATAGGGGAGAATAGACAGTTATTTCACCGATAAAAGTGGGATTTTACGCTTTTAAGGGGAGATTAAGTATTGATTCTGCTTGTTATGTGTTGAAATTGTAGGGATAAAAGTCAGTTGAGTTCTTTTATAGAGTGACTTTGTTGGGTGTCTCGCTATCTTCAGAGAAGATATCAAGCGATAGGATGATTAGCGGAGGTTAGGGAAGTGATTCTATTTTGCATTCCTTCTGCCTCCGCTATTGGCGATATCTTTATTATTATCTTTATTATTATCTTTATTATTATTATCTTTATTATGTTTTTACTATGTTTTTAAGTTTTCATTATCTTTCGATCATTTTAGGTCATCACGATTAGATATTTTCTGTTAAGAGAATGGGCCAACTATTTTTACGAGCATTGGTGATGACAGCTCGGTTGAGTGCCGTTCTTGCTAAAAGATAATATTTAGCGGCATTAGGTGCCATTTCGACAATAATTTGATAGCTAGTTGTGGTGCCGGAGAGCAGTTGTCGCAGATAGAGAGTAATATTTTTAACTCCGTTGGGAAGCCCCGATTCATAATGAGCAAATTCTGCCTTAATGGCATTGATCATACTCTCTTCAACCTCCGCAAAGGTAAGGGGGTTCTCCGGATGGGGCTCTTCTAATGTAAAGTTTAGCGTTAAGCTATAGCCGCGAGAAAGGTTGCTAAATTTCAACTTATAGAACTCGGCAGTAGGCATCACAATGGTTGATCCATCATGATCGAGGTAGATCGATTCCGGGGTTTGTCGTAAAACCTTAATGATACGTTTATCAGGGAGAAGCAAGATATCATTCTTTCGACTTGGGAACCAAAGCTCATCGGTGAGCGTTTCGCGGGAATAGAATTTATCGAGGAGATCGATCGTTACCCGTACAGTGCCGTTATCGAGAAGTGGATTAGTTAGGTAGACATAGTTAAGGCTAATCTTCTTAATCTCCCAAGGAATATCAGCATAGATAATTCTCTCCCCTTCTCGTGCTTGTCCAAGATTAAGGAAGATACGTAGTTTTTGCAGATAGAGCGGGAACTTCGCTCTAAAGCTGACAACTAGCATCAAGAGGGCAAAGACCACAATCCCAAAGAGCATCAAGTTACCACTTGTATGGAGGATCACCAGGAAGATTGTCAGCGTCAGAAGGAAATTGGCCGCTTGGAGAAGAAGCATGACAAAGCGCCATTTAAAATCGAGTGTTCGTTTACGATCCCGCTGTTGGTAGTTGGAATAGAGAAGAATAATCTGTCTAAAGAGATAGTAGAAGATAATAGCGGCAACAGAAGCGATCACAAGCGTGACTCCTTCCTCTGTAATAAAGTGCCAAAGATTATCCCAGAGCTTCACTAAGAAAGGCCGGCTATCGGTTAGATCTTGTAGCTTAAGATCAACAATATTTTTTTGATGTTCTAACGATTTGATCTTATCGAGCCATTGCTCTTCGATCTTGGTAATCGCTGCTAGTGATTTAGGATTGAGGTCTTCACGATTGATATTTTGTAATGTATTGAGTCCAAACTCTGCTAACTCAATCTTTTTTGCAAGTTCACGGGTATCTTCAATCAGAAGATCTTTCGTCCGTGCTTTCTCCGTTGCGCGTTGCATCTGGGCAAAGAAGGGCTGCAGAATCTGTAAGACCTCTTGTTGCCAATCGTAGTTGATCTGGGTATCAGCTTCTGGCGCATTCTCGGGCTCTGCAAAGAGAGAGAGGTCAATCCCGCCTAGTGCTGTCTGTTCAAAGAGGGCATTAAATTCTTTCTGTTGATGCAAAAGAGTCTGTAGTCGTTGGTTAAGATCAGCGACCTCCTCTTCCGAGAGCGCTTTATCTTTGAGCTGACTTTGAAGGGATTTCTTTCTTGCAAGAATATCCTCAAGTTTTAATTCAATATCATTGAGTTTTTCGGTACGCTCTTCGATCGGTGTATCTTCCGCCATTAAAGGGGAAAGTCCCATCGAAAAGAGTAGAAGAAGCATTAAAAAGAGGCTGCGAATCTTGAAGTTTCTGATCATTTCTCTCTATCCCTATAATATTATCTCTTTCACCTTAGAGTAATGAACTCATGAGGTCAATATCCCGATTCTATCAGCCTTATGATTATTAGGGCATTAATACTATATTAGAGATCTATTAGAGATTGATTTTAGGATCTTTTTTATTTTTATAGAGAAGTTTATCTATTTGAAATTTATCTATTTGAAATTAATTAATCCTACTTGATTATCTAATATCTTCAAGCCACTTATGTGGCGGTGAATAGCAATTGAATAGTGAATAGTTCCTTCCAGAGGAAAATATTCCTAAGCTGCCTATACGGCAGTGAACTAACTACCTAAAAAGTTAAATCGTTCAAATTTTTTCTAAGCTGCCTATACGGCAGTGAACAAGCCGGCTTTGATGATGTTGAGTCTCCTTCATTTCTAAGCTGCCTATACGGCAGTGAACAAGAGATTGTTACATTTAGAGTGGGCGCTCAATTTCTAAGCTGCCTATACGGCAGTGAACATTAGCTACAATAGATTCACAGTCAAGAAACATTTCTAAGCTGCCTATACGGCAGTGAACAGCTTCTCCCTGTATTGGGAGCGGCGATAATATTTCTAAGCTGCCTATACGGCAGTGAACTTCAGTCTGAAAGCGGGGATTTTAACTTCCAATTTCTAAGCTGCCTATACGGCAGTGAACAGAGTTGGGGTGATGGGTGGCGCTAAAAATAATTTCTAAGCTGCCTATACGGCAGTGAACATGCTTTAAAGAGATGCGCAATTGTAGATACATTTCTAAGCTGCCTATACGGCAGTGAATTCTTTTAAATCATTAATCCTTACACCGCTTAGTTTCTAAGCTGCCTATACGGCAGTGAATAGTGAGTTAAAACGTTAAAAGAGAGGAAAAATCGAAGTTTAGGGTTGTTTGCTCCTTAAAACCTATTATTTTCCTCTTTTATCTAACTCATTGATTTTAGTTTAATTTTTTAAAGAGCTTAAAATAAAGGTTAAAAAAGGATGAGTAAGCGATAAGCAGATTAATCCTTTTTTGTATAGTTACTTTTATAATTTTTTTTAGATGGTGAATGAATATCTGCTTCTATTGAAGCCTAATTGATTTTCAATTGTCCATCAAGTGATTTTAAGAAGAGTATTATCTTCCTGTTTGTCCGCGATGGCGAAGGGCATGATCGAGTAGAGTGATCGCTAACATTGCTTCAGCAATGGGTGTTGCACGGATTCCAACACAAGGATCGTGTCGACCTTTGGTAATGACCGAAGTCTCATTTCCCTCAGTATCGACAGTGCGACCTTCGAGACGTAAGCTTGAGGTTGGCTTTAAGGCAATATGGGTGATGATTGGCTGTCCTGAAGAGATCCCGCCAAGAATTCCACCGGCATGATTAGAGAGAAACCCTTCTGCTGTAATTTCATCTCTAAACTCTGTACCAAGTGCCTCTACCGTGTCAAATCCATCTCCGATCTCTACACCTTTTACCGCATTGATTCCCATCATTGCATGGGCTATATCAGCATCGAGTCGATCAAAGACTGGTTCTCCTAATCCTACTGGCGGATTTTCTGCAATAACAGTTACCTTAGCGCCAATGGAATTTCCTGATTTGCGTAGTTGATCCATATAGCTCTCTAACTCGGCGATATCTTCTTGGCAGGGCCAGAAGAAGGGATTCCCTTCAGCTTCTATTGCCTCTTTTTGAAATTGACTCGGCTTCAATGGGCCTAATTGTGAGAGGTAGCCATAAATTTCAGTACCATACAATTTTTTCAGAACGGCTTTAGCGATGGCGCCGGCAGCGACTCTGATAGCTGTTTCCCGGGCGCTTGAGCGACCTCCGCCACGATAATCACGTAAACCATATTTGTGATGATAGGTAAAGTCAGCATGACCCGGTCTAAAGAGATCTTTAATATCGTTGTAATCTTTAGAGCGTTGATCTTCATTTTCGATAAGAAGCGCAATGGAGGTGCCGGTACTTTTACCTTCAAATACACCGGAAAGAATAGAGACACGATCCGCTTCTTTGCGTTGTGTTGTGTGGCGAGATTGTCCCGGCTTGCGGCGATCGAGATCAACTTGCATCATCTCCTCATTGATTTCAATTCCAGGAGGGCAACCATCTACGATAGCAACTAGGGCTTTTCCATGGCTCTCTCCTGCAGTGGTCACACAAAATAATTTTCCGATGCTATTGCCCGACATATACTTTTCTCTCCCTTGTGTCGATATGAGATTAAATTTTATTACGCTTATATTTATGACGTCTATATCCATGCATGACGCATGCATTATTTTGTTAATTTTGAATCACTTTTGATTCAGACAATAGAGCAGAATAGCACCTTTTTCTGCTTATCGCATCTCCCATTCTTTGCCCCTAATGTTCTCTTTTTATATTATGAATTCTTCTAAATATAATCTTTCCGACCGTTGGACTCAGCCGGGAAGAAACTTTGCTGTAAATATTAAGATCGCACTCTAGATTAGCATCAAGTGGTAAGCATCCTTTTAGAATGGCCTTAGCAAACACTTAAGTATTCAGGGATTAAGAGGAGTAAAAGCAGAAGAGGCTCACTTTCGTGAACCTCTTCATGATTAGATGACTAGGTTAGATTGCGAAGAGAACTCGCTTCTCATCTTTGAGTAATTCATACACTTTATCGATATGTCCCTGTTCAGTAACAAATACTTCGATTGTTAAAGAGATATATTTACCCGATTTACTCATGTTACGCTTAATGCGATCGTGATTTAATTTAGGGTCGACCTCTTTCATTAAGCTGATAATAAGCTCTTCAAAGTTGTCACTATTTTCCCCTGTTACTTTAAATGCAAAGTGGGTAGGGAATTCGACAAGTGATTCGCCTGTTTCTGGATTAATCATGATATTTTTCTCCAAGTTGTTTGACCATCTTTATCTTCAAGCGCAATTCCTAGGGCTGCGAGCTCATCACGTATACGATCAGATTCAGCCCAATTTTTCTCGGCTCTTGCTTGGTTGCGTGCAGCGATCATCGCATCGATATCAATCTCTAAGTCTGCTCTATCCCCTTGTAAAAATTGGGTCGGATCTTGTTGTAAAATTCCTAAAACAGCGCCTAATTCCTTTAAAAGCGTATAGTAAATAGGCTCTTTGGTTCGATTATAGTTGTTCGCTACTTCATGTAATATGGAGATTGCAAGGGGTGAATTAAAGTCATCATCCATTGCTGTGTAAAAACTATCCAATACAGGATGCTGCTCCGGCAGAGGTAGAATCTCTTTAGGAGGTGTAGCGAGTGCTGTATAGAGACGTTTTAAGCCATTACCGGCTTGCGAGATCGTATCGGTTGAGTAATTGATATGACTTCGATAATGGGTACTTAAGATGAAAAAGCGCAAGACTTCTGCCGGATAGCGTTCAAGAATCTCCCGAATAGTGAAGAAGTTACCGAGAGATTTACTCATCTTCTCATTATCAATATTGATAAAGCCATTGTGCATCCAGTAGTTTGCCATCGGTTTATCATGACATCCTTCCGATTGTGCAATTTCACACTCATGGTGGGGGAATTTAAGATCCATACCGCCGCCATGAATATCGAAATGTTCGCCTAGATGCTCAGCACTCATAACAGAGCACTCAATATGCCATCCCGGGCGGCCGGCACCAAATGGAGAATCCCATGCGGGCTCCCCCTCTTTAGCATGTTTCCAGAGAACAAAGTCGAGGGGATCTTCCTTATATTGATCGATTGCGATTCGTTCGCCGGCTCTTAACTCATCAATCGATTGATTAGAGAGTTTGCCATAATCTTTAAATTGGCGAACGCGATAGTAGACATCACCATTATTGGCATGATAAGCAAGTCCTTTTTCAATCAATTGGGTGATCATTTTGATCATGCCGGGAATATGATCTGTCGCGCGTGGCTCTGCATCAGGTTTGAGGATATTGAGCGCTTCACAATCCTCATTCATCTTAGCGATAAATTCAGCGGTTAGCGCATTGATCGTGATCCCTCTCTCATTCGCTCTTGTAATGATTTTGTCATCGATATCGGTGATGTTGCGAACAAATTTGACATTGTAACCACGATGACGGAAATAGCGATTGATCATATCGAAGGCGACAAGAGAGCGAGCATGGCCAATATGACAATAATCATATACTGTCATTCCACAAGCATAGATTTTGATTTGCTCAGGATTTATTGGGATAAACGGCTCTTTTTTGCGTGTTAAGCTATTATAGATTTGAATCATGCTCTTTGATCTCCAGCTCTAAAAGGAATCAATCAGCGAGCAGGCTAGCAATTACCTCATCTCAACCTCAAAGGTCTCTTGTTTAGTTCGCTTACTATCGCCTACTATTATGCTCACCATCTACAGGGTGGCATTTTACGATAGGGGAGATTTGGTATCTTGTTACAACTGCTCAGTTGAAATATAAGCTTCCTATTTTAGCGTATCTCACTTGATATTGATAATGAATTCATAGGTAAGATCTCGGTAGAGGGAAGAGAGCACTATTTTCGATGCATTATTCTCGGAAAGATCTCAATTGATAGTGGGTGTGATATAATTCTCATTCTCAATAACGCTCTAAAGAGAGATGAGTCAATCGATTACAGCTGATGTTTTATACTGATATTTTATAAACTAGACACTCTAAGATAGGTAGATCAATATTTATGGTTCTCTATACTCCTAAAAAACTTCCCGGTGTGCCATTGCTTGTCATTATTATTACATTGATGGGCGCATTTGCACCGATGTCTATCGATCTCTATCTGCCGGCATTTTTGCAGATTCAGGAGGGTTTTGGTACGACAGACGCAGAGGTGAAAAAGACCTTAACACTCTTTCTCTTAGGTCTCTGTGTTGGAATGATGTTTTATGGGCCGCTTTCTGATAAATATGGGCGGCGTAATATTATTCTAATTGGTGCTGTGATCTACTCAGTCACAAGTATTTTAAGCACTTTTGTCTCTCAAATTGAGGGATTACAGGCTTTACGTCTGATTCAGGCAATTGGTGCTGGGGCTTGTATGGTGGTAGGACGTGCGGTTATTCGTGATGTCTTTAAGGGGAAAGAGGTTGCCGTAATGATGTCGGTGGTGCAGGTTATTATGATGATCGCGCCGTTACTTGCTCCTTTAATCGGGGTAGCCGTTCTCTATATTTTTAAGAGCTGGCAAGCACTCTTTTGGGTTTTAACCTTTTTTGGGAGCGCTGCATTCTTTTTAACTTTCTTCTTTCTGCCGGAGACCTATCATAAAGAGGATCGCCCTGATATTAGTATTGCGCAGACTTTTAAAAATTATCTTCTAATATTAAAAGATCGTCGCTCTTTGGGAGCAATGTTAGGTTGTGCTTTACCGGCGGGTGTTGTTTTTGCATATGTCACCGGCTCTTCCTATCTCTATCAGGCGCAATATGGATTAAGTGAGTTTCATTTTAGTCTTCTATTTGGGCTCAATATTGTAGGCGTGATCGTGAGTGCGCTTCTCAATATCTTATGCTTAAAACGTTTTAATGTGATTACCCTGATTCTTTTTGGGCTGATTTGGATCAGTCTTGCCGGCATTATTATGCTACTTTGGGGTGATCAGTCGTTGATCGGTTTCTTTCTCTCCACTTTTCTTTTGATGTGTGTTTCGGGCTTTATTGGTAATAATATTGTTTCGCAAATTATTGAACTCAACTATCATCGAGCAGGGGCAGCAATGGCGCTCAATTCTGCAACTCAATTTTTTGTGGGAGCCATTGCCAGCTATATCGTTACTCATCATCAGGAGCTTTTAACTGTGGTGATGGGGATCTCAGGAATTTCGGGAGCGATCGCCTATTTCCTTCTCTATCAACCTTGGCGTGAGGTTAGGGCAGAAGTTATGTAATACTGTAATATGATTGATGCAGAATTGATCATTAGCAATAGCTATAAAAAAACTAATAAAAAGTTAAGAAAAGAATCCATAAAAGCGCCCAGAGAGGATAACCTCTTTGGGCGCTTTTAAATTTAGGATTTTGTATGAAGATGCTAGCTTAAAATGCTAGTAGGTTCATTATCTTATCGCATCTTTCATCGCTTTAATGGCCTTGAAGTGCGAACCAATGATTTTACTTACCTAAATCTTCGAAAAAACGTTTTGCTTTATCTAACCAGCTATTTTGCTTCGGTGCATGATTTTCACCTAACGTCTCTCCAAATTTACGTAACATCTCTTGCTGCTCACTACTGAGCTTTACCGGGGTTTCCACTTTAATGGTGCAGTAGAGATCACCTTGCGCGCCACCTCGAACTGGTTTTACACCTTTACCACGCAATCTAAAGACGCGATCTGTTTGGGTTTCTGCCGGAATCTTTAAGTTAACGCGACCATCGAGTGTGGGGACCTCAATTTCACCCCCTAACGCAGCAGTTGTAAAGCTTACAGGAACTTCGCAATAGAGGTTCTCATCTTCACGGGTAAAGATCGCATGCTTTTTCACGCGGATCTGAACATAGAGATCACCATTAGGGCCACCATTTTCGCCCGCTTCTCCTTCACCTGAGAGGCGAATTCTATCGCCGGTATCCACACCTGCCGGTACTTTCACTTCAAGCGTTTTGTTTTTACGAATGCTACCGCTACCATGGCAATGTTTACATGGATTGGTAATCTTCTTCCCGCGACCATGACAATCAGGGCAGGTCTGCTGTACAGAGAAGAAACCTTGCGAGACACGAACTTGCCCTAAACCATGACAGGTTGTACAGGTAACAGGTTCTGATCCCTCAGCGGCGCCGGTACCATTACAGTAATGGCAGTGAACCTTTGTAGGGACGGTAATTCTGGTTGTTGTTCCAAAAACTGCTTCTTCTAAGGTAATATCGAGCTGATAGCCGATATCTTCACCTCGATAAGCGCGAGGGCCACTCTGGGCACCGCCACGATTGCCGAAGATATCACCAAACATATCGCCGAAGATATCACCAAAATCTGCGCCACCAAAGCCTCCGAAACCGCCTTGTCCGCCACCGGCTTGACCATTAACGCCGGCGTGACCAAATTGGTCATACATTTTTCGCTTCTCTTCATCGTAGAGAACTTCGTATGCTTTCTGGACCTCTTTAAATTTTGCTTCTGCTTCTTCTTTATTGTCAGCATTACGATCTGGATGATATTTTCCAGCAAGTCTTCTGTAAGCTTTACGGATCTCATCTTGTGTCGCCGTTTTTGCTACGCCTAAGACCTCATAATAATCGCGTTCCGCCATATATGCTTATTCCTTAATCTTAATTTTATATCGTTAACTCTAATAACTCTTATCTATCGTTCTAATCTCTATATTTTCTATCTTTTTTATCTTTTTAATGTTATTTCATTTATCATTTATTTTGTGAGTGATGATGAGGGGTTAATTGATGGATCACTATCAATCACCTAAATATCAATTGCTTAAATATCAATTAATTAAAGTCAATTTCATCAAAATCAATTCATTAAACAGATTATCAATAAAGATTGTGGTGCTTATTCATGTATTAGTTTGACATTGGGTCGAAGGGGTGAGTATTTGCTTCAGCCTCTTCGAATGCTACGATCTGTTTTATCTCCTTGTCTCTGCCTTTTGTTATCTCTTCAATTTTGATCAAGAGAATCAATGGTTGAGAGGGTAGAGAAAGTTAAGATTGTTTAAGATCGTAAGAAAGAAGCAACATTTCACTAATGAATTAAGCTCAGATAAATCATGATTGATAAGATGTTTACAATGATATCGTCGTTTTGAACAACAGCTTTGACTTATCGCCGTTGATAAAGTTTGTAGGTAAAACCCTACTGAAAATATGATTTTATTCCGATTCCGATTCCGATTCTGATCTTGCTCGCTTAAACTTTAAAAGAGGATACCTCTTTCGAGGTATCCTTTCATAGTATGACTTAGGATTAAGAAAGATTACTTCTTATCGCCTTTATCATCTTTAACTTCTTCAAACTCAGCATCAACAACATTGTCATCTTTAGCTTCTTGACCTTCTGCTGTTTCGCCCTGTTCTGCGTAAGCTTTTTGTGCCAATGCGCCTGCAAGCTCTGTTAACTTTTCAGTTTTTGCATTGATATCGGCAAGATCATTACCTTTCACTGCCTCTTTAAGCTCTTCAATGGCAGCTTCAATTGCTGTTTTTTCAGATTCTTCTACTTTGTCTGCCAAATCTTTGAGAGATTTTTCAGAAGCGTGAATCATCTGTTCCGCCATGTTACGCGCAGAGACGAGTTCTTGGAACTTCTTGTCATCTTCAGCATGCTTTTCTGCATCTTTGATCATCTTCTCAATGTCAGCTTCAGAGAGACCGGAGTTCGAACGGATTTGGATCGATTGCTCTTTACCAGTCGCTTTATCTTTCGCAGAAACATTCATAATACCATCTGAGTCGATATCAAATGTAACTTCGATCTGTGGTACACCGCGTGGCGCTGGAGGAATGTCTGAGAGATCAAATTGACCTAAAGAGTGGTTCTCTGATGCTTGTGGACGCTCACCTTGTAACACATGGATGGTTACCGCAGGTTGATTGTCCTGTGCTGTTGAGAATACTTGGCTCGCCTTTGTTGGGATCGTTGTATTCTTCTCGATCAATTTTGTCATCACGCCACCCATAGTCTCGATACCGAGTGAGAGTGGAGTTACGTCAAGAAGAAGAACATCTTTAACATCGCCTCCTAAGACGCCCCCTTGTACTGCTGCACCAGAAGCAACTGCTTCATCAGGGTTAACATCGTGGCGCGGCTCTTTACCAAAGAACTCTTTAACTTTCTCTTGCACTTTAGGCATACGAGTTTGACCACCTACAAGGATCACATCATCGATCTGGCTTGCAGAAAGACCGGCATCTTTAAGAGCAATACGGCAAGGCTCTAATGTACGATCGATGAGATCTTCTACTAATGCTTCAAGTTTTGCACGAGTCATCTTGATATTAAGATGTTTTGGCCCTGTATTATCTGCTGTGATGTAAGGAAGGTTGATCTCTGTCTGTTGTGCAGAGGAGAGTTCAATTTTCGCTTTTTCACCGGCATCTTTAAGACGTTGTAACGCTAAAGGATCATTTTGTAGATCGATACCTGTCTCTTTCTTAAACTCTTCTACAAGGTAGTTGATAATTGCGTTGTCAAAGTCTTCACCACCGAGGAAAGTATCACCGTTAGTTGAGAGTACTTCAAACTGTTTATCACCATCAAAGTCTGCAATTTCGATGATGGAGATATCAAATGTACCCCCTCCTAAGTCGAAGACGGCAACTTTCTTCTCACCTTTAGAATCTTTATCAAGACCATAAGCAAGTGCAGCTGCTGTTGGCTCATTGATAATGCGTTTTACATCAAGACCTGCAATTTTACCCGCATCTTTTGTTGCTTGACGTTGCGCATCATTGAAGTAAGCCGGAACAGTAATTACTGCTTCAGTTACTTTTTCACCAAGATATTTCTCGGCAGTCTCTTTCATCTTCATTAAGACACGTGCAGAAACTTCTGGTGGCGCCATTTTTTGATTATCTAAAACTTCTACCCAAGCATCACCATTATCGGCTTTGATAATGGAGAAGGGAACAATCTCACGATCTTTTTGAACTTCTGGGTCTTCAAAGCGACGACCGATAAGACGTTTGATTGCGTAGAGTGTATTTTTAGGGTTTGTAATTGCCTGACGTTTTGCTGGCTCACCTGTTAAAACTTCATCAGGTGTATAGGCAACGATAGAGGGGGTAGTGCGATCACCTTCTGCGTTCTCAATAACGCGCACTTTATCGCCTTCCATTACGGCAACACATGAGTTAGTTGTACCTAAGTCAATACCAATAATTTTAGCCATTATTTATTTCCTTTATTGTTACTTTTTATTGAATGTTTTATTGAATAATTATTGATTGAGTAATCATGAATAGATAGTGTCATAATTTCTTACAATCTGGAGTAAGGCATCAAGAGTTATTAAATGTCATTAATAACTATCAGTAGCTATCAATAGTTATTAATAATTGTTAAAGCGATCTGCAGGGATCTACAACAATATCATCTAGAAGTGATCTCAAAGGTTTTCAAAGTGATTCCACGATAATTTGAGTAGTCATTTGAATACCTTTTAGATGCAACCTAAAACCATAAGCTTAAAACTATAATTAAAACTATAATTAAAGCTATAAGCTATTTGAGACATTTAAACTTTTTGTAGCCTATCTCATTCTCTGAGTACAATATGGGAACGAATTTTCAGACTTCAAGCTCTTTTTTAAATTTTTCTTAAACTTTATTTTTAAATTTGCTAAGAACTCGTAGTAGTGGGCTTTTAACCCTCTTTCATCTCTTTGGATTTCTCGGTGCTTTTCTCTTTTTTAAATCATGTATTGATTTAGAGAGGTTCGATTTAGAAAGATTTTCTTGCACCGAAGATATCACTTCCGATACGAATAATAGTGGCTCCCTCTTCAATTGCAAGTTCGAGATCTCCACTCATCCCCATTGAGAGCGTCTTTGCGTGAGGTGGAAGTAAGCCAGCATCGCGCATCTCTTCACTAAGTTGACGTAATGCTGCAAAACCAGTGCGAACAACTTCAGGATCATTCGATTGTTTTCCAATGGTCATTAAGCCGCGAACCTGTAGATGGCTAAAAGTGGCGATCTCTTCTAAAAAGGGGGCGAGTTGTTTGGGAAGTAAGCCCTGTTTATTGGGGTCAAGTGAGCTATTGACTTGCACTAAAATAGCCATATTTTTATTGAAGTTTTGAGCCGCTCGATCGATGCGTCGAGCAATTCTAATGCGATCAACACTCTGGATGCAATCTGCATAAGCTACAACTTCATTCACCTTATTTCCCTGCAAGGGGCCGATAAAGTGGGTCTCCCTTACGGTTTTGAAGGGAATATCGATTCTTTTTAGAAGATGAGGCACTTTTTCTACAAGTTCTTGTGCTCTATTCTCTCCAATAAGTCCATATCCAAGAGCAATTGCGTTATTGATGATATCGATAGGCTGCTGTTTAGTTGCAAGTAGAAGAGAGATCTCATTAGGATCTCTCTGAGCACGCTTTGCAGCGGACTCTATCCGCTGACAAACCTTCTCAATATTGGAAATGAGTTTTGAATTGTTGATTTGATCTTCAAGTGTCATATCTGTTCTCCTTCCGATTAGTAACCCTTTTTAGGATCGATATCGAGAGATTTCAGTTTACGATAGAGATTAGTTCTCTCCATGCCAACTAACTCAGCAAGATTTGCAATATTCCCCTCAGATCGCTCATATTGAGCGATTAGATAAGCTCTTTCAAACTGTTCACGCGCCTCTCTTAAGGGGAGATGCAATGGTAGGTGATCAGTTAAATTGGTGAGATTGCTGCTATTTTTAAGATCTTGCTCGAGCGCCTGATTCACCTCATCTAATGTCACTTCATCACTTTTTCCTAAAACAAGTAGACGTTGAATAATATTTTTAAGGGCAAGATGATTTCCGCTCCATTGATGATTGCGTAGTCTATTTTGAGCCGCAATGGAGAAGTGGCGGTAGGTTAGCCCTTTATCATCAACAAAATAGTGGATATAGGCATTTACTAACTCAGGAACATCTTCAGGATGCTCGGCAAGGGAGGGGATTTCAATAAGAACGACATTGATTTGATGCCAGAGGGGTTCGAGGAAATCGCCACTCTCTACAAGTGAGAGTAAGCCGGGTTGTGCTGAGAAGATATAGCGAATATTAGTGGGGGTAATTGCCCCTGTTTTTGGGTGAATATAGGACTTTGTTTGAATTAAGTCATAGATCAGTTTTTGTGCTCGGTCATCGGCCTGCTCTAAATTACTGAGATAGAGGGTGCCACCATCGATCGACTGCAATAGCTGTGATCGTTTTTCAGCATTTTCAATGAGTTCCTTAACCTCATTTAAGCTCAGAGAGTTAAAGCTTAATTCTAAAAAGGGCGCTTGTTTTCTACGTGATGAGGTGTGGATATAGCTTGCAATACCGGCAACTTCGGAGCCAAAAGTATGGAGTAAGAGAACATTGGTATCTGATTTAGCCGCCTCGATCAGTTTCTCCCTTAAAGTGACCATCAGTTGACTTCTTCCAATGGGTTCAAAAGGAGGAATTGAGGGGGGGGCGCTTTGACGATTTTCTGTTTGCGGTGAGTGGGTTTTGGCCTCTTCCAAGGTTTTTTCAACCACTAAGAGTAGCTTTGCTAATGTCAAAGGTTTTTCAAGAAAATCGACCGCCCCTAACTTTGTCGCCTCAATTGCATGCTCTAGAGTGCCGTGACCGCTCATCATAATAACAGGGCAGTGTAACTCATTGTTATTACGCCATTCACCTAAGAGGGAGATTCCATCTATATCGGGCATCCAGATATCAAGAAGAATAAGATCGGGCTCGCGCTCTGTTTTTAGGGCTTTTGCTTCTGTGCCATTATAGGCCATAGCAACCTCGTAGCCCTCATCTTGCAGAATATCACTAACAAGGTTACAGATATCTTTTTCATCATCAATAATTAGGATATAAGGCTTTTCTTGTGACATAGTGAATTGACTCTCTCTTATAAAATTAGGGTAGGGAAAATGGAGATAGGAAGAGTAATACACTCTTTTAAGAGCGTATTGATCCTCTGTTATCCTCTATTATAGAGTTCATTTTATCAACAAAGAGTAAAAAGGGGTGTCTTTAACCACCCCTTTTGTAAGATTCACCTCTATGCTATCGCTATTTTAATAGTGTGATAGAGGTATTGTTGAGAGTTATTTGAGGGTAATTACACCTCGCTACTCTCCTTAGTACTACTCTTTTTGCTACTGCTCTTCTTTGTTGTTGTGCTCTTCTTGGCTGTGGTGCTTTTTGTTGCTGTACTCTTTTTTGTAGGACTCTTTTTGGTCGTGCTTTTTTTAGTGGCTGTTTTTTTAGTTTCAGCTTTTTCATCTGCAGCCTTTTTAGTGCTACTCTTCTTTGTTGCCGCTTTTCGGCGACCTTTTGCAGGGGCTTTAGCGAGGAGCTCTTTACACTCTTCAAGTGTTAAAAGGGCAGGATCACTCTCTTTAGGAACTTTGGCATTTTTGGTGCCATCTGTGATGTAAGGCCCATATCGGCCATTAATGACTTCGATCGTGATATCCCCATCTTGAAATGAGTTGATAAACTTAGCAGCTTCTGCCGCTTTATGAGCTTCAACAATCTCTATTGCACGCTCAAAAGAGACGCTATATGGGTCATCCTCTTTTAGAGAGACAAACTTACGAGGACCATATTGAATATAGGGCCCAAAGCGACCAATATTTGCACGAATATCATAACCATCTTCACCTTGCCCTAAGATACGGGGGAGGCGGAAGAGTGCCATAGCCTCCTCGAAAGTGATAGTGTCGATACTCTGTCCCGGTAATAGTGAAGCAAAGCGAGGCTTCTCTTCATCATCTTTATCACCGATCTGAGCAAAGGGTCCATAGCGACCAATTCTTACAGAGACCGGTTTTCCTGTTTTAGGATCTTCCCCTAACACTTTAGCTTGAGCAACTTCAGCTCGCGTGACATTCTCTTCAACATGATTGCATTGAGCAATAAATGGGGTCCAAAATTCTTCAAGAAGTGGAATCCAAGCTTTTTCACCATTTGCCACTTCATCGAGGTTATCTTCCATTAGCGCGGTAAATTCATAATCAACAATTCGTCTAAATTCCGAGGAGAGGAAGCGTGCGACAATTTTTCCCATATCAGTAGGAATAAAGCGACGATTGTCAAGGATGACATACTCTCGATTTTGTAAGGTTGAAATAATAGAGGCATAAGTTGATGGGCGACCGATCCCAAATTCTTCGAGAGATTTTACCAATGAAGCCTCAGTGTAGCGTGGTGGTGGCTCAGTAAAATGTTGATTAGGCTTGATCTCAGTCAGGTCGATCACTTCACCAACAGCCATCTCGGGAAGAATCTTATCCTCCTCTTTCTGCTCTTCTTTCTCATCATCAACATCTTCAAGATAGAGGCTCATAAACCCTGGAAAAGCGATCGTTGAACCGGTTACGCGAAATGTATGCAATCCTTTCTCCCCTAAATCGATAGAGGTTGTATTCATAATTGCAGATTCCATCTGTGATGCGATGGCGCGCTTCCAGATCAGCTCATAGAGACGATATTGATCTGAAGATAGATGCTCTTTAACAGACTCAGGGGTTCTAAAGACAGAGGTTGGACGGATCGCCTCATGCGCTTCCTGCGCATTTTTTGCCTTTGTTTTATACTCTCGAGGTGCCTTAGGGAGATACTCATCTCCATGTTTACTTTTGATGTAGCGACGAATATCTTCGAGCGCTTCATTAGAGAGGGTAACGGAGTCTGTACGCATATAGGTAATCAGACCGATGGTTTCAGCCCCTAAGTTAATCCCTTCATAGAGATCTTGTGCTGTTCGCATTGTTCGGGTTGTGCTAAATCGTAATTTTCGCGATGCTTCCTGCTGTAAGGTTGAGGTTGTAAATGGGGCAGCGGGATTACGACGACGCTGTTTCTTTTCAACATTATAGACAGGAATCTTGCTATCAAATGCTTTTTCAAGTGTTGCTTTAGCTGCCTCGGCACTCTTTTTATCCGTAATGGTAAATTGCTCAACTTTTTCACCCTGATACTCAATCAATTTACCAGAGAAGGTTGAGCTCTCTTTGGCAAGATCGGCAAAGATAGACCAATATTCTTGAGAGACGAATGCATTGATCTCATCTTCTCTTTCAACAATTAACCTTAATGCCGGTGATTGCACCCGTCCGGCTGAGAGGCCAGGGTTGATTTTCTTCCAAAGGAGAGGGGAGAGATTAAAGCCGACAAGATAATCGAGTGCGGTGCGGGCCTGTTGCGCTTCTACTAGGTCCATGTCGATCTGTCTTGGATGAGCTACGGCATATTGAACCGCACTTTTAGTGATCTCATTGAAAACAACGCGGGTAATGTTTTTCCCTGTTAAGGCGCGTTTACTCTTTAAGTATTCTAAAATATGCCAAGAGATCGCCTCACCCTCTCTATCGGGGTCCGTTGCAAGCATAAGATTATCTGCATCTTTCAATGCTTTTTCAATGGCAGATAGATGCTTTTTATTTTGGGGGATCACTTCATATTTCATCGCAAAATTATTATCGGGATCAACAGAACCAGTTTTGCGAACTAATTGTCTTACGTGACCAAAAGAGGCAAGAACAGTAAAGTCCTTGCCTAGATATTTTTCAATTGTTTTCGCCTTTGCGGGCGATTCAACAATAACTAAAGATTTACTCATCTAATTTCTCAATTATCCTACGATTGTAACGTGTCTATATTTTATAGTTCAAAGTGGCACATATTTGCTACAATAACAAATTCAGATTTCTAAATTCAGATTTAAAACGAAGTAGTAGTTTGAGTAATTTAACTTAAGAATTCAAGCTATCGCTATAAATTAACCTAAAAAGCAGAATTGATATCAATATGTATTACGACCAGAAAAAAACAAAAAGATCTTTCAAGTGGCTCTATTTGATTCTTATTGTTGCCTTTGTTGTGTGGGTAATGCTCGATGATACTGATAAAGAGAGCGAAACAACACAGATTATTGAGGTTGAGTTGCCTCAATAGCCCCATCTATTATCGATAGCCTGATATCGATAGATCGATCTTGTGAGTTCGATCTTTTATAGGGGATTTTTATAGGGAATAGATCCAAATAAGTCGGTCAATAAAGGAATAATTATGACCCAAAAGATGAATAAGCCTGATCGAAAAGGGTTAGCTCGAATTGTGGCGGCAACAAGATACTCTATCAAAGGGCTGCAGGCCGCTTATCGTAATGAAGAGGCGATTCGTCAAGAGTTGTTGGCCGGGATTGTTGTTATTCCTATGGCTTTTGTTATTGCAGAGAATGGTGTGGAGTTAGCATTATTGTTAGGAAGTGCCATTTTGATCTTCTTAATGGAGCTTATAAATTCTGCGATTGAGTCAGTGGTTGATCGGATTAGCTTAGAGCATCACCCTCTTTCTGGGCAGGCAAAGGATATTGGATCGGCGCTTGTGATGGTGGCGCTCCTGCTCTTTGCTGTTGTTTGGCTAGCGATTCTCTTCTATTAACCCATTTATCGCTCTATTCTCTATTTGCTTTATTCTCTATTTTTAAAGAGTCTATTCTGATGTAGTAGATAGAGCAGAGATAGACACGAGAATAGAAGTAGAGATAGAAGTAGTGAGTGATATTTTAAAAATTTTAGAGTTAAAGATTTTAGGGGCTCCATTTTCATTTGAGTAGAGGCAAAAAGTGATTGTATTAGGAATAGAAAGTTCATGTGATGAGACAGGTGTTGCCATTTATGATGGGGCAGAGCAGAAGTTGCTAGCGCATCAACTTTACTCTCAGATCGCTCTTCATGCTCAATATGGTGGTGTTGTTCCGGAGTTGGCGTCAAGAGATCATATCCGTAAATTACCGCTACTAGTGAATGCAGCTATCGAAGAGGCAGGAATAAACCTGCAAGATTTAGAGGGCATTGCTTTTACAAGAGGTCCAGGCTTGATTGGAGCCTTGATGGTTGCCGCAACTTATGCGCAAGGGTTAGGGTTAGCGCTCGATATTCCGATCTTAGGGGTTAATCATATGGAGGCTCACCTTATGGCAGTAATGTTAGAAGAGCAGAAGCCAGAGTATCCATTTGTAACGCTTTTAGTCTCTGGTGGACATACACAGCTAGTTTTAGTGCGAGATTTTGGAAATTATGAACTTTTAGGAGAGAGTCTAGATGATGCTGTTGGAGAAGCTTTCGATAAGACAGCAAAGATTATGGGGCTCCCTTATCCAGGAGGGCCGGAGCTGGCTAAACTTGCTGAAGCGGGTGATCCATCTCGTTACCATTTTCCACGTCCGATGCTCAACAGACCTGGGTTAGAGTTTAGTTTTAGTGGTATCAAAACTAAGGCGTTACTAACAATAGAAGAGGCAACAGAAGCTGACTATCCCGATATTGCAGCAGCCTTTCAGGAAGCTTTAGTAGATACGTTGATCCAGAAATCTTTAAGAGCACTGAAGAGGACAGGTGCTAAAAATTTAGTTGTATCAGGTGGGGTCGGTGCTAATAAGCATCTTCGTTCTGAATTGAAGCGGTTGAGTGAAGAGAAGGGCTTTCAGGTCTATTTTCCTCGGTCTGAGTTCTGCACTGATAACGGTGCAATGGTTGCCTATCTAGGGTGTGAGCGGCTAAGTCGAGGGGAACAGAGTGAGAGCGTAAAACTGTTAGCAAGATGGCCGATCGACCAACTAACAGAGCGCGCCTCTAAGGAGTAGATCGATGGATCACTATCATCTTCGTTGGCGTGAGTTGCTTCCTCAAGATCGCTTAGGAGTTGAGGTAAAGCAGGGCGTTCAAAGTTATCGTACAGATTTTCAAAAAGATTTTGATCGTCTCATCTTTTCAGCTGCTTTTCGTCGATTGCAAGATAAGACTCAGGTCTTTCCTTTAGCGCAGACTGATTATGTTCGCACACGCTTAACCCATAGTTTGGAGGTTAGTAGTGTTTGTCGTAGCCTTGGCTCTCTTTTAGGTGAGCACTTAGAGCGTAATAATGCGCTATTTCAGATGACGCCGGCAGATCTAGGGGCAATTATGGCCGCTGGAGCTCTAGCTCATGATATTGGTAATCCACCCTTTGGGCACGCTGGAGAAGAGGCGATTAGTCGCTTTTTTCGTCGTAATAGTATTGGTCGCGATGTTTTAGCGCAGATGAAGCCGGAAGAGCAAGCAGATTTTTTAGCTTTTGAGGGAAATGCACAAGCATTTAGAGTTTTAACTAAGTTGCAAAACTCTACAAACCGTGGAGGCTTGCAGCTCTCAATTCCCGTTTTAGCTTCTATTTTAAAATATCCTTGTGCGAGCTTAAATAAGCCGATCGGTCCCAATATTGCTTTTAAGAAGTTTAACTACTTTCAATCGGAAAAATCGCTCTTTGCCGAGGTTGCAACTGCATCATCGATGATGCCACATCCAACAGTTGAAGGGGCTTGGTTTAGACATCCTCTAGCATATCTATTAGAGGCGGCGGACGATATTTGTTACCATTTAGTAGATTTAGAGGATGCTTATCGTTTAAGATTATTAGGAAGTGAGCAGGTTGCGCACTTTTTAGAGTCTGTTATTACTAGTACGACAAAATTACCTGAGCGGAAATTGAGTCGCTTTACAAGATCAAAAGATCGAGTTGAATACCTTAGGGCTTTTGCGATTGGCTTATTGATCGATCAAACCATAGCGGTTTTTATTGAGAATGAGGAAGCGATTTTAGAGGGGAGTTTTACTAAGAGCCTTTTAGATCTGATTCCGGCAACAGAAGCTCTTCAGGCGATAAAAGTCTACTCGCAGGAACATGTCTACCACTCTGATACTGTTTTAGAGGTGGGGATTGCAGGATTCAAAGTTTTAGAGACTCTCTTAGAGGCTTTTACCGAAGCGGTTGAGTTTGGTGAGAAGGGTGGGGCAAGAACGAAGATGTTATTGAAGTTTCTGCCGGATCAATTTTTTTGTGAAGAGCGGAGAATAAGTACCGATCCATATACGCGAGTACAGCAGGTGACAGACTTTGTCTCCGGAATGACGGATCGCTATGCGGTAAAAGTATTCAAAATGATTACGGGGGTTGATTTGCCTGTATAACTCTTGTTTAATATGCGCTGAACTGCGGATCTTGGCGCTTCTTGCTTTGATACTATTTATTATTGATAGATGTCAAGACACAACTGCTTGATTCTAGTAAGATGATGGCTCGAGTAACATTAGTATGGGATGCATTTTTAAAATGATGTTTGTTAAATTTTGGGGGAACTATGGGACAAAGTAAAAGTCTTCATGATCATTATGAGTACGGAGTAATCCGTGGGCTCGTAGTTAGTACTCTGTTTTTTGGAGCACTAGGATTATCTGCTGGACTTTGGGCGGCGTTAGAGCTGACCTGGCCAGTATTAAACTTTGATTTGCCAGGACTAACGTTCGGGCGCCTTAGACCTGTTCATACCACTTTAGTTATCTTTGGTATGGGGGGCTCTGCACTAATCGGTACATCTTTCTATGTTGTACAGAGAACTTGTCAGGTACGATTGGCATATCCGGTCTTGGCATATATTGTATGGATCGGTTGGACAGTGGTATTTACCCTAGTTCCGATCAGCTATATGATGGGGTACACTCAAGGTAAAGAGTATGCTGAATTTGAGTGGATCTTTGACTGGGCAGTAGCAGTTATCTGGTTAATGTATTTCTTCGTGTTTGTAATGACTGTATTACGTCGTAAACAGAAGCATATCTACGTAGCTAACTGGTTCTATCTTGCGTTCATCTTAGCGACAACGCTCCTTCACGTATTTAACAACATCTCGATTCCTGTATTTGGCGCAGAAGGTTTAAAATCATATAACGTATTTAGCGGTATGCAGGATGCTATGGTTCAATGGTGGTATGGACATAACGCTGTTGGATTTATCTTAACGGTTGCATTCCTTGGTATGATGTACTACTTCGTACCTAAAGAGGCGGGTCGTCCGATCTATTCATATCGCCTTTCAATCGTTCACTTCTGGGCATTAACATTCCTCTACATGTGGGCAGGTGCGCATCACTTACACTGGACTTCATTACCAGACTGGGTGAGCTCACTCTCTGCAACATTCTCAATTATTCTTCTTCTTCCTTCATGGGGTGGAATGATTAACGGTATCATGACCTTGTCAGGTGCATGGGATTCAATTCGTACCAATCCAATCATTCGCTTCATGGTTGTATCTCTCTCCTTCTACGGTATGAGTACATTTGAAGGACCATTAATGAGTCTTCGCTCTGTTAACGCACTCTCTCACTATACAGACTGGACAGTAGGTCACGTTCATGCTGGTGCTTTAGGTTGGGTTGCGATGATTACATTTGCGTCACTCTATCACATGGTTCCACGTGTATTTGGTGGTAAGATTTGGAGCGAGCGCATGATCTTTGCTCACTTCTGGTTAGCGACGATCGGAATTGTAATCTACATTGTTTCTTTATGGGTTGCAGGTATCGGTCAAGGTATGATGCTACGTGCATTTAACCCTGAGTATGGAACACTTGCATACGAATTTATTGAAACAGTTAAGTTTATGCATACTCCGTATATCTTCAGAGCAATTGGTGGTGGCATGTTCTTATTGGGTGCTGTTCTTATGATCATTAACTTTGTAATGACAATGATTGTAGGTACTCGTGCTCAAGCGGATAACAATGCGTTAATCCCTGATGCAAAAGCTCATGCGTAATTAGGAGAAAATTTTAATGATTAAACATGAACGTTTAGAAAAAAATACAGGGCTCTTACTTCTCTTCACACTCGCCGTCATTAGTATCGGTGGATTGATCGAAATTGTTCCTCTCTTCTATATTGATGGAACGATTGAAGAGGTGAAGAAGAGCGTTACAGAAGTGAAGCTTGATGAAAACTTCCAACCTGTTCTCGATGAAAATGGTAATGCGGTAATGGTAACGCGTGAAGTAGATGCGATCCGTCCTTATACCCCGTTAGAGTTTTTAGGTCGTAATATCTATGTGGCGGAAGGTTGCTATAACTGTCACTCACAACAGATTCGTCCGATGCAGGATGAGTATGAGCGTTATGGTCACTACTCGTTAGCAGCTGAGTCTCAATTTGACAAGCCATTCCAATGGGGATCACGTCGTATTGGGCCAGACCTTGCTCGTGTGGGGGGTAAGATGGATAACCAGTGGCATGTTGACCACTTAGTTGATCCTAAGAGCCGTGTACCTGCGTCAATTATGCCTAAATATCCTTGGTTGCTTGAAGATGACCTCTACTATGCTGACGTTAAGGAGCATTTAAGTGCAGCGCGTATTGCTGGGGTTCCTTATTCGAAGACAGAAGAGGAGTATCAAGCAAATATAGAGCGCTTTGGCGTTGATGTTGCCAATATGCTTGTTATTGACCTTGCGGCGCAAAACTTAGAAGCACAAGCAGCTGCAGGAAATTACGATATGAATCCTGATCGTCTCACTAAAATGGATGCAATTGTTGCTTACCTTCAGGTATTAGGAACAATGGTTGAGTTTAAGGAAGACCAGGGTATCGAATTTAGTGAATTCCGTTAATTTAGAGGGGGATGTGTGATGATGGATTTCTTTATGTGGTTTACAGACTTAGGTAATAGTAAAACCGTAGCAGCTGTTATTTTCTTTGCTGTCTTTATCGGAATTATCATCTACACATTCACCGGTAAAGCTCGGAAAAAACGATTTGATGAGTATCGATATATTCCATTTATGGATGATGAAGAGTTCCTCTTTGATCAAAAAGAGCAGAAAGATAAAACTCAAGATCAAAGCAATGGACACAAATAGGTGAAAGATCTCTTCATGGTCAAAGTGACTGAGGAATAAAATAATGAGTGAAAACACAAATAAGAAAGATTTAAACAACGCAGAGGTAGAAACAACCGGTCACGTATGGGACGGTGACCTTCAGGAGTATAATAATCCTCTTCCTAGATGGTGGTTGTATGCCTTCTACGGAACTATTATATTTGCAATTGGTTACTGGATTCTCTTTCCAACTTGGCCATTAGCAAATGGTTATAGTAAAGGGATCTATAAGGTTGAAATTGAACGCCCCGTTGTTCAACAATCTGGTGATCTTTTAGTGGATGTGGAAGATGCAGATAATGCACAGATGGAGCGTGTAAAAGTTCACTGGACAACACGTACTAGACTTGTGAATGAGTTGCAATCTTCTCCTGAAGCATTAAAACGACATGAACACTTCTCTGAGCTGATGGCTAAAACAGAGGAAGAGATTATCAATGATCCTAATATGATCAAGTTTGCAGAGAATGCGGGTAAGACCTTATTCGTTGATAACTGTGCGACATGTCATGGTCCGCAAGCACAAGGGATCGTTGGCCTCTATCCTAACTTGAACGATGATAACTGGTTATGGGGTGGTAGTTTAGCGCAGATTGAAGAGACAATTACGAAAGGACGTCGTGGTAACATGCCTGCAGGTAAATTGACTATGACACCTCAAGAGATTGAAGATGTTGCTAAATATACCTTAACACTCTCAAATAACTACACTCCTGATGAAGCGACATCACGTGGTGAAGAGCTCTTTTTTGGTAAGGGTGCATGCTTTACTTGTCACGTAGATTTCACAAAAGATCCACGTAAAGCTCAAGGTAATCCGCTTCTTGGTGCGCCTAACTTAACGGATCAGATCTGGGAGATTGTAGATATTAACTCTAAAGAGACACCAGAAGAGAAGGTTGCGGCAATCATTCCACAAATTCGTGATGGGGTAGATCCTAATACGACGAATCGTGTGATGCCAGCTTGGGAGTCTCGTTTAAGTCCAGAGCAGATTCGTGCATTAGCTGTTTATGTTCACCAATTAGGTGGAAATAGTGCGGAAGAGTCGAATCAATAAATAGAAGAAGTCTACAGCTCCAAGGGAGCGAGATGGCAGCTGTTTGTCAGTATCGTCGCCATGTAGCTCTCTACTAATAGACCTCTACTTAAGAAGGTATTAGAAAGCCCTTTAGTGATATAAAGGGCTTTTTTATTGATTTAGAACGTAAAAAGCGATTTCCTTTTTGGGAACACTTAAGATTTTTATCAAATTTGGTTATAATACAGGTCTTATAATCATTAGCTCATAAAGGATGAAGAGAGTGGCAAATAATCTATCAGAGCAGAACAATACAACTCCAAGTGGTGATTCACTTTATGCAAAACGTATTCCCATCTATCCGCGAAGTGTTAAGGGGAAATTTAGAACTTTTAAGAGTTCCGTTTTAGCATTAGCGTTTCTTGTATTTTACCTATTACCCTGGGTGCCATGGGATAGAGGTCCGGGGCTGCCAGGACAAGCTGTCGTCTTTGACTTAACGGCAAAGACCTTCTATATCTTTAGTCTTCCTGTTGATATTCAAAATATATTTTGGTTGGCGGGTGTCCTAGCGATCTTTGCGTTCTCACTCTTTTTCGTAACCGCTGTTTTAGGACGGGTGTTCTGTGGCTATTTCTGCTTCCAAACACTCTGGACCGACGCGTTTATTATGATTGAGAGCGTTATCCAAGGTAATCGTAATGCGCGTAAGCGTCTACATGAAGGGCCATGGACTGGAGAAAAATTTAGTAAAATTGGTTTAACTTGGTTAGTTTGGTTAATCTTTGCCGCATGGACCGGTTTTACTTTCACCTCCTATTGGATGCCGGCACCAGAGCTGATTAAAGTTGTATTTATTGGTAAGGCTCCTTTTGCTGCTTATGGTACGATTGCCTTTATTACTGCGGCGACTTTTATTATGGCAGGTTTCTCTCGTGAGCAAGTTTGTACCTATATGTGTCCCTATGCTCGTTTCCAAGGGGTGATGTTTGATAAAGATACACTTGTTGTCACCTATGATGAAGCGCGTGGTGAGAGAACAAAAGGTAGAGCGAAACCCACTAAGGCATTACGAGATCGTGATACACGTATTGAGGAAGGCTATGGGGATTGTATTGATTGTGATCTCTGTGTTCAGGTCTGTCCTGCGGGTATCGATATTCGTGATGGTATTAACTATCGTTGTATCACTTGTGGGCTCTGTATCGATGCTTGTCACAATATGATGACGAGTCTTAAATATCCAACAGGTTTAATACGTTACGCCTCTGAAAATAGTTTAGAAGGGAAAAAGACCAATTACTTTACACCAAGAAATATTGGTTATGGTATTGTAATCATCATTGTTGCTGCGATTTTAGCGTGGAGTGTTTCACACCGAGATGTTGCACACTATATTGTTGAGTCAACCCGTAAACCGCCAACACTTTTGAGTGATGGGCGCCTTCAGAATACTTACGAATTGAAGTTTAATAACTTGACGCTTGAGTCGCAAAAAATTCATGTCGCGGTAGAAGATCCGGGCTATGAATTGGCAATGCGCTTCAATGATATTATCTTGAAGCCAGGTGAGCGAGTCGCACTTAATGCGGCAGTTCGTAAAGATAAGGGTGTTGCCTTTATTCCGAAAGTAACATTTGATATTACTGTCTCTGATCCTGAGACGGGGGATGTCATTGATAAGCAGAAGATGAAAGCAATATTTCTTGAGAGATAAAAGAGGATTAATTTAAGTCTATGAATGAAACTGTAGCAATTATGCTGCTCGGTATCGTATCAGTTTTAGTAGCCTGTATTATTCTACACAGGCTACTAAGATTTACGCCACTACAGGCAGCAAGCATTACAGCATTGATGGGGATCGCAGTTGTTGTTCCCTTTTCAATATTGCACTGGCGGGGTGGAGATGTCTTTACGCTCTACATTACCTGTAACTTACTCACTTCATTTGCCTATTATCTAATCGCTTCCGGCGGAATGAAAAGTCTTCGAGATAAAGATGGAAAGCGTATGCACTGGGCACCGATTACGATACTCGGTTTCTTCTTAGTGTTGACGATTCAAAATGGGGCATTTGTTGTGATGGCTGAGAAGGGATTAATCTTTAAGAGTAATGCTGAAGACTCTTTTGTAAGTACACGTTTCCCAGGACAAGTTCCTAATGCTTATCATAAAAAAGAGGCTTACTATAATGCCTATCAGAAGCGTCTATTAGAGCAAGAGAAGCGTGGATGGCAGGTGAAGTTTGGTTTTGCTGAAACTCCATTTGCGCATCAAGATAACTTCTTTGTTGTACAGCTTTTAGATAAGGATGGCGTACCGTTAGAGAATGCAGAAGTTACTGCGAAGTTTACACGTTCTGCAGAGCAGGAACTCAATAGAGATTTTAATTTAGAGATGTCTGAACCTGGATTATATTCTGTACCTATTAACTTCCCTAGAGTCGGTCCGTGGGGCTTGGAACTTGATATTTTCCGCGGAGATGACCGTCACGAGTTAGTGGGGCGCACTTTAGTAAATTGTCCTCCTGAAATGGAGTGTGAGCTAGAAGAGCGACTCAGAGTCCATTGATGATGGATGATCGTGATCTCATTTTAGATTTTCTATTCTAGATTTTATGTGAGTGAAATTAAAGCTATAAAACTGTAGAGTTATTGGAGAAAGAGCAGCAATGCTCTTTTTCTTTATCTCATTTTCCTCTTAAATTTACTCAGTAAGTCATTCTTTGATGCTTGAGCTTCAGCTGAGCAGAAATATGATTCATATAAATATGATTCTTTAAGGTTACTGACTAGGATTAAATCATTGTTATGGGGGCGGATGCTTTATACTATTCTCTAGGTTTTAAGATAGGTGTGATTTTAGTGGAGTTGAAATTTTAATGAGTGAGAAGGCTACCCAGTTACAATGTTACCATTGTGAGTTGCCCATTAAGGGCAAGGCACCATTTATGGCAATGATTCAATCTGAAGAGCAACCGATGTGTTGTGCCGGCTGTAAGGCTGTTGCAGAGATGATCGATCAGACAGGATTGACTCGTTACTATGACTTTCGATCTGAGGCGGCCGAAAGACCGGATACAGCGCCCAATCTTATCCCTGATGAATTGCGTCAGCAGATGCATTTTTATGATCACCCCGATGTTGCCGTGCAATTTATTACTAAGACAAAAAATAAACAGGGCAAAGATATTTTTGAAGCTTATCTCATTATCGATAAAATCACCTGTGCGGCATGTGTTTGGCTACTTGAAAATAGTATTAAACGCATAAAGGGGGTTGAGCGATTTGATATTAACTTAACGACCCACCGAGCTCATTTAAGTTTTGATCCATCTGTGGTCAAAATTTCTGAAATATTAATCGAAATTCTTAATTTAGGTTATCAAGGAACGCCCTATGATGAACAGATAGAGCAGAAGAATTTAAAGAGGGAGTGGCGATCACTCTTGATGGAGTTTGGTATCGCGGCACTCTTTTCTATGCAGGTGATGACAATCTCAGTTGCCCTCTATTTTGGCCACTATTCGGAAGATATGAGCGCGAGCTCCTATCATCTATTGCGGTGGTTTAGTCTTTTTGCAACTATTCCGTGTGCCACCTATTCGAGTCGCAGCTTCTATAAAGCGATGTACCATGACTTAAGAAGTGGTCGCTTAACAATGAATGTAAATATCTCGATTGCCGTTATCGCCGGTACGCTATGGAGTGGCTATAATACTTACATGGGGATAGGTGAGACCTACTATGAAGGGGTAACCATGTTTGTTTTCCTTCTTCTTGGGGCGAGGGTATTGGAGACAAGTGCTCGCCATAAATCTCTATTGATCTCTGATGATATCTTAAAATTGAAGCCCAATTTTGCAGAGAGAATTGCAGAAGATGGCTCCTTAGAGTTAGTTTCAACTAATCGACTAAATGTCGGTGATATTCTTTTGATTAAACCGGGAGATAGTATTCCAGTTGATGGTATATTGCTTGATAAGATCGCTATGGTGGATGAGTCACTTCTTTCAGGCGAGAGTTTGCCACTTGAAAAACATCAAGGTGATCGCCTGATTGGTGGCTCTGTCAATTATGAGCAACCATTGCGTATGGAAGTTTTAACTGTTGGCGCGGAGACAGTTCTCTCTAAAATGTCTCGTTTAATCGATCGTTCGATGAGTGAAAAACCAAAAATTGCGAAGCTCGCCGATATTATCTCCACCTATTTTGTGATTGGCCTTTTACTCTGCTGTGTGGGTACTTTTACTGTCTGGTACTTTTTAGCAGATGCTCCTACTGCATTTGGCGTTACTCTCGCAGTGCTAGTAGTCTCTTGTCCTTGTGCGCTTGCTTTAGCGACCCCATCCGCTTTAAGCGCGGGTAATCAAGCGATTATTGAAAAAGGCTTGATAGCGACACGTGCTGGTGCTTTAGAAACGTTAGGGAAAGTTACCGATATTGTTTTTGATAAGACAGGAACTTTGACAGAAGGGCGTTTAACCATCAATGAGACATTGCTCTATACCGATCAATATAGTGAATTTGAACTAACTAAGATCGCCGCAAGCTTAGAGGCAACCTCTAATCATCCGATCGCTTATGGTTTTAATGAATGGATGCATGAGAATGAGGTTGAACTCTATCCTGTAGATCTAATTGAAAACGTTGTAGGTCGTGGGATTAAAGGTGAAGTCAATGGTGTCAACTATAAAATTGGTCGGCTCGATTGGTTTGATCTTAGTGAGCATGAGGGGAAATTTGATTCCGGTTTATGGATTGGACTGGGAATCGATGATCAACTCTTAGCGGCTTACTCTCTCTTAGATCAATTGAAAGATGATACTAAAGCGGTTATTGCAGCTTTAAAAGCAAAAGGCTACCGTTTACATATTTTAAGTGGTGATCGACAAACAACGGTGGATCTCTTTAATCAGGAGTTGCAGATTGAAGATGCTCGGGGAGATCTTCTTCCAGAGGGTAAATTGGCCTGTGTTGAAGCATTGCAAGCAAAAGGCGCTATTGTAGCAATGTTAGGGGATGGAATTAATGATGGGCCTGTTTTGGCTAAGGCGGATGTCTCAATTGCCATAGGTCAGGGGGCACTTTTAGCACAGTCTACAGCCGATATGATTTTGATGAGCGATCAACATCTCATGCCGCTGGTGGAGGGCGTTAAATTGGCGAAAAGAACTGATAAAATTATTACGCAAAATCTCTTTTGGGCGTTATTATATAATATCGTTGCTATTCCTTGCGCAATGACAGGATTTGTCTTGCCTTGGATGGCTGCACTCGGAATGAGTTTAAGCTCATTAATAGTAGTAGGCAATACACTCAGAATTAGGGAGGGCCGAAATCAATGAGTCCGCTATTTATATTACTGCCGCTCACTTTAGTAGGAATGGTGGTGGCAGGTTATGCATTTATTTGGGCTGTTCGCTCAGACCAATTCGATGATATGGAAGGTCCTGCTTACAAGATCCTTTTTGATGAGGATGTTAGACCTCTCGATGAAGAGGAGAAAAAGGCAGAAGATCATTCTGATGAGCCTTCGAAAAGCGATGAAGATGGCTCAGTAAAGAAAGGCTCGAAAGATGAGGGTTCACTTACGGCAAAAGAAAGGTTAGAAGATGAAAATAGATGATAAGACAGTAGAGTGGTTAGCTTTTTTAGCCCACCTGCAGATTAGTGAGGATAGAATTGACGCGCAAAAATTACGTCTTGAGAATATGGCGGAAGTGATTCGTGCAATACGAGATGTCGAGACAGAGGGGATTGCCCCGATGACCAATCCCTTTGATGCCACCTTGACTTTGCGAGCAGATGTCGTGACAGTTAAAAATGAGCGCGATGAGTTGCAAAAGTTAGCTCAAAGTGTTGAAGATGGTCTATATCTTGTTCCTCAAGTCATTGAATAAAAGAGTGTTATCATGCATACAAAAACAATTTCAGAACTTCGCCTTCAGTTAGAGAAAGGGGAAGTTTCAGCGACGGAAGTTACACAATATTTTCAAGATAGAATTGAAAAATATGATTCGCAGATCAATAGTTTTATTACAACAACTTTTGATCAAGCAAAAGCGGGGGCGGAAAAGGCAGACGCTGCCCTAAAGAACGGGGAAGGAAAGCTATTAACAGGGATTCCTATTGCACATAAAGACCTAGTCTCTACTAAAGGGATCTTAACTACCGCAGCCTCAAAGATGCTGAGTAATTATACGCCCCCTTTTGATGCAACAATTGCAGAGCGATTAGAAGCGCATGGCGCTATCTCATTGGGAAAAGTGAATATGGATGAGTTCGCAATGGGATCAACTGGGGGAACGAGCTATTATGGTATTACTCATAATCCTTGGAACCTAGATCATGTTGCGGGAGGCTCTTCAAGTGGTTCTGCAGCCGCCGTTGCCGCTGGTTTAGTCTTAGCCGCAACCGGTTCAGATACGGGTGGTTCTATTCGTCAACCTGCAAGCTTTTGTGGCGTGACTGGCATTAAACCAACATATGGTCGTGTTTCTCGATATGGATTAGTTCCCTTTGCTTCCTCTTTAGATCAAGCGGGAGTCTTAGCGAAGAGCGCAGAAGATTGTGCAATTGTCTTAGAGGGAATGGCCGGATTTGATCAAAAAGATCCTACCTCTATGGAGGTTGAATTACCCCATTTTTCTAAATTATTAGAGATGCCATTAAAAGGCTTAAAAGTTGCTCTTCCGCGTAACTTCTTTGAAGGAGATATGGATACGGCAACGGCAAAAGCGATCGATGAGACGCTCGATATCTATCGCAAACTAGGTTTAGAGTTTGTAGAAGTTGAGTTGAAATATCATGATCTTGTTACGCCGGTCTACTATGTTGTTGCGCCTGCAGAAGCAGCGAGTAATCTTGCGCGCTATGATGGAATCCGTTTCGGTTACCGTGCAGAAGATGTTCAAAATTTAGAAGAGCTCTATTGCCGTACCCGTTCAGAGGGCTTTGGCAATGAGGTGAAGAGCCGAATCTTGATGGGAACATATGCTAAGACTGAGAAGCTCTATAAAGATTTCTATATTAAAGGGCAGCAGATTCGTCGCTTAATTAGTGAGGAGTATCAAGCGCTTCTAAAAGAGGTTGATTTTATTGCCGGACCGACTGTTGCGGGCCCTGCGTATAGTCAAAATCATCAAGCATCAAGCATTCAAAATTCACTATTTGATACCAATCTCATTGGTGCAAACCTCGCAGGATTACCTGCATTAAGCCATCCTATGGGTTTTAGTAATGGTCTGCCATTAGGGTTCCAGCTCATTGGGCGTGCATTTGATGAAGCTCGACTATTAGCTGCAGCACATCAATATCAGAAAAATAGTGAGTGGCACCAAAAACTCCCAGCAAACTTTGCATAGGAAATCTTTGTTTTATATTAAAGATTGATGGGTGCAAAGTGGTCAGTTCAGTTTTATAAGTATGATGAGAGGTATTCAATGAGTTGGGAAGTTGTAATTGGACTGGAAGTCCATACTCAGTTAACAACAAAAACAAAATTATTTTCTGGTAGTAGCACACTTTATGGACAACCGCCCAACACACAGGCGGGAATCTTTGATATTGCCTTACCAGGAGTTTTGCCATTATTAAATGATGCCGTGATCGATAAAGCGATTCGTTTAGCGATTGCGACAAACTCCAAAGTTCAGCAGCGAACTATTTTTGAGCGGAAGCACTATTTCTATCCCGATCTTCCGAAAGGGTATCAGACAAGTCAATTAGATGCGCCAATTGTCTATGATGGTTATCTAATGATCGAGACAGAATCAGGGGAGAAGAAGATCCGCATCAATCGTGCTCATCTTGAAGAGGATGCGGGAAGTTCACGTCACGGAGAGGTTCCGGGAATGACTGGGATCGATCTTAACCGTGCAGGAACCCCACTTTTAGAGATTGTTTCTGAGCCTGATTTGAGTTCTGCAGAAGAGGCGATTAGTTATCTCAAACAGCTGCATCAGATCGTCACATGGCTCGATATTAGTGATGGCAATATGCAGGAAGGTTCTTTTAGATGTGATGCAAACGTCTCGGTAAGAAGAGCGGGTGAGCCATTAGGAACCCGTACAGAGTTGAAAAATATCAACTCTTTCCGTTTTATTGAGCAAGCGATCAATTATGAAGTTGCGCGTCAAATTAAGATTTTAGAAGCGGGCGGGACAATTACGCAAGAGACACGTCTCTATGATTCTGATAAGAATGAGACACGCTCTATGCGAGCAAAAGAGGAAGCAAATGATTATCGTTACTTCCATGATCCCGATCTTTTACCGATCATTATCTCCGATGAGCGAATTGCGGCAGTGAAGGATGCATTTCCGTTGATGCCAGAAGCTTTAAAAACGAAGTTAATGAGCGAATATGATCTTTCAGAGTATGATGCATCGATTATTGTGCAATCACGCGCTATGGCGGATTATTTTATGACACTTCTTTCATTGAAAGTTGATGCGAAGATGGCTGTTAACTGGTTATTAGGAGATGTATCTGCTTACCTTAATGAAAATGGTTTAGAGATTACCCAATTACCTGTTGATGCCAAAGCATTTGCCGGATTATTAGTAAGAATTGAAGATAAGACAATCTCGAATAATATTGCGAAAAAAGTCTTTACGTTGATGGTTGAGCGCGGAGAGAGTGCGGATGCAGTTATCGAAGCTGAGGGCTTAAAGCAAGTTACCGATAGTAGCGCAATTGAAGCTTGGGTAGATGAAGTGATCGATAAAAACCCGAAACAGGTGGAGCAATATCGTTCAGGTCAGACAAAAATTTTAGGGTTTTTTGTTGGACAAGTGATGAAATTGAGCCAAGGAAAAGCTGATCCGGCAATGATCAATGAGTTAATTAAACAGAAATTGAGCTAAATTTTTCAAAAATCTTTCAAATATAATAATATCTTAACAATATTTTGAGTTTGTTAAGAGAGAAAAAGGGCCTAGTAATGAAAATTGCTAGGCCTTTCTATTCCGCATTATTTTTATTTTTGCTATATTTTTTATATTGATTTCTGATATTGTATGTAATATCAGAGATAAATAATTATGTTAATAGATGGTTAAATAATGTTGTTTTATGTGAAGGCAACTGTTTGCTATTTATTGATCTATTACTGATTACTTATCTGATTACATACACTTATTAATTTCTATCTTAATATCGATACTGTTGATACCATCGAGATCTCATTATTCTCTTTTTAGGATTCAGATAATAATGGGCCTTTTCACCTGCTTGTATGTAAAGATCGGTTCTTACATTTTAAGCAAGAAGAGGGGTATTGAGAGAGATATTCAATCATCTCTTGGTGCTATCTTTATCAACTTTAATGATCTTAAGTGATCTTAAATGATTGATAAGATAGGGCTTAGTAGTCACCATTTAAACTATATTGGAATATAACTTTAGATGAGACTATGAAAGAGAAGATTGGGTCGCTATCATGAATGATATTGCAGTATTATAATATATGATATGAAATATTGATCAATCGATATTGATGACATTATTGACGATAATAATGTCGACATAAAATAGAGTTTTTGATTATTGTGCTGATTATAACTTAATAGGGTTTGAGCTCTATTCTAATCATTGAGCTAATTGCTTCAATTTTAAGTAGTAGCGATCAATTTTTGGAATATTCAATATTATCTGAAAAGGGTATTACACCTTAATAAGCCATTTCGACACGCTCTGAAGATCGCTCTGAAAATAATTAAGGGTCAATTGATCTATTATTAGATAGATTAATAGGTGAATAACAGAATAAGTGAATAAGAGATAGTAATTATTTAATAAGTATCTATTTTGTAGTTTATATCTCTCTTAGATGTGGATTTATTTTTAATTAAACGTTTTTCCATATGTTGCAGGATAATGTGACATAGAGGAGCAGATGTGCTTAAAAAGTAGCTACTTTGAAGAGAGAAAGTGACGTTTAAAATAAGGGGGTAAAGAATGATTCCTGTCGAAAGACATGAGGCAATTTTGGCACTTGTTGCTGAAAAAGGAATAGCAACTATTAATGAGTTGATAGAACTTTTAGGCGTATCACATATGACGATACGCCGAGATCTTCAGAAGTTAGAGAGTCAAGGAAAAGTGGTCACTGTCTCTGGGGGCGTTAAAGCTGCGGAGAAATTGTCGACACAACTAACACATAAAGTAAAAGAGTCCTTAAACGAAGAGGGGCAACGAAAGATTGCACTACTTGCTGCAGCAAGAATTCCTATCAATAGTTGTATCTTTTTAGATTCAGGGTTAACTACTTTAGCCATAGCAAGAGAGATCAAAGGGCGTGATGATTTAACAATTATTACAAATGATTTTATCATCATGTTTTATCTTATTGAGAATGGGAAAGGGAAGTTGATTCATACAGGCGGAACGGTCTGTCCAGATTCTCACTGTAGTGTAGGTGAGGGGGCGGCACAGGGGATTAGAAATTATCTAATCGATATTGCTTTTGTCTCTACAACCTCTTGGAATGAGCGCGGTTTATCAGCAACTTCTGAGGATAAAGTTCCTATTAAAAAGGCGCTTCCCGATGTTGCTAAGAAGCTGGTGCTTGTTGCTGATAGTACACAATATGGCAAAGTTAATACCTACTTCTCGTTGCCATTAAAACATTTTGATGAGGTGATTACAGATCAGCCACTTCCCGATGATATTACCGAGATTTTACAAAATCATAAAATCAATCTGATTACAGATGGTATGGGAGCAGGGGCATATTAATTTAGCAGGTTAATCTGTAAGTCTATTAATGACTTACAGATAGCGTGGTAGATAATAGTGCATTATATGATGCGTTATTGCTATATGAGTTAAGAGAGTATTAATCAAGAGAGATGGATGTTAGTTGATATCAGTACTATCAGTGATCTCAGTACGTAATCTCAGTACGTAATCTCAGTACTATTAGTGGTTATATGAATATTGTGCCCACCAATAACGTTCTGAGTCGGCATAATGATGAACTTGAATTGCTAACTTCTGTTGATTAGCTTCAGTAGAAGCTGATGTGAGAATGATCTCAATAGCGCCAAAATAGCCATTATAAAATTTAGTTTTATCTATTGAGCGAAGCTCTTTTCTAGGGAACTTTGTTGAGAGGAGAATAATCGAATGAAGATTATTCTCCTCTTTTTGTTGTGGATTTCGATGATGGGGCAGTTGTTGCTGAAGAGCTTGATGAAGATCGACATTGAAGCGACTTCTTCCTTGATTGGGGTAGAGCAGAATCAATGTTTCGATATTAGGCATTGCTAGATCTTGTTGGAGCAAGGTATCTGTAAATTTACGCCATTCAGATTGGGTAATATCGGAGAGAAGATAGAGAAGAAGTTGATTCTGAAAGAGAATGCGATAGGCACAACTCGAATCAATAGACGTAATAGGTTGAATCGATAATATTGGTGAGTGATAAGAGAGTGCTTGACACTCCTCTGCTTGATCGATCATTTTGCTAACCGTTCTATGAGCGATAATTTGATCGATCGAAATTTTTTCTCGAAGTGAGCGCGTTCCACCAATATGTTGTTGCTTATTTTGAGTCAGAATTAAAGTCTTAAGGTGATCGATTCCCCTTCTCTTTAAAAAGGGAATAATTACATCCCGGCCGGCATCAAAAGCACCAAAGCGATTGCCACTATCATAGAGAAGATTGTTATCTCCCCACTCTAAATAGAAGGATAGCCCCTCGCCGACAGGTAATTGGTAGAGCGTTAATCTCTCAATTGTGGTGTTACTATCCTGTTTTATTTCCGATGTTGTAATGTAGCCTCGTTGATAGAGTATAAAAAGAAGGGTGCCGAATGAGAGTATCAGCATCGAAGTGATAGCGGGGCGAAAATTGATGCGTTGAATGGTATGTAGGAGAGTATCTTTATAATACCTCTTTTGAGCATCATCGAATGGTGCTCCTAATGGGTGATCTTCTAACTTTTTACGCTTAATTTTGGGGATCAAAGCGAGTAGCCAAAGCGGAATAAGCGTTCCGATAAGAGCGATCTCTAAAGTAATTGCCGGCGTCTCTATTGAGGCGTAAGGGAGATTAGCCGCGCTTTCGATAGCATAACGCAATAAGGTGATGCTCTGATTGGTAAAAGCGAGGAAAGGGGTGGCAAAAAGTTTAGAGAGCGGAAGAAGAAGTGTTCCTAGAAGAAGGGGCGGCATAATCATCAAGGAGGTCCAGGGAATCGCAAAAAGATTGATAAGTGGGCTGATAAGCGAGATCTCTTGAAAAAAAGTAGCCGTTAAGGGAATCAAGAGTAACGAGATGATAAGTTGTGAAATAATCAGTCCTTTTAAGGAGGAACTCACCACGCGAGCAGTGAGTGTTAAGATTGTAACTGCTATAAAGGAGAGCCAAAACCCCGGCATGAAGAGTGAAAGTGGCCAAATCGAGAGAATGGTAAGCAGTGCTAGGGCGACACTGTTGAGTGTAAAGATCGGTTTTTCTATTAAGAGTGAAATCATGGCGATGGTAAACATAATAGCGGCTCGTATTGTAGGTAGACTCATGCCGGCAAGCGTTGCATAGCTCCAAGCAGCCCCGATCGCAATTAGGGCGGCAAGCTTATAAGGAGCAGGGGAGCGCCATCCGATCAAAGCAAAAAAGATTCGAAAGAGAATAAAAGCATAAAAGGCGGTTAAAGTGAGATGTAGCCCTGAGATAGAGACAAGATGGATAGTGCCGGTCTCCCGTAAGATCTGCCAATCATGTTGTGTTAAGGCCTCGCTTTTTCCTACGGATAGAGCGCTCATATAAGCCCCATTTCCATACTGCTGTAGCATTGAGGAGGATATTTTTTGCCGTAGATTCTCAATTTGAGAGGGCTTATGAATCTCTCTAGGTTCAGAGGTAAATTTGCCATAGCCGATCTCTTTTCGCGCCAAGGGTCGCAATATTCGTTGCTGATCTCCCGGCATAGAGCGAAAATAACGCGCTCTTAACTCTAATTTTCCTTGATAGATCGCTCCCTTTTGAAGGGTGTTTTTGATCTTTTTAGGGGGTGAATAGATTCGTAGTTGTGCATTTTTAAGGGCAGACAAGAGCTGCATTTGACGCTTGGGGTCCCTATCATCATCCATGATCTGATCTACATTCAGAAGCTTTACTGTCGTGCTATAAGGAGAGTTATTGTAAATTACCTGATAGGATGCCGTTACTTCAATAGGAAGCGCTTGTAAAATAGTACGATACCCTTTGAGTTCAGAGAGATAGAGTGGCGTTGCTAGAAGAATGCCGGCGATGAGAAAGAGAAGTTGATGTTGTATATTGCGCTGAGCATAAAAGTAGGTACCCTTGAGTGCTGACTGCCGGATTCTCTCTTTCAGCAGATTGAGCGGGGTAGAGAGTTTTAAGGGAAGATCGTTCTCCAGTTGTAATATTCGATTATAGAGGCGGGGGCGATAGTTAATGCTCCAGCAAAGCAAAAGAATCAAAATTATGAGCCATTGAGTGATAGAGAGCGTGGTCGTTAGGGAGTAGGGGGAGAGTGTGAGCCAGAGCGCTTGAAGTGTAAAAGAGAATGCAAGAGTGACCATAATGAATAACCCTCTAATGACTGGATTCTGATGAATTCAATCATCGATTCTGAAGTATAATTTTAAGGTGTTTTTTAAGGTATTCTTAAATGATTCAATTTTAGGAGGGTTTTTCTTGAGGTGAGAAGAGCGCTCAAAGAGTGAGATTGTAGGGAGTGATATCGTGACAAGAGAGAAGATAAATAGTAAGCGTATTAAGAAGGGAAGAGCGCCAAGTTGTCCGTGCCAGAGCGGAGAGGCATATGCTCAATGTTGTGAGCCCCTTCATTTAGGAGAGCATCCCCGAAATGGAGAAGCAGTGATGCGATCTCGTTATAGTGCTTTTGTCTTAGGTTTAGAGGTATATCTTTTAAGTAGCTGGCATGAAGAGACCCGTCCTGAGAGCTTAACGCTCTCGCCGGAGCAACAATGGTTTTATCTAAAAATTATTGAAGCGACACAAGGAGAGCATTGTGATGAATATTATGTCACCTTTGAGGCGCGTTACCGGGAGAATCATCAGGTCTATAAAATGTGTGAGAAGAGCCACTTTATCAAGGATAGTAGTGGTATTTTGAAATATATTGATGGCCAATTTATCTCTTAAAGGATTGTTGCAATCGCTCTAATCTTTGGGGAACCGAGATCGTAATAGATGGGGATTGGGGATCATTTCAGTCTAGGGTATTTATTTTCCGGCAAGTTAGTGATAGTTTTACTCTATAATGATTAAAAGAGATCTCGCAAACGAGCGCTGTTAAAGAGTGCTGTTAAAATCGAGCAATGTACCCCTGTTGTATCGATAGTTAGAATGATGTACCCCATCTAAAATCAGATAGAGAGATCAATCAGATCACAATCAGGACCCAATCAGGATTAATCAGCGTCAATTAGAATTAATCAGAATTGATCAGTGTCTATGAATCATTTTACTAACCAAAAAGTCGTGTAACGATAGCTTAGTGTAATCAATGGCTTATTTTTATTTGATAGGCGCTTTAATGCGTTATCAGTTTTATCGCTAGGTTAGTAATTTGAGAGTTAGGTTTATAAGTAAAATAATGTAAGAATGTAAGCAGAATAGCTGATTTTAATCGCCCTTTAAGCCTGCATATTGAGTGTCACATGTGTCACAAGTCACAAGTGTCATAAGCGTTATATAAGCGTTATATAAGTGTGATATGAGTGTTCACCTTTCAGCATTACACTTAGATTATTAAATATGCTACTTTTAGCGGGGTAGTCAGAGAAAAAATATTATGGAGAATAGAGGAATAGAGATGGTTCAAGATCCAAAGTATCGTTCACACACATCAACTCAGGGACGAAATATGGCAGGTGCGCGCTCATTATGGCGTGCGACAGGCATGACGGATGAAGATTTTAAAAAGCCGATTATTGCCGTGGCAAACTCATTTACCCAATTTGTGCCGGGACATGTCCATCTAAAAGATCTCGGGCAGATGGTTGCAAGAGAGATTGAGGCTGCAGGAGGTGTTGCAAAAGAGTTCAATACGATTGCGGTCGATGATGGTATCGCTATGGGCCATGATGGGATGCTCTACTCCTTGCCTAGTCGGGATCTTATTGCAGATTCGGTAGAGTATATGGTTAATGCTCACTGTGCCGATGCGCTTATCTGTATCTCTAACTGTGATAAAATTACTCCCGGAATGTTGATGGCGGCGCTTCGTCTCAATATTCCTACAATTTTTGTCTCGGGAGGCCCGATGGAAGCCGGTAAAATCTCTTGGGATGGCGAATCGATGAAACTCGATCTCGTTGATGCGATGGTGATGGCAGCAAGTGATGATGCAGCAGATGAGAAGGTCTCTGCCATTGAGAGCGCTGCTTGCCCGACTTGTGGTTCTTGTTCCGGGATGTTCACGGCAAACTCAATGAACTGTTTAACAGAGGCTTTAGGTTTAGCACTTCCTGGAAATGGCTCACTATTAGCAACACATGCGCGTCGAAAAGAGCTCTTTTTAGAAGCCGCAAGAACAATCGTTAAGATTACTAAAGATCATTACATTAATGGTAATGAAGCAGTATTACCCCGTTCTATTGTCAATTTTGATGCGTTTGAAAATGCAATGATGCTCGATATTGCAATGGGAGGTTCAACAAATACCGTTCTCCATCTATTAGCGGCTGCTCATGAAGCAAAAGTTGATTTTACAATGAAGGATATTGATCGCCTTTCTCGTAAAGTGCCGCATCTCTCTAAAGTCTCTCCTTCAACGAATCTTTACCATATGGAAGATGTTCATCGTGCCGGTGGAATCTATGGAATTTTAGGAGAGCTCGATCGTGCCGGCTTGATTCATAATCAGCAGCCAACAGTTGTACATAAGAGTCTTAAAGAGGGGCTTGATGAGTGGGATATCTGCCGTTCAGAGAAGCACCATGAATTTTATAAAGCTGCTCCTGGTGGCGTTAGAACGACAGAAGCTTTCTCTCAAGATCGCCATTTTGAGACGCTCGATCTTGATCGTCAATCTGGTTGTATTCGTGATATTGAACACGCTTACAGTCAAGATGGTGGAATTGCAATTCTCTACGGAAACTTGGCGACAGATGGGTGTATTGTAAAAACTGCTGGAGTTGATGCCTCAATCCTTAAATTTACGGGTAAGGCGCGTGTTTACGAGAGTCAAGATGCAGCTGTTGCCGGCATCTTAGGCGATGAAGTTAAGCCGTGGGAGGTGGTGATTATCCGTTATGAAGGACCTAAAGGGGGGCCAGGCATGCAAGAGATGCTCTATCCTACTTCATATCTTAAGAGTAAGAAGATCGATGCTGAGTGTGCGCTTCTAACGGATGGACGCTTCTCTGGTGGAACTTCGGGACTCTCTATCGGTCACGTCTCACCTGAGGCGGCAGATGGTGGGTTAATTGCGGTTGTAGAAAATGGTGATGAGATTATCATCGATATCCCCAATCGTTCTATTCACCTCAATGTTGCTGAAGAGGTATTAGAAGAGCGGATGGCAGCGCAACGAGAAAAGGGCTTTGTGCCGGCAAAAGAGCGTCCTCGTAAAGTCTCTAATGCGCTAAAAGTTTATGGTGCTTTAGCTACTTCAGCTGCGTTTGGTGCTGTAAGAGATGTCTCTCGCTTAGAGAAGCTTCGTTAAGCAAAAAGGGAGTCGACTCTTTACCGGAGTCGGCCGCAGTGTATTAGTTGATCTATTAGTGAGTGTATTAAAAGTAGACGAATCATTTTTTTGACTTGCTATCTGGAGAAAGATCTCTATAATACATCAAAGTTAATCCTCGATAGCTCAGTTGGTAGTAGCACTTGACTGTTAATCAAGGGGTCCCTGGTTCGAGCCCAGGTCGAGGAGCCACACAAGAAACCGAAGTTACTATAACTTCGGTTTTTCTTTATTTTTTCTTTTTTGTTTTTATCCTCTCCTTTTTGAGCCTATCCTTCTATCTATAAAGATGTTAAAGGAAATTGAAGCGAGTTGAAGAGGATTAAAAGCAGAGGCTAAAAATAGCGCAATAAATTTAGCTAAAAGAGATGAAAAAGGGTTGCTTTGTCTTAAAAAATGATTATAATGCTTAATCTCTAATCCTCGATAGCTCAGTTGGTAGTAGCACTTGACTGTTAATCAAGGGGTCCCTGGTTCGAGCCCAGGTCGAGGAGCCAGATTAGAAACCGAAGTGATTACAACTTCGGTTTTTTTATTGCGCTCAATTTATGGTTGCCGGCATCTGATTAAGTTATTTAGGTATGTTGTTTAGGTGAGTTATCTAGGCAAGTTATATGGTTGAGTTGTCTAGTTAACATTACTCTGCCTCTACTCATCTCAATAGATCTTCTCTCAAGATCCCTCTGATCTCTCCCTAATAGATCTGCATTAAGACTTCTCGTTTCCTTATCAAGGGATTGGATGAAATAGGGAAGAATCATTGAAAATATTGATCAATCCTTGTTATAGTACTTCTTTCTACGATATTAACTATCTTCTTCCACGAGAGAAGGGTATGAGACGCAAAAGATGACAGCAACAACAATAGCAAACGATATTAAAGAGTATGAGTTAAAGCATCGCGGCAAGATTAAGCGATTGACCAATAAAACATTCAAGTTTGATAAGCGTGTCGGCGAGGGTTGGTTTTCCGCAGTCTACTTCTTAAAAACAGCGGAGATAGCGCGTCAATGTGCGCCCGATAAGATTGTGACGATGCAGTTTTTCCAACGTAAAAATGGTGCTGTGTTATGCGGCATTGATGAAGCGATCTCACTTCTTCATGCTTTTGCAAATCATCCTGAGGAGCTTGAAATTTGGGCGCTCAATGATGGTGATCGTATCGATGCTTATGAAACTGTCTTAACCATTACTGGTCGCTACCAAAATTTTGGTTTTCTTGAAGGTATTATCGATGGCATCTTAGCGCGTCGCACCTCGGTAGCAACACATGTGTTAGAAGTAGTAGAAGCTGCCGGCGATAAAGAGATTATCTTTATGGGCGATCGTGATGATCATTTTAGCCAACAAGCGGGAGATGGTTATGCAGCCTTTATCGGCGGCTCAACGGCACAAGCGACCCATGCGATGAATGAGTGGTGGGGAATTGAGGGTTTAGGCACAATGCCACATGCACTTATCCAGCTCTTCAATGGTGATACCTTAGCAGCGGCAAAAGCTTACCATGAGATCTTTCCTGAAGATAAATTGATGGTTTTAGTCGATTATAATAATGATGCAGTTGAAGAGTCATTGAAAGTTGCGCGTCACTTTGGTGATAAGCTTTCAGCAGTACGGGTCGATACCTCAAATACAATGGTGGATCAATACTTTATGCGTCACCAGGATCAATTAGGGACGTTTGATCCTCGCGGAACTAATCCTACGTTGATCTTTGCCCTTAGAGATGCCCTGGATCGAGAAGGATTTAATAATGTGAAGATTGTGGTCAGTGGTGGTTTTAATGCTGAAAAGATCGCTGAATTTGAGAAGAAGAATACCCCCGTTGATTTCTACGGCGTTGGGTCGAGCCTCTTAAAAGTGAATATTAGTTTTACAGGTGATAATGTACTGCTAGATGGAAAAGAGCAGGCGAAGGCTGGACGACGCTATCGCCCTAATCCACGTCTTGAGCAGGTCTTCTATGGCGATAATGAGATTCACTCCTAAGAGGGGAAAGATCTTCGCTTATAAAATTATAGAATATGTGTAACCGTAAGAGCGTGATAGGGATATCGCGCTCTTTTGCAATGATAATGTTGCCGATTGATGTTGCCATTTTACGAAGAATAGAGACATTATAAAGAGCACAATATTATAAAGAGTATAGATAGGTTAAAGGGTTAGCGTGAGTTTTTAGCGATTCACCAATGAGTTGCTAGTAGATGCTGGCTAAATAGTAGTTGAGAGATAATCATTGCCCGCAGCTACTGTTTATTTCCCCTATCTTTGATGAGAAAAAGAGATCGATTATGAAATATTTAGAAAATTATATTATTGAATTAGAGAATTGGTTAGAGGCGGAGCTTCATTATCGTCAGGCTGAAAATTTTATCTTCGGTGTTAGTGGTGGCGTCGACTCTGCCGTGATTGCTTTTCTCTTAAAGCGCCGCTTTGCAGATCGTTCATTAGGGGTGATGATGCCCTCACATAGCCATCCAGATGACCTTCATGATGCAAAATTGGTGATGACAGAATCAGGGCTCCCTTACCATATTGTCGATTTAACAGAGACCCATAATCAACTGATGCAAGCGGTGGGAAATAATTACAATCATACGGGAGATTTAGCCAAAGACCGGGTGATTTCTGGTAATAGTAGCGCAAGATTACGCATGACAACCCTCTATCTTATCGCGCAGACCCAAAATGGTGTTGTGGTAGGAACAGATAACGCTGTTGAGTGGTATACCGGTTATTTTACAAAGTTTGGCGACGGTGGTGTTGATATTGCGCCACTTATTCATCTCGATAAAGAGGAGATTTTTCAAATAGCAGAGAGGTTAGGTGTTCCACAAAAAATTATTGATAAAAAGCCTTCTGCCGGATTGTGGGAAGCGCAGACCGATGAAGATGAGATGGGAGTAACTTACCAAGCACTCAATCGCCATTTAAGAGGGGAGAGTGTTACAGAAGCAGAGCTTGAACGGATTCGCTATTGGCATGAGCGTTCGCACCATAAACGGGCAATGCCACGGATTCCAGCAAAACCACAACGTTAAAGGGTTAAGAATTGATGATCTTTGCAGTCATTATGGTGCTCTATCTCTCGATACAGGGCTATATTCTGTGGCGTTACTATCAGCTGTTGCCGCAGCGCCGTATCATTAAAATATTGGGAGCGATTGCAGCATTACTCTTAACGGTTAGTATGCCGTTAGTTCTTCTTTTCGGGCGCTCACTTCCGGGTGAAATTGTTCGGCCACTCTATCTTGTTGGGGCAACATGGATGGTGGGGTTAATCTACTTTCTTATCCCCGTTCTTAGTTTAGATCTCTTTCGACTTCTCAACCGTTTGGGTCGCTGGATCGCACCGGAGAAAATAGAGGCTTTTCGTCTTGGCAATGGTAAGTTGTTTCTCACGCTCGCACTCTTTTATCTTATCTTTTTTACGATAGGTAACAGGGTGTATGAAGAGAAAGCACGCCGAGAATATTTCTTCAATTTAGAGAATCTACAAGTGATCGATGAAACAGCGTGTCGCTTGCCGGAAAAGGGCGGAGAGATCGATTCTATTCATCCTATTAAGATCATTATGGTAAGTGATCTCCATTTAGGTCATACCATTCAAGGTGATGAGTTAAAGCGTTGGGTGGCGATGTTAAATGAGGAGGCGGCAGATTATCTCTTTATTGCCGGCGATCTGATCGATAATGATCTTAGACCCCTCTACGATGAGCAGATGGCGCAGATCTTAGCAGAGCTATCGGTAACTCAAGGCGTCTATGCTGTTTTAGGCAATCATGAGTATATTGCCGGTGTGGAGCAGAGTATCCCTTTCTTTGCTAAAAGTGGGATAACGCTTCTACGCGATGAGGTAATCGAGTTGCCGGAAGGTATTCTTCTGATGGGGCGTGATGATAAGATGAATCGTCAGCGTGCTTCTCTCTTATCGCTATTAGAGAAGGTTGATCAAATAGATTCCTCTCGCCCTTTGATTATCTTAGATCATCAACCAGGAGATATTGTCGGAAGAGTCAGATCAAGGCAGAATGCAGGCCCCTTTTTACAACTTTCAGGTCATACCCATGATGGGCAGGTTTGGCCCTATATGTATGCAACAGATTATCTCCATAAGATCTCTTCAGGCTTGAGCACTTTTGGAAAGGATCATTTTCTAATTAGCTCCGGCTTAGGTGTCTGGGGCGGGAAATTTAGGGTAGGAACCCGGTCTGAATATGTTGTGATTAATCTCTGTTCTTCAGAAGCGGTGGAAGCGTCTCAGCTTAAAGATTGATTCTGTTCTATTGAGATGTCACTCATGTCGCTCATCTTTTCTTAAGAGGTGTCAAGATCTCAAGCAGCATCCTATCAAGATTTTATCAATATGTTATCGCTCTTATGAAGAGGTTGTTCTCTTTTGAGGCGTTTTTTTTGGGGGGTCGGAGAGGGAAGAGGAATCGTTTTTATGATGCATCTCTTAAAAAGGTTTGACAATTATCAAAAACCATTCTATAACTTTAAAGGAATCAAAAATAAAGAGTTATCTGCAAAGCGCAATAAATGTATTAAAAGTACAAAAAGTACAAAAAGTACAAAAAGTACAAAAAGTACTAAAAAGACTAATCGCTGAATCAGCTAGAGATGCAGTGTAACTTCAAATATAAAAGAGGAATTTATACAGATGTTTGGACAAAACTTTTTCTATAACTATTGGTGGCACAGCTCGCAATTGCGGGAGGTATCTGTGTGCCTAAGAGAAAGATAGAAGCTTTTAGCCAGAGATCAGAATAACCCGCACACGCTGCGGGTTTTTTTATGCCTAGAGAAATCGCAATAAGATCCGCAGCTGAAATATTAGTAATCAGTGCAGTTGATAAAACAGTAGATGCAAGCAGAAGTTTAAGAGATCAGATTTTAACGCGATAACGATAGGATAAAACCATGACAGATAGAACGAATACTTCATTAAAACCGATTTTTCAAAGACTCTATAGTGGTGAGAGATTATCTCAAGAGGAGAGCCATCAACTCTTTAGTGCCATTGTAAGAGGTGAAGTGAGCGAGGCACTTTTGGGAGCCGCATTAATCTCGATGAAGTTACGAGGTGAAACTCCTGCTGAAGTTGCCGGAGCTGCTAGCGCCTTCTTAAGTGAAGCAAAATATTTTGATACTCCCGATTATCCCTTTGCCGATATTGTCGGAACCGGCGGTGATGGCCTTAATACCGTCAATATCTCAACAGCAAGTGCTCTAGTGGGTGCAAGTTGTGGTGCAATCGTTGCAAAACATGGAAATCGTAGTGTCTCTAGCTTAACCGGTTCCTCTGATCTATTACAGGCGTTAGGAGTAGATCTCTATAAGAGTCCTGAAGAGGCACGCACTGCATTAGATCAAGCGCGCATCACTTTCCTCTTTGCTCCCCACTATCATGGTGGCTTTAAGTATGCGGCGAAGACAAGAGGCGAATTAAAAACACGTACAATATTCAATCTTTTAGGGCCATTAACAAATCCCGCACGTCCTAAGCGAGCCGTAATGGGGGTATATCATGCTGACTTAACGGAGCTGATGGCAGAGACGGCAAAACTTTTGGGGTATGAGCATGTTTTAGTTGTTCACGGTGGTGGTATGGATGAAGCAGCACTTCATGCGCCGACCAAGGTAACAGAACTTCGTGATGGATTGATTGAGACCTACTCGCTCACTCCCGCAGATTTTGGTTTAAATGAGCATCCTCTCTCTGCCATTCGTGGGGGAGATGCCTTAGAGAATCGTAAGACTCTTTTAACAATGTTGCATGGAGCAGCTCCTGAAGCGCATCGTCATGCTGTTGCTATCAATGTGGCGCTTCTTCTCAAGCTCTTTGGTTATGAGAATTTAAAAGAGAATGCTGAAAATGCCTTAACTGCAATCGATGAGCGAAGAGCGCTAGCGCTTTTAGAGAAGATGACCGGTAATCAGTTCACACAAACCGGTGAGATCATCACCTCAACGCAAGGCATTCAACGCTTGGCATAAATAGCGCTGTAAGTCATTGCTATCAGATTCTAGATGTAGCACTAAATAACACTAAACAAGATTAAACAATAATAAACAACATTAAACTGAAAAAGTTGATCTAACAAATTGATTTAAAAACTGACTTAAGATGATCGCTTGAAAGAGTGAATTGAGAATAATAGAGAGGAACAAGATGAGTGATACGGTATTAGGGAAGATTGTAAAAACAAGACGTGAGGCGATTGCGCAATTATCACAAGAGATGCCATTAGCGCAATTTGAGGCAGATTTAACCCCTAGTGATCGAGATTTTTATCAAGCGATAGAAGCCCGCAGAGCAGAAGATCTTCCCGCCTATATTTTGGAGTGTAAGCGCTCTTCTCCCTCAAAAGGATTGATCTGTGAAACGTTTGATCTCCCTGCGATTGTTCAATCTTATAATGCTTATGCAACAGCGATCTCCGTCTTAACAGAGCCTCAATACTTTGGGGGTGATTTTGCGAACTTAGCGCTAGCAAAGGCCGCATCTGATCTACCGATTCTCTGTAAGGATTTTATCGTTGATGCCTATCAGATCTATTTAGCACGCCATTATGGAGCAGATGCTGTTCTCTTAATGCTCTCGGTGCTTCGAGATGATGAGTATCGTTATCTTGCCAATATTGCGCATACTTTAGGAATGGGCGTTTTAACAGAGGTCAATGATGAGGAGGAGGTCCGCCGAGCGCTAAAATTACGAGCTAGAGTGATTGGTATCAATAATCGTGATCTGCGTGATCTTTCGATCGATCTTGGTAAAAGTGAGCGATTACGTGCATTGATGCCGGCAGAGCAGATTGTGATTAGTGAGTCAGGTATTCGTCACTATCACGATATTCGCAAGCTTTCCCAATTGGTAGATGGTTTCTTAATTGGAAGTCATCTTATGGGAAGTAGTGATCTTGATCGTGCATTGCATCAGCTATTAGTGGGGGGAGATAAAGTTTGTGGCTTAACCTCTATTGAGGATGCGCAAGCGGCTTATGATGCCGGGGCTCAATATGGTGGATTGATCTTTATTCTTACAAGTCCTCGTGGGGTGACTTATCGTCAAGCAAAGGAGATTACTCGTGCAGTCCCTTTAGAGTATATCGGTGTTTTTCAGAATGATGATATTGAGGCAATTCTCTTTATTGCAGAAGAGGTTGGACTTTCAGCAATTCAGCTCCACGGTAATGAACCTCAACACTATATTGATGAGCTGCGTGCAAAATTGCCGAGTCATATCAAGATTATTAAAGCAATCAATATTCAAAAGGAGGAAAAACAGCTACCTTTTCTTGCTTATCAAGGGGTAGATCACTATCTCTTAGATGGTAAAAAAGGAGGAAGTGGAGAACCTTTCGATTGGACTATTCTGGAAGGAGCTGATCTCTCTAATCTCTTCTTAGCCGGCGGTCTCGATCATCATAATATTGTCGATGCGCTCTCTTTTCATCCATTAGGGGTCGATCTTAACTCGGGTGTTGAAGCGCAGCCGGGAAAGAAAGATGTTAAAAAGTTGCAGGAGATCTTCCAACTCATCGCCCAACATAAGCAGCCAATTAAAGTTGTACGTCAATCGCGGATAGAGTGATGAGTGTGAGGATCTATAGGTGAGTGGCCCATTAAATGTGGGGTGGATCAGAGTAGATAGATCAGATAGGTCGGGCAGGTCAGATAAATGGGTCAGAACAGAATTGATAGATCTAGACAGATACAGATATAGAAAACATATAGACAATAGATAGAAAACATAGAATAAATTAGGAGCGTAGCATGAGAAAGTTAGATCCCTATTTTGGGGAGTTTGGTGGGCAATATGTACCGGAATTACTGATTCCCGCCCTCGATCAATTGGAAGCGGAGTTTATCAAAGCGCAGGATGATCCGGAATTTCAGCGGGAATTTATGGATCTTCTTAAAAATTATGCCGGTCGACCAACCGCATTAACGCTTTGTCGTAACTTAACGGCAGGTACAAAAAGCAAACTCTATCTCAAAAGAGAGGATCTACTCCATGGTGGAGCGCATAAGACAAATCAGGTCTTAGGGCAGGCGCTATTGGCAAAACGGATGGGAAAGAGTGAAATTATCGCTGAGACAGGTGCCGGGCAACATGGTGTTGCAACTGCATTAGCCTGTGCGCTCTTAAATATGAAGTGCCGAATCTATATGGGCGCTAAAGATATCGAGCGACAATCGCCAAATGTGTTTCGAATGGAGTTGATGGGAGCAGAGATTATTCCTGTTTCAAGTGGTTCGGGCACACTAAAAGATGCTTGTAATGAGGCATTGAGAGATTGGTCTGCTAGTTATAAAACAACTCACTATCTTTTGGGAACAGCCGCGGGCCCCCATCCTTTTCCAACTATCGTCAGAGAGTTTCAGAAGATGATTGGCGAAGAGACTAAAGCGGAGATTTTAGCAAGAGAAGGGCGTCTACCTGATGCTGTTTTAGCTTGTATCGGTGGTGGTTCTAATGCGATCGGCATGTTTACCGAGTTTATTCCCGATGCTTCAGTACGTCTAATCGGTGTTGAACCTGCCGGAAAAGGGATTGAGAGTGGTCAGCATGGCGCCTCATTAAAGCATGGAACGCCGGGAATCTACTTTGGAATGAAGTCTCATCTTATGCAGAGTGAAGAGGGGCAGATCAAAGGCTCATATTCGATCTCTGCAGGACTCGATTTTCCTTCTGTCGGGCCTCAGCATGTTCACCTTCATGATATTGGTCGGGCAGAATATCACTCAGTAACGGATGAAGAGGCGCTCGATGCATTTCAACAATTAGCAAAACGAGAGGGGATTATTCCCGCCTTAGAATCTTCCCATGCACTCGCCTATGCCTTAAAGATGATCGCTGCAGAGCCGGAGAAGGAGCAGTTATTAGTGGTGAATCTTTCAGGCCGCGGGGATAAGGATATCTTTACAGTTCATAAAATTTTAGAAGGGAGAGCATAAAATGGCGCGATATCAGCAACTATTTACCCAATTGAGTGCAAAAAAAGAGGGGGCTTTTATCCCATTTGTTGTATTAGGGGACCCCAATAGAGCGCTCTCGGCGAAAATATTATCTACATTGGTGGCATCAGGGGCAGATGCATTAGAGGTGAGTATTCCTTTTTCCGATCCCCTAGCCGATGGGCCTGAGATCCAAGGTGCCGTTTTACGAGCATTAGAGAATGGAGCAACGATTGAGAGCGCTTTCTCTCTTCTCTCTGAGGTGCGGGAAGCATCCCCTCAATTGCCGATCGGTTTATTGATGTATACCAATCTTATCTATGCATATGGTGTTGAAGCCTTCTATCGTCGCTGCAAGGAGATTGGGATCGATTCTGTTCTTGTGGCCGATCTGCCGCTAAGAGAGTCAGCCCCCTTTAATGTTATTGCAAAAGCGCAAGGTATAGCGCCAATCTTTATCTGTCCGCCCGATGCTACTGATGAGGCGATTGCCGGCATCGCCGAAGAGGGAAGAGGCTATACCTACCTTGTTTCTCGTGCGGGTGTTACCGGCATTGATCAAGCTTCAACATCGGTAGATAGCGATGATCTTCAACATAATATTGCTCGCTTAAAAGCTGCGAAAGCAGCACCTATTGTGCAAGGATTTGGGATCTCTACGCCAGCGCAGGCGCGTTACTATTTAGAGCAAGGCGTTGCCGGAGTGATTAGTGGTTCAGCAGTTACCCAAATTATTCGTGAAAATCTCGATAATGAGACACTGATGTTGGAGAAACTTGCCGATTTTATTCGACAAATGAAGCAAGCAACAAAAGAGATTTCTTCAGGCGACTCTTAGAGAGACCACTCCTTGGATCGAGGTAGGACTAAATAGATGGCAGAGATAGGGGAAATGGAATAGAAGCTGACAGATATTCTTCTTTTAGCGTATAATTGATCCCTTAAAATTAAGCCGGTATTTATTAGCAAAAGTGAATAGAAAGGTTAAAAAAATGCATAAGTGGATCTATTTTGTCATTGCAGCGCTTGTCGCGGTCTTTATCTATATGGTCAGTATGCCTTTTATTATGCTCTATCAGGATCACCAAGAGCCGATCGAAGAGGTTAATTACTATATTGCGGAAGAGGGACTTGAGGCGCATTACCATAAAGAGGTGGAGATGGCGAAAGGTCGAAGAGCAAGAAAAGCGGAAGCTGAGCAGGAAAAGGCAGCAGATACACAATAATGGCGTTTAAACAGCGCTAAAAAGCTGAGCTTTACCAGATTCTCTCTACAGTTTGCCAAAAGAGTTCGGCATGCTTATATAAAGAGATTAATGTAAAGAGATTGCTCTGAAAAAATCCGCACTATCTATTGTTATTGAAGGTCACTATCATCGGTAGTGACCTTTTTTATTCTCTTGTTATTCTCTTTTTAACCTTTTATTCTTAGGGTTCTCTTTATAGAGATGTTTGGTAGATATTTAGATAGACATTTAGAAAGAAGGGGCTATTCTAAAAGAGACAACTATTGAGAAGAGTATCGATAAGATATCGATAGAGGAGTATTTATGTTAGTACGAAATCAGACCATTTTAGTGCTTGTGGATGTGCAAGAGAAGTTACTACCGGTGATGCATCAATCGGAGAAGCTTCTAAAAAATCTTGAGATTTTAGTTGAAGGGGCAACAATACTCGATATTCCAATTATCTGGTTAGAGCAGTATCCCAAGGGTTTAGGACCTACCGTTCCCTCTCTTAAAGCTTTGTTGCAAGCGGCAGAGATCTCTCCTTTAGAGAAGATGACCTTCAGTGGTGTTCCTCATCCCCAATTTCAAGCAATATTAGAGCAGCAACCGGAAGCACACTTTGTTGTTGCCGGTATTGAGACGCATGTCTGTGTCTATCAGACCGTTCGGGATCTATTGTTGTTAGATCGAGAGGTGGAAGTCGTCTCTGATGCAGTCGCCTCAAGAGTTGAGCCTAATATTGAATTAGGACTCAATAAGATGATTCAGTTAGGTGCAAATTTAACGAGTGTCGAGATGGTACTCTTTGAGCTTTTAGAGAGCGCAGAAGATGCTAAATTTAAAGAGATTAGTCGTTTGATTCGTTAAGGGAGAAGAATCTTTTGATATCGTGATCTTAAGAGCACTCGTCATAATGAGTCGCCATCCATAAATAGAGTTCTCATTACTATAATTGACCACGACGATCTGCCTCTTTTTAATGTGATTTCTCCCTTTTAAATGCTTCTGATACGCTTTTTAAATAAGAGAGAGAAGATAGATCAATAAATACTATCGAAAATGGGGGTGATTATACCTCCATTTTATTGAGTTATTTTTTATTATCCCTATTATGCACTCATTGCTTTTAGGGATCTTTTTTAGGAGTCTTTATTGCAGCAATTTTATCGGTCATATTTTATCGTGGTTTAATGATTGATTATCGATTTTTATTGGGTTATTTTTTATGCCTGTTTGCCTGTTTGCCTGTTTGCCTATTTGCTTATTAGTCTCTTTGGTCTGTTTAGTTTTATCTTAGTATTTTTACTTTAGTTTTTACTTTAGTTTTTACTTTAGTTGTCACGTTAACTTTTGCGTTAATTTTTACTTTCACCTCCTCATTAATTGGGAAATATAGATGTAATATGAATCAAGAACTTCTCATTGTCCTCGCACTTCTCTTTATCGCTATTGTGGCCTTTATGATCAATAAACCACGAATGGATGTGGTTGCGGTATGTGCATTATTAGCGCTTCCTTTAACAGGAAGTGTCACTTTAGATCAGGCATTAGCGGGATTTAGTGATAGTAGCGTCATCATTGTTGCGGTTTTCTTTATTATTGGTGATGGATTAGTTCGAACCGGCGTTGCATTTAGGGTCGGGGATTGGTTGATGAAGCAATCGAAGAATAGCGAGACGCGATTAATTGTCCTCTTGATGCTCTCTGTTGCGCTACTAGGTTCTGTGATGAGCTCGACCGGTATTGTGGCGATCTTTATTCCGATTGTGTTGAGTGTTGCCGCAAAGATGAAGGCAGATACTCGAAGATTGATGATGCCGCTTAGTTTCGCGGGCCTGATCAGTGGGATGTTAACCTTAGTTGCAACAGCGCCCAACCTTGTGGTTTCAGCCCAATTAGAGCTTGCCGGCAATAAGGCATTTGAGTTTTTCTCCTTTACGCCGATCGGATTGATCATCTTAGTTGTAGGCATCTTCTATATGCTCTTTGCGCGTCGATTTTTAGGAAAAAAGCAGGAGGATATCCCTCAAAATCGGGGGAAAACTCGCATCAATTTTGATGATTTAGCGAGTGAATATAAGCTTAAAGGAAGAAATTATCGTGCTCAGGTGGGTAAAGGATCGCCGATGATTGGTAAGCGCTTAACGGAGCTCAATCTTCGAGAGGCGCATGGGGCTAATATTATTGCGGTAGAGCGCCGGCTTAACCGTCTTCGAAATGTAGTCCTCGATGGTGTTCCTGACCGTGTTATTCAGGAGAATGACGTTCTGCTTTTTGACTTTTTCTATCCTGAAAAGGTTGATTTCTTTCTCCAACAATTTAATCTTGTCTCTCTCCCTCTGATGAGTAGTTACTTCAATGAGCATTCACGAGAGATCGGAATGGTTGAGGTCGCCATTCACCCCGATTCAAAACTGATCGATAAAACGGTTCTAGAGAATACCTTTAGATCGAAATTTGGATTAAATGTGATGGGGATTAAGCGTCAAGGAGAGGTTTTAGAAAATGAGCTACTCAATGAGAAGTTAAAGCGGGGAGATATACTTCTTGTTTTCGGTATGTGGCGAGCGATTCGACAGTTGCAGACGATGAAAAATGATTTTGTTGTCTTAACGATTCCGGCAGAGGTTGATGAGGTTGCGCCGGCAATGGATCGGGCGCCTTATGCCATTATTGCGCTTTTAGTTACAATTGGATTGATGATTTCAGGCATCTTCCCGAATGTCTTGATTGCGATCTTTGGGGCGCTTTTGATGGGAGCATTTGGTTGTATCACGATGGATAGTGCCTATAAATCGATTCATTGGCAGAGCATTATCTTAATTGTGGGGATGTTCCCTTTTGCGGTAGCATTACAAAATACGGGCGGTGTTGATCTAGCGGTAAAATATCTTTTAGAGGCAAGTGGTGATGCCAGTCCAAGGGTGATTTTAGCGATGCTCTTTGGTTTTACCGCTGTTATCGGGCTCTTTATCTCCAATACAGCAACAGCGGTACTTTTAGCGCCGATAGCTATTCAGACCGCTACGGTATTAGAGGTCTCGCCTTATCCTTTTGCGATGGCGGTCGCAATAGCGGCTTCAGCGGCATTTATGACGCCGGTTTCATCGCCGGTCAATACATTAGTTGTTGCGCCGGGAAAATATAGTTTTGCCGACTTTATCAAGATCGGTGTTCCTTTCGTGATTATTGTAATGTTGATTGCCGTGACCTTTATTCCGCTCCTTTTCCCACTCTAAAGGAGCCATATCTGCCGGCATGTAATTAATAGTAAAAGATCTTCATTCGGTGGTAATTAAGAATTGCCACTTGCCGGCATGCAGTTTATGGAAGAGTGCGATGGTAATCTCCGACAACTCCACGGCTCCTCTTATTTTAATTAATCATTCTTAAGAGCGTCTTTCGAGTGGCGGGAGCCGACTATTTCGTTCTTTTCACCATTACATGCCCCCAGAGATGAGCATCTTCGATGTCGGGAACATACTAATTATGTAATTATCGGCGATTAGGAGCGTTTTTTGAGCTCTTTGATCGCAAGATCGGTAATGAGGTGGAGCTCATCATAGTATCGGCGCATCATCTTCTCATCTTCGATCAATTTGAGTTGTAACTCATCTTTTTTTGATCCATTTTTATTAGAAGGAGTAGTGCGGAGGGAGATGGTATGCTCGATCTGTAGACAGTAATCTTCTATTGTAAAGAGTGTCTCTCTTAAGATATTAAATGTTGCATGGGAGGAATCATCGAGAATCATCTGATAGAGATTAAAGTCGATAATATGTTGTAACGCTCGACTGATGATTTCGCTCTCTGCCGATTCTTCATTGTCGTTGTGAGTTGCTTGATATTGAACATCTGCTACTTTAAGGAGTGGTACTGCCTCTCCATATTGCTTTCGATAGAGATAGAGTCGATAGTTGAGAAGTGCTTCAACACCAAGATTTTGGAGCCTCTCAAAGAGCGCGGTGATCTCAGCTTTAGGTAGAAATTTTTCCACTTTATCATCATTGAGTTCAATATCACCGGCACAGTTAAAGAGGGCAACCTTCGAAAAGGAGCTGCTCTTGCCGATCTCTTGATATAAGTGAAAAACCGTCTGGTTATCTACCTTAAGTTCCATAAACCCCTCCTACTATTTCCATTATCTATTGCTCTCTCTTCTGGAGATCTTTGATACTTGATGAATCTTACTTGTTACGGTGATCTTAGATGAAATAAGTTCACAATAAGTTGCCTGATTTTACCGCAAATAGAGCAGGAGGGAGTCTCTAAGTGATCATTATCTGATTAAAGTCAGGTAATATTCTCTCTCTTAAGGATGGATAAATATTGAGCCAAAAAGCCTTAAAAGCGCTATCCTAAAAGCGTTATAAATGGGGTGAAAATAGTAAGAATAAAAAAAGAAGAAGATACTCTATCTCCTTCTTTTGATAGGTATTGATCACTATTTGGTAGCGTTAATCCGATCAATATTATGATTACTCTCAATAACGTTATTGTGACTATTTCAATTCATTGGGCTTGATAAGCGCGAAATTGATATGGCAATAACCGCGAGGATTCTTCTCTAAGTAATCTTGATGCATCTCTTCTGCACTCCAGAAGGATCTTAAAGGCTCTACTTCTACGGCAATAGGTGCACTATAAGCTTGTTGCTCCTTGGAGATAAAAGCCTTGATTGTGGGAAGATCGTTTCGATCGCTATAGTAGACTCCCGTACGATATTGTGTTCCTACATCTCCTCCTTGTTGATTGAGAGAAAGTGGGTCAATCATTCGGAAAAGGTGCTCTAAGATCTTCTCTAAAGAGATAATATCGGTATCATATATGACCTTTACCACTTCAGCATGATCAGTGGTCATGGTGCAAACCTCTTCGTAACTAGGATTGTCAGTAATACCTTGCGCATATCCTACTTCTGTGGAGATAACCCCTTTAAGGCGCTTATAATACTCCTCAACACCCCAAAAACAGCCACCTGCAACAACAATCTCTCTTATATCTCTATTATCCATTATGTCCTCGCTTACTTGATCGCTTATCGAATCGCTCAATGACTCTTTGATACCGTTCAGTTTAGCATATTTCTCTTCGCCTACATTTAGAGCTGTGAAGTGCGTCATAATTTTATACAATAGGGGCTCTTTCTGAACTAGGGTCAAGGAGTCTAAAAATGAGTGAAGAATTAGATGATTTAACATTTGATCTCGATAACCTCTATGAGGGAGTTACGGCAAACTCTGATAATCCAATTGATACAACAGCGCCAGAAGTTGTGGAAGATACAGGTTGTACCGGTGGTGGTTGCACGCTCTAATTTCACTACGCTTAAGGGCATAATTACGATCGTTATCGCTGGTATTTACGGTATTTAATATTATCGAATGATAGCGAGAGTATCCTTTAAGTGGATCTTAAAGGTATCGAAGCTAAAAATAGAACGATCTATCAGAGAGGTAGATCGTTTTTTTAAGGCTATCGATAACCGACTTCTATGAAGTTAAGAGGGTAGGTAACATTCGCCCATACACCTTCTGATAGATCTTTAATAATTAGGTATTAATAGTCAGTATTAATCGGTAAGTATTAATTGGTAAGTATTATGGGTAAGTATTAATAGAGAACGGTTAGTAGGTTAATAGGTAAAGAGTAATAGGTAAATGTGAAGCATAAGGGAGATAGTAGATGGAGTTAACATTAGAAGCGATCAGAATCATCGATACAATCGCTGAGGTGAACTCATATGAGCAAGCCTCTGAGATATTACAAACACCGGCAGCAACCTTAATTGAAGAGATTAGAGCGATTGAGAAGAAGATGGGGCTCACCTTCTTTGAACAGAGGGAGGATCAGCTTATCCTGACTTCTATAGGAGAGCTACTGCTTGAAGAGGGGCGTATTCTATTAGGGGCGGTGACCGATCTTGAAGCGCGATTGCAAAAGATGGCTGGCGGTGTAGAGGTTGAACTCAATATTGTTTTTGATGAGCTTTTCCCACTAGAAGAGATTATGCCGCTCTTTAGTCGCTTTAAAAACTCAACTGTGGCAACTGAGCTCAATATTCGCCGAGAGGTGATGATGGGAGCCTGGGAAGCGCTCTTAAAATTCCGCGCAGATATTATTGTCGCAGTGGGAGAAGGGCCTTCTGGTGGCGGTTATCGTACCTATCCCATCGGCGTTGTTCCCTTTATCTTCGCTGTTGCACCACATCATCCTTTAGCGAAAAAAGAGGCGCCACTTACAAAACATGATCTTCTAAAATACCCAGCAATTATGTTGTCAGATAGCGCACGCACACTACCTAAGCGGCAACGGACGCCACATGAGTGGGAAAAGATGATTACAGTGAATAGATTAGAAGATAAAATCGCGCTACAAGTTGCCGGGGTCGGTCACGGTTTTCTTCCTAAAAAGCAGGCGCAAGCTTATCTTGATGCCGGCACCTTGGTAACTCGAGAGGTTGTACAGGGGTATCGAGAGGAGACGCTCTATCTTGCGTGGCGCACCCATGATGAAGGATTAGCGCTTAATTGGTGGAAAGAGGCGCTGGCAGAGAAGTGGTTAAGTTGAGGCTTTGAGGGATGTTTTGAAGGCTTTAGAGAGGGAGATGCCGCTGATTGAGCTCACAATTGAGCGCTTCTTTTTCCAAGTCAATATTGGTGATAGAGAGCCCCATTAAACGGATTCCCTTATTAGGGTTTAGGTCAATCCTCTCTAGTAGGTAGAGTGCAACAGACCAGAGCTCGGTTAAGCTCTCACCTAAAGGGAAATGGGTAGTGACGCTTCTTGATGTCTGTGTAAAATCTTTATAGCGCAGTTTAAGTGTACAGTTACGACCGATAAACTGACTCTTGAGCGCGCGGCGAATCAACTCTTGCGCAATGATTTCAAGCTCTTCAATCACAGATTCTTTAAGGAGAAGATCATTAAAGAAGGTCTCTTCTACACCGAGTGATTTTTGGGGCTGATCAGGATCAACAGCACGCCGATCGATCCCTTGAGCATAGTAAAAATAGCTCTCTCCCGCTTTTCCAAATTTTTCGATCAAGGCTGACTTTTCCAATCTCTGGAGATCAGCACCATTTTTAATGCCCATTTTATGCATCTTTTGGGCAGTGACTTTTCCTACACCAAAAAATTTTTCAATCGGCAATTGGGCGAGAAATGGGATTGCCTCTTCCGGTGTGATCTCAAAGAGACCATTGGGCTTTTTAACATCAGAGGCAATTTTGGCAAGAAATTTATTATAAGAGATGCCAGCAGAGGCGGTTAATCCCAGCGTTTTTTCGATCTCATCCTTAATCTTTAAAGCAATCTCTCGACTTGAGGAAATATTTTGTAGATTGTGGGTGACATCGAGATAGGCTTCATCAAGCGCAAGCGGTTCAACGAGTGGGGTATAACGATAGAAGATCTGCCGAATCTGTTGTGAAACCTCACGATAACGAGCGAATCGAGGTGCCGCAAAGATTAGGTCAGGGCAGAGCTCTAAGGCACGTTTAGTAGGCATGGCAGAATGAATCCCAAATGCCCTTGCTTCATAGCTTGCAGCAGCAATCACTCCCCGTCCTTCAGAGAAGCCCACAACAAGTGGCTTCTTTCGATATTCAGGGTGATCATGCTGCTCAATCGATGCATAGAAAGCATCCATATCGATATGAATAATTTTGCGTAACTCAGCCATAGCAATGAAATAGATAGGAGGAATAGAGATAGAAGTCCAAATGGAGAGAGAAGTTCTATCTCCTCCTCTTACTTCGTTTTTTTACGACGACGGCTCTTTTGGGATCCCGCTTTAAGGCGCTTTTTATCACTCCCTTTCCGCTCATCATTGGCGCGTTGCTTTCGCTTTTTAGGAACCGGACGATCACCTAGATTCTTCCCGTTATTCTGATTGCTATTTTTATTGCCATTTTTATTCTTATTACCATTCTCAGCACTATTATCATGACCAACTGCTGAAATGAGCTCAAAGTCGATATGTTTTGTTTCGGGATTCGATTCAAGAACCTTTACACGAACCTTATCACTTAGGCGATATTGTTGACGCGTTCTCTCACCAATTAAACGATGTTTTGTCTCATCATAGATGTAGTAATCATCGGTCATTTGGGAGATATGAACCAATCCTTCGATAAAGATATTATCGAGCTCAACGAAGATTCCAAAGCTTGTAATGCTTGTGATTGTGCCGTCAAATTCATCTCCAATAAAGCGTTGAAGGTATTTTGCTTTTAACCAATCCATCACATCGCGTGTGGCATCATCGGCACGGCGTTCACACATTGAGGTATGTTCGCCCATATGAACCATATGCGCTTCCGGATAAAATTGATTAAAATCCCCTTTCTGAAGAATTAATTTAATTGCTCGATGCACAATCAGGTCAGGATAACGACGAATCGGCGAGGTAAAGTGTGCATAGTGGCTTAATGCTAAACCAAAATGCCCCTCATTTTCCGGTTGATATACCGCTTGACTCAGAGAGCGTAACATTACTGTCTGAATCATATTGAATGCCGGTAACTCTTTTGCCGCATTGAGGGTCTCTGCAAAATCCATCGGCGAGGGCTCACTTGCGCCGGCAAGACCGAGTCCAAACTCTTTGAGAAAGTCTCTTAAGGCAAGCAATTTTTTACTATCGGGCTTTGGATGGACACGATAGAGCGCCGAGAGTGGAGAGGATTCAATCATTTTTGCCGCGGCAATATTAGCGGTGATCATGCACTCTTCAATAATCTTATGTGCATCGAATCGGGCATCGGGGACAATCTTCTCAATCTCACCATCATTATCATAGAGAATGAGCGTCTCAACGGTGTCAAAGTCGATCGTTCCACGTGCTTCCCGCGCTCTTCGTAATATTTTATAGAGCGCATAGAGATGATCGAGATGGGGGACAAGCGTCTGATAGCTTTCGCGCAGAATCTCATCACCATCGATCACTTTTTGCACTAATTCATAAGTTAAACGAGCATGAGAGCGCATCACTCCTTCAAAGAATTGATACTCAACGAGATCACCCTCTTGGTTAATCGTCAGTTCTGCAACCATCGTTAAGCGATCGACATCAGGGTTGAGTGAGCAGATCCCATTAGAGAGCTTCGGATGCAGCATCGGAACGACATAATTGGGGAAGTAGACCGATGTTGAACGAAGATAGGCATCCTGATCAATCGCTGAGTCTCGTTTAACGTAGTGGGCAACGTCAGCAATAGCGACATAGAGCTTATAGTGCCCATTTTTAAGGGGTTCACAGTAGACCGCATCATCAAAGTCACGAGCGGTAATTCCATCGATGGTCACTAGTGGGAGATCGCGATAATCTTTTCGCCCCTTCATCTCTTCAGGAGTCACCTCTGAAGGAATTGTCTCAACCTCAGCTTCGCATGATTGAGTGAATTGATGGGGAATATTATGCTCTAAAATGGCCTGCATAATCTCGATATCGATCGTCATCTCTTCCCCAAATACCTCTAACACTTCAGCTTTAGGAGATACACCATCAGAAGGATAGCTATCGATTTTTACCCGAACAAGGTCGAAGTTTTTTGCTTTTAGACTCTTCGCATCATCTACAAAAAATTCTGTTGTGATTTTACGATTTTCAGAGATAACAACGTTAATCCCCTTCTCACGATAGAAGCGCCCGATAAACTCATGTAGTTTATGTTCGAGAATTCTCTCTACTTTCGCAATTCTGCGTCCACGATTATCGATGCCGGCAATAGAGACCTCGATCCGGTCGCCATGGAGAACTTTTTTCATCTCATGCGGCGGGATATAGAAGGAGCCACCCCCTTCAAGATCGAGATAGCCATATCCTTCAGCATGACCGGAGACCTCACCGATAAAGCGCTCGCTACTATCGATAATTTGTAATTTATCTGCTTTATCTAGATAGAGAGAGCCTTGACGGATCATGGCATTAATCCGGCTCTCTAATGCATCAAGCTCCCAATTTTTACGAAGCTTAAAGATACGAGCAAGCTCATCAAAATCGAGATTTGGATGATTTTGTAATAATTCTAAAATAAAAGAGCGGCTCGGGATCGCTCTGCCATATTGTTCTTTTTGTGCTGCGTACTCGGCATCATTCTCATAATATTGTGCAAAGTACTCTAAATTTTTTTGGATATCATTCACTGATGTCTTTTCCTTATAGGGATGACTGCCACTGAATATCGATCTTCTCATCTTCTGGGATCATGCGCTCAATATGGCGATCGATCACAGATTGAATGGTTTCTAATTCTGATTCAGTTGGCGTTGTAAGTTTAATGGTAAGGGATCTCTCTTGTGGATAGAAGAGGGCAACTTTGCCATCTCCAAAATCGACCTTACTCTCTTCTTCATTATATTCGGTTGTAAGTTTATGTGCCCAATGTTTGCAGAGGCGGCGGACTAAGCGCGTTGAATCATTGAGGGTAAATGTTGTTGTTGAGTGAAAGTTTGAGTGGCTCATAAAAGCTCCTACTTGTTATTTTATGGCGAATGTTATCATTCGCTTTTATTGTTTGTTTTATTATTTGTATTAATTATATCGATATTATATCGATACTCCGATCCTTCAACACACCGTTGTTGCATCTTGTCATAACTTTATAATCTCATGATTTGATCATTTCATTATTTCGTTATCCCACATTTATCACGATGATTGATGATCAGTTTTATTATTCGTTGCAATATTGTCACTAGAGCGATATCAACCGCAATATCTATTGCAACATAAAGTTTATTATGGGGCTAATAATTACGATTGCAAGGCTAGAGTTGAAGTGATGACAAGTGATTATAAACGATGATAAATGGTTATAAATAGCGACAAGTAGGGGTCAGCTAACAAGTAGCGAAGTAAGCGCCGATGCAGCCGATACCGCAGATGTAAGTTATCGATCAGTTATCTGTTAGCTATTATTGAATAATCATTCTAGAGCTTGTCGTTAGAATCGACAGAGCAACATAGATAGTAAATATTAGATAGTAATATAGATCGTAATGTTTGTAATGTAGATAAATAGATTGGGGATGTTATATAGAAACAGAGCTATCGATCATTTGCCATTATTTTTCTTTGCAGTGTATCAATAAAATGATCCGGGAGCTCATTTTTTAGTGGAACTGCCCAGAGATTATCCATTTTAAAGTGCTGACATTTTGTAGCATCCTTCTCTGTCATAAGGATGGGAGGAGGAAGTGTTGCGAGCTCATGCTCTTCAATCTGGTGATGATCAGGAAAGCTCTTTGTGGTCAATTGAAGCCCTCTTGCGCGCAGCATCTGATAGAAGTTTTCCGGATGAGCAATGCCGGCAATGGCGCTTAAAGGGGGTTGAAAAGTCTCAAGCGAGCGTTTTAATGCAGGATTATGGAGTGAAACTGCATCATCTAATTCTGCTTTAAGCGGAATAATCTTGGTCTGATCGAATACTTTCGATCTGCCTGAAAAACTTGCTATCTGCTGTATTAATTCGTTAGGAAAGATCTGGTTGCAGATAATAAAATCTACCCTCTGGAGACGGTTTATAGGTTCTCTTAAGGGGCCGGCAGGTAATAAGCGACCATTTCCAAATCCTTGAGCGCCGACCACAATAATCTCTATATCTCGCTCTAATTGCCGATGCTGTAAGGCATCATCACAGATAAAGCAGTCGATATGGGGATTCGCTTTCAGTAGCGCAAGACCTGCCTCGTAACGATGAGAGTAGATTGCCATAGGCGCTTTTGTTTTTTGGTAGATCAAGTAGGGCTCATCGCCAATCTCTTGAACGGTAGAGTGAGGTGTTACAATCTGTAGCGATCGATCTTTGCGCCCAAACCCTCTTGAGAGAATCCCGACTGTCAATCCACGAGCTTGTAATGCTTTTGTTAATGTGATCGTTGTAGGCGTTTTTCCTGTGCCGCCCACATTGATATTGCCAATCACAATGGTTGGGCGAGGAAGCTTTTGGGCTCTCTTTGCCCGTTTTTGTAGATCATATTGTGAGATAAGATGATAAAGGTAAGAGAGTGGAAGAAGAAGTGTTGAGATTCCCCTCTTTTTTTGCCAAAACTTAGGTGTCTTTAACATCAATATCCTCTTTAAATCTTAAATCTTAAATCTTAAATCGCGCGTTTTGATTGAGCGTTCTCTTCTAAATCACCCTGTGGACGATTTTCTACAATAGCAGTTGCCGAATGATCGGAACGCTGCTCGGAGTGTAATTCGGAATGTAATTGATGGTAGAGATAGACTAAACCTTTAAAGATTAAGGTCTCATCAAAGATGATCTCTCCTTTAAAAGGGGCATCTGCGTAGTAATGGAGATTACCGCCGGTAAAGAGGATCTTTTCAATCGGATAGCGCTTCTTAATCTCGGCAATAAGCCCCATAATCATATGGTAGTGGCCATTAATTGTTCCGATACTGATCGATTCAAATGTATTAAATCCTAATACTCCTTCTTGTAGAGCATAATCCATCTCTGAAAGGAGCGCGGCTTGAGCAAAGAGACCTTGAAGGCTCGATTGAATGCCGGGAGAGATCGTTGTACCTACAAATTTTCCATTCTCTACAACAAAGATCGTTGTCGCAGTTCCTAGTGCAACAACCGCACAATTTTGATATTGATATGCTGCTTCAACGCCATAGAAATTAGCGACAAAATCAGCACCTAAGAGATGGATGTTTTTAAGGGAGAAGCGGGACCAATCGACCGGCAGATCATGACGGAGACTATAGACGGGAATTTGGTAGAGGTCGGCAATTGCGCGAATCAAACTATTGAGATCCGGGACAACAGAGACATAGACAACAGCGTCAAAAGAGATCTCAAATTGGTCTAATTTTCTCTTTATCGCTGCGGTATCGCTTAAGACACTATCCTGGCTCAGCGGTCTAATTAGGGGCGTTAAAGAGCCATCTTTAGCGTTATAGAGTCGAAAGTCTGCTGTGGTATTGCCAATATCTACTAAAAGTAGCTTCATGATTTTACGCCTATTTACAGAGATAAAGCTTATTATTATAGCCACTTTTTTGCTGAAATCATCCTAAAGATCATCTTCAAGTATTAAAGCATAGGAGATTGAGTGAGGATTTTTTTAATGCTTATGCTCAATAATCACTTCCCGATTGGTAAAAATTGTCTCAATAGAAGCTGAGTTGATCGCAATATCCATCGTTCTTGAAATCGCTTCAAAAGCTAACTCCATGCGGTAACTCTCCAGAATTTTTTTAGTAATTGGATAGCGTTCTCGCACGGTATGGAAAGGGTTCTCTTTCTCCTCTAAGGTGATTGGCAGATCTCTCTCTTCCTTTGCCTTTAAAAGTGGGGTAATTGCCGCAATAATTAACTTTGAAGGGGTATCTTCGGGGAGTAAGAGTGTTAACGCATTGGCCGCAGGAGTGCTTAAGATCTTTTCAAGTGCTAAAGAGAGAATGTCGAGCCAATTTTGAGGCAGATTGCTCGGTAGGGTTGCCTCTTCCCCTTGTGCTAGAATCTCTTTTTGAAATTGTTCTAAAAGTACGCTATCAATTAACATCTCTTTGATACCTCCCCGATAAATCTTTTGATCATCTCTGATCATTTCTAATCATTGCTGACTATTTTGATCTTTGAAATATTTTTCAAAGCCATTCAATTGTTCGAAGAGTAGAATCTCTACCCTTTAAAAGTTAATTATCAAGCGTAGTGAAAAATAGCGCGTGGTGGGAGAAGCCACGACTGTTAGGATTATTTAAATGAGCAGTTAAGCGCGTAGGGCACGGAGAAGCGCTGAGCAGTCGGTAAAGTGATAATCGGCAAGCTCGGGATAGATATTTTCTTGCTGATTGATCAAGAGGGTGGTAATCCCGGCATTTTTCCCAGCAGCTAAGTCATATTCATGATCCCCAATGATCAGTGCTTCTTGGGGAGAGATCTGCCATAACTCAAGAAGCTTTAAGATTCCATCAGGTGCTGGCTTTGGAGTTGCGGTATCACGACCAATAATGAACTCTTGTGGAAAGTGTTCTGCGATTTTTGCAGCCTTGAGCGTTATTTCCGTTAATGCATGTAAATTGCGAGTTAGGATCGCAAAGTGAGTCGATCTCTTTGCTAAATATGCTAAAAGATCAGCCGCGCCAGCCGCCGCTTTTGTTGCTTTTGCCACTTTATATTCATATTCTGCAAGCCAACGCTCTCGCGCTAGGCGATCTTCTTTTGGTAGTGCTGCTAAATTGTCTAAGATATCTTCATCATCCGCAACTTCGAGGACTTTTCGAATCATTGCAAAATCATGTTTTGCGACGGTAAGGGTACCATCCATATCAAAAATCCAATAGCGGATATCTTGTAATCGAGAAATATTGTGTATCATAAGAGCTCCCTGGAGTATCACCTTGAGCATTATGGCATTATCGTAGCGACTATCAAAATTTGCCGGTCAAACCCTAGGTTAGTGGATCGTTAAATGGGTCACTAGATGGGTCTTTAGATAGGACAATAGGGCGAAGCTAGAATTGAGCTTAGGTGTACAATGGGATCTTAAGATATCAATATCAATATCTATATCAGTATTAGTCTTAATAATTAGATATCAGATACTGGTGTAGATAAATATGGATAGTAATCGACAGCAATTGAAGGAAGAGAGATGAAATTATTATTGCAGAGGGTTAAAGAGGCTTCTGTCACAGTAGAGGGAGAGGTTGTCGGCGCGATTAAAAATGGATTGCTACTCTTTGTCGGTATCGAACCTTTTGATACAGAAGAGACGGTTAAAAAGGGGATTGAGCGAGCGCTTAAATATCGAATATTTAGTGATGAAGCGGGGAAGATGAATCTCTCATTGATCGATACGAAGGGTGATCTTCTTCTTGTCTCTCAATTTACCCTAGCGGCTGATACAGAGAGAGGCTTGCGGCCAAGTTTCACTTCCGCCGCTCCACCTGCACTCGGTGAAGCGCTCTTCGACTATGCTATCTCCGTTGCCCGCTCTACGATTGAACATGTCGCAACGGGCCGTTTTGGCGCTGATATGCAGGTCTCATTGATCAATGATGGCCCTGTAACCTTTCTTTTAGAGACGCGTTAATAGTGCTCTGTTAATAGTCGTTAATAGTCGAAAGATCGTTTTTTTAGGTATTGATCTCTCGCATCACTTCGCTTAAGAGTTGGAAAGATCTTAAGCGTTTTTCTTGCTCATAGATCACGCCGGCAAACATCAATTCTTCAACTTCAATCTCTGTAAGTAGTTCTTCGATGAAATTTTTAGCTCGATTAGGGTCGCCGACAGCAGAGATGCGCAACATTGAGGAGACGTGACGTTTTTCCATAGGATTCCAGTAGCGCTCCATCTCCTCTCGGCTAATGGGAGGTGGTGTCAATTTTCGATCATCACGAATTAATTGTGTAAAGCTCTGTTCCATTGTGGTGAAGAGATAATCTGCCTCCTCATTGCTATCGGCAATTACAGCATTCATACAGAGCATGGCATAGGGCTTATCAAGATATGCCGAAGGACGGAAGCGTTCACGATAGAGCGTGAGCGCCTCTTTCATATGGGTGGGTGCAAAATGAGCGGCAAATGCATAGGGTAGTCCTAAGTGTGCTGCAAGCTGTGCGCCGAAGAGGCTAGATCCTAAAATCCAAACAGGAATCGAGAGATTCATGCCGGGAATCGCATTGATACGCTGATTATCTTGAGGGTGAAAATAGTTCAATAATTCAACCACTTCCTCGGGAAAATGTTCCGCACGCGAAGGATCTCGGCGAAGAGCATAGGAGGTTTGTGGATCAGTGCCGGGCGCTCTGCCGACGCCAAGATCGATTCTACCAGGATAGAGACTCTCTAAGGTGCCAAAAGCCTCAGCGACCATTAAGGGGGAATGGTTAGGGAGCATTATTCCACCTGAACCTAAGCGGATCTTCTCTGTTTGGCTCGCAAGATAACCGATTAAGACTGCAGTTGCCGAGCTTGCGATGTTCACCATATTATGGTGTTCTGCAACCCAAAAGCGACAATATCCTTGTACTTCACCTAGTTGCGCTAATGCTGCTGCTCGATGAAATGCATCGCTTGGTGTCTCTTTTTGATTAATATTGGCTAGATCTAAAATGGAATATTTCATGTTCACGCTCCTATATCACCCCTTCTACTTGATAATCTCTCTTTTAACGGCTTAAATCTGATCATTTAAGCCTGGATAGTTAAACCTAAATAGTTGAATATGATCGTTTAATACCACTCTTCACGCATCTCCTCGATTAAGAGGGAGAGGTCATGATCATTGAAGTAGAGTGGCCGGAAATTGAGGATAAATCCCTTGATATTTTCGAAAGAGCCCTGCAATTCACAGCTCTCCTCATTAGGTTCATATCGAAAGGCACCTTGCAGCTCTGTTAACTGATGCTCGAGATAAAATTCAATAATATCGATCCAGGTATACCCGGTAATCTCCATCTCTAGATCATCAAAGATCTCAAAACGGTCATGAGCAGGGAAGTAGACTCCCCAGAGATTTTCTTCATATTGAACAAGTTCAAAAGGGTGGATTCGTTGTAAGTCTTGCATAATATATATTCTATTACTCTTATTATTCTTATTGCTCTATCAGTGTATCAAATTAATCTATTGAATTAATTTATTGGGCCAGTGTAACGAAAAGAGAAAAAAGAAAAGAGAAAAATTAGGTCAATCTCTCTCATTAATCGCTCTTCTTATTCAGAAAGTGATGTAGGAGAGAGGTAAAATCGAGTAGAAATTAAAGCGGAAAAGAGAGAAAGCCCCCTATAACCTATTAATTTATAGAGGGCTTTTTAGCAGAGTGAACGCTTCTCCAACCGCCCACTCTTTTGCTATATTTCTATTTTTTACTTTAGTTCTAACGATTGTCAGATCACTTCTTTAGGCGATTATTTTGAATGGTATCAGGTATTAATAACACCATTCATCATTGCGCTATTGCCTTAAGCATCTGGTGTCCGTGAGCGACTTAAGAACTCTTTCGGGAATTGGGTAAAGCCTTTCGTTACAAATGAGAGATAGACTAAACCGATCATGCCCCAAACAATACCGATCACAAGCGCTGTATACTCAAGGTTAAACCAGAGATAGATAATAAACGCCATTCCTGCCATTGGGAAGAGAAGGTAGTTTAAGTTATGCATTACTGAGTAACGTTGATTATCACGGATATAGTACTGAACAACAACACAGAGATTAACGAAGAAGAATGCGGTTAAAGCTCCAAAGTTGACGAGATGTAGCGCAAAACTGAGATCGAAGAATCCTGCAAAGAGACAGATAAATCCCACAATAATGATATTGATCGATGGGGTCTTATACTTAGGGTTGATATAACCGAAGATTTTAGGTGGTAAAATTCCATCACGACCCATCACATACATCATTCTCGATACCCCCGTGTGTGCGGCAATTCCTGATGCACAGACTGCTAATACCGCTAACCAAAGGCCGATCGATTGGAATAGCTTTTTCCCAACATAGAGGAGGACCTCTGGTTGGCTCTCTTCCGGATCGATAAAGGTATAGTTTTTAAAGTAGAGTTGCATAAAGTAGGTGACGAAGATAAAGATAATTCCGCCCACTAAAGTGGTAAGAAGAATCGCTCTTGGCACTGTTTTTGCCGCATCTTTTGTCTCTTCTGAAAGAGAGCTTAACCCATCAAACCCTAAGAATGAGAAGCAAAGAATTGCCGAACCTGCTGCAACTGCACCAATCTGCATATCTTCAGACCAGAAAGGTTCAGTGCTCATCAATGTACCGGCGCCGATATCGTCAAATGCTAATCCCTTAATAATTAGACCAATAAAGATTCCAATAAGAAGTAATTGGCAGAAAACAATTAAGGTATTAACGTTTGCGACAAGCTCAACACCACGGTAATTGATATAGGTCATTGCGATAGCTAATGGAATGACATAGAACCAAACACTCACATCAGCACTAATTAATGTCTTAAGGTAGATTGTTGCAAGCAGAATATTGATCATCGGGTTAAAGAGATAATCGAGCATCGTACACCAGCCGATCAAGAATCCTAAATTGGGATTTAATGATCTCTGTGCGTAGGTATATGCAGATCCTGCAGATGGATAATATTTCACCATTTGGCCATAGCTCATCGCTGTAAACATCATTGCCACAAGGGTGATGATGTAAGCAGTGGGAACATGTCCGCCTGATTGGTCACTAACAATACCAAAAGTATCAAAGACAGTCATCGGTTGCATATAAGCAAGGCCGATCATGACAAGTTGCCATAATACTAAGGTTTTTTGTAGTCTTGATGGAGAAGAGATGGATGAAGCAGTAGTAGCGTTAGGAGATAACGCCTTCGTTTTTAATAACATAAGTTTATTTCCCCCAGCCGTCTTAATGGCATGTTAAGAGAGATAAATTAGCCGCGTTAATTCAGATGAATTATTGCCCCCTTGTATCGAAATGAGAAAGAATCTTCTCATAAAATCCCCACTTTATATTTGAGGTTCGGGGAATTTTACACGTTTTATCCCATATGGCTACCCCTTTTTAAATATTAAATAGGGTAGGAGGATCTAAAAGATTTTTAGGGAGCCTCGCCGGCATTAAAGAGAGGTAGAAAGAGGAATAGAGAGATGGCTAGAAAGATGGATAGAGGGAAAGTGTCGTTAGCATTGGTCTACTATCTATCGGCGTTTAATTCATGCTTTCACGATAAAAGCTGGAGTTCATTTCTAAAATTTACAATTAGTGCTTTCTATAGCGAATGCTATTTATTATTTCCAATAAAAAGGAAAAAAGTGTCGCTTGATAAAATTTAGTTATTAAGCAGCCCCATTTCGGCATATCTTTAGCGTGAAATCTACGCTGAGATGATTCTAGATAATCTTAGAAATATTTTCCTTGCCGTGAGGAGTAGCCGTTGATGCTATCTTGCCATAATCCATCAGTATTTTGCCCAACACTTCCAATACCGTTGAGATCAAATTCGATATAGACACGCCACTGTTTTTGTTCATCATAGACATTATTGCGATAGTAGCGTGCAGCAACCCTCGTTGTTACACAGCAATCGCGAAACTCAAAGCCTAATTGGCTATCGATCATCTTTGATTCACTTAAAATGTAGTTGTAGCGGCCTGCAATTGCCCATTTATTGTTGATACTCCAGTAGAAGGAGGTATCAATTTGGTCTGTTTTATCCGAATTTTTTTGATCAGGGCGATTATATTGGTAACTGATGGAGAAAATCTTATCAGAGGCAGGTCGATAGTTGAGGTCAAAAGTTCCATATGTAATGAGCTTATTAGTTGGCGACCAATCAAGATTAGCTTTTGTATAGAGATTGCGTGTGATAGCAATCCCGGTTTCAACAGTTAAAGCTGATTTGCGAATCTCATCGTCCCCTTTCTTACGATCGTCTCCCATCGTGATTCTTGGCGCGCTAAAGTAGCGCGTTTGACCAAGAGAGAGGAAGAAGCGCTCTATGCCGGAACTATCTTCAACAAGACGCGTTGTTACAGCAGCTGTAAGTCGATTAGCATTACTCTGCCTATCGGCACCATAAAAGTCATTAAAGTTGAAGAGATTATCAAAGCTCGAACTCATTCGTGAGGTATCGAAGATCGGGATATTACTCTGCTCGCGATAGGGTGCATAGAGGTAGAAGAGGCGAGGTTCAAATGTTTGTGTGAAATTTCCCCCACCAAATAGCTTAGAGAGGTGAAGGTTTTTATCTAAAAAGAAGCCTGACTCTAAGCTTAAAATCGGCATAGAGCGGGAGAAGCTCGTCTTATTATTTGCTTGATATTTTCTATCATGATAATTGAGATGATATTGCGTATAGCGAAATCTTGCTGCTGGCTCAATATAACCCCATGCATTTTCTAAGCGGTAGCTTATTGTAGGCATCAGATCAAGACGTGTAGCTGCTCGAGGGTGTTTAGCGCTCTCTGCTAAAAAACGATCATTTTTAGCAGAGAAATGGACTAATTCACCATAGAGTTCAAAGCCTAATCCCTTAAAATCCCAACCCCCTTGAAAGAGTAGTTGTGGTAAGCGTCCATACGGGTTTTTCTGCACGATATTTCGATCTGTAACAACAAAGTCTTGAAAGCGAAGAAGCGCAGTCCAATGTTCTGTACGATAATTTAATACAGCATGTCTCTCTAACGTGACCTCTTCAAATAGTCCCGTTTGTCTGCCAAGATCTTTAGCGTATTGATCGTCAGAGACATTTTGAAAGAGAATGTTTCCGGTTAGATTTTTATCAAACTTGAGTTCTTGTTCTGCTTTGATTTGCCATCGTTTCTTATTGTCGTAGAGTTTATCTCGGAAAAGATAACTCCCTTCCAATGTAAGATATTGCCATTCATTAAGATAACGAAGATTACCTTTAACTGCTATCCCTCTTTTGCTGATAATACCAGGCGCTAATATCGCATCCATATTAGGAGCGATATTGAAGTAGTAGGGGAGAAAGAAGGAAATTCCGCTACTTCGGCTAATTTCAAACTCGGGGAAAAGAATCCCACTATGACGCTTTCCATCAATCGGATAGGAAATATAGGGCGTATAGAGTATAGGAACATCAAAAACATCAAAAGTGGCATTATATGCTTTTGCACGGCCTGCAGTATGATCGATATCGATATCGATAGCATCGATTTTCCAGATCTCATTATCAACAGAACAGGCAGAGTAAGTTGCATCTTTTAGAAGTGTCTTTTGAGTATTATCAAAGTGTTCAATCTGTGTAGCTCGACCTTGTATATTGGTGCCAGCTTTTAAGTAGTAGGTGGCAGCGGTCACAGAGGTCTCTTTCTTGCCAATATTATGAATCAATCGGTCACCGACAAGAACGGTGTTAGGAGTTGCGTAACGAACATCTTTACCTTCAGAAGTGATAATTTGATGAACACGATCCATCTCAAATTGATCACTACTTAACCACTCATTTCCAAATTGAATTTCAACATCACCATAGAGATGAGCGTTAGTAGGGGTTAGATTTCCTTCATTAGCAGTTACAAATATTTGCTCTTTTGTCGCGACCTGATCGACGGGCATAATATGTTGAGCAAGGGGAGAGATCTGACAAGCTATAGGATTAGAGGCCAGTGATAGAGCGGGTAGCGAAAGGATAAGGGCAACCGCAATTTTGGAAGGTAGATATCTAGTCTTGGGCACGACAATTTATGCTCGAAAGTTGGGATCAATCAGATCAGGCTAATAAACTTTAATGGAGTGTAGAATCTCATTTTTTAGTGTTAATTTCAACGGAAAGGCTCGCTAAATTTCTACCAAAGATGATACAATCGATAGAAAGAGCGGGTCTCTTTTGCAATAAGTTTCTATAAAGCTTCTATTAAAAGTCTATTAAAAGTCTATTAAAAGTATTTTGCGGACTCACCTTAATTCTTTTTAAGCCGCTAATCTTTATTCTATTGGATTGAAGCTTTTCAGAAAGAGATAGTGCATAGGAGCCCTTAAGTTTAGTAACATTCGTTCATTCTGACACATATCGGTCATTGAAAAGATCGATCTAATAGTAACCCTTAGGAGTTAATTAGATGAATAACTATTATCAAACAGATGCCTATACAGGTGTGCAACGTGAAGGGATGCATAAAGTATTGCGTCAAGCATATACTTTAGTGGCGCTTTCATTGATCCCAACAATTATTGGTGCTTTTATCTCTGTACAGACCAATGTTGTTCTCAATTTAATGGTTTCAAGCCCCATTATCTTCTTTATCGGTTTTATGGTGGCGTTTTACGGTCTCTCTTTTGCGATTGAGGCGAATAAGACATCGGTGACTGGTTTAGTATTGATGTTTGTATTTACCTTCTTGATGGGAATGATGTTAGGTCCTCTCTTAACATTGGCGCTTAAGTCTACTAATGGCTGGCAATATATTGGTATTGCGGCTGGTGGAACGGCGGGTCTCTTCTTGGTTTTAGCTATTTTAGGTGGCGATAAGACTAAGGATTTCTCACCGATTGGTAAATATGTAGGTGCATTAGGAATTGTGATGATTATCACTATTGCGCTTAACTTCCTCTTCTTAAAAATGCCGATGATTAACTTGATTCTATCGATGTTAATTATCCCATTCTCAGGTGCAATTATCTTATGGCGCGTCAATAGCGTTGTAAGAGGTGGGGAAGATAACTACATTAGTGTGGCATTAGATATCTATATTGCACTCTATAATATCTTCTCAAGCTTGCTCCGTCTTATTCTTGCGAGCAATGATTAATCATTGAGAGTTGATCGAAGAATCAATCGAGAATCAATTTAAAATTAATTTGTTGGTCAGTTGACTAGTTAATTTAAAGAGAAGGCGCTTATTTTAAATAAATAGGCGCCTTTTTTATTCTCCATTTCAATTCCTACAGTTTCGCTACTCTCCTCTTTGAGAGGGAGTGATGCAGATTGGGCAATTCTCTTTCTGCTAGAGTTTCCCCCTTAAGATCGATATGATAGAGCTTACAGTTGAGCAGTGAGGATGTGATGATTCAAAATCGGAAAGATCAAATATTGAAAGCATTAGAGAATTTCTATATCTCGCCCCTTACAGAGATAAGCGCAGAGATAGAGATTTTAAAGCGAGTGATCGCTAAGCGCCCATTTCGGGTTCAGATTGCAATGCCAGCAAGTTGGAAAATGGCGCGTTATCTGCCCACGACAATGAATTTGACTCATGATGAAGCATTGGCTCGACTACAACTATTTGTTGATTACTTTTCAGGAAGTAAAAGATCGGTATTTGATCATCAATCCTCTTTGAATACAGGCTCTTCTTTTCCCTATTTTGAGTGGCGTGATGGCGCCGTTTTGCAGGGGATCAATGCATTATTAGGTGAGTTGCGGCTTATCTATCTCTATCGCGGGAATGAGGATGCGGCGTTAGAGTTTTTTACCTTTTTACAAGAGATCAATCTCTTTTCGCAACTAGTTGTTGTGGGAAGTGCGTTAACAGAGAATATTGAATCCTTCTTAAGAGGGGAGAAGATCACGATCATTAACGATATTGAAGAGACTTTTTGGGATCCTTTGGTGAAGAATCGCTCTTTACCGCAGTTGAGTCTGACGACATTTTTTCACACTTCTACAGACCTTTTGTTAATGAGTGCGAAAGGGTGCTATCTAAAGAGCTACTCTCGAACTGAGTTTATGAAGCAATATGAGCAGATTCAGCAAGAGTATTTCGTTGATCTGCCTATTCGTTAAGTTAATTATGTTTGAGTATTGAGATCCATCAACGCGCATCGCTACGTTATCTCTTCACTTATTGATTAGACTTACTCTGTCTATTTTGTCTCTTTACTCTTCAATCCTATCTAAATTTTATTTAAATTTTATCTAAACCCTATCTATTATTAATGGTCAGGTTTACTCTACTAATCTGTGCGATTTAACCTCTTCTTTGTTGATAAATTCCTTGATCAGAGGTGATCACACCCTCAATCTCAAGCATCATTAGATCTGTGGTGATCTCTGCTGCACCTTTATTGAGAAGTTCAACTAACTGGTTGATCGATTTAGGCGCGGCTAGAAGCTGATAGAGTTCATATTGAGGATGCTCTTTTGGTAATTCTGCTACTGCCGGAGCTTTAGGCACTCTTTTCTCAATTTTTTGACGCGGCTTATCGGGGCGACGTTTCTCATTTGTTGATCTCTCCTCAAAAGTAAGATCGAGAGAGGTTTGAGGTGATGAAGGATGGGGATCAACCCAACCGGTGAGGATAGAGCGAATATCATGGGTTGATTCTACTAAGGTTGCGCCCTCACGAATCAATTGATGGCACCCGCGCGATTGTGGCGAATGAATAGAGCCTGGGATGGTAAAGAGATCTCGATTCTCCTCCATGCTGATTCTTGCTGTGATCAGTGAGCCTGATTTTTTCGCAGCTTCTACGACTAAAGTGCCCAGCGATAATCCAGCAATAATGCGATTTCTTCGAGGAAAATTTTGAGGTTTTGCCGGCATATGGAGCGGATACTCACTAATAATAGTGCCGCCATACTCAATAATCGCCTCACTTAATGGGAGATGGTTTTTAGGGTAGATCTCATTTAAACCTGTTCCTAACACAGCAATTGTCGGAGCTTGCTGTTCTACGGCAGCTTTATGAGCAATATAATCGATGCCGAGGGCTAAACCGCTTGTAACAGTCAGCCCTGCGGCAGTTAGCTCTGCTGCAAAGAGTTTGGCATTGTAACTTCCTTCTTGCGTCGGTTTTCGTGTTCCAACAATTGCTATCTGTGGGGCTGAAAGTAGCTGGATTGATCCCTTTACAAAGAGGATTGCCGGAGGGTCGAAGATCTCTTTTAAAAGTGGCGGATAAGATTCACTTTCAAGATGTAAAATTGCGTGATTAGGCGCTTCGGCCCAATTGAGCGCGGCTTCTATCTTGTCGGAGAGATCATAATTGTTAGGGTGCCTGACAGAGCTCGGAACTCCTGCTTCCTGCCAAGCAAGTTGATCTGCTTCTAATACTTTATCGATAGTGCCAAAATAGTTGAGAAGTTGCTGAAAGCGTCTTGCCCCAATATTGGGCGTATAGTAGAGCGTAAGCCAATCTTGTAACATCTGATTTAATCCTTGTTATCCTCACCTTTCACTCGATCCACTCAATCGCTATTCATGTTATATTGAAGAACGATGGAGAGATCGATTTGAAAAGATCTCTTAAGCCGATAATCGATAACCTATAACCATAAGTAATGGAGTTTTAGAATGGGAAATATGATTGAGAAAGTAGCAACAGAAGTCTTATCAACAGCATACGAAACACAAACAGAGCCATTGCAGCTCGATGAATTGAAAGAGCGTTATATTGTGCTCTTTTTCTATCCGAAAGATAATACCCCAGGTTGTAGCAATGAGGTGCAAGACTTTAACCAGCATCTCTCAGATTTTGCCGCACTAGATTGTGCTGTTGTCGGTGCCTCTCGAGATAGTAAAAACTCTCACATTAAATTTGCCGATAAGTTTGAACTGAAGTTTCCACTTCTGTCAGATCCGGAAGAGTCACTTTGCCGAGCATTTGATGTGATTAAGGAGAAGAAGATGTTTGGTAAGGTTGGAATGGGAATTGAGCGTAGTACCTTTATTTTCGATAAAACGGGAAAAATTCTTCATGAGTGGCGTAAGGTGAAGGTTCCTGGTCATGTAGAAGAGGTCTTGGAGACGCTAAAATCGCTTTAGAATCAAAGGTTACTGTTTTTGTTGTTAAAAGCTTTTAATAGCTTTTAATGGTATTCCAACAATAATTATTGTCATAATGACTCTAACTATAGATAATGAAAAGCCCTCAGTATTGACTGAGGGCTCTCTATTTGTGCTCAAAAGTTTGTATAACGCTCTATGCTATTCTCTATAAGAATATAAGAGGCTTATATGCACGCGTGTTATTTTAGAAATGAATAAGTGGGATTGCTTTTAAGATCACAAGGAAGACCACTAAGACTAAAATTACACTAGGGATCTCATTGAAGTAACGATAAAATTTATGTGAATGGCGGTTTTTGTCATGACGGAAGATCAAGACATAGCGATAACAGTAGTAGTGGTAGATCAGCAGTAGAAAGACAAGTGTCAATTTAAAATGAAACCAACCCATCTTGAGAAGCGCCGGATTTTTCATAATAAGAATCAACCCAAAGATCACAGTTAGCGCACCGCCGATGTTAGTCATGATCATCAATTTTTTCTCCATCACCTTAAAGGTCTCGCTAGTGGCGGGATTACTGTTAGATGCATGATAGACAAAAATTCTAGGAAGATAGAAGAGGCCTGCGAACCAGGTGACCATAAAGATAATATGTAATGCTTTGTAGACAAGATATGACATAAAATTTTATAACCTTATTAGTGTGGGATTTAATTTAACTTAATTTGTGATTTGATTTGACTGAACTTTAATATTTAAAGTATCTTTAAGAGATTTTGTATTATCCGCTTCTGATCACTGATAGAGCGGATATTTATAGAATCGATTATAGCAGAGTTTAGGATGCGCTATCGAGAAAGCGCACTGCATTCAAAAGATAAGAATCAGCCACTCTCGATCTTGTGTAAAAGGCTTATTTTAGCGATAATGACCGGCATTGATAACTTTAGATCTTCAACAAAGGACTTTATATGGTTTTTACCATCAAAAGACGCCCCACAAGTCAGGTGATGGTGGGAAATATTGGTATCGGCTCAGATTATCCCATCAGAGTTCAATCGATGACCAATACAAATACAGAAGATGTTGCGACAACAGTGGCGCAGATTATTGAGCTAGCAGATGCTGGCTCTGAGCTTGTTCGTGTTACGGTTAATACCGAGCTAGCGGCAAAGGCAGTTCCCCATATTGTTGAGCAGTTAAGAGTTGCAGGATACGATACTCCCATCGTGGGCGATTTTCATTTCAATGGGCATCGTCTTTTACAGGCTGAGCCAGAATGTGCTAAAGCGTTGGCAAAATTACGAATTAATCCGGGCAATGTCGGGCGTGGAGCACGAAAAGATGAACAATTTAGTGCAATTATTGAAGAGGCGCTTAAACACCAAAAGCCGGTTAGGATCGGAGTTAACTGGGGAAGTTTAGATCCCGAGGTACTAAAGCGCCTATGGGATGAGAATCTTAAAAAGGCGTCCCCTTTAACAAATGATGAGTTGATGTGCGAAGCAATGATTGTCTCGGCACTGGAGAGCATCAGTTTTGCTAAAGAAATCGGAATGACGGATGAGGATATTATCCTCTCCGTGAAGGTAAGTCAGAGTCAACAGCTGATCAAAGTCTATCGTGATATTGCACCGTTAACGAATGTACCACTCCATCTTGGTTTAACAGAAGCAGGAATGGGAATGAAGGGAACTGTAGCCTCCACGGCGGCATTGGCAGTATTACTTCAGGAAGGAATTGGTGATACAATCCGCATCTCTTTAACGCCAGAACCGAATGCTTCCCGAACAGAAGAGGTATTAGTTGGGCGTGAGATTTTGCAGAGTTTACAGATTCGTGCTTTCACTCCAAAAGTGGTGGCATGTCCAGGATGTGGTAGAACCAGCAGTGATGCATTCCAACATTTAGCGCAAGATATTCAATCCTACATCGACAACAATATGCCAACGTGGAAGACCCAATATGAAGGGGTTGAAAAAATGGTGGTGGCGGTGATGGGTTGTATTGTCAATGGCCCTGGAGAATCTAAAATGGCCAATATTGGTATTAGCTTGCCGGGAAATGGTGAGCGGCCTGTTGCGCCTGTCTATATTGATGGTGAGCGATCAGTGACCTTAAAAGGGGAGCAGATTGCTCAAGAATTTAAACAGATCATAAACGAATATATTAATGAGAAATATCGAAAATAGTCACGAGAAGAGTCACGAGAAGAGTAAGGAACAGCATTTAGAAAAGCGCCACGAAAAAGATTGCGAAGGTGTTTCTGAGAGTAGTGAAGCTGCTTGCGAAGAAGCGCATAAAGAACCAGATAAAAATTCGGCGCGTCCATTACGTACGGTTCGTTCATTTGTAAAGCGAGAAGGGCGACTCACTAAGGGGCAGGAGCGTATTTTAGCGGAGAGCCCTTATCTACTTCCTCATACTATTGTTAATGAAGTATGGGATCTTGATCAGATTTTTGGACGTCATAATAGCGCGCGTACGTTGGAGATCGGCTTCGGTGATGGTGCTTCTCTCTCAAAGATGGCAGAAAATGAGCCTGAACGTGACTTTTTAGGAATAGAAGTTCATCGTCCCGGCGTTGGTCGCTTACTTTTAGATGTTGAAGAGAAGGGCTTGAGTAATATTCGAGTGATCGATTATGATGCGGTTCATATCTTAAAGCATGCAATTGCTGATGAATCACTCGATTGTGTTCAGATCTTCTTCCCAGATCCTTGGCATAAGAAAAAACATCATAAACGTCGTATTATTCAACCGGCATTTGTAGCACTGATAGCCCAGAAGCTTCGTCCCGGCGGTCGACTCTGCTTAGCAACCGATTGGGAGCCCTATGCTGAGCATATGATGGAGGTGATGTTAGCCGCTCCTGATTATGTCAATAGTGTAGAGGGATTTGTAGAGAATCCCACCCATAGAATGCCGACAAAATTTGAGGCGCGTGGTCGTCGTTTAGGTCATGGCGTTTGGGATCTGCTCTTTCTTAAAAAGTAGAAAATAGATAGCTAAGACTTAAGATTCAAGATCCAAGGTTCAAGACCCAATATTCAAGGCTAAGGCTAAGGCTAAGGCTCAGGACTTAAGTCTTAAGATGTAAAGTCGAGCAGTAGGACTGATATTAAAATTAAAAATTAAGAGTAAAATGAGAGATAGGAAGAGAGCGGAAAATAGTGAGGAGCGCAGACCATGGTTGATAGTGCGATGATTCTTGCTCTCTCCATCTTTATCATCACAATGACATTGGTGATTTGGCAACCTAGAGGCTTAGGGATTGGCTATGGCGCCTCATTCGGGGCTATTTTAGCTTTAGTGAGTGGCGCAATCGCTTTTTCCGATATCCTTATCGTCTGGGGAATTATCTGGAATGCTGTTTTAACATTTATTGCGATCATTATCATTAGTATTATTTTAGATAAGGCTAACTTCTTTCAATGGGCAGCTCTTCATATTACCCGATTAGGAGCTGGTAGTGGCTTAAAGCTCTTCTTCTTGATGATGCTGTTAGGTGCATTGATTTCAGCTTTTTTTGCTAATGATGGTGCGGCTCTTATTTTAACGCCGATTGTGATGGCGATTCTTATTAAATCAGGGGTTAGTCGCGCATCAACATTAGCGTTTGTTATGGGGGCGGGGTTTATTGCCGATACGGCAAGTCTCCCATTTACTGTCTCTAATCTCGTTAATATAGTCTCTGCTGATTACTATCAGATCTCATTTGGACGCTATGCTTCTGTAATGGTTCCGGTCAATATTGTCTCTATCTTGATGACGCTTCTAGTGTTGGGGCTCTTCTATCGTAGAGAGATTCAATTTCGGTATCAGATGACAGAAGTAGAGCAATCTCCGAGTACTGTTATTCAGGATAAAAAGCTATTTTGGGCAGGTTGGTTGACTCTTTTCCTTCTCTTAATCGGCTTCTTTATCTCCGATTACTATAAGATTCCACTTAGTGTTATCGCCGGCGCTGGCGCACTTTTTCTTCTCTATATTGCTGGAAAACGGGGAGTAATAGCACCGAAGGCTGCTCTCCGTTTAGCGCCTTGGCAGATTGTTCTCTTCTCATTGGGAATGTATCTAGTTGTTTTTGGTCTAAGAAACGCAGGTTTGATCAACTATCTGGTAGCACTTCTGAATCAGCTAGTGGAGAGAGGTATCTGGAGCGCAACTGTAGGAACGGGAGTTCTCTCGGCACTGCTCTCTTCAGTGATGAATAATTTGCCTACCGTTTTGATTGGTGTTCTCTCGATCGATAGTTCCATTGCGACAGGGGTGACGAAGGAGGCGATGATCTATGCCAATGTGATCGGTAGTGATTTAGGACCTAAAATTACCCCGATTGGAAGTTTAGCGACGCTACTATGGCTCCATGTTTTAAGCCAAAAAAACTTAAAGATCACCTGGGGATACTACTTTAAAGTAGGAATAGTTTTGACCTTGCCAGTACTACTTGTGACGCTCTTGGCGCTTGCTATTCGGCTGACATGGTAACCGCGGGGATCTTATCTGCCACCGCTTCTGGTGTTCCATAGAAGATATCCTCAATATACCAACGTTTTGAAATATGCTCTGTTTTAACAAATAGCTCATCATCGATCTCTTTACCTAAACACGCTTTTGCAATAGGGGAGTTAACCGATGAGTAATCTTTGTGGTGAGCAATCTCATCAGCGCCGACAATCCGAAAGAAGAGGCGATTCTCCTCGTCATCAACCAATGTAACCCAAGCACCGAAGTAGACCTTTCCTTCCTGTTGTGGAGAGTAGGGAACAGGGCGAAGAACTTCAAGGCGCTTTCTAAGATGGCGTACGCGACGATCGATCTCGCGCAATTTCTGCTTGTTGAATTGATAATCTGCATTTTCTGAGCGATCGCCTAATCCTGCAGCCCATGTCACTTTCTGAGTGATTTCTGGGCGCTCAATTCGCCAAAGATAGTCGAGCTCTTTCTGTAAGATCTCCATTCCTTCTTGTGTGATTAAGTTGATAGCCATTCTTAAAACCTCTATTTCTTTCTACCACGTGTTCTTGGACGATTACTTCTGTTGCGTCGATTATTGGTAGGCGTATTGGAAGAGTGTCCTCCTTGATTGCTATTTGGGCTTAAGCCTTGAGTCAAGTTCTGGATAAAATTACCATCGCTCGATTGACCTAAACCACCGGGAACGCCAAATGGATCACGATTTCTTCGGCGATTTTCACGTGCAATATTTGCTTCAAATGATCCCGATTCAAAGGGTAAGCGATTCTTGTTGACGATTTCATCATGATTGTTGCTAAAGAAATCGCTCTGACTCTCCCCTTTAGGTGCCGATTGTGGAGCAGGTGCTGGTTGATTTTCTCGATTATCTCGACGGCGACGTGTTGCGCGCGGTTTTATTTCTCGCTTAAGACGTTCTTGGCGATTGACGCGTCCTCTCCGAGGCGTTCGTTCTGTTCGTGTACTATTTTGAGGATCTTGAGCGCTCTGAGTATTTTGGGCATTTTGAGTATTTTGAACATTTTGTGTTTCTGCTTCTTTTGCAACAATATCTTTAGAGGAGACCGACTTAGGCGTCTTTATATCTTGAGAGGCCTGATTAGATTGATCACCTTTTACGGTGCGAGATCGATTGTTATCACGGCGATTGCGCTGATTTTTTTGCTCTCGTTCATGATGGCCGGCATGGCTACGTCCAGTTTCCTCTCGCGTTTGACGCTTAGGCGCTTTAATATCGATTACTTCAATGGGGAGGTTGAGGTCAGGATACTCTTCAAAGAGGGCATCAACCCACACCTGATCATTTTCTGAAGCGATTGAGATAAAGTGTTGCGGATTGAATTTCTGCTGTACAAATTGCAAACGCTCTTCATATTCTGCATAAACCGTCGGAAAGTCGAGGAAGAAAACTGCATCACATTGCGTAATCTTATCGGCAAAGTCCTGAACAACTCGATGCATTAAGATTAATGTATTAAATTGTCCTTCATGGTATCGATCGAAGAGGCTCTTTGCTGTCTCATCATCAATCTTTTCATGAACGATGCGACTGCGAATGCGAGCGCGATAGAGATATTTTTCTAAAAGGCGGGCTGATTGACGATTGTGGGTGATCACTAGCACATCTTGTAGGTTATGTTCTCGAATATAGTCACGAATATATTGTCGCTGTAAATTTCGTGGAACCATTGCTATAAAAGTACCGCCGGCATCAGGTGCATCAGGTTGTTCTACTTGAGTAGACACCTGCTCTTCGTCGGTTGTTTCAGCTTCTCTCTTTTGTGCTTTGAGGCTAATTTTAGCACCACGTTTAGGTTCACTGATCCCATCTGTGCTTGTTTCTGTCGTTTCCTGCTCTTCTGCTACAGCAAGATGCTCCTCATCTACGTCGTTTGATAGATCTTTGGGCATCTCTTTTGATGTTTCTGGAGTCTCTTGAGTAGCTTTTATGTTGCTAGTACGGATGGTGCGAGGCTCATTGATAAGGTTGATCTTTACTTCATCTGCAATCGATTCTTTAGGGAGTGCAGATAAAATAGGATCACTAATCTCCGAAAAACAGGTCGCAAGAAAATAAGAGGGATGATTTTCGAAGCTCTCAATAAGATAGTTACGATTTTCAGCTTCTAAGAAGAAGAGGTCATCAATAAGATCGATCGGGACAGCTTGATCGACAATAATGCAATCAAAATTGGCGGGATTGAATGGTTGTCTTCGCATAGCATCGAGCGAGAAGAGCGAGTAGGGCGCAATAATCACATCAGAGGCCAAAATATTAATTGGTTTCTCTGCATCTTTAGGAAATAGGGTATTGACGCGTAATTTTGAATCTATCGCCTCAAGAAAGAGCTTTAGGAAGATAGTATCGCTAATAGTTCGAGTAATAATGAGGCTACTCGTCAGTAATTTTAGGGTAAAGAGTCGAGAGAGTTGCACCAAAATAGCAGAAGGGGGGAGAATCTCCTCGACCTCTAGGGGTGCTTTTTGTTCTAACAGTGCCTTGCCTCTTACTGAGAAGGTGTTCCAGCGTGATAATATCGTCTCTTGTGTCGAATTCATATAATCTTTTTCTAAGTTGTAATTGTGATTTGAGTATCAAAAAAGTATTAAAATAGCGTGAGAATCAGACTTCTTTATTTCTTTAGATTCTGCACTAGACCATACACTTACTCTTTAGCGTGCGCTTTAACCCTAATCAATCAAGATCAATTTTGACGTTGATGACTAAAATCATCTCTAACATTCATCTCTAATATCTCGAGATCTCAATCTCTTAGTCTCTCGATATTAACGTTTCCGATCTAGCTGATAGGCACAGCACACTCTGATTGCTGATCTGTTTTATGAAATTATAATTTTTACCAGCTTTACAAGTTTTATCATCTATTATCTCTATTATTTTGAATAGAATCTTATTGGATAAGATCAAGTTAAAGATCTAGTTGAAGATCTGCTTGAAGACCTTTTAAGAAGCTATTCAACCGCATTTATAGCTCTTTATCTTTAGGAGCAGTTGCGTTGCTAATATTACTATTATTGTTTCTAGTTTCTAGTTTCTATTGTTATTTCACGTCGTAACATTGTCATGTCGTTATATCGCTATTTTCTTATCCTAAACTGGCATTTGCTCAATTGAAATCTGATTTTGGAATCTAACTTAGAATCTTCTAACTCAGAATCTAATTCAGATTTTAATTCAGATTTTAATTCAGATTTTAATTCAATTGAGTCTGATTATAGGCCGGTGAATAGAATCTGCATTCTTCAATCTTAATATACTTTTAGAATGGATTGGCACCGAGATAAATCAGATTTTTCTAGTACGATGACTGATGACAGTATCGTAAATAAGTAACGTAAATCGATAAAAGTGTAAAGCAATAAAATCATCCAAGATTGTTCTTGTTCGTTTTACAATCAGAATAAGCAAGAATTTTGGTAATTGTGAGTTATATCTCTAAGTTATACCTCTACCTTCATCAAGCTTTGAACGATAGCTATTTTATAGGGTAAGTGTAGGATATAACAGAGAGTGAGTGTCACGCTAATAATAGATGCGCTGATTTGCCCTCCATCGATCTTTTATATTGTCCTTTGCCGATCAATGGCGCTCTCACTCAATTTCAATCTTTGATAACGCTTTATAATTTAGCACGATAAGGGTAGAATGAAAAGCTCGTATTTGAATATATAGTGTCTATAACGGTATCTACGATTCCGGTCATCGGAACGACTTATGGGAAAGGATTGATAAGAGTATGAAGCGAATCTACTTTTGGTTGAAATTGGCGATTTGGTTAGCAATTTTTGCAGTGATGTTTATTGTCTTTTATGTGAATCGTCATAGTGATGTCACCTTCAATTATCTGTTAGGGGAGACAACAATTAATACCTCTCTCTTTATCTGTATTGTCTTTATTGTGGGTGCAATTTTTACTATCGCCGTGCTTGCATTGCTCAATATTTCTCGACTCTTTCAACATCTCTCTCTTAAAAGCTCTGTTAAAAAGCTAGAAAAAGAGAATGAGGAGTTGAAGCGTAAGACGCATGTTCTTTAGTGATCGCCAATTGTGGAAATTATTAAGGAGATGAGATCAAAGCTGAGATCGGTCAGCTTGAGAGAAAGGGGCTTCCTTATGAGGATCGGCCTCTTTTTGCGTCTGATATCTCTTTGGAGGGTAATGAAGGGTCTCGTAGCGCGTTTGATGCGACTTAATTATGCTTGAATATATCTGGTTACTTCTACCATTAGGCTTATTGATCGGTTGGCTTGCAGCTAAGCGAGATAATATTAAAAAGCAGAAGATGCTCCGTTATCTTAATCTGCGCTACTTTATTGAAGAGAGCCAAGAGGTTGATGAGTCATTGTTGACCCTTCCTCCCGATTTTGATGCCGATAACTTACGATTTAGCCTGATGTTGGGGGATCTCTTTCGGAAGCGTGGTGAGATTGATAAAGCGATCAATCTTCATGAGTATCTCATTAAAGAAGCACCCACTAAGGCATTAACGGAAAAGGTCTATCTCTCTTTAGCAGAAGATTATCTTGCTGCCGGGATGCTCGATCGAGCAGAAAGCACATTGCGTCAGCTTCTTGAGTCAGAGGAGTATCGAGATTTAGCACTCTTAAAATTAACAAAGATCTATAAGCAGCAGCGAGAGTGGCTCCAGAGTATCGCTATGCTAGAGCAGATGGAGTCATTGACGTCGCTCTTAAGGGCAGAGATGGCTCATCTCTATTGTGAGTTAGCAGAAGAGGCATTAGCAGAGGGGAGTTCCGCAGGATTAGAGCGGATGATGCTTTGGCTCGATAAAGCCTATAAGGCTGATAAAAATTGTGTTAGGGCCACCTTGATTCGCGCTTATGGGCTCTATCAATATCAACAATATCCATTAGCTTTAGAGACACTTCTTGAGATTGAGCGGCAAGAGATTAAGTTGGTGCCGCTCATTGTGCCGATTATTTATGAGATCTATCATCTAGAAAATGAGGATGAACTCTTTCTACAGTGGTTAGAGCAGATTATCTCAAAAAATAATCATATCTTATTAAAAGCGTGGAAAACACACTATCTTATCTTACATCGCTCCTTTGATGCCGGTATCGATTATCTTCAAGCAGCGCTTAAGCAGACGCCTAATCTTTTAGGGTTAACTATTTTAAATCAGTTGCAAAAGTATCAAAATAGGAGCGAGGAAGCAGAGCTTATTGATCAAACCTTCCAAGAGATGCTCGATCGTTATGCGCAATTTCAGTGTGATTCCTGTGGCTATACAACTAAGACCCTTCAGTGGAGTTGTCCTAGCTGTTTTGAATGGAATCGCTCGATGCCGGTAGAGGATATCGTGGCATTGAAGGTGAAGCATCACTAAATTTCCGTGGAGATGCTTACCTGTTTCTCTAGTTTCTCCTGTTTCTGCGCCTATTTTGATGTTTAATTTTAGCGCAATAGATTTAGTGAGATGTTTGTATAGATTATTCTTTTTCCGCTTATCTTTATGTAAAGATTAATTAAACGCTTGAATAGGACTCTCTTTTTAAAAAAGAGGTGTATAATGTGCGCGTAATAGATGAGGCTGGCATCGAATCTCGAATCTCGAATCTCGAATCTCGATAATCTCTAACCTTGATGATACCTCTATTATCTTAGGGCTATTACTATCGGGTGATTTTATAGAAGGGCGTTGATCATTATTGATATTACCATTACCATCTTGGAATTATCATTGATGCTCTCTTTAGCGCCTACTCTATCTTTATAGAGCAGCCTCTCTAGTTGAACTCCATTTTTATCACTCTTGAGAGACCTCTAATGAAAGAAGATAATCTGTTATACCATCTTGAAGATCGACCTCCCTTTTCAATCTCCCTCCTTCTTGCCGCTCAACACCTTCTTGCTGCTTTAGGCGGAATTATTGCTGTTCCATTAGTTATCGGTAGTGCATTAGGACTTCCTAGTGCTGAAAAAGTGGCTTTAGTTAACGCGGCACTTTTAGTCTCAGGTGCGGTAACATTTGTTCAATCACGTGGTATTGGGCCGATCGGCCTTAAATTGCCGGCAGTAATGGGGACAAGTTTCACCTTCGTCGCATCTGCGATCGCAATCGGTAATAGTGAGTATGGTGTTGCCGGGATTTTAGGTTCTTCATTAGTAGCATCATTGGTGATGATTATCGGTAGCTTCTTTATGCCTCAGATTCGTAAACTCTTCCCACCGGTGGTAACGGGTACTGTTGTGGCGATGATCGGTTTGAGTCTTCTTCCTGTCGGATTAGATTGGTTTGCTGGCGGTCAAGTTGGATCACCTCAATATGCTTCTGGACCAAATCTTCTCGTTGCTTTCTTTGTTCTCTTTGTTGTGATTGCCTTAACGCAGTGGGGTAAAGGAATCTTAGCTTCCGCCTCAATCGTTATCGGAATGATCGTTGGATATTTAGCGGTGATTATTTTAGAGAAAGGTTTTGGCTATGAGCTTGGTTTAGTCAATTTCTCAGGAATTGAGTCCGCTAAAGTCTTCGCACTTCCTTCACTTTTTGAGTATGGTTTTGCCTTTCCTATCTCTGGTATTATCGGCATGAGTATCGCTTATCTTGTGACCATTGTAGAATCGAGCGGTAACTTTCTAGCGCTTGGGGAAGCAACACAGACAAAAGTGACTGGAAAGCGGATGAAAGCAGGGATTCTTTGTGAAGGATTAGGTTCTGCACTTGCAGCTTTAATGTCGACGACACCATTTTCAACCTTTGCACAAAATATCGGTATTATCTCTTTAACTGGTGTTGCGAGCCGTTTTGTTGTGGCAATGGCTGGAATTTTACTTCTCTTTGCCGGCATCTTTCCTATCTTCGGTGCATTAGTTGTTTCGATCCCTCTCCCTGTCTTAGGGGGTGCGGGATTAATGATGTTTGCAATGATTATTGCTGCAGGGATTCAAGTTTTAGGACGTGTTGAGATCAATAAACGTAATGGATTAGTAATCTCTGTTTCATTAGGTTTAGGCTTGATGGTGACGATGCGCCCAGAAGTTTTAAATGCACTTCCTGAGTTTGTTCAAGTGATCTTCAAATCAGGAATTACTGTCGGTTCACTCTCGGCATTGATCTTAAATCTTATCCTTCCAGGAAGAGAGATCGTGCAAGATGATGAGGCAGAAGAGGCGTAATAAAGCCTAAGAGGGCTGAGAAAAAGTTGCTCTGAAGCGACTGCTCTAATAAGTATAATAGAGAGAAGGCGAAAGGATGAGTGTTATTGCTACTCGCACCTTTCGCCTTTTACCTTTCGCTTTTTTTACATTAGATCTTTTTGTGATGTTAAATTTTGTCCTTTATTTAGTTAAGGCTTACTCAACGGTCAGTGATTTAGCAAGATTTCTTGGCTTATCGATATCCTCTCCTCGCTGAAGCGCCGCATAGTAGGCGATTAGCTGAATAGGAATCGTGAAGAGAATAGGGCTTAAAAGATCACTCACCTCCGGCAGATGCATAATATGAGCCCCCTTAAGATCATCTAAAGGGATCTTACTATCGGTAATAATAAAGAGTTGCCCTTTGCGCGCTAAAACTTCATGAAGGTTGGCGCGCACTTTTTCAAAGAGTGCATCATCAGGGAGAAGCGCAATAATCGGCATCTGATCATCAACAAGCGCAAGAGGACCATGTTTCAATTCGCCAGAAGGGTAAGCTTCGGCATGAATATAGCTGATCTCTTTAAGTTTTAATGCTCCTTCTGCCGCAATAGGGTAGTGAATGCCACGTCCTAAATAGAGGGCGCTTGTAACTTCTAAAAAGAGCGTTCCCCATTGACTCGCTAGCTCTTGACAATTGAAGCTTTGGATAATCATTGCCGGCAATTCACGCATCATTTGAAGATGCCGATCTCGATTTTGAGAGGAGAGTCTTCCTTGACTCATTGCAATGCTATTAGCCAAAATAAAGAGTCCCATCAGTTGTGTTGTAAAGGCTTTTGTAGAGGCAACCCCCACCTCAATGCCTGCTTCTGTATAGAAGTAGCAATCACTCATACGCGGTAGCACGCTCTCTTTGACATTGCAGATAGAGAGAGAACCCATCGCTCCTAACTCAAGTGCATGCTTAAGGGCTTCGATAGTATCTAAGGTTTCACCTGATTGGGAGATGGTAATCACTAAGGTATCAGCTTCAACAATCGGGGTTCGATAGCGATATTCGCTCGAAACTTCCACAAGTGTTGGAATTTTAGCGATCTCTTCAAACCAATATTTTGCCACCATGCCGGCAAAGTAGGAGGTGCCACAAGCAAGAATTTGAATACGTTTAATTTGCGGAAAGAGCGCTTCAGCACGATCACCAAAAAGTGCCGGGGAGAAGGGATTTTGATCTGCCTCTTTCATTGTTTTTGCCATGGTATTCTCTAAGACCATGGGCTGCTCGAAGATCTCTTTTAACATAAAGTGTTGATAGTGACCGATATCAAGCCTCTCTAGGGTAAGATCGGAGATCTTAATTTTGTTATCAATGGCGGCTGAAGAGAGTTCGACTCCTTGATAATCAAAGAGTGTTGGTTCTCCGCCAGCGCGTAAGATGGCAAGATCCCCTTTTTCTAAGTAGAGAAGGCGATTGGTCTCTGAGATAATCGCTGCAATATCGGAGGCAATATAGTGGCTCTTTTCTCCTAATCCGATGATTAAAGGACAGCCTTGCGCTGTGGCAATCAGCTCTGCAGGATTGTTTTGATCTAAGACTAAGAAGGCATAATTACCGCTAATGGTAGCAATCATTTCTTTCACGGCTTCTAAGAGCGAGCCACATCTTTGAGTCGCTTCATGTAGAAGGTGTGCTAAAACTTCGGTATCTGTCTCTGATTCAAATTGATAACCGACACGCTGTAAGCGCTGTTTATGCTCATCGTAGGCATCAATAATGCCATTATGAACAATCATTAAATGCCCCGATTGATGAGGGTGAGCATTCTCCACAGAGACGCCGCCATGAGTCGCCCAACGCGTATGTCCAATGCCGACAGAACTCTCGTAGATCGATGCATCTTGGAGGAGATTTTCTACACGACCGACAGCTCTGAGTCGTTTTAAATCTCGTTTGTCTAAAAAAGCAATACCTACCGAATCGTAGCCTCGATATTCGAGCTGCTCTAAGCCTTTTAACAGGGTGGGAAGGATGTTCTTTTGTTGACTAATAATTCCAAATATTCCGCACATCGATCGTCCTTTTGATTTAGGTTAAAGAAGTTATTTTAGGGGGAAAGTGAGAGAATTTCTAATTAAAATTTTAAAGCTAGTGCTATTTTTATAAATTATCTGTTTATAGATTATCTGATCCTTTAAATTGCAGGTTAGAGGAAATGGGCAAGGTTTATCTGTAGAAGTCGTAAACATCGTAAATACCATAAAAATTGTACCAGCCTGAAAATCTGAAAGCCTTAAAGTCGATTACGATTAACTATTAATATGTTAATTAGGGCGTGAATTAGGGTATTAATTAGAGATCCTAATGCCTAATGCGGGATCGTGGGATTGCGCTGCTCTCTTCATAGGGGAAATAGGTTGGAGCGATAAATATTTGTGCGATCAGAAGGGAGAAAATCATCTTCTGCAGGATAACTTTTGCAATAGCGAGGAAAAGTCCCTATTATTGAGATCTATTAGATGTATAGACCTTTTCAAAAGATGAGAAGATATTTAATCTAGATTGAGAGAGCTTAAGAAAATTATGGAACTTATAAAATACAGTACACTTATTGAAGAGCCTTGGAAAAATGGGTTAGGGACAACCCGTCAAATTGTAATCTGGCCTTTAGATGCCGATTTAAGCAACTTTGAGTGGCGTGTGAGTGCGGCCTCTATTATCTTCCCAGGTCATTTTTCTCACTATCCCGGCGTTTCTAGAAGCTTAAGCGTTCTCTCAGGGAAAAGCGCAGAGCTGAAATTAGGTGAGACAGAGCAGACCCTCGCATATCAAGGGCCTATCGTGACTTTTGATGGTGGCGACCATGCAGAAGTTTTAAGTGCTGATGGCCCAGTGTTAGATTACAATGTGATGAGTCGTGATAAGGATGTTGAACACGAGCTCTCTTGTGTCACATTAAAAAAAGAGGAAGTCTACAATCGAAAAGGGGATTATACGTTAGTCACTGTCTTTAAAGGTTGTAATCTGATTTTTGAAGGTGAAGTTGTCTATCTTGCAGAGTATGATTCAGTACTCTTTAAGAAGCATGATGGCGCAGATCTTCTCTTTGAAAGTGCAGATCCGACGACTTCAATGTTGATTACCGAAGTGTGGGAAAAATAGAGGTGTAGAGGCAGAGAGCATAAAGCTCAAGACCTTAAAACATCAAAACATCAAAACATCAAAATATTCAAAATATCAAGAGATAGAAACAAGAGTAGAGCTACAAGATCGGTAGATGTTGTAGCTTTTTTATTATCGCTAGGTTATCGCGATTCTTTTGATGTGTGCGTCCCTATAATCATTTCAAAATCTTAGATACTTTAATGATGCTACCTACGGCACTTTAGCGAGAATTTTAGAGAGAAGCTTAAGGCTGAAGGTAGCGAATCATCTCTCCGAGACGTTTACGATCGATTAAGATAACATCGAGTTTAATGGCCGCTTCAATCGCTGCTTTGGTAAAGCCGCTATTGGTAATCACAATAATACGATCTAGTTCATAAAGATCTTTCGCTGTATAGATCTCTTGAATTGCTGAGAGCGGTACATTTCGTCCCCATCGTTTGCATTGAAAGCCATATTTGAGCTTGTCATGCTCAGCATAAACATCGAGCCCTTTATCATTACTATAGGGGGAGACGCGAATCTTTTTAAATTGGTAGAGATGTAGAAGATTTGCAACATAATGTTCAAATTGTTCCCCATCCATCTGATCGATATCGTCCAATGTATAGCTTGCGGCACGGCGATCTTTCTCATATTCTCGTCGGAAGATATTGAGCGAGATAATTTTTCTACCTATCTGCAAAACAAGATCGCCAATAGCTTTAAAAGTAGGAATTATAGGGATCAATGCCATTATGCTAGGGTAGAGCGGATTAACATGGCGAAAGAGAGTAATATAGAGAAGAAAACCAGCCCAAGCGGCTGTAATCATAAATGCTTCCGAGGCGGAGAGATAGAGCCAACGACCGATACTGATAATCGGAATAAGGAGCAGAAGGGTAAAGTAGAGAACCCCAAGATAAGCAACCCAATGATTTTCAGAGTGAATAAGGGAGAGCCCCATTAGGGTTAAAACCGAAATGGTCACAAATGGCATTGTGATATAGCCAAAGAAATATTTTGATATTGTAAATGCGCACTTCATCGTTATTAATTTTCTACTTTTCTGCGCAAACCTTGATTTAAACTAGCTTAGGAGAGATTATTCTACCATAAGGTTATCTGATTAATCTCAAAAAATATAAAATAGGACTTGAAAAAGAGAAAATTTTCATTAAATAGAGGAGAAATAGGCGCTTAAAGTTGTTTCTCGTTTAATTAGTGCGCAATTATAAAGATAGTGTTGACAGTTATCGTGATACTATATAGAATTCCTTTCTAGTTCAGGACATATAGCTCAGTTGGTTAGAGCACAGCACTCATAATGCTGGGGTCGGTAGTTCGAATCTACCTATGTCCACCAAACCAGTGGTTTTAGAGTGCAATTTTAAGACCACAAAAAATTAGGACATGTAGCTCAGTTGGTTAGAGCACAGCACTCATAATGCTGGGGTCAGTGGTTCAACTCCACTCATGTCCACCAACACAAAAAGCCCACTTTTTAGTGGGCTTTTTTATTGCTTCAAAAAATGAGTATCAGTTCAAAATTTAAAAAATGGCATTAGTACTATCACACTAAGGCATTTTAGCAAATGTCGTCATGGATAGTTTATTTCAGATGACGCAAGGATTTTATGAAAATATTTCTCAAATTTGGTTCGTCATAGAAATTCTAATCTAGGAGATAAGCCTTAATGTTAACCAAGGCTTATCATTAAGCAATGTTTGGAGTATCGGATAGAGGGATTGTATTAATTTCTTGATGATCACATTTTACAGTTTTTTTTATTTCAAATGGTCTATAGCCTCAGAATACTTTGTCTAAAAATGTGTATAAATTTAGTGAGTTTTCTCCCTATTAATTGGTAAAAGTAAGTGGGGATGATGTGGTATTATCTATATGAAATTGAAAGGCAGTCTAGAATATTTTACTAATACAGCTACGTTACTGAAAAGGAGTTATTCAATGTATGGGAAATTTATTGTTATTGAGGGCATAGATGGTGCTGGTACTACAACTCAATCCGAGATGCTTTTTGACTATTTTATCTGTCAAAATATTAAATCTCATTTAACTTATGAACCATCGAGTGGGCCGATAGGAAATCTCATAAGAGAAATATTTAAAGGTCGTATACTAGTAACTAATGATGAGTTGCTTTTTGATAAACAGCTTGCATATTTATTTGCTGCTGATCGACATGATCATTTATATAATCCCATTGATGGTATTGAAAATATCTTGTCTCAAAATATAAATGTCATTTGTACTAGATATTTTTTTTCTTCATATGTTTATCACTCTAGAACTAAAAAGGAAAGAGAGTTCCTTTATAATTTAAATAAAGAATTTAGAAAGCCTGATTTAATTATTTATTTAGATAATCCAATTGAAGTATCAATGGAAAGAATGTCAAATAGAATGGTGAAAGATACATATGAAAATTTCAGGAAACTAAAGCAAGTAAAGGATAATTATGATACCGTTATTGAAGAATATAATGGCAATGTAACCAGAATATTAGCAGATCAACCTGTTAACATTATTCATCAAAAAATTGTCAATGCTGTATTAAGCTTATAAGAGAGGTAACATGTCAATTTTCCCAAATTTATTGCTTTTGAATAAAAATGAATTAAAAGACATATTCCAGAAAATTATTTCAAAGAATGTATTTTTAAAAAAAGATCTTGATATTTTGTTAAGTGAATACCCTTTCATAAACAGATCATTGGAAAGTTATGTTATTTCAATAAGCTTCACTTTGGTCAATTTAGAATTAGCCATATCAAATCCATTTAAAGAGAAATTAAAAAAGAATTTAGAGTTTTTAAGAAAGAAGTTTGGAATTGATGAAAGAGATGTTATTGCATTAGATAATAAAATAGATTTGATACTCGAGCTAAATTGGAATATTTAAATGATAATTTGTGATAAAGATTTATTAAGTAAAATTATAAAAAATGGCTTCAACTCAGACCGTATTAAGGGGGCATCTTATGAATTAACCGCAAGTAATGAATATTTTGATCTGACAGAAAACCCCTCTAAAAAAATAATAGCAAAAAATGAAGAAAATAAAAAGATTTTGATTAAGCCTCTTCATAAGGTAGTTTTAATAACAGCAGAAGAGTTAGAATTACCAGCCAATATAATTGGTCGGATAGTTACTAAAGGATCATTGTTCAGTATAGGATTGAGTGCAATAAATACTATTGCTGATCCAGGATTTAAGGGTAGGCTAGGTTTGGTGTTTTATAATTTTAGCTCAAAGTATATTGTTTTAGATGTAGGGCAAGAAATCGCAAAAATAGATTTTAATCAAGTACGAGATGAATGTGAAACATATTCAGGACAACATGGATTTAGTTTAAATCATTGGCCCGTTCTAACTAATTTACAATATACTTATAATGAGGTTAAAAACCATGAACTTATGAAGTCTTCTTCTTTAGATGAAGCATATGAAATTCTTCCTAACTCTATTACTGACTTGCTTAAAAAACTACAGAAAGGGATATATGCTTTGCGTATGGTTTTAATTGTATTATTTACAATAAATTTGATCGCATGCACGCTTTTATTTTTTAATAAAATTGAAGGTATCACAGCCGGGTTACTTATTAATGGTATAACCGCCCTTATTGGCTTTATATTTACATTTTCTAAAAGTAAGATTTTTTAAATCTTTCTCTATTTCTTATAAATGTGAAAAAAATATTTTTTTTAGCAGTAAACACTGCTATGACAAAACATAATGAAATTACCGAACGCTACATTAAGTTTTATGATGAAAGGGCTAGTGAAAAACTTTATTGCTCTATTGTTGGGAATGTTGTTATTCCAAACGGATATCCAACTAATTCAAATACTCCAATAATATCAAATAATAAATTATGGAAAGAATTAGCAACTAGAATCAATTCTAAAGGAACAAGACCAGGTATACAACTAGCCAGTACTTGGCCGACATATGAGGGGCAGCGTAATTTTATATCTAGAGAGAATAGTTTAGAAACATATAGAAGTTATATGGAAGGCATCAATCAACGAACTATACAGTCAATATTTTCAAATCTTTATTTAGCCTCGCGAATGTCAATTGACTTTGGTTTTAAACATATACAGTTACATGCAGGACATGGCTATTTATTTAATCTTTTAATAGAACCTGTTTTTACGTCTTTTCATGATTTAATAATGGAAAAACTAGAAGAGTGGTTATTTTTTTTGAAAAAAAATAATATAGAGTCATCAATAAGAGTAAGCTTAGTGACAGGAAATTTAGACATAGATAAAGCTCTTGAAATTAGCAATTTAATTCCTAAGCTATCCCCTGATTATTATGATCTAAGTGATGGTTTTTATAATATAGATAAAAAGCTAATCTATCCATACTCGAAGAATATAGAATGCAGGAAAAATAGGCAAATAGATATCAGTAACACATATATTCAACAAAAATTTATCTCATCAGGATTGTCATATGGTTTATATGATGAAGAAATTCTGCCTGATAATCTTCATATTGGTATATGTCGAGATTTAATTGCATCCCCGAACTTTTTAAATTTTCCTAATGAAAAGGGATGTAGCAAATGCTCAAAATGTCATTATTACTCAAGAGGTAAAAGTGAATTAGAATGCCCCAAATGGGATGAGAAGTATTAGTAATCTATATATTAGAATATTTTATTTCAAAACTGACATAACCTATTAAGGTATAATTAAACACTTGTATAAAATTAAATGCAATACAATTAATTATGATATAAAACTAAAATAGTTATGTATAATTCCCTCAATCTCAATAATATTGATACTTATCAATATTAATAGTGGGAGCTAAATAATAATGCATATCAAGAAAATTTAAAAAGATTATATTTTGGCTTTTCAGTTTTTTGTCGTGGCAAAAGTCGAAGTTAGAACATAAGCCTATCATCAAATGTACAGTTCGTAACTAGAGACTTTAGGGGCTCCTCTTTTTTTAAATTGATTAGGAAGGATATTACCCAATAATTCGTGGGTTCTTTCTTCGTTATAACTTAAGATTTAAATCATTGATAAGGGTTATATGTGAAGGGTGGTAGGTGGTAGAATTAAGGTGATTAGTAGTAATATTATTATGTTTAGATGGGTAACAAACCATGTAAATCTGGGGTCAGTAATCCTAAAAGGGATATTTTCTAAATTTGATTATTTGAAGGTTTTCGCTATTTTCATAGAGCTGTACTACAATAGATTAAATAATCAAATTTCTTCATTGATTGGAGAATATTATTAATATTTGCCGGAGGAAATAAGTATGCTATATGAAAAAAAAGGATTTTTGCGATCTGTAGCAAGTATATTTATACAAGGCTCTAGCTATTATGACTATAAAAAAATTACTCAGAAATCCTTTAAAGAGGCTTCTGCTGAGGATATTTTAGAAATATCTAAAGATTTTGAAAGAGTCACAAAAAAATATATATCTGATAAAAATATAGAGTGATACATTTTTTAATAAATAAACTGTAGTATTACCATAGATTTAGCATGAGAAAAGAAAATCATCAGGAAGCTGAAAATAATAAAAACTCTCAGGCGAATGATTTAATACAAGAGCTTCAAAAGCAAGGTATTTTAGATGATGATGCGCTGAAAGTCATATATGAAAATCCTGAAGCTGCAAAGGTTATTACTCAGATAGCTGTTCAATATAAACAGGAAAGTTACGATAGTCCATTCCCTCATCCTGATCATCTGGAAAGATTTAACGAACTCTATGCTGATGCTGCTGAAACCGTTTTTAAGGAATTTGAGTGGCAGGGAAAACATCGTAGAGATATGGAGTCTATTATTGTAGAGAGAGGAACGAAGTTTGATCTTAATGCTCAAAAATATGGGTTTTTTACATCTATAATTTTAGTGATAGCAGCTTTGTTTGGAATGTATATGGGATGGGATGTTTTATCTTATGGAATTCTCGGCTTTGGTGTAGCTCCTATCGTATCTAGTTATTTTGGTAAATTTTCTAAAAAAGAAAAATAACATTTAAACTTTGCTCTTAAAATCGTTCTCAAGACATTGTTATACGGATAAATAGCTACTGTTCTGATTTATAAATTTGTCAACGTTATTTAGGACGGGTCACCACCAACACAAAGCCTACTTTTTAGTGGGCTTTTCTTATTGCCTAAATGACTAAATGTCTAAATCTAAGCTCCTTTATTAGCTCGGCAATAGCTTGGAAGTGTAAGCTATATACAGCATTCTCTACTCCCTATTTATCTCTCCAACTTTCATTGTTTATACCATTAGTTATTTTTGTCATTATTTCTGGCAACAAGGTAAGATACTTTAATCTGGCCATATAGAAGGCGTGATCTAATTAAAGAGAGAAGAGAGCTAAACATGAAAAAATTATTATTGAGTCTTATTGTAGGTGGGTTGGTTACGTTAGGGCAGATGCTCTTTGCCGCTGATATCAAAGCAGTTAGTGATTTTGATAGTGAGCGTTATCTTGGGCAATGGTATGAAATTGCGCGGTTACCTAACTTTTTTCAAGAGAAATGTGTCGGGGATATTTCCGCTCAATATCAGCGTGAAGGGGCGGGGATTTCGGTGGTCAATCGTTGCCGAGTCGCTGATGGAAAGGTGGATGTTGCTAATGGCTATGCCACTGTTGAAAATAGTAGTGGCAGTGAGTTGAAGGTCTCTTTTCTCCCCCGTTATTTCCGCTGGATCCCCTTTACAAAGGGGGATTATTGGGTTTTAAGAATAGATCCTGAGTATCAGATCTCTTTAGTCGGTGACTCTGATCGAAAATATCTCTGGCTTCTTTCTCGCACTCCTACCTTGTCAGAAGATCTGATTGCCGATTATCTCAATAGTGCAAAAGCGATGGGTTATCAGCTAGATGAGGTAATCTATACACAAAACAGCCCTTATAATGTGAGTGATCAGTAACGCATGGGAAGAAAGTTACAGAAATTAGAGATTTTACATGTCACAGATCTTCACTACCAGAAGAAGCTCTATCGCTGGATTGCGAAGGTAGAGGATCGCTTTGATCTGATCTGTTTAACGGGAGATCTTCTTGATGAACGGGCAAATGATGCTGGTAAGAAGCAGATTCGATATCTGAAGCGTTGGCTTGCTAAGCGTAAGATGCCGGTGATGATCTGTAGTGGCAATCATGATTATGTTAAAGAATCGATCGATTGGATGAAGGATCTCCCTTATGGTGATGGGCAAATACATCCTATTTTAGGACTCAAAATTGCTTCTGCTCCCGAAGATTGTCGTGATTTTCGCCCCTATTATGATTGCGATATCTTGTTACATCATTATCCCCCGAAAGGAACACCAACGGCATTTCATCGTAAGAAGGGAAAAGATGTTGGAAGCAAATGGTTAGCGCAAGAATTGCCTAATCTTCGATGTCAGCTACTCTTAACAGGACACGCTCATCGTCCACTTCTCCCTATTTTTGTACGCCACGGAATTAAAATTTATAACTCAGGTGGGGATCATGCTCCTAAGCAACCGAAATATAGTCATATTACTTACTATTTTCCCAAGAATAAGAGATGTTAAGAAGAGAAAGTAGAGAAAGCGGAGTGGGCAATGATTTAAGTAGATAGAGGAAGGTAATCTAGGATTACTTAGATTGCTTTTTTTTAATAAATTTCTCTTCTTTCTTCTCTTTTTTTGAAAAGCATGATATTTTGGGTATAAATATATAAAACTTATATGTTTAATTTTAGGTGCTGTTTTAGAGCTGTGATAGATCAATTTATAATCTGGGTTTATAACCTGGATTTGTGATTTGGTTATAGCGTTGTAGCACTATTTTTTATATTTCAATGTCTTATAAACGACTTATAAACGACTTATAAACGTCTTATAAAAGACTTATAAGAGTCTTATCAATAGAGGGGGAGTTGTATGGTGGGAAGTGCAGAGCAAGAGAACTCATTGCGACAAAAATTGGAGAAAGGTGTGAAAATTGCCACCCTTTTTCTATTAGGGGGCATATTAGCCGCATGTGGTGATTCAGCGGATAAAAATAACAAAGTTTTACGGGTTGGGATGCCGCCGAGTGCGCACAATATCTTGGTGGAGAAGGTTGTCAAACCTGAGCTTGAAGCAGAAGGGTATGAGGTGATCTTTCGAAATTTTGGCGCATTAAGAGATGCTAATAGTGCATTAGTTGAGGGTGGAATCGATTTTCATACTGCGCAACATCAAGCTTATCTCGATGTCTATAAGAGAGAAACTGGTGCCGATCTTGTCTCGATTGTCCATACGCCATCAATACCAGCATTTATCTATTCAACTCGACAGAAGACATTAGATGTAAATGAGGGAGCCTCTATTTTAATTCCAAATGATCCTTCTAATGCGGCGCGTTCTTATGCACTCTTGCAGAAGATCGGTTGGATCGAGTTAGATCCTAAAGTAGATTTAGCGATTGTAACGGCAAAAGATATTACAAAAAATAGTAAAAATCTACAATTTACTGAGGTGGATTCAGCGCTTATTCCTCGTCTTCTTGAGGAGATCGATTATGGTGTTATGCCGGGCGGCGTAGCTCTTTTGGGGGGAATTGGGCCGGAATATGCATTAGCCCATGAGACTTTTCTGCCTGATCTTGAGTTGATGGTAACCGTTAGAGCAGAGGATCAAAATGCTCCTTGGACTGAAGATGTCAAAGCCGCCTTTCAATCTGAGAAGATGCGTGAGTTTATCGAAACAGATCCTGATATTGCCGGATGGTTTATTTGGCCAGAAGGTTAAAGCATCAGATTGTCTAAGAGTGCACATAAAAAAAGAGAAAGTTTGAGTAAATGTGAATATTTGTTGAACAAATCCCCTTTTTTTCTAAAGAGAAAAAGGGGTTATTTTTCAATCCTATTTTCTTTACAATCTTACCTGCTATTAAATGGTAATAGATCTTAAATGCGTCCTTTTTTAAAAAGATAACAGCTCTACGATAGACTTATTTCTTTGATATCTAACGGCTTTTTGGCAGATTTTTTTTAAAAATGTCTAGTTCTATAAAAAACATTCTGTTTTTTTATAAATCACTTACTATTCAATAAAAATTACCTTCTCTCCATTGAAAAAAATTATCGCTTTATAAGAAGTGCTAAAAATTGATCATGATCAATAAAATTTTCTCATGATAAGATACGCGCTTATAAATTTTAAGGTGTTTTAACATAATTATTTGAATGGAGTTTGATATGAGTATTTCACGTAGAAAGTTTCTTCTAGGTGCAGGTGCTGTAGGCGTTTTAGGGGCAGGGGCAGCAGTTACCCCAATGATTCGTAGAGAAGGAACGTTAATTGCGACCACTTCTCGAGCGCCCTATGTTGCAGGAACAGAAGGGGCTTTACCGAAAGAGTCTGATGTTGTGATTATCGGTGCCGGTATTCAAGGAATTATGAGCGCAATCAATATGCGTGAGCGCGGGATGAGCGTCACAATTGTTGAAAAGGGCGAAGTTGCGGGTGAACAATCTGGTCGTGCTTATAGTCAAATTATCAGCTATAAAACAGCGCCAGAGATCTTCCCACTTCACCATTATGGTAAAAAGTTGTGGCGTGAGATGAATGCCCGTGTAGGTGCTGATACCTCTTACCGCACTCAAGGTCGTGTTGAAGCTATTATCACACCTGAAGAACTTACGACTGTGCAAGAATGGATTGCACTTAACTCTCAAAACCCAGGATTTGATACACCTTTAAAGACCCGTATCATTCAAGGTAAAGAGTTAGCAGATCGTCTCCCTAATGCACAAACTGCTTGGGAAGTTGCAGGTTTTGAAGAAGATGCCGGAAGTGTTGATCCTGAGCGCGGAACCACTGTTTTAGCTGAATATGCGAAACGAATTGGTGTGAAGATCTTTACCAATTGTGCAGCTCGCGGTATCGAAACTGAAGGGGGTAAGATTACTGAAGTAGTGACTGAGAAAGGCGCTATTAAGACAAATCTTGTGGTCTTGGCAAATGGTTTCTGGGCTCGTCTCTTTATGGGGAATATGGGCGTTGATCTTCCTACGCTCAATGTCTACCTCTCTCAGCAGGTAGTTGAAGGGGCAGAAGGCGCTCCAAGAGGAAACGTCCATCTTCCGAATGGTATCCATTTCCGTGAACAATCAGATGGTACTTATGCTGTCGCTCCTCGTATCTTTACCAGCTCTATTACAAAGGATAGCTTCCTCTTAGGTCCTAAGTTTATGCATCTTTTAGGCGGAGAAGATCTTCCATTAGAGTTTAAATTAGGAAGCGATCTCTACAACTCATTCACTATGAAGACTTCATGGAGCATGGATGAAGTAACACCATTTGAAGAGTATCGTGTTGCATCCGCAACGCCTAATAATGAGCATCTTGATGGCGTATTTGATCGAATGAAGGCAGAGTTCCCACAATTTGCAGACTCTAAAGTGATCGAGCGTTGGGGCGCATGTATTGCACCGACAGCAGATGGCGCTCCGATTATCTCAGAAGTTGAGAAATATCCTGGTCTTGTGATCAATACAGCAACAGGTTGGGGCATGAGTGAAAGCCCAGCGGCAGGTGAGATTACTGCAGACTTGATTATGGGTAGAACACCGATTATCGATCCAACGCCTTATAGCATCAAACGTTTCTCATAAGTAAGTATCGATATTGAGGTATCGATTAGTAAAATTGAATATATTCAATATTCAATATTCAATATTCAATATTCAATATTCACTAATCGCTAATCATTTAGATGCAAAACCCAACTGTTCCATTATCTCTCTTACAAAGAGAGGGGTAAGGCAGTTGGGTTTTTTATACTCTTTTGCGGCGAAATATCGAGGCTAACCAATATTGTGCTGAGTCTTGTATGGAGCATCGTATTCAATATTATCTTGAATGTTCTATAGACTTATTAGTTCGTTAGAAGCTTGCATTGAGTAGATAAGCATCGCCTCTTCTTGGTGCATGCTTTCGAATACGCTCCATCTCAGCTGGAATCTGGATAAATTGATTGGTCATCTCCACAATGCAACGATCGAGCTGATCATTACCGCTACTCTTATAGACGCCGGTTCGTAACGGGTTTTCATAGATAATGAGTGCGACACGATATTGTCGATTCTGCCCCTTAATATAGCGATCATAACACTGGGTTGATTTGAGCGAGACATTATACTCAAGTCTCCGAATTTGGCTCTCGGCGGCATTATAGATATTGCGATAAGCCTTAATTTCTGCTCTCTCTGGATTCTCTTCCTCAACTAAGATCTCCTCTTCAAGTGGAATTGGCTCGCTATCGGGAGAGTCGAGATAGTGAACGATCAGAGGTGTCGATTCCGTTTTTTCTATCTCTTCGGTGATCTCTTCAATCTCTACAATTTCATCACTGACCTCATCATCGCTCTCATCATGAATCTCATCGAGCGCATCATCAATAGCTGCCTCATTCTCCTTAAAGTTTTGCGGATTATATTGCTTTAATAGATCGATAAATTGGGGAGAATAGTAATTAGGCTGATCGCTATCATCTTCAGCCTCATCCCAGTTTTTATCGAGAAATGGTGTATCTTCTAAAAGAGCAATCGCATCATCGACTAGTTTTTGGTAGGGATTCTCTTCTGTTGTGATGATTCGGCGATAATCTCCCTCTTCTCTTGGGGGAAGAATATTGTCGCGCAGATATTCGCCATCTTGAGAGATATTGCGTTGATAGGGTAGTGGTTCATCTTCTTCGCTCTCTTTTGTCTCCTCAGCAGAGATCTCAATTGCTTCTTCATCAGACGAATCATCTATCTCAGTGTTCTTTTCGTTATTTTCTAGATTTTCTAGATTCTCTTCATCTTTTTGACTCTCTTCCTCTGTTTCCGCGGTCGACGTTACCTCATCTTCGCTCTCTTCGATCATCTCATCTTGAGCCTCCTCAGCTGATGAATCGGGCGTATTAGGGAGAAGAGTGACGGCAATAAGATCCTCTTGCTGATAGAGCTCAATACGACTTTGCTCATCATGGAGCATCAAGTAACCGATACTGGCATGTAGAATCAGCGCAATCAGTAGGGCGATGATAAAGAGGGTACGATCATTCATAGGTTATTTATTCTACTCTATCGGGGCAGCGGGATTATAGGCTCTCTCTATGAGATAGAGGAAGGGAGGATGATTCTTTTGGTTGATAAATTGTTGCCGAAAGACATGATAGTGTTGCTGATCTAAAGTTGAAAGATATTGAGCCAACTGATCTCGCTCCTCTTTTCCCGTCTCATGCCCATGATAGACAGCAATGACCATCATGCCGTAAGGTTTCAGGAGTGAAAGACCTATCTCTACACTCTTTAGTGTGGATTTAGCAACCGTTGTGATCGATTTATCCCCGCGTGGAAGATAGCCGAGATTATAGATAATAAAGTCGATCTTCTCCTCGGGAGCGAGATAATTCTTAAAATAGATATGGCTATCGTGAATTAAGCTGACTTGAGAGGGATCGATCTTCGCCTCTTTGAGCAGCTCTCGGCTTCGCTCAATTGCTTCTGCTTGAATATCAAAGCTATAGAGATGGCCCTTTGCTCCTAGTCGTTGAGCGATCTTAAGGCTATCTTGTCCATTGCCTAAAGTTGCATCAATCACTCTGCTCTCCGGCATTACAAAGCGCTCAATATAGCGATCGATAATGGGATGAATGGAGGTTAAGAATTGGTAACGTTTCATAGAAATAATTATCTACCTGTCACTCTTTGATGAGAGTCTCACTATACTAATTAAAATCGATAACAAATAGGAGTATCATATCATGTTTGTGGGTGCTTATTGAGCAGATAAAGCGAGCTAAAAAGATTACTCTTATAAAGGTTTAAAAATTAGGTTTAAAAATCTGAGTTTATATCTGAGTTGATTGGTGAACGCTTAAACAATTACAAAAGAGAGGAGCGATAAGTGATGGCAAAGAGAAGAATTACAGACCTATTGCAGATGAAAGCAGCATCGGAGAAAATCGCGATGTTAACCTGTTATGAGGCAGGTTTTGCTAAAGAGATGACAAAAGCTGGCGTTGATGCCATCTTAGTGGGCGATTCGTTGGGAATGGTGGTGCAAGGGCATCGCTCTACATTGCCGGTGACATTAGAAGAGATGATCTACCATACGGAGAATATTGTTCGTAGCGACCCCACTGCATTTATTGTTGTCGATCTTCCGTTTGGAACTTATGAAGGAAGTTGTGAAGATGCCTTTCGCGCCGCTTCTGCCTTAATGAAAGCAGGTGCAGAGATGGTCAAACTAGAAGGTGGTGCCGGCATGGCTGAAATTACCAACTTCTTAACAGCAAGAGGAATTCCTGTTTGTGGTCATGTTGGGCTTTTGCCACAATCGGTGCATCTAACGGGCGGTTATCGTGTGCAAGGGCGTGATCTTCAGGTGGCAGCACAATTGATTGAAGATGCTAGAGCTCATCAGAGTGCCGGCGCACAGTTAATGGTGGTAGAGTGTGTTCCAGAAGAGGTTGGAGAGGCGTTAGCGATCGCGCTCGATATTCCTGTCATCGGTATTGGTGCCGGTGCTTTAACCGATGGGCAGGTATTAGTAATGCATGATATGCTCGGTTTAGAAGGGGATGTTACTCCTCGTTTTGTAAAGAACTTTTTAGCGAGTAGTGCTGAGAAGGGAGATTGCTCTATTGACGGCGCATTTAGAGATTATGTTGCCGAAGTTAAGGCAAAAAAATTTCCAGGTAAAGAGCATCTTTTTTAAAGTAATTGTTATTTACTATCTATGGTTATCTGTGATTTTATATGTGATTTCGTTATAGACTCTATTTGAGATCATAAGCTGTAAATCATAGTCATAAACCGTAAATCATAGTCATAAACCGTAAATCATAAGTTATAGAGATTATCGTAGGTTACGGTTGTACAATAATATGATCGGAATCTTAAGATAGTGAGGAGACAGATTGTGAAAATATTAAAAAGTGTGGCGGAAGTACGTCAATGGCGCAAAGAGCATGATGAAGTGGCATTTGTTCCAACAATGGGGAATCTTCATGCTGGGCATCTCTCTTTAGTGGCTGAGGCGAAGCGTCACTCAGAGAATGTTATTGTTTCGATCTTTGTGAATCCCTTACAATTTGGTGAGGGGGAAGATCTCGATAGTTATCCCCGTACTTTGGAGGCAGATAGAGAGAAGTTGGAAGCCGCTGGTGTTTCGGCACTTTTTCTACCTACAGAAGAGATGCTTTATGGTGAAGATGCGCCCTTTTTAGTAGTACCGCCTAAATCTCTTATCGGCGAACTATGTGGTCGAGATCGTCCTGGTCATTTTGAGGGCGTTGCGACTGTTGTTACTAAGTTTTTTAATATTGTTGCGCCAACTTATGCCTGTTTTGGTAAAAAAGATTATCAGCAATTGAAGGTGATCGAAGCGCTTGTGGCGGCACTGAATTTCGATATTAAGATTATTCCAGTAGCTATTGAGCGAGAAGAGAGCGGCTTAGCGCTCTCAAGTCGAAATGGTTATCTCAGTGATGATGAGCGTGCGCAAGCAGTAAAGATCTCTGAAGTCTTAAAGGTATTAAGAGAGAATCTATTAGCACTTGATCCATCGGCGCGTCCTGAAAATTATCATGCCTATGAGAACGAAGCGCGTACGCTCTTAGAGCGAGAGGGTTTTGTTGTTGATTATCTCTCTATTCGTGAGCAAAAGAGTCTACAATTAGCTAAGCAGGCAGATCAGCATCTTGTTGTTTTAGTTGCGGCGAAATGTGGTAAGACAAGGCTTTTAGATAATATTGAGATTAACTATTAAACTCGACATCATATTGAAATGAAGGAAAGGAGATGGATGACATCTCCTTTTTTCTTTTGTTACATTGTTGTCACATACGCTTTGTATACTGTTTTCAGTCGCGGGAGGGACGTAGTTTATTAAGGCCGACCCCCGTCTCCTTAAATCATAAACTTTTAATTTGTACACTTAGGAGAGTTTTTATAATGAAAACAGTAAAGAGCAGTATCGCTAAATTGACAGCAGCAGTTGCATTGGGCGTCGCTATCACTACAACAGGTGCAATGGCACAAAACCCAATCACTGTAACAGGCGCAGGCGCTTCATTCCCCGCACCTGTCTATGCGAAATGGGCCGCTGAGTATGCGAAAGAGACGGGTAATCGAATCAACTATCAATCGATCGGTTCTTCTGCAGGTGTTAAGCAGATCGATGCTGGAACTGTTGATTTTGGTGCAACTGATGCGCCTTTATCAGAAGAGCAGTTAGCAGAGAAGGGCTTGATCCAATTCCCAACAGTTATCGGTGGTGTTGTTCTTGCAATCAATGTTGATGGTATCAAATCGAATGAGCTTGTCTTAGATGGTGAGACATTAGGGGATATCTATCTTGGTAAAATCACGAAGTGGAATGATGAAGCAATTGCAAAATTGAATCCTAATTTACAACTTCCAAATCAAGATATCTCTGTTGTTCGTCGTGCTGATGGATCAGGAACCTCTTTTATCTTTACCGGTTATCTCGCGAAAGTAAATGATGCATGGAAAGATCAAGTTGGTAGCGGTTCAACCGTTAACTGGCCTGTTGGTATCGGCGGTAAGGGGAATGATGGCGTCACTGCCTTTGTTCAACGAATCGAAGGTTCAATCGGTTATGTTGAGTATGCATATGCGAAACAGAATAACTTAAGCTATACAAAATTGATCTCTAAAGATGGTGAGATCGTCAGCCCAGGAATCGATTCCTTCAGCGCCGCTGCAAAAGAGGTGAAGTGGAGTGAGTCATTTGTCCAAGATCTAACGGATAAACCTGGTAAAAATGCATGGCCTTTAGCAGCAACGACCTTTATCCTTCTCCATAAAGAGCAGAATAAACCAGAAGTTGCAAAAGAGATTGTTAATTTCTTTAACTGGGGTTATGGCAAGCAAGGTCAAGAGATCGTAATCGGTCTAGATTATGCACCCCTTCCTGAAAATGTCGTGAAAATCATCGATACTACATTGAAAAATGAGTTGATCATCAAGTAGCTCAAGTAGCTCAAGTAGTTCAAGTAGTTAAATTGCGCATATCTCTTATCGATCGATAAGATGATATGCACAAATGATGATGAGAATGATGAAAAGAGATCATCTTAAGCGATAAATAGAATACCCAATCGATGAGAAGAGACTTCGGTTGGGTTTTCCCATATCTAAAAATTGAGTCATCGAGAATAGTGAAAGAAGAGATTGAATGAAAAGTATTAAAAAACCACAATCGGCTCTGCCAGATCAGATTTTCGCTTTTAGTGTTCGTGCTGCAGCGATCTTTGTCCTGATCCTTTTAACGGGAATTATGCTCTCCCTAATTATTGCATCTATGCCGAGTATCAAGGAGTTTGGCCTCAAATTCCTCTGGACGAAGGAGTGGGATGCCCCGATGGATCAGTTTGGTGCTTTAGTCCCCATTTATGGCACGATTGTGACCTCTGTGATTGCCTTAGTGATTGCCGTGCCGGTTAGCTTCGGTATTGCAATATTTTTAACAGAGTTAGCGCCGCCTTGGTTGCGCCGTCCTATTGGTGTTGCGGTGGAGCTTTTAGCTGCAATCCCCAGTATCGTCTATGGAATGTGGGGGTTATTTGTCTTTGCACCCCTCTTTGCAAAATATTTCCAAAAGCCACTTGAATCCTTTAGTAAAGGGATTCCATTTCTCGATGAGATCTTTAAAGGACCCGCTTTCGGAATCGGTATTTTAACTGCCGGCATTATCCTTGCTATTATGATTATTCCCTATATCGCTTCAGTGATGCGTGATGTCTTTGAGCGAACGCCTCGTATTATGAAGGAATCAGCCTATGGATTAGGGGCAACGACTTGGGAAGTGATCTGGAAAGTGATTCTCCCTTATACGAAAAAAGGGGTTTTCGGGGGCGTGATGCTCGGTTTAGGCCGCGCCCTTGGGGAGACGATGGCGGTCACCTTTGTGATCGGTAATACCTATCAATTTGATAGCTTCTCACTCTTCGCGCCGGGAAATAGTATCACCTCTTCACTTGCAAATGAGTTTGCAGAAGCATCGAGCGAGCTACATACCGCAGCGTTGATGGAGTTAGGTTTACTTCTCTTTATTATCACCTTTATTGTATTAGCGATCTCAAAAATATTTATGAAGCAGGAGCGTGCATAAGATGAATGTAGTCAAGAGCACAGAGAAAAGTATGGGGCAGAATGAGCAGCATCATGAACGACAAGCGGTGCATCTCTCCCGAGTGAAAAAGCAGCAACGACGAAAAGCGGTGAACCAATTTGCGATTGGTCTCTCTCTGGTTGCAATGGCTTTTGGTCTCTTCTGGTTGATCTGGATCTTATGGACCACTGCCACTAAAGGGATGGGGGGAATCTCCTTACAATTTTTTACCGAGATGACGCCACCCCCTAATAGTGAAGGGGGCGGATTGCTCAATGCGATTGTCGGAAGTGGAATCCTAATTTTATGGGCAACAGTGATCGGGACACCATTAGGAATCTTAGCAGGGGTCTATCTTGCCGAATATAATAGTAATGGCAAGCTCTCATCTGTGATTCGCTTTATTAACGATATTCTACTTTCAGCGCCTTCCATTGTTATTGGACTCTTTGTCTATACCGTTGTTGTCGTGCGGATGGGGCATTACTCTGCTATAGCCGGGATCATTGCATTAGCCTTGATTCAGATTCCGATCGTCATTCGGACAACGGAGAATATGTTACTGCTTGTTCCCCATACATTGCGAGAAGCAGCCTATGCCTTAGGAACCCCTAAGTGGAAGATTATCGTACGAATTACCTTAAAATCCTCTCTTTCAGGCATTATGACAGGGATTCTTTTGGCGGTTGCGCGAATTTCCGGGGAGACAGCACCGCTTCTCTTTACGACCTTATCTAATCAATTCTGGAGTACCGATTTGATGGAGCCGATGGCGAGCTTGCCGGTGACAATCTATAACTTTGCAATGACGCCGGATAGTAATCTCCAAGCATTAGCCTGGGCTGGGGTCTTCTTTATCACGATGGCGATCTTAGCACTCAATATTATTGTGCGGATCTTCTTTAAATCTAATAATCGTGATTAGTAGACTTAGCGTGTCAATGAATTAACGCATTGACGAGTTAACAGGTAAATAGGTTGAAAGCAGATAGCACGTTGATACCATTTGAAGTTATCAGCTACTGATCTGCCGGACACCGCTCCATATCGCGCTTCTTATAGAACCACCTATAGAAGCACCTATAAAACCACTTATAAGAAGTGCGGTAGAGGCATCATAAAAGAGTAATAAAGTGAATTTGTTACACTCCTGTTACATAGCAAACTTATAATAGCTCGACCTTTAGCAGATAGGCTGTAATAAAGTGTCTAAAATAGACAACAGTAGACAACAGCTGGCAACAAAAAGATAGGTAGATAGCGCTTAGAGCGTTGCCCAAGTGCCGAAATTGATGTGAAAGGTCAGTGAATCTCTTAATAGATGTAGGAAGATAGAATGAATTTAGAAGCTAAACAGAATATCGAATCTCACGATGCGTTTGCAGCAGCGACAGTCAAGCCTGCTGTAAAAGAGGAGCATACCGCAAAAATTAGCGTACGGAATCTTAACTTTTATTACCATAAATTCCATGCGTTACATGATATTACCCTCGATATTCCAGCAAACCAAGTGACGGCATTTATCGGCCCTTCTGGTTGTGGTAAATCGACATTGCTTCGTACCTTCAATAAGATGTTCGAACTCTATCCGGAGCAGCGTGCTGAAGGGGAGATTCTGATTAATGGGGAGAATATCTTAACCTCAAAGCAGGATGTTGCGCTTTTACGTGCGAATGTGGGCATGGTGTTTCAAAAGCCGACACCTTTCCCGATGTCGATCTACGATAATATCGCCTTTGGCGTTAAACTCTTTGAAAATCTCTCAAGAGCCGATATGGATGCGCGAGTAGAGTGGGCCTTAACCAAAGCGGCACTCTGGTCGGAGACAAAGGATAAACTTCATGAGCATGGGACCAATCTTTCGGGTGGGCAACAGCAGCGGTTGAGTATCGCTCGTGCAATTGCTATTCGTCCTGAGATACTCCTAATGGATGAACCCTGTTCCGCACTCGATCCAATCTCAACAGGCAAGATTGAAGAGTTAATCTTTGAGCTTAAAGAGGATTACACCATTGTGATGGTAACCCATAATATGCAGCAAGCGGCGCGTTGTTCCGATAAGACTGCCTTTATGTATCTTGGGGATCTTATTGAGTTTGATGATACTGATACTATCTTCACCAAGCCTAATCATAAGCAGACGGAAGATTATATTACCGGGCGTTATGGTTAGTTGAGAGATATTTTGGGAATGGTTTTGAAGCAGTTGCGAAGACTATTTTCATCAATATTTTCATCGATATTTTTGTCAATATTTTTCGTAAACAGTTTGAGAAGAGTTTAGTGAGGGAAGGGTAAGGCATGAAAAAGTTAGATTTTACGAGCCATATCTCAGCACAATTTAATGCTGAGTTAGAGCGTTCAATGAGTAAAGTTCTGGAGATGGGTGGCCTAACAGAGCGCCAAATTCGAGATTCCATCAAGGCGATGACTCATCGTGATGAGGCATTAGCACGCGCAATTATAGAGCGTGATGAAGTGATCAATGAGTTAGAGGTGGAGATTAATGAGCTCTGCATTATGATCATCGCTAAGCGACAACCAACGGCGAGCGATCTTCGTCTCTTGATTGTAATCATTAAGACTATTGCAGAGTTAGAGCGTATTGCTGATACAGCCCGAAATATTGCTAAAATGGCCAATATCACACCGGCACCTGAGCATCTCGATGCGATTACGGTCTCTTTAGAATCTTTAGCGATTCGTAGTCTCAATTTCTTTGAGAAGGTTTTAGATGCTTTTGCCCGAATGGATCTTGAAATGGTACTGACGATCTATCCGGAAGATGACAAGATCGATAGTGAATATGAGAATATTATCCGTCAATTGATGACCTACATGATGGAAGATCCACGATCGATCCCTTCAATCTTAAAAGCGATGAATTGTGCGCGTTCTTTAGAGCGAATTGGGGATCGTTGCCAAAATATTTGTGAGTTTATTATCTACTTTGTAAAAGGCGTTGATATTCGAGTTCAAAAGAATGAGCGATTGCAAGAGCTCCTCGATCAGCGTGATCGTAAAGCGCTTTAATCATCGCTAGCTCTCTCTGTAGGCCTTAAGCCTCCAATATGGCAAGGAAGTGCTAACAATGAGGATTCAAAAAAGCGATAACAAATAGAGAGACAATAAGAATGGGAAGAGGATCAGCTCAAATAGGGCTGATCCTTTTTTTAGATAAGAAGATAGCAGATTGCAAGAGAGGTTACTTAGATCATAAATATGGAACAATTTCAGTGACAAAGCATCTATATTGACGAATAATAGGGCGTTTTTTAGTGATTCTTATTTTCTCTATTCCCTCTATGAGCTCTATTGATGAGCATTGATGCCGATAAGTCGGCTTAGGAGTATTATGCTTTCTGTTTTTCAATCTATTAGGATGTTTAAAAAATCATTATCTCGCACTGTTGCTCTTCTCGCTATCGCAGGAGCTTCACTTATCTCGCCGATCGCTTCAGCGCAGACGGTGCCGATTGAGAACTTTAAAACTTGTCTTTTAGAGAATACCTCAGAGGTTGATCAGGTAGAGTTAGCACAATGGGTCTATTTGGCGATCTCAGCGCATCCGCATTTAACCGCCTATACAGCGATTACTCCAGCAGAGCGTCGTCTTGCAAACCAGCGTGTTGCTCGACTCTATGAGCGCCTTGTGACACAAGATTGTAAAATTGCTTTGGCAATGTTAGTTGTTACAGATCAAGTTGAAGCGGGGGTTGAGGCAGGATTTAGTGCTTTAGGAGAAGTTGCGATGCTCTCTCTTTTAGAGGATGAGAGTGTGCTTGAGAGTATTGAGGAGTATGTTCAATATCTCGATGTTGAAAAATTTACAGAACTCTTCAATATCGATAATTAGAGTTGCTGTTTGGCGTAATTCCGTTAGAATGATCGCCTTTCGTTCGTGGTTCGCAATCCTCCCACATAAAAAAACTAAGGAATATATCGATGATTCAATATAACTTTACGCCAGAGCAACGGCAGCGTGCGCTCTATATCCTCTCCTTTTTTCATATTCTGATTATTGCCTCAAGTAACTATCTTGTGCAGTTGCCTTTTACCATTTTTGGTTTTCATACCACTTGGGGGGCATTTACTTTTCCCTTTATCTTTCTTACAACTGATCTAACGATTCGAATTTTTGGTGCTTCATTAGCGCGCAGAATCATTTTTGTCGTGATGATTCCGGCATTGATCATCTCTTATCTGCTCTCAGTTCTCTTCTTTAAAGGGTTATGGGTAGGCTGGGAATCACTAGCGACCTTCAATCTCTTTGTGGCTCGTATTGCATTGGCAAGTTTCTCTGCTTATCTTGTTGGTCAATTGATCGATATTACGGTCTTTAATTATCTTCGCCAAAATCAACGTTGGTGGGTGGCGCCGAGTGCAGCAGCTGTTGTGGGGAATCTAATCGATACTTTAGTCTTCTTCAGTATCGCTTTCTATCAGAGTGATGATGCCTTTATGGCAGAGAATTGGCCAGAAATCGCGATGGTCGATTATTTCTTTAAGATTGTTATCTCTGCTATTTTCTTCCTTCCGCTATATGGAATATTGCTTAACTATCTTTTAAGAAAATTGGCAGCATTTAAAGGTTAAAAGCTCATTCTAACGGATGAAATTAAAGTGCCGGCAATCGAGATCACACTCATTGCCGGTAACTCAACAGATCTTCTTACTTCAATTATTCATTCTTAAGAGAGTTCTTGGAGCGGCGGGAACCGACTATTTCGTTTTTTTCACCGGTGCATGCCCGCCGGTTGGCATCTTCGATGCCGGGAAAGTTATTGCCATTTACAATGCACTTATCGGCAATTGCCGGTGATTAAGAATTGCCATCTGCCGGCGCGTAATCTTTGGAAGAACGTGATAGTAAGGACCGGCAGCGTTCAGCTTCTGTTTGTATTATTTTCAATAAGAAGGGCAGTGGAGCGGCGGGAATCGACCATTTCGTTTTTTTCACCGGTGCATGCCCGCCGGTTGGCATCTTCGATGCCGGGAAAGTTATTGCCATTTACAATGCACTTATCGGTAATTGCCGGTGATTAAGAATCGCCAACTGCCGGCGCGTAATTTATGGAAGAGCGAGATAGTGGTCTCCGGTAACTCAACAGATCTTCTTATTTCCATGATTCATTCTTAAGAGAATTCTTGGAGCGGCGGGAACCGACTATTTCGTTTTTTTCGCCGGTGCATGCCCGCCAAATGGCATCTTCGATGCCGGGAAAGTTATTACTATTCGCAATGCACTTATCGGCAATTGCCGGTGATTGAGAATCGCCAACTGCCGGCGCGTAATTTATGGAAGAGCGAGATAGTGAGGACCGGCAACTCATGAGCTTTTCTTATCTCAATAAATCCTTCATTTTACCGGTGATTGAGAATCGCCAACTGCCGGCGCGTAATTTATGGAAGAGCGCGATAATGAGGACCGGCAGCGTTCAGCTTCTGTTTGTATTATTTTCAATAAGAATGGCAGTGGAGCGACGGGAATCGATCATTTCGTTTTTTTCACCGGTGCATGCCCGCCGGTTGGCATCTTCGATGCCGGGAAAGTTATTGCCATTTACAATGCACTTATCGGTAATTGCCGGTGATTGAGAATTGCCAACTGCCGGCGCGTAATTTATGGAAGAGCGAGATAGTGAGGACCGGCAACTCATGAGCTTTTCTTATCTCAATAAATCCCTCATTTTACCGGTGATTGAGAACCGCCAACTGCCGGCGCGTAATCTTTGGAAGAATCTGATAGTAAGGACCGGCAGCGTTCAGCTTCTGTTTGTATTATTTTCAATAAGAAGGGCAGTGGAGCGGTGGGAATCGACCATTTCGTTTTTTTCACCGGTGCATGCCCGTCTAATCGGTAAGCGCTTCACTATTGAGATGGAAAGAGAAGCAACTTCCTTTACCAACTTCACTTCTGATCTCAAGTTGACTGTCATGATTGTTAAGCGCATGTTTAACAATGGCTAAACCTAAACCACTGCCTCCCGATTGATCCCGATTACGAGAGGAGTCGACACGATAGAAGCGCTCAGTCAACTTATGGAGATGCATCGGCGGAATTCCTTTACCTTTATCACAGAGCTCAAAAAGAATCCGATTCTGCTCTCTCTTTAATGTGAGATGAATCGGAGTATGAGGCGGATTATGCTCAATTGCATTGTAAAAGAGATTCAAAATCACCTGCTTGAGCTGATCACTACTGCCGATAACTTCTAAGTTCGGGGTAATCTCTGCTGTAATATAATCGCGAGATTCAGGATGCTGCTGATAATAATCATCAAGCATCGCTATTGTTAATTGAGAGAGCGGTACTACCTCAGCTTGATCCCATTTTGCCCCTGTCTCTAAACGGGTTAATGCCATTAATTGGATAACTAGAGAGTGTAATCTCTCTGCCTGCTCTTCAATCCGATCTAGTGCTTTTGCCTCAAAGCTCTCTTGCTCCGATTCAGGAAGATTGCTCTGTAACATCTCTACATAACCTTTGATCACTGTTAAAGGAACGCGAAGCTCATGATTGACATTGGCAAAGAAAGTTTGTCGTGTACGCTCCGCCATCTCACGATCGGTAATATCACGCGCAATAATAAGGAGGTTATTCTCAATGTAGGGGTAGTAAAAACGGCATTCGAGCTCGCGCTGATCAAGCTTAAGATGGAACGGCTCGCTATAATCGCCCGCTTTAAAATACTCTAAAATCTCCGGGGTGCGAATTAGATTGAAGATCGATTGCCGCTCATCTTGTGGCCATCGTAATTTTAGCATCGCCTCCGCTTGTGGATTGCACCAATTAAGGCGCCCCTCTTTATCACATAAAATGGTCGCATCAGGCATTGCTTCAGCCCCTTTACGGAAATAACGAATAAAGTCGAGTAATCGATTGCGCTCTTTTCGCTGCTCTATGCGCATTCGGTGAAGGCCGTGGAAGATAGGGAGCCAGCTACTCTTACCTTCAGGCGGGTAGAAATTATGATCGATCCAGATCCAGCGCGAGAGTCGATAGAGCTGTCGATAGTGCCAAAGCAGAAGGAGAAGGGTTGCTAGAAAGAGCCATAAAAAGAGGGAGCCAAAGAAGAAAGAGAGCACTATCGCCGGCAGATAGAGCAGAAAGAGCTCTAAGAGAAACTGTTTGGGGGAGAGGTGACCTAACATACTTTAAGGCTCCTAAGGTAAATCCTAATATTGATAAGTTGGTAACTCTTGAGTAAGTCCTGGTAAGTCTCTATCTTGCGATCTGATATTTGCGATCGCATTTTTGGAGGGCTTTATTTAAAGACTTATTAAATGGCAAGCTAAGAGCCCATCATAACGGATCGATGTGGGCTTCTCCTAGCTAAATTTAGGGTGATTTTCATAGATTAGAGCGGGGGAGAGAAGCGATAGCCTTCACCACGAACAGTCTGGAGAAGTTTATTATGACCTGAGGGTTCCAATATTTTGCGTAATCGGCCGATGGTCACATCGACGGTTCTCTCATCGACATAGCTATCGATTCCCCAAACATGATCGAGAAGCTGATCGCGGCTATAGACTCGGTCAATATGGGTAATAAAGAAGGCGAGCAGGCGAAATTCAATTGCGCTGAGATTGATAAGCTCACCATTAATAGTGATGCGTTGTGCGTCAAGATCGAGTTCGATGCCGGCAACTTCACGAATCTCATTCTCCTCCTCAACATACTCATCGATCCGGCGTAAAAGTGAATTGATTCGAGAGAGTAGCTCTTTCATGGCAAAAGGTTTAGGAAGATAATCATCTGCGCCAGAATCAAGCCCGACAACACGATCTTCCAATTCTGCGCGAGCACTTAGCATAATAACGGGAATGTGACGGTTTTTACGACTTGCTTTTAGTTCTTTGAGCAGATCGATCCCCGATTTTTGTGGCATCATCCAGTCGAGGAGAATAAGATCGATTTTAGGGTTTTGCGTTAAGATCGATTTTGCTTCCTCTCCATCAAAAGCTTGGATTACTTCAAATCCCTGGCTTGAAAGGAAGTGTTCAATCATCTCTGATATAGGAATTTCGTCTTCAACGATAAGAATTTTTTTCATATTGACCAATATCTACCACTGTTTGTACTATTTTAACTAGTTGTCTCATCAAAGTTTCATCAAGGCTACTTTACCGATCGGTCGATCCCTATTTTGTGTCTATAGCAGATCAATGTTACGAATCGATATCTCGATCGATATTTTGCCTCTTTTATTAGCAGATTCTTATTTTAAGGAGCGATTGTGACAACTATGTAACAAAGCAAAGGATTGCGCAATGATTTGTCATCTTTATGTCATCTCAATAGGGTATAAGGTAGAGGGGAGGTCTCGAAACTATTCAGCTTCAGTCAATTTCAACAAGTAAGAAGATTTTTGAGCGGCGGGAACCGACTATTTCGTTTTTTTCACCGGTGCATACCCGCCAATCGGCATCTTCGATGCCGGGGAAGTTATTACTATTTACAATGCACTTATCGGTAATTACCGGTGATTAAGAATCGCCAACTGCCGGCGCGCAATTTATGGAAGAACGGAATAGTAAGGACCGGCAGCGTTCAGCTTCTGTTTGTATTATTTTCAATAAGAAGGGCAGTGGAGCGGCGGGAACCGACTATTTCGTTCTTTTAGCCGGTGCATGCCCGCCATTTGGCATCTTCGATGCCGGGGAAGTTATTACTATTTATAATGCACTTATCGGCAATTGCCGGTGATTAAGAATCGCCAACTGTCGGCGCGCAATTTATGGAAGAACGGAATAGTAAGGACCGGCAGCGTTCAGCTTCTACTTGTATTATTTTCAATAAGAAGAGTCGTGGAACGGCGGGAACCGACTATTTCGTTTTTTTCACCGGTGCATGCCCGCCAATCGGCATCTTCGATGCCGGGGAAGTTATTACTATTTACAATGTACTTATCGGTAATTACCGGTGATTAAGAATCGCCAACTGCCGGCGCGCAATTTATGGAAGAACACGATAGTGATCTCCGGCAACTCAACAGATCTTCTTATTTCAATGAATCATTTTTAAGAGAGTTCTTGGAGTAGCGGGAGCCAATTATTTTGCTCTTTTCACGATTACATGCCCGGCAGTTGGCGCTTTCAGCCCGAGGATAGATCTTTTAATGATGACTATTACGAATAATATCCGCTAAATATTGTGTATGTTTTTCGCTGATCTCATACTCATCACTCTCCACCATAACGCGAACAACAGGTTCAGTGCCGGAGGGGCGAATTAAGACTCGACCTCGACCTGCTAATGCTGCCTCAACCTCTTCCATCGCCTCTTTTAGCGCATCACTCTCCCAAGCTGCACCTCGTTCAATTCTAACATTGTGCATTACCTGTACAGTCTTAGGAATACGATTGCGGATTTCGGCAAAAGTTGTACCACTCTGTTTCATCAATTGAATGGCTTGAAGAGCGGCAATAATACCATCGCCGGTAGAGTGCTGATCGAGACAGAGAATATGACCCGAGTTCTCCCCACCAATATTGAGATCTAACTGATTGAGAAGCTCTAAAACATAGCGATCCCCAACATTAGAGCGATGTAGCGTGATGCCTTGCTCTTTAAGCGCAAGCTCAAATCCTAAATTGCTCATAATAGTGCCGACAACCGCCTTTTCTTTGCGCTCAGTGGCTAATAGATAGAGGATATCATCTCCATCAAAAGGGCGACCTGTTTCATCAATAATTAGAAGACGATCACCATCACCATCAAATGCAACACCATAATCGGCTTCTTCTGCCACTACTTGAGCCATAATTTTTTCCGGCGCGGTAGAACCGACAGCATCATTGATATTGATACCATTTGGGGCAGTTCCAACCTCAATGACCGTAGCACCTAGATGGCGAAAGAGTTCAGGAACGATCTGGTAAGTAGCGCCATGGGCACAATCGACAACGATTTTATCCCCTTTCAGTGAAAGCTCCGGCGCACTAGCAAGACAGAAGTCGCGATACTCAGTGCGTGCTGTTGAGAGCTCTTGAATAGTCCCTACGACGCCATTTTGAGGTGGAGAGAAGGGCGCATCGATCCCTGCTTCGATGGAGAGCTCTACATTATCATCGAGCTTTTCCCCTTTCGCATTGAAGAATTTAATTCCATTATCATAGAAAGGGTTGTGAGATGCTGAGACAACAATACCGGCGATCGCTTGATGCTTCATCGTTAAGTAAGCAACGCCCGGTGTTGGGATTGTGCCGGCAAGTAGGACATTGACGCCCGCATAAGTGAGTCCTGATGCAAGAGCCGCAACAAAGAGGTCGCAGGAGATCCGGGTATCCTTACCGATAACAACGGTACTACCTTCTTCTTGGGCAAGTGCCTTTCCTGCCGCAAACCCAAGTTTAAGAGCAAAGTCGGGTGTGAGAGGAAATTCTCCTACTTTTCCACGGACACCATCAGTACCAAAATATCTTCTCATTGCGCGGACTCCTTTTAGTTCCAACTCAAAATTTAAAAATATGGGGAAAATCATAGCAGATTTTTAAAGCGGAGGTCTTATTTGAAGTGTTAAACGTCAATTAGGATCAAGTTTCCTAGGGATCTTTTAACGGATGAGCCATCATCTATCTATCAGTCTATCTATCAATCTATATGTCATGATAGATCGGATAAGTCATTACCTATTTATCAGACTGCATTTATCGAGATAATTTAACTCAAGTTCCCGATTTATTTTGTTATACTGAGAGAATTAGAGTTTACAATCTATTTCAGGAGCAGAAATGAATCGAAAGAAAGTGTGTATCTTTGGGGGAACAGGTTTTGTCGGTTCTCCTCTTGTTGTGGCATTGGCAAAAAATGGGTATCGCGTCACAGTAATTTCTCGTGATCGTAATGTGCAAAATGATGCTTCATGCCTCTCTTATGTTGAATTTATCGATGGCTGTAAATTAGAAGATGAAGCGGTGATTCGTCAACATATGGCCGGCTCAGATTATGTGATTAATCTTGTGGGAACCTGGGATAATAATCGTCGTAGAGCAACGAAAGCACATGTGACCTATCCAACTCGCATCTATGAGATCGCTAACGATTTGGGCGTTAAAAAGATGATTCATTTTAGTGCATTAGGCGCTAAAGAGGGGCAGAGCACCTTCTTTACAACAAAGGCGGCCGGTGATAAAGCACTTCTTGATCTTGCTGCTAAAAATGAGATGAAGTTAGCAATTGTTGCTCCCTCATTGGTGGTCGGCTATGAAGATCGCTTCAGCTACAATTTAGCACGCTGGATTCGTCATTCTCCTCTTTTATGGTTGCCGATGGCTGAAGCAAAAGTACAACCTCTTTTTATTGATGATCTTATCCAAGCGGTTTTTGCACTTCTCGAGCAAGATCATGAGCAGGTCATCTTTGAGCTTGCTGGCAAAGAGCAATATCGCATTAAAGAGATTGCACAAAAAATTGCAAAAGAGATTACACCTAAGCGCCGTATGATTATCGGTATGCCTAACTTTATCGCGGGCATCTTAGCTTTCTTTATCGGCTTTATTCCACGCTTCCCCTATAATCGCAATCAGTTAAAGAGTGCGAAGACCGGTTCAGTTACAACGCGAAATGATTTTGAAAAGTTAGGTTTAACGCCGGCAAGCTATGAATCTGTACGTCAAGCTGAGATGCCGACGACAGTCTTAGATAAATATTATTACGACCGCCTCAATGCGCGTCGACCTGTTAAGCTCTAATTGATTAGAACTCATTAAAGAAAAATAGATAGCGAAATAACAAAGTAAGCTCCTTATATTTGAAGGTTCTCATAAAAGAGATCAATTAAATATAAGAGAGCTTCTTTCTTTCTCAACAAATGAATAATGATAAGAAAGGATAAATAGAAGATGCTCAATGTTGAATTTAAAGTATTAGATCAACGTCTTGGAACAGAGTTTCCCCTCCCTAATTACGCAACTGCAGGTTCTGCCGGCTTAGATCTTCGCGCAATGATCGATGAAGATATTGTGATTAAAGCCGGGGAGAGTCTCTTTGTGAAGACCGGAATGGCGATCTATCTTAAAGATCCTCGCTATGCGGCGATGATTCTTCCACGCTCGGGTCTTGGGGTTAAGCATGGCATTGTCTTGGGAAATTTAGTAGGCTTGATTGATGCTGATTATCAAGGTGAATTAATGGTTTCACTCTGGAATCGTAGCGATAAGGATTTTACCTTAACAGTGGGTGAGCGTATGGCGCAGATGGTGATCGTTCCTGTAATTCAGGCAAACTTTGAGCAAGTTGAAGAGTTTGAAGCATCAGAGCGCGGTGAAGGTGGATTTGGACATACAGGACGAAAATAGAAGATGGTGAGAGAGAAGGGGTATCGAGTTCCATTAGCCTGCTTTTGGCTAGTCTTTTTAGCCGCGGCATCATTACGGGTAACGTTAACCTCGTTAGGACCAGTGATGAGCGATATCTCCGAAAATTTAGCACTTTCGAGTGCTGTGGTTAGCTTTTTAGTGACCATTCCGGTGATCTGTATGGGAATCTTTGCACTTATCGCTTCTCCATTGAGCCATCGATTTGGTTTAGAGCGGGTGATTACCTTCAGCCTCTTCTTGATCGGGGTTTCCACCATTACTCGTAGCTATTTTCAGAGTACAACGTGGCTCTTTCTCTCCTCCTTTTTAATGGGGATCGGTATCGCAATTGCCGGTCCTCTTCTCTCTGGTTATGTAAAACATCACTTTAAGCAGCGCAGTAATGTGGGGATGATTTTCTACACATTAGGTATCAGCATCAGTGGTGTTTTAGGGACGATGAGTAGCTCTATTTTGAACCACTATCTCCATTGGAAGTGGACATCGACGCTACAATTTTGGGCGCTTCCGGTACTTTTTGTATCGGCAGTCTGGGCGGCTTTCTATCTCTTTAGAGGGGGCGCGCCGGCTAATCAGCAGGCTCCTAAAGCGAAGATGCCCTGGAATCAACCTCGGGCCTGGATGTTAGTCGCCTGTTTTGGTCTACAATCAGGACTTTTTTATACCAATGTCGCTTGGCTTCTCCCCTTTTTATTGGAGAAGGGGATCGATCAATTTCATGCGAATACGCTCCTTAATCTTTCGATCTTAAATGGTATTATCGGAGGCTTTTTGATTCCGATTATTGTGATTCGTTTAGGATTGAGAATGACGAGTCTCGGCGCTATTTTAGTGACGATACTTGCGGTGGTAACGCTCCTTTGGGGTGGAAATAATCTCTTCCTTCTCTATGTCACCGTTGGAATCTTAGGTATTTTAGTCAGCTCTGGACTCTTTGCATTGACGATGCTTCTCCCCTTTTATGAGGTAGATGATGGTAATGCGGTGGCAAGTTGGACAGCGATGATGCTCTTTGGCGGCTACTGCTTTGCGGCCTTTATTCCTACAATTTTAGGATGGCTCTATGATCTTACCGGAACATATGACACGGTCTTTTTAGGGTATCTCCTCAATGCAATATTACTCGGAATAGTCTTCTACCGATTCTTTAGCACGAAGAAGGGCTAAGAAAGAAGGGTTAAAAAGGAGTAAGAAGGCGTAAGAGGCGCAAGCTCAATTGCTGGAATAATTGTCCAAATTACGATCAAAATTACAAGCGAATCGATCAGGTCAATAAAAATAATCGCTCAAATCGATGTTGAGTACTATGATTTTTTAGAACGATCTCGTATATTGATTTGTGGAGCTTTAAAGCTCCGATAGTATATTCGATGATATAAATAGGTGGGCGGTTTGGTATTCTTCTACCGAGCGGCTCTGATCAATCAGATAATAATTAGAGAATAGATCAAAACTCTTGAGATTTGGAGAAGGTTAGAAAAATGAAAGTATTAGTTTTAGCAGGGGATGGAATTGGGCCGGAGATTGTTGGAGAAGCGGAAAAAGTTCTCAATTTTGTTGCAGAAAAGCATCAACTCTCCCTCACTACTGAGCATGCATTGATTGGTGGAATTGCAGTGGATGAGAAAGGGGAGCCCCTACCTGCTGAGACCTTAGCGCGCGCAAAAGCGGCAGATGCTATTCTTCTCGGATCGGTTGGTGGACCTAAATATGATTCACTTCCACGCAATATTCGTCCTGAACAGGGATTATTAGCAATCCGTAAGGAGCTCAATCTTTTTGCGAATCTTCGTCCTGCGCAGGTATTTAAAGAGTTAGCGCATGCCTCTAGCCTTAAAGATGAGTTAGTTGCCGGGCTCGACATTATGATCGTGCGGGAATTAACGGGTGATATCTATTTCGGCCAACCTCGTGGAATTGAGGAGCGTAATGGTGAGCGTGTAGGTTTCAATACCATGATTTATTCCGAGTCTGAGATTCGCCGCATTGCCCATGTTGCTTTCCAAGCTGCACAAAAGCGTAATAAACGTCTCTGCTCAATCGATAAGATGAATGTATTGGAAGCGACGCAATTGTGGCGTGATGTGGTGACGGAGGTAGCAGCTGAATATCCTGATGTTGAGCTCTCCCATCTTTTAGTAGATAACGCCGCGATGCAGTTAGTAAGAGCGCCTAAGCAATTTGATGTTATGTTAACGGGAAATATTTTTGGAGATATCCTCTCTGATGAAGCATCAATGTTAACAGGTTCGATCGGCATGCTTCCTTCAGCCTCTCTTGATGAGAATAACAAAGGACTCTATGAACCGATTCATGGATCAGCACCCGATATTGCCGGTAAAGATGTGGCCAATCCTTTAGCAACGATTCTCTCAGTTGCGATGATGTTCCGCTATACCTTTGCAAAAAATGAGATTGCCGATGAGATTGAGAGTGCGGTAAAACAAGTCTTGAGCGAAGGATATCGTACGCGCGATATTGCCCAACCTGGTGAAGAGGTTGTCGGGTGTGTTGCTATGGGGCAAGCTGTCTTAAAAGCATTAGGTGCTTAATTAAAGTTGATTGTAACTGATCGTAACTAATCGTAACTAATTGTGGTTAGTTGAAATTAATAGAAGTTAATTGAAATCGACCGGCGTCGATTGAAGCCGGTCGAATCAGAGAATAATTAAATAATAAATTAAATAATAAAGGATCAATATAAGATGAAAAAGTTGGGTTTAATCGGTTGGCGTGGAATGGTCGGCTCCGTTTTAATGGAGCGTATGGAGAAAGAGAATGATTTTGCCGGAATTCACACCACCTTTTTCTCAACCTCAAACGCAGGTGGTAAGGCACCTGTGGTTGCCGGAAGTTATGAATCAGCACTTGTAGATGCTTTTGATATTGGGGCGCTTGCGGCACAAGATATTATTATTAGCTGCCAAGGGGGCGATTATACATCTGCTGTTTTTGGGCAATTACGTGAAGCTGGATGGCAAGGTTATTGGATTGATGCCGCATCAACCCTTAGAATGGATGAAGATGCGCTCATTATTCTAGACCCTGTTAATCGAGATATTATCGATCAAGGTTTAGCGCGTGGTATTAAAAACTTCATCGGCGGAAACTGTACTGTAAGTTTAATGTTGATGGCGCTCGGTTCTCTCTTTAAAGAGGGGCTTGTTGAGTGGGCGACCTCAATGACCTATCAATCTGCTTCCGGTGCGGGTGCGCAAAATATGAAGGAGCTCTTAGAGCAGATGGGGGCAATCCATTCGCTTGTCAATAATGATCTCTACAATCCGGCAAAGAGTATCTTAGAGATCGATCAGATGATTACCGATTCTTTCGCAACTGATCAATATCCTAAGAGCCGTTTTGGTGCTCCATTAGCCGGTAGCTTAATCCCTTGGATCGATAGCGAGCTTGAGAATGGGCAGAGCCGTGAAGAGTGGAAAGCGATGGCGGAGAGTAATAAACTTTTACAATTGGAGCGTTCTGTACCTATCGATGGAACTTGTGTCCGTGTCGGAGCAATGCGTTGTCACTCACAAGGTTTAACTGTGAAATTGACTAAAGATGTTCCGTTAGATGATATCGAAGCGATGATTAAAGAGAGTAACCGTTGGGTTAAGGTGGTTCCTAATCATCGTGATATTACGATGCAGGAGTTAACGCCGGCAGCAACATCCGGCACAATGACTATCCCTGTGGGCCGCCTTCGTAAGATGAATTTAGGGCCTGAATATCTCAATGCCTTCACTGTCGGGGATCAGCTTCTCTGGGGTGCAGCAGAGCCACTTCGTCGTATGCTCAATATCTTATTAGAGAGAGAAGAGTCACTCTAATCATGTCGCTCTAAAAATAGAAATAGAAAATAGAGATTTGTTATAAAAAATCCCACAGTTCATTCATTTGATCACTGTGGGATTTTCTCTTTTGTGCCTTCGATCTTTACCTCTTCAACCCTTATGTAGATTAAAGGTAAATGGACTGCTTTACCGCTCTCGCTTTCCTCTTCTTCTCGGGATTCCATGATAGTTGGTGGTAAATTGTTGACCTCGTTGATATTGTCGTTGGCGTCGCTCTTTATGACTCTCTGCCGGCACTAATGCTTCTTTGCCTGAACCGATCAGATCGCTTCTTCCCATATAGCGTAATGCTTGACGCAGTTGTGGCCAATTATTGGGATCGTGATAACGGAGGAATGCCTTATGAAGTTGCCGGCGCTTGAGGCTCTTTGCTGTTCCTACATGTTCAGAATTACGGCGAATCGGTTTGAGGGGATTTCGCTCAGAATAGTACATCGCAGTTGCAACAGACATCGGTGTCGGCATAAAAGCTTGTACCTGATCAGCGCGGAGATCATGTTTTTTAAGCCAGAGCGCAAGATTGAGCATATCCTCATCACTTGTACCGGGATGGGCGGCGATAAAGTAGGGAATTAGATATTGCTCTTTTCCCGCTTCGCGCGAGTATTTTTCAAAGAGAGTCTTAAAATCCTCATAGGCTTTCATCGAGGGCTTCATCATCTTAGAGAGCGGCCCTTCTTCGGTATGCTCCGGTGCAATTTTAAGGTATCCACCCACGTGATGAGTAACTAATTCTTTGATATATTCAGGCGATTGCGCTGCAAGATCATAACGAACGCCGGAGGCAATATGGATCCGTTTAATGCCTTCGATCTCTCGAGCTTTTTTATAGAGTTCAATAAGTGGCTTATGATCAGTATTGAGATTTTGGCAGATGCCGGGGTAGACACATGAGAGTTTGCGGCAATGCTTCTCAATATTGGGATCTTTACAAGCTAAACGATACATATTGGCTGTTGGGCCACCAAGGTCTGAGATATAGCCTTTAAAATCGGGGCTGCGATCTCGAATCTCTTTCACCTCTGCTAAGATAGAAGCTTCAGAGCGGCTCTGGATAATGCGTCCTTCATGCTCTGTGATTGAACAAAAGGTACAACCGCCAAAACAGCCCAGCATAATACTAACGGAGTGCTTGATCATCTCCCATGCCGGAATATGGGCATCACCATAGCTAGGATGAGGTGCTCGTTCAAAGGGAAGTGCGTAAACGGCATCCATCTCTTTGGTAGAGAGAGGGATTGGTGGCGGGTTGATCCAAACATCGAGATCCCCATGTTGCTGCACCATCGGGCGCGCATTAAAAGGATTGGTTTCAAGATGTAAAATACGACTAGCATGAGCATAGAGCGCCGCTGTTTCTGTGACATCTTCAAAGCTAGGTAGACGAATGGTGAGATCGGTTCGGCTAATATTTTCGCTCTTGAGGGTCGATTTTGCTTGATCTTGTGTTGGCGCTTCAAGGGCGACATTGGTTTCGCAATCACGACTTGTGATGGTTCCGTAAGGATTAATATAGGGGTCGATCTTACCCACATGATCAAAGTGAGTAGAATCGAGTTCATGGCGCCCAAAATGGTGTTTTCCATGAGGACGAATAAGGGCTGATCCTCGAATATCGGTAATATCTGCAATCATCTCGCCGGCAGCAAGACGGTGGCTTAGCTCCACAATAGAGCGCTCACCGTTGCCAAAGAGGAGAAGATCAGCTGCGCTATCGACTAAAATAGAGCGACGAATCGTCTCTGACCAATAATCATAATGAGCAACTCGGCGAAGAGAGGCCTCAATTCCACCGATAATAATAGGAATATCCCGATAAGCTTCTCTTACCTTTTGACTATAGACAATCACCGCTCGATCAGGGCGTTTACCATTCACATCTCCGGCAGTGTAGGCATCATTTCGGCGAACTTTACGGTCTGCCGTATAGTGGTTGACCATAGAATCCATATTACCGGAGTTAACTGCAAAGTAGAGATTCGGCGCTCCTAAGCGCATAAAATCATCGAGCGAGCGCCAATCGGGTTGAGAGATCACTCCGACACGAAAACCTTGCGCTTCTAGCAAGCGGCCTAAGATTGCAGTACCAAAGCTTGGGTGATCGATATAACTATCGCCTGTGACAAAGATAATATCGCAACTATCCCAACCGAGAAGATCCATCTCTTCTCGTGTTGTAGGAAGAAATGGCGCCGTACCAAAACGATGAGCCCAATATTTTCGATAGGAGAAGAGCGGTTTAACGCCGTCATATTGTCGCATAGTAAAACCTATATAAGTAAAGGATTGATACTGACCGGTTATCGCCTGAAAGTGGCGGTAAGAGCGGTCATAGATGGGCTCGATAATACCCTTTTATTGCTCAATATCCAAGAAAATAGGGAAATTGGTAGAGAAATATTGCGTGAAAATATTGGTTAAATTTTGCTCAAAAAGAGCGAGGTGGAGCGATTCTGCTTTAAGAGATATTACTATTTACGAGCTATTTTTATCTAAAATTTCAGCTATCTATCTGTTTTTATAGGGATTTTTCATTTAAAATTTTGGAGTATCACTCATCGTTATTTGTAAATCATTTCTGTTTGTAACTTATTGATTAAAGAGGTTTCTCTCAATTCGTAATGTGGGAAATAGTTGTTATACTGTTACGTAAGTTAAGTCGTTGCATTGAGTTGTAGCGATCGTCCGATTCAATAATTTCAATAATAAAGAGGGAATATAAAATGAAAGGAAATAGCGACGTTATCGATTACCTAAATGTTCTTCTTGCTGGTGAGTTAGCAGCAAGAGATCAATATTTCATCCATGCAACAATGTACAACGAATGGGGATATCAGAAGTTATTTGAGCGTATCTTCCATGAGATGGATGATGAAACTGAGCATGCGAAGAAGATCATTGAGCGTATCTTGATGTTAGAAGGTACTCCTAAAATGGTGCCGGACGCGATCCATATCGGCTCTACAGTGGAAGAGATGCTTCAAAGTGATCTTAACCTTGAACTCTCTGTACGTGAAGCTTTGAAGAAAGGTATCGCGTTGTGTGAAGAGAAACAAGATTATGTTACTCGCGAGATGTTAGTTGAGCAGTTGAAAGATACAGAAGAGGATCATGCTCACTGGTTAGAGAAACAACTTCGTCTTATTAAGACTATTGGTCTACCACTCTATCTTCAAAATGAGATCGCTTAAGACCGATTTTAAGGTGATAGCGATCTATTAGGATCTTTTAAGATTGAATCTTAGGGAATTGATTTAACAAACCTAGAGAATCAATCTTTAAAAGATCAATATCTATTTTTAGAAATTGGGGTAAATCATATGAAAGTTGAACGTTCTGTCTTGTTGCAACTCAATAAGGTCTTAGGGCAATACTTAATCTCTATTAACCAATATTTTTTGCATGCACGCATCTTAAAAAATTGGGGCTTTGAAGGATTGGGTCATCCGGTCTATAAGAAATCGATTCAAGATATGAAAGAATCAGATGATCTTATTGAGCGTATTCTTCTACTTGAGGGATTACCGAACCTACAAGAGTTAGGTAAGTTACTCATCGGGGAAGATGTACCAGAGATCTTAAAGTGTGATCTTGATCGTGAGTATCAGAAACGAACCGTTTTAGTGGAAGCAATTGCGCATTTAGAGACGGTGCAAGATTATGTCTCTCGTGAGCTCTTAGAGAGATTACTTGATGAGAGTGAAGAGTATATCGATTGGCTTGAGACTGAGAGAGAAAATATCGATACCTTAGGCTTAGAGATCTATCTTCAGCAGCTTATTGAGAAGAAGTAGCTTAAGCATCAATTAAAGATAAGGCCAAGTTGATTGCATCACCAGAGATAGATCAATATCGCTCGATGTGAGTGACTTGAGTTTCTCTTAATGATTCTTTTAATGATTTTATTAATGATCATTTTAGCCGTTACTATACGTTAGCAGTTAGTTGATCTTTGATCTGTTTAGTCTCCAATTCTCCATTCAATAAACAGAAGATCATTAGCATGCTGAAACGGCTAGAATTATCAAGCAAAAAAAATCTCAGAGGATTTAATAGACCTCTGAGATTTTTTTATGGAAACTTTTTACGCTGTTATAAGTTTTTTTAAGTAATTATCTTACAAGAATTGTTGAGATATAAATTGCAATTATCGCGAGCTTACCGTGCAACAACAAGATAACTAACCAGAAAACTACCGTAATTCATACGCCTGTGGGACGGGGTTGTGGGTCGATTGAGGGGATGCTTCGCCGGGTAAGAGACTTCTGGCAATATCTGCACAAGATCCGCAACCGGTTGCAACACCAAGTTGTGCTTGGAGTGCTTCAAATGTTGTGACACCATTTTCGACAGCTTCAACAATCGCTTTATCAGTAATCCCATTGCAAAGACAAATATACATCATTAATTCCTCTTATCGATGATCGCTTTCTACATACTAATAATAATTATTCTTATTTGCAAGTAGTAAATAGTGCGATTTGAGAAAGTTTTTGTAAACTCACTATTTCGTAATAGGAAAGTATCGTGGAGGCGATAGAGAAGTAATAAAGAAGTAATCGAAAAGAGGAGGAACTTCCTTTCACACTTCGGTTAATATTTTGAGTGTCTCTACTAATTCTCAATTTATCGCATATCTGCACACTTATTTATCTTAAATAAGAAAAGTGAATAAAAAGCGACTAAAGATCAAAGATCGAAAAAATATACACTATATTATGACGTAAGGTTTTATTAAGGGCTCAACTATCGGCATTTTACCTAAGTTTCACCGTTATTTTGTCGACAATTTTGGGTCTTTACGATTGATATTAATTGTTTGCTTAGCAGTTTGATTAACGCTTTTATTAAGGGTGTATTGTTATTATTATCAGGCGTTAGATCGCGACTTACAGTAGCAATAGCGATATATCTATTATCATTAGAAGGGAGTAAAGCATTGAGTAGAGAGATAAAAAATTTACGAGATAAGCTATGGCAGCGTGGAGAGTTACTGAGGATGATCCGCGATTATTTCTTTTTAGAAGAGGTTGTTGAGGTCGATACGCCCATTATGAGCCAATTTGGCAATCCTGATCCTGCGCTCCTCAATTTTAAATCCCGCTACAATGGCCCTGGTCGGCTTCATGGTGATGACACCTATCTGATTACCTCTCCTGAATATCATATGAAGCGTCTATTAGCGGCGGGTTCAGGCTCTTGTTACTATCTCGGCAAAGTCTTTCGAGATGGAGAGTTGAGTCATCGTCATAACCCGGAATTTACCATGTTAGAGTGGTATCGTGAAGGCTTTGATCTCGAGACGCTCATGGAGGAAGTTTATCGTCTTCTCCGTCTTCTTAGTGCAAAGCCGCTTGAGCGCGAATCTTATAGTTATCAAGAGGCATTTTTAAAGTTTCTGCAGATAGATCCTTTCACACTCTCCTTTGAAGCGCTACTTCAATTTATAGAAGACTCAGAGCTCTCCTTAACTTTTACCCCGCGAGATCGAGATGAAGCGTTAGATCTTATAGTTTCTCATCTCTTAGAGCCACAATTTGACCCTGATAAGGTTACCTTTCTCTATCACTATCCTGCAACGCAAGCTTCATTAGCCAAAATTGTGGAAGAGGAGGGCAATTTGGTAGGGAAACGTTTTGAAGCTTATTGGCAAGGTTTAGAACTTGCGAATGGTTATGAAGAGTTAACAGAGAGTCATGAGCAGCGCGCTCGTTTTGAGGCGGAGAATAAGGCACGTCAACAGATTGGATATGAGCCTGTTCCACTCGATCATCTTCTTCTTGAGAGTTTAGATCAGCTTCCATTTTGCAGTGGTGTTGCTTTAGGGGTTGATCGTCTTTTAATGGCTATTTGGGGTAAGGAAGATATTGCCGATGTGCAAGCCTTTGGTTTTGAGCAATCATAATAGCTCTTTTGTAGTTATTGATTGAAATAAAAGAGGCTGAATGCTGCCGGATTTCACCATCGCGTTCTTCCATAAATTGCGCGCCGGCAGATGGCGATTCTTAATCGCCGGAAATTACCAATAAGTGCCTTGTAAATAGTAATAACTTTTCCGGCATCATCGATGCCATTTGGCGGGCATGCGATAGTGTTAAGAATGAAATAGTCGGTTCCCGCCGCCCAACAAACTCTCTTAAGGATTGATTATTAAAATACAAGAGGCTGAATGCTGCCGGATCTTACCATCGCGTTCTTCCAGAGATTGCATGCCGGCAGATTATTTCTTTAAATCATTAGGTTAATGCTCATAAATAGTTATGATGATCAGATATTCTTGATCATAATTGGGTATAATCTCGGGAGGTAATCTTGAAGAGTGAGTGGAAGATCAAAATAACTAAATCGTTATTAAATCGTTATTAAATAGTTATAGATCTAGAAATTTGGGAAACTGAGAGAAGAGGTGAGATGATGGTGGATGCGCCGAAGCCCTTTTGGCAAACGTTGCGATTTATATTGAGTAATCTCATTGTATTGAGCTACTTTTTAGTACGTGTAACACCTGAGAGCCAAATACTCGATGGTGTTGTCTTTACGCTCGATACCTTCTTAATCCCTATGTTTGTTTTTATTGCGGCCTATTTAACACAAGATATCTCCCTAAAGGAGATTAAGAAAGCGGTCATTCCTGCCATTATCACCTGCAGTGGCTTTCAATTGATTAATACAATTCCTGCAATTATTGCCGGCGATTTCTCTCTTTTACAATTCTTTATCGAACCGCTCGACGGAGTCTGGTTTATTATTGCCGTACCATTGTGGCAAGGCTTTAGTAAAATGCATGCGGAATTACGCCACCATCCGATCATTACGATGATTTTCTTCTCTATCATTGGTTTTATCGCTTTTTTCTATGGATTACCCTATTCAGGACTCTTTTCTATCGTGGCCTATTTCCCGATCTTTTTCCTCGGGCGCCGTATTACTCATCAAGCGGTTCATCGTTGGCGGTCAGCACCGCTCTATCTTCCTCTGTTATTGTTAGCGGTAGGGCTAACCTCTGCCTACTTTGGTTTTATCCATTATCCCCATCCGCTCTCCTTTAGAACACTCTATCAGCTCCCTCTTGAAGAAGCGCTTATCTACTATCTCCTCTTTATGTCCCTTTTAGGGATGTTTGGAATGGTGATTGTCTACTTTATTCGCTATATCTCACTATTAGAGGGCGTTGCACCTAAAGCGTTGGGGGTCTATCTTATCCATCCCATTATCTGTGTTATTGTTTTGACGGCATTGGCGCACTCTCAAATTGCTATAACACTTCCTGTTGCGCTTATATCGACATTAATTACTATTGTAGTTGCCGTTGGACTGGCTTCCATCTTCCCCTTTAACTGGCTCTTAGCGCCAAAAATCTCCCATGAGGAGTATGAATCTGCTTAACGAGTGAACAGAGGTGGTAGGGAAGAGCGATAGAAAGAAGCATAAGACAAAAAAGATAAGATAAAAAAGATAAGATAAAAATAAAACCTAAACAGAATAATCCGCTTAGGTTTTAAATGCATCATACAGACTGAGATAATCGATAAGATTGATGAATCTGAGACTCAGCCTAGAAACTACTCCTCATCTTCCTCTTTAATCTGCGCTTTATCAAAGGCTAAGCGAGAGTTGAGACGAAGTACCGCATTATCAAAACGGCGCTGATCAGTACGATTGCGAATCTCTAATTTAGGAACCGGCGTTGGTGTACCATTGTCATTAATCGCGACCATGGTGAAGTAGCAACTATTGGTGTGGCGCACTTCACGTGTCTTAATATTTTTAGCTTCAACTCGAATACCGATCTCCATCGAGGTACGACCGACATAGTTCACATTTGCGTGAAAGGTTACAAGCTCTTGGACATAGATCGGCTGTTTAAAGACCACCTTATCAACGGAGAGGGTCACTACATAGGTACCGGCATATTGGCTTGCACAAGCATAGGCAACTTGGTCGAGGAGCTTTAAAATATTGCCCCCGTGAATATTACCTGAAAAGTTGACCATATCGGGTGTCATTAAAACAGTCATACTGAGTTCACGTGTGGGTGTTTTTGTATCAATCATTTTTCCTATCTCATTTGAAATCAATAAAAGGTATAATTGCTCTCTATTATAGTGGGTCAACTGAAATCATACAGTATCAAATAGTATCAAACCCACTTATTCTTTTTATAAGAGTGATTATAGATCTTGATGAAGGTAAAACTGTATCGATTCGATGAACCTTGATCCTAGAGATGATATTAATCTGCTTGGTAAGCATCGATTAATCTTCATTTTATCGGGGTTTATGGGATCAGTTTAGTAAATTTCACAGTAACTTTTACATTAACTTTAATGAGTTTTAGTCAGTTTATAGCTCGTTTTATTTTAATCTATTTTAGCCAGCTTTAGCTGGATTTAACTAAGTTAGCTTTCATCAGCTTTAATCAGCTCTACCTTTATTTATATCACGATAAATTATTCCGGCAAGATAAATGAGTTATTTAGAACAATTAAATGAGAGTCAATATGAAGCAGTTACGGCACCGCTTGGACCTGTCCGCGTATTGGCAGGAGCAGGATCGGGTAAGACACGTGTTTTAATCTCTCGCATCGCTTGGCTCTTAGAGACTGAACAGGCAGAGCCTTTTGGTATTTTAGCAGTAACGTTCACCAATAAAGCGGCGTTTGAGATGCGCACGCGGTTAGAGGATACCTTAAAGTTTTCATTACGAGGTATGTGGATCGGGACATTCCACTCGCTCTGTCACCGAATTTTACGTCTACATCACCGTGATGCAGGATTGATTGAGAACTTTCAGATCCTCGATAGTGATGATCAGGTTCGTCTCTGTCGGCGCGTTATTCGGGCTAGAGGCTTAGATGAGAAGCTCTACCAACCTCGGGTATTAGCCAACTTTATTAATGGGCATAAAGAGGAGGGACGAAGAGCGCAACATATTGAGGTCTATAATGATCCCTTTACTAAAAATCTCGTCCAGCTCTACCATGATTATCAGACGCTATGTGAGCAATCGGGATTGGTGGATTTTTCTGAAATTCTCTTAAGAACCGTTGAATTATTGCGAACACATCAAGCGATCTTAGCGCACTATCAAGAGCGTTTTAAGTTTGTCTTAGTAGATGAGTTTCAAGACACTAATAGCGTTCAATATGCTTGGTTGCAACTTCTTTCAGGAAAGCATCAAAATCTTTTTGTTGTCGGTGATGATGACCAATCGATTTATGGTTGGCGCGGAGCTAAAGTGGAGAATATCCTCCATTTTGATAGCCATTTTGAAGGGGTGACAACAGTTCGTCTAGAGCAAAATTATCGCTCTACAAAAGCGATCTTAGAGGCGGCAAATCATGTAATAGAGAAGAATGATACCCGTTTAGAGAAGCGTCTTTGGACCGATAATGAATCGACGCAGCCGATTATTCTCTATCGTGGAACTGATGGTTATGATGAGGCGCGTTTTGTCGTTGAGACGATCAAAGAGCGCTTAAAAGAGGGGTATCGTAAATCAGATATTGCGATTTTATACCGCTCGAATGCTCAATCTCGGCTCTTTGAAGAGCTTCTATTGCGTGGGCAGATTCCCTATCGTGTCTATGGTGGGTTACGCTTCTTCGATCGGGCTGAAATCAAAGATATTATGGCCTATCTGCGGATGGTGGTAAATCCGAATGATGATGTCTCATTAGAGCGCAGTATGACAACGCCGCCGAAGGGAATAGGGCAGGCAACTATTGAGATGATTCGAGAATATGCCGCGCAGCAGAGAATCTCCCTGTGGGAGTCGATGCAACATCTGCTTGAGGGGCAACAGCTAAGCACAAGAGCGCATAATGTTCTTTTAGCTTATAGTGCCCAGATTCATGATCTTATGCAGAAAGTTGAAGAGATGAAGCTCGATCAATTTTTTGCTTACGCCATTGAGCAGAGTGGATTGAAAGCGCAATATAAGAAAGAGCCCCTCAATCGGGGGGAAGATCGAATCGATAACCTCAATGAGCTTATCACTGCGGCAGAATACTTTATGATGAGTGATCAAGTTGAGTTAGCTTTTAGTGATGATCCGGTTGATATTCACTCTTTAACCACAAAAGAGCAACTCGATGCTTTTATGGGGCAAACCTCTCTCGATTCGAGTGAAGCGCAAGCAGAAGCGGGTGAGGATTCCATTCAGTTGATGACACTCCATGCATCAAAAGGACTCGAGTTTCCTATCGTCTTCTTAGTCGGAATGGAAGATGGGATGTTTCCTAGTGATGCTTCTATCCAAGAAGCTGATCGATTAGAAGAGGAGCGCCGTTTAGCCTATGTGGGAATTACGCGGGCTGAGAAGATTCTCTACCTCTTAGGGGCAGAGCAACGGATGATCTATGGTAAGACATTACGGATGCCACCTTCACGCTTTATTCGAGATATTCCTCCCCATCTTGTGGAGATGATCGGTCCGGCAATAGCAATTCGTCAAACATTGCCAAGCGGAAACCGAGGTGGGAAGCGGGAGCAATTTGAAGATAATATTGATGGCTATAAGATCGGTCAATTTGTCTCGCACCCTAAATTTGGTGATGGCGTTATTCAAGGATTTGAAGGTGTTGGTGCGAGTACCAGAGTGATTGTGGAATTTTCAGAAGCAGGGCGAAAAGTATTGGTGCTTAGTTTTGCTAACTTAACGATTTTGTAGCTATTTTTTGAAAATAGTGGTCATTTTTCTCAGTAGAAAGAGGAAAGATGATATAGGTCATACTACTAGGGAGAGAAACTTGTTTTATATCAATAGTGTAGCGGTGAGTCTCAGTTAGACTGTTAATCATTCCCTAGTAGTAGGCAATAACAAGTTCAAATCATCAATGCATTTCGTCTATTAAATGTTTATTTGAATGGATATGCCTAATATTTTTACTGGTTTTAACGTTTCGTTAGAACCAGTTTTTTTTGTCCAAAATTTGTCACAAGATATTCAAAGGCTTTAAGAAATTAAGGAGTTAAGGAGTTAAGGAATTAAGGAATTAAGGAATTAATTGCCGGCGCTCAATTTCTGGAAGAGCGCGATGGTAAGATCTGGCAGCGTTCAGCTTTTATTGGTCTTGATAATCTCTTAAAAGAGACGTTGATAGAGAGCACTTTATTTACTTTTGGTAAAGATAGGTCTACCCTAAATATTCTACTTTCTCAATCGTGAGAGATTTGAGGATTAATCTGTAATAGATTAATCAGAGATTGCTTGCCGATTTTGAGACGATTTTATAAGGAGTAAAAGATGTTTAAAGCCCTCTATCTACAAGATACCCCACAGTTTAGCTGTTCACTCTCATCCATTTCCCTCGATGAACTCTATCGGGAAGAGGGTGATACCTTGGTTGAAGTTGAGTATTCAACGCTAAACTATAAAGATGCTTTAGCCATTACCAATCAGGGGAAGATTGCACGTCGTTTTCCAATGATTCCAGGAATCGATCTTGCCGGGCGAGTTTTAGAGAGTCGCTCTGATGCTGTGAAAGAGGGTGATCGAGTCTTTATCAATGGCTTAGGTCTAGGTGAAAATCATTATGGAGGGCTTAGTGAGCGAGCTTATCTCAGAGGAGAGTCGTTACTCCATCTTCCTGAAAATTATAGTACTTTTGATGTAATGGCTTTTGGAACGGCTGGATATACTGCCGCGCTCTCTGTTGCTCGTCTATTGGAATTAGGTTTGATGCCCGAAAAAGGGGAGATCCTCGTCTCTGGTGCCACAGGGGGCGTTGGAATGGTTGCAATTATGTTGCTCTCGAAATTGGGTTTTGAGGTTGTTGCTCTCACCTCAAAGATCGATCAACCTCAATTTTTTACACAGATTGGCGCTCAGCGAGTGGAAGATGCTCGACCTTATTATGAAGCAGGGCGTATTCTGCAAAAAGGGCAATATCAAGGGGCAATTGATGTTTTAGGATCACAACCTCTTGTTAATATCTGCGCACAGATTCAATATGGAGGCGCTGTTGCTGCATGTGGTTTAGCACGAGGAATGGATCTTCCGGGAAGTGTTGCTCCCTTTATTTTGCGTGGCGTTACACTTGCCGGGATCGATAGCGTCATGGCTCCACGATCAGCGCGGATGAGAGCTTGGAAACTTTTAAGTGACAATATTAGTGGGGAAGAGATCCGTTCACAAGTTGAAGAGATCTCTCTGACCGAAGCTATTCCCGTCGCTAAGAAGATGATTGATGGTCAAATTCGTGGGCGCTATGTGGTTAAAATTAGGTAGCTAAGCCTAGATAACTAAGCTTGATCGATATGATGAAATTGGCGATTGAAGTAGAGAAGACCAGCGCTTTTATCTTCGTTAATCGCCATATAATCGAGCTCAATAATAAAGAGGGTGTGGGTCCCTACTTCATAAGTTGCGGTAACGCGACCCTCTAAATTGGCTAAAGCATCTTTGAGGAGTGGAAGATCAGATGGGCCTTCGATAAACTCAAATCGTTCAAAACGCTCTTCCATTGAGACGGGATGCATCCCTCCAAAATATTCTGCTGCCTCTTGCTGATGAGCGCTTAAGATATTAACCGCCATTCGATTATGTGCTTTAAAGGCCGCATTGCTTGCACTATTGCGATTGATTGAGACGAGCATTGTTGGGGGCGTATCGGTAATAGAGACGACCGCCGTTGCCGTTAAGCCACAACGACCTAGAGCACCATTTGTTGTAATAATATTCACGCCTGCGCCCAATTGCGCCATTGCATCTCTAAAGTTCTTCTTAATATCTTGATGGTGGTCATCCACAATCTCTTTCATCGATTATTCCCTCCTGTAGTGAACCATTGATTCTAGCGCTTTCTCCGAAGTTTGAAAAGTAGGAATCAGGGATCTCACCATTATGAGAGACGTTTTTTACCAATCTTGCTTAAAATTCGTTGATAGACTTCAGGATAGCGATCTTTCCATTGGGTATGGCTCTCAACAATATCACTGCAATCGATATTGATAATTCGCTCACTATCGCTCTCGATAGGATAGTAGCCGATCGGCTTGCTCAATTTTGCATTAGCGATGGCATAAGCGGTATGAAGCGTTGCATCATGATCAGAGTGGCAATTGTAGATCTTGCCAGCGATCGCCGCAGTTAGACTCTCCCACTCTTTAGCATTATTATCGACCGCTCCACCAAGAAGAATCACATTGTTGATCTTAATTTGAGGGTGATATTTGAGGAGCTCAAGGGTATAGAAGATGACACGGCAACCTAACGAGTGGGCGATGAGAGTGTAGGGGATTTCACCACTCTGATAGAGAATATTTCCCAAAAGCTCGCCGGTATCTGCCGCTTTTTTCATCGAAACATGCCAAGGATTGGTGATAGCACTATAGGCAAGTTGTGCTAAGAGCAATTTTTTTGAGAAGATATTTCCCAGTTTTGGGGAAAGAAAGGAGCGAGCGAAATCTTCAAAATTCTTGGATGCCCATGTTAATCCATAGATCTCAATATTATCGGGGATCAATTCAAAAGCGCGGCACCAATCTTCAAAGATCTTATCTCGCTCTTTTAAAAAGCCATTGATCACAATGGCACGATGAGGAGGTTTGGGGGATTTAGATGGCATCTCTGTTTGAGCAGCTTTAGGGGGCTTTTGTAACTTAATAATTTCAAAGCGCTCATCATCGGTGAAATATTCGCTAAGTAGATGTTTACCAATAGTTGCCCCAAAGCTATAATTTTTGCGCTCGATCGTTAGAAGTCGCTCATATTGGGTAATATCTTCTAAAGGTGGGTCGAGTGGTGCAAAACGGATAATGGTGCCGTCATGTTCAGCACAGCGCTCATTATCCCAAGTGAAGAATTTCCCAAAGCTCTCTTTATCGGCCCCTTTTGCCATATTGTCACAAAAGCGGCATTGAACCGTGTAGTGATGGCATTGAGTACATTGATAGATACTCCGTCTTAAACGATGCGCTTCAATGAGCTGATGATCCGTGGCATTTAAGCACCAAGAGCAGTAGCGCTCTGCCAATAGTGGCGCTACTTGAGGTTCCTCTTTAATCTCTTTCTCTTGGGAAAGATCAGCGACATTTTCTAACTCAGAGGTGCTTGGGTTATCTTTTTTCATTCAATAAATCCGCTTAACAATATCCGCTTAATAATATCTATTTAGCAATAATCTGCACGATAACGATCAACCCACATTGCCGTCGCACCACAGACTGCTGCCGGCATAATAAAGAGGTTAATGATTGGAATCATCGTTAAAATCGAGACTAGAGCACCAAAAGGGAGATTGAAGAGACGATCTTTTGCCAGACGGTTTTTCATATCGGGGAAGGAGATCTTATGGTTATCGAAGGCGTAGTCACAATATTGGATGACCATCATCCAAGAACCGAAGGCAAACCAGAGCAGGGGAGCGGCAATATTGATTACAGGAATAAAGGAGAGAATTAAGATCAGTAGCGCTCGAGGAAGGTAGTAGCCTAAACGAACTAATTCACGCTGTACCATTCGGGGGACATCTTTAGCAAAAGCAGCCCAAGAGAGATCAGCTGCCGGGATGCCAGATCGCTCCTCTTCAACCTTCTCAGCTAAGAGACTATTGAAAGGGGAGGCGATAATATTAGCTACGGTACTAAAGAAATAACCAAAGACCAAGATGATGGAAAAGAGGATCAATGGCCAGAGGATAAAGTGAAGCCAATGGAGCCAGTTAGGAAGATAATCTAAGGTTGCCGCCACCCAGCCATCGATCTGAAAATAGAGCCAGATAAAGGCACCCCCAAGGATGATGATATTGACAATAATCGGGAGAAAAACAAAACGCTTCAATCCCGGTTGCATCATGATGGAAAAGCCCTCTAAAAAGTAGTGAAAGCCTGTCTTTCTACTCTGACCTGCACGCTTTTGATTCATCCTAATCTCCTTAACATTCTTAGCGCTATTTAAAGCATTGTAAATTTAAGCGTTGTAAAATAAGCGGTATGAAATTTAAATCGCTAGATTGCGGTTATTGCTTGAAGTCCCAGATTTCAAAGGTGTAATCATATCGATTCTTCTCATCTTTAAGATGCTTCTCCTCAAAGATGAGGGTGGCATTGTTAAAATCAAAGGGTGCCATTTTAGTATCTCCCTCAATTTCGGCATGAACATGGGTAAGATAGAGCCGATCCATCAGCGGAAGTGCAGCTTTATAGATCTGCGCGCCTCCCATAATCATAATCTCTTCAGCTTGATAATCATTTTTAAGTACCTCAATTGCATGCGGAAGATCAGCGTAGATTAAACATCCCGGGAGAGCATCTTCCTCTAATGTGCGGGAGATAACTACATTTGTGCGGCCAGGAAGTGGGCGACCAATCGACTCATAGGTTTTGCGACCCATCACAATCGGTTTGCCCATAGTGCTCTTTTTGAAAAATTGGAGATCATTCGGCAGATGCCACGGTAGGCTGTTTTGATCACCAATGGTGCCATTATCTGCCATCGCCAAGATCAGTGAGATAATCTGCGATCTCTTTGTGGGCTCTGTTGCTCTCTCTCTATTTTGATCCATTCAATACTTGCCTCTTTTAATGCTGACTCTATTCAAATTTTCTGTTGAGTTTTTCTATTCAATTTTTCTATTCAATTTCTCTATTATAGGGGAATTTCATCGAAAATATTGACCTATTCGGGGTAAGTTTAAAATCGATGCATAAGATCCTTACAACTTACGCTTAATTAAATAGTGAGGAGTGCTATAATATCGTCCTACTTATTTTAGGTGTTGATGAAAATGACTGAACAGAAAGAGAGTAACAAAGCGCCTCATAAAAAGAGCAATGCGATCTATGTATTACCAAACTTGATTACAACTGCTTCGATGCTCTGTGGTTTCTCTGCAATATTAATGGCATTAGATGCTTATTATGGAGCTCATACCGGAGATTCCCCTCAAACCTTTACTCAAGCGGCGATCTTAGTCTTTATTGCGATGATCTTTGATGGATTAGATGGGCGCGTAGCACGGATGACCAATAGCTCGAGTGCTTTTGGGGAGCAGTATGACTCCTTATCAGATCTGATCTCCTTTGGGATTGCACCAGCATTAATTATCTATCTTTGGGCATTAAAAGAGAGTCATTTCAATATTATTGGAGGGATTTCTTGGTTTGTTGCCTATATCTACCTTGCTTGCGCCGCCCTTCGTTTAGCACGCTTTAATGTACAGATTGGTAAAGTGGATAAGCGCTTCTTTGTGGGGATGCCAAGTCCGACAGCCGCGGCGATTGTTGTTGGCTTTGTCTGGTTTGGAGAGAATGTCGCCTTAGAGACACCATGGAAAGATTATGCTGCATTGATATTAACGCTCTATGCCGGCTTGATGATGGTGACTAATATTAAATTCTTCAGCTTTAAAGATCTTCGCTTTCAAAATCCGGTACCATTCTTCTTTTGGGTATTGCTCGTTTTAGCTTTAGGGATCTTAGCGGTCTGTGTGGTACACTTCCCAGGAGAATCGATCTTTATTGTGCTTCTGCTCTACGGATTATCAGGACCGATCTATGGGATTTTCCGTTTTCGTAAGAGAAAGCAGTTACAGAGTCAACCAAAAGCGGCGAGACAGCGTTAGAGCTATGATTAAACCGAAATTAAGCAAAAACTAAACAGAAATAGCGTTAATAGTTGAATCGATAGTTGATTAGTCGTTTTAGTAATATCAGCAATATCAGAAATATTAGTACTATCAGTAATATTAGTAATACCAATCGTTAACTCAATTATTATAAGTGAGTAATAAGTGAATCATAAGCGAGTAGAGAGAGATGGGGTCGATTGAGATCTCATCTCTTTTGAAATTAGAGGGAGAGAAGAGATGGATGCCAGACAAGCTGAATATCTAAAGCTGTTGGGAATTCAAGCCTGGTGTAAGCAGGAGGATCTCCCTATTATTCAAAGCCATCTCCGGCAAGGAGAGACCTCCGAAACGGTGCAAAGAGCAGCCGCGCCAAGTACGGCACAAGCGCCAAGAGCTCGGCTTCAAGATCAGATGGCATCACTCTTTGATGAGCGACCTTCAGAGCGTTCAAATCTAACGAGAGAGGTTTCGAGCCAAGCGAAAGCGATCGCAATGAAACCCGCCTCTGAAGAGCGTTTGCAGGTAGCTTCTTTAGGAGCAGAGCAGAGCACTTCTAGTGAAAGATCTCGCGCAGAGTCTCGAAGCTCAAACGCTTTCCAGGTGGAAGTTGCCCCCAAAGCGCCGGAGAAGATTGCCGTTAAAGGTCCCTTTACGCCAACACCCTATCAATTCCCCGTCGGTCACTCCATCTATACATCAGAATTTGCTGAAAGTATCCAGCAGTGTCGTGGATGTGAATTTTCTCAATCACGGCATCAAGCGACATTGCCGCGACAATATCCCGATGCGCCGGTAATGATTATTACCGATATTCCGTTGAAAGAGGAGATGTATCAAGGTTTAGTTTTAGATCGCTCTGATGAATCATTCTTCTACCAAGCGCTCAATCGGGTTGGCTTTAGAACGGAAGAGCTCTACATCACCCCCTTTATTAAGTGTCGACCTCCTGAATTACGAGATGTTGATGAAGCTGAATGGCATGCCTGTTACGCCATTTTGCGTCAGGAAATTTTAACGGTAAAACCGAAGGTGATCTTCCTCTTAGGGCGAAACTGTGTCAAATTTCTTCTCCAGAGTGAATTACCCTTTGAGTCGCTCCGTTTAACCCTTCATCAATTGACATTTGAAGGGCTAACTATTCCCGCCGTGATCTCCCATTCACCAAAGGTGTATGCACGAAATTCACGATTGAAGATTAATTTTTGGCAAGATGTAAAATTTTTACGCCGGCAATATCTTGCTTAAAGGGTATGCTATTACGGTTGAACAATCAGATTAATAATTAGATTACTGATCTGATTAAATGGTCAAATTGGGAGCTCAGATTGAATGAGCAGATTGAAGGGTCAACATCCGAGGATTATTTTATAACGGTAGAGCCGATTAAATCATCGATATTCGTAGGGTTTTGATCAATATCGGAAGTGAGAAAATGAGACGCTCATGGAAGGCGTCCTACTATGGAGAAGAGATGGAGAAGCAGAAAAGAGAAGAGGCGATCGCTGCATTATTGACGCGACTATCAATCGCCCCCGCAACAGTTGATGATCTAGAGACTGTTGTTGAAATTGAGCAGAGAGCTTATCCTGTCCCTTGGAGCCGAGAGCAACTCCTTGCAGTCTTTCAGCAGAAGGTGATTCGATTAAAGTTACTTCTCGATGGGAAGATATTGATCGGTTACGCTTTTGTTTCCATTATCTTAGATGAAGGGCATCTGCTCCATATTACTGTCGATCCCCAATATCATGGAAAACGCTTAGGGCACTATCTTCTCGATGCGATCTTAAAGATGGGGGAGAAGGAGCAGTTAGCAACGCTCTTTTTGGAGGTTCGTGCAGGAAATCAACCGGCGAGAAGGCTCTATGATCGTATCGGCTTTAATCAGGTTGGATTACGTAAAGGGTACTATCCTTGTAATATTAATGGTCGGGAAGATGCGATTGTGATGGCTTATACCTTTCCGTCGGCAACGTTCAATTTTAAGGTAGATTCAAAGTAGGTTAAGGACAGATTCAAGGTCGGTTCAACTTAAATTCGATATAGATCTGACTTAGAATAGATTCTATTTCGATTCGATTCGATTCGATTCGATTCTATTTAGCGCTAATTTAGAGGTTTAATTATGAGTGAAAATCAGGAGAAGCATATTATTGAGCTCGATCTAAAAGGGTTAAATTGCCCTATGCCTATTTTAAAGACAAAGCAGGCATTGATGCGAGCAGAGAAGGGTGATCAGTTAAGAGTCTATGCCACAGATCCTCATGCAGAGATCGATTTTAAGGCCTATTTAGCACGAGCGGAACATCAGCTTCTCTCTTTTGAACAGAAAGATGATCTCTTTATCTTTTTAATAGAGAAGTGTTAATTTGCAAGTGATTCTCTTGTTATTGAAGCGCTTGTTATTAAGGTGATCTCAAATGATCCCCGCTCACTATTGCATTCTATAAGTATTCCATAAGCATTCCATAAACTGTTTTGAAAGATATTTTGAAAGATATTTTGAAAGATATTTTTAAAGATATGTCGAAAGGTATATCACAAAGTATTTTTTAAGTTATTTCGCAAATTACTCCGCAAAGTATTTTTATAAGGTATTTCATAAGGTATTAATGGGTTAAAAACCATAATAAGAAGAGATGAAGATTATTCGTAGAACGCCACAACATCACCATATTGCTCCCCATCATTCTCCCTATCTGCAAGAGATCTTAAAAAAGCGGGCGATTGAACATCCTGAGGAGCTCGATCTGTCGCTTCGAGGGCTACACTCCTTTAAGAGTTTAAGCAATATTGAGGTGGCGACGGAGATTGTGGTAGAGGCGATCTTAGCGCAGAAAGAGATCTTAATTGTTGGCGATTATGATGTTGATGGAGCCACAAGTATTGCCCTTGCGATCAGATTGTTACGGGAATTTGGCTGTCATAATGTGCGTTATACCGTACCGCATAGAATTTTAGATGGGTATGGACTCTCTCGTCCTTTGGTACGAAAGATATTGCGAAATCGGCCCGATCTGCTTATAACCGTTGATAATGGTATCTCCAATATTGAGGGCGTTGCCCTTGCGCGTGAGGCCGGGATCGATGTTATTGTGACCGATCACCATCTGCCGCCCGAGACACTTCCAGATGCTAATGCGATTGTTAATCCCAATTTAGTGGGTGATCAATTTCCGAGTAAAGCATTAGCGGGGGTAGGAGTGATCTTTTATCTACTCTCAAGTGTTCGAGCGAGATTGCAAGAACTCAACTACTTTGGCGACTATCCAGCGCCTAATTTAGGAAAGTATCTTGATATTGTGGCGCTAGGAACGGTAGCCGATCTGGTTCCGCTAGATGCGAATAATCGTAAGATTGCTCAGCAAGGCCTCTTAAGAATGCGTCAGGGCGTGACAATTCCGGGGATTGCCGCACTTATTGAGGTTTCAAATCGAACGCAGGCGCGTCTCTCTACCAGTGATATCGGTTTTGGCGTTGCGCCTCTGCTCAATGCTGCCGGCCGATTAGATAATATGCAGGTGGGGATTGAGCTTCTTTTAACAGAGAGTCCAGAAGAGGCAAGAGCGATCGCTCATGAGCTCTTTAGTATGAATGAAGAGCGTAAGCGCATTGAGCAGGAGATGCGAGAAACAGCAGACTTTATCCTCAATGAGATCTCTTTAGATGATCGATCCTTACCTCTTTCGATCTGCCTCTATGATCAGTCGTGGCATCAAGGAATCACCGGTATTGTTGCCTCACGTATTAAGGAGCAATATTATCGTCCAACCTTTATCTTTGCCTATGATAATGAGGGATTAGTAAAAGGTTCTGGTCGCTCTATTCGTGGGATTCATCTTCGTGATTTGATGAGTAATGTTGCCCGTGATAATCCTGGATTGATCGTTACCTTTGGTGGACATGCGATGGCTGCGGGGCTCTCCTTAATGGAGGAGAATATTCCTCACTTTCAAAGCGCGATGGAGCAGGAGATCGCCCGCTTTTTAGCACAAAATGGTGAAGATCAAGAAGCGCTATTAAGTCAAAAGATCTATAGCGATGGCCCTCTTCCGACCGAGGCATTTAATCTGCAATTTGCCGATGAGATTAAATTAGCCTTCCCTTGGGGGCAACAATTTCCAGAGCCTGTTTTTGATGATCGATTTAAAGTGCTCGATTACCGTATCTTAAAGGGAACACATCTTAAGTTAACCTTAAAGGCTCCAAGAAGTGGAGAGACAATTGAAGCGATGGCTTTCTTCCAAGCGCATCAACTTGTCGATCATGTCGAGGAGATTCATTGTGCTTTCAAACTCGATATTAATGAGTGGCGCGGTAATCGTAATTTACAGTTAATTATCGATTATTTTACTCCGGTGGCTTAATTGCTCCCTTAAGACCTGATCGACACCCTATCGTTTACTATCGTTTAATGAAGATTCAGCATAGAAAGATTCAACATAGATATTAAAGAACGCAATTAGCGGAAAATAGACTAGCTTTATACTTTTTAGCAGTATAGAGGAGTCTTATGAAATTGGTCAAATCTAAACAGAACCTTACTGTAGCGCATATTCCCGCGTTTTTTCAGCAGATCGTAGGGCAGATCTTATCCTTATTGCGAGCGAAATCTTCACTTTGGCAACGGCGAAGAAGCAGGATTCATGCACCGCTCTTCAGTCTACTCTTTTTGTCGCTTTTTACTCTTAGTGTGCCGGCTTACAGCGTACCGCTTCAACATGGTAAGAGCTTAACGCCGAAGATGTTAGAGCATCTGCTGATACAAGAGTATTTTGTCAGCGAGAAGTTAGATGGTGTGCGGGGCTATTGGAATGGTAAGCAGCTTCTCTCTCGGCAGGGATATGAAATTGTCGCCCCTGAATGGTTTACAGCCAATCTTGGTGATCTCCCCTTAGATGGTGAATTGTGGTTAGGGCGCGAAACTTTTCAAGAGATCTCGGCTCTCATTGCCAGGGCAGATCGAGAAGATCCGCTCTGGAGAGATGTAACGTTTCAAATTTTCGATCTTCCTGCAGAAAAAGGTCCTTTTCGTGATCGAGTTGCAAAGATGGCGCAATATCTTCCTCTCTTAGCGAAGAAAAATCCTCATGTCATGATGATTCCTCAGGAGCGAATTGAGACAAAAAAAGCGCTACAACAGCGATTAGATGAGGTAATCACTCAAGGGGGAGAGGGGTTGATGTTGCATCATCAAGATGCTTTTTATCAACCTTATATTCGGCATGATCAGCTTCTTAAGATGAAGCGGGTTGAAGAAGATTGTGCCATGGTGATCGGTTATACTGAGGGGAAGGGAAAATATCGGGGAATGGTGGGGGCTCTTCGAGTTAAGGCGGTGATAGAAGGGGAGACCAAATATTTTAAGATCGGCTCAGGATTAAAAGATCGAGATCGGCAATCACCGCCGGAGATCGGGCATTGGATTCGTTATCGTCATAATGGTTTTACAGATCGAAAAATCCCCCGTTTTGCTCGGGTCGTCGATATTAGCGGAGAGAGTTGTGAGCAGTTATCGCAGCAGGAATTTGAAGCATTAGAGAAAGCGATTTAAGCTGTTACCGCTCTCTTTTATCAAGGTATTATTAAACTTTTATTAAAACTTTATTAAAGCTTTATAAAGCTTATTGAGCGTTGAGTGATATTTTAAGGTTGAATAAGTTGCAATCCTTTTTATTGCGATCCTTTTTCTGAAGCGGGCATCTCTATTTTTGGCAATAATTGGTGCTCATTTGTCACTTATTTATCGCCTATTTGTCATTCAGTTGCCACAGAGTTGTTATTGAAGAGAGATTGAATTAGTCATTAGAGCGATTATCTGTTTGTAGATGTCCGGTTATCTATTATAATAATGGGGTTTATAGGATCTATATCAGATAATGATTTCAACAGATCATTCGATTTCTCTTTTAGAGATTTGGCATTCTTATCAGTTTAAAGATTTGCCTTGGTTATCGAATGATATTTGAAATAGAGGGAATAGCTCATATCATTATCCATTTATTTATATAAGAGGCTTAAAATGAAGAAATTAACAATGATTGGACTTGCGGTATTAACGCTTGCTGGTTGTACAAACTCAAGTCTATATTCGGGTGATGTCTATACAGGAAACCAAGCGAAAACAGTTCAATCAGTCTCCTATGGTACCGTTGTCGCAGTTCGTCCTGTGACGATTCAGGCAGAAGGTTCATCTTTAGGAACAGTCTCTGGTGCGGTATTAGGGGGCGTTCTTGGTAATGCAATGGGTGGCGGCCGTGGTCGTAACATCACAACAGCAGTAGGTGCTGTTGCCGGTGGTATCGCAGGAAATAAGATCGAACAGCAAGTGGATAAAGTTCAAGGTGTTGAGCTTGATATCAAAACCGATAGCGGTCAAACAATCGCTGTGGTTCAAAAACAAGATAAGAGCCTTTTCCGCCCAGGTCAGCGTGTAAGAATGGTAGGAAGTGGTCGTAACATCAACGTTTCTCCTCTTTAATAGCATCGATTATCGAGCGCAAACGCATTAAAAAAGCATACCTAAAAGGATCTAAAATGGAGTAAATCCTCTATTTAGATCCTTTTTTATTGTCAGTGATAAGAAGAGATTGCCATCTGCCGGCACGCGATTTATGGAAGAGTGCGATAGTGATCTCCGGCAATTCAACAGACCTTCTTATTTTAATTAATCATTCTTAAGAAAGTTATTAGGGCGGCGGGAGCCGACTAATTCTTTCTTTTTACCATTGTATGCCCGCCAATTGGCATCTTCGATGCCGGGAATAATGTCGGGAATAATGATTATTAAAGATGCAATTTGCCGGCAATAGGAAGGTTGTCCCCTTCCGGCGCACGATTTAGGGAAGAGAGTGATGGTGAAATCCGGAAAATTCTTGTCGTAATCATTCAATCATTTATCGGCAATAGGGAGATTGCCATCTGCCGGCACGTGATTTATAGAAAAGTGCGATAGTGATCTCCGGCAATTCAACAGACCTTCTTATTTCAATTAATCATTCTTAAGAAAGTTATTAGAGCGGCGGGAGCCGACTAATTCATTTTTTTTACCATTGCATGCCCGGAAATTGGTATTTTTGATGCCGAGAAAATAATCACTATTTAAATGATTAAAACTTCATCCCAAGATCGGCGCATTGAGCGCCGATTGGGTCATGCATTATTTAAAGAAGTTAAGTGCAGAGACATTAAAAACCTCTACTAATAGGTGGGAAACAATCGCCACTAAACCGTAGAGAATAATAATGTAGGGCATCACTTTGCCCCCTAATGCACGAAATGGTACAGCGGGTTTTTCGCCACTCTTTTCAGCTTTTTTACGATAATTGATCACCATTGCGGCCGGTACAATAACAGACCAGATCGCAGCAAAGAGACCTGCAAACCCGATCGCTAATACAAATCCATTTGGAAAGAGCATCCCTAAAATTGTAGGAGGTAAGAAGGTGATGAGCGCCGTTAAAAAGCGACCTTTATGACCATCATTAATCTTAAAGAGGTCAGCAATATAATCAAAAAGCCCCAATCCCGCACCTAAAAATGAGGTGACAACAGCAAAGAAGGCAAAGAAACGTAAGGCTAATGCGGCAAAAGGTGCAGCATTGACTTGATCGAGCAACCATGCGACCTGATCATCACCGACAGAGAGGAAACTTGCTCGCTCAACACTTCCCATAATAGCCACCATCCAAGCAAGATAGAAGAGGAAGGTGATTCCCATTCCCCAACCGATAGCTTTTTTAATCTTACTTCCCTCAATGCCATAATATTTTACAAAGCTAGGCACACTTGCATGAAAGCAGAAAGAGGTTAAGAAGAAGGGAAGACTCGCAAAAGCATAGATCGCATAGCGTGACTCTCCATTAGGCTCAAAAAGGTAGGGGATCTCTATCTTTCCTAAAAGACCGGTCACCGCAGCAAAGAGGGTAATAAACATGCCGATCATTAGGATGGTTGAGATCCGATCAACCGCCTTAGTGCTCCACCAGACAATGCCGGTAAAGAGGAGCGCAAAGATTAAGGAGGATTGGTAACGGGGTAATGCGATATCGAAATTGTGGGCGATAGTATTACTAATAACAGAGCCTGAACCTACGACATAAGCATAGAGCAGAATATAGAGAACAAAGGCAACAGAGAAGCCATTTACAAAACGCCAAAGACTGCCGAGGTTATCTTTCACTAAAGTATCGAAACTTGCGCCGGGGCGATAACCTAAGTTGACCTCCAAAATCTGCTCTGCGGTGATATACATAAAAAAGAGCGTCATGAGCATAATTATGACTGTCCAACCAAACCACATTCCAGCTGATGCGATTGGTAAACTCAACATACCTGCGCCAATCATCGTTCCTGCGGCAATCATTGCGCCACCTAAAACAGAAGGCGATTTATCTACTTTCATCTTTGTCCTCGTCGGTCATTGTACATCTTTGTTAAACTTTTCATGATTGAAAGGATCTAATATTATCATGATCTACTATTACTGTAATGATTAATCAGGGTAATTGAGGGATAAAAATAGATCTTTAGGAAGAAACTGTGATAGACTTCTCGCCATTGACAGCAACATCTATAATTTTTTAATACCGATAATACCTATTAATGATCCTTAATTGATTTATATCTATTGGCTTATATCGATATAATTTTATCCCTATTAAGGGATATCTCTATTAAGGGATATCTCTATTGAGAGAGTCATTAATCACTTCACTTACTGCACAGCCCATCTTTTTTCAGTCCGTTTTCCTGTATTTGCGTAAGTAGGCCTTTTATTTAAATACCGTTGCAATAGCGTCAATATTTGGGCCCTATCCTTCAGATATTATATTTTTCAATTTGTGAAATTGGTACGATCAACAATCGCCAAGCATGATGGATAGATTTTCTCCTCTTATACTTTTGTGAGGGAATAATAAAAATGACTATTGAAGTATCTTCTGTTGAAGCGATCTCAACTCGCCGCCCCACCATTCTTGAAGCATTTATCCCGATCATCTTTATGATGTTTGCTCTTGTGATGGGCATTGGTATGTGGGATGTGAGTCCTCATATACCGTTACTATTGAGTGTCTGTGTGGCGATTTTAGTTGCTATGCGCTTAGGCTTTAAATGGAAAGCGATAGAGACAGGGATGTTAGATGCCGTTCGTTTAGCGCTCCAAGCTATTGTGATTTTGATCGTGATCGGAACCATTATCGCTTCTTGGATTGCCGGCGGTATTGTTCCAACATTGATCTATTATGGCCTTAATCTCCTCAATCCTGCCTACTTTCTAGTAGCCGCTTGTGCGATCTGCTGTATTATCTCTATTGCTTCAGGTAATGCCTGGACCGCAGCGGGAACGATCGGTATCGCTATTATGGGGATCGGCTTTGGTTTAGGGATTCCTCCAGAGATGGTGGCAGGTGCGGTGATTTCAGGAGCCTATTTTGGTGATAAGATCTCTCCTCTTTCAGAATCTACAAACTTAGCGCCAGGCATTGTGGGAGTCGACCTCTTTGAACATATCCGTTATATGCTCTATACCACGATTCCAGCATTGATCATCTCCTTGATTCTCTTTACGATTTTAGGATTTAGCGCAACAGCAGAATTAACTGATACTGCGGCGACAAACTTTACCTTAAGAGAAGATCTTAAAGAGCTCTTTGTAATCTCCCCTTGGTTACTGCTTGTGCCGGCATCAATCATTATTGTGATGATCTTTCGTATTCCTGCTTTCCCTGGTTTGATGATCGGTTCGATCTTGGGAGTTCTATGCGCACTCTTTGTACAAGATGCTGATCCTAGTATGGTAATGAATGCGCTCTATGATGGTTATAGCATCACAACAGATAATGAGACACTCAATGAGCTACTCAATAATGGGGGAATTGTCTCTGTCTTCTCGACAGTATCACTTGTGATTATCGCGATGTGTTTTGGGGGGATTTTAGAATTTACCGGAATCTTCCAGACGATTGTTGCTTCGATTGTCCGTCTTGCAAAGACAACAAAGAGCTTGATTATTGCTACTGTTACCACCTGTATTACCGGCAATATTGTGGGGTGCGATCAATATATGTCGATTATTGTGCCGGGAAGAATGTATGCAGAGGAGTATCGTAAGCGGGGAATTAAAGGCAAGGTTCTCTCACGAACTTTAGAAGATTCAGGAACGATGACCTCGCCACTGATTCCATGGAATACCTGTGGCGCTTTTATGGCAACAACCTTAGGGGTGGCAACATTCGATTATCTCCCCTATACCTTCCTCTGTCTCTTAAGCCCGGTGATTGCGATAGCGTATGCTTTAACGGGATATACCATTGAATATTATGAAGATGGGGAAGCGCCGAAGAAGGTTAGACGCTTTAGAATGCCAAAACGAATCTAATCATCTAATGACCTAATGATCTAGTCAATAGGTAGAGTAGCTAAAAGAGTGATCGAGCGGTCACTCTTTTTTTATGCCGAATGAAGATGAATCTGCCGATAGCGATCGGGCGTCATGCCGGCAATTTTCAGAAAGAGGGTAATAAAGCTAGAGGTAGAGCGATATCCTAAAGCAAAGGCGCTCTCTTCCACACTATAACCTTTTTCTAAGAGGGCCGAGCCATGAATAAAGCGGAGCCGAGCAGACCATTCGCTAAAACTCATTCCTAATTCTTTTTGAAAGTAGCGAGCGAGGGTTCTCTCAGTCGTATAGACCCGTTCCGCCCACTCTTTGAGTGTTAAACGTATTGCAGGATCTGCTTCTAGCGCGCTTAAGATCGGCTCTAAGTAGCGATGGTTAGAGAAGGGAAGATAGGTGTGACCGACCATGGCATCTTCAAGTTCATCGATAAAGACACGACTTCGGCGATAATCGCGATCACTCTCTGGCAGATAGATCGCTTTTTCAAAGAGTTCATCAATAATGGCAGCAGCGATAGGGCTCAATTCTAGGAGGGAGGGTTTTTGAGGTAGCTTTTTCGCTTCAGCTTCGCAGATATTGACAGAGCGAAAGCGTGCTTCGGCACGGCTATAGCAACTATGCGGGCAGTGGGGCGGAATCCAGATGGCAAATCCCGGCGGGGCAATAAAGCGTTCATGAGCAATTTCGAGGGTAATAACACCATCATTAACTAAGATCATTTGCCCCCAGCTATGTGAGTGGCTTAGGTACTCTGTCGCCTCATTGATCTGTTCATCTAGTAGCATAATGAGTCGTTTAGGATGATGTAGAAAAGCTTGAAGGGGAAGTTGTTGCACCATAAGAATCTCCAAGGGTGATTGATTGAGTAAGATTGTCTGAATAACGAGAGGAATTGTCCGATTTCCATTATATCCTTCTTATCAGACAAGACTATACTATCTTCCACCCCTTTTAGGGGCTACTACTCAATTGACCTTATTTAGGAGCTCACTATGCAATTTGCAGCGATGTTCTATCCCCTTTTAGCCGTCTTAATCTGGGCGATGAATGCTGTTGTTAACAAACTCTCAACGGGAGTTGTTGAACCTGAAACAATCTCATTTTACCGATGGTTCTTTGCCTTTTTAATTCTGACCCCTTTCTGCCTTAAAAAGAGCATTAAAGAGTGGGATACAATTCGCCCTTATCTTGCTAAGTTGGCATTTTTAGGGCTTTTAGGAATGGCACTCTATCAATGTTTAGCTTACTATGCTGCCTATACGATCAGTGCAACAATGATCGGCATCTTTATCTCGCTGATTCCTCTACTAACTATTATTTTAAGCCTCTTTATTCTAAAAACACCCATTACTTTAGGGCTCATTATCGGAAGTGCGCTCTCCTTTTTCGGCATTATTTGGCTCATTAGCGGTGGTATGCCGGGAATTCTCTTTGAAGTAGGCATAGGGCAAGGGGAGTTGATGATGCTCATTGCAGCCTCCGCCTATGCGCTCTATGGTGTTTTAACGAAAAAGTGGCAGATTCGTCTCTCTGTATGGCAATCGCTCTATTGGCAGATTATCTTTGGAATGATTCTACTGCTTCCACTTTTCTGGTTTGCCGCAGATCGCGCCATCACTTCAGAAAATATCGGCTTGATTCTCTTTGCCGGCATTCCCGCCTCTATTATTGCGCCATTTCTTTGGATTAAAGGTGTTGCCTTTCTTGGGCCCAATAAAACGGCACTCTTTATGAATCTCTCACCACTATTGACGGCATTGATCTCTATTGTCGTTCTCCACGAGTCATTAGAGAGCTACCACTATATCGGCGGAGCAGTCTCTCTTACCGGCGTGATGATTGCACAGAGATTTTCGCAGTAGGAAAATAGTCATTAAATTAAAAGAGATGATTAAAAAAGTAGTGGAAGAAACTCTTTTTGCTCATATTTTATAAGTTGCTATATTGATACAGCTCTCATAGAAGTCTTTTAACAGAAATATTGTTAAATAAAGAGAATATAGGGGCTAGAGATACTATGTAAAAGCTATCAGTTAAATTAATGGGATTAAAAATAGGATGACCTTTGAAAGAATAACTCATTCAATCTGTTCAGTAAAAGATCTTTTACAACTTAGCAATTTAAAAATTCCCCAATATCAGCGCCCTTACAAATGGACAGCAGAGAATGTGAGCGCGCTTCTGCACGATATCAAAACCCAGAGCGATAGAGCAGTGCCGTATCGCCTTGGGAGTGTTGTGTTTCATCGGCAGATTGAAACGAATGAAGACGGAACGGAAAAAATGATCCTCAATATTGTCGATGGGCAACAGCGGATTATTACCTTAATGCTGATTATTTGGGCACTTCGAAAGCATTATGTAGGCGATGAGAAATCATCAGAAAATGGGGAAATTCCGAATGATGAGATAAAATCGGAAACGGTAATTCTTCGTTCAGATCTAGAGAAAACGCTAAAGGAGTTAACAGAGAAGGCATCTTTTCAAGATTGGGCTTTTCCCAGTACGATTTCTCAGAAGAATATCACACAGAATTATCAGCTCATTAATCATTACATTGCTCAAGGCGGATTGCAGGAGAAAGAGATCGATTTCCTGCTCAATCGCTGTGAAGTGGTGCGTTTTGAGTTACAAGATATTTCAGAAGCGTTTCAATTTTTCGATTCTCAAAATAGCCGAGGGCGAGATCTTGCACCGCACGATCTACTCAAAGCCTATCATCTTCGAGAGTTTCCAAAGAGTGAGGTTGAGCTAAAACCGATATCAATCGCCTATTGGGAAGCAACAGAAGATGCCGACAGTGATGAACTGAAAACATTATTTGGCACCTATCTCTTCCGTATTCGTAGATGGATGCAACAAGCACCGGCACGCTATTTTACGAAATCCCAAATTGCGCTCTTTAAGGGCATTAATTTAGATCACAAATCGAATTATCCTTATGCAAAAGCGCTTCAGGTAACGCACCGTTATATTGATCACTATAATCGACAATTTGACCGAGAGATTGATGGACAGAAGATGGATTTCCCCTTTCAACTCGATCAAGCCATTATCAATGGCCGGCGCTTCTTTGAGATGGTGGAATATTATCAAAAGTCGATTGTGAGCCCGGTCATTCAATCGAAATTAAGCGTCGCTACTTCAGATGAAGAGAAGCACAATTCACCATTAGACGGTTTACTTAGCGATCGAGCAGTAGATATTCTTCAGACGCTAGCAACTTATAATCAACGGCATAGAGTCGGCGATGGCTGGGTGCGGATGATCTTCGATTGCGCATTAATCACTTATCTCGATAAATTTGGCCCAGCCAAAATGTCAGAAGCGATTGAGCAGATCTTTATCTGGGCGTATGCTTGCCGACTGCAACAGCACGCGGTACAACTAGCGACAGTGGATAACTATGTTTTAGGGCGAAATCTCTTTGTCTTTATTAAAGAGGCGAATGAACCGCAGGAGGTTTTTATCCAACTGGAGAAGACCCGTTATCTACCGACAATATCGGGAAATCACGGCGATATTGTAAAATTGTTTGGGAAATTGGGCTTTTATAAAAAGGAAAATGATGAACAGCAATCACAAAAATGATAGCGTCAGAGAATTGAGCATCGGCGAGCTATTCAAAGAGCCTAATACCGCTTATATGATTCCGATGTATCAGCGCAATTATGCTTGGCGTGAGGCGGAGATTGAACAGCTCATCGAAGATATTGAGAGCTATGTTAATGGCGATCAGAAAAAATACTATATCGGGACGTTAGTGGTCTATCAGCATGATGATGGGATCTTTGAGGTTATCGATGGACAGCAACGGCTAACAACGCTGACTTTGATCTTATTGGCTTTTATTAATTTGTATGAAAAGTCTCTTAAAATCAAAGTGTTAGATATTAAAAGCTGGCGAAAAAGTGTGAAGCTCACTTTTGAATGTCGGCCGAAATCGATTGCGACTTTAGAGATGATTCAAAAAGGGGATCTTACGGCATTAGATGCAGAGCATTATAACCAAGGAATCATAACCGGTTATCATATTATCAAAAAGACTTTTCAGCGGAAATTGCAAGATGAAGGGGCAATAGAAGCCTTTTTGCAATATCTACTCAACTCTGTTCATATCGCCCGTATTCAAGTGCCTCAAGGGACAGATCTCAATCACTATTTTGAAGTGATGAATAATCGCGGGGAACAGCTGGAAAAACATGAAATTATCAAAGCGAATCTTCTCTCTAAACTCTCAGAAGAGGATCGACCGATCTTGAGCCAAGTGTGGAATGGCGTTGCGAATATGGAACGCTATCTGCAATATGCTTTTGAACCTGAACCGAGAAGTGCAATTTTTGGTAATGAGTGGCAGAGTTTACAGGTCACAGATTATGATACATTAAAGAAGTGTTTAACATCTGATGCCTCAGAAGCTCAAAAAATCAAGGAGTCTGAAGTACCGAAAGCGCCGACAATAGAAACGCTCATTGCAAATATCACGACTAAAGATCATAGAGAGAAAAGCAGTAAAAAAGAGGAAGATACGCCGGAGCGCTTTCAGGTGGTGCTCTCATTTTCGAGCTTTCTACTGCACGTTCTGCGCGTTTTTGTGCAGACGAAGTTATATCCCAAGCAATTTGATCGAGTTGCTTCAGCAGAGGGTGATCTTCACGATGTCGCACTTGATGATAAGCAACTCATTCAACAATTTAACCAGTATCTATTGCAGAAAGATCTTTTCCCGGGGGAAACTGCGGACTCAAAAGCGTTGGAAAATGAGATCGTATCTGAACGGATCAAACAATTTACCTTTCTGTTATTGCAATGCAAATATCTCTTTGATCACTATGTTATAAAACGGGATACAAGCCAAGAGGATCTGTGGGGGATTAGAGCGCTGAAACAGTATGAAAAGAGTGCTAGTTCTAGTTATGTGAATACTTTTACCGGCGGAGAGACTGAAACGACAGATGTGAAGCGAATGATTCTATTGCAAACTGCATTTCACTACTCTATTCCATCGCCCCATTATAAGCATTGGCTCTCAGGGCTACTCTATTTCTTGGTCAATGAGCAATCAGATAGGGAGATGTTTCAAGAGATTAAGGCACAAGCCTATTTAGATTATATGGAGCGTTTAGCTCGGCGTTACACTTTTTGGCGTTATCTTGCTAAAGATGAAGATAGAACGGCGAAAGGGGGTTATGGCAATATGCTCTTTAATAATGAGAATGTCGCTACCTCGATGACTGAAAAAGATATTCCTTTAGATAAGTTGAGCTATTTCGGAATTGAAAATCATTTTCTCTTCTATTATCTCGATTACCTTATTTGGCAAGAGGCGCAAGGGGAAAACAATCAACCAGAGGATAGGCAAGAGAAGGATAGACAAGAGAAATATACGCAACAAGAGAAGGAACTTATCAAAAATTACACAATGGTGGCCGGCGGTTCGATTGAACATTTCTATCCGCAAAAACCTAAAAATGAGGAGTACTTAGATCAGCAATCTACAGATGAAGAGTGTAAAAAACGGGAGGCGGAGAATAAGGACGAAGAACCGGCAATCCGCATTGTAGATAGTTTTGGAAACCTCTTTTTAATCTCTCGCAATCAAAACTCTAAAATTGGGAATGATCTGCCGGGTGCGAAGATTGATCATTACCATAAGAGAGATATCGATAATCAGAAAATTGTGAGTCTAAAACTCTATCGAATGATTAAGTTAATCAACAGCGAACAGAAAGATCCCAATAATCGGGAGCAATATACTGAGCTGATGGATAAACATGAAGATGCGATGATTGAGTTATTCGTATCGGCATCAAAAAAAGAGGAATCGGCAGCTAAATGATAGAAAACACCCTAAAGCAATCAGTAATGATCAACTTTAGGGTGTTTTTGTATCGGTTTTATATCGATTCAGATTCTATCTTAACTCTCTTTTTATATAACTAGAGGCTTTTTCGGCGAATTATCCGATGACGTAGACGGCTATAGATGAATGCGATTAAGAAGAGAAGTGTTTGGCTGAGAACGATACAAGGGCCCGTTTCGGCATCGATATGAAAGCTTAAGAGAACGCCCATAAAAGCGGAGATGAGTGAGGAGATCACCGCAATTATCATCATAATGGGGAAACGCTTTGTGAGAAGAAAGCCGATAATTCCCGGCGCAACTAACATCGCAATAACGAGGATAACGCCCACCGCTTGTAGTGATGCCACAATACTTAATGCTAATAGAATCAGTAATGTATAGTGGAGAAATTTGACCGGAAGCCCTAAAACATTCGCTTGTACCGGATCGAAGCAGTAGAGCATAAAATCTTTTCGCTTCAAGAGGATAATTAGCAAGGTAATGCCGGCGATAATGATAATCTGCCATAGCTCAGAAGGGAGAATCCCTAAGATATTACCAAAAAGAACATGGGTAAGATGTTGGTCGGTCTTTACGAAAGAGAAGGTGAACAGCCCTAGCGCAAAGAGTCCGGAGAAGACAATCCCTAAGATTGCATCCTCTTTGATTCTGCTATTCGCCCGTAAGTAACCGGTTGCAACGGCACAGAAGAGCCCTGAAGCAAAGGCACCAATGACAAGCGGAAGATTGAAGATAAAGGCTAGAACAATTCCCGGCAAGACCGCATGAGAGATCGCATCCCCCATCAGTGCCCATCCCTTTAAAATAAGGTAGCAAGAGAGTACGGCACAAACAACACCAGAGATCAGCGCACCTAACATCGCTTGCTGCATAAAGGGGTATTGTAGAGGCGTTAAGATTAAGGTATCGATCATAATGAGACCTCCTTTTTCGTTAACTTCTCTTCATCTTGCATCAATGTCTCCTCAATCTCATCGATACTTTCGCTAAGGCTTGTAGATCGACGGGCAGAGCGACGTTTGGCAAAGTGACCATGTTTCGGCGCAAAGAGAAAGGTGAGAAGAAAGAGCGTTGTCTGAAGGACAACAATAAGGCTTCCCGTTGTACCTCCTGGAAGAAAGAAGCTCACATAAGCCCCAATAAAGCTACTTAATGCGCCAATCATCACGGCTAGGGTGAGCATCACGCCAAAGCGATCTGTTAAGAGATAAGCGGTCGCTCCCGGTGTAATAACCATCGCAATAACCAAAATTGCCCCGACAGTTTGAAGTGCTGCAACAATACAGGCACTCAATAGTACAAAGAAGAGAATCTGCAGACGCATCACCGGCAGACCGATCGTTTTAGCTTGAACCTCATCGAAGAAGAGAAGCATTAGATCTTTCCAGTAGCAGAGAAGAAGAAGTAGGGAGATTATCGTAATAATCGCTGCTTGTAGCGCATCTCCATCGGAGATCCCTAAAATATTTCCAAAGACGATAGAGTTGATACTAATCGGTGTTGGATTGAGCGAAATAATCAATAACCCTGCCGCAAAGAAGCTACTAAAGATCAGCCCGATAATGGCATCTTCCCGCAATTTGGTGAAATGTTTGACAAGTCCCATCGCGAGGGCTGCTAAAATGCCGGTGAAGAATGCACCAATAGCATAGGGAAGACTTAACGCATATGCGCCGGCAACCCCGGGAACAACTGAGTGAGAGAGAGCATCTCCCATCAAGGACCAACCTTTCAGCACAAGATAGGCAGAAAGGAAAGCACAAACAGCGCCAACCAGCAGACTCATAATGATCGCTTTGACCATATACTCATATTGAAAGGGCTCTATTAAGAGCGCCAATAACTGTTCCATTAGTGATCACTCCTGAGATGTTTCTCGATTGAGGTGCGTACCTGTTTTCTGGCTATCGCGTGCTTTTTTGAGCTGCTGCGTCTCTTGACAACCATAGAAGACTGCCGGGCGCTCATCATCCGTTAAGACGGTGACATGACGAGGATCATCATCGCTATGGAGATGATCTCCTTTGAGCGAAATCTCCCGCAAGACACCACCAAAAGTATGGGTAAGATTCTCTTGTGTATAGGTTGTCTCTGTTGGCCCTTGGGCTAAAACAGTCTGATTTAAGAGAATTACCTGATCACAAAACTCCGGTATCGACCCTAAGTTATGGGTCGATACCAACATGAGATAGTTCTCTTCCCGAAGGGAGATCAAGAGCTCAATAATGCTATCTTCCGTCTTCAGATCGACACCGGTAAAGGGTTCATCGAGTAGTAAAATACGGCTCTCTTGCGCTAATGCTCTTGCTAAAAAGACCCTTTTTTTCTGCCCGCCGGAGAGCTCACCGATCTGTCGCTTACGAAAAGCGGTAAGATCGACGCGTGCTAAGGCTTCATCGACCTTTTGATGATCTATTTTAGAGGGAATACGTAAAAAACCCATCTTGCCATATCGGCCCATCATCACCACATCTTCAACAAGAACAGGGAAGTTCCAATCAACTTCCTCTGTCTGTGGGACATAAGCGATCTTATTGGCTTTTAGCGCCTCTTTAATAGCCATATTATCGATCTTAATCGTGCCGGAAGTGGGGTTGACTAACCCCATGATCGACTTGAAAAGTGTCGATTTACCACTTCCATTGACACCGACTAAGCCACAAATAGTGCCGGCATCGAGACGAAAATTGACATCAAAAATAGCTCTATGTCCATTGCCGTAAACAACAGCGACATCTTCAACAACGATACTCATTCTAGGTTAAATCCTTTAACAATCGTTTCTACAGTGGTTTGGAGAAGATCAATATAGGTGGGGACAGGCCCATCTTCTGTTGAGAGAGAATCAACATAGAGAACGCCACCATAACGAGCGCCACTCTCTTTAGCAACCTGTTTTGCAGGTTTATCAGAGATCGTGCTTTCACTAAAAAGAACCGGAATTTGGTTGGCACGAATGGTATCAATCAAGCGTTTAACCTGCTGTGGTGAACCCTCTTCATCGGCATTGATGGGCCAGAGATAGGCTTCTTTGAGATTATAATCTGCAGCTAAATAACCAAAGGCTCCTTCACTCGTGACTAACCAGCGCTGATCTTCAGGGATCTGCTCAAGCTTTTCCCGTAATGGTTTATCGAGCGCTCTGATCTTTTCTGCATATTGCGCCGCATTCTCATTGTAGATGGCCGCATTTTCTGGATCTGCTTCAACAAATGCTTGACGAATATTCTCAATATAGATTAAGGCATTATTAGGGCTCATCCAGGCGTGCGGATTAGGTAGCCCCTCATATTCCCCTTCATAGATGGAAAGGGGAGTGATCCCTTCTGTTACAACAACGGAGGGAACATTTTTGATATTTTGGAAGAAGCGCTCAAACCAACGTTCTAAATTGAGACCATTCCATAAGATAAGCTCAGCATCTTGGGCTTTGACGAGATCTCGCGGAGTGGGTTGGTAATCATGAATCTCCGCTCCCGGCTTGGTGATCGACTCTACAATCGCTGCATCACCTGCAACATTTTGGGCCATGTCTTGTATTATGGTAAAGGTTGTGATAACTTTTAGGGGTTCTTTCGCATAAGCAATTCCCCACGCGGAAGTTAACATCGCGCTAATCAGCGCACCTCTTAGGGCAGTTCTCGCCCACTTTTTCAAACCTGTTTTCGATCTTAATTTCATGATTATTGGCCTCCCTCAGCCTTTTGTTTGAGAACCATTCTCATTTGTAAATTTATATCATATAGAGCGTAGTGTCAAACTTATCGCAAAAATATAATGAAAATAGTTTCTCCCCCATAAGATAGTCGCAAGATGATTATGGGAATTTTAGGCGAATTTTTGGGATGTTTTGAGGTATTTCTCGGCAATAGAGGCTATTAGATCTAGATTTTTGGATCTTTTTTGATCTATTTCCACTTCAATCCAAAACCGAGGTAGAGCGTACGATTAGTATTACTTCCGCGTTTTGCTTTCAACTTCTCATATTGATAGCCGGTATCGATCGAAAGATTATCGGTTAAGCGATAAGCTAATTTTGCATTGAGATTGAGGTCGAGCGTCACATCGCGATTGAAACTACGACCAACGCTACCCTTTGTTGAGAAGGTAATTGTCTGATTATAGAGCGCATGTTGAAAGTCCCACTTAAGAGAGAGCTGCGGGTTTCTAGAGTGTGCATGATCGCGATACTCGATATGTTGATAGTTGAGTAATGTTGCAAGTGAGAGCTGTGAACGAGTATTATTCCAGAGCTGAAAACCAGGTCCAGTACCAATAAGGAGATTATTACGGATATCTTCAATCCAATCATGTTGGAAATCGATCGATCCTTGCCAGAAGAAGCGGGGTGTTATAAAGCGGTCCGCTGAGTAATTAAGGTGATAGTAGTAATCTTTCGTCTTACTCTGATCTCGCTTTCGGTAGAGGTGAGCAGAGGTTGCATGGCGCCAGAGACGATACTCAAGCGTATATTCCCCCTTCAATCGATAGCGGGAGAGGCGAGAATTATCATTATCAAAGATTGCGCTAGCATTGAGGGAGAACTCCTGTCGGAAAGTTTTTGGCTGCAATGTAGTGCGATTAACTTTCGCAATAATCAGACTTTTATCGAACGGAATCGATTGGGGAATCCCATGATTTTTAATGATCAATCGATCCTTAAGTGCATCATTTTCGGCATCATAGAGTACCTCTGTTGAGGTAAAGCTCTTGGTAAATTGATTCTCTTTCACAGCAACGGGGGCTTTTATCTCAAATTGTGCGATATGTTTGGCATCTACCTTCACGCGACCGGCATAATCGGTCTCAATCTCTACTTGATGCGCTTCTATCAAAAGGATTTTACCGCTTAACTGATCCCCATTTTTAAGGCGTATCTGGTCGGCAAAGAGAGGAGCACTTAGAAGTAGAGAGAATAGGGAGAGAAGAGTGAAGATTTGGCGTCGTTGTAATAGATTGGTGGCGTGTGAAAAATATCTCATCAATTTTGGCATCAACAGTTTCTCTTTTGGGGAGAAGGTACTCACTATTTCCTAAGTTAAAGAGCGGATGCTCTATCAATCTTGGCAATCTTGGCGTCACAAGATCAAGTGGAAATAGAGAAGGAGAAAGATAGTGACAGGATAAAGGTCGATTTTGACAAGATCAAGAATAAATTTACGATTCTTAGCGATTCCCTAACTCTTTATAGCTATTTATAGTTGTTTGCCATATTGTTTGCCATAGTTATTGATTATTTTCTTTGCTGCTTGCTGATAGGGTTCTTATTTTTCTAAGAGCCAATGAAGATAGCGCGCATGCCCTTGATACTCCGATCTTTCTGAGTAGCGGAGTTCCATAGCGAGATGATCCTCTTCACTAATTCTCTGCCGTGCTGCCGGCGCCATAAAATCATAATAGGTGCGTATTCCACTCTCTTTGAGAAGGGTTAGCTGATATTTTTTAATTTGCTCTTTTAGCCATTTCGGGCAGATCGGAGAGATGGGCGTTAGGCTACCTTTTTCTCCTTGAAATTGCCCTTTTTCAACGTAGTAGTAATTACCCCGAATCAGATTGTGATAGATCAACCCTTCTCGATTGTAGAAGAGTAGGGAGAGCTTTCCACCCGGCTTGAGGGTCGGCAGAGCAAGCTGTAAGAAGCGTTCAGGTTCAGGGAGCCACTCGATCATTGCATGGCAGGTGATAAGGTCAAATTGTGGGAGGGGGAGTTCAGGAAGTTTCTCTAAAGATTCTTGAAAGAAATTCGCCTCTAAACCCTCTCTAAGAAAGCTCTCTTTTGCCAAGGTTAACATCTCTATCGCCGGCTCGATAAGCGTCAAGTGATGCCCCTTTTTTGCAAGCATCAGCGCATATTGCCCTTGTCCGGCGCCGATATCGAGAATAGAGAGGGGCGCTTGGTGTAGATTTAATGCCTCAAAGTCGCGCTCTAAGATAGCAAGGCGTAACTTGCCTTTAAATGTCTGATAGATATTGCGTCTAAATTTCCGACTCAGTTGGTCGAAGGTCTTATCACGCTTCTGGTCGTGAGTCTGTTCCCCACTTTTTACTGCTACTTGCATCAATTGATCGGTAGAAGCGGAAGAGTCGGTAGGCGCTGAATCATTCAGTGTAGACACAGAGGCCGATAGAGGGGGTTGGGGGTGATCAGTAGACATAATACACTATAACATTCTCTAAATTTAGGCGGTCAGATTTAAGCGATTAGATTGAAGCGAGGATATTGCAGAATTTCAGCGAGCATAGAGCAGGGAAACTCATTGGTAATTTCGCGGTAATCGTGAGCAGTATCATTATAGTAAGAGGCGGATTCATCAATATTGCGATTGGTAATCTCAACACGGCTCCAAAGGGTGGTCAACTCCTCTAAATCTTTCAACTCAGGATGGCGACTAGCACGTTTATAGAGATAGTTGAGGCGGTCTCGTAGTAGAAGGATATTGAGAATCTCCTCCTCTTGCGGCAGCTGTTGCCGATGATCATCATAGAGAGGCATAATCTCTTCATAGAGTTTACGCTCATCCCGAAGCACTTTTTGTGTAATCAAGATAATAGGTCGTGAATGATCAATTAATTCGCCTTGTAGGCGAAGAACATCAGCAAATGCCGTTTCGCAAAGCAATCTTTGGGTGCGTAATTTGCGGTAATTGTGGAGGAACAGCACTAAAATAGTAGCAGAGAGAAGAATCGTAATTACGATTGTTAATATCGTCGTTTTCATATGAGCTCAAGGTTCCTTAGCCGATGAGAGTTCTATCTATAAAGTAGCGCAGCTATTCTCTATCATTCTCTTTATTATATTCGGAATAAAAAGAAAAGGAGAGATATATTGAAGATATCTTTTAAAGGCATCTTTTGAAGAGATTTTAGCGTTAGAAATCTGTTGAAATTAAGCAGTATAAAGAGGATTGGTCGGGAGGGAAGAGAAGAGCGATAGAGTCAAGATAAGAATCAAGATAAGAGTAAAGATAAGAATGAATAAAGATAACGAAGAAGATAACAAAGAGGGTGATCAATGGAGGTGAAAGAGATCAAAAATGGCAATAAAAATTGCGGTGTAAAAGGGGCTTTTTATTCTCTTTAGGGAAAGATAAAAATCGCTGAAATGCCCCATAAAATCTTTATCGAAAGATAAAAAATAGCGCTCTAATTCTATTGACTAAGGTAGGGCATAAGGATAGAATCAGTTACTCAGAAATCGATCATCTCTTTCGATTCTTATTGATCTTATTTATGGGTTGAATTTCTCAATGAAAAAACAGAAAGTCGCCATCATTATGGGGAGCAAGAGCGATCTGCCAACGATGCAGAATGCTGCTGACATACTCAACCAATTTTCCATCTCATACGACATGAAAATCGTCTCGGCACACCGTACGCCAGAGCATATGGTCTCTTTTGCGCTCTCTGCAAAAGAAGCCGGATATGATCTGATTATTGCCGGAGCAGGAGGTGCTGCGCATCTTCCAGGAATGGTTGCATCTTTAACAATGCTTCCCGTTATTGGCGTTCCAATTAAAACAAGTACCTTAAGTGGTGTTGATTCTCTCTACTCAATTGTGCAGATGCCGGGCGGTGTTCCTGTGGCAACAATGGCGATCGGCGATGCCGGTGCAAAAAATGCCGCACTTTTAGCCGCACAGATTCTTGCTCTGAGCAATGAGACACTCCAGCAACAAATTGAACAATTTCGTCACAATCAAACCGCAACTGTCTTAGCAGATAGCACAATTGAGGAGAAGTAACTAAAATGCACATTTTACCCGGAAAAACTATTGGAATTATAGGTGGTGGTCAACTAGGTAAAATGCTAGCAGAAGCGGCGAACAGGATGGGATACTACGTTATAACGTTAGATCCTGCCTCAGATGCGCCCGCGGTTTCAGCCTCTCATGGCCATATTGTCTCTGGCTTCTCAAATGAGGAGGGGTATGAAACATTAATCTCCCGTTGTGATGTGGTGACCTATGAATTTGAGAATATTGATGCTTCTCTTGTTAAGCGACTCAATGAAGAGTATTGCAATATTCCTCAAGGCGAACTTCCCCTCTATTTAGCGCAAAATCGAGCACGTGAAAAGGCGGCATTAACCGCTGCAGGGCTTCCTGTTGCTCCCTATGTTGTGCTTGATGATCCCGAAAAAGGGCTTGCTACTGCGATTGCGGAGCTTGGTTATCCTTTTGTAGTGAAGACACAAGAGGGAGGCTATGATGGTAAAGGGCAGGTTGTGGTCCGAAGTGAAGCGGATCTACCTAAAGTGGCAACACTCTACAATATCCCCTGTGTAGCGGAGAAATTTATTCCTTATGATTGGGAATGCTCCATCATTGGAACACGCTCGATTAATGGAGAGTATCGCCATTTCCCGATCGCGGAGAATCTTCATCATAATAATATTCTCTTTAAGACTGTTGCCGGCAGTGAAAAAGTTACCCCAGCGCTTGAAGATGCGCTTAATGAGATGCTTAAAAGCTTTATGACAACCCATAATATCGTGGGTACATTGGCAATGGAGGCATTTGTTGTGGGTGATCTTATCTATGTTAATGAGCTTGCGCCGCGTCCCCATAACTCAGGGCACTTTACGATTGAAGGCTGCGCTACGAGCCAGTTTGAGCAACATATCCGCGCTATCTGTGGGCTTCCACTTGGGGAGACAGCACTCAAACAAAAGACCATTATGTTCAATATTTTGGGGCAAAATCGGGAATTTCTCTTCAATTATCTTCCCCATCTCTCAAGTGATGCACACCTTCACCTCTATGGGAAAAAAGAATTTAAAAATAACCGTAAAATGGGCCATGTCACCTTTACGGGCTCAAAAGGATTAACTTCTTTTGAGACAATGCTGACAGATAGTTTTGAATAAACTGATACTCAAGGACTCTAATGAAACGTAGATTTTATATTGAAAGTACACCGCGCTATTCAACTGAAGCAACTGCCTTATTGAGCGAGCTCAAAAAAGCACTTAATATTCAGACGTTATCAAAAGTGCGACTCATTCAAGTATATGACCTCTTTGATTTGGCAGAGAAAGATATTGATCGAGTGCGTGCGGCATTAATTCAACCTGTCCGAGATCAAGCGATTGATGAGAGTATCATGATGGCGGAGTTGGCAAAGATGCCCCATTTCACCATCGAGTGGCTCCCAGGGCAATATGATCAAAAAGCCTATAGTGCAGAGCTAGCATTTAAAGTGCTTGGCGTCTCACCTAAGACTCAAGTCTCAACTGCATTACTTTATGGTTTTAACCACGATCTCTCTTCAGAAGATCTACAAAAAATTCAAAATTATCTCTTCAACCCCATCAATTCTCGTCTTAAAGATCTTACCCTTCCTATTAATGATTCCCGCTTTATCGATAAGCGTGCACCAAAGAAGGTGGAGAGTATTAAAGACTTTATCCATATGACCGATTCTAAGTTAACAGAATTTAAGTTACAGATGGGATTGGCGATGGAGTTTGAAGATCTCAAACATATTCAAAATTACTTCAAAAATGAAGAGAATCGCAATCCTACAGAGACAGAGCTTCTTGTTCTAGATACCTATTGGTCTGATCATTGTCGCCACACAACATTTGAAACCGCGCTACAATCGATCGATTTTACCGAGAGCCAATTTAAAGAGCAGATTCAGCAAGCTTATGAAGATTATCTTGCGCTTCGTCGCGAGACAGGAATTTCAGAGCGCCCTGAGACATTGATGGATATGGCGACAGTATTTGGCCGCTATCAGCGTAAAACAGGAGAGCTCGCCGATATGGAGGTCTCCGATGAGGTGAATGCCTGTTCTGTTCGCATCACGGTTGATGTTAATGGTGTCGAAGAGCCTTGGTTATTGATGTTTAAAAATGAGACACATAACCATCCTACTGAGATTGAGCCTTATGGGGGTGCGAATACCTGCGTGGGCGGCGCGATTCGTGATCCGCTTTCAGGGCGTGCTTATGTCTATCAAGGTATGCGTATTACGGGTGCCGGTAATGTACTTGAGCCTGTAGAAGAGACGCTTCCTAACAAGATTCCACAAAGACGCATTAGTCGTGTTGCAACTCAAGGGAATAGTGCTTATGCCAATCAGATTGGGGGTACAACTGCTTTTGCTAAAGAGTATATCCATCCCGGATTTGTGGCTAAGCGAATGGAGTTAGGTGCCGTTGTAGGCGCTGTCCGTGAAGATTATGTTGTACGTGAAAAGCCGATTGCCGGCGATGTTGTGATCCTTTTAGGGGCAAAAACAGGGCGTGATGGTGTTGGTGCAGCAACAGGCTCTTCTCAGGTACAGACTGTAGAGACAGTAGAGACTGCCGGTACAGATGTACAAAAAGGGTGTGCAAGTGAAGAGCGTAAAATCTTGCGTCTCTTCCGTAAAAAAGAGGTTACAACACTGATTAAGAAATCGAATGACTTCGGTGCCGGAGGTGTCTCTGTTGCTATTGGTGAGTTAGCCGATGGTGTTCATGTAGATCTCGATAAAGTCCCAACAAAATATCCAGGTCTTAATGGAACCGATCTTGCGATCTCAGAATCTCAAGAGCGTATGGCGGTTGTTGTTGCGAAAGAGAATGCAGAGCGCTTTATTCAGCTTGCAGCGGAAGAGTCTGTAGATGCCGTGATCGTTGCAAAAGTGACAGAAGAGCCCCGCTTAGTGCTTGAGTGGAAAGGGCACAAAATTGTCGATATCGCGCGTTCATTCTTAGATACTAATGGTATCCGTAAAGAAGCAACAGCAAAGGTTGTAGATAGTAATCTTCCATCACCGTTACTTCAACGTCAAAATTTAGATGATATTGAGAAGACTTGGCAGGGCATTCTCTCCGATCTCAATATCGCAAGCCAAAAGGGGATGAATCAGAGTTTTGATTCAACATTAGGTCGTTCGACCGTTCTGCTCCCTTATGGCGGTAAGTGTCAAGCAACACCGGCAGAAGCTTCAATTCAGAAGATTCAAGTTGCCGAAGGCGAGACACAAACTGCTGCGATTTTAGCGCATGGTTATAACCCCTATCTTGGCGAATGGTCTCCTTTCCATGGTGCGGCATATGCAGTGATTGAATCACTTGCACGTCTTGTTGCTTCAGGGGGTGATCCAAAACGAGCAAGACTCTCATTTCAGGAGTATTTTGAACGCCTCGATGGTGTGCCAGAGCGTTTTGGTAAGCCGGTTGCAGCACTTCTAGGATCGATTGCGGCGCAGAAAGCTTTCAATGTTCCAAGTATCGGTGGTAAAGATAGTATGAGTGGAACCTATGAAGAGATTAACGTTCCACCAACATTGGTCTCTTTCGCCGTTGTGCCGGTGAAAACAGAAGAGGTGATCTCGCCTGAGTTTAAAGATAGTGGTCATTATATCTATCTTCTTCCTGTGAAAGAGGATGTTACAGATCGCATCCCTTATGATGAAATTAAGCATAACTTTGAGATTTTCCAAAAGCTTCATCGTGATTATAAGATCTATGCAGCAAGTTCTGTTCGTCAAGGGGGTGTTGCAGAGAGCCTTGCGATGATGAGTTTTGGTAACCGAATTGGTGCTAATATTGAAAATATCTCTGAGCATGATCTCTTCCGCCCACAATATGGTGCATTTGTGATCACAACGCGTCAGGCGCTCCCTGAGTCGGATGATTATATTGCGATCGGAACAACACTGAGCGAATATCGCTTTGATTATGGACAGGTCACAATCTTAGGTTCAACACTTCAGGCTGCGGCAGAAGATCGTTTTGAGAAGATCTATCCTATCTATGAGAAGAGCGAAGGCTTTGTTGATAAAGTAGAAGCACGTCCATTGAGCGCGGTGAAGAATCATCTTGCTGTAGAGAAACCACGTGTGTTAATTCCTGTTTTTGAAGGAACACACAGTGAGTATGATACGGCAAAAGCATTTGAAAAAGCGGGCGCTACAGCAGATCTTCTTCCGATCGTGATGTTAACAGAAGCGGATTATCTAGCCTCTATTAGAAAGTTTAAAGAGGCATTGACGCTCTCTGAGATCTTTGTACTCGCCTCTGGTTTTGCGAGCACGGAAGAGCCGGCAGGAACAGGCTCAACGATGGCGCTCTTCTTAAGACGTCCTGAGATTCAAGAAGCGGTTGAAAACTTCTTAGCGAAAGGGGGATTACTCTTAGGAATCAATGCAGGTTTCCATGCATTAGTGAAGACAGGTCTTCTCCCTTATGGTGAATATCGTCAAGAGAGTGATCTACTCTTAACGACCAATCAGGTCGGTGAGTTTAAAGCGCAGATGGTGACAACTGAAGTGGTCAATAATCACTCCTTATGGTTTGCAACAAATCCTGTTGGCGAACAACATGTGCTCCCCTTTGCTGCTTTAGAAGGTCGTCTCATCTTAACGCCTGAGCTCTATGAATCATTAAAAGAGCGTGGGCAGATCGCAACACAATATGTGGATCATAAAGGACGTGCAACGCTTGATCCAACCTTTAACCCAGCACTCTCTGATTATGCGGTTGAAGCGATTACCAGCCCTAATGGCCAGATTCTCGGTAAGATGGCGCATAGCGAGCGATATGAAGAGGGACTTTTCCTCAATATCCCAGGCAATAAAGCACAAACAATCTTTGAAAATGCAGTGGCAGCAGTCACTACTCCTAAAATCTAGCATGAGCAGAAGGTATTAAATATGTCACAGTTACTCTATGAAGGTAAAGCGAAACAGATCTACAGTACGGAGAATCCAGATGAGGTTCTTATCCATTATAAGGATGATGCGACTGCTGGAAATGGGGCGAAGAAAGCTCAGTTTGAAGATAAAGGTGTTTTAAATGCCGCAATCTCAACGATGATCTTTGAATATCTGATTGAAAATGGCATTAAGACCCATCTTATCAAGCAGGTTAATGATCGTGATGTTCTTTGTAAAAAGATCGATATCGTTCTCCTTGAAGTGATTATGCGTAACATTGCAACAGGATCACTAACAAGCCGCTTAGGAATTAAAGAGGGAACGCACCTAAATCCACCCATTCTTGAGTTCTGCTATAAGAAAGATGAGTTTAATGATCCTTTGATCAATACCGATCATGCGTTAGCATTAGGCTTAGCGACTATCGAGGAGATTGAAACGATCTCTACAGAAGCACGTAAAATCAATCAACTTCTTATTAAACTCTTTGCTGAGATCGGCATTGAATTGGTCGATTTTAAGGTTGAGTTTGGACGCAATCCACAAGGTGAGATTGTATTAGCTGATGAGATTAGCCCGGATACTTGCCGCCTTTGGGATGTTGAGACACATAGCAAGCTTGATAAAGATCGCTTCCGTCAAGATCTTGGTAATGTGATCGATGCCTATCGTGAAATTCATAAGCGTCTTTTAGCACGCAAGGAGAAATAAGTGTTTGCAGTTATTGGTAATCCAAATGCTGCTTCCTTAACGTACTACGGGCTGCATAGTTTGCAGCACCGTGGTCAAGAAGGTTCCGGTATCTCTGTGATGAATGATGAAGGTGAGATCAATACCATTAAAGGAGAGGGACTCTTAACGGATGTCTTTACCAATCCTGCAATGTTAGTCGATCTGCCGGGAGCATATAGTATCGGTCATATCCGTTATCCATCAAATGGGGAGAAGGGCTATGATAATGTCCAACCACTTTTGATGAAGATGAGCGACGAGAAGTTTGCGATCGCTTACAACGGCAATATTACCAATACGGCAGAGCTTCGTCGTGAATTAGAGCGTCAAGGAAGTGTTTTTCATGCTTCAGGCGATGCGGAGATCTTAGTTCATCTTATTCGCCGTAAGAAGGGAACATTTCTAGAGCGTTTAAAAGCCTCTCTTTTAGAGCTTGAAGGCGCTTTTAACTACTTTATTCTCCATGATAGCGGTGTCTATGCGGTTCGAGATAGTAAAGGGATTCGCCCACTCTGTATCGGTAAATTATCAGATGGCGGTTATGTCTTTGCCTCGGAAACCTGTGCTTTAGGCATTGTGGGTGCAACCTATATCCGTGATGTTCTCCCCGGTGAGATAGTCTATATTGAAGATGGAAAAGTGATGTCCACCTTCTTTACCGAGAAAGATCGTATCCATGCAATCTGCTTGATGGAATATGTCTATTTTGCCCGTCCTGATAGTGATCTTGAAGAGCGAAATGTTCATAGCTTTCGTAAGCAGAGCGGTGTTGAACTCTGTAAAGAGACCCATGTGGATGCCGATATGGTCATTGGGGTTCCCGACTCTTCTATCTCTGCAGCTAATGGTTATGCAGAAGCGGCAGGGCTGCCCAATGAGATGGGTTTGATTAAGAATCGATATGTGGGTAGAACCTTTATTCGCCCAACACAAGCATTGCGCGAGCAGGGCGTACGCATGAAGTTAGCACCTATTCCTTCTGTTGTTAAGGGAAAACGAGTGATTGTGATCGATGACTCGATTGTCCGAGGAACGACTAGTCGCCGAATTGTGCAGATGTTACGTGAGGCGGGAGCAAAAGAGATCCATATGCGTGTCTCCTCCCCACCGATTATGTATCCCTGCTTTTATGGGGTCGATACTTCTAGAAGGGAGGATCTTTTAGCTCATCAACTCGATATTGAAGAGATGCGCCGCCATATTAAAGCAGACTCTTTAGCATTTCTCAGTCGCGAGGGGACCATTCGTGCCTTGCAACGTTCAGAGAGTTTAGGACCTAACTGTGGCGTCTGTATGGCTTGTTTTACAGGTGAGTATCCTACGGATATTCTCAATCGAGCATCATCGACAGATGAGGACAGTAAAAGATAGCTACAACTCGTTAAGATTAGTTGAAGCGGGTTGAGATTAGTTAAAGAGTAATGACAAAGGGCAATGAACTGAGCGATATTAAGTCGCAATAATCGAGTCGTGGTAATGAAGCTACGATAAGAGTGGGAAGCGGTAGCGCAGTAATAGAATATACAACAATAAAGTATAGATAAAATATAGAAGGGGCTGCTCTCAATGATAGTGGTGAATTCAAAGTGGTAGATGATCAACCATATATGAGTGAGCAAACCCCTGATATCATCAGATTCTGATATAAGAAGATAAGAAGATAAGAAGCGTAGAAAGGAATAAGCATGAGTGATGCATATAGAGAAGCGGGTGTAAACCTAGAAGCTGGCTATGAGTCAGTTGAGCGAATTAAAAAGCATGTTGCCAGTACAATGCGTATTGGGGCGATGGATATCTTTGGTGATTTTGGTGGTTCATTCGATCTCTCAGAACTCAATTATAAAAAGCCCGTTTTGGTCTCCGGCACTGATGGCGTGGGGACAAAGTTGAAGTTAGCTTTTGAAATGGATATTCATGACACCATCGGTATCGATGCTGTAGCAATGTGTGTGAATGATATCTTAACGCAAGGGGCAGAGCCGCTCTTCTTCTTAGATTACATTGCATGTGGTAAGAATAATCCTGCCCAGATCGAAGCGATTGTAAAAGGAGTTGCTGAAGGATCTAAGCTCTCAGGCGCCGCCCTTTTAGGGGGAGAGACTGCGGAGATGCCAGGCTTCTATCAAGATGGTGAATATGATATTGCCGGTTTTGCAGTAGGTGTTGTGGAGAAAGATGAGCGCATTACAAAAGCTAATGTGAAAGTAGGTGATAAGATTATCGGCCTTCCTTCAAGTGGTGTCCATAGTAATGGTTTCTCATTAGTTCGCCATATTATTAAGGAGAAAGGGCTCGACTTTCATACAACCTATGAAGGATTTGATAAACCGCTCGGAGAGGTGCTTTTAACCCCTACCAAGATCTATGTAAAGCCGATTCTTACCTTGTTAAAGTCAGTTAAGGTCAATGCGATGGCTCATATCACCGGCGGTGGCTTTTATGAAAATGTACCACGAATGCTCTCCGGTAATTTAGGGGCAAAATTTGATCATAAATCCTGGCAGCAACCAGCTATCTTCCCATTTTTGCAGAAAGAAGCGGGAATCTCGGATAAAGAGATGTTCACCGTCTTTAATATGGGAATCGGTTATATGATTGTGGTTGATCCAAGTGCGGTTGATGCCACACTCTCATTACTACCTGAAGCATCGGTTATTGGTGAAATTACTGAATCTGGTGAAGTAGAGATTGTATAGATGAAAAAGATCGCCATTTTTGCCTCTGGCACAGGCTCAAATTTTGATGCATTAGTGGCTGCAATTGAGCGGGGTGAACTCCCCGCATCTGTTGAGCTGTTGGTGTGTGATCGTCGTTCTGCAAAAGTTCTTGAAAAGGCAAAAGTAAAGGGAATTCCGACGCTTCTCTTTTCTGGAAAAGATTATGCTTCTAAGGCTGAATATGAGGCGATGATTGTAGAAGCATTGCAGAAACATCAAGTCGAATGGATTGTTCTTGCCGGATATATGAGACTTTTAGGTGAAACTCTCCTCGATGCTTATGCTGATCGCATTATCAATATTCATCCCTCTTTGCTCCCCGCTTATAAGGGGAAAGATGCCGTTCAGCAGGCATTAGCCGCCGGCGAAAAAGTGATTGGGGTCTCGATTCATTATGTAGATGCCGGCATGGATACAGGAAAATTGATTGCGCAAGAGTCGATTAACCTTACCGGCAGAGAGAGTGAGGAGGAAGTGATGCAGATGGTTCATCATGTTGAGCATCAACTCTATCCGAAGACATTAGCAACGCTTTTTACCGCTGATTGAGGCTCTTTATAAGAGATGCTTATAAGGTTTATCCTAACACTCAATAAACGTTAAGTATTCATCTCTTAGCTGGCTTCATTAGCGGTGTTATTAGCAGTTTCATTAACCTATTATTCAGTCTGCTCTAGCGACTATTTAATCTGTTATCTATGATTGCCAGTTACGCTTTAACCGTTATTTTTTAATATTTGTTACTTACTACTTACTACTTACTACTTACTACTTATTATTTACTATTTATTATTTTCCGCGCTACTTCTGAAGCCTATTAAGGCACTTAAGCCTATTTAATTGTTCGATTCTCTATGGTCTATTGTGGACTCAATTGAGGATCAACATCCTATTTAAACCGTAGTATTCAGAAGTATTGCGATCATTTCATCGTTGTTATTTTAGAAAGGATAGATCTAATCATGACTAAACGACGCGCACTTTTAAGTGTCAGTGATAAAACAGGAATTACCGAATTTGCAGCAGAGCTCGTAAATTTAGGTTTTGAGCTTATCTCCACCGGGGGAACCAAGAAAACGATTAGCGATGCCGGCATTGCGGTTAAAGATATCTCTGATATTACCGGCTTCCCAGAGATTATGGATGGTCGTGTGAAGACATTGCACCCGATGGTTCATGGTGGATTACTCTCCGTCCGTGGTAATGAGACACATACCAAAGCAATGACCGATAATGGCATTGAGTATATCGACATGGTTGTTGTTAATCTCTATCCTTTTAAAGAGACAATCAGCAAACCAGGTGTTCAATATAATGATGCGATTGAAAATATCGATATCGGTGGCCCTTCAATGCTCCGTAGTGCGGCAAAAAATCATGAATCTGTAACAGTGATTACCGATCCGGCAGATTATGCAGTGGTTTTGGAAGAGCTAAAAGCAAATGGTGATACCACTTTTGCAACCCGTCAGAAGTTAGCACTTAAGGTTTATCAAACAACTGCAGCTTATGATGCTTTGATTGCACAATACTTTGCCAATGAGATCGGTGATCAATTCCCAGAGAAGTTAACATTGACCTATGAGAAGCAGCAAGGTCTTCGTTATGGGGAGAATCCACATCAAGAAGCGGCCTTCTATAGAACTCCACTTCCACAAAATAACTCGCTTGCTCATGCAAAACAGATTCATGGTAAAGAGCTCTCGTATAACAATATTCAAGATGCAAATGCCGCTGTGAATATTATGCTCGAATTTAAAGAGCCGGTTGTTGTTGCGGTTAAGCATATGAATCCTTGCGGCGTTGGTCTAGGCAAAGATCTCTTTGAAGCTTGGACAAAAGCGTATGAAGCAGATCCAACCTCGATCTTTGGTGGCATTATCGCAACTAATAGAGAAGTTGATGCGAAGACAGCAGAAAAGATGAGTGAAATCTTCCTTGAGATCATTATTGCGCCAAGCTTTACAGAAGAGGCGAAAGAGATCTTAATGGCGAAGAAAAATATTCGTCTTTTAGAGAATAATCCGCAAGAAGAGCGTATGAAAGAGACCTTAACAACCACAGCGGTTAATGGCGGTCTTTTAGTGCAGACACTTGATAGAGCAGAGATCGATCCCGAAGTATTTACCGTGGTTACAGAGCGTCAGCCAACTCAAGAAGAGATGGATGCTCTACTCTTTGCTTGGAAAGTAGTTAAACATGTGAAATCAAACGCGATTGTTGTGGCTAAAGAAGGTCAAACATTAGGTGTAGGTGCCGGCCAGATGAATCGTGTAGGCGCTGCCAAAATTGCTCTCGATCAAGCAGGTTCAGAAGCAGAAGGGAATGTTTTAGCATCAGATGCATTCTTCCCAATGCCTGATACTCTAGAAAATGCAGCTAAAGCTGGTATCAAAGCAGTTATTCAACCGGGTGGTTCAATTAAAGATCAAGACTCAATCGATGTTGCTAATCAATATGGTATTGCAATGGTCTTTACAGGAACACGCCATTTTAAACACTAATCAGTCGTAAGATTGAGAGTTGATCTCCCAATTAAAGGGAGAAAAAAGCCAAAAAGCAGGATTGTTTATCTCAAGTCGTAATTTTATTGTGTGGTGCTTTAAGAGCGATCAGTGATAAATCATTCTGTTTGGAGGAAGTCGAAGTGCCGGAGGACGAAAGTTCTCCGGCATTTATGTATTGGGATTAATATAATCACCCCAATTTTGATCTTTGTGCCACTTTCTGTGTTGATTATCTGTTCAAATGAGATTTAGTCAAAAACTTTTATGCAGAATAGATTAAAATAAGAGCCTTTATTCTATTGATACTCAATATTTATATTGTACTCATTCGAGGTAGTGCATGGATTGGCAGCAGGTTATCTTCCAGTTTTTAGGTGGTTTGGGTCTCTTTCTTTTTTCGATTAAATATATGGGGGATGGATTACAAAAGTCAGCAGGTAATCGTCTTCGCTCCATTTTAGACCGTTTTACAACAAATCCTTTTATGGGAATCTTGGCCGGTATCTTTGTGACGGTATTGATCCAATCGAGCTCTGGAACAACAGTGATTACGGTAGGCTTAGTCAGTGCCGGGCTGATGACACTACGACAAGCAATCGGGGTCATTATGGGGGCTAATATTGGGACAACTGTCACTGCCTTTATTATTGGGATCGATATTGGGGAATATGCCTATCCGATTCTGCTAAGTGGCGCTGTGATGCTCTTCTTCTTTAAATCAGCAAAGATTCAAAATTTAGGGCAGATCTTCTTTGGTTTTGGGGGGCTCTTTATTGGACTTGATCTGATGAGTAGTGGTCTCTCGCCCTTACGCCATCTCCCACTCTTTACCGATCTTATCTTAGAGATGAGCCATAGCCCGATTTTAAGTGTCTTTGTGGGAACAATCTTTACCTTAATTGTACAATCTTCAAGTGCGACTATCGGAATTTTACAAGGATTATATGCTGAGAATTTAATCTCGCTAGAAGCGGCATTACCGGTTCTCTTTGGCGATAATATCGGAACGACGATCACCGCAGTGTTAGCAGCGATTGGTGCTAATATTGTGGCAAAACGGGCGGCTGCAATTCATGTTCTCTTCAATGTCTCTGGTGCTATTCTCTTCCTGATCTTTTTAGGTCTTTTTACCCATTTTATTGTCTGGATTACCGGCACACTCCATTTAGAGTCTAAAATGCAGATCGCATTTGCCCATGGAACGTTTAATATTGTTAATACCCTCATTCAACTTCCCTTTATTGGTGTTTGGGCTTATCTAGTTACAAAGCTCTTACCAGAGCGGGAGAAGCCAAAGGAGAAGGTTGCGCTCTATCTTGATGAGACATTGATTGAAAAATCTCCTTCAATTGCTATTGGTCAGGCGAAAAAAGAGGTGATTCATATGGGTAATCTCAGCCTAGATGGTCTCCGTTCTGCATACTCTTATTTAAAGAGCAATAATCCTGACGAGGCGATCTTTGCCAATATGTTAGAGAAGAATATCAACCAGCTTGATGAGGAGATCACAAAATATTTGGTAAAAATCTTCCCCCATTCAATTTCACCGGGTGATTCCAATGAATTACAAGCGCTTCTCAATTTAGTCTGTGATATTGAACGGATTGGTGATCATTCTGAAAATATTATTGAGCAGATCAACTATATGAATGAACGCAATATTGTTTTAAGTGAGGATGCCAAAAATGAGGTCTATGAGATGTTCGAGCTTACGATCAACTCAGTAGCGCTCTCGATTGAGGCATTAGAGCAGGGGAACTTGACCAAAGCACGTCGTGTCTATGAATTAGAAGATCAGATCGATGAGATGGAACGTTATCTCCGTAAGCAACATATCCATCGCCTTAATCATGGAGATTGTACGCCAAAATCGGGCTTAACCTATACCGATCTTCTCTCAAATCTCGAACGTATCGGTGATCATGCTCATAACGTGGCGGAGATGTTGTTAGATAAGGCGCAGATTCGAAAATAGAAGCAAATCTTAGATCGATAATCTTGCACTCTGCCATTTTTGTATGTTGTTTGATCCGCTCTTTATTGTGACATATTAAAAAAGGCTCTTTATCAGAGCCTTTTGTTTGTATTATTTTCGAAGAGATTAATTCTCGTTGAATACATTAGTGAAATACGTTAGTGATTAAGCTCGTCTTATACAGATCCCGCTAACCTAATAAGAGAGCATCATCTTCCACTTTATCACCTCTTGTCTGCTCAAAGAGCATGAGGAGATCAGAGATTGTAAGCTCTTTGCGCATTTCGCCGGAGACATCTAGCACAATCTCCCCTTGATGTAGCATAATTGTGCGATTACCAAGAGAGAGAGCTTGTTGCATTGAGTGGGTTACCATTAGTGTGGTGAGTCTATTTTTACTGACGATTTTTTCTGTTAACTTTAAGACAAAAGCAGCCGTCTTAGGATCGAGAGCGGCTGTATGCTCATCGAGCAGGAGAATCTTCGAGGGCTGTAAAGAGGCCATTAAGAGGCTAATTGCTTGTCTTTGTCCCCCGGAGAGAAGTCCCATACTATCTTCTAGGCGATCTTCAAGACCTAATTTTAAGGTAGAAAGATGTTGCCGGAAGATCTCTCTACGCTCTTGGTTGATTGCAGGAGAGAGGCGAAATGAGGGAGCACCACGATCATAGGCGAGTGCTAAATTCTCTTCGATTGTTAAACTTTCGCAAGTGCCGGTCATAGGATCTTGGAAGACTCGTGCCACTAATCTAGCTCGCTCTGATACTGATCGTTTAGTCACATCTTCATCATTGATAAAGACGCTGCCGGCAGTTGTCTGGGCATTACCGCTAATGACATTTAGGAGCGTCGATTTTCCTGCACCATTCGTTCCGATAACGGTAACAAACTCCCCTTCATTGATGGTGAGATTGATCTTCTTGAGGGCGATATTCTCTAAGGGCGTATGCTCATTAAAGATCACTTGAACATTTTCTAAACGCATCATAACTATCTTCTTCCTCTCAGTTTTTTAAATTTGCCTTTAATCTGTGGCAATACAAGTGCAATAACCACCAGGGTGGAGGTGATAAAGTTTAAATCTTGTGCGCCGACGCCAATTTTTTGTAATGGTTCACTATGCAGTGCAAGTGCGATAAAGAGGCGATAGAGTAGCGCCCCTAAGATAACGGCAGTGGTGATCCAGAACATCTTTTTAGAGGTGATAAAGGTTTCCCCAATAATAACGGCAGCAAGACCGATCACAATAGTCCCAACACCAATAGAGATATCAGCCCCTCCTTGTGTCTGTACATAGAGTGATCCGCCAAGTGCAATTAAAGCATTTGAGATCATCATCCCAAGATAGGTCGTTAAATTGGTATTGATTCCTTGTGCTTGAGACATCTTAATATTAGCTCCGGTTGCTCTTGTCGCAAGACCTGTGCGGCTTCTAAAAAAGAGATCGAGCAATAGCTTCCCGGCAATAACAAAAAGGAGAATAATCAGCGGTTTTACCCAGAATTGATTACTATAATCCTCATTGATAAAAGGGGTAATAACGGTAGGTTCCCAGATCAATGGAAGATTGGGCGCCCCCATAATTCGTAAGTTAACAGAGTAGAGAGCAATCATCACTAAGATACTTGCTAAAAGCTGCATAATCTTAAGCGAGACATGTAACCAGGCAGTGACAAAGCCAGCTGCAGCGCCGGCAAGTGTTCCAAAGAGTGTCGCAAGCCAAGGATTGACTCCGGCAATAATTGAGACGGCACAAACAGCGCCTCCAAGCGGAAAGCTACCATCGGCCGTTAGGTCTGGAAAGTTCAGTATTCTAAATGAGATCAGAACGCCAAGAGCAACTAATCCGTAGATTAAGCCCACCTCCAAGGCGCCGAAAAGCGAGATAATCGACATTAAAACTCCATATTGAAAAGATCGATATAAGAAAGAAAAGAGAGATCCGATGGGGATCAGCTAAAGATCAGAGCGGATCTCTTTTATAAACTAGTTAGTGAATGTATAAAAATGGGTTGAAATAAAGCTTAAAACTCAACTCAAAACTAAATTTAAAACTGAGCTCTAACTTAAAAGTCAGAGCTCAATGATCGAGGATCAATAACATGGATCAATAACATGGATCAATCTAGATCTACCTGAAGATCCATGTTGAGATCACTCTATTCGATCACTTTTACCGCAGCATCGATCACTTCAGGTGGAAGTGTAACCCCTTGTTGCTTAGCGGCTTTTAAGTTGACATAGAGCTCCGTATTTTGTGGTTTTTCAGAAGGAATATCTCCCGGTTTTTCACCATTTAAAATTCGCACAACCATCTTACCTGTTTGACGACCCATACCATAGTAATCACCCCCTAATGCTGCTACAGCACCACGTTCAGCAGATGAGGTGTCGGAGGCAATAAGTGGGATCTTGGTCTGTACAGCTGCTTGGTACATCGATTCATAAGCAGAAACAACATTGTTATCGGTACTTGTATAGATAACATCAACACGATCTTGAAGGCTCTTCACCGCAGTTGAGATATCTGTTGTCCGTTGAGCAGGTGCTGGAACAACGCGGATATCCTGTGGCGTTAAGATCTCCTGAAGCTGCTCTAAGACAATTGTAGAGTTAACCTCGCCGGGGCTATAGACAAAGCCGATGCTTTTTACCTCGGGAATAATGGTTTTGATAAGTTCTACTTGTGGTTCGAGCGGAAGATGATCCGAAACCCCGGTAACATTGCCACCTGTTGCTTCCCAGCTGCGGACAAGATTTGCTGCTACAGGATCGGTTACGGCGGTATAGACAATCGGAACAGTGCGTGTTGATGCAAGAAGTGCTTGTGCGCTCGGCGTTCCAATGCCTACGGCAACATCAGGATTATCGCCGGCATATTTTTTAGCAATCTGTGCTGCTGTTGCGCTATTTCCTTGCGCACTTTGGAATTGGATTTTAAGATTTTTCCCCTCTTCGTAACCTGCATCTTTCAGCTCATCAATAATCCCTTGACGTGCTTGATCGAGTGCCGGATGCTCTACAATAGCAGTAATCGCTACATGTTTAGGTTTTTCTGCCGGATCAGCAAAAGCCAATGTCCCGATCGAAAGTGGTAATACGAAAGAGAGCAGTTGTAACATCTTTCTTCTTTTCATTAGATTAATATCCTCATTTTTCTGATTATTGGTTAGTCGTTTTATTAATATTTTCAGCCAGAACTTTTCATCAGCACTTCTTATCAGTACTTCTCATCAGAACTTATTAGTAAAATTACTGGTTAAAGTGACTGACTGAATGGGTTGATTGATTATTCAGTTAGTTATTCAGCTATTCAGTTGCCTAATATTGATCATTAATATTGAGTTACTTGGTGATTAGTGATTAGTGATTAGTGATCAGTGATCAATTATCAGTTATCTGACTCATTCATTATCGACCCTTTCAGCATCCGCTAAGGCACTTATAATGATAACCTTAAAGCAGGTGTGCGTAATAAGGCGCTTGAAGCTCCTAAATATAGGAGATCAATCGAAAAAAAGCCTAATACTTTGAACATAACACAAAACAGTTTATCTGGATAGTAACTGTTAAATAGAATGATTCAATCTCGCCATTTTTAGGGGGATATGAAAGGGTGCTATACTCAATCAAGGTTTATCGATTAGAGGATCGCTGCTAATAAATAGCGAATAAGAGTAGATGTGATAGAAGTGATAGAAGTGATAAGGAGCGAGAATGTTAAATTGTAAAGAGGGGATGTGTGAAGCAACTTTCCATCAGAAGCAAGAGGAGAGTGCGATCTCATGGAAAGAGAAGGGGCCGTATGTTATCTATGTCGGCGATCCGATGTGCTCTTGGTGTTACGGCATCTCAGAAATTGTTGCAGGTCTTCAATCCTATTGTGATGAGAAAGAGATCGGGTTTGAGATAATGGTAGGGGGGCTGCGTACAGGAGGTCCTGAAGGTTGGAGCCCCGCGCAACGGCAATATCTAAGAGAAGTATGGAGTAGAATTACAAGAGTAACGGAGCAATCTTTTAATTTTAAGATCTTAGATCTCGATTATTTCGATTATGATACGACGCCTAGTTGCCGAGCAATTGTGGTCGCGAAGCATCTATTGCCGGCAGATAATGGTAGAAGTTTAGTGCAATTTCTCCATGAATTACAGAAGAAGTTTTACCTCAGAGGGGAAGATCCTAAAGTTGTCGATTTCTACCAATCTATCTGTGAGCAGATGAAGATCGACTTTACACAATTTGCCGAACTTTTTGGATCAGATGAGATTCGGGAAGAGACATTAAGGGAGTTTAGTTGGTGTGCAGCACATGATGCGACACTTTTTCCTACCTTTCTCTGGATCGATGGAAAAGATATTCGTCGCTTAGCTTCGGGGTATACCTCTTTAGATCGGCTTGTCCGTCGAATTCCTATTATCGAAGCAGAAGAGCAGGGCGGAAATTAGGCCTTAAAATGCAAGAGAGCTTAAGAAGACTCTAGGATTGAATAATCCTGTTGAGATCAACTTAAGCCCTCGCTATTTACACTCTATTTATATTCTATTTGTACTCCATTTATACTCTCTTGAGGCCCTATTAGTGCTCTATTTTGCGCTCTACGCTTTACGCTCTATTTTATGCAAAATATCACTACTTGAGAGTGAGTATCGATCTTTAATTGACGGCAATGCCGGTGTTCGCTTTAACACGAATCTCATTGAAGATCGCGGTTGCTTCTGCTTGATTACATTTTTTCGCACCGATAAGAGTTCCTACATAGCCGGCAATAAAGCCTAAAGGAATTGTGATAATCGCAGGGACAGCAAGATCAACGAGTGGTGAGCCTACAAAAATGGCAGCTCCTGGCGTCTCTGACCAGATATTAGGCCCCATCATTCCGAGGATTAAGCAGGAGAGAACACCTGTTGAGATTGCCGCGATGACTCCAGTTGAGTTAAATTTACGCCAGTAGATCGTATAGAGAATGACCGGTAAATTTCCTGATGCGCCGATACAGAATGCAAAGGAGACAAGAAATGAGACATTAAGATTTTGGGCAAAGAGTGCAAGAAAGATCGAAAGTATCGCAATACTGATCGAGCCGGCACGCGCTGCTACAACCTGCTGTCTAACGGTCAACTTTCCACCTTTGATAATCTCTCCATAGATATCGTGTGAGATTGCCGAAGCACCTGTTAGGACTAAGCCTGAAACAACTGCCAAAATAGTGGCAAAGGCAACGGCACTAATAAAGGACATTAAAACATCGCCACCTAAATAGTGCGCAAGTAGTGGAGCGGCGGTATTTCCAGCCTTATTTTCTGCCATAATATTCTCAATTCCTACAAATTGTAGGGCACCCAATCCTAAGAAGATGGTCAGTGAGAAGAAAATGGTGGTGATCCAAGTGGTCCAAGAGATCGATGCTCTCGCTGTTTTAGCATCTCTAACAGTAAAGAAGCGCATCAAAATATGGGGAAGACCCGATGTTCCTAAGACAAGCGCCATCATCATCATGGAGACAGAGTCGATAGGGCTTGAATATTTAATGCCGGGCACTAAAAATTTCTCCCCATGTTCTTGGGCAATTGTGTCAAACATATTGGTGATAGAATAATCGAACTTGATAAAGACCATCGCCGCTAAGAGACCTGTTCCAAAGAGCAGGAGGAAAGCTTTAATAATCTGTACCCATGAGGTAGCCGTCATTCCACCAAAGAGAACATAGCTTGTCATCATTACTCCGACAATCATGACCGCAATCCAATATTCAATACCAAAGAGTAATTTGATCAAAGCGCCGGCACCGACTAATTGCGCAATCATATAGAGAATAACGATCACAATAGTTCCAGATGCAGCAACGCCTCTTACACGCTTCTCATTAAAACGGGCGGTTAACATATCGGCGAGGGTATATTTCCCTAAATTGCGCATCGGTTCTGCTATCAGATAGAGCAGAACAAGGTTAGCGACAACATAACCGATCGAGAAGAAAAAGCCATCAAATCCCGTAAGGGCAATAGCACCAGAAACACCTAAGAATGCTGCCGCGGAGAGATAGTCGCCGGCAATTGCAAAGCCATTTTGCCAACCCTTTAGCCCCCCACCTGCGGTATAGAAGTCACTCGCTGAGGAGGTTCGTTTGGCAGCAAAATAGGTAACGACTAAAGTTAAACCGACAATTGCCAAGAAGAATGAGACAGATACCATATTCATCTTATGCTCCTCCCCTTGTTGCCTGAAACTCTGCAATTAAGCGCGCTGAGAGCTTATCGAAGTGATTTGCTCTTCTGATATAGAGCGTGCAGAGAATAATAGTCATCAAAAAGAGTAGTGCCGAATAGATCCAAACGCCCGTAATTGCGCCAATGACCGGTGTCTGTAGTATCGGTTGAAAAGCCAAGATAGGCAGTAAAATATAGACAAAGAGAAAGATGCCCGTAATCGTAAAGAGAAAACGGTTCTTCTGTCTTACAAATTGGTTAAAACTCTCCATCGATTCGATGGCATTATAATCATCCCTCGTTAAGGGTGCTTTCCGTAGATCTATCATCTGATCCATATTCTATTCCTCCTAGTGGTTATGGATATCGCGATCTACTCTGTAATCTCTCTCTCTTCTTATTGTTATATTTTTATTATGTTTTTTGTATTGTTGTTTTTATCGTTTTTATATTTGTTATTTTAGGGGGTTGTGTTTTTTTAGTGGTTATTCTTAATAGTTATTTTTGGTTGTCTAGTTAGTTGTCTAGCTTATTTTTATTGTTTTCAGTTTGATTGGGTTATTAATCCTATTAACATCAAATTTTATTAATATCAATTAATCAACTACTCTATTAATTAAATTATTAACCGATTAAATCGTTAAATCGTTAAATGGTTAAATCGTTTATAAATGACCCTCTAATAGTACTACCCCAGTTGTGATTAAAATGTCAAATTATTAAGCGAAATAGGTATATGAAATAGCTATGTGAAATAGTTATACGAGATTAGGAAGAAGAGGAAGAGGATCAGAAAAAAGCGACTACCGAAAGATTTCAATAGTCGCTTCTTGCATGGCTTCTTATCTGTTTTTCAAAACAATTTAAATCTAATGAGTAAGGAATAATTAGTAAGGACGATTATTGCGGATTGCTTCAATTTTTTTATTAGTATCATATTGCGATAATGCATAAACCGCCCAAAGTGCAGCAGGAATCCAGCCGATCAGGGTGATTTGTAATATTAGGCAGATGATGCCCGCTAAGGGACGACCAATCGTAAAGAAGACTAAAAAGGGGATAAAGATCGCAATTAGTAGACGCATAATCGTACTCTCTCTTAATGTGTGAATGTTGATGACAATGTTAATTGATGACTGTTAAATAATCATCAGCGATATAAATATTATCTTAATTATATATCGAATAGAGCGATGATACAGCTTTTTCTCAAGATTTTAGGGGATTTTTCCGTTAGTTTCTGCCTTTAACCTCAAGGCATCTATGCTATACTTTCCGACATTATTTGGGGAGGAGGATCACAAGTCGAGAACGCTTCTTGCGATCCTAGATCATCGTAACAATCGATTCATTTAGCATTCATTTAGGATAAGTTTATAGATGAAAGTATTAATTGTAGGTAAAGGTGGCCGTGAGCATGCGCTTGCGTGGAAGAGTAAAAAGAGTCCATTAGTTTCTGAAGTCTTTGTGGCGCCGGGAAATGCGGGCATGAAAGAGGATGCGACATTAGTTGCGCTTTCAGAGACCGATCCTATCGCACTTGCTGATTTTGCAGAAAAAGAGGAAATCGATTTAACGATCATAGGGCCTGAAGCGAGTCTTGTTGCCGGCGTTGCCGATGAATTTAAACGGAGAAATCTCCTTGTTTGGGGACCCGATAAAGCCGCTGCACAGATCGAGGGTAGTAAAGATTTCTCTAAAAAGATGATGGTAAAATATGGTGCGCCGACAGCACATTCAGAAAGTTTTACCGATAGTGAAATGGCAAAAGCATATGTTGGTGAGATCGGTTTACCTATTGTGATTAAAGCAGATGGTTTAGCCGCAGGAAAAGGGGTCGTTATTCCAGAGAGTATGGAAGAGGCTCTAACAACAATCGATGATATGCTCGAGGGCAATAAGTTTGGTGAAGCTGGAAGCTGTATCTTAATTGAAGAGATGTTAGTGGGCGAAGAGTTCTCATTGATGTGCTTTGTCCATAATGGTGTTGTTATTCCTATGGTGATGGCGCAAGATCATAAGCGTGCTTATGATAATGATGAGGGCCCTAATACCGGCGGAATGGGTGCTTATGCGCCAACCTTTGGTGCCGATAGCCCAGAAGTTTCAGAAGCGGTTGCTAAAATTATGCAACCGATTGTTGATGGATTGAGCAGTGAAGGAATGCCTTATACCGGTTTCCTCTATGGTGGGCTCTTCCGAACGGCAGAAGGCTTTAAAGTGATTGAGTTTAATGCGCGTTTTGGTGATCCTGAAGCGCAGATTATCCTTCCTCTTTTAGAGAGCGATCTTATTGAGATTATCTATAATCTCTTAACAGAGAGAGCACTCCCTGAAATGAAGTGGCGTCCGCAATATGCGATCGGCGTTGTGCTTGCTTCAGAGGGATATCCCGAGCAACCTAATACCGGACATCCATTGAAGAAGCTCGATCTTAATGGTGAAGATGAGTTGATTTTTTACGCCGGTGTTCGTGAAGAAGATGGCGTATTGTTGAGTGATGGAGGTCGTATTCTCCTCAATGTGGCGATTGCAGATGATTTCAAGAGTGCTTATGAGAAAGCTTATCGTAATATGAAAGCATTAGAAGTGCCGCACACTTTCTACCGCACTGATATTGGCCATAAACAATTTAACCGTGAATAGGTTATAAAAAATTTGTGAGTTGCATGAATAGATGAGGTTGGGGTTAGCCGTGCTTTAATCAGTGTTTTAATCAATGCTTTAATCTCGATTGTATTACCTATTCAATGACCCATTAATAACCTATTAAGTAACCCATTGATAACAGCGTCTCTTATTAAGAGGCGCTTTTTTTGTGTAAAAAAGTAGCAAAAGTTAGCGATTTTTATGTCAAGTTATTGTATAAATATTATGAAGATAATCTTATCGATTAGGGATTGAGAGAGAAGGTTAAACTTTTTTCCCCTCTTAAAGGGTATGAATTCTCCGTTTTCTCTTAAACAATTGTGTAAAAGCCTGATAGATAGCTAGATACCATCCATTTTAGATAATTGTAAATTGAACAGATCGATTCGTTATTTTTAGAGATTGCGACTTTTTGAGGTGTTATTTTCGGGAGGATTTTATTGTATGATATTTGGTCGAATTTTGGGGTTGAAAAGCTTAAAACCATGAGAAATGCTTGATTTTGTGTTACTATTTTGGCGTCAAATTAAAAATGATCTATTAAGACTAAGGGCATAAGGTTCTTAGAAAAGACTCTCCACTAGAGGGAGAGAAAGGATGTTAAAAATATATGGTGGCAACAAATATTAGAGGAAAATTGCCAGATAAAGAGGGTGATCAACCGAGTGAAAATAGTGGTCTATTTTCATCATTGCATCTGCCGGTCTTTATTAGCGCAAATATCATTATCCTAATCATTATTGCTTTAGCGCTCTTTCTTCCTGATGCGCCGGCATTCTTTAGCGGGGCACTCGGTTGGATTACCGAAAACCTCGGTTGGTACTATCTACTAGCGGTTGGAATCATTCTTATCGCTTTTGTCTTTGTCGCTTTGAGTCGTTACGGAACCATTAAATTGGGACCTGATCATTCTGAGCCGGCTTATAGCGATCGCAGTTGGTTCGCGATGCTCTTCTCAACGGGAATGGGGATCGGGATCATGTTCTTCGGAGTGGCAGAGCCGCTTCTTCACTATCTCAACCCCCCTATTGGAACACCAGAGACAATCGAAGCTGCAAAGTCAGCGATGAATATCACTTTCTTCCACTGGGGAATTCATGCATGGGCAATCTATGGTATTGTCGGTCTAATTCTTGCTTACTTTAGCTTTAGACTCAATCTACCATTAGCAGTACGTTCCGCGCTCTATCCTATGATTGGGGATCGTATCTACGGTCGCTGGGGAGATGCAATCGATACTTTCGCCGTAATTGGAACGGTCTTTGGGGTAGCAACAACACTCGGTTTTGGGGTAATGCAGATCAATACTGGGCTTAACTATCTCTTCCCCTCGATCCCTGTGGCGTCACCAACACAAGTGATTTTGATTATTATCACAACGGCTTGTGCGACACTTTCAGTCTCAATGGGATTAGATAAGGGCATTAAGATTCTATCGGAGCTTAATCTCTTCTTAGCATTTGCTTTAGTTCTCTTTATCTTCCTCTTTGGTGGTAAAGTACTCTTCTTGTTAGAAGTGTTGATGCAAAATATTGGTCAATATTTCTCTTCAATCTTCAATAGCACTTTCAATATGTATAGCTATGAAGCAGCTTCATCACCTGCGATGAAGGAGCAGATCGAAGGCTGGTTAGGGGGATGGACAATCTCTTATTGGGGTTGGTGGATTGCTTGGTCTCCTTTTGTGGGGATGTTTATCGCGAAGATCTCACGTGGTCGTACAATTCGTAACTTTGTCGGGGGTGTTCTCTTAATTCCTGCTGGATTCACCTTCTTCTGGATGACAACTTTTGGTAACTCAGCGATTGATATGATTGCATCTGATGGTGTTACAGAGCTTAAAGAGACTCTTTTAGGTCCTGATGGTAGCTCTAAAGCGCTCTTTGCTTTTATTAGCCATTTCCCTGTAGCAGAAGCGGTACAAAGCATTATTCCTGCAGAGTGGATTAGAGGGACAATCTCCTTTATCGCGGTAATGATGGTAGCAGTCTTCTTTGTGACGAGTGCTGACTCCGGTGCTTTAGTGATGGATATGTTAGCAAGTAAGAAAGATGTGGCAGTTACACCACTCTGGCAGCGTATCTTTTGGGGTTCAATCACAGGTTTAATCGCGATTGTTCTGCTTCTTAATGGCGGCTTAGGATCATTACAAGCGGTTTCGACGATGAGTGCGTTCCCCTTTAGTATTGTGATTTTGATCTCAGTCTATGGGCTCTTTAAAGCACTTCGTATGGACTTTGGTAAGATCGATATTCGTAATAAAGCGAATATGTATGTTCAGCCGAGTACTCGAGATTCTGGTGGTTGGCAGAAACGTCTACGTAACGTGACGGTCTATCCGCGTCGTGATAATGTCTTACGCTTTATGGAGCTAGTAGTTGTTCCCGCCTTTGAAGAGGTTAAATTAGAATTTATCAAGCAAGGCTTACCTGTTAACCTTCATTTAGAAGAGGAAGGGGATATCTCTCTTGAGATCGATCATGGTGATAATGCAAACTTTATCTATCGTGTTAAAGCGAAACATTATCTCAAACCAAGTTTTACACTGCTTGATGAGGAATCAGATCAAGAGAATCAGAAATATTTCCGCGCGGAAGTCTATCTTGATGATGGAAGTAAGGGATATGACATTATGGGATATACCAAAGAGAATATTATGAATGATATTGTTGACCAGTACACAAGTCATCATTACTTCATACAGAACTTTGAGGTCCCTTCAGATTATGATGTAGGCTCAAACCCTAACGAATCATAATCGATACTCTAGAGTATGATAAGGAGCGTAGCTTATTAAAGTTACGCTCTTTTTTTAACGCTTTTTTATCAATTAGCGGTGACTGAAACAGAAGCAACAGGGGCTGAACGCTGCCGGATCTTACTATCGCGTACTTCCAGAGATTACGCGCCGGCAGGACGGCAATCTTATTACTCGTAAGAAAGATTATTTTAAAGATACTATTTCCGACATTATTTTCCGACATTATTAATGTTTAATCACGGGCATGCTAAATTGCGGGCATACGGTGGTGAAAAGAGCGAGATGGTCGGCTCCCGCCCCTCAACGAATCTTCTTAAGAATGATTGATTGAAACAGAAGCAACAGGGCTGAACGCTGCCGGATCTTATTATCGCGTACTTCCAGAGATTACGCGCCGGCAGGACGGCAATTTTATTACTCGTAAGAAAGATTATTTTAAAGATACTATTTCTGACATTATTTTCCGACATTATTAATGTTTAATCACGGGCATGCCAAATTGTGGGCATACGGTGGTGAAAAGAGCGAGATGGTCGGCTCCCGCCCCTCAACGAATCATCTTAAGAATGATTAATCGAGATTAATTGAGATTAATCGAAGTAAATTGAAGCGAAGAGATTTGTTGAGTTGCCGGAGATCACTACTGTATGCATTTTTATAGGGGTATTAGCTATCTTCTCGCAATACTTTGAGAATTAAACTGGTAATGATAGCGATAATACCACCGATAAAGGTCTCGATAATGCGATCTATCAATAGTTCAACCTTTGGAGGATGATCCCAATACATGCCTAATTCAACAAGTACTAAGCTATAACAGGTAACGCCGAGCGTGACGATAAGATAACTCTGTTTAAAGCAGATGGGGAGAAGAAAAGCGAAAAAGAAGAGAAGAGCGACCATGATATAGAGTCTATTGATCGGGATATGGAGGGATATCTGAAAGAGAATAAAGAGTGCGATTACGGCAATCACACTTCCCCAGAAGCGTAACCAAGTATTATGAATAACGGTCATTGCTTTGGGCGGCATTACCATTAAGAATGTGATTGTTGCCCAGTAATTTTTTTCGATTCCTAACATTTGAGGAATAATCAGGCTTAAAAATAATCCTGAACTATAGATAAAAGCTCGCGGGATGAGATTCGTATCGAGTCGGAAGAGCTCATGGGTAAAGATCCCCTGTTTAAAGGCTTCAAGATCGATCTCTTTTCGTAGAAGATAGTGGGAGATAAGCAGTGCCGAGAGCGTACCGATCGCACCACCAATCGCAAGTTGATTATCTGCTATCGGTAGAGCAGTACCGATTGTTGCAAAAATAATGACAAAGCGAATTGCTCGATCAAAGACAGGATCTCTTCCAAAAAGGTAGTAGTAGAAGTAGCTAATAATAAAGAGAAAGAGATAGAACTTCCAAGTGAGATGAAATAGTTGACCAATATAACTACTGCTGAAGATCAATATGATCCACAATGCCACATAGAGAAGATTGCTCCGATCAGGTTTAGCATTGTAGAGCGCATAGGTACAGAGCACCGAAAATGAGGTCCAGGCGATTGCCGCATGTAGACCAATAAATTGTGCGGCAATCAGTGCGCTGATAGCCATGCTAAAGACAAAGACGAAGCTGTCTCGAAAAGAGATTTTTTTTGGGCAGATTGGAAGGGGATTGTGACATATTTATAAGCTCCAGAAAACTGCTTTATCTAATCGGAATAAGCCGGCAATATTGATCCAGCCATAGAGTTAAATTCCGCACATTAGTGTATCACTGATCTATAGAAAAAATCTTGATCGATTCAATATGCTTTGGGGTTAATGATGTTAATGATGTTAATGGTGTCAAAGGTGTTAGTGGTGCGTTGATGAGATCCAGTTGGTGATAGATAAAATCAGTCTCATGGGTGATCTTCCCACCATCGATAATACGCTTTAAGAGCGGTTTAGGCGTCTCAAATTGCGGTAAGGGGAGATCAAGCTTTTTAGCCATCGCTTGATAATAGCTCTTACGTTCGAGATGAAGTGGGGTAACAAGATTGTAGATTCTATCGATTATCTCAATCTCTTTGGGGTTCTTATTATTTTTTCTCTCTTGCTGCGCGATAAGTGTCGCAATAGCGCTTAAGAGATCTTCAATGTGGAGTAAGTTGATCGCATCATAGGGAGATTTAATCTCTTCTCGCCCGGCAAGAGAGAAGATAGGATGGCGACCATTGCCGATGAGCCCCCCTAAACGAAGAATGGTGCTCGGAATCTTGCTGCTGCGGATTACTATCTCGGCAGTTAGAATTGCTTTTGCATTTTGAGTTTGAGGAAGCGGTGGGATCTCTTCATGGATTAACCCACTGGTTGCGCCATAGAGGGAGGTAGAACTTAAAAAGAGCAGCTCACGTGCTTGGTAAATCTCTGCTAACTCAACGATTCTACCGATCATCTCACCATAGGTGGGTGCCGGTGTTTGATGGGAAGCCTCTTGATCTATCGGTTTTTTGTTTTCCCACTTTTCTTTTTTATTACCTATGAAGGGGGAGGGCGGAATCGTAATGATAATGGTTCGATCCTGAAAATAGGACTCCATTTGTGATTGAGTCTCTTCTTGAAAGACCTCTCTTTCAGAGAGCGATTTTAATTGTAAACTTCCTGAATAAGTGCTAGTTGCTGCCTTAATCTCCCGCTCTAATTGTGATGGAATCTCCCGTTTTGTTGCTATCACATCCGCCCCATGAAATGTTAATAATTGAGCTAATGGAAGTCCTGCCCAACCGGCACCAATAATGAGAATCTGTTGATTATTTAAACGATTATTCATCTATTTTCCTTACAATTGCATCTAAAATTAATCTATATCAATTGACATAGAGCAAAGAGTGAAGAGAAAGATGATCTCTGCTATAGTCAAAAGGAGAGAGTAGCTCAAGAAAGAGATAGCTTTTCAGAAGCTTAAAGATCCCGACGCTTGAGAATCTATTGAATTATCTCTATTGATTTCTTCTGTTAGTGTAAGCGATTTAGGTCAATAGAGATAATCGAATAGATCAGTTAAGGGATATTGATCATCTCGAGGTTTCTTTAGGGCAGGCGGTATAGGGTCCTGCTTTGAAGTTCTACTATCAATGGGCAATCAAATGATTGCACCTCTGCTACAAGTGATGAGTGGTTCAGCAATTTTATTTCGCTACTTAATCTTATATTGAGTATCACTCTACTCCCCTTAAATGATCTACAAGATTGTGGTGCGATTAGCGTGCCGTCATTTTAAAGTCATTGATGAATTTTAAGGGGGTTCATAATGAAAAACAGTAATCTATTACATAATAAAGAGGGAAATGCCGGCAGTGATTGGCGCCGTTTTCTACTATTGATGATTGTTATCTTACCGCTCCTCGCATTCTGTCTTATTGGTGCTTATGGGTTAGGCGTTTGGATTATGCAGCTGCTCTTCTGGGGACCGCCGGCATAAGCGGATGCTATAGAGCAATCAGACAGTCAGTGATCTTATTTTGACTCATCATTACAACATCAACCTACTTGTCAACTGCAGCATTATCGCTGCAATAGTTTTTGTTATCCACTTTTCGCTATCTAATTATTAGCATTAGCGATTTTCGTAGATATGATTTTGTTATCTGTTATTGAATGGGCGAATCTATCAATTCAAGATATACAAAAGATATACAAAGATGATGATTGATAGTGATGAGAGATGAGATCCCACAGAGAATTATTAGATTAAGGGATATAATCATGGGAATATTTAGACGATTAAAAGAGATGCTCTACAATCTCTTTTTAAAGCCGAGTATGCGTATTGGACTTGGTGTATTAGTAACCGGCGGATTTATTGCCGGCATTATCTTCTGGAATGCTTTTGATGCGGGGTTGAAGGCGACAAACTCAGAAGCATTCTGTATTAGCTGTCATACAATGGCAGATAATGTCTATCCAGAACTTCAGCAGACAGTCCATTTTCGGAATCGTACAGGGGTGCGTGCTTACTGCTCCGATTGTCATGTTCCCCATAACTTTACAGATAAGATTGCCCGTAAGGTTCAAGCAAGCCGTGAGGTCTGGGCACACTTAACAGGTGATATTGGCACAAGAGAGAAGTTCTTAGATAAGCGTTTAGTACTTGCGCAGCGAGAGTGGGATCGCTTAAATGCCAATGGCTCAAAAGAGTGTCGTGCTTGTCATGATTATGAACATATGGCTTTTGAGAAGATGGATATTATGGCAGAGATGGAGATGCGTGGTGCGGCAAGTCGTAACACGAGTTGTATCGAGTGTCATAAAGGGATTGCACATCAACTCCCTGTTGTTGAGAGTATCCGCAATGAAGATCTCGATAAACTCTTAACCTCAGCCAATAAAGAGTCAACGGCAGTTAATCATGAATATTATAACGTTCTACCACAAACGCTCTATCTCGATGAATCCTTAAGTGAGCCGATTGGTACCTTAGAGGTGGCAACGGAAGTCCGTATTATCGATAAGAAAGGGGATGCCGAGCAGATCGAGTATGAATTATGGCGCAAAAATAAGGGTTATGGACGCGTTCTCTATGGTGCTTATAGTCTCAATATGGTGAGTGCCATTTTAGATAAAGAAGTTGCGCAAAATAGTGAGTTTAATATTGTTGAAACAAAAGAAGATCCTTTAACAGGGCTTGAATGGCAACGGGTGAAGGGGACAGCTTGGATCGAAAAAGGTGGCTTAATGGCGGATATTACGCCGATCTGGGAAGTCGCTAATGCAAGTTATACCAAAGGTTGTAGTACTTGCCATATTCAACCCGATACTGAGCATTACGATACCAATACCTGGCCAGGTTTATTTGCCGGAATGGTGGGCTTTACCAATATGGATGAAGATACCTCCAAAGTGGTCTTAAAGTATCTCCAGCTCCATTCGATGGATTTTAAAAATAATCAGAGTGCGCGTTAAAACGCATTAGAAGATCAAATAAAACTTCGAACTTCGAGCATCGAACATCGAACGTTATTCAGGAATATTAAAGTTAAAGAAAAGTGAACGGTGAAGCGTTAATGATATTGGGAACGAATCTCTAGAGCTGATATTTAGAATTGATATTTAGAATTGATATCTAGAACTGGTATCAGAGAGGGTTTCCAGATCGATAGATGCTTCATCGATCTAAAAAGGATTGAAATATGAGTTATCAAACAGATAGATCTCGCCGGGGATTTTTAAAGATGGCATCACTGATCGCAGGTGGATCATTAGTGGCACCGGCATTGATGGCAGAATCTCTTCTGCATACTAAAGCGCCGACTGATGTCGATATAGAGACATTAACCGAATGGCGTATTTCGGGCGCTCATTGGGGTGCTTTCCGCGCTAAAGTTGTTGCGAATCGTCTTGTTGAGGTAGAACCTTTTGAGTTTGATCGTTATCCAACAAGAATTTTAGATGCCGTTCCCGGGATTATCTATAGCCCGGCGCGTGTTCGTTACCCTCTGGTACGCCTCGATTGGTATAAACATCGTCACAATAGTGATACGAGTCAACGTGGGGATAATCGCTTTATCCGCGTCAGCTGGGATGAAGCACTCGATCTCATCTATGAGTCATTAGAGCGAATTCAGACCCAATTTGGTCCTTGGGCGCTTCATACCGGAAATGTGGGTTGGCGCTCTGTCGGACAGGTGCATAGTTGCGGAAATCATATGCTTCGCGCAATTGCGATGCATGGTAATAGTGTCGGGACGGCTGGGGATTACTCAACCGGTGCGGGGCAGGTGATTATGCCCTATATTCTCGGTTCAACGGAAGTCTATTCGCAAGGTACTTCATGGGATATTATTCTCGAAGAGAGTGATGTCATTGTAATTTGGGGCTCCGATCTGGTGAAGAATCTACAGGTTGGCTGGAATACAGAGACACATGAAGCTTATGGCTACCTTGAGCAGCTCAAAGAGAAGGTCGCAGATGGGGAGATTCGGGTGATCTGTATCGATCCTGTTAAGAGTATGACAGCAAATTATCTCAATGCAGAGCATCTCTATGTTAACCCTATGACAGACCTTGCGGTGATGATGGGAATTGCCCACACGCTCTGGAAAGAGGATCTCTATGATAAGGAGTTCCTAGAGACTTATACCTTAGGCTTTAATGAGTTTCTCCCCTACCTAAAAGGGGAGACAGAAGATATGGTGGAGAAGACACCAGAATGGGCAGCAGAGATCTCAGGTGTACCGGCCGATACCATCCGTGAGCTTGCGCGTACAATGGCGCAAAATCGCACACAATTGATGATCGGATGGGCATTACAGCGTCAACAACATGGAGAACAACCTTACTGGATGGCGGCTATTGTTGCGGCGATGCTAGGGCAGATCGGTCTTCCAGGCGGTGGTATCAGCTACTCGCATCACTATAGCTCTGTGGGAGTCTCTTCATCAGGAGCTTCAATGCCGGGAGCATTCCCTCTCAATCTCGATTTTGGTCGTGAGCCAAAATATAAGAGCACCGACTATAAAGGATACTCCAACTTTATTCCGGTTTCGCGTGTTGTCGATGCACTCTTAGAGCCGGGTAAAGAGATCAATTATAATGGTAATAAGATTAAGTTAGCGCCTTATAAGATGGCGATCTTTTCTGGTGCAAATCAGTGGCATCGTCAGCAAGATCGTAACAAGATGAAGCGGGCCTATCGCAACTTAGAGACCGTTGTTGCGGTCGATTATGCCTGGACAGCAACTTGTCGCTTTGCCGATATTGTTCTGCCGGCATGTACCCCTTATGAGCGTAATGATCTCGATGTTTACGGCACCTATAGTAATCGCGGTATTATTGCGATGCATAAGTTGATCGATCCACTCTACTACTCGAAGAGTGATTTTGATATCTGGCGTGAGTTTAGTAAGCGACTCAATCGTGAAAAAGAGTATACGCAAAATCGTAATGAGATGCAGTGGATCGAGAAGATCTATATGGATTGTTATAATGAAAACTATCCAAAAGGCTTCTACATGCCCTCATTTAGAGAGTTCTGGGAGCGTGGATATGTACTCTTTCCTGAGGGTAAACCATGGGTTCGCCATGCAGACTTTAGAGAAGACCCGGAGGTTAATGCACTAGGAACACCTTCAGGCTTTATTGAGATCTATAGCCGAACGATTGCAAGTTATGGCTATGAAGATTGTAAAGGGCATCCGATCTGGATGGAGAAGGCAGAGCGTTCACATGGTGGGCCAAAATCTGATCGCTACCCACTCTGGTTACAATCGGCGCATCCCGATAATCGTCTCCATTCACAAGGATGTGAAGCGACAAAAATGCGCGAGAGCTATGCGATTGCCGGCCGTGAACCTGTCTTTATTAGCCCCATTGATGCAGAGAAACGCGGCATTAAGCATGGGGATCTCGTTCGAGTCTTCAATGATCGAGGTCAATTGCTTGCCGGGGCAAATGTTAATAATAACTTCCCGGAAGGCGTTGTAAGAATCTTTGAGGGCGCATGGTATTCACCACTTGATGAGACAATCGGCTCGATCGATACTTATGGTGACCCTAATACCTTGACGATGGATGTGGGAACCTCAAGTCTCTCGCAAGCACCAAGTGCTAATACCTGTCTTGTTGAGATTGAGAAGTTTGTTGGCGTTGCGCCGGCACCGACCGGTTTCCACGGACCGACAGTTGTCGATATCGAAGGGAATGAGACGGTCGAGGTATAGCCTAAATGCTCTTGAGAGCGTAACATAGAGTGATGACTCTTCATCTGGCTAACATCTGATTGATATCTGATTGAGAGTCATCAAATTTATTGTTATTGAAGATGCGTTGTCGTTGATTAGCTACAGCGCATCTTAATTATTCAATGAGAGTTTATTCAACGAGCGTTTATTCAGAAAGAGTTCCATCAGGGCTCATCAAGAGTTCATCAAGGGTTCATTAGGAATTCATCTAAAATTCAGATAGATAAGATAGGATTAGCTATGAGTGAAATACGAGCCATCATTAATGAAGCTAAAGTCGTTGCGAAAATGAGAGGAGAAACCTATCAGTGGTTTGCTCGAATCTTTGCTAATGAATTAACCGAGAGTGATGTAACGCTCTATCAGGAAGGGGCGCTCAATACACTACTAGCGCTCTTTAGTGAGATCGGTTTAGCACTAGAAGTTGATCAGGTAAAATCCGCGATTGATCGATTCTCTGAGATTGAGCATGTAGAGGTAGAATTGCGTGCTGATTTTGCAAGCTGTTTTCTCTTAGATGATCAAAGTGGAGCGATTCCTTATGCATCTCTCTATTTAGGAGATGGCGATATGATGTATGCCGAAGCGGAGCGTAAGATGCGAGAACTGCTTTCAAAGAGTGGCTTAGCAATTTTAGACTCATTTAAGGAGCCTTCTGATCATTTAGCAATCTATCTGGCACTATTACAAAAATGGTGTGAGCAATTAGTAAGAGATCTAGAGGCGCAGGATGAAGATAGCACGCTCTTAAAGAGTGAATATATTGCGCAGCAGACCTTTCTGCAAGAGGGATTACTACTTTGGGTACCTCTTTGGAATGAACGATTACAGCGAGTGACTAACTGTCGTTGCACCTTCTATAGTGCGATGGGATCACTTTTAGTAGCTTATCTTTTAGCCGATAATGATTATTTAACTGCTGAAATTGAGCGATTGATTGCGCTTGATGTATAGCAGAATATCTCCCTTTTTGTTAAGGTTATCGGGTTATTGATTATTTCTCCGCTTTTGAGCGATTTAGGAGCCTTTTTATGATTAAAAAAATTACTCTCTCCATTCCAGAAATTAGCTGCTCTCATTGTACAAGTAGTATTGATGCTGCCTTACGAGAATTAGATGGTATTCAATCGGTAGAATCGAGTGTTGAGAAGAGAGAGACTACAGTAGAGTTTGCTTCGGAGATTATCTCTGAAGGCGCTATTATTGAGATCATTGATGATATCGGCTTTGCCGCAGAGGTTATTTCTCGATAAAGATCTTAAACCGGCATGTCTGCCGTCAGCATATTAAAAGAAAACCAGCGACATAATCGCTGGTTTTTTTATCTCTTTAGTACTTCATATAAGTACTTTATATAAGTAATCTATATAAGTTGAGAAAATAGAGCTTCAATTATTCAAAGATCTTTAGGAAGTTTTGCAGTAAGGTCTGGAAAAAAGAGCGGCTGTGATGGCTCGTCCATTGAATACCATTTTTATTACAGCTTTCGGTAATAAATGGATTATCGTTTCCTTGAATATCCTGAATAATCTCATTACGCTGGCACTCCCATGCAGTAGGAGGGAACGTTAGATGCCATTTTTGCATCAGATTCATCTCACGACTAGTGAAGGGCACATTGTAACGATCATTCATGTAGAGATAAGTTCGGGCAATCATCCCTTTAACTTCATCACGAGGAAGGACTTGGCGCTTCTTAAAATCGGTTCTAAACTGACACGCACCATATTGATTAAATTGTGGCGTAAGCTCGGCAAAGCTGAAGTTAGAGCGATCGGCATTGATCTCGCCTACAGCAGGCTGCAAGTTATGCATATCTCCTTCCATCATCTTAAAGAGCGTATTTTCATCAACATCACCCACTTTACAGCCACTACGACCACCATCTTTCCAACATTGCATATCTTTTCCAAAAGCATGCGCCGGCACAACATGTTCCCATTCTATACGATTTGCTCGCTCTGGATTATTGCGAATGACATAACCACAGCTCGCTAGATCGACAACGCCACTTTGATTGTTGAAGTTAAAATCACATCCACAATAAAATTCTTCCTGATCAGGATAAGCTTTATAGATCTTCACAAGCTCTCTTTTTGCCTGCTCAAAGCTTGTAATATTGCTACTCTTATCGATGTCGAGTCCATCACCATAGAAATATTGGAAAAGACCAATCGCGATAAGGGCAACAATCCCTAAAATCCACTGTTTAGGATTCCGCTTTTTTAGACTCTTCTTGATAATTTTTTCGACCGACTTATTAAAAACTGGGCGCATATAAAACTCTCTATTCCCTTAGGTAGTGAAAACTGATCTAGCAACTGATTTAGTAATTGATCTAGCAATAGATCTTAGAAGTGAGGGCGCATTATACTGCTATATCGTCATTTTGTGAAAAGAGAAGGGAATAAAGCTGCATTATTGAGAGCAGTTGTGGAAGATGGGCTATAATTTAACCACTTTTCCTGATCGATCAAGCAATCGGACACCTCAATAATGGATAATGAGAAATGTGTATTGCTGATAAAACCGATAAGCCAGATAAGCCCGATAAGATCGATAAGACCCATAAGGAATTAAAGAGATGATGATATTTGTAATACTGATGGTGATTTTGCTGCTTCTATTAGTGCTCTTAGCCTATTATGTTGCTTATCTATTAATTATGCCGGAAACAATCTGGGGATTAGTCACCGTTGGGGCGATCGGTACAGGTTTACTGCTTCTACTCTTTCTTATAGTTCGGTTGATCTTTATCACAATTGAATGGTTTTTAGATCAAAAGCGTATGAAGCGAGAGATCAAAATAGAAGCAGAACGCAAGAGAGGAAGAGAAGCGTAATGGTGCGATTAATTTTTGTAATATTGATGATCTATCTACTCTATAAGGTGGGGCGTCTTCTTCTACGTGGATTGATACTCCTGATTGCGGCGATCTACTCCTTTATTTCAGAAGAATCACAAAAACAGCGCGAAAAAAAGAGCCTCTACCAAAAAGAGAGAGCTTGGGAAGTTAAGCAGAAAGCCTCACAACATCAGGCGCAAGGCACACTCCCTTCTTGGATGAATAGCGATCGAATCAACGACTTTAATCAAGGGGTCTACCAAATTTTACGAAGTAGCGGGATCGGCATAGAGGATGCCAAAAGACTTCTCAATCATCGAAATCCTTACCTAAGAGCCCTCTATGTTGCCGGCAGAATGGAACGGAAAGGGGCAACTTATGAAGAGCAGAAGCGCGCCGCCGGCGAGACATTAGTCGCCTTGTGGCAAAGAGCGGATCATCAACAACTCTTTTCAGATCATCTCGAATAATCGCAGGATCATTATCCTACTCACAGATAGCCCTATGGAAACATCTTTAAAATCATCACTAATAACTTCTGCGCCGCTGGAGGTAGTTGTCGTCCTCGTCGCGTCATCATATAGGTCTCTGTTCGATTAAAGTAGGGATGTTGTAGATTATGGAGCTGTAGGCGATCTCGATCCTCTTCATAGAGCATAAATTCAGGGAGTAGGGTGATTCCGCCACCAATGGCATACTGCTTTAACATATGTAGCTGGCTACACTCTAAAGTGGAGTGCAATATAATCTCTTCCTCATCCTCAACACGTTGAATAATCTGTCGAATTCCTTGGGAGATATCTCCCATTGCCAGAGGATAATCCTTTATCTGGGCTAAAGTGAGTGGCTCTTTCTCTTGAGTCAAAGGATGTTGTGGCGGTAGAAAGGCCTTTAAAGCATGATCTTTCTTAAAGTGAATCCGCAGATTGGGTTCTAAAATAGGGTTAAATGCAATTCCAATATGGGCCTCATTGTCACTGACCTTGCGCACAACATGATTACTGCTACCTACAGAGAGTTGTACCTCGATTTGTGGATGATCTTTAGAAAATTGAGCAATCATTGTGGAGAGATGACGAAGATACCCCTCTCCCGTTGCGATGGTAACTCTCCCGCGCTCTAATCCTTGAAGTGCAGCTAAAGAGGCGAGGAGATCCTCCTCTTGCTCTAATGCATGAGAGAAATATTTTAACACCAACTCTCCCGATTCTGTCGGTTGCGCACCTCTTAAGTTTTTCTCCAAAAGTGGTGTTTTCAGCTCCTCTTCTAAGAGGGTGATCTGCCGACTAATGGAGGAGGGGGCAATATTGAGAATATCCGCAGCATGACGAATTCCCCCATACTTGACCGCTTGATAGAGATAGTAGACACGATGTTTCTTAATCACTGCTTGAGACTCCCTCTGTTGCGTAAAAACGAACAAAATTCCTAATTCGTTCTATTGTTGCACATTTTTTCTTTCTCTATACTGAAATTGATTCCAAAAATCGAAATTTAGAATTCAACCCGGAAGCTAGAATCGAAATTAACTCTAGAGGGAATCAAATAGACGCGTTCTAATAATTACGTTCTAGCGATCAATTAAAGATCAGATATTAAAAGTTGGAAACTCGAAACTAGAGATTAGAAGTTAGAAGTTAGAAGTTACAGATTATAAAAGTTTATAAAGATTATAAAGATTATTTATAAAGATTAGATAATAAGAAATAGAAGGGGAGCATCATGGATAGAGAGCTACTAAAAGATGTTGCAATCATCGGCTTAGGGAATATGGGGCTAGGAATGGCCAAGAACCTTTTAGCGAAAGGGATCACCGTTAGTGGATTTGATCTTAGTGAAACAGCGACGGTCGCCGCTTCAAAAGCGGGAGTTAAGATTCTTCCGGCTGCACAATTGATCGCTGAGGCCCGTATTTTAATCTTATCCCTGCCAAAAGCGGAGCATGTTTTAGCTTGCAGCGAAGAGATTGAAGTATGGGGGAAGAAGGGGTTAGTTGTGATCGATACTAGTACCTCAACACCGACAGTAACGCGAGAAATTTATCAACGACTCTTAGAGCGAGAGATGCTCTTTGTTGATGCACCTGTTTCCGGCGGACCTCAGGGCGCACTCAATGGCACAATGACAATGGTTGTCGGGGCGGATAAGTGGTTATTTGAGGCATTACTCCCCCTTCTAGAGATGATGAGCTCAACACAAGTCAATGTTGGAAAGGCTGGTGCCGGCAATATTGTGAAGATCTGTAATAATCTGCTAATTGCAGCACATCTAATAACCACTGCCGAGGCGCTCTCACTTGCGGCAAAAGCAGGGGTAGAGCCAGAAGCTTTCTTTGCCGGCATCAATAAAGGATCAGGAAGAAGTGCGGCGAGTGAGGTTAATTTCCCTTTATGGATTCTCAATGGTCAATACCATTCCGGTTTTACAATGGGTTTGATGCGCAAAGATGTCGGGTTAGCACAATCATTGATGGCGGAATTAGAGATGGAGCTTCCCCTTAGTCAGGAAGTTATGGCGCTATGGGAGCAGAGTCGCACACTTTTAGCCGATCATGCCGATTTTAATGAAATTGTAAAACAGAGTGATAGCGAGCTTTATGGTTAAGTCGCTTGCTCTTTAGTGAACCTAATAAATGTGTTTAATAAATGTACTTAATAAATGGGTCTAACTGATGAGATAGCGAATGGATCAGTCATTAGAAGAATTATTAGAAAATAGCCAGAAGAACAACCGGAAGAATAATCGGAAGAATAAGATGGATCGAGAGGAGAAGAAGATGATGAATTGTGGGTCGCAACAACAGAGAGAGAATCGTTTTTGGGAATTGCTCAACCAATTTTTCCCCAATGCCGAAAGTATCGGCAGTTATATTGGTGGGGAGTGGTTTATTGGGGATGGCAGTGATATTGAGCTCTATAATGCCGATAATGGTGCGCTATTTTATAGCTATCGAGATGCTTCTCCTGAGATTATTCCAAAGCTTAATGAGGTCACCAAAGTTGCCGAAGCTCAATGGCGAGCGATGACAGCTGCCGATAGAGGGCGTCTAATTTTTCAGGTAGGTGCGAAGATTAGAGCGGTGAGTGCGGAATTGACGGAATTAGAATCATTGGTCGGTAATAAACCGATTCGTGATGCTCGTGGTGAAGTGGCTAAAGTTGCTGAGATGTTTGAATATTATGCCGGTTGGAGCGATAAGCTTCATGGGGAGGTGATTCCTGTTCCTACAACGCATCTTAACTATGTTGTGTATGAACCTTTAGGAACCGTTTTACAAATTACGCCATGGAATGCACCGATCTTTACTGCAGGATGGCAGATTGCCCCGGCAATTACAGCGGGAAATGGGGTGATTTTAAAGCCCTCAGAGTTGACGCCGGTGACCTCTTTAGTATTAGCAAAATTGATCGAAGAGGTTGGTATTCCAAAAGGCTTGGTTAATGTTGTTGCCGGCTATGGACATACAATTGGGCAGATGATGATTCAGCGTTGCCATATCGATAAGGTGGTCTTTGTAGGTTCTCCTAATACAGGAGAGCAGATCGCGGTAGCAGCAGCAAGAAAGGGAATACCAGCGATTTTAGAGTTAGGTGGAAAGTCCGCTAATATTGTCTTTGCAGATGCCGATTATGAAAAAGCGTTAAGGGGCGCACAAAATGCAATCTTTGGTTCTGCAGGACAGAGTTGTGTCTCCGGCTCTAGACTTTTAGTTGAGCGAATAATTTTTGATCAGTTTGTTAATGATCTTGCGGCGACGACAGCACAGTTTCAAGTGGGGAATCCGCTTGATGAAGCGACACAGATTGGCCCGATTCAGAATCAAAAACAGTACACCCATGTCTGCAAAATGATTGAACAAGCTTTAGGAGAAGGCGCAAAAATCCCTAATAATAATGTAGAATCAATTCCCTCAGCGGCAGGGTATTATATCTATCCGACTGTTTTGGTCGGGAATAATCAGATGCAGTGCGCCCAAGAGGAGATCTTCGGTCCGGTTGTTGTTGCAATTCCTTTTGATACAGAGGAAGAGGCGATTGCAATTGCCAATGAGAGTACTTTTGGTCTTGCCGGTGCGGTATGGTGTCGAGATGTTGCCAAAGCACACCGTGTTGCTGATAAGGTAAGAGCAGGGACTTTCTGGATAAATGGCTATAAAACCATCCATGTGAGCTCCCCTTTTGGTGGTTATGGTCGAAGTGGGTATGGACGCTCCTCCGGATTAGAGGCTTTAAGAGCTTATAGTCAGGTGAAGAGTATCTGGGTTGAGCGAGCAGCAGAGCCCTTAGTCAATTTTGGCTATGGTTCACAAGAGAAGTAGGAAGTAACCTCGTTACATAATAGTTGCATTATTAATTGCGATTATAAAATAGACAATGAAATAGGCAGTGAAATAAATAATAAAAAGAGAGCACAGATGTGACTCAGGAGGATTAGGGTATGAGTAAGCATGAGCATTATGCAAAACTATTGGATTGGCGTCTGCACCTTGTGGTAATTATTGTTACCGTTCTTGCAGAGATGATCGGCATTATGAAGTTTGATATTGGCATTGGGATTGTGATTCTTCTTCCTCTGCTATATGCCTTTCTCTTCTCAATTCTCTTTAATGGCAATATTATTCCAGGAACGGGCAGAATTATTGGTCCGAGCGCACAGACGGCAAGTCATTGGGTATTGATCTGTGTGATGCCTTTTATTGCAAAGTTCTCAATCGGTATCGGCCCGAAGATTAATGATATTATCGCAGCAGGTCCGGCACTTGTTCTACAAGAGCTAGGGAATGTGGCAACGGTTTTAGTTGCGATGCCGGTTGCGGTTCTTCTCTTTAGAATGGGGCGTGAATCTGTGGGCGCGACACACTCAATTGCGCGTGAACCCAATATTGCATTAGTTGCAGATCGTTTTGGCATTAAGAGTCCAGAAGGGATCGGGGTGATGGGCGTCTACGTGATGGGGACACTTTTCGGCGCGATCTACTTCTCTCTTCTTGCCGGTTTTATGGCTTCATGGGATTACTTCGATGTTCGTGCTTTAGCAATGGCATGTGGTGTTGGAAGTGGCAGTATGATGGGGGCATGTTCAGCCTCACTTGCTGAAGTGGTTCCAAATCAAGCAGAGGATATTGTTGCGTTTGCCGCAACTTCAAATCTTTTAACTTATGGGACAGGACTCTTTGTGAGTGTTTTTGTGGCGTTACCTCTTGCCGAGTATTGCTATAAATTTTTAAGCAAAATCCGTAAGCCTGCTGCAGTCAATAACGCGATGGAAGCGGCCTTAGAGGAGGATTCACTCTTAGAAGCAGAAGTGGTAGAAGAGGGTGAAGAGCTTCGTCTTTCAACGATTCAGGTACTTATCGCATTGGCGGTGATGTCTGTCATTCTTCTGATCTCTAACTGGGCAGGGACAGGAACCTCTCCATTAGTAGCTCTCCCTGGGATGATCATTATCTACGCTTTAAGTGTTGGTGGCGTTCTCTTAGGTAAGGTCATTCCGATTAAGATTCCGGCAATTGCATGGATCTCCCTTCTTGCGATCTTCTTCGGGCTTCCCTTTATGCCAACGGCAGATCATCTAGTCATAATGACAGAGAAGTTAGGGCTCTTACCACTTATCACCCCGGCATTGGCCTATGCAGGTATTGCAATTTCAAAACGTGAAGTGGATCTTTTTAAAAAGTCAGGAATCAAGATCGCAATTGTTGCACTTTTAACCTTCACCGGCACCTTCTTAGGCTCAGCCTTTATTGCTGATCTTCTGCTTTAGGAGAAGAGCTACTTTTTTCAATAAGACAATCATCAGTTGAGATAATAAGAGTGATTTCGATTAATTCGGAGTTACTCTTTTTTTATCTCAAAAATCAACCGCTCTATCTAGGCGCTCTCCTAACAGCTTTATTCGTAAACTTACCCTAAAAAGACAAATTTGCGGTTGGTAGAAATTTATAAAATTGAATCATAATGGCGTCATTGATCATAAAGTTTGTGGTTTTATGACTTCTATGACTTCTATTATTTTATGACTTTTATAGGATTTATTATTTTAATAATGATATTTGTTAATACAATATATCTATTTTTTGTTATTGTGAGAATAGAGGGTATCAAGCATTATTTTATTGTATCTAGTAATGCATCTTACAATGCATCTTGTTATACCTCCTTAAAAATGAAGCGATTAGGTAGAGGTTAATTATGGATTATCTACATGGTTCTGATTTGAAAGCGATTCTTCATTCGAAGCGTGCGAATATCTATTATTTGGAATATTGTCGAGTGCTAGTTAATGGTGGGCGCGTAGAGTATGTGACCGATCGAGGTAAGGAAGCACTCTATTATAATATTCCTATTGCGAATACGAGCTGCTTATTATTGGGAATTGGAACATCAATTACCCAAGCGGCTGTTCGGGATTTAGTAAAAGCAGGTGTAATGATTGGATTTTCTGGAAATGGTGGAACACCACTATTAGCAGGTACAGAGCCTGAGATAGCATGTCATTTTTTCTCTCCTCAATCAGAATATCGTCCGACAGAGTATCTACAAGCATGGTGTCAGTTTTGGTTTGATGATGATAAACGCTTACAAGCAGCTAAACTCCTTCAAAAAGCGAGGTTGCAGTTCACGCTCAAGATGTGGCAGAAACATTCCTGGGAATTCAATATTAACCTGCTAAAAGAAGCTGTAGAAAACTATGAGCGTGAAATAGAACAATGTTCAAATACTCAAGAACTACTTTTGACAGAGGGTCGTTTAACGAAGAAACTCTATTATTTTTCGAATCAAGCAACCTTAAATGAAGCAAGCTTTCGCAGAGATTCAACAGATAGCGATTATCGAAAAAAAGATCCTACCAATCGTTTTTTAGATCATGGAAATTATTTAGCATACGGCCTTGGTGCAACTGCCTGTTGGGTTTTAGGCTTGCCTCATGGATTATCGATTTTACATGGAAAAACGCGTAGGGGTGGGTTAGTCTTCGATGCAGCAGACATTATTAAAGATGGAATTGTTTTACCTTTAGCTTTTATATCGGCACTTTCAGGAGATAATGAACGTGAATTTAGAGAGAAAGTGATAGAGGTGTTTCGAAGTTTAGAGGTATTAGATCATATTTTTGAGGTACTTAAAGAGATCGCTAATTATCAATATGAGGAGAAAAAATGAATGTACTGCTTATCTCTGAATGTAGTGGTAAAGCACTTAATGAGACTCGAAAAATTTTAGATCAGTTTGCCGAGAGAACAGGGCGTCGTACTTGGCAAACAGCGATGACGATGGAAGGCCTGAAAACAGTTCATCGTCTATTGCGTAAAACGGCTCGTAAAAATAGTGCCATTGCTTGTTTTTGGATTCGAAGTAAAAATCACACAGAGCTCCTTTGGACGGTAGGACGACCCTATACATTTAATGAGCGGGGGAGAGTACCCACAAATCGAACTAAACGTCGTGTTAATCCTCAAGATGAGATTCAGTGGAGAGATGGACGAACCATTGAGATTGTAGCTACGTTAGCCGCGTTATTACATGATCTTGGTAAAGCAACTATTGGGTTTCAAGAGAAGTTGCGGCCTGGCGGGCAAGCTATAGACCCTTATCGGCATGAATGGCTCTCCTTGCAACTCTTTTTGTTGATTATTAAAGATTGCCAAACAGATTTAGAAGCATTAGAGCGTCTAGCCCATTTTGAGTGGGATGATGAACTTTTTCGGGAGTTAGAAGAGCAAAATTTTGATCATGTGACGATTCCTGATCAACCATTGATTCAGCTTCTTTCTTGGTTGATTGTCTCTCATCATAAGCTCCCTTTAGCCTCTGTTGAAGAGAGAGGAAAGAAGCAAAATATCTGGATAACACGAAAGAAATTCTTTGCAGAGTTACGGGCAATGAAGGGATGGGTTAGAAATAGTGCCGAGAATGATTTGAAGTTTTGGCATATTTTAACTGATCCAGAACGTGTTACGCCTGAGTTAACGAAGCAGTTTAAAGGATGGAGTGATGCGCTAAAATATTGGGCTTCACAAGCATTACTATTATCTCTATATGAGCGTGGTCAAGGGCTTCTTTCTCCATTTATACTCTATTTAAGCCGTACAACTTTGATATTAGCAGATCATACTTACTCTTCTGTAAGATCAAGCCTAGGATTGCGCTTTTTTGAACAGGTAGGAGATCAATATCTTTATCGCGCATTACCATTGATCGCCAATACATTTAGCCGTGAAAATCAAGAACCTAATCAGACATTAGCACGTCATTTAACAGGAGTTGCCGGACAAGCTTCTAATTTTGCTCGTAAACTCCCTTTTCTACGGCAAGAGTTGCCTTTTTTGAAAGAGAAGCCTCTCTTAATGAAGAGTCGTACGCCTAAACACCTTACTAAGTTTATTTGGCAAGATTCCGCAACGCAATTGGCAAGGAGGCTTAATTTACAATCAGAAACAGAGGGATTCTTTGGCATTAATATGGCTTCAACCGGGCATGGTAAGACGCTTGGTAATGTCAAAATTATGAATTCGCTTCAAAGCGAACAGCGAAGATCGAGATTGACGATTGCTTTAGGGCTTCGTGTGTTAACCCTGCAAACAGGGGAGAAGCTTAAAGAGGACTTAACACTCTCAGATTATGAGATTGCGACTTTAGTGGGGGGTGTTGGTGTCTCGGAACTCTATGCTTTAAAAGCGAAAGAGAGTCAGCAAATGGCTTCGAATAATTCTGAGCACACTTCATTGCAGATTGATGAGGATGATTCTCAAATGTCTCAAGTGGAAGCACAATATGCAAATCAAGGGAGTGAGTCTTTGACTGCACTTGTTGAAGGGGATGTGTTAGGTGGATATGATACAGCCTTAACTGAAGAGGATCTGGGTGTTGCTATATCAGATCAGAAAGCGCAGAAACTACTCTACTCTCCGATTGTAGCTACCACAATTGATCATCTGATACCTGCTACCGAAACAATGCGTGGCGGTAAGCATATTGTCCCTATTTTACGGCTATTGACTTCTGATCTTATTTTGGATGAAGTGGATGATTTTAGTCCCGAAGATCTCTATGCTGTAACGCGCTTAATCTACCTTGCCGGAGTATTAGGAAGTAGAATTATGCTCTCTTCTGCAACATTAGCACCGGATCTGATTGCGGGGTTATTTGAAGCTTATAGTCAAGGTTATCGATTATGGCAGAAACAAAATTTAGCAGATACAAGTGATGAGAATGGCAAAGTATTGGTTGCTTGGTTTGATGAGTTTAAGTGTGAATCAACCGTCATTGATGTAGCGTTAATTGAGAGTGATTTGGAAGATGAGTTAAAAGAGTATGAATTAAATGTAGAGAAGTCGGAAACGTTTAATATTGATCATACGCGCGTGCAGTTTATGGAGCACCATAATGATTTTGTCTCATCTCGGGTAAGGGCGCTTGAATCTATGCGATTAGCGCGACCTATGCGCCGAGGAGAGCTTATTCCATTTGAGTTTTCCCCGAAGACTTGTAGCGCAAATAGTGAAGATTATCAACAATTAGCCGCCTCATTATTACCCTCGATTATAGAGATGCATCATAATAATAGTGAGCCTATTCCAGAGTGGTTACAAACACAAGTTCTTAAGGCTCAACGTATAATAGAATTACCAGATAGAGAAAATATTCTATTGAAACCGATGGATTTAAGTTGTGGGGTTTTAAGAATTGCCAATATTCGCCATATTTTGTCATTGACTCGAGCATTTTTTGAATTATCGCTGCCGAAAGATACTCATCTCCATATTGTTCCCTATCATGCACGGCAACTGTTATTACTTCGCTCTCAATTAGAGAAGATCCTTGATCGACTCTTTAACCGTAAGGTTCCAGAGCAGCTCTTTATGCAGCCTGAGATCAAAGAGGCATTGATTGCCCATCCTGCTCAACATCATATTTTTCTTATTATTGCTTCGCCAGTGATTGAAGTTGGAAGAGATATCGATCTTAATTGGGCAATTAGTGAACCATCAGCAATGAGTTCTCTAATTCAATTAGCCGGAAGAATTATGCGTCACCGGGAGTTAGGGCAACTTTATCAATCTATTATCCCCTCTACTTCATCTAAGAAGGGGAAGACAGAAAATCCAATTGAAAAGATTGATAACTTACCGACGAATGTTGGTGTATTAGATCGTAATTTACGCAGCTGTTTTTCAAATACGAAGATTGCTTATGAAAAACCTGGCTATGAAAATGCTCAATATCGGTTAATAGAACATCAAGGAGATAATAGTTATCAATCTCTCTTTAGAGAAGTGGAACTTTCCGTGATAGATTCAATTCCAAGAATTATGAAAATAGAAGCGGAAGGCGAATCGATGGTAGCTGAGGATAGAACTGCTCCAAGACGGCGCAGGCGAAGTGCTCGGAATCAGGATAATATTATTAAATGTAGATATCTATCTGATTTAGAGCATACCGTTCTAAGGGCATGGTACTTTCCCAAGAAAGATGGAAAACCCACCGAGAATCTGATGAATATCTTTTGGAACCCACGATATGCGGTGCATCTACGAGCCGATCTACAAGCTGAAACCCCTTTTCGAAAGAGTTATGGCAGTGACCGGCGTTATATCTATTTTCCTTTTTCCGATATTAGAAAAATCAGTGATATTGAAGATGCTGACTTTAAGTTTATTGCTTATGAGAGTTTGCAAGAATTCTATCAAGAAGGAGAAGATCGAGATTTAGTTAGTCATGAGCAATTAGTCTCCTCAAAGAACTCCTTAGAGATTACTAGGGAGAATTCACAAGTCTCTCGCTGGTTAGAATTAGATGTAAAGCAGGAGTTTGCAAAAATATGCCGGCAGATTAAGAAGAAATCATATCGATCCTCGGCGATTAATTTTTTAACGATCGAATTAGATCAAACGAAGCAATTCGATTTCCATCCATGGTTAGGGTTTTACCATAGGGGTAGAGTATAATGTCTACCAACTGCTGAATAAGCAGCTGAGAAAATTTAGTAGTTATTTTGTTTATTATCCGCCGAACAGGCGGTGACCCAGTGTTTTATAGCACTGGGTTTTTTTATAACCTAAAATTCTATATCCATTTATTAGTTTTTTTGGTTGAATATTATTTTTGGTTGACTTAATATAATAATGAGAAAGGAAAAGCATATATTCATTCTAGTATATAAAGCAGTTAAGTTAATTTTTATATGGATAATTTTGATATATGTTTATATTTTGATTTCCCTGGTTAAGAGGAGGTTGTATGGAAACATTGACATCTTCTATTGTGAAAGAACGGCTGAGACTCTTTTTTGAAAAAGAGCTCAAAATTTCGCCTGACACAATAGAAGAGTGGTTTGAGAAAAATATTGAGCGTGCTGCGGGCTTGCAAGCGGGAACTCATATTTCGAAAGGGGTACATTCTAGCTCCAAAGGAAGTAACTTTACCTTTAAACCAAGTGGGCAGGAGTTTGATCACTATGTTGGTACCCATTCAATTGAGAAACCATTATTGGATGTAACGGGTAATGGCGCTTCAATCACCTTAATGCGCGTTGTAACGGCACCGATTACAGAAGATAAATCGTTATATGATCTTTTGATGACAGATGATGAGGTCCTTGATGGTCTCTTCTCTAAAGATAAAGAGCGCTCAAAAGCGATGCAAAAAGCGCTTAAAGAGATCTTTGTTAATGATGAAGAGGTGATAGTAGATGGCGATTGGAATAAGATGCTTATTTGGCCTGTTGATGGGTGTGATTCCATTGATGATGAGCAATATCATAATCTAATTCCGCTACATGCATCCGCCTTACTCTATGAAGCAAATCAGAGAATTAATCAGCGCTATAGCGATGAGATGAAAGCTGCGAGAAAAGCCCGGCAAGATTGGCAGAAAATCGATCCTGAGAAAAAGGAGCTGCGGGCAGAGAAGCTTCAGGATTTAAAACCATATTTTAATTTCCAAAATTTAGCACGCATACATTTAGGGGGTGCTCACCCTCGTAATGTGGGGTTGCATACCCATAATCTTTTTGGGCGCAATCATCTGCTTCCCTCATTTCCTCCGACGGGGCAGTTAAGAGATAATTACTATCTTCATCCAGATAGTGACTCTATTTTTGATAGTCGACTTTCGTATCATTGTCGTAATGCTTTCAGAGAGCTAGAGATCGCTTTAAGACGCATCCAATATCATGACAAGATTAATATTGATATTAAATTACAAATTAGAGATGCACTCGATACGATTTTTTATCGAATTATTCAAGTGATTGAGCAATATCAACGAAAAGCAGCAGGATGGAGTGATGATTATAATTTAGAGCTTGTCGAAAAGCATTGGCTAGATCCTGATAATCCTCGCTTTGAGGAGAAGCCATTAAACCGAATGGAAATTGAACGGATATCAAGCCGAATCCAGGGGTGGATTGTCAATGTTATTCAAAAGAATCCAAAGCTCTCCTCATTGTTGAGTTCGCAAAATATTGCAGATACCGAGTATCAAGAATGGCTGAAAATGTTGAAAATTACTCTATTTAGCTCTTTAATCCCCCTTGATAATTTGCTGAGTGAGGAGACGACACATGTGTAATACTAAACCTGAAGAGATAACTTACTACCTTGTCCTTAATCACCTTACAGTTCGAGATGCAAATGCAATCTCAGGGAATTTAATTTATGGGTTTCCGGCATTAACGGCCATTGAAGGATTTGTTCATGCTTTAAACAGAGCTTTAATTAAAGAGGTAGAAAATAGAGATATCGATGATAGAGAGAGCGATAACCATCCTCTACAAGAAGCTCGATATCAAAGCTGGATGTTGGTAGCGCACGAGTATGAAGCCAAAGTTTATCGTGAACACTCAGGTCGAGATTATACCTTTCTACAAAGAAAGGCGCCGTTAACCCGCTCAGGTGCGAATCCTCCTATTATTGAAGAGGGACGTATTGATTTAAAACTCTCTTTAGTCATTGAAATCAGTGTGTTAGAGAGTTTAAATGAAGCGAAATTGCAGCAAGGGAAATCAATCATTAAGCATTGGTTATCACAATCTCGGTTTGCCGGCGGTGTTGTTGAAGCTCATGAAGATATCCATTGGCTTGAATCAGAAGTGGATGATGAGCAGATGAAAAGGAAGATTATCAAGCAGGTTGGTTTTGGTTATCTCCTCTGCTCAAGGGAAGATCTAATGGGAAAATTATTAGATGAGAATCCGACGAAAGATGCCTTAGATATTCTGCTCGATACTGCAAAACTTCAGTATGAACCTCCTCAAGATATTGATAGCCGCTGGCAACTTAAAACTTTACAACAAGGGAATGGTTGGATTGTCCCTCTCATGGTGGGATACCAATCAGTCTCCAAAGTATTTGAGCCTCATGCATTAAAAGCGATAAGAATGCCGGAATATCCCACTGAATTCGTGGAACCTCTCTATTCTCTTGGACAATGGATATTAACTTATCGAATAGTATCGGATAGAGCGAAGTTACCACTTTCCCACTATTTTTGGTTTAACGAGAGGGAAGCAGGGCAATATCTATTAGCTTCACCTCAAGAATAAATTCCACAAAATTGTATTGATGTAATTATTTTATAAATCATGATGTTAGGTAGTTTGTTTTTTTATCATAGGAGATAAATATGACGAAAGTAACTTATCCAAGCGTATTGGCTTTTGAGCGTAAATTTGATTGTTCTGATCTCTATTTCTTCCAAAAGCGTGTAGGAAGTGATGAGAGCCCCTCTCCTATATCGCTTACTGAAAAAACTGTTTTGGGGACCATCTCTCACAAAAGTGCGAAAGAGAATGATAAACGTTCTGCCAATATTCAGCGAGTTGATGTCGCAAAACTCGATAATGATAAAGATAGTTTAGTTGCGAAATGGAATTTCAAGGTTCTCCCATTTAACGGTAAGCCTTGGAGTTGTAATGAGCCTGAGTTTCAGAAGAAGTTGATGGCATTAGTTGAAGAGTATCTGGCAGATGAGACTAATCTTTCCGCACTTACCGATCGTTATGCATATAACATCATTAATGGTCGTTGGCTTTGGAGAAATAGGGTTTCGGCTAGAAATATCCAGCTCGAAATCTATCAGGATGGAGAATCAGATCCATTTATAACTATTGAAGATGTGAAGGATTATCCATTATTACAGTTTTTGAAAGATGAGAATGTAGAACATCTATCGAGAGTGATTGCTCAAGGATTGAAAGGTGAACAATTTGTAAATCTAAAAGTGGTTGCAACTGCATATATTGGTGAGGGACATGAAGTCTACCCATCACAGGAATTTGTACAAGATGCAAGTTCTGCTAAAGGGGCAAAGAGTAAAGTGCTCTATAGCACCAACGATACCGCGGGTATGCATTCACAGAAAGTGGGCAATGCAATTAGAACAATAGATACTTGGTATATGGACGATGCACAATTTCCCATTGCTGTAGAGCCATTTGGAACAGTCTCCACTATGGGTGAGGCTTTTAGAGCAAAGAATCACTTTTACAAATTCTTCGAAGATTGGATTGTAAAAGATAAAGAGATTTCCCTCGATGAGAAGCATTTTGTGATAGCTAACTTAATTCGTGGTGGAGTTTTTGGTGGTAAATCTTAAGGAGGTCGTATGATTATTACAGATTACTTAGATTTAAAAGCCATACCCCAAGAAGAGATGACGGAAGATCTCATTATCAGCGAATTGATGATGGCGATTCATAATTTGTTAATTTCAAGTGGGCTAAAAGGAAAGGTAGGAGTAGGGTTTCCTAACTATAACTTGAATAAGCGGCTAGGTGGCATTATTCGTCTTTTTGCAAGTACAGAAGTGCTTCAGCAATTTGATCAATATATCCGTCAAAATCATCTTATTCGTGATTATGCTTTAGTAACTTCCATAAAAAGAGTTCCAGATGAGGTGGATGATTATGTCATTTTTTCAAGATGGAGACCCCAATCAATTAGTAAAAGCCAAGTGAGACGTTATCAAAAGCGTCATCCTGAAAAGTGGAGTGATGCTGTTTGTGAATATGTTTTAACTGAGCGTTCTTTACCTTTTGGCATTCCGCACTTTAAAGTGAAAAGTGGAAGTACAGGACAGACTTTTACAATTTGGGTAAAACGACACTCTTGGGATAAGCGCAATCAACGTCATGGAGTATTCGATAGTTATGGCTTGAGTAAAACTGCTGCTGTTCCTATTTTTTAAAAAAGAATGCACCTTTCTGATTAGATAATAACCCTAATTTTTCGTTAAGATGTAACTTATTGATTTTTAATCATGAAAAGTAATCTAGAAAAATTAGGGTTTTTTTATCCCTGTTCTTTAACAATTTGGATATAATGAGCGTTCTAGAAGATTTATCTCTAGTTAACCGCCGCACAGGCGGCTTAGAAATTTATGGGAGCGCGTGGGAATAAATTCGTAAAGTTAACCGCCGCACAGGCGGCTTAGAAACGTACATGCGCCAAGTACCCCCACGCCATGTAGTTAACCGCCGCACAGGCGGCTTAGAAAGCTCGGTGAATTTAAGATCGTGGCGCTCAATTGTTAACCGCCGCACAGGCGGCTTAGAAACAGCGCTCTCCCTCGGATTCAGAGCATCTGTAGTTAACCGCCGCACAGGCGGCTTAGAAATTATGCCCCCCTGCGGTGGTAGCTTACTTTTTGTTAACCGCCGCACAGGCGGCTTAGAAATACGGTTGGAAAGGATCTGCTTCTAACCATAAGTTAACCGCCGCACAGGCGGCTTAGAAACTCGCCGGTGGGCAGAGGGCATGGCTAAAACCGTTAACCGCCGCACAGGCGGCTTAGAAATTATCAGGCTTAACAGGCAATGATTACAACGTGTTAACCGCCGCACAGGCGGCTTAGAAACCCCATTAATCCTACCTTTTTTTATCTCTCTAGTTAACCGCCGCACAGGCGGCTTAGAAACGAAGCAACAGTTAACGGCCAAAAAGTCGTGTGTTAACCGCCGCACAGGCGGCTTAGAAACTGAGATGTGGGTTTGATTCCCACCAGGCTAAGTTAACCGCCGCACAGGCGGCTTAGAAATACTGTCTAGCGTGCTTACATGCTGTTTTGCAGTTAACCGCCGCACAGGCGGCTTAGAAAGGACAGATCGATAGCAGATACGATCGCATTTAGTTAACCGCCGCACAGGCGGCTTAGAAAGCTACTCTGAATTGCGTTAACTGTTTCAGTTGGTTAACCGCCGCACAGGCGGCTTAGAAAGGACAGATCGATAGCAGATACGATCGCATTTAGTTAACCGCCGCACAGGCGGCTTAGAAAACCGCCTTGTGGGCGCATATGATATTGATTAAGTTAACCGCCGCACAGGCGGCTTAGAAAAAACGAGAAACCGCAAACGTGAGCTACGCTTGGTTAACCGCCGCACAGGCGGCTTAGAAAGAATCTTGCTCGACATCCCTGCATTGTCTTGCGTTAACCGCCGCACAGGCGGCTTAGAAAGCTCGTCGATGGTAAACCCCTTTATCCAGGATGTTAACCGCCGCACAGGCGGCTTAGAAAAATAACGAGTACAATAGGATTCGCCAGAACAGGTTAACCGCCGCACAGGCGGCTTAGAAAAATCACTAATGCATCAAGGTTTGCATAATCACGTTAACCGCCGCACAGGCGGCTTAGAAAGATTGGCTCGCTCGAGCAATTGTGGATTACCCGTTAACCGCCGCACAGGCGGCTTAGAAAGCCGCTGCAATCTGGTACAGAGATAACGCCGGGTTAACCGCCGCACAGGCGGCTTAGAAATAGATAGCTGCAAAAGAGATCTGCCGGAAAATGTTAACCGCCGCACAGGCGGCTTAGAAAGCAATGTCCTTCAGCGTTAAAACCCGTGATGCGTTAACCGCCACACAGGCGGCTTAGAAATCAATACGATTCATATCGCTTGCGCCGGGAAGGTTAACCGCCGCACAGGCGGCTTAGAAAACCCAGATGGCAATCCCTATCTCTCAACTGCTGTTAACCGCCGCACAGGCGGCTTAGAAAATGGTTTGTGGTTTGGTCTTTTGGTATGGTACGTTAACCGCCGCACAGGCGGCTTAGAAACATGGTTGCCACGTCGGGCATAGTTGTGGGCAGTTAACCGCCGCACAGGCGGCTTAGAAATCGAGAGCATCATAATACTGCCTCTCGCTTATGTTAACCGCCGCATAGGCGGCTTAGAAATTGATGCTCTCTGACTTAGCTTGGTGATCTGTGTTAACCGCCGCATAGGCGGCTTAGAAAGATTTGAAAAAGGTTTTAATAGAAAGAGATAAGTTAACCGCCGCATAGGCGGCTTAGAAATTTAACGAAAGCCTCTGGACGGTAGACTGCAAGTTAACCGCCGCATAGGCGGCTTAGAAACTTTACCCCTTAGACGCTCGGCGCTTGCCAGAGTTAACCGCCGCATAGGCGGCTTAGAAATTTTTGTGCAGCTGCTTCTGCGCTCTTAATAAGTTAACCGCCGCGTAGGCGGCTTAGAAAAAATCGATTGCGGATATGCTCCATAGGTGAGCGTTAACCGCCGCATAGGCGGCTTAGAAATATTTCATACACGAGAACTATAAATAGAGGTGGTTAACCGCCGCATAGGCGGCTTAGAAAGCAACTGTCTTCCCGCCGATCTGCTGCAAAGAGTTAACCGCCGCATAGGCGGCTTAGAAATTGATGCTCTCTGACTTAGCTTGGTGATCTGTGTTAACCGCCGCATAGGCGGCTTAGAAATTAAGGTAGGCCAGAAAACCTCTTATAGTATCGTTAACCGCCGCATAGGCGGCTTAGAAAGGTGCATCTTTCGCTATCAACATATAACGAATGTTAACCGCCGCATAGGCGGCTTAGAAATAAAGCTGATGAGATCTGGATAGTGGAAGGAAGTTAACCGCCGCATAGGCGGCTTAGAAATCTTCGCTTTCGAAGATTGTGCGTAATCTATGGTTAACCGCCGCATAGGCGGCTTAGAAATATCCTATGTTAGAAGCAATCAAAGCGGAGCTGTTAACCGCCGCATAGGCGGCTTAGAAATTGCAAAGCTTCGAGAAGATACACAGAAAGAGGTTAACCGCCGCATAGGCGGCTTAGAAATGCTGAAGCTCCTTCAAAAGTTGTTTTACCTGGTTAACCGCCGCATAGGCGGCTTAGAAATGAGATTTCATGAAGAGCCGGAAGAGTATGAAGTTAACCGCCGCATAGGCGGCTTAGAAAAACGAAAGATTATCCCTTCTATCGCGTGCTTGGTTAACCGCCGCACAGGCGGCTTAGAAACATTCATTGTCTGATAGCTTCAGCATCAATTGGTTAACCGCCGCACAGGCGGCTTAGAAACATGGTTGCCACGTCGGGCATAGTTGTGGGCAGTTAACCGCCGCACAGGCGGCTTAGAAAAACGCTTGATGACTTGGTGTGTGGGTAATGCGGTTAACCGCCGCACAGGCGGCTTAGAAATTCGCCGTCAACCAATACAGATACCTGGCTACGTTAACCGCCGCACAGGCGGCTTAGAAAGTACGGGCTTAAATTTAGCCAATCATTTGAGCGTTAACCGCCGCACAGGCGGCTTAGAAATAATAGCAATCAATTCTTATCTCCTCTCGATCGTTAACCGCCGCACAGGCGGCTTAGAAAAACGCTTGATGACTTGGTGTGTGGGTAATGCGGTTAACCGCCGCACAGGCGGCTTAGAAATTCGCCGTCAACCAATATAGATACCTGGCTACGTTAACCGCCGCACAGGCGGCTTAGAAAATGTGAACCACAGCTCGCTGTCGGCCTTTCTGGTTAACCGCCGCACAGGCGGCTTAGAAAACCATTCATTAGATACAATCGTTACCGTATAAGTTAACCGCCGCACAGGCGGCTTAGAAATAACTAATATCGAGAAGATCGAAGGCGGTAGTGTTAACCGCCGCACAGGCGGCTTAGAAATCATCGAATGACTTAATAAAATCTATCCCATCGTTAACCGCCGCACAGGCGGCTTAGAAAAAACTTTCCTGAGCCGGCAACTCTCGGCGATAGTTAACCGCCGCACAGGCGGCTTAGAAAACGTACGCCGGCGCAACCGAGCGATGGCCGCCGTTAACCGCCGCACAGGCGGCTTAGAAACACGTATCACAAGAGAAGACATCTTCATTGCCGTTAACCGCCGCATAGGCGGCTTAGAAAAAAAGAAAGTTAAGAATTGATACAGCAGAATCGTTAACCGCCGCATAGGCGGCTTAGAAAAATCAGATCGGCAATTTAACCGCAGCGGTCAAGTTAACCGCCGCATAGGCGGCTTAGAAATTGATCACCTTCAATAAGCCCTTTCACCCAAGGTTAACCGCCGCACAGGCGGCTTAGAAATTGCGGATAAAACTTCCGCGGTTGTAGAAGAGGTTAACCGCCGCACAGGCGGCTTAGAAAATATTAGGGTCGGCTAACTTCAATATAAATTTGTTAACCGCCGCACAGGCGGCTTAGAAATATTATCTTTCTCACTACTAAAGAGTCTCCAAGTTAACCGCCGCACAGGCAGCTTAGAAAAATTCCTGATTCTGTAGCTGTAGAGCGTTGACGTTCGCTGCCGCACAGGCAGCTTAGAAATTTGGCGGGTAGGGCTTTTCGCCTTTCCCTTCGTTCGCTGTCGCACAGGCAGTTTAAAGTTTCGGCGGAAAAGGAGTCCGTCGATGCTTTGGTACAGTAGCATTTGGGGCAAGTAGATAGAAAAAAGGCCGTTAATATAACGGCCTTCTTTTTAGGTTTAATCTGATATTTTTTATCAGAGATCAAGTCTTAATCAGCAATTAAATGATTAATGCTTGATTAGAATGGAGCGTCGATATCGACAACATCAACGAGTTTGATATTAACGAACTCTTTAAGACCTAAGTCGATCAATTCACGACCATATCCTGAACGGCGGATACCACCGAATGGGAGATCTGCTTTAACCATGGTTGGGTGGTTAACAAATACCATTCCTGTTGAGATTTGGTTTGCAACACGACGGCCACGCTCATTATCTGAAGTGAATACTGATCCACCTAAACCAAATGGTGAGTCATTAGCAATGCGAATCGCATCAGCTTCATCTTCTGCTTTAATGATCATCGATACAGGACCGAAGAACTCTTGGTAGTATGCTGGGTTATCAGGCGTTACATTTGTTAGGATTGTTGGTTGAACGAAACAGCCTTGTTCTGGTACTTTCGGACCTACTTCAGTTGCAATCGCACCATGTTTTACTGCCTCTTCGATCTGTTTTAAAAGACCATCTTTTGCTCGTTGTGAAGAGAGAGGGGCAAGTTGTGTTGTAGGATCCATCGGATCGCCTGCTTTTAAAGCCGCAACGCCGGCAGTATACTTTTCTAAATACTCATCATAGATTTTTGCATCAAGAATCATACGTTTTGAAGAGACACAAACTTGGCCTGCATTCCAGTGACGACCAAATACACCCCAAGCAACAGTCTTATCGATATCAGCATCATCTAATACAACAAATGCATCTGCGCCACCTAATTCCATAATTGCTTTTTTAAGATGCTTACCCGCAACTTGTGCAACGGCAGAACCTGCAAATTCAGAACCTGTTAAAGCAACGCCACAAACACGTGGATCTGCTAATACAAGCTCAACATCTTCATGTTCAATAAAGAGGTTTTGGAAAACACCCGCTGGAAGACCGGCATCTTTCATCAATTGTTCAAATGCTAAGGCACATTGTGGAATATTTGATGCATGCTTAAGAATCAACGTATTACCCGCAGAGAGTTGTGGTGCAAGAATACGTGCAACTTGATAGAAGGGGAAGTTCCAAGGCTCGATAGCAAGAAGAACACCTAATGGCTCATAAACTAACTCAGCATCACCTTCTGCAGGATCCATAACAGGTAATTTACGTGGTTGTAATTGCTCTTCAGCATGACGGACATAATATTCTAAGATCTGTGCAGAGAGCTCAACTTCACCTTTTGCTTCTGCAAAGATTTTACCCATCTCAAGAGTGATCACTTTCGCATATTCATCAGCATTTTTACGAAGAAGATCAGCCGCTTTTTGAAGATAGCCAACACGCTCTGCAACAGGGAGCGTTTTCCACTGATGGAATGCTTGATCTGCTGTGCCAATTGCTGAAACAATCTCTTCACGTGTTGCACTTTCGAAAGTTTTAATCACTTCATTGGTATAAGGGTTTACAGTTTGAAATGCCATAATTAATGATTCCTAATAAATTTTGAATGTAAAATCATTATAGACCTCGTCTCTATGCAATGCACCCATTTTACCAATAGGAATGAATAACATTTGGACGGTTTTGAATCTTGATTTTTTATAACTTATTGATTCTATTCTTGTAAATAACACTTAAAGAGTTTGTAAAATGTTGATCAATTTCTACCCAAGCTGATTTAGCTCACAAATTTTTATCTTTTCATAAAGCTATCACCATCTGTTTTGCGCAAAAAATGTTAAATTTTGCAATTGCCATTTATGCTTATTGGTCTTTCTTAGGGCTATGTTAGGGTAGAGTATGTACTTAGATTGTTTGTATGAGATTTTTGATAGTAGGAGATAAGTGAAAGATGGATAAAGTGATGATGATTGATGAGATCGATTTTGGTGCACTCTATAGGCAGCATGCGAAAGCCTCTTTGCGTCGCCCTAAAACAGCTGAAGATTGGGATGCAAGGGCAGAGAAATTAGCCTTAGAAGGGGAGTGCAGTAATGAGGACTATCGTGAACAATTCCTAAATAAAATGACGCTTAAGGATATTAAGAGTGTTTTAGATGTTGGTTGTGGGAGTGGTACTATCGCCCTGGCTGTGGCGCCTTATGTTGAACGAGTCTACGCACTTGATCACAGTCCTAAGATGTTGGCGCTTTTAGAAGAGAAGGCGAAAAGTGCCGGCATCGACAATATTGAGACCATTCTTCTCTCTTGGGAGGATGATTGGGGTGATGTACCGATTTGTGATATTGCGCTCTCTTCTCGCTCCTCGATGGTCTCCGATTTAGAAGCGGCACTTGAAAAGCTCAATAGTAAGGCGAAAAGGGCTGTCTATATGACGATGACAATGCGTCAAGGATATCTCAATCGTGAATTGCTCGATCTTTTAGAGCGGGAGTATATCGGCTTTCCGACCTATATCTATGCGCTTAATATTCTCTATCAGCAAGGGTATTCTGTTTCTGTCGATTTTATTACGGCAGATCATCACCGGCTGCGGCAAGCGCCTTCATTAATGGAATTTATCGAAGCGGTCAATCATACTTTAGGGCCACTCTCACCGCTAGAGCGAATCCGAGTTGAGGACTATTATCTTGCAAATGAACATCGTTTGTTGCAACTCTACTATGATATCCGCCCCTGGGCCTTTCTCCATTGGGAGCGCAGTTAATCGATTGTCGGAATAGATCGAGCTGATCAGCATTTTTTATTTTATGCTTCTCTCTTTACATCTCTTTATATCTCTTCATATCTCTCTTTCTTTTTACTTGCATTTGGGCTTGGTGCTTGTTGGTTACGGTTTAAGCCTTCAAGCCCTTTAGCAACGAATTTTAAGCTTCAGTCGGGAGCTTATCTAACACTTTAAGAACAATTTGACTTGAGTTTTTTGCAGCAAGATCGAGATATTCAACAAAACTCATCGGCATCTCTTTATCGGGAAGATCAGAGAGGGCACGCATTACGATAAATGGTGTTTGATAGAGGTGAGCAACTTGTGCGATAGCTGCCGCTTCCATCTCAACAGCTAAAACATTAGGGAAGATCGCCTTGATCTGTGCGACCTGCTTCTGATCGGCAATAAAGGCATCACCGGTCGCAATAAGCCCTATTTTTGAGTTGATATCGAGCTCTGTAAGAGCATCTTCTACCAATGCGATAAGCTTAGGATCGGAGGGAAAAGTTTTAGGTAGATCGGGGAGTACCGCTGGCTCTAAGCCAATAGGGGAGAGATCCACATCATGATGGCCACTCTCACTTGAGATAATAATATCTCCAATCTCCATGCCGGAAATTAAGCCACCTGCAGAACCGATATTGATAATGAGCGAAGGTTTATAATGTTCATGGAGCAGAGTCGTTGCCATCGCTGCTTGTACTTTGCCAACGCCGGAACGAAGAAGAACAACTTGATGACCTTGTAATTCTCCTTGAATAAACTCAACACCGGCAATTATCTGCTTCTGAGGGTTGTTGATCATACTCGCTAAAAGGGAGACTTCCTGCGCCATCGCACCAATAATACCGATCATCATTTATTTTTTATCCTCTATCTACACTGTTATCTGTCGCTGATATTTCTTTCAACATTATTTTTAACATCATTTTTGACACTACTTTTAATACTATATTTGATATCGAACGACACCTGTTAATAATACTTTTATTCTATTGCTTGTTATCTAATTACGCATTATTCAATGCGTATTATCCAATTAATTATCCAATGAGCTTGAAGAGACTTTTATACTTCTTTTTCGTAGAAAGTACTACTCTATCTCTCAATATAGGTTATTTACACGATAAAATCTTATCAAAGCGAGAGAGAATTTAAAGAGCCGATAGCTGATGCTTTAATCTAAGCAGATCAATCATCTCGATGCCGGGAAGAAGCTTATACCCCGCTGGGGTAAAGTTGATATACTACCTTAGATTTCGCCCCATTTTTGATTTAGGAGATGGTGGCACTTAACATTGAGCATCGATTTAAGAGAGAAGGTCATGAGCCAAGTAGCAGGAAAGGAAGAGATAAAGTTAAAACGGGGGCTAAAGAATCGTCATATTCAGATGATCGCTTTAGGGGGTGCAATTGGAACGGGGTTATTTTATGGCTCGGCAGAATCGATTGCACTAGTAGGGCCGGCAATTCTATTGGCCTATCTATTGGGTGGATTTATTATCTATCTTATTATGACGATGATGGGCGAGATGTCGACTCATGAGCCTGTCGCCGGCGCATTTAGCCACTTTTCTTATAAATATTGGGGCGAATTTCCCGGATTCTTAGCTGGTTGGAACTATTGGTTTCTCTATATATTGGTCAGTATGGCGGAGCTTTCGGTAATCGGAATCTATATTCAAGTCTGGTTTCCCGATATTCCACTTTGGGTCTCTTCATTGACGGTTTTGATCATTATCACAATTATTAATCTCTTTTCGATCCGTATCTATGGGGAGTTTGAGTTTTGGTTTGCTTTAGTGAAAGTATTGGCCATTATCTTACTAATTGCGTTAGGGGCTTATCTGATTCTTACCGGCACTGATGGCGCTTCTATTGCGAATCTCTGGCAACATGGAGGATTCTTCCCTTATGGTATTAAAGAGTTTCTCCTCTCCTTAGTGATTGTAATGTTCTCATTTGGAGGAACGGAGCTTATCGGTATTACTGCCGGAGAAGCGGATGATCCTAAAAAATCGATTCCTAAAGCGATTAAGCAGGTGATCTGGCGTATTCTTCTCTTCTATATCTTATCGATTGCAGTGTTGATGATTCTTCATCCGTGGAATGAGATCGGTACTGATGGAAGCCCCTTCGTGATTATCTTCAAAGAGATGGGTTTTGGGATTGTTAATACTCCATTAGGGGAGATCAATATTCCGGCAACATTCTTCAATATTGTGGTATTGTCGGCGGCGATCTCAGTCTATAACAGTGGTATCTATAGTAACGGGCGGATGCTCTTCGGTTTAGCAGAGCAGGGCAATGCCCCTAAATTATTTATGAAGCTCAATCGTAACTCTGCTCCCGTTGTTGCGATCCTCTTCTCTTCGCTTTGTACCTTAATCGCGGTAGTGATCAACTTTTTAGTGCCGGAAGGGGCATTTATGCGCATTATGTCTTTAGCGGTTGCAGCGGCGACAATCACTTGGGGTTTGATCGTTATTGTGCAATATAAGTTTAGAAAGCAAGTCGATGAGAAGAGCTTAACCTTTAAAGTTCCGTTCTATCCCATTAGTAATTTTATAGCATTAGCCTTTTTAGCATTGCTCTTAGTGATGATGACGCAATCGGGAAATATGGTCTACGCCGTGATTGTTATACCGATCTGGATTATCGTGCTCTATATCGGTTTTAGAGTGAAAAAGCGTTTAGAGAAGCATTAGGATCAATAAGTATTATGGCAGTATTATGGCTATTGATTGAGGTCATTTGATAATCAGAATTACAAAATAGTCTATAGCGAAGCTGATATTTTAAGAGATTATTCTCTTGAGATATCAGCTTTTTTATTTCAGAAGGATTAACCGTTCAGGTAGCGATACTTGCCGGCATGTAACTTTTGGAAGAACGCAGTGGTGATCTCCGGCAACTCATTAACCTTTGTTGTTTTAACAAATAAGAATGATTATGGAAGGGCGAGAATCGACCATTTCGCTCTTTTCACCGGTGCATGCCCGCTATTTGCTGCTTTCAGCGCCAAGGAGATCCTCGTTATTTGAAGCTAATGGTCAGTGTCAGCGATAAAGAATCGCTTCTGCCGGCGCGATATTGTTGGAAGTTCGCGATGGTAAGATCCGGCAGCGTTCAGCTTCTATTTTTTAATGATCTATTAAACAGCGGCATAGAGGAAAGTAATAGTGATCGTTTGTAGCGTAATATATTGGTAGAGGAAGTAGCTTCCGACAGTTACAAAGATCAAGAGAAGAATCAAGCCGTAAGGCTTTCCCCGAGGAATTGGCATGCCATAACGATTGGCAACGGAGCTTCCCGGCATAATGAAGGGGAAGAGGCGAATTAGTAGCGCTAAAGAGATCAGCATAAAGAAGAGTGTGTAGTAGAACGTCTTCTCTAATGTCATCGGCATCATAATAATGATCAATTCTAAGGAATAGGGAAAGATAAAGAGTAGCGTCGCCCACCAACCGGAGAGATTGATATCATGCAGACGCATTACAACGGCACGAATATTGAGGAGAATAACCGCCCCAATAAAGCCGGCATGAAAGATAATTCGCCCTAATGTTTGTGTCATATCGATCGATTTATCCGCTGATTCCGTCAGTGAAAAGATCCCCTGTTCAATCACAAAGTAGTAGAAACAGTAGATAATAATCGCCAAAACGAGATAGGTTGCAAAACGGTTTGCGAACTCGAGTCGCCCAATTCTACCAGTGAAATTGATTGCAAAATAAGCAGGTGCCTTCTGCATCTTTTCATGGGATTTACTCATAGATCTCCCTCTACCTTCTATTAGTGTCGATATTATAAAGTAGAAAACCGAGATAATAATTTCTCGGCTTCTATTTTATGGTTAGTTCTTGAGATTTTGCATCTCTTGCTAATTGAATCTACAGAACCTATTTTTTCTTCTCTTGATCGGCAGTGTCAGCAAATGTGAGATCTTTACCTCTAAAGACACGGATAATCACACCTTTGAAGACCCAGATATTAATTAGACCTAAAAGAAGAAGGATTGTGATAACGGAGTACGCAAAGTAGAGTTCCGACATATCTTTAATCGATGCGAGTAACCCTGTTTTAAAGTGAAGCACAACAAGAGCGACAACGGCAACAACATAAGTGAGGAGAAAGAGTGACATCCATAGTTTTTTAACACCCTCTTTGGTTAAGAGGAAGAGCGAAACTATGTAACAGATAATGAGAAGCGCTAATAAACCGATTAAAACTATTTCCATGGTATAACTCCTTATAAGAGGGTTGCTGTATTAGATCGATATCGATTTTTACTTAAGCATCTAAAGGTTGATTCTTCTTATCATTGAGATATTGCACAATAAATTCATGAAAATCCTCCACTTTTTGTGCGCCTTGAATTGCAATCTCATTATCGATTACAAAGAAGGGAACACTCTGAATATTGATACGGTGGGCGATCTTTTCATCATCACGTACTGCATTAACATAGGTTTCATCATCTAATGCTTGTTTGACATCGCTAATATTGAGCTTCAATTTATCGGCAATCTCAATCAATGCTACCATATCACTTAGGTTAACGCCCTCTTCAAAGTAAGCTTTAAAGAGAAGGTCAGCACAAGCTTTAATCTTACTAGGAGCTTGATTGGCGACATAGTGGAGGAACTGATGAGCTAAAAATGTACTAGTAGGGATGATCTTATCATTGTTGATCGTAAGGCCGACAGTTGCCGCCATGCCTGCTGTATTGATCGTCATCTCTTTCGCTTTTTCAACAGTTGTCTGATAGCGCTCAGCTAAAACTTCCGCTAAAGATTCCTCTGTATAGAGCGGAGCATCTGGCGCAAGTTCAAAGCTGCGATATTGAATTTTGATCTGAGCCATCTCTTCTTCGCTAAGCTGCATAATGGCTTGTTCTAAATTGTGTTTTCCGATGTAACAAAATGGGCATGAAAAATCAGACCAAATTTGGATATTCATACGAGACCTTTCCTTGATCGACAAAAAATGAGAATATAAACTTCTTGTTATTATAACAAACAAGTATCAAACAAGCAGATAAAAGGAGTAAATATGACTGGGGAAAGAACCGTAGAGAGTGTTAATGGCTATCAAGGTAAAAATCTATTGAAGACGCTTGGCATCGAGATGGTCGAGCTTAGTGAAAAGTATGCAGAGGCGAAGATGCCGGTAACTGAAGCGCTTCAACAGACGATGGGGTATCTTCATGGTGGCGCGACAATTGCTCTGGCAGAGACTGTCGGGGGGATTGGCTCTTTTGCAATATTGCCCCTTGATGAGGCATGTGTAGGGATGCAGATTAGTGCAAGTCATCTCTCTTCGGCAAGTATTGGTGATACGGTGGTTGCTAAAGCGGATCTCCTCCATAAAGGAGGTAGAAGTCATGTATGGGATGTTAATATCTACTCAGAGAAGAGTGGGAAGTTAATCTCTACAATCAAAGTGACCAACGCAATTGTGCCGATCCAGAAAGCAAGGCCCAAAAAAGAGCTCCCTTAAAAGCTCTCTTAAATAGAGTATCCAACGCCGATGCGACCATAGAGATGGGGGCCGGCATCATTTCTTCCTTGAACCGATGCGCTCCCACCACTTGCGGCGCAACCACTTAAGATCAGTAGGGTAATGGTGGTTAATAAAAAAAGACGTTTAATCATTTTATTCTTGCTCTTTTAATAAAGACTTCGGTATAGGGGCAGGGTATAGGAATACATATAGAGTTAAAATATAGGGATTAATATTATAACTAATCCTGTACTCTCATCATGTTATCCTATCATTATGTAATGCTACCATTACACTAAAATGTGAACACTAAATAAAAATAAATTTTCGTTTTTTATTTTGTATTTTTCATTTTAAATTTTATAACTACTTCTCTTATCATCTCTTATCGAAATAGTTATATCTTATATATAACATACCCTGATATATAACCATATAAATATATATAACCATATAAAAAACCCTAGATAAGAATATCTAGGGTTTTATCGTTACTTGATAATGTACTGCTTTAAAGATAAATCTTGAAACCAGTACTTATCCGATTAGTAGTAACGGATTCTACGGTTAGATTCGCGCATTATACGTTTGTAATGGCGTTTCTGAGCCGCAGCCTTCTTACGCTTTCTTTCAGCGGTCGGTTTTTCATAGTACTCACGTGCACGCACCTCAGATACGATACCTGCTTTTTCGCAAGCACGTCTAAAACGACGCATAGCAACGTCAAATGGTTCATTCTCACGAATTTTGACGGAAGGCATTGAACATCACCTCAATTAATAATAGGTTAAAATAAATTGTTCTTATACGAAATGTATTAAGAACACCAATTCACTAGTATAACCCCAACGACCGATAATATCAATGATGATCTCAATAGATGGGGCTATTTCATGAATGCGTTACTTATCTTTGAGCTTGGTTCATAAGCTCATCGAAAGTTTTCTTCTCAGTAACAACTGCCGCTTTTTCAGCTAAAAGATCAACCACTTGATCTTCTAATGCGATATTGCGGATATTTTGCATACTGTTTTGATCTTTTTTGAAGTGCTCAATCACTTCTGCTGGATCTTCATAAGTTGAAGCGATAAGGTCTAAACGCTTATCAACATAGCTCTCATCCGGCGTGATTTTGTTATCTTCAATAAATTTGCTAACAAGAAGGCTCAAACGAACTTTTTGCTCCGCCTGTTTTGAGAAGATCTGTGTAATCAATTCCATTAATTGATTTGCTTCTTCTTGGCTACGTGGCTGTGGGAAGTTTGATTGTTGCGCCATTGCTTGTGCTTCTGAGACAACCATTACTTGTGGAACTTCTAACTCATGGTTTTTCTCAAGTGATTCTAAAACAGAAGCTTTGAAGCGGTTATGGATAACGTTATTTAATTCACGCTCCATATTTTTACGCAATTCTGAACGAAGTTTTTCAACATCACCGTCAGCAATACCGAAACGCTCTGCAAATGTTGCATCAATTTCTGGTAATTCACCAACTTCAACGCTATTTACCGTGATATCAAACTCAGCTTCTTTACCTGCAAGATGATCTGCTTGGTAATCTTCAGGGAAGGTGACCTTAATCGTTTTAGTTTCACCTTTTTTCATACCAACGATCTGATCTTCAAAACCAGGAATCATGCTGTTAGAGCCTAAGATTAATGGAGTGTTGTCAGCTTTACCGCCTTCAAACTCTTCACCATCAACGCGACCTACAAAGTTGATGTTAACGCGATCTTCAACTTTTGCTGCTTCATCGCTCTCTTTCCAAGTTTGGCTCTGCTTTTGAAGTGTTTTGAGCATATTTTCAAGATCAGCATCTGTTACTTCAGCTTCAAACTTAACTGCTTCGAGCTTGTCAAGGTTGTCTAGCTTAACTTCGGGCATCACTTCAAACTCAGCAGTGAAAGAGTATTTATTCTCTTCTGATGGGCGATCAATCACAGGTTGACCTGCTGGCTCTAGTTTAAGTTCAGTAATGGTTGCTTGATACTTTTTACCAATCGCTTCGCCGATTACTTCATTTTCAACTTCAGCGCCATGCATATTACGCACAACTTTAACTGGCACTTTACCAGGGCGGAATCCATCAACGCGAACGCGACGTGCTAACTCTTTAAGACGTGATTCGATATCTTTCTCAACTTGCTCTGCATCAAGCTCAATAACGACGCGGCGTTTGAGGCCTTCTAATGTTTCTACTGACATAATTATATACCCGATTCTAAGATTGAATTCTAAAATTGAAAATATAAAAAAAGGTGCTCATTTAAGCACCTTCTTCAACTTATTAAGGTGATCTCTATCACCATAACTCAATATGGTGCGAGCGGAGAGACTCGAACTCTCACGGATGAACCACTAGATCCTAAGTCTAGCGCGTATACCAATTTCGCCACGCTCGCATAAGCCGTTAATTATACATTGTCTTTATTGCTTGTCAAGACATTTTGAATTGCCTATTTGGCGCTCTGTCGCTGCTTGAGCATGCAATGAACTATGAGGAAAGATGATAATCTATTTTCGTAAAAAAACAAGTATTTTTGTTGCTGAAAAGTTGATCATTCATCTGCCGAGATAGTGAAACACCGTATTTGGAGGTTTTTAGATTTTCATAAAGAATTGAGTGAAGGACCCATAAAGGATTCTATAAAGATCTAAAGCGTTCTATAAAAAATTTGATAAAGAAGTCTTAGAAAGAATCTCAAGAAAGGATCTTAAGAAAGGATCTTAAGAGGGCATCATAAAAATGGGCGAATATGAAAGCGATTCTTAATAACTTGATAGTATTGATCTTTATCATTTTTAGCGAATCTGTCTGTTTTTGCTTATTATATTGACAATCTAAATTTTAAAGATCAGGTTATAATCAAAAATTAGTATGATATTTGCCCAATTAAACCCCATTGTAGATAATCCCATTGAAATGATTATTTTCTAAATGATCATTGCTCAAGTGGTTAATTCTCAAATGGTCAAGTTCCAAGTGATCAATTCCCTTTAAATGATAAGGAATAAAATTTATGAAAAAATTGAAGTATTTTTTTACAGCATTAATTGTTGCACTCATTGTAACGGCTTGTACAGCGGATAAGGATTCTCCAGAGGGCGCTGTTCGCCAATTTGTAGAGATGTTTGCAACAGGTGATGCCTCTAATTGGACAAATATTGTCTATATTCCTGATGAAGCCAATACACCAGAAGAGGCTTTGGGCAAGGCAGTCGTTCAAGAGAAATTATCATTACTTGCTGAAGAAGGGAAAAACTATTATGACTCACAAGGGGGCTTGAAAGATATCACCTTCAATAATGTGGAATATAATAAAGATAAGACAGAAGCGACAGTGCTTTTCCAGGTTCATTATAAAAATGGAACAAGTGAAGATCCAGAAGAGATTGAGACAATGAAAGGAAAAGAGGGCTGGAGAGTGAAGTTTTAACTTTCGAGTTGCCATTTTCAGTTAGGAGCTGAAGTAGAAATATAGGTAGAAACTCAAATAGAGATTTAGAGAAAAAGAACGTTAAGGCGTTCTTTTTTTATAACATTACTCATCATCAACATCATCAACATCATCAACATCATTGAAACGATTAAGGCGATAGATGCGCTTGAAGAAGCTATATTTAAGATTAAAATTAATTCTCGTAACGCTCTTGATCTCTATAGGTTTGCTGATAGGCGTAATCACTATTTTGGAGATCGATCTCAATCCTTTTAAGGATAGAGATCATTATGAGCCTTGGAATTCAATCTATCAGGATCGATTAGCGGTTGGGGATATTATTTTTCGAACTGCTTATGGTAAAGAGAGTCGTTTTGTTCAATGGGTCAGTGGTGGTGAATTCTCCCATATAGCACTTATCACCGCTACAACGCCTGAGATTATTGTGACCCATGCAACGACCAATGATGAAGCAACGCTTCCTAATCAAGTCTTAGCGACACCTATAGAGAAGTTTCTCTCTCCTACCTTTGCAAAATCATATCTAATAGCGCGACCCGAGTTTCTTCCTGAATCGGAGCGCTCTCTCTTTGCAGAGATGGTCGCAGAGCAGGTTGGAGAGCCCTATCTTTTAAAGGGGCGTGATGAGGTTAATCTCTACTGTACAACTCTTTTAGAGATTCCGTTACAAAAGTTAGCCCCAGACTTAACCGCTCAGTTGAGTTGGCGTGCTCTATCATTACCCGGCGTTGCCGGTGAATACCTCTTTCCAGATACCTTTCTTTCGTTACCTAATATGTTACCCCTCCTTGTAGATGACAACTGGGTAGAGTCGGTCATATCCGCTGATGGGGATGATCAGGATTAGAAGAGTAGATCAAGATGAGGGTTTAGGAGCGCTCTTCATCTGCTTGATCGACTGTTGCTTGCTGCCAAAAGTTCTCAATCGTGCGGATTAAGCGTTCTTGAATCCCTTCTGAGTAGGAGCTAACAGCATAATCTTGATAGAGTTTATGATCCTTTTTAGCGTAACTCTCTGCAAGGCGAATTAAGATCTCATCCTTAATAATCCATCGCTTCGGCAGATTTTTTTGAATCGCGATCAGCTCTCGCATTTTAGCTAATGCTTTGAGTAACTGCTTAGCGCTACCTCTTAACCGTTTATAGCCTTTTACTTTTTTCCAGGCTAATTCAGGCTGTGGCTCATATCGCTCCCGTTCTGTTAGGGGGGTGAAATGGGAGCGTAGCTCACCCTCTTTGCCGGCATCACAGATCTCTTTTTGAAGTTTACGATATGTCGGAATAAGGTAGTGAACATCATCGTAAGCATACTTTAGCTGTTCGCTCGTTAGAGGACGAAGATCCCACTGTGTACGGGTCTGATCTCGAATAAGATCAACATCGCAATAGTGCAGAACAAGATCGTGGTAGCTCATTCCGACTCGTTGTTGCTGGGTAATTTGAGCTGCAATTTGTGTATCGAAAACCGGAGTTGGAAGAATATCGAGAGCATGGACAATCGCCTCTAAATCTTGGCTCGCAGAGTGAATAATTTTAGTGATATGTTCTGCCGTTAAAAGCGCTTTGAGATGGGTGAAATCTTTAAGCGCTAAAGGATCGATGCAGACAGCTTCCTCTTCTGTTGCTAGCTGTATTAAGCAGAGTTTTGGAAAGTAGGTCTTAACGCGCAAAAACTCTGTATCGAGTGCTAATAACTCAATCTCTTGGAGCTGCTTTTGGCACCATTGATCTAAGGTTTCTTGAGTATCGATGTAGAGGTCTTTCATATCTTATTCCGCAATAGAGTGAGGTTGTTATTATACGGATTTCTTCTCTTTTTGGGTGAAATTGGTTAGAAATCGGGAATATTCGAAAGGATAGGTACAAAAATTGGCACTTTTACGCGCAAATGATCAGCAGTGATTATCCTGTTTACTCCACTTTTTCAGTGTAAGATAGGTGAATCTTATTGTTATATTATCGTTACATTATCGCTACATATTTCTTTATATTATCGATTTTGAATTAAACGGGAGTTCTACCATGGTTCCTTTTTCTGCACTAAATGCCATCCCTTACTTGATGGAGTATCAAGAGAAATCTCCACTCATCCACTGTATGACCAACGATGTTGTGCAAAATTTTACCGCTAATCTACTTCTTGCAACAGGGGGGAGTCCGGCGATGATCCCCGATATTCAAGAGTGTGCGGAGTTTACCGAGATCGCAAGTTCGCTCTTAATCAATGTTGGGACATTAACTCAACCGCGAGCAGAAGCGATGCTTCATTCAGCAAAGCAAGCGATGGTTACCGGAACGCCTTGGGTTTTAGATCCTGTTGGAATTGGGGCGGCGCTCTATTTTCGAACAAAGATCGTCCATGAACTATTAGCTTATCGCCCCACAGTTATTCGGGGTAATATTGCTGAAATCAAGGTTTTAGCAGGAGTTGACGCAGCAGCTAAAGGGGTTGATTCTCATGAGTCGAGCCGTGATGCGGCGCAATATGCAGAAGCTGTAGCAAGAGCGCTAAAGACCATTGTCGTTATGACAGGTGAGATCGATTATATTACTGATGGTAGCCGAGGTTATACTATTTCCGTAGGAACGCCACTTTTGACACGGGTCACGGGAACAGGCTGTTCTCTTTCTGCGCTTGTAGCCGGTATGATTGGTGCTACAGTGGATACGCTCGAGGCAGCTGCAACAGCTTGTTACTTAGTAGCGCTTGCCGGAGAGCTTGCTGCGGAAAAGGTGACGGGAATAGGCTCCTTTGCTGTGCAATATCTCGATGAAATCTCTAATTTATCGCCTGAACGATTATTGGAGATAGCGAAAAAGGAAGCGCCGGAGATTCAGTTTTAACGCTTTCTTATATCAAAATAGTATTAAAAATGCTGTGTGAAAACTGTATACAAGCTGTATAAAAATTACATTAAGAATATTGTATTAAGAACAATGTGTTAAGAAGATGTTATGACTATGTTAAAACTATATTAAAAGAAGGAGAAAGGATGGGCTATCCTATCATTCGTCGTCAATTGAGTCGTACTTCATTTGATCTATCACTCTATCTTGTGCTTGATCCTGAACTTTGCGGGGGAATTGCCGGGATGGTTTCAACTGTTTATGAAGCCGTTGAGCGGGGCGTAACTTGTGTGCAACTTCGTTCAGAAAAGGAAGTAGATAAGCGTTACTGGTATGATGCCGGTCTACTACTTAAGGCGCTTTTAGAGGATTATGATGTACCACTTATTATCAATGACCATATTGATGTCGCGCTAGCGATAGATGCTGATGGCGTTCATATCGGGCAGAAAGATCTTCCTGCAGATGTGGCGCGCCGATTGTTGGGACCTAATAAAATTTTAGGGCTCTCGGTAGGTTCAATCTATGAGATGGATCAGGTAAAGCTCCATGATGTTGATTATGTTGGAATTGGGCCGGTCTTTACAACATCGACCAAAAAAGATGCGCGAAAAGCATTAGGGGTTGATGGTTTAAGGGCTATCGCGGCTCAAAGAGCAATTCCCAAGGTAGCTATTGGTGGAATCAATGCCGAGAATGCAGCAGCAGTGATGAAAAGTGGTGTTGATGGAATTGCTGTTGTTTCTGCAATTTGTGGCCAGGCCGATATTGCTATGGCAACAAGAAGATTAGCGATGATTGTACGAGGGGAAGATGAATAAGATTTTAACAATTGCGGGATCAGACCCAAGTGGTGGCGCGGGAATTCAAGCTGATCTTAAGACCTTTTCGGCATTAGAATGTTATGGTATGGCGATTATCTCGGCGTTGACAGCACAATCGACTCAAGGTGTAACCGGAGTTTTACCTGTTCCTACAGAATTTATAGAGAAGCAATATCATACGTTGATGGATGACATTGATGTTGATGCGGTCAAAATGGGGGCGCTAGTCAATAGTGAGATTATCACGACTGTGGCTAAGTTATTGCGTGAGCGCCCGATCCCTTTTGTGGTGTTAGATACTGTCATGATTGCAAAAGGGGGGCATCCTCTGCTAGTTGAAGAGGCAGTAGCGGCAATTCGTGATCAACTACTTCCTGTTGCAGATATTATTACCCCGAATCTGCCAGAAGCGGCGACACTTCTCGGCGTGAAAGAGGCTAAAAATCTTGAGGAGATGGCAGAACAGGGAAGAGCGCTTCTCTCATTAGGCCCTAAAGCAGTCTTAATGAAAGGAGGACATCTTGAGAGTGAAGAGAGCCCTGATCTCTTAGTGATGGCTAATGAAGAGCTACTCTTTAGTGGTGCAAGAGTGACGACCAAAAATACTCATGGAACGGGCTGTACGCTCTCTGCTGCAATCGCCGCACTCTATCCCGCACATGGAGTAAAAAATGGTGTACGTCTTGCGAAAGATTATATCGAAGGTGCCATTCGGCATGCAGATCGATTAAATATAGGGAAAGGAATCGGACCGACTCACCATTTCTACCGCTGGTGGGGTTGCTAGCTTTAAAAGATCAGGGTATATCAAGATGAAATATAACTTCCAAAATAGTGATCCTCAGCTGATCTACAAATTGTTAGCCTCTACCGTGGTGCCACGCCCAATCGCTTGGGTAACAACTGTGGGCTCCTCCGGGCAGGCAAATGCCGCACCTTTTAGCTTCTTCAATATTATGGGGAGTCAGCCCCCGATAGTCGCCTTAGGAATTCAGCATCGGGCAGATGGTAGGGCAAAAGATACCTTACACAATATTCGCGAGCAGAAGATCTTCGGCATTAATTTAGTGAAGAGAGATGACGCTCAGCAGATGAATCTAACAAGCGCAGATTATGATTCGGCAGTTGATGAGCTTAAAGAGCATCAGATAGAGACGATAGTGGGAGAGTTGCTGCCGCTCCCCCTTATTGCAAGTTCTCCTGTTAAGATGGAGTGCCGTCTCTATCAAGAGATACCAACGGGCGAAAATCAAGCAATTATTCTCGGGGAGATATTAATGCTCCATCTAATTGATGAAGCATTGATCGATGCAGAAGCAGGTTACGTGGATGCTACCCAATTAAATCTAGTTGCACGAATGCATGGGCGAGGATGGTATAGTGAGCCGAGCGCTCTCTTTGAGATGTTACGCCCTGATCGTCACAAGGATTAATTATTAACGGCGTCTTTTCCCGCGACTTTGCCGATCATGCATCTCTGCAATAGTTGTTCGAATCTGCAGATAGCTTTCTAAACGACGAAGAGAGATCAATCCCTCTTTAATTGCATCTTGGTAGCGGCAGCCGGGATCGTCAATATGGCTACAGTTACTAAAGCGGCAAGGGGTTGTAATCGCTTTTAGCTCAGGAAAGCCTTCATCAATAGCGCTTAGTGGCAGATGTTCAATATTGAAGCTACGAACGCCGGGAGAATCGATCAGATAACTCTCCGGCATCGGAAGATGGTAGAGAGTTGTTGTTGAGGTGGTATGATTCCCTAAGCCGGTGGAAGCATTAATTTTCTGTGTCTGTAGTGCTAAGGAGGGGATCAGATGATTTGTCAGAGAAGATTTCCCTACGCCTGATTGCCCCACAAAAATTGATGTTTTGTCTGCGAGTGCCTCTTCAAGTTCTGCGATTAATTCCGGTTGATAGATTGAGGTTTCAAAGATTGGAATCCCAAGCTTGCGATAATCTTCTAAGAAAGAGAGGTCGATAGAATCATCTATCTGATCGATCTTATTGAGGATAAAGGAGACTTCAATATTGAAGTGATAGGCAGCAATAAGATAGCGATCAATCAGTGAAGGACTCGGTTCTGGCTTCGGCGCAATCACAATATAGAGTTGATCGATATTTGCCGCTAAGATCTTTTCTGCACCGCCAAAAGCGATACGGGAGAAGTGATTCTCCCGAGGAAGACGAGCGATCACAACAGGCTCATTCTGCTCTAATTGATAGTAGACATAATCCCCACAGACAATTGCACCAAGGCTTTGACGCACTGCGGCTTTATGGAGATTAAGCGCACCATCTTCTAAGGTGACATGTTGCCCATGTTGGGCGATAACACGACCGGGCGTTGCATTTTGTAGCTCTTCATTGGAGAGAAGCGCTTGTTGGCGCGCTTCAATCACTCGTTTTTGTTGATTCGTAAGACGACGACTCATATTTTTATTATCGCTCTCTGTAGTGACGATTGTAGAAGGGTTACAGAATCGGTGATCAAATTATTTCTCAAGATGGGGGAGCTTATTAGGAACACCATCCCACTTTTCAGCTTCAGGAAGTGGTGGTTTTTGTTCTGTAATCACGGGCCATTTTCGTGCTAATTCTGCATTGAGTGCTAGGAAGACCATCTGATCTTCACTCAGATCATCATCTGCAAGGATCGCGCCAGCGGGGCACTCAGGTTCACAAAGTGTGCAATCGATACACTCATCAGGATCGATTACAAGAAAGTTTGGGCCTTCATGGAAGCAGTCAACAGGACATACCTCTACACAGTCGGTATATTTACATAAGATACAATTATCTGTGACGACAAATGTCATTTATAACTCTCCAAAGATCAGTTCGATTGTAGATTGATAAGGTGTTTGTAATTATGTTTGTAATTAGTTAGCTTGAAATAGTTTTCTTTAAAACTTATTTAAGACTTATTTAAAACTTATTGTGACGCTATTGAGAGATGATTACAAGTGGTAATCGCTAGCAAGTCTGATCGAAAGAAGAGCCCAGTTTCGATTAAGAGTAACATTGATCTCCTAACTCAACTGAGCTTCTTCTATCTGAATCCTTCTAACTTTTTTCTAACTTTTTGCTAATCTATTTTACAATCACATTAGCAATACGACGTTTACCAACTTGGATAATAACATTATCCCCTTTAGCAAGCGTTAAGCCTTTATCTTCGATGCGCTCTTGATTGATGCGAACCGCTCCTTCAGTAATCATTCTAAACCCTTCAGAGTTAGAGCTAACAAGGCCAGCATCTCGCATTGCTTGTGCAATACCGATAACACCATCCGTAGAAGTGACTACTTTCTCTTCAATATTTTCAGGCAGATTACCTTTCTGGAATCGCTCAATAAAGTTGCGCTGTGCTGAAGCCGCTGCTTCGGCATTATGATAACGGGTGATCAATTCATCACAGAGTTCAAACTTAACATCGCGTGGGTTACGTCCTGCAGCGACTTCTGCTTTTAGACGCTCGATCTCAGCATTTGAGCGGAAGCTTAAGAGTTCGAAATAGTTCCACATAAGATCATCTGAGATCGACATCAATTTACCAAATTGTTCATCTGGCGCTTCATCAACCCCGACATAGTTGCCGAGAGATTTAGACATCTTATTGACGCCATCAAGACCTACAAGAAGTGGCATAGTGATAGCACATTGTGGTTTGCTATTTCCATAAGCACGCTGAAGATCACGCCCCATTAAGAGGTTGAACTTCTGGTCTGTCCCGCCGATCTCAACATCCGTCTGAAGATGAACGGAGTCATATCCTTGCAATAATGGGTAGATAAACTCATGAATCGCAATCGGTTGTTGAGCTTTATAACGCTTTTCAAAGTCATCACGCTCTAACATGCGCGCAACCGTGTGGCGTGATGCTAATTGAATCATGCCAGCTGTACCAAGCTCGCCTAACCATTGGGAGTTGAAGACAACTTTGGTTAACTTAGGATCGAGCACTTTAAAGATCTGCTCTTCATAGGTTTTAGCATTTGCTAAGACCTGCTCACGAGTGAGCGGCTTACGAGTAACATCTTTGCCTGAAGGGTCACCGATCATGCCGGTGAAGTCACCGATTAGAAAGTTTACTTCATGACCGAGATCTTGAAAATGACGCATCTTATTGATAACGACGGTATGTCCGAGATGTAGATCTGGAGCTGTAGGGTCAAATCCTACTTTAATGCGGAGCTGACGATTCTCTTTCAATTTAGCGGTTAAATCTTCAATGGAGATCACTTCATCAGTACCACGTTGAATAATCTCTAGACTCTCTTCTATGGTTGCCATACTTTTATCCTAAATATTCTTAATATGCTTAAATGAGTTGTGAGTCATCTGCTCAATCCTTCAAGGGATGATTAATGACTTGTTAATAATGACGTCTCGCGACGTCTGTCATACTTTTACTATTCACTTATTTCATTATTGAAATGAGTTATTTTGCTGGCGCCGCTCTTCTGCTGAAGGGGGAAAGACAATCTCCTCCATCTCAATGGTCGGCTCACCTAAGCGACTCTCTTGAATGATCGTTCTCTTTTTCATCTTGAGGGTCGATTCTGGCTTATAAGTCTCATCGCGACGTTCTTTTGCAAGCTCTTCAGCTGTTGGCTGGAGGGGATTGCTGCTTGGTGTACTATTTAGTGTACTGTTGGGTGTCGCATTACTATATTCTGTATTGATACGAGTGCCGATACCATCGCTTCCTAAGCTACTCACCACTGGTGGCGCAACTTCTATCACCGGCATCTCAGGGCTAGACATCAGCTCAATAGAGCTGCTTGTTCCAGCGATATTTGCAGGTGATTTTGTCGGTATATGGGAGACTTTCTCACCGATGATAATGGGGATACCGGTCTGTTGCTGAACTGCTAAGTTCACCATATCGTAGTTGATCGATGCATTAGGATAGGGTTTGATAAACTCAGCAAGCTGCTTGAGTGCCTGCTCTTTAAGGGCGGGAACCGAGAGATTATCTTCCTCTAAAGGAGGATGAACCTCGATCATAATATCATTGCCCGAAAAGCCATATTTCACCGGCTGATTGAGGAAGGTGACCATGGTATTGGTGGGAACCATATCGTAAAGATGCTCGATATGTTGTGGATAGAAACGCATACAGCCATGGGTAACACGCATACCGATACCGGTTTCATCATTGGTTCCATGGAGCAGATAGCTAGGAAGGGCAAGGCGTAAAACGCGAGTCCCTAAGGGGTTGTCTGGACCTGCCGGAACAACGCTTGGGAGCGTTCCACGACCCATTTCCACATGCTCTCTTCGAATAGACTCAGGTGGATACCAAGCGGGATTTTCTTGCTTTCGAGTAATCGACCAGGAGCCTAAGGGCGTTTTCCAATCCATTCGTCCCACACCGACAGGATAGACATAAACCTTATCTGAACCTTCTAAGAAGTAATAAGTCCGCATTTCAGGGATATTGGAGACAATTCCTGAGCGCTTACCTTCTGGTAAGATAAATTGGGTGGGCAGTACAAGGGGTTGGTTCTCATTGAGCATCCAGGCATTAATTCCGGGATTTGCCCAGCGAAGCTCGTCATAACCCATCTCATGACGAATCGTAAGATCCACAAGTGATTCATGTTTTTTAGGAGTGACATAGACAAGCTCACCAATAACATCATCACCCGCTTTGGGTTTTTGGTATTCAACATACTTCTGTGCGTATGCCGATGAGACGAGGAAACCAACGGCTAATAATATGCGCTTCAATTTCATATATTACTTCTCAGCAAGGTTAGATCGTGAAAAAGGGGGTAAACTTACCCTTGAAGTTTATGGAATTTCTCCATCAACTCTTCTTGCGATTCAACGCGATCAGGGTTTTTCGGGATACATTCAACCGGACATACTTCAACACATTGTGGTGTATCGAAGTGACCGACACATTCTGTACATTTATCGGGATCGATCACATAGATCTCAGGTCCCATTGAGATTGCCTCATTAGGGCACTCAGGTTCACATACATCACAGTTAATGCATTCATCAGTAATCATTAATGCCATTGCTCTTCTCCTAAAATGACAACATTGTTGTAAGCTAATATGATCGCTCATCTAATTTAAAGTCGTGAGCGATCATATTTGCCAAAATGGTTGAGAGTGTTACCGTTAGCTTAACAGAGAACGCTTGAGGAGGCTTATAAAAAAGACCTATAAAAAGCGATCCATTTGCGATTCATTTAAGAAAGGTGACGCTCTATTCTTTGCTCTATTTTTTTACTCTATTTTAAACTGTTTCCTAATCGATACTTTATTAAATTATTCTAACTTATTGATTAGAGATACTCTCGATTCTGCATATAAGGCTTGAGGACCTCAGGGATACGAATTCGACCATCTGCTTCTTGATAATTCTCTAAAACAGCGACGAGCGTTCTTCCTACAGCAAGACCCGAGCCGTTAAGGGTATGCATCAATTCCGGCTTACCACTTTCGCTATTGCGATAACGTGCTTTTAAGCGACGCGCCTGGAAATCTTCACAGTTAGAGCAAGAAGAGATCTCACGATACTTCTGTTGCCCTGGTAACCAAACTTCTAGGTCATAAGTTTTTGCAGCGGAAAAGCCCATGTCGCCGGTACAGAGAACTACACGACGATAGGGGAGCTCTAATTTTTCTAAAATAATTTCCGCATGGCGAACGAGGCGCTCTAATGCATCGTAAGAATCATCTGGTTTGGTGAAGTGGACTAATTCCACCTTCTCAAATTGATGCTGACGAATCATGCCGCGGGTATCTCGACCATAGCTTCCTGCTTCTGAGCGGAAACAGTTACTATGAGCAACTAATTGTGTCGGGAGTGCAATCTCTTCCCAAATCACATCTTGAGCTAAGTTAGAGAGAGGAACTTCCGCTGTTGGAATAAGATAGAAGTTGCGATCATCTTCTAACTTAAAGAGATCTTCTGAAAATTTAGGTAATTGAGCAGTACCGTAGAGGCTCTTTTGATTGACAACAACAGGAACGTTGACCTCAACATAGTTATGCTCTTCCGTATGGGTATCGAGCATAAATTGTGCGAGTGCTCGATGAAGCTTCGCCATATTAGATTTTAAAACAACAAAGCGAGAGCCACTGATCTTAGCGGCAGATTCAAAGTCCATTCCTAAAGATTCACCTAAAGCGACATGATCTTTAGGTTCAAAATCAAATTCATGAGGCGTTCCCCAGCGTTTAATCTCAACATTATCATCCTCATTCTTGCCGACAGGCACATCGTTGTGAGGAAGATTGGGCATATCAAGGAGAATTTTTTCTAGCTCTTCGCTCACGACATTGAGTTCAGCCTCAACCTTGGAGAGTTGATCACCTAAATCCGCTACAGAAGCTAAAATTTCAGAGGCATCTTCCCCTTTCGACTTGGCAATACCGATCTCTTTAGAGCGTTTATTGCGCTCATTTTGCAACTCTTGAAGCGAGATCTGTAAGGTGCGACGGCTCTCTTCAAGTTTATTGAATCGTTCCGTGTCTAGGTTATAGCCACGTTTTGCAAGTAGAGTAACAACATCATCTAAATTCTGTCTTAATATGCGTGGATCAATCACTTGTATATCCTTCATGAAGAGTGAAAATTAACCCCGTATTATATACGAAAAAAGGTATTGCTTCCAAAGTAATATCGGTTAGGGGATAGCGGGAGCTTTAACGGGGTTAATAAGAATAGTGATATCATTGAGTGATTGTTTTATAAGATCTTCAATAAGTCTCCGATAACTCCCCTATAAGTGATTCTGCAAAGTGAGATTTATGAAGATTTATAGAGATTTATAGAGGTTTATAGGGACGATAGGAGATTGTAGGGATCAAGAGGCATGTTGAGAGATCATCAGTGATGGTAGTGGTGATGGTGATGAGTAGAGACACTGAGAGTAACTGAAGAAAGTTGAGGATAATTGATGCAAAAGAGTGTGATAAGCGCGATTAGTGAAAGAGAGAGCGGCGATGGCAGTGCGGGAATATTTCAGGGGTTCAAGGTCGAGATCAGGATCTTCAGCTCGATTTTGCAGCCTGTTTTTAAATTTTTTGATAGAAGATCTGCCTTTTTAGGGCTCGGCTGCGCGCTATTATTGTCGGGATGTGGCTCTGTGATGCAGGCTCAGCAGGAAGCGATGGATCATTATCGAGCTATTATTCTTGAGGAAGCACAACTTGATAACTCAACACGAGAGCAGCTTTATCAGCAAGAGGGCTGGTATCAGGAGAAGATTTGGCAAAAGCGAGAGAAGGGCGGAAATACAGATGGGAAAGATTCTTCACTTTCGCCAGAAGCCTCTGCCTTACGGACGCGCGATTTTGTAGAGTGTTTAGAATCTGCTAATGCGATTGAAGCGGGAATTAGTGAGCGAATGGGCGGGGGAGACCCCATACAGATCGTTCATGGAAGAGCGACAGTTGAGGTCTGCATGGTGACGCGAGGTTATCATATTATCCCACCTCATCGACCACTGATTTGTGAAACAGATCAATATGATGTTTTACCTGTTTGCCATTTTGCAAGAAGAGAGATTCTCAACTATCGCGATCAATGGCGTTAAGTGAAGGAGACGATGCGATATTTTTGTGCAAGGAAGATCGCATTCTCCATCGATTTTTTAAGAAGCGGTTGCAGGTAGGCAAAATTCTCGTCTTCTAACTTTAAGATATTGATGACGCGTAGTAGGGAAGCAAGCTCTGCTGTTACCGAGAGCGTAACAAGATAGAGTGCCGGTGAGTGCTCTTTATCCTTAAAGCTATAGTGTTGATCGTAGTAGTAGAGAAGATCGTTAAAGACTTTAATGGCATTGAGCCGTTCCGGTGTAAATTTCTCAATAAATTGAGCTTCACTCAGTAAGATGCGCTCTTTTCGTGTTGTTAACGCTAAGTCTGCAAGATACTCCTCTGTTAGATAGTGTTCCGATAAGCGATCCACTTTTTGTGAGAAGGTGAGAAGCATCATCTGAAAGTGTTGATTGAAGAGTTGTCTTTTCGCCTCCTCTTTCTGCTCTCGCATCTCTTCTCGCGTTCTTCCTAATTCCTCTCGATTAATAGCTAACTCTTCACGATTGAGTTGTAGATCTTCTCTTTGTAGATGAAGAGAGTAGAGTACACCGGTAAAGGCGACCCCGGTAAAGAGCGCTACAATTGCATCAAAGAAGATGCTTTCATTATTAGGGCTCTTTAACGTGAGATAGATAGCGATGAGCCAAGTCATTACAATAAAAGCGATTGTAATCACAAATAGCCAGTTGAAAGGTGGGCGTTGCTCACGGTTTTTTCGGCGCATAGGCAGTGGCTCCTTGAGAATCGATAATTGAAGATTAAAAAACCATAATAGATGCCAAGATGACTGATGTAAGGTCTCTTATGAAGCCTCTTCACCACTTTCTAGATAAGCATTAGGATCTTGGAATCGCCCTTGATCGAGTAGACCTAACTCTTTATCGGTTACAACGGATGCAGTTAGTGCGCCGGAGATATTGGTCATTGTTCTTCCCATATCAATCATCGGGTCGATGGCTAATACCATACCAATGAGAGGGAAATACTCACCCATTCCCATGCCGGAGAGGGCGATTGTAGCCGCAATAGTTGCCGTTCCCGGAACGCCGGCGATGCCGATGGAGCCAATGACAATTACAATAAGAAGCATGATATAGAATTGTAGATCTGTCTCAATGCCGACCATATGAGCAACCATCATCACAAGAAGAGCAGGAAAGAAGCCGGCACAACCATTCATCCCCATTGTTGTTCCAAGTGAGGGGATTAGATTAGCAGTACTGCCAGAAACTCCCATTCTCTCTGTTAATGTGGAGATCGCAAGAGGCAGAGTACCAACAGAAGAGCGGCTAGAAAAGGCCATCACTAAAGTGTCACGCGATTTACGAAGAAACATTAACGGGGAGAGGCCATGTCCCGCAACGATCACAAGATGAATCATAATCATAATAAAGGTTGCAATATAGATCGCAATCACAAAGCTTGAGACCTTAATCACTGCCGGAATCCCATTGGTCATAATGGTGCCGGCTAAGAGTGCAATAATGGCATAGGGCATATATTTGATAATAGTCATAGTGATACTCATCACTATTTTGTGAAGCGCATCGATCAGCTTTTGGAAAATAGAGATCGCCTCTTCTGCTTTAGGTCTCATCCGGTTTGCCGCAACTCCTACTAAGGCAGAGAAGATCACAAGCCCAATAATATTGTTATTATTCATTGCTGAGATAATATTATTAGGCACAAGATTAACAAAGGTATCCACTAAGGTGGTGTATTCACGCTCTTTTGCCGCTGTCTCGATCAAGGCATCGCCATAACCTAGCCTCATAATATTAGCAATAAAGATCCCTAATAATGCCGCAATGCCGGTGGTAAAGAGAAGCCAGAAGATACCTCGACGCGCCACTTTTGTTAGACGTTGGTCGCCACCAAAATCTAAAATAACCTTCACAATAGAGACAAAAACAAGGGGAATAACGAGCATTCGGATAAAGGCGATAAAGGTTCGACCAAAGAGTCCATACCAGGTAGCGGTCTCTTTTAAGACAATATTGGCTTGATCAGGAAAGCCTTGCCACGCTTGAATGCCTAATCCGATTACTGCGCCTAAAATCAGACCAACCGACATTCGCATAAAGAAGCTCGATTTACGCTTCTGAAGACGATAGATCACCCAAAAAGCGAACGCTAAGATTAGAAGACCGATGATTGTCTCGTAACGGGAGATCGCTAAGAAATTTTCAAAGAATGCACCTTGAAAAAGTGGGGTTTGTGGGGTGTCGATACTCTCAGGCATAATCCTGCTCCTTTATTTATATTTATAAGAATATAATTTTGCCAGTCGATGCTAAATTCGATAATGATCTGTCGTAGCGTGATCGCATCGCTACTCTCTGTCATGTCGCTATTGTACCTCTATTGCATCTTTATTACGTTAGCTTAAGATTAATTGTTATGAATCACAACAAAAACTGATTATATATGATAAGTATGTTTTTAGCATTCTCTTTTATTATCCATTTTTCATCAATAAACGCTCATCAATAAGCAGGTAAAGAGCGAGTAAAAATGGTGAAATTGTGCTAGATTATATCCTTTTTATTATTCCCCCAATTGAGTATGGAAAGAGTCACCTATGCGCTTAAAGAAAGTTAAACTCTCTGGTTTTAAATCATTTGTTGAGCCGACAACTTTTGTTTTAACGAGCAAACTAAATGGTATCGTAGGGCCTAATGGTTGCGGTAAATCCAATATCATCGATGCAGTGCGTTGGGTAATGGGGGAATCTTCGGCAAAGCAGCTTCGCGGTGAGTCGATGAGTGATGTGATCTTCAATGGCTCTGAGCGAAGAAAGCCCGCCGGCATGGCCTCTATCGAGTTGATCTTTGAAAATGATCAGGGTCGATTAGGTGGAAAGTGGTCGGAGTATCGGGAGATTAGCATTAGAAGAACGCTCGATCGCGATGGAAAGAGTCAATATTTCTTAAATAATACGCGTTGCCGCCGCCGGGATATTACCGATATCTTTTTAGGAACGGGATTAGGTCCTCGCTCTTATGCCATTATTGAGCAGGGGATGATCTCTCGTATTGTTGAATCTAAGCCAGATGAGCTTCGAGTTTTTTTTGAAGAGGCGGCTAATATCTCAAAGTATAAGGAGCGTCGCCATGAGACAGAGCAAAGAATCGAGCATACACGAGAGAATTTAGAGAGGCTCAATGATATTCGTTTAGAGTTAGGCAAGCAGCTCTCTAAGTTAGAGCGCCAAGCCGATGCTGCAAGACGTTACCAAGCTCTACGAGAGCAGGAGCGGACGATTCGCTATTCGCAAGTGACCGAGCAGAAAAGAGCGATTGAGGCTGATATTGAGAAGCTACATCAAGATCATGAAGGGGAGTATGAACAATTTCAAACGGTTCTCACCCAATATCAAGAGGTAAGCGCAGAAATTTTGGTACAAAAGGAGCATTTTGAGACCTTAGAAGCCACCTTAGCGGAGAAAAATCGAGCGCTCTATCCTTATAAGCAGGCTGTTGATCATCTCAATCATGAACAGATACGATTACAAGATCTACAAAAGCAGGCGATGGAATCACAATCAGAGTGGCAAGAGAATGGGGAGAGGCTCTCGCAGGAGTTAGCGGCGACACAATCGGAATTAACCACCTTAGAAGAGAATCTTAATGAGGAGAAGTTTACCCTCGAATCTCTTGAGGAGCAGCTCTGGCAGGAGCGTGATCAATTATCAACGGTTGAGCAGTCCCTCGAATCAGCAGAAAAACGTACACAAGCATTACGTGATCAGGTTAAGCAGTTAGAGCAGAAGCTACAATTAGCAACACAGAGCCGACAATTTCATCAAGAGCGCCTAACACAGGTAAGTGCTGAGCGAGCAACTCTAGCGTCACAAGATCTAGGTGAAGAGGATCAAGCGGCCTCAGAAGAGCGCCGAGCGCTTGAATCATCACTTGTCATCTATCGTAAAGAGCAAGGGGAGTTAACAGCGCAAATAGAGGTTGGCGATAGTGAGTTGATTACGTTAAAAGCGGAGATTAGAACATTACAAGATGAGCAACGACAAGAGCTCGCAACACGAAATCAACTTGCCGGCGAAATAAGTATGTTGCAGAAGATGCTCAATCAGGATGAGCAGAAGTCACGTTCGCCCCTCTTTGAGCATCTCGTTGTTAAAGAGGGCTGGAATAGCGCTGTTGATACTGTTTTACAACAATTTTTGATGGTTGAGACAGAGAAGCAACGGGGAAGTAGCTATATCTTAGGCGGGCATGATTATACATATGGTGCCGATCAACTTGGCTACTATATTGAGAGCGATCTGGCGATCGGCTCACTTCTCTCCCATCTCTATATCTTTGATGATTCTCACTTAGAGCCTCTCGCGATTGAAAAAGATGCCGGCTTTATCGCGTTGAGAGAATCCTTGGCACTCTATGAAGCGATCGTTACCAAATCGGGTCTTCTCTTTGGACCGGACTGGGCGCTCTATAATACCCAAGATGCACAATTTGGGATCTTAGCGCGACAACGCTCTTTGGAGAATGCAATAGCAGAGCGGCAAGAGATCGATCAGAAATTGGAATTTTTAGATGAGGCGCTCTATGAGAAAGAGGAGTGCCTGAAGGCGCGTCAACAACTGGTAGATAAGGCGCGATCAGCTTTGCAGAAAGTGAATCGTGAATATTACGATCTTGAGAAAAAATTGAGCCTTCTTCTGCAAGCTGAAAGTCATCAGGCAGAGGTGCGTCATCGCGCGAAACGTCGTTTTGATGAGTTAATGGAAGAGGAGCAGAAGCATCAAGGACAACTTGAGATTCTCTCAACAGAGATTGCATTAGTGGAGGAGGAGCGAATCCTGCTTCAAGAGCAGCTTGAAGAATCGATGATGCAGTATGAGATGCAAAAGAGCCACTATGGTGAGCAGAAGCAGCAGATGGACGCATTGCGAGAGCAGCATCGAGCACGAAAAGGGCAAGTTGAACAGTTAGAGCATCACTATGTACGCCTTAAAGAGCGTCATAATCGAGCAGAAGAGGAGTTAACCTTACTGCAAAAACGGTTAAAATCGCAAGAGAAGGTGGGGGATTATCAAGATAAAATTGCTGATCTTGAGGTTGAGAAGATTGTTGCGATTGAGCAGTTAGTCACTTTTGAAGCAGATCTTAGTGCGTTAGAGCATGAGGTAGAGAAGGGGCGTATCGCTCTGACCACCCTTGAGGAGCGGCGCGATATCTTTAATGCCTCATTAGAAGCGCAGAAGAAAAAGATGAATCAATTCTCTATCCGAGAGGCAGAGCTCAATACGAAGCGCGGTATTATCTTAGATCAGTGGGAGAAGATTGTCTCAGAGATCTCTGATGAGGAGCTCTTAATGGCAAAAGAGCGCTATCAAACTGAAGAGGCAGAGGTTTTAGAGCAGAAATTAAAAGAGATTCAGAGCGCTATTCAGAAGATGGGTGCCGTTAACCTGATGGCTATTGCCGAAAGTGAAGAGTTGCGGGAGCGTAAAGAGTATCTCGACACACAACATGAAGATCTTGAAACGGCGCTTTTAATGCTTGAGAAGGCGATTCGTGAGATCGATCAAGAGACACGTACCCGCTTTATGGAGACATTCCAAGCGATCAATGATGATTTCTCAACACTATTCCCACGGCTCTTTGGTGGAGGGAAGGCATATCTTGAATTGACAGAAGAGGATGCTTTAACAAGTGGAATCAATATTATTGCCCATCCTCCTGGGAAAAAACCTGGAACGATCCATCTTCTCTCCGGGGGAGAAAAAGCGCTAACGGCGATGGCGCTTGTTTTTTCTATCTTCAATCTCAATCCTGCTCCTTTCTGTATGCTCGATGAGGTCGATGCGCCTCTCGATGAGGCGAATGTTCGTCGTTTAGGGAAGTTGATCGATGAGATGAGTGAAAAGGTACAATTTATCTTTATCACCCACAATAAAGCGACGATGACGATCTCCGATTCCTTAATTGGGGTTACAATGGCTGAACCGGGAGTTTCGCGGTTAGTATCGGTCAGCCTTCAAGATGCGATGGCATTTACGGAAGAGTAGTAGAGAGAATCTCAAAGGAGCAGGCAATATTTATGGAACGAGTCATAAACCTTACAAGAGCGGAGATCAGCTCCCATCAAAACCCGCGGATTAAAAGTTTGCGACGTTTAATCCAGAAGCGGGAGCGAGATCGTACCGGATCTTACCTTATTGAGGGATTTCATCTTCTTGAAGAGGCTTTACTGAATGGCGCTGAGGTGGAGAGTATTCTCTATAGCGATGCGATGGTGGCTCAACATGCAGAAGATTGGCAGAAGATTGAGGTGGCTTTAAGTCGCTACATCAAACATTTAGAATCTTCTTTACAATCATCTCCCTCAAAATCGGATGCCACTCTCTCGATAACAACTGTTGAACTGATCACAGTGCCGGAGAGTATTATAAAATTACTTGCCGATACGGCAACCCCTCAGGGCGTGCTGGCGGTAATTCGGCAACCGAGTAGGACTCTACACTCTTTTCTCGCTTTAGGAGAGGATCGACCTCTACCGCATCTTCTGCTTCTCGATGGTGTACAAGATCCCGGGAATGTCGGCACGATGATTCGCACCGCTGAGGCTGCCGGCTTTCAAGGGGTTATCTTAGGAGAAGGGTCTGCAGATCTCTATAATCCTAAGAGTATTCGTGCAACACAAGGGGCGCTCTTTCAGATTCCGATCTTAAGTGGCGTGTCTCTACTGAACTTATTACCTACGCTCCATGAGGCAGGTTACTGCTCTTGGGTCACCACATTAGAGGATGCTCAATTTTATACGCAACTAACGAATCCTAAGCGATGCGCGCTTATAATGGGCAATGAGGGGCAAGGCGTCTCACCACAATTACAAAAAATGGCGAAGCAGAAGGTGAAGATCCCGATGTTAGGTGCGACAGAATCACTCAATGTAGGCGTTGCGGCCGCTATTTTAATCTACCATCTCCTCGAGGGGGATCATGGCGCGTAGCTCATTGAGATAACGCTGAAAGTAGACTTCATCAATCTTCTCTTTAGGATAAGTCTCTTCCTGCTCTAAGATGGCGGAGACCACTTTCGCGGCATGTGTTACCACCCGCTCTAAAGAGAGTTCAGGCTGTGTTAGAAGCGCATTTGTGATCAGTGCTGTAAAGATATCGCCCGTTCCGCCAAAATGGATCGGGATCATCTGGTAGGGGATTTTAAAGTAGTGATCCTCACGTGCGCAATATCCAAAGATATAGAATTGATCAAGAATCTTAACACTTGTGATCAGAATAGACTGAGCCCCCATCTCATGGAGTGATTTGAGCCAATCATAGACCTTCGCTTCAGTGACATGATGATAGGCTTGCTCCTCTCCTAAAATCAGTAAAGCTTCCGTAAGATTAGGGATAATCAGATCTGCGAGCGCAACAATATCACGCATGCCGGCAACAAGTTCATGGGAGAGCCCACTGTAGAGTTCACCCCAATCGCCCATAATTGGGTCGGCAATAAGAAAGGGGGGCTTCTCCTGCTCTGCAATTAATCGTTTAATGATAGCTACTTGTGCTTGAGAGAAGAGAAAGCCGGTAATTAAGAGATCAAATTGAAATTGATGCTTCTGCCATATCTCTAGGGTCTGCGCCATATAATCTGTCAATTCATAGACAACGGCATCACCATAATCGAAGCTATTAGAGACGACAGCAGTAGGAAGGCAGCTTAAGGTGCGATTTTTGGCAGTTAAAAGTGGTGTCATCACCGAGAAAGAGACTTTACCAACGCCGGCAAAATCACCGACTAAGAGGATCTCATGATGATCTTTTTGTTCATGGGGTCTCAATCTCTGTTTATTAGAACGATCAGTCATCATTACCTTTAATCTTTTTGGTGTTTTCAGTGTTTTCAGTACCCTGGGAACGATCTTTGCTTTTGGGGCTCTTTTTCTCTACTTTGCTCTCTCGTTCGTCTCTATTAGGAGATGCTTTTGGTGCTCGCTTAATCTCTTTGTTGCCATTTTGCTCTTCCTTCTCTCTCTCTTCTCGGCGTTGTGATTGGTCAAAGTCGGTAAACATGCGCGTTACTAAGCGCTTCTCCTTGCGATTGAGTGCATCATAGAAGGCTTGATATTGGCGATTTTTCTCTTTAAACATCCGATGGAAGACGGCAAGATATTCACGAGTATTGATCTGCTCTAGGCTACGATGCCCACTATAAACTTCACCAGGTTGAGGATTAGAGCCACTTCGCATTAAGGTCTCATGCGCTTGTCGCGCCTCAATAATGGGAATGCGCCATTTAGGTTGCTCTAATAAGCGTTGATATTGCATATAGAGATCGGGAATCTCCTTAATCGCTTTAATATTTTCTGGATTATTGGGATTGATATAGATAGGGAAGTTGAGTTTAAGATTCTTCTCATCATCAGGATGGCGAGGGTGTAATTCAATAATCGCCTCTTGCTCTAGGCTTGTAACATTCGCAAAGCCGGGAAGACCATTGATCCCTAGAAGTTCAATTCGATCTTCCATAAAGTCTTCTAACGTAAAGCGGGTATGCTGCATTGTGGTGCCGTAGAAGTAAGCTTTATGAAAAATATGTTGGAAGTTAGCACGAATGCAATTTGCATACTTAAATGTGGTATTGGTAATTTGTGCCTTTATAAAGCGTGCTTCTGTTAGATCACTCATGGTAAAGCTCGAGATATTGAGAGTTGCGTAACTGAAGTTAGTATCGAAACAATTACTATAATCGAAAGTGACATAGTTAAGACGCGCATAGGTAAAATTAACATTGCGCAGATTCATATTCTCAAGATCGGCATGATCGCTATAGACCCCTTTAAGGATTGAGCTTGCTAAATTGAGTTTAAAGTTGAGTGCACGAACTAATGTCTTATCGTGACTATGCTCCTTTTTACTTAAAAGACGAAAGAGAATCGCGATTTCGTTGCCGGGCTCCTCTTCATGTTGTCGAATCACCTTTGAGTCATCATCGTAACGTTCTGCATAGGCTCTTGAGAAGCGTGTTTTAGCGATTGAAGGATAGTAGGTGAGGAGATACTCTTCACTATTAGTCAAGGTACGAATATGACCACAGAGAATACTGAGAACTTGCTCATGAAGGGAGAATGCTTTGAGATAAGCCTTAATTTGAGATTGATCCGCAGGATATTGCTTAAGATAGCGTTTCTTTAAGGAGGCTTGTCCCTTTGTCTCAGCAGCTGAGAGCGGCTTACTCGTCATATAAGGAATAATGGGATAATCTTTATAGCGATGATAATAGACATTGTAGTAACGGCTATCGAGGTAAGGAAGTGCTTTTACGGCATCTTTCACAATCTCCCATAAGATATAGATTCCTCCTAAACGGACTGATTCATTCTTATCCCCTAATAATTTAATACCCTCTAACATTCGGCGATCGACTTCACTTTCACGATCTTTCTGCTGGGTATATTCAAGGTGTTTCTCTGAGTGGCGCAGTGAGCGATGGCGTACTGAGGCTACATAGGCAGAGACACTAAAACCTAAGACGGCAAACGCACCAAAGTAGAGTGAGGTAAGAAAGGTATATTCACCACCATAGAGTTTTGATGGGGGAACTTGGGCGATCAGTGAAACAATATCAACAAAGAGTAGCGAGAGAATCAATACCATTGGAATGGCAAAGATTCCCATTACAAAGAGACTATGCTGGCTACTTAATCGCTTTAAAATGATCGATGCATTAGGCGTTTTGGCATAGAGGATAAAACGCTTGAGCCCCGTTAGTAGCGCATTGTAGAGCATACTAAAGATAAAGAGCGTTACCGGAATAATAAAGGCAAGGCTAATTAGGGAGATGCCATTATGAAAGGGCGAGTGAACTGCAAGCCACAATCCAACAGGAATAAAGGCGAGCAGATGTGCTGCGATCCGCCGATTACGGCGACTCTTAAGTGCCCAAGTGATTAAGCGATGAAGGTGTTGTTTAATACTTTTACCGTAATTGAGGAATTGCGTCATATCTTTACCAAAAATCATATTTTAGCTCTCAATTATGCCATTAATAGGAATAAACTGCATTAAGCCATTCGGTTCTTCTATTTTTTGTTCAACTTATTCAGCATTCGCTTATTATTTGATCTTATTGCACTTATTGTCTGCTACCCCTTTTGTTTTTCTTGCTGTTGTTATCCTTATTATCACCATCCTCCTCATCATCCGTTATCCTTATGTTATCGTCTTTATCACTATCTGATTGTTATCAGTTGCTATCAATTGCTATTAGCTCCTATGACTCGTGCTGATGCTTATTGCAGCGCTTTCTCTTCCTCTTTAGGGAGCAAAAAGGTTAAAACGCCGATAATAGGAAGAAAAGAGGTAAGAACAAAGACAGTCTGAAGTGAGGTAACATCGGCAAGCCAGCCGAGGAAAAGAGCGCCGATACCACTCATCCCAAACATCAGGCCAAAGAAGATGCCGGCAATCATGCCTACGCTTCCAGGAACTAGTTCTTGTGCAAAGACAACAATTGCCGAAAAGGCGGAGGCTAGAATCAAACCAATAATAACAGCACAGATCATCACGCCGATAAAGGGGAGATGGGGAAGTATTAATGTAAAGGGAAGGGTGCCCAACATGGAGAACCAGATCACCGATCTACGGCCGATTCGATCACCGATAGGACCGCCGGCAAAAGTACCAATCGCGATTGCAGCGAGAAAGAGGAAGAGGAGGATTACTGCATTGGAGCGTTCAATATCAAATTTCTCAATTAGATAGAAGCTAAAGTAGTTAGTGAAGTTAGCCATATAGAAATATTTTGCAAATATCAGGACACCGAGAGTAATAAGTGCCCAGATTGTTCTTCTTTTTCCATAAGGGAAGGTGATTTTTCGAGCGCTTACTTTTTGTTGATTTCGCTGATACTCTCCTCCCCAATGGCCAAGATAGGTTAAAAGTACAATAGCGGTAATACCGGCAATGACAAAGTAGAGGATATTGTTCTGATTGGCATACTTCACAATCACAATACCGGCAATAAGCGGGCCAAAGGCTGATCCCATATTACCGCCTACTTGAAAGATCGATTGAGCTAAACCAAATCGACCGCCTGAAGCGATGCGCGTGAGTCGTACGGCTTCAGGGTGAAAGATTGAAGAGCCGACTCCCATCATTGCAGCAGCGATTAAAAGATGGTGATAGCTTGTTGCAAAGGCAAGGAGCGTAATACCACTTGTGGTAATCACCATGCCGGTTGGAAGGAGGTAGGGTTTAGGATGTTTATCGGTCCAAAAGCCGATGGCAGGTTGTAAAATAGAGGCTGTACATTGGTAGATTAAGCTAATAAGGCCAATCTTAGCAAAATCGAGGAGGAAGAGTTCTTGCAGCATCGGGTAGATGGCAGTGAGCATCGATTGAATAAAATCATTAAGCAGATGGGCGGATCCCAGCATCAGTAAGATGGGCACGGCAGTCTGTAGTGAACGGGTTTGCATATTCCTCTCTATCCTCTTATGATCATTTCGGTAGCGACTGTTATTGGTAGGGTCATTGCTATCGATTTCTGATCTATCTCTACTATATCTACAATTTAAGGGTGGTTATTATCTATATTATCTATTCTTATTATTTTTTTAAATCCTTCAAATATGGGGATTTAAGGTCGGGATGTAAGCGATAATTTCTATCTGCTCTATTTGAAAGTATCAGAGTTTATCGGCGGACTCAATTGTTAGATTAGCAAATCAGATCTCTCTAATTTTCCCTACTCTATTTTTTATATTTGATTCCATAAGAGGACTTGTGGAAAGGCGGGAGAGAACAATTTCGTTCTTATCACGACTGCATGCCCGCAGATTGGCATCAATGATAGCCGGGGATAAGATTGTTAAAGTAGCGATACTTGCCGGCGCGTGATTTTGAGAAGCATGCGATGGTAAGGACCGGCAACAGAAAGATTGCCATCTGTCGGCATGAGATTTTTGGAAGAACGGGATAGTAAGATCCGACAGCATTCAGCTTCTTTTTAATCAATGATTCTTAAGATCATCACTTTGCCGGCATGAAGCTCTGTTTTATTCTATTTTTATTGAATCTATAGACTTTAATCGCATCGGTTAATAATGGAATCTACATTGAACAATCGATATTCTCTTATCTGTTACTTCGTAGACTAATCGATGTTTTTCATCAATTCTTCGACTCCAAAATCCAGAAAGATTAGCTTTTAGTGCCTCCGGTTTGCCGGTACCCTCAAAAGGTGTTCTTTGACACTCCTTGATTAAATTATTAATGCGTTTAAGAGTTTTTCTATCTTGTGTTTGCCAGTAGAGATAATCCTCCCATGCGTGTATTGTCCATTCGATTGTTCTACTATTCATCCTCAATTAGATCTCTCTCAACTTTTTTACCGGAACGCAATTGAGCGATTGATTCAGTTAAGCGATTAGCATTATTGGGAGATGAGAGAAGATATAAAGTCTCCATCAAACTATCATAATGTTCTTGTCCCATAATGACGGCATGTCCTCCCTCTTTTCGAGTAATAAATGCAACATCAGCATCATTATTAACCTTATCTAAGACAGATTTGAGATTATTGCGTGCATCTGAATAGGTAAATATATGCATATTGGTCTCCTGTTGAGTCAATCTATTATTATAGATCTATATATTAAATATAGATTTCAATTGTACAGTTTCTTGTACAATTGAGCAATGAGATAGGAGCAATAGTTGCAGAGAGAGGAGAAAAAATTGTGTTTGATTCAGTAAGAGAATTAGTGGAGGGGAGGGAACTGATTATTTTGTGCTAAATAAGAATCAGTTAGGACTATTTTGGAATATTAATTTTATGGGTTCATTAGCGTATATTCTTGTTTGGAGTTTTCACTAAAAACTGTATAAATTTATGTAGCCTACTACTCATCAGTGCGTGAAGTCGGGTGTTCTGTAAATTTTTTAATGTTTATCTCATATACTTTTTGAGAATCTGATTTTATTCCATATATGCCATTAATATTGAGTCTTCCTTTATCGTGATTTAAATCACCACCTATAAATAACCTTTCTCCCTGTACAGTCCAAATAATCTTTAACTCATTCTGTTGTAAATACTCTAAGAATATTTGCTTTTTAATCAATAAACATGGTGGTGAGTTAGGATCAACTCCCATTTCTTTACAAATAACGTTACCTTTGGAGTCCACCATTTCCCCATCCTGTATACCGTGTGATAACTGTAAATGTTCAACAATATGTAAAGCTGGCTTTAAAAAGCTTATGGAAGACTCTTTAGAAGCATCGTATTCATCATCTGAAGAGTACTTTTGAGTTGTCACAATACAATCACCTATATATCTCTCATCTGGTTTACTTGGGTAGTTGCTTTCACTAATTTCTTGCCAAAATTTATTCTTATATCCATTCTCAGGATGAGTTAACATGGCCTGATAAGCTGGAGACCAGTAAAACTCATGAGAAAAAATGTTCCATGGACCTGATTGACTGGGCATACATTCTTTAGGAAAATCTTGCTTAGTCAATTGCTCACAAATTTCTAAATATTGATCGTGTCGGACGAGGTAACTGTGTAATTGTAGATAATACTCTTTTCTAGGGAACTCATAGTTATCTGCACCTAAGATTTTCTTCTCTTTCCATGATGGGTGGCTTTCTAGCACCAACCATTCCTCATCATTTTCATCCTGTACGTTTAGCAAGGATGCTACTTCTATTTCAGTATTAGCTGATGAGATCCATTCATCATCTGATGATTCCCAATCTAACGTTGGAGTCATATTCCACCAAGTCTCCTTATAATCACTGTAATAACTTGAGGTTTGTTGCACCATTAAAGCTGGATCAATATTTCTTGTTCGTGATAATTGCCAAGCCCCCAAGTAATCAACTATTTGATCAGAAGACAACATATGAAAATTATCACTTAAACGAGCTTTGTATTCATAATAAGCGATCCATTGATATTTTTTTCGAAGTGTCTCGATTCTTCTTGTATCCATTCGTCCTAAATATGGGGTATTTAATCTAGCTCTCTCCTCCACTGAATTACTCCAGCCTAATTCGATGACTTTAAGAAAAATCATGATTTGAGCAGTTCGAAGATCAAAATATTTCCCAGAATCTGATATTCGTTTGTAATCAGAAGACAAGAATGGCTCTATCAATTGTTCAAAATAATTTAGTTCTTCTTGTGTCAGAGATTCTCTAAAGTTTTTTTGATTTTTTTCAATCTCTTCAGTAGATTTTTTCCCCGCAGATACAGAGTAAGAAATGCCTCTGATACCAGCATCTTTATACAAATTGGGGTCAAGGGCATTTAAAAAATCTAACTGTTGTTTCGTTAAGCTCTCTTTGAATTTTTTAAATACTAATTCTCTATCAGTAGGTTCTTCATCTTTTTTGTTTCCAGACCAATCTCTTGTTCCATGATTTGTACCAATGATATAGCGAGCAAAATCACTACCACTCATAACAGAATGCCATAGAACTCTATATTCAGGATCATCTTTATATTGGATTTTTAGTTCTTCTAATGTTGGTAAATTATCAGGCCACTCAGAATGGTAAGGCGGGCGGACTTCTTCAATATCAAACTCTAAGAAAATTTGAAGATAATTAGTGTATTCAATAATGTTACAAGCATAATCTCGCAATAGAACATTCGGAATAATGGCAGTTTTATCTTTAAATATAATTTGAAAAATATAATGACTTAATTCTTTTAGAGATTCTTTATCATTACTACGCAGTACTACACCATAAGCTACTGCGAATAGCCTTTCGTAAACATATAGGTCATTAACACCTTCAAACTTTTGAAGTAAATCTTTTACTAAATGCAAACGATCCGTGAGGATATTCACTAATGCTTTTGTAGCATGATCTCTTAAATGTCGAGTAGTACTTGTTAAAAACCAAGATAATGTGATGCTAGTTAAAAGCAATGATTCATCTGAAACATAATCAAAATCCTCAGCTTCTCTTGCCCAACGAATCAAACGGTCTATCGAACTGTTTTCTTTATAATTATTATTTAAATATGCTGTCCATTCTGTGTCTCTATCGATAAGAGAAAAGCTCAATAGATTTTTATGAAGCCAGTTAGAGTTAAGATAAAAGTTGGGGATATTTGAAAGAGATATTTGGGTATCAAAAAAATGATTGTAACTATCCTCATAAGGTAGAACATTCTCATTAAGAAATGGCAAAATGTTGTCTGCTACTGTTACATGTTTTCGCCATAGCAAGCTATCAATCCATGAATTTCGAATTATTTCATGTTCTTTAAGTTCTAATGTAACCAATTGATATAGCTCGATATTGAAAAGCTCAGGGAGTTGAATAGATAGTGCATCAATAACCCCTCGATATCTATATAAGTTAACATCTGAGCTAAAACAATAATGCAGAGGGCCTACTTTTGAAAAAAGATTTTGGATATCTTCTGTTTCTCTCAATATTTTATTTATATACAAATGATCCTCTAAACGCTCATATGCTACATAAACTATCTCTGAATATTCTTGGGAGTTATAATCAAATACATAGTCTTTAGTTAAAATTCCTCCAGATATTAAATGTTCTATAAAGCCTTTTTCAGATATAAAATCTTTCACACTATTATCTATCAGCCGATAAGCATCTCGATATGTAATAGATTCAGACTGGGTTTCATATTTTCGAGTAATAAAGGCATTAATAGCATCTTGGACTAGATTTAAACTTTTACTGCAATAATTAAGTTGATTGGGTGTTGATAAATATTTATTAAGGCTATCTATGAATAACTCATTAATTTTTGTAATTCCTTGAAAGCCTTTCTGAATACTAGTTAATCCAGAACGACTTAAACCTTCACAAAATAACTTTAAGAAAAGAGGATTTTGAAACTCTGGATGAAGAAGAGGAATTTTTGGCAATTCTATATGATAATTTTTGAAAAATAGTTTGCTTGCTTCAAACTCGTGTCCACTAAATCCCTGATGATAATAAAAATTGATATTGAGCTTTTTACGATATTCCTTTGGAAAAATTAAGTCTGTATAAGAAGATCGTATAGATAAAACAAGAGCAATATAAGGATATTTTTGTATTTCTTGGATAAAGCTTAAGATATTATCTGGCCAGAAGTACCTTCCTGCTCCCTCATTAATCGCATCAATAGCTAAAATAACTCTCTGATTCCTTTTTTCTCCATATTCATTGAATTTTTCTAAAAAATTATTGCTTTGAATTCCTTCTAACCCTAACTGACTTAATATTTGTTGCCATGGTACTTTTTTTTCTAAAAAATGTTGACCAAGCAAAAATAGGCTTTCCATATTTTTATTGATACGTTTAGATATCGCATCACCAATCAAATGAGACTTACCTATACCTGCGTTACCCGCAATCACTAGTATAGGGTTATTGTAAATTTCTATTTCTTGATTTTTATTTAAATTTTCCTCAAAACTATATAACTCAAGCAGAAAGTCATATAGTTTTCTTTTAATATAATCACTAATCAACAGCTTATTTTTTTCTTCATCAGACAAATTTCTCTTTGACAACTCATTATTATAATTCTTAATTAATTCTAAAATATCACCTTGATACTTATTTAACTGTTGAATCAATATTTTAATATCTTCTAGTGGGATAGTTCGTTTTAATTTTGCCTTATCTCTAGTTAATTTAATCAAGTCTGTTAATACAATAGTCAATGCTGGGTGGCCCAACTCATATTTTTCAAGCGATGAATCAACGTCTCTGCCCACAATAACTAATTTATCTAGCCTTTTTTCTATAATATTTATGAACTGATCGGTTTGTCCTAGCGCTTCAAATATATTTAAATCTTCAAATTCAAAATTGATCTCTTGGCTGTATCTATTTCCCAAGTCATTAATTGCTTTCTTACTAATCCTAGTAAACCACGCTTGATCTATTAATAGTTTTTCGTTATCTAATCCTCCTAGATAAACCTCACGATAAGCAGCCTGCGTTGAAATATTATTCTTTTTAAGAAACTCATGAATAACTGAAATACTAATTGCCCCTAAGTACACACCTTCTTGTCTGATTAATATGCCTATAACTTGTTCGTTAATGATGAGTGGGCTACCAGAAAAACCACTAAAATCCCTTAATTGTTCATTATGTTTCAATTTAATTTCATAAGTATCAATTTCTGGATTTAAGTTAGTTTGAATAATTGCGCCATTGATTGGTTGGCCTGTTTCGCGATGAACTTTTGGAAAACCAAAACTATTCCAAATATCTCCTTCATGCAAATCTTTTCTATACAATTGAAGAGGAATGATATTTAGATTATATTCACCAGTATCTATAATCTTTAATAGAGCAATATCTAAAAATTCATCATAAGCAACTAATTCAAATTTGTAAGGCTGATATGTTCCGTTTACTAGGATTTCTATTGTTGCAATATCAACTCTACCCTTGATGACATGACAAGCTGTTAAGATATGATCTTGATTAATAAAGAAGCCTGTTCCACCAATATCATCGTTATGTTTTGAATTAGTATTGATTTTAATAATAGAGTTTTTCATTAATATTAATAACCTATTTCATTAAATGGAAATTTCTAAGTTTTCATCAACAACAGTAACGCTATACTGGAATGTTCTCATTAGGTCTGGATTGTTGAATAATCTATAAGCTTCATGTTCATAGTTAAAATAAAGGTATCTAGTTTTCTCAGTTGGCCGATTTATAATTCTTGCTAATGTCTCAAGGTCAGGGTGATTAAATGATTTACTGTTTGTTGAAATAATGTATTTTCCAGAATCAATTAGGTTCAAGAGTGATGGAGATGTATTTCCTTTTGACCCATGATGAGAAACCTTAATGGCATCAAACCAAATACTTTTCAAGTCAGGATAAAGCTCACGTAGACTTTCTTCAATTACTGTTGGGTGTGAGTCTCCTAAAAAAAGAACCTTTTTCCCTTTATAAGAAAGAATAAAAGCAATTGAACTACCATTAGGATAACGATTATCTTCGATAAAATCTTTATTAGATAGTTGTTCAATGTCGAGATCTTCAATTGAGATTGGCTTAGATTCCTTTTCTTCTAAACCTTCATCTATAGCCATTGAAAATTCAAAGGCATCATCGTAAAAAAGGTCTTTATCTTCTTTACCTAAATAACCTTTTCTCCGTAACTCACGAAACCAAAAACTTTTGAGATCATCTAGTTTTTGCTGATTAGGTGATAATAGAATTAATTCAATTTCTGATGTAAGTTGAACTGTTCTTTTGTTTTCTATCATCACAGCATTACCATCAAAGTATTTGTTCCAGTTATACTTTCCATGTTGGATCATTGAAGCTAAAGAAGAACCTTGCTCAGCACTAATTGATTTAGAACAGCCATCAATAGTAGTACTCTCTTCTGATTGAAGCCCTAGCATTTCTATCTTTTTAAGAATATTTTGATTTCGTTGCTTATAGCGTAAATCAGGGGCTTTTAACATTGAGCTTTGAATATGTCGGTAACTGTTATGCCAAATATCATTAATTTCAATAATTTTACTTTCAGTGGAGCTTTTGTTGTCTTTTAACAAAGAGAGAGAGCCACCAATGTGATCAGAATCAATATGTGTAATTATTAGGACGTTTAACAATTCACCTCGATCTTTAAGAGATTTGAGTTGTTGTTTTATAAAGTTATCATAGGTAGACTTTATTCCTGTATCAACTAATATATTAAAAGCTTGATTAGGAATAGAAATAAAAAAAGCATCTCCATGAGATGCAGGAATCATTTTAATATTTATATCCATTTTTAAATTTTGTCTTAAATTTATAACCGAAAGAGGTTTAGTATAATCATACTAATTAATTATATTTTCAGGTAGTTAATCTAACATTTTTGTTTTATCCAATCTGAGATTTCCACTTAATGGTTGTACGATAAATAAGATAAACTATTTTCTCTGAAAATATTACAGCCGGTGATATGTCACTGAAACCAGAGCTTGTAGTTTCACGTTGTGTGAGATCCGACAAATAAAAAGGTAAGAGGAATAAAAAAGGGCACTCTTTAAAGAAGAGGCCCTATATAGCTTATTAACTCATTAACTCATTTGACTATTAAAATAGTGAGTTATCAATAGTTGTTGTGCAATAGCATTTACGAACGCATCGCCTCTTTATAGGCAACTGCCGTCTCATCGAAGCGATCCATAATTTTTTGTGAAGGACGGCTAAAGAGACTGACGATGACAATCGTGATTGAAGCGAGAACAAATCCAGGCACAATCTCATAAAGATTGAGGATTGGGAATTGTGCGAGGATATCAGCAACTTCAACATTGCCACTTGCCGCTAACCACTCTTTTACTTTCGGGAAGATAATCACAGTGAGTGCGCCAACAATCATGCCGAAGAGAACCCCATTACGTGAAGTACGTTTCCAGAAGATAGAGAAGATCACAACAGGTCCAAATGCGGCACCAAATCCTGCCCATGCATAGGAGACGAGCGAAAGAACTTTACTATCAGGATTGTAAGCAATGTAGATCGAGATCGCGGCAACAAGGAAGACCATCATACGACCAATCCAGACTAACTCACCATCAGTTGCTTTTGGACGGAGGAATCCTTTGTAGAGATCTTCTGTTAAAGCACTTGAAGAGACCAGTAATTGGCAACTTAAGGTACTCATAACTGCAGCTAAAACACCAGAGAGAACAATACCGGCAATCCATGGGTTTAAGAGTACTTTTGCTAACTCCATAAAGATCGATTCAGCATTACCTTTCACCACTTCGCCTGCAGCATTAACACCCCCTAAGACATTGATCCCCTCTTCCGGATGCTCTAAGAAATAGGCATAACCGAAGAAACCGACAGAAACAGCACCAATTAAGCAGAGCGCCATCCAAGTAATAGAGATACGGCGTGCCGCTGGGATTGTTTTTACAGAATCTGCTGCCATAAAGCGAACAAGAATATGAGGCTGACCACAGTAACCTAAACCCCACGCAAGGAGAGAAACAATGGCAATCCATGTTAATCCATGGGTGAAGTTGAGGTGTTTTTCGCTCTCATTACGTACCACTTCGATGGTATTCATAATGTCAAATTCCCCAAAGTTATTCATCTTTAAGATGACAACAACAGGAACTAAGAGAAGAGCGAAGATCATCAATGTTGCTTGAACGGTATCAGTCCAACTAACGGCGAGGAATCCCCCAATAAAGACATATGCAATTGTAGCAATCGCACCGACCCAAATTGCAACATCATATTGCATGTTGAAGGTAGATTCAAAGAGTCTCGCACTTGCGACAACACCAGAAGCACAATAGATAATGAAGAAGAAGAGGATGATAATGGCAGAGATAATTTTAAGAATTTTACTCTTATCATCAAAACGGCTGTGGAAGTAATCAGGGAGTGTTAAAGCATCATTCGCCTTTTCTGTAAACATCCGTAGACGACCTGCGACAAAGAGCCAGTTAAGATATGCCCCTAATGTAAGGCCGATGGCAATCCAAGATTCAGAGATACCGGCAATAAAGACAGCGCCCGGAAGGCCCATCAATAACCAGCCACTCATATCAGATGCTCCTGCCGAGAGCGCGGTGACGACACTTCCTAGGCTTCGACCGCCGAGGATATAGTCAGAAAGATCTTTTGTTGATTTATATGCATAAAACCCAATTCCAATCATCGCAATAATATAGATGAAGAAGGTGATATGCAGCGGTTGTAATCCACTCATGTAATGCTCCTTTGATTCATTTTGGTGGTATGTAACGATCGATCACTTTTAGATTTTTAGTTAGATCTTTACCGTTTTAAAACGATCATCTTTAATCTCAAATCAAAGGGGAGAGTAACTCTCGGCCTAAGGATTGAAATATTGATGCTAAAAGTGAGTCGTTATCTTCTCTTTTACTTTTCTTTTAAATAGATTAATTGAATATGATTAACAGAACTCATCTTGCAGAGCGATCCACCACAATGGAACAAAAAAGGATAATTATGCCATTTCTGCTCCAAAAGTGGGGATAAACTCTTTATGATGAATACTATTTAGACGAGGAGGATTCCTCTTTAGCCGGGTGGTCGCTCTGATTTCCCTCATCGACAGCATAAGCTTGAGTGAAGAGTGCTGCATCACCGCCAATGGCTGCTGTATTGATGGAGAGTGAGTGCTCACTCATAAAGCGGAGTAGGTAGTTAGGCCCACCTGCTTTTGGCCCTGTTCCTGAAAGACCCATACCTCCAAAGGGTTGTACTCCAACAACCGCCCCGACCTGATTACGATTGACATAGAAGTTACCGATACGCGCGCGCTCAACAATATCGTTGACAAAGGTATCATTGCGACTATGAATTCCCATCGTAAGGCCATAACCAGTACGATTCACCTCATCTAAAAGACGTGGAAGATCATCACGTTGGTATCGAACAATGTGGAGAATAGGTCCAAATTGCTCCTTCTCTAATTCTAAGATCGAATCGATCTCAAAGATCACAGGAGAGATATAAAAACCATTTTGACAAGAGCTTTCTGGTGCTTGTGCAAGTAATTTCCCTGCAGCTGTTAATTTTTCAATATGTGCCATTAAACCGGCTTTAGCGCGCTCATCAATAACGGTACTCACATCTGTCTTACGCTCAAAGGGAAGTCCGACCACATAATCTTGTAGTGCTCCTTTAAGAAGTTCAATAATACGATCAGCGATCTCATCTTGTAGGTAGAGAACACGAAGTGCAGAACAGCGTTGACCGGCACTCACAAAGGCAGATTGAAGGACATCATGAACGACCTGCTCAGGAAGTGCGGTTGAGTCTACAAACATCGCATTTTGTCCACCTGTCTCTGCGATCAACATCGGGATTGCGCCATCTCTTTCAGCAAGATTGCGATTGATCGCTTTCGCCGTACCTGTTGAGCCGGTAAAGCAGACACCAACAACTCTTGGATCTTGAGTAAAACGATCTCCAAGAAGCTTTCCATCTCCGGGGAGAAGGGCGATAACAGATTGTGGTAGACCTGCTTCAAAGAGTAGTTCAACCGCTCTGTGAGCAATCATGGGGGTTGCTTCAGCGGGTTTTGCTAAAACGGTATTTCCGGTGACAAGTGCGGCAACAACTTGACCTAGGAAGATTGCTAATGGGAAGTTCCATGGGCTAATACAAGCAATGACCCCTTTTCCACTATAAGAGAGTGTGTTGCGCTCCCCTGTAGCACTACGGAAGAGGATCTCATCTTGATATTTCCGTGCTTCCATAGCGTAGTAACGACAGAAATCTACCGCTTCACGCACCTCATCGACGCCATCTTGAATCGTTTTTCCTGCCTCTAAACTACAAAGAGCGATCAGCTCCTCTCGACTCTCTTCTAAGAGATCGGCAAATTTTTCGATAATTTCCGCACGCGCCTTAAATCCGAGGGCATTCCAATCGAACCAAGCATTTTGGAGCGTTGTAATGGCTGTTTCAACATTCTCGATAGTGGCTGTACTGACTTTACCCACAAAGCGTTTCTGATCAGCAGGGGAGTAACTCTCTACAAAGGGATTGCCAACAACATTTTTCCCACCAATAATGGGCGATGCTTCCCAATTTTTTTGTAGGAATTTCTCATAAGCTTCAGAGAAGGGATTCCAAGTTGAGCTAATATTGCTATTGAGGCCACGTGAGTTACGGCGCTTTCCGTAGAGGTTGTCAGAATAGATTACCGCCGGGTTTTTGATCGAATCATATTGAGAGAGAAGTGTAATCGGATCTTCAACTAAAGATTCAATTGTTACCTCAGGATCGACTAGTTGATGAACAAATGAGGAGTTTGCCCCATTTTCGAGGAGACGGCGAACCAGATAGGGAAGAAGGTCATGGTGCTTTCCGACCGGCGCATAGATACGGACGCTGCAGCCACGTTTCTCCATCACCTCATTGTAGAGAGCTTCTCCCATACCGTGGAGACGTTGGAACTCAAAATGAGGATTATTGGCCATATCACTAATATTGAGAATAGCGGTCACTGTCTGTGCATTATGGGTCGCAAATTGTGGTTTGATATGATTTTGCGCCATCGGTGAGAGAAGATATTTTGCACAAGCGAGATAAGAGATATCGGTACTCTCTTTGCGTGAAAAGAGTGGGAAGTTATTTAAACCACGAACTTGTGAATCTTTAATCTCGGTATCCCAATAAGCACCTTTCACAAGACGAACAGGGATTGTTGTCTTTTTCGATTTTGCAAGTAGAGTAGCCCAGATTAAGGTGGGAAGTGCATGCTTAGCATATCCTTGGACCACTAATCCTAATCCGCCCCATTGAGCGATCTCATTAACTTCAAGAAGCTTCTCAAAGAGTTCTAAGGAGAGCTCTAAACGATCGGCTTCTTCCGCATCGATACTGATCTCAACTTCTCGTTCTTTACCTAAAAGTGCTAACTCTTTAACACGTTCGAAGAGCTCACTCATTACCAAATCTTTATTAGCAACATTGTAGCGAGAATGTAGCGCAGATAACTTAATCGAGAGTGACGGCTTAGGACTCTTAGGGAGCGGGCTCTCTTTTCCAACTGCGAGGAGCGCTTGTTTATAATCTTGAAAATAGCGTTCGGCATCCGCTTCAGTCATTGCCGCTTCTCCGAGCATATCGAAGGTATAGGTATACCCTTTATCTCGGAGTTTTCTACCATTAGAGAGTGCTTCTTCAATTGTCTCACCTAAGACAAACTGTTTTCCCATCACCTTCATCGCCTGGTAAGTCGCCCGGCGAATAATCGGCTCACTCAATTTGTTACAGACTCGTTTAAAGATCCCGCTTGCTTCATTTACATCGATAATATTCCCGGTGAGGATCAATCCCCAGGTTGCAAAGTTAACAAGGCTTTTATCACTATTTCCGCGATGGCTCTCCCAATCGATGCCTGTCAATTTATCTTTAATAAAGGCATCGGCAGAAGCTTTGTCGGGAATTCTTAGATACGCTTCTGCAAGACACATTAAGACTAATCCCTCTTTTGTGGAGAGATTATATTCACGCAAGAGTGCATCTAACGAGCTCTCAATATCGGGCTTGCTACGAATATCCTGAATAAGAGAGAAGGTCTCTTGGCGAATCTTATTTGATGTGGTGGCATCAAACGTTAAACTCTCTTTCAATCTGTTAACACAGATATCCTCATCTTCAAGATAAGTCTTACCGATCAATGGAAAGAATTCCGTGGGGGATAATGCCGGTAATTGCTGATCTTGTAAAATTTTTGTGAGCATCACTCATTCTCCTCTGATGTGAAGATCAATCGATTTAATCTCGTGATTAAAATCCATGGTTTACATTTTTTGACACTTTTGCGTTATTAGTGCTATCTGAATATTTGTAATGAACATTACAGCTCATTACGAAATCTGTTGAACCTAACTCTTTTGAACATATTTAGATTAGGTTATTTTAGATTATTGAATCTATTCTCTTTTACTTCTCATATTTCTCATATTGTTGCGACGGCAATCCCATTTTGAGAGATGGAAAATCATTGGTCAGGTCATTGATCAGGTTTTTACTAGATCGACACTGATTTTGGTTACTGATCTCTATTACCGCTCGATATGGTTGCTTCTATATGATTTTTGATTTGCCTTATGAGATCGCCTTGTGATTATGGTTGGAGGTGATCATTTTTGGTGATTAACTTAATCATTAAAATAAATACTTTATTATCAATCACTAAGCGGCATTTATTTAAATATTTAAAAGATCTGTAAAGATATATCATTACTCCTCAACAATAACAACCTATGGGGGTGCTTATAAATTATACTTCATGCTTTTTATCGGCGTTTGATGGGCTGTTTTAGATAAAAAAACGCCACCTCTTTTTTTAGGGGCGGCGTCTATATCTTGAAGTTCATTTCAATATTTATTTCAATACTCAATACTTATTTTAATATTAATTATTAAGAAATTAAGAATTAAGAATGGTTGAAATGGTTTTGAATCTCTACTTTGATTATTTCGATTATTTTAATGATCCTACCATCTCTGAAGGAACAACCCATTGATCAAACTCTTCTTCTGTTAAGTAACCTAACTCTAATGCAGATTCTTTGAGCGTCGTTCCTTTAGCATGTGCATTTTTCGCAATCGCTGCTGCTTTATCGTAACCGATATGGGTATTGAGAGCAGTTACTAACATTAAGGAGTTATTCACTAATTCTGTAATGCGATCACGGTTAGGTTCAATACCAACAGCACAGTGATCATTAAAGCTCTCCATTCCACCGCCTAAAATACGGACAGATTGAAGGAAGTCATTGATGATCATTGGACGGAAAACATTAAGCTCAAAGTTACCAGAAGCGCCGCCGATATTGATCGCAACATCATTTCCAAATACTTGAGCGCAGCCCATTGTTAAAGCTTCAGACTGTGTTGGGTTAACTTTACCCGGCATAATAGAGCTACCTGGCTCATTTTCTGGAATAGAGATCTCACCAATACCAGAACGTGGACCAGATGCTAACCAGCGAACATCATTAGCGATTTTATTGAGCGATGCTGCAAGACCTTTGAGTGCGCCATGAGCTTGTACTATTGCATCGGTTGTTGCTAATGCTTCAAACTTATTGGGAGCGGTGATAAAAGGCTCTTTTGTGAAATCAGCGATCTCTTTTGCAACACGAACGGCATATTCTGGGTGAGTATTGAGTCCAGTTCCCACAGCAGTACCGCCAAGTGCAAGTTCATAGAGATGGGGAAGAGCAGCTTCAATATGCTTCTTACTATGCGCTAACATCGCTTCCCAGCCAGAGATCTCTTGCCCTAATGTTAAAGGCGTTGCATCTTGAAGATGGGTACGACCAATTTTTACGATATCTTTAAATGCTTCAGACTTCTCTTTAAATGTTGCATGAAGACGATCTAACATCGGTAAAAGTAGACGTTTGATCTCTAGTACTGCAGCAATATGCATCGCAGTTGGGAAGGTATCATTGGAGCTTTGTGCTTTGTTCACATCATCATTAGGATGCACTAAGCGCTCTTCACCACGAACGCCACCTAATAGTTCGCTTGCACGGTTTGCCAATACTTCATTCATATTCATATTGGTCTGGGTGCCAGAACCGGTCTGCCAGAGAGAGAGAGGGAATTCTGAGTTATGTTTACCCGCTAAAACCTCATCTGCCGCAGCAATGATCGCTTCTGCTTTTTTAGCATCTAAAGCGCCTAGATCCATATTCACTTTAGCTGCAGCACGCTTAACAATTGCTAAAGCTTCGATCAGCTCTTTAGGCATTTTTTCAGTTGAGATCTTAAAGTTCATCAATGAACGTTGAGTTTGTGCTCCCCAGAGTTGATTACTAGGAACCTGCATCTCACCCATGGTATCTTTTTCAATACGAAAATCGGTCATCGGTTAATTACTCCTTACTATGTTTTAGTGATAAATAGATTGACTGCTAACTTTATTGTTTATTTGTATCTTCAAATTTGTATCTTTAAATTGCGCATTAAATTGTGCATCTAATTACATATCTCATCATGATGCCATAGAAAAAACTTTCAGACTACGTTTTAACTACATAAGGGCGCTTCCTAAAAACTCAAGGTAGCGCCTCTTTTTCTTGTCACCTTTCTCTGAGTATTCGCTAAAATAGCGATTATTTTGGCGATTATCTTCAGGTTCCTATCAACATCTTATTTACATTATTATACATTATCAGCGATCCATTGCCGCTCCTATCGTAACCTCCTGGAGAACAAATGTGCAATTTTGATCTTAAGATTTGATCTTAAGATTTGATCTTAAGAAATGGTTAGAAGATGAAGATGGAGATGAAAAATGAGGGAAGTTAAAAACTTGAGATAAAAAACTGAGACAATTGATCAAGCATTAAACAACTACTTACCACGATTTGTTATAATGAAACTCTGCACTACCTAATAAAGGATAATCAAACAAGATATGGCATCTTCTTATAAGAAGCATCTCACCTATATTCAAGGCTTTATTCAATCGCCTCGAAGTATTGGAACCTTAATGCCCTCATCACCGACTCTCTGCAGGGCGATGATTTCAGAGTTAGACTGGAAACAACCTAACTTAAGAGTTGCAGAATTAGGCGCCGGCGATGGTGTCTTAACTAAACATATTCTCCGGGCAATGCCGGCAGATTCAACACTTTCAGCCTTTGAGATCAATCCCCTCTTTTTTGCTGATTTAGAAGGCATTCAAGATCAGCGTCTTATTCTCTATAAGCATTCTGCCGAGAAGCTAACACAACCTTACAATATTATTTTTTCCTGTCTTCCTTTTTTATCTCTGCCATTGCGCGTCTCTTTAAAGATATTGCGCTCTGTCTTGGCGATTTTAGAGAGTACCGGCGGTGATTTTATTCTCTTTCAATATACTCAACGTATGGAGCGAGTGCTTTCTCGTTATTTTCAATGGGAGAGAAAACGGGTGATGAAAAATTTCCCACCCGCTTATGTCTATCATTGTCGGGCGAAGATTCGGTAACGTCTTGCTTCAAAGAAGAGAAGAATAACTGCAAGCAGGAAGAGTAGTGCAAAGAGACCCATGAGCCACTGAATAGAGAAGAGAGAGAAGCTACTGAGTATGCCAAAGAGGGCGATCATTAAGAGCATGAGGCTATTTTCACAGAGATTTTGGATCGCAATAGCACTTCCTACGCTCTGAAAGAGTGAGCCGCGCGTCTGAAGTAGCGCATTGAGGGGGATAAGAAAAGTACCACCACAAGCGCCGATCAAGAGCAGAAGAATAATTGTAAAGAGATAACTCTCCTGCAGAAGAAAGAGAAAGATTAAGAGCGCCATAAAGATCCCCGATAAGAGGCTAATAAAGAGCGTTCCACTACGAATAAAGAGTGCGGCAAAGAGTGTGCCGATAATAACACCAATGCCAACAATAACGCTCAGCTGCGATACCATCTCCGTACCGCCCCCTAGTTGCTCTCTTACCCAATCATTCAGGAGTAGCTTTAAAGTTGCAACGCCGGCCCAAAAGAGTGCAGTACCCATAATTGCAAAACGGGCACGATGATCCTTAAAGAGTATTTTGAGTGTGGTGATGAAGAGGTGCCAAATTAGTGGGGGTGAGAGGGATTTACGATTTTTGACATGAATGGTGGGAATAAGAAGGTTAAAGAGTGTCGCTAGTAGATAGGCCGTTAATGTTAAGAAGATGGCGTAGTGGGGTGCTTTTTCAGCAAGAAAGCCACCAAGCGCTGCCCCCGATAGAATTGCAATAATAGTAGATCCCTCGATTAAGCCATTTGCCTTAATAAGTAATTTTTCTGTTACAAACTCACTTAAGATACCAAACTTTGCCGGAGAGTAGATCGCCGCCCCTAATCCAACAAAAGCATAACTTAGAAAAGGGCTAGCACCAATAAAGAGTAGCAGTACGCCAACAATTTTTAGCCCATTTCCCCACATCAAGATCTTTGATTTAGCGATATTATCTGCCAAAAAGCCAACGATAGGCGCAAGCGCAATATAGAAGAGAAGAAAAGAGCCTTGAAGAATATAGCTACTCTCTCGACCATAGTGACTATGTTGCAAAAGTTCTAAGAGCGCAAAAAAGAGAGCATTATCGGCAAAGGCAGAGAAGAATTGAGCATTTGCCGTTGTGATAATGCCACGATTAAAGAGGCGCTCCTGCTTGAGGGGAGGAGCGGCATTGCTATTGTTAATACTGTTAGTCATCATCATACGGTAGACTCTTCTATAAGTGCATTGAGAGCGGGATAATTAATTTTGCCACTACATAGGCGAGGAAGATCAGGGAGAAAACGGCAATCTTTACTAATGGCTAATTCTGATAGCCCCAATTGGCAGGCTGTGGTTGCTAAGGCCTTGCGGTCAGGATCTGCAGGAATCGTTGAAAAGATCACAATCGCTTCCCCTTTAGCGCTATCTTTCCGAATAACGGCAGCATGTTGATAATCGGGATAGGTCTCTCGAAAGAGGCGCTCTGCAGTCTCTAGTGAGACCATTTCCCCAGCAATTTTGGCAAAGCGTTTAATACGCCCCTCAATCTTTAAGAATCCTTCAGAATCGATAGTGACGATATCGCCGGTATCATACCAACCATCATGTTGATCGAGATAGTCAGTAGAGAGTTCACCAGGAGTATCTGCAAAGAGATAACCCTTCATAATATTGTCCCCTTTCACTAAGAGCTTTCCACCACGCTCAATTCCCTCAACGGGTAGGAGCTTAGCCTCCATTCCGGGAAGAATCTTTCCTAAGCGATCAGCTTTATAGTTACTCGGGAGATTGATTGAGATGACAGGGGCGCACTCTGAGGCACCATACCCTTCTAAAATACGAATACCAAATTTTTCAAGCCAACTCTCTTTAACATGATCATTGAGCTTCTCGGCGCCTGCGACCACATAACGGAGTGATGAGAAGTCTAAAGGATTTGCATAGCGAGCATAGTTTTGGAGAAAGGTAGAAGTTCCAAAGAGAACCGTTGCTTGTATCTCATAGATCATCTCCGGAATGATGCGATAATGTAAGGGTGAAGGGTAGAGAAAAGCTTTTGAACCAGCTAAGAGTGAGGTGATAAGCCCTACGGTTAGACCAAAGGCGTGAAAGAGCGGGAGCGTGACCATAAAGGTATCTTTAGGTGAGAAATCGGCAACAGTATGGAGCTGTTCAACATTGGTTAATAATGAACGGTTACTATGAACAACTCCTTTAGGAATTCCTTCTGAGCCGGAGGTAAAAATAATAGCGGCTTCCGCATCGGGATCTATCGTTGGAAGATGACGAAGGGGATGACGCCTTGCCCAAAAAGCCCAAACTTTATCACTAAAACGAATCTGTTTTTTAAGATCTTCCAGATAGAGCCACTGAATTTGAGGAAGTGCCGTGACGACCGATTCTAATTTAGCCTCTTTAAGGAAACGTCTTGAGGTGATGATCTGTTTAATATCTGCAGCAATAAGCGCTACCTTAATGCTCTCTAATCCTGAAGTGTAATTGATAAGGGCAGCACTTCTTTGAATCGCATTGAGACCAAAAAGGGTAATGGCCGCAGCAGAGGTGTTCGGTAACATAAGACCTACTCGTTCATTCTTAACAGTTAAGCGAGAGAAGAGACGAGAGAAGAGAAGAGAATAGGTGATCAACTGCTGATAGCTGATACTCTTGCGGGTAATATCTTCTAGAATGGGGCGTTTTTTACCAAATTTATCACGGGCAGCGATTAGGCTCGCAAAGAGAGTTGTTGGTTGAAAGGTCTGTAAGCGTGTATTCATTAAAATTTCCTGCGTCTTATTGGCAAGTTCATGGTGAGAGATTCTTCTCTTACGCTGAGAGGTTCGATCAGTTGCATGAGAAGCGGATTCAGGGAATGAGAGATATTGCGGCGCGTCAACATCAATTGTAATTTTGGGAAAGGCGCGTTGTTTAATCATGCCTTTTAAGCGGTTAAAGTAGCTCATCTCGGCACCATTGAGGTAGACAGGAATAAGTGGTTTGCCACTCTTTTGCGCAATAAAAGCAGCGCCTTCATAAAACTTCATAAAGCTCCCGGTCAAGGTGATACGACCTTCCGGAAAGATCACAACACTCTTTCCCTTCTCAACATGTTGTAAAAGGTGTTTAATTGCCATAGGATGGCGGGGGTCAACTGTTAAGTGGGGAACAAAACGGAGCAAGGGGCGAAAGTACCAGCGGGCAGCGATACGGCGATCGATCACAAATAGAGGCCGTTGAGGTAGATAGAGCCCTAGAAGGATTCCATCAAGAAACGATTGGTGATTACAGATAATCACTCCCTCTACCTTTTTGCTCTGCGGATCAATATTGAGCTCAACACGGTAGAGTAACTTAAATAGAAGATGTAAAAATCGACGCATATAGCCCTCTGTTTTTTTAAGTTTATAATTTTTATGTTTATAACTTTTAAGGTTCTAAATTTTAATCTCAAATCTTAAATCTCAAATCTTAAATCTCAAATCTCGCAGATTATGGAAGATGATCAATAAGGTAAACGATAGTTAACTTTTGCTAGGTTATTCTCTTCTTTGAATGAAGTCAAGAAAAAGTAATCGATCGTTAACTTTTAGATTCACTTTTAGATTTATCTTCATTATCGATCTCAATTGTATGATAGATAACGCCTAAATTATCTAGAATACCGATACTTAAAGAGAAGATTGTATAGCGAAGATTGTAACAGCGTTTAAGATGTTGCAGGCATAGAGGCCGATCTCTGCTATACTAAACGTTAACAATTGTTAGCTTTTAAGGAGAGAGATATGAAATTTGATTTTTCAAGTGAAGGGAGTAAAAGTCGTTATCTGATTGCGGCCTTAAGGCTCTTTGCTGAGAGAGGTTATGATCTTGTCTCTGTGCGAGATATCTCTAAGGAAGCAGGGACATCGGAAGCGGCGCTCTATAAGCACTTTAAGAGTAAAGAGGAGATGGCACTCTATCTCTTTCGCCTAATTTTAAAGCGCTATACTGCAAAGATCGGTGAGATTGCTCGAGATCAGGCGCTTACGACTATTGAGCGCTTACAAAAGATGCAACATTATACTTATGATCTCTATCACGCAGATCCTGCAAGTGTGCAATTTGCGCTACTCTCCCAATATAAATTTTGGACCTCGGTAGAAGATGAGTTAAAACCCCATTACTGGATGCAAAAATTATTACAAGAGGGGCAAGCATGTGGGGAAATTGATGATCGTATTTCACTTGCGACGCTTGTGTCACTCTATACCGGGCTAATTTTAGAACCATTGATTCAATATCCCTATTTTGAGGAGGATCATGCCTCTTGGGAGCACTTTTCTGTAGAAATAAGATACACAATCAATAAGTTATTGCAGAAATCTTGACCCAGCACAAGAGGCTTTACCGAGCTATGCTATAGTGATATTTCGTACAATCAGATTAGGATAATTGATTATGAAAAAGTTATTTATCGCATCAGTACTATCAGCAATGGCACTCACCTCTTTCACTATGGCGCAAGAGTATAATCAATACCTTTCGGCAAAAGGCGTTTGGAGTTATGCTACCGATAAATTTGAACTCAATGATTCAGGGAGCTTCAAAAAGAGCAAAGGGGTTGCCGGTATTCGAATCGCTTATGGGATGACTATTCCGCTTGAAAAGAATCAACTTCGTACGGAGTTAGAGTATGGCTACAATGGTAAAGTAAAGTTTATAATTGATGGTGATAATAGTGAGATGAAGGCGCAAACGGTAATGCTCAATGCATATTATGATTTCGATACAGGAACACAGTGGCGCCCCTATTTAGGCGTTGGTTTGGGATATGCGCGTCTAAAACATCAATTTTCTAATCATGAAGAGCAGCAATATGCTTCAAAGAGCAAAGGAAACTTTGCATGGAATATGAGTATTGGTACCACATATGCGATCGATAGAAATATTGCCCTCGATCTAAGTTATCGTTTTACCGATTATGGAAAAGTATCGCAAGATAATCATACCTACTTTGATGTGAAAAAGACCAAGCAGCGCGCCAATGAGTTAAATTTTGGGGTTCGTTATAGTTTCTAAAAGATTTTAACAATCTTCTAGTGAGGCTTTAATTGAAAGGTTTAATTAGAGGATCTAATTAGAAGACTTAATTAGAAGATTTAATTGTAAAAACGCCGCTTTCATTTGAAAGCGGCATTTTTTGTTATATCGCATCCATCTATTATGCCATCTGTCCAATCGTATTCTTAAAGCGACGATTGGCGAAGAAGAAAAAGGCAACACCAATTAAGATTAGATAGAGCATTGAGGGCCAGACAATGGATAATCCTGCACCTCTAAAGAGAATCGCTTTACCTAGCTCAATAAAGTGAGTTGTAGGGGCTAATAGCATAATATTTTGGATCAGTTCCGGCATACTCTCTCTTGGCGTCATTCCTCCTGAGAGCATCTGTAGCGGAACTAATACTAGGAGTAAGAGCATACCAAACTGTGGCATATTGCGTGCAATTGTCGCAAGGTAGATCCCAATGGAGGTGGTTGCAAAGAGATTGAGTGCCGCGCCTAGAATAAAGAGTAGAATAGAGCCCTCTATCGGCACCTCTAATGCCCCTTGAACGACAAAGAGAAGTGAGAGGCTTGAAGCGACTAGTACCACTAATCCCATCGCCCAAACTTTCGATAACATAATCTCAAATGGGGTTAAAGGCATCACAAGCAGATGCTCAATGGTTCCTCTCTCCCGCTCACGAATCACCGCAGCGCCCGTTAGGATGATAGAGAGCATCGTCACTAAGTTGATCACCTCATTAATAGCGCCAAACCAAGAGGCGGTTAAGTTAGGATTAAAGCGCATTCTTTCAACGATATTAACGGGGAGATCCGCATCAATTCGCTCTCGCTTAAGATACTCTCTTACCTCTGCATTAATAATCTGATTGATAATCATATTTCCCGTAAAGCCTTGGGTCATACGTGTCGCATCGATATTGAGCTGGATTGTGGGTTCTCTTCCACCTAAAAGATGCTGTTGAAAGGAGGGGGGAATATTGAGAACAAAAGTATATCTTCCCCGATCCATCCCAGAGTCCATCTCATTGAGTGTGATCTCTTCAGGTAGTGTAAATTGCGGCGGATAGAAGGCGCTCTGAATTCTCTCTGAAAGGGTAGATCGATCTTCATCGACAATCGCAATTGCCGCATTTTGTAAGCCATCAGGGACAGCTGTTGCTGCTGTGTAGACCGAAACGGTAAAGGTAAATGCAATAAGAATAAGCAACATAGGATCACGAAAGAGTGACCAAAGCTCTTTTACCCCTAAATTGTAGATATTTGCAAACTTTGTTTTCATCGTTTAGGAATCCTGTTTTTTAAGAAGAAGGACACTACAGAGCACTATCAATGGTCCTCCAATCGCTAAAATCATCATCTCGCCGGTTAAATCATGGAAGTAGAGCGCTTTACTAAAGATTCCGCGAGAGACGGTTAGCATATGGGATGCTGGGTAGATCTCACCAAATAAGCGGGAGAAACCCTCCATCGAGCTGACAGGGTTGATCATTCCTCCAAATTGAATTGCCGGAATCATCGTCCCAACTAAGGTAAAGAACATCGCCCCAATTTGACTGCTAGTAAAACTTGAAGCAAAGAGTCCAAAGCCTGTTGAGAAGATGGAGAAGAGCAGGGCGGCGAAGGTTAAGGAGAGTAATCCCCCTTTAATGGGTACACCAAAAACAACGATCGCCAATATCACCATAATAAAGAAATTGAGCATAGCGATGGCAATATAGGGAATCTGCTTTCCTAAGAGAAATTCAAATTTTGTGACCGGCGTGACATAGAGGTTAAGAATGGAGCCAAGCTCTTTTTCCCGAACAACTGAGAGGGCTGCCAACATTGCCGGAATAATAAGAAGAAGAATCGGAATGACTGCCGGAACGATCGAGACCAAACTCTTCACATCAGGATTATAGCGATAGCGCATCTCAATATTAAAATCGTTAGGGAGGCTAACACCATGATTATACTTTGCTTCCTTCTTTAACCAATCAAGATGCATTCCTTGAACATAGCCACGTATTGTCTCTGCTCTTTGAGGCATTGCACCATCGATCCAGACACCGATAGAGACGGGATGCCCTTTAGAGACATCACGTGCAAAATTGGGTGGAATCTCAATGGCTAAAGCGATATCGGCATTTCGCATGCGCCGATCGAGCTCCTCATAATCGTAAAGAGGATCTTGTTCCACAAAGTAGCGGGAGCCGGAGATATTATTCGCATAACTATTGCTGAGCGTGGTTTGATCGCGATCTAAGATGGCATAAGGAAGATCCTCAACATCGAGAGTAATACCATAGCCGATTGTTGCCATTAAAATTAGAGAGCCTAAAAGTGCTAATGTTGCTCGCACCGGATCGCGCCTTAGCTCTAGCGCCTCACGCCAGGTGTAACTTAAAAGTCGCTGGAGACTGAAGCGTTTAGGAGGAGTCTCATAATCAGGTTGATCAACTGCTTCTTTCAACTCAGCCTCTGCGATATGATTATCGGGGTTATCTGCCGGAATATCATCACCAGCGCCGGCATCGATGAGATACTTAATAAAGGCTTCTTCTAAGGTCTCAGTTCCCTGTTTGATAATAAGATTTTTAGGCGTATCACTATCTAATACTTTCCCCGCGTGCATCATCGACATGCGATCACATCGTAATGCTTCATTCATAAAGTGAGTAGAGATAAAGATTGTCACACCATCTTTACGGGAGAGTTCTATCAATAATCGCCAAAAATTATCGCGTGCAATCGGGTCAACCCCGGAGGTAGGTTCGTCGAGAATCAGTAGTTCAGGCTTATGAACCATCGCAACCGCAAGAGAGAGGCGCTGGCGCATACCGAGAGGGATATCATCTGGTAGCTTATTGAGAACGGAGCGAAGATCAAATCGATTGACCATTTCAGCCACTCGTTCATCGATCCGCTCTTTAGGGACATGAAAGAGCTTTGCATGCAGTTCAAGATTTTGTAAAACCGTCAACTCACTATAAAGCGAGAAAGCTTGTGACATATATCCAACCCGTTTTCGGACATTGATATCTTCTGAGTCGATGGGATTGCCGAAGAGCCAAGCTTCCCCTTCAGTTGCCGGCAATAGACCGGTTAACATCTTCATTGTGGTGGATTTGCCACAACCATTAGAGCCGAGGAAGCCAAAAATCTCCCCTTTTTGAATCTCAAAGCTAACATTATCGACCGCTGTAAAGCTGCCAAATCGTTTTGTTAAACCTTCTGCTTTGATCGCAACAGCTGTATTCTCATCAATCGTTAAAGGGGGAACAACAACAGGTTCATAGCCGGCACGCTTCTCTTCTGGCAGAAGCTTGATAAATGACGCCTCTAATGATTGACTCTCTGTCCGCTCGAGAAGTTCTTTGGGCGTTCCTGTGGCTAAAATCTTTCCATCATCCATCGCTAAAATCCACTCGAAACGTTCAGCTTCATCCATATAAGCTGTTGCGACAATTACGCTCATCTCTGGGCGATCTTTGCGAATTCGGTTGATGAGATCCCAAAATTGAGCTCGCGCTAGTGGGTCAACCCCTGTTGTGGGCTCATCGAGAATAAGGAGATCAGGATCATGTATCAAGGCACAACAGAGTCCTAGCTTCTGCTTCATTCCGCCCGATAATTTACCGGCAGGGCGATCGAGGAAGTGGTAGAGACCGGTACTTTTTGTTAGATCATCAATGCGTTCCCGGCGCTCTTTTGCATCGTGACCGAAGAGTCGTCCAAAAAATTGGAGATTCTCCTCAACTGAGAGCGTGTGATAGAGATTTTTACCTAATCCCTGTGGCATATAGGCAATTCGTGGGCAGATTCGATCACGAACCTCTTTTTGCCGCATATCGCCCCCTAATACAATTACTTCACCTGTTTGTATCGAGCGAGAGCCTGAAATTAATGAAAGGAGTGTCGATTTTCCCACTCCATCAGGCCCAATTAATCCCATCATTACGCCTTGCGGTATCTCTATGGAGAAGTGATCTAATGCTCGATTTTCGCCATAATTAAACGAGAGATCTTTAATGGTGACGACGGTTTCTTTCATACTCATTGAAGCATCCTTAACTACAAAAGTTAATTACAGAAGATGGAGAGAAGATGATTAAGGGGATCGATCAGTTGCTTTGATCATGCACTCTATTATGGCGCTTACTATGGCGCTTCTGATGATTCAGAATAATCCTCAAAGAGTGGTCCTTGAAGGAATTTTGGCCATTTTTTATCTGGATCGATCTTAATATATGCTTCGCCCGTTACCCCTGTTTTAATATATTTTTGATAACGCTCTAACAACTCATCATCAATTTTTGCTTTAACACGATACATCAATTTTTGACGCTCATTTTGTGTCTCAACGGTTTTGGGGGTAAATTGCGCTTCTGGTGAGACAAATGTTACACGTGCAGGAATAGGGGAGTCAGGTGCAACATCGAGAAGAATCCGAACTTCTGTCCCATCCTTTTCACCCTCTACCAATTTGCCGGTATATTCAGTAGGTACAAAGAAGGTCATATAGACTTTAGAGAGATCGAGAAGGTTTAATACTTTTCCTCCAGCACCTAGAACTTCAGATGGCTCAGCGATACGATATTGAATACGGCCACCTACAGGGGCAATAAGGTTACTCTCCTCAATATCAGATTCAACCCGTTTAACTGTTGCTTCAGCTGCAGATACTTGTGATTCTGCTGCTATAAATTGTGCCTTTGCGGCATCGATTGCTGCTTGTGCCGCTAAGACTTGCGATTCCGCAGTAGCGATCTCCGATTTTAAGACACGGGTATAAGCTTCTTGATCATCAAGATCCTGTTCAGTAGCGGCACCCCGTTTTACTAATGTCTGAATACGCGCTAATTTGCGCTCTGCGGCATAGAGTTTACTCTCAGCAGCAGAGACAGCCGCTTTAGCTGCAACTTTATCACTCTCGCGAGATTTAATGATTGCTTCAGCAGAGTTTGCCTGATGTTTTGCTTGCTCTAAATAGGCTTTTGCTTCTGAGAGCTGCGCTTCAAGTGAGCCAAGTTGCATCACTGCTAGAAGTTCACCTGCTTCAACATAATCTCCCTCATCGACTAAGATATGATCCACACGACCGGGGAATTTAGTTGCGATATCGAGTGGAGTTACCTCAATTCGGCCATTACTTTTGATAAATCCCGCCATCTCATCGCGATTTAAGAACATATTGGCAATGACAATGAGGGCGAGAACCACAACGCCACCGATAATATATTTTTTCCGATTATTTTTTTGCATTAGAACAACCTCAGATCTATCTAAGTTATAAGAACATTAAGAATGTGAAGCAATGAGGAGCTCTAATATGAGCTCCCTTTTTGATCTCTTTGTGATCGATTTTTCTTATTTTAATGGTTATGATCATACTCATTTTTACGCCTATTTCTATCACTTTTCTCACTTTTTAAAGAGAGATTTTTTAGCCTCAATCAACTGATTGAACCTGTAATCTTATGCGGTGTAAGCTTATACATCTTATAAGTTTATTATAAGTTTAAGCGTCTATGCGTATAAGCTAATGAATTGATAGATATAATTTATGTGCATATAAATTAATAGCAAATTAATAGCGCTATTAAGAAATTAATTTAAAGATTATATCTGCGTAAAAGCACTATTAAACATCCTATTAAATACCACTATAATTAGAAAAATAGTATTGTTAAATATAAATTTTAACACTCATTCTACCTTAACGGGAAAATAAAAGAGAGCAGAGGCAGGAGAAGAGAGTGAATTTAAAATCTCAACAGGCAATCAGATAATGAAATCAGATGGATAACCCAATAGGTAGCCCAATAAGGTAGTAAGATAGGGTAATCGGATAATAGTGTGAATAGCGTGCCTGTTGAGGCTTTAAGTGAGGATCGATCAGACCCTACTTCGATTTAGGGAAGTTATAGACCACATTGATAAACATCTGCAATCCATAGATAAATGCTGCTTCATCAAGCCCAAATTGGGGATGATGATGAGGGTAGATATAGCCTTTTTCATGATTACCGGCACCGATAAAGGCAAAGGTTGTGGGCAGAATTTCGGAATAAGCACTAAAATCCTCACCACAGAGATAGGGCGGATCCTCAATCACATTGGCCTCGCCAATCATCTCTGCGATCGTTTTTACGATCTGAGTCATCTCTTTATCATTTTTTGTAATGCCGTAGCCGATGGTGTAATCGATCTCACAAGTAGCATCAAAATCTTCGCAGCTTGAGGTCATGATTCGTTCAATCTGCTGCTTAAAGAGAGCTCGTGCTTCTGGCGTTGTAGAGCGGACACTTCCACCAATTTCTGCATATTCTGGAATCACGTTGAGTCCAAGGGGATTACCGGCGCGGATATAGGTATTACTAATAACTCCCGCTTCTAATGGTGCTAGCTGCCTTGAGACAATACTCTGTAATCGGCAGACAATCTGAGAGGCGATTAAGACAGGATCGATACAGTTTTGAGGCTCTGAGGAGTGACCCCCTTTGCCAATAATCTTAGCTTTATAGATATCAGTATTCGCTGTCACAGCCCCCACCTTAAGATCGATTACACCGGTAGGAAGCATCGACCAAAGATGATGACCATACATAAAGTCGAGCTCATCTAATACTCCTAAGGCCACAATCTCTCTTGCGCCACCCGGAAGAAGCTCTTCGGCGTGTTGGAAAAGCGCCCAAACCTCGCCGGTTAATTGCTCAAAATGATCATTAAAGTAGTGGCAAGCTATCATTAAGATTGCGGTATGGGCATCATGACCACAAGCATGCATTTTGCCGGGATTTTTAGAGACAAAATCACAATCCGCTCGCTCTTCATGGATCGGAAGTGCATCGATATCGGCTCTTAATCCAATTTTAGGTCCCGGTTTGCCACTTTTAAATTTAACCAAAAGTGCTGTCTTTGTCAGCGGAAGAACTTCAGCATGTTTAAGCTGCCTCATTTCGTTAGCGATATATTGGCTTGTTTCAAACTCCTCAAATGAGAGCTCGGGATATTGATGCAGATGACGGCGATAGGCAATCAGTTGTGCCTCATACGGTTTTAATTCTTCTTGAGTGATCAGCTTCATAATTGTGAGTATTCTCCTTGGTATTATTAGTTTTTATTTCTAGCCATGCATTGAAAGCCATCTATTTCTAGTGACCTATTTTTAGCGACCTATTTCTAGTTATCTTAACGTGCAGTTATCGCCATTACCAAATAATTTTCACAATAGGCTGTTTGATTGATGATCAGGAAGAATAAAGTAGAAATTCAGCAGATATTCAGCAGATATTAGGAAAAAGAAATAAAAAACGGTGCGATATCTATTGTCGATATGCACCGTTATTCTCAAGTAAGAGACTCTGATTAGTCTCCTCTTATCATCTTTTCATCATCTTTTCGTCAGTATGATCAATAAAACCAATACTTTTTATTGCAATTTCTCTTTGATAAAGGCTACTGCTGTCTCAAGCGCCTTGCCGATCTGTGCAGGTTCACTGCCGCCACCGGTAGCAGAGTCTGGGCGACCGCCCCCTTTTCCGCCAACTTCTTGTGCTGCAATATTGAGAAGCTCTCCCGCCTTAATACGATCAGTAAGTGCTTTGGCAACGCTACTGACTAAGGCAACACGACCTTCCACTTCTGAAAGGAGTAGGGTAATTCCAGCTGTCTCTGCCTGTAAATTGTCACAAAGCTCTCTCAGTGAACGATTATCTGCCCCTTTAATATCGGCAACAATCACTTTGACACCATTTATCTCAATTGTGCTATTGAGAATCTCATTACGGCTAGCAAATACCAATTTTGATTGAAGGGCCGCGATCTCTTTTCGTAATGATTTAGCTTCATCGAGTGCCTGATCAACACGATTCTCAATATGGGCATGATCTGTCTTCAAGGTTGAGGCTAAATGATGCAATGTTGCACTCTGTTGTAGCATTACTTCAACGGCAGCGCCACCAGTAATCGCTTCAATACGACGAACACCTGCGGCGATACCTGTTTCTTGAGTAATCTTGAAGAGACCAATATCTCCGGTTGCAGAGACATGCGTTCCACCACAGAGCTCAATTGAGTGACCCATCTCTACCACTCGAACCACATCACCATATTTTTCACCAAAGAGCGCCATTGCCCCTTTTGCTTTAGCATCATCGATCGGCATTTCATTGATATCGATCGGTGAGTTTGCACGAATCGCTTCATTAACGAGGCGTTCAATATTTTGCAGTTCATCAAAGGTGACCGGCTTATTGTGAGAAAAGTCAAAGCGAAGGCGATCATCAGTAACAAGCGATCCTTTCTGCTCGATATGATCTCCTAAAACACTCTGTAACGCATGGTGAAGAAGGTGAGTTGCTGAGTGATTCTTTCTAATCAGATCTCGGCGAGTTTGATCCACTTTTGCCGCTACAACTGATTGCTCACTAATTTCGCCTGATTTAACAACACCGATATGGAGGAAGATATCTTGCTGCTTTTTCGTATCTTTAACTAAGAATTCAAAGCCATCACCGGAGATGATCCCTGTGTCTCCTACCTGTCCACCTGCTTCTGCGTAGAAAGGGGTCTCTGTTAAAACTAAAATTGCTTCCATACCTTCTGAAACGGCAGGAACGGCTTCACCATCGACTAAAATTGTAGCGATATTACTCTCTAATTGATGACTGTGATAGCCATGGAAGATTGTCTCTTGATCTACTTGTAGATCAAGCAGGCGCTCTGCACCAAAGTTGCTTGCTGCACGCGCTCGCTCTCTTTGCTCCTCCATACAGCGCTCAAATCCTGCCATATCGAGGGTTAGATTCTGTTCTCGTGCAATATCATTGGTAAGATCTACAGGGAAACCATAGGTATCGTAGAGTTTAAAGATGGTCTCGCCTTGAATAATATCACCCTTGAGTTCGGCAATATCAGCTTCAAGAAGTTTAAGCCCATGCTCTAAAGTAGTTGAGAAGCGTCTCTCCTCATCTTTAATCGTATCGATAATAAATTGCTGCTTCTCTTTGAGTTGAGGATAAGCATCACCCATCTCTGCAACTAAAGTTGGCACAATTTTGTAGAAGAAGAGTCCTTTTTGGCCTAACTTATAGCCATGACGAATCGCACGGCGGATAATGCGGCGCAATACATAGCCTCGACCCTCATTTGAAGGGAGAATTCCATCGGCAATTAAGAAGGAGACTGAACGGATATGGTCACTCAATACTTTTAATGAACTGCTCTCTAAATCTTGTGTGCCGACCGCTTGAGCAGAGGCTTCAATCAATTTTACAAAAAGATCAATCTCATAGTTGCTATGAACATTTTGCAATATCGCAGCAATTCGCTCTAAACCCATTCCGGTATCGATCGATGGATTGGGCAATGGATGAAGCTCACCACTCTCATCACGATTAAATTGCATAAAGACGAGGTTCCAGATCTCAATAAAGCGATCCCCATCCTCTTCAGCCGATCCTGGAGGACCTCCCCAAATATGATCACCATGATCATAGAAAATCTCAGAGCAGGGACCACATGGACCGGTATCTCCCATCTGCCAGAAGTTATCAGAAGAGCCATCTTCTTTATCGCCGATACGGATAATCTTTTCTGCCGGTACACCGATCTCTTCATTCCAGATCTTAAAAGCTTCATCATCGGTATGGTAGACAGTGACAAGTAACTTCTCTGCCGGTAATTGGTAAACATTAGTGAGGAGCTCCCAAGCATAGCGAATCGCTTCATGCTTAAAGTAATCCCCAAAACTGAAGTTTCCGAGCATTTCAAAGAAGGTATGGTGGCGTGCTGTGAAGCCGACATTTTCTAAGTCATTATGCTTACCTCCGGCACGGACACATTTTTGTGAGGTAGTTGCTCGCTGATAAGGGCGCTTTTCTAGCCCTAAAAAGCAATCTTTAAATTGGTTCATTCCCGCATTGGTGAAGAGAAGGGTGGGATCATTTGCGGGAAGTAGCGAACTCGATGCAACCTCTTTATGACCTTTGGTGACAAAGAAGTCGATAAATTTACGGCGAATTTCATTAGTCTTCATGGATTGATTTACTTTATCTTATTCAATTAATTTAATTATCTAAATATATCTAAAAACATCTTAAAAAGAGATCCTACCAATTTTATACGGCTATCGCATGAATTGGAAATCGAATTGATTCTATTCTCAATATTTATACTTATCAGACGTTTCTGATATTTCTTATTTATTGTTTGATCGGATGTGATCGGGGGTTATCTGTGGCGATTAAAAATGCCGGCACTTGAGATACCGGCATCGATAATTAGGTTGGTTTTGTCAGAGACAACTAACTCGGAGATAACCCACTTATGCTCGACAATTGATCTAAAAATCTATACATCTAAGGCTTCTAAGCAGAAAGATTTTGAGCATAAGCGCTTATTTTACTTACTCTCTAAAGAGCCATGGCGCCTCTTCAGCTCTCTTTTTCTCATAGGCACGAATCTCATCTTGATGCTCTAAGGTGAGGCTAATATCGTCAAGTCCATTGACTAAGCAGTGCTTACGGAAAGGATCGATCTCAAAATTGAAAGGTCCGGCAACAATTTCGCCATTTGCTTTCGCCGTAACGCTCTGGGCGGGAAGATCAATAGCGATTTCGAGCGCTTCAAATTGGTCACTCAAATTAAAGAGCTGATCAACCTCTTCAGCTGTTAAGCGGATTGGAAGGAATCCATTTTTAAAACAGTTATTGAAGAAGATATCGGAATAGCTTGTGCTAATAACCGCACGGAAACCATAATCAGTTAATGCCCAAACCGCATGCTCACGAGAGGAACCACAACCAAAGTTATCACGTGCTAATAGAATCGTTGCCGTTTTATATTGAGGTTTATTGAGTGGAAACTCACTGTTCAATGGTCGTTGGCTATTATCCATTCCCGGCGCACCTCTATCGAGATAACGCCACTCATCGAAGAGGTTAGGGCCAAATCCTGTCTTATAGATACTTGTTAAGAATTGTTTAGGAATAATGGCATCCGTATCCACATTTGCACGATCGAGAGGAACAACAATTCCAGTATGGGTTACAAAAGGTTGCATAACTTTACTCCTAAATCTTAATTAAATTCACGAACATCAACAAAATGACCGGCAATTGCCGCGGCTGCTGCCATCGCTGGACTGACTAAGTGGGTACGGCCGTGATTTCCTTGGCGCCCCTCAAAGTTGCGGTTAGAGGTTGAAGCACAATGCTCGTAAGGCTCTAATCGATCTGGGTTCATCGCAAGACACATTGAGCATCCCGGCTCCCGCCATTCAAAACCGGCTTCAATAAAGATTTTATCTAATCCTTCTGCTTCCGCCTCCGCCTTTACTAATCCAGAACCGGGGACAACCATCGCTAATTTAACATTGTCCGCTTTCTTTTTACCCTTGACAATTCGTGCCGCATCGCGAATATCCTCAATTCTTGAGTTCGTACATGAACCGATAAAGACCTTATCGATCTGAATCTCTTTTGGGGATTGATTGGGTTTTAAACCCATATAGTTGAGCGCTTTCTCAATGCTCTCTTTCTGAACGGGTGAGTCTGCTTTTTCAGGATCTGGAATAAGTTCATTAATTCCGATCACCATTTCAGGGCTAGTTCCCCAGCTCACTTGCGGTTCAATTTTTGTGGCATCAATTGTAATAACTTTATCAAAATGGGCATTTTCATCACTATGGAGGGTCTGCCAATATTGGACAGCTTTCTCCCAATCAGCACCTTTAGGCGCAAAGGGACGATCTTTCACATAGGCAATTGTTGTCTCATCAACGCCGACTAAGCCCACACGCGCACCAGCTTCGATCGCCATATTACAGATTGTCATTCGTCCTTCCATAGAGAGGTTACGAATAGCATCGCCGGCAAATTCAATTGCATAACCGGTTCCGCCGGCGGTTCCAATCTCTCCAATAATAGCGAGGATAAGATCTTTCGCCGTCACATTCGGTTGAAGCTCGCCAACAACTTCAATTTTCATTGTTTTCGATTTTTTCTGAACTAAGCAACTTGTTGCCATTACATGTTCAACTTCACTAGTACCAATTCCAAAGGCGATTGCGCCAAAAGCACCATGAGTTGCCGTGTGGGAGTCACCACAAACAATGGTCATTCCCGGCAAAGTTGCTCCCTGTTCAGGTCCGGCAACATGGACAATCCCACGGCGAATGTCGCCAATCGGGAAGTAGGCAAGCTCATGTTCAGTTGCATTTTTGTGGAGGGTATCGACTTGAAGACGCGCGATAGGGTCGGTGATATTATCGATATCACTTGTTGTGGGGGTATTATGATCCGCCATTGCAACAATTGAATTTTTGCGCCACAGCTTTCGACCTGCTTTTTCAAGTCCCTCAAATGCTTGGGCACTCGTTACCTCATGAATAATATGACGATCAATATAGAGAAGGGCGGTTCCATCTTCTTCTGTCCGCACTACATGATCATCCCAAATTTTTTCGTAAAGTGTCTTTGCTGTCATCTATTTCTATCCACTATCTGCTTTAGTAAGTCATTCGCCAATCTGATTCAAATCTTATTTAAATCTTATTTTTATGGAAATTGGCCCTTTATTTATCTATTCACTGACTATTAATCATCAGTATCTAGTCATCAGTATTTAACCATCAATAATGTAACCATCAATATTTAATCACTACTATTTAATGATCGGTCCGATTTTAAGGTCGGAATGATGATTAGCTCTACATTGTTAACTCTGCACTGTTAACGCTAACATTGTCTCCACTACTTTTGCGCAATGGTCTTGCTCATTGACCCCCATATAATATCGATCCAATAGTATCGCAATACTATTGATTATGCGTTATAAACGGGCAATGAAATAATCGATCTATTTCAACGCTCTTTTGTGAAGAGTAGAAAAAGAGTCACTAGGGTATAGCATACTCTTTTAAATCGATATCGATTCCTTGTGGGAGGGGATTATAAAAAATGATCATTTTCGATCTACCGCTACAATAGCAGTAATACATTTAGATGATATTATCAAATAAATTGTGAGAGGGTGGTAGAATAGTTGCCACTTTTAATGGCTGTTTTTAATCGTCATTAGATTAGAGTTATTAGATTAAGAGCTATTAGATTAGAGAAGCATTTTAAGAGCAGAAATATAAGCGGATAGATATCGAAGCGTCCGAGTGGTGACTTGTCGTTACTATTAGGAGATATTGATTGAGAAGAGGATTTGATGGGTATGGCATCAGAAAATAATAGAAGAGAAGAGAAGCAGACTGAACAGGAGAAACAGGTTTGGGTCGTTAAGATCGGCAGCGCGATGATTACTAATGATGGGCAGGGAGTCGATCCTGAAAGGATTCACCATTGGTGTTCGCAGATTAGTAAGCTTCAAGCGGAAGGGATCGATGTTGTGGTGGTCTCTTCGGGTGCCGTTGCCGAAGGTATGAAACTTCTTCAGTGGGAGGAGCGTCCCCAGTTTCTGAATGAATTACAAGCTGCAGCCTCGGTCGGTCAATCTTCCTTAGTTAATGCTTGGATGAAGGGATTTAATGCCTTTGATCTTAATGTCGGGCAGATTCTTTTAACCCATGAAGATGCATCTGATCGTAAACGTTATCTTAATATTAAAAATACAATTCATACCCTTATTGATTATAAGGCGATTCCGATTATTAATGAGAATGATACTGTCTCTTTCTCAGAGATTAAGTTTGGGGATAATGATACCCTCGGAGCGCTTGTTGCAAGCCTTATTGAGGCTGATGTCTATATTATCTTGACCGATCAAGAAGGGGTTTTTGAGAGTGATCCTAGAAAGAATCCTGATGCTAAGATGATTGAAGAGGCAGATGCGCATGATGAGCGTCTTTTGAGCATGGTCAGCAGTGAGGGAGGTCGTTTTGGGACCGGTGGAATGTATACCAAAATTATGGCCTCCCATATTGCGGCGACCTCTGGCACGACAACCTATATAGTGAAAGGAGATCGTGAAAATGCACTTCTTGATATCGCTCAAGGGGCAAAAATAGGTACCAAACTCAATGCTGATGGAACTCGTTTGACTGCTAAAAAACGGTGGATGCTTGGGCAGAAGCAGATTAAAGGACATATTGTAATCGATGATGGTGCAGTAAAAGCACTATTAGAAGATGGAAAGAGTCTATTGCCGATAGGGGTTCTCTCGGTTGAAGGTGCTTTTGATCGAGGTGATATTATTCTCTGCCTCGATCAAGAAGGAAGAGAGATTGGACGCGGGTTGACCAACTATCATGCAATGGAAGTAGAGTCGATTCTCCGCACACCATCTCATGAAATTGTTAACAAATTGGGCTATATCATCGCCGATGAATTAATTCATCGAAATAACTGGGTTGAAACACAATAATTTACAACCATATTGATAGATAACAATTAAATTTTACGAGAATTTCAGGTACTATAGAGGGCTTGTAAATTAAACAATACCTTATCGTTAAGCCGATATTGTTATAGCACTAGAGGGCTACAGAGCTATGGAGCTATGGAGCTATGGAGCTATAAAGCTATAAAGCTATAGAAATATTGGTACAACAATATTTGTACAACATTACATACAACTTTTGATTTGGTTAAAGGTCTCAGATGATTAATAAATTGATCCGAAAAATATTTGGTACACGTAATGATCGCCTTATTAAAGAAGCGCGGGGTTATGTGGCGAAGGTTAACGCTCTAGAAGATAAGATGCGTGCAATGTCGGAAGAGGAATTAAAGGGACAAACCACTCTCTTTAAGGAGCGCTTAGCAAAGGGAGAGACGCTTGATGATCTTTTACCAGAGGCTTTTGCTACAATGCGAGAGGCATCTAGCCGTGTGATGGGGATGCGCCACTACGATGTTCAGCTGATCGGTGGTTATATGTTGCATCAAGGTCGTATCGCCGAGATGCGTACCGGTGAAGGTAAGACTTTAGTGGCAACGTTAGCGGTCTACCTTAATGCATTAGCCGGCAAAGGGGTGCATGTTGTAACAGTCAATGACTATCTTGCTCGCCGTGATGCGGAGTGGATGGGAAAAGTCTATAACTACCTTGGTCTTTCGGTAGGGGTTGTTGTCTCCAACCAGAGTCTTGAAGAGAAAAAGGCGGCCTATCAAGCAGATATTACCTATGCTACCAATAATGAATTAGGTTTTGATTATCTACGCGATAATATGGTCTATGATATGAGCCAAAAGGTGCAAAGACCGCTCTCTTTTGCCGTTATCGACGAAGTGGATTCAATCTTAATTGATGAGGCTAGAACGCCACTTATTATCTCCGGTCCGGTAGAAGGAGGTGCAGATCTCTATCATGCCGTCAATAAATTGATCCCATATCTTAAAAAGCCGACAGAAGAGGGGCCAGTTGACTTTGAAATCAATGAGAAAGATAAGCAGGTCAACTTAACAGAAGAGGGGCATCAACATCTTGAATCGCTTCTTGTTGAGGCAGGGCTCTTAAAAGAGGGTGATAGTCTCTACGATAGCAATAATCTCAAACTCTACCATCATGTTGATAACTGTCTTCGTGCTCACTATATTTTCCAACGAGATGTGGATTATATTGTACAGAAAGGGGAGATTGTTATTGTTGATGAACATACCGGTCGAACTTTAGCGGGTCGTCGCTGGTCTGATGGATTGCATCAGGCGATCGAAGTAAAAGAGGGTGTTGAGGTGAAGCCAGAGAATCAGACGCTCGCTTCCATCACTTTCCAGAACTATTTCCGAATTTATGAAAAACTTGCCGGTATGACCGGAACGGCCGATACTGAAGCGCCAGAGTTTTTAGAGATCTATGGTCTTGAAGTTGTTGTTATCCCAACACATAAGCCTGTTCAGCGAAAAGATTATGGGGATCTTATCTATCTCACACAAAAAGAGAAGTATGAGGCTATTATCAAAGATATTCTCGACTGCTATGAGCGCAAACAACCTGTATTGGTTGGAACGGCTTCAGTTGAGGTTTCAGAATTGATCTCTGATCTTCTCAAAAAGCAGAATATTCCTCATGAAGTGTTAAATGCTAAGCAGCATGAGCGTGAAGCATATGTTGTCGGTAGAGCGGGTGTTCCTGGCGCAATTACTATTGCTACCAATATGGCCGGTCGTGGTACCGATATTGTATTAGGGGGGAATGTTAAATTAGAAGAGCAACTCTTCTTAGAATCTAACCCAAATGCAACAGAGAAAGATCTTGAAGAGATCAGAGCTCGCGCTAAAGAGCGTCAAGAGCAAGTTTTAGCTTTAGGTGGATTGCATATTATCGGAACAGAGCGTCATGAATCACGCCGAATCGATAATCAGTTGCGAGGTCGAGCTGGGCGTCAAGGGGATGTGGGATCATCTCGTTTCTATCTCTCGCTTGATGACCATCTGATGCGTATCTTTATGAATCCTAAGATGCGTAACTTGATGGCAAGCTTAGGAATGGGAAATGGTGAAGCATTAGAGCATCGCATGATTACCCGTTCTATTGAGAATGCGCAACGTAAAGTTGAAGGGCATAACTTCGATATTCGTAAAAATCTTCTCCAATATGATGATATCGCGAATGATCAACGTAAAATTATCTATCAACAACGTGATGATATTCTTCGTGCGGATGATATTACCAATGCGATCAATATGATGCGTGAACAGGTCTTTGGTGATTTAGTTGAGAAGTTTATTCCTCCGCAAAGTTATGCTGAGCAGTGGGATCTTGCGGGATTGATGGATGTTCTCAAAAATGAGTTTAGAATTGAGATCGATTTTGAGAAAGCGCTCAAAGAGAATCCAAACTTAACAGAAGAAGAGATCTATAACGCAATTATCGCTGAGAGCGAGCGTCAATATGCAGAGAAGAAGAAACAGGCAAATGCTGATGTTGATCCATCTCAATTTAGACGTTTTGAGAAATCAGTATTACTTGAAGTGCTTGATAGCCAATGGAAAGAGCATCTTGCAGCGATGGATTATCTTCGTCAAGGTATTCAGCTTCGCGCTTATGGCCAACGCCGTCCTGAACAGGAGTATAAGCGTGAATCCTTTATTCTCTTCGAAGCGATGTTAGAGCAAATTCACTACAAAACGATCCGTTTCTTAAGCAATATTGTGATCCGTGTAGAGACTCCAGAAGAGCTCTCAGAAGCACTATCAGCTCCAGAGAAATCAGAGAAGAAGGTGATTGAAGGTTCTGTGACAAATGCCGCCGATGTAGAACGCCTTATCGATGAGATCGGAAATATTAGCGAAGAGAATATTGCAGAGACTGAAGCTGAGATTAAGGCTGATATGGATTCAGGAGCTTTTGCTCAAGTCGGTCGCAATGAGCCTTGCCCATGTGGTTCAGGTAAACGCTATAAAGATTGTCATGGAAAGATCTCTTAGGATTTATCGGAGCAATCAGCTTGGGATAAGATAAGTGACAAAATAAGTACTTAAATAGTCAAAGACCTTGCATTTGCAAGGTCTTTTTGTTCCTAGCTCCAGCTATATCTTCCCACCTATACATTACTTTATATCTATTGATGATGGGGATGAATACATTTGAGTAGGTAAAGTTGAGCAGGTTAGAGCGCTTTGATATGGGTTGTCAATTGCGCTCTTGCACTATCAACCGTTAAAGGCTCTTTAAAGAATTCAGGATTCATTACCTCAATCTTACTATAGGGGATTTTATGCATCTTAAAGAGATGCTCAAGGCGTTCGGTCGTAAGCGCATAACTCTCGTAATCTTGTAGGTAATCCTTCATCGCTTCATCATAGATTGAGGGGTGTGCAACATAGAGGGCAACCTCATCGAGCTTCCAATAGAGGATATGCCCACTTCCTAATTGATTGAGCTTCTCTGTCTGATCAAAGATAACCGCTTGCATAATCTCCCAGAGTTCTTCTAATCCAATTTGAATCAGTTGGGACGCAAAAAGGCCATTGAGATCCGCTAAGGTCACGATAGACATATTGAGAATATCTTGCGCAAATGCATTTTGGAAATCGTTTACAATCGCCCCATTCAGATGGGCTTTTGTAATTAATTCAGTCTCCATTTTCTCAATAAAATCTGCCGCCTCTGGGGTATCCGGCATTACGACAGTAAAGGGAAGAACCTCAAGGACATCGGCAAATTCACTCAGCTCTTTATTGAAGTGAAATACCTCAAACTGCTCTTCTGCCGTGCCGATACCGATAATAGAGGGCTTGAAATTTTTCTCTCTAAAATGAATTTTGGAAAGCTCAAAGAGTTGTGTGTAGATCGGGAAGCCGGGTCTAATAATTTGATGGAGATGATAGATCGAGCCCACGCCGATCAAGCCAAAGTTTTGAATCTCCGGAAAGTGGCTCGCAATATTTTGCCCAACGCTCTGAAGAAGTTCAGTCGCGGCCTCTTTATCGAGGTAGAGAGCCTGATCTTCTGCTTTGGAAGTATGTTGAATGACCACTGCAAGATCAATTGTACGAAGTTTGTTATCCATAATATCCTTGCTAATATAAAAAATTAATTTCTCATTGTACGACCGACTAAGGGAGAAAAGCAAAAGAAGCTGAGAATAGTGTAAAGTTCACGCTATAAGAATCTCAATAGATTCTATCAGCATCGTCTTTAACATCTTCATAATCCCTTCCTCTCCTTTTCTCTTTCTACCTCTTTCTACCTCTTTCTACCTCTTTCTATCTCTCTTAAACGTTTCTTTGAATGAATCTTTAAATGAATCTTTAAATGAATCTTTAAGGAGATCGTTGAGCCATCTGCCATCAATCATCAAGCATCAATATTGCCTTATATCTATACGCTCTATGTATAAATATATTGTGTATGGTGTATATGATAGTCTTACTAGTAGTCTTACTATTTAGTAGCAATATCTCCACTTTCCTCTAGATTGAGAAGGGCGTAGAGTAGTATGATTAAGAGCGCTTATTTTACACTTAGACTTGATTGATGGCACCTCTGGCACTATCGCTACTTTAAAATTGGAATGAATAACAAAGTAACCATTATGAAAAAATATCGAAAATATCTTATCGGTGGCATTATTGTAATTTTAGCCCTCGTAGCCTACCTCTATTTTAATACAGAAAAGAAGATTGCCTACCTTACAACTCCTGTTGAGCGGGACGATTTAGAGGTGAGTATTTTAGCCTATGGCAAGATGGAAGCCTCTGATCAGATCGATGTTGGTGCGCAAGTCTCCGGTCAGATAAAAAAGATGTATGTGAAATTAGGGGATAGTGTTAAAAAGGGGGATCTACTTGTTGAGATCGATGATCTACCACAACAAAATGCGGTCAAAGATAGTGAAGCTCGTCTTAAAAATATGATTGCCTCTAAAGCAGCAAAAGAGGCACAGCTACTCAATGCGCGGATCAATTTAGAGCGTCAACAGAAGTTGATACAAAATGGAGCGACAACTCAAAATGAGCTCGATCAAGCAGAGGCAACATTAAAGGTTTTAGATGCTGAAGTTGAAGCTTTAATTGCACAAATCGCACAAGCGCAAATCGCGCTCGACACCGCTGAGCTTAATCTCGATTATACAAAAATCACCTCTCCGATTGATGGTATGGTAGTTGCAACAGTGGTAAAGGAGGGACAGACAGTAAACTCAACCCAAACAGCTCCTACTATTGTGAAGGTCGCCGATCTCTCTACAATGACGATTAAAGCACAAATCTCAGAAGCAGATGTTACGAAACTTCATCCTGGCATGAAAGCTTACTTCACAATCTTAGGAGAGCCTCATCAACGCTATGAAGCTGTATTACGTCAGATCGAGCCGGCAACAGAATCCTTTCAAACAACCATTGGTAATGTTGTTACCAATTTTAATGAGGCGGTCTACTATAATGGATTGTTTGATGTAGAGAACCTTAATAATCTCTTCTATATCGGTATGTCCACTCAGGTGCATATTATTTTAGAGGAGAAGCAAGATATCTTAATGATCCCTATGGCAGCACTCCGTTTTAAACCTTCCTCTATGCCAGCGGTAACCCCGGCAAAAGGGGAGCGAGTAGTCTGGGTCTTAGAAGACCAAGAGAGTGGAAAAATAGCTCCTCGGATGATCAAGGTTGGCCTTTCAAATAGCATTGCTGTTGAGGTGATTTCTGGATTAGAAGAGGGAGAGGCAATTATTACAGCAGAATCGACAGGTTACAATAATGCCGGCAGTATGGGAATGATGGGAAGAAGACGATAATGGGAAAAGAATCTTTGAGCCGACCGATCGGATCGCCACTCATTGAGTTGAAGGATCTTCGACGCTCCTTTCAATCGGGCGATCTCTCTGTTGAGGTCTTAAAAGGCATTACGCTCTCTATCGAAGAGGGGGAATTTATCGCCATTATGGGCGCATCAGGTTCTGGTAAATCCACCTTAATGAATATTATCGGTGGCTTAGATTATCTCTCTGCCGGTCATTACCACTTCAAAGGGCGAGATATTGCACACTACAGTGATGATGAGCTTGCAGAGTTGCGCAGAGAGCACTTTGGTTTTATCTTCCAGCGCTACCACCTCCTCAATAGTTTAACGGCTAAAGGTAATGTGGAGATGCCGGCGATCTATTCAGGGATGCCAGGATCACTTCGACATCGGCGCGCAACCGATCTTTTAACACAATTGGGGCTTTCTGAGCGGGTAGATTACTATCCCACACAACTCTCCGGAGGACAGCAACAGCGAGTTAGTATCGCTCGGGCGCTAATGAATGGGGGTGAAATTATCCTAGCCGATGAACCTACCGGGGCTTTAGATAGTGAAAGTGGTGCGGCAGTATTGGCGATATTAAAAGAGCTAAATCGTGCAGGGCATACCATTATTATGGTTACCCATGATCCTGATGTTGCCAGTCATGCAGATCGTATTATTGAGATTAAAGATGGCTTGATCATTGGTGATGAGCGAAAAAATAATCAAGCGATCGATGCGGGAGAAGAGAAGGGTAAAGAGCGGCAAAAAAAAGAGAAGGGGTGGAAGCGCGCTTCAGGACTCTCCCATTTAGGACTACGTATCAGTAATGCCTTCAAAATGGCTATTCTCTCAATGCTGATGCAACGATTGAGGACCTTTTTAACGATGCTTGGCATCATCATTGGGATTGCGGCAGTGGTTTTAGTAATCGCTTTAGGGCGAGGCTCTACAGATCAGATTATTGCAGATATTCGTCAGATGGGGACAAACACCCTAACGGTCTATCCCGGCACAGGCTTTGGAGATCGACGCTCTCAAAGCGTACAATCACTGCGTCCTGCGGATGTGGAAGCGTTAAAGAAACTCCCCTTTGTGCATAGTGTTACTCCTGTAGTCTCCACTGTTGTCGAAGCTCGCTATGGTAATCAATCAGCGATTAATACCCAGATTCAGGGAGTGGGAGCACAATTTTTTGATGTGCAAGGCTATGAGGTTACAGAAGGAATTGCTTTTGATGAGGAGAGTGAAGCAGCGCTTGCGTTAGAAGCAGTCATTGATGAAAATAGTGTTAAAACCTTCTTTAATGAAGGGAAAAGCCCCATTGGCGAGGTGATCATTATAGGGCAATTACCTGTCCGTGTGATCGGCGTTGCAACATCGAAGTCTCAAGGAATGTTTAGTAGTGATACTATGACGATCTGGATTCCTTACTCTAGTGCTATGCATCGCCTAACAGGGGGAACATCTTTTAGAAATATCACTGTAAGAGTCGATGATAATGTCAATATGGCATTGGCAGAGAATAGTATTACTGATCTATTGATGGATCTACATGGGAAAAAGGATTTCTTTATCTATAACGCAGACGCAATCAAGGAGATGGTAGAATCAACAACGTTAATTATGCGGATTTTAGTCACAGCAATTGCGTTGATCTCATTACTTGTTGGAGGAATAGGTGTCATGAATATTCTTTTGGTCTCGGTAGCAGAGAGAACAAAAGAGATCGGGATGCGAATGGCAGTAGGCGCCCGTAAAAGTGATATATCTCAACAGTTCTTGATTGAATCGGTGTTAGTCTGCCTTATCGGAGGAGTAGTCGGTGTTGCTTTAGCACTCTCGACGGGGTTTATATTAAAACAACTAGGAGGAATGATCCCATTAAGCTTTTCGCTACCCTCAATTATCTTCTCCTTTATCGCTGCATTTTTAATCGGGATTCTCTTTGGATTCTTCCCGGCGAAAAAGGCAGCTGAGCTCGCGCCTATAGAAGCATTAGAGCGTTCCTAAGCTGAATCTATCAGCAATATGCGCAATATCTCAACAATATCTCACCTATTTATGAATGGGAGATTGAAATATTTGTCATAACTTGGCAAACTGATGCAACTTAGGTTTAATCTGTATGTCTTATTTTTTATTAATTGGAGTCTATCTATGAGTCAAAATAAACGGCCTTTATCGCCATTTATGCTCGGTAGCGGATACAAATGGCAAGTTACCTCGGTAATGAGTATTTTGCATCGCGCCTCGGGTGTTGCGTTGGTGTTAGTTCTACTAGTCATTGGTGCTTGGTTGGCGAGCTTAGCTGCTGGTCCAAGTGCATTTGCGACAATGACCGCTTTCTTAAAAAACCCTTTTGTTGTGCTCCTTGTGATCCTTGGAACATTTGCAGCTTGCTACCATTTCTGTAATGGTATTCGTCATCTCTTTTGGGATGCCGGAAAAGGTGTCGATATCGAATCAGCTAAGAAGAGTGCAAAAATCGTACAGATCGCTGCGCCTGTTTTGGCGGTTCTTATTCTTATTGTTGGTTTTGCAGCGTAGGGAAGAGTTATGAAAAAATATCAAACCCCACTAGGTCGAGTTAAAGGTTTAGGATCAGCTCATTCTGGTTCTGTCTCTTGGTTAGCACAGAAAGTCTCTGCTGTTGTATTAGCATTGCTCTTTCTCTGGTTCTCATTCTCATTTGCTAGCCTATATGGTAAAAGCTTTGAAGAGGTACTATTCTGGGTGGGAACTCCGATGAATACCATTCTTTTGGTTGTTTTAGTTGTTGCAGGAATTTATCACGCTATTTTAGGCCTTCAAGTTCTTATCGAGGACTATGTCAGTAAGACCTGTCAGCGCATTGTTATCTTAAGTGCGATGCGTGTCATCTTATCTGTAATTGGTATTGCAATTGTCTGGGCGATTATCCGTGTTGGATTTATCGTTAGCACCATGATGATGCACTAATATGTAGAATATATAGAAAAATATGTAGAAATTTGTAGAAATTTTACAGAATTAATAATTCTCGGAGTTTTAATCGATGAGTAACTTAAAAGAGTATAAAGATTATAAGATTCATGAGCATGTCTATGACGTTGTTGTTGTAGGTGCAGGTGGCGCAGGTCTTCGTGCAACGCTCGGAATGGCAGAAAAAGGTTTAAAAACCGCTTGTGTTACAAAAGTATTCCCAACTCGTTCACATACAGTAGCAGCGCAAGGTGGTGTTTCTGCTGCACTTGGTAACATGGGTGAAGATGATTGGCGCTGGCATATGTATGACACCGTAAAAGGTTCTGACTGGTTAGGTGACCAAGATGCAATCGAGTATATGTGTCGTGAAGCGATCCCTGCGATTTTAGAATTGGAGCATTATGGCCTTCCATTCTCTCGTACAGAAGAGGGGAAAATCTATCAGCGTCCATTTGGTGGAATGACCACAAACTTTGGTGAAGGTCAAGCGCAGAGAACTTGTGCTGCCGCAGATAGAACAGGGCATGCGATGCTCCATACACTCTATCAGCAATCACTCAAACACAATGCTGAGTTCTATATCGAATATTTCGCTATCGATCTTTTAATGGATGAGGGCGAATGTCGTGGTGTTGTTGCTTGGGACTTAGCAGATGGCTCAATGCATGTATTCCGCGCACAGATGGTAGTATTAGCAACGGGTGGTTATGGTCGTGCATACTTCTCGGCAACATCAGCACACACCTGTACAGGTGATGGTAACGGAATGGTTGCTCGTGCAGGATTACCATTACAAGATATGGAATTTGTTCAATTCCACCCAACCGGTATCTATGGTGCAGGTTGCTTAATTACAGAAGGTGTTCGTGGTGAGGGTGGTTATTTAACCAACTCTAATGGCGAACGTTTCATGGAGCGCTATGCCCCTAACGCTAAAGACTTAGCATCTCGTGACGTTGTTTCTCGTTCTATGTTGATTGAGATTCGTGAAGGTCGCGGTGTTGGTCCTAAGAAAGATCATATCTTCCTTCACCTTGAGCATTTAGGCCCTGAAGTTATCGAAGAGCGTCTCCCAAGTATTGCTGAGAGTGCAAGAATCTTCGCAGACGTTGATGTTCGTAAAGAGCCTATCCCTGTTATTCCAACAGTTCACTACAACATGGGTGGTGTTCCAACAAACTACCATGGTGAAGTTGTTACTTTAAGAGATGGAGATCCTGATGCAGTGGTTCCTGGCCTTATGGCAATTGGTGAAGCTGCGTGTGTATCAGTACATGGTGCTAACCGTTTAGGTTCAAACTCACTTTTAGACTTAGTTGTCTTTGGTCGTGCTGCGGCTAACCGTGCTGCGGAAATTTTGAAAGCAGGTGCTGCGCATAAGCCATTAGATGATCAAAAAGTGATCGATATCTTAGATCGTTTTGATAAAATTCGTCACGCTGATGGTAGTATCTCAACTGCTGAATTACGCGATAAGATGCAGCGCGCAATGCAGGAAGATGTTGCTGTATTCCGTATGCAAGAGACGCTTGAAGATGGTGTAAGACGTGTTGATGAAGCTTTCAAACAGTTTGCTGATATTAAAGTTCACGACAGAAGTCTTATCTGGAACTCAGATTTAGTCGAGACTCTTGAATTATCTAACCTTTTAATCTGTGCAGTTGCAACAGTAAAATCTGCAATTAATCGTACAGAGTCACGTGGAGCGCATGCTCGTGAAGATTATCCTCATCGTGATGATGTTAATTGGATGAAACACACTTATGCATGGGTTGATGAAAATGGGGATGTGAAGATCGATTATCGTCCTGTTCACACCTATACGCTCACTGATGAAGTAGCTTACATTGAACCTAAAGAACGTACTTACTAATAGCAACAGATTAGTAAAGAAAGGTTAAATAGAAAGGAAAAGATTATGGCTGAATTTAAATTACCCGCAAATTCGGTTGTTAAAGAAGGTAAGTTCTTTAAAAACGAAAATGCGACCAATAAAAGAGTCTTCAAAGTATATCGTTGGAATCCTGATACAGGTGAGAACCCACGTTATGATCGTTATGAAGTGGATTTAGATGCTTGTGGTCCAATGATTTTGGATGCATTACTCTTAATCAAAAACACAATGGATCCTACATTAACGCTTCGTCGTTCATGCCGTGAAGGTGTGTGTGGTTCTTGTGCGATGAATATTGATGGAACTAATACGCTTGCTTGTACTAAGGCAATTAGCTCTGTTAAAGAGGGTGAAGTTACTATTAATCCATTGCCACATATGCATGTTGTTAAGGACTTAGTTCCTGATTTAACACATTTCTATGCGCAATATGCATCGATTAAACCATGGTTACAGACTGATACTGCAACACCACCACGTGAGAGATTACAATCGATCGATGAGCGCCGTAAGCTTGATGGTTACTATGAGTGTATCCTCTGTGCATCATGTTCAACATCATGCCCAAGTTACTGGTGGAACTCGGATAAATATCTTGGTCCTGCAGTATTACTTCAAGCGTATCGCTTCATCTCTGATTCACGTGATGAGTATAAAGGTGAGCGTCTTGATATGTTAGAGGATCCATTTAAGCTCTATCGTTGTCATACAATCATGAACTGTACTAATACCTGTCCGAAAGGATTGAATCCTGCAAAAGCAATTGCAGAGATTAAGAAGTTAATGGTTGCAAGACATTAATTTATAGCGCTACAAAGTAGATACAAAGTAGATCTATAAAAAGAGAGTGCCGATCAAATGATCGGCACTTTTTTATTAGTGGCTTTATGGAAAAGCCTCTCTTGAGTATATTAAGTATTTTAAATATTTATAGCACCGTTAAACATCATAAGGCGACTCATCTTAGTAGTAGCTGCCTCCAAGATGAGACTCTAAGATGAGACTCTAAGATGAGATATTGCTGGGTTGAGGCGACATATCGATAACACGATGATTACTATCTCGCATCTCAATATTGGTAAAGGGCATACTCCATCCCTCTTTTTGTGCACAACGAAGACAAGCTTCCTGCAAGAGTCGTCCCGATTGGAAATAGTAGCCGGCACCAGATCCTTTCATCGCTACAATCACTGTATAAACTAAAGAAACCCCCTCATTTATACGTCTAAATTCTACACTAATTGAGTTATATTGATCATGCATCCCCGTATGAGAGAGAAACTCCTCAATATAAGCTTTTAATTTTGTAAAGATCTCATCAACAGGTGTTGAGAAGTGCTGATAAGAGAGTCCAAAATCGGCGACAGCATAGTAGCCATAGGAGAGATTCGTAGGTGCTCCGGCAATAAAGTCAGCAGCAGGGTAGATAATAGTACTATTAAATGAGTTGAGATAGACCGACTCAGGCGTAATTCGCTTCACCTCTCCAAAGACACCTGTTGGCAAGATAAAGCTATCTCCCACTTTAGCGGGGAACCAGATCTCATCATTGAGCAGTGGCCGAGATGTTAAGGTCGCAAGCTCCGGTAACATTAGACGAATACGCCCATTATCGATCGCCGGATTGACGAGTGTTGCGCTATATAGTGTGATTCTTTCAATGCGCCATGGGAGCCCGCGATAGATCACTCTCTCTCCCTGTCGTGCCGATCCTAAATTTAAGAAGAGACGAATCTCTGAAAAGTATTTTGGCACATAATTACGAAATGCAAAGATAAGCGCTAAGAGTATTAAGATCGCAATTCCAAAGAGGACCATATCGCCCATAGCATGAAGCACAATAAGATAGGCGATCACAGAGACGATAACAGAAAAGATGCGGTAAGCGAGCAGTAATAATCGCCCCTTTAAGTTGACTCTCTGAATCATCCCTTGCTCCCTCTTAGCTCTTCTGGCAATCAGAAGATCCATCCCTTTAGTTAAGAGATAGAGAACTAAAATAAAGGTAGAGAAGGAGACCACTAAAATTAGCCCACGACCTTTAATAAAGTCGAGCAAACCATCTTTGAGTGATTGCATAAAGCTCTTATCGGTGACCATCGCATCTAACAAAGCTTGAGTTCGCTCTTTCTCCCGAATTAGGTCGGTTAAGAAGGTCTCCCAATTGCTCTGAATAACCTCAAGTCGCTTTTGTGATTCAGGTGTTAATTGATCAAACGGAGCTTTTTGTAGGAAGGCTAATCCCTCCTGAAGCTGAGCGATCTTCTCATTATAGAGTGCTAGATCTCGATTTAAGGTATCTCGTTCTCGTGAGTTTTGCGTTAATCGCTGAATCTCGGCAAAGACTGGCTGTACAATCTGAAGGAGTTCCGCCTGCCAATCATAATTGAGGTCGGTAATATTCTCCTTCTCTTTGATATAGTGCAGATCAATTCCCCCTAGAGCATACTTTTCAAACTCAGCTCGTGCTTGGTTAAGGCGACTTTGTAACTGCTCAATTCGCTCTTTAATCGCAGTAGCGGACTCTTCAGAATCAGCAGAGGCGAGCTCTTTTTTTGCTTGATTAAGCTTCTCTTGGGTATCAATGATCGATTTTTCTGTTGCCTCTAAAACGGCATATGCGTCATTTTCAGCAACAGTTTCTTGTGCAAAAACCACTGTCGCAAAGCTTAAACTAATCAGTAATAGTAGGCTGAGGAGAGACTTAGAGAGTAGGGAGGGAGAGAAGATTTTGAAAGAAGAGTGTTGAGATAACGCTCTATATTGCATTGGATAATCCTTCATATGATTGATCTCTAAATTTCTGTTAGAGAGTTTGATCTAAGAGTTCAATGATTTCCCATGGTAACAAAAAATAGAGCGCTCTCCCTAATGATCACATCACTATTGCCTAAAATTTAGGCGTTTTTTGAAGAGGTTTCCTCTTAGTAGAAGATTATCTCTAAGAGTCATTAAAGATAATCGTTAAAGGTGATCGCTCTTTTTGTGGTGTAACTATTTGAGTTTAGGATAAGGTTGATAAAGTAATAGGCAAAATAATTCTTTTGAGAGTGATCTCTCTTTTACAATCGCTTCTCTGAGTCGTGGTTGAGAGTAGATAAAGAGTGCATTAATTTGATCGATATATGCCAATCATTGCCGGGAACATGGCATAATAGAGCACAACAATTTTCTAAAATTTGTGAGTAGAGAAGGTGGATAGAAATCACACTCCATCACATTTAATTCGGTATAAGGAATATTAAAGATGATGACTAAAGATAAAGTGAAAGCGCTTATTGAAGCAGGTCTAAAATGTGATTACATTGAGGTGAAAGGGGATGATGGCGTTCACTTTGAAGCGATAATTGTTAGTCCTGAGTTTGAAGGTCTCTCAATGTTAAAGCAGCACAAATTAGTTTACGCGACATTAGGCGATCGCCTTGAAACAGAAGAGATCCATGCGCTTGCACTAAAAACTTACAAGCCATCTGAGTGGAGTAAATAATGAGCGAAAAAGAGCGACTTCTAGTTGAAGGAAATGGTCCGCTAAGAGGCTCTGTAAGTGCAAGTGGTGCTAAAAATGCAGTACTTCCCATTCTTGCTGCCACTATTTTAGCAACTGAACCTGTCACTTTAAAAAATGTTCCTAATCTACAAGATGTTATTGTCCTCTCTAAAATTTTGGAGGATCTTGGTGCTAAGGTGCATTTTGAAGGATCAACATTAACGGTTGATCCTCGTTCTATTACAAAGACTCGAGCGAATCATGATTTGGTGATTCAGATGCGAGCATCGATCCTCGTCTTAGGGCCGATGCTAGCTAAATTTGGTCATGCAGAGGTCTCTTTGCCCGGCGGTTGCCCGATCGGTAGTCGTCCTGTTGATCAGCATCTTTTAGGGATGGAAGCACTTGGGGCTGATATCAAGATCGAGCATGGTTATGTATTAGCAACGGCAACGGATAAACGACTTAAGGGAACACATCATACCTTTGATGTTGTAACGGTTACAGGTGTTGAAAATGTTTTAATGGCAGCAGTATTAGCTGATGGTGTCACTATTTTAGATAACTGTGCAAAAGAGCCTGAGGTGAGTGATCTTGCCCATATGCTCAACAGTATTGGTGCGAAAATTGAAGGCATTGGAACAGATCGTTTAACGATCACCGGTGTTGAGAAGTTAGGGGGCGGTGAATATAGCGTTATGCCTGATCGAATAGAGATAGGCACCTATATGGTAGCTGCGGCGATGACCTTTGGTGATGTCACTATTATTGATTGTATTCCAGAGCATCTCGATGCTGTAACAATGGCATTACGACAAGCTGGCGTTAATGTAGAAGTTGGTGATACCACAATTAGAGTCTTTGCAGGTGAACCTCAGTTAAAAGCGCTGCGCCTCAAAACAGCGCCTTATCCTCTTTTAGCAACCGATATGCAAGCACAATTTATGGCGATGGCGGCAATCTCAGAGGGAACCTCAACCATTACAGAGACCATCTTTGAAAATCGCTTTATGCATGCCAATGAATTAGCGCGGATGGGGGCAGATATCAAAATCAATAATCGCCTTGCTCTTGTTGAAGGTGTTCCTCGCTTATCGGGAGCTAGTGTAACGGCAACTGATCTACGAGCCTCTGCGGCATTGATTCTTGCGGGACTGGTGGCAGAAGGAACAACAACAATAGGGGCGCTCCATCATCTCGATCGTGGATATGACTCTATTGAAGAGAAGCTGACCAATTTAGGCGCTAAAATTAAGAGAGTGATTATCGACTAAATTGATGCGCTCAAATGATGAGATCGACTAGATTGAGTCGTTTAAGTAGCACATCAATAAAAGTAAAATAGTAAAAGAAACAAAAAAACGATAAAAAGCCTCAAAGATTCTACATTCTTTGAGGCTTTTTTGTGGCTGTTTATGAGGAATCGCTCCTATTGAGGTGAACCATCATAGTGATTGATAATTGTGCGAAGATGATTTAAGAACTCCTCTTTTGGGACACTTCCCATTACTCTTAATTGTGGAATCTCCTCACCATTTGGGGCAAAGAAGAGCATCGCCGGCGGACCATAGATCTCAAAATGCTCCTGCAATCGCTGATCTTGGTGATCATTGGCTGTAATATCCGCAACAAGGAGATTAATTTTTGCCATCTCATTTTTTACTTCAGGGTCGCTAAAGACATATTTCTCCATCTCTTTACAGGCAACGCACCAATCGGCATTAAATTCTAACATCGTCACACGATGGTTATTCTCTGTAAGAGCATCATTTAGGCCAGCAATTCCTTTAATAGGTGTAAATAGAGCGCTCTCTATCTCTCTTCCAGATTCGTGAATCGAATGAATGCCGAAAAAGAGTGTTGCCAATGCTAAAGCTCCAAAGAATAGACGTGCTTTAGGTCCGCTCTCAACAACCGTTACAATTAACCAGATAGATGTTGCCAATGCGATTGCTGCATAGAGCGTCTGCTCCCAGTAGAAGGGAAGGGTACGACCAATAAAGTAGGCCGCAAGTCCTAGAAGCATAAAACCAAATAGGGTTTTGATCTTATCCATCCAGGGTCCTGCTTTAGGTAAGAGATGTCCTGAAGAGGCTCCTAAAATTAGAAGCGGAACACCCATACCAAGACTCATCGTAAAGAGTGCGGCACCCCCTAATAGATAATCTTGAGATTGTGCCACGAGACTAATAATACCGATAAGTGGCGCAGTAACACAAGGACCAACAATCAGTGCCGATAGCATCCCCATAATTGCCGTTCCGATGTAACTATTCTTATTCGATTGTTGATTGCTTAAGGCGCTCAATTTTGATTGAATTGCTGCCGGCATCTGCAATTGATAGAGGCCAAACATCGAAAGCGAGAGAAGCACAAAGAGAGAGCCAAAACCGATAAGAACATAAGCATTTTGTAGATAAGCCGCCAATCCCTTACCAAAATAGGCCGCAAGTAGTCCCAAAAGAGTATAGACCAGGGCCATCGCTAAGACGTAGACGAGCGAGATTGTAAAACCCTTTTTAGGTGAAAGATTACCACTTCGTGTCAAGATGCCGGAAAGAATCGGTAACATCGGTAAAACACAAGGGGTAAAGGTTAAAAGTAGACCTAAAAGGAAGAAGAGCGGAATCGCTAAATACTCATTATCATGCAGGTATTGAGTTAATCGATCATGCTCAGAGGTAATTTCAGGAAGAGCGGAATTGTTTGAAGAGAGCTCCTTGATCTGATCAAGGCGAGCGTCAACTGTTGGATCAATTTCTAAGGCGAGATCATAATGTTGGGGCGCAAAACAGTAGCCACTCTTAGCGCATCCTTGTGCTTCAATAGTGAAATGGCCGGTATTGATACCATCACTTTTGAGTGTGAAAGGGATGATAGTGGCATCATCATAGATCTCTTGTCTCCCAAAAAACTCATCTTCATGATCAACCCCTTGAGGTAGAGCCCAATCAATAATCTCCCCGTTGGCATTTTTAAGCTTTAAATCGATCTTCTCTTTATAGAGATAGTAATTGGGATTAATCTCCCATAAGAGCAGCAGTTGATGCTCTCCATTCTCAGGGTCACTCTTTTGAAGATGAATTTTCGGAACGAAAGCCTCGGTAGGCTTTAATAGCTTTGTTGGATCGATCCCAATTTTAGTAGCAGTAATTCCTTGAGATTGATTGAAGAGCGTCTGTGCTGCTATTGGCTGAAAGAGAATTCCAGTTACCAGCAACAGCGAGACAAACAACCAATTTTGAATTGTTTTGAGTTTTAGCATCCCTTAGACCCTTTCGATAATCGCATGTTTGTTTTTATCATAGTTCTATATGTTCTATATCTATATGACTCATATAAACATCTATACAAATTTCGTAATAATGCAAGATATCATAAGAGAGAAGAGGCGTATATCTCATTCTATCTTATAGTAGAGTAACTATTGCTCACTTTCGGCGATTATCTATGATTATTGCCATGCTTTGTGTAAAAAGTAGACCAATTATTGACTCTAAGAAAAAAAAGATTATACTTATGCAATCATTGATTTGCGGGAATAGCTCAGTTGGTAGAGCACAACCTTGCCAAGGTTGGGGTCGCGAGTTCGAGTCTCGTTTCCCGCTCCAAAATCAATCTCTTTAATCTCTCTTCATCCTTCTCTATTTTATTAACAAAATAGAGAAAAAGCAGATGAGATTTTGTACAAAATAAACCCAAACAGATCCAGACAGATCTAAGTGTATGTGCAAAATATCTACAGAAGAGTCGATTGACAAAAAGAGAAGAGAGACTATAATAGTCAACATTCCTAAGCGGGAATAGCTCAGTTGGTAGAGCACAACCTTGCCAAGGTTGGGGTCGCGAGTTCGAGTCTCGTTTCCCGCTCCAAATTTAAAAGCCTGATAACATAAAGTTGTCAGGCTTTTTTGATGCTACCATTTTTTCTCTTGTAGTGCAGCCGCGCCAACTTTCGCAGCTAATGTTAGCGCCTCCTCTACCGTGAAAAATTGATCAGGGTCGGGCGCATGACCTGCAATAATCGCTCCCTCTTGAAACATCACAATCTCATCTTTTGCCAATTGATGCCAAACTTCATTGGTTGTCAGGGGAAGTGTGGCAATAATCGCAACCTTATCATAAGGAGTTGTCACTGCAGCAAAATTCACATTAACATCATCATCGAGGAGCGTTGCTTCTCCAAATGGGGCTTGCCGGATTAAGTAATGAAGTAGGGTGCTTGCATGGGCAACCATCCATTTACCATTGGTCAGAAGATAGTTGAAGATCCCTTTAGGTCGAATGATAGCGGTTAATTGTTTAATCTCTTGAAAGAGTGCTTCAGGAGGAGGTTTGTGTGGGAATTTTCTCCGTAAAGCATTCAATATTGCGCAAAAGGCAGCCTCTGAGTCGGTTGTTCCTACCGGTTGATAAAAATCATCCTCCCTTCTTTGGAAGAGTGGATGAGAGAAGAGACGCTGGCAATCGAGATGCCCATTATGAGCAAAGAGCCAATACTCTCCCCAAATTTCACGCATAAATGGATGGGTATTCGCAAGAGAGACCTGCCCATGAGTTGCTTTACGAATATGGGCGATCACATTTTTAGATTTGATCTGATAACTTTTAACAAGATCTGCAACAGGACTAGAGGCACAAGGCTTATCATCTTGGTAGATTCGAACGCCTTTCCCCTCAAAAAAAGCGATCCCGAACCCATCGGTGTGAATATCTGTCTCACCTCCACGTCGACGAAACCCCTCAAAAGAGAAGAGAATATCGGTGGGTGTGTTACAGTTCATTCCTAATAGTTGGCACATCTGATTTCTCCTGCTGCATCACTTAATATGTTGTATTTTTAATGTGTTGTATTCTTATAAGATTTATAGGCTTTATATAAATCATTTTAGCGTTAGTAGTAGAATAAGTCTATTGCATAACTTGCTATCTCAATGTTGCCGCTTATTTTCAGGTTGTTGTTATCTATAATTACAGGTCTATAATCGGCACTCGGCAACATTGCCTCTTTTTTCATCAAAAACTAAGTTGACAGAATTCTATTTTTCTCTATAATTGTATTCCTCTTTTGCGGGAATAGCTCAGTTGGTAGAGCACAACCTTGCCAAGGTTGGGGTCGCGAGTTCGAGTCTCGTTTCCCGCTCCAAGTTGTTAAAAGCCGAACTTTTATAGAAGTTCGGCTTTTTTTATTCCATAATTTCTCTATGGTTCTTGCTATCATATCCCCTATTAATTTAAATAGATGATCTTCAAGCGTCAGTTGAAGAGGGAATCGTAGAGATATCAGGAGTATTAAAGATGGTAGCGCAAAATAGTAAGAGTTTAGAAGAGAGAATCGAAGATTTAGTCGCTCGTGTAGATGAGTTAGAGAGCCGAGAAGCTTTTCATGAATATACCGTTGAGCTCTTAAATGAGACGATTATTTCACAACAAGAGACCTTAGATCGTCTTACTCGTATCTCACAGCAATTGATTGAGAAATTAAAAGAGATGCCTAAAAATGAGGAGCAGGGCTGGTCGCCGGAAGAAGAGATTCCGCCTCACTACTAACCCCTTGTTTACCGATATCCTTGTTTACCAATATTTATTGCTCATTGTTATATAACTGAAACCTTATACCAAACTTTACGATCCACTCTCTTCTTATCACTGATAGTTTTCTTGAAGAGATCATATTTACTAACTAATTCTATTAATTTATTAATTTCTATTAATTATTTCGATACATAAAAGAGCATAATGGATATTCCCAAAGAGATTGCACAGCTAGAAGCCCTTTTACCCTATCTTCGTACTGAGCGAGCGCATCAGTTGCGGCGTCAATTTTTTGCCTTAAAACGGGAAAAATCACCTTCACAAGAGATGATTTTAAAGCTTAAAGAGCAGATTGTGCAATCAGCCTCAGAGACAGAAGCATGCTTAAATCGCTTTCCCGATCTCAATTATCAAACTGACCTGCCAATCTACCAAGCGCGAGAAGAGATTATTGAAGCGCTCAAATCACATCAGGTATTGATTGTCTGCGGGGAGACCGGCTCAGGGAAGACAACGCAACTTGCCAAATTTTGCCTTGAGACAGGATTAGGGGCAAGAGGGCGAATAGGGCACACGCAGCCTCGACGTTTAGCGGCGCTCTCAGTTGCCGAGAGAATTGCAGAAGAGTTTAACTCACCGCTAGGGGAATTTGTGGGTTATAAGATGCGTTTTAATGAGGAGATGAGCGATCAGACAGTTCTCAAATTGATGACCGATGGAATTCTCTTAACAGAGCTGATGCATGATCGTTATCTCAATCAATATGAGGTGATCATTATTGATGAGGCTCATGAGCGAAGTCTCAATATCGATTTTCTTTTAGGAATTTTGAAGAAAATTCTCCCAAGAAGACCTGATCTAAAGTTAATAATTACCTCAGCTACGATAGATCCTGAGACCTTTTCAAATTACTTTGGTGGCCCAGAAAAAGCGCCGATCATAGAGGTATCTGGCCGCACCTATCCTGTTGAGATTCGCTATCGCGACCTTCATCTTGATGAAGAGAATGATCCGATCGAGATGGAGCAAGGTATTATCGCTGCAATCGATGAGTTACAGCGGGAAAAAGAGGGGGATATCCTAATCTTTCTCCCCGGCGAGCGAGAGATTTTAGAGACCGCTGATCTACTTCGTAAAGAGTTTCATCATTACGATATTTTGCCTCTCTTCTCACGATTGAGTCAGGCAGAGCAGAAGAAGATCTTCTCGCCAAAAGGGCGAAGCCGAATTGTCCTCTCTACCAACGTTGCTGAAACCTCTATTACAGTGCCCCGTATTCGCTATGTTATCGATACCGGCGTTGCAAGGGTGAGCCGTTATAATGCTCGATCCCGTATTCAGAGTCTCTTAATTGAGCCGATTGCACAAGCGGCAGCTAATCAGCGATCGGGGCGTTGTGGCCGTGTTGCAGAAGGGATTGCCATACGTCTCTACAGTGAAGAGGATTTTAAGAGTCGTCCTCTCTTCTTAGATCCTGAGATTTTAAGAACGCATCTCGCCTCTGTTATCTTGCAGATGGGGCATCTTCGTTTAGGAAATCCTGAGGAATTTCCATTTGTAGAGATGCCGGAGATGCGACAGATTCGCGAGGGTTTTCAGACCTTAAAAGAGCTAAAAGCGGTTAATGATGAGGGGCGTTTAACGCCGTTAGGGCGAACATTAGCTAAAATACCGATCGATCCTAAGTTAGGGGCGATGATTCTACAAGGAGAAAAAGAGAGCGTTGGTCATGAAGTGTTAGCACTTGTTGCCGGGCTCTCAATTCAAGATCCTCGGGAGCGGCCTTTAGAGTATCAGCAACAAGCAGATGAGAAGCATCGTCTCTTTCGGCAAGAGCGTTCCGACTTTATCACGCTCCTTAATCTATGGGCATGGTATCAGGATCGCGCACGAAGAGAGAGTCAAAGTCAGATGCGTAAGCTCTGTCGGGCCCACTTCTTGAACTTTATGCGCATGCGAGAGTGGTTCGATCTCTATCAACAATTGAAGGGAATTTATCAATCGCTCTCCTTAAAGTGGAATCCTTTTCCTAAAAATGAGGAGAAAAATCAACCTAAAGGGGTTAAAGAGGGAGAATATACCTTCCCTTCTTTTAGTGAAGATCAGATTCATCGAGCCATCTTAGTGGGATCGCTCGACCAGATTGGTGAGTTAGGGGAAGAGAAGTTTTATAGTGGCGCAAATGGCCGTAAATTTAAGATCTTCCCGGGATCGGCGCTCTATCGTAAGCCGCCAAAGTGGATTATGGCTCTGGAGATTGTTGAAACGAGCCAAGTCTTTGCCCGTATGAATGCGGCAATCAATCCTGAATGGCTCGAAAGCTTAGCGCAACATCTCTTAAAGCGTGAATATACCGAGCCTCACTGGAGTAAACAGCAAGGGCAAGCCGCCGCCTATGAGACTGTTCGTCTCTTTAATCTTGCGATTATTAAGAATCGAATTGTCAGCTTTGGCCGTATTAAACCTGAAGTTTCCCGGGAGCTCTTAATTCGTGAAGGACTGGTAGAAGGGGAGATTCAGACTCGAGCGCCTTTCTATCGTATTAACCGAAAGACGATCTTAAAAGTGGCAGAGATGGAAGAGAAGACTCGTCGGCGCGATATCTTAATTGAGGAATGGAAGCTTTTTGAGTGGTATAACGAGCGCTTACCACAAGATATCTACTCCGTTGCTTCGCTCGAAAAATGGTGCAAAAATCCTAAAAACAATCAATCATTAATCTTTAGTGAAGCAGATATTTTAGATAATGATGATCAACTCAATCTTGAAGATTTTCCCACGACAATCGCTTTTGGACAATTGCGACTCAATGCCGTTTACCGCTTCGATCCAGCTGCAGAAGATGATGGCATGACACTTATGGTGCCTTTAGCTGCGCTCAATCTATTGGATAAAACACGTCTTGATTGGCTTGTTCCAGGGTTATTGCAGGAGAAGATTACCGAGATTTTAAGATCTTTACCGCGGGCTCTGCGGAAAAACTTTGTGCCTCTGCCTAATGTTGTTGAGGAGATGTTAACAAAGCTGACTTTTGGAGAGGGAAATCTCTACTTTCAGATTGCAGAGTTCCTAACGCGTCGATCCGGAATTAAGATTGAGCCCCATCTTTTCGATGAAAATCTGCTCGATAAGCATCTGCGTATCAATATTCGAGTAATCGATACCGGCGGGAAAACAATTGCCGAAGGGCGAGATCTCAATCAATTGACACAAAAATTGAGAGGCCGAGCAGAGAATGCATTTCAGCAGCTCGCCTCAAGCTTTGGTGCCGGAAAGCGGCGAAAAGAGGTGGGTCGAAAGGGAGATCCTAAAGCGCCCAATACTCCTCAAAATGCAAAAAATGGGCAAGAAACTTCTCAAAACCGTGAGGAGAGGATCGATTTTACAGTTAATGATTGGCAGATTGAGGCGGAAGAGCGTTTTGTCCGTAACGGCATTGAGCTAAAAGGGTATCCCGCCTTAGTGATCTCTCAAGAGCAACCTTTGACGCTTCGTAAACAACTCTACGATCGACCTTATACGGCACAAGAGCAGCATCTTAATACATTAGTGACGTTGATCTTAAAAGCATTGCATGAGCAGGTGAAATATCTTCGTAAACAGTGGCCACAATTTGGCAAACTTGCCCTGATGTTCCGGCAGGTTGGTAATGAAGAGCTCTTGCGAGAAGATCTGATGCGAGCGATTATCAAAGATCGATTAGAGGCACAATCATTACTCCCAAGAGATGCTCAGCAATTTCAGAAGATTATCGAAAAAATGCGCCGGGAGATGGTCTCTGATGCGACCGATCTTAGCCGCTTAATTGTAGAGATTTTTGAGCGAGTCAATGGGGTAAGAGAGGCGCTTAATACGCTTCACCCTATGAATCGTGCGTTAATTGAGAAGCGAATAAAGTTGGCGCTAGATCGTCTGATCTATCCTGATTTTATTAGTCAAACCCCTAAACAGTGGCGAGATGAGCTTCCCCGCTTTTTAGAAGCGATGATAATACGAATTGAACGCTTTCCACAAAATGTCGCACGCGATAATGAACAAAATGGTGTTATTGAACAACATTGGCAAAATTATCTGAAAGCTCAAAAGTTCTTTGCTACTCGGGAAGAGCTGCCGGCGATTTTGGAAGAGTATCGCTGGATGATTGAGGAGATGGCAGTCTCTTTCTTCGCTCAACCTATGCGAACAAAAGTGACTGTCTCTGAAAAAAGGCTCAATAAGCTTTGGGAGGAGATCGACCTCTTGATTAAAAATAGTAGTTATCAATAAAACTATCAATAAGATAATGAGGTGAAAAAGAAGAAGGAGATGGCGTTAAAGGAGTAATAGTGTTAAAGTGGTTTTTGCTACCTCTTTAATAGGGTTCTAAGAGAAATCTAATAGACATCCTCTCTTAGATAATAGAGATGGGGAAAACCTTTTCTTCTCTAATATCTCCCAACCCCTTCCTCTTTTAAAATTGTTGAAAATTATTTTAAAGCTTCATGAAGGATCTTCTAACAGATACTTCTAAAAGTGTTTTTAAAAGCATTTCAGAAATGAGATCTTTTAAATGAGATCTTTTAATTAGTCAATTAGTCGATTAGCCGATAAGAGCTGGGTAATAAAAGTAGTTAAATAAAAAGCCTTAATATGATGGGGTTATCCCCGTTGTTGAGCTATCTGTGTGAAAATAGATTGCAAAAAAATAAAAAGAGGGTATGATATTCCCTCTTCATCGCCCTGTTGGTTCATAGTTAAGAACTATGACATAAGTGTACTTGACGCTTATTTGAGATTCGGTCGATGCATGTTTTTGGCTGAATGTTCAAGCGCATTCCCTATAAATTTTATATTAAAAGGAAATCCCTCTCTTAGTTAGGGATCAGTATCTTTATGTCTCAATTTTCTGATTTAAATTTAAATCCTATTCTCTTAGCTGCCGTTCAAAAAATGGGCTATGACAGCGCAACAGAGGTTCAAACTCGTGTTATTCCTGTCGCGATGGGAGGCCAAGATGTGATGGTCTCAAGTCAAACAGGAAGTGGTAAAACAGCAGCCTTCCTTCTTCCTATTTTGCATCAAATTATGGATGCAAAAGAGCTTGAAGAGAAGAGCACTACAGATGAGCGTCCCGCACCACGTAAAGGTCGCCGTGGACGTCAGCCGGCCTATAAAATGCCCGCACCCCATGCAATTGTAATGTGTCCAACACGTGAACTTGCCTTACAGGTCGCACAAGAGGCGATTCTCCTTAAGGGTTCACATCGTGATTTTCGTGTAGCGACCGTTGTTGGTGGTATGCCTTATGGTCGTCAAATTCGTGAATTGCAAAATGTTACACTTTTAGTAGCAACACCTGGACGTTTAATCGATCTTTACAAGCAGAGAGAGATTAGCTTTGATAATGTTCACTTCTTCATTGCTGATGAAGCGGACCGTATGCTCGATATGGGATTCTCTGAAGATTTAGAGACACTCCATAAAAGCTGTATTAATAATCGTCAAACATTGATGTTCTCTGCAACTTTCCCACCAAAAGTGATGAGATTAGCGGAAGGAATGATGAATCATCCTCTTCGTATTGAGATCTCTCCGAAAGATACGATCAATAAAAATATCACTCAGATTCTTCATTGGGCAGATGGTCGAGAACATCAGAAAAAATTACTTTTCCATTGGTTAGAGAATGCCAAGATCGATCAAACAGTTGTCTTTGTACCAACACAGATCGATGCGGAAGAGATCGCTGATGAATTAAAAGAGAAAGGTCTCTCTGTTGATTATCTCCATGGTGGAATGCAGCAACGTGTTCGTAATCGTTGTCTTGATAATCTTCGTCGTGGCAAGATCAAGATTCTTGTTGCAACGGATGTTGCCGCTCGTGGTATTGATGTTGAAACAATTACCCACGTCTTTAACGTTGGTGTACCAAGACAGCCAGAAGATTACGTTCATCGTATTGGCCGTACAGGTCGTGCAGGGCGTGAAGGAACGGCAGTAACATTTGTTCATTTTAAAGATAAACGCCTTCTTGATGCAGTAGAAGATTTCATTCAATTAGAGATTAAAGCGAATGTTATTGAGGGCTTAGAGCCGAAGAAAGAGCCATTACGTGGCGCGCCACGCGGTGGTGGTCGTCGCCGTCCAGGTGGTGGTGCAGGTCGTCGTAATGACTCTCGCGGTGGAAGAAGAGAAAGTTCAGCACGCCGTACAGAAGGTCGTGGAGATCGCGATCGCAGTCGAGCGCCTCGTGGTGAAGGTCGTCGCAATGAATCTCGTAATGAGCGTCGTAGCACAACCGATCGTAGCGCACGTCCATCACGTCGTTCATCAAGCCGCAGTGCTACGGTATAATAATGGGCTGTAGATCCTCTCTATTTAGAGACAGATCTTTTCTCCGATTATTAAAAAATAAAAATATATTGAATATATTGAATTCTATTAATATTTAATTAGACTCAATCATCAAACTGAAAGATACCCTCAATCCTCCATAAATCTATGGCTTCGGATTGAGGGTATTTTTGTTTAAGTGGAATTGAATAGGGCTGAACGCTGCCGGATCTTACTATCTCGTACTGCCATAAATCATGTGCCGGCAGATGGTATCAATTTCCGATTATTCTCTCGGCATCGAAGATGCCAACTTGCGGGCATGCAGGAGTGAAAAGAGTGAAATAGTGATTTCCCGCAGCTCCACAATCTTTTTATTGGATCAGCCTATTGGTATAATAGTAAAAAATCAGAACAAAAAAAACGCTATCCTTTATTGAGATAGCGCTTCTCTTATGGTTTTTATCACTATTTCTTATTGTGACTATTTACTTGAAACCTCTTTAGGAACCACTCCTGTTGCAGAGAAGTCTGCCGCAGCGGTAAAGAGAACGTCGGTTGATGAGTTTAAACCGGTTTCTGTTGAATCTTGGATAACACCTACAACATAGCCGATCACAACTAACTGCATCGCAATATCATTATCGATCTGGAAGAGTGAGCAGGCGAGGGGAATAAGTAGTAGTGATCCGCCGGCAACACCTGAAGCACCACAAGCGCCGATTGTAGCAAAGATACTTAAGAGCAGAGCGGAGAAGAAATCAACCTGAATCCCAAGAGTATGCACCGCGGCAAGTGTAAAGATAGTGATTGTAATCGCCGCACCTGCCATATTGATTGTCGCACCTAATGGTATAGAGACAGAGTAGGTCTCTTCACGGACACCTAACTTACGACTCAATTCAATATTAACCGGAATATTCGCCGCTGAACTACGGGTGAAGAAGGCAGTCATACCACTCTCTTTAATACAACGAAATACTAAAGGATAAGGATTTTGACGAATCGCCCAGTAGACTAAGAGCGGATTGACAACAAAAGCAACTATTCCCATCGCAACGAGAAGTACAATTACAAGCTCAAGATAAGATTTTATCCCCTCAAAACCTGTTTCAGCAATTGTTACAGAGACAAGCCCAAAGACACCTAATGGTGCAATTAGGATCACTTTTTTAATAACACTTGTCACTAACTGTGCTAAATCTTGAAAGAGATTACGAGTTGATGCATTTGTAGATCTTAAGGCAAAACCAAAAAGAACACCCCATGAGATCAGGCCGATATAGTTTGCGGTGACCAATGCATTGACTGGGTTATCCACCATATTCATAAAGAGTGTTCGAAGAACATCGGTAATATCGGCAGGACCACGTGCCTCGGCAGCAGGAATATCTAAAGGTACAACAACAGGATAGATAAAGCTGATAGAGACCGCGACTAAAGCGGCAAGAAAGGTTCCAAATACATAGAGAAGAATTACCTTCTGCATTGCACCATTGCCACTCTCTTGCTTATGATAGTTAGAGATTGCAGCAATAATAAGGACAAAGATCAATACCGGCGCAATTGCTTTTAACGCACCAATAAAGAATTGACCAATAATTCCGACCGATTGGGCAATATGAAGTGGAAAGAAGAAACCAACGATCACCCCTAAAATGAGGCCAACGATGATCTGCTGTACTAAACTAAAACGATTAATAAATTGAAAAAAGGTTTTCATCTGTAAGTGTCCTAATATGGTATGACATTTTGAGAATAGCGCAGGACTTACGGACTGACAAGCCCTACGATGGGTTAAATCACTCCTTGCAGCCAGCGCTCAACAATAATCGCTGCAGATATTGCATCAAGCTGCCCCTTTTTATGCCGTTGTGATGGCTTAATGTAACGCTCACTCTCTTGGGAGCTATATGCCTCATTGACAACAAAAACGGGGAGACCAAATCGACCATGAAGTCGATTGATAAATTTTTTGATGATTTTTTGATGTTCAGTGACCGTACCATCTCGGGTATAAGGAATACCAACAATAAAAGCCTCAGGTTGCCACTCTTGTAGAAGCTCCTCAATCGCTTCCCAGCGGGGTTGATTGTGAGTCACTTTTAAGATTGTAAGAGGTTGTGCAGTCTGAGTTAAACAGTTCCCGACGGCGATCCCTAAATTTTGGGTGCCAAAGTCAAATCCTAGGACAATTGAGAGCTCTTCACCCTCTTTAAGCGCCCCCAGATAGGGGGCATCTTCTTCTGTTTTATCCTCTTTCGCGATAAGCGACTTTAGAGATTGAATAGTAGTTTGCATAACGAATATCAATAATAGATCTGCTATTGAACGACCGATCCCGACTATTTTAGTACGGTAACATACTGTTCAAATTGTGGTTTTGGAAAGGGAAGTGGTCGTTTTTCAGGATAACCATACCAAAAGAGTCCTTCAATGACCTCTTCTTCGGGATTGATCCCTAAGACAGCATAAGCCGCTTCAGTAAAGAGAAGAGAACCGGTAGACCACTTTGTACCAATGCCTTCAGCAGTTAAAGAGAGCATCATAATATAGAGTGAGATACTGAGCGTGGCATAATCTTCATGAGCAACCTTCTCCTTATCGCTCTTCTTACGAGTGGCCAGGATCCAGCCGGGAATCTTTTTCCAGCGCGCAAGCTTTGTCTCGGCAGAGGCAGGATCTCGTTCAGAGAAGGCCTCTTTAGCATAATCGAGAAAACGCGATCTAATCTCTTCCCCCATTAAGTAGAAACGGTAGGGGTGAGTATGATGGTGATTAGGCGCATAAACAGCAAGCTCTAATGCTCTTTTAACAGGTTCAAGTGGAACTGCAGTCGGCTCAAAGTGATGAATGGTCCGACGGGCAATAATCAGCTCCGCCATCTTATGTTGCTCTAAGTTAGGGCTTAATAACGACTCTTCTCTATTCATCATAATAAAATCCTCTTCAATTGATCTGATAAGTTATGCGAAATCTCCTGGGAATCGAGCATCTCTTGACCGATAGCTCGAACTTCATCTTGCAATGGTTCTGGCAAACGAGCAAGTTTCGCAAAAGGAGTGATAAGACGGGCAGCTGTTACTGCATTGATCTTATCAACTTTTACAATCTCTGTCGCAATCCATCGATAAAGAGGAGCACCTATTCTTGCTAAAGCAATACGATTTCGCCCAATCGATCCAACAATTGCACGTGCGCGATTGGGATTTTTGAGATCAAAAGCAGGATGAGCACTAATCATTGCAACATCATCCATTGTTAAGTGTGGTGTCCCGCCTAAAAGTGCAAAGTAACGGTCAACTAAGAGCGCATCTTCTTGATATCGCTGATAGAAGTTTTGCATAATTGTTTCTGCCTGAGGATTTTGATTGGTAAGAAGCGCAATAAGTGCGGCATTGATATCAGTCATATTATCTGCTTGAGCATACTGTATGACCGCTAATTCCGCCTCATCAGGAAGATGGCTAAGGTAACGCAGGGCGACATTTTTAATCGCTCTAGCGGCAACAGAATCTTCTTGATAATGGGTATAAAGTGCTTTCCATTGTGTAGAGAAACGTTTTGCTAAACCGACCTCGACCTCTCTTTTAAGCTGATAGAGCGGCAGAATCTCTTCATTTTCAAGTCGATCAAAGAGTTGATCATTATCAGGAAGCGTTAAGAGTAGGGCTGCAAATTCAGGTGCCTGATAGGCATACTCAAAAAGAGGAGCTAAAGCATCACCAATGATCTCAATCTGCTCCTCGCGAGGCAGTACTCGATTAAAGAGAACGCGAGTTACTAATTTTTGGACCGCTTCCCATTTTGCAAAGTAATCACTCTCATATTGAATAAGGATCTTCAGATCATCGATCGATTGAGGATAATCAACAGTAACAGGAGCGGAAAAATCTCTTAAGAGGGAGATTACCGGCACTTCATCAATATTGTGGAAGATGAGACACTGATGCGCCATCGTCAATGTATAGGTCTCTTCTAGAAGCATCTCGCCTTCTCGATTGAAAAAGGCATACTTGATGGGAATGGGAAGCGGCTCTTGTAGCTCATTGGTGACAGGATCGAAGAGAAATTGCTTCAAAGAGAGGCGCATCTCCCGTTTGTCAGGATAGTACTCCGTTGCTACCTGAATTTTAGGTGTTCCTCGCTGCGAGTACCAGAGCGGGAAGTTCTCAAAAAGACGGGGATTTTCCATCTTCATTGAGGCATAGAGATCATCCACCGTAACCGCCATTCCATCAAACTCTTTGATATAGCGCGCAAATCCTCGATCAAAACCTTCGCGCCCTAAAATTGTTTGGTAGAGCCGAATAATTTCCGCCCCTTTCTCATAGGTTGTTGTGGTATAGATATTCTCAATCGACCCTAATTTATCGGGTCGAACCGCATGGGAGAGGGGCCCTTGATCCTCTGGGAATTGGTGAAGGCGTAGAAAGTTTACATCTTCAATTCGGCGAATTCCGGGGGCTACTTCCGACATAAATTCTTGTTCGCGAAAGACTGTTAAGCTCTCTTTTAAGGAGAGATTAAACCAATCTTGGCAAGTAATCCGATTCCCCGTCCAATTGTGGAAATATTCATGAGCAATCACCGCTTCAACAAAACGGAAATTTTGATCAGTTGCTTGCGCTTTAGTGGCTAAAATACAGCTTGTATTAAAGAGGTTGAGCCCTTTATTTTCCATTGCACCGCTATTGAAATCATCTACAGCTACAACATTGTAAAAATCGAGATCGCAGGCAAGTCCAAATCGCTTCTCATCCCAGCGCATCGCTTTTTTTAGGCTTGCGAGGGCAAAATCACAGGCACCAATATTCTCTTTGGAGGCGTAGATGCGAAGTTGTACCGGGCGACCATCTGGACGGATATGTTGATCTTCAATAAATTGAAGATCGCCGGCCACAATAGCAAAGAGATAGGTGGGTTTAGGAAAAGGATCTTCCCAAATAGCGTAGTGGCGCTCTTCATCAATTGAACCTTCTTCCACTAAATTGCCGTTAGAGAGCAGGATTGGGTAGCAGCGATTAGCCTCTAAGGTGACACGATATTGGGTCATCACATCAGGTCGATCAGGGAAGAGGGTGATATTTCTAAAACCTTGCGGCTCACAATCAGAGCAGATAATACCTCGTGAAAGGTAGAGTCCACTAAGCGCACTATTGGCAGCTGGGGAGATGCTATTTTCAATCTCTATTAACTGCTCCCTCTCGCCTAACGTCAATGTGAGATTTCCCGCCTCATCGAGCAGTGGTGCTACTTCCACTCTCTCTCCATCGATCTTTAGCTGAAGGTCAAAGAGGGCTTTTGAACCATGGAGTTTGATTGAGTGGGGTAACTCGATTCCCTCTTCAATAATCACCTTAAATTGTGAGCGAACTCTGCTCACTTCTGGATCAAGCGTGAAGTGTAGCTCTAAAAGAGGGATTGTAAAAGTGGGTGCAAGATAATCTAAGCGGTAAATCTGCTGGTCAGAGCGGGGGGTAAATGGCATAGAGTAATCCTTGTAATCTTTTTATAACATACTACTTTAGGGGGTATTTCGAGCAGTTTTGCAAAGTAGTAAAAAACAGTAAAGAGTAGTAATTTTAAGTAGTAACTTTTTAAGTAGTAACTTTAAATAATTTTTAATAACTTTAAAAATTTCAGATAGTGGCTTTTCAAATCATCAAATGGACTAAAACGAGATAATAGAAGAAGGCCCAAATAAGAATCCGCTAATGTGCTGCTACCATAGAGCGACGACACAATTAGCGGATTGAGCTATTCAGCTATTTCAGCTAATAAACATTTACTTTTTAAATTGAATACTATTGATTGCCGCTTCAGCGCCTTTAGTATCATTTGTAGTTCCCATACAGATGGTTGTGATCTGCTCTTCGACAGCAATACGGCAATACTCATAGTAGGGAACATTATTGAGCCGGGTTTCGGCAATATAGTTAATCTGTGTTTCACTTCCTTTAACGGGAGTGACTTTAAAATCGACAATCTCATTGATGGCATCCATCTGCTCATTCATCACCTCTTCAAACTCAGGAAGAGTAATTACAACGCCTTCTGGAAGATCGATCGTGACTGCATAGAGAATATCTTTCTCAATATCTCCCTCTTTTGCTTGAAGCAGGGTGATATTTTCTGCAGGAGCGCCCTCTAGACGGACGGCAACAATGGCATCCTTCTTGTCCATAACATCTTGGAACTGCTCGCTAATCTTCATGGTAAAGAGCTGATCTTGAGGAGCGACACTCTGTAGTGAGTCACCACATGCTGCTAAAATCATCATTGCGCCTAAGGCGATAGTTGCTTTTAATAATTTATTCATGGTTAATCCTAGCATCTTTTGTCGATAATAGGATCGATTCTACCATATCTGATGAGAGGGGTTAAGTATCGATTTTTGCAATCTCTGTTGTGATACCATCATTCTGCAGGAGTGAGAGTTGTCGTTGAAATTCTGTGATCTCTCCGGTTGTTAAAAGAAGCACACTCTTCTGAGCGACTCCTTTTAAAGTATCAGAAGAGGCGAGGGCAACAAGATGAGGTTGATGTGCTGAAAGACGGCTATAACACTCTTGAACAATTGCATTAGCAGGATCGATAATGGTGATCTCTTTAGGAAGAATAGCCTCAAGTGCCGGCATCAAGAAGGGAAAGTGTGTACAGCCTAAGACCAATTGATCAATAGGGTATTGAAATAGTGGACTTAAGGTTTTGCTTAAAATCTCCCGATTTTGCTCAAGTGTTAATTTCTGCGCCTCCACCAAATCGACCCACTCTGAGCCGACAATTTTATGAAGCTTCTGATCTGCGGCAAAACGTGCTGCAAGATTCTCTAACCGTTCACTATTAAGGGTTGAGCGAGTTGCCGCAACCGCGATATGACCACTCTTTGTTGCTTGTGCTGCAAGTTTTATAGCAGGTTCAATCCCGATAATAATAAGATCGGGATATTTTTCTCGTAATTTCTCGGCACTGACCGCCGTCGCCGTATTGCAGGCAATCACTAACGCATCGATCTTTCGCGCTAACAGCTCCGCCGTTAAGCGCTCCATTCGCTCATGAATATAGTGATCACTCTTTAAGCCATAAGGAAGATGGCCTGAATCGGCAATATAGATAAATTGTGTCTGATTAAGGGGTTTCGCTGCTAAAAAAGCATTTAAGATAGAAAATCCACCAATACCGGAATCAATTAAACCAATTCTAATCACATCTAGCCTCACCTATCTCGGACAATCTATCGACGGCCTAAAGGAACCACAATAGAAGGGTCTAAGAGAGGCGCTTCTTCAACCTCTTCCTCTTTTGTCATCACCTCTTCAGCTAAGAGGGAGAAATCCTCTGGATCGATATCGAGCATTGTTTCATAAGTGGTTAGATCCCACATCTCAAAGAGATTGCCATTTCCTAGGAGAATAAGATCACTCTCAATATTGGCATATTGCATCAATCTTTTAGGGAGGACCATTCGCCCTTGTGCATCTAAAATCACCTCTGTCGCACCGCCACGGACAAATCGTGCAAAATCACGCTCTTTTTTAACAAAGGGATTGAGCTTCTCCAATTCTGCTTCCACTTCGCGCCAAGCCTCAATAGGGTAGAAGTTAAGACACTTATCGAGCGCACGGCTGATGACAAAATGGTTCATCCCATTAAACTGTTTTCTTAAGGCAGCAGGGAGCGCGATACGATTTTTCGTATCGACCTTTAACTCATATTCCCCTAAAAATTGGTACATATCTGTTACCTGCGCCTACCATTGAATATCCTACTGCCGGATATCGTCTACGACTCGATGTCGCTACTCTTCAATATCGATGAAAGAGTAAAGCGATTCATTAATAATACGATTATCATCAATAAATGCCAACTCTTTATCGTCATAGTTATCAATTTTAGTCATCAATTTTAATCATCACTTTTAGTGATCAATCATTCATTTGATCGTAACCATTAGATCATAACTCCTCAGATCATAATTTATGTGATCCTATTGCTCTGTACGTATTGCTTTGTACGTATGGCTCTGTACATATCTCCCTTATCCCTTCTACCACACTTATCATCCCCGTATTATTCATATCGATTTTGAGAGGCGCATGATGCTATTTAGGCTCCACTAGCCAGATAAGGGGCTTTAACTCACGCATCATAAATTTAGGAATACGATGGGAGCGGCTATTATGGATTTTGGGATCCATGCGAAATTTAATCACTTGAAAGATCTCTCTAAACTCAGGAATCTTAGTGGCATCTTTTCCTTCTAAGAGCGAAGCGAGATAGGAGAGCTGTGAAAGTACCGACTGCATCTCAATCAGCTCATCATTAATTGCTGAAATATCCCGTTCTCGATTTTTGATAGGCTCATCTTTCATCCGTTCTAATGAATTTGAGAGGGAGACAATCGAAACTTGTGCACGGCGAAGTGCTAATTTCAGATCAGCATCATCTTCGCTCTCTTTTGTAATTTGCCATTTCTCTATCTCTTCGATAATGGTAAAGAGATCTTTTCGGGCATTTTTTGTCAATCTTGGTAGGTTAACTTTCTCCCAGCTTGGTAGAAAATGGCTAAAGCCGATTGCAATCACCGCTGCAATCAAGGTATCGATAATGCGCTCAATAGAGACAGAGATCCCTTGGAACATTGTTAGATCTTTACTAATGTTCAAGATAATTAAAACATAGACCGTCGTAAAGGTAACACTTAACGGATTATGAATACGAATCAGACCATTATTTAAGATCACAGAGACAAATAGGATTGAGAGTAATCCTAAGGTAGAGATCTCAAGCGAGATCAAAATCCCGCCGACGATACAGCCAATAATAGTGCCGATAATTCGATTTCTACTGCGCTCTTTTGTGAGGCTAAATCCAGGACGCATCAGACTCAATAGTGTAAATGCAATCCAGAATCCATGGGAGAGGAAATCGGTAATACTGACGATTGAAAGCGCACAAAACATCGCCAGCGACGAGCGAATCGCAAAACGCAGCACAGGAGATTGGAGCGTTAAATTTTGTAAAATATAATCATTAGACCAATGGGAGTGGGAGAGAAACTTCTTCAATTTATGTTTAGGAAAGCTTCCCTCTAGCGCCACATCATCCACTAAAAAGGAGCGGATTCGCTCTAAATTACGAGAGAGTGACCAAACTTTGCGAAAGTGGTTTGCAACAATTTGGTACGCCTCTAAAGCTTCTCCTTCAAGATCTTGGCGACGAAGAAGCTCTAATTCATACTCTAAAGCACGCAATTCCGCCTTAAAGCCGAGTCGTTTTAACATATCACCGGCACGCAAGGAATACATCCCCATCTCTTCAAGGTTGATTCCCGCTTTTGAGAAGCTATCACGAAAGAAGATCTGCAGATCACTATTGGGATAATTCTCTCGAATAATCACAAAATCTTGGAGAGGAATAGTGGCGATCTCGCGGGTTTCGATCAGCAAGAGTAGCTCATTGACCATCTGATTGAGGCGATGATCCTTCTCATAGTCGAGGCGAAAAAGAAGATCTCGCATCACCTGCAACTCTTCTAAAAGCTCAGTCTGTGAGTTAATAAAATTCTTAAATTCCTTCTCAATAACGACATTTTGTCGATAACATTTCGAGAGCGCTTTAAGGTAACGTGAAAGAAGAAAGTAGATGCCGGAGAGATTCTGCCGCACAATGTAGATCTGAAAGAGCTTTGTCACAATCATGCTAAAAGCAAAGTAGAAGAGCGCACCTAATGAGAAGAAGAAGAGGTAGACAGTAGGGGAAGCCGCGCTATTTCCGGCAGCAAGGAGGGCCGTAAATCCTACAATAAAACCTAGTGCAATAAATTTAGCTTTAAAGGCGTAGATAAAGGCGACAACAAATGAGATCAATGAGAGAGAGATAATCTTTAAAAGATGAAGCCCTGGCGATTGGAAGATAAAGAGCAGGGTAATCAGGACAATCGCAATAAAGGTGCCTAGCATCTCATTACGTTTATGCTTTAAGGTGCCGGTCTGATCGGCAATAGACATCGTTAAACTACCATAACCGGCAATCATTAAGATCTCTAGCGGAATTGAGAAGAGGGCTAACAGCGCAACAGGCAGGAAGATCCCTAGCGCCATCTTTACCCCCATGGCAAAGTCGCTACTAAAAAAGAATCGATACGTTGCTGTTATAAAATGATTCATACTTCAAAAACCCCACATTTAAAAAACGCCATATTAAAGATCATGCTCTAATATGGCGTATTTATGCCTATCTCAATGTTACAACTCTAGGTTACCATCTTTACCCTAGAAAAAGGGGAAGATCCTAGAAGAGTGCAAATTTTACTAGAAATAGAATTGCAATGATATAGGTTGCAGGATGAATATCTTTTAATTTTCCTGTCCCTAACTTCAATGCAACATAGCTGATAAATCCAAAGGCAAAACCTTCTGCAATCGAGTAGGTAAATGGAATCCCTAATACTAAGAGTGCAGCAGGAATAGAGTCTGTTGGTGAATCCCACTCAACCTCTGTTAACTCTCTTAACATCAATCCCGCAATATAGACTAATGCCGGCGCTGTTGCATAAGCAGGGATCGAATTTGCTAAAGAAGAGAAGAAGATTGCAAGAATAAAACAGGCCGCAATAGCAAGTGCTGTCAATCCTGTGCGACCACCTGCTTGGACACCTGCGGTACTCTCAACATAAGCTGTTACAGAGCTCGTTCCTAAAAGGCTTCCAGAAAGAATCGCGGTACTATCAGAAAAAAGCGCACGATTAAAGCGTTTTTTAGCATCTGGAACCTTTGTCTCATCGAGTAGACCACTCTGTTTAGCCACACTCATCAGAACGCCGGTAGCATCAAAGAGCTCTACAAGAACAAGAGCGATTAAGATCTGTACGAAGCTACCACTTAAGACCTTCTCAAAGCTTAATTGGAAGAATGTTGGCTCGATTGAAGGAGGCGTTGAGATCACACCTTTAAATTCAGTATGGCCTGCTAATGCACTAATAATAGAGACTATAAGGATACTTAAGAGAATTGCTCCACGAATCTTAAAGTTATCTAATACAACAATTAAGAAGAATCCTAAAATTGCATAGAGCGCCCCGTGAGAGGAGAGATCCCCTAAACTAACTAGCGTTGCTGAATTGGCTTTAATAATACCAACTTCAGGATTGGAAAGACCGATAAAAGCAAGGAAGAGACCGATACCAGCGCCAACTGCAGCTCTTAGAGATTTAGGAATACCATTGATAATCCAGGAACGCAATCCGGTAATCGTTAAGGCAAAGAAGATCACCCCAGAGACAAAGACGGCACCTAATGCTTCTTGCCAAGTATAACCAAAACCACCGGCAGCAACGGGCGCTGCGATAGTAAATGCAAAGAAAGCATTGAGTCCCATTCCAGGTGCGAGACCCACAGGGTAGTTAGCGACAAACGCCATCACTAATGTACCAATAGCGGCGGCCAGACAGGTTGCCATAAAGACAGAATCGTGATCCATTCCTGTTGTTGAGAGTAGGCTTGGATTTACGAAAATGATATATGACATCGTTAAGAAAGTCGTAATTCCGGCAATGATCTCTGTTCGAGTCGTTGTACCGTGTTCTTTCAGTTTAAAGAGTTTCTCTAACATGACGCGTCCTTTTTGCGAAGAGAAATGAAAAAAGTCTCGCAGATAATACGAGACTTGTTGGGGTTAAGATGATCGTTTTTTAGGAGGGATCATCAGTGATAAGATGATGGAACCCACCAGTGTTCCTAAAATAATGGTTAAAGAGATCGTGATCGGGAAGTGGTAATCGAAGTAGAGTACCAACATTTTAATTCCAATAAAGATCAGAATGATCGCTAAACCATATTGTAGAAGATGGAATCGCTCGGCCATATCTGCTAAGAGAAAGTACATCGCTCTTAAGCCTAAAATTGCAAAGACATTTGAGGTCATCACAATAAAGGGGTCAGATGTAATAGAGAAGACAGCCGGCACCGAATCCACCGCAAAGATAATATCGGAAATTGTAATCAAAACTAACACAATGAAGAGCGGTGTTGCGTAACGAACACCCTCTTTAACGATGAAAAAGTGCTCTTTTTGATACTCATCAGTGGTTTTTACAAACTTTTTCGTCCATTTAACAATCTTATTCTCACTGAGATCAGCTTCTTCATCATGCCCAAAGCACATCTTAATCCCGGTAAAGAGAAGAAATGCACCAAAGAGATAGAGGATCCACTCAAATTTAGAGATCAAGAAGCTACCGATCAAGACCATCACAACCCGCAAGAAGACTGCAGCTAATACCCCATAGACTAAGACACGGCGTTGATAGATATTGGGGACTTTAAAGAAGCTAAAGATCAGAAGGAAGATAAAAATATTATCGATCGAGAGAGATTTCTCAACGATATAACCTGTTAAAAACTCAAGTGCTTTGCTCGTTGCATATTCACTTGTGGTAGCGAATTGACTAGGGATAAGAATATCAGGCGGCAACATATATTGAATGTAGCCCCAAATTCCCGCCATAAAGAGTAGTGCAACGGTAATCCAGATCAATGTCCAGATTAAGGCTTCTTTTACACTAACGCGATGATCCCCGCTCGCCTTTAATGCGAACATATCGATGAGAATCATCACGCTAACAACAATTGCAAAGATAGTATAGAGAAGGGGAGAACCTAGTGAGTGAACCTCGTGCGCGATCTGCGCCGTCGATTCTAACGTTTGTGCGACAGTTTCAGTCACTTACAATACCTCTAAAAGAAGGGTCAATTTATAAAAGGGTTTTATATAAAATAGCTCTATTCAATATAGTTATTGAATTTATTGAATAGAAATATCATTAAACAACTAGATTTTACGCTTCAAATTTTTACGACTCAAATTGAAAATAGTTATCTAAATATTGTGCAAAAGGAATTTGCGGCTCTGCTTCAATCGCACGCTGCTTCTCCACTGATTTTACCGCACTTGCTTCAAAAGCGACACGTTTCTCTTCAGCTAAAGGAGCAAATTCTTCCTGATAGAGTCTTTTAGCTTGCGCTAAAAAGAACGCTTGATAAGAAGTCCCGCTCTCTTTGAGCATGGATAAAACCTGTTGTGATGGTAAAAGGGAAGGATCTTCAACTCGCGCATACATCGTCTCAAGTGCCGCTTGATACTTTTCACCCAAAATTGGCGCTAAAGGTGTCAGCCACCTTAATACCGCTAAGATAGACTCCTTAAGCGTCATTGTTGATTCGGCAACGGTAAATGCTTGGTCAAGATCTAATCCACGTTTAGCCACTGCTTTCATATTTTTTTGATTATGCTCATATTCTTTTTGCGATAACTCTGGCGCATCGGTTAAGATTGAGGCGGTCATCAGCAACTGAATAAAGCGCATCTCTTCAATTCCAATCCCTTCAGCAACTAATGGATTAATATCGATCGATCTTAATTCAATATACTCAATACCACGGCGATTGAGAGCTGTTAAGAAGTTCTCTCCTGCACGCATAATCTGTTTTGGTCGAACGCTCGCATAATACTCATTTTCGATCTGTAAAATATGATTATTGATCTGATTATATTCCCCATTCTCCACAACCGGAATTTGAGAAAAGATATTACAAGGCGTTGTGATGGCAAATTGAATATTTTTGGTAAAAGCTTCAATCGTATTGAAAGAGACATCAAAATGACACTTATTATTGCCATAACCGATATCAGAAAGGCGTAGTGATTCTCCCTTTTCAAGGTAGCTATCACTTGCATTAAGTGATGCGAATGGATTCTCTTTTCCTCGAAGGAAACTCTTATCCATCACAGGAGATGCCCCTAGTAAGAAGGGAATCACAAAGCCGTAACGAGAAATATTACGACAAGCATGGAGATAGCGATCCGTCTTAAACTGCTGTAAGCTCATCGCTTCTACTGAAGCATGGGCAGGGGATTGCGCCGCTAGAGCAACCTGAAAAGCATCAAAGAGGTGATCTTTTAAAGAGAAGTTGTAGTGAATTCCCGAGATCACCTGCATCATTTTGCCATAACGAAGGCTTAAGCCTTTACGATAGAGAGACTTCATCTTGCCATCATTAGAGGTACCATAATACCCAATCTTAATCTCATCTTCTGATTCGATATAGGGGGGCATAGAGTTAGGCCAGAAGAGCTCTTCATCTAATTTTTCTAAGACAAAGCGTTGAATATGATTGAGATCTGTCAATGCCGCTTCTGGCGAGTCGACAGGATCGGTAACAAATTCAAGCAACGATTCGGAGAAATCAGTAGTGATATTAGAGTGTGTAAGCGCCGAGCCGATTGCTTCAGGATGCCCCTTATCACTAATTCTACCTGTCTTTGGGTTAATTCGAAGAGTCTCTCTTTCGAGCCCAATATTAACCTCTTTGAGGGAGGATTGATGCTTTCCAAGGAGTGTTAGATTCTTCTCTAAACGGTCTAGTAACTTATCCATGCAAACGCTCTCTTATCGGTACTACGGGATGGTTCATTTGATTTTCTACTGCCCTTATCGAGCATCAATAGGGTCATCATTAGGTTGGAATAGGGCGAGATTAAAACCGACTTTCTCCTGCCATATATTGACTATATTACAAAATAGCTCTGCCGTCTTTTCTGTATCGTAAAGTGCTGAGTGAGCTCGGCTATGATCCCACTCAATACCTGCGGCTTGAATAGCGCGCGCAAGAACAGTCTGGCCATAAGCAAGGCCGGCAAGACTGACCGTATCGATAACAGAGAAGGGGTGAAATGGAGAGTTTTTAATGCCGGTACGCTCAATCGCCGCATTGAGGAATGCAAGATCAAAGTGAGCATTGTGTCCCACTAAAATAGCTCGCGTACATCCTTTCTCTTTTAGTGCTGCACGAACAACAGCAAAGACCTTTTTTAGGGCCTCTTTTTCTGAGATAGCAAAACGGAAAGGGTTATCAATCTTAATTCCATTAATCTTCATCGATTCAGGATTTAAGAGAAGGCCTTTTTCCGGCTCGATATGGGCAGAGACGCTCTCCGCCATAGTAAGTTCACCTTCATTACTCATATCGATCACAACGGCAGCGATCTCTAAAAGGGCATCTGTTCGCGGGTTAACCCCACCGGTTTCCACATCAATTACGACGGGAAGAAAACCACGAAAACGCATTGAGATGGGGGGAGGGGATTGTAAATGGTCTGCCATAATCTTTGAAGAGTCTCTTCTTCCTTTTATCTTTTATCTTAAATTTCTATCTTGCACTTCTATTTTAAACTTCTATCTTGAATCTAATGGCTATCTCATTTCTCTGTTACGCTACCTAATCGAATGCTCAGTTCTATGACACTAAGACGAAGAACTAAGACGAAGAGGTAGCGGTAAGAGAGATAGGTTAGATAGATCGGATAGGTCAGTGGCTTATCAATGCTTATCGATTCTATCGAGAGATCAATTAAGCTGTTGTGCTCTTTTTACCACTTTTACTACTATTTTGATCACCCTTCTGGTTATCATTTTTGCCGGGGCTACTCTTATCATCTTTTTCTGAATTCTTTTCAGAGTCCTTTTCAAAAATGATCTCAGGCGCAACACCTTCTGTAACACACTTCTCATCAACGACCACTTTTGCAACATAATCGAGAGAAGGGAGTTCAAACATAGTGTCGAGGAGAAGATGCTCAATAATACTTCTCAATCCGCGCGCCCCTGTTTTACGAGCCAACGCTTTCTTCGCAATCGCTCTTAAGGCTGATTCGGTAAACTCTAATGAGACATTCTCCATCTCAAAGAGATAGGCAAACTGCTTAGTAAGCGCATTTTTCGGCTCTGTTAAGATATTGACAAGCGCATCTTCATCGAGCTCTTCAAGTGTTGTAATAACAGGTAGACGACCGATAAACTCAGGGATTAAACCATATTTAGCTAAATCCTCTGATTCCACCTCTGAAAGTAGTTGCGAGATATTCTTCTTCTCATCTTCTGCCTTCACCTCTGCGCCGAAGCCGATGCCACCTTTTGATTGACGCTGCTGCACAATCTTATCTAATCCGGAGAAAGCACCCCCACAAATAAAGAGAATATTACGAGTATTGACATCGATCAATTCTGCATTAGGGTGCTTACGTCCACCTGTTGGTGAGACCGATGCAGTTGTTCCTTCAATAATTTTAAGCAATGCCTGCTGAACACCTTCACCAGAGACATCACGCGTAATTGAAGGGTTTTCGCTTCTTCGTGAAATCTTGTCGATCTCATCGATATAGATAATGCCTGATTCTGCACTCTCTACATCAAAATCACAATTTTGTAGTAGGCGAAGAACAATATTTTCAACATCCTCCCCCACGTAGCCCGCTTCTGTTAAGGTTGTCGCATCGGCAATGGCAAAGGGAACATTAAGCGTTTTCGCTAAAGTTTCCGCAAGTAGTGTCTTCCCCGATCCTGTTGGACCAATGAGAAGAATATTACTCTTACTTAATTCAACCTCTTTAGTATCGGAAAAACGCTCGCTCTCTAGACGCTTATAGTGGTTATAAACAGCAACACTTAAGGTGCGCTTAGCATCCTCTTGACCGATAACATATTGATCAAGATGGGCAAAGATCTCTTTTGGAGTAGGGAGACTTTCATACTCAGCTTCAAGTTCAGCCTTTACATCTTCCGTTACAAGATTGTTGCAGAGCTCGATACACTCTTTACAGATATAGACGCCATTGCCGGAAATAAGGCGTTCTGCTTCGCTCTGATCTTTACCACAGAAGGAGCATTCAATACTTTTTGTGGGTTTATCAGTTTTATTACTCATTGTGTGAATTCACTCCCAATTCTTTTATTTATCAATGCTTGATATCGCTTTTACTATCGCTATCTATTCGATCTATCCGATCTCAATTCGTTAGAATCAAAACTTAAGATTTTGTTATTAGCATCTTGTAATAACGTTTGCAGTTAACGCTTTGTCACAACCTTGTCAATAAGGCCATATTTTGCAGCTTCTTCTGCACTCATGAAATTATCGCGGTCGGTATCTTTCTCAATCTGTTTGACAGTTTTACCCGTATGATGGGCAAGTAGCGTATTGAGCTGCTTCTTAATTTTGAGCATCTCACGAGTATGAATCTCAATATCGGAGGCCTGGCCTTGATATCCGCCAAGAGGCTGATGAATCATAACGCGCGAATTGGGCAGGGCAAAACGCTTTCCTTCTGCACCGGCAGTCAATAAGAATGCACCCATACTACATGCTTGACCTAAGCACATCGTTGAAACATCAGGTTTCACAAATTGCATTGTGTCATAGATCGACATTCCGGCTGTTACAGAACCACCGGGGGAATTGATATAGAGGTGGATATCTTTATTGGGATCTTCCGCTTCTAAAAAGAGGAGCTGAGCCACAATAAGGTTAGCCATATGATCTTCCACTTGACCGACCATAAAGATAATCCGCTCTTTCAGGAGTCGTGAGTAGATATCATATGAACGCTCTCCACGACCAGTTTGTTCAACAACCATGGGCACCAAACGCGCCATTTCAGTATCGATAATAGAAGACATTACGAATTTTCCCTTTGTGGTTTAAACCAATTAATCTCAATTAATCTCTTTCAAACGAGCCATTTTAGCAGAAAAGCAAAAAGCATTATGAATAATATTCAGATATTCTCAAATATCCGCATCAATTGCATTTATTCAAAAAATCCCTCAAAAATTATCTTGCGCAAAAGAGAGCTGAAGATCCCATTTTCCCCTCTTCTATTGCCTAAAATATCTCTGAAATATCTCGCCCATAGTAGTAAGATAGAGGAGGTTATTTTATAAGTTTTTAGTGTTTTTCGCTTTAACTTATTTTCTAACTTATTTTTTTAACTTATTTGCAAATTAAGCATAAGCAGAAACAGAGGATTAATCGCAGTGAGAGAGACATTCAATTTTTGTGCAGGTCCAGCAACGATGCCTTATAAAGTCTTAAAAGAGGCACAAGCAGAACTTCTAGATTGGCAAAAGCAAGGGGCTTCCGTCATGGAGGTATCCCATCGTGGTAAAGAGTTTGTGGCATTAGCAAAAGAGTGTGAAGCAGATCTACGTGAGCTACTCGATATCCCTGTTAACTATAAGGTTCTCTTTCTTCAAGGGGGCGGTTTATCACAATTTGGGCTAGTTCCACTCAACCTTTTAGGCGATCGTATTGGTGATGGTAAAACAACTGTCGACTATATTGAGACCGGAGTTTGGTCGAAGAAAGCTGCGATTGAAGGATCTCGCTACGCGAAGAACAATATTCTCTACAGTGGCCGAGAAGAGGGTTATCTCTCTGTTCCTAAACCAAAGGAGATCTCCCCTAATCCTGATAGCGCTTATCTCCATCTCTGTTCAAATGAGACTATCAATGGGGTAGAGTTCTTCTACGATATTAAGAATAGTCCTATTCCAGTTGTTGCCGATATGAGCTCTAATATTCTTTCTCGTCAAATTGATGTAAGCCAATATGGCGTGATCTATGCCGGCGCACAGAAAAATATTGGTCCTGCCGGCTTAACCTTGGTCATTGTTCGTGAAGATCTTTTAGGAAATGCTTCTCCTTATGTTCCTGATGCGCTCAACTATACGCTTCAAGCGAAAAATGATTCAATGCTCAATACGCCGCCTACTTTTGCCATCTATCTGATGAGCTTAGTCTTAAAAGAGCTTAAAGAGAAGGGTGGTTTAGCAGAGATTGAGAAGCTTAACTATAAGAAATCATTCCTACTCTATAATACGATCGATAATAGTCGCCTCTATCGTAATCATGTTCATGTTGATGCTCGCTCAAATATGACTATTCCTTTTACATTGGCAGATCCTACGCTCGATGCACTCTTCTTAAAAGAGGCAGAAGAGAATCATCTCATTAACCTTAAAGGACATCGCAGTGTTGGTGGTATGAGAGCAAGTATCTACAATGCTATGCCGATCGAAGGGGTTATTGCTTTGACCAACTTTATGAAAGATTTTGAAGATCGTCACTACTCATAATTCAAATTCACAGTTCATGATAAGCTCTACTGTTGATGATGCACACTAAGATCATATGAGTCAGTCATAGAGGTCGAGCAGAGTGACAGCAGAGTTGTAGCAAAGTGGCATCACTAGATCAACTAGATGTGAAATCGAGAGAGTCCTATTTTAGGACTCTCTTTTTAATGCGTGGTGGAGATCGAGATAGATCGAGATAGATCGATTAGCATATGAGAAAAGCGCCGATTATAGTGAGCAGAAGTGAGGGTATGAGGTAAAAAAGTTAAACAAAAAAGCCTGATTCCGCTATACTAAAACGAGTTTTATCAATTGATATGGAACTGATAATAGACTGATTGTTTTGTAACATCGATTAGTCACTATTCAGGAAATATTCCCTTCTATTGCGGATCAATAGGCTAGGGATATCTTTTATCGTTCTAGATGCTAAATCAAGGTGATGGTCTTATGAAAAGGGCGTTGCCTTGGCGCAGTAGCTAGTTACGAACTAATCAAACAGACAATGGATATAGAAAACGTAATGGTTAATGGGAAAAAATATATTAAAAGCCGCTTTGCCAAATTAGTCGGCGGAATCTTTATCTCGTCAGCACTTCTATTTGGACAATCGACAATTGCCGCAACCGATACACCAAAAACACCGATTATCACGAAGCCCTCCTACAATGAGCAATTGATCAACTCTGCCCATTCGGCAATTTTGGCTCAATATCATTATGATCGTATCCCTATTGATGATGCGCTCTCAGAGAGGATCTATACGCTCTATCTTAAAGCGCTCGACCCGCAAAAAGTCTTCTTTATACAATCCGATATTGATCAATTTGAGCAATATAAATATAGTTTCGATGACTTTGTTCGTCGCTCTCAGCTAGAGATTCCCTATGAGATGTATCAGCAACTGTTGGTCCGTATGGATGAGCAGTATGCCTTAGTAACAGAGATCTTAGCGGAAGACTTCGATTTTGATGTTGATAAAACATTAGTTATTCAGCGAAAAGATGAGAACTTTCCCAAAGATAAGACCGAGATGCGTCAACTCTGGAAAGATCGCCTTCAAAATGAGCTAATTAATCTAATGGTCACGGATGATACATTGACCCTTGAAGAGGCAAAAGAGAAGTTACAAAAACGCTATAATGCACGCCAAAAACGCATTCATGATATGGAAGAGGGAGAGCTTTTCAGCCTCATTATGAATGTCGTTTCTCTCAGTTTTGATCCCCATTCTGGTTACTACTCTGCTAAACAGATGGAGCAGTTTAATATCAGTATGAGTCTATCACTGCAAGGGATCGGTACGGTTCTGCGCCAAGATGATGATTCCATCAAGATTGTAGAGGTCGTTCCTGGAGGACCTGCAGACTTGACTGGCCAGGTGCAGATCGGTGATGAGATTATCGGCGTTGCGCAGGGTGAAGATGGTGAGTTTGTCGATATTGTTGGAATGCGTCTTGATAAAGTGGTTGAGATGGTTCGCGGCGAAAAAGATACCGTTGTCCGTCTACAGATGATTGGCAATAAAGGAAAAGGCGCAGAAAAAATTGTTAAGATCGTTCGTGATACGGTCAAACTTGAAGAGCAAGAAGCGAAATCGAAAGTCTATCAACTCCCTTCTGAAAATGGTGAAGAGGAATATACTTTAGGCGTTATTACACTTCCGGCATTCTATAGTGACTTTGAAGGTAGTAAAAAAGGGATTCAAGACTTCAAAAGCACAACACGTGACGTTAAAAAATTACTACTTAAGTTGGTCAATGATGAGCATATTGATGGGCTCTTAATTGATCTACGCGGTAATGGTGGTGGATCTTTAACGGAGGTGATCGATCTCTCTGCACTCTTTATCGGTAGTGATAAGACCATTGTTCAAACGCGAGGATTTGATGGTCAGCAAGATGCACAATCGAGCCCTAATGAAGAGTTGATCTACGATGGACCTATGGTGGTTCTAATCGATCGCTTAAGTGCTTCAGCTTCTGAGATTTTTGCCGGCAGTATGCAAGATCAAGGTCGAGCGATTATTGCCGGTCAAACCTCCTTTGGTAAAGGTACCGTTCAGACCATGATCGATCTGAGCCGAATCTTAGCTAAATCCACGAAGCCGGGACAATCAAAAGTAACGATTGCAAAATTTTATCGTGCAAATGGAGAATCAACGCAAGAGAAAGGGGTCGCTCCTGATGTAACGCTTCCCTCTATCTATGATCCTAATGAGATTGGTGAGTCGAAAGAACTTTATGTTATGGCTTGGGATACTATCGATGCCGCGCCAGATTATGATCCTTCAGTCGTTATTACAGAAGCGGTGACTACACAATTGCAGGATAAGAGCAAAGAGCGTTTCAAAGAGGAAGAGAAGCATCAGATCTTTAAAAAGCAAGCGAATAAGACGCTTGAGCTCTGGAAGATCAATGAGATGAGCCTCAATCTTGACGAGCGTAAAGAGAAGCTTAAGAGAGAAGAGAAGGAGAATCTCGAACTACAAAATAGAATGAGAGTTCTCTACGACTATGAGCCCTTAACATTAGAGCAGTTCCGTAATGAAGATGGATCATATACTAAACTCTTAAAAGAGACAGAGACCGATCTTTTGCTAGAAGAGGGCTTATTAATCCTCCGTGATTATATCGATCTCCTTGAGAGTGAAACAGATGCCAAGAGCCATTAAATAGGTATGAAAATAGGTTTGGCTGGCTAAGATACAAATAGAGTGAAGCAGATTAAAGCGTAAGGAAAAGTGATGGAAGATATAAGAGGCAAACGTGTCATTGTAGGCATGAGTGGTGGTGTTGACTCCTCGGTCGCCGCATTTCTCTTAAAAGAACGAGGCGCCGATGTTCATGGCGTCTTTATGAAGAACTGGGAAGAGGAGTTCGATCAGGGTTACTGTACCGCTGAAGAAGATCTCAAAGATGCTGAAGCTGTCTGTGAAACGCTTGGTATTCCTCTTCACCGAGTCAATTTTGCGAAAAACTATAAAGAGCGAGTATTTGATTACTTTATCGATACTCTAAAAGATGGCTTAACACCTAATCCCGATGTTCTTTGTAATAAAGAGATTAAGTTTAAAGCGTTTTTAGAGTACGCCGAAGAGCTCGGTGCTGATTATTTAGCGACCGGTCATTATGCTCGAGTGAGACGAGAAGATGGAAAAGCTTACCTTTTAAAAGGGATCGATAATAATAAAGATCAGAGCTATTTTCTCTATCTGCTTAACCAGCAGCAATTGATCAATACGCTCTTTCCCATAGGGGATTATGAGAAGAGTGAGGTACGTCAAATCGCACTCGATAATCGTTTGATCACCTTTGATAAAAAAGATTCTACCGGGATCTGCTTTATTGGTGAGCGGGATTTTACCGATTTTATTATGCAATATCTCCCTACAGAGCCGGGCGATATGGTTCTACCTAATGGCGAAGTAGTCGCACAGCATCAAGGTTTGGCATTTTATACCATCGGACAACGACAAGGATTAGGAATCGGTGGACGCAAAGATTCTACCGGCGAACCTTGGTTTGTGGCAGATAAAGATCTTGAAAAAAATCAGTTAATTGTTGTTCAAGGGGATCAGAAAGAGCTCTATGGTACAGGATTAATTGCGCGAGAACTCCATGAGATCAATCCTATCGATTGGCAAGCGGTTAATCCACGCCTAACGGCAAAGATTCGCTATCGCCAGCAGGATGTAAAATGTGAGGTGATACCGGAAGAAAATAATCGCATTCGAGTCCAATTTACGGAGCCTCAAAGAGCGATTACACCTGGGCAATCGATCGTCTTCTACGACGGCGATATCTGCTTAGGTGGTGCTTTTATCGAGCGAAAAATTGCTTAATCACAAGTTTCCAATCATAGATGATTATCAGGGATAAATTGATAACTAAAGAGGCGACATTACAAGTCGCCTTTTTTATTCGACTCTTTTTTTATTCAATCTCTATTCCTTACCCTCTAATTGATAATAGATATCAAATAAGGTACTCTATCAACTATTAACCGAATATTTTTAGCATCTATTTTTCGTACTTTTATAATGGCCCTTTATGAAAATTCTCCAACGTTTTGAATCCCTTATCGACCCTTTTAAATCACACCCCGATAAGGCGCCTCCTAAAACGTTATTCGCCTTCTATTGGCACTATATTAGCCAGGTTAAATGGGTCTTTGTTACACTCCTTGTGACAGGATTTTTTGTCTCAACATTGGAGATCTTTCTCTTTAAATATATTGGGGAAATTGTGGATCTTGTTGATAGTGTCGACACACCGGCAGAGCTTTGGGCAGAGCATCGTTGGACCTTTATTGTGATGTTATCGGTAATTCTTCTTTTTCGCCCTTTAGCCTCATTTTTACACAATCTCCTTATCAATCAATCTCTCACGACCAACTTTACCTCGATGATTCGCTGGCAACAACATCGGTATGTGGTAAAGCAGAGTCTCAACTTTTTTCATAGCAGTCTTTCCGGCGGTATAGCTAGCCGAGTGATGAATACGGGGCAATCGATCCGTAACTCCGTCATCATGTCGACAGATTCCATGTGGCGAATTGTGATCTATGCCGTTACAACGATTATCCTCTTTTTTGAGATGAATCCTTGGTTAGCGCTTCCGATCTTAATTTGGATTGTGCTCTATAGCTTTATTCTGCGCTACTTTCTACCCAGAACGCGCCATCGCTCCCATATCTCCGCAAAAGCGCGCTCTCGATTGATGGGACATATTGTCGATAGCTATAGCAATATTACAACGCTAAAACTCTTCTCCCATTCGGAAAAAGATGAGGCGGATGCTCAATCTGTAATGCAGAAGCAGACAGATGCCGCACTTCGATCAACTCAACTCTCAACCATGATGGATCTTACTTTAATGGTGCTAAACAGCATTCTTATCGCCACAACCATTCTTCTTTCCCTCTATCTATGGGGTGCATCACTGATTACCGCAGGAGCAATTGCTTTTACGATGAGTCTTGTGATTCGGATTAACACTATGTCGAGCTGGGTCATGCGAGTTATTAGCCATATTTTTGAGGATATTGGAAATGTTCAAGATGGAATTAAGGTCATTGCACAACGCAGAGAAGTGCAAGATCATCCTGATGCAAAAAGATTAGAACGGGTAAAAGGGGAGATCACCTTCCGCAATGTTCATTTTAATTACCATCAAGAGAAACCGATCTATCACAATCTCAACTTGATGATTCATCCAGGAGAGAAAATTGGGCTTGTTGGGCCATCTGGTGCCGGCAAAACCACATTAACGCAGATTCTCTTACGACTATACGATATCGATCAGGGAGAGATATTAATTGATGGGGAGAATATTACACAATTTACGCAAGATTCTTTACGCCAAAAAATTGGTGTTGTGACCCAAGAGCCGACTCTTTTCCACCGATCGATTCGAGACAATCTACTCTATGGCAATCCTCATGCCACCGATGAGATGCTCTATGAAGCTCTCAGAAAGACACATGCCGAGCAGTTTGTGCGTGAATTAGTGGATCAATATGGGCAAAAAGGGCTCGATGCATTAGTTGGTGAGAGTGGAGTTAAACTCTCTGGTGGACAGCGACAACGTATTGCCATTGCTCGCGTCTTGCTTAAAAATGCGCCGATCTTAATTCTCGATGAAGCGACCTCCGCGCTTGACTCAGAATCAGAGAGTGTCATCCAGGAGAATCTCGAGCAGCTGATGGCGGGAAAGACCGTCATCGCAATTGCCCATCGCCTTTCGACCATCGCTAAAATGGATCGCTTAATTGTGATGAAAGAGGGGCAGATTGTCGAACAGGGAACCCATCAATCATTGCTGAAAAAAGGGGGGCTTTATGCCTCATTTTGGGAGATGCAAGCAGGGAAAATGGGTAGAGAATAGATCTTAAAACTTCATAAAACTTGACAATGATCTATTGTTGAGACTATGATCTGTTCCAACATATTACATATACCTCGTTAGGTGAGGCTCCTGTACGGAGACATGCTACTGCCCAGAAACGTCCAAAGACGCCAATGGGTTTGAACAGAAACTATCGAATTAAGGTGGTTTATAACGTAGCTAGTCAATCAGAATAGAAAATGATTTTTCTCAATTGATTGATCTTATGCCGTACAGTGCTAAAGCTCAATGAATGGAGGAAGATCGGACTCAACGGAAATCGATAGGATAATGGTCATTATCGAATCTTTTTTGAGTCAATTAAGATCGTGCTAAAGCGAGATCGCTCATTTTGAACGTATCTCCATAAAAAAGCGCGCCTTCGTCATTGAGGTGCGCTTTTTTTGTATCTATAGCCTCTCCAAACCTGTTTTACCTCTTGTATAGAGCAAGGGGACCAAGAATCACCAACAGAAAGGAGTTCTATCATGGCGATCAACCCAACCTATCAAGACATTCTACTCAATAGCACCGCTCGGCATGAAGAGAAGCAAAGCGCTAAGACTCTTTGGATCAATCTTGTTGCACCGAGTAGAGAGAAGGTTGACAGACTCCTCCATTCTCTCGATCTACCACTCGATACGCTCAATCAACCTCGTAGCAGCTTGCAGAAAAAGATCGGAGATCTACTTCTCTTAAGGCTCCATATTCCTAAAAGAAATCTCCCTTACTCTCCGATTCCTTATCAAGTGACCCTTTTAACGATCTTAATTAAGGGTAATAAGGTGGTGACGATTTTAGAAGATGAGACAACGCTCTTAATGCATCTTGAGCATGAGTATCTTGTGAAATGGGCATTTTTAGATGTGACAAGCTTTGTCTATCGCCTCTTAGCATTAACAACAGAGGGCTTTATTCTGGCAACAAAAGAGGTTGAAAGAGAGACAACGCAGATGGAAGAGGCATTAAAAAGAACTTTTAATAACCAATCGGTCTATCAACTTCTCAACTACAACAAGAGCTTTCTCTTCTTTGCAAAAGCATTGAAGCATAACTATAAATTACTCAATGTCATCTATGAGCAGAGTATGCTCAAAGCCGATTATGAGCAGGATCTTCAGCTCTCAGATCTAATTGTAGAGACTGCTCAAGCAGAGAATTTAGCCCGTATTTACAATGCCAATCTGCGCAATTTGATGGATGCTTATTCCGCATTGATTAAGAATAATCTAAGTCTCTCTGTGCAATATTTAACGATCTTTATCACCATCTCGGCGATACCTATGTCAATTGCAGCGCTCTATGGCATGAATACCCCCTTACCATTTCAAGATGAGCCTTATGCGCTCACGCTTCTTGCAATCATTACCGGCATCCTCATCTTAGGCGCCTTACTGGTCTTTAGAGTAAAGAGAATGATATAGCACCAATGCTTTAGAAAGAAATCTTCCCCATTTTTAAAGAGAGGAGTAATAAAAATGTTAACCATCTACCAAAATAGCGATGAGCGCTTAATAAAAAAATCAGTCATTCGTCCTAATCATCTTCTTCTTTTGATTGATCCTAATGAGGATGAGATCAGACAGATGACACGTCACTTTCAATTACCGGCAAAATTCTTTATCGATGCGCTCGATCAGGATGAACGCCCCCGTTTAGAGCGAGATGAGCAGGGCTATCTTATTGTCCTTAATCTACCGGTGAAGAATCCCAAGGCCGGGGAGAAGCATGAGCCTCCCTATATCACTCAGCCTTTAGGCGTTATTCATACCGATAGCAATCTCATTTTAGTGAGCAAGAGTGGTCATCCGATTATCGATCAACTTATCGCCGGAGAGTGTGGTGAATTTCAAACAGAGATGAAGACGCGTATTACGCTACTACTCTTTAAGGCTGTTGCAAAAGCTTATGATGATCATCTTGGTTATATCAATGATCAAGCGGCACAATTACAGCAGAAGTTACGCGCCTCCTATCAAAATAAAGAACTCTTTAGCTTGATTGAGTTGAGTAAAAGTCTTGTCTTCTTCTCCACTTCACTCTCTGCTTTAGCGATTCTCTATCGGCAGATGATGCAGGGGAAAACGTTCAAGATTCAAGAAGAGGATCGCAAGCTCCTCGACACTATCTTAATCGATATTGAGCAATCGGCTGAAGTTGCAGAGATGCGGCGAGAGAGCCTTAGTAACTTGATGGATGCTTATGCAGCGATTGTTCATAATAATCTTAATACTGTTTTAAAAGCGCTCACAGCAATCGCCATTGTGATGATTATTCCCACTATGATCGGCTCAATCTTCTCCATGAATGTGGCACTCCCTAATGAGGATGATCCCACAACGACAATCATTGTCGCAACGATTATGGCAGGTATGAGCCTATTACTGATGGTCTTTTTCTACTTTAAACGATATATCCGTTTGCAGTAGAGGATTTATAAAATTGATTCAGATCTTAAATATATGAATATATGAATATATAAAAATATACGAAGATATGAAAATATGAAGATGTAAAGATATCTCGGAGGTATCACAATGATGCAGATCTATAAAAATCTTATTCGCAATAGCTACTATCATGAATCAGAAATTACTCAAGATAACTGGGTTGAGGTCATAGCCCCTACAGCGGCAGAGCGTCTAAAGATGAATCGCCAACTAGGTATTTCGAGCCATTTTATTGCAGAAGCGCTCGATCTAAATACACGTCCTATGATCGAAAAGAGTGAGGGGATCACCTACATTATTATCCATGTCCCAACGGTTAATCGGGAGATTGAAAAGAATAGTGATGGTATTCGTTATCGCACTGTTCCTTTTGGAATCGCACTCACTGGCACCCATTTAGTCACCATCTGTAGCGTAGAGACTCCACAACTACGTGAAAATTTTATTCGCAATTGTCAGGGGTTAGGGAAGGAGCGACTCATTCAAAACACCCTCGATCTATTGCATCATACCGCTCAACGCTATCTAAAGTTGATGCATACCATGGAGCATGAGATTGCTGAGGCAGAGGAGGAATTATCCCGCTCATATCGTAATTCTGAGCTCTACACATTACTCTATCTTAATGATGGGCTTCTCGATATGACAATATCGCTCAAGCAGATGCTTCATCTTATGCGTAAGATCAATCATGAGCATCATTTAGAATTGATTGCCGATGGCCAAGAGCTATTTGATGATACGATTATTGAACTTGAACAAGCTTACTCTGTTGCAGAGATCAATCAACTTAATGCCAATAATGTGATGGATGCTTATGGCAATATTATTCAAAATAATGTGAGTCACGTGGTGAAGCTCTTAACGGCAATGACAATTGTCCTCTCGATTCCCACCCTAATTGCAAGCATCTATGGAATGAATGTACCTCTCCCATATCAGGATGCACCTGAGGCATTTATGCTTCTCATTGCAATCATGGTTGTTTTAAGTGGAATTGTTGCCGGCATCTTCTTTAAGAAACGTTTTTTTTGAAATGTAAAAAGTATCTTGATGAGTGGAAAAGAGAGCCCTAAATATGTCTTTTATATTTAGGACGAGACAATATTTAGGGCTCTTTAACTAATAAGGGGTTATAAATTAAAGCTCATAATTGACTCGAATACTTATCTCGCCTCCTTTCCGTTTACCAAAATAGCCGGAAAGATTTGTATCATAAGAGAATCGAGATGTTTCAGAAGGTTTTAGCGTTGCACCAATATTAACAATCCCGCTACTTCCCTTAAGTGATCCTGTATCAACCTTCATAGTCTGGTAGGTAGAGAAGTTAAAATCAGTATCAAATTCATACTCATAAGCAACTCCTGCTTTAAAAGTCATATTAGGGCGATATTGGTAACGCCACTCAGCAGCAAGATTGAGTCGTTTAGAGTTGATTGCACCAAAATGGATAGGATCACCTGTTATTCGGGTATTCTTCCCACTAAGTCGTGTCCATAAAAAGGTAGAGGAGAGATCTAATTTGTAGGATTTACTAGCGTTGTTTACAGTATTCGGAGAAAATACTGTTATGAATATGCATAAAAATACCAGATTAACGCCTTATCATCGTGAAGAGATTTGGCGTCTTTATACCAAAGAAAAAGTGACTGTTACTTATCTTGCGCAAAGATTCAATGTCAGTCGTCCCACTATTTACAAAGCTCTTAGGCTCTCCAGACTTGGGCTATTTAAGCCACAGACTAGCACTAATGAGCGTTTTAAAACCATCAAATACGGTATTAAAAGGCTTGTAAAGGTTGAAAAATCAATAGAGGATCGCCTAAAAAGGCAAGCTAAACGTTACAACAAATCCTATCCTGGTGAAATGGTTCATGTTGATACCAAAAGGCTACCATTGCTTAAAGGAGAGCTTAAAAAAGGTCGTAGAGAATACCTGTTTGTGGGTATCGATGATTTCTCAAGAGAACTATATGCTGGTATTTATGAAGATAAATCACAATTTAGTGCGGCAACATTTCTTCAGGAAGATATTCTTGCCCAATGCCCTTATACTGTTGATTGCGTCTACTCTGATAATGGACGAGAATATAAGGGAACGATAGATCATGCCTTTGTTAACCTGTGTAGATTGAATCATATTAATCAGAAATTTACACGACCAGCAAGACCACAAAGAATGGTAAAGCTGAACGGGTCATCCGTACATTAATGGAAATGTGGCATGAAAAAGAAGAGTTTTTAAATAGTAATGATCGAAAATCAAAACTCAAAAGATTTTTAAATTTCTATAACACGGTAAAACCTCATAAGGGATTAAATGGCTCAACGCCTTATGAAGTTTTAGATTTTTATTTTAAACAGGAAGTGTAAACAACGCTCCCTTTTCTTACATCTAATTGTTGTCGCTCTGCAACAGCTATCTGATACCCCAAAGAAAGATGCGCTCCCCAATAGGGGCTTGATATCTTATAACTCGCTAACTCCTTCGTTACTACATGAGCTAAATCTTTAGAGTTAAATTTATTACGGCTTCGGCCATAACGTATTCCTCCATCAAGGTAGAAACCATTCTCAAAGTTATAGCGGCTTAACAACCCTAGACCATAATAATAGTTATCGCCAGAACCACGGCTACTTAAATGGTTGCCATAAGGGGTATCAGTTTTATAATCAGACCAGCCATATTCAATAATCGGCGCTATCACCCAACGATCCTTTTGATAGGTCACCCCCATTGTAATGATATATTCATTCGCTCGAATAGTTGAGCCATTGGTATATTTCGAATGTCCCGCATAAAAATCAGCAAAAGGAACATAACCATCAACTTGGTTTTTACGCATAATGCCGGTGAGATTATCAGCACCTCTTAAAAGAAGCTCTTCCATAGCTAAGCGCCCATCACCGATCGCTTTTAATTTTGGATTAACCTGAACCGCAGGGGGATTAGGCTTATCGGGAGGAGAAGGCTCATCAGGCCTATTAGTTCCACTCTTAATGACTGTAATTACTCGATCATTCTCATACTCAACAACGGTTTCAACATCATAAATTAATGAGATTCCTTGATGCAATTGAGTGATTTGATCCGTTCCCGCAGTAGCATCCCCTGTTAATTTTCCAGCTCCCGCTTGCATTAAGATAAATTGATCTCCGGCACCTAATAACGTATCGCCAGAATGCATTCCTACAACTTTAATGTCAGAAGGTCTATTGGAATTCCTATCCTGATAATCACCATAATTGCCATTATGGCTACCTAAAGTAATGGTATCAGCATTAATAATAGCGATATTCTTATTTGCTAATTGAGGCGTTAATGTGAATTGATAATATTCAAAGTTCGCTACATCTTGAAAATAGAGTGGCGATTTTGCACTCACATGAAGTCTATTGCCGGTAAAAAGATCATATTGGCTTGCACTATAAGCATCATTATAAGTTAGGCGGCCGCCATATAACTGCCCACCATTTTCAACTTTTGCAAACTCCCCTAACTCCACTAGGTTATTGATCGCAGATACTTGAGTGCCATCCATCAATACTTGATTTCGCCCCGCGATCTCACTTCCATTGGAGAAGTACGCATTTCCGGGAGTAATTGCATAGTGAATATCACCTCCATAAATATTCCCTCCATCATTAAGGGTACCTAAAAGCTTTACACTATTATCATTTGCTTCTAATACTGTATTTTTTAGATCGATATTGGCCCCGGCATCGATCTTATCGCTCGATTGCTCATGATCTCCTGAATGAATTACAGCACCACTTGTTGCTGATCCAGCCCTTAAATTGAGAGCAGTATATCCACCGATAAGATCGCTCACAGATCCTTTATCGGCAACTTCAACTCGATTCTTATTGGCTTGAAGTGTCATGGAATCGGCATAAATTTCTGAATAGGCATAAGCTTTCTTATGAGGTAAATTCCCCTCTGGATCAGCAGGATCATGATATTCAGGATTACGGTCATAAATATTTGAGTTAGAAGTAATATTGCCAGCCGCCGCATTCCCTGATCTTAAAGATGCAACGGCATTTCCGCCCACGACCTTATTAGCTGATCCTGCTGATAAAATAGCATTGTCACTAGCATTAATGACGGATCCTGTCGCCCGAGTAATTGCGTTTGCATCAACATCTGCAAATATTTTTGTTCCATTTTGATAGGTCACATCTCCCGCTGTCGCATCAGCGGCTTGAAGTAATAAGGTGGCATCTCCACCATAGATAGTTTTACTATTACCCGTTGTTTCAACATGATTACTGCTCGCTTTAAGATTTAAATCTCGAGCTACCACATAACTATTGGCGAAAGTATAGTTTTCAGCAGCAATATCTTCGGTTGTATCGATCGTGATATCTCTTGATGTTGCGTTGCCCGATATCAACTGTACTGATGCTTTTCCCCCACAAGAAGATTAGCATCTGAAGAAGATTGGATACGATTCTCAGAAGCATCTAAAGCGATCTTATTGCTATCGATATTTGTAAAGGCCGATGCCCGATTTTCCAAGCGAGATAAGCTGTTTTGGCTTGTCGGTTGATTTTTTATATCCCCTTTTTGTGCGCTTCCTGTTTTCCCATCTAATAATGCTTCGCCCCCAATAACCGAATCGATTATATTTTGACTTGAGAGGAGAGAAACCTGATTTTTAAGAGAGGAGATGCTCATCTCACCATAAATATTGAGACTACTATTTTTAACACTAAAACCATATTGGCCATCACTAGTAACTTTATCTCCCTGAGTCGCACCTGTCATTAGTTCAACGGCCGATTGTCCACCGTAAAGAGAGCCGGTAAAGCCTATCTCATCTTTAAGGGTTAAGCTATTACTTGGGTTTTTAGTGAAAAATTAATGTTAGCGGGCAGGGTAATCGCCGATTCAGCACGGGAATGTCCTGTTGATTCTCCAGCGATCGCATCTCCAGTTTTAATAGTAGCACTCGATTCTCCACCAAAAAGGGGATAACTATCTGCCGGCGCACTTGCTACAGCCGTCTCTCGATCTTCAATTACTGACTCATAACTCCCTAAATTAATGGTCGTGACAGCAGAGTTATCAAAGTTTGTAGAAGGTTCGGCACTCTTATCTATAGAGGGTGTTATCTGCTGATAATGTTTATTCTCGCTCGCACGATTCTCCTCTTGAGCAACTGTTAATCCCGGAATAGAAGATATTAATAGAAATAGTAGAAGAATTTTTTTAATCTCTCTTTTTGTACAACCAGAAAAAATATTATGATTCATAATCAGCCTTCGTTTTTATAAAGGGTTAATTTATACAGCCACTCATGAAGTAAATAATCCTTAGGGAATATTTAACAAAATTTATCTAAACACAAAACTATATTATTAATATTTACAATCTACTACACTATAGATCGAACGAAAAGTTAATTTAATTATCGATTATTCTCATAATATAAAAAATATTAATCAAAAAGATAAAAAACATTAAGTTACATAAATCATCAAAAGGTAATAGCGCTATCAAATCGCTATTTTAGTAGAATGGGCTAACTCAATAAGCACAAAAAAGGCCGTGAATTTTAACCCTAATTCACGGCCTGTCGTCTCACGCTACCATCAAATAGCAGATAGGGAAGATCACTTTAATCTTTCGCTCTGAACTACGCTTTTCCTTGCATCACTTCGCGGACAATATACTCTGCAATTGCCATAGAAGAGGTTGCACCGGGTGATGGTGCATTACGAATATGGGTAATATTTCCATCTCGGCGAATAACGAAGTCATCCACTAATGTTCCATCTGCTTCCATCGCTTGCGCTCTAATCCCTCGAGTTGCGGGTTTGACCGTCATATTGGCAAGGCTAGGTACATATTTAGTCGCTTCATTAATAAAGTTTTGTTGGCTAAAGACAGTCTTCGATTCCCGCATAGCCGCTGGAATATTACGAAACGCAAAGCGCCAAAAACCAGGGTAGAGGAGATACTCTTTAATATCACGCCAGTTAAAGCCTTTACCATCATAATTTTCTCGCCCTTTAGAGAGGAAAGCATTAGGGCCAATTGTCATCTTGCCATCGATACGTTTTGTAAAATGAACCCCTAAAAATGGATATTTCGGATCCGGCACCGGGTAGATAAGCCCTTTGACATCATGAGTATATTGATCATCTAAAACAAAATATTGACCAAAGAAGGGAACTATTTTAGGCGTATCGATATCACCTGAGTTTTTAGCCAATCGGTCTGACTGTAAGCCGGCGCAACTGACCGCATAATCAAACTCTGTCGCTACTCTTTTTCCACCGGCAAGTGTTAAGATAATTTTTCCATTTGCTGTATTGATAATAGACTCAATGGGGCTATTGAGCTCAATCTTTCCGCCACGCTCACGGATCTCTTCTGCAATTCGTTTTGCAATCGCCTCATAGCTAACAATTGCCGTTTCAGGAGAGTGAAGGGCAGCAACACCAATACAGTTAGGTTCTACCTCTTTAATCTCATCACCATAGAGCATCCGGACATTAGGCACTTCATTATCAAGGGCAATTTGAAAGAGTTTTTTAAGGCGTTCTTCTTCCACTTTATTGAGTGCAACCACCACTTTGCCACATTGATCATAAGGGAGATCATTTGTTTGACAATAATCACGAACAAGCTCAACACCCCTTCGACATAACCTTGCTTTTAAGCTACCCTTTGCATAATATAATCCTGCATGCACAACGCCGGAGTTATGGCTTGTTTGATGCCTTGCAACCTCAGATTCCTTTTCAAAAAGGGTCACATTGGCATCGGGATAGTCGATGAGAAGTTGTCTTGCAACGGAGAGTCCGTTGATTCCTCCTCCGATCACTGCATAGTTGATGGTTGACACATTTATCTCCTTAATTACGATACTTGAATATGAAAAAACTAAAAAAAATAGAAAGTCTCTCTGATCAAGCGTTTGAACTCTTACGTGAAGCGATCCTTAATAATGTGTTAGAACCAGGAAAACTCTACTCAGCAACAGAGATTGGGGAGTGGGTTGGAGCATCACGCACACCGATTCGAGAAGCGGCTCAGCAGCTAGCAAATATCGGTCTTGTACGGGTTGAACGCAATCGCGGCATCCGTATTCTTCCCACCTCTTTAAAAGATCTTTTAGAATCTTTTCAAATTCGTCTTATGCTGGAAGTTCCATTGGTAAGAAAAGTGGCGATGATTCGTACTGAAGATGATCTCAAAGCGCTCAATACTGCTTATCACAATCTCTTTAAAGCAGCAGAAGCAGATGATGCAAAAGCAACGCTTCAAGCAGATAAAGAGTACCACTCAGCGCTATTAAAGATCGCTGCAGTAGAGAGGGCGCTTACAATTATCGACAATACTCGTAATACCGTATTACTATCAGGGCCTAGTACAATTCCTCATTCACGCACCTGTCTTGAAGCTTTTGAAGATCATCAAGAGTTGCATAAAGCGATCCTTAATGGTGATCCGGATACTGCTGGTAAAGAGATGGAGCGCCATATTATCAACACCGCACGCCTCTTAGTAACACAAGAATCAAGTAGCCGTGAAAATTGGAATGATACCGATATCCTCGAACAGTTTTCATGGATTCATAAATAGTAGTATTTAAAGATCTCTCCTTACTTATAAATTCGTTTAGCTTACAGCTATTTTTATCATATGTGACAGTTGCATGCAACACGCAATGTGTAATATATCCACTAGGATTAGGCATATTACCAAGACGGATAGAGTAGCTAAGAATCGATCTCACCACTTATAAGGCTGCTTTTTAAGAGTGAATCTAATGAAGATGAATCTATTTGAGTTTGTTGAGATAAGAAATAAGAAGAGAGATCTCCATACCTCAAAATAACAAATGGATTAACAATTGGATGAAAGAATTCGATAAGCATTCAATAGGAAGATGCTATAGATCTAGCTATAAGTCTAAATCTATTAAGTCTATAAAAAATCGCTACACGAATATTATTGTTAGATGAGATCAAAATCGCATTGAGCTAATGAATCCTCATCAAAGAGGGTACTCCTCCACTGAGAGATGGAAGATATATAGAATGTCTGATTCTATATATTATGTTAAATAGTATGTTTATACAGTCCTAACTCATAAATATCTATCTCTTATAGATTCATAATAACGATCCCAAATTAATATTAATCGTAAGCTTACGCAATGAAACCTCAGAATAAATCTTGAGGTTTCATTAAAAGTATTTATATTCAATTTCTACTCGAATTAGAAAGAGAGTCTGATGGCCAAAGCAGCTAAAGTGACTAATAAAATTGGCGTGGTTAAAATAATACCGACTTTAAAGTAATATCCCCAAGTGATTTTTAAGTTCTTCTGAGATAAAACATGTAACCAAAGTAGTGTTGCGAGGCTTCCTATTGGCGTTATTTTAGGACCTAAATCACTACCGATTACGTTTGCATAAACCATCGCTTCTTCAGTCAGTCCTGCCGCCGTACTCGCATCAATAGAGAGTACGCCGACCAATACTGTAGGCATATTATTCATCACAGATGATAAAATAGCGGTGAGAACCCCTGTTCCAAATATGGATGCCCATAACCCGTTATCCGCAAGATGATTGAGAATATCGGTAATATAATCTGTTAATCCTGCATTTCGTAATCCAAAAACTACAAGATACATGCCTAGTGAGAATATCACGATTTGCCAAGGAGCGCCTTTTACAACAGTTTTGAGGTTGATTTTCTTTCCTCGATAAGCAATCAATGCCAAAATTAATGCGGCAATAGAGGCGATTAAACTGATAGGAATCTCTAAATAATCAGATGTGAAGAAGCCAATCAATAGGAAAACTAAAATCCCCCATCCAGCTTTAAATGTCGCTAGATCCACAATAGAATTTTTCGGTGCTTCAAGGTGATGAACGTTATATGAAAATTTTGTATCTCTTCTAAAAAAGAGATGGAGCACAATTAATGTTGTGACAACAGAAACGATATTTACCGGCAACATAACAGAGGCGTAACGTGTAAAATTAATATCAAAATAATCCGCTGAAACAATATTAACAAGATTCGAAACAATAAATGGCAAACTTCCTGTATCAGCGATAAAGCCAGCCGCCATCACAAATGCGAGTGTGGTTGCTCGGCTAACGCCTAAAGATAGAAGCATGGCCATAACGATTGGTGTAATAATGAGAGCCGCACCATCATTGGCAAAGAATGCCGCAACTAAAGCCCCGAGCAGAATTAGATAGGTGAATAGTTTTCGACTATTACCGTTGCCAAATCTGGCAATATGTAAGGCCGCCCATTTAAAAAAGCCTGCTTCATCTAAAATTAAACTAATAATAATAATGGCGATAAAAGTAATCGTCGCATTCCAAATAATTTCCCAAACGAGGGGAATATCCTCAAAGGTAATCACCCCAAATAAAAGTGCTAATATAGCGCCAATAGATGCGCTCCAACCAATTCCTAAACCTTTGGGTTGCCATATGACTAACACCAAAGTCAGTATAAATATAATAATTGCTGCTATCATCAGTAATTTCCTAAAAAAAGATAAATAAGCCCCTAATAAAGGAGCTTATCAATATATGATTTATTTATAAAAAGAATGCTTATCAGTGATGAGAAAGTTTACTTAATCCTTCTATGCCCACAGGCTCATCATTTTGTAACCTAACAAGCGCTAAGTTTTCTTGACGTTTTGATACCTTTTCAATTTCCTCTTTTTCTTTCAAGGCTCGCTCTTTTAGGAGTCCTGATCGAGTAGGATGATTGACTAAACTGTTATTGACGATCCAGCCCCATGGTTGAATTCCTGCTCTACCTAAATCTTCTTCAAGATGCTGAGCTTCTGTAATAGGCGTTGTTTCCGCAAGTGTCACAAGAATAATCTTTGTTTTATCGGGATCTTGAATCTGCATCATCGGCGTTGTAACGCCTTTACTACCCATTTGCTTAATCACTTCATTGTGATAGGCACCTGTTGCATCTAATAATAGTAGTGTATGCCCCGTTGGCGCTGTATCCATTACGACAATCTTTTTACTAGATTCTCTGATAATTCTCGAGAATGCTTGGAAAATCGCAATCTCTTCGGTACAAGGTGATCTTAAATCTTCCTCTAAAACAGCTTTTTCACTATCACTTAAATTATCCCCATGGCGTTTCATCACTTCCCCACGATATCTTTCAGTTTCCGCAGTAGGATCAATGCGACTGATGGTTAAATTGCTCAACGCTTCATCATTTAAAGTCGATGCTAAATGTGCTGCAGGATCAGATGTCGATAGATGAACCTGTTTCCCCATTTGCGCTAATTTAACGGCAATTGCTGCGGCCATCGTTGTTTTCCCGACACCGCCCTTCCCCATTAGCATTAATAATCCCGTATCCTTTTGAGCAAGTTTTTCTACCATAGTTGCTAAATTGGGAACAGTAACATTGATTGCTTCGGGTGTTATCAATGTTTCAAACGAGAGATTCTCACGATTTAACAGTAATCTTAAGTAATCAATCCCCACTAAATTAAAGGGTTTTAAAGGGATATAATCAATCGATAATTTCTCAAGATTTGATGGGATGGCTTTTAGAATTTTCTGCTCTCTTTCATAAATTGTAGCCCCTAGTTCATCCTTCTGCGCTTCTTCTTTAGGAAATAAGCCATTGATCACGAGATATTGTTTATGAATTCCAAGAGCATACAGTTCATCGAAAGTTTTAGATACCTCATTGATTGCACTTCTTTGCGCTCGAGAGACAAGAACCATCGTTGTCATTTTTTCATCAGCTAAAGCATCAACCGCAGCTTTATATTGAGTTTTCTGTTTTTCTAGTCCTGCTAAAGGTCCTAAACAAGAAGCGCCTTCTGGTGAAGCTTCTAAGAATTCGCTCCAAGCACCTGGCAACGATAGCATTCTAATAGTATGACCAGTGGGTGCTGTATCAAAGACAATATGATCAAATTCACGCTTAATATCACTATTTGTTAATAGTGCTGTAAACTCATCAAATGCCGCAATTTCAGTGGTACATGCTCCAGATAATTGCTCTTCTATTCCGGCAATAACATCTTCAGGAAGTGTGCCTTTAATAGGATCAATTATTTTTTTACGATAGGCTTCAGCCGCATCGTGAGGATTAATTTCAATCGCTGAAAGATTTGAAACAGCCTTTATCTCGGTAATATGTGAACCTACTTTTTGCCCGAATACTTGAGCAATATTAGAAGCAGGATCGGTACTAACAATTAATACCTTTTTCCCCATATCCGCCAGCGTTACAGCCGTGGAGGCGGCAATAGATGTTTTTCCAACACCGCCTTTACCGGTAAAAAATAGAAAGGGAGAGGCATGTTTAATAAAATTCATATCAATAACTCCTAGTTCAACCGCTATAAAAGCGCTAACAGATCTTTTTCTTGAGGATAACTTTTAGAGAAGGCGATCACTTCATCGATGATCACTATCGGTAGCGCCGAACTTCCCTCTGCTTCTAATAAATTTTTCACAAGAGTGTTCTCAGCAAATTTCGCTGGCTCTTGACCTAAATTATACCGAGTCACGGGATAACCTTTCTTCTTCAAGGATTCAACAATTCCCGCCATTCTTACTAATTCATCATCAGGAGTTGCGCCACAAACGCCGGTACTGCAACATAATGCTGGATCAAAAATTTCGATTTTTTTCATAAATATTTCCTTACAATTGATATTTAAAAAGAACCTAAACTACTTTTTCCCCATCTTCTTTATAAAAACTATTTAATTGAGGCTTGGTTAAGATTTCTAGGACTTTTTCAGAGGGTCTACAAAGAGCTGTACCTTTAGATGTAACAACAAAAGGCCTATTAATTAAAATTGGTGTTAGAAGCATATGATCAATAATCTGCTCTTCACTTAAAACTTGATTTTTTATTAATTCAAATTCATTAACATTTTTTCTTAAAGCTTCACTTGGTTTCAGTCCAGCAGAAAAAATTAATTTTTTTAGTTCATGTTTTAAAGGAGGTGTTTTCAAGTATTCAATAATAATAGGCTCAATCCCAGTATTTCTAATCAGCCCTAAAACATTTCTTGAAGTGCCACAATCTGGATTGTGATAAATAATTACTTCATTATTTTTCATTTTATAAATCTCTATTTTTAAATTTTAATAAATCAACTATTCAACAACTATTGAAATATTTCAGGAGAAGCTTATATACCAATTATTCAACTAGTATTGAAATATTAGATGAGTAATTATATATACAACATCCTAAAATTATCTTAAAACATTTTTAAGTTTGGGATGTTTCTCTCGAATAGATAAACAATGGTTTGGGTTATTAAAACAACATTCATCAGTTAAAAATTCTACTAAAGATAACATTAAATCAATATTAGCTTTATAACGTAGGAACCTTCCTTCTTGCTCTACATATAGCATTTCAGCGTGTACAAGAGCCTTTAAATGAAAGGATAAATTAGTATTAGGAATATCCAGTAGAGTTGCTATTTCTCCTGCAACTAAACCTGAATCACCATACTTAACTAATAAGCGGTATACATCCAATCTGACCTCAGACGATAATGCTTCAAACATTTTTATTGCAATTTTCTTTTCCATATTTTGATACTATAACTTCTATTGAAATAATGCAAATAATCTATATGATTTTTTCTAATAGCCCAAACAACATTCTTCTTTTAAAAAATTAATAATTTCATCAAGTTTAGTATAAACAGGAATACATCTGACAATTCTCCCTTCCTTTTTCTGATCAATGAGGCCAACATTAACCATTCTCGATAGATGATGTGAAAGAGTCGAATTGGGAATATTTAATTTTTGTTGTATGTCTCCAACTATAGCACCTTCGGTTCCTGATTTTACTAAATAACGAAAAATCGCCAATCGATGGACATTTCCTAATTCAGCTAAACATTTAGCAATATTTTCATGTTGTTGCATGGTGATAACCTTTTTTAATTTCATTATATGGATCTTCCCATTATAGTTGACATCCTAAATTTTGTTGTATAACTTATATTTCTATATTTCTAGAAACATAAAATAATGAAAAGGATGGTATCAATGACTGAAGAACTAAAGAATGCTATTGAAATGTTTATTTTTCTAGCATTCGAATTATCTATTCTATTTATAGGAATAAGTTTTATTATTAGCTATTTGCAGGAGAGATTTCCTACTTTAAAGAATGGCTTTTTTCTTAAAAAAAATAATAAAAGTAGCTATTTAATTGCTGCCGGATTTGGTGCTATAACCCCATTTTGTAGCTGCTCTACTATCCCTATGTTAAAAGGTATGTTAAAGGCAAAAGCTGGATTTGGCCCAACTATGGTTTTTCTATTTGTTTCGCCATTGCTAAATCCTATTATTGTTGGCCTGCTGTTAATAACTTTTGGCTTTAAAATAACAACTATTTATGCTTTCTCTGCACTTTTAGTTTCATTATTTTCAGGCTGGATGCTGCAAAAAATAAACTTTGATCGCTATATTATTGAAGAAAAAGTACAGGAAAATAGTAGTTGCCAAAATAACCACTGTGAATCTAGTTTATTAGCAGAAGTAAATACGAGATGCGATAAAAAAATGGCTTCCCCTAGGAAGAAGATAAACTTAAAAAAAATCTGGATTAATGCATGGCTAGAATACAAAAAATTATCTTTATATTTATTTATAGGGATTGCTATTGGAAGCTTCATTTATGGTTTTATTCCAACAGAATTTCTAGCTAAATATACCAGTGATGATAATCCGTTTGCGATACCTCTAGCTGCTATCATAGGTATTCCCCTATATGTTAGAGCTGAAACAGTTATTCCTTTAGCATCTGGATTATTAGCTAAAGGAGTAGGAACAGGAACAGTCCTAGCATTAATTATTGGTAGTGCTGGTGCGAGCATTACAGAGTTAATTTTATTAAAATCGATATTTAGAACTCAATTATTAATAGCTTTTGTTGTCATAATATTAGGAATGGCTTTACTTGCGGGCTATTGTGCATATCTATTTTTTTAAATGAATCAAAAGGCTCTGCTGTTATGTAGAGCCTTTTAAATTATCGAGGCATTTAAAAAGAAATTAGCGAGGGATTGATATTCGTAAAAAATTATTTGATATCATTTTACTCAATTAAATTATCACGTAATAATTTAAATCTAGTATTAGCTACTTGTATCGCTCTGTAAGCGCTATCTGAAATAAACTAGGGGTATTAAACTCATTTTCAATACGGTAAAATTATATGTTTGGTAATATTGATCTAACCACTTTTAAGTTTTAGAGTTATCTATATCTAGAATATGATTAAAATTCTGTTGTTCCTGTTTTGCTAGAATCTGTTCAATCTGAGCTTCACTCAATCCGCTTTCAATTAAACTCTCCCGTAATAATTCTAATCTCGCACGACTAGCCTGTTTTGCTTCATGGACTCTATCAGAGATAAATTGTGCGTTTAAATCACTCTCTAGTCGATAAAATCGAATATTAGATACACAGGGATTAAACCAATCAAATTTATAGGTTACTTCCTGGATCGCAATCGTTCCATGCGCTTCACTAATATTTTCATCACCTAAATAGACACTACCCTGAATATTTTTAAACCCATGCTTTTCTAAGACACGTCTAATATCGGCATATGCGTTGTTTGGATTATTATGATGATACTTTTCAGCCAAACAGTTGGTATCCATATCAAAGGTTATTAAATAACGACTCATTAAAATTCTTCTCCCGTCCTATCGGTATAGTACAAAGAAATATAAATCTACTCTCAATAGTGTACTTCATTTTTAAAGACCAGTTATAACCTCTCTATAAAGATATTAAGATCACTTCGATAATAAATAGAGCCCATATTCACCCACGCCGAAGACGGCGACGCCATTTGTCATCTCAAAGCAGTTATCGATCTTCCAGGTTGAAGGATTAAACCATTGATCACTCTCTTCTCTATAGCGCGTATGCCAATCGATCCCTTCTGGATAGTTGAGCATCACAACCCATCCTTTATCGCAATGGTGAATCTCACCATCCTTCTCATATTGATACACCTCGGCAAGTTCAAGGGCGATTCCTTGATAGTTGAATTCAAAGGCGGAAGTTGGGAGATGATGAATCGCTTGAGGCGTTGAAAAACGGACACTATCGATGCCTTGGCGGATATCTTTTAGACTCTCTAACGGATAATCTGTGGGGGAATCGAGATTAATCCATGATTGTGCCGGGATCACTATCTCGCCAAAACTTAAATCTTCTTCTACTTGAAAATAACGCTTATTAAGCTCTTCTAAAGCTCGCTTTTCAGCGATCAGATCGGTGATTTCTGTAACAAAGATGGTCCAAAGAAGCATGACTGCCGGGAAAACCGTAATCACCATCGATAGATTGATTCCAAAGAGTTTGAGCTTAGAGATCTCTCTCGATCCTCGTAAATAACGCCGGCGATAGATCCACAAACCTAAAAAGAGTAGAAAGCCAAGGATGGCAATAAAGATAACAATAATAAAACCACCAGCAGCAGCGGAAGCGCCCATAAAGCCTCTCTTTTAAGGTATTGAAGGAGTCGTTCGGATCGATTACAGAAGAGCTCGCTCTTTGTGTATCTAAAATTTCACGTTTGATCTTTACTATTGAAGATCAAGGTCGTTATCTTAACTCGATATTACAAATAGTGTCTATTACAATGCTAAATTTATCCATATAAATCATCAAGTTCACAAGCTTTATAGATTTTATTTTCTATTTTCTTATCTATTTACTTCTCTATTATTATTTACAGCTCTATTTCACAATAAATATCTTCAATTTAAAGAGGTCATCATTTCACTAAATCAGTGAAAAATATTCTAAATACTGAGCTTCGAAAGGTGTTAAAGTTATCAAATAGAATGTAGCTTTTTAACTAAAAATCGGTCCACATTATTTTGATTTAATTTAATTTGATTTGATTTTTAAAAAATTATCTCTTTTAAGATACCTATTTAAACTCACCTATTTAAATTTTAATTGAAGACTAGTCAATATAATAAATAGGCTGATATATTCTTGATATATTTATCGATAACTACACCATAAAAGCGAGGTGATGAAGATGATGATGACTGTATTAGATACGACGCTCCCTATCGTCGTAACGCTGTTACTCGGTTTTTTTGCTGCATGGCATCATGATTTTACCAGTAGTGATGCGCCGATTTTAAACCGAATGGTCTTAACGTATGCGGTGCCAATGGCGATTTTTGCCGGAACAATCACCACTTCTCGTGAGTATTTAATTGAAAGCCTCCCATTATTTACAACCATTACTGCCGGCGTCGTTATTACCTATATTGTTGTCTATTTTATTTCACGTCTCTTATTGAGATTATCCCTTAGTGCAAGTGCCTTGGTCGCGGTCGCTGTTGCCGGGCCGGCAGTTCCCTTCTTTGGGCCGGCAATTCTTGAAGGAGTCTTCGGTACAAGCGGCGCCGTCCCGATGGCAATAGGAAGTATCGTTATTAATGTCACTATCGTCCCCTTCACTGTTTATCTCTTAACTGTCGGAAGAATGAAATCTGAACGAGCAGAAAATAATAAAGAGATAGAAGAGCACGCAGGATCAATATTTATTGATCACTTAAAAGAGACTGTACAAAAACCTTTAGTATGGGCACCTATACTTGCCGTTATTATTGTCTTCTCAGGGCTTGATCTCTCCTCACTCTTTGGGAAATCCTTGGATCTATTAGGATCATCCGCCTCTGGCGTTGCCCTCTTCGCTTCCGGGATTATGTTAGCTGCCTATAAAATCCGATTAGATTTTTTAACCTGGTTTATCGTCATATTGAAGAATATCGCAGCGCCAGCGGCTATCTATTTTGCAGCTTCTGCATTAGGGCTTGATCATAAAACCGTAGCTCAAGCGGTAATCACAATGGCAATCCCAGCAATGCCGATCATCGTTGTTTTTGCAATTGAATATAAGGTCGCAGAAAAGAATATGCCATCAGCACTGTTACTCAGCACCATTCTATCGCCATTAACAATTGGTGGGTTTATCTATCTGTTGACTGCTTTCTAATAGGTTGTTTAATTTAAAAATAAAATGTAAATAATCTAATACATTGGTCAATATTTTTATATAAAAGCATGATATCTTGGTAATAGGTCGTTTCGTTCTGTTTCACTTCAATATGAAGGGTCGATATGATGAAAAAAGCAGTTAATACTCTTTTAGTTAATAGTTTTGTTGATGGTATTTTGGATCCTAACAAACCGATGCTTGGACCTATTAAAGATGGAGGTCATATTATTGCTCATACGACTCCCGGTTGCTGGGGGCCTATGATAACTCCTGAACTTAAAGGTGGTCATGAGGTCACTCAACCTGTCTATGTAGAGGGGGCTGAAGTGGGTGATGCGATTGCCATTAAAATTCTTAACGTTGATGTTGTCTCAACCGCAACCGCTTCCGGCAGTGATCAACCTGTAGAGGGGAGATTTAATGATGATCCTTTTGTCGCAGCAAAATGCGATTCCTGTGACACCTTAAGACCTGTTACTAGAATCGAAGGGATAGGTTTAGAAGCGATTCGCTGTGATAATTGTGGAGCAAATGCGATACCTTTTCTTTTAACAAATGGTTACACAATAGTTTTTGATCAGCAAAATAAAATTGGGATTACTCTCACGAAAGAGAAAGCTGAAGAGATTGCCCATCAAGCCCGTGATTATATGGGAACACCTGAAGCTTCTATTCAAAATCCTGTCGTTACTTTAGCGCCACATGATCTTGTAGGAACTGTTGCTCGAATGCGTCCTTTTTTAGGTCAATTAGGAACAACACCTTCAACTCCCCTGCCCGATTCTCATAATGCCGGTGATTTTGGCGCATCATTAGTGGGCGCAAGTCACGAGTATGGCTTAACAGAAGAGGAGCTCAATAAGCATAAGACTGATGGGCATCTCGATATTAGTCGAGTCCGAGCAGGTGCAACACTGATCTGTCCGGTCAAAGTTCCAGGTGGCGGTGTCTATCTAGGGGATATGCACGCGATGCAAGGCGATGGAGAGATCGCAGGTCATACTGCTGATGTTGCCGGTATAGCCCATCTACAAGTCCATGTTTTAAAAAATGTAACTCTTGATGGCCCTATCTTGTTACCCAATCATGATGATCTGCCTTATACGGCAAAATGCTTTAATACTCATGAAAAAGCAGCGGCTGAAGCGCTTGCTAAAAAATGGGATATTCCGGCATTAGAAGAATCTTATCCCGTAGCATTTATCGGCACCGGCGCAACTCTTAACCAAGCAACAGATAATGCGCTTAATCGAGCAGCAATATTATTTGATGCCCCTGTAACAGAGATTATGAATAGAGCGACCATCACAGGCTCTATTGAAATTGGCCGTAATCCTGGCGTCGTAACAGCAACATTTTTAGCACCTAAAAAGTACTTAGAAAAAGCAGGAATATTAATGACGGTCGAAAAACAATATTTTGAGCAATCTGATTGTTAGAATCGATTTAAGTTATATAAGCTTGCAAGTTATCAAGCCAAAAAAATCCAAAGTTGAAGTAGACTTTGGATTTTTTGTTTAATATAAATAAGTTTATTTTATAAAATTTCTTTTATAGCTTTTTATTAAATTTAATCTGCGCTTTATATATGCCTCTAATTCCTTATCTTCACAATATATGTAGCATCCTTTTTGACCCCTAGTTAATAAAACTCTGTAAGTATTTTTTATAATTTCATCAGCAAGTTTTATAGCTCTTTCAGGATCTTCCTTCATTAACTTTTTAATACCTCTCAAAGACTGGTCTGTTTTTGCTCTTTCTGTATGATCTGTAATAACTTTTTCATTCTCAAATCTTAAGTCATTACCTATAATTACGCCAACATAATCTAGTTCTAGTCCTTGAGATGTGTGAATACAACCAATCTGCTCTATTGATTTTTCATCGAGAATATAGGTCTTTGTATTACCTAAATTCCAACTTTTTTTAAAGGCATATTCCTCAATAATTATGTCATAGTGGTCAGGATTATTTCTATTAGAGCTATCCCAATCCCAACAATATCCTGCTAATATCCTTGCTCTATTATTAATATTTTTTTCTAAAATAATATCGTATAAATCATTTGGATTGTCTATAACAAGCATTTCATAATCAATATCAAAACCATCATAATTAGCTGTATCTCTAATTTGTAAAAGATCATCAATAAAAGCCAAATAACCATCTGATCCATTACAGCGAAACTGTGATTTCAGCTCCATTTTTTTGAAATCCGCATCATAATAATCTGAATAATATTCTATGTCTGCAATACTTCCTGAATCTTTAATATGAACACGCTGTCTTTCATCTATAAAGAAAACTGATAATTTCGCTGAATTAATTAATTCTTTGGTTTGGTTTTCTCCTAGATTACTGAAAATCCCTGACTTTTCATTTAATCTATGAGCCTCATCAACTAGAACCACATCTAATTCATTTGCATTTAAACTATGATATATTCCAGAGCTTTTGAATAGATTATCTATACTATTACGTTTCATATGTCCCTTAAGTTTTGAAGCATAGACCTCCCTTGGAGCAAGGTTTTTAGTTACATAATGACACATTTTATCTTGATTAATTAATGCTACTAAGGCTTGAATTGCTAAAACACTTTTTCCTGTGCCAGGTCCTCCCTCAACAACTAATACTTGTTTTTTATTTGTCTTTTGAGACTTATTGGCTAAATATAAAATTTCTTCATAAATAACTTTTTGTTCATCTATCATTACAAATTCTTTATTTCCTTGAATCATCTTTAAAAGAGACTCTTGCAATGATTTTGAAGGCTTTAATTTCCCTTCATTTATTAATTTTAATGTACTGTTGTCACTAGACTTAATTTTACTTTTAATAAAGTCTCTTAATTTTGTAGAATCAGTCCTCCCAAATATAGGTGCCTGATTAACATAGTCTAAATAAATTTCATCTAATAGAGGATCTGGATTTTGTACAATATAATTATGTAAGTAAGCGCAAGGGAATAATTTAATATTTTCATGGCAAACAGCTTCATTAAAATCCTCTATTAAGGTTGCATATGATAAAGCTTGATAAGATGGATGAATTGTTTCACGCTCCCCTCCTCCTAAAAAAGTTTTGACTACTCCATCTTTTTCTATAACTTTTTCTGCGCTCTCCCATTGTTTTAATTCAATAATAACTGCTGATTTATTATCTTTATTTTTCCCAGCAATAATAAAATCGACTCTTTTTGAAGTTGATGGGATCCGATATTCTATAGCAATATTCAAATCATCAGGTATCTCGCTATCATTAATTACCATATACATTCTAGATAAAGAGTTATCCCAAGATCGTATTTCGCTTTTTCCTGTTCTACCTATTTTTTCTAAAAAATTTTTATATATTTTTTCTACTAAAACCCCATTAGTAATATCTTCCATAAATCCCAACTTAGTACTGCTATAAATTATCATTTTAATAACACCTGTAAATTAGAGTAAATAATATAGGATATTCCCATATTACATTTTTATCTACTATAAGCGAGATTTGATATAGTTTCCCCTCCAAAAAACAAAAAGCCGGCGCTATGCCGGCAATTGAATGGATACTCCCTTTCAGGTTTATTGTTTTTAAGATATGTGATTATGAGTAGTGATACAGATTTTTCACAATTTTTGTACCTTGGGAGAAAGTGATCCTCAATAAGTATGATGAATTGTGATGGAATTCATCAAAAAGGATACGGGGTACTTTAAGCCCCCTCTATAAAATAACCTCAGTTAGAACGCTGAAAATTCCGCGCTGTTTGGCCTAGTGAGATTACGCTACAGAACTATTGATAGTAGCAAATATCCTTAACAAGATCATGACAATTTTTTTCATTTATCGTCACAAATTGACATATATCATTGTTTACTTCAATAGTGTAAATATCTCTAAAAATAGCGGAAATTGAGGCCTATTTATATAAAATATCTTTCTTAATTGTTATATATTGTTAATAAGGTATTAACAATACTTTATTGGGATAACCCCTTTATCCATCTAATGCGGAGTTTAAGATGAAATATAATAGAGATATTCTTTTTATTAATGATTTTTCCGATTATAGTGATCATCCTTCCCACCTACTCAATGAGCGATTAACGGCGCTACAGAGCGCGCTGACAGCTTTGGGGTATCAGTTTACAGTGACTGATTCTCTTCAGCAGGCGACGGTAATTAAATGTCATTAAGTGTTATTAAATTTTAAAAAATAAGGATTCATCAATAATGGGTCAATCAAAAGGTGGTAAATTGGGCTTAATCGCCCTAATTGCAATCGTTATGAGCTCCATGATTGGGGGCGGTGTCTATAGTCTTCCCCAAAATATTGCTCAATATTCCGCGCCGGGACCGGCAATTATCGCATGGATTATTACCGGTATCGGTCTCTTCTTTATCGCAAACTCTTTTAGTATCTTAGCCAATGCTCGCCCCGATCTAAAAGCGGGGATCTATATGTACGCCCATGAAGGCTTCAACCCCTTTGCCGGCTTTCTCGTCGCTTGGGGTTACTGGCTTATGACGATCTTTGGCAACGTCGCCTTTGCCGTGATCTTAATGGATGCGCTCAATACCTTCTTCCCCGGCGTTTTTACCAATGGAAATAACTTAAACTCTATTATCTGCGGTTCGATTCTTATTTGGGGATATAACCTCCTTGTGAGTCGTGGTGTAAAAGTGGCCGGCTTTATCAACTTTATCGGGACAATCGGCAAGACAATTCCTCTTTTGATCTTTATTATCGTTGTGGGAGTGATGCTCGATTATAGTAATTTAACGCATAACTTCTGGGGAAATGATCCCCATACAATGAGTGAGCTAGGTTCACCACGAGAGCAGATCACCAATCCCTTAATGGTGACCTTATGGGTCTTTGTGGGAGTTGAAGGGGCTGTGGTTCTCTCCGGCAATGCTAAAAATCCTAAAGATGTTGGAAAAGCAACCTTAATCGGCTTCTTCCTTAGCCTCTTTATCTATATTGCGCTCTCCATTTTGCCCTATAGTGTGGCGAGCCAAGATACGCTAGCGAAGATGGCAACGCCTTCCACTGCCGAAGTCTTAAAGTTAGTGATTGGCGAAGCGGGTTCAATCATTATGAGTGTTGGAGTCATTATCTCAGTGATGACCGGATGGCTCGCCTGGACAATGCTCTGTGCTGAGATCCCTATGGCGGCTTCAGAAAATGGAACTTTCCCCAAATTTCTCTCTATCAAAAATAGTCGTGGCGCTGCAAAATACTCGCTACTGATTAGCAGTAGTATTATGCAGATCGCGATGATCTTGGTCTACTTCTCTAAAGATGCCTGGAATACAATGGTAGATATCACCTCGGTAATGGTGATTCCCGCCTATCTTGCCACTACCCTCTTCCTCTTTAAATATGCAGTCAAAGGGGATAATGAGGTGATTAAGAAGCGTAGAATCTTGGCATTAATGAGTGGCTTAGTTGGATTTCTCTTCTGCGCATTTATGCTCTACGCTAGCAATCGTCTCTATGTTGCCGTCATTCCATTACTATTAACGCTAGGTGTTCCGCTCTATATCTGGGCGAAGAAGGAACATCGAACAGCGCCTACAGCAGATGGAGTGATAGAAGCGGGAGATTCTCAATCTGAAAAAGGAAAACTCTTTAGACGTGATGAATTGCTCTATCTCATACTGCTCCTTATTCTCGATGCGGTTGCGTTAGCAGTTCTCTACTTTGCCCTCTTTAAACATTAGTCTTAATAAAAAAAAGCCGGCATGATCGCGATGATCGTGTCGGCTTTTGTAATTGATAGGATGCATTCTCTATCAATATTACTAGGGGATCGTTATCTATCGATAGTGATAAGACTATCGATTATCAATTCTCTTAATCTCTCTGCTATCTCTTTTCGATTGAAAAGGTCACAGTGAAGAGATAATCATATTCAACCGCTTGCCCATCCCGCTTTGCAGGCTGATAGCGATACTCTTTTGCAGCTTTAAGCGCTGCTTCATCTAGACGTGGGTAGCCACTACTTTTATGCACTTTAACACTCTTCGCTCGTCCTGAAGGGAGTACTGTCGCTAGTAGTGTGACTTGCCCCTCTTCTCGACGCCGTAAAGAGAGCTCTGGATAGCGAGGTTTACGATTGCCTAGTGCCGCTCCCTGATGCGATGGCGGCACAAAGGCTTGATTTCTAAGATCACTCCCACCGGCTTGGCGATTATTGGAGCGACTCTCTTGTGGATTATCTCCACGATTATTGGCTTGCCTATTAGCTTGACGCTTCCCACTATTTTGTGGTTTTTTTCTCTCCTCTTTTATGTTCGATTTCTGCGTTTTAACTTGCGTTTGCTTAACCTCTTTTGGCTTTTCAACCGCTTTTTTAACTCTTTTTTCAACTGGTTTTTCAACTGTTTTTCCAACTGATTTTCGAGCCGACTCTTTAATCACTTCTACCTTATCACCCTGGTAATATGATGCTTTTGATGCTTTAGTGGTTAAGAAAGTTGCCCCCTCTTCTAAAAATGGTGAGGTCATTGCCTCCGGTGGAGAGATCTCTTTTGCAGCTTCCGAAAGCTCTTCCACATTGATCTTTTCTACCGCGCTGATCTCTTCCCTATTGCTAACAGATTGAGCGCTTGATGCACTCTCCATCCGCATCTCGGGAATTAAAGAGATCTCTAATATTGTGCCCGCCGTAGCAAGATCTTGCCGAACGACTTGATCAGGGGGAGCGATCAATAATCGTTGCAAAATCCCATAGTGGAGGAGAATCACTCCGGCAAAGATCACAATATTAGAGAATTTAAACATCAGACTAAAATACTCTGAAAATCATTTCTAAAGATCGTTCTGAATATCGCTCTAAAGATCGATATTCATCCGTACCCAAAGGCTTCTCCCCGGCTCATTAATACGCGTTTTATTCTGAATGTTATAACCTGCAATATCATGAGTCTTACGGCTGATAAACTCGGCATAATTTTTATTAAAGAGATTATCAACGCCCGCCATCACTGTCATCTCATTACGTACTTTCCATGATGCATTGAGAGAAACCGTGCCATAACCTGCGCCAGGACCAATATCTGCTCCAAAAATATTCCCTTGCCCTTTTGCATAACGATGTTGAGAATTCACCACTCGCCATACAACACCGGCACTAAATTGCTCATTATGCCATTGAAGTGAGCTATTCCACTCTAATGGCGGAACTTGTGCTAAAGGACGATCATCAGTTTTATTCTTTCCATAGGTATAAGCGATGCTACTACTCAAGCGCCAATTAGGGGTCATATTCCATTGTACTTGCGCTTCAATACCATATCGATCGGCATCAATATTACGAGCCGCTTTCTCTTGAATTAAAATATAATCTTTCATTTTGCTAGCAAAGAGCGTTGTTGAGAAAGCGATAGTTTCATTTTGGAAGATAACCCCTAGATCGATCTCATGATTAGTCTCTTTCTTAAGACGTTCACCATTATCTTTACTTCTCTCCCAGAAATCGGGCGCACGTTGTGCCATTCCGTAACCGGCATGGAGTAACCAATCCCCTAAACGATGCTCATAGCGAATAAAGGCTGAGTCGAGATTGTAACGTTTTGAATGAAATTGAGGATCAACATCTTTCCCTTTATCAAAATTGGGATTATATTTTGCATCATAACGATCATGACGGTACCCCATTGCCAACTTCTGAGAATCATTGAGGAACCACTCATCTTCAATAAAAAGGCCCCAATTTTTAAATTTCTGATTCGCTTGATAAGGCATCTTATGGTAGTTGGCTGCCTCTGCTAAATTTGGTTTCATACGGCTCACTCGCAACTTATGGCGATCATCAAGCCAATCGATCCCCACTGTTGTCTCATGATTCCCTAAAGAGAGCTCTGCAAAAAGCTTTGCCGATTGTGTTGTCCGTGCAGGATTACTTACCGAATACTTACTAGGAGTGGCGCGATAGCTATAATTATCCATCACGTGATCAATCTTATTATGGCTATACTCAAATTGAAGCGTGCGTAACCAATCGGTAATATTCTCCTGCTTCACTTTAAGACGCCAACTGTCGCGGTCAAATTTAATACCATCCATCATCCGATCTGCATAGTAACTGTGGCCACGACTACGATCATAGCCTAATTCAATGAGCGTATTCTCTGTTGGTGTTAAGCCTGCATCAATGGTTTGACTCTGACGTTTATATTGGGAGTGAATCTTATCACCGGCACCATCTTTATAATCGTGCGAGCGATTATAGGTCGCATTTGCATGAATCCAGCCCCACTCATTACCAATGATGCCATCGATATAGGAATCAATTCGATCAAATGATCCTCCTAAGAGTGAAGCGCTCAATTTCGCTGTTGGCTGATCGAAACGAAGATCATTCCGGATAAAACGGGCGACTCCGGCAATATTACCAGGGCCATATTTCACCGATTGAGGACCTTTAATAAAGATCACTTCATCATACGATTCAGGGTAGATATAAGCGGTTGGGGGATCCATTCGGCCACCACATCCCCCTAAAATCTGATGATCATTACTTAAAATTCGTAGACGAGAACCCCCTAATCCACGGAAGATTGGCTCACCTCCACCGCCCCCTTTACGAGCGATACTCATATTGGGGATTAAGCGTAATAGCTCTGCACCATCTTTTGCCGGCGCGGGCTGAATCGCCTCTTTAGGATTGATATATTGCACATTGGGCTGATCGGAGATCTGCGCTATGACCTGAATATCATCTAATGCGGCTAACTGCTCTTCTGCTGCAATCTCTTGAGAATGCGTTATTTCATCTGCTAAGAGTGGGGGGATAAGAATCGCAAAGAGCGCGAGACACAATCTCTTCTGTTTCATAGAGGTTCCTTCAACTAAATAAGCGTGGCTCCATTCAATGAGTGATGGAGGTTAATGATTAATAGAGGGCGATTGAGAATTCAATTCTCCTTCGCCGGAGAAATAGCGTTGTAGCATCATAGGGATGCTCTGATCGTAGGGCCTTATTTCAAAGGTCTGATCCCCAACGATCTTTCAACGCTTAATGATTCATTTGACTATGATCCATCAAGTCATGATTGGTCTCGGAGTGATTTTGCATCTGATGCTCCATCGTGTGATCCATCGTATGGTCCATTGCCTTATGATCCATAGTGCTGTGATCCATTTCACTATGCCCCATCGCACTATGATCGATCATCTCATGCCCCATTCCCGCATGATCCATGCCGCTGTGATCCATTTGAGAGTGGTCCATCTGTGAGTGATCCATCATTCCATGTCCATGATGATCATGTCCGCCACCGATTCCAAGATCGCTCATCAGCATCGATCCCATATAGAAGATGGTCATCGCTAACACCAATAATCCGGAAATCTTGCGTGCTTTTGGAGAGCTAAAGAAGCTTCCAAAGAAGTTGCCGGAGACACTTAAGGTCAACATCATCGGCAAAGTTCCTAAACCAAAAAAGAGCATTACTAATGGTGCAGCAAGCACGTTTTCGACCCCTAAGCTCATCGCAAATGCCATATAGACCATGCCACAAGGGAGGAGACCCCATGCAAGCCCGGCAACATAAGCCCCTTTTAGACTCTTAATGGGGAAGAATTTGCGCGTCAATTGAGAGATTGGGCGCGAGAGCTTGTTAAGCGGTTTTTCAATAAAAGCAAGATATTGAGGAAAGCCGATCAGTTGTAGTGCTACAAAGAGCATAATCACACCTGAAAAATAGCGAATCACTATCTGCAACGGTTTGAGATCTTGCATCGCAATACTCAAAAGCATCGCTACAAAACCTAAAATCACATAAGTAGAGATTCGACCCAAATTATAAAAAATGGCCGTCCCTATCCGTTTACGGTGTGTATCCGCCTCTGTATTCATCCCTAAAATACCGACAATCGGCCCGCACATCCCTACACAATGCAGCGACCCATTAAGGCCTACTAAAAATACCGCTGCGAGCAACGTAATATCAATCATTTTTGTCCCTTATTATTGCTGTTTTTTATAACTATTTTTATAACTATTTTTATAACTACTTTTGTAACTACTTTTGTAACTACTTTATTTTTTATATCTATTTTCTATCTTTACGCACTCCACTCTGAGTTGCGCTATATCTCACAAGCTCTAATTTATAAGTTGTATATACAGGATTATAGTGTATAGTTGTCTATACAGATTGTTAACTATAGGGATATAGTCTAGCCGTAAAAAAATAAATAATAAAGCCCCAAAGATCACTCTTTTTGAAAAAAGGTTAAAAATCACCGCTAATTTAGAAATAGATGATCAATATCAAATAATTAAAAATAATTAACCTCATTGAGTTTGAGTGCATTCTATAAAATAAAAATAAGCTCTATCAATGAATTTTAGATAAGGGGCTTGATGATCTAATGATTTATTTAATAATTGATTTTAAATACGGCTATGGAACTGGTAGCGAGATGCAGGATAGAACTGCTCTGCATAAGAACGAAGTTTCTCTTGAATCTGGAACTTCTCGATCACCTTAAAGCAAGCCTCTTCGCCATCAAGCGCTAAGATCTTCTGTAACTCTAAAGAGGGAATGATTGCTTCTAATCGATGTTTTTGCGACAGTGCCGGCACTAAATTGAGCAGATAAGCACTACTGCAATGGTGAAGAAAATGCTCCTCTTCATAACGGGGGGCAAAAGCGGCAAGTAACGTTCGCTTCTCATACTGAATCGGAACGCCATTGCTTAGATAGAGGATCTCACTATAGAGAAAGGGGAAATCTGCCGCCTCTTCATCGGTAAGTTGAAAGTGGGACGCAAAAGGGACCTCATCGAATGCAAGGCGCTTACGCTCTAAGATAAGAACGCCATATTGGTTCCCTTCAATAGCAATCTCCTGAGAGATCGGGAAGAGCTCAAAAAAGGGGGTTAATTGAAATGGCTCTGCGACAAAAGTTCCAGAGCCCTTCTCCCGAAAGAGATACCCCTCTTCTGTCAGCTCCTTAAAGGCACGATTCACCGTCATGCGGCTAACATTTAAAGCGGCAGAGATCTCATTTTCAGAGGGGAGCTTCTGATGGGGGCGCCACTCTCTGAGCGCAATCTTTTCGAGAATAAACTCTTTAATCTTCTGATAGAGCGGTAACGAGCGATCATCACGCTCAAGTGAGTGCTGAAGTTCTTGAAATGAATGAATAGGCATATTTTCGATTCAATCTCCCATCGATCGATCATTATAAAAGAGGGTAGTATAACTTAAAATCCTGATCACTATGCTATTTCCCCGAAATTGATCTTACTTTTGATCTATAATGGAAAGATAAGTAGATCAACTCCTTTATTTTAACCACTCTACCCCAATCTTACTTGATTGATTATCTCTTATCGATCATATTTCATGAGTCATATTTCATGAATCAATGTTTCATTGAGGTTTTATTAAAGTTTTATTAAGTTTTTATTAATTTTTATTAAAGGGCGAGTTGATCTCTCATAGCTTACCCATCAACTTCTAGATCGAATCGAGGGCGATAATAATGACAAAAAACAAGATATCACCAGCTGAATATAGCATTATGCAGGTTTTATGGTCCCAAAACCAAGCCACTAGCCAGGAAATGATCACCATTTTAAGCAAATCGACCGACTGGAAACCTAATACGATTCAGGTAATGCTCTCTCGCTTAGTGAGTAAAGGGGTTGTCGGCATTCGAAAACGGGGTCGCTACAATGTCTACTTTCCTACTATTGCCGAAGGTGAGCGCAGTCGCCATATTGGAGAAAATGCCGGCCATATCTGTGCAAGAAAGATTGGAAGCCGTATTGTCGAGATGATTGAGAATAGAGTTCTCTCTTTTGAAGATATTGCCAAGATTGAAAAGGCGCTCGAGGCGAAAAAAGCCTTTGCTGTTGAGGAGGTGATGTGTGATTGCCCGCCGGGAACCTGTACCTGTAAAAATTGTAACTGTAAGCGAGAAGATCGAAAATTTGCCCTAACGCCGGCCAATAGCCAGGTAGAAGATCTTGCTAAAAGTAGCATAGTAGATCAAGGGCTTGCAACGGCATTGATGGCAGAGCTAGATAATAGCGCTGGCAATGCGAAAAATAGCGCTGAAAATAATCCCGCAAAAGCAACCGTTAAAAGTAGCTGTTGTGGTGGATAGAGAAAACCCACTTTTGACTATTTTAAACTTAATCTCCAATAAATCTATTAAGGAATCTATTAAGGAATCTATTAAGGAATCTATTAAGGCCATTAAAAACAGATCGAAAGTGGGAGGACTATACTTCTCTTACTCTCTTAAATTAACTTATTACACTTATGGCAAATGATGATGAGATCGAATCATCAAACTAAGTTAGAGGTTCTGGAGAATGTTTTAAGTAATCGAAGCAGCGACCAAAGGGTTTTGCATATTGGCGTCTTCCTTGCCCTTTCTCACCAACAAATTTCCCCTTCTCCGCCATCAATTTTCCCCGAAGGAAAACTTTATCTGCACGCCCTTTAATTTTAAATCCTTCAAATGCAGAATAGTCGATTCCGTGGCAGAGATCGCTATTATGAATCACACCTTCATAATTTTGATCCCAAATTAAAATATCCGCATCACAGCCCACAGCAATACGCCCTTTATGCGGAAGGTTGATCAATTTTGCGGGATTACTTGCCGTAATCTCTACAAATTTTTGCCGGCTAATATGGCCTGCTTCAACACCATAGGTCCAGAGCATCGACATCCGCTCTTGCATGCCGGGAATGCCATTAGGAATTTTTGCAAAATCGCCATATCCCTCCTTCTTCTTCTGAAATCCGCCCACTAAAGCACAGTGATCGGAACTTGCTGCCGTTAACCAACCTCGGCGAAGCCCTTCCCAGAGAGGTGCTTGATTCGATTTACTTCTCAAAGGAGGTGCACAGACATATTTAGCCCCTTCAAAATTGGGCAGTCCAAGATAAGATTTATCGAGCGTTAAGTAGTGAGTGCAAGTTTCACCATAGATAGGATACCCTTTAAGATAGGCATCGCGGATCGCTAACATCGAATCTTCCAATGTGACATGAACAATAAAGAGTGGCGCACGCGTTAAGATTGCCATATCGATCCCTCGATGAGTCGCCTCTACTTCTGTAATCGGCAAGCGCGAATAGTAATGATCGATCGTCTGCTCAGGATGCTCCTTCTCTAAAATTTCAGTCAAGTAGGAGATCATATCGCTATTTTCACAATGGAGCATTGTGGTTACCCCATATTTTCTCGCTTCTCGCATACAGTGCATAATGGTCTCATCATTTGAGTAATACTCACTCCCCTTATATCCCATCAATAACTTAATGGTTGAGACACCATGTTTCGGGAGATTCTTCACATCATCAAAGAGTCCCTTATGCCCACCGCCCATCACCATCGAGTGGAAAGCATAGTCACAGCTTGCGATTCCGGCCGCCGTTTGGTCATGCGCTTCAATCGCTTCACTGAAGGTCTCCCCTTCATGCATAGGAGCAAAGTCGATCACCATTGTTGTCCCCCCGGCAAGGGCTGCATGGGTTGTTTCAAAGCCCATTCCACCAAATGAACCGAGATGGGTATGCTCATCAATTCCCCCGGGAAGAAGATATTTTCCTTCGGCATCAATCACTTCATCCGCCGGTAGAAGCTGATCGGTAATCGCAACGATCTTTTCACCATCAGTCAATAGATTGGCACGATACTCATGATCTGTATCGACAATAATGCCATTTTTAATCAAAATAGTTCCCATTACTCTACCCTCATCACAATATTATTATTGATCAAGCGCTAATTGATCAGCGCCAGGTCTGATCAAAATTTAACGAATTATGTCGACATTTTAACACTCTTTTAAGGAATGTCATTATCAATGATTACGAATATTTTGTTATCGTTATTATTATCAAATTATTGTTATTTGTCTGTTTGCCCGCTTGGCAGTTTCGTTATTTGTTGATTGAGCTATTTTTATTGGGTTATTATTAAGTTATTAAAAACTAATTATTAAAAACCAATTATTAAAAAATTATTTATTGAAAAATATTTTGAAGCGTGAAGTCACTGAGCATTTGGGTATTTGGGTATTTGGGTATTTGGGTATTTTAATATTTAAAGACTGAGAACTTGAGAATACTGAGATAAGAAATAAGGAGATAAGAGATGAAAAGAGAGAGCAAGAGAGAATCATTTAGAAGGAAATTACCCGGAGTAAAGCCTAAGGTAGTTGTTTTAACAGGAGCCGGCATCTCTGCTGAATCTGGCATTCGCACCTTTCGCGCCGCGGATGGCCTTTGGGAGAATCATCCTATTGAAGAGGTGGCATCACCACAGGGGTTTAGACGAAATCCACAATTAGTGCAGCAGTTTTATAATGACCGCCGAGCACAACTGCAAGAAGAAAGCATCAAGCCTAATGCCGCTCACTTTGCCTTAGCGAAATTAGAGGAACGCTTAGGAGATCACTTTCTTCTTGTAACCCAAAATGTCGATAATCTCCATGAGCGAGCGGGATCAAAACGATTAATTCATATGCATGGAGAGCTTCTTAAAGTTCGTTGTTTAGAGACCGAAATGATTTTTGATTGGCAGCAACCGGTGACGATAGAGAGCCTCTGCCCCTGTTGCCAACAGCGAGGAAATCTCCGCCCCCATATTGTTTGGTTTGGGGAGATGCCGCTAGAGATGGAACGAATCTATAAAGCGTTAGAAAATGCAGATCTCTTTCTCTCCATCGGTACCTCGGGAAATGTCTATCCCGCAGCTGGCTTTGTTGAACTTGCGAAAATGGTGGGGCCGCATAGCGTTGAACTCAACCTTGAACCGACAAAAGGAGCAACCCTCTTTGATGAGGCTTATTATGGTCCCGCTTCTAAAATTGTTCCCCAATATTGTGATAAGATCGGCTAAAAAAGGAGGATTTGAGAAAAGAGCTTAAGGACTCTGCGAGAGTAAGGTTGAGAGATTAGAGGTGATTTAAGCTATTCTTTGGGTAATTTTCACCCATAATCTGCGTAAATTTCAATATTTTGTCACGGAAAATTTTAGTACACTGAAATTTCACGTTGAAAATATCAATGAAAATTACAAACACCTGACTCACTTTAAGGAGCCAAGATGTATCAGAAAATTAAGTACTTTTTTACACTTCCAACTGCCGGTGGCATTATCTTAATGCTTTCGGCAATTATTGGTCTTATTCTCGCCAATAGTGCACTATCAGAACTCTATTTCTCTATTTTAAATAGTTATGTTGCCGGCTTATCGGTACTTCATTGGATTAATGATGCTTTGATGGCAATTTTCTTCCTCTATGTCGGTCTCGAATTGAAACGAGAATTTATTAGTGGAGAACTTGCAACAAATGCTCAACGTATTTTACCAGGCTTAGCAGCTTTTGCAGGATTAGCGGTGCCGGCATTGATCTACTTTACTCTTAATCGTGCCGATTCTGTAGCGCTTCAAGGCTGGGCGATTCCTACCGCAACCGATATTGCCTTTGCTCTTGGGATTGTCGCACTTTTAGGAAGTCGCGTCCCGGTCTCTTTAAAGATTTTCTTAACCGCATTAGCGATTATCGATGATTTAGCGGCTATTTTAATCATTGCGCTCTTCTATAGTGACTCCTTACAATTGAGTTATCTTTTAGCGGCGCTTCTCTGTTTGATCATTTTGATCTTCTGTAATTACCGCCGAATCACCCAACCACTCGTCTATATCATTGTGGGCGCTATCCTCTGGTTTGTTGTCTTAAAATCAGGGATTCATGCCACGCTCGCGGGTGTTGTCTTAGCAATGACAATTCCGCTTAATGGCGTTAAAGAGAATAAAAGAGGTGAAACACCGCTTATCGCTTGGGAGCATGCGCTTAGCAATTGGGTCAGCTTCTTAATTATTCCGCTCTTTGGATTAGCCAATGCCGGTGTCTCTCTCAAAGGATTTGATTTCTCCATGTTGACCCATCCTGTTGTTTTAGGGGTAACATTAGGACTCTTTGTCGGAAAACAGATCGGCGTTTTTGGAATGGTCTTTATCGGAGAAAAATTGGGAATTTTCAAGCGCCCAAGTGGTGCGACTTGGTTGCAGGTTTATGGTATCGCCCTACTCTGCGGAATCGGTTTTACGATGAGTCTCTTTATTAGCATGTTGGCCTTCACCTCGGCAGAATTACAAGATCTCAGTAAGATTGGTGTCTTCTTAGGATCTATTCTTTCGGGAGTTTTAGGTTATCTTCTGCTTCGTTTCCACAAAGCACCAGCAGAAAAGCTCGGAAGCAATTAAAGAGCGACTACAAGTCATTAAATGCCACTATAGATAGACTATTAAAAATCTGAAATGATTTGAAATGATTTGAAATGATTTGAAATGATTTGAAATGATTTGAAATAATCTAAAGAATCTAAAATAAGCAAAAACAAGCAAATTTAGCTAAAAAAGATGCCCCAATTTCTACTATTAGATCAAAAGATCGAAGATAGAAATGGGGCATTTCCAATAAGAGATTACAGATATTGCTCTAAGGAGAATACTTAATCCAATGTTAATTCAATATTAATTCAATGTTTTAAGAATCCGCAATTTAGCAATAGAGACTGTTACCTCTTTCACTCAAATTCAGGTCTAATCTTATCTTTTACCCTCTGCAATAGAAGATTTGGTCAGCGATAAGATTAGAACGGAGTTAGTTTACCTCAATTACGCAGGAATAACACTCTTAATATCGATTCCTAACGCTTCTGCCACACCTTTTCCATAGGCTGGATCTGCTTGATAGCAGTGATAGATATGACGTTTTTTGATCTGCTCTTCGCTATCACCCATATTTCGAGCCGTATTCTCAAAGAGACGTTGCTGCTCTTCAGGTGTCATTAATCGGAAAAGTTTGCCCGGTTGCTCAAAATAGTGATTATCATCTTCATGGAAATCCCAACGCGTTGCCGGTCCGATAAGATCGAGTTCTGGCTCTTCTAAGTGACGAGCTTCAGTCCACTCACTATAACTATTGGGCTCATAAGCAATACGGCGTCCTTGGTTACCATCAACACGCATTGCTCCATCACGATGGTAGCTATGAACAGGACATTTAGGAGAGTTAACAGGGATCTGATGATGATTAACTCCTAAACGGTAGCGCTGAGCATCCCCGTAAGAGAAGAGTCGACCTTGTAGCATTCTATCTGGTGAGAAACCAATTCCTGGAACAACATGAGCCGGATTGAAGGCTGCTTGCTCAACATCTTGGAAGTAGTTATCAGGATTACGATTAAGCTCAAATGTTCCTACCGGAATCAATGGAAAATCCTTTTTATACCAAACTTTGGTGAGATCAAAGGGGTTGTAAGGCATCTTTTCTGCCTCTTCAAGCGTCATCACCTGGATAAACATATCCCATTTTGGATAATCTCCTTCGGCAATCGCATTGTGTAGATCACGTTGACTCGCTTCCCGATCTTTACCAACAATCTTTTCTGCTTCGCTATCGGTTAAGTTCTCAATCCCTTGACGTGTATGGAAGTGGAATTTTACCCAGAAACGCTCTCTCTCTTTATTGATAAAACTAAAGGTATGGCTTCCAAATCCATGCATATGACGATATGACTTTGGAATACCACGGTCACTCATGGTAATGGTGATTTGATGAAGCGCTTCCGGTAACGATGTCCAGAAATCCCAGTTAGCATTAGGACAGCGCATATTGGTATGTGGATCACGTTTAATGGCATGATTAAGATCAGGGAATTTTAAAGGATCACGGAAAAAGAAGACCGGCGTATTGTTACCGACTAGATCCCAATTTCCCTCTTCGGTGTAGAAACGAAGCGCAAATCCTCGAATATCACGCTCCGTATCAGCCGCACCGCGCTCGCCGGCAACGGTTGAAAAGCGAGCAAACATCTCTGTCTCTTTACCAATTTCTGAGAAGATTTTTGCACTGGTATATTGGGTAATATCATGGGTAACGGTGAATTTCCCGAAAGCTCCCGATCCTTTTGCATGCATCCGTCGCTCAGGAATAACTTCACGATCAAAGTGGGCTAATTTCTCTAAAAACCAGACATCTTGAAGCAACATTGGTCCACGACGACCTGCGGTTAAAGAATCTTGGTTATTCGCAACGGGAGCACCTGCTGCGGTTGTAAAATATTTTTTATCGCTCATAAAGTTATCCTTCTGCTGAAGTGTTAAACATTGATGTAAGATCCTCTCAATGAAGAATGATCGGATGATGATCGATCCACTCTGCTTAATCGACCCTACCACTGCAGATTAATACTTTTTTGATCATTATGAAAATGAATTATATTAATAGATCTATTTAATCTTATTAAAAAGAGTCTCATCAATTTTTTTTATTACGGAATTGCCCAACTGGCCTGCTGCCTGAGTCGGATAAAGAGAGAATAAAGAAAAATAAGGTGGAATAAGGTGAAACAAGGCGAAGATGCAGCCTAAAGCGATGATTGCTACAGCAGAGGCATGAATAATTCGTTATAATTGACTCTTCTTTTCTATTTTTAGAGTCATTATGGTTCTACTGACACTTACCGTTATTCTTTCTATTGCCGTCTCGTTTCTCTGTTCGATATTAGAGGCGACGCTACTCTCATTAACGCCCACCTTTATCTCGCAGCAAAAAGAGCGATCACCCCAGCTCTATCTTCGTTTAAAAGCGCTAAGAGATAAGATTGATCGACCATTAGTCGCAATCTTAACACTCAATACTATTGCCCATACGGCTGGTGCTGCCGGTGTTGGTGCTCAAGTAACAGCACTCTATGGAAGCGCTTATTTAGGAGTAGCTTCCGCTGTTATGACGATTCTTATTTTGATCCTTTCAGAGATTATCCCTAAGGTTTTAGGGGCGAAATATTGGCGTCAGATAGCGCCAACCCTACCGGGAATTCTCAATCCGATGATTCTAATTCTTCGCCCTTTTATCTGGCTTTCAGATCGGATTTTGCGCATTATTGGCAATAATAAGGAGGAGATCAATCTTCGTGCTGAAATAAAGGCACTATCACAATTGGCGAAAGAGCTTGGGAAGATTGAGACAAAAGAGCAGCAGGTGATTGCTAACGTATTAGATCTCAATGAGGTTGATATCACCTCAATTATGACTCCGCGTGTTGTAACAACGGCAATTAAGCCGGATATCGATCCTCAAGAATTGACGGATCTTATTGAAAAACATCAATTTTCACGATATCCCATTATTGATGATGAGGAGAATCCATTAGGTATATTTTTTCGTCATGATCTCCTTAAAGTAGCACAAGGCGGCGAAAAGATTATGGATCTAGCGGAAGAGCCTCTTGTTTTTCCCGATACGATCAGCGTTAAAAATGCTTTTCGTAAACTACTCGATGAGCAACAACACCTTGCCTTTATCTATGATGAGTATGGGACTTGGCTCGGTATTATTACCTTAGAAGATATCTTAGAGAAGCTGATTGGCGAAGAGATTCTCGATGAGCATGATCTTGTTCCCGATATGCGTCTATTGGCCAAAAAGCGCTGGGAGAGCCGGCAAGAGAGTGAATTAGGTAAAATTAAAGGGAAATCCCATTAGCCTATAAAGCTTATACAACTGCACAGCTTCAGGCGGTAGATAATAGATGATAGATAATAAACGATAAAAAACCCGTAGAAAACTACTACTCTACGGGTCTAATTAAAAATTGATGATTACAACTAACGATTAGTAAGCTAGCAAAATTTGTTGCAGATCGCTCTAATTTAGAGGGCTTTACCAACTTCGTTACCGATTACACCACCTACAGCAGCGCCAATCCCTGTACCTAAAATCGTATCTGTCACCGCAGCACCAGCGACTGCACCAGCACCTGTACCGATGACCATGCCCTTCTCTTTATTGCTCATCCCATCCCAAGTTGAACAGGCTGTTACAACAGCAACAATCGCAAATAAAGAAGCTACTTTTATGATTAACTTCATCGATTTTCTCCTTATTAAACATCAAAGATATCAACTAAATACCTCTGCGGTACCATGATATAACATCAACTAATATCTTAATTTCTTGCTACCTATCTTATCTAAAATTGTCTGCTAACTTTCTATTAAACTTTCTATTAAACTTTCTATTAAACTTTCTATTAAACTTTCTATTAAACTTTCTATTAAATTTTTGTTAACTTTTACTTAGTATTATTACATAAAACAAAAAAAGAGATGCAACAATCTGCATCTCTTTTCGTTTATAAGCATCTACTTATCAATAGCCGATAATTATTTATGCTCTTTGATCATCTCACGAAGAACGTAATGTAAGATACCGCCTGATTTGTAGTAATCTACTTCATTAAGGGTATCGATACGGCAAAGAACAGTGAATTTCACCTCACTACCATCTGCTTTACGTGCTACGACTTCGATATCTTGACCTGGCTTGATATTGTCATCTAATGCAATTGTAAATGACTCTTCACCTGTTAAACCTAAGCTTTCAGCATTTTGACCATCTTTGTACTGAAGTGCAAGGATTCCCATACCGATAAGGTTAGAACGGTGAATACGCTCATAGCTCTCAGCAATAACTGCTTTAACACCTAAAAGGTTTGGACCTTTTGCTGCCCAGTCACGGCTTGAACCTGAACCATACTCTTTACCCGCAAGAACGATTAATGGCGTATTCTCTTCTGCATAGCGTACTGCGGCATCATAGATCGGCATTGTCTCGCCTGATGGGATATGTTTTGTATATCCACCTTCAACATCCGTTAACATCTTGTTACGAATACGGATATTTGCGAATGTACCACGGATCATTACTTCATGGTTACCACGACGTGATCCATAAGAGTTAAAGTCTTTAGGCGCTACACCTTTATCTTGGAGATAGAGACCGGCTGGTGAACCTGCCATAATTACCCCTGCTGGAGAGATATGGTCTGTTGTGATTGAATCACCAAAGTATGCAAGAACGTTTGCATTTTCGATCGATTTAACCGCTTCAACGGGTTGGTCAATTTTCTCAAAGTATGGAGGATGTTGAACATAAGTTGATTTCTCATTCCATTGGAATGTCTCTGTCTTATCAACATCAAGCGCTTGCCAGTGAGCATCACCATCGAAGACACCTTCATAACCTTTACGGAACATTGTACCATCAACTTTAGCAACTGCTTCTGCAATCTCATGATTTGAAGGCCAGATATCTTTGAGGTAAATATCTTTACCATCTTTATCTTGAGCGATCGGATCTTTAGAGATATCGATACGAGTTGTCCCTGCAATTGCAAATGCAACAACTAATGGTGGTGAAGCAATCCAGTTCGTTTTGATTTGTGGATGGATACGACCTTCAAAGTTACGGTTACCTGAGATCACAGCTGCCATTGTGAAATCGTTTTGATCGATCGCTTCGCCCACTTCTTTAATCAATGGACCTGAGTTACCGATACATGCAGTACAACCGTAACCTGTTAAGTTGAAGCCAACTTCATCAAGATACTTAGTTAAACCTGCTTTATCGAGATATTCACTAACAACTTTAGAGCCAGGTGCTAAAGAAGTTTTCACCCATGGCTTACGTGTTAAACCGAGTTTCGCTGCTTTCTCAGCAACTAAGCCCGCTGCCATCATAACACTTGGGTTAGAAGTGTTTGTACATGAGGTGATCGCTGCAAAAACAACATCCCCTTGGTGAAGCGTTTCTGTTTTACCATCTAACGTGATATCTGCTGAAAGCTCGAGATCTTCTTTTGAATCTTCAACAAATTTATCAAATGCTGATTTAAGATTTGGTAAAGTCACACGGTCTTGAGGACGCTTTGGACCTGCCATGCTTGGCTCTACGCTACCAAGATCGAGTTCGAGCGTATCTGTGAAGAGTGGCTCATCATTATCATTACCCCAGAAGCCTTGCTCTTTAGCATAGCTTTCAGTTCTTGCAATCACTTCTTCATCACGGCCTGTTAAGCGCATGTAGTCGAGTGTGATCTGATCTACTGGGAAGAAACCAACCGTTGCACCATACTCAGGCGCCATGTTAGAGATTGTTGCACGGTCTGCTAATGGAAGCTCTTTAAGTCCATCACCGTAGTACTCAACAAATTTACCAACAACACCTTTCTTACGGAGCATCTCAACAATCGTTAAGACTAAGTCAGTTGCTGTTACACCCTCTTTCAATTTACCAGTTAATTTAAAACCAATTACTTCAGGGATGACCATTGAGATTGGCTGGCCGAGGATCGCAGCTTCCGCTTCGATACCACCCACACCCCATGCAAGGACTGAAAGACCATTCACCATTGGTGTATGTGAGTCAGTTCCAACACATGTATCTGGCATAATCCAAGTTTTGCCATCTTTCTCGTTAGTCCATGCAACTTGTGAGAGATACTCAAGGTTTACTTGGTGACAGATTCCTGTTCCTGGAGGAACAACACGGAAGTTATCAAATGCATTTTGACCCCATTTAAGGAACTCATAACGCTCACCATTACGCTCCATTTCGAGCTTAACGTTCTCTTCAAACGCTGCATTTGTACCAAATTTATCGATCATTACTGAGTGGTCGATAACAAGGTCTACAGGTGCTAATGGATTGATATGTTTTGCATCACCACCCGCTTTTACCATCGCATCACGCATTGCTGCTAAGTCAACAACAGCAGGTACACCAGTAAAGTCTTGCATTAAAACACGTGCAGGACGATATTGGATTTCACGTTTAGATGAACGATTCTTCGCCCACTCACCGATCGCTGCGATATCGTCAGCATTTACGGTAACATTATCTTCAAAGCGAAGTAAGTTCTCTAAAAGAACTTTCATCGATTTAGGTAAACGGGAAAGATCACCTAATTTCTCTTCTGCTTTTTTGATTGAGTGGTAGTGGTACTCTTTATCCCCTACTTTTAAGGTAGAGAGAGTATTTAATGAGTTTACATTACTCATGTTGACCTCCTAAGTTAATAAAAAAATAGTCTGCTAAATCCTTTAAAAACTCTATATTAAGGCTTTTATCAATAACTTTGTTCTTATTCTCTTTAATACTGTTTTGTTATTGCACCTTATTCCGCGCTCATGATAGCAAGATTACACGATAAAAGGAAACCTTAAAAACACTCTTGCATGCTACGCGATTTCATCAATCAAGCTCAACATTTCCACAACACCCATCGCCGCAGCAAAACCATTATTCCCTGCTTTTGTACCAGCACGCTCTAACGCTTGTTCAATAGTATCAACCGTTAAAACACCAAACATCACCGGCTTACCACTCTCTAAACCTACACGGCTCACCCCTTTAGCGACTTCACCGGCAACATACTCAAAATGCGCCGTTGCACCACGAATCACAGCACCTAAGCAGATAACAGCATCGATATCACTCTTCTCTGCAAATTTTTTGGCAATTAAAGGAATCTCATACGCTCCTGGAACCCATGCAAGAGTAATATCACTCTCCGAGATACCACTACGAACTAAACCATCTCTAGCACCTTCAATTAATTGCTTTGTAATCAAGCTATTAAAACGACCGGCAACAATAGCGATTTTTTTACCTTGGATATTTAATTGACCTTCTAATACTTTCATCTGTTCCTCTCTTTCTTAATTTCTCTTAAATTTTCTTAATTTTTTTCAAATGGTTAAAAATTTTTTAAAACTTTTTTAAAACTTTCATAAGCTTGTTCAGAAACTTGTTCAGAAACTTGTTCAGAAATTTATTATTTATTTAAAAAATCGACTGTTCAATAAGATATTACTCAATAGGAGACTCAATAGGATATTGCTCAATAAGGCTCTTAACGAGCGAGCCCTTTGTGCCCCATATGATCACGTTTAACATCTAAATAATCAGCATTCTCTGCGGTCTCAAATCGTGGCGTGCCACGCTCTAATACCTCAATCCCGGCAGTTTTAAGAGCCGCAATCTTATCGGGGTTATTAGTCAATAGATTGACCCGCTCTACCCCAAAAAATTTCAAGATTGCAGCAGCTTCATCATAGGTTCGTTCATCAGCACCGTGACCTAAAAGCTGGTTGGCCACAATAGTATCGTAACCCTCCTCCTGTAGCTTATACGCTTTCAACTTCTCAACAATTCCAATTCCACGCCCCTCTTGACGCAGATAGAGCAATATTCCATTGTTCGCTTTTGCTGTCTCTTCTAATCCAAATGCTAGCTGCGCATGACAATCACACTTTAAAGAGGAAAAGACATCCCCGGTAAGACATTCAGAATGAATACGGACCGTTGCCTCTTTAAGATCACTGCCCTCTGTAGCACGAAGGGCCATATGAGGTTCACCACCATTTTTATTAGGAAAGGAGTAGATCTTAAAGGTGCCATATTGGGTGGGTAATGTCGCTTCACTTAAGGGCATCAGAAGCGATTGATCTTCTAACATTAAGCGATAGTTGACAATATCTTGAATGGAGATAATCGGTAAGCCATGCTCTTTAGCATAGGGGACCAGATCACTTTCGCGTGCCATCTCACCATTCTCTTTTAAGATCTCACAGATAACCGCTGCCGGTTTAAATCCTGCTAATGTCACAATATCAACCGCCGCTTCTGTATGTCCTCGGCGCTCTAATACACCGCCTGCTTTTGCAATAAGCGGAAAGATATGGCCTGGACGGTTAAAATCAGCTCCGGTTTTACTCTCATCTGCTAATGCATTGAGTGTCTCTGTTCTCTCAAATGCCGAGATCCCAGTATGAGTTGTTGCTAAATCGATTGAAACGGTAAATGCTGTTTTATAGGGGTCTCGGTTATCGACCACCATTGGTGCTAATGCTAATCGATCTGCATATGCTTGTGAGATTGGCGCACAGATCAATCCTCCGGCATGACGAATCATAAAATTGGTATCTTCTGGGGTGATGGTCTCTGCCGGCATCATCAGATCTCCTTCATTTTCTCGAGAGGCATCATCCGTGACGATAATCATCCCCCCTTTTTTCATAAATTCAATTGCTTCTCTCACTTTTGCGACAGAACCGACTTCTTGAAATATTGTTGCCATCTCTTTTCCTACCTAATTTCTATAAAGATCTATAAAGATCTAATAAGCGATCTATAAAATGAAAATGTTATGCACTAAAGATTCTTAATAACCCCAATTGGAGAGTTGCTCAAACTGCAGGCTCTTTCGCTCTTGCTGTTGTGCTTTGATATATTTGCCGATCATATCGAACTCAATATTGACCCTGCCCCCAATCTTCAACTTCTCTAAATTGGTATGCTCAAAGGTATGGGGAATAATTCCGACTTTAAAGGTTTGATCTGTTACGGCGATAATGGTCAAACTGATTCCATCGATAGCGATTGAACCCTTCGGAATAATCAATCCTTCATGGGGATTTTTCAGCTCAAAGGTGAGCTCATGAATATCGCCAAGATCATCCACTCTTAAGAACTTTGCCTCACCATCGATATGCCCACTAACCATGTGCCCGCCTAAACGATCTCCCATTCGAAGTGCTCGCTCCAAATTAACAAGAGCTCCTACCTGATATTGATCAAATCCCGTTAGTTTTAATGTCTCAGGCATGAGATCTGCCTTAAAATAATCATCACCAAATTCCGTGACCGTTAAACAGACACCATTTACCGCAATGCTATCGCCCAATTTGACATCACCAAGCACCACTTTAGCGCTAAAGGTAAATCGAGAGATATTGTGATGATGGGTCATCGCGATGATTTTTCCGCGCTCTTCAATAATTCCTGTAAACATCTAACGTCTCCTTCTTGCAACTGTTAAAAATGATTCTTCAAGTAACTCCACCGATTCAATCGTCACTAGTGGCGCATCTTGGAGCTGCTCTATCGGGCTTGAATGCCACAGCTCTAGCGCTTGAGGGCTACCTATTAATTTAGGGCCGTAGAAGAGCAGATATTGGTCAACGCAATCGGCATTGATAAAGGCATCATAGATCGCAGCGCCCCCTTCAATAAAGAGACTCATAAATCCGGCATTAAAGGTATATTCCATCACCGCTTCTGGTGTTATCTCGGCAAGAGCAGATAATTGGACACCCTGCGCTTGGAGCAATGAGGCAATCTTCTCATCTGGTGGATTCTTCTGATCATAAAGAATCAGCGAAGGCGCTAAATCGGTATTGAAGAAATGGTATTGGGTAATCACATCTGTCGTGATTCCGCTAAAGTCATTGAGCATCAAAAGGCGTGTTGGTGCCGGGGTTTTATAACCATAACGTACTGTTAAAGAGGGATTATCGACTAAAAGCGTTCCCTTGCCGATCAAGATAAGGTCATGTAATCCGCGATAATAGTGTGCTCTTTTACGTGCTGCCTCACCGGTAATCCATTGTGAATCACGATGCTTTGTTGCTAATTTACCATCAAGACTTAAGGCTGCTTTCAAGGTGACAAAGATCTTTTTATGGCGCTGATTATGGCTAAAAACTTCAATAAGCTTCTCCCCTTCATCAAGAAGAAGATGCGTTACCACCTCAATACCAGCATCTTGTAAAATTTGATGCCCCTTGCCCGCTACCGCAGGATTGGGATCTTCCATAGCCGTGACTACGCGAGCAATCCCACTTTTTAAGATCAGGTCGGTACAAGCTCCCGTTTTACCTCTAAAGCAGCAAGGCTCCAATGTTACATAGAGCGTTGACCCCTCTAGCTGATGCCCTTTATCTAACGCATCTTGTAATGCATTGACCTCTGCATGAGCGCCTCCGGCATATTGATGGTAGCCGCGGCCAATGACCTCTCCTTCTTTGACTAAAATTGCACCAACATAAGGATTAGGAGAGACAGCACCATACCCCTTCGTAGCAAGTGTTATTGCTTCTAGAAGATAATGGCGATCGATCATCGCTTGATCGAGATCTTGCTGTTGAATCTGTTTTTGCATTAAAAAAGCCCCTTGCAATCTGCTTGGGGCTTTTAACGATTCGGGATAGATGTTTATTAAAGTCGATAGTTTCGATTCATAGATGCCGGCATATCGGCCAGGATATCTCTATCTTAGAGAAGGTTGCATATCGACAAGGATCTATATAGTTCAATATGGATCGAAATAGGTCGATTAAACTCTTTTCATTTCTCTTATCTTCTAATCTGTAGAAGATGAAGATCGAATTATCACTTGAATCGTTAATTGAATCGTTAATTGAATCGTTCACTTAAATCGAAATCGTAAAATTGAGGCCGCTTAGTGCATCGCTCAATAGATTACTTACTCAATAGAATACTTATAAATATTGCATATGGTTACATATGATTGCATATGAGTTGCATATAGATAGTATCTAAAGATTGAAGATCAATTACTACTTTCAATTACTACTTTAATAATCATTTATCTTTTACCATCCAGACTATACTGTCGGTTTTGGAATTGCACCAATATCAGCTCGCGCTCGCGGACTATCACCGCCGGTCGGGAATCAAGAATTACTCTCTCACCCTGCCCCAAAGATAAATTTAAAACCTGTTGAACTACTATACCCCTTCTCCTAAGAAAAAAAAAGAGCCTCTTATCAATTAGAGGCTCTCTACCCAATAATCTCTTTTAAAAATCTCTTTTAAGAGACCTATTCACTACGCTCTATGGCGACGAATAGCAAAACCGAAGAAGAGGCTATAGATTCCTGCAACCAATGCATATGCACCGATCAATGTTGTAATAATCTCGATACTATTGAGGGGTGAATAGGACATTGAAAGACCTAAAAGCAAGCCTAAAATACCGATAATTAGCGTCAACCACCAGCTTCCAACACCCATTTTTTTAAGGCTAAAGGAGAAGGTGATGGCAGAGATACCGTAGAAGATCAACCAGAACATAAAGAGGAAAATCATCATCATTTCCGGCAACCCTTCGTTAGCATGCTTAATCAAATACGCCCCGATAAAGACCTGTAAGATCCCCATAATCAAGTTAAAGACCCAACCTTCAACATGTCTATTGGTCAGTGAATAGATCACTTCAAAGATCCCGGTGACAAAGAAGAACGCTACCATAAACTGTGACAAGACAATAAAACTTGTTAAGGGGCTGATAAATAGATAACCACTCATAATGATGTAGAGAATCCCCATCAAGACCCACATCCACCAATTCTTAATTGCTCTTTCCATTTTGTAAAACTCCCTAAGAGTACAGCTGTTATAAAAATGTAGATAAAATGCACATCACGTGCATATAGATCACATACAAATCATATATAAACTACGTATAAATGACGTATAAGTCACGTATAAATCGAATATGAAAGATATATAAAAATATTCGTAGATTATAACAATTTATTACAGATATATATATGATAATTCGCGATAATTCTTTTACCTATTACTAATGTCAGACATAGCAGAGATATTGAGGCGAAAGATAAGCTTCGCACCTTATCATAAAGGAGCATAAAGGAGGTGATCTCTCTGCCATAAAACTAATAAAGCCACGCTAAAATTGCACAATATCTCATAAATACTTTGCAAGTTTCTGGCAAATTATTAGATAGATGTTTGCAATCGTGATCACGATCCACTATAAAGATCGATGCTTAAAGCAATAACAATATCTATTTCAATAGAATGATCAGTAAGGTGTGACTATTTTTATACCTATTATTTATTAATATTAAAGGAGTATACTGTGGCAAGTTCCGCACAAAACCCAGACTTGCTAGCTGAGGAGCTATCTCGTTTCAATCTAGCAAAGGTGATTAAATCTGTTGTGGGGATCGCGATAATTGTAGCTATCTGTGCTGTTATCTATCGTTTTCTTCCCTTTACGGAGCAAGCAAATAAAGGTCTAGTGATTCTCTTCTTTATTGGCGCTCTCTGGCTTACCGAGGTTGTTCATACCACGATCACAGCACTACTAGTGCCACTGTCTGCAGTTCTATTAGGGGTGCCGGAGTCGATCACTTTAAAAAGCTCATTAACAAGTTTTGCTGATCCGATCATCTTCCTCTTCTTTGGAGGATTTGCGTTAGCTACTGCATTGCATATGCAGAAAATCGATAGAAAGATCGCCCTCTTTATGATTCGTCTGTCAAAAGGACACCTTGGTGTAACCGTCTTCTCCCTCTTCTTTGTGACGGCGGGATTATCAATGTGGATTAGTAACACCGCCACCGCAGCGATGATGTTGCCACTTGCCTTAGGGATTATGAGCAATCTCGATTTTTCCAAAGAGCGTGGAACCTTTATCTTTATTCTATTAGGAATCGCTTATTCAGCGAGTATCGGCGGTCTTGGAACTTTAGTAGGTTCTCCCCCCAATGCGATTGCAGCTAAAGCGCTCAATTATAGCTTTGACGATTGGTTCTTAGTGGGAATACCGATGATGGTTGTCTTGATGCCAGTTATGTTCCTTGTACTCTTCATTATCTTCAAACCTAAGCTCAATATGCGTATCGATATCATCGATGAGGTTATTCCTTGGACGCTTCCTCGCATTATTGCAACAGTACTCTTTATTGTTACGGCTATCGCCTGGATTAGTGGTTCATTTATCCAAAAACATCTCGGGATCACTTCACCCGATACCTATGTTGCCATCACCTGTGCGATTGCGGTGGTTGTGTTAGGTCTTGCTTCATGGCAGGAAGTGTCTGAAAATACCGATTGGGGCGTTCTCTTCCTCTTTGGTGGCGGTTTAACCCTCAGCGCTGTTTTAGGAAGCTCAGGAGCTTCAGAGATATTAGGTAATACTGTTGCCGATCTCTTTGGTCGCTCACACCCACTCGTTGTCATCTTAATTGTTGTGGTCTTTATTATTATTCTGACAGAATTTACCAGTAATACCGCTTCAGCAGCTCTTTTAGTGCCGGTATTTGCCGCGGTTGCTGCAGAGATGGGCATGCCAGAAGAGGTCTTAGTATTGATGATCGGTTTAGGTGCTTCCTGCGCCTTTATGTTGCCGATCGCAACGCCTCCGAATGCCATTGTCTTTGGTACCGGTCACCTCAAGCAGCGAGATATGATGTTTGCTGGCGGTATTTTAAATCTCTGCTGTGTTGGCATCTTAACCATCTACGCTTACTTCTTCCTTCTCTAAAAAGAGATAGAGAAAACGATGGCACTATAGAGCCACTATTAAAAGAGGAGCAACATTATCGTGCTCCTCTTTTTTATGCTCTTATAAACTGTTTTCTACGCATCTGTTTTCTACGTATTTTTATCTTCTAGTGATATCAACACCACTATGCTTTTCGCAACTGAATGGCAAATTGAATAACATGGCAGATTCCCCGATGGAGCGCTCCCTCTTCACGCATCACTTCACCCACATAGAGATGGCGGATAAAATCCCCCTCAAAAAGAGTCGTAAAAAGAGAGGGCGTATAGAGATAATCAGGATTTCTCGGCCCTCCTGATTGATAAGGGATCTGCTCTTCGGAATAGACCTCTCCCACAATCCAACCACCAGGTTTAACACTTTGCCGTAGACCTTGAAAAACTTGCTGCTGCATCTCCTTAGCAAAATGACCATAAACACAAATCGCCGCATCATATCGATTCTCCGGCCAAATGACCTCAGTCAGATCGACCTCTTTTGTCTCAATGGGGAGATCTCCCTTACGCTGATTAATCTTCTCTAAAGCAACATCAGAATAGTCCCACACTTCAATTTTGATCGGCTCTTCTGCCATAACGGCTTCTTCAGCGATATAGAGTGCATTACGTCCTTCTCCCTCAGCAATAGCCAAAATATCCCCTTTTAGATTAATTTTCTGATTAATCTCACGAATAAATTGGTTCGGCTCCTTTCCATAGAGATAAGCTTCCTGAGAGAAACGCTCATTCCAATGTGATTTCATACTCACTCCTTCTTTCATAATCTCTTTTGTGACACTGCTTTATATAGCACCTCTTCTATGATCTTACTGATCATATCGAAAAATAATGCAAATGGCACAAAAAAGCATAAAAGGCCTAAAAAGAGATAAAAATAAAAGGTGACCCCATTGAGATCACCCTTTATGACTAGATTCTAAGCCGATCGTAATGATCTTGCTATAATCCTTAAATATTTCTACTTGCCTATTCAAGATCCTTGAGATCTATCTAACTTTATCTCTCAATTTAAACTCTAACTGCGTTGTGGTGTTAGATAATCTTAAGAATTGGCCATCGGTTGAAACAACTGCTTCTGCACCATTTTCGAGAAGTTGAGCAATGTCACCATCGAGCTGATTGAGAACAGGATCGCTACAGAGCATACGTGTCATACCAACACCCTGAGCGCGTAAAATACCGCGATTAGAGAGGGTTGCTTGCCCAAAGAAGTTATTACACATCGTTCCTGTTACTCGCATATCTTGACCAAAGGCAATTGTTGGAGCTTCTACATTTTTACCCGCTTCAAAGGGCTTTCCATTAACCGACACTAATTGATAGTCATGATGTTGTAACTCTTGAACCGTTGCAATTTTGGTATCTAACTGGCTCATAGGGGTAATTCCTTTTGATGAACATGCCGCTAACACAAAGAGAACTGCAGCACCTAATAAAAGCTTTCTCATCTCATGATTCCTTATTTAACTCGATTTGACACAATACAATTTTCTAATTAACCAATTATACTAATCGATCATTCTAGAACAAAACTTAATAAACTTCGAAAAAAGTGCAGAACAACTTCTACGCCTCTTTCTCCGTTGCCACAATAATGCTTGATGCTTTAACGAGACCTACCACTTGAGCACCCTCTTTGATCTCCATCTCATCAAAGCTCTCATTGGTAATAACCGCTGTTAAACCAAGGCCTTTCTCTGTAACAAAGTGAACAGTACTATTTACCGCCCCTTTTACACATTTTTTGACTTGGCCTAAGAATTGATTACGGGCAGAAAAGAGGAGATTACTATCGGCTTGCGCTAAAACGACCCACGGGGCTTTGATGATCGAAATAACCACTTTTCCTGGGGAAATTCCCAAAGTTTCACAACTCTGCTTGGTGATTACGGTCACAATCTCGTCACCATTATCGAGTGTGATAATCACCTCATTATTGACACTTCCTTCAATAATGGCACTTACTTTACCACGAAGTTGATTACGGGCAGAAACTGCTCTCATATAAAACCTTCCTTTTCGATCTAATTAAGATGTAGTACGAGATGTAATACGATCATTATAATATCACCTCTCCCTCTAATCCCCTATAAATAGATGATGTTATAGATTGGGAATAATCGGTTATAATAGTGCCTCTTTTAAGGGTAAGGCCGTCAATAACTCGTAAATAGCTGTAAAAAATTATTCAAGTGGTATCGTAATAGCTTCCTCTTGGCATGAAAAATGAGATGAAAACGCCCATTATTTAGGCAAGCAGTCTTATAAAGAATCTTATAAAGAATCCTATACATGCGCTCAATAGCACTACTATTGATCCTATATTTTTGAAAATAGAAGATAATGCATAGAGATAGCACCCTACAAGGAGCAATTATCAGTTTTTAATCGAGGGAATATCTAGCAATGATGAGAATAAAACTCAATCTTGCATAAAAAAGAGATAGGATAGAGAGGAGATCCACAAAGCACGAAAATAACCTACAAAAGAGAATCCATTAAAGATAACCACAAAGAGAGATCTTATCAAAATTGTGAATCGATAGAGAGATCGATTAGATAGAGATCATAATAGATAGGAACCACAAATTATTATGAAAAGAAGTGTAGAGAATCAAGACCCCCAGATCATCCTTATCGACCCTAATCGTCTATTTCGAGAACGTATCGCCTTTCTACTAAGAGATGAAGCAAAGCCAGGTTACTCATCGGTCATTACCGCTCAATCTTTGAGCACACTTCCTCCACTTGAAAGCGCGATCGATCTTCTTTTAATTGATGCTCAATACCTCAATCATGCCAAAGAGCGTAAATTATTTGAGATGATAAGTGCTCAGAGCCCCAATCTTACGGTGATATTATGGGTTGAAAATGCAACCAAGAAACTTGCGGTCACAGCGCCCTCTCGCACAGAAATGAGTGATGATTCCTCATTACAGCTCTCACAAAAAGTACGGGATCAGCTAACCCCTATTGAACGCTACTACGCCTTAAGTAGAAGTGTTGATCGTCAAGCATTTATCCACCTCATTAATAAGGTCCTCCCTACTCAGCGGGAAGATAATGACTCACTGCTCTCCACCTTAACCCCTCGTGAAATCGAAATTTTACACTATTTGGTCAAAGGGGATAGTAATAAAGAGATCGCACGAGAACTTAAGATCTCAGAGAGTACTGTTAAAGTTCATGTACAAAATATCTTAAAGAAATTTTCTGTATCGAGCCGCGTTGAAGCCGCTGTTTATGCTGTTCGTCATGAATTGATGCAGTAGATGGCAAGGAATCATTACACAACGATTCGCCAACGATTCACCAACGATCCACAAATGATACAAAATTGAAAAGGGGGCTTTCATTAAGCCCCTCTCTTACATTAGAACAATCAATTCTACCGATGCAGATGCATCAACCATCAACTTAGCTCACCAAGGCCTCTTATGCTTAATCGAGCAGCGCTAAGCGCTAAAGCAGCACAAAGATCATTTTTAAGATCTTCAAGCTCCTCTAAGCCAACAGAGAGGCGTAGAAGTGTCTCATCGATCCCCATCAACTTTTTCAATTCCGGTGAGAAGGTTCCGTAGATAGTGGATTCAGGATGAATAATAAGTGTGCGATTATCGAAGAGATTTGTTGCTCTGCGAATAATCTTTAGTGCATCCATCAGCTGAAAACAGGCGGCTTTTGACGCAAGATTAAAGGTTAACATCGCTCCAGGATAATTGTTAAAGAGCCGATCACTCAATTCTTTATAGGGAGAGGATTGTAATTTTGGATAATTGACCGAAATGACCCGGTTCTCCTGCTCTAAAAACTGTGCTAACTGGTAGGCACTCTCTCCCATTCTGTGATAGCGTAATTTTAAGGTCTCTAATCCCATAATTTGAGCATAAGCGCTATCGGCATCGAGACAGGCGCCAAAGTTACGAGCAATCTCCCGCTTAATCTTAAACATAAAAGCACTAAATGGGCCCGGATCAGCCACTTTGGCTAAACGTTGATTAGCAGACCAGTCGAAAGTGCCATAATCGAGTATCGCACCACCCACACTTGTTGCACCCCCTGAGATATATTTGGTTGTTGAGACCACTTCAATATCAATTCCCCATACTTTTGCATCAAAATCACACCAAGGAACGACGGTAGTATCCACAATTAGTGGCACTTTTTTACACGCCAAAAGGGGCTTAATCTTCGTAAGATCGGCAATTTCAAGATGAGGATTAGTCACAAGCTCGCAGAAAAAAGCCACCGTATTCTCATCAATGGCAGCTTCAATTGCAGCTAAATCATCACTATCGACAAAACGAACTTCAACCCCAAATTCCGCTAAGGTAAATTGAAAGAAGGAGAAGCTATTACCAAAAAGATGGGGTGAGGTGACAATATTACTGCCGGCATAAGCAAGCGCCATAAAAGTATTGGAAATTGCCGCCATTCCACTACTTAACATCATGACATCTTTAGCGCCTGAGATCGCTTTTACCTTATTCTCTAACGCTTCAACTGTAGGATTACTGATACGAGAATAGGTGTGGGAAGGGATGTTCTCCCGATTTTGGAAAGCTGCCGCAATCGCCTCAGAGTGGGGAAAACCATATGCTGCACTGCGATAGATCGGGGTATTCATCGATTGATGAACATCGGGATGATTCTTATCGCTATTAAGAATGGTCGTTGTAAACCCTAATGATGCTGACTGCTCTTCTTTTTTAACCTGCTTTTCCATAACTGCTTCCCCCTTCTCTGCCTAAGCAGATGGTGACTCTCTCAATGAATCTATCTCGCATCGCTCAGCTTACCGATAATTATAGTGTTGGTAATGATGTTGTAACGATATTAGTAATATCGAAAATAGCCTCAAAAATGATCTCGACAGCTGTCTTGACAACTGTCTCAAAACAACCTCGAAGAAATATCAAACGTAATATCAAACGTAATATCAAACGTAATATCAAGCGTAGTATCAAGCATAAATTTGAGAACTATTACGAACTAAATAAGAATCTCCCCCTTAAAGACAAGGTAGATCTTTGGTCCCAGCCCCTCTTTAGCGCTCAAAAAGAGCTTGAGAATAACTTGCTATCCTCAGAAAGATAACTATCTAAAGTATGCTGATTTTATCAGCCATGCAAGCCCTTTCTTGAAAAAATAGAATAAAATCAACACTATCGATTATCTTAAAATATCTCTTAAGAATCTATCATTCCCTAAACTATTTGCCATGCGCTCTAACTATTGACCACTCATAATCTCATAATGATTCTTTTCTTAAGTCCTCTCAAAGAAGGGTCTTTCTTAGGATACTCTTTTTAAGAGTGTTGTAAGAGAGGTTTAAGATCAAAATAGTGATCGATCTTTGCCATTAAATCTGAATTCTGCGCCGCTTGATAAGGGATCTCCCCGATCATTGGAATATCGGTAAAAGCTTGAATGCCGGCAATATAATCAGGTAGTGAGGATGATTCTGAAAGATGATTTGCAACCCAACCAATCACCGGTAAACCCGCTGCCCGAATAGCATCAAAAGTTAGACGCGCATGGTTGATCACACCCAGTTTTAAGCCGACAACAACAATTACCGGCAAGCGATTTTGTATCACCCAATCACTATAGCTTCGCTCAAAGCTAAGAGGGGTATACCAACCGCCGGCACCCTCCACCAATGTAAGATCTCCCTTCTCTCTTAATTGTGCTAAACCACGAGTCATCACTTCAAAGTCGATCACTTGCCCCTTTTTATCGGCCAAAATATGGGGCGCTTCCTCTTCTGGGAAGAAGTAGGGATTCACCATCTCATATGGCAGCTGAGTCGATGAGGCACTAAGAAGAGAGTAGGCATCAGGATTTTTAATACCTAACGGCGTCTTTGCTGCGCCAGAAGCCACCGGTTTATAACCATTTGCCCTAATACCTTGTCGATTAAGCGCCTTGAGGAGAAGTGTAGAGACATAAGTTTTTCCGATCTCTGTATCGGTCCCTGTTATAAAGTAACATTGATGGTAACATTGATGCTTGTCTCTCTCTGCTTGTAGTCTCTCTTGCTCATCTATTTTTATATTTTCTGCTTCAAAGCTCATCACAAATTCTCTCTCTTTCTCTTCTTTTACTGTATTGATATCTTTTTATATCTTCTTGATATCTTCCTATTTCATCTCGCTCTTGATATGAATTTTAAGCTCGACCCGGAAGAATAATTTCAGCCACATGGTAGGTCAGCTGATATGCCCCTAATTGTTGGAAGTAATGATCGATCTTTAGGAAATCATTTCGCCCCATTAAACCTTTTCGACGCGCCGGCAGTGCCGAGGCACCAATTGAACGTAAGCTCTTAAAAAGCGCTTTTAATGTTGGAAATTGCATTACCGCTTGATAATGATGAATATCACCCCCCAATTGCCGCACAATATGCGTTGCGCTCTCAAGGCTGATAAAGGGAAGAATATGTTGCTGATCATCTACCTGCTTAAAAGCATCTTCTAGCTCTTGCAATGTGCCATCGAGAAGCGTAGTGATAAAGAGGCGTTGCTTTGTCACCTGCTGAAGCGCACCAAGCGCTCGCTTAAGATGGTGACACCACTGCACAGCAAGACTACTCATCGTAAAGTCAAAGGGAGAAATCTCGCTTGGAAGGTAATACGCAATCGCTTCAATATCCCCCTCGATAAAGTTTTGATAGCCCCCTTGTGCCTCTGCCACCTTAAGCATCTCCGGCGCAAGATCGAAAGCGGTTAATACCAGCGCTTGCGATAATTTTTCGTCTGATAAGTTTGCGTCTAAATGATCTTCTTTCTCTAAAAGGGTTGATAGCGCCCCTCTTAGTGCCCTGCCGAGATATCCTGTTCCAGCACCGGCATCTAAAATTGTGATCTGTAAATCTTGCTTGCGCTTCTCCTCACGCACCGCATCAATGCCTTTATCTACCTCTTCACCAAGTTCAGGGAGGAGATATTTCGCAATTAAGCGATCTGCTATTTGACGCTGAACAACAGCGATCGAATCATATTGGGTGGCATAAGTCCCAAAATTTTTCTGCACCACAGGCTTAGCAACATTTTTTGTAGGAGTTTCCGCGATATCTACCAATTTGATCTCTCTATCACGCTCTGCACTATGCATTATTAGCTCCTGCCCTATTATCTTCTCTCCTACTCTCTTGCTCTTCTCTTAAGAGAAGTTTGATCGATTGCATTAATTTAGCGATTAGATGATCGATCATCATCTCTTGATGATCTGCTGTAATCGTTATACGAAGACGCGCACTTTTAGGAGGAACGGTCGGAGGTCGAATCGCCGAGATCCAGATTCCCTCAGCCTTTAATGCCGCTGAGAGCGCTAACGCCATCTTCTCCTCCCCAATAACAAGAGGTTGAATTGCACTCTCTGAAGGGATTAAGTAAGGAAAGATAGATCCATCACTCAACTCTGCATTCAACTCTACACTTAACGCCGCTCTTAAATGGGTAAACATCTTTTCCATTTCTTGACGGAAATAGGCGATATTAGTAGCTAATTTTTGCCGGCGTGCCTCTCCCTCATCAGATTCAAGAAGTGAGATTGTTTCATCTAAAATAACGGCTTGCATCGGTGGAATCGCAGTGCTGTAGATTAGGGGTCGAGAAAATTGAACAAAATATTCTGCAAGCTCTTCCGAAAGAAGAACTGCAGCACCACTCATACCGAAAGCTTTTCCAAAGGTGACAATTAGAATCTCTGGCTTAATTCCAGCCTTATTACAACTACCTCGTCCTCCATCACCAACAATGCCAACACCATGTGCATCATCAACCATTAAAATGGCACCATATCTCTGGGTGATTTCTGCAATCTCTTCGAGAGGCGCGCCGTCACCATCCATACTAAAGAGCCCTTCTGTCACTACTAGCTGAAGAGGATGGGGAGATGTGGAATCGATCGGGCTTTGATGATAACGCTTCAGATAACTCTCTAGTGATGCAAGATCATTATGTTTAAAACGATGGAGCCGTCCTGGCGACAATATCGCAGCTTCCATCAACGAGGCATGGGAGAGTCGATCTGCAATAATCAGATCTCCCTTCTCAATTAAAACCTTAATAACCGCTTGATTAGCTGTAAATCCAGAGGGATAGAGAATCGCCCGATCATAACCCAACCAGTGAGCTAATCGCGTCTCTAATTGAGCAAGTGGCCGACTATATCCTGTAACATGGGGCGATCCACCACTGCCGACACCATAATCTTCTGCACCCCGCGCCGCCGCTACTTGTAATCGCGGATGATGTGCTAAGCCGAGGTAATCATTCGATGAGAAGTTAAGATATTGCTCCCCATCTACCTCAATATTGATACTACTTCCCGCTGCATGACAGATAACTCGCTGACGATAACGATTATCGATGCACTGTTGATCGAGAGCACTTTTGATTCTTTCTTTCCACATAACGTTCACATAACGCCTATATACCAATTCGAACTAATTCGATTTCTATCGATTATTTTAAAAATTACTTACAATTAATTACTTACAATTATTTACTTATAATATTCCCTATGAAATCTCTTCTCTGATAATCACTTTTAAGTTCTTTTAAGTTTTTATAGATCCTTTATCAGATGCTTTATAGGCACTTCTAAAGCCTAAAAGTGTTATCAAAAATCCTATTTATAGTACCATAGTGCTCTATCACCTGAGCTGTAAATATCATCCTCTCCCGAGTTCTGCCGGCAAAAGAACGCCCTTCACAGAGATTGAGTGGAAATGAGAATGGATGATAGTGAATGATTTAAGAACAGCGACAATAATCAACCTAAAGAGAAGAAGATGAAACAAGAACAAAAATCCTTACAAGGTCACGATACGTGTTTTGATTCTATCGATTTAACATTTGATACGCGCCATATTTGGCACCCTTATACCTCGATGAGCGAGCCACTTCCCTGTTATCCCGTTGTCTCTGCGGAAGGTGTCAAGTTGCAGCTTGAAGATGGTAGAGAGTTAATTGATGGAATGTCCTCCTGGTGGGCAGTACTTCACGGCTACAATCACCCGGTGATGAATGAGGCGATCAAAGCACAGTTGGAGAAGGTCTCTCATGTGATGTTTGGTGGCATTACTCATCAGCCAGCGGTCGATCTTGTTAAGAAATTGATTGAACTGACGCCCGATGCATTGGAGTGTGTCTTCCTTGCTGACTCTGGTTCTGTTGCAGTTGAGGTTGCCCTTAAGATGGCCTTTCAATATTGGCAAGCAAAAGAGAGCTTAGATGCAAAAGCAGAAGGTCGAGCGCCTCAACCTCGCCATCGTGTTCTCTCCCTCTCTCATGCTTATCATGGCGATACCTTTGGTGCGATGTCGGTCTGCGACCCTCAAAACTCTATGCACTCAATCTATGGAGGTTATCTTCCTAATCATCTCTTTGCGGAGACCTTCACAATTGGATTTGATCAACCGTGGGAAGATTCAGCTGCCGATAATTTAAGAGAGCTCTTTGCAAAACATCACCATGAACTCTTCGCCGTTATTGCCGAGCCGATTGTACAAGGTGCCGGTGGCATGCGCTTCTACCACCCCAATTATCTTAAAGTTCTTAGGGAGCTCTGTGATGAGAGTGGCGTTTTGCTCATCTTTGATGAGATTGCAACCGGCTTTGGACGTACCGGACGATTCCTTGCAGGAGAACATGCCGGCGTTGTTCCTGATATTATCTGTTTAGGAAAAGCGCTAACAGGTGGCTATTTAACGCTCTCTGCCGTCTTAACTACACGCCATGTTGCTGAAACCATCAGTCAAGGGGATGCTAAATGTTTTATGCATGGCCCCACCTTTATGGGAAATCCTTTAGCCTGTGCCGCCGCCAATGCGAGCCTCTCCCTATTAGAAGGGGGACACTGGCAGGAGAATGTCTCTCGCATTGAGAAGCAACTCAAAGAGGAGCTACTTAAACCATTACAAGGCAATCCTCATATTGAGGAAGTTCGTGTTTTAGGAGCCATCGGTGTTGTAGAGCTTAAGCGTCCCGTCAATCAAGCGCGTATTCAGAAATACTTTGTCGATCGTGGTGTCTGGATTCGCCCTTTCAATCGCTTGGTCTATATTATGCCCCCCTTTATCACTAGTAAGGAGGAGTTGGCAGAACTCACATCAGCATTAGTGGATCTTCTCAATCGGGAAGATTTCTCTGAGTTTGTTGAATAACATTAAAAAATATATATAAAAAATATTTATAGAGATCTTATAGAAACTTATAGCTTATATAAGTAAAGTTGATATAAGTAGTTTTATAGAAAGAAAGCGCAGAAGCGAACAGTAATGAGCAGTGTAATAAGCAATAAGTAAGGGTAATAGACACCATGAGAGAATCATTGATAACAAACGATACCTCTAGCACTAAAACTAAGAGTGAAGCTATTAGTGCCGAATCGTTAACGATAGAGATGTTAACAGATGAACCGGCAAAGCAAGCGCAGCCGTTAACACTCTCCTATCTTCAATGCAAAAAGAGTGGGAATCAAGCAGTAGATCAAGCTGAGGTAGAAGATGCTCCGGCACTACTCTTTCTCCACGGGATTTTAGGGGATGCGCGAATCTGGCATCCCTATCTCTCTGCTTTTCCACAATATGATTGTTATGCGCTAACTCTTTCAGGATTTGGGAGAGGAAGTGAAGATGAAACCCCTTTTGACACAGACCGCCATGGCGCAGAAGTTGCCGCCTTTTGCCAGGCGCTCAATAATAGAGAGGGAAAACCTCATCGACAATATATTGTGATCGCTTGGTCTTACGCTTGTCATGTTGCGCTTTTGTCTGCAAGTAGAGCACCTGATCTCTTTGCCGAGCTTATTCTCTATGAATTGATTATTCCTAGTTATGGTATCTCCGAAGAGATGCATCAACAATTCACTCGTGATATTGCCAAAATGATGAGCCCTATTATTCGTGCTTTTCGCCGAAACAAGGAGGCAGAAGCGATCGATCATTTTATTGCCGCTTGTAAAAATGCCCCTTTCTCCCTTAAAGAGCAATCGGCAACGATTCAGCAGATTAAAGCGGAGAATCATCACACACTCAATAAACTCTTAACCCAAAAGGAACCGAATCCCTTTACTGCAGAGATGCTTCAAGCGCTTAATCAAAAAGTGCCGATCACTATCTTCTGGGGAGCGCATTCTCGGGCGATATTTCAGCTTAGTTCAAAGGCAGCTTATCAAGCCCTTCAAGCCTATCAATCTCACAATAGTAGCGGCGGTGGTGAAATCGATGCCGACCATCTTCTGCCAGAAGAAGAGCCGGAGAAACTGCTTCAGCACTTAAAGGATCATCTCGCCACTGATCGATCGGCCAACTAATCACTTCAGCCAGCAATTATCCGATAGCCCGATAACCCACACATACTCATTGCAACATTCCATCGAGCTACAGCCTATAAACCTATAAACCTATAAACCTATAAACCTATAAAAATATCTTATTAAAACAAAATATCATCAACAAAAAACATCATTTTAATACGCCAATAGAAGGAGCGAGACATGGGTCAACCTGCAGACAAAATCTACTACAATGGTGCGATTTTTACCGCTGATGCCACTAACACTATTACCGAAGCGATCGCATTTAAAGAGGGTAAAGTTTTAGCCACCGGTACTTTGGAGTCGCTCAAGCCTTACCTTAGCGCAACAACAGAGCAGATCGATCTTGCCGGCAAGATGTTAATGCCGGGGATTGTCGATTCCCACCTTCACCCATTCTGGGGTGGATTACAACTTTCAGGCTGTAATCTCGATTATCGATCACTCTCGGTGGAAGAGACGCTCCAATTTATTCAAGAGTATCTCGATCAAGATCCCAAAAAAGGGGATCGGGACTGGTTACCAGTTCGGGCATATCTCCGCCATGGCGTTCTTCCTATAGGATACGATATCACTCGGCGCGATCTAGACCAGCTCGATACTGTTCGTCCTGTTATTCTCTTTGCCAACGATTGCCATACGTTAGTGGCTAATAGCCGAGCATTAACACTCTTTGGGATTGATGAATCAACACCAACTCCAAAAGATGGAACAATTCGTCGTTATCCTGATGGGACACTCAATGGCATTATGGAAGATGCGCCGGCGATGCGCGCTTATGATTCGATCCCAACACTCGATGCATCTGCCGCTATAACAGTTGCTGAAAATGTTCAACAGTTACTCAATCGTCAAGGAGTCACAACTGTCATGGATGCTCGAGCATTACCCCTTCAATTTGATGCCTTTACCGCAGTGAAGGCCGCGGGGAAATTGACATTACGTCTCTTAGGGGCGCGTGAGATTACACCAGATGATGCACCTACCGTTGCCGATGTTCCTCGTGCCGTAGCAGAGATGGCAGCTTTTGCGCAGAAATATAGTGATGCTTCTTGGGAGGTCACGCCGGGAATTTTCATTCAGCATGCGAAATTTTTTGTCGATGGCGTCATGCAAGCGCCGATTCATACTGCAGCACTTCTTGCACCGTATCGTATTAATTATGGGACAAAGCAGGCTCCTGACTATCGCCTCTCAGAGCAAACGGGTGATCTCTACTACTCCGATCAACTCTTAACAGCGCTTATCACCGCTGTGAGTCAACATGGATTTCATCCCCATATGCATACGGTTGGAGATGGTGCAATTGAAGCTACGCTCAACGCTATTGAGAAGATGCGCGCCGAAGTAACCGGCGATATTCGCCCAAGTCTTGCACATAATGAGTTAACATCTCCACATCAATATGCGCGTTTTAGAGAACTCGGTGCTATTCCCTGCCTCTCCTTTCAATGGGCGGATTATCCGCAACTCTTTGCTGATGAGATGAGAGAGATTTTGGGCGATGAACGCTTCCAATATTTAGAGACTGCCGGAAAATTTTATGATGCCGGCGTTCGAGTTGCCTTCGGTAGTGATTGGCCGATCGATCCGCTCGATGAGTGGTTTGCCTTCAAAGTAGCTGTTACAAGACAAGGCGATGGTGATGATAATCCAAGACTCAATACCGATCGCAATCTCACCCTTACAGAGGTGTTACGCTCTGCAACTATTGAGGCCGCTTATATGATCGATGCTGATCGTTATATCGGTTCCTTAGAGCCCGGTAAATTTGCAGATTATATTATTCTCGATCGAAATCCATTTGATCAATCGCCTGAAGAGATCGGCACAACTCAAGTGCTCAATACCTTTGTCGGGGGAGAAGAAGTTTATCGCGCACAATAGCGCTTCTTACCATAGAAGATAGAGCTGCGATAGAATCATCAAAGTAGATTACCGGCATCTTTGCAGTTCTCTTTTTAGTTTAGGACTTTTTAATACTAAGAAGAGCTGATAAGTTGCCGGATTTTACTGTTGCACTCTTTTTTAAGATCGCGCGCCGGCAAAGAGGCATCTTCTCCCCCGTTCCACCAAGTTTATTGATTGAGATAAGAGAGACCGATAAGTTGCCGGATTTTATGACCGCACTCTTCTTAAAATCACGCGCCGGCAAAACGGCATCTTCTTCTACCCCGTTCCGCCAAGTATATTGATTGAGATTTGAGATAAGAGAGGTCGATAAGTTGCCCACCCGCGGGCATGCAGTTGTGATAAAAATAAAATCATCCTCTCCCGCCTATCCGCCGATGATCTTATGCGTTCAGCCAAGTGTGACTAAGTATTGTATAGTGTGAACTTTAGCCCTTCCATCTTAATGGTGCTCTTGATGATTCTTTCCCTTAAAGTCGGGCAGTTTAGGAAGCTCGAAGCCATCAGTCTGCTGCTCCACCATCTGACGCGCCTCTTTAAAACTCCAGATTCGATAATAATCTAAGACCCAGAGAACAACTCCGAGAAAGATTAAAATCATTACAAGACGCATCACTAACTTAATAAAGATTGAAGCAATCTTCCCAACAAAACCTAAAGCAAAACGCAATGCGCTAAAGGCTACTAATATCACTAAAACGATCACTATCGCTTCCATTGCTTCTCCTTAATGGCCCTATCTAATCTCTACTAATCTATTAACAATTTATTAACAATCTATTAACAACCTGTTAACACAAATCTCTCTTAAGTTTCACCTGAGAACTTAAAAACGGAAAAAAGGAGAAATCGCATCATCTTTTGCTAACTCTATCGTCTCAACAAAGGCTTGCAATACCGGGCTAACCTCCTCAGTAACACGATAGATAAAGGTTGTCGTAATCTCACTATATTGCGCCGATAGCTCATGGCAGAAGATTAATCCCTGACGCTCATAATGTTGTACTGCAGAATAGGGAACATAAGCAATTCCTAACCCAGAGATCACGCTCCCTAAAGTTGTCTCTAATGTTCCAAGCTCCATATTCTTTGTGGGCTCAAAATGGATCGTCTTTAACCACTCTTGGAACTTTGCTCGATACCCACAGCCATCACTAAAACTTAAAAGGGGCATCTCTAAAAGCGTCTCAATATTATCGGCCTGATGATCTGCAATCAGTACCAATTTCTCTTCAAAGACATCTATCTCCCGCAATTCAGGATGACTGGTAAAACGGCTCTTTGTAACAAATGCCCCATCTAGCTTATAGTTGAGCACCTTATCTCGAAGCTCCGTTGTCACACCGGTTGCTAAACGAAGATCGACCGTTGGATAATTTTTATTAAATTTAGAGAGAATAAGCGGCAACTTAATCACCGTCTCAACAGAAGCGATCTCTAACTTCCCGACAGGTTTTCCACCAGAGCGAGCAAGCTGCATCATCTTGTCAGAAAGTTCAATAATCTTATAAGCAATATCAATTAATACCTTTCCTTCTGGCGTCAATTGCATTCCCTGCTTACTTCTAAAAAAGAGCGTAACATTGAGATCCTCCTCTAACTTCTGAATCCGAGAACTCACATTTGATTGTACATAATTGAGCTCTTTTGCCGCATGACTAATAGAGCCTAATTCCGCCACTTTTGTAAATATCCGTAGATCACGACCATTCATAGCTACCCGCCTCCTCTTTGGTTCAATAGCGAAGATATTATATCCATCACTAAAAATGATCGCAACTAATATAATTAATCGTTTTACAAGATATGAAAAGAGGTTTAAATTGAGTCACATTGCGAAGAGATGCCTGCCTTGTGGTAATAGGGGCTTCAGAAGAGGCTTCAGAGGCAATGCTCAACGCACAAAGAACAATGAACAGATAACAACGAAAAAATAGTGGAATAATCGACAAGGATGGGGTGAATTATTATGGCAAGTCGGCATAGTCTAATTTATGGAGTAATTTTACTGATCATCGCAAGTGCATCTTGGGGCGCAATGTTCCCTGTTGCCGCGGAGATCTTTAAGGTGATGAATCCTTACTACTTCACACTCCTACGCTATCTTCCAGTGGCGTTAATTTTATCGCTTCTCCTTCTCTATAAAGAGGGAGCTTCCGCCTTTAAAACTGAAGGACATACCTTCATGATCTGGTTTTTTGGATCGATGGGCTTTACCGTCTACAATCTTTTGATGTTTATCGGGCAAGATCAATTGGGTGATCCCGGCGTTCTTATCGCCTCAATTATGGAAGCTGCGGTTCCTATTATCTCTGCGATTGTAATTTGGGCTTACTACCGCTCAAGACCGAGTAACTTTACTCTAGGCACCATCTTAATCGCGTTCTTTGGGGTTACATTGGTTGTAACAAATGGTGATTTCTCCACCCTCTTTAGCGGTGATCGCTTGCTACCACTCTTCTTCCTCTTCTTAGCGGCTTTAGGATGGGCACTTTATACAATTGGTGGATCACGTCTTCCGAAATGGTCTGTCTTACGCTACTCAACGCTCTCTATTATCTATGGTATGGCAACAACCTTTATTGTTGTTATGGTGGGAACGTTCTTTGGTAAAATTACCCCGCCGACACTCCCGGAGATCTACTCCGTTAAATATGAGCTTCTCTTTATGATCTTTCTCCCCGGTCTCTTTGCGCTAATCGGCTGGAATAAAGGGGTACAGATCTTAACGCCGATCAATGCGGTGCTCTTTATCAACTTTGCGCCGGTAACGACAATTATTATCAGAATGTTCCAAGGTCATGCTATTGAGATTGTGGAATTGCTCGGGGTTGTTATTGTCTGTGGTATGATTATAGCGAACAACCTTCACAACCGCTTTCAGCAAAAAAGACGTTTTCCTAAAAAAAAGTGTGCTGAAATCAATGTTGACAATGCTATCAATGCTGAAGTTTCTACCGCAGAAGCAACTGATCACTCTACAACAGAATGTAATGTTGCAGAAGAGGGATTAACAGCACGATAAGCACATTGTTAAGAGAAGATCGAATAGCGTCTCATTTAGAAATCGATCATAGAAAGATCATCAATTAAAATAATGCAGAAGAGGTTGTGGTTGAGAAGAGAGAAAGTTAACTATTTTCAAGAATCACTTATACGAATCAAAAAGAGTCCCCTATGACCCACCCTTCTGCTGATTATCTCCCTATCATCTATAAGCGCTATGCTAAGGCATGGCGCAAATTACGTTCAGAATCTCCCTTTATCGAAAAGACGTGGCTCGATCGTTTTCTCGATCTAATTCCTCAAAAAACAGAAGATCAGAGTCTTCCTAATAAGGCTGAAGTGTTAGATCTTGGATGTGGTGATGGATACCCCATTGCGCACTATCTCTTAGAAAATGGCTGCCAAATTAGAGGAGTTGATTTCACCAAAGCTTTTATTAAAGCTGCAAAGAAGAACTTTAAAGGAGCGCCGGCTGAATGGATTATCGCAGATATGCGAGATATCGCTTTTGATCAACAATTTTCCGGCATTATTGCCTGGGATAGTTACTTTCACCTCCCGGCAGAGGATCAGATCGCGCTCTTTCAAAAATTTGAACGCTATTGCCGTCCGGGTGCGCCTCTTCTTATTACTACAGGCGCTAATGACGGCGAAGCGATTGGGGAATTTAATGGTCATCCACTCTACCATGCAAGCCTTGCGCCCGATCATTATCGGCAGCTCTTTATTGAACATGGATTTGGATTGATTCAGTATAAGATAGAAGATCAGAGCTGTGGCGGGCGAACGATCTGGTTAGCTAAGAAACGCTAATCTCAAGATCGGCGTATCCTCTACCACGTGATACGTAATACATATTATTGATAGCAGAGTCATATCGAAAATATCAATATAACTCTTCAATAGGACCCTGCTAATTTTCAAAGTGATCACTGAGGACTTACTTCCTCAACCCCTTCTTTCCAACCGAAGTCAATTTACCTAATATAAACTTAAGCTTACCGGAACTATTTTAAGAGAAGATCGTTATAGAGCGCTTCAGAAAAGCCCACAAAAGCTTGATCATCAGTTACGATAACGGGGCGTTTAATCAGTGTAGGATGAGCTTGTAAAATTGCAATGGCACTCTCTTTCTCCATCACGGCCGCCTTTTCACTCTCTGAGAGCGCGCGCCAAGAAGTACTCCGTTTATTGACCAATTTATCAAGACCGATCTTATCGATCAATTGATTCAATGTCGCCTCCGGCAAAGGGGGATTACGATAATCTTGAAACTGATAACTGATCTTATGAAGATCTAACCAATTAAATGCTTTCTTCATCGTATCGCAATTTTTAATACCATAAACAATCATTTAGTACTCCTTCTCTTGTTGCATTCTGAAACATTCCCCAAATATCTCAATACCTAAATATCTAAGGAATAAAATAGAACAGACAGCATAATGGATAATAGTCAATAAAAAAAGCTCACTAACATTGTTAGTGAGCCTTTCAATTTGGTTGCGGGGGCCGGATTTGAACCAACGACCTTCGGGTTATGAGCCCGACGAGCTACCAGACTGCTCCACCCCGCGCTAATTGATTTAGTAATTATAGAGCCTTTTCAAAAAAAGGCAAGCATTATGTTAAATATTTTCAAAAAGATCTCAACGCTTAACGATTTCGCTCTTCCAACTTCGCCAACACATCGCTCCAAGAGAGCTCCTGATCCTGAAGTAAGACAGTTGCATGGTAGAGCAGATCTGCCATCTCAGAGATCACTTCTTCGGCATCATGAACTGTCGCGGCTAAGGCAACTTCAACCCCCTCTTCCCCCACTTTTTGGGCAATGCGCTTTGTTCCCTTTGCATAGAGTGAAGCGGTATACGACTCTGCAGGATCTCCCCCTTTTCGTGATGCTAAGAGAGACTCTAGGCGAGAGAAGAAGACCCAAGGAACCTCTTTAGAGCAAGATTCAAAACAGCTGATCTCCCCTAAATGACAGGTAGGCCCTTCTGGCTTAGCAAGAATGAGAAGAGTATCTTGATCGCAGTCGAGTGCATAATCAACAATGGTTAAGTAATTTCCCGAGGATTCCCCTTTTGTCCAGAGACGCTCTTTCGTACGGGAATAGAAGGTAACTCGCCCTTGCGTTAAACTCTCTTCTAAAGCTTCGGCATTCATATAGCCTAACATCAAGACTTCGGCAGAATAGTAATCTTGCACAATCACCGGGAGAAGATGCTCTACCTTCTGCCAATCTACCGAGGCAATAAGTTCTTGAGCTGCCTCTATCGAGATCTTTCTCTCCCCCTGCTGCTGAGCAGATTTTACAGGAATCACCTCAATCCCCGCTGCGACAAGATACTCTTTAAGCGCGGTGATATTGATCAGCTCTTTATGAAATGCTGACGCACCTAAAGTGCCATCAACCCCGGCAATAAGATAGGCATCTCGAAAATGCTCCATCTTTCCTGCGCCGCCTGAAGCGATCAATTTAGCTCGCTTACAAACAGCTTTAACTGCCTTTAACTGCTCAAGATCATAACCATCTCGCACGCCATCTTGATTCATCATATTAAGGACAATCTCACCGGCACCTCGGCTCTCAACCTCGGCAACCCAATCTAAGGTACGCCATTGAGTCTTCGCTGTTGTCGCCTCATCTCCCGTTAACGTATAGACAAAATAATCATCTAGCGCTTTGTCATAGTAAGAATCGATCCCAACAACAATCTTATCACTCCCAAAAGCTGCTACTAACTCATTAATCAGATGAGGATTTGCCAGTGCCGGTGAATTGATTGAGATTTTATCAGCCCCATTGGCAAAGAGCGCTGCAGCATCTTCGATCGAGCGAATGCCACCTGCCACACAGAGTGGAATATCGATCAATGCTTTAATCTCTTTTACCCATGATTTATCAACCACCTCCCCTTTGCTCGAAGCGGTAATATCATAAATCACCAATTCATCGGCCCCCTCTTGGGAGTAACGCTTCGCTAAAAGTGCCGCATCTCCCATCGTTTCATGGTTCCGAAATTGCGTCCCTTTAACCACAACGCCATCTTTAATATCTAAACATGCTACTATTTTTGCCAACATCTGATCGCCTCCTCAGCGGTAAATTTTCCTTCTAATAGTGCGCGTCCCACAATAACACCCGCGACTTGACTCTCCTTTAAGGCTTCAATATCCGCCAGAGAGCCAATACCACCTGAGGATTGAAATGCAATATGGGGATACTCGGCCGAAAGCTCCTGATAGAGCGGAACATTCGATCCTGACAACATACCATCGCGCGAGATATCAGTGCATAAAACATGCTTTAAACCATAAGGCACATAGAGAGCAATTAACTCCTCTAAACTACGCTCACTTGTCTCTAACCAACCACTGAGAGCAACCTTTTTAACGCCCTCTTCGATACGAATATCGAGCGCTAAAACAATACGATCACCTCCAAATTGTTGAAACCAACGGATCACTTCATCAGGATTTGTAACAGCCGTAGAGCCGACAACAACTCGAGAGACACCAATATTGAGTAAGTTTTTAATATCCGCTTCAGTTCTAATCCCGCCGCCAACTTGAATCGGTGCTTTCACCTCTTCAACAATCTTTGCAATCAATGGAAGCTGCCTAGCCGCAGGATCTTTAGCGCCATCTAGATCCACAAGATGGAGATATTCTGCGCCTGCATCAACATAGTGTTGAAACTGCTCAACGGGTGAGTATGAGAAGGTGGTCTGGCGCTGATAGTCACCCTGTTGGAGACGCACAACTTCGCCATTAATAAGATCCAAAGCGGGAATAATCATGGGCTACTCCTTGTAGCAATTTTATAGGTTATTGATAAGGTATTGATAAGTTGTTTATGCGCTATTGTTATTAATTGAGATAGCTTAATATGACTCAAGACGACTCAAGATAACTTAAGATAGATTCAGATTGGTCAATAAGATGAGACAAGATTGATTAAAGTAGACCTTTCGAGCTCGGCAATAGATCACCCTCTACCTTAATTGCTTGACGCAATGTCCGCCCAAATACCTTAAAGAGTGACTCAATTTTATGGTGTGTATTGACCCCTTCTGCTTTCAAGTGGAGCGTACAGCCTAATGCGTAAGCCAAGGAGCGGAAGAAGTGAGGAACCATCTCTGTACTAAAGGTGCCGATCATATCGCGATTAAAGGTTGCTTCAAAATCGATATGGGGACGGCCAGAGAGATCTAATGTACAAAATGCGCGACACTCATCCATCGGTAGAACAAAGCCAAAACGGGCAATACCTCGCTTATCTCCCAATGCAGCACGAAGCGCTTCACCAAGTGCAATCCCAGTATCTTCTACAGTATGGTGATCATCAATCTCTAGATCACCATCAACCGCAACATTCATCCGAAAACCGCCATGAGTTGCGATCTGATCGAGCATATGGTTGAAGAAAGGAATACCGGTCTCAATCGTACTACTACCGGTCTCATCTAAAAAGAGTTCAATCTGAATATCGGTCTCTTTTGTCTTACGTGCGATCTTTGCACTCCGAGCTTGATGCCCTTCTCTAACAATTCCTTTGTCGATCAATCGCTCAACAATCAAGGGCCAATCCATCTTTTCACGATGGTATAAGATCCCTTCAATCCCCATATTTTCAGCAAGGCCAAGATCGGTTTCTCGATCACCAATCACATAGCTATTTTCAGGATTAAAGAGCTTCTCCTCTAAGTAGCGAGTCACCATACCGGTCTTTGGTTTACGACACTCACAACTATCTTCCGAAAAATGGGGACAGAGTAAAACATCATCAAAGAGAATGCCTTGTGAAGCAAAGGTCTCCATCATTCGCTCATGTACAAGATCAAACTTATCTTGTGGATTGCTCGGCGTGCCTAAACCATCTTGATTAGAGACAATCACAAAGCGATAGCCTGCATTTTGTAACTCTAAAAGTGCCGGAATTACTTTAGGTTCAAATAGCAATTTCTCTAATGAATCCACCTGAAAATCACTCTTTGGCTCATCAATTAAAGTTCCGTCTCGATCAATAAATAGAATGTTCTGCATTAAAATCCTCTTCTTCCTCAATTTTTATAATCTTTTATAAGTCTATTAAATCATTAAAGTTAAATCGTTAAACTCTCCGCATAGCGATTCATTGCGGCAATTAAAGCATCATTCTCTTCCGGCAATCCGACAGAGATTCGTAACATATTCGCAAGTGCCGGCGAACTTTGATAGCGGACAAAGATTCCCTCCTTAGAGAGATAATCAAAGAGTGATTGGGAGTCCTGCACTTTCACCAATAAGAAATTGGCTGCCGATGGATAGATTCGCTCAACAATAGAGATTGCAGCTAATGCTTCTTTTAATGCCTCTCGACTCTTTAATATCTTCGCTCGGCTCTCCTTCATAGTAGCAATTCCTTCTGCTGTAAGCGTCGCCTCTGCCGCGGCAATTGCCGGTACTGGAAGCGGATAAGGCGCAATCACTCGGCGTAGGATATCGATCAATCCTCGATCAGCAACTACAAAGCCCATCCGAATACCCGCTAAAGCAAAAGCTTTAGAGAGTGTCCGCACTAAAGCAAGATGAGGATACTCTTTAACTCGGGTAGCAAAGGAGGCTTGATCACTAAATTCAATATAAGCTTCATCAAGAACCACGATTGTCTTATTGCGCGTCGCCTCCAAAATAGCCTCAATCTCCTTCGTGGGAATCACATTGCCGGTGGGATTATTGGGGCTACAGAGAAAAAGCATCTTAATGCCATCGAGCTTTGCAAGAAGCGTCTCTAGATCGAGTGAGAAATCCTCTCGGAGCGGCACCATCACCGTCTCGACATCATAAAGATCACAGGTGACTTGATACATTCCGAAGGTGGGAGGAAGGTAGAGTAACTTATCCTCTTTCGGCTCACAAAAAGCTTTAATCAAAAGCTCAATGGCAGAATCACCCCCTAATGTAACTAAAACTTCCGCTCTATCGACCCCTAGAAATTGGGCATAACGCTCAATCACTCTCTCCGGCTGGGAGTCGGGGTAACGATTCATCATCATCTCTAGTGAAATGGGTGCAGCATAAGGATTCTCATTCGCATCGAGATAGATCTCATTGCCACTATAATCTCGTGATGGCGCAATATAGGGCTGAGATTTCTGAACAGAGCGACGACTCAACGCCACAACACTCCCTGCCTCTTTCGATAGTGAGCCACTCTTTTTCTGATCTTTCATCGCTTCTGCTACCTCTCTACTCATTATTTCCCCTCTCCTCTTCTATTAACGCTCCTGTTAACGCTCCTGTGAACGTTTCAGCTAATGCTTGGAGTCTTACTTCAACTGCTAATTTATGAGCATCTAACTGCTCTTTTTCCGCAAGAAGTGCCACTGTCGGCCCTAGACGTGAAAAACCCTCTTTCGTTAGACGTTGAACCGTCATACGCTTACTAAAATCGGCTAAACCTAAACTTGAATAGGTCCTAGCATAGCCATAAGTTGGAAGAACATGGTTCGTTCCCGATGCGTAATCGCCCATCGATTCCGGCGAGTAAGCGCCTAAGAAGAGAGATCCCGCATGCATAATTTGATCAACCCACGCTTCGGCATTTTCTGTCTGAATAATTAGATGCTCCGGCGCATAACGATTACTAACTGCCACTGCTTCGGTTAAATCATCGACTAAGATCGAGCGGCTATGTTGCAAAGCAGCTCTTGCGGTCTCTGCGCGCCCTAGTTGTTGCAGTTGCTTCTCAATCTCACGCTCTACTGCATCGATCAAGGGCGCTGAAGGGGTTACTAAGATCACCTGGGAGTCAGCACCATGCTCTGCTTGAGAGAGAAGATCTGCCGCTACAAAGGCGGGATTAGCAGATTGATCCGCGATAATTAAGACTTCGGATGGTCCTGCCGGCATATCGATAGCAGCGCCTCCCGGCATCTGACTAATTTGACGCTTTGCTTCTGTTACAAAGCTGTTGCCGGGACCAAAGATCTTATCAACCTTTATAACGCTCTCGCTTCCTAAACCTAGGGCAAAGATCGCTTGTGCGCCCCCCATCTGATAGATCTTATCGATTCCACAAAGTTGTGCTGCATAGAGAATCTCATCTGCAATCGGAGGCGGAGAGGCAAGAACAATCTCACCACATCCTGCAATTTTAGCGGGAATTGCCAACATCAAGACTGTTGAAAAGAGTGGCGCTGTCCCCCCTGGGATATAGAGACCGACAGATTCAATCGCTCGTGTTAAGACCTCACAATAGACCCCCTCTTCTGTCTCCACTGCAATCTTCGGTTGCTTTTGAGCCTCATGAAATTTCTTGATATTGCGATACGCTCGTTCAATCGCCTGCTTAAATTGTGAAGAGAGGCGTGATTCAGCGGCAATAAAGGCCTCTTTGCCAACAGATAGATCTGTTACTGTAACCTGATCGAACTGCTCTGTCAGTGCTATAACGGCACGATCACCCTCTTCTTTTACCCTTGCGCCAATCTCTGCAACAATTGTTTTGATCTCAGCTGCGGCTCGCTCTGCGGGGCGCTCTAAAGCTGCTCTCTGTTCTGCTTCTGACAGAGAATTCCAAATAATTTTCTCCATTTTTTCCGCTCTCTCCACTCTCTCTTAATTACTAATGGATTTAATTCTAATCGTTCTCTTCCAATGATCATTTAGTCATTTAGTCAATTAGCCAATTATCATTGGGTTAATTATCATTGGATTAATTATCGTCTAGTTGTTGCACATAATGCACCCTAGATAATATCTCACGATCTCTCATCATATCGCATCTCTCTACGGACTATCCGATTAAGCGTGACATATTAAACATGACATTACTCCATCATCTTCTCAATCGGTAGGACTAAGATAGAACTTGCCCCTTTCGCTTTCAGCGCTTCCATCGTCTCCCAAAAGAGCACTTCACTACTGACAACGTGAACCGCAACGCGAGATTGATCCGTCGCTAAAGGGAGAATGGTTGGATTTTCAGCACCTGGAAGTAGCTTAGTAATCTCCTCTAAACGATCCTTAGGGGCGTGTAACATAATATATTTCGATTCATTTGCCTGAATCACACTCTGAATTCTCGGCATAATTTTGGCAATTAGCGCCTTTTTCTCGGCACTCATCTCAACATTGGTCTCAATAAGACAAGCTTTAGAGCGGAAGATCACCTCAACCTCTTTTAGACCATTTGCTTCTAGCGTCGCTCCTGAAGAGACAAGATCACAAATTGCATCCGCCAAACCTGCTCGCGGCGCAACTTCAACAGATCCTGTTAAGAGAGAGCTCTTATAATTGATCTCCTTCGCCTTTAAATAACGATCGAGGAGATTCGGAAAAGAAGTTGCCACCCGTAAGCCTTGAAAATCCTCAATACCTTGATAATCACAGCTCTTAGGCAGCGCTAATGAGAGTCGGCATCCTCCAAATGGAAGAACCTGTTTGACACGATAGAGAGATTCGATCGACTCTTTACGACCAAGGGCCACCTCCTCTAATACATTTTGTCCAACAATTCCGAGATCAACAACACCATCAAAGACTAATCCCGGGATATCATCATCGCGGACTCGTAGAATATCGATCGGCATATTCTCTACATGAGCGATCAGCTTATCTTTGGTCATATTAATCTTAAGTCCACTCTTCTCAAGTAACTCCTGAGATTCTTCACTTAAACGTCCTGACTTCTGGATAGCGATTTTTAAGCGACTACTTTTCATCATTGTCGATGCCTCTTCTACGATTTTAATCCTGTTATAAAAATAAGAAGAGAAGCGAATTGATTATTTAATGCCCCTCTTCTGTATTAGCGTAGTAGTACAATAATACAATCTTAAGAAGATTACAATGCTTTTTTGTACTATTTTTCTAATCAACATATGAATCTACATATGAATCTACATATGAATCAGCATATAAAACCTACAAGTTAGTCTATGAGGCAACATCTAACAATTGATCCGCCCTCGACAATCGCCCCTAAAAGTGACTGATACAAAAATGGCTGACACAAAAAAGGCGATCTTTCGATCGCCTCTAATTCGATAATAACATCGTAATAATTCAGTAATATTACACCCTAACTCCGATTAGCTACTCCGATTAGCTACTTCGATTAGCTTATTACTTAAATTTAATGATTGTAAGTTCAAACTTAATCTCGCATCATTTAGGAAGAAGCTTGAGTCAATAGCCTACTTTGTCGCCTCGTCCCATGCTGCTGGATATTTATAACCGGCAAAGCGTTCCGCAGCATAAGCTTTAAATGCATCGGAGTTATAAGCCTCTTTTACATCTTTTAACCAAGGCGCATCCACATCTTTACTCTTTACCGCAGCCCAGTTGATAAAGGCAAATCCTGGATCCGTAAAGAGCGCTTCACTAAAGGGAATTTTAGAGCTTGCAGCATAGTTCCCAGGAATAATGACATAATCGAGATCATCACGAACACGCGGTAATTGAGGCGCCTCAATCATCACTAATTCAATATTATGAGGATTATCAGCAATATCCGCTGCAACGGCTTTCAAAGAATCGGTCCCTGGTTTGAGCGTAATTAAACCTGCATCTACCAATAGCGCTAATGAACGAGAGAAGTTACTCGGATCATTAGGAACTGCAAATTTCGCTCCTTCACCGAGCTGATCTAAACTCTTCTTCTTACCGCTATAGATCCCTAAAGGACCTGTTGGGATCTGAAAAACTTCTGTTAGATCGAGCTTATGTAGTGTTTTAAAGGAGTTAAGATAAGGAAGATGTTGGAAGGTATTGATCTCGATCGAACCATCTGCCAGCGCATGATTAGGCTGAACATAATCGGTAAAAACAACTAACTCTACCTGATATCCCTTCTCTTCCAATTGTGGTTTAACAGAATCGGTCACCATATCAGCAAAGTCACCCACTGTTGTCCCGATCCGAATTTTCTTACGATCAGCTTCATCCACCTGATCATCTTTATTACAACCTGCTAAGACGAGTGAACTCCCTATTAGCGAGACAAATGCTAATTTCTTTAAAACTGTTTTCATCGATGCTATTCCTTTTCTATCTAAAGAGTTGCTTATAAATGTTTTTAAGTGCTTTTATCAAATTCTGTTAAGTTCAGTCAGTTATCTACAAAAGCGCTTCAACCGTTTTTCTGATATTTTTTGATATTTTTTCTAATAATATGAAAAACCCGTAACCTCAAAGAAGTTACGGGCTATTTGGCTAATTCTGGTATAGAGGCTTAGACTCTTTTTATCAAGATCTAACTCATCTTCTATATCACGCTTTAGCTGTTCATTGCCCGCAAGCTGTGTCAAATCGGCATTCTTTATTAAAACGGGTATTGGGAATCGTGTCAATACCCTCTTTTGAAAAAACTTAAAAATCCCAAGTTCTTTTCCGGCGCGTTTTTGCAAAGAGGCGTGGCAAAATCGAGGTTCCTAAGATAATTCCTCCTAAAAGAATCAATGCTCCCGCCGTCCATTCACTACTTCGATTGACCGACTGAAGACGCGCATTTTCCTGCTTTAATGTTGTGATCTCCACCTTTTGAACATGATCTCGACGATTGAGCGCATCATTCTCCTGTGCTAACTCAATCTCTCTTGCATTGAGGGTTCGCAACTCGACAATCTCCGATTGTAAGGCTTGATTTTCAGCGGTTAAGACCTCTAGCTCATTGAGAAGTGACTCTTTATCTTGTTGCGCTCGATTGAGTGCTTGCATCTGCGCCTCTTTTAAGCGCTCTATCTCCTCTTCTAAGGCTCTATTTTCCTGCAAGAGTGGCTCATAACGATTCTTCGCCTCTTCAATATAGTTTCGCGCACTCGGCTCATTCATCAAAAAGGTGTTATAGATCCAGCCGGTCTTATTGCCATCATAGCGAATCTGATAGTAGCCATTACGCTCAGCTAATTTTACAACCGGCTCTCCGGCATTAATCATCTTAGTAATTCGATAATTATCTCCGGCACCGGCTCTAATAGGGGCTTGTAGTTTATCGCTAATATAGAGTTGCTCTGCCATCGCACACGATGCAAACCAAAAGAGTGCTGCCGTTACTAAGCGCTTCGATCTTTTCATAACTCATTCCACCTATCTAATTATGCCTACTACTCGGTTAGTATAAAAAAATCTTATTATACATGAAAGGCTATCTCTGAATACTTCATAAATAGCACAATCTCCCCTACAATGAGTGGAATATTTGAAGATCGACATTAAGAATCAACATTAAGGATGAGTGCTCAATATTAGCGTTAAAAATCAATATTGAAAATCGATGTGAAAGATTAATGTTAACGATCAATCATTAAATAAGAGAGAAGGAGTTGTTGATGAAAATCTATATTATTACCGGCGGATCGAGAGGAATTGGTCACGCATTAGCGACTATTTTAGAAGCGGAAGATTATAAAGTCCTCCGAGTTTCTCGGAATAATCCCGATCAACTACCGAATCATATCGCACTTGATCTGACTCAACCGGGAGCGACAGAACAAGTTATGGCATGGCTCGAACCCTACCTTCATATCGCCTCAGAGATCACCTTAATTAATAACGCCGGCGTCGTTCAACCTATCGAACAGATTGGTAAACTTGATAGTAGTGTCATTGCAAAGGCGATCGATATCAATATTAAAGCACCGATTGAATTGAGTAATCGATTTGTCGAAGCGACACAGAACCTTCCTATTATGAAGCGGATTGTCAATATCTCGTCCGGCGCCGGACGCCATGTCTACTCCGGTTGGTCGATCTATTGTGCGACAAAGGCGGCAATCGACCACTTTAGCCGAGCACTCCATTTAGAGCAAAAGCAGCATCAACACCCCATCTATGTCACTGCACTCGCTCCCGGTGTCATCGATACCGATATGCAAGTGGAGATCCGAGCAAGCTCCCCAACGGCATTTCCCCATATTGAGCGCTTCTTACAGCTTAAAGAGCAAAATCAGCTCCTCTCCCCGCATCAAGCGGCAGAAGCTATTATCCGCTATTTTAACTCTCCACTTATGACAGGTGATGAGCCGATCGCCGATATTCGAGATCTCCCATAGAAGAGAGATCTTATAGATCCCATCGATCCCATCAACGATGGTTGATTACCCAACAATTAACCGCTAGCAATTTAGCGCTAATGGTCAGGATATGAATGACTAACGATTAATAGTTCATAGAGAACGGATTAGTCGTTAGTTATTCGTTATTCGTTATTCGTTATTCGTGCAGAATTATAAACTAGATCAACACTAAATCAGCAATAGCGCTTCCTCGCTTCCTCGCTTCCTCGCTGCCATGTTGCCATGTTGCAATATTGATACATTACTTTAGTAGAATTGAAAGGGTATGAAAGAGCAAGAAAGAGTATTAACAATCCGTTAATCTCAATAACTACTAGATAAGTAAGGGTTATACCATGGCGCAACCATCTCCCGTCTACTCCTATAATGCCCTCTTTGCTGAGATCTTAAAACAGAATATTGCACTCAATGGAGAGAAAGGAATTGCTGGCTTCTCCCTCTTCAACGGCCCGACAGGATTGGGGAAAACTAGCTCGCTCTATAGTGCGCATGATGATTTGACGGCTCTTCCGATTCTCCAAGAGATTAAAAATAGGGGTAAAAAAGCGATCTTCATCACCCACCGCTGGAATATTATTTTAGATCTCTACCATAATTTGACCCAAGCTGCTCCCACTAACGATCCCAACGGTGATCACAATGATCAAGGGAAGTTGCTGCCAAATTTTAAAGCGACGCTACTCTACCCACAACAGCAGCTATTAACCCATGTTATTTGCAATCTTCCTCTTCCCCATGAGAAAGAGGAGGACTCTCCAATGCCCACTTATCTTTCAAAACAGAAGATCAATGCAGCAACCAAAAGAGTTTTCAAAGCAATCCGTAACCTAAAGCTTCAAAAAGCGATCACCCAAAAAACTGCGGAGCAATGGTTAAGTTACTGCCAAAAGATCTACTATAACTATGAGCCTTATCAAGAATCAGCACAGCCCCCCTCTGAGAAGCAAGAACAGCTAACCCGAGTCTGTAGTCTATTTGAACAATCACTTATTAAGACACTTCTAGAGAGTGATGAAGATTCCCAAAAGATATTGCGGAAAAACCCGCTCATTCAGCAACTGTTGCCAGGAATCTGCTTTCAAGATCAAAAACATGATCTCCTAATAATGACCACTCAGAAATTCTTTTACGGTTTTTATGATGGTGTACAGCAACAACGCTTCTCCCAGAAGAGTTTACGCGATTACGTGATCTTTATCGATGAGTTTGATTATCAATCTGATGTGTTACAAAAGCTTCTCTCTACCGATTTCCCGATCCAAAATATGATGGAGTGCATTGGGCAGCTCTTAGTAGATTCCAAAGAGATTTTAGATCGTTCAATGCCCTATCATCGGGAGGCTTCTCAACGATTAATTAATTTAAGCGAGCAATTTGCCACAGCCCTTGATCAGGCCAATATTCCTCCCTTAACGGCTAATAGACGTAATCTCCTTATTCCTAAATCGCTGTCACAAAAGACTGATGCCTTTGAGATGCGCTACCTTTTCCGTGCTGACCAACTAATCAGTAATGCCTATCTCTCACTGATCAATGAGGAGGATACCCTTGTTCTCTATCCTCATAAAGAATTGATTCCATCAACCTCTCAAAAGATTCCTCTCTACCACTTTATGCGAATTTTAGAGAATTACCTAAGTCGCTTTATTCGAGAATTACACTATATCGATGAGAAATATGGCAAGAAAGACCCTTACCCTATTCCTCTTTCCCAGAGAATTATTAAGGATCTTCTCAATGAAAAAAATGATGGGAAAGAGAGCTATTATGCAAGAGTTCTCCCTTATCTCTACCCCTATTTACAAGTTGCGATGAATCTTCCGGAGCTTAAAAGAATCGGTCTTAATGGGCAGATCCCTAAAACTTATGAGAATCTCACCGGATTTACCACCTGGGCAATCGATAATGATAATAATGCCTTTGATCTTCGGCGACTCAACATTAAACGCGCCTCCATGCAGACAACACCTGACGGTATCTTATTAGATCTCGCTTCTCGAAATCTGATTATTGCGCTCTCGGCTACCGCCTATATTCCTAGAGTGATCTCCAATTTTGATCTTCCTTGGCTGATGCAGGTGCTCCCCTACATCGCAGAACTGCGAACACCTAATCTCTCTACCGATAGCTTTGGTTATAAAATCCCCGATAAGGAGAAGGCGCTATATCTCAAATCGCCTATCCCCTATTTTGATAATCAGGAGATGATTCAGCTTCAAAAAACAATGATTCAATCTCTTATCGATAAAAAGAGAGGTTATCGAAGCAGTCGCGGCTTACTCTTTATTACCGAATTTAATGGTAAACCTATTAAAAAGAGCACACATATCAATACGCGATTGCAGACACAATTTGAAAAAGAGGCTCACAACGACTACGCACAAGACCCTCTCTTTCCCAATTTTATTCCATCAGAAACTTTGTCATTGCCACAAAGTGCTCATTTAGAGTGGGAGAGCATTTTCTATCACACATTACCCGCAGAGATTCTTTCCGATCAAGAGCGCTACAATCCATTTGCTGAAATGATTTCTCTCAACTCAACCTCCCTCGATTCAATATATCGGCGAAATCGATCAAAAGAATCGAAGGTATCGAAGACATACCAATTCCGACAAGCGCTCTTTAGTAAACAGCTTGAGTTATTAAAAATCGCTAGCTATAAAGAGATGCATCTTGGGCAGATCGCCTTTTGTAACTCCTTTAGAGCGCTTTATCATTGGTTTAAACATCCAGATCGCCCAATAAGTCAGCAATATCTTCCATGGCTTAAGATCTTCTCCATCGATCATAATCATCCTGCCATACCAATGGAGAACTCACCCGCTATTGAACCTGATCTTTTTAGCGATCTTTCACTCTCACCCTCAAAACAGATGATACCTGTCGCCCTGAATCCATACCAACGCTGGCGCCAAGCTATAGCAGAACTCAATCTAGATAAAGGAGCCACGGAGAAAGCCTTATCGAATTATCTCTACTATCTTGAGGTAAACAATCGTCCCCTTATTCTCTGGTTTCTCAATGCAAAAGTTCAAAAGCTTCCTCACTTTCAACGCTACTATCGTGAGCTTTTCCGATGTAATGTCCCCATCCTCCTGATGACACAAGCAAACTCATCCTCTAACGGGATCAATTTTCACTTTGAAGATAGTTCAGGAAAGACCCAAGATCTCTCTATCATCTATCTGCTTGAAGAGCATCACTACTTTTTTAGTAAAAAGGAGAATTTTTTCGATGGAATGGGCAATATCTCGGAAGGTGTGATGCCTTATGATCAACAACAAAATCTCCTCTACAAGATAAAAGAGGATCCGGCGATTAAGATGATTCGCGATCTGCAGAAACTTTTTCAAAACCGCTTTATTCAAAAGAGCCAATTAGCCCAAAATATTGCGCAGATCTTAGGTGATCGCTCCCTAACTGACCTTAATAAAACTTATAAAAAGAGTGAGGATTATCTACTCAATATCATGGCGAATCTACAACAACAGATCGGTCGATTAGAGCGAGTTTGGAATTTTTCTCAAAATATCGAGATCTATGCCAATGAGTCTCTAGCAGAGAATATTGCTGATTTTACCGCGACCTACTGCTATCAAAATAATGCCGATCTCATTAGCCAACTCAATCGAGAGATTATTGATCAAGCAGTACAATATCAGAAAAATAATCAGCTTGAGAGCCATATTGAGATGCTTCTCACTGAAGAGCAATCGGGAGAGTCGATTCGTTATGTTGTAGAGTCGCTCTTCATCTCCTTGCTACAAGAGTTACGGCATCAAGAGAATCTTGAAGATTTAGAGATTGTGAAACGTGCGTGGCAACAACTGGGGATCGCCGTGCTTCAACATAACTATCAATGGTGTATGGAAGATGAAGCAATTCGCTATAAGGGGAATCATCCTAAAATAAGAGAGCTATTATCACATCTTAAAATGAAACTCTCCCAATGGGCTTGCTTTAAACTCCCTCAAGTAGAGCGTGAAGATCTGCTTAAAATGCCCCACTCAACCGATTCTCACTACTTAACTAAGCGTTTACAATATATTTGGTATACCCAAAAACCTTGGAAATTCTTCACATCACCCGGGAGAGGTCGTTACCATTATGATCTCGATCGGAGTTACGATATTTTAAATCGTCATAGTAAAATTTTGTTTCAATTTCGTGCACAAGGTTTTCTCAATACCCTTTTGCCAACTCAAGCGCAACAATATGAGTATGCGCTTCACCCCCATATCCTTCAACGCATCTTTAAAGGTCGTGCTGGTGAATATGCCGTTAAGGCACTCTTTGATAGCTGCCATATCGAAACCACTTTTGAGCCTCTCTCAGCGCAAACTTATGAAGAGTATGATCTCGCCATTGTGGGTACCCCTTTTCGCATCGATGTCAAATTCTGGTCTCCGGGCTATATGCGGGAAACCAACCATGAACACTCCTTGTGGGAGAATAAGAGAGCGACAGAAACGAATAGTAACCATAGCAGCCAAGATCAACAAATAGATGAGCCCCAATACTTAGGGGAGATCTCTACCGCCGAGAGTACTACCCTCTATCCCGATAAATTGAGAGAAAAATTGGCAAGAATACGAAAACATGAGGGCAGCGAGATAAAGCTTATTCTTATCAATCTCTTCGATCCACATGCGCCCGGCACATTATTAGGGTATAACGCCGATTTTATGGAAGCCTTGCCTCCTTTAAAGGCCGATATTATTCTTCTAAGCTCAGCACTACACCATCAAGAGAAAGAGCAACTTAGCCCTGGATTCCTCCACTTAATTGAAATCTTACAGAGCCAATACTCTCCTCTAAAATCTTATGAAAATTGGAATGATTTGGATAACTCCGATACCCCTGATGACACTGATGAAGCATGATGATAACCCCACTCCTGCCTCTCATCTCCCCCTCTAACCTTACCTGACCTTACCTCACCTTCTCTCATTATTTGGAAAATTCTCTAAAACATTCTGACATTTTAGGAGCTGATCATCATGACAGGCGAAAAAATTAAACAGAGTCTCCTTAGCACTTTAAATACTCTCTCTGATTCTAAAAATTCCCCATTGCAGAGACATAATGATAGGCAGGCACATAAGGAGGATAAGAGGGATAAGGAGGAGATGCGAGCAATATTACGCCTCTCAGATACCTACTTTAATCATAATGAGGTGGATCTAGGCCTAGCAAAGAGATTACCTGTCTACCGCTACCATCTTCCTAAAGGTCAAAATCACTGGCGCAAATGGCAAGATGAGAAATATCCCCAAATCTCCGAGGGTAGCAGCGCTCTCCAGCGAAAAAGCTTAGCCCCCTTCCCCTATCTTCATAAGACCTTTTTAGAGCAGAATTTTCTCTTTATAGCGCTTGATGAAGCCCATGAGAGACCACCAACGCTCCTTGGGCCGGATCATAAACCTCTTCTTGTTGAACCTGTTCTTATCAATCCTCAATTCTATCCCATCTGGATTCGACTCCTCTTTCGCAAAAGTCTTGCTGATGCCTCTCATTATGGAAATTTCCATACATTAGGCCGTCCTCTTCTCCTCCTTCATCATTGGAAAAAAGCATCACAACCCGGAATCATTCAGGCTCTTGCTATCGATTGCGCAACACAGCAACTAAACTCTCCGCAAAATCAACAAACAATTACAGAAATCTCTCTTTTTCACCATAACGTTTTACTGCGAGAAGTTGAATTTAATATGGAGCAGAGTGGACGAGAGAGAGATCGTCAATTCCTAAGAGATTATTGGGCGATTAAAGAGACAAGATTAACCCGTGCCTCTCACGAAATTTCTGCAACAGCGCCACTCTATCAAGAGATAGCTAAAAACTCTCGCTATCGCCTTACCCGCCCCTTTATTGATCTAAAATCTTATGAGAACTGCCGACAGAGTTGGCCGGCAATTTTAGGGCCTGTCCAGCAAAGGTTTATCGCACTTGCTAAACAGTATGGTTTTCAGCTCTCTCCTAAAGAATTAAAACTAATGAAACTCCCCACACAGACAAAGGCGCGCGTAAATGTCTCCTCAAAAAGCTCAAAAAACTCGAAAATCCTCATAAAACCTAAAAGTAAAAGCTACTCGCCCTCCATTCCGCCACTAAAAAAGGTTGCATTACTCGATCATCGCCTCTGTCAAAATATCTCTACCGACGCTATCTCTCACTATCTGACAAAGATTCTTCAACACCTCAATATTCCCACTAAATTCGAGATCATTACCTCAATCAAGCAACTTAATCACCATTTAGATCACCCTACATTAGTCTTAATTGATCAAAGAGCCGATGTTGTCGAAGATCGCTACCATCTGACCAATGCATTCAAAGGATTATTACCAATCCAGCATCTCAATATCAATCCCTACGATCTTTTACATAAAGAGGAGATCTTTCCAACAATCGATACTCATCGAGAACAGACAATAAAATCATCAGCACAACCTCAGTCACTCTCCATCGATGAAGCAGAGACGCAGAAAAAAAGCGCGAATGGATCAGGGGAAGATATTCAATTTTCACCTCCCGAGCATTACTACCAATATCAATTAGAAGATCTTTCACTGCCGGCAGTTAAAAAGAGCTTAGAGCAGAATCTCGATATCTGCTTAAAAGAGCTCCAGATCAAATCCTTACTACTCGATCCTCGACAAAAAATCTCTACAATATTGCCGGCACAAGCAAATCTTCTAACAGAACAACTTATCTTAATTTCATGCGGATATCTCTTTACTGTTGAGGCAGATCGCCCCATCCTCATTCCTATCTCGGATAATAATAGCGATCATCAGATATTACTAAATCACTATCTTCAACCTTTTGGTCAGACTTTCGCCTCACTCTTAGCACAAATTTATCAAAAATGGCCTTATCACTTCCCGCCTGAAGCACTTGATCCTGATGGGGGTTCTTCAACAGAGAAATTTAATGCTCGTCTACGCCGATTAACTATTTTGCTCCATAAAATGCTCCATAAAAAGGGTGATCAGCAAAATGAGGGCATCAATTGCATGATGCTAGATCCTCAATATCATCGGCCCCATATCCTCTTCGAAGAGATGGATGAGATCTTAGAGATATTAAAACAGCGTTCAGAACTGACCCCTAGAGATTGGCTAATTTATAAAAATGATTTAACAATCATCTCAAATATTTTAGAGAGATTAAAAAAAGATCCGCACTTCTCTTCTGAAAATGCAGTTAAGATGCTCACTTTAATGGAGGAGCTACTTCCTCAACTTCTAGAGATCTGGAATAGCAATTGCCGAGACTTTGAGTTACGCGGAATCACCGAAGAACTCTTTGATAAGATCAAAAGAGCAACCTTTAAAACGCTCTTTCAAAGGGTGAAAGCCACAACCCCTGAATTACAGAAAAATCAGAAATTTAATAGTACCTTCTCTACAATTTGGCACCAAATTGCCTCAGAGCTTTTTAAAATCCCCCTCCATGATCTTCGCTCTCAATGGTTAAATCATATTCCCGGGATGAAGCAAGTTTGGCATGATCCTGATCATGGCTACTATATTGTCGGCTCACTCCTCCCTCTTCAATTAAAAATTGAACGGCAACCAACAATTCGGCAATGGCACAAAATCTCAGGAGAACTCGATACAGCACTGCTTTGTGCGCTAATTGATGTTGATTGGGTTCGGACCAATCAGTTAGCTGGAAATCCAGCGCCCACTCTCCTAATAGAGAGATGGAAAGAATTACAGGCAGACGATAAGATTTGGTCCACACCTCTCCTCCCGATCAATCGATCGGAGCCCTAGAAAAATCCTTCTAGAGCTACGCCTTAAGAAGTGAATAAAAAAGACCCTTTATCATAACATTGCGCCACAATAAAGGATCTATTTTAAGAATCTACTACTAAGAGAATCGCCTGCTATACGGCTTCAATCTAAACCTTAATTTGAATCTCAACTTGAATCTCAACTTGAAGCTCAATTTGAGCCGCAATCTGAGCCTCATCAATTTGAAGATCTTCTCTTAATTTCTACGTATCTCTACGTATCTCTAGGCATTCATCAGTCGATTGAGTCGCGCTACAAACTCAGAGGGATTATCGAGCTGTGCGCCCTCTAAGAGCTGCGCCTCTTCATAGACGAGCATTGCGATATCCTCTTCTACCTTAGCATCATCTGTTTTGCTCAACTTCACTAAAAGAGGATGCTTTGGATTGATCTCCAACCAAGGTTTAACTGAAGGCACATCGTGACCTGCTTCCTTCAACATCTTCTCAAAATGACCACTTAACGCATGCTCATTACGAACTAAAACTGAAGCCGAGTCTGTAAGACGTTTTGAGATCTTAACACTCTCAACACGATCCCCTAACACCTTCTGAACACGATCGATTAGCTTCACTTCCTCTTCATTTGCCGCCGGCTTCTCTTCTGCTTCCTGCTCTTTGTCGAGCTCAATATCACCTTTAGCAACGTTCACCATCGGAGTGCCATCAAACTCATGGAGGAAACCTGTCATCCAATCATCAATCACATCGGTCATGAGAATCACTTCAATACCTTTCGACTTAAAGATCTCTAAGTGAGGACTATTTTTCGCGGTATTGAGGGAATCTGCCGTAATATAGTAGATCTTATCCTGTCCCTCTTGCATACGCTCTTTATAAGCTTTAAGAGAAACAGTCTCTTCATCGGTGGTTGTTGAAGCAAAACGTAGTAAGTTTGCAATCTTCTCTCGATTGGAGAAATCTTCCCCTAATCCCTCTTTTAAGACGCGACCAAATGCGCCCCAGAATTTTTGATACTTCTCCTCATCTTGGCTGAGTGTCTCTAACATTGAGAGACTTCTGCGTGTCAATCCTTGACGAATGGTATCGATTGTTCTTGAGTTTTGGAGAATCTCTCGGGAGATATTGAGTGGTAGATCTTGTGTATCAACAACCCCTTGGATAAAACGGAGATAGCGAGGAATTAACTTATCGGAACCCTCCATAATAAAGACACGTTGAACATAGAGATCGATACCATATTTTACCTCTTGATCCCACAGGCCACGCGGTGCCACGGCAGGAACATAGAGCAGCGAGGTATAGGTCGTATTACCTTCAACGCGATTATGACTCCAAGAGAGAGGATCGGTATAGTCATGAGTTAACTCTTTATAAAAAGCGATATACTCCTCATCACTAATCTCAGAACGCTCTCTCTGCCAGAGAGATTCTGCAGAGTTGATCTGCTCAATTACAATCTCATGCTTAAGATCGTCGGCCTCTTCCCCCTCTTTCGGTGGAATGGGCTTCTCAACCCCCATCATAATGGGATAAGCGATATGATCTGAATATTTTTTTACAATATCGCGGATCGACCACTCATTGAGAAGATCGAGATCATCTTCACGCATATGTAGAATAACTGTCGTTCCTGCTCTATCACGCGTTGTTTGCGTTAGGGTAAATTCTCCCTCCCCTTTTGATTGCCAATGAGTCGCTTCACTCTCATCGGTTCCCGCTTTACGGGTAATCAACTCAATTTCATGCGCTACGATAAAGGCGGAATAGAACCCAACACCAAACTGCCCTATCAGTTGCGATGCATTTTTTTGATCCGCTTCTAAACGCTCCAAAAATGCCTTTGTTCCTGATTTTGCAATTGTTCCAATATTCTCAATCACCTCTTCACGGGTCATACCAATACCATTATCGGTGATTGTTAAGGTCTTCGCTTCCTTATCAAACGCAAGATCGATCTGTGGCGTTCCTTGCCCATCAATCAATTTACTATCGGTAAGCCCCTCAAAACGACGCTTATCTAATGCATCAGATGCGTTAGAGATTAACTCACGAAGAAAGATCTCTCGATTTGAGTAGAGAGAATGAATCATCAAATTTAAGAGCTGATTAACCTCAGTCTGAAACTGCATTGTTTCTGCATGTGTCTCTTTTGTCATAACTATTTTGACTCCATTAAACAATGATTAAATAACGTGATAGATCTGAGCACTATAAAGCTTCATCTATAACTATCTATCTTGTATATCTATTTGGTAGATCCTATGAGATAAAACTAGGTAATAAGAATTATCTAAATAGAATCTGAATAGATAATAGATGGAGTTCCAAATTAGAAATTCAAGGTGAAAACCATTCTTGAGTGAAAAATAACCATAAAAAAAGCCCTCTTAGCAATCGCTAAAAGGGCTATTAAAAGGTGTGAATATGATAAATTATCAACTTATCATGTTCTTGATCTTATCAGGTGTCCTATCTGAATACTAGTTCAGCAATTATACAAACAGCTTTTCTAAATCATCTATTTCACATTCTTTTTCTAAAATAGAGAGTCCTCTTAAATCAAACAATATATTTAATTGAATAATATTTATTTTTTCTATGCCTGACTCCTCTCTCTATCGATCTTTTTATTGAGCAATTTCACGAGAAATCTTACGAAAAACCTTATAAGCGATCTGATGACTGATCTTAGCCATCACCATGATTATTAATTCTTAAACGGGAAGATCCTCTAAAAAAGCGACTCGGCTTTTATACTCTACTTTTACGATATTCTATCTTTACTCCTTCTCTTTTAAAATATAAAAAGAGAGGGATTAGTAATAATCTATTATCACTAATCACCTCTCTTCTCTTTGTAAGCGCTACAGAATGAAACCGTCTAATCTACACAAAAATAGTTAAAGTAGCTAAACAAATACTCAATAAAATTTACATTTTTTGAATTTTATCGTTCGCTATTTTCGATAACTCTTTCGCTTTCTCTTTTAATTGGGCAATCTTTTCATCCAATGTCTTTCTTGCATCATCAGCATTATCTGCAAGAGACTCACGCTTTGCTTTAAGCGCAACGATCTGATCATCCAATGCACGTTTTGCTTCATGAGTCTTTACAACTGTCTCATCTGTTAACTTAGCAGCTACATTTCCCAATTTCTCTGCAGCTTTTGTAATATTCTCTTTAACAACATCACCTTTTGTTTTACTCATCTTTCTATCTCCTAATTTAAGTCACTTTTAATACTATCCGTATTATGGAGTATCACCAGTATTATTAGTATTATCAATGTCAATAATAGACACCAATAATTGATAATATATAATTACTATTTATTGACACTTATTATACCTTATTTACCGCTCTATTTAGCGACTTATTTAATTGTTTATTCTGTTTCTATCTAGTTTTTATCCGATTTTCTATTTAATAATTTTATTACACTACAACGCGCCAAATTTTCCGCTCATAAAATCGAGTGATGCTTGCTTAATCTCTTCACGACTATTCATCACAAAAGGGCCATGCCCTACCACGGGTTCCTCAATAGGTTCACCACTTAGAAGTAAAATCTTCGATTCAGTTACCGCCTCGAAAGTAGCCGTATCTCCCTCTTTAGCCAATATCACTAAATCGGTCTCTTTGAGTCTCTCTCCATTACAGAGGATCTCCCCTTTTAGAAGAACAATCCCAACATATCGATCTTGAGGTAATGCGAGCGAAGTTGTCGCTCTGGCTTGCAGATGAAGATCCCATAAATCTACCGGCGTATAGCTCTTAGCCGCTCCATGATAATGTGAAGCTTCATCTCCTATGGTTACTGATTGTGCGTTATCAGGCGGGTATTTCCCGGCAATGATCCGCATAATAGCCCCTTCACTTGGTGAAAACTGCGGAATATCTGCCGCAAGAATCTGCTGATATCGTGGATCTTTCATCTTCTGCTCTGCTGGAAGATTGACCCAAAGCTGCACCATATCGAGCTTTCCACCTTGCTTAGAGAAAGATTCAGAGAGCATCTCTTCATGTAATACACCACGCGCAGCAGTCATCCATTGAACATCTCCAGGCCCAATAGTCCCGCCCTCTCCTGTCGAATCTCGATGAGACACCTCACCTTCATAGATCAATGTTACCGTCTCAAATCCACGATGGGGATGGGCACCTACGCCTCGGATCTTATCACTCGGCTCAAAATCTGTAGGTCCAGCCCGATCTAATAATAGAAAAGGATTTAGATAACGTCCATGATTATTGTAGATAAAGAGGGAGCGCACATGAAATGCATCTCCTACCCAGTGAGAATCAGGAGCTTGATAGATCTCCATTATTTTTTTCATATCATTTACCAATATATTCACCCATAATTGTTATTCATAACTAAAAAAAGCAGATACTGAAATGAATCCCTTGAACTAGTTATGCTCAACGAATAGCCTCAATAAACCAATCGCTAAATTGTTGCCACTCTTCACTAAACTGAGGATTCTGCTCTTCGATGGTCATCAGTGTCGCTTCCACCTCATCCCCATGATAGCGGACTCCTACTAATGCCGTTGCTAATTGCTCAAATGGTTCTACAAAGAGACTATCTGTAAAAATTTTAGCTTGCTCAATTCTTCCTCCTCTCGGAATATCGAGATGAATCTCAACACCACCCCAAGGAAAGCGCTCATCGAGCATATGGGAGAAATGGAGCGCTTGACCAAAATTCCAATCCCAGCTGCGTTGCTTTTCGTAGATCGCTGCAAACCCGGGAATATTAGGGGGTCGCTCTTCTGAAATGTACTCAATCTCCTCAATTTCACCAAATTTCTCAATAAATTGCGTCTCTATTGCTCGACAAATCATTTCATGATTTAACGTTGGATTAAACTCCACAAGATTAGCAACACGCGAACGTACGGAGCTGATCCCTTTCGCCTGCAACTTCTTAGGATCGGGATTGAGATAACGACTCAACTTTCCAAAATCAACATCGATTAAGAGCGTCCCATGATGAAAGCCTCGATCTTTTGTCTCTCGATAAGCAGAACCTGAGATCTTCCGTGGTTGCCCCTCTTGTAGAAGAACAATATCATTTCGTCCAGAGCTCTGCGCTTCAATACCAAGAGAGCGGAGTGCCGCTAAAATAAGGGCCGTCGAGCTCTCTTTATTGTAGCCGGGCTTTCCCGCCATAAAGGTGAAATTTGTATTCCCGAGATCATGATAAACAGCACCCCCGCCACTACTTCGGCGCGCTAACGTAATGCCATCTTCCTCCATCTTCTGAGTATTACACTCCTTCCAAGGATTTTGCCCTCGACCAATCACTACCGTTTGGTCATTACGCCATAAAAACAGAACCTGTTGAGAGGCATCCATTGTCTGAAAGATGGCATCTTCTACCGCTAAGTTAAAGAGTGGATTAACACTCTCCGATATTAAAAGGCGTGGTTTCATTGGATCTCTATTCCTTATTGCTTATTAAGTCTATCTCTTAGATGAATGGGGGCTAAAGGGATCAATTGCAACTATAGAGAACGCTAAAAAAAGATCGGGTAGATAAAATTGGATATATATCGACGCCTCTCACAAGATTATCTGTCTACTCAATTTTCTAACGATTGTGATAAAATTGAACTTATCAAACTCTATATTCTCAAGGAATAGAATCGATGAAAAGAACCTTTTTGACACTCTCCATCGCCCTTATTTTAGGATCAGCTCAATTAGCAACCGCCAAAATGCCGGCATTAACGACCCCCTCAATGAGTGATCAAGAGTATGCTGAAACATTAGGATTTGAGCTGAAAAAGGAAGATTCTGAGTCTGACAAGAGCGCCTCATCAGAGAAAGAAACGCCAGCAACGGTAGAAGCTCAGCAAGATAATCTTAAAGAGCAGGAACAATCAGCGACAGTAGATAATCAAAATACAAATAATGCCGAAACAGAAAAAGAAAATGCGCGTCCCCAAATAGAGCTTAAAAAACTTGTCTATCGTTGTGATATCTCGCTTTCACAACCCTTCCCTCTTAAAAACCCAGAAAAAGTAGAGCTTGCTTTAGGGAATCTCTCAAATGATGAAGAGATGGTAATTAAATTAAAAAACATGCCGATCAAGTTAGAGAGAACCCATTTTGAGCCTGAACATCTCTATATCTGGAGTAATACAGATAATAATGTCTTAATGACACTTGAAGTTGATGAAGTATATGAAGATAACTTTGTCAAAGCACAAACCGGCACCTTAACGATCTTAACGCCAAAGCTCAAAGAGGAGTATCGAGCTGTTCATAGCTGTCGCCGCTAAACGGGTAAAAAATGGTTAAAGGTATCGAATAATCTCTAACGACTCAAATGAAGGGGTACTGATCATCGGTATCCCTTCTCTCTCTTTAATTGTGCCAAAGATACAGGCTTCTGCTCCCAGGTGATGCTGAAGCGCTTCAATATCTTCCACCGCAATCTTCTTCTTTAAGTTTCCTACTTCCACAATAAATTGTGGTTTCTCCTTCCGCTGTTCAAACAGAATCTCTAATTGATTATTTTCACTTTTAAAACCTGTGATTAAGCCACAAACACGCCTCTCATCACCGAGATAATATCGAGCATCTTGTACAAAGAGATAATCTGAAGCAGATGTTGATAAGTGAGTTACCCCCAATAATGTGCTCACCATTAAGAATTTCCCCCAACGCACTTTTCTCTTCCTAACTTTTTCGACCCTCATGTTAACCTCCTTCTCAATTTTTGCGCGATACCTAAGTGATAAGATTGATCCGTACCATAACGCATCTTCGATTGATGCTATTATCGGTTATCTCATCGTTACTACTCCATAATGCTACCACACAAACCTGCATATCAGGAGAATCCTGTTGAGAACCGGCATTGTGATATCAGCATTAAGATATAATGGATATAGTCGAGCTCTATCAAAGCAGATACCTCAAAATGATTCATCAATATCCATTGATATATATCATATTTACTAAAAAATATTTATACTTATTTGTGCTTATTTATACTTATTAATGTTCATCAAAATTAATTAAAAATAGATAAAGAGATGAGAAAAGAAAATCAGAAAAATATGCCCCCAAAAAAGAATCATCCACAGTCAGAGAGCGATCGCGCCTATATTCAAAAAGAGATCCCCAATGGCGTTCCCATCAAGATGTGGGCAAAAGGGGTTCCATTTGATGAACAGACAAAAAAGCAGCTATCTGATACAGCGCAGGTACCTATTATTTTTCGCCATATCGCGGCAATGCCAGATGCTCATATGGGAATGGGCTCCACTGTCGGGTCTGTTATTCCTACTAAAAAAGCGATTATCCCAGCAGCCGTCGGCGTTGATATAGGCTGTGGAATGATTGCAGTTCTAACCTCTTTAACTGCGGCAGATATGCCCGATAATCTCTACCCTATTCGTCTTGCGATTGAAGAGGCGGTTCCGCATGGCAGAACTGTAGGTAGAGGCCGAAGAGATATTGGTAGCTGGCAGGAGCCTCCAAAGATAGTGGATCACTATTGGCAACAACTACTCCCTAACTTCCAGAAAATTACAGCGAAATATCCTAAATTAGAGAAGAGCAATCATTATCATCATCTTGGCACGCTTGGAACAGGAAATCACTTTATAGAACTCTGTACTGATGAGTTAGATCGAATCTGGATTATGCTTCATAGTGGATCTCGAGGTGTTGGTAATGCCATCGGCACTTTCTTTATCGCTCAAGCAAAAAAGGATATGGAGAGCCATATTGCCAATCTTCCCCACAAAGATCTTGCCTATCTCAAAGAGGGGACAAAACACTTCGAAGATTATGTTGAAGCTGTTGAGTGGGCGCAAAACTATGCGCATCTTAATCGAGAGGTGATGATGAAAAATAGTATCAAAGCGCTACGGAAGGTGATTAAAAAACCTTTTACAACAACCTCCGTCGCTGTCAATTGCCACCACAACTATGTTCAAAAAGAGCAACACTTTGGTGAGGAGATCTATATTACACGAAAAGGGGCTGTTTCTGCCCGCAAAGGTGAATTAGGGATTATTCCAGGATCGATGGGCGCTAAAAGTTATATTGTCCGAGGCTTAGGTAATCCTGATAGCTTTCACTCCTGCTCCCATGGTGCCGGCAGAGTAATGAGCCGAACAGAAGCTAAAAAATGCTTTACAGTTGAAGATCAAAAAAACGCAACAAAAGGGGTTGAATGCAGAAAAGATAGTGCTGTTATCGATGAGATCCCAATGGCTTATAAAGATATTGATGCCGTTATGGCTGCTCAAAAAGATCTCGTTGAGGTTGTTCATACCTTAAAACAGATTGTTTGTGTTAAGGGATAAAAAAACCGACACCTGAGTGTCGGCTCTTTCTGGGCTAATAAAAGAAACTTTCGATTAAAATATCTCAAGATAAGATATCAACCTAACCAACCGGCTCCAACTCCAATTCTAAAAGCAATGCTTGCAAAAATTAGGCAGAGTACCGTACGGATAAACCAGATCACCAATATTTGCCAAAATTTTACAGGTATCTTTGTTGCTAAAATACAAGGAACGCTTCCTGAAAGGAAGAGGACGCTGCCGATTGATGTAACCGCCGCAATATAACGGATAGAGAGATCTGCTTCGTTGAGTAAAATTGCCGGTAAGAACATCTCTGCTAATCCCGATGCAATAGCGCCGCTATGTTCAGAAGCACCCTCTAATCCCGTCATCAATAGTGCCGGCTTTAACACAACTCCAATCCAATCAAAAAGAGGAGTGTATTTAGAGAGAATTAATCCGGTAAATCCTATCGCTAAAATCGAAGGGGCGACAACTGATGACATCTTCAAACCATCTTTAAAGTTTCGCCAAAGAGAGATCAATAACCCAGGATTTGCTCGATATTGCGTAATCGCAAGATCTTTTGCATGTGCTAAACGACTTCGATCTTTACCACTCTCTGGAAGAGGATTCTCTGCTCGATTATCTAAACGGGAAATAGGGGGAATATAGGCAGTGATCGTTGTGGTTAAAAAGGTAATCAGGAAGGTACTCCAGAAAAAGAAGTTCCAAGCCCCCATTAAATTCATCGTTTTCGCCACAATAATCATGAAGGTCGCCGAAACTGTTGAAAAACCTGTTGCAACAATCATCGCCTCTCTTAAGGAGTATTTTCCTTGACGATAGACACGATCTGTAATGAGTAGACCGATAGAGTAACTTCCAACAAATGAAGCAACCGCATCAATCGCCGATCCCCCAGGGGTTCTAAATAGTGGGCGCATTAAGCGTTCCATAAAGACGGCAACAAACTCTAAAAAACCAAATCCTAACAGAAAGGTAAGAGCTACAGCACCAACAGGAATTAAGAGCCCAACTGACAGCGCTAACTTCTCAAAAAGAAATGGCAACATATCTGGGGTCATCGCCCAAGCAGGCGCCCATCCCGTTAAATAGAGGATTGCTAAAATAAAACCTAAAACTTTAAAGGCTGAGAAGATCTTCTCGCTAATAGAGTTTTTATAATTCCCTGAAATATAGGGATAAAATGCTCCAAAGGCCATAATTAACATAATTGCCGTGAGAGCAAAAGGTCTTAGCTGATGAATCACAAATCCTGCAATATGATCCAACATAATGGTCTCTTTTCCCCCAATATCGATTGAGATAAAAAAGAGGGCTATTCCTACTAAACTATAGAGAAAAAGGTGCGTAAGCATCATGCCTTCCGAACGCTTTTTCCTTTTATCATCTCTTATAACATCGTCCATATCATCCTCCGATATATTTTTATACTCTCTTTTTATTCTTGTTCTATTTTTGTTCTATTCTTGTTCTATTTTGCTCTACTCTCTCTATAAGTACTTTGACACACTTTTTTTGTACTCTTTTTTGTGATCTCCTTTTCTATATCACCTTAAGTCTTTCGGTTGTTATCGTTGTTATCGTTGTTATCGTTTCGTTATTATCAGTTCCTACTATCACTTATTCATAGGATTTGAGATTTCAATCCCTTGATAAATCACTCGATTATTTAAGGTTCCTCCTAACCAATAACTCAGCTCTGCTGGATGAGTCACCTCCCACGCGACAAAATTCGCCAATTTCCCAACCTCTAAAGAGCCTTCACTTTTTTCTACCCCTAAAGCAAAAGCAGCGTTATAGGTCACCCCAGCGAGGGTCTCTTCTGGCGTCAACTTAAATAGCGTGCAACCCATATTGAGCGCTAAACGGAGTGAAAGTAGTGGAGAAGTTCCGGGATTGAGGTCTGTTGAGAGTGCAATCTTCACCCCTTCCCGTTTAAAAGCTTCAATAGGTGGATATTGTGTCTCTCTTAACATATAGAAAGCACCTGGAAGCAGAACTGCGACAGTCCCCGCTTCTGCCATTGCTTTAGCATCTGAATCATCTGCATACTCCATATGATCTGCGGATAATGCGCCATATTTGGCAGCTAGCGTAGAACCATGTAAAGAGGAGAGCTGCTCAGCATGTAATTTAATGGGAATCTGATATTCTTTAGCGGCAATAAAGAGGCGTTCTACTTGTGCCGGAGAGAATGCAATATGCTCACAAAAAGCATCAAGCGCATCAATATCACAATGCTCAACGACTTTCGGTAGTACCTCTTCAATTATATAATCGATATAACGATCGGAATCATCGCCAAACTCTTTTGGTAGCGCATGCGCGGCTAAAAAGGTGGTATGAATCGAGATTGGCATCTCCTTCTTCAATTGAGCGATTACAGAGAGCATCTTCAATTCAGACTCTAGATCTAATCCATACCCTGATTTAATCTCAACTGTGGTCACACCATCTGCCATCAGATGCTCGATCCGTCTTTTAGCGGTGTGAAAGAGCCCCTCTTCTGAGGCCTGACGCGTTGCATTAACTGTACTCTGAATGCCTCCACCACGTTTAGCAATCTCTGTATAACTAACCCCTTCTAAACGCGCTTCAAACTCCTCACTACGATTTCCCCCAAATACAAGATGAGTATGACAATCTATAAAACCCGGGGTCACTAATCTTTCCTCAAGATCACACTTGTGATAATGAATGTAATCAGTATAAGAAAAGTCCGCTTCTGACCCGATCCAACGAATCTTCCCCTTTTCGGTCACTATTACGCCCTTTTCAATCAAATTATAACGCCCATCTGCCATCGTTGCGATTTGACAGTTGTGCCAAATTGTCTGATTCCTCTCTTGATTTTGCATAATCTACTCTCCTCTTACTTATTTATCACAAAACTTAAATGACCCGACTCTTAAAATGAAAAATGAGTTGGGTCGATAAAGTCGATAGCTACAATCCTCGTGTAAATTCCCAGATAAAGCGAGCTGCGACTCTAGCACAAAGATCATCCTGATCTCGCGCAGGGAGATACTCCACAAAATCGAGCGCTTGTAGCTTTCCGCTCTCTTTAATCTTTTTCCCTAAATGAAGATAGAGCTGAGGATCTACTCCTAAAGAAGCGGGAGCGGAGACCGCAAACATCTCACTAGGGGGTAAGGCATCGAGATCGAAGCTAAGATAGATCAGATCAACCTTCTCTAAAAATGCCATTAATTGAGTCTCAAGCGATGAGCTATTTCCCCAATGACACTCATAATCCCAGATAATCTCAGTCCCACTACTCTCTGCCGTCTCTAAAAGAGAACCGGTATTACCCACTTCACTCGCCCCAATACAGAGATAGTGAAATGGACGATTCTCTCTTTGACAAAACTCTTGTAATTCTCTAAAAGGCGTTCCTGAGGTAGACTCCTCTGCCAAACGCATATCGAGATGAGCATCAAAATTGATAATCCCAATTTTAGCATTCGGATGACTCTTATAGAGCCCTAACCCATGAGCGTAGGCTGTCTCATGCCCACCCCCTAAAACAACCGTTTTATTGCTATTTTGTTGCAAGATGACAACTAAATCTGTTAATGCCTTTTGGCTAGCCTCTAAAGACTCCTGATAATGAATAGTGCCAAAATCAATTAGATTCTCATGTCCTTGATGGGCTGCAAAGTTTGCAAAAACTCGTCGAAGTTGATCTGGTGCTGCAGCTGCGCCTGCTCTTCCTCGATTTCGCTTTACCCCTTCATCGCAGGCAAATCCGATTAAAGCAGTGCGATTCTCAAAATCAACTTGAGGATTCTCTGCAATAGGTACAACTTGAAACATACGCTTTGAAGCTGGGCTTTCGTGACTATCATCACGTCCTATCCAGATATTATTAGCTGTTTTTTGCCAAAAACTTTTCATCTCTCCCCCTACTGATCTCTCAATGATCTCTCTTTTTTTAATTTTCTTTAACTCGCTTAAGCTCACTTAAATCCAATCGAGCCTGACCGAACTCAATCGGCTGACTTAATACCATTGAACTCAATCAAATTTAACTGAACTTAACTGAACTTAATTCGACTTAATCAAAAAATGATATTCTCTAATAGCGCTTATCACTCACCTCTTACCGTGAAAAGAGTTATTAAATGATCCATTAAAAGATCGAATCCAATACCTTTATCGGCAAGAAATTGATTTGAAAGAGCCATCAGAGAATATCTATCTACTATCTACTCAACGTTATCTGACCCCATGATCGATCCACAGGATCAAGCTAAACTACTTCACCATCGGTAGATTTAAGCCTTGCTCTTTTGCACATTCAATTGCGATCTCATAACCTGCATCAGCATGACGCATAACCCCTGTTCCGGGATCATTCGTTAAGACACGTGCGATTCTTTCAGCAGCTTCATCAGTTCCATCACAAACAATGACAACTCCTGAATGTTGAGAGAAGCCCATACCAACGCCACCACCATGATGGAGAGAAACCCAGGTTGCGCCCCCTGCAGTATTGAGTAACGCATTGAGAAGTGGCCAATCTGAAACAGTATCTGAACCATCCTTCATCGCTTCCGTTTCACGGTGCGGACTAGATACAGATCCTGAGTCGAGGTGATCACGACCAATTACAATCGGTGCTGAAAGCTCACCATTACGAACCATCTCATTAAAAGCGAGTCCCAATTTTGCGCGATCACCTAAACCAACCCAACAGATACGTGCCGGCAAACCTTGGAAATGGATACGCTCTTTTGCCATATCTAACCAGCGATGGAGGGATTCATTATCTGGAAGCAACTCTTTTACTTTCGCATCGGTCTTGTAGATATCTTCTGGATCACCTGACAATGCAACCCATCTGAATGGACCGATACCACGACAGAAGAGTGGGCGAATATAAGCAGGGACAAATCCTGGGAAATCGAAGGCATTCTCTACGCCGACATCTTTTGCCATTTGACGGATATTATTACCATAGTCGAAAGTTGGGATGCCCATTTCTTGGAATGCTAGCATCGCCTCAACATGTTTACCCATCGACTCTTTTGCTTTTTGTACTGTTCCCGCAGGATCTTCTTTAGCGGCAACTTTGTACTCTTCCCAAGTCATACCAATAGGGAGATAACCATGTAGCGGATCATGCGCACTCGTCTGGTCTGTCACCATATCAGGACGAACGCCACGACGAACGAGCTCCGGCAAGATCTCTGCCGCATTACCATGAAGTGCGATTGAGATCGCTTTCCCCTCTTTAGTGTACTTTTCAAGACGCGCTAAGGCATCATCAAGATCATCTGCTTGCTCATCAACATATCCTGTACGAAGGCGGAAATCGATGCTCGATTGTTGACACTCAATATTGAGAGAAGATGCGCCTGCAAGTGTTGCCGCAAGAGGTTGAGCACCGCCCATTCCCCCTAAACCAGCTGTTAAAATCCACTTTCCTTCTAAAGAACCACCATAATGTTGGCGCCCTGCTTCCACAAAGGTCTCATAGGTTCCCTGAACAATTCCTTGGCTGCCGATATAGATCCAGCTGCCGGCAGTCATCTGCCCATACATCATTAAGCCCTTCTTATCGAGCTCATTGAAATGCTCCCAATTTGCCCAATGGGGAACGATATTGGAGTTTGCAATTAAGACTCTTGGAGCATCTTTATGAGTTTTAAAGACGCCTACAGGTTTTCCTGATTGGACAAGCAATGTCTCATCCGCTTCTAGTGCTTTTAATGTCTCAACGATCTTATCAAAACATTCCCAATCACGAGCTGCTCGACCAATTCCACCATAAACTACGAGCTCTTTAGGATTCTCAGCAACATCGGGATCGAGGTTATTCATCAACATTCTAAGCGCGGCTTCTGTCAGCCAATTCTTAGCATTTAATTCTGTTCCTCTCGGTGCTCGAATCTCTACATCTCTATAACGATCATTATTAGACATAAGTCTTATCCTCCCAAACTAAGATTGTATTGTGATCTCTCTTCTATGAAGATCTTCTCTATTCGATCGAAGCTTTTATCTTAAAAGTCTGGGGGTTTAGAGAATTAAAGAGCGATGATAGGTATCGATCCACCTACGTCGGTCTCCTCTCTAAACCCGACACTTAAAGCTTCAAATTTTTAATCTATTTTTTAATCTATGATTAATCAATTTCTTTCTTTTCTTTCTTTAGCTCTGAAGCTAATTTCATTATATACATAGCTATTTCCAAATGTCTATACATTTAATTATTGTATAGACATTAATACTAAAGACCTCTGCAAAAGCTTTGATAACAGTGCAATTTCATCTGTAAGATAACAAACAAAAAGCCGATAACATGCCGATTTTGGCATGAGATAATAATGAATTAGCTAGGGTTGTGGGCTATAATTTGCCCTACTCATTTATCTAATGCCGGAAAAATATGCATGTCGATCCCAATATATAAAAAAGTTCAGAACTATATTCTTGAAAAGATTGAGAATAATGAATATGGAGAAGGTGAGCAGATTCCCACCGAACAGGAGTTATCACAGCTCTTTAATGCGAGTCGAATGACAATTAATCGAGCGATTACAGAACTCAGTAGACAAAATATTCTTAAAAGGATTCAAGGAAGTGGCACTTTTGTAATGCCAAAGAAAGCGAGCTCACAGCCATTGACAGTTGTCGATATTGTCGGAGAAATTGAGAATCGTGGTAATCGCCATCGTGCTGAGATCATTGCACAAAAATTATTGCCGGCAAGTGGTTTGGTGGCGAAAAAATTGGAAGTACCGATCGAATCGACCCTCTATTTCTGCCATATTATCCACTTTGAGAATGATCTTCCCTTAGCGGTTGAGAAGCGTTATATTCCCCATCATCTTGTCCCTAACTTTTTTGAGCAAGATTTCTTAAAAATATCCCCTAGTGGATTTCTTTTAAAGAATTATGACCTGACAGAGATGGAGCATTCAATTGAGGCAACGCTTGCAGATGAGACTCTAAGTCGCTATCTACAAGTAGAGCTTGGTTCTGCTTGTCTCGATATTAAACGAAGAACATGGAGCTCGATCGGCCTAATCAGTTATGCGGAATTTATCTATCCTGCCGCTCGCTATCGACTCCACTCTCGCATGCGGGTCGATGAATATATGCGCTTAGGCATTCCAATGGATTCAATCTAATCTCTCCCCCTATTTCTTAACCCACACATCTTAACCCATACAAAAAAGCCATACACTCTAACCGCTGAGTGTATGGCTTTGTACTTATTCCTTTACTTATTCCTTATAATTTATCTCTTATAATCTCTCAATCATAGAGATCCAAATCTCGCATTACATCATTCCTAAGAAAGTCGGTAATCCAAGTGAGATGAAAGGAATATATGTAATCAAGAGCAAGAAGAAGATAAGAATCATCAACCATGGTAATGCTGCTCTAATCGTACTTGTGATAGGCATTCCCGTTACAGCTGAAGAGACGAAGAGGTTAAGACCAATAGGCGGTGTAATTAACCCGATCTCCATATTTACAACCATAATGATCCCTAGATGAATAGGGTCGATACCAAGCTCCATCGCGATGGGGAAGAAGATAGGTGCCAAAATCAGAATAACGGCTGATGGCTCCATAAAACTTCCTGCAATAAGCAAGACGATATTGACAATCACTAAGAACATCCATGGAGAGAAGCCCATCTCAATCACCCAACTTGCGATCGATTGTGGAATCTGCTCTGTTGTTAAAACATGGGCAAAGAGCATGGCGTTAGCAATGATAAACATCAACATCACCGTCATCTTACCCGACTCTAACATCACCTTCGAAAAGTCACTAATCCGCATATCTTTGTAGACAAATAACGCTACAAACATTGAATAGACTGCCGCTACAGCTGCCGCTTCCGTTGGTGTATACATACCACTATAGATACCTCCTAAAATGATCACCATTAGGAGTAGGCCCCAAAGCGCACGTCTAAATGCGACAAACCACTCTTTAACACTGACGCGAGGTTGTGCTGGTAGCTTTTTAACACGCGCAACAATATAGATTGCCGCCATTAATGCTACCCCTAAAAGTAAGCCTGGGACAACACCGGCCATAAACATTTTACCCACCGATTGCTCTGTAGTAGCGGCATAAACAACCATTACGATTGAAGGAGGAATTAAGATTCCCAATGTTCCGGCATTACAGATAATTCCAGCACCAAACTCTTTGCTATAACCTGATTTAACCATGCCGGCAATAGCAATTGAACCTACGGCGGCAACTGTTGCAGGACTTGAGCCCGATAGTGCCGCAAAGAGCATACAAGCAAGGACTGAACCGATTGCAAGCCCCCCTCTAATATGGCCGACACAAGCATTGGCAAAATCAATTAAGCGTTGAGCTACCCCGCCCGTTGTCATAAAAGCACCCGCAATCAAGAAGAATGGGATCGCTAAAAGAGTTGAATGTTCAGATGTCTCAAACATCTTAATCGCTAAACTGCGGGGCGAATCAGGACTGAAGAAGATAATAGTTAATGCACTCGATAACCCAAGAGAAATGGCAACCGGAACACCGATCAACATCAGGGCAAAGAGCAACACAAATAAGAATAATATGGTCATTTTTTCGCTCCTAATTGATCATCTGCCAACTCAATATGCTCAGCATGTGCAATCTCTTCGAGGGCATCTTTTGCCTCATCTGCAAGACCTAAACCATCTTGTTGATGAGTAATAATTTTATATCCGATCTCAAGATAACGCAGAATTAGAAGGAGAAAACCGATGGGAACAATCATCGTAATATGCCAGCGTCTAATCCCAAAACGATCGAGATCTTCAGCTAAAGTTCCAAGTTTGTAGAAATTAAGCACCCAATCTAAGCTAGCAAAGAGCATAATTCCACCATATAGGAGACATGCTCCAAGACCAATATAGGCTAGAAAACGCTTTATCGGCTTATGAAATAATTTAACTAAAGCATCGACACCAATATGCCCGCCGATACGCACGCCATACGACATACAAAAGAAGATTAACCATGCAAAACAGGCTGCGGTAAAGCGATTAGACCAGTTCATTGAGGTTGCAAGATCCATCATTGCATCCCCTACATCGAGGAAAAAATCTTCCAATTTTGATGGCTCATCCCCGGCAACCCAATCCGCTAAGCTATAAAAGGGAGTGTAGAGATTATTGAGCATCGTATAGATAAAAGTCACGAAAGTCATCGCGCTTAAAATGAGAACTGTGACAAATTTTTCAATCTGCTGCCAGCCCCTATCAAGTTTTTGATATGTACTGATAAACATTCGAAATCCTCTCTTTTTTTACATACAGGGATCAACTCCCCCTAGCCAATAGTAATGCGGTAGTAATGCAATGCATAATCAATAGTAGTTAATCTATTGTTCGGCTAAGGGGAGTGATTAAATTTTGATGATATTAAGAAGGGGTTTCTACTGCGGATTATTCGATTGAAGTGCTGCTTCAATTAACTCAGCACCCACCTGATCTTGGAATTTCTCCCACACTGGACGAACCGCATCACGCCATGCTTCACGTTGCTCAGGTGTTAAATAGATAATCTCTGTTGTTCCAGCATCAATGATACTCTGCTTATCACGCTCATTGAGTGCCGCGGCTTGATTATTCACCTCAACGGTAACTTCAGCAATAATATCTGTTAACTCATTGCGGACATTCTCCGGCAAACCATTCCAGAAATCAGTATTTGTGATCAACATATAATCGAGAACACCATGGTTTGATTCTGTAATATGCGATTGTACTTCATGAATTTTTTGTGAATAGATATTGGTATAAGGGTTTTCAGCACCATTTACAACACCTGTTTGTAAACCTTGATACATCTCAGCAAACGCCATTTTACGAGGATTTGCACGAAGTGCTTTAAATTGCTCATCTAATACCGCTGAGTTTTGTACACGGAATTTAAGACCACGAGCATCTCTTGGAACTTGAAGCGCTTTATTAGCAGAGAGCTGTTTTAAACCATTATGCCAATAACCTAAACCTGTAATACCCTTATCTTCCATACTTGTTAGAAGAGATTGACCCGCTTCTGATTGTTGGAAGCGATCTAATGCTTCCATATTATCGAAGAGGAAAGGGAGGTCGAAGAGTTGAATCTTCTTCTGGAAGTGCTCAAATTTTGCTAAAGAAGGTGCAAGAATATGGACATCGCCCACCAGTAATGCATCCATCTCTTGCCCATCACCATAGAGTGATGAGTTAGGATAGACCTCTACCTGTACCTGTCCTGGAAGACGCTCTTCCGCTAGCTTCTTAAAGAGTAATGCGCCCTGCCCTTTAGGGGTGGTATCAGCAACAACATGTGAAAATTTAATCACAATCGGCTCATCCGCATGTGAAAAACCCATGATTAAACCACCTACTAACACAGAAGTGGCGATTAACCGTTGAATTAAACGATTCATAAATCCTCCTAAGATATTATGATTATTTTGTTGATATAAATACTTAATATATTAAAAATGTATTAAAAAATATTAATAATATTGAACAGTGGGAGATATCAGACGATAAAGTCGAAGCAGAAAAGCTTAAGAGAGGTAATTGTTTGAAAATATCATGATACAGGAGATGTAACATGCAACTTAAAGGGGATGCTAGAGTAGCCCCCAATATTATCCATAGTGCTGTCATCAGCCCTATTTCTCCTCCATCCAATATTTTCGACATCTTACCGTGTCTTTTACTTTTAACGCACTAATGGCGCTGATCGATCTTAGATCTTTGTGATACATCTCTTAAAGAGATTTACTCTAACACTTAAATTGAACATAGCATAAAACATCTAAGAGATAGAAAATATTTTATGGGTAAAATTAACCTAGATCACCTCTTAAAAGTCTTATACCACATAATTCAAGGATATAGACTTTTCCCAGTTGCATCGATTGCGACAATAACAGGCAACTTTTTAACCTCTAAGCGCCGAATCGCCTCAGGGCCAAGATCCTCAAAAGCGATCACCTCTGCTGCAAGAACACATTTGCCCATTAAGGCCGCTACGCCTCCTATTGCAGCAAAGTAGACTCCTTGATTTTCTTTTATCGCTTCAATCACCTCTTGACTGCGACTTCCCTTACCTATCATCGCGACTAATCCCGCCTCAATCAATTGAGGAGAGTAAGCATCCATACGGCTTGCTGTTGTTGGGCCCACAGAACCGATCGCCTCTCCCGGCTTAGGAGGGCAAGGTCCGGCGTAATAGATCACTTCCCCTTCAACCTCTATCGGAAGCGACTCTCCCCGGGAGAGCATCTCACTCATCCGTTTATGTGCAGCATCGCGACCGGTATAGAGAGAACCGGTCAAATAGATAAGATCCCCTGCCTTAAGCGTTGTTAAAACCTCTTGTGTCAGTGGAAGTGTCAACTCCCTGCTCGCTCCTTGCCCACCTGATTGTCCATCTAATTGCTCATTTGATTGCTTCATTAATTCCTCCGATCTTATTGATTCTATCAACTTCCTTTTCTCCCTTAGCTGAATTGATTATCGATACATTGATTATTGATGCATTGAATTGATGTACTAGTTATCTATAAGTTGGTTTAAGCTACTTTAAGCGACTTTCCCCACCGATACTCTTAAGATAACCGGCAACCTCTTTAATACTGCTATAAGACCCCTTCTGCGTGGCGATTAGCATGGCAACCAATATTCACAGCAACAGGAAGACCGGCAATATGGGTCGGATAGAGATTGATATTGACAGCTAATGCTGTCGTTCTTCCGCCAAAACCAGCAGGACCAATCTCAAGAGCATTAATCTTCTCCAATAATTCTGCCTCAAGCGTAGCTAAAAAGGGATCTTCATGATCAATATCGATCGGTTTTAAGAGCGCCTTTTTACTCAAGAGTGCTGCCTTTTCCATTGTTCCGCCTACGCCGACACCAACAATAATTGGGGGACAAGGATTCGATCCTGCCTCTTTGACCACCTGTAAAATAAATGCCTTGACGCCCTCTAAGCCATCACTTGGCTTTAACATCTTCAGCTGGCTCATATTTTCACTCCCAAATCCTTTAGGGGAGACGGTTATCTTCAACTGATCGCCGGCAACGATATCATAGTGGATAACGCCGGGGGTATTATCACCGGTATTGATCCGATCAAAAGGGCTCTTTACAACAGAATTACGCAGATATCCTCGACGATACCCTTCCCGAATTCCAGCATTAATCGCATCTTCTAACAATCCACCCTCGATATGAAGATCCTGTCCTAATTCCACAAAAACAACTGTCTGTCCGGTATCTTGGCACATTGGGCGCCGCTCCCGCTTAGCAAGATCCGCATTCTCAATAATCGTCTGTAAAATATTACGCCCTAAAGGAGAGCTCTCATTTTGCATACAATCACCAAGACATTGGTAGATATCATCACTCAATGAGGTATTAGCCTCAATAGAGAGCTCTGCCACTAAATCGGTAATGGCTGCCACATTCACTTTACGCATCATCCCTCTCCTCAATTATTGCGCTAATTGAAATTGAAAATTGACTAATGGCCGATGTTGCTGCGCGCCATAGACATCCTTCTCCCCTAACGCTCCGGAAGAGATCGGTCGAACAATAGTGATCTTCAGGGCTTTCGCCGGATCAAAATAGACAACATTGAGCACTTTATCAGCAGTGATCCCATAAAGCTCGGCAAATGATGCTTTAGTGATAATCTCTGCTTCTTTACAGCGCTGATAAAACGCCTCTTCAATAAAGATAATATCGAAGCAGAGTTCAAAAGGACCGGCATTTTTACTACGAATTACCGATGCAACCTCCCGTAATGTGTAGGTCATCATCTTAGATGACGCTTGATTATGATTATCTTGTTTTTGAATAAACATCGCTCTTCCCCCAGATAACGCTTTGAATAACTCTCTGAATAACTCTCTGAATAATTCTCTGAATAACCGCTCGAATAATGCTCTGAATGCCAGTTTGAGTGAGATTTTGAATCGCTCCTATAGCACAATTAAAAATCTGCCCTTTTGCTAAATGATTACATCGGTTCATCACATTGACTCCCATCGATCTCCAGATATTCAATGGGAAAAAGTGCCGACTCCGACGCTACTTCTAAAAGATGGTAAAGCGAAAATTGATAGACCTCTCCCATCTCCGCATCTGAAGGAGAGAATGGAAAAGCAAGATTTCCCGCTGTTGAGATCCGTCCCTCATACCCAAAATGAAGCGCTGTACTTCGCGCAAAACCACAGATCGCATTCGCTTCCTCTTGTGTCTGAGCACATGCTTCAATAATGATCCCTAACTCTTGAGGAGCCCTATTTTCATCTGCTCGCTCCGGCAGAAGAGCGATTCCATCTCGTCCATAAATATTGAAGTTGAGATGGAACTCTCCAAAATTACTTGCGGAAAAGTTATCAATCACTCGCTCTTTTACCGCTGCTAAAATCTCCTCAATCTTCTCAATCATTATTGGATCAGAGACACCGGCGATAGAGATTGTGCGATAACCGATCTTTCTTGCCCCTTCCAGTTTAATGCCATACGTTTCACTAGGATCGAAAGTTGTACCACTTACGGCAACCCGACGCTCATCAATTTGAGTAAATTTTGAACCTGTTAAATTGAGCGCTCCCCCAGGGCCAGGAAGATGGTAAGGATCTGACTTTTCATAGAGCGTGTGGGCGGCAACTGAGAGTGTTGTACAACGACGATTATCAGCTAATGGTTCAACAATAAAATGATCATGCCTCAATGTGCCTAACATGCTATCACTGCCACTTCCCGGTAATGCTGCAATTGCTGCACATTCTAAAATTTTACCAAGATGAAGTGCTAAGGCGCGATCAAAGCCCTCTCGGATTGCAAAAGCGGCAAAAACAGAAGGATCATAGGCTCTACCTGCCAAAATGAGGTCTACGCCCTGATCGAGAGCCTCAATAAATGGGGTTTCTCCCATCTGCCCAACAATCGCACTGCTTGCTAATAGCATCTCTTCGGTTAATGCTTCTGCCGGTGCTAAAGGAGTAATCTTTCCGGCTCTTAGTGCGCTTAAGAGTGATTCTTTTGGTAATTCACTGTTGATCACCGCTATTTTTAATTTAAGATGCACTTCCGCTAAGATCTCTTTAATAATCTCCAAGGTGAACTGTAGATGAGATGCCGCACCAGCACCACCAGCCGAACCGATAATAATAGGTATCCCCGCCTCTTTTGCGGCCGGAATCATAATTTTCAGATCTCGTTTAACCGCCGCTCGATCGGTAAATGATTCTCCACTTCCGAGATAGTAAGGCCCAGGATCGGTTGAACCGGCATCAACGGCAATCACGTGGGGATGACGCGCCATCCCTTGTTCAAATGAACTCAATGGAAAACCATATCCCAAAATCGCCGTGGGAGATAATATCCGTAACTCCTCTAAAGCGCCCTCTTTCTGCAGTTTCTCTGCCATCTCTCCTCCTAGTATTATTTCCTAGTATCTATTAATAGATATCTCGATATGCCTATATTATTTGTGTGTTTGTATATTTATATGTTTATACGACGTCTATACGTCTATAGATCTCTATCTCTCTCTATATATATCTATATGTGGTATCTATATGTGATTCTATATGTGTTTTATGTATGTTCTATCTATGTCTAATATTGTTGATCATCCCACTATTCACTGACGGCAAAATACTCTAAACAGAGTGAAGCGATAATCTTACTCAAGGTCTCCTCTGTATTGGTCATGACCCGTTTATTGGAAGTAGCAATATAGAGATTGGTGATCAGAGAAGTACTATGAATTCGATGCATCTGAATATTTTTCTGCTCCTCTTTGGGAAGCAGATCAATACCTTTACTTGAAAAAATAGTGCAACCCATCGCCTTTGCTACCAATTCGAAAGTTGTTCGAACACTATTGACCTCCAAAATCAGATTTGGCTTACACGCTAATTTAATCATCTCTGTCTCAATGAGACGTCGATGCCCATTGGGATATGCCGGCAATATCAGTGGTAATACGGCAGCTTTCGCCAATGAAATTCCCTGCTCCGTTGCCTCGATCTTCATGGAGCGTGGCGCTATTAGATAGAGACTCTCCTTTAAGAGAAAAACAGCATCAAGATCTTGCATATGGACAGGATTGTAGATTAATCCCATATCGATTCTACCGGTAATGATCCCCTCTTCAATAGAGACTGTTGATTCCTCAATAACACGTAATTTTGCCTTCGGCATCAACTCATGAAAGGTACGAATAATGGGGACTGAAAAGTAACGCGCTAAAGTGGGAGGAAAACCAAGAGAGACATTCCCCGCAAGCTCAGCTCCAGAAACCGACTCTACCGCCTTTTCTAACTGCGTTAAAATTTTGCGGCAATGCTCTAAAAAGAGATATCCCGATTCAGTTAATGTGACACCACGCCCATCTCGAATCAGTAGATTCTTACCTAAATCGACCTCTAACTGACGAATCTGCCGACTCAATACAGAGGCAGAGATATCGAGATGATTCGATGCTCGAGTAAAGCTGCCAAATTCTGCTACATGGGTAAAGTAACGTAACTGTTTTAACTCTACCCGATCACTCTTTCTCATCCATCTCTCCTAATATGAGCGCTCTTCTGGGGGGATATAGGCCACTTCATCAGTTAAAGTGAAGTTTCTAACCGGACGATAATCGATCGACACATCACCTTCGGCATCAACCCACGCTAATGTATGCTTCATCCAACCTTGATCATCCCGCTTTGGAAAATCTTCGCGCGCATGAGCTCCGCGCGATTCCTGACGATTATATGCAGAGGCAACTGTTGTTAATGAACAGGCTAAGAGGTTTGCAAGCTCTAAAGTCTCTACAAGATCTGAATTCCAGATAAGGCTACGATCATAAACTTTAATCTCTTTAAATTGTTGATACGCCTCTAAAATAGCATCATAGCCCTCTTTAAGAGTCTCCTCTGTTCTAAAGACCGCAACATCTTTCTGCATTGCTCGTTGCATCTTATCCCGAAGTTGTGCAGTTGCAATAGTCCCATCAGCAAAACGAATCTCATCAAATCGTTTTAGGTGATCAATGACAATCTCTGCCGGAATCTCAGGCGTAGCGCTTTGAGGATCGATAATCTCTGCACAACGTTTCGCAGCAGCACGTCCAAAAACAATTAAATCTAATAAGGAGTTGGAACCTAAGCGATTCGCTCCATGCACAGAGACACAGCCCGCCTCACCTAATGCCATCAATCCTTTAACAACAAAATCGGGATTACCCTCATGAAGAGTTACTACCTCACCATGAAAATTGGTGGGAATTCCCCCCATATTGTAATGGACTGTGGGGATTACCGGTATCGGCTCCCGTGTTACATCAACGCCGGCAAAAGTCATCGCACTTTCGGCAATGGTTGGGAGACGATCAAAGATTATCTCAGGACCGAGATGCTCTAGATGAAGATAGACATGATCCTTTAAAGGCCCCACTCCTCTTCCTTCCCGAATCTCTAATAACATCGAGCGAGAAACAACATCTCGAGAAGCAAGGTCTTTAGCGTTAGGCGCATATCGCTCCATAAAGCGCTCTCCCTTGGCATTCGTTAAAAAACCGCCCTCACCGCGTACCCCTTCTGTAATAAGACACCCTGCACCATAAATACCTGTCGGATGAAATTGAACAAACTCCATATCTTGTAATGGCAATCCTGCACGCGCCACCATCCCATTACCATCGCCGGTACAGGTATGAGCAGAAGTTGCTGAGAAATAGGCGCGTCCATATCCACCGGTTGCCAAAACAGTCATCTTTGCTCGAAAAAGGTGGATCTTACCATCGGTGAGATCCCAAGCTAATACGCCTCGACACTCCCCATCAACCATCAATAAGTCGAGAGCAAAATATTCAATAAAAAATTCCGCTTCATGTTTCAAACATTGTTGATAGAGAGTATGAAGCATTGCATGACCTGTCCGATCTGCAGCTGCGCAAGCCCTTTGTGCCGGCGCTTTTCCATAACGAGCTGTCATTCCGCCTAAAGAGCGTTGATAGATCTTGCCATCTTCAGTTCGGGAGAAAGGCATTCCATAATGTTCTAACTCTAAAATAGCAGGAATAGCCTCCCGGCAGAGATACTCAATCGCATCTTGATCCCCCAACCAATCAGAACCCTTGACCGTATCATACATGTGGTAGCGCCAATCATCTTCCCCCATATTCCCTAAGGCAGCAGAAACACCCCCTTGTGCGGCAACGGTATGAGATCGTGTTGGAAAGACTTTCGTCACACAAGCGGTCTTTAACCCCTTCTCCGCCATACCTAATGTTGCGCGTAAACCCGCGCCTCCTGCGCCGACAACGACCACATCATATTGATGCTCTACTATTTGGTAATCCTTATAGCTATACCGCCCCATCTTCCTTTTTCCTCTGCTCTTTCCAAATTCAATTTACGGTTATAAAACTACTCTTAAACAGCGTTCTAATAGCGCTTAATTTATTTCTCCATTTCTCTACTTCTCTATTTCTCTACATCTCTCTCAGTTATTTCTCAGTTTTATCAACTATTTCCATCTATTTTAAAAAGGCTACAAGAGAAACTAACAATATCAGCAGATTACCCCCTTAACATTCCCCTATCCTCGTTGTTATAAACGTGAGATCTGAAGATGTATCACAGCCTGCTGATGATCAATACTTAGGTTCAATCGTTATCCAATCTCTTGTAACCTTTATCTATTATTCGCACGAACCTCACTTTCTCTTAAGGTGCATCCGAACTACTACTTGAATGGCGATTGGCATCGAGGGCAGCTTGAATAAGATGAGGACCAATCACCTTCTCATACTTCTTCCAAACAGGTTGCATCGCTTCTCGCCACTTCTCCCTCTCTTCCGGTGTTAGCGTGATAATCTCCGTACTTCCTTCCGCTAAGATATTAGCTTTATCTTGCATATTAAGATCATAGGCTCGACGGTTAACTTCAACAGATACTTCATCTAAGATTGTCATTAATGTCTGCTGAATCTCCGTGGGTAGACTCTCCCAAAACTTTGTATTGGTAACCACCATATAGACAATCGGACCATGATCACTCTCTGTAATATAGTTTTGTACTTCATGAACTTTTTGGGAGTAGTAATTGGAGTAGGTATTCTCTGTACCATTTACAACACCTGTCTGTAGACCTTGATAAACTTCAGCGAAAGACATCTTTCGAGGATTTGCTCGTATCGCTTTATATTGATCTTCCAATACAGTAGAAGCTTGTACTCTAAACTTTAATCCCCTTGCATCCTTAGGTTCTCTTAATGGCTTATTAGCAGACATCTGCTTCATACCATTGTTCCAATAAGCAAGTCCTGTAATTCCGGACTTTTCCATACTTGTTAAGATCGATTTTCCGGCGTCACTCTTAGCAAACTGTGCTACCGCATCGAAATCATCAAAGAGAAATGGAAGATCAAAAAGTTGAGTCTGCTTTGAGTAGTACTCCAGCTTTGAAGGAGAGGGTGCCAACATATGGACATCACCAATTAAGAGAGCATCCATCTCTTGACCATCACCAAAGAGTGAGGAGTTAGGATAAACCTCCACCGATACCTTCCCCGGCAGAGCCTTCTCAACAGCCTCTTTAAAGAGAAGCGCTCCTTGACCTTTAGGGGTCTGTTCAGCAACCACATGAGAAAACTTAATAATGATCGGCTCATCTGCAGCAGAACTACTTATACCGGCAATTAAGAGTGCGCTACTTAGTAATGTCGTCGAAATCGATTTCATCATCTGTGTTGTTATTACTTTTATCATTCCATTCTCCTTTAATAAACTACAGATGATATCCGCCAGATAATAGGGATGATTGAGCCCCTACGCTGCTCATATCCCCTGTAGTATGTGATTATTTTCACTTCATTATTGTTATTTTCTTGTTATTTTCTTGTTATTTTTATTTATCGTTATTGTCGTTGTTATCGTTATTTTTTATGTTGTGCAGGTTGCTTAAGTAACTACTTCTAGTAACTATCTAGTAACTCTTTCGAGTAACTATTTCGAGCTTTTTTATCACGACTATTCCACCTCCTTCTCTTCTTAGACGCTACTCTTAAGAATGCTGAATCAGCGCCGTTAATTCTCTAAGACTTTTCATCTTCTCTAATTGCCAAACCATCGCTATCAACTCTTCAGAATTCGCTAATAGATCTTGATCCCCTGAAAACTGTAGAAGCTGCTCGAACTTCTGCTCTAACTCTATCTTTGACAAAGGATTTTCTGGATCACCTTTAGGATAACGAAGCGTTGCGATATATTGCTCTCCATCGAGCGTCTCCACTCTAACTTTACCGCGCCACTCCCGCGGATAAGCTGCATCAATCTCTGGATCGAAGGTCATCGATACCTTCTTCCGAAAAGCGATCACTTCTAAATCAGTTAAGCTATATTGTTCAAACTCAAAGAGTCCCGCTCTCCCATGGACAGCAAGTAATCCTAAGACGGTTCCCATCGAAAACTTCGCCTGATGGATACTTTGCGGTTCAGTGACGGCTCCTAAAACATCAATCGCTGCTTGATGGACAAAAACCTCCACTTTAACTATCTCGCGATAAGAGAGCTCTTCATCTCTCATCAGTTGCAAAAGAGCATCACCTGCTGGATGGGTATGTCGACATGAGGCATGATACTTAAAGGATGTTTCAATCGAGGCCCATCGCTCCCCTAAACCATCACTTAAAGCAGACGGATCACATTTTTGGGTCATCCCCACACCTAATCCTTGTACTCCTTCTAAACTATTCTTTGCGCCTTTTAGCCCCATTTGAGTCATATAAGCTGCTAATAGACCATTTGCATTCGCTTTTGCTGTATGGAGTTGCTTAGAATCTGCCGCATCCTCTAAAAAGGCCCAAACTCCTGCTGATTGTGTTGCTGCATTGCCGATGAGATTGAGCATCTCCTCCCGATTAAAATTCATCAATTTTCCTACCGCAACTGCCGCAGAGATTGAGCCAACGGTAGAGGTTGTGTGAAAGACTCGATAATGGGATCTTCCTAAAAACTCCCCAATCCTGATGCCCGCTTCATATCCCATCGTCGCTGCCAACAAAAAAGCTTCCCCTGATGCATTGAGATCCTCACAGGCGGCAAGCAATGCCGGAAAAACAACGGTTGCAGGATGAAAAACAGAACGATTATGGAGATCATCCTGCTCTAAAAGATGACCACAAGCACCATTAACGAGTGCTGCAAAATAGGGGCTACTTCTCTTTTTTGATCCAAAAATAGTACTCGATCCATTATCCGGCCCCATCATCGAAGCATATTGACGAAAGAGATCACTCGGATAGAAATCCTTACCCGCTAAAGCAGAGGCTAACCAATCTAAAGTTAATGCTTTCATCCCTTCGATCACAGCAAGGGGTAACTCTTGGTATTCCGTTTGAACCAGATACTCAACTAAGAGCGCCGTATGGTGTCTCTCGTCAATATCTGATGCGGTTATAGCCTCCGGTTCCTCTACAATAAAACAATTCTCTATCTGATTGTTATCACTCATATTATTATCTCTCTCCCCCTAAAGGATGGTTGCTATTTCTACCTCTAGAAAACAGACTAACGATATTTTTAAGCCCTGCATAGTGCAATTTAAGCATTGCAGAATTGCATTTATAACAATATTGAGAGCCGGGGTAATTAGGAATATCATGAAGCAATTATGGATCAATCTTGAAACACAATACCTATATAAAATCCCCAAAATAGACCTATAAATAACAAGAGAGAGGGGAAGATCGTTGGGGGATCTGAATGGAGATTAGCCCCCGTCCTTAATGAAATTGAGGTACAATACCTCCTCAAACCGGATCGACAAGTGATCTTAAAGTAAGCCCCTATATTTGAGATAAAATTTGCCTATGACCCCATTTAATCAGAGAGCTAAAGAAGGAACGACAGAGCTCGCAGCAGTCTTAATCTCTGTGACACAATCGGAAGCTAAGGTATTAACCGTCGAATCGGGTACACTTCTTCCGAATGGTCCCCTCACGCCGATTCATCGCTCATTGCAAGCGGGTGTTAGAGAGTGGGTTGAGACTCAAACGGGTCGCCCACTCGGCTATGTTGAACAACTCTACACCTTTGTCGATACAAATCGTAAAACCTCCTCCGGACACTATGTGATCTATATTAGCTATCTTGGATTGGTACGAGAAGAGCCTGATGAAGAGGCTAAAGTTGGTAAAAGTGGTGCAACCTGGTGCAATTGGTATCTCTACTTCCCATGGGAAGATCATCGAGAAGCCCCTCCTGCATTTATTGAGGAGACCTTCTACCCTATCTTCCGCCATTGGATTAATGCCGGCAATACAATTGCAGAACAGCGAGCAAGAGAGCAACGGGTGAAACTCTGTTGGGGAATTGCCCCTTTTGCTTGGAATGAAGAGTATGCTTTACAGCGCTATGAATTACTCTATGAGGTCGGGATCCTACCTGAAGCTGGTGCGGATTACTCAACGCTACCAGAAACAGTGATTGGACGTTGGATGGCACATGATCATCGCCGGGTTTTAGCCTCTGCAATGGCGCGACTACGAGCAAAGATTAAATATCGACCCGTGATTTTTGAATTGATGCCCCCTACCTTTACCTTGCTGCAACTCCAGCAAAGTATTGAAGCGCTTGGAGGCATCACACTTCATAAACAGAATTTCCGACGCTTTATTACACAACAAGAGCTGATCGAAGAGACTGGCGAACTTGATCAAAGTGGCCCGGGAAGACCGGCAAGACTCTACCAATTTAGAGATGATGTACTCTTAGAGCGATCCCTCTCCGGCAGTAAATTACCGATCTCCCGCTAAACTATTTCTGGGCTATATCTCTGAGTCATATTTCTGAGAGAATTATGCGGGCCCCACATGTTGAAAGAGTGCCTGATCATCCGCAAGATCACCGGAAGCTTGGACATTCAAGCGCATCTTTTCTGAGAAATCGAGCATCCGGTTAAGACTCTTGACGGCTCCTAGGCGAATCTCTTCCTCCACTTTAATCTCATTGATACCTTGTTCTAAGACATCACGCAATTTGGCAAGTGAGTTCATCGCCATCCAAGGACACATCGCACAGCTCTTACAGGTTGCACTCTCGCCGGCGGTAGGAGCAATTAATAACTCTTTACCAGGAACCGCTTGTTGCATCTTATAGAAGATTCCCCGATCTGTGGCCACAATAAAGCGGGTACTGTTTGAAGCCTCTGCCGCCTTAATCAATTGTGATGTAGAACCGATAATATCCGCTTGTGCTAATACTGATGCCGGCGATTCAGGATGCGCTAAGACCATCGCATCGGGATGAGATTGACGAAAGAGTGCCAAACTATCTGCTTTAAATTCATCATGAACGATACAGCTACCTTGCCATAAGATCATATCTGCGCCAGTCTCTTGTTGAATATAGTGACCAAGATGCTTATCCGGCCCCCAAATAATCTTCTCTCCAGCGCGATGTAACTCTCTGACAATATCGAGCCCGATGGCAGAAGTTACAACCCAGTCGGCGCGGGCTTTTACCTTTGCACTCGTATTTGCATAGACCACAACTGTTCGATCTGGGTATTGATCACAAAATTGTGAAAACTCCTCTTCCGGACAACCTAAATCTAATGAGCAGGTCGCCTCTAGGTCTGCCATCAAAACCCGTTTCTCCGGACTTAAAATCTTTGCGGTCTCCCCCATAAAACGGACGCCGGCAACCACTAATGTCTGTTCTTTTGCATCACGTCCAAAGCGGGCCATCTCTAAAGAGTCTGCCACACATCCACCCGTCTCCTCTGCTAATGCCTGAATACGAGGATCTGTATAGTAGTGCGCGACTAAGACAGCATCTTCCTCTTTCAATAGCTGCTTTAATTCGGTAATAACACGCGCCTCCTCTTCAGCGCTAAGAGATGCCGGCACCTTTGCTTTTGCCTGAGCAATTTCAGCCTGCCCATCTCTTGTTGGTTGAATAAAGTCGACCCATTTTGTTACTTCTTGATTCATGGCAACCATCTTCCTCTATCACTTTCCTTAAAATCGTTAACTTTTTTAAGTAGCTCTCTTAAAACGCGCTCTTTCATTATTAGCTTCTATCCAACTTCATACTATTGCAGGTAGTTATTGCAGATAATTTTGCGCTGGTTTAAGCGATTTAATGCGAGTTCCAATATTATCTTTTAATTAGAGGCTACATATACTCATTTTGAGCATATATTGAATTTTGCCGAAGAACAAGCCTTTTTATAAAAACTCCCTGAATAATTCCTGCACTTTCTCAAAGTGGGATTATTCATACCCCCCTTTTGATTCATCATTTTGATTAAGTTTTGATTGAGTTTTGATTGAGTTGATTTAAGGCGATCAAGATAATTGAGAATTAAGGAAAGCTTTCTTGAGTGCTGATTGAGCATTTATTGAATATATGTTGAATACTTATTGGGTATTTATTGAGATTTTCTAAATTAATCGATATGCTCATTATGAGCATTATTAATGGTGCCAAAGTGAGCAAAAGTGAAATATCACAGATATGCAATTGAACTGACCAGTTATCAAGAAGAAGAGGAGATCATATGACATCGCTTGCCGCCCTACCTACCCCCTTACTACGCCCCTTTGTACAGCAGGCATTAGAAGAAGATTTAGGTCGCCGTGGTGACCTTACAAGTGCGGCGTTAATAGAAGCTGATCGATCGAGCCAACTACAGATTGTCGCTAGAGAATCGGGCGTTATTGCCGGCATGGATCTCGCGCAATTAGCCTTTCAAGAGATCGATCCTTCAATCCGCTTTACAGCGATGATTCAAGATGGTGATGCCATCGAAGCGGGAGCAGTTTTAGCGGAAGTTTCCGGAAATGCTCGAGCGCTACTCACTGCAGAACGAACGGCACTTAACTTTTTAACACATCTTAGTGGAATCGCAACAGAAGTAGCGACTATTAAAGCGATGGTGGCTGATTACCCTGTTGAGATTACCTGCACTCGGAAAACTATTCCAGGATTACGAGTATTACAAAAATATGCCGTACGCGCCGGTGGTGGACGCAACCATCGTATGGGACTAGATGATGCAATTCTCATTAAAGATAACCATATTGCTATCGCCGGCGATATTACCACAGCCATTCAAAGAGCGAAGGCTTTTGCCGGCCATCTCATCCCGGTAGAAGTTGAAGTCGATACATTAGCGCAATTGGAACTTGCCCTCAAAGAGGGGGTTAATCTGGTATTACTCGATAATATGAGCCCCGATGAATTGCGAGAAGCGGTCAAACTCGCTAAAGGTATCTGCCAAACAGAGGCTTCCGGCGGTATCTCCCCTCAAAATGTGGTAGAGGTCGCACAGACAGGTGTCGATTTTATTGCGATGGGATGGATTACTCATAGTGTCAAATCGCTCGATATTGGGCTCGACTATAACCTATAAGCTGTAACCGGTAAGGGACAACCCATAAACCCTCTAAGCTAACGAAGAGAGAGATAAGAAGATGGAGATAAAACCTCAAAAGATGATTTTGAGGTTTTTTTAATTTACTTCATATCACCTAAAAATCCTTGAGATCTTCACCGATACTTTGCTCTTAAAAATATTTTTTAAGAGTCTTTTAAGAGGCTAATAGAATTCTATGTCTATTCTAATTCCCTTTTAATTTATAATTTAGGCGCTCATTTTGTTCTCTTGATCATCTTATAGGAGTCCTATATAGTTGAACATACAGATATGTATGTTTGTGTTATCGGCGCATTTTAGTATTTTAATACGCCCTATCGATCAGCCCGATTAGAGATTTAAGGATAAAAAGCGATAAATTGATCCTAAGCCTCTCTATAATGGCAATAGCAATGACAAAAGTAGCAACCATAGCAATTGCAACCACAATGGCGATCGATATTAGCAGTTATCACTCTCGCGCAATCCACAAACTATTTTTAACTATACAATCACTATAAGGGAATTATTATGGATTCAATCGTTATTATTGGTGGAGGTCAAGCAGCTGCTTTTGCCGCTTCTACTCTCAGAAAAGAGGGGTATGAGGGGCGACTAGCGATTATCTCCGATGAAAATCAGGTCTTCTATGAGCGCCCACCGCTCTCAAAGGGGATTTTAGATGGAAAAGAAGCTTTAGAGAATCTCTACTTCTTCGATCAGGAGAGCATCGATAAGCTTAATATTGAATGGCATAAGCCAATGCGGGCAACAGCGATTGACCGCCAAGCAAAAGTTGTCAAAACAGATCAAGGAACGACCCTCCCTTATGACAAATTGATTATTGCTACCGGAAGTCGCCCTCGTGTTCCAAATGATCAGTGGTTAACTTTTAAAAATGCCCACACTCTTAGAACAATTGATGATGCGCTTAAACTAAAATCAGCATTAACTGCCGGAAAAAGACTTGCGATCATTGGTGGCGGTTGGATCGGCTTAGAAGTTGCCGCAACTGCAAGACAACTTGGGCTAGAGGTCACTCTTTTTGAGCGAGAGTCACGTCTCTGTAGTCGTAGCGTTGCAGCTGAAGTATCGGCACATCTTCTCACGCTTCATGAAGCAGAAGGCACTACAATTCTTCTTGATGCCAAAGAGATTGAGGTAACAGAAAAAGAGGATGGAACGCTACTCATTCATAGTGGAGATCACGCTATCGAAGTAGATCTACTCCTCATTGGCGCCGGTGCAGAAATTGCAACAGAACTTGCGGTTGAAGCAGGATTAGAAGTTGATGGCGGAATTGTTGTTGATCTTTATGGAAAGAGCTCAGATCCCGATATCTATGCTGCCGGAGATGTGGCAATTCACCCTCTTGTTGGTTTTACAACTCAATCATGGGCGCATGCACAGCAGCAAGCAGAAAAGGTTGCAAAAGCAATTGTGGGTAAAAAAGATGAACCTTATCAAGAAGTTCCTTGGATCTGGTCAGATCAGTATCATCACAATATTCAGATTATGGGCTTTCCGATCGATGAAGAGAGTCAACTCGTTATTCGCGAAGATGATCATAAAAAATGTTTTATCCATCTCGATAATGAGCAGAAAGTGCGTTCAATTGTTGCTTTTAATGAGCCAAAAGCGATCGGCGTCGGAAGATTTTGGTTTAGAAAAGGAGCGCCACTCGATCCCGAACAGTTACAAAATAGTGAGATCGATCTAATGAAACTTCGATAAAGTAACATCTTATACCTTCTAGTACCATCCATTGTTGACAATGGATGATTCAGGAAAAGGGGATTCTATAGTATGATCTCTTATGCAATAGATCCCCTTCTTTATTTCACTGAAGATTACCCCTACACTGAAGGTTGCTCATTGAAGAGTGACTCACTCATCACCCTTTTGAAGAGAATAAGAAAATAAGAGAATAAGATGAGAAGATGAGAAGATGAGAAGATGAGAAGATGAGAAGATGAGAAGATGAAGAGATTAGCTGAGAGAGTAACGAGATAAAAATGAGATAAAAATAAGATGTAAGTGTAAGGTGGAAATAAGGTAGGAGTGAAGTAAAAAGTGAGATGATAGAATTATCTCTCAAAAAAATTATCACTAAAAAAATGCCTAAACAGAAAGGAGATCCTGTTTAGGCAAAAGCACTTTAGTCAAAGTGTAATGAAGTAATGGAGTTACTGATTTAATAGATCGCATCAAGCTAATCAATAATTGATCTAGCTCCGATTAACTCTGATCTAGTTGATCTGATTGATCAGATTGAATAATTAGATCAATCTGACCATAAGTCTAAACTCTAATAGAGTAGTTAAGCCGTTGGTTTTGCATCAAGAAGATCGAGTGCCACATCGACAATCATATCCTCTTGTCCCCCTACCATTTTACGTTTTCCTAACTCTACTAAGATATCGACAGTCTTAAGATCGAATCGATTTGCTGCATCTTCAGCATGGCGCAAGAAGCTTGAATAGACGCCGGCATAACCTAATGCTAAAGTCTCACGATCGACGCGAACAGGACGATCTTGGAGTGGTCGAACAATATCATCTGCCGCATCCATTAGACGATAGAGATCAGCATTATGCTTCCAGCCCAATTTGTTCGCGACAGCAATAAAGACTTCTAACGGCGCATTCCCTGCCCCTGCCCCCATTCCTGCCAAGCTTGCATCAATTCGATTTGCGCCCTCTTCAACAGCAACAACAGAGTTTGCGACACCTAAGGAGAGATTATGGTGTGCGTGAATCCCGATTTCGGTTTCAGGTAGTAGGATATCTCGAACAGCACGAACACGGTCACGCACATTATTCATTGTCATAGCGCCACCTGAATCCACAACATAGATACAGGTTGCACCATAATTTTCCATCTTTTTAGATTGTAACGCTAAATTTTCGGGAGTCGTCATATGGCTCATCATTAAAAAGCCTACGGTATCCATCCCCAATTCACGCGCATAAGCGATATGTTGTGCAGAGACATCCGCTTCTGTACAGTGAGTTGCAACTCGAACCACTCTCGCCCCGGCATCATAGGCCTCTTTCAGATCCCGTGTCGTTCCAATTCCAGGAAGCAGTAACGTCGCAATCTTGGCATTTTTAACAACATCTGCCGCCGCTTCAATCCACTCACGGTCAGAGTGCGCACCAAAGCCATAGTTAAAACTTGAGCCCTGTAGACCATCACCGTGCGCAATCTCAATACTATCAACATTTGCCTCATCTAATGCTTTAGCAATCGATCTGACATCATCGAGTGAGTATTGATGCATGATGGCATGACTACCATCACGGAGTGTTACATCTGAAATATAGAGTTTCTCTGGCATTCCCATCTTATGCCTCCTTTTGAGCGAGTAAATTGAGGGCGATCTTTTCTGCAGTGGCTAACGCCGCTGAGGTCATAATATCGAGATTTCCAGCATAGGCAGGAAGATAATGTGCCGCACCTTCAACTTCAAGATAGACAGCCACTTTTAAGCCCGAACGATAACCAATACCGGGTAGATTGAGAGGCTTATCTTCCGGAATCACCTCAAACTGAATATCTTGCTTTAAGCGATATCCCTTCACATATTGATTCACTTCAGCGACTCTCTTCTCCACTGCCGCGCGAATCTGATCTAGATCAGCATTATCGGTAAAACAGTAGACTGTATCGCGCATTAAGATAGGAGGATCTGCTGGGTTAAGGACAATAATCGCCTTTCCTTTAGTTGCGCCACCAATCTCCTCAATAGCGCGTGATGTTGTTTCGGTAAACTCATCGATATTAGCGCGCGTCCCCGGTCCTGCAGAGAGGCTACTGATAGAAGCGACAATCTCGGCATAATGAACCTTCGTTACCGATGAAATCGCGGCAATAATAGGAATCGTTGCCTGTCCACCACAGGTGACCATATTGACGTTATTCTCTTCAATATGCTCTTCTAAATTGACAACCGGTACACAATAAGGACCTATTGCGGCAGGCGTTAAGTCAATCATCTTAATCTGAGGTTTTCTCTCACGAAGAACCTTCTCATTATGCAGATGAGCGCTTGCTGAGGTCGCATCAAATACAATCTCAATTTCATCAAAATTAGGTGATTTAACTAATCCCTCTACCCCTTCATGAGTGGTATTCACCCCTCGATCTCTTGCGCGTCTAAGACCATCTGAGGCTTCATCAATTCCCACAACCGTATCGATCGCGACATTGACGCCATTTTCTAACATCTTGATCATCAAGTCGGTACCAATATTTCCCGAACCGATAATCGCAGCGCGTACTTTCTCTTTCATCATTCCTATCCTTCTACTGTTCTTCTAGCTCTGAGAGTCTAATCACCTCTCTACCGGGATTAGTGGCATAGAGTTTCATCACCTGATCTTGTCTTCTTGCTAATGTTTTACGTTGATTAATATAAGCCTTATCTGTTGTCTCCCCTGACTCTAAACAGGGGAGCGTATCAAGAATAATTAAACGCTTAATATGGCGCGAGGAGCCACAATTCTCTTTATAAAATTGGTGCATACGTGCTAATAATTCCGCCCTAACTGTTGGGTGCTCAGAGAGTTGTGCAACATCTAACTTCTGCTCTGGATCATCCGCTAAGAGATAGAGTTCCTTCGTTGGGAACATCATGGCACTTGCATATTTTTGATCATGTCCTGTAATGACAAAATCAAGCGCATAAGGGGAGAAGGCATCAACTAAGAGCGGTCTTAAAACTCCAGCAGAAACCCAGGTTCCTGTATTGAGCTTAAAATCCTCCGTGATACGTCCATCAAAGATGATACCTTGCTCTGGACGCTGTGGATTTGCTAAGTAACCTGCATCGCCAGTGTAGTAGAAACCCTCTTCATCAAAGGCATTTGAGGTCATTGATGGATCGCCAAGATAGCGCGTGAAGATAAATTCACCACGAACACGCATCTCATACTTCTCTTCATTAGGAACAAACTTCACCTCTACGCCGGGAACCGGAAGACCGATATTGCCAGGAGCTTCAATGGTGTAGTGAACATTAGTAATCACGGGTGCTGTTTCTGTCGTTCCCCACTCTGTTGCAATAAAGAGGGGCGAAGTGCGGCAACTACTTGCAACCTTCTCTAAACGATCCCAAGCAACTTTAGGAAGCGCTGCTCCTGCATAGAAGAGTAGCTCTAAACGACCAAAGAGTGCTTCTGCTAACTCAGGATCCTTCTCAAGATAGGGTAATAAGAGCTCATATCCTCTAGGTACGTTGAAGTAGAGAGTCGGCTTAACCATTTTGATATTTTCAATGGTTCGCTCAATCTTCTGATCGGTTGCCATACCATCATCAATATAGAGGCTACCGCCATTTCGAAGAACTATATTGAAGTTATGGTTAGAAGCGAAAACATGGCTCCAAGGTAACCAATCCACCACTACAATCTCGCTCTCTTCAATAAAGCGCCAACATTGGGAGATCGCCTGCTGATTAGAGCAGAGAACCCGTTGGGTATGAACAACAAACTTAGGATCTGCCGTTGATCCTGAGGTCATCAGATAGCGAGCGACAGTATTGGGACCTACCTGCTCAAAATAGTGAGTCACTTCCTCTGTTTCAGGCGCTTCTAAGAGAGAATCAAAAGTGACCGCTTGTGAAAAGAGATCGGCATTCTTTTCTATAATAAGTCGGCTATCTACCTCAACGCCTCTTAATGCCTTCTCATACTTTTCTCCATCATCAACAAAAACAGCTGAAGGTTCTAAGGTATTTAAGATCCAATTGAGGCGAGAAAAGTCGGTAGGACGTAGTGAATAAGCAGCTGAGATTGTCGCAACAGGAATCCCCACATGGTAAGCAGCTAAAGTAACCAATGCTTGGCTCAACCCATTACCCGAGAGAAAGACAATCGGATGACAGGTTGGCATCTTCAAATTGAGAAGTCCTTGGGCGATTCTTCCAACCTTCTCACGTGTCTCTGCATAGGTTAACGTTTTCCAGCCATCACCCTCACGTTCTGACAAGAATGGATGATCCGGCTTCTTATGCGCCCAGTAATCTAACCACTCCCCAACACATCTTGCATATGGCTTTAGCTTCTCGGGGGATTTCATCACAAAGCTTCCATCATCCCGATACTCACAGAGTGCAGAAGCGACCGCTAACTTTCCAACGGCTTCTTCTTTCTGCTTCTCTTTTGCATAAAAAGATTTTAAAACGGTTGCTTTAACTAATCCCTGCTCTTGATCCAAAGTCCTACACATACTATTCCTCCGTTTTTAGATTATCAACCCGCTAGAGAGTGCATCACTTTCATTGTGGCACTCTCAGCGATATCGATTTCTCGTCATTACTATTGGTTTTAGATTGCTCTTTATTATTTTTCATAGATCCCTCAGTTGAGCTTTTGAGGGCGCAAATAACGACTCTCCAACTACTTTTGTTGGAAAAATGACAATCATCTTAATTGAGTCGGTAAAAACGTAATTAAACTAGAGCGATATCAAACGATAAAGCTAGACAAAATCACATCTCACACTGCCTAGGCGGGTCAGATGCATTGAGATTGAGTCCCCTTTAGCGACATTGACCATTGGTCCTAATGCGCCTGAAAGGAGAATATCGCCACAAAGAAGGGGGCGCCCCTTTTGTGACATTGTGCGAGCAAGCCACAAACAGGCATTTAAGGGATTTCCTAAACAGGAAGCGCCTACACCGGTAGATGCTAATTCACCATTTTTATAGAGCAGCATCCCCTCTAACTCTAAGTTGAGCTGATCGAGTGAAATAGGGGTCTTTCCTAAAACAAAGAGCCCACTTGAGGCATTATCGGCAATGGTATCAGCTAGGGTAATATCCCAATTCTCAATCACCGTATCGACGATCTCTAATGCCGGCAGGAGATAATCAATTGAGCTAATCAACTCAGCTAATGTGGTATCTTCTGTGGGTAAATCACGCTTTAAAACAAAGGCAATCTCCCCTTCTACTTTCGGTTGTACTAAAGTTGAAGCATCAACCGAATCTCCATCACCGATCTCCATATCCGCAAATAGCATTCCAAAATCGGGCTGATCTACCCCTAATTGCTGTTGTACGGCAGTGGATGTCAAACCAATTTTTCGCCCGACAATACGGCGACCATTTTTTAAGGCAATCTCAGTATTAATCTCCTGCACTCGATAAGCATCTTCCATACTGGTAATGCCATAGGTTTCGGAGATCCTACCACAAGTTCGTTTCTCCTCTCTTGCCTGGAGCAACTCAGCAGCTGCTCTCTTATAATGATCTAACATCATCTCTCTATCCTCTTCCCTATCAACTTTGTGATCCTATTTCGTTTCAATATATTTCACTTCAATACAGTTAAGCGATCACGAATCATTTATTGTTCTGTTGTTCTGTTGTTCTGTTGTTCTGTTGTTCTGTTGTTTTTCTGCTCTATTGCACTACTGCGCGATTGTGTTGCTCTTTTGTTCTCTGGTTCTCTGGCTTTCTGGTTCTTTTACTATTTTTATTAATGTTGAAGTTAGCTGTACTACTTCACACACTGCTTACCTTAAAGTATTATCTTGAAATCGTTATCTTAAAATCATTACCTTACAGCCCTAGTAGTCGATCACTTTCGCCTTTGCTTGCTGATATTCGGCACTCAATTGAGCAACAATATCTGCAACAGTGCCCAAATCTTTAATCTGTCCGACACCTTCACCTGCTGACCAAATATCACGCCAAGCGCGTTTATTATCCGAGATATTGCCAGAAAAATTGATTTTTGAAGGCTGATCCACATTTAAAGTAACCCCGCCACTTTCGAGAGAAGCTCTCAACCAGTTTGCCGGCACACCACTAATTTGATCACTTAAAATAATGTCATCTAGATTAGCATCTAACAGCATCTGCCGATATTGATCTACTACTAAACTCTCTTCGGCTCCAATAAATCGAGTCCCCATCACTGCTAGATCGGCGCCTAAAACTTTTGCTGCCAATATATCCCGGCCATTCATCATTGCTCCCGAAAGTGCAATGGGTCCTGACCAGAATTGACGTACTTCGGCAATCAAGGCAAAAGGATTATGTAATCCTGTATGCCCTCCGGCACCATGAGAGACTAAGATCAGACCATCGACACCCGCATCGACTGCCTTTTTTGCAAGAGTCACATTCGTCACATCGGCAAAGACAGCGCCCCCATAACGATGCACATCAGCAACAACACGTTTAGGCGAACCAAGCGCTGTTGTCACTAAAGGAGGTTGATACTCTCTTACTAACTCTAGCTCAGCATCAAAACGATCATAAGTGCGATGAACAATCATATTGAGCAACCATGGAACGCTTCTTTTTTGCGTCTGTTCTAACAACGTAATGCCCTGCTTAACCTCTTCTAACCATCCTTCTAATATCGTGATATTACGGGCATTCGGTAATGGTAAACTACCGATAACACCAGCGCGACAAGCCGCCAATAAAAGCTTCGGTCCTGAAACCAAAAACATAGGAGCCACCATCACCGGCACTTCTAAGTTTGCCAGCGACTCTAAAAAGGTCTGTTGTAACTGTTGCGACATATAGCTCTCCCTAAAATAAGCATTCTCAAAGTGGTGTCAGTGAAATAGCCGTTACCGGCGATTATGAATGCCCGGCTTACGAACTTCCCAACCGCCATCACTATGGATGATCGTAGCGGTTGTTAAAGCAGAGTTCTCACGTGATGCTAAGAGTACATAATGCCCTGTATGAGCATCTGGATCAGCGATCTTTTGCAGCGGTACAGCAGAGGCCGCATTTTCTGCAAAATTGGGCAGCTGATTGAGGGGAACGCTCTTCTCATTGAGATCAGTTAATGTTGCCATAGGGGTATCGGTTGCACCTGGAGCGACACCATTGACCCGAATATGGGGAGCAAGTTCATAGGCTAATTGTCGTACAACACCCACAATCGCATGCTTAGATGCCACATAAAGAATTCCACCACCGCCGGCATAAAAAGCACTATTAGAGAGGGTAAAGATGATTGACCCTTTACTCGCCCTTAACGCTGGAATCGCAGCTTGAGCGCCTAACAGATACCCTTGAACATTCACAGCAAAGAGCTTCTGAAAGTGGCGCTCAAACTCCTCAGGAGGAATCTTATCGAGACGGGTGAAGTAATCAAAAATCGCAGCATTTGCCACAAAGACATCGAGCTTTCCAAAGTTAGCTAGAGCAACCTCTACCGCTCGTGCATTATCCTCATAAGCGGTCACATCACCACAAACAGTGGCAATGCAGTCACCAAGCTCCTCTTGAAGCGCTGCTAATTCAGTTGCATTATTTGCAAGGACAGTAACATTTGCCCCCTCTGCTACATAGCGGCGAACGATGGCACTACCAATGCCACCTGTCCCTCCAGTAATAAGTGCGCTATATCCTTCTAACCAGCCCAAAACTGACTCCTCTTTTTCTTTGAATATTACTCCACAACCTATAAGAATGTATTGAGATTCTTAAAGAGTAGTGAAGCATTAGGAATTAAAATCTTCCGGCGATAGAGTTTTAAGGTCTCTGCCTCATAGCGGATAATATCCTCTCTTCTACCGACAAGCGTATACTCCTCATCGAGCCCACGGCTACGAACATTGGTAAAGCAAGAGTGTACTTCAAACTCGCCCTCATTCTCCCCTTGGAAAACTTCAATGTTGGTAATGATATGGACATTGCGCGTTTGTGGATTTTCTGCCCAAGCTGAAGGTTGCTTAAAGCGTTCAATTCGGCGATTGAGATCACGTAAGCCATCATCAAAATAGGCCATATGCTCTTTCGTATATTGACCTAATTTATCCTCACGACGACGATTTTCAATACCTGGCATCCAATAGTGAATCTCTTCTGAAAGCGTGGCAAGCCACTCATCCCAGCACTCCCAATCGAGCAAACGTGCTTCTTTATAGAGGAAACGCTCTACTTCTCGAATCTGCTCTAAACTTGCATACTGCTTCTCTTCTCTACTCATCGTATCCTCCTACTTCATCTTGCCATTTCGATCAGGAACATCATCCCAGCTCTCTGCTTGTAACAGATCTTTCCAACGTTGATAGTATGCTCTCGCATTCGCTTCATTGATCTGCCCTTTAAAAACATTTCCTGGGATTTCGGGCTCTTCGACTTTCGTATTCATCCCTAAACCAATATAGAGATCTTGATAACGTGTTACTGCACCTCGACTTGTTTTCGTACAATATTCCCAGTTCTCTCCATCATCCATCTCAAAGACACCGGTCGGGGAAAAGGTCATCATTGCCCCTTTACGCCACATCTCTTTAATCTCTTCTGGAGCATTCTTGTTAACAATAACCCAGGTGTAGAGATCGATCTTATTAGGACCTCTTGGTTGCCAAACACGAACCGTATTTTGCCCTGGAAGGAATGAGAAATTTGGGAAAATAGTTGAAGATGAAACCGCACCGATCATGGAAGCACGGAACGCCCCTAAACGTTCTTCTGCTGAAGGGCGATGAAGATGGAGATACTTATTAATCGCTCTCTCTCCTAAAACCGCAGCATTTCCAACAAAGTCGAGGGCAAATTCATAACCATGGCCATTCCAATTCACTTGGTATGATTCAGGAAAGTCACTCACTTTAGCAACCGGGCCCCCTAACATTGCTCTTGCTGCAGAGTCATGGGTCCAGCCTGCGTGAAGGATATCGGCAACAAAGTTTTCTGCTGCAAGCTTCCAGTTACACTCAATTGTGGAACGGATACAGCCTCCGACAAACTCTGTTCCCCCCTCATCATTATCGAGAAGTGCATCAAGATACCAGGTGATCTCTCCAAGATACTCTCGTAAACTCGGTGCTTCTGGATCAAATGTTGCAAAGACTAACCCCTTATAAGAATCGATCTGTGCAACTTCTCTTAAACCATGTTGAGATTTATCAAAGTCACTCTCTTCATAGATATCTGACTCATGAACGCCTCTAAGTGCTCCATCAGGACCAAATGACCAGCCGTGATAGTTACAGATAAAGCCTCGTGCATTACCCGCTTCAGCGAAACAGACTTTATTACCACGATGAGGACAAGCATTGAGGAAAGCTTTGATCGATCCATCTCTTTGACGGACGACTAAGACCTCATCTTCGCCCATCGTTGTTGTAAGATAATCACCGGGATTTGGAAGTTGTGACTCATGGGCCACAAAGAGCCAGCAGCGTGCAAAAATCTTCTCAAGCTCCTGCTCATAGATCTCTTGATCCCAAAATACCTTGCCGGCGAGACGCCCCTCTTCCATATCGCAGAGTCGATCTAACTCTCCTAAAACAGGTGTTGGCTCTAACGCCCGCAATTTACTTCTTTCTCTCATTTTTTCCTCCATAAGATTTTTTCACTGTGGCGCATATCACAGAAATATCACAGAAGATATTCCAGCCCACTATCTCGATCTTTTCTGATTCTCTACTGATTATTTGCTGATTACTTGCTGATTATTTAGATCTTTTTTATCGATTACTCTCGATCGCTCTTAACTATCATCATCTCTTATTATCCGCTATTGATGACTCTATGATTTCTACTACGATCGCAAGATCTCTTAGCAATTAATTCTCTATATTTAACTCTCTATATTTGCTTCAACCGCTTCCGGTGATGGGGATTCTAGATCTGCAAAGACCTCCCCATTTTCCACAACGATCTTAAATGTACGAAGATGCTTTTCACAGGGAAACGCAACAGCTTCACCGGTCTTGATATTAAATTGCCCCCAATGGACAGGACAGGTAATCAGATCATCTTCAATAAACCCTTCAGCTAAGGAAGCGGTCGCATGAGTACACATATCGAGTGTTGCGTAATATTCGCCATCTAAGTTATAGACACAAAGATCGCCAACAACTTCATTTTGGACCTTTTTTAAAGATCCTGGTGTCAATTCATCGGCACTACATAGTAAGACTTTCGACATTACTCTCCTCCTACCTGATCTGCATGAATTTGTAAAAAGCCAAGTCCTGTAACCCACTCAGGAACAGGTGCATAATCGATCACCTCTCCTTTTCGATTAGGGACAGCGGCTAATGCACAAAGAAGGTTACGAATCTCCATCGCACCATTTCCGCCTCGCTCTAAAATCTCTTCATTGCTATAGCGAGATAATCCTTCAAGATCTCCTTTCACCCCAAGATCTAAAATTTCTTGGTCAAAATCTTCGGCAACTTTACCCATCTCAACCGTGCCTACCCAGTGGCTAATACCGCCACTACCGATAATGACAACACGCTCATCTTCAGGGAAACTCTCTACAGCTCTTAAAATATGCTCACCCAATTCACGGCTACGATTTAGTGAGATAAAGGGATCTACACCACTTGCAATATAGACAGGAATTGTTGGAATCTTACGATTCAGTGCTTTCTCAGCAACTTCCACAACATATTGATGTGGAATTGAGAAGGCATGATCAACAGTAAAGCTACGTGCTACTGACCAATCGAAATTCTCCTTATCACCCTGCTTAACAATATGTTGCGCTAAAGCTTCATGATTTTTAATCACGCCACGCTCTAAGCCTTTTAAATTCTCAATAGGTCCATCAACATCACCTGTACCGATAAGGTAGCGAGGAAGACAGTTAGTGCCAAAAAGAATATAGTGATCATTACCTACAATAATTGCGGCAGTTGCATCTAACTCTGCCATTTTTTGGCCACAAGTCTCATATGCCTGCCACATACGCGCAGCAACATCCTTATCAGCAGGAGCATCTGGCGCTACAAACATTACCGGGTCATGAGGGACCCAAAATCCACCTACAATTTTAGCCATGCCGCTACTCCTTTAATGCTGCTGAAAATGCGTTAATTTGATCCGCTTCTGCTCCTAGCTTCTCTTTATAAAGACGCATGCTACGTTTAGGAGAGAGTTCTTGCCAATATCCCATTGTCAGCATCGGATTCACCCCTAATTTCTGCAATGAAGCAACATCAAACTCCATCACCATCTTCTTCTCTTCATCCGTTAAATCAAAACGTGAGAGATAGCGTACAGGATCCTCTTTAAAGCGCTCTTTTGCCGGCCTCTCTACAGAAAGATGCCACAGCACACGCTCCAATACATTTCGACTCATATCACTCTAGGCCTCTAAAAAACTTCTAACGATAGAAACAAACTTCTCTGTCTGCTCCGATTGAACCCAGTGACCACACTGACCAAAGAGATAAAGGTCTGCATTAGGAATACTATTTGCTAATAGGAGTCCACACTCTGGCGGAACAACTCTATCTTCACGACCATGAACCACTAAGGTGGGTGCTTCAATATTTTCTAAATATTTAGGTGGGAAACCACGAACCATCGTGACGCCCTCTTCTTTTGGCTTCGGCAGTAATTTACGAAGCGCCTCTTGTGCGCCCTCTCTTGCTGATGCTTCATAACGGGCCATTACCAATTCCTCAGTAATTTGGCTCTTGTCATATGGAAAGAGCTCCATCAATGCACGCATATTCTCAACAGATGGCTCATAGGTCCAAGCACCACGCAATCCTGGTGTCTGCTCAAACTCTCCTGCCGGCGTTCCTAAAAGAATTAATTTATCAACACGACTTGGATCAAAGAGGGCTAAACCGATCGCTACAGCACCTCCGAAAGAGTTACCAATAAAAGAGGCCTTCTCAATACCTAAAGCATCCATAATGCCAATAAGGTGATTGACCCATAATTTGATGTCATATTTGGCTCCTTCTTTAAATTCAGTAAAGCCAAAACCAGCAATATCAGGAACAATGACACGCCAGCGATCATCAAAACGAGAAATGGTCTTCGACCAGTTTGTCCAGCCTGAAACCCCCGGACCTGAGCCATGAAGTAGGAAGAGCGGCTCGCCACTACCACTTTCATGATAATTTGTCTGATGATCTGCTGCTAAAATGCTTTTGCCTATTCCTTGCATGCTTATATCCTCCCTCTATGCATATTTGAGGCAGAAGTTTAGAATCTACTGAGAGGAGATACTTAAAGCTCCCCGATTCCAAATCTTAATCTGAATCTTGATCTGAATATTGATCTTAATTTTCAAGATGAAGAATACTTCTGCTCTTAATTTTGTTATCTGTTATCTACTTTTGTTATCTAGTAATACCGTTATCTCTGGTTGATCTATTGGCTTTCACCGAGCTTCTCACCCATTAGTTAGTCGCTTTTAATCTCTTTCGACAGCTTTTCTAACTTCCGATAGCCCTTAAAACACTGTTTAAAATCTGCTTTAGTAGCCAATGATTAAAACAGGTAACCGATAGAACCATACACGACTGTATGTTTGCCATATTAAGCAAGATCTTTGATGGCTGTCAATACAGTACTGTATGTTTTACTTGTTTTGGCTATTGTTTGATCAAAGTCAATTTAATAATTCGCCTTTAATAACTATTTATGAAATGATAATTGCCCGATAAAATTGGTAACCGAACTATAAGCCTTCTATAGAAAAATCCATTTTCTAAAAAACCTATCGTGGCTCTTACTACTCAATCCCCACCATAAAGTTATAATGACAAGGTAATAGGGGCATTTAAAGAACCAAGCAAATAAGGTATTGATCATTTATGACACGTAAAGTATCCACCCCACTTTCTCGCAATGATTGGATTAAAGCGGGCCAACAGATGCTTATTAAAAGCGGTATTGATTCGGTTCGTGTCGAGACATTAGCGCAAAATATCGGCATTACTCGCGGAAGTTTCTACCATCATTTCAAAGGGCGAAATGAGCTACTCCAAGAGATTTTGCTCGATTGGAAGAGTCGAGCAACCGATCAAGTTATTCGTCGTTTAAAAAATACCCACTATCCGCCGAAACAGCAGCTAGCCATTATCTTTAATCTCCCAACGCGGGGCGATTCTGCAAAAGAGGCTGCTGACTTTGAACTTGCAATTAGAGCATGGGCAAGACGAGATAAGATGGCACGAAAGATGATGGAAGAGGTGGATCAATTTCGACTCAACTATATTGAAGAGCTGATCGTATCACTTGGCTATAGCGAAAAGGAAGCCGCCCAACGCGCCTTCCTTCTCTACTCCTATCTTGTGACGATCTCTCTCTCCGATCCTAATGATTGGCGCCCTGGACTCTTTGAGTCCGATGATGAGATCTTTGCCCTACTCCTTCCTGCGCTCTAAACTCCGCGGCGATTACCCCATAGTAATGCATGTAATTGTGGTAAAACGCGAACGTTTTTTAAGGTAGTAGAATTCATCACCGCTCCAACAAGCTCACCATAGCGCTTCATTAGATACTCTGCCGTTACAGCTTCATCTTCTAAATCGGTCTGATCATTTCCTACTTGCAAAAAGAGAGGAATATTCGGATAACGCTGATAGATCTCTTTGGCATATTGAAGATCTTTTTCATCAAAAATCACTACTTTTAGGGAGATATTACGTCCCGATAATTTTGCAATCATCTCTGATAGAATCGTAAAATCGGTCTCCATCTGACTCGATGGCGGTTTCGGAGAGAGCGTAACCTCATCAATGAAGAGTAGTGCATCATTCCACTTAGATCCCTGCGTCTCAATTGCGACCTGATAGCCCTTATTTTGCAATTGCAAGACAAGCTCTGATAATCCCTTATAGAGGGCTGGATTTCCCCCGCTGATAGTGATGTGATCTGCCCTCTGATCTGCAATTTTGGTCACAGCAGAGACAATAGCCTCCGTACTCATCAGTTCAGGTTTCATAGAGCCATCCCAAGTAAATTTGGAATCACACCAAACACACTGATAATCACAAGCGGCTAAACGAATAAAACAGGTTTTACGACCGATCACCATTCCCTCGCCTTGAATGGTTGGCCCAAAGATCTCTAAAACAGGAAAGTTCATCTAAAAATCCTCCGCTTGCGGAAGATAACGAACATAACTTGTCGGGGTCTCTCTAATTAAAACCTGCAAACAGCGGGGCCGATGCGGTTCTTGATCTAAAGCAGCCTGAATTCTACGCCACGCCATCTCGGCAACAACTTCTGTTGAAGGAGGCCGATTTTGAAAATCGGGATGATCATTCATAAGCGTATGATCATAAACGCCATGAAGTAAGGCTTTTAAGGTTTGAAAATTGATCAAAAAGCCACACTCATCTAACTCATTTCCCACAATAGTAATATTGGCAAAATAGGTATGACCATGCACATTTTGGCAGACGCCCGCAGCTGCATTAGGAATAAAGTGAGCGGCGGCAAAATGCATATCTTTATTAAGCTCATAACGAAAATTATGTGCCGGCGTTGGATAAAATTGTTGTAACATTACTTCTCCTTACGCTGCGCAAGATATTGATTTAAACCATTATTACGTAAAATACAGGCAGGACATTCCCCACAACCTGAGGCGGGAATACCGTTATAGCAGGTAAGTGTTCTATCTTGTATATAATCGAATGCACCTAACTGATCCGCTAATGCCCAAACGCCAGCTTTATCACGCCACATTAGAGGCGCATGAAGCTCAAAAGAAGCATCCATAGCTAAATTCAAGGTGACATTTAATGATTTGATAAAATTATCTCGACAATCAGGATAGCCACTAAAGTCGGTTTCACTAACCCCGACAATAATATGTTGAGCCATACGCTGATAAGCCACCATTGCGGCGATGGAGAAAAAGAGATGATTCCGCCCTGGAACAAATGTTGATGGAGGTTCACCATCATGACTCTCAATTGCGAGATTCTCATCTATAAGGGCATTTTTTGTTAGCCGGGAGAAGAGATCTAATTCAAAAACAATCAACTCAACATCAAGCTCTTCAGCGATTGCCTTTGCATGATCAACTTCATTACAATGACGCTGTCCATAATCGAACGTTAATGCAATAACTTCTTCAAACTGCTCTTTTGCCCAAAATAGACAGGTTGTACTATCTTGACCGCCACTAAATACGACGATCGCACGATTTTGATTCATATCGAATCTCCTTAGTTTTTTATAGAGGGTTGCGCTAATACCTCTGCTTTTTTAGCGTTTGCAAAGTATATCAAAAAAGATCTTGATGGCAATTCCCTTTACATTCCCCCTTTAAATTCTTTTTATAACACTATTCAATTTAAAACAGAGCTCATCAAAATGGATCATTAACTCTTTTGATCTCATCCTAATCTCTGAAAAGAGCGATAACCTTCCCTCTAGAGATGACAAACTCTTAGATGCTTTTATAGAAAAATACAAGAAAATATTAGAAAAACGCCTAGCAATAAGCGCTATCAATAAAGATATGACATCAAGCTTTAGTGACAAATATCTATACAAAAAGAGATTAAATAGTAAAAATAGCGATAAAAAAGAGCCGACAAATTGCAATATTAGCTATCGTCGGCTCTCATTTTTAATGATATTGATCAATTCATGTAATTGACAGAAATTATTTAGGAATACTTAAATACTTAGAAGTATTATCCTAATACCCCCCTACTATTCACCTGATCCCCTGCATGCAATCATACAATCATTAAAATAGACTATGAATGCTCTATTTTTAGAGCTCCCTATCACTAACTTGCAACAAAACGTTCAAAATAGATATTACAAGGCGCAATCTCTTCCTTTAAGGCAACCCAAGACTCTACAGAAGAGACTAATCCTGGCGGACCACAAATATAGAGGTCAAATGGATTCTTGATAAAATCAAGATCAATATGATCAACCACGAAACCTCTTTTCCCACTCCACTCTTTAGCTCCCTCACTTAAAATGACATCAAATTGAAAATCAGGAAGAAGCTTTTGATACGTTTCTAATTGTGACAACGCGCAGAGATCCTTTTCTCGGCGGACTCCATAAAGCATACGAATCGGAGGTAATGCAGCCGGATCCATTTGAGCTAATTGCTCCAACATACTTAAGATTGCTGAAAGCCCTGTTCCGCCTGCAATAAGTAGTAGCGGCCTCTCTATCTCTCTAAGATAAAAAACACCATAGGGTAATGTTAACTGTAATTGATCCCCTATCTGGCATCGATCACGTAGATAATTACTCATCACCCCATCAGGTAATAATCGTAAAAGAAAATTTACCTTACCATTTTCTACCTCTGCATTAACAAAAGAGTAAGCTCGACTCTCATCACTGCCAGGAATCGTAATATGTGCATATTGCCCAGGAAGATAGGAGATTTTATCCTCTTCTTTCAACGTCACCTCCATCATCACTGCGCTATCTGCTATAGCGGTTATCTGGCTAACCTCAGCAGTCACTGACTTTGATTCAACATTACAGATTGAAGAATCAATATCGAAATAGAAAGAAGCAGGTGATTGCAGAGTCGTCTGACAAGAGAGAATATAACCTCCGTTAATCTCTTCATCACTTAAAGCATCTTCATCACAATATTCCATCTCAATCTTGCCTGAATCACAGCGACAACGACAGGTGGCACAAACACCTTCTCGGCAATCTAAGGGAAGGCTGACTCCATTCCTAAAAGCAGCATCAAGCAGTTTTTCACTCTGTGCAACATCAAATACTTTTGTTACTCCATCACGAAATATAATTGCGGCTGTATACATCTTTGCCCCCTATACGTGATAGAAATCTAAGACTGAATCGATCTTATCATTAAGTAAAATGACCTGCTTATATGCTATCTTCCATAAATTATCTACTTTAATAAGATCGTAATAGGCATAACCAAAAAAGATTCCTGCAACACCAAATCGGTAATAATGCGTCACCCAATTGACCTTTACCTTATAGAGATCATCTTCTTGATGATAACGAATATTGTTGAGTATATGCGATGTCCGAGGCATCGGTGTTGAGGCCGCTGATTTTCCTGTTCTAATACGAAAAACTCGATCTTCTAATCCGCCTCTATTTGCATAATACATCAGTGACATCTCTCGCTTAGGATCAGTAGTATAACGATGCTCATCTAACCACTGCGGAATATGAAAAGTGACATTCTCACTATAATAATCAAGATATCGATCCCAATCTTGGTTATCACAGGCTTCTGAAACATCATATAGAAACTGTTCGATCTCTACTTGTGTCTCAATATTAAAATTTTTCTTTTTCATTCAAGTATCTCCCTAAGATTATTTTGTATTCATCATCTGAGTATTTTCTGCTGCTATCTTCTCCTCTAAACCGGCTAATAATTTCTGTTGCCAGGCAGAGTGCTGATTAACATACAATCCCTCTTGGGTGATTTCTGTGCCGGTAATGACAGGATTAATTCCTAAAATTTCACTATTTTTAGATGGACCATAATTCCATAGATGATGCCCACGGGAGATATCACTCCATTTTGCAGCACGAGCTTCAAATCCTCTTTGTGATTCTCTAAACTCAACAAGATCATCCGGGGTTCCCATTCCAGAAACATTAAAGAAATCTTCAAATTGACGAATACGACTCTCTCTATCAGCATCACTCTCCCCTTTCACCCCTAAACAAAGGCTGATTACCTCCGTCTTATTCCAGGCTATAGGGCGAATAATTCGAAGCTGTGAGCTGATCTGATCCATAAAGAAGAGACTTGGATAGATATTTAGATTACGTAAACGATGCATTGTCCACTGAGCACGCTCTTTATCATACTTTTCATAAAGGCGAGCCATAATTTTGTCATATCCTGGCCGCACATCTGCTGCATTGGGCATATCACTAAAGAGAACACTATGCCCATTTTTAAATGAGAACCAGCCATCATCTGTATCAGCATCTCCTGCACCTAACTTGCTATAATCTAAGGTCTCGGCGCCTTTGATATTTTTCTCTGCCTCTATCTGCTGACGATGCTTTACTGTCGAGACGTAATTGTAGTGAACGGTACTCACATGATAGCCATCTAAGCCATTTTCATTTTGAAGCTTCCAGTTACCATCAAAAGTATAATTGGATTGACCTGGAACGACTTCGAGCTCTCCCGTTTCAGATTGCTCTACCATCATGTCAAAAAAGAGCTTAGTATCTCCTAAAAATTCCTCTAATGACTCCTCTCCTTCTGGATCGAGATTAACAAAAACAAAGCCTTTGTAACTCTCAATTCTTGACTTTGCCAATCCCCTCTTTGCCTTATCAAAACACTCATCATATTGATCCGGTGCTTTTACCTTCACAAGATCACCATTAGATTTATAGCACCAAGCATGAAATGGGCAAGTAAATGTACTCTGGTTACCTGCAGAGACTCGTGTTAATGTTGCACCTCGATGTTGACAGGTGTTTGCTAGAGCATTTAGCTCCCCTTTACCATCTCGTGTAATAATAAGTGGCTGACGCCCTGCTTGCATCGTAATAAAATCATGTTTATTCGCTAATTGACTCTCATGGCAAGCAAATATCCATTGTTTTTCAAAAATAAGCTCCATCTCTAGATCAAAAAGTTCTTCATCCGTAAACATCTCTCGTGCAATTCGATATCGTCCCTCTTCAGGATTGAAATCGAGGCAATTTGTTACAAAATCTTTCCAATCTCTTAAACTTCGTTCTACTCTCATAGTGAATATCCTCCAATTATTATTGTTGTTATGATTTCTATTTTGATTTTTAGATCATCACCTAATAACTATCTACGAGCTATCACGGTAATCTACAGAAACCATTTACTAGTCACTTTTAGTCTGTTGCTTTTAGTCTGTTAAATGAACTTGATGAAATAATTCTCTAGATCACACCTGTTTAAAACCTTTTTAGAAAAATGTTCTTAGAAAGAGTATTTGATCTATATCATTTCATCCATACTAATAAAGTATCTACCTTATTAATTCTGCTATTTAGAGATATGAAGCATTACCATCGTTGCCAGCATAAAGAATCTTTTTTGCCTCTTTTTCCAACAATGATGGGTTAAAAACATTTCCCTTTTCTTCTCTTTATAGTTGTCTTTCCTTTGCAATCACTGCTATCTTCAAATTAGATAATAAAAATAATGATAGAGATTGCCTGCTTCGTATCTAAGAATAAGATTCTTCTCTTTATCTTGTCTAAGGTTATTTAGATATGAGTCAATGCAGAAAAGGTATCGATATGGAACTCAAACAATTGGAATATTTTATTGCCGTAGCTGATGAATTAAGCTTTACCAAAGCGGCGCAGAAACTATTTATCACCCAACCTCCTCTTAGTAGACAGATACAACAACTAGAAGAAGAGATAGATGCAAAGCTCTTCTATCGAAAGTCACGCTCCATCGAGCTTACGGAAGCAGGCCTTTTTTTCTATAAGCACGCTAAAAACATCTTACAGATCTCTGAAGAAGCAAAGTTGATGACTCGCAGAATCGGCTCTCAAAAAAAGGAGTTTAAATTAGGCTTTGTCGGCTCAACACTTTTTGGATATCTCCCACAAATTATTTGTGGGATCAGGCTTGCACATCCAGAATTTAAAATATTGATTGAAGAGATGGGGACACCCACTCAAATTGATGCTCTAAAATCAGGTGTGATTGAGGTAGGTTTTGGCAGGATGCCCATAGAGGATCCCACTATTACAAATATTGTATTACGACGAGAACCTCTTGTGGTTGCAACACCGCTTAACCACCCATTCTCACAAAGAGATACGCCTATTAAACTTTCAGAACTAATAGAAGAGACCATTATCCTCTCTCGTGTTAAGGATCGCTCACCTAGCTATTCCACCTTAATCATAGAGGCTTTTAAACAACGTCGATTGCCATTACCAACCATGCGAGAAGAAGGAGATCTACAATTTGCCTTAGGATTAGTTGCCGCCGGAGAAGGTATCTCTATCGTCCCTACTAGTTACCAAAAAATAAAATTTAACGTTATCTACCATCACCTAGAAGATCCCACATTAGCAGCTGCAATTATTATGAACTTTCGTAAAGATGATCATTCTCTTTTGATCGAGTCTCTTCTAAAAATCATCTATGGCCTCTATGAGAACGATGGCATCTATTATGAAAAGAGCACTCTCTTAACAGAGTGTTCAATTTGATATACCTTTTGAGAATATTTCAATGCAAAAATCCTCTTGGTCAAATGTGAAAAATTTACATATAAGGTAAGAAGCTTAATAAAAAGTACTCAAAATTAAATCAAGAAAAGGAGGGCTAAAGTACTTTTAACCAAGCGATTGATCGATTGTGAGAACTGATTAATCAATATCACTCTCTATCAATAGAAATTGCATCAAATGATGGATAGAGTTCTCACCAATAGTAAATAACTAAAAATAATAATTAAAACAATAGACTATTGTCCCTCCAAAAATAGATATCAGAAGATATCGGAGGAGAGAAACAATCAAAAGAATAACAAATATAAATAAAACTAATAATTAATAATAAATAATTGAAACAATATAACTACTAGGAGATTTTTATGAAGAGTATCAATGCAAATATGGTCATTGATCATGCCCGTTTAACCCGTTACCACTACCTGATTATTGCCATTTGTGCTGTGATTATTATTTTTGATGGTTATGATCTTGTGATTTATGGGGTTGCCCTCCCTAAAATCATGCAAGAATGGAATATCAATGCTGTTACCGCTGGTTTTTTAGGAAGTTTAGCCCTTTTTGGTATGATGTTTGGCGCAATCCTTTTTGGTAGCTTAACTGATAAATTAGAAAAATATGGGGCTAGTAGAAAACGTGTTATAGCACTCTGTATCACTATATTTAGCCTCTTCACGCTACTATCTGGCTATGCTAATGGTCCGACTGACTTTGGAATTTATCGCGTTATTGCCGGCCTAGGATTAGGTGGGGTTATGCCTAATGTAATTGCCTTAGTTAGTGAATATGCACCTAAAAAATATCGCTCTACACTCGTTTCTATTATGTTTAGTGGCTACGCAGTTGGAGGTATGTCAGCTGCCCTTCTTGGGATAGTTTTAATCCCTGCATTTGGCTGGCAAGTAATGTTTTTAATCGCGGGGCTTCCACTACTACTTCTCATTCCAATGATGATCTTTCTTCCTGAACCAGTCGAATATCTTGTTCGTAATAACAAACAAGAGAAAGCCCGTAAAATTTTACAAAAAATTGATCCCGCTCTCTCCTTAGATTCTCAGACATCGATCACTATAAATGAAGCTAACAAAAGTAATGAGTCTGCTCCTATTAAAGCCTTATTTAATAACCAGAGAGCTACGGGGACCATTCTTTTCTGGCTAACCAACTTTATGACACTCCTATTAGTTTATGCCTTAGGAAACTGGATTCCAAAATTGATGGTTGAATCAGGATTTAACCTTTCTACAAGCTTAGCGTTCCTCTTCTCTCTCAATATCGGTGCTATGTTCGGTGCAATCTTCGGAGGGATATTAGCAGATCGCTATACGCCTAAAAATATTTTAATTATTTTCTATATTGCCGGCGCTTTAGCACTCTTCTTTTTAAGCTTTAAGAGCCATCTTGTCCTGATCTATCTTCTTATCGCAATCGCTGGAGCCGCTTCCATCGGAGCACAAATTATTGTCTGTGCATTTATGGCGCAATATTATCCTGGAACTACAAGAGCTACCGGTATCGGCTGGGGATTAGGTGTTGGAAGATTAGGTGCTATTGCCGGCCCTATTATTATTGGCTGGATCTTAAGCCTCCAACTTCCAATTACTTATAACTTCATCACATTAGCAATTCCCGCATTTATTGCACTGATAAGTGTCTACTTTATTAAGATTTCATCTAATAAAAATATCGCAGATGATCTAGTTACCCAAAATAATGATAATGATCTAACTAAGGAATCTCTATTAACGACTTCTAGTTCATCCTCCTAAACTATCTAAAATCGCAAATAACTAGAGCGAAGATCAATAAAGCTCTCTCTAAAAACTCTATGGGATGCCCTCTCTTCCTAATCTATCTCATGCATCTATAGAGAGAAAAAACCCTAATCTATCGGAAAAACTTCTTTTAGATTAGGGTTTTATTGATTAGGGCAAGTGAATATGAAATAAAGAATATAAAGCAAAATAACTATAAAAGCGATAAAAGCGCCATCATCTGATGGCCAGTATTTATATACGCAATATGCGCGGAACCAAGGTACAAAATGAAGCAATAGATAAAGCTATATAGATGATAACGCTTAGATTAACTAAAAAATTGACACCCCAACAAATCCCTATTATGATAGACGACGTTCGCAATAAATGAACTTACTACTAGCCCCTTGTGTTGCCACTCTCATAATATAAAACCGATAACTAAAGAGTGAAGTTGCTAGTAAAATCCGAAGGTTAAAAAAATAGCCTTACTTAAATAGAGCATTATTGATGAATGATCACATTCACTGTAATGACCAATAAACAGATATAAACCGATTACTAAATATTATTACTCCGAGTTTTAAACTCTTCTCATCATTTGATCGCCAATCTAGATGATCGTGGCTGATATAGATGATGATAATGAATATTGATTGCTTGAGTAATAATCTCTACCTAGTAGAGAGGAAAGCACGATAGCTAACCACAGTAGAATACGCGTCTATTTTTGGATGCTATTAATGTTATTTGAAAAAAATTTAGACAGATCTCTCAAGAGTGAATAAGAGGTAAATACCCCATAAAACGGGGGTGACCTTAGGTCTAATAGCTAGATATTAATCCACTAATATAAAAAATAATATGTACAAATCGTATTAAACAGGTTAGATTGTTTAAGATCTATTAAATATTTGTGAATCGAAAACAATTGATTACACAGATCGATAGATCTTTTCAAGTAGCACGCTTCTTAATCAGGCGTTGCTAATTCCTATGGTAATAACAAGAAAAAATTAGGAGAAAATTATGATTAAGAAACAACCAATCGATAGAAATGGTCATGTTGTAGATGTTGGTAACTTACTAATGAGAAATGAACAGTGGGATACCATTATTAGAATTGATGAAAACACCGAGCAAGTTTGGTATAAAGGTGGTGGTTTCAACTGGTTTGAAGAGATGAAAAACTTTGTTCAATTCTCATAATAGCAATCAAAAATCATCTAACTGACCCATTTTTTAAGATTATTATTTTATTATTACCTATCAAAATAGAGCTTAAGTTTCATAATTGCTTTATCTTGATTCCAAATTTACAAGAGTCGTGAAGAGACGACCTACCCACTAAAAAGCCCATCAAATTGATGGGCTTTTTACATCTTGATCAACCAAAACAAGATAAAGTGATTGGTATAGTGATTAGGATAAGATGATAAATTAATAATAACTTCTAGAATAGCATCAAAAACTATACAAGAAATTACATTCTAAAAATCACCATCGACTTACCCTAATAGAGGTCCTTCATCAATATTTGCATATGCCTTTTGGCGCCGATCAATCTCGGCATAGAGAAGGCGTAAATCTTGATCTGAAAAGAGTTCATTCATCACAATAACTGCCCTTTTCCCAGACTCCTGATAAACAATTCTTAATCCCTCTTCAGAGCCGAAGAGCTTAGCGAAGAGAGAGGGCTTCGATTCGAGCCAAAATTTCCCTTGAGAAAAGAGGTACTCTCTTCTCTTTCCTAAAGTTGCTCGTACTCGTAATCGATCCGAATAGAGCGCCGCTTTCATATCACCAATATAGTAGATAAAGAGCGCCAAGATAAGGTAAGTCAGGAGAGGAATGGGGGAATCAAACTTTGCTGCAATTGCCATCACAATGGCGGTAAAGAGGAAAATCGTTAATGCCTGCATCACTTTTGCTTGAGCTGTATGAGCATATATCGAGGCTTTCGTTTTCATTCTATCTTTTTTAATCTCTTCTATTATGGGGTAGTTATCAAGCTACGCGCCATCTTCAATATAAATTCATTGCTCTAACAGAGCCTATTACTATATGTGATCTAGAGATATCTAGGCATAACCCAAGAGTTATTGAACTTCGAGAAGTCGAACAGATTACAACCACTATTGATAAATAGATGAGAAAATGAATGAGTTAAAACTCACATACGGCCTAATAAGATCTCCTCTATTAATGGTGCTACATATAGAATAGTAGGCCGTGGAAATAATCATATCATAAATAGCACCATGAGATCGAAACTCTACAATAGATAACAAAATAGAGAGTGCAAAATAGAGAATAATAAAAAATCCCTTCTCATCTAATGAAAAGGGATTCATCTATTCGATCATCTATTCGATCATTTGTTTGATAATCTACTTAACCATTATCGATCGAGATCTCTCTGATTAATCACGCATACGCATATGTGGGAAGAGTAAAACATCACGAATCGATGCCGAGTCAGTAAAGATCATCACTAATCGATCAATGCCGATCCCCTCTCCACCAGTCGGAGGCATCCCATATTCAAGCGCAGTTACGAAATCTTTATCATAATGCATTGCTTCATCATCACCAGATTCCTTATCAGCCACTTGCGAGATAAAGCGTTCATGCTGATCTTCCGCATCATTAAGCTCAGAATAACCATTACCCACCTCTCGTCCACCAATAAAGTATTCGAAACGATCTGTAATTAAAGGATTCTCATCGTTTTTTCTTGCTAAAGGTGAGACTGCAAGCGGATAACCTGTAATAAAGGTCGGCTGCATTAAATTCTCTTCAACTTTCTCATCAAAGATCTCCATCAAGATCTTACCCCAACAATCACTCTCCTGATACTTAATGTGATAAAGATCCGCTAACGCAGCAACGCCCTCTCTTGTATCAAGATCGTAATCTTTAGCCTCTTCACAATATTTTAAGATCGATTCTTGAACCGTCATTCTTAATGATGGCTTACCGAAATCTAATGTATAACCTTGATAAGGAACTTCCGTTGAACCATTCACTTTTAAGGCAATCTCTCTCATCATCGCCTCAGTCATATCCATCATATCTTTGTAATCTGCATATGCCCAGTACCACTCCATCATTGTGAATTCTGGGTTATGACGTGTCGATACCCCTTCATTTCGGAAGTTTCGGTTCACCTCATAAACACGCTCCATACCACCAACGATCAATCGCTTAAGATAGAGCTCTGGTGCAATACGAAGATAGAACTCCATATCTAAGGCATTATGATGCGTTACAAAAGGCTGAGCATTAGCACCACCGGGGATCGGATGCATCATCGGCGTCTCTACCTCTTCAAAACCCCACTCATCCATAAAATTACGAATGGTACGCAAAATCAAGTTACGCTTACGGAAAGTCTCACGTGAAGATTCATTCATAATGAGATCGAGATAACGCTGGCGATAACGCGCTTCAACATCTGTTAAGCCATGGAATTTATCCGGTAATGGGCGCAATGATTTTGTCAAAAGGATAAGCTGATTAGCTCGTACAGTTAGCTCTCCCTTATCAGAACGAGAGACTTCCCCTTCAACGGCAATAATATCACCGATATCCCATGTCTTAAATTCTTCAAAAGCTTCAGGACCGATTAAGCCGGTATTTACAAAGATCTGGATATCTCCTGTTTGGTCACGCAGGCTAACAAAGCCCCCCTTACCAAAAAGACGCTTAGCAACGATACGACCTGCCATCTTAACAATCTTACTCTTCTCCTTTAGCGCTTCACGATCAAGCCCTTCCATCTCTTGATGGAGCTGCTTTGCATCGGTATCTTTTCTAAAGTGATTTGGGAATGCCACCGGTTTCGACTCACGGATCTTCGCAAGCTTTTCGCGGCGCTCTGTAATTAGATGATTCTCATTGTGCTCGTGATCGTTCACTACAGTCTCTTTTGTCATTATATCTTCTACTTTAAATCATGGTTTACAATATCCGAAAGGATCACTTTTTTCGATTGAATCCTCTCACCCCATCTTAATAAGGCAATATTCTATCTGCTTTATTGCAACTTAAATTTTACTAAATTTGATTAGCACCTCATTAAAATCGCTTCAAACTAATCAAGGTTTATTCAAGTCTATCCAAATTTGTCCAGATTTATCTAAGCTTACCTAAAATTATCTCCATATACTCAATCGCATCTAAATTTAAAGTAAGTCTTAAAATAAGTCTTAAAATAAGTCTTAAAACGGAAAACTGCTATTTTGATACTGATGCATCTTCTATTTCTACATCTTTTTTAAAACTAGAAAATCTCGAGGATCTCTCCCCGAGATTTTTAGCGCAAAATAGCAAACTAGTCAATGCCTCTATTATCCACTATTTTAGAGAAATTACCCAACTAAAATAGTCACTAATTGAACAATCATTTCAATAACTTTTCAATAATTTCTCAATAATTAAAACTCTCAACCATGTTCAATAGATCTCAATAGCCTTCAATAGCGAATATAGAGAACATCTATAATCTTTAATTACGCATAAACATAAGCATAAATATATTAATATTAGCGAGAATAGTTTGGCGCTTCTTTTGTGATCGTTACGTCATGAACGTGAGACTCATTCATCCCGGCGCTAGTAATCTCTACAAAGCGTGGTTTATTATTCATCTCTTCGATCGTTGCACAACCAACATATCCCATTCCTGCGCGAATTCCACCCATTAACTGATGGATAATCGGTGCTGCAGATCCTTTATAAGCAACGCGCCCTTCAATTCCTTCTGGAACTAATTTATCTGCACTCGATCCCTCTTGGAAGTAACGGTCAGATGAACCTGCACTCATCGCTCCTAATGAACCCATGCCACGATATGATTTATAAGCTCGACCTTGATAGAACTCAATCTCTCCTGGAGATTCATCTGTTCCGGCAAGGATAGAACCCACCATAATAGAATTTGCACCAGCTGCTAATGCTTTTGCCATATCACCAGAGTAGCGAATACCTCCATCAGCAATAACAGGAATCCCTGTACCTTTCAATGCTGCAGCTACATTTGCAATAGCACTTACTTGTGGGAAGCCAATACCTGCAACAATACGAGTTGTACAGATTGAACCTGGACCAATCCCTACTTTCACTCCATCAGTACCCGCTTGCATTAAAGCTTTTGCTGCTTCTGCAGTTGCAATATTACCACTAATAATTTGAAGATCAGGATAGTGCTGTTTAACCCAACGGACACGATCAATCACCCCTTTTGAGTGTCCATGTGCAGTATCGACAATGATCACATCAACACCAACATCTACCAACTGCTCTATACGCTCTTCTGTACCATCTCCGGCACCAACTGCAGCACCACAAAGAAGACGCTCTTCATCATCCATCACCGCGTTAGGATGTGTATCTGTATGGGAAAGATCTTTAACAGTGATCAATCCACGAAGTTCATTCCTATCATTGACAACAACAAGACGCTCTAAACGATGAGTGCGGAGACGATCGATAATCTCCTCGCGTGTTGCCCCTTCATGAATAGTAATAAGGCGATCACGGTTCGTCATCGCCTCTGTTATATTTTTGTTTAAATCGGTCTGGAAACGTAAATCACGTGTTGTGATAATCCCGGCCACTTTTCCATCTGTTGAGAGCACCGGCACACTAGAGATATTGCGGCCACGCATAATATTACGTACCTCTTCTAATGTACACTCTGTTGTGACAGTGATAGGATCTGTTAATACACCGCTCTCAAAGTTTTTTACCTTACGAACTTGTCTTGCTTGCTCTGCTGGTGTTAAATTCTTATGAATAATGCCAATTCCACCCTGCTGTGCGAGTGCGATTGCCATTTTACTCTCTGTCACGGTATCCATTGCCGCAGAAAGAAGCGGAATGTTAAGCGCTATTTTTTGAGTAAGTTGCGTCCTGAGTGACACATCTCTCGGAAGAACTTCAGAGTAATCAGGTACTAATAATACATCGTCAAAGGTTAAACCTTTTTCCATTATTCTAAGCATATGTCTCTCTCCAAGAACACCAATTTAAAAAGTGGCTTATTCTAACAAAAAAAAAGATCTCTGGCTAGATTTTATCAGGCTTTTGCGCAATTAAATAAAATTTAAAAAAGTTTGTTATAATAACCGAGGTGCCTATCAAAATGTTCTCGAGGAGTTAATCTAAGTATGAACCTTCCTAGCCTCATCACCTGGACACGAGTCATCGCGATTCCTGTCTTTATTCTCTGTTACTTTCTCGATACTCCCAATAAAAATATTGTGCTGACGCTCCTCTTTATGGCTGCTTCACTCACCGATTGGCTAGATGGTTATCTTGCAAGAAAATGGAATCAAACCTCCAGTTTTGGGGCATTCCTCGATCCTGTCGCAGACAAATTACTAGTTGCTGTAGCACTAATCGCAATTATCGATCATGACCCTCATAAATGGTACCTAACTCTCTCGGTCATGATTATTATCTGCCGTGAAATCACCATCTCAGCTCTTCGTGAGTGGATGGCAAGTATGGGAGAGCGCGGAGTCGTTGCGGTCTCTTGGATCGGTAAATGGAAAACAGCCTTTCAGATGGGAGCAATTACATTTATTCTCTATGAAAAAAGCCTCTTAGGAATCCCTCTCTATGAAGTCGGAATACTCTTTTTGATTGTTGCTACAGTCTTAACGCTCTGGTCAATGATTCAATATCTCTACTCTACCTGGAAAGTTTTACGCGTCAGATAGGCCAAAATCAAAAAAGAAATAAAATAGAGCGATATAGAGATAAGCGACCAAAATATGAAGAGATAGATTCTCTAGCATTTATAGATAACAGATAGCATAAAGCGCCACATTAATGGTGCTTTTATTATTTTATCGCTTCTGTTTATTATTTTTATGTTTATTGGTTTATTGATTTATTGGTTTATTGTTTATTGATCTACTTTTCATTTTTCACTTTTCACTCTTAACGTTTTACTATCGATCTTTTGCTCCCGAGAAAGTATCCTACTGCTCCTTTTCACTTTAAGCATCAATATTAGAATCACTTAAAGATTTATTGATAAAATCTCGCAACGCCTTCTCAAGATGGAGAAAGTCACGTAAATATTGTGCCGGCACTCTCCGCTCTAAAAGTTGCTCTAATGAAAGATAGGGCGTTAAAAGCTCTTGGCGTAAAGCGATAACTAGATCATTAAAGAGAGCCAAATAGAAAGGCGCACCATATACTTCCGCCGTAAGATCTCGCAATTGGAACATCTTACCATCATCCCCTTTAACTTCTTCGATCACACCATAGAGCGAAAATCGATAGTGAGGCTCTTCCACTAAAAATAGAGGCTCCTCTAATACCCGATCTCGATCCTCTTGCTCTTCTCTTTCAGCCACCAAATGAGAGGTTAAAATAGCGGCAATATCGCTATCATAGAGATTATACTCCCCATACCAAACTGCCGGCCGGCCGGAGGCAAGTCGCTGAAGAAAATCGATCGCCTCTATCAGATAATTTCCTGCGGTTAAGATCTCCTCTTCCGTGGTAAATCGCCCAACACTGATGCGAATCGAAGAGAGCGCCCGTCGAGGAGTATATCCCATCTCCGTCAAAACATAGGAGGGTAAGGAGCTATCACTATTACAAGCCGATCCTTTTGCAATTGCAACTTTAGGGATTAACGCCATTAAAGCATCCGCATGAACATGAGGAATATAGAGATTCAGCACCCCCGGCTCCCGCTCTACTGATGGCGCTGCACTATTGACCTCTACTCCATAGGGAAGTAGCTGTTTAAGCAGAAGACTCTCTAATCGAACCAAGCGATGACGCTCCTCCTCCCAATTATCAGCAATAAGCTCAAGTGCCTTGGCAAAACCCATAATAGACTCATTCACCATAGTGCCGGCACGTAATGCTAACTGCCCACCGCTACCATCAATTAGTGGCTTCATAGGTAATTTAGGAAAAGCACGACGATAGAGAAGTCCTAAACCTTTTGGTCCATAACATTTATGAGCAGAGAGACTTACAAGATCAAATTGTGACGCATCAAATTGAAAATGGGGAGCAGCTTGTGTCGCATCGATATGGATCGGGATTTTATATCGCCGCGCAATCTGAGCAATCTCTTCAACCGGGAGCTTATCCCCTGTTTCATTATTAACCCAAATAAGAGAGATAATAGCAGTCTCATCAGTAATTGCCGCTTCAACCATCGATGTGGTGATTCTTCCTGCCTCATCAGGGGCGATAAATGTTGCCCGATATCCCTGCTTTATTAAGGCCTGAACAGTATTAATTGTCGCCTTATGCTCAATCGTTGTCGTAATAATCTCCCGCTTTTTCTGTGCGGCAAGTACCCCTTTTAAAGCGTGATTGATCGATTCCGTTGCACCACTTGTTATAATAATCTCATCACTTGTTAGATTAAAGTGGGCGGCAATAGTGGAAAGCGCCTGATCTACCGATTGTTTAGCTACTACACCTAATTCATGAGGGCTACCAATATTTGCCCAATCACAGGTCATCGCATTTACAATCGCTTCAATCACTATAGGGTCAACGGGTGTTGTCGCAGCATAGTCGAGGTAGATCACATCTGCAAATTGAGGCTTAGTCGGCAACTTAGAAGTTAAAGCCTCCTCATTAACAGAGCTCATTAAAAGATCCTGTCGCTGCTCATCATCCTTCTCCATAAATGGGTCAATCCCAAAACGTTCCAATATTGATTTCATAATTAAATTATCTCTACCCTAGAATGCTACGCTAGAAATGGAAAAGGCTCTCGAAGAGCCTTAAATAAAATAGATTGCCGAAGTTGTTCTACCTAAGTTGTTTTAAATATAGCGGTAAGATGACAACTCAAAATGACAAAATTCTCTTTTAAACTCTCTCTTACACATTCTCTTAAATAGCTATCGATTAAATCATTAGATCATCGAGAGTCATCGACTACTAACGATTATAATGCTTAATAAATTGTTTAAAACGGTCTGACTTAGGATTAGTAAAGAGTTCATGAGGAGCACCCTCTTCCTCTATCTTTCCTTCATGGAAAAAGATAACTCGATTAGAGACATTGCGGGCAAAATCCATCTCGTGAGTAACAACAATCATCGTCATACCCTCTTTTGCCAAATCTTGCATAACAGTTAATACCTCATGCACTAACTCTGGGTCGAGCGCAGATGTGGGCTCATCAAATAGAATCACACTCGGCTCCATCGCTAAGGCTCTAGCAATTGCAACACGTTGTTGCTGTCCTCCCGATAGAGATATAGGGTAATCATTGACGCGCTCACTCATCCCCACTTTTGCCAAGAGTGCCAAAGCGCGCTCTTTCGCCTCCTGCTTTGAGAGACCTAAAACATGCATGGGGGCTTCAATCATATTCTCTAAAACCGTCATATGGCCCCATAGGTTGAAATTTTGAAAGACCATTCCAAGCTCTGTACGCATCTTTTGTAGCGCCTTAGGATCTTTAGCAACTAACCCTTCCGGCCCCGGCACTAAAATTAACTTTTCACCATTAAGGGTGATCTCTCCTTGATTAGGATTTTCTAACAGATTAATACAGCGCAAAAAGGTACTCTTTCCGGAGCCTGAAGCCCCTAACATCGAAACAACATCTCCTTTATTTAAGGTCAAGGAGATACCTTTTAAGATCTCTCTATCCCCAAAAGATTTGTGGATATTTTCAACGACTAATGTAGGCTGAGTGCTCATAATGTGATGATTCCTAATATTCAGATAAGATAAGGCAAGCTCTTCATTATAACAACATTCACCAAGAAACGACTGCTCATTTCTTAGAAAGTTCCCATCGCAATAGGACAAAAGGGCTAAAACATAGTGTATAATAGCGAAATCAAAAAATAGTTGTAGAAAGAGGCGAACAACCACTCTTTTCAACTCTATTTACCGGCAATCTTGACACCCATCTCGATCATTCATATCGGATTTTCATGCAAGCAAATAGAGAACAGTTAAAAAAATGCTTCTCTTGAGAATAATTATTGAAAATAGCAAAACGTAATAATTCTTAAGAAAGTGGAATTTAACCGAAAAGTACTCCCTAAAACCTACAATTGATAGAGACCTTATTCAACAAGATATGACTCAACAACTTTAAGCATTACCCTATAAACATTACTCCATATTGCCAAATGCTATTTGAGATAGCAGAGAATAGAAAAATAGGGGGAGTTTTGAGTATAAGAGTGTATAGACGTATTGAAGCAGCTAAATATTTAAGCTTTTGAGCTTTTAAACTTTTAAGTTTTTTATACTTTTAAAACTTTTAAAATTTTTTAAACTTTATTAAATGACTATAAAATAAAGGATTTTTTGGAATGAAACCAACCTACGAAGCGGCCGTCATTGAAGCAGCAGCACAAGCGTTCTGGGAAAAGAATGCTTCTTTTAAAGTAGAAGATAAAACTGATAAACCCAATTACTACTGTCTTTCGATGTTCCCCTACCCTTCAGGTAGACTCCATATGGGACATGTCCGTAACTACACTATCGGCGATGTTATCACCCGTTATAAGAAGATGAGTGGCTATAACGTGATGCAACCGATCGGTTGGGATGCTTTTGGAATGCCGGCAGAAAATGCGGCGATCGATAACAAAGTCTCCCCTCACAGCTGGACACAGAAGAATATTGTCTATATGCGTCAACAGTTTAAAGAGCTCGGATTTGGCTTCGACTGGTCCCGTGAATTCTCTACTTGTGATCCTGAATATTATGGTTGGGAGCAGTGGTTTTTCCTCCAACTCTATAAAAAAGGGGTTATCTACCGCAAAAAGGGAATTGTTAACTGGGATCCTGTCGATCAAACTGTTTTAGCTAATGAACAGGTAATTGATGGTCGCGGATGGCGTTCTGATGCGCTTGTAGAGCGTCGTGAAATCCCGATGTACTACTTTAAGATCACCGATTATGCCGATGAGTTATTAGAAGATCTCGCTCTTTTAGAAGAGTGGCCAGAGCAAGTAAGAACAATGCAGGCTAATTGGATCGGGCGCTCAGAAGGAATGGAAGTAACCTTTCTACACGATGGGGGGCAATTCAATGTCTTTACCACTCGTCCGGATACCCTAATGGGAGTCACTTATGTTGCTGTGGCGCCAGAGCATCCTATTGCGACTAAAGCTGCAGAAAACAATCCTCAATTAGCAGAATTTATTAAAGAGTGCCAAAAAACAGGCACTAGCGAAGCTGATTTTGCAACACAAGAAGCAAAAGGAATGGCAACGGGACAATTTGCAACACATCCTCTTACAGGTGAAAAGGTAGAGATCTGGGTCGCAAACTATGTCTTAATGGCATATGGTGATGGCGCAGTTATGGCGGTTCCTGCACATGATGCTCGCGACTTTGCCTTTGCTAAAAAATATAACCTTCCTATTAAAGTTGTTATTAAGCCAGAAAATGGCAATATCAGCACTGATGTATGGCACGAGTCATTAGCAGAGCATGGAATATTAATCAACTCAGGTGAGTTCGATGGCCTCAATTTTGAGGAAGCATTTGCTAAAATTGGTGAAGCACTAGAAGCAAAAGGCTTAGGAAAACCTAAAACACAATATCGTTTACGTGACTGGGGAATCTCGCGCCAACGCTACTGGGGTTGTCCAATTCCTATTATTAACTGCCCAAGCTGTGGTGAAGTTCCTGTTCCTGAAAAAGATCTTCCAGTCGTATTACCGACCGACTGTATTCCGGATGGAAGTGGAAACCCACTTAATAAGCTCGATTCATTTAAGAATACCACTTGTCCAAAATGTGGCGGCGCTGCAGAGCGTGAAACCGATACAATGGATACCTTCGTGGAATCTTCATGGTATTATGCCCGCTTCGCATGCAGCAATTATGATCAAGGTATGATCGACCCAGAAGCAGCAACTGCTTGGTTACCAGTTGATCAATATATCGGTGGAGTTGAGCATGCAATTCTTCATCTTCTCTACTCACGCTTCTTCCATAAGTTGATGCGCAATGAAGGATTATTAGGCGATATTGAAAAGGTAGGTCCTGAGCCTTTCAAAGCACTTCTAACGCAAGGGATGGTTGTTTCTCCTTCATTCTTCCGTCACAGCGCAAAAGGCTATGAGTGGTTCAATATCAAAGACGTTGAGGTTCGAGAAACTAATGGTGAGAAGGAGTACTTCCTAAAAGCTGATGGGGAACCTGTCACCTACTACGGCATCCAGAAGATGGGTAAATCGAAGAATAATGGTGTTGATCCAGAGGCAATTGTTAAAGAGTATGGTGCCGATGTCTCTCGTCTCTTTATGATGTTTACTTCACCGCCTGAGCAGACGCTTGAGTGGTCAGCTTCCGGCTTAGAGGGCGCCGATCGTTTCTTACGCCGTATCTGGAACTTTGCTTATGAAAATCAAGCAATCTTAAAAGATTTGACTCTCAGCTGTGAAACTTTGACAGAAAAAAGTGCCAAAGATGCGCGTCGTGAGATTCATCAAGAGTTGAAGAAAGCACTCTATGACTATGAACGATTCCATTTCAATACAGTGATCTCCGCAAATATGATTATGCTCAATATCTTGAGTAAATTGGGAGATTCTCGAGATGAAGCGGCCGTTAAGCAGGAAGGCTTCTCTATTATGCTCCGACTCTTGAGCCCTATTGTGCCCCATATTACACATACGATCTGGAGTACACTCTTCGGTGATGATATTCTCAACCACCCTCTTCCTGAAGTGGTTACTGAAGCATTAGTCTCTGATGAAGTAAAATATATGGTTCAAGTCAATGGTCGCTTAAGAGGTGAGATTATTGTCCCCGCTTCTGCCTCAAAAGAGGAGATTGAAAAAGCGGCGCTCGCAAATGAGAATGCAGCTAAATTCATTGAAGGCGAGATTCGCCGAATTATCGTTGTTCCTAATCGTTTAGTTAACATTGTCGCTAACTAATCTTAAGATTCTTTAACGATATGTACGATATAGAAGAAAACCCAACAAGTAAAACTTGTTGGGTTTTTTAGTATTTACTTCACGCTATCTAATAAACTTTAATTTCAAGTGTCAGTTTAACTTTAGATTTAGCTTATTAGCTGTTATCTGCTTCTTTGATATATTCTTTTATGTCTTCTTTTATATATTAAAGAGCAGTTAAGATGGCATTGAAGGTTTCACTTGGACGCATCGCTTTAACTGCTTTTGCATCAACAGGACGATAGTAACCGCCAATATCTTGCGCTTGACCTTGCGCGCCAATCAACTCTTCATTAATCTTCGCCTCATTCTCTGCAAGTGATTGATAAACCTTAGTAAAGATCTCTTTCAACTCTGCATCTTGGTCTTGATGCGCTAATGCTTCCGCCCAATAGAGTGCAAGATAGAAATGTGAGCCACGGTTATCGATCTGCCCCAATTTTCTTGCTGGCGAACGATCTTCTTTGAGGAATTTACTATTTGCCTTATCAAGGGCATCTGCTAATACTAACGCTTTTGGATTATTTTGCGTACGACCTAGATGCTTAAGTGATTCTGCTAATGCTAAAAACTCACCTAAAGAATCCCAGCGGAGATACCCTTCTGTTAAGAATTGCTCAACATGCTTCGGCGCTGAACCACCCGCTCCTGTTTCAAAGAGACCGCCCCCTTTCATTAATGGAACAATTGAGAGCATCTTCGCCGATGTACCAAGCTCAAGAATAGGAAAGAGATCTGTTAAGTAATCGCGCAAGACATTACCTGTTACAGAGATCGTATCTTGACCTTTTCGAATACGTTTTAAAGTATGTTTTGCCGCTGCGATAGGATCCATAATTTGAATATCAAGACCGGTAGTATCATGATCTTTTAAATATTGCTCTACCTTTTTGATCATCTCACGATCATGGGCACGCTGTGGATCTAGCCAGAAAACCGCAGGCGTATCTGAAAGACGCGCACGCGTTACCGCTAATTTAACCCAATCTTGAATAGGAGCATCTTTTGCCTGACACATTCTAAAGATATCGCCCTTCTCAACTTTTTGGCTCATTAAGACCGCGCCATCTTTCGCCACGACTTCAATCACCCCATCAGCTTCTGCTTGGAAAGTCTTATCATGTGAACCATACTCTTCAGCCTTTTGCGCCATCAAACCAACGTTAGGTACTGTGCCCATCGTACGAGGATCTAAAGCACCATTTTCAATACAATCATCAATCGTTGCGGCAAATACACCGGAGTAACAACGGTCAGGGATAATCGCTACAGTATCTTCAGTTTTGTTATCACGATTCCACATCTTTCCACCCGCACGAATCATGGCCGGCATTGAAGCATCCACAATCACATCTGAAGGGACATGAAGATTGGTAATTCCTTTATCTGAATCTACCATCGCAAGACGTGGACCTTTCTCAATAGCTGCATCGATTGCAGCAATAATCTCTGCCTCTTTCTCATGACCTTTAATCTTGGCATAGATATCACCAAGACCATTACGAGTATCAACTCCTAACGCTTTAAAGAGCTCGCCATATTGTGCAAAAAGATCCGCAAAATAGACCTCAACAATCGCCCCAAACATGATAGGATCCGACACCTTCATCATTGTTGCTTTTAAGTGAGCAGAGAGAAGAACATCTTTCTCTTTAGCTTCTTTGATTGCATCTGCTACGAATGCTTTTAATTTCGCTAAATTCATAACAGAGGAGTCGATAATTTCTCCCTTTAAAAGCGGCGCATAATCTTTTAATAATTTTTCGCCCTCAACCTCTTTAAAGACAATCTTGTACTCTGTCGCTTCAGGAATGGTCACTGATTGCTCTGTACCATAGAAATCCCCTTCGCTCATCGTTGCAACCGCTGTTTTGGAATCTTTTTTCCACTCCCCCATTGAATGAGGATTATTACGCGCAAATTCTTTGATAGCTGCCGGCGCTCTACGATCTGAGTTTCCTTCACGTAGGACAGGGTTTACCGCAGACCCTAAAACACGCGCATAACGAGCTTTAATCTCCGTCTCTTTCTCATCTTTTGGCTCTTCCGGGAAATCAGGAATAGCAAATCCCGCTGCTTGCAACTCTGCAATTGCGCGCTTCAATTGTGGAATTGAAGCTGAAATATTAGGAAGCTTAATAATATTTGTTTTAGGATCTTGTGTTAGACGCCCTAATTCAGAGAGCGCATCTTCAACACGCTGCTCTTCTGCCAACAATTCAGGGAAAAGCGCTAAGATTCTCCCTGTCAATGAGATATCTTTAACTTCAATATCGATCTCTGCAGGTGAGGTAAAAGCCTCTACAATTGGAAGAAATGAGTAGGTAGCGAGCGCTGGCGCTTCATCTGTCTTTGTATAAAAAATCTTAGATTTTGCCATATTTACGTTTATCCTTATCAGTGTATAAATTTATATAATATATAATTAAAAATCGTTAGCTCAATCAATATCGCATTAAATAATCGTATTATCAAATATCAACCCTCACCCCTGCCTTATTACTATTTTTATTGAGGTATCACCCTATATTTAAAGGCAAAGATAGAGATAAAGAGAAATTTCTATTGAATTAGTAAACGATTAGCAAAGAACTTTAGCAGTATATAAGAGATGGCTGAAGATTAGCAAATGATCCCCCAAGATGGATAAAAAAGAGCCTTACTCTACAAGATCAGTCAACTCTCTAATTAATAAATCAATGCCTACTTATAAACACCTGATGACCATTAGGCGATCATTAAGTGATCATTAGATGAGCATCCAATAATATCGCGCACTGATGCAATCTGATGAATGTATCAGAATCGCTCTAAAAACTTACTTCAGCAATTGATGTAACTTCATCATCACAACTTCAATTGCCCCTTGGTTTTCCGCCATTGTTCTCTGTGCAGCCGCACCATATCGCTCTCGTAAAGAAAGATCATTGGCAAAATCAACCACAACTTCAGAAAGTTGTTCAGCATCTACCTGAATCAGAGCATTATTTTCTAAAAATTTAAATAAGGTCTCCCGATTCTCTTCCATATGAGGACCGACAATAATCGGCTTAGAGAAATAGGCAGGCTCTAAAATATTATGCCCGCCAATAGGCACAAAACTTCCACCGACGGTGACAATATCGGCAAAGAGATAGAAGAGTAACAACTCTCCCAAAGTATCGATTAACCAGATATCTGCTGCAGGATCGAGCGCCGCAAGCTCTCCTTCACTACGAATGGAGAGTTTAAAGTCATGTGCGTCAGCATACTCCATTAAGAGATAACGCACCTCTTGAAAGCGCTCTGGATGGCGTGGCACTAAAATTAATTTTAAGTGAGGAGCTCGGCGACGCGCCTTAATAAAGGCCTCAACAACAGCCTCCTCCTCCTCTTCATGAGTACTTGCCGCAATCCAATAGATTGACTGTGGATCACGAATCGCCATCAAGGGAGCTACTTTTTGGTAGATCGCCTCTGAAACCGTTAAGTCATACTTAATATTCCCCATTCGCTCCACGGAGTGAGCACCTAATACTTCAAAGCGTAGGGTATCTTCATCGGTTTGCGTTAATACATCTACAGATTTTAAGAGACGATGCATTGCAGGTGCAATTTTCTGATAACGGCGATAGGAGCGATCAGAGAGGCAAGCACTAATAATTAAGAGGGGAATATGGCGCTTTCCTGCCTGGTATATAAGATTAGGCCAAATCTCCGTCTCCATAATTAAGATAACCTTAGGTTTTACCGCTGTTAAAAAGCGGGAGATTGATGGGCCAAAATCGAGGGGGAGATAAGCGTGAAATAACTTACCGTCAGCGAGCTCTCGCTTAAATGTTCGCTGAATCTGATCACTGCCGGTTAAAGTTGTTGAAGTAAAGAGGATAGAGCAACGTTGTTCTTGTAGTAATCGTCTAATTAAAGGGGTAACTGCGCGTACTTCTCCAAGGGAGACAGCATGAATAATAAGATCCGCTGTGGGAAGTTTTTGAAAACCAAAACGATGGGAAAAAGAGCGTAATCCAAGCGGTGAGCGCCAATCTCTAAAGAGACGAATGATGACAATAATAGGTAAAAGAATCCACCACAACAACCTATAAAGCATTAATACAATCATATTATTGTTATTCCACGCGCATAATTATGTTCACATTGTTATATTCACAACAGATTGGCAACAGACTCCCCAGCCTCTTATCAACTAAGCTGTTTAATCACTCCTCTCTTACCACCATCCTAACGTTAAGTCACACTTTAACAAAATACTTTATACTTTATACTTTAAGATAAGACTTAAAACTTTATTAAAAGCCTTTAACAAAAGACTCTAATAAATGACTCCAATAAAATACTTTAGCGAATCATCAAAGATGAGAGATCAAAATGGCACTGATTGAGAAAAATTAATGGCTCATCTAATTAATGGCTCATCTCATTAAACTCTCAAATACCTTAAAGTTAAAGACTCAACTTACCAGCTTAGAGATTAGGCCAATTGATACTTATAATTGACATTTAAGATGCAAAATACAAAGTATCAATTAGCTTAAATATGCAAATTAACGAATTAGCGAATTAGCGAGTTAGCAAATAAGTGAACAATTATTCAAATTATTCAAACTACTCATCAACAACAGTCTCTGTAATAACAGCACCTGTTGGGGTGATGACATAACCAAATTCTGTCAGACGCTTATCATAAGGAAAGTTATACAGTAAAACAGCAAGACTCTTCTGTGATAATTCATCAAGCCCTAATGCTTGATAAGCTTTTGCTTGAATATAGAGAGCATCTGATACTGAAGTGGTTGCATCATAATTATCAAGAACATATTGCGCTCGATTCGCTGCACCAACATAGGCATGACGATCAAGATAGAATTTTGCTTTATGAATCTCTGCTTCTGCTAGAAGATTACGAAGATAGATCACCCGCTCTGCAGAGTCTTCTGCGTAATCGCCATTAGGGTAACGCTCAATCACAGTCATAAAGGATTGAAGTGATTCTTTCATCTGATTCTGATCGATTTTTGCTCTATCAGGGGGAAGAAGTTTATCGAGGATAGATCGCGCTCGGTCGAAGTTGATCAATCCTTGCATATAGTAGAGATAATCGATACTCTCATGATGTGGATAGAGCCTAATAAAGGTATCGATCTCCGTTAATGCTTTATCATGGTCACGATTATGGTAATGGGCATAGATCTTATTTAACTTTGCCTGCTCTGCTAAACTCGTGTTAGGAAATCTAGCCTCAATCGCCTCATAGTGTTGAACCGCAACCTCATAGCTAGCACCTTCTAAGTTTTTATCCCCCTCCTCTAATAGATCCTGACCCGTCATTGCGTAGTACTTATCATCTTTTTTAGCAGAGGTCGAACCACAAGCGGAGATAACGCCAGCAGTAATTAGTATCATAAAAATTTTTAGTGTTTTCGCTTTCATTTTATTACTATAGGTCCAACAAATTGAATTAATTCTTCGAGATTATACAGATAAATTATGAAACAGTCAGAAACTTTTACAATCACAATCCCCGAGCATTTAGTCGGAGAGCGCATTGATGCGATCCTTCCACTTCTACAGCCTAATCTATCTCGAAGCCAAGGACAACGTCTAATTAAGAATGGCCAAGTCCTTCTCAATGGCGAAGTACCTCGTCCGAGAGATAGCGTCGCTAGCCAAGACATTATTCAACTAACTATCGATAAAAATCAACCAGATAGTGAGGAAATTATTCCAGAAAAGATTGATCTTGATATTATTTTTGAAGATGACGATATCATTGTTCTCAATAAACCTGCCGGCATGGTGGTGCATCCCGGCGCTGGTAATCAGCTAGGGACACTTGCAAATGCTCTCCTCCACCACTGCCCTGAGCTCGCCAATCTTAGTCGCGCGGGAATTGTTCACCGCCTTGATAAAGAGACCTCCGGCATTTTAGTTATTGCAAAAAATGTTGAGGCAGAAGAGAACCTCATCGAGCAATTTAAGGCTAGAACCCCTACAAAAATCTACCATGCCCTTGTTATCGGTGAGATGATTTCCGGTCGTACAATCGATGCACCCATTGGTCGCAATCCACATCGCCGGAAACATATGTGGGTTACAGAGACTGATGAAGAGGGAAACAATGAGGGGAAAGAGGCGATTACCCACGTTCGTGTCAAAGAGCGCTTTAGAGCACATACCCTTTTAGAAGTGAATATCGAAACAGGCAGAACTCATCAGATCCGCGTTCATATGCAACATATCAACTACCCGATTGTCGGCGATAGTGATTATGGCGCACGCCTTCGTATTCCAAAGAGATTTGGACAACATGCTGAAAATGTCTTACGTGGCTTTAAGCGACAGGCGCTCCATGCTTACTCAATCACCTTTAATCATCCTCGCACCGGCGAGTCTATCTCTTTTGAGCAACCTTGGCCTAATGACTTAAAAACATTAGTAGATGCCATTCGAGAGGAGAGTATCGCTTATGAGCAGCAAGATCATTAAAGCTGATAATGGTGTCGTCGTAGTTGCTCCTAACTGGCCGCTTTCAGAGCGAATTAGAGCGTTTACAACCACACGACAAGGGGGTGTTTCTCAGGGAGCATTCTCAGGACTTAACCTCAGCTTAAGCTCCTCCGATCAAAAAGAAGATGTCTTAGAGAATAGAGCGCGCCTCAAAACCGCCTTCAACATTCCCGGCACCCACTTCGCCCTTACCCAGATCCACTCTAATCTCTGCGTCCCAATTTTACCGAAGTGGAATGGTGCCGGCGCAGATGCTGCCTATACAGAGAGCGCAAATCAACCAGCAATGATCTTAACAGCAGATTGTCTGCCTATCTTGATCACTAATCGTCAGGAGAGTATCGTTACTGCGATTCATGCCGGATGGCGCTCACTCCTAATGGATATTATTGAAAATAGCTTTCAGGCCCTCAATCAAAAGAGTGAGGATCTTTTTGTCTGGTTAGGGCCGGCAATTTCTCAAAAAGCCTTTGAGATTGGCCCTGAGGTTAAATCCGCATTTCAATATCGCAATACATTGCTGCATAATCTTGAGGAAAGAGAACGTCATCATCCGGCGCTCTTTCTCCCCTCTCCTAACAAAGGTAAATATTTAGCGGATATCTATCAGCTAGCAAAATTGCGCCTTAAAAACCTCGGTGTTCCTGAAGCGCAGATCTATGGCGGGGATCTCTGTACCTACTCTGACCCTATACTCTTCTACTCCTATCGACGAGATGGAATCTCATCGGGGCGCATGGCAAGTTACATCTGGCGCCATGAAACGTAGAAGCATAATGGGAGCAGAACGATAAGAAACTAACCTGAAGTTCTTAGAGAAATAGGCTAAAATAGAGCGTTAAATTTTATCGATCTCAATGATCGACATCTACAAACTTGCGAGATTTATAACCAGTTATGTCCACAGTACAATATAAGAAATTTTATATTCAAACACAGGGCTGCCAAATGAATGAGTATGACTCAGAAAAGATGGCAGACTCACTCAAAGCATTTTGTAATTTAGAGCAGACTGATAAGATTGAAGAGGCTGATCTCTTTATTCTCAACACCTGCTCTATCCGAGAAAAAGCACAAGAGAAGGTCTTCTCTGAGTTAGGTCGCTGGCGGAAACATAAAGAGGAAAATCCCCATATCGTGATTGCCGTTGGGGGCTGTGTTGCATCGCAAGAGGGAGAGGCGATAAAAAAACGCGCTCCCTTTGTAGATATTATTTTTGGCCCACAAACATTGCACCGCCTCCCTAAAATGCTTAATGATGTATGGCAAGGCAATGGGACACAGGTGGATGTCTCCTTCCCGGAGATTGAGAAATTTGATCATCTCCCCAAGCCACGCGCCGAAGGTGTTACCGCATTTGTCTCCATCATGGAAGGTTGTAACAAATATTGCTCTTTCTGTATCGTTCCTTACACTCGTGGGGAGGAGATTTCACGCCCCTTTATCGATGTATTAGGAGAGATCGCTTCACTTGCAGAGCAAGGCGTACGTGAAGTAACGTTACTTGGACAAAATGTTAACGATTACCAAGGGGAGATGCCTGATGGTAAAATTGGCGATCTAGCGCTCTTAATTGAGTATGTTGCTGAAATTGAAGGGATTGAGCGGATTCGTTACACCACCTCCCATCCCATCGCATTTAATGATCGACTTATCGAAGCCTATGCTCGTGTCCCTAAGCTCGTATCACATCTTCATCTTCCTGTTCAATCGGGCTCTGACCATATTTTGATGATGATGAAACGCAACCACACGGTATTAGAATATAAAGCAAAAATTAAAAAACTTCGTGCCATCCGCCCCGATATCTCTATCTCAACAGATATTATCGTTGGTTTCCCCGGAGAGAGCGAGGCTGACTTTGAAGCGACAATGAAGCTCGTTGAAGAGATCCATTACGACCACTCATTTAGCTTTATCTACTCCGCAAGACCGGGAACGCCGGCAGCAAATCTTCCTGACGATGTCTCCTTAGAGGAGAAGAAAGCACGTCTTGCACGCCTACAGGCAAAATTGACAGAGCAAGCAAATGCAATTTCACAATCGATGGTCGGTACAGTTCAACGCATCTTAGTAGATCGCCCATCTCGCAATAATCCCAAAGAGCTTGCCGGAAGAACCGAGAATAATCGGGTCGTCAACTTTGAAGCCCCTAGCACTCTGATTGGTCACTTTTGTGATGTAATGATTACAGAAGCGCAACCAAACTCTCTCCGTGGACGTCTTGTTGTCGCCGAATCTTAAACCAAAATATTAGAAAGAGAGATCAAAACCCATTGATCTCTCTTTCTCCATCAGAACAGACTAATCTCTCTACAAGAGAGGCACTAAAGAATACTTTAAAGAGATGTCGATAATCATCTATATAACTCATCAATATAACTCATCAATATGACTCATCGATCTGACTCATCAATATGATTATTTACCTGACTATCAACATATCAACATAACCATTAAAAATCGTTATTTGCATAATTAAGTAACTTCTCTGTTGAATACAGAAATTAAAACCACATAATCTCTTTTAGAGTGGAGACCTTTTTTAAGTTAGACTGAAGAAAAGGTCTGCGTCAGATAGCTCAAAACAGATTTAAGTTTTTTAACCATTAACAAGGACAGATCCCTTAACCGCGTTACTCTTTAACCTCTCATTTTAAATTGCAACAAACTCTATTAACGAACTCTACAGTTTATGTTTATAGAGAAGAGGTTGAAGGAAGAGTAAAAATTCTCTCAACTGAGATAGACCAAAAGTCTTCCACGAAAGAGTTACCTCTCAAGGATTGTTTAAAGGAATATTATGAATATCAATAAAATGACTTTTCACGCAGCACATGATGCGCTCGACCAACATCAAACAGATTGTCTCGTTATCGGTGCTTTTGAAGGGAAACTAACTGCGACTGCAGAAAAATTAGATGCACACCTCAATGGCGCATTAGCAAAATTACTCAAGAGTGGCGATATTAGTGGTAAAACGGGAGAAGTTCTCCCCCTTCTCGGTCTCAATGGACTTAAAGCGGAACGTCTCTTAGTTGTGGGTTTAGGAAAAGAAGAGAAGTACAATATCGATATGATGCGCAAAGCTGTTGCCGCTGCGACTCGCTGGATCAAAGCGACACCTGCTAAAGATGCAACATTTGCCCTACTTGAAAACTGCAAGCGCAAAGCAACCTCAATCCCAGCCCTTATTCAATCGATCGGTGATGTGCTCTATCAATTTGCCGCTGAGAAAAAAGAGAAAGTCAAAGCGCTCGACCTTAAAACAATTACAATCCTCGATAACAATGAAGAGGCGGGTATCGCTGAAGCGGTTGCCTATGGTCAAGCATTAGTCAATGGAATGTCTTTAACAAAAACGCTCGCAAATATGCCGGCGAATATGATGACACCTAAAGATCTTGGCGAAGCTGCCCTTAAACTTGCAGAGAAATACCCAAGCATTAAAGCTACCGTCCTTAACAAAGATGATATTAAAAAGTTACAGATGGGGGCTTTTCTTGCAGTTGCGCAAGGCTCAAAAGAGAAACCTCGCTTTATCGTCCTCGAATATGTTCATGAAGAGATGCAAAATGAAGCTCCAATCGCTTTAGTTGGAAAGGGTGTTACTTTTGACACCGGCGGTATCTCACTCAAGCCGGGTGCAGCAATGGATGAGATGAAATATGATATGGGTGGTGCAGCCTCTGTCTTGGGAACATTTAGAGCACTTGCTGAACTTAATTTAAAAGCGAATGTGATCGGATTAATTCCCGCTACAGAAAATATGCCTTCCGGCAAAGCAGTAAAACCTGGGGATGTTGTTACCTCGATGTCAGGTCAAACAATTGAGATCCTCAATACTGATGCTGAAGGTCGCCTCATCCTTTGTGATGCCCTAACCTATGCAACCCAATTTAAGCCGAAAGCAATTGTCGATATTGCCACTTTAACTGGGGCGATTATCGTCGCATTAGGCCATGAGGTCTCAGGACTCTTCAGTAACAACGATACACTTAGCAACAAGCTCAAAGAATCTGCAGATACAACTCGTGATTACGTTTGGGAGTTCCCGATCTGGGATCATATCTTCCAACCAATGCTTGACTCTAATTTTGCAGATATGGGAAATATTAGCAGCGGTGGTCGCGGCGCAGGCTCAATTACTGCAGCTTGTTTCCTTGAGCGCTTTGTTGAAGATTATCCATGGGCTCATCTCGATATCGCAGGTACCGCATGGACTTCAGGCAAAGAAAAAGGTGCAACAGCACGCCCTGTTCCACTACTTCTTGACTTCATCAAGAACTATAAAGATTAAATTGGGTAAAATACTCTAGAGGAATGGGATTGGGGAGTGAGAATTTTCCAATCCTAGTTCCAGTTTCCCAATCTGTAATCGATTGGTCATCTGATAAACAATCATCGAATAACTGCTCAATAGCACAATAGAATTACAGTTGAATTACAATTGAATTCGTAAATAGCAATTGATCAGTTATCATACTAGCGTTATCTAATCTGTAGTTAATCTGTAGTTAATCTATAATTAATCTGTAATTTGACTCTCAAAAGGAGATACATCATGGCAATTCGTGTTGGTATTAATGGTTTTGGTCGTATCGGTCGCTTTGTTTTCCGTGCAGCATGCGAGCGTAACGATATTGAAGTAGTTGGAATCAATGATCTTATCGATGTTGATTACATGGCTTATATGCTCAAATATGACTCTACTCATGGTCGCTTTAATGGAACTGTAGAGGTAGAAGATGGGCACTTAGTAGTTAACGGCAAAAAAATCCGTGTAACTTCAGAAAGAGATCCTGCGAACCTTAAATGGGATGAGATCAATGTTGATGTAGTTGTCGAAGGTACAGGTCTCTTCTTAACGGATGAGACAGCACGTAAACATATTACAGCTGGCGCTAAAAAAGTTGTTATGACAGGTCCTTCAAAAGATAAGACCCCCATGTTTGTTATCGGCGTTAATGAAGATAGCTATAAAGGCGAAGATATTGTTTCAAACGCATCATGTACAACAAACTGCTTAGCACCTATCGCTAAAGTTCTTAATGATACTTGGGGGATTGAATCAGGTCTTATGACCACAGTTCATGCGACAACAGCAACCCAAAAAACTGTCGATGGTCCATCTGCAAAAGATTGGAGAGGTGGTCGCGGTGCATCACAAAACATCATCCCTTCATCAACAGGTGCAGCAAAAGCTGTTGGCGTTGTTATCCCTGAGCTTAATGGTAAATTAACAGGGATGTCTTTCCGCGTTCCAACTCCTAACGTCTCTGTGGTCGATTTAACAGTTAACTTGAAAAAACCTGCAACTTATGAAGAGATCTGCGCAAAAATGAAAGAGATGGCAGAAGGTGAGTTAAAAGGTGTTTTAGGCTATACCGAAGATGCAGTTGTTTCAACTGACTTCTTAGGTGAAGTATGTACTTCAGTCTTTGATGCAAAAGCAGGTATCGCTTTAACAGATACTTTTGTCAAAGTTGTATCATGGTATGACAACGAAATCGGTTACTCTAACAAAGTTCTCGACTTAGTTGCACATATCTCTAAATAATCGTTTCTAAACGAATCTAAAAGAGGGCTTAAAAAGCAATTTACTGAGTGTTCCGCACAAGAAACTAGCTAATGCCCTTTAACAAAGAGAGATCTATCTTATTTGCCTACCAGCAAAGATGTTAGATCTCTTTTTTTATGCCAATTTTTAATTTTTACACCAACACCCCCAATTACTAACACTAATACTGACACTGATACCCTACTCTCTTGCGTGAGCCGAGCGCTATGAGGAGTTCTAAAATCCTTAAAACTAGAAAAATGATGATAATTAAAAGCATGATCATTGAAAGTGACTAATCTCTAGCTAATAGCTTCTCTTTTTTAAAAAAAGATTTATTATGGGAAAGTTTTGTACTCAGAAAGCAGATAGGGATCAATGCGCGATCCTCCCACTTCAACAAAGCAGACCTACAATTCATAGAACTTTATTTTATCAACCATCAATGGAGTCCACCGATGTCTCAACCCCAAGATGTCAACTACAGCCAAGGGATTGTCCCCCAAGAACAAAGAAAAAGCCTTATCTCCCTCTCCTTTATTATGCTCGGCCTTACCTTCTTTTCGGCAAGTATGCTTGCTGGAGGTCGTGTTGGTGCAGGTCTAAATCTCAATAACTTCTTTATTGCCATCTTAATTGGTAACTCTTTTTTAGCAATCTATACCGCTTTTTTGGGCTATATCGGTGTCAAAACGGGCTTAACAACCCACCTTTTAGCGCGCTATGCCTTTGGTCGCCGTGGGGCTTGGTTACCCTCGCTACTTCTTGCCGGCACACAAGTGGGCTGGTTTGGTGTTGGGGTCGCAATGTTTGTCATTCCTGTTAGTGAAGTTACCGGAATCAATCTCTACCTCCTTATTGCAATCGCCGGCATACTTATGACCGGAACAATGTATTTTGGAATTGGCGCGATTGCTGCCCTCTCTATTTTAGCGGTCCCTTCCATGAGTATTTTAGGGATCTATTCTGTCTGGGAAGCTGTTGATTCTGTCGGTGGTGTACGCGCACTTGCTGCAGTTGAGCCGACTGATCCCCTCACAATGGCGAGCGCCCTTAGTATCGTTATCGGCTCATTTATCAGTGCCGGCACATTGACCGCGGACTTTCTTCGCTTTGGGCGCAATGCAAAAACAGCTATTATCGCCGCTGTACTTGCCTTCTTTATCGGAAACTCATTAATGTTTATCTTCGGCGCTATCGGTACACTCGCCTTAGGGAAAGCCGATATCTTCGATGTTATGCTCATTCAAGGGTTGATTATTCCTGCCATTCTTATTTTAGGTTTAAATATCTGGACGACTAACAATAATGCACTCTACGCTTCAGGCCTTGGTTTTTCGAGCATTACAGGCATCTCAAGCCGAAAACTTTCGATGATTTTAGGTTTTATCGGGACGATTAGCTCACTCTGGCTCTATAATAACTTTGTCGACTGGCTTATTTTCTTATCATCTGCTATCCCTCCTGTGGGAGCGATCTTAATTGCGGATTTCTTTATGCAGAGAAAGCGTTATGAGCAGATTGCCGAGATGAATGCCATCTTTATGAATTGGAATGCGATTATTGCTGTCATTGCCGGTGTATTGGCAAGCTATCTCTTAGGGGGAATTGTTCCTCTAAACTCTGTTATCGCATCATTAATCACCTATCTTCTTCTTGAGAAGACATTAGGCACTAAAAACCATATCAAATAATCAAATAGGAGAATATAAGATGCAACTATTGATTGAAAATGCCCGCCTCCGCGATCATGCCGGTCTTTGGAAAGTGATGATCTCCGAGGGGAAATTTGCGAAGATCCTCCCACAAGATGAACCTTTTGAAATCTCTGAGTCGATCAAACGAATCGATGCTGAAGAGGGATTGCTAATTCCCCCCTTTATCGAGCCCCATATTCATCTCGACACCACACAAACAGCAGGTGAGCCGAAGTGGAATCTCTCAGGGACTCTCTTTGAAGGGATTGAGCGCTGGGCAGAACGAAAAGCACTTTTAAGCCATGAAGATGTCAAAAACCGTGCGCTTAAAACATTAAAATGGCAAGTTGCCAATGGTATTCAACATGTTAGAACCCATGTCGATATCTCTGACCCCTCACTCGTTGCCCTAGAAGCAATGCTTGAACTTAAAGAGGAGGTCAAACCATTTATCGACCTTCAAATCGTTGCTTTTCCTCAAGAAGGTATTCTCTCATTTCCACAAGGAGAGGCGCTTCTTGAAGAGTCGCTAAAGATGGGAGCCGATGTTGTCGGTGGTATTCCCCACTTTGAATTTACGCGGGAATATGGCGTGCAATCATTAGAGTATCTCTTCTCGCTTGCTAAAAAATATGATCGTCTTATCGATATTCATTGTGATGAAATTGATGATGAACAATCTCGTTTTGTAGAATCTGTCGCTGCATTTGCCTATCGTGATGAGATCGGAGAGCGGGTTACCGCAAGCCACACCACCGCGATGGGATCTTATAATGATGCCTATACTTCTCGCCTCTTTAGAGCATTCCGCCTCTCAAAGATCAACTTTGTAGCTAATCCTTTAGTAAACATTCATCTTCAAGGGCGTTTCGATAGCTACCCTAAACGCCGTGGAATGACACGCGTTAAAGAACTCTTAAAAGCAGGTTTAAATGTTGCCTTTGGTCACGATGATGTTTTTGATCCCTGGTACCCTTTAGGCACCGCTAATATGCTTCAAGTGCTCCATATGGGAATGCATGTCGGGCAGATGATGGGGTATCCTGAGCTCAATAATGGTTTAGATCTCATTACCAATAATAGCGCCAAAGTCCTTCACCTTGAGCAATACGGTATTAAAGAGGGATTTTCGGCTAACTGCTTGATTCTTCCAGCAGAGAATGGTTTTGATGCTTTAAGACGCCAAGTAGCGACTCGCTACTCCATCCGCCAAGGAAAGATTATCGCAACAACTACCGAGCCCTTAACCCATATCTATCTTCAAGAAGGAGATGAGCATGGAGAGAGAGTCGACTTTAAACGCTAAAGTCTAAATAGAGAAGAGAATAAATAACGAAAAAGTAACGCAATAGTTCTCTTCTGAAGTTGCATTGAGAAGTTACATTGAGAGGTTACATTGATCTTTATCGTTATTTCTATTTTTAATCTTCTGTAAATAATAATAAAGTTGGGTATAATGAAAATGGTTAATAGTTGAGAAGAGCGCACAGAATGCATCTTTTAGGAAGGTTACTTAAAGATTCATTAAGAGATCTAGCAAATCAACTAATAATTAATAGACTAATAAACCGATTAAATAGGCAGAATAAGCGATAAAAATAGTATTTAAGCGATTTAATATTAGATATCCATCTATTATCCATTGATCTTTAACCTTAACCCACGTTAGGAGTTTAATATGAGTAAACAATATAAAACGATTTTAGTCCCTGTTGATGGTTCTGATGCCTCTCTTAAAGCACTTGATCGTGCAATTGAGTTAGCAAAGTTCTACACAAGTAAATTAGTCATTGCCCACGTTATTGATGTTCGCTCATACTCACTAGCGATTGCTTATCGTGAACCACTTGAAGAGTATGCGGAAGATAATGCGAAAAAGATTCTTGCAGATGCAGAACAGAAAGCTAAAGATGCAGGTATCACTGATGTTGCAACATTGAAAAAAGAGGGCTCACCAAGATCTGTCATCGCTAAAAAGATTGCGCCTGAAGTCAATGCTGATCTAATTGTTATGGGTGCAACGGGTTATGGCATGGTTGAGAGAATGTTTGTAGGATCTGTCTCTGAGAGCACTGTCCGTCACTCAACTTGTGATATCATGATCGTTCGCTAATACGCTAATAACGATTTGCGAGATATATTTTCGAAGTATCTAATATCTATTTGTATTTAACAATTCTAAAGAGCTCTTGAGTTAAAGAGCTCTTTTATTTTTAGTACTTTCACTCACCTTAAGTTCAAAGAGCGAGATGCTTGAATGAAAGTAGGAGTAAGAAAGAGAGAACAATGAACAAAGAGGCGGTCAAAATGGCACAAATATTAGTTGATGCTGATGCTATTCCCAATGTTTTAAAAGAGATTCTTTGCAGAACTGCCGTGCGAGAGAAGATTAAGATAACCTTTATCGCCAATCAGCCAACCAAATTACCCCGCTCCCCCTTTCTATTAGCGATTCAGGTATTATCGGGATTTGATGTGGCCGATCAACGAATAGTCTCTATGACTGAAGCTGATGATCTAATCATCACCGCCGATATCCCTTTGGCAAAAGAGGTTCTCGATAAAGGGGGAATTGCCCTCAATCCACGAGGTGATTTTTATGACCTTGGGAGTATCAATGCCAAACTTGCGATGCGAGATTTTAATGAGCTTCTTCGAGGAAGCGGTATTCAGACAAAGGGACCTGAACCACTCAATCAGCGCGATCGTCAACACTTTAGTAATAGCCTCGATCGTTGGCTGCGTGATTATCATCGCCCTTAAAACTGAGCATAACTAAATCTAGCGGCAATTACGCTCCTGCTTTCGTTTCTCATTTTATAGAAAGCTTGATACACTAAGCGTTTCCCTAATTTGCCCTTCCTTGCTCTATCTCCTTATGGAGCCTTGTTAATAGAATCATCTGATAAGGATTTAATATGAAACTGATACGTAATATTCTTGGTAAAGCGATCCTCTTTTTTGATAATACCTTTGCACCAACGCCGGTAAAACGCTCTGCTGAAGCACAAGCGAAGATGGATCAGAAGACTGCTCATCTTGCACTCTACCAATTTCACATGTGTCCCTTCTGCGTCAAAGTCCGCCGGACCATTAAAAGACTCAATCTCAATATTGAATTGAGAGATGCAAAAGATAATGCTCAATTTGCTGAAGAGCTTCTCTCCCAAGGTGGCAAACGCCAAGTTCCCTGCCTTCGTATCGAAAATGAAGATGGCTCTGTCAACTGGATGTATGAGTCTGATGCCATCAATCAATATCTTGAAAAGATTGCACACGAAGCATAATCTTCACTCCCTTAAAAAGGTGCCTTCATGCCTTTAAAAAAGCGATCATCTATCACTAGAGATCGCTTTTTTAATACTAAATATCTCAATATCTCAATATCTCAATATTTAGGTATCTATTTAAGCATTCAAGTCTGTAATAATACTTATCTATCTTGACCTATCTTGTTTGCCTATCTTGCCTTGCCTACATCTTCTTCACATCACTAATAACAATTTTGGAATGAATTTTAATGATGCCAGAAATCTTATTCAATTTATGGGTGATAAAATAGGAGAAGGTTGAGAAGTTATTTGTTCTCACATGGAGTAGGTAATTTGATTCACCGGTGATGATATAAGCATTGATCACCTCTGGTAATGTGGCAATATGATCGCAAAAATGTTGATGTCCCGATTCATCAAGATGCATTAAACCGATCTCAACAAATGCTTCAATCTCTCGCCCTAACTTCTTCTCATCTAAAATAGCGCGATAACCTTTAATAATGCCACTATTCTCCAACTCTTTCACCCTACGGTGACAAGCGGAGGGTGACAACGATATCCTTTCTGCTAAATCTTGATTGGATAATCGACCATCTTCTTTCAACGCGCGTAAAATCTTCAAATCTATTTCATCTAGTTTCATTTAGAATCTCCTCTCTTTTTCCCTCATCTTACCGCATTTAATTCTAAAAAATAGTTTTATGGACTATTTATTTGCAATAAAATTCGTTAAATTTCGTGTTAGATTGTGGTTATCATGCTTTAAATAGAAAATAACAACGCATTAATTTGACGATATGGTAAAAAATATTAAGAAATAACTAAAATAGACTTAAATTTTCGTCAATTATTCGTAAGTAGATCTTAAAAAATCACACGATTTAGGTCAAGAAAAGCCGATAAAAGAGTTGCAAAATAGTGCGCTTTTTAAAGGCAATAAAATAGAGAGCAGTATTAGCTAGGCGATATAGACAATATAAACGATATAGATGACATAAATAGATAAATAGGTCATTAACAACTTCACTTAAGATTAGCACTTGAGCGAGATTGATAAAGATCCAAAAAATCGAATAAAAATAGAAATCTATAAAACCTAACAAATAACAAAATCACCAATGAATCATTGAGCATTAAAGGAGAAGATTTATGATCACACTTCAAGACTGTTTAAAACTTGATCAAAACGATCAATTAGCCCACTTTAAAGAGCAGTTCGCACTACCTAAAGAGGTGATCTACCTTGATGGCAACTCGCTTGGCGCACGTCCTAAAGCGGCAGAGGAACTTGCAAAACAGGTCATTATGCAAGAGTGGGGAAATGATCTTATCAATAGCTGGAATAGTAATGATTGGTGGAATTTGCCAACACGCCTAGGCGACAAAATTGGCCAACTTGTCGGAGCAAAAGCTGGGGAGACAGTGGTTACCGATACAACCTCCCTTAACCTCTTCAAAGTATTAGCGAGCGCGATCCATATTCAAGAAGAGCAAGATCCTCAACGTAAAGTGATCATTGCAGAGAGAGATTCCTTCCCAACGGATCTCTATATTATTGAAGGATTTACCCAATTTTTAGACCGTGGTTATCGTATTGAGCTGATCGACCACCCCGATGAGCTTGCAGATAGCATCAATGAAGAGACGGCCGCTATTGTTCTTTCTCACGTCAATTACCGTACCGGGTACTTCTTTGATATGGCAGAAACCAATAGAGTTGCGCATGAAAAAGGGGCATTAGTCATCTGGGATCTTTGTCACTCAATCGGTGCTGTTGCGATCGATCTTAATGGAAGTAACGCTGATTTTGCCGTTGGTTGTACCTATAAATATCTCAATGGTGGCCCAGGTTCTCCCGCAATGCTCTGGGTTCATCCACGCTATCAGACACGCTTTTGGCAACCACTCTCTGGTTGGTGGGGTCATGAACGTCCATTTGATATGGCTGTAAAATATGAAGCTGCATCGGGGATTCGCCGCTATCTTTGCGGAACACAACCTATTATCTCCATGTCTCTTATCGAGGCGGGAGTAGATATCTTCCTACAGACCGATATGGCAACTATTCGTCAAAAATCGTTGGCTCTAACAGACCTCTTTATTAAGTTAATCGAACAAGAGTGCCAACCCTATAATCTAAAACTAATTACCCCGAAAGATCATCACTATCGAGGTAGCCATGTTAGCTTTGAGCATAAAGAGGGTTATGCCGTTATTCAAGCCCTAATTGCACGAGGTGTTATTGGCGATTATCGTGAGCCTGAAGTGATGCGTTTTGGCGTGACACCACTCTATTTAAGCTACAGCGATATCTGGCATGCAGTTGCCCATATTAAAGCGGTCTTTGAAAATAGAGAGTGGGAAAACCCTCGCTATCAACAAAGAGGCGATGTGACCTAATTTCCATCTTCATTTAGTCACCTAGCAGATTAAAAATCAGGGAAATAGTAGCGTTGCAGAGGATAAGATTGCTGCATTATGTACCATAGATCTGTGCAATAGATCTGTGTAATAGATCTCATCTTTTCTTAAAAAATTCTACTATTTTCCCCTGATATATTGATAAAATATATACAATATTACAACTTAAAATCTACCTATTAGCCTAAAACAGATCCTCTTAACCAAAATTAAGCAACATCGCGATAATTAACTCGCTTTCACTCTGTTATCAACACTTCAGTAGTGATAATAGATAAGAGAATCGATCGTGAAAATCGCAGTTTAAGATTGACGTTTAACAATAATAAAAAATGGTAGAAGAAGTAGACCACTACAAACTAAATAGAGGTATTTAAGATCTTGACTAACAAGATCTTTGGAGGATTATCATGAGTAGCTTTGATAAAATTCAAGCTCGTGAAGCAGGACTTCACAAAAAATTAACTGGCAAACAGATGGCGATGATCGCTATTGGTGGTGCTATCGGTACTGGATTATTTCTAGGTAGTAAATTTGCCATCGCTTTTGCCGGCCCCGGGGTTATCGTAAGTTATGCCATTGGCGGGGTTATTGCCCTATTGCTGATGGGTTGCTTAGCGGAGATGACAGTACAACATCCCACTTCAGGCTCTTTTGGCGCCTACGCAGAACACTATATTCATCCTTTAGCTGGCTTTCTAATCCGTTATAGCTATTGGGCTTGTATTGTTCTAGCGGTAGGGACTGAGGTAACAGCCGTTGCCGATTATATGAAATTTTGGTTTCCCGACATCTCTGCATGGATCTGGATTGCCCTCTTCTCTGCTGCACTGATCTATGTGAATGCTTACAGCGTCAAGGCCTTCGGATCTGTAGAGTATTGGTTTTCAGCCATTAAAGTCTTTGCAATTATCGCCTTTATCATTATGGCAATTGGTGTAATCGTCAGTTTCAAAAATGGAGCTGAAGTGAAAGAGAATCTCATCGGTGATGATGGCTTCTTCCCTCATGGATTCTCCGGCGTTTGGATCGGCGTTATTATCTCTATCTTTAGTTATCTTAGTATTGAGATGATTGCAGTAGCCGCAGGTGAGGCAGAAGATCCTGAAAAAGCGGTACGTCACGCCTTTAAAGCAACACTCTTACGCCTCTTTATCTTCTATATCTTATCGCTCTCACTCATCATTATGTTGGTGCCATGGAAAACATTGATCACGCCAGAAGCGACAAGCCCTTTTGTGACGGTAATGCAATCCTTCAATGTTCCCTTTGCAGATAGCATCTTAAACTTCATCGTCATTATTGCGGCACTCTCTGCGATGAATAGTATGCTCTATATCTCAACACGAATGATGTTTAGCCTCTCTCGTGCGGGAGATGCGCCTAAAGTCTTTGGCACAATCAATAAAAATGGAGTACCGATGCATGCATTAGCACTCTCTGCAAGTGGGATTGCCGTTGCTGCTATTGTCTATACCTTCAATCCTGATACCGCATTCCCGATTATGATTGCACTCTCCATGTTTGGTGCCCTCTTCACCTGGGGGATGATCTTCTTCACCCACCTCTTCTTTAGAAGAGCGATGCGCAAAACAGGGGTTCAATTGAAATTTAAAATGCCAGGATATCCTATCGGAACCCTTCTAGGCTTTGGGTCAATCGTTGCAATCACGATCACCACCTGGTTTACCGATATCTTCCATTCAACATTAAAGTTCGGTATCCCCTTTTTGATATTGTTAGTGATCTTCTACTTTATTAAACAGATCCAGAACAAAAAGGTACAAAACCAAGAGGCAACCAAGCCGTAAAATCTCATACAAGCTCTCTTAAATATTACTTTTATTACTTATTATCACTTTTCACCAGTTAATCATTTAAGAGAGCGCCTCTTTAAAGTATGCTCTACAACAAAGATAGAGATCTAGAAGGAAGTAGAGTGGGATGTAAGAAGATCATCACACTCAACCTGATCAGCAATAAAATAGATAAAAATAGTAAAAACGATAAAAATACTCCGATAAAATGGTCACTACAGGGAATAAATATTATGAGAAATCAGTATGATAATAGCGTTACCGTGGCAGATGAAGAGCGGATCTTAGAAGATTTTAATCAACGAAGTCAAGAAACCTACCGATCGATACCGCACCTCTCTAACTGTAGCTACCTCAATGACCCTCTCCATAATCTTGATGAAAAAGAAGTGAAGAAAGATGAGCTTTTCCAAGATTCTCCCTTGCAAACGGCTGTAGATGAACGAACAACTTACGATCTTTTTCTCACCCCAAAACAAGCGCTAGGAACGATTGTCTTTATCCATGGCGGTTATTGGCAATGGTGCCATAAATCTGATTTTGCATTTATCGCTCCACCCATTTTACAAGCAGGCTATAACCTTCTGCTATTAGAGTATCCTTTAACTCCGACTGCTACACTCTCTGAAATTAATCGCGCTATTAAAATCGCTTTAGATTACTTTTTAACCCTTGAGAAGCGGCTCGATTTAACAAAGCCTACCATTTTAGCAGGGCATTCTGCTGGCGCTCATCTCGCCTCTCTCCAGGCGAATCATCCACTTGTTGATGAATTGTGGTTATTAAGTGGCATCTATCAACTTCAACCCATTGCGCAATCTCATCTTAACCAAGCATTACAGTTAACGCCCCATGAGATAGAAGCGCTCTCTCCCCAACTTCAGGCTGCTCCACTTCGCAAAAAGATAAAAGTGATTGTAGGTCAAGAAGAGCTCCCTGAACTCATCTACCAAAGCTTAAGCTACTATCAAAAACTATTTGCCGAAGGCGCTCAAGCTGAGCTGCTCATTCTACCGAGTAATCATTACACCATTTTAGAGACCTTTTTTAGCCAACTCCGTTAAGAAAATCCTCTTTAGCGCTTTTCACTCCTCATTCTTCATTCCTCATAATCAATCTATAGAGCAATATATAGAACATAACGGAGGCAAGATCATCAAAAAATAAGTAAATAAAAAAGGTAGCTAGAAAGCTACCTTATCACGATATTTTGTCACTCTGATTTAAAGTGATTTAGCAACAGCTAATGCCGCATCATAGTCTGGTTCTGTTGTCACCTCTTTAACATACTCAACATAACGGATCACATTGTCACGATCTAACACAACAATTCCGCGAGAAAGAAGCGCTAACCCTTCAATTTCAAATCCATACTCAACACCAAAATCATGTGTTTGATAATCTGATAGAAGATGGTTATTTTCAATACTGTTTTCCCCTGCAAAGCGTTTTTGAGCAAATGGGAGATCTACAGAGATCGTTAAAACAACAGTATCTTCTAATTTTGCTGCCTCAGCTTCAAATCTCTTTGTCTGAAGAGCACAAACGCCGGTGTCGATCGAAGGTACAACAGAGATAATCTTAATTTTTCCGGCAAAATCATCTAACGTTACAGGCTTTAGAGAAAAATCAACAACTGTAAAATTAGTACCCTTCTCCCCCACCACTGCTTCTGTACCGATAAGCGTAATAGGATTGCCACCCATTGTAATACCTGTTCTATTTGTCATAAATCTCTCCTTGCACAATTGCTAAATGGATACTTTCTGCATACTAGCACACCTATCACTATAAAGGGGACAATTTCCCTGGTTAAAATGCATGCAAAAATAGAGACAATCTGCCCTTACATTCTCCTATTCATAGTTGAGCTTCATATCGCCTAACTTTAACCAGCCCTTCTGATAGAACCAATAAGTTAATAAGAGTGAGATAAATGCCGGTAAGATGAAGTGACAAACTAAGACATAGATAGCCGTTGTAATAGAGAATCCCATCGATTCAAATGCCATAAACTGCCCAACAAACCCACTTGTTCCCATCCCCGCTCCAGCGGCATTATTGGTCATCTTAAAGAGCACAACACCAATGGGCGCCGCTATCATCCCGGCAACGGTCGGTGGGATCAAAATTAAAGGTTTTCGAATAATATTTGCAATCTGTAACATCGAGGTCCCGACGCCTTGCGCGATTAAACCGCCAAAACCATTATCACGATAGCTACTTGTGGCAAAACCAACCATCTGAGCGCTACAACCTATAACTGCAGCCCCAGCGGCAAAACCATCTAAACCTAGCATAAAGGAGAGTGCCGCACTAGAGATCGGCGCCGTTAATGCTAATCCCATCACTGTTGCCACTAAGATCGACATCACTAAAGGGCGTTGCTCTGTAGCCCAATTGATAAGATCCCCTAAACCACGCATTAGATCATGAATAGGGATACCAACCCATTTTGCGATCCAGAAACCGACGAAAAAAGCCATAAAGGGGACAACAATGATATCGAGCTTTGTACTTTTATAGATCAATTTTGTCAATTCAACGGTAATTAGGACAGAAACATAGGCTCCCGCAGGTCCTCCAATATTATTACCAAATGCGCCCACAAAGACCGCAGAGAAGAGAATTAATGGAGGTGCCTTTAAGCTTGCGGCGATTGCCACTCCAATTGCGCCTCCCACAATCTCCGGTTTCATAGCAAAACTTCCTAGCTCTACAAATGATTCCCACCCTAATTGTTGCCCTAATGTTTTGACAATAAGCCCCATCAAGAGTGATGAAAAGAGCCCTAACGCCATATAACTCAATGCATCGATAAAGTAGACTTTTGGGGATAGTGTGATCCCTTTGCCTGATAGATACCCCCGTACACTACGGCCCATTTTTTCTCTCCTCATTTTGTGATGAATATATTTTTGACATGCGTATTTTGACGCACTAATTACGAAGCGCCCTAAAGCTTCCGCCTCAAAAGCCCCGATCAACCCTCTATATTGAACCTATCGCCTAAAATTTCAACTCTCAATTTAACTTTCTCCTGCAATCTCAATCATCTCTTCGGGCAATACACAAGGCATAATTAAGCATTATGGGAGTTTTTAAGTGCTTGTTATAATCTCTCTATTAATATCGCTATTGAATGTCGCTATTAATGTCACTATTACGTATCTTGATTAGCGTTCCTATGAATGTTTCTATTAAAGTTCCCATTAATATTTTCTATTGATACCACCATTGATGTCACTATATAGTTGATCTTAATATTGATATCTATCGATAGATCTATTTCGCTTCACTCCTACCTACTGATAAAGAGAGGCCCGTATGAATCATCTTAATACCAATCATCTACTACCTGGACTACAAACTATTGCGGAAGAGATGATGAAAATTCGTCAACAGATCCATCAACATCCGGAGTTGGGTTTTGAGGAATTTGAGACCGCTAAGCTTGTTGCAGAATCTCTAAAAAGCTGGGGCTATCATGTCGAAACAGGAATTGGTAAAACGGGTGTCGTAGGACAACTTAAAAAAGGGGATGGACCGAAGATTGGCATCCGTGCAGATATGGATGCATTAAAAATTAAGGAAGAGAATCAACTTCCCTATAAGAGTCAAAGAGAAGGAATTATGCATGCCTGTGGCCATGATGGGCATACTGCAACTCTCCTTGCTGCTGCAAAATATATTGCGGAGAATCCCCACTTTAAGGGAACACTCAATCTCTTCTTTCAACCGGCAGAAGAGGAGCTAGGTGGCGCAAAAGCGATGATTGAGGCCGGCGCTTTGGAAAAGTTTCCCTGTGATGCAATCTTTGGATTTCATAATATGCCGGGATTTCCACTCGGTCACTTTGGATTTAAAGATGGTGCAGCATTAGCGTCATCAGATCGGGTTACGGTGAAGATCCAAGGAAAAGGGGGACATGCGGCTATGCCCCATTTTACAATTGACCCCATTGTTGTTGCCTCTTCAATTGTTCTTAATCTTCAATCGATTGTGGCACGTAATGTTTCACCTTTAGAGATGACCGTTATTTCAGTTGGATCTATTCATGGGGGAACAACTTTCAATGTTATTCCAGATAGTGTCACCCTTCAGCTCTCTGTTCGCAATCTTAATGCCGATGTTCAAGATCTAGTGGAGGAGCGCATTAAACAGCTCATTCAATCACAAGCAGCAAGCTATGGTGCAACGGCAGAGATCAATTATGTGCGGGCCTATCCTATCCTTCACAATAGCGTAAAAGAGACTCAATTTGCTAAAGAAGTTGCGATCGACTGCTATGGTGAAGCGAAGATTATTCCTAACTTTCCAGCAATGACCGGGAGTGAAGATTTTGCCTTTTTCTCTCAACAGCTTCCCTCAAGTTATCTCTTTGTAGGGAATGGAACCGATGGTGCGCATGGCTGTTCTGTTCATAATCCTCACTATGACTTCAATGATCAGTTAATCCCTATTGTTGCTAACTATTGGGTAAATCTTCTCTATCGCTTCTGTCCTATCAACTAATAGATTCTATGGGTTCACAGATTCATAGGCTCATAGGTTAAAAGATTTTACTTAAAGCTTATGACTTGGAAAAAAACAGGCTAGAAAGGTGGCGCTACCTTAAAGTGGAGTGCCTCTTTTGTTGAGGGATGAATAAATTTTAACTCAGAAGCGTGAAGCGCTAATCGCGCTCGCTGTTGCAATGCTACACCTTGAGCATAGAAGCGATCGCCTAAGATCACATGCCCTAAGGAGAGCAGATGGACGCGCAATTGATGAGATCGTCCCGTTAAAGGATTGAGCGAAACGCGAGTAAAATTCTCCTGTCGATTACGAAAGAGGATCTGGTAAGCCGTGATTGCCTCTTTTCCTCGCTCGAAACAGACCATCTGTCTAGGCCGACGCTCCCAGTCACAGATCAGCGGAAGATGAATGATCCCTCCCTCCTCCTCCATAATGCCAAAGACATCAGCGATATAGCGCTTGTAAGTCTCTCGTTCCCGAAATTGACGTTTCAACTCTCGCTCCGCAGCTTTCGTCAAAGCAATTACTAAAATACCGCTTGTTGACATATCTAGTCGATGGACCGTCTCGGCAGTGGGAAACTCCCACTGAACCCGCGTGATAATACTATCGTGAAGCTCAGCTCCTTTTCCAGGAACAGAGAGCAACTCTGCCGGTTTATCGACAACCATAATCTCCTCATCTTGGTAGAGAATATTTAACCAAGGCTCGATGGGGGGATTATAATAAAATTCCATGTTAGATCTCCTAGATCTAGATCTCTATCAAAATGATGCCAAAGCGAATCACCTTGCCATCAATGGCGAACTTAGTGATGATATCACTATTGAAAAGCCTGCTAAATAAGTTTAATGAGGCAGATATCCTCTCTAGATTCGAGATAATTAACGATAATAACTTTAACAAAGAAAGAATTTAACAAATTTGGAGAAAATAATGTACAAACTACTCTTTTTTGTTCCTGATACACATTTAGAAACAGTCAAAGAAGCAATCTTTGCCGCAAAAGGGGGTAAAATTGGCAACTATTCCCATTGTGCATGGCAGGTCTTAGGAGAAGGACAATTTAAACCACTTCCCGGCAGCAACCCCTACTCTGGAGAGATTGATCAATTAAAACGGGTTCCTGAATGGCGCGTGGAACTTGTTGTCGCTAAACCCTATATCCATGATGCAATTGCCGCTCTTAAATCAGCACATCCTTATGAAACGCCCGCCTATGATGTTATTGAACTTCTCCCTTTCTGATTTAACAAAATAAAAAATACAAAATAGAAGGTGCGTGAAAAATAGAATAGATGAGAAAAAGAGACAAGAGAAAAGAGAGATCTTCACATCTCCACTGACTAACTATAATAAGCTTTATCATCTTTATAAGCTTTATAAGCTAGTGAATGGATTATGAAGTATCTCTCTTCTAACAGCTGACTAGTATCGGCTAGTATCTGACTAATAACGTCATCAATCAGGATGGCTACCCATGATGATCGATGAATATTATCAATAAGTCTTTATTAGATACCCTCTTCTTTTGCCTTCTCTTCTAAAACATAGCTCAACCAGTGAGAAGAGATAATATCTGGCAATCTATTTTGACTTGTACGGGCTGTTAAGTTGTCTAAGTCTACAGCTTTTAATGGCTGATCTTGCTGCGAACAGGTAAAGACCGCTTTAGTTCGTTCTCCCGTTGCAGGATCAACTTGCCACTGTAGACACTGACCACATACCCCTTTCATCATACATTGCATCGGGCTACCGATAGTTCCGGTGACATGCAGATCCTCTTTAAAGAGATCTTTAAGTGATCCACCTTCAGAGAGCTCTTTTTGGAAACCTTTTAACATGCCGGTAGAACCCATCGCCATTAAGCGATCAACTTCACCCATATCAACAATTCCCTCTTCATTGAGCGATTTGATAAGCTTAATCACATCCCATTCAACAACAGAGTGATCTTGAGGACGACGTGCTTCAATAGGATCCCCTTTGCCTACCGCCCAGATAATTTGATCTGCACCCTCTTCTAGCTCATCCATATGATCCACATCATTTTTAGAACCCATTGCCGCAATATAGATCACCTTATTGCCGGCACTTCGAAGAGCAAAGCCGATATCGAGCATCACCGCTGCGCCCCAGCGCCCTGCCACTACTAAAATAGTTTTACCTGAGGGTAATTTAGTAGGAGCACCTGTAGGTCCGGCGAGAACAACTTGATCTCCCGGTTTTAATGATGGAATCAATCTTTGACCCGTTCCCCATTGGAAGACCAGTAGACGAATCGCATCTTCTGTAGAGCCTGTTCCTGAAACTGTTAAAAGCGGAATCTGCAGACGGGTTCCGGCAACAATTTCGCTTCCTGTTTCAAAAGTCTGCATCCGGAAAAATTGCCCTGGCTTAAAGTTTTTAGCCGCCATAGGTGCTTTTACCCAAACCTCACAAACAGTTGGGTTAGAGGCATCGATCGACTGAATCGTTGCCGTTAAGCCCTCTTTCATCTCTAAAGAGAGAATATTATTAGACTTACTATTTTCAGGTAGACGATCGAGTGCTTGCATAATAATGCGCGATGACTTTTTCGCACTTGCAATTGCTTTAACCACATTACCATTGAAAACAGGATGTGTATCACCAATATAGGAGACGCGCTTCTCGCCACGACGATAAGAGGTAAAAGGTGCAAAAGCCTCTTTATTATTTGTACCCCATTGATATGGAACGAGATTGCCATCAAGATCATATCCTTGGAAATGATGCTTCTCTTCGATCTCAATTGAACCGGGATATTCAGTACCATAAATAGTATTTGGAGAAGTTCCTGCCGCCACTAATACCGCTCTTGCCGGAACAACAACTTCCTCCTCACCCGATTTGGTAAAGCGGATTGCTTTCACATGTCCATGCTGATCAAGCTCAACGCCTAATGGATTGAGCTCTTCTCCAAAATGGATACCCTCTTCAAAAGCTTTGGTGACCTCTTCATGGTTGAGAGTATAAGCTGGAGATTCCTGCAATGTTCTCCGATAGGCAATCATTACACCACCCCACTTCTGCAATAGGGGGTTAAAATCTGGCGCTTCGCCGGCAGCTGCTGCACGTTCACGTTCAGCGCGCACTTCTCGACCATGAGTCAAAAACTCTGTTAAGGTCTCATCATCTTCTGGAGAGAGATTCTCACGGATCTTCTCTTCCCCTAAAATTTCTACTCGATGAAGCACCTTCTCTACCTGCTTAATATAGTAGGCTTGAACCTCTGTTGCTGTATCGATGGCAGTTAAACCACCTCCGATAACAACTGCCGGAAGACGTACTTGTAAGTTAGCAATTGAGCTATCTTTAGCGGCACCTGTTAGCTGCATCGCCATTAAGAAGTCAGAGGCTTGTTTCATCCCTTTTGCTAAGGAGTTATCAATCTTTAAAACTCTAGGAAGACCGGCACCAACTGCGAGCGATACATGGTCAAAGCCAAGATCGAAAGCATCTTCTAATGTTAATGTTCCCCCTAAACGGACACCGCCATAGATCTCTACATTGCGACGACGTGCCAAAGTCAGATAGATCAATTTTAGGAAGTTTTTATCCCAACGTACCGTAATTCCATACTCGGCTACGCCACCAAATCCTGCAAGGATACGATCACCTAAGCGCTCTTCAAGATCATCCCAATTTCTAACTGGTTGCGTTAAGATCTCAGCGGGAAGAGGCTCAATCTTCAATCCATCAATTCCCACTACATGACAGCCTTGTTGTGAAAGGTAGTGCGTCATGGTAAAGCCTGCGGGGCCCATTCCTGCCACCAATACTTTACGGCCATTCTCCTCCGCTGGAAGGTAATCTTCACGTTTAAGAGGATTCCAACGCGCCAATAAGTTATAGATCTCGACCCCATAAGGAAGATCTAATACTGTTGATAAGACGCCTGTCTCAATTTGTGGAATATTAACTGGCTCCGCGCGCTGATAGATACACGATTTCATACAATCATTACAGATACGATGTCCCGTTGCCGGCACCATAGGATTCTCTACCATAGTGATTGCAAGCGAACCGATCGAGAGCCCCTCTTTCTCTAATCGTTGCATCTCTGAGATCATCTCATCTAATGGGCAACCTGTTAATGTCTCATTGAAGGGATTTTTACGGAAACCTTGCTCAGGCTCCCCTTTTTTCACCGGGAAGCCGATACTACAAAAATCACCATCATGATCATGACAATATTTACAATAAGCAATCTCACTTGCGATCCCATAACGATCCATTCGCTGGTCTGTCAGATCAAAGCCATCTCGCTTACGAAGTGGTCGGCTTCCAACCCTCACAGGAATTCCCTGGAAAGAGCGCTCTTCTGTGGCAACTAGATGATCAAAGTCGAGACGGGCAGGAAATTTAAAAGTGATCCAATCTTGAACGCGTGCAGCACCTTCAGGATCTTTCTCTGCTAAAGCACCCCATTGATGAATCGCAACGATCTCATCAGCATCCTTTTCTAGATCAAGAGAGAGAGCATATTTTGCAATTTTGGCTTCTAATTCGGGATCTTGATCAGAAACGCCAATCTTTTTCAGAAGCTCTGCATGATGCTCAGCGAAAGTTCCCTCAATCTCTTGACGGTATCGTTTAGCACCTCGCTGTATAAATTGCTCTTTAAAGAGCATCAATCGCTCATAACGCTTTGCGCGATCAATTAATGCTTCACTCTCCTTCTCAATATGAAAGAGCTCTGCGATAAATCGGTTGAGATGAGCACCTAATTCAATTTGAAATTCAGACTCTTCAATTGCAGTAAATTCTGCTTCTCCACGACGCCACTGTAGTAGGGTCGATAGAGTCTCTTCAGGGAGAATTTGCTGATAAAGGGTATCAATCTCTACTAACCCTTCTCGCTTCTGTAGGTCTTGAAAGCTCAAGCCATATCGCTGCAATCGTTCATCTAATGCCATCTCTATTCCTCTAAAATCAACTGAATTCAACTGAAAATAATTTTGCTTATTATACCCATTTTTTAAATAAAACGAGGAAGTTAGATCAAAAGCGATCAAACTTCCTTCTACAATTTTGTGCAAGTGAGTGAAAAAAACACCTCAATACTTCAATCAGCGCTACTAAATCCCCGCCGATAGAGCGCGGCACGATATTTAAAGGGATCAGTATGACGTATTTTTCGGGCTGCAACCTTCTCCGCTTTTTCCCAATCGATCTCTCGGAAAGCTTCATTAATAAAGCGATTGGGAATTTGATGCTCTGCACTCAACTCATAGCGGACACGAATCGGCCCATACCCTAAATCAGCACGATTTTTTGCATAACTATAGGCAAAGCGCTCAAGGCTTAAATAACCTTGATCTTCAAGCCATGTAATTAAGAGATCGAGCAACCACTCAGGAACACTTCTTTGTCGAAGTTTTTGTCGCAACTCCACATCGCTATGCTCACGCCGCACGAGAAAATTCATCGCCCGCTCTCGCCAATAGCGCCACTCCTCCATCAGATCCTTTTCTGCTTCTATCTCTCTCTCAGGCGAACCTTGATGAAAATTTTGATAGTGCATCAATAGCGATTCATCATCAATAACAACTCTTTTTTTTGAGTGCTCTTCGCGCTTACTTTGGCTCTCAGCAATCATCTTCTCGATCATTTGTCGCTTATCGCTACTCATTCCTCCTCCTTAGGGCCGATCGAAAGAAGATCGAGTCGTCCTCTTCTACTTCGATATTGATCAAGCTCTTCAGAGATTGAACCAATAATACGGCTTGCAGCACTACGGCGCCTCTCTTCAGCCGCCTCTTTAGCTGCTTGCTCTTCTCGCCGTTTCTTCCGAAATGCCGCTTTCTCCTCTTTCGATTTCATCGGCACCGATTTGATCGCCATCAAGGCTTCTAACTCCTGCTGGTAGAGTTTATCGTAAGGATTTTCTGGCATCACAGCGATCCTAAACCCTGGGATTTTCCAGCGCTTTTTAGAGATCTTATTGAGATGATTCTCCAATGAGTTATGAATCTCTTTCTGATAAAAGGTAAATGCCATGCGATATTCCGGCCGTGTAGTTCCGATTACCCAATAACGTTTGCCGATGGTGGAGATAAAGAGCTTTCCCTTTAATCGAGGCGGCAAGAAAGCCTGAAACCACGGTTCAATATAGGTCAGTTGCAAAGATCTTTTTAGATAGATCGTCAAGACTTGATAAGGGTTAAGATCACTCCGTTTACGTGATAACTGCCCAATTTCAGCCTGAACATTACGTAATTTACTCTTAACAACCCGCTTCTCATCCAATTTTTTACGGGGGACAATGTGATCATCCCACGGATTTAGCTCATTTTTTTTCATAGTGATTATTATACGCAATAAGTATGATAAAAATCTATCATTACACCTCTATCAAAATTGATGGTAAGCTACTCCATATAGGGATTTGTTTAAGACATATCCCTCTTTTTATCTTCTTTTATGTAGTAGATTCGTAGTAAAATAAGCGCAAATAGACGCAAAGCTAATATAAAACTCACAATCGTCTTGAAGTTAAATTGGCAGTTTGTCTTACTAAAGCTTGTCTTACTAAATGATTTAAAATGATTTGCCGAGTGACTTACCAAATAATCTTATTAACTTATTAATAGGTCAACTACTTTGTAAAATAGCGTTAAAAAGAGGGTTTTCACTCAAACAATAGAGCCTCAAGTAGAGAGAAAAATTTCTAAATTATTATTCTAAAATGCGTTATGATAATGACGCTTTCAACCTTCCCAATTACCTAGCTAATATAGGAGCTCCCTGACATGCATATCGCTGCTCGATTTGGGCGTTACTTACCCCTTATTTTTGTTTTAGCCTTTACCGTGTATGGCCTCTTCTTTGCACAGCAGAGTACGACAATGTGGGTCTTAACCAGCATTACTGCTATTCTCTCAATTATTGGGATAGTTGACCTATCACAAAATACCTATGCTGTTCGTAAAAATTATCCAATCATTGGTAACTTGCGCTACATCTTAAAGCATTTCCGTTCTGAGATTCGTCAATATTTTATTGAGTCTGATAACGATGCAGTTCCATTTACCCATGCTGAGCGTAAGTTAGTCTATGCTCGTGCCAAAAATATTGCACAAGATTCGGTACAAGCATTTGGAACATTGCAAAATACTTATGAGCCAGGATTCCAATTTGTTACCCACTCGATGGCGACTGTTCCAGCTGCAGATCCTGCAACATTTCGTGTCACAATTGGTGGGGATGACTGTCAACACCCCTACTCCGCATCGATTCTTAATATCTCGGCGATGAGCTTTGGTGCATTGAGTGCCCGTGCTATTGAATCATTAAATGGGGGCGCCAAAATGGGGAACTTTGCTCATGATACCGGTGAAGGGGGAATTAGCCCCTACCATCGCAAACATGGGGGCGACCTTATCTGGGAGCTTGGTTCTGGTTACTTTGGCTGCCGTACAGAAGATGGCCATTTCGATCCGATAAAGTTTGAAAAACAGGCCGCAGATCCGCAGATCAAAATGATCGAAATTAAATTGAGTCAGGGTGCAAAACCTGGTCATGGTGGTGTTCTTCCAAAAGATAAAATCAGTGAAGAGATTGCGGCAACAAGAGGCGTTCCTAGAGATCGCGATTGTATCTCTCCCTCTAACCATAGCGCTTTCTCAACCCCGATTGAACTTCTTCAATTTATTCAACAACTTCGTGAGTTGAGTGGTGGAAAACCTGTTGGTTTTAAGCTCTGTGTTGGTCATCCATGGGAGTTTATGGCGATTGCAAAGGCGATGCTACTCACCAAAATCCTACCCGACTTCATTGTTGTTGATGGTAAAGAGGGGGGAACTGGTTCCGCGCCGATTGAGTTTGCTGACCATATAGGAACTCCTTTACAGGAAGGATTACTCTTTGTTCATAATGTCTTAGTAGGAACAGGATTACGTAAAAAGATACGAATCGGTGCAAGTGGTAAGATCATCACTGCATTTGATATCACTAGAACATTAGCGATTGGTGCCGATTGGGTTAACTCTGCTCGCGGCTTTATGTTTGCACTCGGCTGTATTCAATCTCGTAGTTGCCATACCAATAGCTGTCCAACAGGTATTGCTACGCAAGATCCTTTACGTCAAAAAGCTTTAGTGGTTGAAGATAAGATCGAACGTGTCTATAACTTCCATCACAATACGTTACATGCATTGTCAGAGATTCTCTCTTCTGCAGGGGTCTCCCATCCTTCGAAGCTGTTACCTCAGCATCTTGTCATGCGCTCATCAGAGAATGAGATTCGTCTTTTCTCTAACATGCATTACTATCTTGCTGAAGGAGCTCTCTTAGAAGAAGATATTGATAGTAACTACTACTCTAGTATCTGGAATATCGCTCAAGCAGAGTCTTTCCAGCCAAGAGTCATTATTCCTAAAGTTGCATAATATTTATAGGAATGTAGTTGTAAAAGTAGTTATAGCGGTCAGAGGTCGTTATAGAAGTATAAAAAACGCTTATAAAATCGATATCTATACAAGACGATATGGCATAGAGAGATCAGTAAAGCGTTAATCGATAGAAGACTCAGATAGAAGATTCAAAAGATAAAGTCGGGACTTGCTCCCGATTTTTTTATCCGCCTTTGTCTCGCCTTTACCTCATTATGACCAACTATTTTATAAGTAACAACTTTGCAAGCGAATGATCTTTTTATCAAATAACGTTCACTACAAAAGTACTACCTTACTAATAGAGTAATCTTACTACTTAAGCTACTCAATATGATTAGAGCGATTGCCGGCAATTAAATGCCGGCATACAATCATAAAATTATAACTTACCGGCCTGCGATAGATGACAGAATTTAGCAGGAGAATAGTCAAAAGACCCGACAACGCCATAAGCCGACTTTCTAAAAATCTCTTAGGTAGTTGACGTTAATACTTCCACCTTCACTCATGATGGCGGTGTTGACGTTAAAGTATTTCAAGAATCGATATCTTAAAATTGCAAAGGCACCCTCACTATCTTCGACACCTACCCCTAAGCCCACATAGAAGCTATTGGCAAAACGTTTTCCAATCCCTACACCAATAGATCCATCTGGTGTCTCCATAAAGCCAAAGTCGCTCAAACCTAACTGACTCGCAAGACCATTCTTCGAGCCGGAGATCGGTTCTCCCATCGCGATTTTACGAACCATATTGAGTAACATAAGATTCTCTGTTGGTGACTGCAGATTTGGACTACGACCTAAGAAGAGATAAGAGGCAATCTCGATATCAGTCAACATCGGTGATGAATAGAGCTCTATTCTTGGAGCTTCTGCACTCCCTAATACCTTAACCCCGACCTGTACCTCACGCCCTTCAATCTCATTAACAAAACTTCGTGAGGCTTGAATATCGAGTGTTGGATTGGTAATTGATGCCCCTGAGAACTGTATTTTCCCTTTATCGAGGGTTAGTAGCTGACCATAAATATCAAATTCCCCTTTGCCAATATTGATGACGCCAAGTCCCCGTATCGTCTGTCCATAAGCCTTCGTTACTTTAACGCCACCATTTAAGGTTGCAGTGAGCCCTTCCGCCCCCACTAAGATACGATCTCCCAAGATGAAGCTCACATCCATGTAGAGATTATTCATAAAGCTCTCACTGCGCTTATGCTCATTACCATCGCCGATAATAACGGTATCACTTGAGACTGTCACAACAGATCCACCTCCGCCGGAGTCTTTATGCTGATAGACCAACTCAGGTATTTTCACCGTTCCTGTCAAACGATATCTGCCGCCCCCCGGCTTACCTAAAGCATTAAAGCTCAATTGTGGACTAATAATTAACTTGATATCTTCACTATTCGCTAAGAGAAGATCATTTCCCTTCACATTAAGAGAAGCGGTTAAGTTGGAGATATTGTAGACTCCATCAAGCTGTAGAGCCCCTTTATCTGTCCCTACTCCACCCTTAATGAGGAAAACGGGTGTTCCCTTTTGCAGGTTGACATTAAGATTGATATTTTTCAAGCGACTATTGAGCGATGCGATATAGAGCCGACCATCTTTCACTGACAAATTCGCTCCGATCTCGGGATGCGCTAATGGTCCATTGACTTCTGAGGTCAAGAGAATCTCTCCCCCTAATCCTTGAAGTGCCGGCACTAAAGGTGATATCCAATTCAAACTTGGGACATCAGCTTTTACCTTTGCTGCCACCCTATTCTCTTTAAAGAGATCATCAACTTTTCCATCCCCGACGACTCGCAGATATTTACCCCAATCGACATTTAGCGTACTTGTTATCCCACTAGGTCGGGCTTGAATATCGAGGAGAGTTGTAGAGAGCGGAATCTCAACTTCGCGACCTTGAAGGCGATATCGAATATCCCCTTTTGAGAGGGAGACATTTGTAACCCCAATAAAATCTTCTTCATCCGAAAATTGTCCGGCAATAGTGACATTCGCCTTAGTATTGATCGAGATATTATCGGGAAGATAATCTTTAAGTAGCGATGAAGGAAGATTGTTGAGTGTCACAACAGCCGTATTGACCCCCTCTTTCGTTCTTTCACCCTCAGCACAAAGAACCACATACCCCTGCTGATAACAGACAGGACTCAATTTAACCTGCTGATCTTTAACACCTAGATGAAAATAGGCAGGTCGATTTAATTCAAAATCACCCACAAAAGGAGAAGAGATCTTCGACTCACCAAGATAGAGATCAAATGTCGGATCCGTTGTGACGTTTTGCAGTGCTGCCACACCATTAGAATGAATCATGCCGCCAATACTATCGAGCAGAAAATTAAACTGATGCGATTCGGCACGCCCTTGAACACGATACTCAACATTTTTTATTAAAACTTCTGTCGCTCCTTTAGGAGAGAAAGAGATCGGCATATTTTCCGCATAAAAAATCTCCTCCTCACTGCCAGTTGCTGTCACTTTATCAATATTTACTTCATTGTAGGCACTCTCTTCTGCCTGAGCGACAAGTTCCCGCTCTAAATCCTCAATCAAGATATCGAAAGTAAACTCTTCCGTTAATGTTCCATCAAGATCGATTCCGAGATGTTTTAGATAGAATTCATTAAATTTTACCTGATCTAACAGTAGTGCAACCTTTGCTTGATGATTCTCTTTATGAGATCCCATTAAGGTTAAAAGATTGAGGCGCAACCCTAAAATATCGAGCTTCTCCACCCGAACATCGGCATTGAGGAGCGGCTTCATCAAATCTCCCTGCAGACAGAGATCACCGATCATCGAGCCTCTGATATTTGGATGAAATTGCGAGAGATAAGGCGCATTCATCTTCATTGTCAAATCAAAATCATAAGGTTGATCGATCTGCCATACACTCTCTGCCATAATTTGATTAGCTAAATTCTTAATATGGAGATAGGTGGAGATCTTATTTTGCGCCAAAAGATTATTCTCTAGTTTCAAAAGAATAGGGTCATTTAACATATTTGACCAATCAACACGCCCATCGACATTAAATGAAAGATCATTTAATTCGCCATCAAGCTGGGAATTAAGCGCAACATTAAAATGCTCATCATTGACAATACCATCTTGAGCATAGAGCGCTAAGTTAAGATCAACCCCCTCTTTAGGGATATCGATATCCCCATTGAGCGCGACGATAAAAGGAAGATCAACACTATCTCCCACTAAAACATGGAGATCCCCAAGTGCATGCTTTAGGGTAACGCGATTCTCTACTAATGCTAAATCATCGATCTGAAATTGATTCAATCCAAGATAAAAATCACCTATTTGCAAGGTACTTCCAGCAAAATCGAGTGAATCTAAAGAGAGATTGATCGGAATATCAATCTCCTTGATTGAAAGAGGAGAGAAAGGCTCTGAAGATTCCTTCTCTGGCTCAGGTACTAATGGGGTGAAATTGAGATCTGCTCCTGTCACTTGGATCGATTTAAGATCCACCCTTTTATCTAACAGCGCAACATAGTCCCACGCTAAACTGAGAGATTCAATCTTAAGGGGCTGATAGTTAGGAAGCTTTAGAGTAAGATCATTAAGTTGAAACGATTGCCCTAAACGCCCTTTAGCATCACCAATTGAGATATAGTCACTTGCATAGCGATTCGCTGCTGCGGTTAAAGTTCGAAGGCCCGCCTGTGTATCAACTAAAAAGAAGAGAAGTAGAACAATCGCAGTAAAGAGCATCAAAATGCTACTTAAAAGCCAGGTAAAAAAACGACCGATGAGAGATCTCTTCTTTCCTCTTTTTCGAGCACCTCTACCTTTCTTTCCCTTCTCATCCCCAGCTGTTTCCCCCTCTTTCGAAGGGCTTTGGGGTAATTCTTGATGTGAGGCAGATTGATCTAACGCCTGCTCATCATTCTCTGCAAGTGGAATCTTCTTCTCGTGATTCTCTTCAATCTGTTTTGACATCTCTACCCTTTTAGCTATCTGATTTACTCATCTATAGTTAATATTGCATAGGTTGTATACAGCTATATATAGTTGCATATAGTTATATGCAATTGTATCTATTGCATTAATACTTCTATTACTTTTGTACTAATCATTTGTAATAATCGTTCTACTAATCTTTGGAGCTCATTTTTGGTACTCATATTGCACCAAGATTGCGTTAGATCTTATATCAAATTGTATATATTAACGGTCTTATTAGCGGTCTATTATACTGTTAATCACATCTAATAGCAGTGATTCATTATCTACGATTGCAAGTGACTGATACTCATTACTTTTAAGGAAATAGATACTTACTCACACTCTTAAATGGGATTATGAATATCGATAAACTCAACTTCAAGATCGTGATCGGTAGCTAACCACTCTCCTAACTGCGCCACACCTGATCGCTCTGTTGCATGATGCCCCGCGGCGAAGAAATGAATCCCTAGCTCCCGAGCAATATAGATCGTCCGCTCAGAGACCTCACCTGTAATAAATGCATCAAACCCCTGCATTGCAACCTCTTCGAGAGCATCCTGCGCCGCACCAGAACACCAAGCGACTCGCTGAATCAATTTAGGTCCTGAAGCTTCCACAAAAGGCTTTCTTCCCAAAGTCCGTTTAATCATCTTGGCAAAAGAGACCACATCTACAGGCTCAACAAGATCCCCTGTTAATACTAAAGGATTCTCCTCAGAAATAGGCGCAACACTCTCAATATTCCAAAGCTTTGCCAATTGCGCATTATTTCCCAACTCTGGATGAAGATCTAATGGGAGATGATAGGCATAAAGATTAATTCCACCTTCGATCAGCTTTTTGATTCGCTCATACTTCATGCCCCGAATGAGTGGTGATTCACTCTTCCAAAAATAACCATGATGAACGATTAAGGCATCTGCATTGCGCTCTAATGCATATTCGATGAGCTCTAAGCTTGCCGTAACGCCTGTAATAATTCGCTTAATCTCCGACCGCCCCTCCACCTGCAATCCATTGGGGACATAATCTTTAATTTCATTACTCTTTAATTTCTCATTGATGATTTTTTCTAGTTGTAAGTTATTCATAGTGATGACTAATCTAAATTCCTATTTCTCACGATTTGTAAAAAATTAATATAAATAATAAGGGATCCCTAAATAGTTAACTACTTATGCAGCAATTGAGCAGCGATCGATACGATTCTCTCCGCTGAAAAGGTTTTGAAATGTTTGTAGATCAACCAATACAACAGAGATGCAATAACAGATGTGCAATAGCATATGCCACAAAGAATTAGTATTAGCCTATTCTATGTCTTTTTTCCTACTTGAGCATCCCTTTTCTTAGGAAAATGGTGCTTCCTTGGCTATTCATTTGTTATCTGGTTTATCTCTTACTTATCACTCATTCCGACAGCCTTAATATTTTAAATCTTGCCTAAATACAATGATTCAGAAGAAATGTAAATCACCCATATAGATTATTGACATCAATAGCGATACAATATACTGATCTGTACCGTTTTAATGACTCTCTAGTGCAATGGTTCAGTGGCGCATATCACTCTATTTTTTCGGCATTGTTCTGACATTGTTCTATTATCAACAAATAAAAGATCTATAAAGAGAAAATAGAGATCAATAATTATTGAGTCATTATCTATTAATTATATCCAAAATATAACAACCTAAACTCCTGATAATTAACTCTCTTGATCATCAAGGGTCACTTTAGATGACTTTTAATGATCAAATTGATAGAGCAGAAATGACAATTTTTCTATGAGCAGTAGCGTATCAAGCGCTAAAATAGAGATTGTAGAGAGAAACTTCAAAGAAGATCAGATCAGGATAGTTGACCCAATTAATGAGCTCTTTCTACCTCATTAAACTATAAAAGTTTAAAGGAAATAACGATGGAATTATCAAGACGACAATTTTTTAAAGTGTCGGCAGGCACCGTGGGTGCTACAAGCCTCGCTGCATTAGGAATGATGCCGAGCATTTCAGAAGCAGCTGTTAGAGAATATAAGATCTTAAAAGCTAAAGAGACAAGAACCGTCTGTACTTACTGCTCTGTCGGTTGTGGAATGTTAGTCTACTCTATGGGCGGTAAACCGAAAAACTCCAAGGCTGAGATTATTCATATTGAGGGGGACCCTGATCATCCGGTAAGTCGTGGTTCACTCTGCCCTAAAGGTGCTGGCGTTATCGACTTTGTTCATAGCCCTAATCGCGTTAAGTATCCAGAGGTAAGACGTCCTGGCTCTGATAAGTGGGAGCCGATCTCTTGGGATCAAGCGATCGATGAAATTGCTCGCTGGATGAAAGATGATCGTGATGCCAATTTCCAGACTAAAAATAGTGATGGGGTTACTGTGAATCGCTGGACTTCTACCGGCTTTCTAGCAACTTCCGCAACCACGAATGAGAATGGATTTGTTACTGGGAAATTTATTCGTGCGCTTGGCATGATCGCAATCGACAACCAAGCTCGTGTCTGCCATGGCTCCACTGTTGCTAGTTTAGCAGCGACCTTTGGTCGAGGTGCAATGACTAACCATTGGGTCGATATTCGTAATGCGGATGTCATTTTAGTCATGGGCGGAAATGCAGCCGAGGCACATCCTGTTGGATTTAAGTGGGCGATTGAAGCGAAAAAACGGGGAGCAAAACTCTTAAGTGTCGACCCTCGCTTTAATAGAACATCTGCTGTTGCTGACTTCTATGCGCCGATTCGCTCTGGCTCTGATATTGTCTTCCTAGGTGGCTTAATCCGCTGGTTGATCGATAACAACAAGATCAATCTTGAATATGTTAAAGAATATACTAATGCGAAGTTTATCATGCACCCTGATTATGACTTCGAAGATGGTTACTTCTCTGGATGGAATGAAGAACTGCAGCGTTATGATCGTGAATCATGGACCTATGAGCTCGATGAAAATGGTTATGCTAAAGTTGATGAGACGCTTCAACATCCTCGCTGTGTCTTCAACATGATGCGTGCTCACTATGATCGTTATACACCTGAAATGGTGGAGCGAGTCACGGGAACGCCGATGAAAGACTTCCTCTATATCGCAGAAACGCTCGGTGAGTGTGCAGCTAATGATAAAGCTTCTACCATTCTTTACGCTTTAGGTTGGACGCAACATACTGTTGGAACACAGATGATCAGAACCATGGCAATGGTTCAACTTCTCTTAGGAAATATGGGTGTTCCTGGAGGTGGCGTGAACGCATTACGTGGTCACTCCAATATTCAAGGGTTAACAGACTTAGGTCTTCTCTCGACTCAGCTTCCAGCCTATCTCAACCTGCCAAGTGACTCTCAAAATAGTTACGAAAAATATATTCGTGAGACTACACCGAAAGCGCTTCGTCCTGGCCAGATGAACTATTGGCAACATACGCCAAAATTTTTCAATAGCATGATGAAGACTTTCTATGGTCCTCATGCCACAAAAGAGAATAATTTCGCTTTCGACTATCTCCCGAAATGGGACAAAATGTATGACATCATTAAAGCATTTGAGATGATGGATCAAGGGGAGATGAATGGTTATATCTGCCAAGGATTTAACCCATTAGCAGCAATTCCTGATACCAATAAGAATCGTCAAGCATTAGCAAAACTGAAATATCTTGTCGTTATCGATCCTCAAACAACAGAGACAGGCAGTTTCTGGGAGAATCATGGTGCTCATAACGATATCGACCCTAAAGAGGTAATGACAACAGTCTACCGCTTGCCGGCACACTGCTTCGTAGAAGGTTCAGGTTCGATTGTTAACTCAGCACGTTGGTTACAATGGCACTATCAAGCCGCTGACGGTCCTGGTGAATCGAAAGGGGATACAGAGATCCTTTCACGCCTACTCTTTAAACTTCGTGAACTCTATAAAAAAGAGGGAGGTGCATTCCCCGATCCTATCCATCATATCCAATGGGATTATGCTCAACCGCTCCACCCATCGGCAGAAGAGATCACAAAAGAGCAAAATGGTTATGCATTAGAAGATCTCTACGATAAAAATGGTAAATTAATTCGCAAAAAAGGGGAGCTTTTAGGTAGTTTCTCTGAGTTGCGTGATGATGGCTCCACAGCCGCAGGTTGCTGGATCTATACCGGTTCTTGGACCGAGGAAGGTAATCAGATGGCACGCCGAGACAATAGCGATCCATCAGGCTTAGGAATCACCTTAGGATGGGCTTGGGCATGGCCAGCAAATCGCCGGATACTCTATAACAGAGCATCTGCTGACCGCATGGGAAGACCTTGGGATCCTCATCGTCGTCTCTTTAAATGGAATGGTGAGCGCTGGATTGGTTGGGATGTTCCTGACTTTGATGCAACAGCAGCGCCGGGTAGTCCAATGGATCCGTTCATTATGAATCCTGAAGGCGTTGGACGCCTCTCCTCAAGCGATAAGTTAGTTGATGGGCCTTTCCCAACTCACTTCGAAGCGATGGAAACTCCACTCGGCTATAACCCACTCTACACACCCGTTAACAATCCTGCGGTAAGAATATTTAAGCGAGACCGCGATATGTTAGGTACTCACGATAAATTCCCTTATGTAGGAACGACTTATCGCTTAACAGAGCACTTTCAATTCTGGACCAAAAATGCGCTTCTTGCAGCAATTACCCAGCCTGAACAATTTGTAGAAATTGGTGAAGAGCTAGCAAAAGAGAAAGGAATTAAACTTGGCGATCGCGTCAAAGTCTCTTCAAATCGTGGTTATGTTGAAGCGGTTGCTGTTGTGACTAAACGCATTATGCCACTCAAAGTGGATGGTAAGACAGTTCATCAAGTTGGTATCCCTGTTCACTGGGGATTTGAAAGTGTTGCGAAGAAAGGCTTCTTAACCAACTTCTTACCTGTTGCGGTCGGTGATGCAAATACACAGACACCGGAATATAAGACATTCCTCGTGAATGTTGAGCCACTCAATGCATAAAAGGATATAGATAAAAATGATTTTAGAATCTCTAGATATTAAACGTCGTTCTGCGACTTCAACTAAATCCCCAGATGTACGTCAAGGCATTGAAGTAGCAAAACTGATTGATGTTTCGGCTTGTATCGGCTGTAAAGCATGTCAAGTTGCTTGTTCTGAATGGAATGATCTACGTGATGTTGTTGGAACTTGTGATGGTACTTATAACAATCCACCTGATTTAACCAATGAGTCTTGGACCGTTATGCGCTTTAATGAGACCACTGAAAATGGCAAGTTAGAGTGGCTTATTCGTAAAGATGGCTGTATGCATTGTGAAGATCCCGGTTGCTTAAAAGCATGTCCCTCACCTGGTGCTATCGTTCAATACAATAATGGTGTTGTCGATTTTAATCAGGAGAACTGTATTGGTTGTGGTTATTGTATTACCGGTTGCCCATTTAATATTCCTCGTCTGAGCAAAAAGGATAATAAAGCGTATAAGTGCTCTCTTTGCTCCGACCGTCTTGCTGTTGGTCAAGAGCCTGCTTGTGTTAAATCTTGCCCAACAGGTGCGATCCAATTTGGTTCTAAAGAGGATATGAAAGTATACGCCTCAGATCGAATTAAAGATCTCAATGCACGTGGTTATGAAAATGCCGGTCTCTACGACCCCGCTGGTGTCGGTGGAACCCATGTAATGTATGTTCTACAACATGCTGACAAACCTGAACTCTATAGCGATCTACCGAAAGATCCTAAGATTAGCCCCGTCACTAGCCTCTGGAAAGGGATCTTAAAACCCCTCTCTACATTTGGAATTGCGGCAGCGGTCTTCACCGGCTTTTTACACTATGTCACAGTAGGCCCTAGCCGTGCGGATGATCCCGACGAAGGGAAAGATATAATTGATCCTAAAAAATCAAAAGGTAAAGGAGAATAGATCATGGCAAAAGAGAGACTTATACAGCGATACTCCGCATCGGAGCGCATCAATCACTGGGTGGTAGCTTTCTGCTTTATTCTTCTTGCATTTTCAGGATTAGCATTCTTCTACCCTAGTTTTTTCTGGTTTAGCCAAATTTTTGGTACGCCACAAATGGCTCGTATCGTCCATCCATTTGTGGGCGTTATTATGTTTGTGGGTTTCTTTATCCAATTTTTCCGCTACTATAAACGAAACTTTATCAATCAAGAAGATGTCAAGTGGGCACTCTCTGTTAAAGAGGTGATTACAGGTGAACATCTCCCTAACGTTGGTAAATATAATGCCGGACAAAAGGTGATGTTTTGGATTATGACGCTCTCAATGATTGTCTTAATCGTAACCGGCATTATGATGTGGCAGCCCTATTTTGCGAATGCTTTTAGTATTCCTCTTCGCCGTGTTGCGATTCTACTTCATGCTTGGTTTGCCTTAATCCTCATTGCATCAATTATTGTGCATGTCTATGCGGCAATCTGGGTAAAAGGTACTATTCGTGCGATGACAGAAGGTGTTGTTACAGAGAAATGGGCTAAATCACATCACCCGCTTTGGTATAAAGAAGTGATGGCAGGTGTTGAGCAATCAGAGAGCAAAAATAGCCAAGATAATGAGCCTTTAAAGAAATAGTTCAGGTAAACTCAGCAAACAGCTGAAAAACTACAGAACAATTACTGAAAAGTTATTGAAAAGTTACTGAAAAATTGCTCAAAACTATATCAAGATATCATTATGAAAAGCAATGAGTAATGGTATCTAAAAGAGAGCTCCTAAGATCTTTGTAAAGCGAGATGTAATGCTAAGATTAAGGGAGCTCTCCTATTTCAATATAAAAAGAGAAGAAAAAGAGAAAAATTATGACAAATATCCCGGTTGGTGGCATTAAAGAGATTATCCAGATCCTCCCTCCTAAAGGGAGTCACTACCCCTATCGACAAAAAGCGCTTAAAGAGGCCATTAAAAACCATCCAGAGATGCCGGCACTTCCTTTTCTGCTCCATATTGTGACTGCCCAAGAGAGTGCTTTTCAACAGTTAGCACATGCTGATTCAGCGCCAAAAGAGAAGATTTCACAGGAAGCTACGCCCCCCTTTATCGCGATCACAAATAGCACGCTCTCACAATTTCAATTAGCACTTCAGATGATCTGCCAAAAACTTACAGCGCTCCTTGAATCTGAAATTAAAGCAGAAATCAATAAAGAAATTGATGAAAAAACTCATGGAAGGGCCGATGAAAAGGGTCATCCCTATCACAATATATTAATGATTATTGCATCACTTAATACGCGATCTCAAGATCAAGAAGCTATTAAGCAGATATTGCAACAGTTGCTAACCTTAACGCTCGATAAAATTCCGGCAGAAGAGCATATTTTCCTCTTAGCTGCCCTTCAGACAACACTGCACCATGCCGCGACACAGCTTGAGATTGATAAAAATTATCAATTGAAAGAGCGTGATCTCTGCCCCTGCTGTAAAATGCCGGCAATTAGTAGCGTCCTTGATAATAGTGAAGATGGTCTTCGCTATCTATATTGCTCTTTTTGTGAAACAAAATGGCATGTTGTAAGAGGACAATGCACAGAATGCCTTAGCAATAAATCGCTCTACCAACAGCGCATCGAAGGGGATAAAAGCCCTATTTATGCCGAGGTGTGCGATGAGTGCCACACTTATCTAAAAGTTACTGATCGTACAAAAACACTCCTTGCAGACCCCTTTATTGAAGATCTTTTAACGCTCCCCTTATCAATACGTTTAACAGAAGAGAACTATAAAACATTTGGAGTCAATCCTTATCTTCTCTAAGTGATCTTAACGACAGAAGCTATCAGTTATTTTCATTAAAAAAGAGGCTGCCATTGACTGGTCAGCCTCTTCTCTATTTCATGCTAAATATGTGCGATATGCCCTAAGCCATAAGTAACTGCCATGGTTAACATTCCCACAATTACATTTCGAATCACTGCTTTTAATCGCGGAGCGCCCCCTAATGCTGCACTGACAAATCCAGTCAATGCTAAGGCAAATGAAACAGCGACAAAAGTACCGACAATTTTAAATTCTTGTGGTAAAAATAGGATAAAGAGGAGCGGGATTATTGCACCGCAAGAGAAGGAGATAATTGAGGAGAATGCCGCATTCCAAGGATTGACATACTCCCCAAGTGTGATATTGAGCTTTGCCTGCACTCTTGCCGCTAAAGCATCTTCTTTCATCAACTCTGTTGCAACTTGTGAGGCGATATCAGAAGTGAGCCCCTTCTCCTCATAATAGTGCGTTAAAGCAGCTTTCTCTCCATCATAGTCATTCTCTAGCAACTTCTTCTCTTTCTCTACTTCTGCTTTTTCAACATCTTTTTGTGTACTGACAGATGAGTACTCTCCCCCCGCCATCGATAGTGCGCCTGCTAATAGACCTGCAAGCCCGGCAATAAGAATGGTCATCATATTGGTAGTTGCACTTGCAACCCCGATGACAAGTCCTGCTGTTGAGATAATGCCATCATTAGCGCCTAAAACTCCGGCTCTTAAGACATTTAATCTATTCTCAATATCTGTTGATCTCTTCTTCTCGCTCTTTGCCATAAAATAGTTCCTCTGCTCACGCTTTATCAATATTTTAAAGTTTCAAGACTTAAAATCTCAAAACCTTAAAACCTTAAAACTTCATTTTTAAAATTCCCTTACATAATCTCTTGCCATGCACCCTCTCAACTCCATTATCTTGATGTTGCGCCTCTATCTTTGCACTTTGAGATTTAGTTTTTTATATCATTTCATTAATCATACCTAATCATAATTTAATTATTAATTTAACCGGTTCTATTATATAGATTAATTATATTATATCGCCCTTCTATTTTTCCCTCATAATTAACAGTTAAAGTATGATCTAGGTTTTAAGATCATTAAATCTTCTAGCTTCTAGACATAAATGGTGATTTATAGAGAAGATGATTTGGAGAAAAGAGAGTCGTAGTCTAGAGATATCGCTCTAAGCTGTATAAAAAGTCATCTTAACCTCAAATGAGCTAACATCCTAAGCGGAGATCTATTACACTAAAACAGATGGCTGAGCTTGGAAAAGTCATACCCAACTTTATTGGTGAAATCGCCCGATTGGCTCAATCGATCTTAAAAAAGAGAGATTCAGACCGATCACAAATGATAAATAAATAGATAATATTTTGTAACGTTGTGGAGCGATCCACTGAGAGATAAAAACCTTAGGAGAAGAGATGAGCAGAGCAGAAATATCAATTGAAGGTCACCGTTATCCCATTCAGAACATCTTCTGTATTGGTCGAAATTACGCAAAACATATTGCTGAATTGAATAATGCAACCCCAACAGAACCCTTAGTCTTCCTTAAACCAACCTCGGCATTAGCGGTCGAAGGGGATTCAATTGCCCTTCCCGCTTTTTCAGAGGCAATTCATTATGAGGCTGAATTGGTAATCTACATTAAAGAGGATGCTAAAAATCTATCGGAAGCTTCGGCCCTCTCAGTCATTGGCGCTTATGGTGTTGGATTAGATTTAACTGCTCGTGATCTACAAGATCAGATTAAGGAGCGAGGAGAACCTTGGACAAAATGTAAAGGATTTCCCGGCGCGGCAATCGTCAGCCCCTTTATTGCTGCAGAGAAGATCAAAGATCCCACTGATATCACCTTTACCTTTCAACAAAATGGTGAGCTAAAACAGAATGGTCATTCTAAAATGATGATCTATCCTATTGCAGAAATTATCGCTTATCTCTCCACTGTCTATGGGCTTTCTAAGGGAGATATTATCTACACAGGAACACCAGAAGGTGTCGGTAAACTCGCGCCTGGCGATCAGTTAACATTAACGCTTGAAGATCAAATAACTGCTCAGTTTGAAATTATGAAGGCAAAATAATTACTAACTAGAGCGATCATTCCCCTCTACCTCAACTGTAGAGGGGACCATAGAAGAGTTATACTAACGAATATCTGCACCAAATAGATCGTGAATCAACACTTCATAAATGCTTAATAAATGCTTAACAAATATGTTCTATCACAATGCGTGTTAATAACAACAGTAATAACAATAGTCATAGCAGTAGTAAAGTGATGAATTGGTTCGATGGTAGAGTAACCACTAGAGCAGACTTTTAAGAGGTTGGCACTTTCATCTTCACTATGGATGGCTTTAGAAAAAGAATTAAAAGTAGGCTTGGAATAAAGAAAATTGCCGTACTAATAAAGAACCCTTCCCAACCAAGGCCTTCTGCTAAAAAGCCGGAGGCTCCTCCAAATACGCGCAAGCCAAAAGAGGCTAAAGCACTCAACAGTGCATACTGTGTTGCAGAGGCATTACGATCACATAATAGCCCCAAAAACATAATAAAGAGCGCGCTAGAGAATCCTGAGATAAAGTTCTCCCCGCTAATGGCAACCATCAACATCCAGAGATTTGGCTTAGCAATAATAAGAAGGTAACCCAAATTTGTCAGACCGATTAAGACCGCCGAGATAATTAAACTACGATAGAGCCCTAATTGATGGATAATCGTTGCCGCCAAAAACGCTCCCAGTAAAGTTGCAATAAGTCCATAGATCTTTGTGACAGCACCAATCTCGGCACCACTGTAGCCCATCTCATGATAGAACGGCGTCACCATAATCCCTGAGACAGCATCGGGCAACTTATAACAGACAACCAACAGCAGAAAGAATAACGCTTTATCACGTTTAAAAAATTGAATAAAACCTTCCATAAAGCGCTTTAAAGGCGCGGCTAATGGGGCCTCACCCTCTTCAATAACCACCTCTCGCTTGGGCTCTTCTATCAATAGCGTTAAAAGAACAATTAAGATAAAGAGCAGGCCTACCCCTTGGAATATTAATGACCAACTATAAAAGTCCGAGAGCGCTAAAACACCTGCTCCCATCAATAACATCGCAATGCGATACATAAAAAGATAGCTACTCGCACCATATGCTTGTGTCTCTTCATCTAAGAAGTCGATACGGTACGCATCGACAACAATATCAAGACTTGCTGATGCCGTTGCGAGTAAAAAGATTAAAATTCCCAAAAGATAGGGGTTTTTCGCTGGGTCGATAAAGGCTAAGGCGAAAAAGATGCCGGCAATAATGATAAGAAAGAGAAGTATCCAACCTTTACGATGCCCTAACTGCCCGAAAAGAGGCATAGAAAAGAGATCAAGAAGCGGTGCCCATAAAAATTTGAGAAGATAAGGAAGTCCTAAAAGTGAGGCAAGACCGATCGCACTCTTTTGGACTCCAAGAGTAGAGAGCCAATAGGAGAATGTCGATAAGGTCATTAAGATAGGAAGGCCGGATGCAAAACCTAAAAGCGCTACGGAGAGATTTTTTCGAGAAAAATAGTAACTCATGGTTGTTAAAAAACGAACTCTCTTCACTTCACTCTCCCCTGACTTAAATTTAGCCGATTTCGATCGGATCACAGCTCAAATCATACTTCGAATCAAATCGAATCAAATCGACCTTCCTTGCACTCTTTTCTTTCTTTCCCTTCTTGTTCCTTGCTCTTATACCTATTATAACTACTATGCCTCATATTCCGCCTACAACTTATTTTTAGAGTTGTAAGAAGAGACTTGCAATACCTAAATAGATAAAGACTCCCGCAATATCACAAATAGAGGTAATTAAAGGGGTACTTGCTGTTGCCGGGTCCAATTTAAATAATCTAAAGACGAAAGGAATAATCGCACCTAATAGACCACCAAACATTACAACAATCACCATCGATAGAGCGATAATAATTGCCGTTTCAGTGCCGGCACCATAATCACTACCGCGATAATAACCGATTACCGCAATTGCAGCTGCCATCGTAATCCCTAATGCAAAGGAGACCAACGCCTCTTTAGCAAAGACCTTTCCCCAATCCCGCATTGTGACATCACCGACAGCCATCGCTCGAATAACAAGGGTTGTTGATTGTGATCCTGTATTTCCACCGCTTGCAATTAAGAGCGGGAGAAAGAAGACAACATAGATATGTTGATTGAGAAGCTCTTCATAACTTGCAATTCCTGCTCCTGAAAGAAGATTGACAAAGACAAGAATAACTAACCAGCCGATCCGCTTTTTATAGAGCCAGCCCATTGATGATTCGAGTAAACCTTTTACCTCTTCATCTTCATCAACTGAAATTGATGCCATCTTATGGATATCTTCCGTTGCTTCCTGTTGCAATACATCCATCATCTCATCGACATGAAGAACACCGATCATTCGGCCATTAGTATCGATAACGGGAAGTGTTACAAGATCTGAGTCTTGGAATATTTTAGCCGCCTTCTCTTGATCAAGATCGTAAGAGAGTTTCAACGTTGTTGGAGCCATAATATCTTTTAAAATAGCATTCTCATCAGCACCTAAAAGCTCCCTTAATGAGAGAACACCTACAAGAACTCCTAACGGATCGATCACATAGCTATAGTGGATATTAGCCTTACCATGTACATTTTTCCTCAAATACTTAAAGGTCTCACTCACTGTGTAGGTTTCAGGAACGCATATAAAATCGAAATCCATTAATGATCCGACTGTCTCTTCTGCAAATTCGTGCGCTTTTTTTGCATTTTGATGAACCATAAAGCATCCTCCCGTGACTAGATGTGACCGATGATGATCTCTAAAGAGATAGAGTGAAGTAGATCGCTTCTTTGAAGGTGCGTTTCAAAAAGAGGAGCTTGCCAACAATGCCGCTAAATCGAAAATGAGAATTATCGATTATTCTTAAAGATTTCTTAAAGATCTCAGTGATGAACTAACTCTACTTACAGTTCTCTTCAGCTTGAGGAATCACTCTAAAATCTAAATATAAAATCTAAACTTTAAAGCCTCAACCTTCATAAATTGAAGAGAATCGGGATTAAAAGCGCCTCCTTCGTAAAAACTTTAGCTCTGTAGAGCTCAAAAAAGCGGCATCAACCCCTTAATTTCACTATATTAGAGATAACCTTAATTCGATTACTCCTGCTGACCCATTGGTGTCTCTCGACATTTCTGGGCAATAGCTTCCGACTCTACAGTAACCTCACCTAACGAGGAATCATTATCTAACTAAATTTAACTACGTAATATTACTCAATATTCAAATGTTCGATGCTTGATTTCTCAAGACAACTAACTCAATAACTCATTCATAAGTAACAATGAAAAAAGTAGACCTATTACTACCTCAAAAGCCTACGCTATTTGTTCACTATATTACTACAGCAACCTTAGGTCTTTTGAGATATTAACAAGTCTACCTTTAAGGTATTTTGAGGCGAAATTATACCTTAAAATTGAATTTAGAGCAATGAAATGCAAAAAAAGCGTTGACCCCAAAATTAACTATAAGACTCCCCCAAAGCTACTTCAAAGATACCTCAAAGAGAGATTACTCTTAGAGTAGATGAGAATCGATAAAATAAATCATTAATCCTCTTCAAGCAGATCCAAAGAGCGAATCTATCAAACAGCAGTTAGGAAAAAGAGATACAATATCCCCCTGCTTTGAGCTATTATTTTAAGCGTCTTTCTAAAGGAATAATCGCAGTCATGAAAATTTTGATTCTTGGTGCTGGGCAAGTAGGTTCTACGGTCGCTCATGTTTTATCAAAAGAAGCGCAAAATGATATCACCATTATCGATAATCAATATGCCCCATTAGCAGCCCTAAAGGAACGCTATGATATTCGAACAATCCGCGGTAATGCAGCCTCGCCGATCTTATTAAAAGAGGCCGGTGCCGAAAACATGGATGTCATTATCGCTGTTACCTCTAGTGATGAGGTTAATATCGTTGCCTGTCAAATTGCCCATACTGTCTTTGGAATAAAATTAAAAGTTGCACGCGTTCGCTCGAGGGATTACGTTCGCCACGGTGACCTCTTTGGTAATAAACTCGATTCTACCTTCCATATCGATGTTGTAATTAGCCCTGAAATTCTCATCACCAACTATATAAAAAATATCATTGAGCTGCCCGGAGCGCTTGATGTTCTCCGATTTTCAAAAGGAGAGGCATTGATTGTCTCGATCGGTGTTGAAAAGAACTCTCAACTCTATGGCCGGCGCTTTGCCAAAATTAAACGTCGAACACGCCACCTCAATATCAATTATGTGGCGATCTACCGAGAAGGGAGTGAGTTTATCCCCAATGATGAGACAATTTTAGAAGAGGATGATGAGATCTATTTTCTCTGCGCACGATCCGATGCCCGCGAGGTCATTGAGCTTTTTCAATCGAAACAGCGTATTGCTAAAAAGGTGACGATCGCCGGCGGTGGGAATATCGGCGCGGTTCTTGCAGAAGCATTAGAATCTTATACGCATGTAAAATTGATCGAAGAGAATGCAGAACGGGCCAATGCACTCGCCTCTAAATTGAGTCGAAGCCTTATTCTTCATGGCGATTGTACAGATGAGACCCTTCTCTTTGAGGAGAACATTGACAAGACCGATCTCTTCTGCGCCCTGACTAATGATGACCAAACAAATATCATGGCGGCAATGCTCGCTAAACGTCTCGGCGCTAAGTTTTCAATGGCATTGATCAATCGCTCCTCCTATCTTGAGATGATCGAAGAGGAGTCAAATATCGATCTTGCTTTCTCGCCACAACAGGTAACTTTGAGCACCTTATTAACCTATATTAGAAAAGGCGATATTGTTCAGGTATACTCTCTTAGATCAGGCGAATCAGAAGCGATGGAGATTATTGCCCACGGTAATGCTGAAACCTCAAAAATCGTCGGTAAATCTTTGGAAGGGATACGTTGGCCCGAAAATGTCGTTGTCGCGGGACTTATCCGAAGAGGGAAAGTGATGAAAATTGAGCCCTCCATGTCTATTGAGCAGAATGATCATCTCATCTTATTTATCACGGACAAAGAGAGTATTCCAGAAGTGGAAGATCTCTTTGAGTTAAGAAAATAGTCAAAAACCCCAAAAGTCGACAGGAGACTATAATGGAAAAAATTAATAAAGTGGTTCTCGCATATTCAGGCGGATTGGACACTTCCGTAATCCTCAAATGGTTACAAGATGAATATAATTGCGAAGTCGTAACATTTACGGCAGATATTGGTCAAGGCGAAGAAGTTGAGCCGGCACGCGATAAAGCTAAAGCGCTTGGCGTTAAAGAGATCTATATCGATGACCTCCGCGAAGAATTTGCTCGCGACTTTATTTTTCCAATGTTCCGTGCAAATGCGATCTATGAAGGCGAATACCTTCTTGGAACCTCGATTGCTCGCCCTTTAATTGCAAAGCGTTTAGTTGAAATTGCAAATGAGACCAATGCAGATGCAATCTCTCACGGAGCAACAGGTAAGGGGAATGACCAAGTTCGTTTCGAATTAGGTGCATATGCGCTTAAACCTGGTGTAAAAGTGATTGCGCCATGGCGTGAGTGGGATCTTATGTCACGTGAGAAATTACTCGACTATGCTGAAAAACACAATATTGAGATCGATCGCGGTGGTAAGAAATCACCCTACTCTATGGATGCAAACTTGCTCCATATCTCCTATGAAGGATTGATGTTAGAAGATCCATGGACAGAGCCAGAAGCTGATATGTGGCGCTGGACAGTCTCTCCTGAAGAAGCTCCTGATAAGCCAACCTATGTAGAGTTAACTTATCGTCACGGCGATATCGTTGCAATCGATGGTGTTGAAACTTCACCGGCAACAGTGATGGAGAAGCTCAACAAACTCGCAGGTGAAAATGGTATCGGTCGTGTTGATATTGTAGAGAACCGCTATGTTGGAATGAAAGCTCGAGGTTGTTATGAAACACCTGCGGGTACAGTGATGTTAAAAGCACATCGCGCGATTGAGTCTATTACTCTTGACCGTGAAGTTGCGCACCTTAAAGATGAGTTGATGCCTCGTTACGCAAGCCTGATCTATAACGGTTACTGGTGGAGTCCTGAGCGTGAACTCTTACAGACAATGATTGATGAGTCACAAAAGTTTGTAAATGGTGTAGTTCGTGTAAAACTCTACAAAGGGAATGTAATTATCGTCGGTCGTAAATCTGACGATTCACTCTTTGATGAGAATATTGCAACATTTGAAGATGATGGTGGTGCATACGATCAGAAAGATGCTGGTGGTTTTATCAAACTCAATGCACTTCGCCTTCGTATCGCAGCGAGCAAAAATCGCCGTTAATCATCTCCTTCATCGATCGTTACCTGCATGCAGAAGTTATGATTGATGATTTAAAATAGTAGATTAAAAGGATCCTATAGTGACTAATCACGCTATAGGATTTTTATTGTTTTGTTTATTACTATTGATTAAATAATGAGACAACAGAAGCTGATGGATTGCCGGATCTCACTATCATATCTTTCTATAAATCACGTGCCGGCAAATGACAATCACTTATCACCAAGGCACCAATCAATGCTAATAGAATCTGTTGAGTTGCCGGAGCTCACTATCATATCTTTCTATAAATTACGTACCGGCAAATGGTAATCGCTTATCATCAATGCATCAATCAATTCGAATAGAATCTCTTGAGTTGCCGGCGCTCTCTATCGTATCTTTCCATAAACCACGCGCCGACAGTTGATGATTCCCTATCGCCGGTAAGTCATTATCAATTTAAAAGTATGATCCCACCATCAGCAATATAACAGCCATCCCAATAGGCGGGCATGAAGTGGTTAAAAGAACAAAATGGTGGCTCTCGCCACTCTACAGATCTTCTTAGTGTTGAAATATAAAAAAACCACTACCGAAGTAGTGGCAAAGTTTTATAAAGGAAATACTTTATAAGATGGATTCTTAAGTGCAATTGACCTCAATATCGATCTTGCATACTATTTCGATTGATACTTATCTATCTAGTACTTATCAATCAATTACTGATCAATTGCTTCAGCAATATCATCAATCATCTGGTTAGTTGATTTGAAGCCACCGCCTGAAAGATACCAAACGTTAGGATCAAGGTAGACAATCTTGCCATTTTTATAAGCATTTGTGTTTTTCACTAGATCATTCTCAACAACCTCTTTAGCCCCAGTATTACCATTGCCGGCAATTACTGCGCTACGATCCACAATAAAGAGATAATCAGGATTAAGATCCATCACATATTCAAATGATGCTGTCTGACCATGACGTGATTGCTTAATTGTGCTATCAGCTGGTTTAATTCCTAAGACATCATGAATAATCCCGAAACGAGAACCTGGACCATATGCACTAATTTTGCCATCATTAACTAAGAGAATCAGACCTGTTTCATCCATCTGATCAGTCTTCTCACGCACTTTTGTGATCTTCTCATTAAGCAGTGCAATCTCTTTCTCTACATCCGCTTCACGACCATAGATTTCACCTAAAACACGAATATTACGCTCTGTAGAACCCATAATATCATTATCATCGACCGAGAGATTGATCGTCGGTGCAATCTCAGAGAACTGCTCATAAAGCGGTGCTTGACGGATTGCAATAATAATTAAATCTGGTTTTGCGGCATGAATTGCTTCAAAATTTGGCTCTTTTAGTGTTCCAAAGTTTTGATATTTATCAGCACTATAATCGTTAAGATAGCTAGGAAGATTCGCTTTTGGCAGACCGATGATATCAATATCTAAAGACTCTAATGTATCTAATGCCCCAAAATCGAAAGCAACCACCTTCTCAGGCGCAAAAGGAACAACCGTTTCACCTGAATCATGTTTAACAGTGATACGCTTCGACTCCGCTGCGGTACTATTTGTCTGCTCTTTAGCAGGAGCTTCTACTGTTTTTGCCGGCGCTGCTTTCTCTTCGCCACAAGCTGCTAACACTAAAGTTAGTGCCGATACTAAAACAACCTTCTTAAACGATTTGGACTTCATTTTTACTCCTTAAATTTGGACTTTTACTATTTCGATTAACTATTAACTGTTTCAATTAACTACTTCGATTGACTATTTCGGTCAATGATCGAATTCACTCAATAAAACTCGATAGAACTCGATAAAATTTAGCTACTATTTTCAAGATATTAGATGATCGTACTCATAAAACAGAAAATAAGATAACCTTCGTATCCTTTTACATTGTCATCTAGCAAAGATTCTTTAATAGGAGCGATTCAACAATATAATTGATAATCATTCACATCATCATACTTTAAAAAAAGAGAATTTGCTCTCTTTATTCTATAATCTCTTCTAAATATCCCGATTAACTCTCTCTTTTGATGATGCCGACAGCAAGATACCGGCCCGATTGATCCTCTTATGGTCCCTTGATAATCATTGTGATCGCTCTACATGTATTATGAGAAATAGACGCAGATGCGCTGATCATTGATCGTTTGAATTGGAATCTCCATATCATAGATCTCACGCAAAATATTGGTATCAATAATCTTCTCTGTGGCCCCTTCATGCACTAATGCCCCACCCTTAAGTGAGATGATGTAATCAGAGTAACAGGAGGCAAAATTGATATCATGAATCACTATCACAATTGTCTTATTTTTCTCTGCAACAAGCTTACGCAATACCTGCATAATCTCTACAGAGTGCTTCATATCAAGATTATTAAGCGGCTCATCTAAGAAGATGATATCGGTATTTTGCGCAATAACCATCGCTATAAATGCACATTGACGCTGCCCACCACTAAGCTCAGAGACATACTTGTTCTCTAGATCTGTTAATCCCATATAGGCAATCGCTTCATCGATCAATGCATCATCTTCTGCAGTCAAGCGCCCTTTGCTATGGGGAAAACGACCAAACGCAACGAGCTCGCGAACCGTGATTCGTAAATTAAGATGATTTGCCTGCTTAAGAATAGAGATCTTTTTCGCTAATTCATCACTCTTCCAATCACTAATAAGACGATCATCAATCTTGATAGAACCCGCATCAGGATCGATCAAGCGACTCATCATTCCAAGAAGTGTACTCTTCCCTGCTCCATTAGGCCCGATCAACGATGTCACCTTATTTTTAGGGATCGTAATAGAGACATCATCTACAACTTTACGCTGTCCAAATAATTTTGAAACACCTTCTACGACAACCATTTATTTGCTCCCCCTTAAAAGTAGATAGATAAAATAGAGCCCACCAATAAAATTGATAATCACACTCAACGTTGTTGAGAATGAGAAGACTCTCTCCACCAACATCTGCCCAAATGCCAGGGCGATAATACTGACTAACACTGTTCCTATCAATAAAACAGAATGACGATAGGTCTTAAAAATCTCATAACTAAGATTGGCAACGAGTAATCCTAAAAAGGTAATCGGGCCAATCAATGCTGTTGAAACAGCAGTCAAAATAGAGACAACAATCAATGTTATCATCACCACTTTGCGATAAGAGATCCCCAAATTAACCGATTGGTCACGCCCTAATGAGAGGACGTCGAGATATTTAATCATCGGCAGATAGAGAATCATCGTTATCCCAATAATTCCTAATGCCCACCAGATTAGCTTCACTTGAACATTATTAAAGCTGGCAAACATCTTATCTTGTACTAAGAAAAACTCATTCGGATCTATCAATACCTGCATAAAAGTGGAAAGACTCTGAAAGAGAGCACCTAAAACAATACCTATAAGGAGCAGGAAGAAGACAGAACGCCCATCTTTACCCAACAAAAGCTTAAATAGAAGCATCGAAAAGGTCACTAAAGCCAATACAGAGAGAAGAAAGAGCCACTCATTGCTAATCATGGCAAAATTTTTTCCCCCTAAGAAGTAGACCAAAACAGTCTGAACTAAAAGATAGAGAGAATCTAACCCCATAATGCTCGGCGTTAAGATGCGATTATGGGTCACTGTCTGAAAGATCACCGTTGAAAATGCAATAGCACTACCGGCGATCACCATTGCTAATAACTTATACCCTCTTCTTGGCAAAACATAGTCCCAATTGACTCCTAATTGATAGAAGAGAAAAAGGGCTGAACTAGCAGCGGCTAAGACCATCAGCAGTACCAATTTCACTCTGATACTCATCGCTTTCCCATTTATCAAACTTAGACTCATGCCTGCCCTACCTTTTTAAAGAGCAGCCAGATAAAGAGAAGGCTTCCTAAAATACCGATTGTGACACTGATTGGGATCTCATAGGGATAGATAACAATTCGCCCTAAAATATCGCAAGCTAATACAATAATAGCCCCTAAAAGGGCAGTGTATGGCAATGTTGCACGGATATTATCTCCTTTATAGAGGGAGATAATATTGGGAACGATCAGACCTAAAAAGGGAATCATTCCTACAGTTAAAATTACAGAAGCGGTTGTCATCGCAACAATCGCTAAGCCAATATTGACGACTTGCTGATACTTTAACCCCAAATTTTTGGAGAAATCTTCCCCTAAGCCGGCAATAGAAAATTGATGCGCATAAAGATAAGCAATAATCATCAACGGAATAGAGATATAGATCAATTCATAACGACCTGACATCACCATGGAGAAATCCCCAAGTAACCAAGAAGCTAGGTTTTGAATAAGGTCATGCTTATAAGCGATAAAGGTGGAGATCGAACCAATAATCCCCCCAAACATCAATCCTACAAGCGGAACAAAGACAACATCTTTATAGCGAATTCGATTGAGAATTTTCATAAAGAGAAAAGTCCCAAGTAACGCAAAAAGAAAGGCCAACCCCATCTTTACAAGAGGGGAAGCACCGGCAAAGAGCAAAATTGCTACCAAAATCCCTAAGCGTGCAGATTCCATTGTGCCGGCAGTTGTCGGAGAGACAAATGCATTCTGGCTCAATTTTTGCATGATAAGACCGCTGATTGAGAGGCTCGCCCCGGCAATCAAAATAGTTATAAGTCTCGGAATACGACTAATTAATATGGTCTGTTTCTGAGCATCTGTTAGATTAAATAGGTCATTCACCGATATATTTATCACCCCTACAAAGAGGGAGATCGCTGATAATACAATGAGAATGAGAACCCAATACTGTATTCTCATATATAAAACAACTTGTCCTTTTACAAATGAATTCTGTTAAACAAACTCTTTCAAATGAAATATGCACTCGAATGATAATGATTACTATTTTACAGTATATTTATACTTTTCATAGCTTCATTAAAGAATTTAAATAGGTTTGTCTAATAATTAGCTAGATCTAAGGACTCACATCAAGAGAGAAGATGAAAGCGAAAAGCTAAAAATGGTAACGATAGAAGATCCCTCCATATAAGAAGACCCTATCATTCATTGATAGGGTCTTCTCAATTGATTATTAGAGAGATTCTACTCTAATAAAGATTCTAACTTCAAAAGGCTTAGTCACAAAGGCTTAGTAGAAACCGGTCAACTTCTCATTAAAGCTGATGTAGATATTTTTCTTCTGTGTATAAGCATCTAAAATCATCTTATGAGTTTCTCGCCCGATACCTGACTTCTTATAACCTCCAAAGGGAGAGTGCGCCGGTAACTCATTATAGGTGTTAACCCACATACGCCCTGTTCGAACCGCTTTCGCAACACGGAAAGCTCTATTAATATCTCGAGTCCAAACGGCACCGCCTAATCCATACTCTGAGTCATTAGCGAGTTTAATCACCTCTTCTTCACTATCAAAAGGAAGAATCGCAACAACCGGACCAAAGACCTCTTCTTTCTCAATGCGCATATTGGGCTTAACATCTACAATCGCTGTTGGGCAGAGAAAAGCTCCCTGCTCAGAAGCACGTTGCCCACCAGTTAAAACACGAGCGCCCTCCTCTTTAGCGATCTCAACATAACCTAAAATCTGCTTGAGCTGCTTCTCATTAATCTGCGCACCCATCTGTGTATTAGGATCGAGAGGGTCGCCCACACGAACACTCTCAAACTTCTCTTTCAATTTCTCAAGGAATTGATCATAGATAGAACGCTGAATAAAGAGACGAGAACCGGCACAGCAGACTTGCCCTTGATTAAAAAGAATTCCCATCAATGCACCATCAATAGCTTTATCAATCTGTGCATCTTCGAAGATAATATTTGCCGACTTTCCGCCAAGCTCTAGTGTTGCCGGGATCAGTTTATCAGCAGCTGCCCGTGCAACGTTGTACCCAACACCTGTTGAACCAGTGAAGGCAAATTTACTAAAACCTTCATGCTCTAAAATATGATTCCCAGTTGTAGAACCGCCACCAGTTAAAATACTAACAACACCCTTAGGTAAGACTTCATTAAGAATACGTCCTAGTTCAAGCACGGTGATTGAAGTATCACTCGAAGGCTTAATAACAATACAGTTTCCGGCAGCTAATGCGGGTGCAATTTTCCACGCGCCCATCAAGAGCGGGAAGTTCCAAGGAATAATCTGCCCGACAACCCCGATCGGTTCACTCAGTACAATACTTAAACTATCTTGATTGATAAGGTTCGCTTCATCACTTTCTGCACGAATAACACCAGCAAAATAGCGGAAATGGTCGATCGCTAATGGGACATCCACATTTAATGTCTCCCGTATCGGCTTACCATTATCGAGCGTTTCTAATGTCGCAAAACGTTCTAACTCAGCCTCTAGACGATCCGCAATCTCTAATAGATATTTAGCTCGTTCTTGAGGCGAGGTTTGACTCCATGTATCAAATGCAGCCCATGCTGCCTTTACAGCACGATCAACATCCTCTTTCTCAGCGACAGCAATCTCTGTCAACTTCTCACCTGTTGCGGGATTGTGACTCTCTAAGGTTTTACCTTGCGCACCATCAACCCACTCACCATCAATTAAGAGCTGGTAAGCACTCTGTGGACGCAAATCACCATTAATATCAGATAACATTTTCATACACTAATCTCCTTAACGAATATTAAGAACGAGCACTACAAAGAGTAGCCTCACCTATCAACATACAATTTTTTGAGAAGATAATCTATTAAAAAGTATAACAAGTTGCGATAAAAATATTATATCTCTTCTCTACCTAAATACTCCGTCCGCAATATCGAAGCACAAAAGGTATAAAAGGTATAAAAAGAATAAGGAGCGTAAGAAGAGGAATGAGAAAAGGAAGGGAAGGAGGAGGAAGCATATAAGAAGTGCGAAAACAGAAAGATGGGATCAAGCAATAAAAAAGGATGCTCTTATAAACACCCTTCTCTTTTAAAGACCCTTTTTAATACGCTTTATACTTTATAACAAGGCATAAAGCATAAAGCATAAGACAACTTCAAATTTTCTTTAATGCAGGACCTAACCATAGACTTACTCATAACTTACTCATAACTTACTCATAAACTTGGTCATAGATTTTACCATGTTATGGAATGATCAAAATTGTCCCCGCAGGAACCCGAAGCTGATTATCAGGAAGACCGTTACGTTGTTTTAATGCTGACTCACTTACCTGATGAGCTCTGGCAATCTCTGCGATAGTATCCCCTCGTTGTACTTTATACTCTTTTAAAGGACGCTCTTTCGAAATTAACTCTATAGGTGGAGCTGATGGTTCCGGAAATTGCACGCCGATAGCAACGGGTGGCGGCTCGATCATTGAAACCTCTATTGGTGGCGCAACAGGTTGAATCGCCGGCTCTACCGATTTTGATTCTAAACGAATCGGAGGAATCGTAATCGATTGCTTTGGAGGTGCCACTACTTTCGCTTGATTTTGAGCAATCCCTTGCACACGACTATTATCTGATCGCTGTACAACCGTACTATAGACAAGCTCCGTTGCCGGGCGCTCCTTATAGTAAGCCTTAATTCCTGCTAAGATATCATTTGCCAAACGATCTTGATGCTTCTTGCTCCGAAGGTTTTGCTCCTCTTTAGGATTGGAGATAAATCCTGTCTCAATCAATACCGAGGGAATATCAGGCGCTTTTAAGACCGCAAATCCTGCACGCTCCACCTGCTTCTTATGAAGATTGGCATGACGACTAAGATTTTTTAAAAGATGATTACCTAAAGCATGAGAAGACTCAATTGTCGCTTCCTGCGATAGATCGAGCAACATTGAAGCGATGGCATCATCTTTATCGGAGATCTTAACACCACCGATCAGGTCAGATTGGTTCTCCGCTCTTGCTAGTAATCTGGCAGCTTCACTTGAAGCGCCACTAGTAGAGAGGATATAGACCGATGCACCATCTGCTTTTGATGATCCGGCATCAGCATGCAGTGAGATAAACATATCGGCTTTATTCCGTCTTGCAATTAAGACGCGCTCCCTAAGCGGGATAAAGGTATCATTACTGCGCGTTAAGATCGCTTTCATATTGGGTTCACGATTAATCTTCTGCTGCAAGACTTTGGCAATTTGTAATACAACATCCTTCTCCCTTGTTCCCGCTTTACCAACCGCTCCAGGATCCTTTCCACCATGACCTGGATCGATAATAATTAGAATATTTTTCTTAGGAACGCGTTTAGCAACCTGGATCTCCTGAGGTTGAGTTACCACCGTTTGCCCTGATGTTGCTAAATCTTCTTTAACACTTCCCACGGAGGCACCAACAGCAATTACCAACTCATACCCTAAGCGCCCTCTGACAACAGCAGCACTTGCCGGCACATTCCCCTGCTTTAGATCAACCACAATACGAAGGTCAGTCCCTTGCTGTGTTCCTAAACGAACCCCGGCAACATATGCAGAGCTGATAGGTAAGGAGCTCGCCTTATGTTGCAACTCTGCGTTAGGAATATCGATCACTAATCGATCTGGATTTTGTAAGCGGAAGCTATTGAACTTAATCTGTTGATTGAGCGGGAAGATAATTAACATCTCTCCTCCCCGATTCTCCATCTTTCCCGTACCAACGACTGTTGCACCCCAGAGAAGATTGCCTAACATAGCGACCATTAAAAACAAAAAGGCAAACTGGATCCGTTTACCTTTTCTAACTTGCTGACTCTCAACTATTCTCATTCGCTAATCCACTCAACATTTTCGATGAGTGCCTCTTTTGCATCTGAGTTTCCAAAGAAGAGATTAAAACGGTGATAGAGATCTTCCGCCTTTTCTCGCTTCCCTATCGCATCTAAGATCACAATATAGTGAGCGATAATTTCAGGATCTTTATTTTGATGATAAGCCTGTACGATATATTTATGAGCTCGCTCTAAATCACCCAACATATAGTAAGCCCAAGCAAGACTATCTTGAATAAAGTCGCGTCCTGGCAACATCAAATTTGCTTTTGAGATAAAAGGCAAGGCAACTTTCGCATTTTTAGGATCGATCTCAATCAAGGAGTAACCTAAAGCATTATAAGCGATAGGATCTTGTGGATTATTGCGGATCTCCTCTTGTAAAATAGCGACCATCTCACCATACTCTTGATGATAAAGCGCACTCATTGAACGTAGAAATGCTAAGTAGGAGCTCTCTACTTCAGGAAGAAGTGCCGCCTCTTCTACTAACACCTGATCAAGAAGATCATACTCATCCATCTCCTGAAGCATCAAAAGGCGCTTTAACAGAAGCGACGGTGCATCAAAGAGCTCTAAATCAGCAATCTTCTCAAAGTAGTGATTAAATTGATCATAATCACCCTCTGCTAATGCCACTTTCGCCTTAATGGTATAGAGCGCCTCGGCATATTCAGCAGTTGGATTCTCAATTTCAGGGAGCACTTTTAGGAGATTTTCACTATTGCCTAACACCTCAGAAAAATAGAAGAGATTTAAAATTGCGCGCGTCAAAATTTCTGGCTGATCGAGTCGAAGCTGTAGCATCTCTTTAATATTGTCATAGTTCCCCATAACATATGCCATGCCAATAAATTTCTCAAAAACAGCAGGATCTTCATTTGTTAAGATCATTAACGGAATAAGGCGCTGATAAGCCTCTTCATACTCAAAATTAGCAATTAATGCATTTGCTAATTCTAATCCTATCTCAGGATCTTGATATTTGTTATACGCCTCTTCCAATAAGAGAATCGACTTTTCCGGCTCCCCCTCATTCCAATAGATATAGGTATAGAGTGCGTAAATTTTAGGATTTGAGGAGTCGAGTTGTAAGGCTCGCTCAAGATAACCTTCTGCCTCATCAAAGCGTAAATTATCAATTAAGAATCCAGCTAATAGCACTAATGGGAAGGTATCATGCTCTTCTAATGCCGCCATCTTCTTAAAAAGCGCTAATTGCTCATCTAACGGAATTTCAAACTCATGGAGTTTCTTTAAAATAGCAAAATAGGGAGATGGCTCAACAACACCATTATTTGTAAGATAGATCATCTCCACTAAGTGGTTATAAGTTCTTGCCGCATACTCAATATCACCAGTTAAGAGATAAGCTTGCGCTAATAAATTGTAATTAGCTAAATTTTGTGGGTTTTGAATCACCAATTTTTGAATAAGAGGGAGTGCATCCGCAATACTTCCTGCCTCTAAATCAAGTCGAATTCTCCGCTCTAAAACTTTTGGATCGCTATTTCGCTCTAGCAGAGCATCATAGTGCTCTTTTGCACTCTCCCAATCTTCCCGCTTAGAGGCGATTTCGGCTGCCAAAAAATCATAAACTTCCGAGATTGCCTGATCTCTATAGAGCGTTGCGGCATCAATCTCATCTACTAAATCGAGTGACTCCCCCCTGCCTTCTCCCACAACTTCAGCGCTTTCAAACCGGGTAGAATCCTCTTCCACCTCTGTTTGAGCATCTGTTTGAGCATATGTGGGCATGTGTGCTACACACACAAAGAGTAACAACAGGTTGAACAATTTCTTCATACCGAGAGGCTCCTTATCGCTTGATCTATCCTTAGTGATATCGCCCACCATCGATGGATCGATATTATCTGTTATGATGAGAGAAGATTGATTCTTCGCCTATTTTAACGTAAAAATCGGGGAAGTGTTAATTATTACCCTCAAACTAAAAGGAGTAACCAAGGTATGAGTAAGAAACATTTTGCTTTAATTCTTTCAGGGTGTGGTCATTTAGATGGTGCAGAGATCACAGAGGCAACAACACTTAATATAGCGCTCTCTAAAGCAGGGATAGAGGTCTCCTTCTATGCACCGGATCGACTTCAAACAGATACTATTAATCACCTCAATGGTGAGATAGAGGGCGATGAGCGCAATATTATGCAAGAAGCAGCTCGCATTGCACGTGGAAAGATCGCTCCGATTGCAAAATTAGATCTTGATTCGGTCGATGGTATCGCTTTAGCCGGCGGCTTTGGTGTTATTAAAAACTTCACTAACTTTATCGATAAAGGAGAAGAAGCTACGCTCTCTGCTGATATTGGTGAAAAGCTAAAAAAAGCTATCGAGATGAGAAAACCAATCATTGCTATCTGTGCTGCACCAATGGCTATTGCAATCGCCCTTAAAGAGCTCGAAATTAAAGATGCATCTATCACTTTCGGGCAAGCTAAAAATGCAGGTGCATTCCTTCCTGCGCTTAAAGCTTGGGGAATTACACATATCGAGACGGCCACTACAGATGCTCATTGTGATAATAACTACCCAATTATCACAGGGGGCGCTTATATGGATGGAGAAGCAACACCTTATGAGATCTATCAAGGAGCATTAGCGACGGTGGATGCTTATCAAAAAGCAGGAGAATAACTCGTCTCAAACCCTAAATATCATCTTAAATACCATTCATTAAATACCATATTAAAAATCGTATTAAGATTCATATGAAGAGTTAATACTAAGAGTTATATTGAGAATCATATTAAGAGTCATATCGAAAACTGCTCTTAAAGCATCTATTAAAAGATTGCGATACCAATCTCTATTCAACTCTTAGAAGGAGCTGCAGTTGAGATCTTTGCTTATTTTATAAACAATTCATAAACAAGGATCTCAACTGTTTTCCACTTTTTAAAAAATCAGGTACACTCTCATTTATACGACTAATTTTAAGTCACAACTAAGGGGGCTATTCCCCAAAATTTCAATCCTTAATGATGAAATCAGAAATAGTAAGAATAGGTGTAGTATCTCTCTCAACAATTGGTTGAGTATTGAGACCTTATACTTCACCTAAAATTAGCAACATTAAAACTCACTCAAAGACTATTTCTGATCTCTCATTGTTATTATTACTCTTTAATCAATTGGAGAAATTTGATCTATCATGGAGCCTCTTAAAGTAGGATTAATTGGTCTTGGTACAGTCGCCTCGGGCGTTGCTGCAGTTTTAACAAAAAATAGTAGGGAGATTACACGCCGAATAACCCGCACCCCTATTATTGAAAAAGTCTTTGTTCGCTCGCTCGAAAGAGATAACCCCTATAATTTAGATCTTACAACCTCTATCGCCGATATTACCGATAATCCTGACATTGATGTTGTCATTGAGCTCATTGGTGGCATTGAGCCTGCATTAACCTATATCAAAACGGCATTAAACAATGGTAAATCTGTCATTACTGCTAATAAGGAGCTCATCGCGCTCCATGGTAATGAATTACTACAGCTTGCTCAAGAGAAAGGTGTTTTTCTCCGTTTTGAGGCCTCAGTGGCGGGCGGTCTCCCGATTCTTAAGCTCTTAAGAGAAGGCCTTGCCGCCAACGAGATCGATACTGTAATGGGCATTATTAACGGAACCTCTAATTACATTTTGACAGAGATGAGTCACAAAGGGGTCAATTTTGATCAATGCCTAAAAGAGGCTCAAGCACATGGGTATGCAGAAGCGGATCCAACCTTTGATATAAAAGGGATTGATGCCGCTCATAAATTGACAATTCTTGCAGCAACAGCCTTTGGTACCCCCCTCAACTTTGAGGATATGCATATTGAAGGAATTGATACTATCACTGCTGAAGATATCGCCATTACCCAAGCTGAAGGATATACCATTAAACATCTCGGTATTGCGCGCAAAAGTAAACAAGGAATTGAGCTTCGTGTTCACCCGACACTCTTAGCTAAAGAGCATCAATTAGCCCAAGTAGATGGTGTTTTAAATGGGGTCTATGTTGTTGGTAATGCGGTTGGAGAGCAATTCTACTCAGGCAGAGGGGCAGGAAGCGAAGCAACGGCATCTGCTGTCATAGCCGATCTTATCGAGATTATTCACAACAATGATTGTCGTCATAGCGCGCCAGCATTAGGCTTCTTAGAGGAGAATCTTCAAAGCATTCCAACGCTTCCAACAAAATCTTTCTCTTCTCGTTACTACCTTGCCTTTAACTATCTAAATGAAATAACTGGCGAATCGATCGCTGAGGCACTTAAAACCGTACTTCTAGAGGCAGGAGTTACAGCTGAAAAAATTAAAGTTTATGATCAATATCAACAAGTTATTCTGTTTTTAGAAAAAACAGTGCAAGAAAATGTAGAAAATATCATTAATAATGCTATGTTAATTAAAGGCATTGAAGATTCTAAGTTTATTCGAGTCGAATAAGTTTCTAAAATAATCCCCATCTAAGACAATATTTTAGATAAAAATATTGAGGTGAGAAGATATTTTAGGCGCGTCGATTAAGAAGATAGAAAAAAGAGAATAGCTCCTGCCACCATTTGACTTAAATAATAACGATACAACTATAAATCTAGATCACATTAATAATTATCTTCCTACTACGCTTACGTTGTGGGGATGAGAGGGTGCCAGTTTATAACCGGAACCCGACAATCAACCTGATAATTATATATTACTAGTGTTTATCCGTTATCTATCTGTTATTTGCAAAGTCTATCTGCAAAGTTATCTGTAAAAGGCGTATCTCGAAGCGGTATCTCTCTAGAGAGAAGAGCTACAAGGCATAAGAGTGCAGCATATTTTTAGGTCATGCGATCTTATACCTGATCTTTAAATACCGAAATTTAGAGTGCTGCTGGTCGTTATCAGATAAATGGAAAGGCAAATCTTATTTTCGCTGACGGTGCTATTGGCTAATTACTATTAACTAATTACTATTGACTAATTAGAGAATAGTCGCTAATAGCAGTGATTGATTAATCGATAGACGATTCAATAGACAGCCTATAAAAAAATGAACAATAAATATTGAAAAGAGAGGAGATCCTGTGAAATTAAGCGGTGCAGAAATCGTCATTCACTCCTTAATGAAGGAGAAGGTAGAGTGTATCTTTGGTTATCCTGGAGGTGCAGTTCTGCCACTTTATGATGAGATTTATAAACAAGACAAAATTGAACATGTCCTTGTCCGCCATGAGCAGGCTGCGACCCATGCTGCCGACGCTTATGCGCGTACAACAGGAAAGCCAGGTGTCGTTCTGGTCACTTCCGGTCCCGGGCTAACCAATGCTGTCACTGGTATTGCAACTGCTTATATGGATTCAATTCCCATGATTGTCTTTTCTGGACAAGTAGCTACAAGCTTAATTGGGAATGATGCGTTCCAAGAAGTAGATACTGTTGGAATTACCCTTCCTTGTGTCAAACATAACTTCTTAGTCAAAGATGTAAAAGATCTCGCAAGCATAATTAAAAAAGCATTTTATATTGCTACAACAGGCCGCCCTGGCCCAGTTGTCATCGACCTTCCAAAAGATATTACGGTCCATGAAGCAGAATTTGTATATCCTGAAAAAATTACAATGCGCTCCTACAACCCTACCGTTAAAGGGCACTCAAAGCAGATCGCACGCGCGTACGATCTCATTATGAAAGCAAAATGCCCCATGGTTTATACCGGCGGTGGTGTCATTATTGGCGAAGCACATAAAGAACTTCGCGAATTTGTAAAAGCGCTTAACCTTCCAATAACAAGTACCCTAATGGGCCTTGGCGCCTATGAAGGAACCGATAAACAGTTCCTTGGTATGTTAGGGATGCATGGGACTTATGAAGCAAACATGGCGATGCATCACTGTGATGTTCTTATTGCTTTAGGCGCTCGTTTTGATGACCGAATTACCGGCACCTTAGAGAGCTTCTGCCCCTATGCAAAAATTATCCATGTAGATGTTGACCCCTCATCGATTGCTAAAAATGTTCCCGTTGATCTTCCTATCGTAGGACAGCTTCAACCTGTTCTTAAGGAACTTAATGCGATCCATAAGGCTAAAAAAGGCAAATTAGATCAGGCCGCTCTTGCAAACTGGTGGGATCAGATCGGCGAGTGGCGAGCCATGGAGTCTTTAAAATATGAGCAATCTGATGTGGTTATTAAACCTCAGTTTGTTATTGAAAAACTTTTTGAGGTCACTGAAGGGAAAGCTATTATTACCTCTGATGTTGGACAGCATCAGATGTGGGCTGCACAATATTATCCTTTTGATGAACCTCGACAATGGCTCAACTCTGGTGGATTAGGAACGATGGGTTTTGGTCTTCCTGCCGCTATGGGCGCGAAAATTGCTCGCCCCGATAGAGAGGTCGCATGTATTACGGGAGATGGCAGTATTCAGATGATGCTTCAAGAGCTCTCTACAATGTTGCAATACTGCTCCCCTGTTAAAATTATTAACCTTAACAATGGTTATTTAGGGATGGTACGTCAATGGCAAGAATTCTTCTTCCAAAAACGTTACTGCATGAGCTATTTTGACTCTCTCCCTGATTTTGTAAAACTTGCCGAGGCATATGGCCATAGCGGTGTTCAAATTCACAAACCAAGTGACGTTGAACCAGCTCTCCGAGAAGCTTTCAAACAGAAAGATAAGACCATCTTCCTCGACTTTATCACCGATCCCAGCGAGAACGTTTACCCAATGATTCCCGCCGGAAAAGGTCATCACGAAATGATCTTAGCGGGTCGCGATAAGATGGAAAATACGCTCAAAGAAGGCTTAAGTCAGGTATAGGAGAGAAAAATGACACTTTTTAATACAGAAACTTCGCGTCATATTATTTCGATCTTAATGGAGAACGAAGCCGGCGCACTATCGAAGGTAGTGAATCTATTTTCCGCTCGTGGTTATAATATTGATAGTCTTTGTGTAGCAGCAACGGATGATCCATCCCTCTCTCGCTTAACACTTGTAACTATTGCCGATCATCATGTTGTTGAACAGATCATCAAACAGCTCAACAAGTTAATTGATGTTGTCAAACTTACAAATCTTTGCGATAGTGCTTATGTTGAGCGTGAAATGATGCTCATTAAGGTGCAAGCAGAAGGACAGAATCGGTCAGAACTCTTCCGCATCAATGAGATGTTTAGAGGTCGTGTTATCGATGTTACCCCACAATCTTACACAATAGAGATGACAGGCACACAAGAGAAGCTTGACGCCTTTATTGTGGCAGTTCAAGAGCTGGGGATTATCGAGATCGTTCGCTCAGGTGCGCTTGGATTAGTTCGAGGAGCAAAAGGGTTAACGCTCTAAACTCACAGCACCTAAAAATAGGTAACCACAAATTTCAGTAAACAGAAATTAAGATAAAAATATTAAATATATTAAAATATTAAGAAAAGAATCGTCTCTTTTACTCTGATCGATAAGATCAGACTAGCAAGATCAGATCGATAGAGTTTTTCTAAACTCATGAATAATGATAGAGGGAAGATAGCTCAGCTGCGCGCTACTATCATCACCCTACTAACAATTAAAGATCTTACAGCGCGTCGAAAAGAGTTTGAGAGATCATAAAACAAAGAAAGGATATTTAAAGATGAATGTTTTTTACGATAAAGATGCCGATATCTCCTTAATCAAAGGTACAACCGTTGCAATTATTGGTTATGGATCACAAGGTCATGCGCATGCACAAAACCTTAAAGATTCAGGTGTAAACGTTATTGTCGGCCTTCGTAAAGGTGGCGCTTCTTGGGACAAGGCTGTTAATGCCGGTCACAATGTTAAAGAGATCGCAGAAGCAACTAAAGAGGCTGATTTCGTGATGGTTCTCCTTCCTGATGAGAATCAACCCGCAGTCTATCGTGATGCGATTGAACCTAATCTTAAAGAGGGTGCGACACTCGCATTTGCTCATGGATTTAATATCCACTATAACCAGATCGTTCCACGTAAAGATCTTGACGTTGTCATGGTTGCCCCCAAAGGCCCGGGACACACCGTTCGCTCTGAATATGTGAAAGGTGGCGGCGTTCCAACCTTGATCGCTGTTTACCAAGATTCTTCAGGTAAAGCACGTGACTTAGCACTCTCCTATGCATCTGCAAATGGTGGTGGTAAAGCGGGTGTTATCGAAACTACTTTCGAAGAAGAGACAGAGACAGATCTCTTTGGTGAGCAAGCAGTTCTTTGTGGCGGTGCGGTAGAGCTTGTTAAAGCAGGTTTTGAAGTCTTAACAGAAGCAGGTTATGCTCCTGAAATGGCATATTTTGAGTGTCTTCATGAGTTAAAATTAATTGTAGACCTCATGTATGAAGGCGGTATCGCAAACATGAACTACTCTATCTCTAATAATGCTGAGTACGGCGAATATGTTACAGGCCCAGAAATTATTACTGAAGAGACAAAAGAAGCGATGCGTTATGCACTCTATCGTATTCAGTCAGGAGAATATGCGAAGATGTTTATTCAAGAAGGGATGACAAACTATCCTTCTATGACTGCCCTTCGCCGCTTAAATGCAGAACATCCTATTGAAAAAACAGGTGCTAAACTCCGCTCTATGATGCCGTGGATTACAGAGAATAGCCTTGTTGATCAATCAAAAAACTAAATTGAATACTCCTCTAACTGAACGGTTAATCTATGTTTAGCTAGAGGTTCCCAATGGGAAGAGAGATACTCTACAATAGTTATACAATGTTCAAAATGCCTTAAGCGGATCACTCTTAAGGCATTTTTTATTAATTGTTTTTTATTAATTGCTTCTTATTAATTGTTGCTAATTAATTTTATACTCGATCGTATGCTACTTTATAGAGTCTCTTTGAGATTATTTAACTATTTAAATTTAAACTATTTATCTATTTGTCTATTTATTCACCTATTTCATTAAAAATTCAAGAGAGGATTATAGGATTATTATGACTCAAATTTGGACGCCCTCGAGCTGGAGAAACTTCCCTGCGGCACAGATGCCCAACTACAAAGATAAAGCTGCCTTGAAAGCAGTTGAAGATCGTTTACGTAAATCACCTCCTCTTGTATTTGCCGGCGAAGCTCGCTCTCTTAAATCACACTTAGCGGAAGCCGTAGATGGAAAAGCATTTCTTCTTCAAGGTGGAGATTGCGCTGAGAGCTTTGCTGATTTTAGCTCCGATAATATCCGTGACACATTCCGTGTATTACTGCAGATGGCAGTTACCCTAACATTCGCAGCAAGTAGCCCTGTGATCAAAGTTGGTCGAATTGCCGGACAATTTGCTAAACCTCGCTCATCTGATACAGAAACCATTGATGGAGTAACTCTACCGAGCTATCGAGGTGATATTGTCAATGGCATTGAATTTACGCCCGAAGCAAGAGAGCCCGATCCTGAAAGATTATGGAAGGCTTATGCGCAATCAGGATTGACCCTCAACCTTCTTCGCGCCTTTGCAAAAGGAGGATATGCCGACCTTCACCGCGTACAACGTTGGACAATGAGCTTCGTTGATAAATCACCCCAAGCAGAGCGCTATATCGATCTCGCAATGCGTATCCAAGATGCTTTAAAATTTATGCAAGCTTGTGGCGTTGATCCCAATAATGCCATTATTCGTGAAACCGAGTACTTCACCTCCCATGAGATGCTTCTTCTAGGATATGAAGAGGCAATGACGCGAACAGACTCTACTACCGGAGATTGGTATAACACCTCTGCACATATGGTCTGGATTGGGGAGAGAACTCGTCAACTCGATGGCGCGCATATTGAATATGCTCGCGGAATTGCCAATCCAATTGGCGTGAAAGTTAGCCAAAAAATGAGCGATGATGAGCTGATTCGCCTTATCGACGCCCTTAATCCTCAAAATGAGCCTGGTCGCTTAACTCTAATTACACGCATGGGAGCTGATAATATTTTAGAGCACCTCCCTCGCCTTCTACGAGCTGTGAAGAGAGAAGGACGAAATGTCGTTTGGAGTTGTGACCCGATGCATGGAAATACGATCACTGAGAATCGCTATAAAACACGTCCTTTCGATCAGATCCTAGCCGAGGTCGTTAACTTCTTTGATGCTCATAATGCAGAAGGAACATATGCCGGTGGGGTTCATTTTGAAATGACAGGAACAGATGTCACTGAGTGCTTAGGTGGTGGACAAAATATCACCTCTAAAGATCTCGAAGATCGCTACCATACACACTGTGACCCTCGATTAAATGCACAACAGAGCTTAGAACTCGCCTTCCAAATCTCATCGAAATTAAAAGAGCATCGCGAAAAGATTCCTGCTCGCGTATAATAGTTTAGCTTACTATTGCCCTAATATATGCTATTTTATATGGCATATCGAATTTCTTAGGAGTATTGTGTTGAATACGAATTACCTCGATTTTGAAGCGCCTATTTATGAGCTTCAAACTAAAATAAATGAGCTCCAAAATTGGGCTCAAGACGCAGATATTGATGTCTCGGATAAAATTGAAGCTTTAGAGAAGAAGAAGAATGCAAAATTAGAGCAGATCTTCTCTAAGCTCTCATCGTGGGAGATCACACAACTCGCACGCCATCCATTGCGCCCTTACACGCTAGATTATATCAATCTTATCTGTGAGGATTTCCAAGAGCTTCACGGTGATCGCGCCTATGCAGATGACGCGGCAATTGTGGGTGGTTTAGCAAGAATCGAAGGCCGCACGGTGATGGTTATTGGCCATCAAAAAGGTCGTGATACCAAGGAGAAAATTAGACGTAACTTCGGTATGCCTCGCCCTGAGGGTTACCGCAAAGCACTTCGTCTTATGAAACTTGCTGAGCGCTTCAATGTTCCGATCATCACCTTTATCGATACGCCGGGAGCATATCCTGGGATTGGTGCCGAAGAACGTGGTCAGAGTGAAGCCATTGCTCGAAACTTATTAGAGATGAGCAAATTGCGTGTTCCAATCATCTGTACCGTAACAGGGGAAGGAGGTTCGGGCGGTGCATTAGCAATTGCAGTAGGTGATAAAGTAATGATGCTTCAATACGCAATCTACTCTGTTATCTCTCCTGAAGGTTGTGCTTCTATTCTTTGGAAAAGTGCTGAAAAGAATAAGGAAGCTGCCGAAGCGATGGGCGTTACAGCAGAGAAGAATCAAGATGCGAAATTAATTGATAAAATTATTGAAGAACCTCAAGGTGGCGCACATCGCAACTATAAAGAGATGAGCGATAACATCAAAAAAGAGATTCTGGAAACACTTGATCAACTATCAGAACTCTCCGTTGAAGAGCTCCTTGAGCAGCGCTATGAAAAGATCATGGCCTACGGTCAATATAAAGAGAAGTAATTCAAAAATAGTGTAAAAAAGAGACGATTTTATGAGACATAAAATCGTCTTTTCTTATGGGTAAAATAAGATACACTTCAGCCCTACATTATAATAATGCGATTATTGATACACTCTGATATAACAAGTAGATCATGACGGTATTATCCCCTCTCATCCCACATCACCTCATCTAATAAAAAATATAAATCTGTATGCATCACCAATCACCAATAGACCGATCTAAAGGAGTATTTTATGGATAGAGTAACCTCATTATTAGAAAAAATTAGTAAAAATATTGATCGATTAGAACCTCTATTTCCTCCCGATCATCAATCTATCGATTTCGATAAAAATGTTGCTTTTCGCTGGGTCAAAAAGAGCTACTCCCCCTTCGGAAGACTCCAACCTATTCAAAATCCTACAACAATCGCTTTTGAGCAACTTGTGGGAATTGAAAAACAGATTAATGAAATTCGCCAAAATACAGAGCAATTTTTAGCTAATCTTCCCGCTAACAACCTTCTTCTAACTGGTGCTCGCGGTACCGGTAAATCCTCTCTTATCAAGGCAACATTGGCTTCTTACCAGCAAAAAGGATTGAAGATGGTTGAGATCGACAGCCAAGATCTTGAAGATCTTCCCGAACTGCTTGCAATTTTAGAGAGAGCCCCCTACTCCTTTATTATCTTCTGCGACGATCTCTCCTTTGAGGCCGGAGACCCAGCTTACAAGCCCTTAAAAGCAATGTTAGATGGCTCTCTCTCCAGCCCGGCGAAAAATATTCTTCTCTACGCAACCTCTAATCGACGTCATCTACTCCCTGAATCGATGCAAGATAATCTCAACCAATATGAGGCGCAAGAAATTCATCCACAAGAAGCAATTGAAGAGAAGATCTCCCTATCAGAGCGATTTGGGCTCTGGATCTCATTCTATCCCCCTTCTCAAAAAGAGTATCTTGCAATGGTAAAGAGCTGGCTCTATCAATTAGCCCCAGATATAACTTATAATGAGGAGATTGAACGCGAAGCACTACAATTTACACAGCGACGTGGCTCACGAAGTGGACGAATCGCCTACCAATTCACCAAAGACTTTGTAGGTCGTTCACAACTTATGACCATAAAAAATACTCAAAAGCATCTAACAACTGATATAGAGTAATCGATCGAAAGATTAAATCGGTATAATAGAAGCTTGTAATCAGTATCAATCCAGACCATCTTAATATGAAGTATAATCTTCATAAGATAATAGATATACCACGCTCTTTGCCAATCGATGATTAGCAGAGAGTATTTACAAAAAGCATTTGCTCAAACTATTGAATAGAGAACTATTAAATAGAGAACAATAAGATAGAGAGCCCTCTATCTGACAAATGTTTAGCAAAATAAGGAATAGACAATGTCCACCTACATGGCTAAAGAGATTTTAGATATCCCCAATGTTATTGAACATCAAAATGAAGCAAATGCTTCAACGTTAATTGCCCTTGCGGAGTATCTTAAGAAGAAGCAACCCCGCCAAATTATTACCTTAGGACGCGGTAGCTCCTACAATGCCTCTATCTATGGCAAATACCTCTTTGAAACAGGCTTAGGTATTCCGGTTTCAGTTGCGGCGCCCTCTTTAGCTACAGTCTATCAACGCCCCCTTAAAACAGATAATGCTATTTTAATTGTCACCTCACAATCGGGGAAAAGCCCTGATCTTATCGCTTTTGCCAAAATGATGCGCGCACAAGGGACAAAGGTGATCGGCATTATTAATGATGAAGAATCTCCACTAGCTAAAGAGTGCGACTTTCTCTTTGGGATTAAAGCGGGCGAAGAGAAGAGCGTCGCAGCAACAAAGAGCTTTGTAGGTAGCCTCTCTATATTTGCTGCAATATTTGCTGCATGGAGTGAAGATGGTGCGCTTGCTGATGCGCTCTTAAATCTTCCTTTGGCCCTCGATGAAGCAGTGAATAGTGAATGGCCAACACTTATCGATCATCTCTCTCATGTAAAGGATCTCTTTATTATCGGACGCGGTGTCGGATTAAGTGCGGCTGTCGAAGCGGCTCTTAAACTTAAAGAGACCTGCCAGATTCATGCTGAAGGAATCTCGGCATCAGAGATATTTCATGGCTCAGTCTCTTTAATTACTCCTCAGTATCCTGTTATTAGCTTTATCGGATCAGATCAATCTCGCGCTTCTTGCCTAGAGATCAATAAAAAATTAGAAGGCTATGGTGCTCAAGTCTTTTCTGTTGCCTCAAAAGCGGGTGATGACTACACTTTAGCCGTTCCAGAAGTACATCCTCTACTTCAACCTTTAGTTCAAATTACTGCTTATTACCGGGTTATTGAGAAACTCTCTAAACATCGTGGTCTCGATCCTGATGTACCACCGAATCTTAAGAAAGTCACTGAAACCCTATAACAGGCGCGCTTAAAGCCTTCTACAAAAAAAGAAAGGGGTGATCAAAATTTTAAATGATCTCCCCTTTTGCCCATTGAAAAAATATTATTGTTGCCCATAAAGGTCCTAGATTAAAATAATCCTCGGTAACAATTATCTTTGCCTCTAAAAATTGAACTGACGATACCCATGAATCAAAATATTGCTCTTGTTGCCCCAACCATCTTTGATGGTGAGCAACTACACCAAGAGTCAGCCATCTTATTAAAAAATGGTCTCGTTGAAGAGATCCTTTCTGCTAACAAAATCCCATCAAATTACAGAGTTAAAGAGTATCATGGCACCCTGCTGCCGGGTTTTATTGATCTCCAAGTTAATGGAGGAGGCGGCCTTCTCTTTAATGATGCACCCCATCTCACAGGTATTCAACAAATTTTAAAGGCTCATAGAACAAGAGGAACAGCAGCACTGCTTCCAACGCTTATTACCGCTACCGATAAGGTTATTAGAGAGGGGTTAGAAGCTGTTGCAGAAGGCCTCAAGCAGGGAGTACCAGGATTGTTAGGGATTCATATTGAGGGTCCGATGATCAATCCTGAACGTAAAGGTATTCATAAAGCTGCCAATATTCGCCTACTCAGTGATGAGATGATCGATTTGATCTGCGACTATCCAAAAATGCCACGACTTATCACCTTAGCACCTGAAATGGTACCGCTCACAATAATAGAAAAACTTACAGAATCGGGGGCTATTATTTTTGCAGGACATACTGAGTGCGCACCAAATCAACTAAATGAGGCTCTTGCTGCAGGCGTTAAAGGTTTTACCCACCTCTATAATGCAATGCCTCAAATGAGCTCTCGGAATCCAGCGACAACGGGTTACGCCCTCCAATCAAAAGAGAGTTACGCTTCTATCATTAATGATACCTTTCATGTTGATCCTTTAATGGTAAAACTTGCCTATCAGAGCAAACCTAAAGGGAAGTTATTTCTTGTTAGCGATGCGATGAGCTCTATCGGCAGTGATCAAAAAGCATTCTACTTAGATGAGCAACAGATCTATGTAGAGCAAGGTCGTCTTACAAATAGCCAAGGAACGCTTGCCGGCGCCCATATCGATATGGCTCGCTCTATCCTCAATGCTATTCAATTACTTGATATCTCTTTATCAGAAGCCCTTGCGATGGGAACGTCGATTCCGGCAAAAGTGCTCCAACAAAGTGCTAAAAATAGTAGTGATCAGGGGAGCAATCGTGGATATGGCTTTCTCCATAAAGGCTCTCCCAGTTATCTCAATCTACTTAGTGATGAGATGATTACACCACTCAATTTCGAATCCCAACATCACCTTGACCCCTCTTAACTTAATCTATCTTGAATCAAGTTTAAGTTTTAAAGGTAGACTTTTAGAAGAAATAGTAGATTACGCAATATTAGCGTAGAGTAATAGAGAGCGCGAGGCAGAAGAGATCTCGCCTTCTACTTATTATTGATAGACTCTCTCTATTGCTCGATTAGATGCGAAAGCTATAACAAGCGGGGCAGCTTTTTATGAATGGAATTATATTAATTTTAACATGCCTTATTATTGGTAAACTCGTTACTCGAACAATCAGCTGTAAAAGTGAATTTATCTATTCACTTAATCGCGTTGCAATCACGGTAGCCTTACCGGCACTAATACTCGATAAGGTTCATTCACAATCTTTCTCTTTAGATGCCCTATTTCCACTACTCTCGCCATGGATTCTCTTTTTAGTCACCATCGTTCTGGTCTATCTTATTAAGATATTTGTACCTATGTCGCGAATAACGACGGGAACATTGATTCTTTTAGCAGGGACGGCAAATACCTCTTTCGTTGGAGTTCCTCTGATTCAAGCCATGATGGGAACAGAGGAGTATCTTGGTATCGCCTTATGGGTCGATCAATCAAACTTTATCCTACTTTTTACCTTAGGCGCATTTATCGCTGATTATTACAGCGGTGAGAAGATCTCTATCAGGAAAAATTTACACGCTTTAATTAAGTATCCCCCCATTATCGCCCTCTTTTTCGCCTTCTTACTCAAACCCTTTATCTACCCATCATTTATCACCTTCACTCTAGAATCACTCGGCAGCCTTATTACTCCGCTCACTATGATCTCTGTTGGTGCTAACTTAACAATACCCCGCAATAGAAAGCTTATTGGCTATCTTACAATTGGCTTGACGATTAAACTGATTATCCTTCCTCTCTTTATACTGGCGACCCTGCTCTTTATCTACGCATCTTCGAATATCTATATCAATCAAATTGTCTTGATGCAAGCAGGAATGGCACCGATGGTTATCGCTGTAATTATTGCGCTCGAGCGGGGACTTGATGGAGAGCTTGCCTCGATTATGACTGCAATTGGAATTCCGATCTCTTTCCTAACAGTGCCGCTCTTCTATTACCTCATTATCTAAATCATCTCACTCTAACACCTCGATTAAGAGGCGTTAAGAAGAGGCCAAAACTGCCCATCGATGCGGAAGTACTAATATAAAATTATAACGATCATCAGAAGATCATTAGATCATTAGATCATTAGATCATTAGATCATTAGATCATTAGATCATTAAGATTGAAACCATTAAGGTTAAGGCTATAAAAGTCCTTAACCTTATTCCTTAACCTTATATTTATAGACTCAGCCCATTCTTAATCTTATTCTTAATCTTATTCTTAATGGAATATGAGTATATTTATGATTTCACATATTCACTATTCGTAGAAAATTCTGCAAAATCAAATAGATTAGCATCACACAATTGGGAGAGACGTATATTTTTAGTAGCTCTAAAGATATTCTCAATTCTTCCTGGTGCCTCTTGCTCCCACTGTTGCAACAATCGCTTCACCTCTTGTCGCTGCAATCCTTCTTGTGAACCACAGAGATTACAAGGAATAATCGGAAACTCTCGCATCGCGGCATAGGTCGCAATATCCGTCTCACTACAGTAGCTTAATGGCCGAATTACAATATTATCGGCATCATCACTACGTAATTTAGGAGGCATTGCTTTCATAGTTCCTCCAAAAAACATATTCATAAAGAGAGTCTCAACAATATCATCACGATGGTGACCTAGAGCAATTTTATTGTAGCCATGCTCCTTAGCAAAGGTATAAAGGGAGCCTCGACGTAAACGGGAACAGAGACTACACATCGTCTTATCAGGGGCGATCTTCTCTGTCACGATAGAATAGGTATCCTGCTCAATAATGTGGTAAGGAACGCCTATACTCTCTAAATATTGGGGTAATATCTCTTCTGGAAAACCGGGTTGTTTCTGATCAAGATTGACCGCTAATATCTCAAAAGAGATAGGCGCATGCTTCTGCAAAATTAAGAGTAGATCTAATAGCGTATAAGAGTCTTTGCCACCTGAAAGGCAAACCATAATACGATCACCCTCTTCAATCATCTTATAATCCATCACAGCTCTTCCTACTTGATGGCGTAGACGCTTCTGTAATTGCTGGAGTGAAAGTGTCTCAGATCTTGTCTGGTCGGATTGAGCCTTATCTGATGCTTTAAGCTCTGTAATAATCCCTATATTTTTAAACTGTTGACTCATCGCTTTCCACTATGCCCTATTTCAATATTCTTCTAGATACACTATATGCTCTATATTCTTTCTAATGCTTCGATGCTCTATCTAACAGAGCGCCCGACAAATAGATCACTATTCTAAAGGAAAAGCACCCTAATGAAAATAGAGCTTACCCCAAATAAAAGAGCTACCCATTTAGGGTAGCTCTTCTTAAAGGTAACTTATTGGCATCATCTTATCGACGCAGACAAATGATATGTATCAATTATCTGAACGATGATTATGCGCTATTATGACATGATATCTACTTTCGGTGGGCCGCTAATATCTAACGAAGCAGGATCTTCATCATGCTTTTTATCTAGACCACGAACAGGACGACCTTCCATGATATCTTCAACTTGATCAGCATCGATTGTTTCAACCTCTAACAATACTTCTGCCATCTTATGAAGCTTGTCGATATCAGTCTCTAAAACTTCAACCGCTCTTGCATAGTTACGATCAATAATCGCTCTTACTTCAAGATCAATTTGACGCGCTGTCTCATCAGAAACTCCTGAAGCATGGCCTGAATGACCTCCTAAGTAGGATTCATTCCCTTCTGAGTAGGAGATAAAGCCCATTTTTTCAGATAAGCCCCACTCTGTTACCATCTTCTTCGCAAGATTAGTCGCATGCTGAATATCACTTGCAGCGCCTGTCGTAACAGCATCATAGCCGAAGATCAACTCTTCTGCGATTCGACCACCAAAGACCATTGCTAATTTATTTTCTAGCCATAATCTTGGAACACTGACATGGTCACGCTCGGGAAGTGTCATCGTTACCCCTAAAGCTCGACCTCTAGGGATAATGGTCACTTTATAGACGGGATCAGACTTCAAGCGATATCCCACTATAGCATGCCCTGCTTCATGGTAAGCTGTCAGCTTTTTATCATCATCTGTCATCTGCATCGAACTTCTAGCAGCACCCATCATAATCTTATCTTTCGCTTCTTCTAGATCATAGAGTGTTACCTGATCCTGATTCTTACGCGCTGCAAAGAGTGCCGCCTCATTCACCAGGTTCGCAAGATCTGCACCGGAGAAGCCAGGAGTTCCGCGCGCAATCTGCTCAATATCGACATCACTGCTTGCCGGAACATTACGTAGATGAACTTTAAGAATCGCAACGCGCCCTTTTACATCAGGAAGTGGAACAACAACTTGTCTATCAAAACGGCCTGGACGAAGCAATGCCGGATCAAGAACATCAGGTCTGTTCGTCGCTGCGATGATAATGACACCTTGGTTATCAGCAAACCCATCCATCTCAACAAGTAGTTGGTTTAGGGTCTGCTCACGCTCATCATGACCGCCGCCCATACCCGATCCACGATGACGCCCAACTGCATCAATCTCATCAATAAAGATAATACAAGGAGCATGCTTCTTCGCTTGTTCAAACATATCGCGAACACGAGAAGCACCCACCCCAACAAACATCTCCATAAAGTCAGAACCAGAGATTGTAAAGAAGGGAACTTTTGCTTCACCGGCAATAGCTTTTGCCAATAGTGTTTTACCTGTTCCTGGAGACCCTACCATCAAGATTCCTCGTGGAATTTTTCCTCCCAACTTCTGGAATCGACCTGGATTTCTTAAGAAGTCAACAATCTCACCAACTTCCTGCTTCGCCTCATCCGCTCCTGCAACATCCGCAAATGTTGTTTTGATCTGATCTTGGGTCAACATTTTTGCTTTCGACTTACCAAAGCTCATAGGCCCACCTTTACCGCCACCACCAGACTGGCGCATCATAAAGAGGAAGAATCCTAGAAGTAGTAAAATCGGCAATAAATTCAAGAAGATTGAGAGAAACAATCCTTGAGTTCTCAATGATTTGCCAGTAAAACGAACACCATGATCGATCAAACTCTGAATCAGAGGGCCATTATTCGTTTCAGGATTATAGGTTGAAAATCGAACGTTGTCTGATGTTACTCCTTCAATATTCGCGCTGGCAGGACCGCTCATACTAACTTCTCGCACCTGCCCATTTTCCACCTGCTTTAAAAATTCTGAATAGGGGATTTCTCGCCCCCCACTGCCGCCAAAGCCTTGAAATAGCATAAATACAAAAATACCTATTCCAAGCCATAAAGCTATATCTCTTCCCTTGTACTTCAAAAGACTAACCTCGATTTTATAGTTGAAATCAATTGATAATATGTAAACAATTCTATTTGACTACTTCTCTATTCTACTACTTCAAATAGCGATAATCTTTAATGATAAAACTTTAAGAGCATCTCTTAAAATTAAATCAATTAATAACGATCATTAAACTTAATGATGAGTTGTTACAAGTTTGATCTTATCAATTAGATACAGTACTTATACTCTCATCATCTTAAGTCTGCCAAACCGACTCCATCTAACTTCAAGATTCGATTATTGCACTTATTCGATTATTGCACTTAGTTATTCCACTTAGATTTGCCTACTCTTTTTACCAAAAAGCAATATAGAAGTCTATCACGCTTTGAGAGTAATTCCTCATAATCTGAGGCCTTTTTTTCTCATTTCAAGCACCCGATAAATACTTCTTTAGTTGTTTCTTTAAATATTTCTTTAAATGTTTCTTTAAATGTTTCTTTAGATACCCTTGAAAAAGGGTAAAAATATTTTAGAACTACTCCAAAATATCACCCCCTCAATTTCGGTATCACTCTATCGGTAGTGGGGATAGAACCAATATTTTCAATCCTCAGCTCTTCCCTTAAATCCTTTTGCTAAAAGATAGATCTCTGCACTTCTTGCTCGGGATGCTTTCGGTTTTCGAGTCACAACTTTTGTAAAGTTTTTCTGCAGATCTTTATAGTATTCTTGGAAACCTTCTCCTTGGAAAATCTTCAAAAGAAAATCCCCCCCGGGCTTTAAGTTACCTTTAACAAAGTCGAGCGCTAATTCGAGTAAGTACATCGTCTTCGGCTGATCCACACCCTTAATACCACTCATATTAGGTGCCATATCTGAGAGAACAACATCCACTAAACGTCCATCTAACACCTCTAGTAGCTCATCGAGGACCTCATCTTCCCGGAAGTCCCCTTGAATAAAGTGAACGCCAGCAAGCGCATCGATCGGAAGGAGGTCAAGTCCAATAACAACCCCATGATCACCTACCCGATGCATTGCATATTGTGACCAGCTTCCAGGAGCTGCACCTAAATCCACCACTGTCATTCCTGGCCGAAAGAGTCGATCTTTCTCATCAATTTCTTGGAGCTTATAGATCGCTCTAGATCTCCAGCCTTCTCGCTTAGAGCGTAATACATACTCATCATCCATATGCTCTTTGAGCCATCTTGTGCTACTTGCGCTTCTCTTTTTAGCCATAATCTCTTTCTTAACTCTTATTGATTCTGATTCATTCTGATTCATTCTGATTCATTCTGATTGATTCTGATTTTGATCGGATCTTCTACTTCTCTACCAATCGTATACCGCAAATATTGTGATATTCTGACAGCCTCTATCTTTCTCTACCGATCTCTATCTGCCTTAGCATATTGAGCCCCATCTATTAAACCTAATCAGGAAGTAGATCACTATTATAACTGATCTACTGCCCTTATCATCGTCAGTTCTCACTACTTCGATGATCTCTTTTCCACTTACTTTCATCCTGCTTCAGCGCTATTTTTTCTGATTCACGCACCCTCTCTGCCTCAATCTTCGCTTCAATCGATTGATATTGCAGCAAGAATGAACGACCTCTTCCAACAAGATAGAGTGCGCCACAAAGACCAAAAAAGAGGAGTAGACCGAGTTCCACTGCCGGCGAAAAATTCATAAATTGAATTCCCACTAACAGAAGAATCCCGGCAAGAAGAAGACTGACCGCTAACACCTTCAAATTTTTTAAAAGATGACTAAGCTGGGCTTGATGTGATACGCTAATCTCTTTATTTCGAGAACTATTTTCATTACTCATGACACAAATTAAACTCACAATTGAACATATCAAATTTCTTAAAGGTAAAGCCCATCATCTTGATCCGGTGCTTATTTTAGGTGATAAAGGCGTTACAGAAAGCTTCATCAAAGAAGCCGATAAAGCGCTTGCACATCACGAACTTATTAAGATTAAACTCGCTGGTCGTGACCGTGAAGAGAGAGAGTCTATCACAGAAGAGATCGTCACGGCACTCAATGCAACACTTATTCAAAAAATAGGAGCAATGATTATTCTCTTTAGACGTAATCATGAAGCGCCGAAAATCTTCTTTAATTTCAAATAAATTTCAAATAAATTTGAAGTGAATTTTGAGAAGATTTTTATAAACAGGTTTTCAAATAAGTTTTTTAATAGATCTTAAGTGATCTCATTCATTGAAAGCTGATATAGCTTTAAAGCTAAATTTAAAACTAGATTTGAAGTTGGATCTGAGATTAGATCTATTAAAGACCTATTTAAATCACTCCTATAAGAGAAGTAGAAAAGGTCATCTTACTATTGAAAGATGACCTTTATTGTATCTACACTATTTTATAGATCTCTTGCATCGATTCGTTTGCGAAGCTCTTTAGGGGGAAGATATCCCGGCAAGATAGCACCATCTTCTAAAATAATTGCCGGCGTTCCCTGCACCCCCATCTCTAGTGCAAGCTGATACTGCTCGGCGATAGGGTTTTTGCAGCTTGTAGCTTTCGGCTTTGCCCCACCACGATTATCAGCAAAAGCAACCGCCTCATCTAACGCCTTATTACGATCATCCGCACACCAGACGGAGACCATCTCTTGATAGCCTTCCGAGTTGAGTCCACGATAAGGGAATCCTACATAACGTACAGTGATTCCTTCCGCTAAATAATCATCAATCTGAGAGTGCAACATGCGACAATAGGGGCAATCTGTTGTTGTGAAAACGGTTACAACATGCTCCTCTTTGGGCGATTGATAAATAACCATATCTGCTGGATCTAACTTTGAGATCTTCTCTTTATTTTGGCGATTGGCGTAACTCTCACTCATATTAATCCCTTTGACGAGATCAATCGCATTTCCTTCTAACATATACTTGCCATCTTTAGAGAGAAAGATCGGATAAGGACTCTCTTTCACAAAAACCTCATAGAGACCCTCAATGACTGATGGTTGAACCTCTTCAATCGTAACGCCTTGAATCAAGTTATTGAAGTGCTGTAAGTTTGCATCTGCATTTGCAACTGTAGATAAACCTAATAGAGTGGCCGAAACCAGGAGTAATTTTTTCATGAATTGCCTCTGTGAATATTTAGTAATTTTATTCTTTTGTGATAAAGCGCCTGCTCTATTTCACGACTCTCTGCTTCTGCTTATATGCTTATATGCTCATATGCTTATAACAGTACACTTTTTCACAATAATGTAGAGAGTGTATCGTATTCACTTACAATGTAAATAGAATATCGTAAAGATCAAGCACTTTTAATGAAGATTCCTTGGCCTATATTTTTGATCTATAACTGATCCGTTATTAGACCTATTACCGATCTAACTTTTCCCCTTTATCCTCTTGGATGATTTAACGCATGCAATTGCTTGAGACGCTCTTTAGCGACATGTGTATAGATCTGTGTCGTCGAGAGACTGCTATGCCCTAACAAAATTTGGACAACCCGAAGATCGGCCCCATTATTTACAAGATGTGTAGCAAAAGCATGCCGTAAAGTATGAGGAGATACCTCTCCTTGAATCCCTACTTCCTGAACATATTTTTTTATCACATACCAAAAGGCTTGACGCGACATCGCGGTACCGCGGTTACTTACAAAGAGCGTATTGCTAGCGCGCCCTTTCAGAAGTTGAGGCCGCGCTTGATCGATATAATCCTTAACCGCCTCTAAGGCGACCTCACCAATCGGAACTAATCGCTCTTTATCTCCCTTTCCAACAACACGTACATAGCCCACTTCAAAATTAATTTGGCTATATTGTAACGAAATTAGCTCTGTTACCCGGAAACCGCAGGAGTAGAGTATCTCTAACATTGCATAATCTCTCAAACCGAGGGCTGTTGAACGATCTGGCGCATTTAAAAGTGCAATCACTTCCTCTTGTGATATTGTCTCAGGGAGCGGTTTATGAAATTTAGGTAACTTAATCTTCTCTGCAGGATTCCCCTCATTGACCTTTTCAAGTTGCAGAAAAGTATAAAAATGCTTATAGCAGGAGAGGTAACGCGCAAGGCTTCTGGGGTTCGCCTCTGCAGCAATAAGATCTTGGAAGTAGTTATTAAGATCCTCCGCCGTCACAGTTACTAAATTTAATTGGCGCTCCTGAAGATAGCGACTCAATTTACTAAGATCTCTAATATAGGAGTCATCTGTCTGATCACTTGCCCCTTTTTCAAAGATCAATGAGTCACGAAATCGCTCAATCACAATAGCATCATCTAACCACTCCATTTTACCCTTTAACACCTCTTCTGACTTCGAGTTATCAATCTACTCAAAATATCATACCGCTTCATAATATTTCTAGATAATATTGGCTTGCTAGGAATCGCAAGATTGGTCTAATAATTTGAGCAATAGATTAACTATACTCCATAAATACTCTATAATAGCCTCTTTCAGATGCTCTTTTCTGAGTAAATCTAATTCAATAAGCTTATTTCATAAGAGAAGAGCCAGAGAGAATTGTGCCTATTTGCAAAATTACAATTAGCTTACGATATATTTACAATATATGCCCATTCTCTAAACGCATCCTACTATTGACTCACTCCCTTAAGAGTCTATCTACTATTCCATCTTTTTTCGTTAATTGATAAGTTGTCCATTGATTAACCAATAGATTATGATTATTTAAGCGAGGCTATGTGGTCAAAAAACTACTCAAAAATATCGGCATCATTGTCATTACTATCCTACTGCTCTACTCCTTCTACCTTAATGGAGATTGGCTTGAGCTTTGTGCTGGACTTGCCTTTTTTCTTTTTGGAATGCAGAGCATGCAAGATGGATTAGAGCAACTTGCAGGGGGGAGGCTGGAACGAATTTTAGCCAAAAGAACAGAGACTCCCTTTAAAAGTCTCCTCTTTGGCATCAGCTCAACGCTGATCCTTCAGTCAACCACTGTTGTCGCCCTTCTTATTATTGCTTTTATTAGCACTGGCTTAATCACATTAACCGCAGGCATCGGTATTATTATCGGCGCTAATGTAGGAGCAAGTGGGGGAATATGGCTTCTAGCACTAGCAGGACAAAATGTGAGTTTAGGGCCCTTTGCATACCCGATGGTTGTCATGGGGATTCTCGCCTCTTTCGCCGGGAAAACAGCTAAAGCTGCCGGTCGTGTTTTAATTGGCGTCGCCTTTATTTTGCTGGCAATTGATCTTATAAAAAATGGATTTTCAAGCTTTACAGAAGACTTTGATATCTTAAGCTATCAGCTCAATGGGTGGATGGGAATTATCATTCTAGTCTTAGTTGGAACAGCATTAACCATCGTTCTCCAATCGAGCCACGCAACAATTATGTTGATCTTAACGATGCTCGCCCTTGCGCAGATAGATGCGCCTCAAGGATATGCGTTAACAATAGGCGCAATTGTTGGCAGTGCCTTAGCAACGGGAATTTTGGGCTTTTTAGGAGGTGATCGCTCCGGCATGCGAGTAGCAGGATCCCATGTGATCTATAATGCCGGAACGGCCCTTGTCGTCCTTATTTTATTAAAACCTATCATCACGTTACTCAATCTCTTTGCAATAAAGTTCGCTTTAGATCCTCTAATTCAAATCGCCGCCTTCTACACTCTGTTTAATATTATAGGCCTTCTTCTATTTTGGCCGTTGAAGGGAAAACTTGCGCTACTTTTAGAGAAGATCATCCCCAACATTCCAGAACCTAAACAGATTGTAGACTTTAGTGGCGATTATAGTGAGACAGAGGTAGAGGTTCAGTATACTCCACCGAAATATCTGCTCGATAATGCCCTCTCTTCAACTCAAACAGCAACTCAGGCGGTTCTTCAAGAGCTCACCTATCTCTCAAAAGTGAGTTTAGAGGTTATTTGCCATATCCTCTTCTTAAAAACAGAAGTCTTATCTGCTAAAGAAGTAACCCCTGAATCGATTAGGCAATATGATGATTTTGACCCTGTCGATGCGGATCTCCTCTATCGCAAACATATTAAAAATCTCTATAGTGAACTCTTAACCTTCATTAGTAAGATTGAATATAATGAGAATGAGCAGAAATATCAGAGCGTTCTCTCTACCTGTCAAATTATCGCTTTTAAATTAGTCTCTGCCGTTAAAAACAGTCACCATTTACAAAAAAATCTTAAATACTATCTCTCGAGAGACCCTAGTATTGCCCAAAATTTCTATATTCGCCTCCGGCAATATATCGTCGATAATTTACGAACCATCTATTCATTGCACTTCTATGGCGAGAATGAGCCCTCATCAAAAGACTCCATAAAAGCTATTGGAGAGGAGCTGGGAAGTCCAAAATCACTACTCTACCCACAACTGCAAGAGATTCCGCTAATAGAGCTCATTGAGAACTCTCGAAAATTTGAGAGTCAATTCCGCTCAGATGTCTACTCTGCTCTAAAAAAGGGGGAGATTGATGGTTTTACCACAAGCTCAATTTTAAATGACTTAAACTATTCTGCCCAAATTGTTGAGAGTCTTTTCAATATTCTCAAGATGATTTCCCTGCAAGATCAGCCTTTTCTCGAAAAGGTTGATGATATCTTGACTATGGAAGAGAGCGAGCTTTAAAGCTTCGAAAGATAATCATTAAGATTTCTAAAGAGCCACTATAAGAGTTACATGCATTATAAAAACTCATGATCGATTAGAGAAGATGTTAGTGATGATCTTGCAATTTTCTATGATATTAAGATCACTTTTATGCAAGAAATTTGCGTTATCCTTAGAAAATAAGCTGATAAAATTGATGATACTTTAAAGAAATTTAAAAAAATTTAGCTATATTTAGTCAATCATTGCTCTCTACAGTTTTTTTTGTAGTGTAAATGCCGTATAATTGGGAGATAAAATATTTTGCTATTTAGCGCTTACCATTTTGATCAAAATATATTTAAAAGTATATTTAAAGATCATTTAAACATTATCATTTTAAAATTATTTAATGCAAATAATCGAAATCGATAACATTTTCACTCTACATAAGGATATTTGACTATATGAAAAATATTACAAAATTACTCTTAATCAGTTCAATTGCATTTGCTGGTCTTGTTGCATGCTCAGATGAAGCAAAAGATCCTAAAGCAGCTGCGGTAAAACAGACTGAAGAGATTGCAAAAAAAGCTGAAAAAGAGGTCAAGAAAGCAGAGAAAGAAGTTGTTGAGCAAGCTAAAAAAGAGAAAGAAGCTACAGAGAAAGCAGCTAAAGAAGCTGAGAAAAAAACAGTAGAGCAAGCTGAAGAGACCAGAAAAGCAGCTGAAGAAGAAGCTAAAAAGGTAGAGAAAGCAGCTATTGAGAAAGCTGAGGCAGAAAAAAAGGCTGCTGAAGAAGCTAAAAAAACAGCTACTAATAGCGCTGAAGAGAAAGTTGATGAAGCTAAAGAAAAATTAGCAGAAGCTGAAGAAAAAGCTGCGAAAAAAGCAGAAGAAGTAGCAGATAAAGCAGCGAAAGAGAGCGAAAAAGCGGTTGATAAAGCTGCTGAATTAAAACGTGAAGCAACCGATAAAGTTGCAGAGCAAACTGAAAAAGCTGAAGAAGCAGCTGCGAAAACAGTTGAAAAATCAGTTGAAACAACAGAAAAAGCTGCAGCTGACGCCGCAAAGAAAGCAGGCGACAACATGGATAAGATAGAAGAAGCTAAAAAGGCTGCTGAAGAGGCTGCTGCTGAAATCGCAGAAGAGATGAAAAAAGCTGCTGAAGATGCGATGAATAAGACAGTAGAAGAGACTAAAAAATCTGTAGGTGATCTTGTAAAATAATGGGCGCTTAAAGCCTAAAACTTAAGTCTCTTAAATAGATATACTTAGGTGTTAAAGAATCATCAACAGCAATAGAATTAATCAAGAGAGCCATCACCCAAAAGTGATGGCTCTCTCTTTTTTACCTCTAAATTCCCTGACCTTTCTCCCCTTCTCTATTTGCATCATTAAAAGCAGAGAAGATTTTAAGTGAGGTGGCCTGCTTTTAACCGCTTAATTAAGCCATCGGTCCCATCAATTTTTAGCATTAGCGCCAATTGCATCAGCTGACCTAGCTTTCCTTTTGGAAAACCTTTATCCGCTCGATTAAACCATAAAAGATACTCTTCTGGAAGATCGATCAAGACCCTTCCTGCATAACGACCAAACGGCATCTTAACTGTTGCGAGTTTCAACAAGTTCTCTTCTGTCAAAAGACTCTCCATCAGGCTTTCCCTCTTATGTTAAGTTTAAAGTTAGGATTAGGATTAGGAGTATTCGTAGCATCACTTGTAAGAGAAGGCATAGTGCCATTTTATACATCAATGATAATGATGATGTTACTTTACGGCATTACGCCACTATTTTTATTACTTGTACTACTTATGGTTCCTTATGGTTGCTTATGACTGCTTGCCATTATTTACCTATACAGAAATTAGAGAAAATCTCCCCTAATAGCGCATCAGAACTAAACTCCCCAGTAATCTCACCAAGAGCAATTTGTGCTAAACGAAGCTCTTCAGCTACAAGCTCAATAGCAACCTCATCCTCAATCAATGCTAATGCTGTAGCGAAGTGCTCTAGAACAGAACGAAGCGCTTGAAGATGTCGTTCTCTTGCGCTAAAGAGCCCCTCCTGAGCCTCAAAGCCGACCTGTTTTAAGATTGCCGCTTTTAATGCCTCTAACCCCTGCCCATCTTTAGCACTAATCGCAATATAATCTCCATGCGCACCAATCTCTCTACCCGAAAGATCTGCCTTATTATGTATCGTGATAATTGGAATATTGAGCGCTGCAATATCAGCATCAATACCTTCAAATGGTGTTCGATCATCATGCATCCAGAGCACTAAATCGGCAGTTGCAGCTTCCTGTTTTGCTCGCTTAATACCCTCCGCCTCGATCTGATCGGTCGTTTCGCGTAACCCCGCTGTATCAATAACATAGAGAGGCATACCATCTAAAATAATCTGTTCACGCAATACATCTCGTGTGGTTCCCTCAATATCAGTGACAATTGCGGTTTCTTCCCCCGATAAAGCATTTAGAAGACTCGATTTTCCGGCATTAGGTCTTCCCGCAATAACAACTCGAATGCCATCCGTTAAAACTTTACCATTGCCGGCTGATTTTAGAAGTTCAGAGACCTGACTATTTAACTCAGTAAGTCCTTTAACTACATTTCCATCCGAAATAAAGTCGATATCTTCTTCACTAAAATCGATCGCTGCCTCAATATAGACACGCATCATGATAAGTGCTTCCAATAGCTCATTCACTCTTTTTGAGAAATTCCCCGTTAAAGAGCTCATCGCCGCTTTTGCTTGTGCTTCACTCTGGCTCACAATAAGATCATGAATCGCTTCAGCTTGTACCAGATCGAGTTTTCCATTCAAAAAGGCTCGTTCAGAAAACTCCCCTCTTCGTGCCATTGTTGCGCCTAGCTCCAATACTCGATTTAAAACACGATTAAGCACAATCACACCACCATGACCCTGAAGCTCAATAACATCTTCTCCCGTAAAGGAGTTGGGTCCTTTATAGTAGAGAACCACCCCTTCATCAATCGTTGTCCCATCACGATCTAGAAAAGGGGAGAAATAGGCATGCCTTGGCTTGAGATCTTTCAGTATTGTCATCTTTTGAGCAATCTCTAATGCTTCACTTCCCGAGATTCTCACAATACCAATACCACCTATCGCGGTACTTGTTGCAATAGCTGCAATTGTTTGATCTTTTAACACTCTTATAGTTCCTCATAAAAAAACAATCCCCATAAAGGGGATTGTAAGTTGTTACTGTCAATAGCTAGTGTAAGTTATCATCAATAATTACCTCTTAAGACTAACTTACCGGTAAGTTGACACACTATTACATTAACTATGTTTCTTAGAGTCCCGCTCAACACGCTTCATAATAATAGTCTGTTGAAGGATTGTTAAGAGGTTGTTTGTAATCCAGTAGAGAACAATACCTGCTGCAAACCACATAAACATAAAGGTAAAGACCACTGGAATCCACTTCATAATCTTCGCCTGCATCGGATCAGTCGGCGCCGGATTGAGGCGTTGCTGGAAGAACATGGTGATTCCCATAATGATCGGCAGGATAAAGTAAGGATCCATCTTCGATAAGTCTTTAATCCATAAGATCCATGGGGCTTGACGTAACTCAACACTCTCCATCAACATCCAGAAGAGAGCAATAAAGACAGGGATCTGAATAATAATTGGCCAGCAACCTCCTAAAGGATTAATCTTCTCTTTACGATAGAGTTTCATCATCTCTTCAGATTGCTTCTGACGATTATCCGCATACTCTTCACGAATCAGAGCAAGCTTCGGACCAACCTTACGCATTCTTGCCATTGAGGTATAACCTTTATTGGCAAAGTAGAAGAGCGCAATTTTAACAGTTAATGTTAAAAGAATAATTGACCAACCCCAGTTTCCTAAGAATGAGTGATAGAACTTCAAGATCCAGAGCATCAATTCAGAGATAGGACTAAACCAACCAAAGTCGAGCGTTAAGTCAAGATACTCTGCCGTCTCTTCTAACTGCTCTTTCAATTTTGGACCAATAAAGTAGCGACCTTCAAAGCTGTGAGATTCACCTGGTTTTACCGTAACAGGTAGCTGATCCATCATACGAATCACATAGGTATTCTGTGATTCATCTTTAAAATTACCATATTGCAAGGTCTGAATAACATTTTGAGTCTGTTTTGTTGCCTCTTTATCTTTACCCGGAATAGAAGCGGCCACAAAATATTGCTCAATCATCGCAACCCAACCACCTTCACCACGAAACTCTTTCGGGCGATGTTGCACAACTTCATGCCCTTCAGCATTGAAGCCACGCTCGGTAGTTGTCATTTTACTATAAGCTAACTTTTCATATTTATAATCATTATTCGGCAGCGAGAAAACACTTCCATCGAAGCTTGATGCACCGATCGCACTTCCTTTAGGTGTTTGAGGTTTCTTTGTAGCAATCTCTCGATACTCTCCACCTACCCAAACTTGATCAGAATTATTCTGCAACTCTTGAGTATAACCGATGGTATAGAGGCCACGCTTAAACTCATAAATTTTATTGACCGTTAAACCGCTTTCAGGATCCACATAAGTTAGAGGTACTGTAATACTCTCCGCTCCTGGTTGAAGTTCATAATGATCCTTCTCACTATTAAAAATAGCATTCGTGTGATTCGGTGTACCTTCATGCGTCTGACTCGATAATCCAGAGCGAGTGACTTGATAGCGCTCACTACTATTATCCATCACTTTAAAGGGTTTATCCTTCTCTTCTAAACTTTCAGGATATTTGAGAAGACCTACTTCAATAATGTCACCGCCCTGCTTGGCAATATTGACTGAATAGACATCAGTAACAACAGTAATATACTCATCGAGAGCAACTGCCGTTTGAACACCTTGATTAGGAGAACCAATCATTGGGACCTGTCCATCACTACTCACACTACCTGTTGTGCCTGGCACAACCTGTTCTACCGGCGTAAGCGGCTTAGGATCGTTATAATCCACCCACTTCGTGTAGAGAAAATAGATGATGACAGCCAAAATCAATAAGAGAAAAAGACGCTGCTGATTATTCTGCATAAATAATTTCTTTAATAAATGTTAAAACAAATTGAGAAGCTCCTAAGGTACAGGATCTTCTCCACCTTTACAAAGTGGCTGACAACGAACAAGTCGTTTTATTGTCAACCAACTTCCTTTGATTGCACCATAACGCGTAATTGCTTCTAAAGCATAGGTTGAACAAGTCGGCTCAAAGCGACATTGATTTCCTACCAGAGGGCTTAAAAAATATTTATAAAACTTAATAAGCCATATCAAGATTGTACGCATATTTTACTGATCTGTTCCCAATGTTTTTCCAGTGAGGCATGAAGTGCTAATGAATTATGCACATCTGTGGTTGCACGACTCATCACAACAATATCAAGCCCCGTTAATAGCGCTTGATGATTTCTAAATGACTCTCGAACTACCCGCTTTACAAGATTTCGATCTACGGCTCTTTTAAAATTCTTTTTTGAAATCGCCAGACCTAATCTCGGCACTCTCAAATCTAAAGTATTCCCCTGCTCTTTTGAGTCAGATCGCTTTACTAGTTTAACTAATATAAGGAAAGAGCGATCTTTAAAACTACGGTTATCTTTAAACACCGCACTATAATCTTGTGCGGTTAATAACCTCTTCTCTCTTCCAAATTGAAAATTATTCATATCGATATATCTGATCTCAATAGATACTAACGCAATAGAGCACATTGCAAAACAAAAAGGCGCCTATTATTCAACGATAACAAGCGCCTTGAATCTTTAGAAATTGATTCTATTTAATTATGCTGATAAACGAGCACGTCCACGAGCACGGCGACGATTGATCACTTTACGACCGTTTTTTGTAGCCATACGTGCACGGAAACCGTGGTTACGTTTTCTTTTGATTAAGCTTGGTTGAAATGTACGTTTCATACCTAAATCCCTTTATTTATATAAGTGACAATACTCGTAGCGGTTACTGTTAGCACTACGAGCATCAAATTCATACTAAGACAACGGAATATTCTAGCTTTTTCCACTGCAATGTCAAGAATAATTGCATCAGAATCGCGAGAGAATGATCCCTTATCTTTTGTAATTAAGACTCTTTAAGACCTGCTTCTTCTCTAAGAATATCTGCCTTATCGGTCTTCTCCCAACTAAACGCTGTTGCCATTGTTGCTGTACCATCTGCAGAGTGATATTCAATCTCATAAGGATGACGACCAAAATGACCATAACTTGCAGTAGGAAGATAGATCGGATGCAGTAGATCGAGCATGGTGATAATGCCATATGGACGAAGATCAAAGTGTTTGCGTACTAATGCTTCAATCTCCGCTTCAGGAATCTTATTAGTTCCAAAAGTGGTAATCGAGATCGATGTAGGTTCTGCAACACCGATTGCATAGGAGACCTGAATCTCACACTTATCTGCCAAGCCGGCAGCAACGATATTCTTTGCCACATAACGACCCGCATACGCCGCTGATCGATCCACTTTCGAAGGATCCTTACCAGAGAACGCGCCGCCACCATGACGTGCCATCCCTCCATAAGTATCCACAATAATTTTACGTCCCGTCAAACCACAGTCACCAACTGGTCCACCGATGGTGAAACTTCCTGTAGGGTTGATGTGGTATTTCGTCTCTTTCGTCAACCACTCAGCAGGTAGAGTCTTCTTAATAATTAACTCCATCACCGCTTCTTCTAAATCTTTCGCTTTCACCTCTTCATCATGTTGTGTCGAGAGGACGACAGCATCAACATGCGAGATCGAGCCATCACTATTATAAGCAAAAGTAACCTGACTCTTCGCATCTGGACGCAACCATGACAATTGGCGACTCTTACGTGCTTCAGATTGACACTCCATCAAACGATGGGCAAATGTAATTGGTGCCGGCATTAAGACATCAGTCTCATTAGAGGCGTAACCAAACATTAATCCTTGGTCTCCAGCTCCCTGCTCTTCGGGGAGTTTACGATCTACCCCTTGTGCAATCTCACTGCTCTGCTTTCCAATGATATTTAATACACCACAGGTTTTACCATCAAAACCTACTTTTGAAGAATCATAACCAATATCTGTAATTACACGTCTTACAAGATCTTCAAGATCGACCCAAGCATTTGTAGTTACTTCACCAGCAACGATCGCCACACCCGTCTTAACAAGTGTCTCACAAGCGACTCGCGCACCCTTATCTTCTTTAATAAGAGCATCAAGGACAGCATCAGAGATCTGATCTGCCACCTTATCTGGATGGCCTTCTGATACTGATTCAGAGGTAAATAAATATGTCATACTTCTCTTCTTTTAATGTTCAATAGTAAAAAAACTCTTCTAAGGCTCTTTTAGCGATATATAAGCTTTAAAAAAGTTTAAAAAGGATTCAATTAGTTCCGGTAATTCTACCATTTTCTCCCATTATATGCCGAATAAAATATCGAGTCTCACTATAAAGAGCGGGCTATCATCGGTACTTCTAATATCACTCAATTAGTGATGGCGATCTTTAAATCATCACGACATCAATGATCTATAAAGCATGTAGAGAGTTTTATCCACCTAAAATATATAAAAGGGTGATACCTTCTATTTAGATTAGATATCACCCTTCAATTTAGAATGTAGACCGTAAATTAGTCCCTAGCCATTTTACCAACTATATGGCACCTTTGATTATGCGTTAAATGTCAGATACTCCTTCGCCAATGCTCTATTTAATGCAGAAATAACGGCTTTGAGCGATGATCGTGAGGTATTAGCATGTGTTGCTGCACCAAAAAGCGTACGATTACCGATCTGCATCTCCACATACGAAACTGCATGGGCTGATGAACCTTTACTTCTTGCATGTTCATTATAATCAACCACATCCACATCCCAACCAAAGAGCGCATTAACACCATTAACAAGCGCGGCGATCGGACCATTTCCTGTCGCTTCCAATGCCTTTTCACCCATAGGCGTTTTTAATGTTAACTTCATTGAGCTATTACCTTCTGCATCCTCTTCTATGTCGATCGGAGTTTTGATCTCTAATAACGGATTGATATTGAAATACTCTCTCTCAAAGATCTCATAAAGGTGATCCGAAGTAAGCTCAACGCCTTCACCATCAGCCACCTCTTGCGCAACTTTACTAAATTCAATCTGGAGACGACGCGGAAGCTCAATACCATGATCCTCTTCTAAAAGATAGGTGACTCCCCCCTTTCCAGATTGGCTATTAACACGAATAACAGCTTCATAAGAGCGACCTAAATCAAATGGGTCAATTGGCAAATAAGGAACTCGCCAATGTTGCTCAGGATTCTCCTTCATATCAGATAATCCTTTTCTGATCGCATCTTGATGTGATCCTGAGAAGGCGGTAAAGACAAGTTCTCCAGCATAAGGATGGCGAGGATGAACCGGTAGATCGGTACAATATTCCACTTCTCTAACCACTGTATTAATCTTGCCAAAATCTAATCCTGGATGAAGTCCTTGCGAGTACATATTAAGCGCAACTGTGACTAAATCCACATTTCCGGTACGTTCGCCATGCCCAAAAAGGCAGCCCTCTACACGATCAGCCCCTGCCATAAGTGCAAGCTCCGTCGCTGCAACCGCACAACCTCTGTCATTATGAACATGCGCACTAATCACCACAGAATCTCGGCAACTAATATGATCACAAAACCACTCAATCTGATCGGCATAGACATTAGGCGTTGACATCTCAACCGTTGCCGGCAAATTTAAAATAATCTTATTCTCTGGAGTCGGTTTGAAGACAGCACAAACAGCTTCACAAACTTCAAGCGAAAAGGGTAATTCTGCATCAGAAAAGATCTCTGGAGAATACTCAAAATGCCACTCAGTTTCAGGATATTTTAGAGACTCAGCAAGAATCATCTCTCCCCCTTTAACTGCCAATGATTTTATCTCAGGCTTTTCCATCTTAAACACAACACGTCTAAATGTTGGCGAGACAGCGTTATAGTAATGAATAATCGCTTTTTTGACCCCTTTTAAGGCTTCAAAAGTCTTAATAATTAGATCTTGACGAGATTGAGTTAACACCTGAATCGTCACATCTTCCGGGATCCGATCCTCCTCAATCAATTTTCGCACAAAATTGAACTCCGTCTCAGATGCGGATGGGAATCCTACTTCAATCTCCTTAAAACCACACTCGATTAAGAGATCAAACATCCGTATCTTCTTCTCAACACTCATCGGCTCAATCAATGATTGATTTCCATCACGTAAATCTGAACTCAACCAACGTGGTACTTTTGTAATCTCTTTATTGGGCCAAGTACGGTTTGTATAGTTGGGGACTTCAAATCGTTGATATTTCTGTTCAGGATTAGGAACCATAATTAAATTCTCCTCTACTTTTATTAGTATTCTATTTCTATTACTGTGCAATTATTCTAGTAATCATATTTAACAATCATATCTAATGATCTATCTAATGATCTATCTAATGATTTAATGGAGGAGGAGATGAAGCTATTGCCGGCAATGCTCTGATCTGTATTGGACTATTGATTAACAATCGACCGCCTGCACTCGATCTCCTCTTCCTCAATTAGAGAGAGCAGATAAGTCGCAAGCTATATGTTAAAACATGCCAACGGACGAAATGATAACGCCCTATCGCGATCTTTATTGAGATATTATTTTCTGAGAGACAAACTAACGGATTCATAATCACACCAAAAAAAACTACGGACTTCTAAAATCTTTAAAATGAGCAGATTTAGGCTGCAACCATTGCGGTTACAGCAGAATAAGTCGTAGTGGTAGTAGTGCGATATTTTTAGTTTTCATAAGAAAAACCATAACCTCTTTTTAAAAAGAGTTCAAGTTTTATTTTAAGTAATCGCTTTTAAGAAATTGCTTTTAAGGAAGCATTCATTGCAATATTTTACTCAACATCCCTCTCTCAATATTTCTATCTCAATATTTTTAAAAAAATGACTATAGAGATAAAAAAAGGATATGAATTGAATTCATATCCTCTCAAAACCACCAACAAATGCGACTAGTGAGTGCTTTCTATCTACACTCTCATCTAGTGATCTTTTCAATCATTATCTGCTATATATCTCTACTATATGCAAGATAGCATCAAACTACTCAGGCTTAAATGCCTCTGGCATATCTGCGCCATCTCCAAAGAAGAAATCGTGCATCTGCTTTTCTAAAAACTCTCTCGACTTAGGGTCAAGCGGATTAATACGATACTCATTGATCAAAATCGTTTGCGCTCTTAACCACTGCTGCCATGCTTCATTAGAGATATTTTCAAAAATCTGCTTCCCCAATTCACCAGGATACATCTGTCTTGGCATTCCATCTGCTTCTTTTTGCAATTTAACACAAAAAACTTTACGTGACATAAACTTCTCCTCAAGTTAATTCATCTGACCTCGCCCGATCTCTTCCGATTTCGGCTGATCTTAATTTATCTGATCTCTAATTTCGATTCTCTATTATATAGAATGCCCAGGCAGATTGCTGAAGAATCTCCCCATCGCAAGAAGATCAGGCAAGAAAAAAGGTATTACTCAAATGAGTAATACCTTTTCAATATGGCTGGGCTACCAGGATTCGAACCTGGGAATGGCGGGATCAAAACCCGCTGCCTTACCGCTTGGCTATAGCCCAATAACTTTTATTCCATTGAGAAGAGTGTACTAACTGATTCTTCTTCATGAATGCGACTAATTGTATTAGCAATCACATCAGCAATTGAGAGAACTCGAATCTTATTACAATTTCTTGCTTCTTCACGGAGGGGTATTGTATCAGTTACAATCATTTCGTCAAGCCCTGAACCTTCAATATTTTCAATTGCCTTACCTGAGAAGATCGGATGAGTGCAATATGCTCTTACTGTCTTCGCTCCACGAGATTTTAAAACCTTCGCAGCAGATGCCAAAGTACCAGCAGTATCAACAATATCATCAACGATAATACAGTTGCGCCCTTCAACTTCTCCGATAATATTCATCACTTCTGCAACATTAGGAGCAGGACGACGTTTATCAATAATCACTAAATCTGCACCAGGAATCTGCTTTGCAACTGAACGAGCGCGAAGAACACCACCAACATCTGGAGAAACTACAGTAATATCTTCAGCACCTTGCGCAATAATATCATTTTGAATAACAGATGATGCATAGATATTATCCACTGGAATCTCAAAGAAACCTTGAATTTGATCCGCATGAAGATCGATTGTCAATACTCGATCACAGCCCACGCTTGTAATCATATTTGCAACAACTTTTGCCGAAATAGGCACTCGCGCTGAACGAGGACGACGATCTTGTCGTGAGTAACCGTAATAAGGAATAACGGCTGTAATTCTACCTGCTGATGCACGACGCAGTGCATCACAAGCAACCAGAAGCTCCATCAAGTTATCATTTGTAGGATAGCAAGTTGGCTGAATAAAAAAGACATCTTTACCACGAACATTTTCATTGATAGAGATCATTACCTCTCCATCTGAGAAACGCCCTACTGTCGCATCCCCTAACTCAAGTCCTAAATGCTCAACTACCTTCTTAGCTAACTCTGGATTGGCGTTGCCGGTAAACACCATCATCTGGTCTTTGCTACTCATTACAAAGAATCCTCTATCAATAAAGAAAATTTTCGAAAATTAAAATAGAAAAAAGGTATTGCAACCATTTGTAATTTACCTCTTGACATAATCAACTCAATTACAGTGCAATACCTTTCATAATATGGCTGGGCTACCAGGATTCGAACCTGGGAATGGCGGGATCAAAACCCGCTGCCTTACCGCTTGGCTATAGCCCATCAGAAGAACAACTATTATAAACATTTATCTTTTGAAGTCTAGTTTTATTTTTGTCTTATTTTCGACCAACTTAACTTCTGTTTATAAGTCGCCTCAAAGTGTAGAATATGACTCTTATTTAGGAGTTTTCTTTCTGCGCTGTGTAACGACGGAAACAATTCTATCAAACTTTTTTTAAAAAACCATGAAAAGATCAAAAATTATCCCTTTTATTTTTCTATCGACAGTAATTACTGCCTGTACAACCCCTAATTATGGGTCTTTAGAGGAATCTGATTACTATAAAGTTTTTGGAAGAACCGCCATCAAGCACCCTACGCAGAGCGGCCAGGTTAGCTTTGCCATTGAAAAAGCCAAAAATGATGCTATCAATATCATTATTCAGGGGCCATTTGCTCAAGGGCGGGCTGATATTCAGATCAACGATCACGAATCAACGATCACAATCGATGAGCAGACCTTTAAAGATCATGGACCTGATCAGCTATTTTATAACTTAACAGGAATTGAATGGCCCGTTTCCGGAACGCAAAACTGGATTAAAGGAAAGCCTTACCATCCTACAACCTCCGTTACCTATGATAAAAATGGAAAAGTGGAGCGTTTTAATGAAGATGGCTGGAGCATTAGCTACCAAGAGTGGACCACTAAGAGCGGTTTAGAGCTTCCTTTAAAAATGACGATCACTCGAGGTGATGATATTCGCTTACGTTTTCTTATTGATAACTGGATTATTCGATAATGCACTACTACCCTTCTCCGGCCAAAATTAACCGGATGCTTCGCGTTATTCGTCGCGAAGCTAATGGTTACCACTATTTACAGACTATCTTTCAATTTACCGACCTCTATGATGAGATCGGCTATCAAATAACCGAGCAGCCTGAGATCACCTTTCTCTATTCACACTCGAGCTTTCCCAAAGAGGAAGATCTAATCTATCGCGCAATTATGGCACTCAAGAAAGCAACTCACTGTCAAAAAGGAGTCGTCATTGATCTGATCAAGAATCTCCCGATGGGTGCCGGCATCGGTGGAGGAAGCTCAAATGCAGCAACAACACTCATTGTCTTAAACAGACTATGGGAGCTTAACCTCTCAATGGCAAAATTGATTGAGATTGGGAGTCAGTTAGGGGCAGATGTGCCTATCTTTATCTATGGAAAAAGTGCATGGGGAGAAGGAATTGGCGAAAAATTAACTCCGCTCTCACTACCTGAAGAGCATTTTTTAATGATCAATCCCGGCATACACATCAGTACAAAAGTGATCTTTGAAAGCCCTTTTCTCCCTAGAGATTCAACACTTATGAGTGAGTATTACTTCGATCAATCTCGCGCAATTAATGATTGCTTGCCGGCAATATATCACCATTATCCCAAAATGGAGCAAATCGTTGAGCAACTAACAGCTCTCGATCTTGACCCTTATATTACCGGAACCGGGTCATGCCTCTATATTAAAGCGCCAATGGGTGGTGAAGCGGACACAGAAAAGTATCAGAAACTTAAAGAACTTGCCACTCAATCTGCATGGCAACTACTTCCCTTCCAAAGCCGCAATCTCTCTCCACTTTATAGTGTTGCGCCGCAACTCATGCCTGATTAGTGATCACAGTCGCTAGGACTCTTTAAACTCTCTTTAGGCACATACTTTAGACTCTATGTTGCCGTTGTCGTTGAGGCAATGCTTCATGGAGTCGCTCATCTTTACCTGCTTTTCGATCTCTCTCAAAGAGCAACTCATCAGGTCTCTCGCCAAGGTATTTAGGCCACCCTTTAATCCCTGTACGCAGAAAATCCTCCCGCATCACATCGCGAACGCTCTCCTCACTATAACCTCTCTCCTCTACAAGATAGAGGTAGATCGCTTTAAAGAGTCGATCTAAAGCAATCCCATAGGCTCGATTAAATGTTTGATAGAGATAGCGCGAAAGCGCCCGAAACTCCTCAAAAGGTTTAGCCCCTAGAATAAATGGTAATGTTGCACGATAACGCCCTGAGTTGGCAATAAGATCCCAAAACTTCGCAAATCGCTCCATCTCCATCACCTCTGGAAATGGTAATTCACGATTTTGTAAGATTGAATAAGGGGGCTCTTGACTAAATCGGTATTGAAACTCATTGGTATGGCGAATAATAGGCACACCTTTGAGGCGCTTTAAAATCCCCACTTGAATCTCTTGAGGCTCCCACGACCAAAGCTCATTAAAACCTACTGCAAAGCTCTCTAGATCCTCATCTGGCAGACCGACAATCAGATCCACGTGAAGATGTACATCTGTATTTTTAGAAAGCCAAGAAATATTCTCTTTTGCCACCGGTAGATTTGTGCGTCGAGAGATAAGATGTTGTGTTGTACTATTGAGCGTCTGAATTCCGATCTCAAACTGCAATGAGCCATCTGGGAACTCTAAAATCTTCTCCTTCAGCTCATCTGAGAGATAATCAGGAACTAACTCAAAGTGAAGAAAGAGCGGCTCATCTGAATTCTCGGCAATTTTTTGTAGAAAAAAATCTAAAATTGCAAGCGTGAAATCTTTCTTTAAGTTAAAAGTTCGATCAACAAACTTATATTGTCGTAATCCTCGCTGGTAAAGATCATCCATCGCCGCTAAAAAGGGCTCTAGAGGAAAACGCCATGCCGTTTTATCAAGACTTGAGAGACAAAATTCACACTTAAAGGGACATCCTCGAGAAGCCTCTATATAGACGGTTCGATGTTTAATATCCTCTTCTGTATAGAGGTAATAGGGTAACTTGATCTCCGAGAGAGGCGGCTCAATCCCCTTAATCACCTTACTTTCCCAAGGCTTTCCTTCAATCAGCAGAGATTTTGCTAACTGATAAAAACTGACATCCCCCCAACCGGTAATAAGGTAATCGATAAGAGGAAAGATCTCGATTTCTTCATACTCATAGGAGACTTCAGGTCCGCCGATCGTAATAATCAACTCCGGCATTAAGGCGCGAAGATCTCGAATAAGAAGCGTCGTCTCCCTAAAATTCCAAATATAAATTCCAAAAGAGACTATTTTAGGTTGGCGATGATAGATCTCTTCTAACATCGCTTCCCTATTCTGCTGAATCGTAAATTCAAGGATCTCTGCTCGCTCTTCTAACTCATAAAGATTCGCCTTTAAGTAACGAAGACCCAGTGATGCATGAGAATAACGCGCATTTAATGTAATTAATAAAATATCCATCTGTCCTTGTCGAGATTCTCTTTTATTAGAATCCTTCTCTAAATACTCCTACGATTCGTGTTTCCAAATTACACTTCAAATGATGTTTCAGATGACGCATAGAAACTACTCTTCAATAAATGAAACCTGTCCACCGGCAAGAGAAGCAACACGCGCGAGAGATTGAACATTAATCCCCTCTTTCTCTAACCTTGCCCGCCCTTCTTGGAAACTCTTCTCAATAATAAAGCCCATTCCTGATAGCGTTGCGCCCGCTTGATCAATTAATGATTTAACGCCCAATGCCGCATTACCATTTGCCAAAAAGTCATCGATAAAGAGAACATTATCTTCTTTAGAGAGATACTCTTCGCTCACACAAACATTGTAGGTGCGATCCTTGGTAAAAGAGTAGACTGTCGAGAGATACATCTTCTCCATTGTTTTTGGAGTTTTCTTCTTAACAAATACAACAGGAAGCTCAAGTAGATAGCCTAACATAATCGCTGGTGCAATACCGCTTGCCTCAATTGTAATAATCTTATTAATCGGAAGCGTTGCAAAACGGCGAACAAACTCTACCGCAATTGATTTCATCAAGATTGGATCCATTTGATGGTTAATAAAGCTATCAACCTTCAAGGTTCCATCATCAAATGCCAAACCATCTTGGATAATTCTTTCGTGAAGCAGTTTCATAAATACCTTTTGTTTCTAACAGAGCACCAGCGGTGAATAGATTAAATAATCTCCTCTCACTAAAATTCCATCCCCTGACAATGGCAATATCACAATATCTAAAAACTGATTAGCTATCAGCCATCACCAACACCGGTCTCATCAACTTGGAATAATCGATCTAATATTCATCGATCTAATATTCGCCAATCTCATTGATCAAAACAGGTGATTAATCCATTCAGATTAAACCATTCAGTCATCATCATTGATCACATAATTGATCAATATACTCCATCAAAAAATGGATGAGAAAATATATTAATATCGGAGAGTAATAGGAAAGAGAGATCAAAAAAATTTGTGCAATATTGTAGCCTAAATCGAGAAAAACTGCCCTACTTTATTCCCCATAGTAGATGTGATCTACCTTAAAACCACAATACTTTACCGCTCAACTCCCCTCTTTAAAGTATAATGAGTCCTCTAAAAGCATCTAAAAAGATCTATCAACAGACATATCCACCTTCCTTGATCGCTTTAACTTTAAAAAACTTTAAAATTTTTAAGAGCATATGATAAAAAAAGTAACAAACTTTCTTAAAGAGGCTATCGCCGTAAACAATCGCCCCTGGCCATGGGAGCGAGCTATTGGGGCAGGAGTTGCGATGACTCTTCCGATCTTAATTGGAATCTGGTTAGGTCAATTGCAATATGGACTGATTGCCGGGCTAGGTGGGTTTACCTATCTTTATGCTTTTCCTATTCCTTATGCACAGCTCTCAAAGCGTCTCCTCTTTGTTGCCCTTACCATTGTTACCTGCTCTTTTCTAGGATCTCTGCTATCACCCTACCCTCTTGCCGTGGCTATCGTCATGGGTCTTATAGCCGGCATTAGCCTCTTTATCTTCAATGCATTGCGCTTTATTGGTCCTTCTGCCATCTTTTTTGTCCTCATCTTTGCCCTGACGGCGGATATGTCAGAAACAGATTTTGCCGGCGCTTTAACACGTGCAGGATTGGTCTCTTTAGGAGCGCTTCTCTCTTGGATTATCGCTATGAGCGGTTTTCTTCTCAATCCTCATCGCCCCGAAATTAGAGCTATTCGTAGAGCATATCAACAATTAATAACGCTTAGCGAAAGTATTGGGACTATTCAATTTCAAGAAGAGAAATATAAGACGATGGGCGTATTTAAAGAGAGCTTTGACACTCTTATTGCCGGCGAACTGCCTTGGCAACCCTCTGAAACTTATCGCCGACTGCTACATCTTGCCATTGAGGGGAATGAGTACTTTCTAACAATACTCAACAATTACTCTGATGAAAGCCGTCCTATCGACCCGGAGGTGATTCGCTACCTCAAAACTATCGAAGCGGGAATCAATCATAAATTCCTCGCCAAAAGAGATAGAAACAACTATAAAAATAAAGGCGCCATGAAAGAGGAGAAGAGAGATTCCTCACTTTTATTACCGATGCTTCCCGCATCAATGACCAAAATAACTTCATATCTAGAGCGGATGGAGCAAGCATTGCACGCTTCTCTGACAGAACTCGAGCCGGTGACGCTAGAGAGTAAAACTAAAGTGAAAGATCTGCTAGTCAACGCCTTTGATCAAAACTCCCTTGTTTTTCTAACCGCTATCCGCTTTAGTATTGTTACAACAATTGCGGCACTTATCGCCTATAGCTTCGACTTTACCCGTTCATATTGGATTCCCCTCTCTTGTGTCGCCGTAATGTCAGGAGAATCGATGATCGCGACATTGCATCGAGCTATTCAGCGCTCTATCGGCACATTTATCGGAATAATTATCGCTAGCTCTATTCTCTATTTTAAGCCTTCCGGCTATCCTGTTGCACTCTTTATCCTCTTTTTTACAGCAATCATTGAGCTCTTTATTGTTCGTAACTACGGCTTAGCGGTTATCTTCATTACACCTAATGCTCTCCTTTTAGCAGAAACAATCACCGGCGGTGAATTCTCCTTTTTCCACTTTTCAGGCGCAAGAATGATTGATGTCGTAATAGGAAGTAGCATCGGAATTATTGGTGTCTTACTGATGGGAAAAAGATCTGCATCGGTACGGATTCCCCGTATTTTAATGCGCACATTACGCAATCAATCTCAGATGATTCTACTCCTCTTCTCACAAAAGAAAGTGAGTACTGAAAAGCAGATTCAGGCGCGCCTGATAAAGATGAGAACCAACTTAAATAATCTCATGGCACTCTACAATGCTGCGATTGGCGAGATTCCCAAAAAGAGAGAGTTACTCGAGTACTATTGGCCTATTATCTACTCGATGGAAAAGTTAGCCTTTCTTCTTGAGCGCGCCACAGAGAGATCATCACGCCCAATACTTAAAGAGCAAGACTTAGCCTCGCTCCTCTTTCTCTTTGAGACGCTAGCAAATGCCGCTCAATACTCAGAAATAGAAGAGATTAAGTCAATTCCAAAAATTGAGGGATTTGATAGTATTCAGCGCGAGATTGATACGCTTCAGCAAGCTTTTGCTTATAAACAACCTCTAGAAAAATCGATAACCCCATAACACTACTCACTCAAGGGAGTGTCGAGGAAAGCACCCCTTTTTATCAACCAACAAGGATATTATGCAAAATACCTCTTTTCAGCCGCTTCTCTCTTATCTTATTCGCAGTAAAATGATGGCTGATAAATTAACAGAGAGATTCACTGAGAGCATTCGCTCAACCGAACAGCTAACAGAAATGATTACAACTCTTCTTAACGAGCAGTTTCATAACCTTAATCAAAACCATCGAGCAAACGCTTCACATAGCACTATCACAATAGAGGAGTTTTCAGAAGAACAAGAGATTAAAACACCCTACCAAATATCCCTTATTGATTATCCTAGCGAAATAAAAGATGTAGCCAAATACCAGAAAGCAGAACACTCGCTACTACTATTTCTCGCAGATCAAGAATCGAAAGAGATGCTCGATGAGTATCTACAGACGCTCGATCAATATGGTGCCCTACTCAAACCTCATACAGTTCCTCTTAAAGAGGGAGCAATGATATTTCAACTTATTGAAAAATATTATGACTTTGGGATAGGAACATATAATGATTATCGGTAGGTTGTTATCCACTTGAATTTAGCCAATTTAGCCATTGAAATTTAACCACTAAAGATACTAAAAAATAATTGAGCGCATGCATATCTCATCCATAAAAAACACCCCAAAAGCTTGCATAACCTTTGGGGTATTCAAAATCAAGACCAACCGCGCAAAACTCTTAGTTAATAATATTCCATCGTATAAATAATAACGCTAGAAAAATCACCAGACTTTATAGGACCTTTACTTGGAGATTGTTGAATTTCTGCATTAAACTTCATGTTTAGAGGCTGACTATTATAATCTGATATAGTGCCGACCCCACTTGCTTGCCCAAATTTAACTTCTCGATTCTTTTCATCTTTCAGTTTTAGAACTAATCCATTTTGTAAATCTACCATAGTATCGTTGTAGAGCGTTCCCGAATTAAAAACGACTCTAGGCATTATAGGTGCTTTACAATTGTTATTCGTTTTTACTACATTAATAGCAAATGGCTCCCGATAAATCTTACCGGCTTCCACTTCATTTTTACTAATGCTACCAAAATTTACCGTAGGTCTATCAACAGTCGCTTTAAAAGCTCCCCGTAAACAAACGTTATCGCGTATAGACCTTAACAGAGCACTAACGGTTAATCTTACCGAAGTAGCTGAACTGTCTTCATCAATCAAAGAAAAAATCATCCCCCCCGTTTCATACTCTTTTCCATTACCTGACATAGCCGAATAGACCATTAATGCAGGAATATGAGCACGAATACGAAAATTCTGACCACCGTAAAAAGTTGTGCTACCTGCATAGCTCGTATGTCTTGTAAAGAAATTTGAAACTGATTGAACCGTTTTATTTTCACGAAGCGGGGTAACTGTTGTTGTGATCGTCCCTTCAACACGTGAGGGATTTAAATCCCGAAACAATATGTTCGTCGCTCGCGTATAATTGGCATTATACCCCCCTATGCTATCCATAGGATAAAAAGTGAGGGTTGCGACTTTACTACAATAAACCATTGCCTCAAGAGTAAAACTAATAGGAAGTGCATTTTGATCAAAATAGAAAACATTATCCATATGATTCGGCAAAGCAGATGAATTCCCATAAGTACTTGTATAAAGACTGGTAACTTTACAAGCCGAAAATGCAGGAGCAGAAACTAAAAGCAATAACCCTAGCAACAGGCCTGCTTTTCTAAAAAGGCCTTTGATTTTTTGATTGAAAAAAAATTTTTTCATATTTAAATATCCGCAATAGAAGTGCCACATTTATTTTAATAGTTGATAACGACTTAAAGCATTCGATGCATAATTCAACAGTCAACAGTTAACTAACTGACAACCATTATTATTGAAACGACAACTCTATTATTCTGCCCTACCAAAACCATTAATAAAATGCATGGTAAAGGTATTCCCTAATGACTAATTAATGATAACTTCTCTAATAATTATTTTTTCAAAATGATGAATCACAAGACTTTACTCATGCAATATGCATGCATCTTTTGACTACTGCTCACAAAAAAGCCCAACAAATGTAATTTGTTGGGCTTTATAGCTTATAATTACTGCCTTACTCTTTAGTTGGTGGGCCTTGCTGGGCTCGAACCAGCGACCGCTCGATTATGAGTCGAGAGCTCTAACCAACTGAGCTAAAGGCCCTTATAGATTTGGTAGGCGTAATTGGATTCGAACCAACGACCTCCACCATGTCAAGGTGGCGCTCTAACCAACTGAGCTATACGCCTGAAGCAAGATGCATATAATGCAATATATTTTGGAGTTTGACAAGCCTTATTTTTGGTTTAGCTAATAATTAGTCAACCCTAACTCCATATCGCTATCTGCTAACAGAGCCTAATGAACCTAATTAAGATTTAGAATAATACCATAAGTAGAGAAAAGAGCAAACTCTAAGATTAACTGATAGAATAACCTTTAAATTTAACCCCCATTTATAGATTCTAAAACAGAATATCAAACTAAGAAGTAGAGATTATGGCTGAAAAGAAAAAAGGTTGGTTTAGTAGATTATTTGGCGGCAAAAAAGAGGAGAACGTTCCCCCTAAAGAGACTCCTATTCAGGAACAATCTCCTATTGAGACGGTCGAGCCTCCTATTACAGATGAAAAGCTGACATCGGTTCAGGAAGAGTCATTCCCTCTCTCCACTGTAGAAGAGATAGTTAAAGAAGTTGCTCATGATATTGCCGATGAATTTAAAGATTCCGTCAAACCTCATGAGAAACATCATTCTCCTAAAGAGTTACCAGCACAGCATCAATTTCTAGAAGAAATTGCTACTGATGCTAAAGAGGCGGTAGAGGAAGCTGCAACTGAAAACTCGATTCCGGAAGATGATCATCAACCACAAAGTGAGATAACTAAAGAGGAATCTGTCGTAACGGAGAGCGCAGTCGAATCACCTTCTGCTAAAACCTCTTCCACTGAATCACTCTCAGAAAACTCCCCTTCTCAAGAGCAAGATGAACCAAAGGAAGAGACTAACGAAAAAGAGACTCCAAACGCAGCTGGGATCGCAATAGAAGCATCTGAGGAAAAATTAGATCACTCAGTAGATGAAAAGCAGAATGAAGAGGTTGTGGTTGAGGAGTATGTAGAAGTTACTCAAGAAAAACCCAAACAGAAAAAGGGCTTTTTTGCCCGCTTAACAAGTCGCTTAAGTAAGACTCGTAATAATATTACTGAAGGGCTTGCAGATCTATTTCTCGGTAAGAAAGAGATCAATGAAGAGATCTTAGAAGAGTTAGAAACTCGTCTTTTAATGGCGGATGTAGGTATCAATGTCACTGATCAACTTCTGACCTCTATTCGCGATTCTGTCTCTCGCAAATCACTCTCTAATGTTGATGAGCTCTTTGCTGCCCTCAAAGTAGAGATGAAAGCAATTTTAGAGCCGGTTTCAAAACCATTAGTGATCGATGAAGAGCATACTCCTTATGTCATCTTAATGATCGGCGTAAATGGTGTTGGAAAAACAACAACCATCGGGAAATTGGCTAAGAAGTTTCAAGCTGAAGGCCGTTCTGTCATGTTAGCTGCCGGCGATACCTTTAGAGCTGCAGCGGTAGAGCAATTACAAGTCTGGGGTGAAAGAAATAAGATCCCTGTGATTTCGCAAAAAGAGGGAGCTGATCCGGCATCTGTGATCTTTGATGCTATGGAATCTGCGAAAGCTAGAAAAATCGATATCCTAATTGCTGATACTGCCGGCAGGCTCCATACTGACTCAGGATTAATGCAGGAACTAGCAAAAATTAACCGTGTAGTTAAACGTCATGATGCAAGCGCTCCCCATGAGGTGATGCTGGTCGTTGATGCTTCTACCGGTCAAAATGCACTCAATCAAGCACGCCAATTTAATGAAACTGTTCCGATTACCGGGATGACATTTACGAAACTTGATGGAACGGCGAAAGGAGGAATCCTCTTTGCTATTGCCGAAGAACTTGAGATTCCAATTCGTTTTATTGGTGTCGGTGAAACAATCGATGATCTCCGTCCATTCAACTCAAATGAGTTTGTAGATGCCTTAATCTCAACTGAAGAGAATGAGATCGAAAAGAGCGAGCAATAATAAATTACTCTTAAGTAAATTACTCTTAAGTAATTTTTAAGTAACTTATAAGTAGAAGGCCCTAAAGATCTAAAATCTCTAGGGCCTTTTTGTACTTTCTCTATACTTTTATCTCTACTTATCTATTCAATTCTTTACACTTACTTAAGTTGAATAGTCGTAACTTCTCATAACTCTAAGCGCGCATCTCTATTCAAACTGGAAGCCTTGCACTCCCTGATTAAAGGTAGGGATATCAAATTGAGATTCTGCTCGCTTCTGATCTATGACCGCTTTAAGCTGATAGAGCGCGCTATGATTAGGCTGAACAACTAAACCTATTGCAACATACTGCTCTGCAATATCTAACTGCCCATAATTATATGCATCATAAGCACTACGATAGTAGATATCTGCAATATTGAGTAGACCTTGTTGCGCTGCACTATTTTCTGGATCTAATTTCAAAACCTCTTGATAGTAATGGTAAGCATCATTTTGATCAACACCCACATAATTACCCTGCGTATAGGCAATATCAGCCTGAAGAAGATAACCATCAATTAGCGCCTGATCTTCTTGCGAGAGATCCCCTACCGAATCATCAAGCGATAGTAATGTTAAAGCAGGAGACTCTTCCACCATTGTCTCTACAGAGATCTCATCATCGCCGGCGGCATCATTACGACTCAGTATTTCCACCTGAGTAAATGTCTGCTCTTCTGCCCCATCTAACAATGGCATTTCCACTTCCGCAACATCAACAACCTCTCTTGGCGCTTTAGGAACATAGATATAACGCTGACGCTCCTCTTCTGGAATTGCAGGATTCAATGCCGCCATCGCACCTGAGTCCTCATTAGGGACTGCGACATATTTAACTTCCTTGCCATTATAGAGCGATTCCTCTCCAAACATAAAATAGGCAAATGCAGCCAGCCCAATAAAGAGCAAGCCAAATACAAATAGACTAAATCCTTGAAACCATCCCATACCTAATTGACTCCCTCGTCGTTTTTTTGGAGGCTTAATATGTTGCTCATCGCTACCCGATTCATCATTTTCTGCTGACGTAGTTGTTGTTACCTGCTCCATCTCCTTAAGATTATCGATAGGAAGTGGATCAACTGCACTAAAAGATTCGACCTGATGATCAGTTTGATCGGAGATCACAGGCTCTAAACGCTCCCCGGTCAAATAGTCACTTCTACTTTCAGCACTAAGTTTCGAGGCGCTAACAGCATCATTCTCTAACGTTACGTCTAATAGCTCTGGCGTCGATCGATCTGCAACAAATGAAGGAGCTTTCAGGTGTGTTAAACCACTGCTCGACTCAACACCACCGGCAATACCAGTAATACCCATCGCCTCATCACCATCATACTCTTTTACAGTAAATTCGAGAGGCTCGTTTAATAACTCGGCATGAGAAGCCTCAACCGCAACATCATTATAAAGGGTTGGGGATTCCTCCTCCTCTATAGAGGGATCTTCAATAGCTCTCTCTTGAAGTTCAGTTGTTGAGCGCTCAACACTCTCTTTTTGTGCAACTTCTTGCTTCTCTTCTTCTCTCTTTAATGAATTCATCTTTTAAACCGATATTTATGTTTAAGATACAATCTATGCTAGAAATAGTTATCAAACAAACTTATTCCTATCACCGGGACCATTTCTATTTACCCCATCCTCTATTTACGCTCTCTAGATTATTTATCTATCAGATACACACCAGATCTTCCGTCAATATATCTATTCCGGCCGGTTATTCTCTCTCCATCAGATAATAACCAAATTCTTCCAGAGCTTTCCTCAATTCAAATAGCGGCAACCCCATAATGCCGGAATAACTTCCTTCGATAGATTCTATATAACCAGCCATCATTCCTTGAATCGCATATCCACCAGCTTTATCTTGCGGTTCCCCACTTTGCCAATAATGATGAATAAAGTCTTCCGGCAAAATTGAAAATGTCACTGAACTCTCACTCAACATTGTGACAAACTTCTCTTTTGCAGTCGCAAGAGATCCCGGTTTATCATCAAGGCCAACCAATGTAATCGCTGTGAAAACTGTATGGGTTTTGTTAGAGAGCCTACGCATAATCTCCAGAAAATGAGCCTCACTCTCTGGCTTTCCAATAATCTTTCCAGCGTAACTAATCACCGTATCAGCAGTTAAAAGCAATCGTCTACTACTGATTTGATCGCGATATTCGGCAAGTGCTGCCATCGCTTTCGCTTCAGCCATACTCTTAACATAGAATTCTGGCATGATGCACCCTTTAACACACTCATCAACTTCAACATCAACCGCTCTATAGTTGATCTGAAGTTGCTGTAACAATGCTTGCCGTCTCGGTGAGCGAGATGCTAATAAAATTTCATAATGGTTCATTTCATTTTGACTCATTAAGTGCTCCCCATAAAATAATGGCATAGAAAATAAGATTTATCCTATAGGATAAATCTTATCTACTCGAGTGGACGACGCTTAACAATTCTTGCCCCGATACTTTTAACACACTTGACTCGCTACTCTTAACGACTCTCATCAACTATCTCTTCTGGCGCACGATCTCCTTCTATATAGAGATAATGCCCTTGTGGATCAAAGTGAACTTTAATCGTCCGTGCCTTCTTCACTTCACCGCTTGAGGTAGAGTGTTGAAAAACATAGTACCAAACATCAGGCTCATAGACATCCATAACTAAAGGCGTGCCCAATAACATCTGCACTTCATGCTTTGTCATTCCTGGCTGTAAGTTTTCTAATCGAGTCTCTTCAATATAATTGCCTTGAACAACATCAACCCGATGCATTGAACATCCAAAAAAGAGTAGGCTTGCACCCAATATAACGAGAGGTTTTATCATTTTCATCTTCACTAATCTCCTGAAAGAGTAGTCATAAATCATACCCTTTTTTCCCAAAATTTCTATTGAATGTTTTCAAGTTCTAACCAACGTTCATATTTCTCTTCCAACAATTCACTCTTCTTCGCAAGCTCTGTCAACTTCTCTGTCTGATAAAGATGGCTCTCTTGATAGAATTGCGCCGATTGCACAAGTGATTCTAATGATTCAATATCGCTCTCTAATTGTGCAATTATTTCAGGAAGTTGTGCTAATTCATGAGTCTCTTTAAATGTCAACTTCCTAGGTTTCTTTTCATCTCCCGCCTTCTCCCGATCATTCCCGGCAGTCTTCCCATTATCAGGGGACTCTTTTGCACTACTTTTCTCTCTCTTACGAGTTGCTTCAGTTTTTTCTATTTTCTCAGCTTGTTGAGCTCTCTCAAGCTTGAGCCGCTCCTGCCAATCACTATAACCACCGATATACTCGCCAATTTTCCCCTCTCCCTCAAAGACCAAGACAGAGGTGACAACACTATCTAAAAAAGCCCGATCATGGGAGATCAAGAGAAGTGTTCCCTCATAATTGGCTACTAACTCTTCTAGCAGCTCTAATGTCTCAATATCGAGATCATTTGTCGGCTCATCCATCACCAAAAAGTTGAAAGGCTTAGTAAATAATTTTGCGAGAAGAAGGCGATTTCGTTCACCACCGGATAGAGATTTTACCGGACTTCTTGCTCGCTCAGGCGTAAACATAAAATCTTGCAACCAACTGATTACATGTCTTTTTTTACCCTTGAGCTCGATAAAATCACTTCCATCGGCAACGTTATCACTCACCGTTGCATCTAGATCGAGTTTAGTACGCAACTGATCAAAATAGGCAATTTCTAACTGTGTACCACGCTCAATCTCTCCACTATCAGGGGTAAGATCCCCCATCAATAGTTTTACTAGCGTTGATTTTCCTACCCCATTAGGGCCAATAATTCCAACCTTATCGCCCCGCATCAATGTAAAAGTGAAATCCTTAATCAAGGTTTTACCGGCGATAGAATAGGAGATATCTTCAGCATAAAGAACTCGTCTTCCCGATTTTTGTGCCTCTTCATGATGTAATAGCGCTGTTCCTTGGCGATCTAGACGCTCTTTACGCTCTTGTCGCATCGCTTTCAATGCTCGAACGCGCCCTTCATTTCGTGTTCTTCTCGCCTTAATCCCCTGGCGAATCCAAACCTCTTCTTCCGCTAACCGCTTATCAAAAAGTGCATTCTCTTGCGCTTCATTATGAAGCTCTATCTCTTTAAATCGTTGATAATCGGCAAATGAACCTGGATACTCTGTTAAATTCCCTCGATCTAATTCAATAATTTTTGTCGCAACATTATCTAAAAATTGACGATCATGGGAAACAAAGAGCAGAGCCCCACGATAGAGATCAACTAAAGTCTTTTCCAACCATTCAATCATCTCAATATCGAGATGGTTTGTCGGCTCATCGAGAAGAATAAGATCAGGATCACTCACTAAAACTCGTGCTAATAGAACACGACGTATCCAACCGCCGGAGAGCTCATTCATTCTCTTTTGTCCATCTAGCTCTAATCTTGTTAAGATTTCAGCAACTCTCGAATCAATTGTCCACGCATCTAATCGATCGAGCTCACTCTGCAGTACTCCTAATTTCGTCAAGTCCACATCATCAGCATCAATCATTGCATGATACGCTTGTAATTTCTCACCCACTTGACTCAAACCACTTGTCACAACTTCATAGACTGTCTGCTCTAAATCTGCCGGAATCTCTTGGTCTAACTTGGCAACTTTTAAATCATCACTAAAGACAACTTCACCACCATCAGGGATAATCTCTTGAGAGACAACTTTTAAAAGAGAAGATTTCCCTTCCCCATTTCGGCCTACTAAACAGACTCTCTCCCCTTTTGAAATAGCAAATGTTACATCCTTTAGTAGCGGTTTTGCGCCATAAGCTAAAGAGACATCCTGTAAACGTAGTAGTACCATAAAACTCCCAAAATAATGGTTTAAAATATTATTTTTTATCGGCATCGAGCTAACATAGATCTAAAATTGCAATTGCCATGCTTCAATAAAAAATGATGACTGATAAATGATTATTGATCGATCGACTCCTCATTTTTTGAAGATTCTCCCTGAATAATCACTATCCCTAATGGGGCTGCAATCACCCTTTTTTCAGCTTCGATGATCGCCTTTTTCACCCCTTCAAAATAGGGTTCTGTAATTTTTGAGGGAATCAATATCTCTGGATATTGTAAGACTTCTTCTGTCGGCTCACTCTCCCCAAAACCGATCAAAGCTAAGCTCTTCTCGTAGTTAAAAGCGGCATAGATCATCCCTATCACTAAAATAGAGAGGAGAATAATCCAAGAGAGCAATGCTTTATTGAGGGTAAATGCTGGTTGAAGTTCGGTAGTAACAAGACGAACAATGCGCCCCGGATAGCCATAAGAGAATGCATGTAAACGATTTAAATCTCGAGAAGAACAATCTGCTGTTTTGCCATGATGTTTATAGATATGCCAAACCAGCTCTTTAATCTGCATATGATTGATCGGCCCCATCGTAAAACTTTTCGAATGCAATAAGAGCTCTTTTGAATAGATATCCTGATTATTAAGATCCATAAAGAGAACAATGACTACATGGATCTCTTCGACACCTCTTCGAAGCCCTTTCTTATTGATCGCCTCTTTTGTGCGATAGATAAAAGAGAGCTCCTCAGAAGTTAACTGATCAGCATCATCAACAAGCAGCACCATCTTTAAGCCGGTAGGGGGGATCTCTTTAAGACGTTCAATAATCGCCTCTTCACTAGCCTCACACTCTAAAAGAGCAGCAATTTTCGTGAAGATAGATCCTTGTCCAGCAGTAACTTCACGAGCAACAATATTCCCATACTCATTTAACCGGCGACTCAACTCCATCATAAATCGAGATTTACCACAACCAGAGGGACCATAAATAGAGAAAAAATCTCCCGGCCCCATACTAATATGTTGCTCTACACGTCGCATTACCTCCTCAATAGGACCTAATGATAACCAAGGTAGTTTATGCATAAACTCATCTCTGCGCATCTATGGTGTTCCAAATTCTATAGCTTCAACAATAAACTCTTCAGGAACGGCATCCGTAATAATCGCCTTACCAATGCTCTCTAAAAGAACAAAGCGTATCTGTTGTGTCACATTCTTCTTATCTAATCGCATAGCATTTAGAAATGCTGAAGCGGAAAAAGCTTCAGGCGCGATACACGGCAGACCAAAGAGGTCTAGGAGAGAAGTAATATAGAGTTGATCCTTTTTACTGATATACCCCATTCGACAGGAGAGATAACCTGCCATATTGATTCCTATTGCAACCGCTTCGCCATGGAGAATACCTTGATACTTCATCAGCTTCTCAATTGCATGCCCAAAGGTGTGACCTAAATTGAGAGTTGCCCGAATCCCTGATTCCCGCTCATCTTGATCGACAATCTCTTTTTTGCAAGCACAAGAGTGATAGATCATCTCCGATATAACCTCGGGATCTTTTGCTAAAATCGCCTCATAATTGAGACGCATCCACTCTAAGAAAGGAGCATCCTGAATAAAACCATACTTTAAAACTTCGGCAAGACCGCTGATATACTCCCGTTGCGGTAGAGTTTCGAGCAATGAAAGATCAATTAAAACCCGCTTAGGCTGATAGAAGGTTCCGATCATATTTTTCCCTAATGGGTGATTAACAGCCGTTTTTCCGCCGACCGAACTATCTACTTGTGCAAGAAGCGTTGTTGGAATCTGAATAAAATCGATTCCGCGCTGATAAGTACTCGCGACAAATCCTGCAAGATCACCAATCACTCCACCGCCAAAAGCTATCAAAAGACTTCTGCGATTAAACTCTAATTCTAAAAGACGAGTATGCACCTGAGCAAAGGAGGTCAAATTCTTATATTGCTCGCCATCTTCAATAATTACGACATGGTCCCGATTACCCTCTACAAGCGATAAAATCCGATCTGAATGGAGAGCATAAATTGTATTATTCGTTAAAACCAATCGCTGCGTATAAGGGAACTCCTCTACAAAACGTTTGGTTGCTAATAGGTTTTTGTCGATCTCAATATCATATGAGCGATCAGCTAAATCTACAGTTAAGGTCTTCATCTATCATCACTTCCTATAAGCCACTCAGGGAGAGGCACCCGATTTTGAACAATGCCCTCTATGATACCACTAACAACCACTTTCGGGGGGATATTGTCTGAAAAAGCGATATATGCAGCGACCTCCCGATAGAGCGGATCACGCTGTTGATATAACGTTTTAAGAACAGCTAAAGGATCTTTCTGCTGTAAGAGAGGACGCTGATTATCAAATCGAACACGCTCATACTGAATCTCCGGCGATACATTGAGATAGATCACAATTCCATTATTGGCCAAAAGCGCTCGATTCTCTTTCGCTAAAACCGCCCCACCACCCGTTGAAAGAACAATGCCCTCTTTTGCTGTTAATGTAGCGATTGCACGCTTCTCTCGCTCTCTAAAGCCCGCTTCTCCTTCTAGCTCAAAAACATAAGGTATCGTCACACCCGTTGTCTCTTCGATATAGTGATCACTATCAAAAAAAGTCAGATCTAAAGTCTCCGCTAACAATCTCCCAACAGTTGATTTACCGGCACCCATAGGGCCTACTAAATAGATATTATTCTTCAACAATTCCCCCTCCCCTAAGAATTAAACATTCTCTACCTTAAACTTTTATCAATTGCTCAGTGTATCAACTATTCTAGGTCTAATAAATATTAACAACTCTGCCTTTTTCTCTTTATTTCCTTCACGCTGAAAGAGCTTCCCTAAAAATGGGAGGCGACTTAAAAAAGGAACCTCCGAGATCGTTGTTGCCGTGTCATATTCATAAATTCCTCCAAGGACGATGGTCTCCCCATGATTAACAAGCGCCTCTGTTTTGAGCTCTTTTTTAGAGATAATCGGCTCCCCTTTAGGGTCATATCCTGAGATCTCATCTTTAGAGATCAAAATATCGATCAATATCTTTCCATTAGGAGTAATTTGGGGAACAACATTGAGCTCCATTACCGCATCTTTGAACTCCGTATTGGTTCCTTCATTTGAACTTGTTGAATAGGAGACTTCTGTCCCCTGCTTAATATATGCCGCTCGACGACTAGTGGTTAATATCGTTGGATTTGAGAGCATCTCGCCCCGCCCTTCTGACTGCATCGCGGAGATCTCAAGCCCTAAGTTAAGTCCTTTTCCTAAAATCATATACCCCATGGAAAAATCAGGAAGAGGAACCCCTAATGAGGTTAAGCTCCCCAATTTTCCACCAAAGTTACCAACTCCCGCCTGATCATTAGGAATCATCCCAGAAACCTCATAAGCTCCTCGCTGATAATTCAATCCCCAATTGACCCCTAACTCCTTAGCAAAATCATCAAAAGCTGCCACAATATAAGCGGAGATCTCCACCTGTTGTGCGGGCTGATCTAAACGATGAATCAAACGTTTTAGTTCTCTAATCTCAGATTCATAGCCGGTGAGAACAATCTGATTTAAACGATGATCAATTCCTACGCTGAAATTTCTCTCACCAGCGCTCTGACCACTCTTCTCTCTTAAAATATCGGCAAGATCTTTTGCCTCCGCATAATGGAGTGCAACTACCTCTGTCAGACGTTTCTCTCGCTTCATTCTTGTAAGCGCCCTACTACTTGCAATAATGGTAACTCCATTCACCTCGGTAGCTTCTAACCCTGTATAAATGAGTAGGAGTTCTAAGATCTCAGAAAATCGCATCTTATTGAGATGGAGGGTTATTGTCTGTTCAACTGAAGGGTCAACAATAATATTTCGTCCCGACTCCTTTGCCAATAGATTAACAAAATAGGAGAGGCTAACACCGTCTAATGAGAAGGAGAAATAAGGCTCCTCAATTAAAGTAGTTGCTCCATCATGAGTATCTTGCTCATGCTCTTCGATCGAAATACTATTCGAAGCAGCATCCGAGAGAATATTAACGCTTTGGGAAGAGAGAGTCGAGAGATCTGCCCCGCAAAGCGCTAAACTCCCTACCAGACTCAAAATGATAGACAGAATAAACTGCTTCAAAATAGAGTTCAGAGACCTCCTATCCCCTACTATCGATCCCCTTTTTTCCCATTCCTCCATCCGCATTCCTCCATCGATATGACTATTAATTTCATCATGCTAAATCTTCACGTAATGAATTCATTGGCGCTCATGCGCTTTTTCTCGAAGTAGATCAATTAATTTGATATCAGATAATCGAAGTCGGTTATTATAAAAATCAACCTCTATACCATTCGATGTTAAAAAAGTTAGGGCTAATGCTACAGTTTGCCCTTCATTGAGACGAAAAAGCGCCACTCCCCGCTCTTTAATTTCATTTGAAATATTAAATAGATTCGCTTTTCTTCTTCCTAGAGGTTGTGCTAAAGCCTCTTCCCTAAAAACTAAACCTAAAAAACGAATACCATCATTTACCTCCCCAACGCGCCAGTCGATCGCCGAACTTGAATCTAAGGGAGATTTCATCTCTCCATCGGAGAGTTTGTTATAGGAGAGATGAGTGATAAATGGCAATGATGATTCTTTTAACGTTTTATCTTCCAATTCTGTGAAAAGACTTTGAGCAACCCGCTCGCTCCATTGCTGCAAAGTGGATCTAGTTGATAGGAGATGAGTGATAATATCATTCGCTTTTAAAGGCATCCAAGTAGAGGACAGCGTTATATTTTGAGAGATCCATTCCTCTTTAAGTGTAAAAAAGTCATAAAATATTAGTACCACCTCCAACATATCTCCTGCCGGCAAATTTGTGGTACAAGCGTTCTTATTACCTGCGAGATTCCATCTCTCAATCTCGGGAAAATAGTGTCGATATTGCTGTGTAAATATTAAAAGTGTATTGAGGAGTAGAGAGGGATCTCCACACACCTGCAACTCAATTTTCCAGCCTTCACCCCCCTCTTCTCGCTCATAAGTCGGCGTTAAAGAGATAATCTCTAATCCCTTTTTCGAAAAGAGATGATAGAAATGATCCGCTAAACTTCCACGTTGCTTCCATTGATCAAATTGCTGCTCAATCTCTGATTTTAACGCGAAGAAGATAGGATCATTAATCAGCTGAACCTGCGCTTCTCGATACTCGATTAAAAAGTCCAACTCTCTTTGATAACGCTCTTGCAATTGAAGTTCCATTGAACGCTGGCCAAAATCGATTTTAAGAGGGGTCCAACTCAATAGAATATAACTCAATAAGAGGAGCAAAATCACCAACAATATCCAACGACTCTTAGCCGATAGCTGACAATAATCATACCAATGGAACTCATTAAGATCTCGTTTAAAAAATTGCTTTAACTCAATCAATGCCTGCTTCATCGCCCCTCCACATCTAGTCTGCTACTTTAGATTGTGGCTGCAATAGAAGCGTAAAAAGAAGAAGAGGCGCTCCATCAGCATGGACTTCTGTTATCACTTCCCACTGAGCCTCTTTAAAGAGAGATACTATCTCTTGCATTAGATCAAAAGAGGCAACTCGACCTGTTAAAATTAATGGAGATTGCCTATTTTCACGGCTTAAAGCGGTAAAATAAAATTGCTCAGGAAAGAGAGATTCCAATTGTGTAAAAGAGGTAAGAAGAGATCTTAATCGACTCTTAGATTGAAGATCATGTAGATCATACCACTGATAGAGTGGCTGCAATAGCTGTTCTTGCTCTCTAATCTCTTGCTGAGTGATCTGAATCTGCTCTTTGAGAAGATCATTTTCCATCGCAATCTTTGTCACAGAAAAGTAATTCCCGATAACTAAAGAGAGAATCATCGTCAATATTAGAAGTGCAACTCCTAATAGCTCCGCTAAAATAGGTTGTTTACGCCAGATCAATCTCAATCGAGTGATCAATAAGAGGAAGGGGTAGAAAATGACCTTAACAAGATCTTGTAAATGCTTTCTTTTAGATCCTCTTTGAAATTGCTCTTTATGATTGACATGATCTTTACGATCTTCATTAGGATTGGGAAGTTCGGTAATAATAATCTCCACTCTCCCTCCCTTTCACCTCTGAATAATTGATCTAAAATAACTGATCTAATAATTGATATATTTAATAACCCACAACTCTAAATATTTCAAAATTTAGTCACTATTTATGATTCCTGGGAAAGTGGGGAATTCTCACAATGATTCTTCCTATAAATGATTATCAACTGTGGCGAGACGCTTCTTACCTCTTACTTCTTGGGATCACTTATTGTCACTATTAGTAGTGTCACTGTCTTGATCAAGACTATCTTGGTCAATAATATAGAGATCCTTGGTATAGTAATAACCTAACTGATTTTTCCCTGTATATCCCCCTACATGAGGCTTAACTAAACGAAGATTAGCAAAATAGAAAATAGGGATAATCACAGAATCTTGATCAAGCTTCTCTTCTGCGATCTGATAAAAATGCGCCCGTTCCTGATCATCTTTTGCAGTTAAAGTCTGTTTCATTAATTGATCAAACTCATCACTCTTATAATGAACGGTATTGACACTACTATCTCCGATCATCATATTTAAAAAGCTTGAAGGCTCATTATAATCAGCACACCAAGAGGCACGCACAACATCGTAATTTCCAGCCCGGCGGCTATCGGCATATGTTTTCCATTCCCGATTATCAAGCGTCATCTCAACGCCGGCATTCTGTTTAAGTAATGAGGCGGCTGCAACTCCCATCTTTTTATGAAGATCAGAGGTGTTATAGAGTAATTTAATTTTTAGAGGATTTGATTCATCATATCCGGCCTCTTTTAGGAGCGCTTTCGCGCGAGCACTTCGCTCCTCCATCGGCAACTTGAACCAATCTGGAACATTTAAGGCCTCAATCCCGGCAATATACGGAGGCGTAAAACTATAAGCAGGAAGATCGCCCTGTGCTTTTACCCGATTTGTTAATAACTCCTGATCGATCGCTAATTTTAAGGCTTCTCGTACCCGAATATCGGTAAATGGTTCTCGGCTATTATTAATTCCATAATAGTAGGTACAAAGATAAGGACTTATCTTAATTTCATCAGGAATTTCCGCTTGTAACTTTTGAAAGTAATCGATAGGAATATTGGCGGTAATATCGATTTCGCCGGCACGATAACGCTGCGCCTCGGTAACTTCAGAAGTAATCGGTAAAAAAAGAACTTCATCAATCACCGTATTCTGATTATCCCAATATGCGCTATTACGTCGTAGCTTAATAAACTCATTAACCTGCCATTGCGCTAATTGATACGCGCCATTTCCAACAAAATTTCCGACATTAGTCCACTGATCACCATATTTCTCTATCACTTTTCTCGGAACAGGAGACATTGCCGTATGTGCTAAAAGCTGTGGAAAATAGGGCACTGCAGTTGATAGTCGTACCTCTAATGTCTCATCATCTAATGCGCGAACACCTAAATCATCCGCGGGTCGCTCTCCTAAAATTACCTCATCGATATGATCAATATGCGCATATTGAAGATAGCTAGCATAAGGAGACCCTGTTGCCGGATCTGCCAATCGTTTCCAAGAATATTCAAAGTCTGAGGCAGTGATCGGATCTCCATTGGACCATTTAAGACCAGGCTTAAGCTTAAAGCGCCAAACAATGAAATCCTCATTCTCCCACGAATGCGCTACGCGAGGCTCCATCTCGCCATCATCATTGATAATGACAAGCCCTTCAAAGAGATCACGCGCTAGATGTGATTCTGCAACACCTTCAATCTTATGAGGATCGAGTGATTGTGGCTCGGTACCATTATTTCGTACTAAACGCTGCTCCTTAGCTAATTTGATCTGTTCAGGGACAATCGCAGAAAAGGCTAATTCGATCGAAGCGCCCCAAACAGCAAACCCTACGGTGATAGGTAATAGCGCTCGATGCGCCCTATAAAAACGGTTTTTCTGCTCCATCAACATATCTCCTTAAAGTCTTCTGTATTTTACTTTTCTATTACGCCTGTTTAACTCTTATTTTAATATCAGTTTCAGTTTCAGTTTCAGTTTCAGTTTCAATTTTATGATAAGTAATCTTCTTTAACTACGCTTATCTCTTATTGAGATGCACTTAAAACGAGCTAATCTACAAATGAGCAGGTATCCTACCCCAGCTCTTATTGCGTTTTATAACTATTAAAAAAAGCAGCTTAAGTGGATTGATCCATCAAGCTGCTCTTTGTCTACTCTTCAATGACAATGAGTCAAATAATGATTTTAATACTCAATATTTTAGTGCTCAATAATGTACATATCTTTTGTATAAGCATATCCTAAAGGATTATTCACACTATAACCGCCAACGTAAGGTTTCACTAAACGAGGTGAGACATAGTAATAGATCGGTACAATGGCGCTATCTTCATCAAGAATTCTTTCCGCTTCTTGGTATGCTTTCACACGATCATCCTCGGTCGCTGCTGTAATGCTTTTACGCATTGCCACATCAAAGGCATCACTCTTATAGTGCGAAGTATTATTACTACTTGTAGAGAGCATAATATTAAGGAAACTTGATGGCTCATTATAATCAGCACACCAACCAGCTCTAGCTACTTCATAATTTCCCTGATGACGACTATCTAAGAAGGTCTTCCACTCTTGATTTTCAAGTTTCACCTCAATGCCGGCATTCTGCTTTAAGATCGATGCTGCGGCGATCGCCACTTTTCTATGGGCTTCTGAAGTATTGTAGAGTAATGTAAAAGAGAGCGGATTACCCGGACCATATCCAGCATCCGCTAAAAGCTGTTTTGCTTTCTCATTACGCTCTTTCTGCGTTAACTGGAACCATTCAGGCTCAATTGCTTCCATATCGACTGTAGAAGGAGGTGTAAAGCCAAAAGCGGGAGTCTGCCCCTGCCCCATCACCTTATTTGCAATGATATCGCGATCAAGTGCCAATTTAACGGCTGCTCTTACACGAGCATCATCAAAAGGTGCTTGCTCATTATTGATCTCATAATAGTAGGTACAGAGTGATGGAGAGATCTTCACCTCATCAGGAATATCACGTTGTAAGCGAGAGAAGAGATCGACCGGAATAGCATTATTAGTCATATCAACTTCACCACTACGGTAACGATTCACATCTGTCACTTCTGAAGGAATCGCTAAGAAAGTAACCTCATCGATCACAGTTTTATCATTATCCCAATATTGATCATTACGCTGAAGAACAATGCGCTCATTGACAACCCAATCTTTCAGCTTATAAGCACCATTACTCACAAAGTTCCCCGGCGCAGTCCACTGGTTACCATATTTTTCCACAGTAGCACGATGTACCGGAACTGTTGAGGTATGTCCTACTAACTTATCAATATAGGGGATCGGCTCACTTAAAGTGATTTCAAATGTATGATCATCGAGCGCGCGAACACCTAATGTATCAGGGTCTGCTTTACCATTTACAATATCATCAACATTCTCAACATGAGCATACTGTAGATAACTTGCATAAGGAGATGCCGTATTTGGATCAACAAGACGCTTCCAAGAATAGACAAAGTCTTCCGCCGTTACCGGATCCCCATTAGACCACTTCGCATCTTTACGAAGATTAAAGCGCCAAACGCGATAATCATCATTCTCCCAAGATTCTGCAACACCGGGGCGAATCTCACCATTGAGATCGATATTGACAAGCCCTTCAAATTGATCTCGCGCTAAATTTGCTTCTGGTACTCCTTCAATTTTATGAGGATCCAATGATTGAGGCTCTGCACCATTGTTTCGAATTAACTTCTGCTCTTTGTGAAGCTTAGTACCTTCCGGCACCTCTGCCCCAACGGCACCACTGATCGCCATCGTCGCAATTAATGCCGATGCTAATAGACTCTTTGCAAATCCTGTTTTCATAATCTCTCCTAACATAGTGATAAAAGTGGTTAAAGCGATCAATTAAGCGCTATTTGAAATAACCCCTACTCTAACTCTAGCTCTAATAGTAAAATTAAAATCGCTCGTTACTTTCCGAACAATGTTCTCAATAATAAATAACACTTCGATAACATTTCAGGTAATCTACAGATAATCAAACTTATTAGATTTTGTTAGATCTTTTTCTAGGTTTTTTCATTCCCACTTTTACATTTAATTTTTAACATTTTCACTATAGCACGGGATAAAAAAGATAAAAGTATTCCAATTCAAAAGTGTGAACAAATAAGATGCAAATTTCAGGTAATAGATCAATAAATCACAAACGAGTCACAAATAGATAGCTGTCGAATAACAATTCAAACGGCAATCAGATTACAATAAAACCACAATAAAATTATAATCGATCAGATAAAAAAGGAACGTCTTATGAAACGTCTTATGAACATAAAGAGAATGATGAATATGAAGAGTAATCCGTTAAGGAAATTACTACTAATTGCTAGCGCCACACTTCTTTTAAGCGCGTGTGCCCAAGGGGTAGATGCCGCAAAACGATTAGAAAAATGTGTTGTTGATGGCAATCAAAATAATAACTGTGAGCTCTCAACGCTCGAAGGGAATAGTGAGCAGCATCAGTAGCCTCTCTACTATTCGTACAACTGCGACTGCTGCAATATAGATATAGATAGATATATATATCAAGATTCAGATTAAAGATAAAAAATCCCTAGCAATAAAATTCTAAAATAGAATCTTAAAGCTAGGGATACCCCTTTCCCACCCATATAGAGAATCAGTACTTGGTAGTTAATAGTTAAATATCACTGGTTCTGTAGCATTGCTACGGGGTTAACTGTTCTTAACGTTAATCGTTAAAGAGTGCATTGTTAATGCTATGACAGTAATCAGTTTTGTACTCGCCTTCTCTATATTGCCTAAACTAATTGTACCTTTAAAGTAACTCTGTACGCCAATTAATTGCTTGGATCTGATTATCAAGCTCTCGCCAAAGTTTAGAGAGCTGATCATACTCCTTGCTCAACGCTTCAACATTTACAACAGAGATAAACTTAATCTCCGACATACTGTAACGATTACTATTTTCTGAAGCTTTGTCGATCATCTGCTGAACAACCTGGCGCTTCTTCATTAAGTTTTCTCGCTCAATCAATGCCTCTGAAAGCTTTCTTCTCTCATCAAAATCGGTGGCGATATTGGTCTTATTAATCCGCTCTATAAGCGCCCCTAAGGCATCAATTGCCGCAAAAAGCTCCATTTTTAAAGTTTGTGGGGATAGCGCTGGGGCATCACCTTCTTGCACCTTAATGTTACCGCCTAAACGTGTTGTCAGCTGTGCAATTTTTGTCTGAAGATCAGCACGGTTATTGAGTGCTTCTCCTAATGTTATCGAGCTCATTTCTATTATCCTTTTCCTCAATCTGTTCGTAGCATTTAAATCGGTAATTTAATCAACATTTAATCGACATTTGATCAACATTTGATTTTGGCTCATATTGATCCACTCTTAACAGGTCTTACGCTCCCTAACGCTCTCTTAACGCCTCTTTAACACGACCAAATGGCTTCATTAAGTAATCAAATACTGTCTTATCGCCTGTTTTAATATCAACAGTTGCGATCATTCCCGGCACAATAGGAAACTCATTTCCACTCTTCTTATCTATAAGAGAATCGGTCTCTGTTAAGATAAAGACGCGATAGTAGAAGACATCAGGCTTTGTCTCATCTTGAATGGTATCAGGAGAGATGACTGTCACCTTGCCATCAAGACCTCCAAAAATAGAGTAATCATATGCTGTAATCTTCACCTTAGCATCTTGCCCTGGATGAATATAGGCAATATCTCGAGGCGAAATACGTGCTTCAATCAAGAGCTGATCATCTAAAGGGACAATCTGCATCAATTCACCATTAGGAGGTACGACACCTCCTCGAGTCGTTAACATCACATTTTTAACAACGCCACGAACGGGGGAGCGCAAGGTTAAACGTGAAAGAGAATCTTCCCGACCTCGAACCACTGACTCTAATGATTCCGCTTCCGCTTGGACTTTACTCAGCTCTTCACGCGCCTGAACCATATATTCAGAAAGCTTATCTGTAATTTGTGATTCAAGATCGACTACTTGACGCTGAAGTTTTAAAACATCAACATTACTCGCTGCCCCTTGTTGCGCTAAGGATCGTGTCAATTCCAACTCAGATTGAACTAATGCTAGCGATTGCTCTAGACCTTTAACAGATTCTTCAAGCGCTTTTTTACGCGTTTGATAGAGGCGTGTCTCCGCTTGAATCAATTCAGGAAAAGCATCTAACTCATCAGGGAAATCCAACTCACTATAATCAACTTCAGCCTCAAGGCGTGCGATACTAGCTAGTGCAGCGCGATATTTTGCCGCACTCTCCTCTACAGTTGCCTCTGTTTTCGTAAGATCTAACTGAGCCAATACTTGCCCTTTATCGACAATATCCCCTTCCCGAACATAAAGTTCAGAGATAATCCCTCCTTCCAAAGATTGAATTACCTGCTCTCGAGAGGTCGGAACCACTTTTCCTGATCCGGTGGAAACCTCAACAATCTCCGCAAAATAGGACCAGGTAATTAACGCTACCAATAGCAGTAAAAACGCCCAAATAATACGGGACGACTTTACTATTTCAGATTCACCAATATGATCCTTATAGCGTCGTTGATCATCTTCATAATCTAATAACAAGAGATCGTGCTTTTTATCAGCTTTACTCATATAAACCTCTTAAATTTCTCTAATATCTACGGGGAAAATCTCTTCTAGAAAGCGCTAGCTTTAGTCTGCTTTGCTTACTGTCATCTCTGAATTACTTCTTCCCCGATAATTGCGCTAATATCTTCTCTTTAGGACCATCTAAAACAATACGTCCATTATTAATGACGATAATACGATCCATCAGATTCACAACACTCATCTTGTGAGTGGCAACGATCAATGTTTTTCCAATACTCCAACCCTCTAATGCTGAAATAAAGCCCTTTTCCGTGACATCGTCAAGCGCTGAAGTTGGCTCATCTAACAGTGCAATATGGGGATTACGGATAAAGAGTCTTGCTAGTAACAGAGATTGTCTCTGACCACCCGATAGACCATGCCCTCCCTCTGCAATCACGTAATCTAATCCGGTAGGCAATTGACTTACAAAACCCGCAGCCCCAGTCATATTGAGGGCATGAATAAGATTATCATCTGTTGCCAATGGGGCACCAAAGAGTAAGTTTTCACGAATGGTTCCATGGAAAAGACGAGAGTTTTGACTCATCAAACCAACATCTCGACGAACATCAGCAGGATCGATATGGGCAAGGCTAACCCCATCGAGCGTGACAACGCCACCCTTAGGAGTTAATAGTCCGGAAAGAACCTGTAATAAGGTTGATTTTCCGGCACCATTTCGCCCAAGAACCGCAATCTTTTCTCCTGGCTTGATCTCTAAATTCTCTATCGTTAATGAGGGCGCTTGACTCTCTGCATGATAAAAAAATTGTGCATTTTTAATCTGATAATGGCCGGCAATCGCACTCTTATGAACTCGCTTCTCTCCTGGCGGATGATCAACAGGAAGCTCCATCAATTGATTAATCCCGGCTAAAGCAACCTTCGCCTGTTGCCAACGACTCAATACCTGAGTAATTCCCGCCATCGGCGCAATCATTCTTCCCCCTAAAATAGATGCTGCAATTAAGGACCCTGTTGTTAAATCCCCCTCCATCACCATCGGCGCACCAAAGAGAACAATCACAGCAAAAGCGGATGTCTGCACACTCTGCGTCCAGCTATTGAGCGTACTAATTAAGGAGCGAAGACGTAAATTAACATCGGCTGAAACAGCATTGTAATTATTCCATTGTGTTTGAAAACGATGCTCCGCCTGTAGTGTTTTGATATCTTCATTTCCTTGGATCGCTTCAACTAACATCGCATTTCGCAATGCTGATTCTCTCATCGCTTGATTTGCAAAAGCGCGTAGTTTCCCCTGAGCCAAAATACCCGGCAACACCATTAAAATAACAGCACCAATAGGAATCCAGACTAAAGAGCCGGCGATATACCAAAAGACAAAACAAAATAGAAAAAAGAAAGGCATATCGGCAAATGCTGTTACGGTAGTTGAGGTCAACAACTCCCGCACACTATCTAACTCTCTAACTTGCGAGATAAATGTACCGGTCGATTTAGGCCGATGCATATTATTAATACGTAATACATGCCCAAAAACACGATCTGATATACGCATATCTGCTCGCTTCCCTAACAGATCGGTTACTCTCGTTCGCAGTTTACGCATAATAAAGCCAAAAATAATGGCAACAAAAACCCCACTAAAGAGAACATAGAGGGTCGGATAAGATTCTGCCGGAATAACCCGGTCATAAACTTGTCGAGTAAAGAGAATACCCGCCAAAGCCAACACATTCACAACAAATGAAGCGATGAAAATATGGCTATATGGTTTCCAATCTCTTAAAACAATCTTTCTAAACCATTTCCGATCATGAGGCTTTATATACTCATCAACTCGTGCATCTCTAACTGTATGGGTTGGTCTTAAAACAATCGCTAACGTAGTGTTCTCTAAGAGATCTTCCCGCGTAATACGACTCTTTAAGCCCCCATCACCACAATAGGTAATGCCCAGATCACCATCTTTATCGATCGCATCGATGACCCCAATTTGGCCCTGCTTCAATTGCACAACTAACGGTAAGCGCCAAACTGACAGTTCTGAATCTTCTAATTTTATGACACTAAAGCTTAGACCCGCCTGCCGAGCGATACTTCGTAACACATCGCTTACAGGTCGATCACTAAGCCAATGGCTAGTCAATAAAATATTCTCTTTTGAAGATTCGATACGGTAATGTTTCGCCACCATTAAAATGGCTTCAATCCATGAGCTATAATCTCTCTTATTAGACCCGTTATTGGTCTCATTAGATTCATTAGTCTCAGGACTCTCTTTGGTTACTGCTTCAATATTTTCGTTCTCGTTCACAAACTTACTTCCAACATTAATCATTAATTTTAAGTGATAGAACTAATCCAACCACAGTTAAACTTATTTACTTATTATACATTTTTGATAAATATCAATACAGAAATATTGATAATAATTGATGAGATTTTTTAAGCTATCAGTTTGAAATAGGTGCATATTACCATTCACCTTAATAAGAAAAAGTTATGCATAATTAAAAGTATTAACTTTTTATCAAAATGAACATTCTGGCAATCACTACAATTCCCAATAATTGCAATCACCTACGCAATAGATCATAAAAAAGATGCCTCAGAGACAACTATTTCACCCATTAACCATTGATCTTAAAACTAAAATAAAATCAAACCCTAAATCCCAAATTCCAAATTCCAAATTAAAAGATGAACATGAAAGTGAAAAATAAGATCTAAAATGGAATATAAAAATAAAAAATAGCAGGATTAAATGGTATTAAAATCTAAGGATCTATAGTAGATATAATAAAAATATTTAACTTATAATATTTTATAAAATAAAAATGTGTCCAAATAATCAAGATATCCCGATAGAAGATATCTTGATCATCATTCTCTTAATAACTTAAACAATTGAATAGCTTAAGCTTAATAGGTCTCTATCTTTAAAACTTCTTTCAATTTACCCTGATAGAAAGCACAATCTAGCTGAGCTTGAATAATATCAAATTGATTATTGACCACCTCAACCTGCGCCTGATGATATTCACGCTCAGAGTTCAATAGATCCACTAATGTCCTTGTACCAAGCTCTAAATATTGCTTCTTATATAACTCTTTAGTATTTCGAAGATTCTCAACTCTTTGAGAGAGTAGATTTTTGCGTTTGTGTAAATTTTCTAAATGGATGCGAGTATCATCCATCTTTTGACTAACATCTAAACGAACCTCTGCCTTTTTTGCATCAGCCGTTCGCGCCCTACTTGCTGCCGCACGCTTACTTGCAGATAATCCCCCACCTTGATAAACAGGCATTGAGACATTAAGGCTAACGGTAGAATCGATACGGGATCCATAACGAGGCGTTGCATTTAAAGCTCTAGAAGCATTTCCTCTTATAGAGATTGTTGGTAATTCATCTGCTCTTGCTCGCTCTAATTCCGCAAGCGCCCGCTCTGCCTCTAACTCAGCAACTTGATAGGCAGGAATTGCCGACCATTCTGGATCAACAGCACAAGCCGCGGCTAAAGTTGTCGGCAGTTTCCCGACAGTTGCGCTAGTAATCTGCGGTTGCCCAATAATAATTCCTAAGGTGCGTAAAATACTTTGATGTTGAGTGACTGTATCAAGCTCTTCTGAGAGAACATCATCTAATCGAGATTTTGCTTGATAGACATCGGAGAGGTTACTTGCCCCTTTCTCATATCGCTCTTCCACTAATTTACCTAATGCAGATACTCTTGCAACCTGACCTTTTGCTAACTCTGTCAACTGTTTATAGCGATCAGTAGAGACTACTGCTAATGCGGCCATATGTGCTAACTCTTCATTAGTCATCGAGGTGTATGCTTTAGCTGTCAAATAACTATACTCGGCACTCTTTACCTCGCTTGAGCGCTTACCAAAGTCGTAAAGGACCTGCTCTATATTAAGATTAATATCTTGTAGAAACTCACGATCATAGCGATCTGATCGATTACTATCCCTCCGCATTCCTATCCCACCACTAATTTGAGGATAATATTTCGATTCAGCAACCGTTATCAACTCTTCTTCTGTTCGCTCATCACCCTTTGCTTGCGTTACTCTTGGGTGATAAAAGACGATCGCTTGCGCTGCTTCTTGTAGAGTAATATTCCCTTTTTTAATGGTATTTCTACTACTATTTTCATCAGCTGCAACCTTAACTTGATTTGATCTTTGCGTCTTCTCTTCTAACTTTTTAGATAAAGCCTGGAGCTTTTGTGCCTCTGCACTATCATCACTTGCCCAATCAGGAGATTGAGTTTTTGAGGCAGAATTGCTTCCCGCACATGAGATTAACAGGATACTCAAAAGGCTTATTGTTATTGCTTTAATAGAGGAGTTACTTTTCATTAGAATCCATTAAAAAAATCAAAACTTGTAATTAAAAGCTGCTTTTCTATAAAAGATTACAGCCTTGAGGAGTTGCATATACCGTATATACTCCATATATCTACAGTCGTATACCTACAAAATATACTTACAATATCCGAAGTTACAAATTATAACTGATTACAAAGCAATATAGTAAAATTATTATTCAGCTTTAACATGACATAAAAAATGAGCAATGATTAATACAAGAAGTAGCGATAAACTATTGCTCTTTAGTATTAATTATTGCCCAATATTTTATTAACAATTTGTTATTAAGGTTTAATAGAAGTTTAATAGAGGCTTAATTGAATATCGATTAAACACTGACTAAAAATCTATTGAGTAACCATCAATAACTATCGATCAGCCATAATCTCATCTGTAGGAATTTTAGAGATTTCGAGACCGCTCATTGGCGCACCTAAATTTTTAGAGAGTTTCGCAAGAAGCTCAAAATTCTCATAATTTTTCGTTGCTTCAACAATCGCAGACGCAAATTTCTCTGGATTTTCAGATTTAAAGATACCAGAGCCAACAAAAACACCATCTGCACCTAAAAGCATCATCAAGACAGCATCTGCCGGTGTTGCAACACCGCCTGCGGCATAGTTAACAACTGGTAATCGTCCTAATCGTTTAACTTCTTTTACTAACTCATAAGGCGCCTGATGATCTCTGGCAAAAACCATTAACTCATCATCAGATTTATTGATCAATTGGCGAATTTCCGCATTTACTTCGCGCATGTGACGCACCGCTTCAACGATATTACCGGTACCTGGCTCACCTTTCGTTCTCAACATTTTCGCACCTTCACCTAAGCGGCGCAATGCTTCACCGAGATTGCGGCAACCACAGACGAAAGGCACACGATAATCACTTTTAAGAAGATGATAAACATCATCTGCCGGCGTTAATACTTCACTCTCATCAATATAATCGATATTCATCGCTTCTAAGATTCTAGCTTCTGCAATATGACCAATACGTACCTTCGCCATAACAGGGATAGATACTGCATTTTGAATCGCTTCAATCAATGCGGGATCTGTTGTTCGTGCAACGCCCCCTTCCTTACGAATATCTGAAGGAACTCGCTCTAATGCCATTACAGCACAAGCACCCGCGGCTTCTGCAATTTTAGCTTCTTCAACATTCACAACATCCATGATAACGCCTCTTTTAGGCATCTCGATAAATTGACTCATCTCTTCTCCTTCATTAGGTTCTATTTTTAAAATCGTTCTATTTAATTTCAGCTAAATTATTTTAAACTTTTGATTAGGAGTACTAAAACCGTCATCGCAGAATCATAATTGAACGCAAGATGATCGATCGAGTACTCTTTCTTAAACACCATCTACGATATATAACTTTCCTTATCAGCAAAAGAGCCATTTGGATGAGTTTATACCCAGCCATTTAAAGATGATGGATTCTCTGATAAATTGGAGGGAATATAGACGAAAAATAAAGAAGAAAAAAGAAGCTAAAAAGAGCTATATCGCAATGCATTTTGATATTAAAAAGAGTAGTAAAAAGCCCCTTTATCAACAAATTATCGAGTCCATCGAAGAGGCGCTTATTGCCGGAAAATTATTACCTGGAGAGAAACTTCCCTCTGAAAGAGAGCTCAGTCACTTCTTCTCAGTTAATCGATCAACTGTTGTAAGAGCAATGGATGAGTTACATGAGCGCCGTCTTATCATCCGAAAAGTGGGGTCCGGCACTTATATCAACCCACAAAAATGGGGTCAATTTTCAAAGCCAAGATTACAGTGGAATGGTGCGCTTAATAAAGAGATCTTTCAGCATCCTGTCAAATATAATCTTACAAATGGAGATCTTCCTACAGAGTTATATCCCTCCTTGCAACTTCCAGAGATTGATTGGCAATTACTGCTTGAAGCAGAGCGGGAGCAAGAATCGATGCGTCTTGGAACAATTGATCTGAGGGAGGCTGTTCAACGATATCTTCAAAGAAGCCATCAATGGAACGTGCCTATTGAAGAGATTATGATTACTTCCGGCACTCAACAGGCACTCTCCCTCATTGCGCTAGGGCTATTAAAGAGTGGAGACTCTATCGCCATTGAAAATCCATCCTATTTTTACTCCCTCTCTATCTTTCAAGCACTTGGAATTAGAATATATGGAATTCCTATGGATCGAGAAGGAATTATCATCTCTAAATTAGATCAATTACTCCATAAGCATAGAATCAAAATGATCTTTATCAACCCCGTTTTTCATAATCCTACCGGACGGGTGATCTCTCTAAAGAGGAAAGAATTACTGATTTCCTACTGCCATCGAAAACAACTTCCTATTGTTGAAGATGATGCTTATGGACAACTAAAGTTCTACAATTATATCGATAACACTCCCCTTAAAATGGCAAGCAAGGGGGATAATATCTTCTATTTGGGTTCTCTTTCAAAATATCTCGGTAGATCTATTCGTATTGGATGGATGATCGCACCCCGTTCTATTATTGAAAATCTAGCTAATATACGCCAACAACTTGATTCAGGTCTAAGCTCCCTACCCCAATATATGGCCCAGCACTACCTCGATCACTATGCTAGTAGACATGAAGTAGAGCTGCAGCGGACCTTAAAAATAAAAGCAGATCAATTCACAAATTGGCTCGATTATAATCTTTCTGATCTATTTAATTATGAGAGACCTCAAGGAGGATTCCACCTCTTTGCAGAACTCAAAATGGAGCGCTCTCAAAAAGAGATTGAGAAGCGATTATTAGATCTGGAAATAAGAGGAATTGAAGATAGTTATTTTGGTGGTGATGGATTAGCTTACCGCTTCTCGTTTCCCCACTTCTCGAGTCCTCAATAACCACAATGTCATTAACGTTAATGGCAAAATAAAGAGTGTTGGACTTCGATAAGGATAGAGAGAGTTAAAGGCAAAAATATCTACCCAAACAGTATCACTCAATATTAGAAAAAGGAGCGTTCCAAATGTTCCAACTAATAGGGCATAGAAAGCCCCCTTCTCGCTATAACCTTTTAGATAAAATCGCCCCAACATCACAGGGAAATGGGCACTTGCCACCCAAGAAAATGCAAGACCAAAGAGAAAAGCTAAATTCATCTCTCTAAAAAAATAGGCAAGAGTCGCCCCTAAAACAAAAATGATTAATACAGAGAATCGAGCAATGATCAGCTGCCAAGCATTATTCCACTTTTGATCTTTTTTTAAGAGCGGTAAAAGATCATGAGTCACTGTAGCACTAGCCGCCATAACAATTCCTGATATGACAGCTAAAACTGTAATAAGAACTAATAGTGCTAAAATAGTTTGGAAAATAGTGCCCCCTAATAGCGAAGCAAGATGGAGTAAGGTCATGTTTGCGCCTCCTGTCAATTGTTGCCCCTCCAATAAAACGACAGCCCCAAAACCAATTAATAAATTAAGGATAAAAAATAGCGCTATCAATAAAGTTGTCCCTGCTGCTGAAAAGAGAGCGACTGATTGATTTTTAACTGTAAAAAAACGCATTAATATATGTGGCAATCCTAAAAGACCTAATAATAACCCTAATATTAGTGAAACTTGCTCAATCCCAGAGCTGATTGCCTTGCTTGGCATTAAGTAATCAAAAGAAGCGATTGCCGCCGCACGCAAGAAGAGCTCCTCAAATGAAAAGTTGACCCGCTCTAAAACTAAATAAGCTAATGTAAAAGCAAATAAAAATAGTAATAACGCTTTGATGCTCTGTATAAAAGTGGTTGCCCTCATACCACCAATTAGGACAATAAAGAGCGTGAGTAGAGAGATAATCGATAACGCTGTAATAAAAGTTAAGTTTAGCAATAGAGAGAGTAATGCGCTCGCACCGACTAACTGCACTAACAAATAAAAGATGGAGATTAAAAGACTCGTAATAGCACTCAAAATTTTTAAACGATCACTATTAAAAGGTCTATTAATTACATCTGAAAAAGTAAAAGCACCTGTTCCGCGCAATTTATCTGAAAAGAAGAGCAATAATAGAACCCAACCTAATAATGTTGCAACTGCATAAAAGAGTGAATCCATTCCTTGCGAAAAATACATTGCGATTGATCCAAGAAAAGCAGCAGCCGACAAATAATCACCGGCAAGTGCAAAGGAGTTTTGTAATACCCCTATAGATCGATCCGCTAAAAAATAGTGGGCTATACTTTTATTTTGATGCATCTCATTCCCTATATCTGTTATAAAAGATTTTATATTGATTAATATTCAATAACGCTCAATCTACCGTCTCAATAGATAGACGCTAACATAAAGTAACGCTATAAAAGCTCCCCAAAGCATCGAAATAACCCCGCCTAAAATAGAAAGTGGAATCCCCCATAAAAAATGAGTTGCTACAAACTGTGGCCAAAATGAGAGGCTTATATAGTAAATAATCATTGGAATAAGTGCTATTAGGGCTAATAATATTCGGCATTGTTTCACTTAAAACTTCATCCTATTCAAGTAGTAATTAGGGTCGAGTTAAATATAGGCTTATTATTGTATCAATCTACAAACTTTAAGCGCATCTTATATCATCTAAATTTAATCCTCACGCCAGCCATCAAAAGTAATTTCGAATTACTGTTACTTAAAATTGATCTTCAATATCAATAGATCTACCTGTAATCTCCACTAAGACAATCAGCGGAGCTGCGGGAACCTACTATTTCATTCTTATCACTATTGTATGCCCGCAGAGTGGCATCTTTAGTGCCGGCTTCATGTCTACTACTCTAGACCTACCCTATCTATTTACAAAGCCGGTAAACGCGAGATTGTTTAAAATGATTAATTCCAATATATCTATCATGCTTATTGATAATAAGAAAAGCTGATGCGTTACCGAGTTTTATGATTGTGATCTTTTAACGATCCCGTGCCGGCAAGCTTTTATTGATCACTTGCCTGCAAATATGTGATCGTTCTACGACTTAAAATTGATCTTCAATATCAATAGATCTACCCACTAAGACAATCAGCGGAGCCGCGGGAGCCTACTATTTCATTCTTATCACTATTGAATGCCCGCGGAATGGCATCTTTGGTGCCGGCTTCATGTCTACTATTCTATCTATACCTTTGCCTACTACTCTAGACCTACTCGCAAAGACATAAAGGTTAAGCTCCTTGCCGGCGCGAGATTGTTAAAAGAGTACAATTGTAAAATCCGGCAATGCATCAGCCTCTCTTAGAATCAAAAAATATTGAAATTTCTCAAAAGTTATTTTTAAGGAAATATGTTTTTAAGGAATAAAAAAAGAACGCAAGAAAAAAGCCTCTAGCGGTTAAGCTAGAGGCTTTTAAGATAAAGCCCTGGGGTTGACCTACTCTCACATGGGATCTCCCACACTACCATCGGCGCTGCTACGTTTCACTTCTGAGTTCGGGATGGGATCAGGTGGTTCCATAGCGCTATTATCCCCAGGAAAACTGGTTGTGTTTGAAGTGTTTGCACTTCACTCACGAATAAATTTGATTAGTTGGTATCAATAATAGCAATGTTCGATTGACTTGCTTAAGTTGTTGTATTCGCGTCAACTTTGGAAACGATCATGTCTCGTATCAAAATTGTCTAAGACCTATTATATGGTCAAGCCTCACGGTCAATTAGTATTGGTAAGCTCAATGCATTACTGCA
>NZ_QEWW01000020.1 GCF_003121895.1 Ignatzschineria cameli
TTATCTTTATAAATGTTGATGAGTTACCGGAGATGACCGCTACATCCTTCCACAGTTTGCATGCCGGCAAATATCGCTACTTTAGATATCATCCGCGGTGCTGAAAGCACCAAATGGCGGGCATGCAATGGCGAAAAGAACGAAATAGTCGGCTCCCGCCGCTCAATAAACCTTCTTAAGAATCGTTCATCAAATTATTCATCAAAAGAGAAGAGGCTGAACGCTACCGGATCTCACTATCGTATATTTCCAAAAAACACTCGCCGGCAAGGGAGCTATTCCCATTGCCGGCGATCTAATTATCCCATATATCTACATATCCGCAGATTGCAGATCATATTAAGGTTGGGCGCTTCCCTCTTCTGGAAGAGAGACAAAGCCGATATTGGCTAATCCCACCTTACTTAAAATTGTCACGATCTTTGCCACCTCTTGATAAGGGACTGAAGAATCGATATGTAACTGAATCATCGGTGCCTTTTCACTTCCCTCTTTAATCGCTGTTAAACGAGGTAATGCTGACTCAAAGTCGATCGCTTCATCATTGATAAAGAGCTCATTATCAGCATTGATGGCGATTAGTACCGGCTTTTCAGGATCTTGTACGACTACTTCTTCTTTTAGATCCACCGCTTCTGGCAATTTTAACTTCACCGATTGAGTCACAAGAGGCGCTGTTAAAATAAAGATTACCAAAAGAACCAACATAATATCGATAAGGGGAACCATGTTGATCTCGGCTCGCGATTCGTAACCCTTATCTCTTAAACGTCCAAATGACATATCTCCCCCTACGCTTCACTATCGAGTGATGTTGTGGTTTGATTCGCTTTAGATTTTGTTTGAGGTGAGCGATCTAAGATCGAAAGAAGTTCAAAGGCAAAAGAATCGAGATTTCCCATCTGTAGACGATTACGACGCACCAACCAACTATGTGCCATTACCGCAGGGATCGCGACTGCTAAACCTAATCCGGTCATAATAAGCGCTTCCCCAACAGGTCCTGCAACTTTATCGATTGTGCCGGCACCCGTTGAACCGATCTCAATCAATGCATGATAGATTCCCCAAACTGTTCCAAAGAGCCCAACAAACGGTGCGGTAGCTGCAATCGTAGCTAATATGGTGACCCCATTTTCAATGGTTAATTGAATCTTATCGAGCGTCACGCGCAAAATAGAGGTGAGGTACTCTTTCCGACTACTATTACTCTGAATATTATCGAGCCCTGACTGATAGCGATGTAGCGCCTGAAAACCCTCTTTAGCAAGAAGCTCCTGCGGTGTTGTGGGCTTAGAGGAGATCAATTTCGCAGCTTCATTGAGTGTCTTTGCATGCCAAAAGTCGAACAGAAACTTCTTCCCTTTTACGCGATCTACAATCCCTTGAAAAAACTTCAAAAAGATCACTAACCACGAAAGGATCGACATAATAATAAGGATCACAAAGAGTGTCTTTGTCACAAGATCACCCTGCTCAATAAAGCTGATAAATCCTAAATTTTCTACCACAGGTTCCATTTTATTCCTTTTCTGTCCACTTAATATCTATCAATGATTCTACGATTGATTATTTGCTGAATCTTTTCACTTAATTTGTTACTTATTATAGGGAGCTTTCCCTAACCTTTCATCTTTTAAACTCAAAGCCCATTTAGAGTAATCCTATTTAGAGTCATATTTGAGGATCGATCAATAGCGCCTACTGTTGGATCTCTACATCTTAAAGAGATATTGAATCTTAACCTGAATAGGTGTTGCCACGCCGTTAATTCGATAAGGCTTTAGACGAATTCCTTGTGCCGCTTTAGTTGCCGCTTTATCGAGAAGATCATGCCCTGATGAACGAGCGATACGAACATTTTGTGCAGCGCCATCGGTGCCGATCGATACAATCAGATCGACCTGCCCTTGCATCTTCCGTTGCCGTGCTGCACGCGGATAGTTTGGCGTTGGCTTACTTAAAACATTAACTTCACTCTCGCTATAGACCGCCTTGGCCTGCTGAACTGCTCGCGCATTCTCAGCTGCTTTCTGTGGCTTTTTCGCCGCTTTAGGCGCTTCGCGCTTTGGCGTTGGTTTTGGACGGTTCTCAGCAACCTTCTGCACCTGCTTTTCTGAGCGCTCTTTTGTCGCAATCACAGGAGGCGCTTCTGGCTTTTGAATCGGCTCGGGAGTTACAACGGGTTCTGGCACTATCTCTGGCTCCGGTATAATCTCCGGCTCCTTCACCTCTTCAGGCTCAACTTTTTCCGGCTCAGGTGCTATCTCCTCAATCGGCTCTTCAATAACTTCTTCAATCACATCAGACTCAACTGCTTCCGCCTCAATGGCCGAATCTTCTGCATTTCCCTCTTTCTCATCGGTAATGCCGGCAAGTTGCACATTGTACATTGTCAACATCGTTGCATCGCCCTCTTGCATCACCATCTGCTGAGAGCTTCCTGCCGCCGTTAAGCCCATATAGACCCCAGCATGCACCAAGCTGACACAGAGTAGCGCCACAATTAATGTTATCTTATTGCCATTATTGATCATGTTTACTTTTGCGGTTGAATCAATCATTTCTCGATCTCATTGCGATTGAGGGAAGTTTTATTCCTATTAGAGAATTGCCCCCCATCGCTATGAAACAAGTGTAACGATTAAAGTGATAGAAAAATAGTGATCTAAAGGATTAACCACAGCTAAAAGATAAGCTGATTGGCCGCTGATCTTAGAGCGCCGATCTTGCAAAGGAGAGCAGAAGATCAGCGCCATTTTAAGATCATTTTAAGATCACGCCCTAAGAAGCTCTAGGTTCATCTAGGATCGTCTAAAACTCACTAAAACTCGTAGTTGAGTTTTAACCAGAGCTTACGCCCCTCTTCTACGCGAGCGTAGCGGTTTTGATACCCTTTTCCACGTAGACCATAAGCTTCCGGTTCCTGATAATCGATAAAGTTCTTATTAAAGAGGTTGTTGACGCCAAAGTTAATCGATAGATCACGCGCAGGCTTATAACTTGCCCCCACATTGACAAGGGTATAAGAGCGATAGAAGAGCTTTTTATCAAGGGCAAAGGTTGTTGCTTTCCCTTTCGCATCAACACCGTGCCCCATCTCTTGACCTCTGTACTCTTTAGCACGGAACGAAGCTTCAGCCCAAAGATTCCATTCTGGTGTAATCTTCCAGTCACCCTTTAAGTTGACCATATGACGAGGCGTTTTACTAAAAGGAATACGACGATTAGCATTATCACGATATCGACTCTCTGTATAGGTATAGTTCGCACTAAGAGCTAAATTCTCCAATGCTTGATAACGCGTACCTAACTCAATACCATACAATTTAGCGTTATCTAAATTTTGATATTGGCTAATTTTACCTGCATCAGGCCAATCACTCTTGAGCTTACTACAACGAGCGCTCGTATCATTTTTGCAGATCTCTATAGAATCGATTTTGTCCTTAAAGCGGGTATAAAATGCGGTCACGTTGAAGTTAAAATCATCTAAATTGGTATAGGAGAAACCTAATTCAGCCGATGTTGAGGTTTCAGGTTTTAAGTTTGGATTTCCTAAAATAGGCGCTGTTCCCTGCCCTGTCACCATCACAACATCATCATGGAGTTGTTGAAGATCAGGAGCTCTAAAGGCACGACTTACGCCCCCTTTAACCTGCCAATTGTCATCAATATTCCAAACAAGGTAGGCACGCGGACTAAAGTGACTTCCAAAATCCTCATTCTTATCGTAACGAAGACCAAAAGTGGCAATAAGGTCATCATTAATCATCCACTCATCTTCTGCAAAGAGTGCCCATTGATATTGCTTAATATCTAACGGTGATTCTACTAATGTATCTTTCAATGCTTGATGACGATATTGCATACCGGCACTGATAAAGTGGTCCCCGAGACCAAACATCCATTTATTATCGAAGATGAGATTGGTATATTTGATATCGCGCTTTTGACCTGATAATGGACTATATTCCAGCTCATAAGGGGCTGAATTCCCACTAGCAATAACCATCGGATTGGTTCTACCAATCGTTTTTGTCTGATCCCAGAGAAGTCCTGATTCAACAACGACAGAATCTAAATCGATTCGATGAGTAAGACCAATTCTATCTCTCGTAAAGCGAAGATGATCTGAATAACCTCCGCCACCTTTATATCCTGGATTTGGAACTTTCCCAGGATTTTTTACGGCAGTTTGATTAGGATCTTTAGCCATAGCCTCATCGTAAGCTGCTTTTTTACTATTATAGTCAGCTAACTGTTTTTCCCCTGTTGCGGCCCATTTTTTGGATGCGGCATTATTTTTATCAATAATTTCACTATTTAATGTTCCCAATTGCCCTTCACTATTATCATAACGCTGTACGCCTCGATCATAGCTTAAGACAAACTCTTGGTTCTCCGGCGTAAAGCTTAAGCGAGCGCCATAATTGAAGTTTCTACGCTCACCAAAACCCCCAAGTTTATAGAGTGGAGTATATTCATCTTTTGCTGATAGATATGTCCCTTTCGCATTCCGTTGTGTCTGAAAACTTCCCATTAAGGCTAACCCTAAAAGATCAGTTTTTATCGGCCCACCGAGATAGAAAGAGGTCGTATTGCCGCCGGGATATTTACTATCTGTCGGCTCTTCGATCGCAACGCTCACCTGTCCTCCCCATTTATCGGGGACTTTTTTAGTGATCACGTTAACAACACCACCTAACGCATCTGAACCGTAGAGCGTCGACATTGGGCCTCTTACTACTTCAATACGCTCAATTGCTGAACTTGGTGGAATAAATGCTGAATCCACATCACCAAAGCCATTCGGACGAGCGCCCGATGTATTTTGGCTCAAGCGCTGACCATCAATCATCATCAAGGTATATTTACTCTCTAATCCTCGAATACCGATATCTACTCCACCCGTCTTACCCCCTCGAGTAATATTCACCCCTTCAATATCTCTTAACACATCACCGATATTGGTAAAAGGCTTCTCATTGATGCTCTCCTGTCCTACAACGGAAATTGAAGCCGGCGCATCTTTCACCTCTTGGGCAAATCCTGAAGCTGTCACAACTAGTGATCCGAGATCTACTGCATTGACTAACTCCGATTGATCTACCTCGCTCTGTTCGAGAGGGATTTCATCAGCTTGTGCTGTCCATAGAAGTGTTGAGGTTGCTGCCATCACAAGCGCAAGACGCAACCGTTGGGAGAGTATATTTCGACGCATGAATACCGATTCCTTCATTAATTCATAAACTAAAAGAGAATAAAACAGAATAAAGTGCCCTCAATCTCATCATAAGTGTTGAGGTAAAAGTAGATTATCGCCGCTTAGATATAAATCATTATCATTGTGATTGCTATCAGCATGCGCTAACTTTTCACTAATAGGAATTATTATCATTCTTGTTGGTAATGTCAATGGCAATGATAATTATTTTCAATTGCATTTGAGAATTGAATAAGAAGTAAACAAAATCATATCTCTACTTTCTGAGAAATTGCGCTCTTTTTTTACATTTATCGATGATGCGTTATGATATAGGGCAATGAAATAGCGAAAGTTATCTTAAATTTTCCTCTGATCGGGTGACCTCTTACCAGTTCTTGCTATCTCTTTCTACTTTTTCACAGCTGATTATTTATTATTCACGATTGATCATTTTCTCTATAGAGCTCAAATTTATGCGGACAATTACCACATTCTCTTCTCTCTATCTCGCAACACTCTTCATGCTCTTTGCTAATGGCTTATTAACGACCTATTTAGCACTCGATCTTGAAGCTCGGGGCATTACCGATATCTTAATTAGTAGCTTGACATCGGCCTACTATGCGGGCTTGGTAATTGGTGCCAAATTGGGGCATAAATTGATTGCGCGCGTCGGGCATATCCGTAGTTATGTCGCTAGTGCAGGTGTTACAGCTGCAACGGTGATTTTGATTGGGCTTCTCGACTATATTGAATTTTGGCTTGCGGCACGCTTTATCATGGGACTTATGATGATGGTGCAATATATGGTGATCGAAAGTTGGCTCAATGATCAGGCTGAACCGACACAAAGAGGGATTGTCTTTGGGATCTATATGGCAGTTAGCTCTTTAGGGGTTCTTTTAGGACAGCTTGCTTTAACGGTGATTGACCCCATCGATATTCGCATCTTAATGATTGTTTCGATGTTTTTCTCACTCTGTCTTGTTCCTTTAGCAGTAACTCGCGCTATTCACCCAACACCACTTAAGGCTGCGCCACTCAACATTGGTTACTTTGTGAAAACCTTGCCGCAAGTTTTAGTAATTACACTCTTTGCCGGCATGATGGTGGGTTCTTTCTATGGTTTAGGTCCTATCTTTGCAACGCGTTTAGGGCTCGATACCCAAGAAGCAGGGAGCTATATGGCAATTGCGATTGCGGCATCGCTCATTATTCAATGGCCTTTGGGGCTTCTCTCTGATCGCATGAATCGTCTTCTTCTGATCTCTATTGTGGCGATTCTTCTTTTAACGCTCTCCATCGTGATCAATCTCCCTTGGATCACCAATCTCTATATTGGGCTTATTAGCTTTTTTGCTATCGCGCTTCAATTTACGCTCTACCCTCTCTCGGTAGCGATTGCCAATGACAATATTGATGAGGATAAACGCGTTTCGCTCAGTGCGATTCTTTTGATGCTCTTTGGGATTGGTGCTGCTATAGGGCCTCTAGTCTCCGGTTATCTTATGGAACGTTATGATGCGAGAGGTCTCTATCTTTTCACACTTGTTATTGCGATCGCCATTATCTGGATGAATCTGCTCAAAGCGAGTCGTCGACTCAAAACCGATGTGGAAGATTCCCTGCCCCACGTTATTCTCCCCGATGGTCATCTCTCCCCGATTGCTGCCGCAACTTTAGACCCACGTATCGATGAAGATGCCGTTATTGAGGCGATGCATAATGAAGAGGCTGAAGAGATTAAAGAAGCGCTACGAGAAGAGATTGAAGCGGCTGAAATTGAGAAGAAAAAATCAAAAGTAGAACGCTACGCACTTCTCCCCTTCGGTGAATATAGTTACGCAGCATTCTTACAAGAATATGGCGCACCAATCACTCCCAAAGAAGAGCAGGAATAAAAGATCACGAGCCGATGATTGGAAGATCCCCTCTTGCCGGCGATAGAGAGATCGCCCTCTGCCGGCGCGCGATTTGTGGAATTACGAGATAGTGAGGACCGGCAGCGTTCAGCCCCTTTTTCAATATGATTAATCGTTAAGGCAACGATTTTTGCCGGCATGCAAATTGTAGAAGAATGCAGGGGTAATCTCCGGCAACTCATCAACCTCTGTTATTTCAACAAATAAGAAGGTTTTTTGAACGGCGGGAACCGACTATTTCATTCTTTTTGCCTCTGCATGCCCGCCTACTGGCATCAATGATGTCTTCTGCCGGCGATAGAGAGATCGCCCTCTGCCGGCGCGCGATTTGTGGAATTACGAGATAGTGAGGACCGGCAGCGTTCAGCCCCTTTTTCAATATGATTAATCGTTAAGGCAACGATTTTTGCCGGCATGCAAATTGTAGAAGAATGCAGGGGTAATCTCCGGCAACTCATCAACCTCTGTTATTTCAACAAATAAGAAGGTTTTTTGAACGGCGGGA
>NZ_QEWW01000021.1 GCF_003121895.1 Ignatzschineria cameli
ACAAATCACGTGCCGGCAGTAGGTAATCATCCGACTGCCAAAATAGTGCTTGTCTTTATAAAAGCTGATGAGGTGCCGGCTTCTTACTATTATGTGCTTCCATAAGTTGCATGCCGGCAAATATCGCGACTACTATGATCTAAAAAAGCTTAATCCTAAATCTCTACATCAACACCCACATTTTCTGCTAACGCAGAGTGATAGACACCTTGCGCCACAGCAAGATCAAAATAGGCAGAGCCGACCGACTTGAAGAAGGTAATATCGGCATCATCTACCCTTCCTTTAATTTTACCAGCAACAAGATCTTGTAACTCTCCTGAGATCTGATCAAAAGACCACCCTTCTCGCTCAACGGCATGAATGAACTCACCGGCTTCTTCTGTCGCACCATGAAGATCATCAACAACTATCTGCGCTGTTCGTGAAATAAAGTGGAAGTCGACCTCCTGCATATCAGGAAGATAGGAGCCGACACCATTGACATGTGTTCCGGGCTGAATATCTGCCCCATCAAATACCGGTGTTTTCGAACGGGTTGCACAGTTGATAATATCAGCCTCTTTAACCGCAGCTGCTCGATCTTGGGCGATCACAATTTCGATTTTTTGATTGATCGGATAATCCCGTAATGCTTGAGCAAATCGCTCTGCATTCTCAACTGTTGGATTAACGAGGTTGATCTTAACAATATCTCGTACTTCAAGTACCCCTAAAACCTGCTCAAAAGCCATCTTTCCCGTTCCAATCACCGTTAAAATATGGCTATCACGGCGAGCAAGATAATCGGTTGCAATTCCACTTAAAGCCCCAGTTCGTAGACGCGTTAAGTAGGAGGCATTCAAGAGCGCAAGATGATCACCATTTGTGGCATCTGAAAGAAGAATCACCCCTTGCGTTGTATTTTTTCCCTGTAACGGATTATTGGGGAAAATAGTCACTGCCTTCATACTCATCAACTCATTTTCTAAATCAGCACAAGGCATATAGAGTACAGAGGCATGCTCCTCTGGGAATTCAATAACCGTTCTAAGAGGATTCTCCACCTTATCAGCTGCTTTCGCTTTCAATATATTGGTCACATCGCGTAACGCTTCCGGCATCTTATAGGTTGCGGCAATTTCTCTCTCATTTAGAATTCTCATGATTCTCTCCTCACTCTTGATATTGATGCATCTTTGACTGATAGATTCTCAATTGATAGATGCAATTTCCTAAAAAAATATTACCGCTCCTAAGAGCGGTAACGCTATGACTCGATCCTATTTTCTCAATCGGATCATCTCAATCTACTTGTTTCAACCTACTTCTCAACCGCATTTTTCTTACTCACTAAATGAGCTCTTCTTACTCTTAGCAAAAGCAATGGCAACAAGTGAAATAACGCCGGTCAACATAATATAAAGAGCAATTGGAACATAAGAATCGAAGTAGCTTAAGAATGAGACCGCAATTAAGGGGGCTGTTCCGCCGGCAAGTGCGGCACCAATCTGATACCCCAAGGTTACCCCGGTATAACGAATTTCAGGAGCAAAGATCTCTGAGAAAAATGTCCCTAAAACTGCAGTAATCGGCGCCCAAATGATTCCCAATCCTAAGATAGTGGCAATCACCAATAAGATCACCGATCCTTGATTTACCATCCAGAAATAGGGGAACATATAGAGGATCATCACAATTGTCCCAACCACGTAGAGCTTCTTACGCCCAACTCGATCAGACAACGCGCCCATCATAGGAATTAAGATTGAAGTGATAACACTTGCAATCATTACGGCTGTTAAAGTGGTTGTCTTATTAAACCCTAAATTGATCGTAGCATAAGAGACGATAAAAGTACTGAAGATGTAGAAAGGTGCCGTCTCCACAAATTTTGCGCCTATTGCGATCAAAACTTCACGCCAATGGTAGCGAAATGTATCGATAATAGGGAGCTTGGGAACTTTCCCTTCTTTCTGTACTTCTTTAAATACCGGCGTTTCATCGATTCCATTACGAATCCAGAGCCCTAATACCACCAATAATGCACTTAAGATAAAGGGAATTCTCCAACCCCAATCTAAAAATTGTTCATCAGGAAGAAGCGTCATCAATGAGAGGACTAATGTTCCTAAAACCATACCGATCGGAATTCCAACCTGTGGGACACTTCCGAAGAATCCACGTTTCTCCTTAGGCGCATACTCAACTGCTAAAAGAAGCGCACCGCCCCACTCTCCACCGATCCCAATTCCCTGAAGCAGACGAAAGAAGATCAGAAGAATCGGTGCCCAGATTCCAATCGTATGATAAGAAGGGAGAAGCCCGATCGCCATTGTTGCGATTCCCATCAAGCTCAATGTGAGCACTAAGGTCTTCTTTCGTCCGATACGATCACCAATATGGCTAAACAGCACACCGCCAAAGGGTCGGATAAAGAAGGTGAGCGCAAAAGAGGCGTAAGAGAGAATAAGACCGATAGCAGGGTCATCACTTACAAAAAAGATCTGATTAAAAACTAAAGCGGCAACGGTTCCATATAGGAAAAAATCGAACCACTCAATAACACTTCCTGTCAGACTTGCGATCAAAATCTTACGCATCGTCTTAGGATCATGCGTATTCTCCATACTTTTCTCCTCTTTCTATTCTTATTATTTTGGTTATTTGGTGTTTGGTGTTTGGTGTTTGGTTATTTTTATAATTTTTTATTTCTATCTTACTTCTATCGTGCTTCTATCTTGTTTTGTTATTCTTTTCCGATAATTCTGACAATTCTGACAATTCTGAATAATCCTGATGATACTGATGATCCTGATCTCTCACCTGGCTTCTTATTAAGGCCTGGGGCTCTCCTCTTGCCCTTATTATTCTTATTACACTTATTGCTCTTATTGCTTCTCTAATTAATACATTGAGAATAATACCTTAAGAATAATGCCTTAAGAAAATTTGATCTCGATCACCCCTCCTCTCTTTTATAAGCTATATTACATAAAATAAGCAACCCAAAAAGTGATCTATAATTGCGCTACTTTTACCACTTTTACCAAATAACAACTAAAAGAACGATTATAAAAGAAGATTTTACGCATAAGAGATCAAAAGAAATCACTATGCCACAAAAGCGATAAAATATTATTAAACTCAAATTAAATAATCACAAATAAATCAAATAATAATCTCTACTAAAATCCTACATATAAATCGAGATCAATATCGATTCACTCATCTATTCACTCGCAAGTTTTGATAAACTTGCTATTTTAGTAAAGAGCTAAAGCGAGTTCCTACTCAGATAAAAGGAATAAATGATAAAAAGAGAAAATGGGATATTAAATAGCTATAAGTAAATACAATAGCGTCTTGAGATAAAATAGCGATAACAGATCCTCTATACTCTCTTATAATAGTAATTATATATATATAAAAATATATATAAGATATATGATGTATCTATGATGTATATGTGGGAGATCTATGAGGTATGTAACAAAATATCAAAGTAAGAGTATCGAGAAGAGTATCGAGCAATATCTTAACGCTATCATTATCAAATAACTTAAAATAATTTAGGGAATAATATGATCACACTTAAGCCTGTCAAGCCAATACCGGGCGCTATCGCATTAGGTCTTACGCTTCTTATTTGGTTTGTTATCCCAACGCCTGAAGGGGTTCAAGAGAATGCGTGGCAACTTCTAGCACTCTTTATCGGCACAATTGCCGCTATTATTGGTAAAGCGCTTCCGATCGGGGCGATCTCTGTTATTGCAATCTCGGCGGTCGCTTTAACACAAGTCACCCATCCTGGCGATGCCACCGCAGCGCTAAATGATGCATTAAGTGGCTTCTCCAATAACCTAATCTGGCTGATTGGAATCTCGATGATTATCTCCGTCAGTCTCAATAAGACTGGTTTAGGGGCTCGTATCGGCTACTGGTTAATCTCTCTTTTTGGCAAACGCTCTTTAGGAATTGCCTATTCACTCACCTTTTCAGAGCTTATCTTAGCGCCCGTAACGCCTAGTAATACGGCACGAGGTGGTGGAATTATCCATCCTATTATGAAATCGATCGCCGATAGTTTCGATTCACAACCTGATGATCCCGCCTCTTCAAAGAAGATTGGTCGCTTCTTAGCACTTGTTAACTACAATACTAACCCCATCACATCAGCGATGTTTATTACGGCAACGGCCCCCAACCCCTTAATTGTTAATCTGATTGCCGAAGGATTAGGCGCTGAATTTCGCCTCACTTGGAGTGCATGGGCGATTGCGGCGATTATCCCTGGGCTCTTATCACTTCTGATTATGCCTTTAGTGATCTATTTTCTCGTGCCTCCCACTATTAAAAAGACACCGAATGCACCGCTCTTTGCAAAACAAAAAATGGCAGAGCTTGGCAAAATGTCCCTGCCGGAGATAATCACAGCGGGCGTCTTTATTCTCCTTCTTCTAATGTGGGCAGAAGTGCCAGATCTTCTCTTCGGATTGCAGATCAATGCCGCAACAGCTGCCTTTATTGGGCTCTCGATCCTTCTGATCACCGGCGTCCTTACCTGGGATGATGCACTTAGTCACAAGAGTGCATGGGATACCGTTATGTGGTTCTCCGCGCTCATTATGATGGCAACCTTTTTAGGAAAGCTGGGGCTTGTCAAATGGCTCGCCCTAACGGTTAGTCACGGAATTGATGAGCTGAGCCTCGGTTGGATTCTCTCGATGCTCATTCTTGTGCTGATCTATGTCTATACTCACTACTTCTTTGCCAGCACAACGGCTCACATTACCGCTATGTTTGGCGCCTTCTTAGCTGCAGGAGTTGCTTTAGGTGCGCCACCGATGTTACTTGCGCTCACATTAGCATTCTCCTCATCATTGATGATGTCACTAACTCACTATGCAACAGGAACCGCACCTATTATCTTCGGTTCTAACTACGCAACATTAGGTGAATGGTGGCGTGTGGGTTTTGTGATGAGTGTCGTTAACCTTGCTATCTGGTTCTATGTCGGTGGCCTTTGGTGGAAAGTACTCGGCTATTGGTAGAAAGCCCTCAGAATCGTTAAATTCTATATCTGAAGATAATCGATAATAAGAAAAAGATGAAAAGGAGAGACGCTATCTTTTTAGATAGCGTTTTTTTATAGCTACCACTTATCGCTACTGATTTAGGGCTGCTAATTTATAGCTGCCAATGAATAGGCGTTCGCCCATGCATTAAGAGATAATGATTCGCTTGTGAAAAAGGTTTAGAGTCGAAGAAACCGCGATAAGCCGAAAGGGGTGAAGGATGGGCTGCTTCCAAGATTAGATGCCGATTTCGATCGATCGTTGCCCCCTTCTTCTGGGCATGATTTCCCCACAAAATAAAGACAAGATGTTGATAGCGATCTGCTAAATAATCGATCACAGCTGTTGTAAATTGCTCCCAGCCGATCTTCGCATGAGAATGCGCTCTACCCTTCTCAACGGTTAAAACGGTATTAAGAAGAAAGACGCCCTGCTCACTCCAGGCAGTGAGATCTCCCGTTTGCGGCGGCTCAAATCCAGGGATATCGGTTGTTAACTCCTGATAGATATTTCGTAATGAGGGGGGAATTTTAACGCCAGGTTGAACGGAAAAGGCTAAGCCATGGGCTTGTCCTAAACCATGATAGGGATCTTGTCCTAAGATCACCACTTTGATCTGATCGGGCGCAACTTGAAATGCACTAAAGATCGATTCCATCGGAGGAAAGACATGAACGCCCTTCTCAAGCGATTGGGCAATTCCCTGTTCTATTTGGCGAAAGTAAGATTTTTCCATCTCGCTTTTGATAAACTCTCTCCATTGCGGATCGATCTTTGTTAAATCAAACTTCACATAGACTCCTAACATGATTGCTTAACATGATTGCTTAATATGATGCTCATCGCCCTCAATCGTACGATCAAGGTTAAAAGTCTCTATTGTAATAAGGCGCACTCAATATGCCAAACTTAATGCAAAATCTTCTTCTCGTCATGCTCGGCGCTTCCCTAGGGGGTGCTTGTCGCTATCTCTTTACCCTTATTGAGACGCAGCTTTCGACGCCGATCCAGATTTCAACCCTTCTTGTTAATATCATCGGTGGCTTATTAGCGGGCATCATTGCCGCTTATCTTCTCTCTAAGCCCGATCAAGCGCTTCGTCTCTTTCTGATTGTCGGCTTTTGTGGTGGGCTCACCACCTTCTCAAGCTTCTCTCTAGAGGCGATGAAGCTACTACAAAATCGAGAATTTCTCACCGCTTTTCTTCTAATCATCTTTCACTTTATCGGCGCAATCGGCGCAACCTTTATCGGCTTTATCGTCACTCAACGTTTTATCTCCTAATTGCCACTAAAGTGGCGATATTTGCCAGCATGTGATTGATGAAAATACGCGATGGTAAGATCCGACAACTCATCGGCTTTTATAAAGATAAGAAAGAATTCTGGCAATCGATTGATTGCCGACTGCCGGCGCGTGATTTGTGGAAGAACGCGATGGTAAGATCCGGCAGCATTCAGCCTATTTTGTTAATGAGTGATTCTTAAGAAGATCTGTTGAGCGGCGGGAACCTACTATTTCATTCTTATAACAA
>NZ_QEWW01000022.1 GCF_003121895.1 Ignatzschineria cameli
CGCGGCTCCATGAATCTTCTTAAGAATCATCCATAAAAAAAGGCTGAACGCTGCCGGATCTTACTATCGCGTACTTTTACAAATCACGCGCCGGCAGTAGGCATCTAAGATGCCGAATCGCGGGCATGCACAGGCTAAAAGAACGAAATAGTCGGCTCCCGCGGCTCCATGAATCTTCTTAAGAATCATCCATGAAAAAAGGCTGAACGCTGCCGGAGATAACCTGCGAGCTTCAACAATTTGCATGCCGGCAAATATCGCTACTTCAGCAATATCACCCTCAGCGCTTAGTTCGTTCCGTATGCTAAGGTTGCAATCTCTTTGGGCATAATCATCACTGAAGAGCCATCTTTTGTATAGAGATCACTTGGATTGAGATACTTGATGGTATGCTCTTTTAATCCATAACGACGTGCGGCTTCTAAGAGCTCTTTTTTATTGGGGGATTTCACCGCAATAATTTCCGGAATTGATTCGACCGGCACTTCGAGTTGCGATTTCTCTAACGCTAATTGTGAAAGCGCTAAAACACGAGGAATATAAGCTTTAGTGATCGGAGGTAGATCTAAATTCCAGAAATTCACCGGCTTACCAGCAGCTCGATTCTTCTTCATACTCCGAAGAACTCGCCCCTCACCGGCATTGTAAGCAGCTAAAGTTAAGAGCCAATCACCATCAAAACGACGATTGAGATACTCAAGATAATCGAGCGCGGCTTCCGTTGCTCGAACGAAGTTTAAACGACCATCTGATTTTTGTGAAATCTGAATACCAAAGGTCTTTGCTGCCGCAGGGCCTAATTGCCATAGACCGATATGCTGACCATTACGCGCATTAGGACGATAACCACTCTCCACTAAAGGAACAAAAGCGATCTCAAGCGGCAAACCTCGTCGCGCTAACTCGTCAACAACATAATTGAAGACCACAAGCCCATCACCATCAAGATGCGTGAAGACTCCGGCATTTTTTGTCTCATAATTTTGGATCATGGCACGAACGCGGGCGTGATCTTTATCTCCCATTCCCATTCCATTGTTGAGTTTTGTGGTAAGGAGTAGATCCGGTTCGTAAAGTTGTGCGCGCTCTCGCCCAGAAGCGAAAGTGAGGGTGAGCAGCGATGCCATTAGGCAGAGTGTCAGAAAAAATAGCTGCAGTGAAACCCGGCGCCAAGAGGTGATACGACCTAAATAATCGATTGAAAAATAACTCTCTTTTTTAGTCATCCCATTCATTCTATTTGTTAAACAGAAAAGGAGTATAACTGAGATTGATCAAAAAAACCGCTTTATTTTTTTTATCAGAACGATTTTCTACCTATAGTTAATCCTTTTTTAATCCTTTTTAAATCTTTTTTCATAAGGCTTAAAAAGGTGATAGAAGGTTATTAAAGAACGCTTGAGGCGCGATGAAGAAATGGTTAAAGAAACATTTAAAACTAACCAATTAAATGACTTTAGCCTCTAACTTTCCTCTAATTTTAATGTCTATTTGTAATGTCTATTTACGACTATTTTGCCTATCTGCCTCTACCTATCTGCCTCTATTTATGCCTATTTATTAGCCGACTGAGCCATAGATCTCGCTGTAATAGAGGGTAGATGCCCTTTCTCTTAAATTTAAGATGCATTCTAAGTAGCGCGAAAGAGAGATCTTTAAAATAAAATATGCCAAATGAAAAGCCTTAATGGTATAAAGGAATATTTAGGCACTCTTAAAAATTATGCGGTAAAATGTCACTTATGATAAATCAAGAAAAGCACAAAAAAATCCTTCTAATCAATGGAGTTAACTTAAACCTCTTAGGTATGCGTGAGCCTGAAATTTATGGGAGCGCAACCCTTGAGATGCTTGAGTCACACTTAGTTAAGTGCGGGAAGGCGTGCAAAATCGATTTAATCACAATGCAGAGTAATCGTGAATATGAGATTGTCGAAACAATTCATGCAGCAAAGCAGAACAATATTGAGGGCATTATTATCAATCCCGGCGCCTTTACCCATACAAGTATCGCCATTCGTGATGCTTTTCTCGGCGTAGAGATACCCTTTGTAGAGATCCATATCTCAAATGTCTTTAGGCGAGAGTCTTTTAGACACACCTCTTACCTATCAGATATCGCTAGCGGCGTCATCGTCGGATGTGGTCTTTATGGTTATGAACTTGCACTACTCAATATTACGAATATAATCTCTAACAAATAGATCGAAATAAGGAGATTCCTCTATGGAATCTCCTTATCATTTTACATAGGAGCTAATCTTAATGGATATTAAAGAAATTGAAAAACTCGTAGAACTCATTGATAACTCATCCATCGATGAAATCGAGATTACAGACGGTGAAGAGTCACTTCGTATTAGCCGCTTTCCAAAAGAGACGCAGGTATTTACCGGTCAGATGCCAATGATGCAGCCACAAGCTGCGCCTCAAACAAATGTGCAGATGCCATCCGTAGCGACAACTTCAGCGCCAGAAGCAGCTCCTGCTGAACTCTCTGGAAAAATTGTTCGTTCACCAATGGTGGGAACATTCTACCGTGCAGCTTCCCCTACGTCAGACCCATTCACAGAAATCGATGCGCAAGTTAATGTTGGCGATGTTGTCTGCATTATCGAAGCGATGAAGATGTTTAACCAAATTGAAGCGGAAGTTTCAGGAAAAGTTGTGAAATTCTTAGTAGAAAATGGTGAGCCTGTAGAGTTTGATCAGCCTCTCATGATCCTTGAATAAGGAGCTATTTAGAGATGTTAAAGAAAGTATTAATTGCAAACCGCGGAGAGATCGCACTGCGAATTCTAAGAGCTTGTAAAGAGCTTGGAATTCAGACAGTTGCCGTTCACTCAACCGGTGATAAAGATCTTAAGCATGTGCGCCTTGCAGATGAGTCTGTCTGTATCGGTCCACCTGCGCCAGGTCTGAGCTATCTCAATATTCCGAGCATTATTGCTGCTGCTGAATTAACTAATGCCGATGGTATCCATCCCGGTTACGGTTTCTTAGCAGAGAATGCTGATTTTGCAGAACGTGTTGAGAATTCTGGATTTACCTTTATCGGCCCTACTGCAGAGACAATCCGCATTATGGGAGATAAAGTTTCCGCCAAGAAAGCGATGATTGAAGCAGGGGTTCCTTGTGTTCCCGGCTCTGGCGATGCTTTAAGCGATAACAAGGAAGAGAACCTCCGTCTTGCACGTGAAGTTGGCTATCCGATTATTGTTAAAGCTTCCGGCGGTGGCGGTGGTCGCGGGATGCGTGTTGTAGAGTCTGAAAAAGATCTACTTCGCTCTATCGAATTGACTAAATCAGAAGCTCTTGCTGCTTTTGGTAATCCAGAAGTCTATATGGAGCGCTATCTTCAAAAGCCTCGCCATATTGAGATCCAAGTTTTAGCAGATGGCCAAGGCAATGCGATTCATCTCGGTGAGCGTGACTGTTCATTACAGCGTCGTCATCAGAAAGTATTGGAAGAAGCGCCAGCGCCTGGCATTACGGCAGAAGAGCGTGCGCGCATCGGTCAAGCGTGTGTTGAAGCGTGTAAACGTATCAACTATCGTGGTGCGGGAACTTTTGAGTTCCTCTATGAAAATGGTGAATTCTTCTTTATTGAGATGAATACCCGTATTCAAGTTGAGCATCCTATTACAGAGATGATTACAGGGGTTGACCTTGTTCGTGAGCAACTTAAAATCGCAAGTGGCATGCCGTTAACCTTAACGCAAGATGATATTAAGTTTGAAGGTCATGCGATCGAATGCCGTATCAATGCGGAGCATCCTGAGACCTTTATCCCATCACCGGGCTTAATCACCAATTATCATCCACCCGGTGGTCCAGGGATTCGCATCGATACCCATATCTATGCAGGTTACACTGTTCCGCCCTTCTACGATTCGATGATTGCAAAAATTATCTCTTACGCACCAACGCGTGATATGGCAATTGGTCGCCTTAAAAATGCGCTTCATGAGCTGATTATTGAAGGAATCAACACCAATGCTGAATTGCATCTTCGTATCTTAAATGATCCTGTCTTCCTTAAAGGCGGCATGGATATTCACCATCTCGAGAAGATGTTGAAAGAGAGCAAAGTAGAAGCGTAACAGGATCATTACAGTCAAAATAGAAAGAGAGCGATAGGATTAAACCGATCGCTCTCTCTTTTTGTCGCTTATACTTATATTCTTCAAGCCCTATTCAAAGCTCTGTTCAAGCTCTATTTAAGAACCTCATCCTTCATCATCTCGATATGGAGATCATCACTATTGATGCAAGGGATAAAGGTATAGGCTTCCCCGCCTGACTCCATAAAGAGCTCATAGTTCTCCATCGCCATCTCTTCTAGCGTCTCTAAGCAATCGGCACTAAAGCCGGGGCAGAAGACGGCAATCTTGGTAATAGCATTGCCGGGCGCTTCTTCAAAGAATTGTGCGGCATAAGGTTGTAGCCACTCTGCGCGCCCAAAGCGTGATTGGAAAACGGTCTCAAAGCGCTCTAAGGGTTCTCCCATACGTTCGGCGATCAAGCGAGTTGTCTCTAGGCATTGATCATAATAGGGGTCACCATCGAGATAAGTTTGACGAGGCATACCGTGATAAGAGAAGACATACTTATCGAGCTCAAGACCTTTTGTCGATTCGCGGATACGTTCAACACAGGCATCGATATAGTATGGGTTTTGATAATAGGCACCCAAGACTCGTAATGCGGGGAAATAACGAAGCTCTCGTAGTACCTCGCCAACCTTATCCATCACAGATGCTGTCGTTGCTGCAGAATATTGCGGATAGAGGGGAAAGATCACGATCTCATCGACCTTATCGGCAATCAATTTCTTAATTGCTGATTCGATAGAGGGATTACCATAGCGCATCGCGATCTCAACCTGATAATTCTCCGGCAAGAGTTGCGTCAATTTCTCTGCTTGTGCCTTAGTAATATTGAGTAATGGTGAGCCATTATCCCAAACCTCTTGATACTTTTCCGCCGATTTTTGTGGGCGAGTATTGAGGATAATTCCGTAGAGAATGGGATACCACTTCCATTTAGGCTCCTCAATAACGCGAGGATCTTTTAAAAACTCTTCAAGATAGACCTTAAGCGCCTCTTTCGTCGGTGCATCTGGGGTCCCTAGATTTGTTAATACAACACCAATTTTCTTCATTCTTAAATCTCTATTTTATCATCGTGAATCTTGCGTGAATCAATGCATGAATAAAAAGGGGCATCCCCTTGCGGATCATTATTTTGTAATTATTGCTGTAATTACTGCTGTAACTATTGCTGCAATAATGTAATGCAATAATGTAATGCAATAATGGTATAGACCATCTATAACTCTCTATTCTAACAGTAGCAGCAAGAAGATGGCTAATGATTCTCATCATCATTTTCAATCGCCCTCTTTCAGATATTCAATTGAGAGTTCGCTACTTGCCGATACCTCATCAGCCTATTTTTTCATGGATGATTCTTAAGAAGATTCGTGGAGCCGCGGGAACCGACCATTTCGTTCTTTTCACCTCTGCATGCCCGCTGTTCGGCACTTTCAGCACCAGGATGATATCGCTAAAGTAGCGATATTTGCCGGCATGCAAATTTTGGAGGGATGCAATGGTCATCTCCGGCAACTCATCAACCTATATTATTTCAAAAAAATAAGAAAGTTATTGGCGATAGAAGATCTCCAACTGCCGGCGTGCGATTTATGGAAGTACGCAATAGTGAGGACCGGCAGCGTTCAGCTTTTTCTGTCTCATTTTTTTATCTCAAACAATGATTCCTAAGAAGGTTCATGGAGCCGCGGGAACCAACCATTTCGTTCTTTTCACCTCTGCATGCCCGCTGTTCGGCACTTTCAGCACCAGGATGATATCGCTAAAGTAGCGATATTTGCCGGCATGCAAATTTTGGAGGGATGCAATGGTCATCTCCGGCAACTCATCAACCTATATTATTTCAAAAAAATAAGAAAGTTATTGGCGATAGAAGATC
>NZ_QEWW01000023.1 GCF_003121895.1 Ignatzschineria cameli
CTGGGCGGCTAAGCTCAACTTCATAAGCACCACTCTCAGGATCTGCTACGACAGAACCTAAGCTGTTTCCTTCTTGATCTTTGATTTCAACAGTAGAACCTGGCTCAGCCTTACCTTTAACAACAAGTCCATCTTCATCGATCTCAGCTGTCGGTGCATCAGGTGCAATTGTATCTTTCTCACCCGTTACTGGTGTCTTCTCTGAAGTATTACCTGCTTCATCGGTTGCCGTAACATCAACAGTTTCGCCATCGGTCACTGGGCGGCTAAGCTCAACTTCATAAGCACCACTCTCAGGATCTGCTACGACAGAACCTAAGCTGTTTCCTTCTTGATCTTTGATTTCAACAGTAGATCCTGGCTCAGCCTTACCTTTAACAACAAGGCCATCTTCATCGATCTCTGCTGTTGGTGCATTGGGCGCAGTAGTATCTGGGGCATTAACTGACGTTGAGTCAGACTCATTTCCTGCCTCATCTTTTAAGCTCACTTCAAGCTCTTCACCGTTGGTGAATGGCTTATCAAGCTCTACTTCAAAGCGACCGTCTTCGTTAACGGTACCTTTGCCCACGACGTTATCATTGGCATCTTTAACGATCACCTCAGCACCCGGCTCACCTTTACCGATGACCTTAGAGCCATCTTCAGAGACCTCGACATCTGTCGGTGCATTGGGCGCAGTAGTATCCTTCTCACCCGTTACTGGTGTTTTGTCTGAAGTATTACCCGCTTTATCGGTTGCCGTAACATTGACAGTTTCGCCATCGGTCACTGGGCGGCTAAGCTCAACTTCATAAGCACCACTCTCAGGATCTGCTACGACAGACCCTAAGCTGTTTCCTTCTTGATCTTTGATTTCAACAGTAGAACCTGGCTCAGCCTTACCTTTAACAACAAGGCCATCTTCATCGATCTCTGCATCCGGTGCTTCTGGTGCAATTGTATCTTTCTCACCAATTACTGGTGTCTTCTCTGAAGTGTTACCTGCTTTATCCGTTGCCGTAACATCAACAGTTTCGCCATCGGTCACTGGACGGCTAAGCTCAACTTCATACTCACCTTGTTCATTTGCAGTGCCGCTACCGATTACTTCACCATTACTATCCGTGACTTCAACGGTAGAGCCGGCCTCTGTCTTACCTTTAACAACAAGACCTTCTTCATCGATCTCAGCTGTCGGGGCATCAGGTGCAACTGTATCTTTCTCACCCGTTACAGGCGTCTTCTCTGAAGTATTACCCGCTTTATCCGTTGCCGTAACATTGACAGTTTCGCCATCCGTTACAGGGCGATCTAGCGTGATTTCATACTCGCCACTCTCAGGATCTGCTACGACAGAACCTAAGCTGTTTCCTTCTTGATCTTTGACTTCGACCGTTGAACCAGGCTCTGCGTTACCTGTAACAACAAGACCTTCTTCATCGATCTCAGCTGTCGGTGCATCAGGTGCAACTGTATCTTTCTCACCCGTTACAGGCGTCTTCTCTGAAGTGTTACCTGCTTCATCGGTTGCCGTAACATCAACAGTTTCGCCATCCGTTACAGGACGATCTAGCGTGATTTCATACTCGCCACTCTCAGGATCTGCTACGACAGAACCTAAGCTGTTTCCTTCTTGATCTTTGATTTCAACAGTAGAACCTGGCTCAGCCTTACCTTTAACAACAAGACCTTCTTCATCGATCTCAGCTGTCGGTGCATCAGGTGCAATTGTATCTTTCTCACCAGTTACTGGTGTCTTCTCTGAAGTGTTACCTGCTTCATCGGTTGCCGTAACATCAACAGTTTCACCATCCGTTACAGGACGATCTAGCGTGATTTCATACTCGCCACTCTCAGGATCTGCTACGACAGAACCTAAGCTGTTTCCTTCTTGATCTTTGATTTCAACAGTAGAACCTGGCTCGGCCTTACCTTTAACAACAAGACCTTCTTCATCGATCTCAGCTGTCGGTGCATTAGGTGCAACTGTATCCTTCTCACCGGTTACAGGTGTCTTCTCTGAAGTATTACCCGCTTCATCGGTTGCCGTAACATCAACAGTTTCGCCATCGGTCACTGGGCGGCTAAGCTCAACTTCATAAGCACCACTCTCAGAATCTGCTACGACAGAACCTAAGCTGTTTCCTTCTTGATCTTTGATTTCAACAGTAGAACCTGGCTCGGCCTTACCTTTAACAACAAGGCCATCTTCATCGATCTCTGCATCCGGTGCTTCTGGTGCAATTGTATCTTTCTCACCCGTTACAGGCGTCTTCTCTGAAGTGTTACCTGCTTCATCGGTTGCCGTAACATCAACAGTTTCGCCATCGGTCACTGGACGGCTAAGCTCAACTTCATACTCACCTTGTTCATTTGCAGTGCCGCTACCGATTACTTCACCATTACTATCCGTGACTTCAACGGTAGAGCCGGCCTCTGTCTTACCTTTAACAACAAGACCTTCTTCATCGATCTCAGCTGTCGGGGCATCAGGTGCAACTGTATCTTTCTCACCCGTTACAGGCGTCTTCTCTGAAGTATTACCCGCTTTATCCGTTGCCGTAACATTGACAGTTTCGCCATCCGTTACAGGGCGATCTAGCGTGATTTCATACTCGCCACTCTCAGGATCTGCTACGACAGAACCTAAGCTGTTTCCTTCTTGATCTTTGATTTCAACAGTAGAACCTGGCTCAGCCTTACCTTTAACAACAAGTCCATCTTCATCGATCTCAGCTGTCGGGGCATCAGGTGCAACTGTATCTTTCTCACCCGTTACAAGCGTCTTCTCTGAAGTATTACCCGCTTTATCCGTTGCCGTAACATCGACTGTTTCACCATCGGTCACTGGACGGCTAAGCTCAACTTCATACTCACCTTGTTCATTTGCAGTGCCGCTACCGATTACTTCACCATTACTATCCGTGACTTCAACGGTAGAGCCGGCCTCTGTCTTACCTTTAACAACAAGACCTTCTTCATCGATCTCAGCTGTCGGGGCATCAGGTGCAACTGTATCTTTCTCACCCGTTACAGGCGTCTTCTCTGAAGTATTACCCGCTTTATCCGTTGCCGTAACATCAACAGTTTCGCCATCGGTCACTGGACGGCTAAGCTCAACTTCATAAGCACCACTCTCAGGATCTGCTACGACAGAACCTAAGCTGTTTCCTTCTTGATCTTTGATTTCAACAGTAGAACCTGGCTCGGCCTTACCTTTAACAACAAGGCCATCTTCATCGATCTCTGCATCCGGTGCTTCTGGTGCAATTGTATCTTTCTCACCCGTTACAGGCGTCTTCTCTGAAGTGTTACCTGCTTCATCGGTTGCCGTAACATCAACAGTTTCGCCATCGGTCACTGGACGGCTAAGCTCAACTTCATACTCACCTTGTTCATTTGCAGTGCCGCTACCGATTACTTCACCATTACTATCCGTGACTTCAACGGTAGAGCCGGCCTCTGTCTTACCTTTAACAACAAGACCTTCTTCATCGATCTCAGCTGTCGGGGCATCAGGTGCAACTGTATCTTTCTCACCCGTTACAGGCGTCTTCTCTGAAGTATTACCTGCTTCATCGGTTGCCGTAACATCAACAGTTTCGCCATCGGTCACTGGGCGGCTAAGCTCAACTTCATAAGCACCACTCTCAGGATCTGCTACGACAGAACCTAAGCTGTTTCCTTCTTGATCTTTGATTTCAACAGTAGAACCTGGCTCGGCCTTACCTTTAACAACAAGTCCATCTTCATCGATCTCTGCATCCGGTGCATTGGGCGCAGTAGTATCTGGGGCATTAACTGACGTTGAGTCAGACTCATTGCCTGCCTCATCTTTTAAGCTCACTTCAAGCTCTTCACCGTTGGTGAATGGCTTATCAAGCTCTACTTCAAAGCGACCGTCTTCGTTAACGGTACCTTTGCCCACGACGTTATCATTGGCATCTTTAACGATCACCTCAGCACTCGGCTCACCTTTACCGATGACCTTAGAGCCATCTTCAGAGACCTCGACATCTGTCGGTGCATTGGGCGCAGTGGTATCAGGCGCATTCACCTTCGCAGACTCAGACTCATTCTTAGCCTGATCTTTCTGGCTTACCTCAAGCTCTTCACCGTTGGTGAATGGCTTATCAAGCTCTACCTCAAAGTTGCCCTCTTCGTTAACGGTACCTTCACCCACAACAGTGCCTTCGCTATCTTTAACGATAACCTCAGCACCCGGTTCACCTTCACCGGTCACGGTAGTTGTAGTGTTGCCTTCCTCATCTTCATGATTGTCAACAACCACATTATTAGGCGCATCGGGGGCTTCTGTATCGGCATCACTGTCGGAGTCTGAATCACTATCTGAGTCAGAGTCACTATCCGAGTCTGAATCACTGTCGGAATCGGAGTCGCTGTCCGAGTCTGAGTCGCTATCGGAATCGGAGTCACTATCCGAGTCTGAATCACTGTCCGAATCGGAGTCGCTGTCCGAATCAGAATCACTGTCGGAATCGGAATCGCTGTCGGAATCGGAGTCACTATCGGAATCAGAATCACTGTCGGAGTCTGAGTCACTATCGGAATCGGAGTCGCTATCCGAATCAGAATCACTATCTGAGTCTGAATCACTATCGGAATCGGAGTCGCTGTCCGAATCTGAATCACTATCTGAGTCTGAATCACTATCGGAATCGCTGTCCGAATCGGAGTCACTGTCGGAATCGGAATCGCTGTCCGAATCAGAATCACTGTCGGAGTCTGAGTCACTATCGGAATCGGAATCGCTGTCCGAATCAGAGTCACTGTCGGAATCGGAGTCGCTGTCCGAATCAGAGTCACTGTCCGAATCGGAGTCGCTGTCCGAATCAGAGTCGCTGTCGGAATCTGAATCACTATCTGAGTCTGAATCACTGTCGGAATCGGAGTCACTATCGGAGTCGGAGTCACTATCGGAATCAGAATCACTATCTGAGTCTGAGTCACTATCGGAATCGGAGTCACTATCCGAATCAGAGTCACTGTCGGAATCGGAATCGCTGTCGGAATCAGAATCACTGTCGGAATCAGAGTCACTATCGGAATCGGAGTCGCTGTCCGAATCAGAGTCACTATCGGAATCGGAGTCGCTGTCGGAATCAGAATCACTGTCGGAGTCTGAGTCACTGTCGGAATCAGAGTCACTGTCGGAGTCTGAATCACTATCGGAATCGGAGTCGCTGTCGGAATCGGAATCGCTGTCGGAATCGGAGTCACTATCGGAATCAGAATCACTGTCGGAATCAGAATCACTGTCGGAGTCTGAGTCACTGTCGGAATCGGAGTCGCTGTCCGAATCTGAATCACTATCGGAATCGGAGTCGCTGTCCGAATCTGAATCACTATCGGAATCGGAGTCGCTGTCCGAATCAGAGTCACTGTCCGAATCAGAGTCACTGTCGGAATCGGAGTCACTGTCCGAATCAGAATCACTGTCGGAGTCTGAGTCACTATCGGAATCGGAATCGCTGTCCGAATCAGAGTCACTGTCGGAATCGGAGTCGCTGTCCGAATCAGAGTCACTGTCCGAATCAGAATCACTGTCGGAATCGGAGTCGCTGTCCGAATCAGAGTCGCTGTCGGAATCTGAATCACTATCTGAGTCTGAATCACTGTCGGAATCGGAGTCACTATCGGAGTCGGAGTCACTATCGGAATCAGAATCACTATCTG
>NZ_QEWW01000024.1 GCF_003121895.1 Ignatzschineria cameli
TTGCTTAAGTTGTTGTATTCGCGTCAACTTTGGAAACGATCATGTCTCGTATCAAAATTGTCTAAGACCTATTATATGGTCAAGCCTCACGGTCAATTAGTATTGGTAAGCTCAATGCATTACTGCACTTACACACCCAACCTATCAACGTCGTAGTCTTCGACGGACCTTCAGAGGGGTTAAACCCCTAGGGAAATCTAATCTTGAGGTGGGCTTCCCGCTTAGATGCTTTCAGCGGTTATCCCGTCCGTATGTAGCTACCCGGCTATGCCATTGGTATGACAACCGGACCACCAGAGATACGTCCACTTCGGTCCTCTCGTACTAGAAGCAGCTCCTCTCAAATTTCCAACGCCCACGGCAGATAGGGACCGAACTGTCTCACGACGTTCTGAACCCAACTCGCGTACCACTTTAAATGGCGAACAGCCATACCCTTGGGACCGACTACAGCCCCAGGATGTGATGAGTCGACATCGAGGTGCCAAACTCCGCCGTCGATATGAACTCTTGGGCGGAATCAGCCTGTTATCCCCGGAGTACCTTTTATCCGTTGAGCGATGGCCTTTCCATACAGAACCACCGGATCACTAAAACCTACTTTCGTACCTGCTCGACGTGTCTGTCTCGCAGTCAAGCACCCTTTTGCTTTTGCACTCAATAGCCCGATTTCCGACCGGGCTGAGGGTACCTTCGTACTCCTCCGTTACTCTTTCGGAGGAGACCGCCCCAGTCAAACTACCTACCATACAATGTCCTTAATCCAGATGATGGATCTAAGTTAGAATTCCAAAACTTTCAGGGTGGTATTTCAAGGATGGCTCCACTAAAACTAGCGTCTTAGCTTCAAAGCCTCCCACCTATCCTGCACAAAAAGATTCAAAATCCACTGTAAAGCTATAGTAAAGGTTCACGGGGTCTTTCCGTCTTGCCGCGGGTACACCGCATCTTCACGGCGATTTCAATTTCACTGAGTCTCGGGTGGAGACAGCCTGGCCGTCATTGCGCCATTCGTGCAGGTCGGAACTTACCCGACAAGGAATTTCGCTACCTTAGGACCGTTATAGTTACGGCCGCCGTTTACTGGGGCTTCGATCAAGAGCTTCGCTTACGCTAACCCCATCAATTAACCTTCCAGCACCGGGCAGGCGTCAGACCCTATACGTCCACTTTCGTGTTTGCAGAGTCCTGTGTTTTTGATAAACAGTTGCAGCCAGCTTTTCACTGCGACCCTCCTCAGCTTACTGCGTAAAGCATTCACCAAGGAAGGTGTACCTTCTCCCGAAGTTACGGTACGATTTTGCCGAGTTCCTTCACCCGAGTTCTCTCAAGCGCCTTAGAATTCTCATCCCAACCACCAGTGTCGGTTTGGGGTACGGTTCTCATATCACTATAGCTTAGAAGCTTTTCTTGGAAGCATAGCATCAACCACTCCGGAGGTCGTAACCTCCTCGCATTCACATCTCAGCATTAAGATCCCGGATTTGCCTAAGATCTCTGCCTACCTGCTTACACTGGTATACCAATCACCAGCTGGTCTAGCTTTCTCCGTCCCTCCATCGCATGATACGAGAGTTCAGGAATATTAACCTGATTCCCATCGACTACGCATCTCTGCCTCGTCTTAGGGGCCGACTCACCCTGCTCCGATTAACGTTGAACAGGAAACCTTGGTCTTTCGGCGTGCGTGTCTTTCACACGCATTAACGTTACTTATGTCAGCATTCGCACTTCTGATACCTCCAACAGCTCTTACGAGTCCATCTTCACAGGCTTACAGAACGCTCCCCTACCACATATATTTTAAAATATACATCCGCAGCTTCGGTATATCGCTTGAGCCCCGCTAAATCTTCCGCGCAGGCCGACTCGACTAGTGAGCTATTACGCTTTCTTTAAATGGTGGCTGCTTCTAAGCCAACATCCTAGCTGTCTATGCCTTCCCACATCGTTTACCACTGAGCGATAATTTAGGGACCTTAGCTGGCGGTCTGGGTTGTTTCCCTCTCCACAATGGATGTTAGCACCCACTGTGTGTCTCCCATGATAATACTTTCCGGTATTCGGAGTTTGCATCGGGTTGGTAAGTCGGGATGACCCCCTAGCCGAAACAGTGCTCTACCCCCGGAAGTAAATTACATGAGGCGCTACCTAAATAGCTTTCGGGGAGAACCAGCTATCTCCAAGCTTGATTAGCCTTTCACTCCGACCCACAGCTCATCCCCATCTATTGCAACAGATGTGGGTTCGGCCCTCCAGTCAGTGTTACCTAACTTTCAGCCTGGCCATGGGTAGATCGCCTGGTTTCGGGTCTATACCCTGCGACTTGACGCCCTATTAAGACTCGGTTTCCCTACGCCTCCCCTATTCGGTTAAGCTTGCCACAGAATATAAGTCGCTGACCCATTATGCAAAAGGTACGCAGTCACCCTAAAAAGGGCTCCCACTGCTTGTACGTACACGGTTTCAGATTCTATTTCACTCCCCTCACAGGGGTTCTTTTCACCTTTCCCTCACGGTACTTGTTCACTATCGGTCGATTACGAGTATTTAGCCTTGGAGGATGGTCCCCCCATGTTCAGACAGGATTTCTCGTGTCCCGCCCTACTTGTTGATATGCCTAGTACCACTTACTGTATTTAAAATACGGGGCTATCACCCACTACGGCTCATCTTTCCAGATGATTCTTCTATACAATAAGTTATCACATATCGGCTCTTCCCGGGTCGCTCGCCACTACTGCGGGAATCTCAATTGATTTCTTTTCCTCTGGTTACTTAGATGTTTCAGTTCACCAGGTTCGCTTCCTTAAACCTATAGATTCAGTAAAAGGATGACAGGGTTTTAAGCCTGTGCGGGTTTCCCCATTCGGACATTTCCGGATCAAAGCTTGATTGCCAGCTCCCCGAAACTTTTCGCAGACTTCCACGTCCTTCATCGCCTGTAATCGCCAAGGCATCCGCCATGTACGCTTATTCACTTGACCATATAATAGGGATTAGACTCATTATAATAATGAATCGTCCAAACTATATGACAAATAGCTCTTCAATTCTCCTACGAATGTAACATGATAACGTTTCACTTTAAGTTAACTCATTTTATCAAATTG
>NZ_QEWW01000025.1 GCF_003121895.1 Ignatzschineria cameli
TTCACATCAAATTAAGAATATTCAAGTTGAAGAAATTCTTGTGAGGGAAATTAGGAAAGTTACAGCCTTTGCAAAAGACCATGAGCAAGAATTTGTAGATTTAGTTTTAAAAAAGAAAACCAGCGAGTTAAATCAAGTATTAAGAAGTCAGAAAAAGGAATTAGACGATTCTAAAGATAGAATTGTAAAACTCGACTCTATCGTTCAAAACCTATATGAAGATAACTTGGAAGGTAAAATATCTGACCAAAGATTTGAAAAAATGGCAAAAGCTTATGATGAAGAAGAAATTTCACTTCAAAAAAGAATAGTTGAACTTGAAAAAACTATTACAAAATCACAGGAGGAAGAACTTAATGTGGAATCATTCCTAAAGCTTGTGAGGAAGTACACCGATATTAAAGAACTTGATCCAGAAATAATTAGAACTTTTGTAGACAAGATTTATGTAGAACAATCAGAAAAAGTTCCAGGAACAAATTTAAAGAGACAAACCATTTGGATTTATTGGAATTTTATAGGGAAAATTGACATATAAAAATCGGCACAAAGGTTAATACCTTCATGCCGATTAAATTTTAAGGAAATAAATGGGTATGTAAATAATTTTGTGTATGAGCTCTTCTGATTAAAGTAAGAGTTATAATCTTTCAAAAATTAAAAATATAATTCTAAGACATTTATGATTTAATGTCTTTAGCATATTTTTGCACAAGTAAACTAAAAGGTCAAGATTTTCTTAAATCTTTCCTTTATTTTGCCTACTTGTTTATTTAAAAATTTGGGAATTTATGTCAAGGCTGCGACGAAGTCGCAAGGCGTTAGCCGGTGCCTTGACTTGGATTCTCAAATTTTTTATTCTTTTAAAGGCAAAATTATATCCTGCCTTCAAAAAATATACTCAGTTGTGATAATATACTATCCCATCCTCTTATCCTTGTTGTCCATTTTCTAGATGCGTCTACCATTGCTAAGTAGAGACTCTTTTGTAATGCGTAGTCATTTGGAAATACCGCTTTATTTTTAGTCACTTTTCTTAATTGTCTATTAAAGTTTTCCATGGCATTTGTTGTATATATTAGTTTTCTGATTCCTTCTGGATATTTGAAGTAAGTGGAAAGTTCTGCCCAATTATTTCTCCAAGATCTTACGCACATTGGATATTTTTTACCCCATTTATCTTCAAATATTTCTAGGTTGGTTAGTGCTAGTTCTTCTGTTGGTGCTTTGTAGACTGCTTTTAAGTCTTTCATTAATTCCTTGATGTCTTTGTAACTTACATACTTTGTTGAGTTCCTTATTTGGTGTATTATGCATTTTTGTATTTCTGCTTTTGGATATACTGCTTCTATAGCTTGTGTGAATCCAGGTAAGTTATCTGTGCAAATTATCAGGATATCTTCGAGTCCTCTTTCTTTTAACTGATTTAATACCAATAGCCAGTATTTGCTTGATTCGTTTTCTCCTACCCACATACCTAGTATTTCTTTAAATCCTTCTACATTGTATCCTAGGGCTATATATACTGCTTTTTTTACTACTATGTTGTTTTCTCTTACATTATAGTGTATTGCGTCTAGAAAAATCATTGGATAGACTTTTTCTAAAGGCCTATTTTGCCATTCTTCTATTGTTGGTAATACTTTATTTGTTATTCTACTTACCATGGTTTCTGATAAACCAAATCCATATATTTCCTCGATATGTGAAGATATATCTCTTGTTGTCATTCCTTTCGCATACATTGATATTATCTGATTTTCAATGTTTGATATATCTTTTTCATATTTTTTTAATATTTGAGGTTCAAATGTACCTTCTCTATCTCTAGGGATTTTTAATTCAATGTCTCCATATGTTGATTTTGCTGTCTTTTTGCTTGAACCATTCCTAGTATTTAATGATAGTGGGGCTTGTCCATATTCATAATCTAAATGCTCGTCAAGTTCTGCTTTTAGCATTTGTTGTATTATATCTCCCAAGAGATCTTTAAGTGCGTTTTGAAGATCTTCAACACTTTGAGGTTGATACTCTTCAATTAACATTTTCGATATTTTGTTTAGTCTTGTTTCTGGTCTCTTTCTACCCATAAAAATCCTCCTGATTAGTTTTTGTTTACCCTAATCAGGAGGTTTCTATACACAAAATTTTACACAGTCTCTTAAATTAGATGTAGTGAGGTTTCAAAGGACAATTTGTTGATGTAAAAATCAAAAGGACAGGGGTGAAGTTCACTCCCGTCCAAAATTTTACTTCAATAATTCATCAATAGTGGCTGCTAATTCTTGGTAGCTATAGGCTCCAATAAATCCTCCCACCACATTTCCTTTTTCATCTACTATAAAGGATGTTGGCATCGCTGTGATTTTATTTAAATCTTCTTCCATTGTTGGGTTTGGCATTATATTTACATATTCTACGCCTGCATCTTTCATTATTGCAAGGGCTTCTTCCACATTT
>NZ_QEWW01000027.1 GCF_003121895.1 Ignatzschineria cameli
TTAGGGGCTAAATTTTCTCACTTCAGGTGCTGCATCTTTTTGATTAGGCTTTCAGCAAGGCTATTTTTCAACTTGAATGCTCGTATAATATATTTTAGACCGATAAATAAAGGTCTAATTACAATTTCTAATTGAGATATCCTGATGCTATAATTTCATTAGAACTATTAGCAAAGGAAAATTCTTTCTCTCCTTGCAAAGTTTTATACTATTGCTTAAAAAAGCATGCTTCTCGACTTAGGGGCTAAATTTTCTCACTTCAGGTGCTGCATCTTTTTGATTAGGCTTTCAGCAAGGCTATTTTTCAACTTGAATGCTAATAATGCGAGGTTGCTATTAACCCCTAAGATTGGGATATCTCTTTTTCTAATTGTTCTTCATTTTCTATGAAAGGTGGTGTATTCATAATGAATGACAATTGTTTATCTACTCTTTTTGTTGGTATTGATGTTAGTTCTAAATCTAATGTTTTATGTGCTATTGATTTTAATTCTAATAAATTATTAAATTTAGATGTTCCCAACAATGATCCTGGTTGCGAGATTATTATTAATGAACTTATTTCTGTTCTTGTTATACATAATCTCTCCCACCTTGTTATTGCCATTGAATCTACTAGCTTTTATTCTACTCATATTGCTAATTTACTTAGTTCTAATACTAGTCTTCTTAATTTTAATGTTTTAGTTTTTTGTCTAAACCCTAAAACTGTTAAAGCTTACAGAAATTCTTTTGTCGATTTAGATAAGAATGATTTTCTCGATGCCTTTGTCATCGCTGATTTTGCTAGATGTGGTAGAATTTCTTCTAGTCCTTGGCGTGGTAGCCAATTTTTAGCTCTTCAGCGTTTAACAAGACACAGGCTTCATCTTGTGGAATGTCTCACTCGTGAAAAAAATTATATTTTGTCTAATATTTATCTTAAGTTTAGTGAGCTTACTAGACTAGATGATGATAGACCTTTTTCTAATATTTTTTCTAATACTTGTTCTTCTATTCTTACTGATTTCTTCTCCCTTGATGATATTGCTTATGCTTCTTTGGATAGTCTTGTTGACTTTATTAAAGATAAAGGTAAGAACAGATTTGATAATCCTTTAGAAACTGCTAAACTTTTGCAAAAAGCTGCTAGAGATTCTTATCGTCTTGATAAGGTTCTTTATGAGCCTATTAATGTTTCTATTGCTTCTTCTTTTAATGTCATTAAGTCTCTTGAAAAAGAAATTAAGGAAGTTGATAAAGCTATTTCTAAAAATATTTTAGGTCTCTATTCTTCACAGTATTCGTCATTAATTTCTATTCCAGGTATTGGTCCTGTTTTGGCCTCTGGTATTCTAGCTGAAATTGGTACTATTTCGAATTTCTCTAATAATGATAAACTTGCTAAATATGCTGGTTTGACATGGAGAGAAACTCAATCTGGTAATTTTTCTTCTGATAATACTAGAATGACTAAAACAGGCAATAAATATCTTAGATATTATTTGATTGAAGCTGCTAGTAGTGTTATTAGATATATTCCTGAATATCATGAATTTTATTTAAAGAAATATTCAGAGGTTAATAATCATAAACATAAAAGAGCATTAGTTTTAACTTCTCGCAAATTAGTTAGGTTGATTTTTGGTTTGCTGAACAAAAATCAAATCTACTCCAACTATTACATTGGAGAGATAAAATAGAACAAAAGTTTTTAGCCTGTTTACTAATAGGTTTGTTTGCTATGCACTTTTTTATTATTTTTGATAAAATTCCCAGGGAATTTTATCTTGACATGTTACCAGGTTGCTTTCATATTTTTTTGAAGAAGAAATATCCCCTCATATTCCTTAGGACAGTTAGAAGAGTTTTGAGTAACTTATCCCAAATAACAGACAAAAAAATTCAGTAGGTTTTAAACTTGTAAGAAAATTTCTCCCTCTACTATCCCTAGGACATTTTTGGTGGTTT
>NZ_QEWW01000028.1 GCF_003121895.1 Ignatzschineria cameli
GATATTGATACATAAAAAATATATCAACCCTTACCCTTTATCAGGATTTAGGTTGATACACAAAATTATTTACAGACCCACATACCATTTTAACTGTTTTTCACTGGTAAATACTGCTCTTGCGTAAATTATTTTTTCATCTTCTCTATGACTTCTTTCTACTTTTCCATTTTGCCATGGTGAGTATGGTCTTGTTCTTTTTATCTCTATTCCAAGCTTTTCTGCTACTTTTTGAAACTTAGATATTTTATTTGTTTTGTCAATGTCATTAACAAATTCATACCCATTATCCACTTGTATTGTTTTTATTTTAAATCCCATTTCGGTTTCTAATGTTTTTAGGAATTTTGAAGTTTCATAGGTGCTTTTTTCTTTTACTATTTTTAATATTCTTTTTCTGGAATATTCATCTATTGCTGTTATTTGATAATATTTATTTCCATATGTGGGGAATCTTATGCAGCTTTCTGGTACATATTTTATGTCTATTTGCACTTTTTCTCCGGGATATTTTCCATCTAATCCTATATATCTTGTGTAGCTTTGACGCTTGATTTTTGGCTTTTTAAATCCATATTTGCGTATTTGTCTACACATACTCCCAAAAGATCTTTCATAGCCTTTGGATTTGCACCTAACATATACTTCTGCCAATCCATAGACTCCTATTTCTTTATACATTCTTTCAATTAACTCTAATTCTTCTTTTTTGTGGGCTTTTGGGCTTGTTTTTGGGCGTCTGGATCTTAATGCTAAACTTCTTACATTGCCATCGTATTTTTTTAATTGTCTATATACAAATTGACGATTAGTGTGATATCTTCTTGCGGCTTTAGTAACGCCATGTTTAAGTGCATATTCACATAATATTTGACGAAATCTCATTTCTTCTGTTATTATTGACATAGAGAGGGCTCCTTTCGATACTTTTTTTTACTTAATTATATTGTATCAGAAGTACCTCTCTATTCTTTTTATTTCTGTAACATATGTCTTATCACATTACATATTTTTAGGTTTATCGCATTTGGATACCAGATGTAAAAAAAAGAGAGAGCTTTCACTCTCTCAACATCTGTATATCACAAATAGACGCTCGGGTTGCTCCTCAGCATTGCCCTATCCTCCTACTTGCAAGCATATAATAAACTATAAACTTAGATATGTAAATAATAGCATGGCAAACAGACCTATGAAAATAGGTCAAAAGATTAAAAATTTAATAATGATAATTAAACATTAGGAATATAAGCTTTGTTATCTCTTAAAACAGCAAAAATTATGTTAGTAAGCTTTCTAGCAACAGCACCAAGTGCAGTGCCATGAGCCTTGCCTCTATTTCTTAATCCTTGGTAATATTTAGATAAAGCAGGGTCTTTAAAAGCTGCAACATTAGCAGCAATCCAAATAGCACGTCTTAAGTAAGGAGAACCTCTTTTAGATATTTTAT
>NZ_QEWW01000002.1 GCF_003121895.1 Ignatzschineria cameli
TGCGAGTAGGTCTAGAGTAGTAGGCAAAGGTATAGATAGAATAGTAGACATGAAGCCGGCACCAAAGATGCCATTCCGCGGGCATTCAATAGTGATAAGAATGAAATAGTAGGCTCCCGCGGCTCCGTTGATTGTCTTAGTGGGTAGATCTATTGATATTGAAGATCAATTTTAAGTCGTAGAGTTATCACACATTTGCAGGCAAGTGATCAATAAAAGCTTGCCTGCACGGGATCGTTAAAAGATCACAATCATAAAACTCGGCAACGCATCAGCTGTTCTTATTATCAATAAGCAATAAGCAATAAGCAATAAGCAATAAGCATGGTAAATATATGGGGATGAATCGTTTTAAGGTTTAGTGATTGAGAGATTGCTCATTGCGGGCACGAGATTTGATTTTCCACGGCCCGGTTGATCACCTTAGTAGATAGATCTATTTTTTTGATGAGTCGTCAGATGGGATGACATGAAAAAATGTCTCATCCTCTTTAATTAGCCCTAAGTGCTTTCTTGCTAACTCCTCTCTTGCAGAGTAGTTATGTTTAATGCCATTAATAATTTGGCGAGCATGATTATTCTGATTATGTAACTTCTTATTCTGCTCTTTTAATGCCTCTAATTTTACTTGCAATTCTCCGATCTGTTGTGGTCCAGAATCTGTATCGAACCAGAGTTGCTTAATAAGTAACCCTAATACGAGAGCTAATATTAGAAATAGTAGGTGCATTAGTTTCATAATTGATTAACTCGCAATGTATACGAAAGCCTCTAGATTTGAGATAATGGCAGATAGATGTTTTAATCCACTATTATAGCGCATAAGTACTTATGAAAGACAGTATAATTATAAAGTTAGATGAATTGGCGGAACGATTAGAAGAGGTGTCTCATCTTCTATCGGATCCAGAAGTAATTAGTGATAATAATAAGTTTAGGGAATTATCACAAGAATATGCTCACTTAGACCCTGTTGTTGCAGAGTTTAATGAGTGGAAGCGTAATGAAGCTGCATTGCAAGATGTTAAAGAGATCTTTGATGGCTCCGACAGTGAGATGAAGGAGTTGGCAAAAGAGGAGCTTCCCTTATTAGAGGCTGAGAAAGAGCGATTAGAGAAGTCACTCAGTATCTTATTATTACCAACAGACCCATATGATGATAGTAATATCTTCCTTGAGGTTCGTGCCGGGACAGGTGGTGATGAAGCTGCAATTTTTGCCGGTGATCTGCTTCGCATGTATATGCGTTATGCAGAAGAGCGTGGATGGCGTGTGGAGTTAATTAGTGAACATCATGGAGAGCATGGTGGGTATAAGGAGGTGATTGCTCGTATTGAGGGGCAGGGTGCTTATTCTCGTCTTAAGTTTGAATCGGGAGCACACCGTGTTCAACGAGTTCCTGAGACAGAATCCCAAGGTCGAGTTCATACTTCAGCTGCTACCGTGGCTATTTTGCCAGAAATTCCTGAAACAGAGATGATTGAGATTAATCCTGCAGATCTTAAAATCGATACATTCCGTTCATCAGGTGCCGGTGGACAGCACGTTAACGTAACAGATTCAGCGATTCGTATTACGCATTTACCAACCGGCGTTGTGGTTGAGTGTCAGGATGAACGTTCACAGCATAAGAATAAGGCGAAGGCGATGAGTCTTCTTGGATCCCGACTTTTAGAGGCTGAACGTGAACGTGAGCAGAAAGAGATGAGTGAAACTCGCCGTAGTTTAGTTGGATCCGGTGACCGTTCAGAGCGGATTCGTACTTACAACTATCCTCAAGGACGAATTACAGATCATCGAATCAATTTAACGCTCTATAAACTTGATGAGATTGTCAACGGCGATCTAGATCAGATTATTGAACCCTTAATTCAAGAGAACCAAGCAGGTCTATTAGCTGCAATAGGGGATGAGTAGCAATATTTTATGAAACAGGTGAGTGATAGGTTAAAGTTACGAGTTCTCGCAACAACTGATATCCATGGTTTTTATACAAACTTTGATTACTATAAGGATCAAGTTGTCGATCGCTTGGGGCTGATTAGTCTTGCGAATATGATTGAAGACGCCCGAAGTGAGAACTGTAATACCTTGCTCTTTGATAATGGAGATCTGCTACAAGGATCTCCTATGTCCGATTATTTGCGTGATTATGCCGTTGCAAATGGGCATCCTGCCTACTCATTAATGAATGCAATAGGTTATGATGCCGCAACGCTTGGAAATCATGAATTTAACTTTGGTGTCCCCTATTTGCTTGAGGTGATAGCACAAGCAGATTTTCCTTATGTTAATGCTAATATCGAGACAGAAGATGGCATCCCTTTCTTACCTCCTTCTATTATTTTAAAGAGAGTTTTTAAGAGTGAAGGCGGGGTAGAGGTGGCATTAAATATTGGTGTGACCGGTATTTTGCCTCCCCAGATTATGACTTGGGATAAAACTCATCTTGATGAATATGCTATTGCCAATGATCGTCTAATCACTCATGATGCTTACTCTGCGGTTAAACGGGAAGTTGCAAAATTAAAAGCATCCGGTGCTGATTTAGTGGTTGTTTTAGCGCATACAGGACTCTCGAAACGCCCCTTTGAAGAGGAGATGGAAAATAGCGGCTACTATATTGCCCAAATTGAAGGTGTTGATCTTCTAATTACAGGGCATCAGCATCGCCGTTTTCCCTCAGAGAGTTATCGTGAACTTTCTGAATTGGGCTTTGATGTTGACGCCGGCACAATATGTGGAACCCCGACAGTAATGCCCGGTTCGTGGGCTAAATGGTTAGGTGTTATTGATCTTGAGTTAGTGAAAATCGATGATAAATGGCACTGTGAGGGAGGCAAGGGGAGCTTGAGAGGTGTGGATCACTATTTAGCGCCCGGCCGGTCGATCAATCCTCGCTATTGGCAGAGCATCGAAAGCGCTCATGAGATGATTCGAGAGACGATGAATGTTCCTGTTGGTCATACTGATAGTGGCTTTTATAGTTATCTCTCTCTAATTCAGGATGATAACTGTATTCAGATTGTTGCTGATGCACAGAAATATGCCGCTGAGAAGTTACTTGCAGATCTCCCCTATAGTGAAGATCTTCCTCTTCTCTCCGCGGTTCCGCTCTTTAAGGTGGGAAGCCGTAAAGATGATCCAACTTATTTTACCGAAATAGCGCCTGGAAAGCTCTCTTTTAAAGATATTGCGGATCTCTATGTTTACCCTAACTATTTGGTAGTATTGGAAATTTCTGGAGAAAATCTTAAAGAGTGGCTAGAGTGCTGCGCGAGTATCTACCATCAGATTCTGCCGGCAGATGAGGCGCAACATCTTATCAATTGGGCAAAATATCGCCCTTATAACTTTGATGTTATTAAAGGAATTACCTATCAGATAGATCCTACACCCCCCCCTCGCTATGCACCTGATTTAACAATAATGGATCATCATAGTGAGCGGATCATGAACTTAGCTTATCAAGGTAAACCTATCTTGCCCGAAGATCGATTCTATCTTGCGACCAATAGTTATAGAGCGCTTGTTGACCGTTTTCCTGGTGCAGGTAAGGGGAATATGATCTGTAGCACGATGAAAGAGATCCCTGAGGTAATTTTAGCTTATGTCATGGAGAAGGGCGCTGAGATGTTAAGCCTTAATCCTGATAGAAATTGGGGCCTTGACCGTTCGGCATTACAAGGACGAAAGCTGCTTATTGAGTCAGCTAATAGCTCAGTATCAGAATCGATCATCTTAGAAACCGCTCAATATCCTATTGTTAAAGTTGGGGAAGATCCTGAAAAGTTTGCACTTTATCAATTAGATTTTAGTTAATCATCCCTCTTTTCTTCTCTTTTTTAAATATTTATAAATATTTAATCTATTTATCTGATTTGGCATCCATTTGATATCGACTTGATGCCTATTTGGATCAATTCCTATCTGCTGTGTTGTGAGAGGGTCTCTCTTTGATGCTCTTTAGATAGAGTTCTTTTAGTTTTTTACTCAATTCAGAGAGAAGTTTTTGCCGTTTACTATTGATCATTGGTCCCTCTTTTTCAAAATATTGGGGATAAGCGCGGAGATATCTATTTTCAGTAATAAAGTGATTGAGGGCTCGTTTATCACTATTTTTAATCTCTTGGAGATAGATCGGATTAAGCTCCGCGTGACTTCTCCCATTGAGTAGTCCGACAACATAGAGCATTCTTGAAACAAGAAGATCTATCGCAGTATCATTGATGCAGTAGGTCTCTAGATTATTGAGATGATCGAGTAAAGAGGTGCCGTAATGTTTGAAAGAGGCCGTCAGTCCTCCTAATATTGCTCCAGTAGCGGTAGCGGCGCCGAGAGTGGTAAAGCCCGCTAAAGCATCAACACCAGCAAAGAGGCCGGCACCAATTCCCGCACCTTTTCCAAATTGCATTGAGAAATCGATGAGGTTATCACTTGTAAAGAGATCTTGTTCATATTGAGAACCCTCAACGGCTAATTGAAAATAGGCAATGTCATCTCGATTAAATTGGTAGAGTGAGAGCAGGGCTTCAAAGGCTCGCTTTTCTAATTTTTCAATCATCTGATTGAGCCGTTTCATCACCTTTTCAGCAGCGGCATTCTGCTTCTCTTTGAGTTGTAACGTCATTAAATTGAGATAGAAATTCGCCACTATCTGCATTGCTTGATTTAAGCGTTGTTGATCAGCTAGCTCTTCGAGATCGTTATAAGCCATAATTTCCGCATAATACTCTGGAAACATAATGGCAATCTGCTCATAGAATCGACGTTTTTGCGGGGGCATAATCGTATCAAATTCTAAATAGTGATGAATGCCATGAGCTTTAAGATGTTGCTTCCAATCGGTAAGATGTTCACCTTGAATAAAGTTGAGGATGGGGAGAATGGGCTTATGGGTCTTCTCTATCAGTGTTAACTCATCATCAAACTTAGGTAAGAAGGGGAGACGACAATCGATAACATAACAGATAAGATCCGCAACAAAGAGCTGCTTAATGACTTTAACCTCTTGATCAAAAATTGCTTCAACCGCTTGGTCTTGTGCAAATTTAAGTAGGTTTGTTGACTCTTCAAGGCGAGAGCGGGATGGATATCTCTCTTCTAAAAGATCGAGAACCCCCATCGCATCTTCAATACCTGGGGTGTCAACATAGGTGAAGGTGAGCTCTTGGGAGGCTCTCTTTATTTCTGCTACATCGATCGTTGTTGAAGCTTCATCTCGAACTTCACCAAAGTTTCTTTCTCGGGTAATTGTTCTGATCAAGGAGGTCTTCCCTGTATTTGTATGACCCACAATAGCGATCTTTAAAGTTTTTAGCCCCATAATAACCCTATTTTGCTCCATTTAGATTCCGGTTTAACCTACTTATTTTACAGATCCTTCTATGTTGAAGGGTAGGGGAAGAGTAGAATCGATTCCCCTTGAAAAAGATTAGCCTGCAATTTTTTTTGCCACTCCTCTTCCCGCTGACTATTTTGATGCGTAACTAAGATAATGTCAGCACTTAATGCTAAGTTCATCACTGTATAGATTCGACGTAGTAAGCTTCTATCAGGGGTTAATTGAGTATCGATGTAGATCGTAAGATGCGCAAGTGGCTTTGTTTCTAAGAGTGTTGAGAGCTTTTGAAAATCAGCACGACTATTGATAATCTCCACATTATCGTCAGGTTCTCGACCTGCTTGAGGGAGAGGGCCCGCGTAATCGAGAGCGATCACTTTTCTCCCCTCTCCATGGCGTATAAGCTTTGGTGAACGTACACTCTTAGGGGCTGATTTTGCAGGGTCGATCACTTGTTCTTTTCCTAAGTGAAGCCGGTTCTCTTGCACTTTCTGTTCCGCTTTGAGGTAGTTGCGGTAACGCCGTTGCGCAAAGAGAAAGAAGAAAATGCGAGGAATTAAACCATAGAGCGCAATCATCACTAAGATCCAGCGAGCCCATGCGGCATTCTCAATCGCTGTCGGAGGAAGATTGAGGCTATGTTCTACTATTTCCAGCGAGATCAATTCTCCCGAGATAAGATCGGGGAGAAAATTGAAAAATTGGATAATAAGGAAGTAGAGATCACTTCGATCAGGAAAGAGGGTGCTAAAGAGGTTAAAAGAGTACTGTTTGAGAGTAAACTGAAAAAATAGCGTGACAAGAAGGGTCGCAAAAACCAGAATCCAGGCACCATGCATTACAACTTTGGTAAGATAGATTAGCTGCTTAGGGTCGGGTTCTTTAAATTTCTCTTGCAGTTCTCCTTGCCACTTTCCTTGCTCTTTTGGGGAAGATGAGAGACCCTTTCGAAGGGGTTTCTCTATTTTTGTCCATCCCTTTTGTAGCAATAGTAGAAGATCGGTAAAGAGTGAGTGTCGCCTTACGAGTGCAAAGAGGAGAAAGAGATAGGAGGGCAGCAGGATTCCCAAGACGAGAGCAATAGGGTGAATGGGAGAGGTTAAAAGAGCGTTACTGCCACTAGCGGTGATAAAGATCACCAGTAGAGAGAATAGTAGAATCGCTCCTTTTGAGAGGAGTTGATCAGATTTGAAATGATCTTGGTGTTGCACGTTATCTCCTCATTTATGCTCGTTGAATTACTTCATAGAGTAGAGTATTACCCCGAACGGCCTTGATCTTAATTTGGCTTCCTGCAGGAAGATCTTCCCCTTCGATAAACCAAGTAGAGTCCCCTAGGGCAATGCGACCTTGACCATTCACCACGGCTTTATCGATTGTCATCACTCGACCGATAAACTCAGAGCCTCTGATTTGGTTGAGTTGGGTGCTCTTAATCTCCTTCCCTTTATAGGTCTTAACACCGACAATGACAGCAAGAAGTGCAAAAATAGCAAAAAGTAGGATTTGTAGCGTTACGGATAGATCAATAACACTCAATACACCGCCAACCATTAATGCGGCGATTCCGATCCAAAAGAGATAGACGCCAGGTAGTATGATCTCCAGTAGAATCAGTAATGCCCCGGCAATGAGCCAGAGCATCATTGGGTTAATATCTGAAAAGAGTGCAATCATTTAGAGTCCTTCTGGGCAGATTTAACAAGTTCCGCAATACCCGCAATAGAGCCAACAATGCCTGAAGACTCCATCGGCATCATAATAATCTTATCATTTTTACTCTCTGCGATTTTACCAAATGCTTCCACATATTTTTGGGCGACAAAGTAATTAATCGCTTGGACATCTCCCTCTCGAATGGCTTGAGAAACCATCAGGGTTGCATTTGCCTCCGCTTCCGCTAGGCGTTCACGTGCTTCTGCCTCTAAGATTGCTGCTTGTTTTTTACCTTCCGCTGCTAAAATTGCCGATTGTTTCTCCCCTTCTGAACGGAGGATTTCCGCTTCTCTGATCCCTTGAGCTTCTAAAATTGCCGCTCGTTTTTCTCGCTCAGCCTTCATCTGCTTAGCCATGGAATCAACAAGATCGCGAGGCGGTTCAATATCTTTGATCTCAATTCGAGTAACTTTAACACCCCAAGGTTCAGTTGCATGATCGACAACCGCTAAAAGACTTGCATTGATCTCATCTCGCTTAGATAAGAGCTCATCAAGATCCATCGATCCCATCACTGTTCTGATATTGGTCATTGTGAGATTTAAGATTGCGGAGCCTAGATTATTAACGGCATAGGCTGCGCGTGCGGCATCATTGATTTGGAAGAAGACAACTCCATCGACACGAACCATCGCATTATCTTTTGTGATGACTGCTTGTGAGGGGACATCTGTAACACTCTCCATCATATTAATTTTACGGCCGATACGATCAAAGATTGGCACAATAAAGGAGATTCCTGGAGTAATAGTTTTTCGATAGCGACCAAAGCGCTCAATTGTATATTCATAGCCTTGAGGCACCATTTTGATCCCTAAAAAGATTAGGAGAATGGCGATAATGGCAATAATTAAAACTAAAATTGCAGTCGTTGTCATAGTAAACTCATTAGGTAGTGGTCATATTGCTCTTCCATCAGCTGTTAAGCTTGAGGGAAGCGTGTGATATTAAATGAAACTCAATGTCACTCAATATGGATAAGTGTAACTAAATATTAATATTCAATATCAATATTCAATATCGATATGAATGTAAAGTACAAATGTATATTTGAATGTATTCTAATAGAACATAATCAGATCAGATCTGCGCTAATAAAGAATAAAAGTATAAGTAGAATCATTAATTAATGATAAGACATGATCATTATAGATAAATTGCCATCTCAATGAGTAATTATTAGTGATTACAATTGTCGCTTGTGTCATGAGAGATTCTTGACCATCAATTGCGATAACGAACTGATATAGCTATTCTTTATAATATATTGATATAACTAATTGTTATCATTATATTTTTATCATTGACAGTTATTTTAAAAATTTTCAAAAGATCCTATCGAACACTTCTATTGGTCCATAGATAGAAAAACACCTATCTAATGATGATTGTTAGATAGGTGTCTTCTTCATTCTTTACTTAATAAAAAACTCTTATTAATACTCTTAATAGGGTGGATTATGCACTAAATGAGTTGCCACAACCACAAGTTGTTGTTGCGTTAGGGTTACGGATAACGAATTGCTCCCCTTGTAGATCATTTACATAATCGATTTCAGCTCCCACTAGATATTGGTAACTTAGTGGATCAATTAAGAGAACTACATCCTGGTTAACGACTTCAACATCACCCTCTTCCACTTCATTAGCAAAAGCAAAACCATATTGGAAGCCAGAGCAGCCACCACCTTGGATATAGACACGAAGTTTAAGTGTTGGATCACCTTCATCTTCGATTAAGCTTTTTACTTTAAGTGCTGCGGAATCTGTGAAGTTAATTCCTGTATCTTCAATCATCGACATCCCTTTCTCCTTAAATCAATAAATTTCTGCTTTATTATACCGCAGATTCAAAAGTAGAGTGAGAACACTTTTGAGATTTAAGCGTAGAGAAGCAGTGATTTCCCTCTCTTGCCATAAGGGTTCTTTGGTATCACTTCTTCGACATTACATTTACGGCAAGAGTGCTTCTTGTTTAATGATTCTTTATCGAATACAGAAATTTTTGAGGAGAGGGGGGACGCCCACTAGGTTAAGCGACGCATTTGATGGTTATAGTTTTTAATAAAGTGCGGAAGGCTCGGATTGATGTTATCTCGGCGCCAAACGAGTTCGAGGTCAAAGGTTACATCAAGTTCTGGCAGTGAATGCATCACAACATTATAGACCTTTAGATACTTTGCAACTGCAGGAACAAAGGTATAGCCTCGACCCGCGGAGACAAGGCTTAACATCGAATTATAATCACAGCCCTCATGATCAATTTTGGGCGTAAAGTCGTGGCGCCTTAACTCATCGATAATCATTTTATAGAGGTCGAAGGCCTGATTTTCAGGAGACCAGATAAAAGGTTCGGTGCGTAGTTCGTCGATCTTTTTAGGAGGATGATCAGCAAAGGCTGAATTTTTGTTAATCGCTAATAACATCGACTCTTTATAGAGAAAACGACCTAAAAAGTCATTATCATCTTGTGGGCGAATAAACATAAAGCCGGCATCAAGCTCGCCATTGCGCAGCGCCATAATCTGTTTTCGTGAGTGCATAGTACAGATATTAAGAGAGATTTCGGGGTTGTGTTTCCGGAACTCGCTGAGATGTTGTTGTACTTCAGTCAGCCAAATATGTTGTGGGGTAATGCCTATTTTTAGATAGCCGATATCACCTTGATCTGCTTTAATTGCTTGAGATTTTGCCCGTTCAATAGCGTTGAGAATATTGATCGCATCTTGATAAAACTTTCTACCAGCAGAGGTTAAGACCATTCCTCTTGCGTGTCGCTCAAAGAGCGTTACGCCGACACTCTCCTCAAGATTTTTAATCTGTCGAGTAATTGCTGGCTGGGCAATATGTAGTGTTCTTGAAGCTGCCGCGACACTGCCTAATTCCGCGACTGTCACGAAGTAGTGTAGTTGTCTATTTTCCATATTATTCCCTCTATATTCCCTATTTTACTACTTTTTCCAGTTTTACTATTTCCCTTTTTCTTTGCCTTACTATCACTTATAGCTTCCCCTGAAGGGAGACTCCTCTCTTAAACACCATCGCCTAGGATATTTGCTTTTATAATGACTTATTGTTCGGTTAATTGTTTTGTTAATTGCTGCAGTTAGTTGTTGTTAGTTGTTGTTAGTTGAGTTATTGCAACAAATAGGTTTTGTTAGGCATGATCGAACGATCTTAGAAGAGGATGAAATGAAGCTATAAGGGAAATATTTGGCACTCTATTAGTAAGCGCCCTTATTACTTATTCAGTTCTCTATCTATGATCTTACCCTATTTATAGGGCTTTGTATTTATGGGGCTATTTTTTATTGCTATCAAAATATTAGATCGATCTATCTATAACAAAAAAGTATATCATACTCACAATAAAGGTATTATTTATAAAATATAAGATTTGATAACATTGAACTCATGCTATTTGCCCTAATTTAAGGAGAAGCAAAAAGGTATAGGTTTGTAATCGTAGTAATTATGTAGTTTTGTCGTAATTGCTACGTTACAAGTGATTAGATCTCATGTTTGTGGAGTAGATATGATGAGTGCAATTTTGTTAGCGCGGATCCAATTTGCGTTTACAGTCTCATTCCATATTATCTTTCCGGCAATAACAATAGGGCTCGGTATGTGGCTCGTTGTGCTAGAAGGACTCTGGTTAAAGACTAAAAAACCAGTCTATATGGATATTTATAATTTTTGGGTAAAATTTTTCGCCGTTGCCTTTGCTATGGGGGTTGTCTCCGGTGTGGTGATGGCCTTCCAGTTTGGTTCTAACTGGAGTGAGTTTTCGAAGTTCTCGGGTTCTGTGACGGGGCCGCTGCTGATCTATGAGGTCATTACCGCCTTCTTCTTAGAAGCAGGATTTTTGGGGATTATGCTCTTTGGTCGAGATCGAGTTGGTCCGAAGATGCACTTTTTTGCAACAGCAATGGTTGCATTAGGAACAACATTCTCTGCGTATTGGATTTTAGTCTCTAACAGCTTTATGCAGACCCCCCCTTCGCTTGAGTCGGGTGCGATTGAGATTGTGGATGGTGTTGTTGTGGTGAAAGATTGGCTTGCGATTCTTTTCAGTGCTTCTTTGCCGATCCGCATGGTGCATATGTTGACAGCAGCACTTTTAACGGCAACGTTGATTATCTCAGGAACAGCAGCTTGGCACCTCTTGCGTGGGCATCGCAATGCGGCGGTTAAGAAGATGTTGAGTATGTCTTTGGTAACACTCTTCTTTGTCTCAATTTTCCAAGTAGTTATTGGTGATATCCATGGCCTTAATGTACGGGATCATCAGCCTACTAAATTAGCAGCAATTGAGGGACATTGGGATGCAACGCCAGAGGGGGAAGGAACGGGCTTTATTCTCTTTGCAATTCCTAATCAAGAGGAGCAGAAAAATTACTTCTCGATCGAGATTCCCTATGCAGCAAGTTTAATCTTAACGCATACACTTGATGGTAAAGTTGCGAACTTAAAAGCATTCCCGAAAGAAGATATTCCTCCTGTTGGTTGGGTCTTCTGGTCCTTCCGCGTAATGGTAGGATTAGGATTCTTAATGGTTATCTTAGGGATTTGGGGTGTTTGGCAGAGACATAAGAAGACCTTGGGTGAGAAGAAAGGGTTACTCCGTTTTGCACTCTGGATGGGACCAAGTGGTTTGATCTCAGTCTTAGCCGGTTGGTTTGTCACAGAGATTGGTCGTCAGCCTTGGTTGGTCTATAACATTATGCGCGTTACTGAGGGACACTCTTTTATACATACCGCAGGAGATTTAACGGTGTCATTAGCGCTCTTTGTGATTGCTTACCTCGTAGTCTTCTTATTTGGAGTGACGATCCTTTTCCGTATTTTGCGCAGAGGACCTCAAAGTTCTGATGTCGCTGTAGCTGAGCAGTAAGGAGTCTATCATGGATTACAATATGTTAGTTATCATCTGGACAGGCATTATCCTTTTAGGTGTTGCGATCTATGTCGTTCTAGATGGCTTTGATTTAGGGGTGGGAATGCTCTACCCCTTTGTGAAGCGGGAAGAGGATCGCACCACGCTCATGAATAGTATCGGCCCGGTTTGGGATGGTAATGAGACCTGGCTTATTTTGGGCGGTGCTGCGCTTTTTGGGATCTTTCCCATTGCTTATTCTGTCGTACTTTCAGGATTCTATATTCCCGTTATTCTTCTTCTGATGGCGCTTATCTTTAGAGGGGTCTCTTTTGAGTTCCGAGGACGAGTCTCAGAAAATCGTCGAAACTTCTGGAATAATGCATTCTTCTTAGGTTCGCTCTTTGCCGCTTTCTTCCAAGGTGTTATTGCAGGTGCTTTGGTGCAAGGATTTGACTTTATGCCTGCAGCAGATGCAATCAATGCACCTGAAGGATATGTCTCAAAAGGGGCGTTAGACCTTGTAATGGCTGGTGGAATTTGGGCTTGGCTCTCTCCTTTCTCCATTGTTTCTGGTTTAGGTTTAACAGCTTTCTATGCGCTGTTAGGTTCAACTTGGGCGATTAAGAAGACAGAAGGGGAGCTACAGACACATATTCGTCATTTAACCCGTAAAATTGCGCTACTCTTTTTCCTTTTAGCGACAATTATTCTGGCTTGGACGGTGATGATTTGGCAAGAGCAACTCTTTATGGCAGAGAATCTCTGGAAGGTCTATCTCTTTGGTGGACTCTATCTGGTTGCCATAATTGTTGCGGCTATTTTGATGCGCTCTATTAGGAATTCTAATACGCATTGGCAACCATTTGTCTATTCTCTATTGATGGCGGTATTAGGTGCTGGCGCGTTAGTGGGCTTCTTGCTTCCCTATATTGTACCTTTTCAGGTCACGATCTTTACGGCAGCTGCGCCAGAATCAACTTTAACCTTCTCATTAGTCGGGGCGCTGATCTTTATTCCGCTCGTTCTACTCTATACAGGTTATATCTACTATGTCTTTAGAGGAAAAGTGCAAGGAGAGGGTTATTAAGATGAAACAGGGAAGAGAAACACTCAAAAAAGCGGTAGATGAGCAGCAATTAGCTGTAAATAACAAGCAAGATCAATCTCAGTCGGGGCGCGGTCCTAAAAGATCATTGAAGTCACAGCTTATTTGGATGATAGGCTTATGGCTCGGTGGTGTTATCTCTCTCTATCTCTTTGTGAAATTAGTAAAAGTAGTAATGTCCCTTGTCGGTTTATATGCATCCCCCTAGAAGATAAAACCGACAATTTGCCCCTAAGGATAAATCCTCCTTAGGGGATTTTTTTATTACTGAGATCTAAATATAAGGGATAAAACATCGCCCTAAACTCAAAACTCACATCTCAGATTTCATAAACTATAAATTATAAAAAAGCTAAAAAGCGGTGGATCGAAAAGAATTTAGTCAATATGAAAAGCCCCTACAAGAGGAGTCTACAGATCGCTCTTATAGGGGTTTATTGCTTATCGGTCACAATACGTTATGCAATTATTACCATATTGTTATCGTACTGTGATCGTTAATCGGTGGATTAACGACTGGTAGATGATTATTTTTGTGTCTCTTTCTCACCTTCAACAACAGCAATAGCAAGCTCATCTAATTGTGCTTGGCTAATATGGGCCGGGGCATCCGTTAAGAGGCATGCAGCTGATTGTGTTTTCGGGAAAGCGATTACATCACGGATTGAGCTCGCTTCTGCCATTAACATCACTAAGCGATCGAGTCCAAATGCGATTCCTCCATGAGGTGGTGCACCATATTTAAGTGCATCAAGCAGGAAGCCAAATTTCTCTTCAGCTTCAGCTTTATCGATACCGAGAAGTTCAAAGACCTTCATCTGTACATCATGTTTGAAGATTCGGATCGATCCGCCGCCAAGCTCTGTTCCATTGAGGACTAAGTCATAAGCATTTGCAATAGCATTTGCTGGGTCACTAAGGGAGTCGATACCTGTTTTGGGTGTTGTGAAGGGGTGATGCACGGCAACATAGCGTTTTGCATCTTCATCATATTCAAACATCGGGAAATCAACAACCCACATAGGTGCCCATTTAGTGGTTAAGAGATTGAGATCTTTACCGATCTTCACACGGAGCGCACCAATTGCATCATTGACGATAGTTGCTTTATCCGCACCAAAGAAGATGATGTCATTATTTTTTGCCGCAGTTGCTTCAAGTAGAGCAGTTAGAGTTGCATCATCTAAGAACTTAACGATCGGAGATTGTAATCCCTCACGACCTGCAGATAGATCATTGACACGGATATAGGCAAGGCCTTTCGCACCGTAACGACCGACAAACTCTGTATACTCATCGATATGACGACGAGTAAATTGATCGGAAACATTAGGGATATTAAGCGCAACTACGCGACCATTTTCACGGTTTGCAGCATCCTTAAAGACCTTAAATTCACACCCTTTCATCAACTCAGTGACATCCGTGAATTCAAGCGGGATACGAAGGTCAGGCTTATCAGAACCGAAACGTGCCATCGCCTCATGCCAAGTCATACGAGGGAAGTTATCACCGAGGTCGACATCGATAGACTCTTTAAAGACATCACGAATCATCTTCTCGGCAATATCCATAATTTGATCAGAGGAGAGGAATGAGGTCTCAATATCCACCTGCGTAAATTCAGGCTGACGATCAGCGCGAAGATCTTCATCACGGAAGCAGCGAACGATCTGATAGTAGCGATCAAAACCGCTCACCATTAAGAGCTGCTTAAAGAGTTGTGGACTCTGTGGTAGCGCAAAAAACTCACCATGATGGACGCGAGAAGGGACCACATAGTCACGAGCGCCTTCCGGCGTTGCTTTTGTTAAAAATGGGGTCTCAATATCGAGAAAGCCTTGCTCATCAAGCGCTTTACGAATATAGCGTGTTACTTTTGAGCGAAGCATGATGTTTTGATGCATGCGTGTATCGCGCAGATCGAGGTAACGATATTTAAGGCGAACCTCTTCAGATGTTTTATCATCTCCAAGTTGGAAAGGAAGAGGCGCTGCGCTGTTGAGTATCTCTAAACGCTTTGCAATAACTTCGATTTTCCCTGAAACAATATTAGGATTGACCATTCCATCAGGACGAGCAATAACTTCACCCTCAATCTTGATAACAAATTCATTTCGAATCTTTTCTGCTTCTTCAAAAGGAGTGGTGAGATGTGCCGGGTCGATAACCACTTGCACGATTCCTTCTCTATCCCGAAGATCTACGAAAATAATTCCGCCATGGTCGCGGCGACGATGTACCCAGCCAGAGAGGGTAACCGTTTTATCGAGAAGCGCCTCGTTGACGAGTCCGCAGTAGTGTGATCGCATAATTGAGTCCTTAAATATCAAATATATTAAATGGTGGAGTTTTCTCTTTCGATGATGATAGAGCACGCACCATTTCGCACTGGAAATGAAATACCAAATTATACAATTATAGGGGATTTTAGGGAAGATTTCAGGAGAAGATCGTATTGAACTCCATATCGAATTTCACATTGAGTTTTATAGTGAGTTTCAAGGATCTCTGCTACGTGTAACGCATCATGAAGATGCATTATGAGGAGCGATCTAAATGAATGATTGAAGAATATTGATTGAAGAATTGATGTTGAATGTTCTGAATTGGTCTTCGATCAATTGCAGGGGAGGGGTCTAAAACGGGACTCAACGCCTGCCGCTACCGATTTCAAGATGTGCCCCCGTGTAAATTAGATGAATTTACCGCAGAGCCATCTTGAACAGTAATCTAGGAACCTACGCCTGACAAACGTAGGTTCCTAGATCTATAAGCCTATCTGGTCTCTTGTTTTTCTTCTTATTGTGAGACTCGATGCTACTTCACCATACCTACTAAGCCGTGAGAGTATTTTCTCTCTTTAGCCTAGTCCTCCTTTGAATGTGCCCAGATTGTGGTGATCTATTATTGATATTTTTTATCAATCTAAGCACAAAATTTTATTAAGCCGACACCTTTATGAGTATCAATTCTAGTTGGAAAAAGCAAACATTAAGTTCTTTTTTAATCGCTTTAGAAAAATAGTTTTATCTAACTATTTGAATTTTATCAATATTTCTATTTCTACTTTTAGGGGTGAATTCTCTCAAAAGAGCTATGAGAAAAATAGGGAGGGGAAAAGCGGTAGGATCCCTGTGAGGTGTGGTATTGTTGATCTCTTATGGCAAAATGGCTGCCGCTGATAATAATTAGGAATCCATATACAATATATAATATATTATTATATATTGTATTGTGCGTGGTTATATATGGTTACAGATGCTTTATGGATGCGCTATATTTGGTCACGTTTTGTCATATTTTTTAATAGACGATTGTTAATCGATCCGTTTCTACTGTTCATTAGGAGATAGAAAGTGAACGAGGTAGTGCCGCGAGTTGATGGGCGATTATTGCAAGCGATAATATCAGGTAAGAGAGGATGGGATGGGTATTGAGTTATTAATATTTCTGTTTTTAGGTTGTATTATTGGTCTTATTTCAGGATTGTTGGGCGTTGGAGGCGGGACGGTAGTGGTGCCGACTTTAGTCTTCTTTTTAGTCTCTATCGGCATGGATCCTGAATTGATAATGAAGGTTGCTTTAGGAACCTCTTTTGCTGTTGTAGGAATTACGAGTCTCTCTTCAGTTATTGCTCATCAAAGAAGAGGATCGGTGATGTGGGGCGTTGTTTTCCTACTAGGTATTGGCGCAATGATTGGTGTCTCGATCGGTAGTCTTGTTGTGACAATGATGAATGATCTTATTTTACAACTGCTCTTCTGTATCTTCTTAGCTTACACTATTTATAACATGTTGCGCACCGCATCTAAGAAGGAGGCGGAGAGTGTCTCACACTTTGCTAAACCGCTCTTTGTATTAGTTGGGGGTGTGATCGGTTTTGTCTCTAGTTTTGTTGGGATTGGCGGTGGTGTGATGATTGTGCCTGTCTTAAGTAAGATCGGTTATAAGATGAAAAATGCAATCGCCTCCTCCTCTGCCGTTGGAATGATTATGGCTGCCGCAGGTGCAGGGAATGCCATTTTTAATGGGATGGGCGTTGAAGGTGTTCCGGAATCCTCTTTAGGATTTGTCTACTATCCGGCAGTGATAGGGCTTTCAATTACCAGTGTTATCTTTGCACCTATCGGCGCAAAATTGGTCTATGTTTTACCCGTGAAACGTATTCGCCAAATATTAGCCGGGTTTTTATCCATTATATTGGTGATCTTTATCTACAATAACTTTGTCTCATAGAGTCTCTATTTTAGAAGTTATTGTGCAGAAGATGAGAAGCAGGAGCCAAGCTCCTGCTTTTTTTGTATAATCAGGGGTCATATTAATAATCTTATAGCGCGTTTTATCGATCGCTTACTATTGCAGCATAGATTAATCAAAAGGTTTAATTCTACCCATGTCAAAAACATTTTTAGTCGTTGATGGTTCTAACTTTCTTTTTCGTGCATTTCATGCGCTCCCTCCATTGAAAAGCCCCGATGGGCGACCAACAGGTGCAATTCGAGGGGTGATTAGTATGTTTGAGAAGTTAGTACGAGAATTTAAGCCCGACTATCTCGGTGTTGTTTTTGATGCAAGTGGTAAAAGTTTTCGAAATGATCTTTTTGAAGATTATAAGGCGCATCGTCCTCCAATGCCGGAAGATCTGCGAGCACAAATTGAACCCCTATATGAAATTATCGATCTTATGGGATTTCCCCGTATTTCGATTCCCGGTATTGAAGCAGATGATGTCATCGCAACTTTAGCGGTTGAAGCAAAGGCGAAAGGTTTACGCACCATTATCGCTTCGAGCGATAAGGATCTTGCACAATTGGTAGAAGATGGCGTTATTACAATGTATGACGGCATGAAAAATGAGATGTTAGGTCGTGCTGAAATTTATGAGAAGTATGGCGTCTATCCCGAGCAGGTACGAGATTATTTAGCTTTAATGGGGGATAGTGCCGATAATATTCCCGGCATTCAGGGGGTTGGACCTAAAACAGCTGCAAAATGGATTCATGAGTGGGGTGATTTAGATGCCATTGTTGAAAATGCAGAGAAGATTAAGGGGAAGGTGGGGGAGCGATTACGTGAGAATCTCGACCTCTTGGATCTCTCTAAAACGTTAACCACACTCTTATTAGAGGCGCCGTTACCCGTTAAAGTAGAGGATTTAACACCGAATCCCCCTTTTATTGAGCGTCTTAGAGAGGTCTACCAAGATTTTGGATTCCGCCAATTGCTCTTAGAACTCGATAAAGCCGATGGGGGAGAGAGCTTCGTACCGCCTGTTGCTCAATCGGTAGCAAGTGATCAAGTTGAACTTGCGGCACATTGGATCAATCCCTCCTTGCCGGCTAAGCGTCTCTACCAAACAATTACTGATCTAAATGATCTTGAGCGCTATTTAACGCTGATTCCGAGCGCTTCACTTCTTGCTTTAGATACAGAGACTGATGGATTGGAGTTTATGCGTTCTAATCTTGTTGGAATCTCCCTCTCAGTGGCGCCGGGGGATGCGATCTATATTCCCTTTAAACAGGCTGGTCTTGAGAATCCATTAGCAATTGATGCTGTGATGGCGCGTCTAAAGCCTATTTTAGAGGATGAGAAGATTCCGAAAGTTGGACAAAATATTAAATTTGATTGGCATATCTTAAGGCGACAGGGTGTTGAGTTGCGAGGTATTGTTGATGATACTATGCTTGCGAGCTATATCTATGATCCCACTGGCAATCGTCACAATATGGATGCTTTAGCAGAACTCTATTTAGGATTTAAAACCACTCCTTTTGAGGAGATTGCTGGTAAAGGACGATCACAAAAACGTTTTGATGAGATCGATATTGAGACAGCGAGTTTCTATGCTTGTGAGGATGCTGATATTACGCTTCAACTTCAACGGAGTATTCTGCCTCGTCTACGCTCTGAAGCAACTCAATATAAGGTCTATCAAGAGATGGAAGTTCCCTTAATTTCGGTGCTTGCTAAGATGGAGCATGAGGGGATTTTGGTAGATGCTGCGCATCTAGAGCAGTTAAGTGCTGAATTTGGTGAGAATCTCTCAGAACTTGAAACAAAGGCCTATGAGCTAGCGGGAGAAGAGTTTAATATGAGCTCTTCAAAGCAGGTAGGGGAGATTCTCTTTGAGAAATTGGGCTTGCCGGTTATTAAGAAGACCCCTAAAGGCGCGCCTTCTACAGCAGAAGATGTGTTACAGAAATTGGCAGAAGATTACCCACTGCCCAAAATTATTATAGAGTATCGGGAGTTTTCGAAGCTTCGCTCAACTTATACCGACTCATTAGTGGCGGAGATCAATTCTGAAACCGGTCGTGTCCATACCTCTTTTAATCAAGCACAAACAAGTACTGGGCGCCTCTCCTCCTCTAATCCAAACTTACAAAATATCCCAATTCGAACAAAAGAGGGGCGCCGTATTCGCGAAGCTTTTATTGCGAAAGAGGGCTCTTTGTTATTAGCGGCTGACTATTCGCAGATTGAGTTGCGGTTGATGGCACATTTCTCCCAAGATGAGACAATGTTGAGAGCATTTAATGAGGGGAAGGATATCCACGCAGCTACTGCGGCGGAGGTATTTGGTATTCCTTTAGAGAAGGTTACCGGGGAAGAACGACGAGCCGCTAAAGCGATTAACTTTGGTCTGATTTATGGGATGGGCGCGTTTGGTTTAGCAAAGCAATTAGGGATCTCTCGTACACAGGCACAAGAGTATATCAGCCTCTATTTTAGTCGCTATACTGGGGTGTTAAATTATATGGAAGAGGCAAAAGAGAAGGCGAAGAAACATGGATATGTAGAGACCGCGCTTGGACGTAGGCTCTATCTTCCTGGTATTCATAGTAGTAATGCCATTGCGCGATCGGGGGCAGAGCGGGTAGCGATTAATGCGCCTCTTCAAGGGACTGCGGCTGATATTATTAAGCTTGCCATGTTAAAAGTGGATCGTTCTTTAGCAGAAAATTCCCACTTGACCGCCAAGATGCTACTTCAGGTACATGATGAATTAATTTTGGAAGCGCCTATTGCGCAGATGGAAGAGGTTCGAGCGTTGTTAGTTGACGCAATGACTGATGTCCTTAAACTGGATGTACCCTTGATTGTTGAGGTCGGTAGCGGTAAAAACTGGGATGAGACGGCTAGTTAATGGTGATTTTATAACTGATAATTGACAGGTAGCTGTCATTTAAGTCATTCAAGTTTAGTGGTCTAAGGATTTAAGATCTAGATCGCTATTGAGATTTGAGACAGAAGAGAGATGGGGTAAAAACATGTTTTTACCCCATTTTTATGCTCATTTTTACTCCTTGCGCTCACCATATGTGTAAGGAGTAGAAAAGATCAAATCGTTGATGATGATCGATTTGAGGAGCGCAATTGTAGTTGAGGACTCTTTAAAAGAGTGCCGGCAATAATCGTTTTGGGATTACAAATCGAGCGGTAAGTTGTGGGTCGACCAATTGACTAATTTCGACATCACAAGCGATACTCCCGAGCATCGTGGCCTCTTCAAGGGAGATATTGAGCTGTTCTGCTAATTTTTGGACGCCAAGATGGGTCGCTTCAGTTAAAGCATCATCAATTGTTTTACGTGAAACCAAAAAGGCAAAGCTCCCCTCATTCTCAACAACGGGATGTGTTAAGGTTTGCTCCTTAATAAGATCGAGAGTTACAACCACCTCCCCGGCAATTTCAAGGCCAGAACCTCCAATCTCACCATCTCCCATTGCGGCATGAAGATCTCCTAAGGCAAAAAGCGCTCCATCAACAAAGATAGGAAGATAGAGTGTCGCGCCCTCTTTGATCAGCTTTGTATCCATATTACCACCATGCTCAGCCGGCGTTCCTGTAGAGATAGGATCTCCATCAGGTGCAACCCCTATCACGCCAATCATCGGCGTCAGTGGCAGGACAATCTCATCACTAAAGTGGAGCTGTTGCTCTTCAATGGGGATAATTTTTTGGGTCATCTGGGGGAGCGGGACTAATCCAAAGCCCGGGCCGACAGCACAGACACCCTGATCTGCCAATGTGATTGAGTGGATGGTCACTTTTAAGATATCACCAGCCTCTGCGCCTTCAATAAAGATAGGGCCGGTAGCGGGATTAATCTGATTCCAATTGATATCCGCTAAACGATTCTCCTCATCAACTTGATTACTAAAGCAATCTTTGGTGATGATTTTGACTTTTTCGCCAGGTTTAATACTCAATTTGGGGGTGTTGTTTTTGTCAAAAGCGTAGATGGTTGCATCATTGCTGCAGAGTTGTTTCATGATCTCTCCTCCTCAATCTCTCAATAAACTATCGGTAAGCGATAAACGATAAGCGTTCTTCTCAATATAGCAAGATTTATCTAGAAGTGTGGAAAGAAGCGAGGAGTCTGTGGATAACTTTGAGGATAACTATTGGGAGAAGCTGTGTAGAACCATAAAGGCTCTCTTTTCCATAAGTAGGTTGTGGATAACTCTGTGGATTCTTTAAGAACATTTGGGCGATGGTCTGAAGATCCCCATGTTACCTGCTTTAGCATCATGAGCGATCTCTGTGTCATAGATTGAGCTGTGGATAACGGTAGGTAACAGATAGCGTTGCCGGTGCTAAGTACGAGGGATAATGGAGTGGCTAATGAGGTGGGGGATGGGAGAAATAATAAAAAGTGGCAATAAGAAGATCAATAAGAAGAGCACTAAGGTGCGTGTGGTAAGGCGGGCTATAGGGAGGTAATAGAGGGACAATAAAAAAGCACTAATCAGTTAAATCGATTAGTGCTTTAGTTGAATCTTATCTTGAATCTTACCTTGATCTAAGATTTATCTAAGATTTTAGTTGTCAGTCCTCATTAGAGTGATTTAAGCGTTGTAATCATTTCGTTGACAACCTTCTGAGCATCTCCATAGACCATGTCGGTATTGTCGAGATAGAAGAGATGGTTCTCAATCCCTGAGAAGCCAGAACCTTGTCCACGTTTAATGACAAATACCTGTTTTGCTTGATCCGCATTAAGAATTGGCATGCCGTAGATTGGGCTTGATTTGTCGGTACGAGCCACCGGGTTAACAACATCATTCGCCCCAATGACGAGAACGACGTCGGTATCTTTGAACTCATCATTGATCTCATCGAGATCGAAGATGCTCTCATAAGGGATTCCTGACTCTGCTAAAAGCACATTCATATGCCCTGGCATTCTTCCGGCTACTGGGTGAATTGCAAAACGCACATCTACGCCACGTGATTCTAAGATCTTCACAAGTTCAGCAACTTTATGTTGAGCTTGTGCTGCCGCTAAACCATAACCGGGAACGATAATAACGCGATCAGCATATGCCATTGTCATCGCCGCATTAGCCGCATCACTTTCGGTCATGGAGCCTTCAATATCTCCCGCTTCACTTTTGCTTTCGCCAAAGTTAGAGAAGAGGACATTGCTCAAAGAGCGATTCATCGCTTTTGCCATCAGAAGTGTTAATAACGTTCCTGCGGCACCAACAACGGTTCCGGCAATGATCAATCCACCATTATCAAGCGCAATCCCCTCAAAGGCGACGGCAATACCGGTTAAAGCATTAAAGAGCGAGATAATCACCGGCATATCTGCACCCCCGATAGGGATCGCAATTAAGACCCCTAATGCTAAGGTGAATGCAAAGAATAGAAAGAGCATAAAGTAGTGCGGCGCTGGCTCAGAAGCAAGGAGAATCGCTAAGAGTAGTGCAAAACCGAAGAGAAATAGGTTGACGATATTGCGATTTTTATAGCGAATTGTGGAGGTCATACGACCATCGAGCTTTGCCCAAGCAACAATCGAACCGGTAAAAGAGACGGCACCAATAAAGCCCCCTAATGCGGCAAGAAGCAAGGTTCTAGAGCTATCATTTGCATCCGGCATACCGATCTGTAGAAGTGCAATAGCACCGATAATTGCTGCTGCACCACCGCCGACACCATTGTAGATTGCGATCATCTGGGGCATATCGGTCATCTCAACTTTGAGTGCTGAGCGTTTAGCAATAACAAACCCGATGCCGATAGCGATCACAATCAAGAGAAGATTGGTAAGAAAGGCATGATGAGTAATTGCCGGATGGAAGATGGTAATCACTACGGCTAATACCATCGCTAATCCACCATAGTGAATTCCTTTGCGTGCCGTAGAGGGGTGACTCATACTCTTAAGCGAGTAGATAAAGACAATGGCGGCAATAAAATAGCCAATATTAACTAAGAGAGATCCCATCTGTTATTTCTCCTCTTGTTTATTAGATTTGAACATTTCCAACATTCGATCGGTGACATAGTAGCCACCTACCGCATTGATCGCACCAAAGACAACCGCGATAAAGGCGAGTGATGTTTGGAAGAAACCATCCGCATGGCCAAGTGCAATCATGGCCCCGACAAGAATAATTCCGTGAATAAAGTTGGAGCCAGACATCAATGGGGTATGTAAAATTGCAGGAACCCGAGAGATGACTTCAAATCCTAAAATAGCGGAAAGCACCACAATATAGAGCGCTGCAAATCCTGTTATCATAAAAATCTCCTTGAGCAATTAAGCTGAAATAAGGCTGCTAATACGATCAGAGATAATCTTACCCTCATGGGTAATGAGAGAATCTTTGATCACTTCATCTTCTAGATTGAGACTAAATCCATCTTCAGTAATAAAGGGTGCGATCAGATTATAGATATTTTGTGAGAACATCTCTGATGCATGAATCGCAACAGTTGAAGGTAGGTTGCGTGGTCCTGTAATAATCACTTCTCCTACCTTAATGGTTTCGCCCACTTTGGTTAATTCACAGTTACCGCCCGTCTCTGCAGCCATATCAACAATGACGGCTCCGGGAAGCATCGATTCCACCATCTCTTTCGTCACGATAATAGGTGCTCTTTTCCCCGGGATAGCGGCAGTAGTAATTACGACATGTGCTTCTTTAACATGTTTTGCAAGAGCTGCTGCTTGTTGTGCGCGTTCCTCTTCGGTTAACTCACGAGCATAGCCCCCTTCGCCAGCGGCATTAACTCCTGTATCGACCAATTTAGCGCCGAGAGACTCTACCTGCTCTTTTGCATCAGGGCGAATATCGTAAGCTTCAACCTGAGCTCCTAACCTTCTTGCAGTTGCAATTGCTTGTAGACCGGCGACGCCTGCGCCAATTACCAAGACTTTAGCTGGGCGAATGGTGCCGGCAGCGGTGGTGAGCATAGGGAAGAATCGCGGTGAAAGATCCGCACCGATGAGGACACTTTGATAGCCTGAAATAGTGGCTTGAGAGGAGAGTACATCCATACTTTGCGCACGAGTGATACGTGGGATAAATTCAAGAGCTAATGCATCAACACCCTGTTTTGCAAGAAGCTCTACAAGAGAGAGATTGCGGTAGGGATCAAGGAGGGAAATTGAGAGAGAGCCCGCCTTAAATTTCTGAGTCAAGGTCTTTGTTGGGGCATTGATCGAGAGAATAATCGCCTTCTCATCAAAGGTAGGTGACTCTACAACTGCGCCTGCCTGCTCATAAGCATTATTGCTAAAGTAGGCATTGATGCCGGCATCAGGTGTCACGATAACCTTAAAGCCCGCCTTGACGAGGCGCTCACAATTTTTAGGGTCGAGTGCTACACGCTTTTCGAGTGAACCTGACTCTTTGAGGAGAATGATGGTTTTAATCATTTTTTAACTGCTCCCTTCATGTTTATTTCATGCATATGAAACATATGTATATGAACACATCTATATGAGTTGAATACATGTATATAGAATGTATATGGAATGTATATAGAATAGTGATGTCTAAAAGAACATGTCATTTTTTTATAGTAACATGAGTTTCGGTAAAGATCATTGTATCGACAGCAGGAAAGAGAGGTTATTTTCGCTATCTAACTGAGATAGAGGCTATCTCTTGTCATCGATGCTGTTTTTGTCTATTTTTCACTTTCTTTTGGTGCCGATAATTTAGGATTTGCTATACTGTTTCCCTTAAAATGAGAGATCTTAGAATAAATTCTTGGATAAAGGGTTACCTGTGACCAATAACGATCAATTGAAAAAACCTGCTCCAAAAGAGAGTAAGAAGCCACGATTTATCTTCTTTAAACGCCTCATCAGCTACAAATACTTTATACGCCTAGCAAAGAGAATTATCCCGTGGGCATTTCTCTTAAGTGCGCTATTTGCAGCGGTAGGACTCTATTATGGATTATTTGATTCTCCCCGAGATTATCAGCAGGGAGATACCGTTCGGATCATGTATATCCATGTGCCGGCAGCTATTCTCTCATCAGGGCTCTATATGTTTATTGCCTTTATGAGCGTGATGTATCTTATCTTCCGAATTAAACTCTTCCCCGTTATTGCTCGGGCGACGGCAGTTTTAGGTGCTGTCTATACCTTGATCACGCTAGTGACGGGCGCAATTTGGGGAGCACCGACTTGGGGAACCTGGTGGGTTTGGGATGTGCGATTGACCTCGGTCTTGATTCTCTTTTTCCTCTATCTAGGTTATATCGGGCTCGATAGCGCTTTTGAAGATCGTGAAAAGGCGAATATGGGGATCTCGATTTTAGCGGTGATCGGTGTTGTGATTGTGCCGATTATTAAAGCTTCGGTCTATCTCTTTGCAACACTGCATCAGAAGAGCACCCTCTTTGCTTCAGGCGGACCGAGTTTAGATCCTGCAATGTTTAAACCGTTAATGTTGATGTTGATCGCTTATCTACTTTTTACGGTCGGTTATATTTTATTAAAGAGTACTCATCTGATCTATAAAGAGCAGTTATTGCAGGCGTATACCCGGCAGTGATGATACATTGTAGGGAATATCGTACGAAAGGAATATCGATCTTGAGGGGATGGTCGGGACAACTTAAAAATGAAGTAGAATTAAATTAAAAGTTGGGGTTATAAATAAATGGCTGAGTTTTTAAGTCTATTTGATATGGGCAAACATACAGTATATGTATGGAGTTGCTATGCTTTTGTCACAATTTGTCTATTAGGGCTCATTGTCTCATTGATGGCAGAAGGGCGAAATTTAAAACGAGCAATGAAAGCGGAGGGATTAGAGTAATGGGTCAGCAGCTTAATAGAAGGAAGCAGGGGAGCATCATGTCTCCGAGGCAGAAACAGCGTCTCTATGTGGTCATTGCAGTAATTATTGCTGCATTCTTAATTATCGGTTTTGCAATGTTTGCATCACGCGATAATCTCAATCTCTACTATTCACCAGAGCAGGTTCACAATGGTGAAGCACCTTTAGAGAAGACAATTCGTGTCGGAGGCTTAGTTGTGCCGGGATCGCTCCATAAAGGTGCCGATACCTTAGCAGTTGAGTTTGCGCTTGTAGATGGCTCATCAGAACAGATTATTGTCGCTTATGATGGGATTTTGCCAGATCTTTTCCGTGAAGGGCAGGGGATCATTGCAAAAGGGGTTCTTGTTGAAGGGAATCAGTTTGTGGCCGATGAAATTTTAGCAAAGCATGATGAAGAGTATATGCCACCTGAGGTTGCAGCTACTTTAGAGTCACAAGGTCATCGATTTAAAGAGAAAGATATCTAATTGAGAGAGATCGAGTATTAAGAGAGGTTGAGTGAATGGTACTCACGTTAGCGGTACTGATAAAAAAAGCGCCGTCACTGAAAGTCGGTCGTGATACAGATGATTAGTTTGATGATCTCTTTGATGACCGATTTAACTCAACACTCCATTAGAATCAAAAGCTCTATCGCTTTATAGCTCTATAGAATTAATAAGTAAGGATTAATAAAAACTATGCTTCCGTTGGGTCAGCTCGCGCTCTATATTGCGCTCGGTGTTTCTATAGCACTCTTTATCTTACCGCTCGTCGGTATCAAATTTCGTAATCCACAATTGATGTATAGCGCAAGGCCATTAACCATATGGCTTTTTGTGCTTGTTGCCTTCTCTTTTGTCTATTTAGGGCACCTCTTTTGGGTGAGTGATTTTAGCTTCTCCTACGTCTTTCAAAACTCGAATACAAAATTGCCGGGGATCTATAAAATCACCGCGATTTGGGGTGGACATGAAGGCTCGATGTTGCTCTGGGTCTTAACTTTAACACTCTGGATGTTAGCGGTTGTCTTCTACACTCGGAAGATGCCTTTAGAGCTCTCATCAGCAACATTGGCTGTCTTAGGGGGGATTACCGTTGGTTTTATCGCCTTTTTAATCTTCACCTCAGATCCCTTTGCACGAAACTTAACGCTCGATCTCTATGATGGGCGAGATCTTAATCCTCTGCTCCAAGATGTCGGCTTAATTATTCACCCGCCACTTCTCTATATGGGATATGTCGGTTTTGCTGTTCCTTATGCCTTTATGTGTGCCATTTTGCTCACTGGCCATATTGATCGGCTCTCAGTGAGATGGGTTCGTCCTTGGGCTTTAGCGGCGTGGGGATTTTTAACATTAGGAATCACGGTGGGAAGCTGGTGGGCCTACTATGAGCTAGGTTGGGGCGGCTGGTGGTTCTGGGATCCAGTTGAAAATGCTTCATTGATCCCTTGGATTTTAGGTGCAGCGCTCCTTCACTCCTTAGCTGCGACTGAAAAGCGTAAAGCATTTACTCTCTGGACAGTGATTATTGCAATCTTAACTTTCTGTTTAAGTGTGTTAGGAACCTTCCTTGTTCGTTCTGGAGTGTTAACTTCAGTTCACTCCTTTGCAGCGGATCCTTCTAGAGGGCAATTTATCCTCTTCCTTTTAGCAATTATCACTCTCTTTGCCTTCCTATTATTGCTCTTTAGATCTTATAAGATTCGTCAAGAGTCACATCTTAGCTTGGTATCGAAAGAGTCAGGAATTCTCTTTAATAATATCTTCCTCTCAGTGGCCTGCTTTGTTGTTGTTTTAGGAACGCTCTATCCGCTGATTGTTGATATCTTACAGATTGGGAAGATCTCAGTCGGTGAGGGGTATTTCAATGAGTATCTTGTTCCGATCTCACTTCTTTTACTAGTTGTTTTAGGCTTTACCCCGCTTCTTCGCTTTAAGCAAGATTCTTTCTCGCGCATTAAAAAGCCTTTGAGCATTATGGCGCTTCTCGCTCTTATTTTTGGAGTGGGCAGTAGTTATCTCTATGCCGGACAATTTGATCCTCTAGTTGTTATTAGCCTTATCTTAAGTTACTGGGTCTTCTTTGGAATTCTCTTTGAGATTAAGCTCAATGGTCGCAAGAATGATAATTTCTTCCAAGCATTAAAAGCGCAATCGCTCTCTCGTTGGGGGATGAATCTGGGTCACTTAGGGCTTATTGTGACAATTGTAGGGATTACCCTCACCTCCCATTATAGTGATGAGCAGGATCGTTTAGTTCGAGTCGGTGAGACTGTTCAGGTAAGAGAGTATGGATTTGAACTGCTAGAGTTAGAAGAGGTTCGAGGTTCTAACTATATCGGAACAAAAGGGGTTATTCAGGTTTATCAAAATGGTAAACCGCTACGGATGATGTATCCAGAGAAGAGAACTTATACCGTTAGTGGAATGCCGATTAGTGAAGTTGCATTGCGTCCCTCACTTCTCGATGATCTCTATGTAGCAATGGCTGAAGAACGTGCTGAGAATGCATGGGCGATTCGACTCTATGTAAAACCTTTTGTTCGCTGGATCTGGCTGGGTGGTATCATTATCTCGATCGCAGCACTTCTTTCGATGCTAGATCGACGCTATCGCATTGGACGAAAGCAGCTTCAATCGACAGATAATATAGAATTAGTTCAATAGGAGGGATCGATGTTAAGAGCAATTATTGCCGGTATTGTCGTTGTTGTGGTGGGCTTTTTAACGTTTCTCTTTATGAGTTTAGAGAATGATGCAAGCTACCTCCCTTCGGCATTGAAGGGAAAGCCACTTCCTGCATTTAGTGCTTATGAGGTAGCCGCACCAGGGGCGCAAGCGCGAATTTTGACTGATGAAGATATTCAAGGTCCTGCGCTTCTCAATATCTGGGCAACTTGGTGTCCAACATGTGAGGCAGAGCATGAAGCACTCAAGGAGATTGGTGCAACAGGTGTACCGATCTATGGTATCGATTATAAAGATGATCCACAATTAGCTTATCAATGGTTGCGAGATTTAGGTAACCCTTATCTCTTCACGATTGCTGATGAGAGTGGCAAAATCGGCCTTAATCTGGGCGTCTATGGCGCACCGGAGACCTACTTTTTAGATGCAGATAATGTGATTGTCTATCGCCATGTGGGCGAGATGACAGTTGACCTATGGAATAATGAGCTCAAAGCGATCTATGAATCGAGCTTTAAAGAGCATCATGGTGATCAGGCTCAAACAGATCAGACGAAGGGAGATCAGTAGTGAGATATCTATTTTCAATCATCACATTGGTTCTACTGCTTACATCAGGAGCGAGTTTTGCTTCAGTTAATCTCTATGAGTTTAATAATCCTGTCGATGAGCGCCGCTTTCAGAGTCTAACTCGTGAATTACGCTGTCCGAAGTGTCAAAATCAGAATATTGCTGATTCAGATGCTCCTCTTGCGCAAGATATGCGTGATTTAACCTATGACATGATTATCGATGGTCAGGCCGATGCGCAGATTATTAACTTTATGGTTGAGCGTTATGGTGACTTTGTGATGTATAACCCTCCGGTTAAACCGGTAACGTGGTTGCTCTGGTTTAGCCCTTTTGTCCTGCTGCTACTGATTTTAGTATTAGTCTTTTTCGCAAAGCGCCGTAAACCGGCTGTGATAGCAGAGACGGCAACACCAGAGTTAACAGCAGAAGATCAGGCACGATTAGACGAAATATTGACGAGAAAAGATAACTAACATGACGGCACTAGGTATAACATACACACTCCTTTTCATCCTGATCTCGCTCCTCTTTATTGGCTTTGCTCTATGGGGCAAGAGTGCAGGAAAGTATTCACGGCTTAAAGAGGTTTATCGGGATAAATATATCGATGAAACAGAGACACTCGATGATGATTTAGCCCGTGGGAAGATCGATAAAGAGAGCTATGAAGCAACAAAAATTGAGCTTGCAAAGGATCTTTTGGCTGTTGCTCATAAAGATCGCCCCTTAACTCCGGCACTCAAGGGGATCACCTTTCTTTTTAGTGGGGCGATTATCAGTTTTTCGGCGCTCTACTTCTGGGTTGACGGCTATTCTGATGATGCTAAGAATCTCGATACACAACGAGCGGCAGCATTACCTTATGTAAAAGAGTGGTTAGCTGCGACAACAATTGAAGATCTCCAGCGAGAGAGCAATTTGATGGATCTTAATCCCCCTGAGCCGTTACAGCAGAATCTATTAGGAACATTAGCGGCACTCAACTTAATGAGTTCACGCGATCATCATACCGATCCTAAAGAGCTCAATCTTTTAGGGAAGATCTATCTCAATATGGATCAGTTAGGATTAGCTGAGAAGAGTTATCTCGATCTATATCGTCTCGATCCATCGAATGACAATACTTACTACACGCTTCTCAATATTCAATTAGCGAAGAATAATTATCAACTCGATAATCGTTTAGAAGCGCTCTTTGATCAATTTGTCTTAAATAATGCGACCAATGAGAGCCTTCTGCTCTACTACGGTACTGTTCTCTTTGAGAACCAGAAGGTAGATAAAGCGATGCATTTCTTCTCGATCTTAGCGGATCTCTACCCTGAAGATTCAGAGAATCGCCAGGTTATCTTAGCTATGATTGAGACATTAACCGGAAGTGGTGCGAATCTCCCTCCGGCAGCTGCTAACGCGGTAACACTTCCTGTAACAATTACGCTTTCAGAGGCAGTGGTGAATGATCTTCCAGATGAAGCCGTTCTCTTTATCTATCTTCGAGATCAGCCGGTAGGACCACCTTTAGCGGCGAAGCGAATTCCGATTGCAGCGATCGAATCATTCCCATTGACGATAACAATAGGGGATCAAGATCTCTTAATACCGGGAGCCGCATCATTAGCGACAAAGTATGATTTAAGCGCATCTGCAAAGATTAGCCTCAATGGGGATCCGATCACCTCTGCAGGTGATATTGAGTCGACCGCTGTGGCAGTGCCTGATCTTAATCAGGGAATCAATCTTCTTTTAGACCATATTGTGGAGTAGATCTATGGTAGCGCCCTTTCTATTAGAGGTGGAAGCTCTCAGTGTCACACGAAACTATCGACCGATCTTTCAACCCTTCTCGTTCAGTTTAACAAATGGGGAGTCTCTCTATATCAAAGGGCGCAATGGTGCTGGTAAAACCACCTCGTTACGTGTGATTGCCGGTATTAGCCAGCGTTATCAGGGGGATATCTATCTCGATCAAATTGAGCGGCGAGAGTTGCTTCATCACTATTCGAAAGAGATCTCCTACATCGGTCATCAGTTGAGTCTTAATCTTGATTTAACGGCGATAGAGAATTTAACATTTCTCTTAAAGTTACGAGGAAAACGTATTGCCCGAGAGAAGATTTTAGAGGTCTTTGCACTTTTAGGCTTGCCAATGGAGGAGCGACCAATTCGTTACTTTTCGGCGGGTCAGAAACGGCGTGTTGCGTTAGCACGACTCTGGCTTGAAGAGAGTGCAATCTGGATCTTAGATGAGCCTTTTACCGCCCTCGATATCGATTCAATTGCGTTATTAGAGGAGAAGATGAAATCCCATTATCAGTGTGGCGGGGGAATTATCTTCACTTCCCATCAAGCACCAGCAGAAGATGTGGTCTCTAAAACATTAGTGATCGAGAGGTATCAAGCCCATGCTTAGTGTCGTCATCGATATTATTATGCGAGATATCCGGGTTGCGATGCGTAATCGCTCGGAGATCTTTATGCCGCTTATCTTCTTTTTAATTATTATCTCCCTCTTTCCATTAGGGTTAGGCTTGGAGAATCAAAAATTACTAAAAACTGCCGCGCCGGCGATTCTCTGGATTGCGGCATTGCTATCCACTATTCTTGTCCTTGATCGAATCTTTAAAAATGATTTTGATGATGGCTCGCTTGAGCAGATGGCGATCAGTGGTGCCCCTCTCTATAGTATTATCCTTGGAAAAATCATTGCTCACTGGCTAGTGACAGGGCTTCCCTTGGTGATTTTCTCCCCTATTTTAGCGGTAATGTTGGGCTTTACCTTAGCAGAGTCCATGATGGTAGCGCTGATTCTCTTGGTAGGAACACCACTTTTAAGCTTTGTGGGGGCGATGTGTGTTGCTCTGTTAGTTGGTCTGCGCCAAGCAGGTCTTCTGCTGAGTATTATTATTTTGCCGCTCTATGTCCCCATTTTATTGGTGGGTGTGCAGCTAATTTCACGGCTCCAAGAAGGGCATTCTCTCAATAGTTTGATGTTGATTCTGATCGGCGCAGATCTAGCAGCTCTAATTATCACTCCGATAGTGACTGCTTTTGCGATTAAGATGAGCTTAGATTAGATTTGCCCTGTTCGATCTGTGGAGCCTGAGTAGATTTGTACTCTTCGCATGCTTTCTTAGAGAGTTGGGAATCACTATCGAGGTGATTGCCGGGCTAGCGCTATAAATGCCTCCATATAATCAACTTTTTGATCAGTGATTCTTGAGCCTAAAAAGATCTGTTTGGCAATTCCCTTTTCTCCTAATCGTATTGGGGTGATCGGTAAGCGATCCTGATACTCTTCAATTAACCAACGAGGAAGTGCAGCAACACCACGGCCACTTGCCACCATCTGTAACATAATATCGGTTGTTTCGATTGTTTTATGACGCCTAGGCGTAATACCTGCGGGTAAGAGAAATTGATTATAGATATCGAGCCGGCCAATATCGACAGGATAGCTAATTAAGGTCTCTTCAATTAGATCTTTCGGCGTTGCAAAGGAGACCTTAGCTAAGGAGTGATCTTCTGCCACCACTAACACTTGCTCATAAGCGAAGACGGGATCAAATTGTAAGTTAGGCTTATAGAGAGGATCAGGCGTTACCAGGAGATCGATCTCATAGCCGAGTAGGGCGCCAATTCCGCCAAATTGAAACTTCTGTTTAACATCCACATCCACATCGGGCCAGGCATTGAGGTAGGGAGCGATTACCTTGAGAAGCCATTGATAGCAAGGATGGCACTCCATACCGATCCGCAGTGCGCCCCGTTCCCCTTGCGCAAATTGTTGTAGCCGCTCTTCAGCAAGCGCTAACTGTGGTAAAACCCGATGGGCGATAGAGAGAAGATAAGCGCCTGATTGAGTCAACTCCAGATGTCGTCCCTCCCGGCGCCAGATTTCAATGCCTAATCGTTGCTCTAATTTTCGAATACTATGGCTAAGTGCTGATTGTGAAAGATGAAGGGCTTTTGCCGCTGCCGTTAATGAGCCCTGCTTTTCAACCTGCTGCACAATGGTAAGGTGAATTCGTTCTAACATCGTTTTAAGTAATCTCTTCTTAAGTGTTGGCTGATTCTGATTTTCAGAAGCTTAAGGGTGAATCTTGTCATGAGTTACATGATGAATCTAACTTTAAGATTCTCCACAATTAATCCCTCTATTGAACTTAGAAGTTAAATCACGCAATTAAATCTTGTAATTGAATCACGCAATTGAATTATGAGTAAAATTCATCGATTATTGAAATATGATCATTTTACTTCATTTATTGATCTTTCTACAATGATTCTCAGTTACTGATGCCGCCCGAGAGACAATCGATCTCGCTAACCCTTTAAAAATGATAATAGCAAAGAGGGTTCTACCAAGCGCATCAACCTCCCACTTATCCCCGATATAAACCATTTACTGCTATTGAGAGTCAGGAGAAATCATGTCACAAGCATTTACCTTTAATATTAGACGAATCAACTTTGATGAGCATTATGAGCCATCGAATGATACTCGTTTAACGACAAACTTTGCCAATTTAGCGCGCGGTGAGAGTCGCCAAGAGAATCTGCGTAATACCTTGAATATGATCAATAACCGCTTCAATAGCTTAGCAAATTGGGATAATCCTAAGGGAGATCGCTATACGGTTGAGGTGGAGATTATCTCTGTCGATATCGATATTAAGGGAGATGGAAGACAATTTCCGATGATTGAGATCTTGCAGACCATAATAATCGATCATAAGACAGGTAAGCGAATTGAAGGGATTGTGGGGAATAACTTCTCCTCCTATGTGCGAGATTATGATTTTAGCGTTCTTTTATTAAATCATAATCGAGATCGTGCGGAGTTCTCTCTTCCTGATCAATTTGGCGAATTGCATGGCAAGCTTTTCCAATACTTTTTACAGTCTGATCTCTATCGACAAAACTTTAGTAAAGCGCCGGTGATCTGTCTAAGTGTTGCCGGGAGCAGAACCTACACTCGTACTGATAATGAGCATCCTATTTTAGGGGTGGAGTATCAGCAGGGTGAGCGCTCTTTAACGGACCAATATTTCGCTAAAATGGGGTTAGAGGTCCGCTACTTTATGCCTAAAGGGAGTGTTGCGCCTTTAGCTTTCTACTTCTCGGGAGATCTTTTGAATGATTATAGTAATCTTGAGTTGATTGGCACTATCAGTACGATGGAGACTTTTCAAAAGATCTATCGCCCGGAGATCTATAACGGAAATGCACCGGCAAGTGCAATCTATCAGCCGAGCTTAAATAATCAAGATTTCTCATCAACACAGATAATTTATGATCGTGAGGAGCGTAATCGTCTTGCTGTAGAGCAAGGGCTCTTTACTGAAGCGGATTTTATCAAGCCTTATCAGCAGATTTTAGAGGATTGGGCAGAGAAGGTTGAGTTATTGTAACTCCGATAAATAGAAAAAAGAGAAGAGATGATTATTAAGAATCATCATAAAGTGCGACAACAATCACAACAAGAACGATAACAAAGATTAAATAGGGATAATTGAAATGAAAAAATTGCTACCAACCTCAACTGCCGGCAGTCTACCTAAACCCTCTTGGATTGCAGAGCCAGAGAAGCTCTGGTCACCTTGGAAATTAGAGGGGGAAGCTTTGCAGCAAGCTAAGCGAGATGCGCTTTTACTCTCTTTAATAGAGCAGGAAGCTGCCGGTATCGATATCGTCAGCGATGGCGAACAGACGCGGCAACACTTTGTCACCACTTTTATTGAACATCTGACCGGCGTCGATTTTGAAAAGCGGGAGACTGTCCGCATTCGTGATCGTTATGATGCCAGTGTTCCAACTGTTTTTGATGCGGTATCGCGAGAGCGTCCTGTGTTTGTAGAGGATGCTAAATTTTTGCGAAAACATACAAAAAAGCCGATCAAATGGGCATTGCCAGGGCCGATGACTATGATCGATACCCTCTATGATGATTACTATAAGAGCCGTGAGAAGCTCGCTTGGGAGTTTGCTAAAATTCTTAATCAAGAAGCAAAAGAGCTAGAGGCGGCCGGAGTTGATATCATCCAATTTGATGAGCCGGCATTTAATGTCTTCTTTGATGAAGTGAACGATTGGGGCATTGCTACTTTAGAGCGGGCGATTGAGGGCTTGAAGTGTGAGACCGCAGTCCATATCTGTTATGGTTATGGTATTAAAGCCAATACAGATTGGAAGAAGACGCTCGGCTCAGAGTGGCGTCAATATGAGGAGTCTTTTCCTAAACTACAGCAATCGAAGATCGATATTATCTCGCTTGAGTGTCAAAACTCCCATGTGCCAATGGATCTTATTGAGCTTATTCGTGGGAAGAAGGTGATGGTCGGCGCAATTGATGTAGCGACGAATCAGATTGAAACGGCAGAGGAGGTCGCAGAGACCTTAAGAAGAGCATTACAGTTTGTTGATGCTGATAAGCTCTATCCTAGTACAAACTGTGGCATGACCCCGTTATCTCGCACTGTGGCTAACGGTAAATTACGAGCATTGAGTGCCGGTGCAGAGATTGTTCGTCAAGAGTTGACTCAATAGCGATCTCTGAAAAACTTAAAATAACTCAGAAGAGGAGTGGAGAGAGTATGAAAACTCTTTCGCTCCTCTTTATTTTTAAGTTGGAAAAATATTGACAACATTGTTGTCAAGACTTACTATTTAGCCTACCGTTTTAATTCTTTCTAAAAGAGAGATCATGACTACAAATCACCATTTTGAACAGAAACAGCTCTTTGTTTCGATGTTCCAAGAGATATTTACCCTTTTGTCAAAGCTGCATCGGATTAGTGAAGATCTATTAACGGAGGCAGAGAGTGATATTACTCACTCTTGCTGGACAATTTTATCTATTATCCATTGTGAACCGGAACCATTAACGGTTCCACAAATTGCACAGCTTCGTTCCACATCCCGGCAAGCAGTTCAGCGACAGATCTCATTATTATTAGAAAATGGCTATATTGAAGCTATCGACAATCCCCATAATAAGCGCTCTCCCCTCTATCAGGTTACAGTTGAAGGGGCGGCTTATTATCAAAACTTAAGAACTAAGGTTTATGGTCAATGGTTAGCAGATGTTGCTAACATTGTCGGGGTAGAGCAAGCAGAGCAATTTTTGGCCTCTATTAGGGTATTAGATGAGGCGTTAAATATCGTCAGTTTAAAGCGAAGAGAGCAAGAAACAAAAATTGAGTAATAGAGAAGAAGCCTAGCTCGATAGGACAGATTATTACTTCTTAAACTATTAATTTGGCATAGATGAGAGATAAGATGAGAAAGCGAAATCATTTTAAATATATTCGAAATATTGCAGGAAGTATCGGACTTGCTCTATTGGTAGCAGCCTGCTCCGAGGAGCATCAATCCGCTCCGATGATGATGGTGCCGCAAGCGGTTGTCCAAGAGGTTGAGCGTAAAAATATCACCGTAGAGACAGAGCTTCCCGGTAGAACTGAGGCCTCAGTTATTGCTGAGGTTCGCCCACAGGTTGGGGGGATTATTCTTTCGGTTAACTTTACTGAGGGGAGCTTTGTGAATGAAGGGGATCAACTCTATCAGATCGATCCGGCAACCTATAAGGCGAGCCTCCTTCAAGCGGAAGCAACTTTAGAGCGGGCGAAGGCGAATCAGAATGCGGCGCGTCTAAGAGCGGATCGTTTAAATGCCTTAAAGAAATCGAAAGCCGTCAGTCAGCAGGATGTCGATGATGCAAATGCGGCATTGATGCAGGCAAATGCTGAGGTTTTAGGGGCAGAAGCACAAGTGACAAATGCGAAAATCAATCTTGATTATACACAGATGGAAGCCCCCATCTCAGGTCAAATTGGGCGGACGAACTTTACCCAAGGGGCATTAGTCTCACCGGGACAGATCAATGAGATGGCGGTGATTCAGGTTCTCAATCCGATGAAGGTCAATATCACCTACTCCTCTGCTGAGTATGCCGCTGTGCGTAAGAAGATTATGAGCGGTGTCTATACGCCGACAAAAGTGGAAAATCTTGAGACCGGTGAGTGGGAAGATGGCCATCTTGTTCGAATCTATCTTGAAGATGGTTCACTCTACGATAAAGTAGGATATATCAAGTTTTCTGACTTAACTGTTGATCCGACAACGGGATCGATCTTCCTTCAAGCGCAATTTGAAAATGATGGCAGTCTCCTTCCGGGGATGTTTGTTCGTACTGTTGTCCAGCAAGGGATTGAAGAGGGAGCGTTAGTCGTCTCTCAAAAGGCAGTGACACAAGGCCCAGGGGGCGTTAGTACAGTGGTTGTGATTGATGAGGAGAATATTGCTCATATTCGCCCGGTAGAGATCTCACGTTCGTATGAGCAAGATTGGGTGATTGCTAAAGGGCTCAATGAAGGTGAGCGTGTTGTTGTGAAAGGCTTACAATCGGTGCAATCAGCTATTCAGCGAAGTGGTGGACAACCGGTAAAAGTTGAGGTTATTCCTGATGATAATACGCTGCAGTAAACTCTTATCGATTAGTTTAATGCGTGTTTATTAAATGATCATCACACAATAAAGGATTAAATAATTGTTATGGCACGATTTTTTATAGACCGACCCATATTTGCATGGGTTCTTGCGATCTTAACGATGTTTATCGGCCTCTTAGTGGTACGAAACATGGCTGTATCGCAATATCCTCCTATTGCCCCACCGCAGATTAGTATCTCCGGGGTCTATCCAGGAGCGAGTGCACAGACGGTTGAAGAGAGTGTTACTCAAGTTATTGAGCAGAGCATTAGTGGTTTAGATGGTTATCGCTATATGAACTCGGCAAGCTCAAGTTCAGGGACATTCCAAATTACTGTGACATTCAACCAAGGCGTTGATCCAGATCTTGCCCAAGTACAGGTGCAAAATAAGATTCAACAATCATTGAGTAAATTACCCCAAGCGGTACAACAACAGGGGGTGACCATTGCTAAAACAAGTGGCTCTTTCCTTTTAGTTGTCGGCTTCTACTCACCTGATGGCACAATGTCATCGGGGGATATTGGCGACTATATCTCTTCGACACTTGAAGATCAGATGAGTCGAATTGAAGGGGTGGGTGAGATTCAGTTCTTCGGTTCTAGTTATGCGATGAATATCTGGCTCGATCCGATCAAACTCTATAAGTACAATATGACCCCGACAGATGTTGTCGCTGCGATTAAAGAGCAGAACTCACAAGCAACATTAGGTGCTTTAGGAGCGATGCCGGCAGTACAGGATCAATTGATCAGCTATACGGTCACCTCACAATCTCTTCTACAGAGTCCTGAGGAGTTTAAAGCTATTCAGCTACGGGTTAATGAAGATGGTAGTGAGGTTCTTCTCTCCGATGTGGCGCGTGTGGAGCTCTCTCCAGAATCGGAAGCGGTGGCGGTCAAGTATAATAACTCGCCGGCAGCCGGTTTGGCGGTTAGTCTTGCGTCAGGTGCTAATGCGCTTGATACGGCAACATCGGTGAAAAAGTATTTAGAGAAGATCTCTGTCGATTTCCCTTCAGGATTAGCTTACACCTTCCCTTACGATACAACACCTTTCGTTGAGTATTCGGTAGCAAGTGTTGAAGAGACGCTGATCGATGCGATTATTCTTGTTTTTGTGGTTGTCTTCTTCTTCCTTAAAAATATTCGTGCAACCATTATTCCGATGTTGGCGATCCCCTACGTTTTAGCGGGGACAATGTTAATTCTCGATCTTTTAGGGTTTAACCTCAATACATTAACGCTCTTTGCGTTAGTATTGGCGATCGGTCTGCTTGTGGATGATGCGATCGTTGTTGTTGAGAATGTGGAGCGTATTATGGAGGAGGAGAAGGTCTCCCCTCTCGAAGCGACTCGTCGTTCTATGGATCAGATTACAGGTGCCTTGATCGGGATCGGGGTTGTTCTCTCGGCGGTATTTGTGCCGATGGCCTTCTTAGGCGGGGCAACGGGGGTTATCTATCGACAATTTTCCGTCACAATTATTACGGCGATGCTTCTCTCTGTAATTGTTGCGATTATCTTTACACCGGCAATGTGTGCCACCTTATTACGTGATCATAAAGAGCATCATGTTCCTAAAACAGCGCTCGGTCGCTTTTTCCAGAAAATTTTTGCTCCCTTCAATCATGTTATAGGATTGGCGGTTAAATATTTCAATATCGGCTTTGATAAGGTGAGTGATACCTATACTAAAACGATTGCGAAAGTATTGAAGCATCCGATTATCTTTGTTGTTCTTCTTATTGTTGGGTTAGGAGCAATTGGATATCAATTTATGAAGTTGCCAAAGAGCTTCTTGCCTGATGAGGATCAGGGGATCTTAATTGGTATGACGATCAATCCTAATGGTACCTCGCTCAATCAGACAGAGATTCCTCTTGAAGTGATTGCAGATTACCTGATCAAAGAGGAGCAGCAGACGGTAGAGTCAGTTATGACCGTCGCTGGATTTAGCTTCTCAGGGCAAGGTAGTGAACAGGGGATGTTCTTCGTGAAGTTGCGTCCTTGGGCTGATCGTGAATCTGCTTCTGAATCGATTCCAGCATTAGTGGATCGCCTTCAGAAATTCTTCACCACTATTCCAGAAGCGCAGATCTTTGTCTTCAGTCCGCCGCCGATTATTGAGTTAGGAACGGCCACCGGAGTTAGCTTCCAGCTTCAAGATACAATCGGATTAGGGCATGATACTTTAATGAACTCGGTAATGAAGTTTATCGGTTTAGCGGCCACTTCACCGGATCTTGATATCGCGACTTTACGTCCCGGTGGGCAATTTGATACGGCGCAATATCATGTTGATATTGATCGTGAGAAGGCCCAAGCATTGCAGGTATCGGTTGGTGATATCAATACAGCGCTCTCTATCGCATGGGGGGGGATGTATGTTAATGACTTTATCGATCGTGGCCGTGTTAAGCATGTTCAAGTGAAAGCGGATGCGCCTTATCGCATGATGCCGGATGATTTCAATCGCTGGTATGTTCGAAATGCGAAGGGTGAGATGGTGCCATTTAGTGCATTTGCGAAAGGTCGCTGGTCTTATGGTCCTCCTCAGCTCAACCGTTTTGATGGATTTGCCTCTTTCCCTTTATCGATTAGTGCAGCATCAGGCAAGAGTACCGGGGAAGCGATGGATGCGATTGAAGCTTTGGTGAGAGAACATCTCCCTCAAGGGATCAATGTAGCGTGGACCGATACCTCTTATGAAGAGCAGGAGGCAGGGAACTCTCAAGTGATGTTGCTCTTGGTTTCTGTCTTTGTCATCTTCTTAAGCTTGGCGGCGCTCTATGAGTCATGGAAGGTTCCAATCTCGGTGCTATTAACAATTCCGGTCGGTGTAGTTGGCTCGGTAGTGACAGCAAGACTCTTTGGGATTGAGAATGATGTCTATTTCCAAGTAGGGTTATTAACAACAATCGGGTTGACCTCTAAGAATGCGATTTTGATTGTTGAGTTCGCGCGTGATCTTGTTCGGGAAGGGATGTCAACGATCGATGCTACAATTCGAGCCTCTCAAGAACGACTTCGTCCAATTGTAATGACTTCACTGGCCTTTGGTTTTGGTGTTATGCCATTAGCGCTCTCAACAGGTGCCGGCGCCGGGGCGCAGAATGTTGTTGGTCGAATTGTTGTTGGGGGAATGATTGGGGGAACACTCTTAGTTCTTCTCTATACGCCGGTCTTCTATATTCTTCTCAATCGTGATAAGAAGAAGCGTGATGAGGCAGGTGATAAATCGCTCGATCAGCCGCTCGATCAACCAAAAGTAGCAGATACATCTGCGCAGTAGGGAGAAGTTAGTCACTGAAAGCAATGATTAAAAGGCTAGAGGATCGATTGATCTTCTAGCCTTTTTTATTGATTTGACGGAGAAGTAGACAATAAAAAAGAGAGCCATTATCTGTATGGCTCCCTCTCTTTTAGTCGTTTCTATTTAATGATTTATCGATTCTTAATCGATCTTGCGATAAGCAATCGCTTCAATTTCAACTAATGCACCCATTGGTAAAGCACCCACTTCAAAGCAGGAGCGTGCTGGAGCATTTTCAGTGCCGAAAAATTCGGTATAAACTTCATTAAAATCGGCAAAGTCGTTGATATCATCAAGATAGCAGGTCACTTTTAAGACGGTGCTGAAATCGGCATCGGCGGCTTCTAAGATCGCCTTGAGGTTTTGAAGCGCTTGTGCTGCTTGCTCTTTGATTCCTCCCTCCGGAAATTTCATCGTCTCAGGATTTAGTGGAAGCTGTCCTGATGTGAATACTAAATTTTCAAAGACATTCCCTTGTGAATAAGGACCAACTGCCGCTGGGGCATGAGCTGTGCTAATAATTTTCTTCATACTGTTCAATTTTATAAACTTCTATAGATATAACTGGAAAATTCCGATAAAGGAGTATGATGGTATCAGTTTTAAGCGTAACATCATAATATTTTACCTCCTCTGTCGGCATGATTTAGGTTGTTAGAAGATGGGATGTAAAAGGTGATTTGGAGTAACATCCTCTTTTTACACCTTTTTTTATCCCTCTCTTCTGGATCATTTTTAACTGCTTTTAAATACCAAGACAGATATTGGTAGCACGCATGGTTTCGATCAGAGGATGGTCTACCGGAATAAGACGAGGATTTCCCGCAACCTCTTCTAATGGTACTGATACAAGCTTACGTCCTTGATCTGCCACCATGACACCAAAACGCCCCTCTTTTACGAGCTCAATCGCTTTTGTACCACATTGGGTCGCAAAGATGCGGTCAGCAGCGGTTGGTGCGCCTCCACGGCTCACATAGCCTAAAGTTGTTAAGCGTGATTGCATCCCGGTAAGCTCAGGAATGCTATCGACCAACTTAATGGCTTCAGCATGCTTTTTAGGCGTCAGGCCAAGGCGATGATTCTCTTGAGAGATCGCCCCTTCTGCTACAACGAGAAGGGCAGAGCGACGATTCTTAATATTTTTGCGGACATATTCTACAATCGCCTCTAATGAGTAGGGGATTTCAGGAATAAGACAGATATCAGCAGAACCCGCTAAGGCTGCTCCCACCGCTAACCATCCCGCATCGCGACCCATCACCTCTAAGATCATAAGACGATGATGAGAATCAGCGGTAGTTCTTAAGCGATCGAGAGCCATAACGGAGACTTGAACGGCAGTATCATAGCCAAAGGTTACATCTGTATGGGCGATATCATTATCGATTGTTTTAGGAAGGGTGACGACAGGAACGCCAGCAGCATGAAGATAGGAGGCAAATCGTTGCGTTCCATCACCGCCAAGACAGATTAGGGCATCAAGTTCTAGTGTATTAAAGCTAGCAACACAAGCAGCAACCGCCTCTTCTGTATTTTGAGATTTACCACCACCGCGACCAGTCCCAAGAATTGTTCCGCCTGTGCCGGCAATATCATATACATTTGCAAAGGTTAATTCGCTATGCGCCATCTCCGCTAAACCGAGAAAGCCATCATGAATACCGGTGACCTTCCACCCCTCTTTGAGTGCAGCGAGAGTAATTCCTCGTAATGCCGCATTTAATCCCTGGCAATCACCGCCAGCCGTTAAAATACCAATATGTTTTTGACTCATCTATTTTCTCTCCTTAAAGGCGTCGATGATTGATCTCTCCGATTTTGAGCAGACATAGAGTATGCACAGAGCGTACTAGAGTGAGCTCAATCAGAGATTGAGCGCTATTGATTACTTCATTATTAATTCTGATCTTGATCTTCTTCCTCATGCCAAATCTTTTCAATTGTGACGGTGGCATTGATCTTAAGAGGTGTATCTGTAACCTCATCTAATCTTACAACAGCAAAAGCTTGTTGACCTTGATGATAGACAACTGTCCCAGCCTCTTTGCCACTTTGATTAGTGATAGTGGCATTGCATTGGAGATCACTTTCATCTTCCGCAGTAATGAGGGCGAGGCGTCGTTTATGTTTTCCTAAATATTGCATTCTAGCAACGATCTCTTGACCGGTATAGCATCCCTTCTTAAAACTGATGGCACCTAATAGATCAAGGCTTAACATCTGTGGAACATACGCTTCACTATTGTCGGTTGTGATCCAAGGAATAGAGAGTCCTTCCGGTAGCATTGCTAAATCATCTGCAGTCGGAGTCTCTAAGAGGAGAGTCACTTTTGAGCGGAAGATAAAGATCTTTAGATGCTTTTCGATCTGCTCTGCTAACACTTTAGGTAGGAGGAGATGGAAAGTTTCATCATCCTCTTTGATAATCCAGAAGAGGGCAATAACACGTCCTTGACGATTACAGATCGCCCCTAATCCTTGATTCTCACGTTCTGAGTAGATTGAGGTTAAATGGTTAACATCTGCAGTGATCTGCCCTTGTAAAAAAGTAGCCGCATCTTTACCGGCAACAGTGAGTCTATTAAGTTGAATTGACATATAAGAATTCTCCCTATGAGCTTCAGATTGAGTTTGTAAACTATATTTTTAACCGATTGTTTTATCGGTTATTTTCTTCATTATTCTTGGTTATTTTGGGTTGTTTCTGGTTGTTTTGATTATTTCTATCTACGATCTCTCTATATCGTCGAGTGATTCTGCACTCGCTATGTTGTAAGAGATGGTATAAGAGCATTGTATAAGGCCATTGTATAAGACCATTGCGTAATGGTCCTTGCATAAGCCTATTGTAGCGCAATAGTGAGGAATCATTTCATCTCTTCGATGATCTATGACTCACCATAAAAAAGGTTGAATCAGTAGCGGAGTTGATTTGTGTTATTTTCTCTCTTTTCCATTTTTAAAATGGAGAGAAGTTTGTATAATCGCTTCTTAAAGCTCCCCTTATGATAGACTAAAAAGGAGCAATATACCTATGTTTTGCCCATGTTGCTACCGATCAGCTAGGAGACATGGATCGTCATAATAGAGAGATAAGTTGCTGATAAATTAGAGCCTGGAGGTCAATATGAGTTATCAAGTGGTGGGGTACCCATTCTGCCCCTTTGTGCAGAGAGTCCTTATTGCATTAAATGAGAAAGCGGTTGATTTTGAGTCGATCTGGCTCGATCCGCATGCTGAATTACCTGAGTGGTTTAAAGAGTGGTCTCCTTTAGGAAAAGTGCCGGTTATGAAGGTGACAACAGGAGAGGTTCTCTTCGAATCGATGGCTATTGTGGAGTATATCGAAGAGCTACATAAGGTTCCTTCAATCTATGCTAAATTGCCGGCAAAGAGAGCTATTCAGCGCGCCTGGGCGGGTGTTGCAGGCGAGCTATATGGTCCGCAATATATGAGTATGGGGGCTAAGAGTGAAGCTGAAGTTGAGCAACATTTTGCTACAATGAAAGCGACCCTAAAAGTGCTCGAAGAGCGCTGTGGGCGTAGCTATTTTAGTGGAGAGACGATGACCGCGGTGGATATCGTTTTAGCACCGATGTTTATCCGTTTCGATGCGTTGGCCTCTATTGGTGTTGAGAATATTTTAGCGGATTTCCCGAAGCTAGAAGCATTGAGCAATAAGCTTTTAACGCATCATGCCGTCTTGCAGATTATTGCCGGGGATTGGACAGAGAAGTTTATCGAGATCCAAAAAGGGCGTGGAGGTATTCTCTTCCAAAATATTGAGTAATAAATATTGAGTAATGAATCCCCCATTCAGGGATCAATGCTTGGTCATCTTTAGAAGTAGTAGTACAATTTTAAGGCCCAATCATGATGAGATTGAGAGATTAGCAGATATCTTCAAAGAGAAGTCGCTAATCTCTTTTTTACATCTAATCTTTCAGGGCGCGTACCATCAGTACAAGTATTAATGTAAATATCACCATATCACCAATAATAGAGTCGCCTTAACCCAAGGCAATGCCACGTTATCAATTTTTGAAAGAAGATAGAGATAATAGTGAGTGATTGAGAGGAAATATATGAGACCGTTAGTCGCCTACTTCTCTAATGCAGCATTAGAGAATAACATTAAGATTTTGAAAGGGAAGTCGCCCCAGAGTCAACATTGTGCTGTATTGAAAGCAGATGCTTATGGACATCGAGTGGAGAATCTATTACCGATTATCAATCGAACAGTAGATTATATCGCTGTTGCGATGCGAGAAGAGGCAGATGATATTCGGCAAAAAGGGGGCAAGTTGCCGATTTTACTCTTAGAGGGAGTCTTTGCTCCAGAAGAGTATCAGCGGGCAAGTGAGAGTAATTATCTTGTCGCTATTGGCAATGAGCGACAACTTCGAATGTTGGCGGAATCAGATCTTACCGCACCGATTGGCATCTTTGTAAAGGTCGATACCGGTATGCATCGATTAGGATTTACGCCGGAGGAAGCATTCTCTGTTGTAGAGCGTTTAAGAGCGCTCTCTACCGTTGCTTCAATCACCTTGATGACCCATTTTGCCACCTCTGATGAAGCTGATTCGCCACTTTTCCCAAAACAGATTGAGCGAATGGCACAATTAGAGCGCTTAGGGCTTCCCCAATCTATGGCAAACTCAGCGGCAATTTTGCGAGCGCCGACAACCCATCAATCGATTGTGCGGATGGGGATTTCGCTCTATGGTGTTTCGCCGATAGAAGGAACAACAGGTGCTGATTTTGGTTTACGTCCACTCATCACACTTCGTTCAAAAGTGATCCATACCACAGAGATCGAGGCTGGGGAGAGTGTCGGTTATGGGGCAAGGTTTGTTGCAACAGAGCGAATGCCGATCGGAGTGATCGCCTGTGGCTATGCAGATTGTTATCCTCGGGAAATTAGTGAGGAGGCTTATGTCTTAGTGGGAGATCATCGCGCTAAAATTGTGGGAAGACCTGCGATGGATATGATGATGATTGATCTTCGTTCCGTGCCGAAAAGTGCTTGGGATCAACCTGTCGAGATCTTTGGGGAACGGTTACCAATAGAGAGGGTTGCAGCATGGGCCGGTACAATTCCTTATACAATTTTAACCCATTTAGCTAAGAGAGTTCACTATATTGTTAATTAGCACTATTCTTTAAAACTATTCGTTAGAATTTCTTATTATAAAAAGGAGGGGATAACAGCCCTTCTTTTTTCCGATTATTGGTTTTGAGGGTTGAAAGTTAAAGTCGAAAATATCATTTGTTATCAGTATAATAGAGAAATTGCTAAAAAAGAGAATAACTTGTATTGTTAAAAAATTGGTAAAGTGGGATCAATCAAGCTTTATCGTTAGTTTTAATTTATTTTATGGGAAGGAAAAAGATATGAAAAAGAGCGCCCTATTGGCCTCCATGTTATTAGTAGGTATCTCTCCTTGTGCATTGGCTGAAATGGAGACAGGATTTTATGCTGGTGCCAATGTTTTAGGGATAAGACAGGAGGCAAAAAAAATGGGAGAATCTAGGCTTCCCGGGAATGAAGTTGTCAAAAAAGGCGCAAAGCATAGCAATAGCATCAATGGTTCTGTTGCTGCAGGTTACCAATTTGATGATATTTTTCGTGTAGAGTTGGAGTATGTTCTACCACAATCTAAGAGCTACAATAATTTAACGGAGAGCGATTTTTATCAGCAAAAAATTAAGAGTCAGCGTCTAATGGTCAATAGCTATTTAAGCTATAAGCTTAAGGATGATCTCTCGCTCTATGGTGTTGCCGGTGTTGGTTATGCTCGCTTAAAATCGACAGGGAATTATGGTAATCATTTTAATTATCAATCAGGCTCTCAAAATAATTTTGCCTGGTCATTAGGTGCCGGCCTCTCTTATCAAGCAACCCCTAATACGGCGATTGATTTTGGTTTTCGTCATGTCGATTTAGGTAAAACCCAAACAGCGACGACTCACAATTCCCAACTGAAAGCAAAAGTGGTCTCCAATGAATTAACACTCGGTGTTCGTCATATTTTAGGAGAGCTTTATCGGGAAGAAGCGCCTGCTAAAGAGAATATCTATGCAGATCATGTAACGCCAGAACTTAGAGAGAGCTTTGAGCGGATGGAATCTAACAACTATAACAGCAAAGCCTCAAAATCAGGGGGAGCCTTACCTGCAGATAAGCGCGTTACACCTAAAAAAGTTGAAGCGCTACCTTGGTAGATCATAGATTATTATTAAATTTGCTAAAAAGAGTTCATAATTACGCTATGTTGTAATTTTATGTGACCATTTTAATAGCGATCAGATGGTTATTCTCATCATCTAGCTATTAATTGAGCTCTCTATAAGTTCACTACCATTGTGTTTACTCTTAAAATAGTCGCCTCATTTGATGCGACTATTTTATTTTGCATGCATATCTTACATCATATTTTATATCGCTATTTTATACGACATCTTGCGATTTTAGATAGCTTTCGATCAACTGAGGGATCAATCAGTGATCGAAAATCATTATGGGTAGGTAGATCTAATATTGATAATATATAACAACATACTATTATTTACAATAAAAAATATAAATTTATACTTACATATTAGATATTCAGCTATTGAGTCATTCAACTATTGAGCTACTCAACTATTCATGCTCTATGACACCGAGTGGCGCAGAATTGAGAATAGTAATAGTAATAGTAATAGTAATAGTAATGTAATAGTGAGAGGCTATGATTGTGGCAGCCGATCTAAAAAGTTTTGATAGGCAAACCCGGCGATCTCCTCTTCAGAGTAGAATGCTTTTAGCGCTTCAATAAGATTGGGGTACATGCTTGCATCGCTTAAACCTTCGACCTTCGACTCAATTCCATCAAAATCGGAACCAAATCCAATATTTTTAATGCCTCCTAAAGCGACAATATGATTGATCTGATAGATCACATCAATGATTGTGGCATTCCCCCCTTTCTTCACAAATGGTGGGCAGAAAACGATATGAATCATCGCATCTCGCTCAATCATCGCTCGAATCTGATCATCTGTTAAATTACGGCGATGTTCACAAATAGTCATGGCATTAGAGTGACTGGCAATAGGATATTTTGCCAATGATATAACATCCCAAAAACCGGTTGGATGAAGGTGCGAGACATCAACAAAGAGTTGATGTTCATTGCACCATTTTACAATTTCACGACCAAAGCGACTCAATCCCGCTCCTCGAGCTTCAGCAACGCCATCAGCCGCTAGATTTCCATTGTTCCAGGTAAGGCCAATTGATCGAACACCTAATTGGTAGAGTAGCGTCAATTTTTTGAGATCATTTCCGATAGGATCCACCCCTTCTAAGGTTAAAAATGCACCAATCTCCCCCTCTTTGAGTTGTGATATCTGATCCCAGGAACGAATGAGGCGCATCTCTGGATGCTTCTCTAAAATATCCTGATAGAAGTAGTGGATCTGAGCAATCACTTCCTGAAATTGATCGGAGGAGGGGAGCGAGGGGGAGACAAAGAGTGCAAAAGCTTGAACTTTAACTCCCCCTTTTTGAAGTTTATCTAGATTAACATCGAGCGCTATTGAATCCTTGAAGGAGAGTTTTCCTTTTGCATCAGAGAGTTTCATTAAGGCGTCACAATGAAGATCGATAATTTTCATAATAGATTGCTCTTGCTAAATTAAGTGTAAGGGGTGATTGGAGTGGTAATATTGTAGTGGTAATAAAGGGTAATCAATGAATACTTGCCATTAAAAGAGGCGGGTAGGCATTTTGGCTATCTGTTTAACTCGGCGATTTCTCCTTTTTATAGACCGTCAATCCGGCAAAGGTCTGCATAGTGGGCATCACTTCAATACGGTTAATATTAACATGTTTAGGTTGTGTCGTGAGCCAGTAGATAATCTCAGCGATCTCTCTACCGGTGACCGCTTCTACATCGGCATAGACCGATTCTGCACGAGCATCATCACCCTTAAAGCGAATATTAGAGAATTCTGTATCGCTACAGAGACCGGGTTCAACATTGGAGACGCGAATATTTTTCCCAATAAGATCAGCCCTTAGATTTTGTGAAAAGCTGGTAACAAATGCTTTTGTTGGGCCATAGATATTAGAGCCATAGTAGGGATAGTTGCCGGCAGTGGAGCTGATATTGATAATATAACCATCATCACGAGCTACCATCTGTGGAAGAATAAGGTGGGTGATATAGCTTAAGCCACGAATATTAACATCGATCATGGTTTGCCAATCTTGAAAGTCCACATCGAAAGCGGGATTGAGGTTGAGTGCAAGACCGGCATTGTTGATTAAAATATCGATTTGATCAAAAGGCTCTGGTAGATTTTCAATACCCTCTTTAATCGACTCTAAGTTGGCCATATCTGCAGTGAGAGGATAGAAATTCTCCCCTAACAGGTGCTTAATCTCCATTAGCTTCTTGTGTCTTCGCGCAAGACCGACAACGGTATGTCCATTTTCAATAAAAATTTTAGTCGCTTCGAGTCCAAAGCCTGACGATGCACCCGTGATAAGTATATTCATCTTTATTACTCCTTCATCTGTTCCTTTATTCGTTTTTATGGAGAGATCCTCCATATTGACACTTTCGTATTGATACTTTGTTCGTCTCTCTTTTTAAACAAAATAGCATTTTTAAAGAGGAATGAGTATCTGTAGTGGTAAGAACTTTTCGTATATAGGGAATATCAGCCGATTATCGCTGATGCTTAGAGATGATCGATAAGATGGGTTAAGAGATAATCGATCATAATCGTAAAGCAGAATGCCATGATGAGTAGTAGGGAGTTGAGAAATTGACGTCGCCCCCAGAGAGATTCTTCCATCTGAATAGGCCTTAAGATATCCACCAACCAATAGAGGGTAATCGCTATAATTAGAAGTTGCATCCCATGGAGATGAAAACTCTTTAGCGTCAGGAATAGGATTGCAATAGTCATTGCGCCAACATAGAGCGCCATCTCTCTTTGGGTTCTCTTTAAAGAGAGAAAGAGAGGTGCCATAGGAATCTTTGCAGATTGATAATCCTCTTTACGATAGAGAGTAATGGCATAGGAGTGTGCTACTTGCCAGGTTGCAAAGATGATAAAGAGATAGAGAACATTGAGATCGATCTGCTCGGTTACCGCAACATAACCGACAAGGGGTGGAACCGCACCAGAGATGCTTCCAACGAGAATGCTGAACGTTGAGTTTCGTTTAAAGATGAGTGAATAGAAGAGGATATAATCGATAAAACCGATTAAAGCGAAGATCCCCGCTAGGGCATTGACTTGAAAAAAGAGAAGATAGAAGCCGATGATGGCAGCCAAAATGGCGAGAATGAGTGCTGTGGTGAGGGAGATATCGCCATTGACAAGCGGTCTATTTTGGGTGCGAGCCATAATGCGATCGATATCACGATCAATAATATTATTGGCAATTGTCGCGCTGGCAATTACCACACTAATTCCCAAAAGCGTGGCAATAAAGCGAGAGAATTGAAATGCTTCTGTGCTATTGAGGGCTAAGAGATAGCCTGCAATCACCGGGATGAGATTGCCTAAAATAATTCCATGCTTAATCAGCCTTAAAAATGGACGAAAATTACAATAGATCACGTGATTATTTAACTCAATATTATCAAGAGGAGTAGTGAGAAGAGGTGCTTAAGATCGCGCTTTGAGTAATCGCTTTTAGCTTTGTAACTAACTAGATTGAAAAGTTAGGTTGAAAAGCTAGATTGAAAAAACTCGATTATAGAGCGAGATCAGGTAACCTCTTCTCACAATAATACTCCATTTAATCATCTCCCCAATTAGAGTGGGAGTTCGGGCATCATATTCATATGGAGATAGTACATTACCCATCCAGAACCACCGACAACCATCAAAAGGATAATGCCGGTAAAGAGGAGAGATGCCACATTCCAGCCATCGTTATCCCCTTTTTTAATATGGAGGAAGCAGACCACTTGCACTATAACCTGTGTGATAGCACTCAGCGCTAAAATGCCGGCTAATACACCAATTGAGAGCATCTCTCTAAGATAGATAACCGTTCCAAAAGAGAGGAGGGTAAGAATAATGGAGAAGCCGTAACCGACTAAGTAGGCTGTCAACTCTCCTTTCCCCTCTTGAGTCGTTTGCTCAATCGCCTCTTGCGGTGCCGTTAATGTAGTATTGTGATCGGTCATAGTGAAACCCCCATCAAGTAGACAACAGTAAAGATACAGATCCAGATAATATCGAGGAAGTGCCAAAAGAGGCTAAAGAGCTTCATGCGTGTACGTGTCTCTAAGGTTGACCCTTTAAATGCCAGCTGAAACATCATCACCAACATCCAGACCATACCGATCGATAGATGCGCACCATGAAGACCTACAAGCGAGAAGAATCCAGAGAGGAAGCCACTACTCTGAGGTGTTGCCCCGATATCGATAAAGCCTAAGAACTCTCTAATCTCTAATGTTAGGAAGATGCCTCCGAGAATAAAGGTGATGATCAGAAGGAGGATCGTAGCGCCTATCTTTCCTCTTTTTAGCGTCAACATCGCTAAACCACAGGTGAGGCTACTTGTTAGTAGCGCCACCGTTTCAGCAAATGCATTGCCAAGATCGAAGAGCGAATGGGGTGTATGGCCATGGGTTGTATTCTGTAAGAGAACGACAAAGACCGCAAAGAAAGTTCCAAAGATAATGGAGTCTGCCATCAGATAGATCCAAAAACCAAAGACCTTGTTGTTAGCACTCTCCTCTTCTTGGCGTAATTGAATATCGGAACGACTTAAGGTAGTTGTTGCCATTACTGTTCTCCTTGTGCAAGTTGATACTGTTTAACACGTTCTAAGAAGGCTTCATCAGCAGCTTTAACCTCTTCTGCCGGGATCAGGATCTCTTCATGCTCTCTAAAGCTTTCGATGATCCACCAGATAATAGCCGCACTAAAGAAGAGAATAGCCATCCACCAGATGCTCCAGACGAGTGAGAAAGAGAGAAGTCCAGCTAAGACACCACCGGAGACAAATCCGAGAGCAGTGTGCTTTGGAATATAGATATCTTGATATTGTCGATTAGGATCATAAGCTTTTCCTTCCTGCTTTAATTTCCAGAACATATCGATATCATCTACTTGTGGAATGACCGCATAGTTATAAACAGGGGGAGGTGAAGGGATTGACCACTCAAGTGAGCGTCCATTCCAGAGATCTCCCGTTGGATCTTTCAATTTTTCACGCTGTTTAATACTGACAAAGAGTTGGACTAAAATAGCGATAATCCCTAAGAAGATTAAGACAGCACCAAAGAGTGCAACGACGAGGTAAGTTCCATATCGAGGGTCGATATTTTGACTAATACGGCGCGGCATACCATCAAATCCGGCGAGGTAGAGTGGGATAAAGGCAAAGAGGAAGCCTATAAACCAGAGCCAGAAGGTAGCATATCCCCAGCCTTTATGTAATCTAAAGCCAAATGCTTTAGGGAACCAGAAGTTATAGCCGGCAAGAACACCAAAGACAACACCACCAATAATTGTATTATGGAAGTGGGCGACCACAAATTCGGTATTATGAACGGCATAGTTAACCCCTGGAATCGCTAGCATTACCCCGGTCATTCCCCCTAAAACAAAGAGAATCAGGAAGCCGACAGCATAGAGCATTGGTACATCCATCTTCACTTGTCCACGATAGATCGTAAAGAGCCAGTTAAAGACCTTCACTCCCGTTGGAACGGCAATGAGCATCGTTGTAACGCCAAAGAATGCGTTAACATTGACGCCGGCACCCATTGTGAAGAAGTGGTGTAGCCAAACGGTAAGAGACATAAAGAGGATAGCGATAATGGCCCAAACAAGCGCCTTATAACCAAAGAGATATTTTCGGCTAAAGGTTGAAACAACTTCCGAGAAGATACCAAATGCCGGCAAAATTAAGATATAGACCTCAGGATGGCCCCAAGCCCAGATGAGATTGACATACATCATCTGACTACCACCGCCTAATGAGTTTGTGAAGATCTCAAAGCCAAGATAACGATCTAATCCAAGTAACAACATTGTTGCTGTTAAGATCGGGAATACTGCAAGAATTAAGATGGAGGTACAGAGTGTTGACCAGGTAAACAGAGGCATCTGAAAGAGCTTCATCCCAGGCGCTCTCACTTTTAAGATGGTGACAAACATATTCAGCGCCGCTAATGTGGTTCCTAGTCCGGAGACTTGAATACTCCAGATATAGTAATCAACCCCTACGCCGGGGCTGTAGAGCTTCTCTGAGAGAGGCGCGTATGCAACCCATCCTGTTTTCGCAAATTCCCCAATACCAAGTGAGAGGTTGATTAAAATTGCTCCCGCTACCGTTAACCAGACGCTCACCGCATTCAATACGGGGAAGGCTACATCTCGTCGACCTAATTGAAGAGGAACGACCACGTTCATCAATCCAATTAAGAAGGGAGTCGCCATGAAGAAGATCATAATGACGCCGTGAGCAGAAAAGATCTGATCATAATGTTCTGGTGGTAAGTAACCGACCTGATCCCCTGTTGAGGCTAATGCCATCTGCGAGCGCATCATGATGGCATCGGCAAAGCCACGAAGTAGCATAATAATGGCGACGATAATGTAGATAATACCGATGCGTTTATGATCGGTTGTGGTAAGCCAATTGGTCCAGAGCCACTTCCATCTTCTGGTGAAAGTGATCGTTGCTAGGACAGCTAAGACGATAAGAATAATAAATCCAAAAGCCGCGAGGGGAATCGGGTGGCTCCATGGAATACTATCGATGGTTAATCTTCCAAACATAGACGAATCCTCTACTGTTGATGGGGGATATGGGTTAATACCGGAGAAGCAGGGTGATGCAATAGTGCTTCGATATTAGGCTTTAACCGGTTAACTTCATGGAGATGCTCGCGCATATGCTCCTCAACTTCTTTGAGATCTAAGAATTGGGAGATCACGCGAAGATAGAGCCCTTTTTCAATAGGGTGGAAATATTGTTCCGGGGCATTGATTGGTTCCTCTTGGACAAACTCTTGATATTTTGCCCAATCGAGAGGGTTATCGTTGTGAGACTGTTGCTCTGTAACCCATTTTTCAAACGCTTCATCTGAGAGCGCTGTGACTCTAAATTTCATATCAGAGTAGCCGGCACCACTATATCCGTATGAGGCTCCTTGATAGGTTCCCTCCTCATTGACAATCAGATAGAGGACATTCTCCATGCCGCTCATTACATCGAGCTGGGTACCAATTTGGGGGATAAAAAATGCATTCATTACCGTCTGCGAGGTTAGTCGAAATTTAAGTGGACGATCGACCGGAAGATAGAGGGTGTTAATTGTCGCAATTCCCTCTTCAGGATAGATAAAGAGCCATTGCCAATCCATAGAGACCACTTCAATGACAAGATCCTCCTTCTCCGACTCAATCCGTTTTTTAGGGTTGAGATCGATCGTGCTTTGCACTGTAATAAAGGTCAGAAGCGCTATAATTGCAATGGGAACGCCCCACATGAAGCGCTCTAAGATCTTCGATTCTTGCCATTCAGGTTTATAGGTCGCTTTTTTATTCGACTCTCTAAACCACCAAGGGAAGATAACCGCCATGATAATACAGGGGATAATAACGATGAGCATAAGGGCAGCACTAATAATAAGAAGCCACTTTTCATACTCGGCAATCTCCCCTTTTGGATTGAAGAGAGCAAGATCACTACAGCCGGTTATCACCAAGAGTGCTGTAGCGATGGCGCCTATTTTTAGTGCTTTTAAGGCAGCTTTGTTCATATCGAAATACCTATCAGCTATAAGTTTATAAAAGTAGAGTAGTTATTCTTCTTCTCTTTGATTAGAGTGAGGTCATTGAAGAGAACCTTATCTATTCAAGACCTTATCTATTCAAATTACACCCTACAGAGCGATAATGATCTGTTATCTAGGGTTGAATTTCTCTGGGAACATCTGTTAGAGAGTGTTCTTTAACAAGTGTCATTGAGATCATCTCAACGCTTTATAACAGCGTGATAACAGAATGATCGCAGTGCAAGTTCCGAAGATCTTACATTGCGAGCACATTTCATCTAGAAAATATGAAGAAGGATTTAGGATTTTAAAAATCAGCGATAATCCTACCGTATTTTCCTAATGATATCAGCCGATAAAACTTGATAAAAAGTTATAAAAGCTGAATAGCTGTCTTATATCACTTTTTAATTTTTTTCACCACTTGAGAGGTGATTATCTTTATATATATTTTTTTTGTTGATCTTTAATTCTATCTTTAATCTATCTTTTATCTATATCTCTATCTAATTCTAGAAATATATCGTTTATCTACTTATCTTCTATCTATTTGTCTTCTATCTATTTTTATAGATCTTGTCACAATATCTTTTCACAATATTTTTAATCTCATTTTAATAGCGTAATCTTTTTAGTGGCAATAATCCATTTTAGAACTTATTTAGAGTATTAAATATTCACCAAAATAGTTATAAGCGGAGTAGTTAATTGTAAAGATTAATTTGAAAGATAATTATTATACAAATAAAGATAATGTATTTAGTGATATCTAAGGGTATTCAATATTAAGAGGATTCTTAAGTATCTTCACTATAACGAATCACATTTTTTATTTTAGTGCCGAGATAGTGAGGAAGTAGATTTAATTTTCCAGCTGCTCTGTGATCTCTTCTCGCTTCTCCGCCGCCTCTAGCCATGCTTCTTCTAATGTTTCGCTCTCTGCTTCGAGCGTACTTTTTTCTTGATCAAATGTTAAGATCTGTTCGGGAGATAGGGTCTCATAACTGCTAGGATCACCTAATAGCTGTTCAAGCTCTTCTATTTTCAGGGCTAACTTTGCCAACTTCTTTTCAGCTTGTTCGATCTCTTTTGTAAGGCGTCTCTGTTCTGTCTGTAATTTTTTGCGAGTCTCTCGATCGAGATGATGCTGTGGTCGCTTCTCTGTTATTACATTTCCTTTTTCAGCTCGAGATGCAGCACGATTCTGCTCAATGAGATATTGGCGATAATCTTCTAGATCACCCTTAAATTCTTTGAGTGATTGATTTGCTACAAGAAGAAACTGATCGCAGCAGAGCTCTAAAAGGGAGGCATCATGAGAGACCATTAAGAGACCACCACTAAATGATTGTAGAGCCATTGCAATTGCCTCTCGCATCTCAATATCGAGATGGTTCGTCGGCTCATCGAGGAGGAGTAGATTAGGTTTTTGATAGACAATAAGCGCGAGTGCTAGACGTGCCTTTTCTCCCCCTGAAAAGGGTGCTATCGCTTCTAAAACTTTATCCCCATGAAAACCGAAGGAACCGAGAAAGTTGCGTGCATCTTGGGTGGTAATTTGGCTATCTAATTGTGTTAAATGCCAAATAGGCGATTCACTTAGTGTTAAGTACTCCACCTGATGTTGGGAAAAATATCCCACTTTGAGGTGCTCTGATGCGATGATTGTTCCAGAAGTGGGTAGATTCTCTCCGGCGATCAATTTGATGAGTGTCGATTTTCCCTCTCCATTTCGTCCTAAAATGCCAACTCTCGTCTCAGGTGTTACCGTAAAATTGATCTCTTTGAGAATCATATCGCTTGGCTGATAGCTAAAGCTTACATGATCGAGGCGAATGAGGGGATCGGGCAATCTTTCCGGCGTTTGAAATTGGAAAGAGAACTCATTTTCAGCCACAACGGGGACAATATCCTCTAACTTCTCGAGCGCTTTGACACGGCTTTGTGCTTGCTTTGCCTTTGTTGCTTTAGCGCTGAAGCGATCAATAAACTTTTGGAGATGGGCACGAGTCTTCTCATTTTTCTCAAATTGTGCCTGTTGATGTGCTAATTTCTCTGCTTTTAAGCGGAGGAAGGCACTGTAATTTCCGCTATAAACGGTTGCTCTTTGTTGATAGAGATGAATGATCTGAGTGCAGATATTATCGAGAAAATCTCGGTCATGAGAGATCACAATTAAGATGCCGGGATACTGTTTGAGCCAATTTTCCACCCAGACAACTGTTTCAAAGTCGAGATGGTTTGTCGGCTCATCGAGCAGAAGAATATCGGAGCGACACATCAATGCTTTACCAATATTGAGGCGCATACGCCAACCACCGGAAAAATCTTTAACCTGCTTATGATAATCTTCAACCTTAAATCCTAGACCATCGAGTAGTTGATAGGCACGGCTCTCTGCCCGATAGCCATCAATTTCCTCAATTCGTGCATAGATATGAGCAATCTGATCGGCATCATTTTGTGCTAAGGCTTCCACCTCAGCTTCACGAAGCGCTAATAGCTCCTCATCTCCACTCAAAATATACTCAAAAGCTGAGAGTTCAGTGTTGTAGATCTCTTGTGCAACTTCAGCAATAACCGCTGATTTAGGGATATGAATCTCCCCTTTATCAGGCTCATGACGACCGAGAATGGTATTGAAGAGCGTTGTCTTTCCGGTACCATTTTTACCTACGAGCCCGACACGCATGCGGGGAGTGATGGAGAAGTTGAAATTATCGATAAGAATATTCGCATTCATACGAATGGTTAGATTTTGAAATTCAATCATAGTGATCTTGTGGTATCTCGTCGTATCTTGTAAGTGGGGTAAGGGAAGGGGAAGTTGCTCTCTGATTCTATAACGCTTTATTTATAGTTATATCGATTTATATCATCGTTATACATCGGTTGCATCATTGATCGCATGCCACATTAAAAAAGCTTCTTTAGTCGCTTTTACATCATGAACTCGTAATATTTTTGCGCCTTGCTCTATGCTCCAGAGTGCTACAGCAAGATTGCCGGCAAGTCGATCTTTAGGTTGCTCTACGCCAGTAATTGCACCAATAAAGCGCTTACGAGAGACGCCAACGAGGTAGGGGTATGGGCTCTTCTCTATCAGTAGTGAAAGCTCTTTGAGGAGGGTGAGTTGTTCGGGAACCGATTTATCAAAACCGAAGCCGGGATCTAAGATAATTCTTGATGACTCAATGCCTTGGGTAACACATTGCTGCGCAATCTTTTCTAAGTGATGAGAGACTGAAAGAGTCACACCTCCCTCTCGTTGATAATCTCCGGTGATATGCATTTTTTGATGATTACCTAACATATGCATTAGGATCACTGCCGCTTTTGATTCGAGTAGATATTCAAGTGCGCCGGGATCGCTCAAAGCAGTTACATCATTGATAATATCAGCACCGAGGTCGAGCATTGCTTTCATCGTCTCTGCTCGAAAGGTATCGATTGAGAGGGGAACGTCGAGCTTTTTTCTAAGGAGTGATACAACGGGGTAGAGACGTCTGATCTCTTCCTGACTATCGATCGGAGTCGCTTTAGGATTAGTGGATTCTGCTCCGATATCGAGAATATCTGCTCCCTCCTCTAGCATCTCATAGGCTCGATCTAACGCACGCTCAGGGTCATAATAATCGCCCCCATCAGAGAAAGAGTTGGGCGTTAAGTTAAGAATTCCCATAATTTTGGGAGTATTTAGATCTAAAGATCGATTATTAAAGGTTATTTCCATAAGTCCAGAAATTAATAAGGTTATCAGATTGTTAGATTATTATATTGTTAGAGTATTAGATTATCAGGTTATCACTATAAGTTTTTATAAACGTTTATAAGTGTTATTAAGGTTGATTCAACCTAGCGGTATTAACCTAACTCCATTGGAGTAGTTTCATTTAAGTGGTTGTATTTAAGGTAGTCACTAGAAAGAATCTCTATTCTATATGAGAAGGATATGAGAGCGATATGAGAAAAAAAGATGGCAGAAGCCATCTTTTATATTTTATATCTATATCTTTATCATCTTCCAAATCGCCGGATCTAGATAGAGTTTTTTAGATAGAGGTTATCACATCTATCAATCCTCTCTTTATCTTCTCTAGAGGGTGGTAACGGCTAGAGGTGACGGCGAGGATCATAGTTATTGTTAATATGTGGATCTTGCTCTCCTAGATCTTCAGGCTCTTCTTGAGATGTTGTTCTCTCTGATTGCACCTCTGAGGTAGATTGAGGAGACGGCTCATTTGTCTTTGAAAACTCACCTTCTGTCGCCTCATCCCCCTTTTTGTGGGAGAGCTTATCCGTTGATGCAATTAAAAGATCCCCATCGACGCGTTTTACATCTTTAGGTCGCTCATCAAAGGCTAAAGCCATCGCTTCCTTAAAGAGTGTTAACGCACCTTTCTCATCATTCTGAATAAGTTTAATCTCACCCATTAAGCGATAAGCTTTAACAAATTGCGGGTCGAGTTGAATCGTCTTCTCAAGATGGGCCATTGCTTCATCATATTGTTGATTGCGAAAGAGCATATGTGCCAAAGTATATTGTGTGATCGCACTATCTGGCGCATCCGCATTAAACTTCTTCGCATGATGAAGTAGTTTTTGTTGATCCCCTCGATAGAGATGGGCGTAGGCAAGGATCAGCATCTCATTGTGGGAGCGATTGATCTCTTTGCGCAGAACCTCCTCGGCCCGTTTAGTATCTCCAACATCGAGTAGACGATTGGCATATGCAATCAAGAGTGCAGGTTCATGTTGAAGGTTTTTAGGAAGGCGGCCCCATACAAGTCGTAGTTGATCTGAATCTTTACTAATTTGACTTGCATACTCAAAGAGCGCTTTATAGACACTTTCGGTGTAGTAAGTGATCTCTTCGCTAGGTGTTAAGCGGGGAAGAGCCTTCTGTAAATTGGGGAGAAGCCTAAAGAGCGCTTCATTTTTACCCTGTTTTTGAAGGGCGACCGCTAATAGAAGCGTGGCATAATAATTTTTCTCTCGCTCTAAAAGGGTATTGAGAAGTAATTCTGCTTTTTCATTCTCATCCGCCTCTAAGAGGAGTTCAGCACGCTGTACTTCTGCTAATTCTCGATCATGCTTAGAGTCAGAAAGATCGATCTCTCGTAGATAGCGATCTCTTTTTTCAATATTGCCAGAGAGTTGCGCTGCTCTTGCTGCCCCGATATAGCAGAGATTTTTGCTTTTGCTCCCTTTCGCCGCAAGTAGAAAGAGATCTTCAGCGACTGTAGGGCGATTCTCAAGTAGTGCCAGTTCAGCTTTTGCAAATTGTTTTTCTGCAACCTTTGCCCGTCGATTGAGGGTAAAGTGGCGCATAATCTTAGGCGTTCTAACGATAGTAATAATAAGACGAATCACCACATAGATAATAAGAATAGAGATTGCAGCGAGAAGCAATCCCCCCACAATAGTGGTGTGAATCGTTTTAGGTCCAATAAGAGGAAAAGTACCTGTTATTAGAACCTGTCCAGTATCATCTTTGACGGCAAAGAAGAGAAGAATGGCTAAAATCGGGATAAGAATAATCCAACCGATTGTTTTAATTAATCTACCCATTATTGCGCTCCTTTATATGCTCGAAGAGTTGCCTCAAAGTCTGTTAGAGTGCGCTCAATATTGGGGGGTGTGACCTCGAGTTTTGCATCAAGAAGCCATTGTAATTGTTGAATAGCCTCTCTTACATCGGCATTATCTTCATCGAAGTAGGTTTTAACCCAAGATTGAACAGTCTCGACAGAGTGTTTGAAGAGGGTGACTTGATCTTGAAGTAACGCAATTTTTGCCGCGGTTAATTCAAGTTGAGTATTTTGCAGAAGGAAGAAGCGATCCTCTTTTGCCATTAATTCTGGCACTTCTGCTCGCTTATCTTCAATGACGACAAGATGCTTGAGAGAGCTTGTTAATTTATCAGTCCAGCTCTCCCCTTCAGGTGCGCCTTGATTGAAGATCTCATTTTTAAGATTGACTAATGCGCTATCACTCTTAAGTGGCGCTTTTTGAAGGAGCACGGTCACTTTCTCTAAGCGATTTGTAATATCAACAAGATCCAATGGAGTTAATGTTTTGAGTGTCTCAATATTAGCCTGGAGTAATTGTTTCGTCTCGTTGAAGTTAATGCTGTTGATTTGAGAAAGTTTATCGAGTGCTGAGTTTAAGATCTGTCCTGCAGTCTTATAATCTTTATCATATTGTACTTTCTGAATTGCAACTTTAAGAAGGTAATCAACCTCTGTCGTGCGAAGCATCTCGAGATCTGTAATATTTTTAATGGTAGAGATAAGCTCTTTTGCTTCGTTGAGAACCACATTTTGCTGTAACTCTTGCGCTGCTAATTTTTTATCAAAATCATTAGCAATGGTGATGGCTTGGTTACTCACTTTAGCAATATTGTTGATCTGATCACTCTGCGTTAAGAGCTCTTTTTGCGTTGCCGCTAACTTATCGATCTGCGCTTGCAATCCTTTTGCAGACTCTGCAAGCGACTGGTTAAGCTGCTCATGTTTTTGTGCAACAGTAGCGACCTGTCCAGAGAGTGATTGTGCATCGCTTGCCGCAATCTTATCAGTTGTCACTTTTAGGGTTGAGAGGCTCTGATTGAGAGTATCGATCTCCCCTTTAAGGCTATTAATGGTTGCTGTATCTGATGCGAGAGCACTTTCAAGTTGCGCGATCTTGTCATCCTTTTCTAAAGAACCTTTATAGAAGGAGAATCCTCCAAGACCTAATCCCCCTAAAGCTAAGATAAGCGCAAGATAGGTAAGCCCTTGGCGTGGGCGAGGCGATTCAGCTGTCGCATGGGTTGGGCTCTCTTCAACTTGAGGAGCTTCTAGCTGAGGAGTGGTTGTGATATTTTCCTCAACCATGGAGCTCTCCTTAAGGGTGCTTGTCTCAGTTGAATCTTTCACGCTCTCATTTTTCTGCTCGTTCTTCTCTTCTGTAGAGTCCGCTTTAGGAGTATCTTGTGAAGTCTCGGTTACGGGAAGGTCCTCTTTCTCTACCGATTCTGTTTCAGTCGCTACTTTTTCAGAGGCTTGATTCTCTTTGCGCGCATTTCCGCGTTTTTTATTGCCTTTCTGGTTGGCGCGTTTACCATTGGCCGGCGGATCATTATCCGGCTTTTGAGTGCTCTCCACAGATGCTGCATCAAGCTCTTTATCTACAGTAGTAGCCTCATTGGTAGAAGTTTTTGGGGAGATAGACTGTTCTGTTTTTTTAGAATCTTGGTTATTCAGCTCTTGCGTCATAGAGCGCTCCTTATCATTATCAGGTGAGATAGAAGGGGTATTGAGGGGATGGTTATAAGAGTTATTCAATGAATTAAAGTTATTAAATTTCTCTTCGATTGCTTGCCATAGATCTTTTTCGAGTGCAGATCGGGCAACAATGACTCTCTCAAACCCTTCTGATTTTACTATGTTTTCTAATCGTTCGCTACCAACAAAGACCCCATCAATTTGGGCTCTCAGCTGGTGTCGATCTAAAATAGGAAGTAAGTTATTGAAAGCTTCTTGGCTAGAGATTACAAGATAGAGCCGTTTTGGTGAATCTGTTGAGGGCGATTGGGTCTTAAATTCTAAAATCGGCTTGAGATCAAGCATCTCTTCTCTTGGGGCTTCTCGGCGATAGACATCACAATATTTGCCAAAACCTTGAAGATCATTAATTGCTTTATCGAGAAGTCGTCGCCCCCCTTCGCCACTGATGATTAAGATCCTTTTGCCGGCAATATTGTGCTCTTTTAGGGTTTGAACCAGGGCCTCTGAGGTGTAAGGTTTAGGGGCAGTGATTGACTCCTTGCCCTCAATATAGGGTTGTAATGCTCTCTCAGTGCCAGAGCCGATAGAGATAAATCCCTTAATTTTGTCAAATTGAAGCCCTAACTTTTTCGCAAATCGAACAGAGTTTGGGCTTGTAAAGAGCAGGTAGTCATAGGTTGATACTTGCGCTAAATCTGCAAGGGCGGCTTGAAGATCTTGTGGATCGGCAATAGTGATGCCGGGAAGATCAAATGCTGTAAATCCCGAATTTTGTAACTTTTGGAGAAAGGTTTGTGACTGCCCTTTAGGGCGCGTCACAATGATTCCAATTAGATTATTTTTCGGAGAATGATTCTTTTCCACTCTCTTTATCCCCATAGATGTTGCCATAGAGTTAGCCATAGATCTTTTCAAGGATCTCTTTTGCTCCTCGAGAGAGGAGGTTATCTGCAAGCGCCTCGCCTAAAGCGGCAGCCTCTTCTGGTTTGCCCCATAACTCATGATAGATGATGGTACCGTTATCAAGATCACCTACTAATCCTCTAAGAAAGAGCCCCTTATCGCTTAATTGAGCAAAGCCGGCGATAGGTGCTTGGCAGCCACCATTTAATTTTGCATTGAATGCGCGCTCTGCAGTTACACAGGTTGCGGTCTCTGGGTCATTTAGCTTGGCAATGATCTCTTGTACCGCACTATTATCAGTGACACACTCGATTCCAATGGCTCCTTGACCGACAGCTGGTAATGAGATTGTATCGGGTAGAAGTTGCGTGATCTTCTCTTCAAAACCTAATCGAATGAGACCGGCAGCAGCTAGAATGATGGCATCGTACTCCCCATTTTCTAACTTTTGTAGGCGGGTATTAACATTACCTCTAAGATCTTTAATTTGAAGGTCAGGGCGATGTGCTAAGAGTTGTGCTCGGCGACGTAATGAGCAAGAACCTACGATAGCACCCTCTGGAAGATCATCTAAGGATTGATAGTTGATAGAAACTAATGCATCTCTAGGATCTTCCCGTTTTAAAATCACTGGGACACTCATTCCTTCAGGCAACTGCGAAGCCATCGGTACATCTTTCATTGAGTGGACGGCAATATCAGCTCGACCTTCTAACATTGCAACTTCTAGCTCCTTAATAAAGAGACCTTTGCCCCCAATTTTACTGAGTGGGGAAGAGAGGAGTTGATCCCCTTTAGTAGTCATGCCGAGAAGTTCAATCTCCATCTCTGGAAAATGTTTAAGTAATTCACTTCGAACATGATTTGCTTGCCAAAGAGCGAGAGGACTTTCACGTGTTGCAATTGTTAATTTCATCTTTTTATCCTAATAATTCGATTTCAGTATAGCGCTCAAGATCAATTTAAATTGATCGATATTGAATATAACCTCAGATAATATATATCAAATATATCTTATATTTTATCTGTATCTTACCTATATCTTATCTTTTAAACTCGATCTTTTCGATCATTCCTTTGGTCGATCGCTTTTGTGATCTGACCAAAAAGAGTGATTACCACTGGTGATTGGTCCGATAAGCTACTCGATTAGCCATCTTTTATCTTCATACTTTTATATGTCTGATATATGTCTGACTAGGATCGATCAATCTCAATAGCATTATGGGTAATGGAATATGTTATCAATTTATAAGAAACGCTTTGCTTTTTCTTGTGGCATCTCTCTATTTTTTGTGGTCATTAATCCTTAGAATAGTGATTCTACTTCTAGTTGGATGCTGTTAAATGGCATGTGGCAAATGAGCAAATGGCGAAAATAGCGAATTTAATGGGTAAGGTTAATCGAGAAATGTAATCGAGAAATGGGAATAAGGAGATCTGATGCAAAATATTATTACGGTTGATGGTCCAAGTGGAGTAGGGAAAGGAACGCTTTCACTTCAGTTGGCCAAAAAATTGGGGTGGCACTTTTTAGATTCAGGGGCGATCTATCGGGCAGTTGCCCTCTTTGCAGAGAAGAAGGGGGTAGACTTAGAGGATGAGGCAGTTGTTGCATCACTTGCAGAAGCGCTTCCGCTTCGTTTTGAGGTTGTTGAGTCAATGCTCCATATCTATCTTGCTGAAGAGGATGTGACTTTGCAGATTCGTGATGAGAAGACCGGTAATAAAGCGTCTATTGTCGCTAAACAACCTAAGGTTCGAGCAGCACTTCTTCAAAGACAGCGAGATTTTGCTCAAGCGCCAGGATTGATCGCAGATGGTCGAGATATGGGGACAGTGGTCTTTCCTGAAGCTCAATTAAAGCTCTTTTTAACCGCAACGGCACAAGAGCGGGCAAAAAGACGTTATAAACAGTTGTTAGAGAGTGGAATTTGCGCTAATATAGAGCAGATTTTATCTGAGGTTGAGGCAAGAGATGAGCGAGATCGGACGCGGTCGAGCGCCCCTCTCATAGCGGCAGATGATGCGATTATTATCGACACATCTGAACTTGGAGTAGATGAGGTCTTTACCCTTGCTTGGAACGCCGTCACGGAGCGGTTTCTCTAGAATATAGAGAAATTTACCGTTGATAGATGCGCTACAAGTGAAGAGCGGGATCGATTTATCCTAGGTCAATTTCTCTTAAAACATCTTCTAAAATTCTACTGAGTAGTTCCACTTAGCGATTCTACTAAAGAATTAGGTTGGGGTTGAAATTGAAGTTGAAACTTCGTTAATGGGCAGTGAGGAGACTGAAAGTATCGGTCCCTCTTTTGCTTTATTCATCAGATAGAAGCGGGTAATCAGAAGATTATTTATTGGATGTAGGTTTCACAAATGTGCATTCAACTAGATCTTGATGCTTATTGAGTCACTGAGTAGTCATTGAGTCATTGGGTATTTAGGAATAGGGTAAGCACAGATAGTTGTGATTTTTTATTACTTTAAACAAGTCGTAGATAGGAGTAGCTCTATAATCTCTTCTTACTAATTCAGATTAACGCTTGCGCTAATGGATAAAAGAAAAGGTTGTAGCGAAAGAATATTCCACATATCTATGCATTTTTAATTATATGTCATTAAGTTTTGCAGAATTATTTGAGCAATCAATCGCCGAAGAACAAGCACGTGAAATTGGTGCAATCATTGAAGCAACGGTTGTTAAGATCGAAAACGGTTTTGTAATCGTTGATGCTGGCCTTAAGAGTGAAGGTCGCATCCCCGCTGAACAATTTCAAGACCTAAATGGTGAAATTGAAGTTCAAGTTGGTGATAAAGTAGACGTTGTCCTTGAGTCATTAGAAGATGGTTTCGGTGAAACTCGTCTTTCACGTGAAAAAGCGAAACGTGCAGAAGTATGGGCATTCCTTGAGAAGAAACTTGAAAATGATGAGATCATTAAAGGGGTTATCTCAGGTCGCGTTAAAGGTGGATTTACTGTTGATATCGGTACAGAGCGTGCGTTCTTGCCAGGTTCATTAGTTGATGTTCGCCCTGTTCGTGATATCGCATATCTTGAAGGTAAAGAGCTTGAGTTAAAAGTTATCAAGCTTGACCAAAAGCGTAACAACATCGTTGTTTCACGCCGCGCGGTACTTGAAGAAGAGTATTCTGCAGAACGTGAAGAGCTTCTCAAAACACTTGAGGAAGGTGATGTTGTTAAAGGGATCGTTAAGAACCTTACTGACTACGGTGCGTTTATTGACCTTGGTGGTATCGACGGTCTCCTTCATATCACTGATATGGCGTGGAAACGTGTTCGTCACCCATCTGAGATCGTAGAGATCAATCAAGAGATCGAAGTTAAGCTTCTTAAATTTGATAAAGAGCGTAACCGTGTATCACTTGGTCTTAAACAACTTGGTGAAGATCCATGGAAAGATATCGCAATGCGCTTCCCTGCAGGTCTTCAAACTAAAGGTAAAGTTACTAACATTACTGACTACGGTTGTTTTGTTGAAATCGAGCCAGGCATCGAAGGTCTTGTTCACGTTTCAGAAATGGATTGGACTAACAAAAACGTTAATCCTTCAAAAGTTGTTACTGCGGGTGAAGAAGTGGGTGTTGTTGTTCTCGATATTGATGAAGAGCGCCGCCGTATCTCTCTCGGTATGAAACAGTGCATGCCAAACCCATGGTCTGAGTTCGAAATGAAATACAACAAGAACGATAAGATCAAAGGTACAATCAAATCGATCACAGATTTCGGTATCTTTATCGGTCTTGAAGGTGGTATTGATGGACTTGTTCATCTCTCTGATATCTCATGGAGCGTTCCTGGTGAAGAAGCAATCCGTGAATATAGCCGTGGTGATGAGATTGAAGCAATGGTATTAGCAGTTGATGCTGACCGTGAGCGTATCTCTTTAGGTATCAAACAACTTGATCAAGACCCATTCTCTTCATTCTTAGCAGAACATGAGAAAGGTTCTTTAGTAAAAGGTGTTGTTACTGAAGTTGATGCTAAATATGCTGTTGTTGATCTTGGTAATGGTGTTGAAGGTAACCTTCGTGCATCTGAAATTTCATCTGAGCGCGTAGAAGATGTTCGTAACGTCTATAACGTAGGTGATGAAGTTGAAGCGCGCTTCGTAAGCGTTGACCGTCGTAACCGCTCAATCGTTCTCTCTGTGAAAGCAGTAGATGAAGTGAGTCCACAAGATATCGCTGAGTACACAAATGATAACGTTGGTGCTACAACATTTGGTGATCTCTTGAAAGAGCAATTAAAACAGCAATAAAAGCGCAAGCGCAATAAAATATCAGTAAAATGGTAGAAAACTAGTAATAGTTTTAAATTGCTTATTGCATGACCTTAAGAGGTCAGTAAAAACCGCAGACAATTAATCTGCGGTTTTTTTATAGAGGTCGTTGATTTTAATGAAGAAAAAGTAGATATTTTCAGGGAATTTGTTGCTTAATCGAAGGATAAACTGTATTATTTTATATATAAAAATATACATAAATTTACGAATCTGTGGATTTATGGTAGGAATTAGGGAATAGAGTCAAGGAGAAGTAGAGTGACTAGATCAGAGCTAGTACAGAGGTTAAGTGCAAAATATCCACACTGTTCAACTGCTGAAGTTGAAAAGAGTGTTAAGAAAATTTTAGAACATATTACGGAAACCTTAGGAAAAGGCGGGCGTATCGAGATTAGAGGTTTTGGTAGCTTTTCAGTACGTTACAGAGAACCTAAAATTGGACGCAACCCTAAAACTGGGGATGCAGTAAAGTTAAGTGGTAAATACACAACTCATTTTAAGCCGGGGAAATTACTTCGTGAGCGTGTCAATGAGAGTCGTGAACATTATGAATTACCTAAATAAGTAGTTAAATAACTCAATAGACTTAATATTGAGTAGTGAGAATTGAGCATTAGAGATATTAGGCATATTTAATCTATCTAGTGGATATTTAAAAGCTGTTCGATTGATATATTGTGATCACTATTATCGGTAGCTATATTGAATGGCTTAGATCAATATGCCCTATATCAATACACCATATCTCTATATTGCAACAATAAGAGCATCTCAAGCATCTGTTTGAGATGCTTTTTTTATCGTAGAGAGTCATTGTGGCATATAATGATGCATAGAATTTTAAATGAAGAGAGAACGCGATACTGCCGAAAATAAAGTTTCGATTCTACCCATGGGTGTTGAATCGATCTGGTGATGTAGAAAGAGAGGATCGCTTCAATTGAGATGGAGCGATAAAGTGGTAGCGCATCGAGAAAAGGTTACTAATTTATTAATTTACTAATTTATCAGTAGATCGGCAGATCAGAAGATCAGCAGATCAATTTAGGATCGTGATTGCGATCGGGAGAGTCAATAACGTGGATAGAGAAGGTCATGAAGAGGAGATCTATTTCATTATTCCTGCTGCGGGAGTGGGAAGTCGAATGGCATCTGAAATTCCTAAGCAATATTTGCAGATCGCCGGCGAAACAATTTTGACACGTACCCTAAAGTTATTTTTGGGTGTGCAGGAGATTAGCGGTGGTGTAGTGGCACTCTCTGCAGAAGATCAAAGAGCGCTTGAGGTAGAGAGCGATGTTTTATGGAGAGTAGATGGTGGAGAAACACGAACCGATTCTGTGGCGGCGGGTCTCTATTTTTTAAAAGAGCATTTAAGTCGTGCCGGGAAGGATTTAAAGAAGATCTGGGTTGCTGTCCATGATGCGGCGAGACCTGGATTGAGATCGAATGAACTCTCCCTCTTTTTGCGCTCTGTCTTAGAGGACTGCCCAGAAGGGGGCGCTATTATGGCATTGCCGGCACAAGATACGGTTAAACGGGTTGATAAGAAGGGAGAGATTGTTGAGACTCTCGATCGAGATGTTATCTGGTTAGCACAAACCCCACAGATGGCTCCTCTTTTAACGCTCATTGAGGCTACAGAAAGGGCTACTGCCGCGGGAGCAAAAGTGACAGATGAAGCCTCGCTTTTAGAGTATAATGGCCTCTCGCCAAAGGTCTATCGAGGTTATCCCCATAATTTTAAGATAACCTATCCTGCAGACCTTCAATTGATGAGCCTCTATTTTAGTGAGAGAAGATGATGAGAATAGGATTTGGTTTTGATGTTCATACCTTTCAAGAGGGTGATCATCTCATGTTAGGTGGGGTTAAGATCCCTTTTCATAAGGCATTTAAAGCTCACTCAGATGGGGATGTCGTTCTTCATGCTTTGACCGATGCGCTTTTAGGAGCTGTAAAAGGGGGAGATATTGGAACGCTCTTTCCCGATACCGATCCGCGTTATAAAGGGGCAGATAGCCGCCATCTCTTAAAAGAGGTATATCAAATTGTTCGCGATAAAGGTTATGAGATTGGTAATATCGATATCACCATTATGGCTGAAGCACCTAAAATGAAGCCCTATCGAGAAGCGATAGAATCAGTGATTGCCGAAGATTTAGCAATATCAGTAGATGATATTAATGTGAAGGCAACGACAATGGAGAAGCTCGGTTTTGTCGGAAGAGAAGAGGGAATTGCGGCCCAGGTGGCGCTCTTATTAAAGCGTCGATAATCTCTTAGCGCGGTGATGTTAAGTCGCTATGATGATCTATTTTAAGATCCATTGTAATGACAATGTTTTGATCATCTATAAGATATAATGAATCGGTAGATTGATTAGTTGATGAGTTGAAAAGAAGATTGGGATTAGAGATTCTCCGTGGAGAGACCCATTATGAAACGAATATAGGAATAAGTAGAGTATGCAACAAAAGAGAGATATTTTTGTCACAAACGCACTACCATTTGCAAATGGTGATATTCATCTAGGGCATCTATTAGGATATGCTCAAGCCGATATCTGGGTGCGTTTTCAGCGAATGTTAGGGAATAATGTCTACTATATTTGTGCTGATGATACCCACGGAACCCCCATTATGTTAAAGGCAGACTCGCTAGGGATTACGCCGGAAGAGTTAATTGCCAAAGCCCATGCCGCTCATCTTAAAGATTTTGATAATTTTTATATCGATTTTGATAATTACTACACAACGCATTCAAAAGAGAATCAACAATTGGTGGAAGAGATCTATCTGACACTTAAAGCAAATGATTTGATTGAAACTAAAACTATTGAGCAATTCTATGATGAAGAGCGCAAGATGTTTTTGCCCGATCGCTTTATTAAAGGGGAGTGTCCTAAGTGTCATGCGAAAGATCAGTATGGGGATAACTGCGAAGCTTGTGGTGCAACTTATCGCCCGACAGAGTTGATTAATCCATTCTCTGTCGTAACTGGTAAGACACCTGTTATGCGCCCTTCAGAGCACTTTTTCTTTAAGTTATCAGATCCTCGTTGCGTTACATTTTTACGGGAATTTTTAGAAGATAAGGAGCGCTTACAGCCGGAAGCAGCGAATAAGATGCGGGAGTGGATTGGCGAAGAGGGCGATTGTAAGCTCTCCGATTGGGATATCTCTCGAGATGCTCCCTACTTTGGATTCCCAATTCCAAATGCAGAGAATAAATATTTTTATGTCTGGTTAGATGCGCCGATCGGTTACTTTGCTTCCTTTAAGAACTATTGCGATCGTGTAGGTAATGTCGATTTTGAGAGTTTTATTAAGCAAGAGAAGGCGGCAGCAGCTGGTACGGAGATGGTCCATTTTATCGGTAAAGATATTATGTATTTCCATACGCTCTTCTGGCCAGCGATGCTCAACTTTTCAGGACATCGCGTACCCTCTCAATATGCGATCAATGGCTTTTTAACCGTTGATGGTGCGAAAATGAGTAAATCGCGAGGAACCTTTATTACGGCAGATTCCTATATTGCACAGAAGCTCGATCCCGAATGGTTGCGCTACTACTTCGCGGCAAAATCAAATGGTGCAATCGATGATTTTGATCTCAACCTCGATGATTTTGTGAATCGTGTTAATGCGGATCTGATCGGTAAATATGTCAATATCGCTTCAAGGACGAGCCGCTTTATCTCAAAAAACTTTGAGAATCGCTTAGGTAAAATTGCATCAGAATCTGTAGCATTAATCGATTCTATTATTGCTCGAGCACCAGCTATTCAAGAGGGTTTTGAGAGACGAAACTTTGCCGCTGCACTCAGAGAGATCTCAGCTGCTTGTGATGATGTGAATGAACACTTTGATCAGATGAAGCCTTGGGAGATTGCGAAAGATGAGAGTCGAGCAACTTTGCTTCAAGATCTCTGTACAGGTTATTTAGAGGCCTTTAGAATTTTAACCCTCTATCTGAAGCCTGTTCTTCCCGTGGTCGCTGAGCGAGTGGAGAATTTCCTTAATATTGCACCACTATCTTTTGCGGCTCTTGAGGTGAAATTACCGGAAGGACACCTTATTAATCATTATGAACATCTGATGACACGCATTAATCGTAAAGATCTTGATGCAATGATTGAAGCAAATCGTGAAGCATTGAATGTTGAACGAAAAGATGCACAGGAGGCAGAGAATAACGGCGCTCAAGTAGCAAAGGGTCAGAAGAAGGATGTTGCAGTCGAGTCCTCAAATGAAATGGAAAGTGACTATATCTCCATTGATGATTTTGCAAAAATCGATCTTCGTTTAGGTAAGGTACTTGCTTGTGATTTTATCGAAGGGGCAGATAAACTCTTAACTTTCCAAATTGATCTTGGTGAAGAGCGTCCGCGAACAATTTTTTCCGGCATTCGTAAATTCTATCAAGATCCAGAAGCTTTAGTGGGGACTTATGTGATCGTAGTTGCCAATCTTGCACCGAGAAAGATGCGTTTTGGCGTTAGTGAAGGGATGATTCTCTCCGCTTCAACAAAAGAGTCATTAACCTTATTGACCACATTAGAAGAGCTTAAGCCGGGGGCGAAGATCTCTTAAGTGATTGTTAGAGCGATAACTCTGAAAGAGGGGCTGATTTAATTATCAGCTTCAAGAGAGTCGGTAAATCGTAGTAACTCGAGTCACCAGAGTCGCCAAGAGTAACAAGTAACAAGAATCTGGAAACAAGAAGAGAGCAGGCCATTGAGATTATCAAATAGCCGCTCTCTTTTTTTATCTCGAGCTTTTATCTTGAGTTTTTATCTTAAGCTTTTATTTCTAACTCTCATTTCTCACTCTCATTTTTAACGTTCATCTCCAACTTTTAATTCGATGAGGCTCTGTTTAGAGAGTGATAAAGGCACTTGCAACACCAAAGTAGATAAAGACGCCGACAATATCACAGATTGAGGTGATTAATGGGCCACTTGCTGTTGCTGGATCCATCTTCATTTTACTAAAGATAAAGGGGAGTGAAAGGCCAATGATGCTACCGATCATGACAACAAAGACCATCGTTAATGCCACAATAAAAGCGATCTCTACACCGCCACGATAGAGTCCAACAATAGAGACAGCAAGTGCCATGGTAAAGCCGAGTAGGGCAGAGATAACGGTCTCTTTACCAATCATTCTAAACCAATCTTTGATGCGAATTTCGCCAAGCGCCATCGCCCGAATGACTAAAGTTGCGGACTGAGCACCGGCATTACCTCCGCTATCGACTAAGAGCGGAAGGAAGAAGACAAGTGCGACATTACTCTCAATCAGATCTTCATAGGTAGCGATCCCGGCACCAGAAAAGATATTCATAAAGACGAGAACGACAAGCCATGCGATTCGTTTTCGATAGAGAAGAGTAATGGTGGCAGTTAAAAGATTTTGATTACCAAGTTGATCACTTTTGATCGAAGCCATACGATAGATATCTTCAGTCCCCTCTTGTTCGATGACATCGAGAATTTGATCAATATGAATGACCCCAAGGAGGTGCCCTGACTCGGCAATAACGGGAATTGTCACAAGATCAGTCTCTTGAAAAAGTTGGGCGACCTTTTCTTGATCAAGCGTGGTTGTGACGCTTTTTAATTTTGTTTTCATCACATTAGCGATAATCTCATCGCCTCTAGCGGAGAGTAGCTCTCTAATAGTGGCAACGCCTACTAGTGCTCTATCTTGGTTGAGAATGTAGACATAGTGAATGCCTTCTCGTTGATAGAGGTTTTTACGGAGATAGTCGATAGCTTCATCAACCGTTTGATTGACATCGAGAGTGATAAAGTCATTAGACATAAGAGACCCAGCCGTCTCAATGCCAAATTTCATATTGCGATCTTGAATGACCATTTTGCTTAACCTCATTATCTTTTATTTTCATAAAACGACAGTAATCAATTTTTCTGTCATCGATATATTTTGTTAAGCGCGGCTGTGCGCAGCGGCCGACGCTGATATCCTGTGGAAAAGAGTCCATAGATGAACCGTCTATTTTTAAGATCAAAAAAAACACCCAGCCACAAAACGTGAGGAGGGTGTTTTATCGATATGTAAAGGCGCCTTTACAATGATCTCTCCTCTTTCGTAAAGTTTTAGCACTATATGGCATGGGTATTCATCTGAATCCCGGCTACATTAGATACTGCCTTAGCTCGACAGTTTCTGCTGACCCATTGGTGTCTCTCGACGTTTCTGGGCAGTAGCTTACCTCCATATAGGAGCCTCACCTAACGAGGATAGTTAACAATTTGGTTATACATTGTTAACCCAAAATATTTAGTTTGGGCATTGTACCCTGATATTTTGAATAAGCAAACCATGAATCTTGATATTTTCAAGGTTTTACTTTTTTATTATATTTAATTTACATTATTTACAGTAAAGTCGTTACCTATGTATTTACTTTCTAGAAATAATAACCTAAATATATCCTCCTTCTATGAAACTTTAACCGTTAAGATATCACAAGGGGAATCATTGATAATCGATCCCGAAGTAGATCCTAAAAGCACTCCTAATCCTGATCGAGTATGGGAGCCGATTACTAATAGATCTGCTTTAAGTTCCTCTGCGGCACGGAGAATTCCTTCTTTAGTGGATAGAGCAGAAATCACCATGGTATCGCAATCGGGAATTCCCAATTTCAAGGAGAGTTCTCGCATCGATTTTTTGGCTTCAGCAATAATTTCGCTATCAGAAACTTGCGGAATAATGGGCATCAGCTCATAACCAGCACTAATACTAATTCCCTCTAAGATATTGAGTAATGTGATCTTTGCATGATTTCTCTGTGCAACGATAAGGGCTTGGCGACCAACTTTTTCTGCATCTGCAGATTGGTCCACCGCTACAAGAATATGTTGATACTCATTCGATTCAGACATCTTTTTATCTCCAGCTATATAGATGAGTGGCCATCTATTTCATCTCTTTTTGTTATAGCAAGAGATCCACGATTTATCAATCATCATAGGCTTAAAAAGCGACTTGAGGCAAAAAAACGTGTACAATACGGACACCTATTTTTTGAGTCAATTTTGAAATTCATCATGAGTAAATTAGCGAAAGAAGTTGCCCGTCGTAGAACCTTTGCCATTATTGCCCACCCTGATGCGGGTAAAACCACAATGACTGAAAAGCTCCTGCTTTTTGGAGGCGCCATCAATCTTGCCGGTTCTGTCAAAGGGCGTAAAGCTGCACGTCATGCAACCTCAGACTGGATGGAGCTTGAGCAGCAACGGGGGATTTCAGTGACCTCTTCAGTTATGCAGTTCCCTTATCGCGATTGTATGATCAATCTGCTTGATACGCCGGGACACCAAGACTTCTCGGAAGATACCTACCGAACTTTAACGGCGGTGGATTCAGCGCTCATGATGATCGATTGTGCAAATGGGGTTGAAGAGCAGACTATTAAGTTGATGAATGTTTGTCGATTGCGAGATACGCCCATTATCACCTTCATCAATAAGTTGGACCGGGATGGAAAAGAGCCGATCGATCTATTAGATGAGGTGGAAGAGGTTCTCAAAATTAATTGTGCGCCGGTCACTTGGCCGATCGGTATGGGACGAGAATTGAAGGGCGTTTACCATATTCTTGAAGATTATATCCATCTCTATGATTCAAAAGAGCGTGGAACTCGCAGCAAAGGGCAGATCATTCAAGGTTTAGATAGCCCTGAATTAGATGGGGTTTTAGGAGAGGAGCGGGCCAATGCTTTTCGTGAAGAAGTTGAGCTTGTTCGCGTGGCAAGTCATGAATTTGATCTTGAAGAGTATCTTGCCGGGCGTTTAACGCCGGTTTATTTTGGCTCTGCAATTACAAACTTTGGTGTTCAAGAGATGCTCGATGGATTTGTTGAGATTGCTCCCTGTCCGAAAAAGCAAGCAACATTGACCCGTGAAGTTTTGGCAGATGAAGAACCTTTAACAGGTTTTGTCTTTAAGATTCAAGCTAATATGGATCCGCGACATCGAGATCGTATCGCTTTTATGCGTGTCTGTTCCGGCAAATATACGCCAGGAATGACCGCGCGTCATGTTCGGATTGGCAAAAATATCCGTATTCCAGAAGCATTAACCTTTATGGCCTCCGATCGCGGTCATTTAGAAGAGGCCTATGCCGGCGATATTATCGGTATCTACAATCATGGAACGATCCGTATTGGGGATACCTTTACTGAAGGTGAAGAGCTAAGCTTTAAAGGAATTCCTGATTTTGCACCAGAACTCTTTCGTCGTGCGCGTCTTCGCGATCCTCTAAAGATGAAGCATCTTGAGCGTGGACTTGAGCAACTCTGTGAAGAGGGGGCGACGCAACTCTTTAAACCACTACGTAATAATGATCTGATTATTGGTGCCGTTGGAATTCTTCAGTTTGATGTGGTCGCCCATCGATTAAAGCTTGAGTACAATGTAGATTGTATCTTTGAGCATGTCGAGGTCTCTACCGCACGTTGGGTGCATTCAAAAGATCCGAAGAAATTTGCCGAATTTAAGAAGCGGGCGGAAGATAACTTAGCGATCGATCACCATGGAGAGTATGTCTATATTGCTCCTACACGAGTTAATTTACATTTAGCGCAAGAGCGTTATCCAGATATTCAATTTGATGCCTTCCGTGAGATTCACGGTTAACATCAATTGAGTGTGTCGAGAGGAAGTCGACAATTAATTAAGACCCATTAGGATAGTGGTGTCTTAGTTACCAACCTCAGCATTATTGCTGAGGTTTTTTTATGCAAAAAAAAGCATCGTGTGCTTTAAGCGACTGTTGTTTCTCATCTTTTATTCCTTATTCCCTGTTGAGTATAAATTATCATTTGTTATCAGTTGTCTTATCTGATAGATTCCTAAATGATAATGATTATCGTTACAATTGATATTGATTATATCGATAGCTCATCGGTATAGCCCATCGGTATAGCTCATATGTAGAAGTTATATTTAGAAGCTATATGTAGCTATCCAAAATAGAGGGCTCATAGAAAGCTCATCAAGAAGATCACTCAAATAGGAACCATAAAAAAGATGCAAAATAGTAGCCATCCTCTCCAAGAAGAAGTGTCGTTATCTTTTCTCTCCCTAAAAAGTAACGGCACACTCAATAGAACTGAGTTAAAAGCTGGAACTGAGCTAAAAGTTCTTGGAGTTAGATCACCAATTTTTAGTGTGCTCTTTAATAAATTTCTCTTTAGCGCATGCTGTACGCTCTCACTTTTCTCAATATCAGCTGCTTTAGCGGATGATGATAAAGAGGAGAATCTTCCAACAATTGCATTAGGTTCTGTAGTTGTTGTTGGTGCGCTAGAGCAGGTTACTCCTTTTAAAGAGACTCAAAGTGCTGCGGATTTGAGTAAAAACTTGGTGCAAGATGAGCGAGATTTACTGCGTCATGAGTTGAGCGTAGGTGTCAATGAGAGTGGCCGAGCGGGGAGTAATGGTTTTGCGATTCGAGGTGTTGATAAAGATCGCGTTGCAGTTATTGTTGATGGTCTCCCGCAAGCGGAGACATTTATGCCCTCCATCTACAAGGGATATGGCTATTTCAACGGTAGCATCAATAGTGCAGAGTATGAAAATATCAGTAGTGTTACGGTGAATAAGGGGGCTAACTCCGTTAGTGATGGCAGTGGTGCGGTAGGGGGATCTCTCTATTTCACAACTAAAAGTGTCGATGATATTGTAAAGCCGGGGCAAAAATGGGGGCTCTATTGGAAAACAGGATATTCCTCAAAAAATAGAGAGTGGCGACAAGTGTTAGGCGCAGGTTATCGTGGAGATCGCTTTTTTGGATTTGCACAATTTACAAAGAGAAGAGGGCATGAAACGATCAATAGCGGTAGTGGGGAGGAGATCTATGGTCCGGCAAGAGGGCGTCCTGATCCACAGATGAAGCATAGCTCCTCTTGGTTGACAAAGTGGGGTATCAATATTACCGATGAACAGACTTTAACTGCCTTTTATGAGAATCGACGTCAGAGTAATCGTACAGAAGAGCGAAGTTTTAATAGCTTTGGAACTTACCGTTTTGCAAATGATACTGCACCGTATCGCCGCTTTGGTCTTGAGTATGATTATATTCCGCTCGAATCGACCTGGTTAGATACATTCAATATTGTTTATGCTGATCAGAAGATCGATATGCGCGCAGATAGTTACAATGTGAGCGAGAAAGATCCTTCTAAGATTACGCAACATTACTATCGAGCCTTTGATCAGCGACAGAAAATACTGAAGACTCAACTCTTTACCTTGCCACTCAATTTAGGGGAGCAGGAGCATCTTCTTCAAGCTAAATTGGAATATAGACGCGGGGAACTTAAAAATAGTAATCGTGACATTCTCTATCTTAGTGGCGTTGCCCATCCAGAGCAGTACAGTATTATGACGCCGGTAAAATCCTCTGTTACAGCTTTTTCTCTGCAAGATGAGATAACAATAACGCCTCAATTATCTCTAGCATTAGGGGCGCGTTATGATCATTACCAATATTCTCCACAGATGGATGGCAGTAATAAATTTCCCGTCAGTTTTGATAGCGAGAAAAAAAGTTTTTCTAAAATCTCTTGGCAATTAGGAATTAATTATCAAATAACACCGGAACAGCAGATAGGTTATCGTATCAGTACGGGGTTTAGGGCCCCTAAAATTGAGGAACTCTTCTTTGAGTTTGGTAAGGGCGGAATGAACCATTTTATGCCAAATCCGCAATTGAGACCAGAGACGGCGCTGAACCAAGAGATCACTTATCAATTTAAAAATGAGTATACAGAAATAGGGCTAGGTGCTTTCTATAGTAAATATCGTAACTTTATCGATGAGCGAGTCTCTGAGAAATTGGAATCCAATCCCTACTATCCCTATGATTGGGGATCGAAACCTTATCTATCAATCAATCAGATTCAATTTGTCAATGTGGCACATGCTCATATTTCAGGACTTGAATTGAATGCGACATTGAATGGTCCCTTATTTGGGCTCTCTGAGAGTTGGAAATTTCACATAAAAGGGCAATATAGTAAGGGTAAGAATCAAGATGGCGATCCTCTAAAATCGATTCAACCCTGGAGCGCATTGATGAGTGTTGAATATCAAGATCCTTCTCAGCGGTGGAATAGTATCCTAACAGCGCGTTATAGTGCGGCAAAGAGAGGAAAAGATACTAAAGAGACCCAATATTCTTGGCGCGGAAAAGAAGAGAAGGAGTGGCCATGGTTAAGCCCCTCTTACTTTGTGGTAGATTTAACGACACAGGTAAAGCTAGATCGGGATATAACGCTCAATTTTGGTGTCTTTAATCTCTTTAATCGAAGCTACTCAACTTGGGATAGTCTACGGGATCTACCTACCTTTGGTACCACGAATCGAATAGATCCTGATGGGCGGGGATTAGAGCGCTTTACAGCACCTAAGCGTAATTTTGCTATCTCAATAGAGGGGCGGTTTTAGTGAGTTATTAATATGTTTCGAATAATCTATAATATTTTTAAAAAGTGTTATAATTTATTGAGTGGTTATAGCATTATTAAATTAATGAAGTAACGTATTATTTGTTACCGAGTGATTGATCACTCGGTGATTATCGGGTCGAAGAGTTTAGCGATATATTTGTTTATGTTTATGTTTATATTTGTACGTATATCTCTAGTTTCTAACAGCCGATTCTAGAGCGTGATCTTTTTAATAGGAGTAGAAGATGAAAAAATTATTAGCAGTTACTGTATTAGCAGCCGCTACAACTTCTTTAACCGTAGCACAAGCGCAAGACTTTCAACAATATGTCTCTGCAAAAGCGGTTCTCAATCATGTGAATAGTAAGTTTGAACTCAATAATGAAGATACGAAAAAGAGTAAAAATGTAGGAGGTCTTCGTTTAGCTTATGGTGCGATCTTCCCAGCAGCTGATAACAATGTGCGTGCAGAGATTGAATACGGCTATAACGGTAAAGCAAAAGTGAATGCAGATAAGAGAGAATCAGAGACAAAATCTCAATCTGTAATGTTAAATGGTTACTTTGATTTCAATACCGGTACAGCTGTTACCCCTTATGTTGGTGCAGGACTTGGTTATGCAAGATTGAAGAATACCGTTACGCCTGAAGGAAAAGATTCATACTCAAAGAGCAAAGGTAACTTTGCATGGCAGGTGGGTGCGGGTGTGAGCTACGCTGTTAACAGCAATGTTGATATCGATTTAGCTTATCGTTTTATGGATTACGGAAAAGTAGATCATAAGGATAATAGAGGAAAAGCTAAAATGCGTGGTAATGAGTTTAGCTTAGGGGTTCGTTACAACTTCTAATCTCATTAATCCTCTAGCTGATAGATCATTCATTGATAAAATTCAGCTAAAAATCGGTTATAAAAGTGATAAAAAATCTTAAGTTCCTTACGAGCTTAAGATTTTTTTATTCTTTAAAAACAATTTATTAAGCGGTTTTTATAGCGCGAGAATAAAAAAAAATGAGATAAAAAAGGTAAAAGCAGTGATATAATTTTGCTCCAAAAGCTGATCTTTAAATATAGGAGATAAAGATGAAAAAGCTACTGACCATCTCTGTGCTTTCTGCTGTAGTAGCAAGCGGTTTTACAGTTGCTCAAGCACAAGATTTTGACCAATATCTATCGGCAAAAGCAGTTCTCAATCATGTGAATAACAAATTTGAGGGTCAAATTAAAGATATCGATGGTGAAGATTCAGGTTCTATTAAAAAGAGCAAAAATGTAGGCGGTTTCCGTTTAGCTTACGGTATGATCTTCCCTGCTGGCGACAACAATGTTCGTGCTGAAGTTGAGTATGGTTACAATGGTAAAGTGAATGGTAAAGTGAAAGTATCAGATGAAGATTCTAAATCTGAGACAAAATCACAAGCATTAATGCTCAATGGTTATTACGATTTTAATACCGGTACAGCATTTACCCCATATGTAGGTGCAGGTATCGGTTATGCTCGCCTTAAAAATAGCTTATCTGATGATGAAGTCTCCATCTCTAAGAGCAAAGGTAACTTTGCATGGCAGGTGGGCGCTGGTGTTAGCTATGCGGTAAACAGTAATGTTGCCGTTGATCTTTCATACCGTTTTATGGATTATGGTAAAGTTTCACACAGCTACAAAGATGGTGATACGACTGTAAATGGTAAAGTTAAACAGCGTGGTAATGAGTTTAGCTTAGGGGTTCGTTACACATTCTAATTAGTGTGTGCTCTCTCTTAAGATAGAAAGAGGATCTATTGCAGATTTTCGATGAAGCCTTGAAACTTAGTTTCAGGGCTTTTTGCTATCTGATGATTGATCTTTGATGCTTGTTCTCTGATTGTTGATGCTTCTACCATCTATTCTTTTACGCTCAATTCTCCATCAAGTAGTAGGATTTCTGTGAAACATGAGGTTACAGAAGCGGAAGAAGATGCGGAGACTGTTGCTCATGATGGGGTAGAATAGAGGAAGAATCTTTGATGAGGTTTAGAGAAATACTGATCAGAGAAGATGATGTGCAGAAAGGGTATAGATTATCGATGGGAGATGAAGATGGAGCGATTAGTGAAAGAGAGTGACGCTAAGATCAATTCAGGAATCAATTCAGGAATCAATTTAGGGAGCTTAGAGACGGAGCAGCGTAATCATCACACGATGGCGATCGATACCTTATCGACATTAGAGATGGTGCAACTGATCAATCGTGAAGATCAGCGAGTGATCGATGCTATCGAGGCGGCGACAGATCAAATTGCGGCAGCGATTGATGCTATTGTGCCTCGGCTGCGTCAAGGGGGGCGGCTAATCTATCTTGGCGCCGGAACTTCGGGGCGATTAGGTGTCTTAGATGCTTCAGAATGTCTTCCCACTTTTGGTGTCGGAGAGGAGAGTGTGTTAGCACTGATTGCCGGCGGGGATCGTGCATTACGTCATCCTGTAGAAGCGGCAGAGGATCAAGAGGATGCCGCAGTGACTGATCTGGCGAAAATTGGACTCTCCAAAAAGGATATTCTCTGTGCGATTGCCTCCTCAGGGCGCACCCCTTATGCACTCTCAGCTCTGCTATATGCCGGTAGTTTGGGGGCAGCGACGATCTCTTTAGCTTGTGTTTCAGAGAGTGCTATAGGAAAGATTGCCGATTATCCCATTGAAGTGATTGTCGGGCCAGAGGTGATTACGGGATCGACCCGAATGAAAGCAGGATCTGCGCAGAAGATGGTCCTCAATATGCTCTCAACAGGCGCTATGATTAAGTTAGGTAAGGTCTACCAAAATTTGATGGTCGATCTTCGAGCCACTAATCAGAAGCTGATTGAGAGAGCTCGGCAGATGGTGGTTGCCGCCACCGCGATCGATTATGAGCAAGCAACGGAACTTTTAGAGGCGGCAGATTACCATGTTAAAAGCGCTATTGTGATGGCTCATCTTGCTGTCGATTATCCGATGGCGCGTCAATTATTGGCAAAACATCAAGGAATGGTCAGAGCTGTTTTAGCAGAAGCGATCGCCAAGGAGATGGAATGAAGCAGAATCGAGATACCTTTGCCGTCGGTTTGATGACCGGTACCTCTCTTGATGGTGTTGATGTCGCCTTAGTGAAGATTAGCGAGGAGATTCCTCAGGATAAGGAGGATGCAGCCACTGCCGGTGATGGGGTCAGATCCCAGCTACTCCATTTTATATCGCGCCCTTATTCGCCACAATTGCGGGAGAAGATCGAGACGCAGTGCCACAATGAGAGTTCTACGGTGGCAGAGATCTGCTCTCTCAATATGGCGTTAGGGGAGATCTATCGGCAGAGTGTTCAACAGCTCCTCGATGAGGTTGCGGTAAAGAGGCGTTTTGAGCCGGCGCTTTTTGTCGGATTTTCCGGAAAGCCAGATTTTATCGCTTCACATGGACAGACCATCTACCATCTTCCTCCGTCGGTTGCAAAGGAGAGGGGCTATACGGCATCGACTCTACAGATCGGCGACCCTTCCCCATTGGCATACCATTTTCATTGTGATGTCTACTTCAATTTCCGCATGATGGATATCGTTGCCGGCGGTGATGGTGCGCCACTAGTCCCTATGACGGAGTATCTGCTCTATCGCCATCCCGATTATCATCGGCTTTTGCAAAATATTGGCGGGATCGGCAATGTAACCCTTCTCCCTAAAGGGGCAAGAATTGAAGAGGTGACCGCCTTTGATACTGGCCCGGGGAATATGATGATCAATGATGCAATGCGTCTTCTCTATCAGCGAGAATATGATCAAGATGGGGAGATCGCTCAAAAAGGGCAGTTGATTCCAGCGCTCTTTGAGGAGTTGCAGAGAGATCCTTACATTGCGCAGCAGCCCCCCAAATCAACAGGGCGGGAATATTTTGGCGCGCAATATACTTTACCACTACTTAAGCGTTATAAGGATCATGCGCCGGAGGATCTTATCCATACTTTAACTCGCTTTACCGCTTACTCCATTGCGGAGAGTTACCGCCGCTTTATCTTTCCCTATTATCAGATCGATCAGGTGATTGTTGCGGGGGGAGGGGCCTACAATTTAGCGTTGATGAGATATCTTCAGGACGCGCTTCCTCAAATAGCGCTCTTAACACAGGAAGATTTAGGTTTTTCAAGTGATGCCAAAGAGGCGATCGCTTTTGCTCTTTTAGGGTATTTAACAAAGGCGCGTCGAATCGGGAACTTACCGACAGCGACAGGGGCCTCTCAAGCTGTGGTATTAGGTCAAATTTGTCCCAATCCCTTCCCAGAGCAAGATTAATTAATGTTACAATACTCCAATTGATAACCATTCTTTTTTGCCCTATCTGTAGGAGGTCAGCAATGTCGATAACGAATAACACACTAGAAACAAAAAAGGGGAGTGAAGAGGCTCCTGTTTTAGTCCTAGGCGTAAGTGAATGGCGTGCCGAAGAGTGTGATCATGAGAATATTGTCAATTGCTTAGAAGATGGGCAGGTGCTCTATTTCCCCTCACTCCCTTTTGTCTTAACAGAAGAGGAACAAGCGCTTTTAGATCCCCGTTTAGTGAGTCCTAAACGTAAAAATATTATGTATCAAGCAGATCAAGGAAGCATTAAAGGGATTGCTGAGAATGCTTCAGCGCAGGAAAAGAGCGCCATTGAAGGGCTTTTAAAACGTTATTCTGAAGCAAGTTACCAACTTCTAACAGATCTTATCCCTCAATATAGAGGGAAACTCCACAGTCCAATGAATACATTGCGACTCAATGCGATCGATGAGTGGAGTGATAGTCACTCTTTTCGAAAAGATGATCGTCGTTTACATGTCGATGCATTTCCATCGAGACCATTGCATGGCCGTCGAATTATTCGGATCTTTAATAATATCAATCCTAATGGGATTCCCCGTAAATGGCGTGTTGGAGAGCCTTTCCCTCAATTGGCTGAACGTCTTCTTCCTAAGAGTAAACCCTACTCTCGGATCGGCGCTGCACTTCTAGATCGCTTGCAGATTACAAAAAGCCGTCGAACTCATTATGATCATATTATGTTGCAATTTCATGATCTGATGAAAGAGGATCAAGCTTATCAAGATCAGGGCATTCAATGGGATATTAGCTTTATGCCGGGTTCAACTTGGATCTGCTTCTCAGATCAGACGCCTCATGCTGCCATGAGTGGACAATTTATGTTAGAGCAGACTTTCCAGTTAGATGTTGAAGATATGGTAGATCCTCAAAAATCACCCTTAAAGGTCTTAGAAGCGATGGTGAATAAGCCATTAATATAATGACAATGTAATGATAATGTAACGATCATGTAACACTTCGGTAGAAGTGTAATGGAAGGGCGAGCGATAAAGATCTCGCCTTTTTTATCTCTTCTTTATTTCTTTTTTAAAATTTTCACAATTTTTATGAGAGATATCGTAGAATTATACTCGTTTGATTATCGATCATTCGCTCAGGGTAGATGCATGCCATCACAGATGCGGCATCATCATTTATAAGATTATTTGCGATGGGTTATAAGGGGAGTTTTGACAATGTATGAAGCAACAATGCTATTGCTTACTTTAGCGGGAATTCAGTTAGTTGCACTGATCTCTCCTGGTCCCGATTTTTTCTTAATTACCCAAGTTGCCGTCAGCCACTCTAGAAGAGAGGCCTTTATGGCAGTTTTTGGTGTCACTATTGGTGTTGCTGTCTGGGCGCTTGTTGCGCTATTGGGGCTGCATCTTTTAGTAGAGCAATTTCCTTGGATTCAAGGAGCTCTCTATTTAGCCGGTGGTAGCTATCTTAGTTACTTAGGTCTTCTGCTCTTAAAGAGCGGTTTAAGAGCGCGACATCAGCAGAAGCAGGGGATCGCCAATAATGTGACCGAGAAGGTAATGGCTCGTGTTGTAGATGAGCGTAAAGGGGTACAATTTCTCTTTAAAGGATTGTTAACTAATCTTGCAAACCCTAAAGCGTTAATCTATTTCGGGAGTGTTTTTGTTCTCTTTGTTGGGGATAATATCTCCAATATTATGCGCGTGGAGATCTTTGCTTTAGTTGTGATCTTGACGTTTCTCTGGTTTGCAGTAGTGGCAATTCTCTTCTCTTTGCCCAAGCCGAAAGCGATCTATCAAAAGTTAGGAGCTTATATTGATGCTACTGCCGGTGCTCTCTTTCTCCTCTTTGGTCTCAATCTTCTCTATCAAGGGAGTACCATGTTGCTCTAGGACTATATTTACTTTGAAGAAAAATACTTGAAGAGAAAGATTTGAAGAGAAAGATTTGAAGAGAAAGAGGCTAGGGATTAGATCGCTAGCCTCTTTTGATATATCAAGATATGTATCAAGATTGATATATTGAATATGATATATGGGAATGGATTTGCTCGAGATTGATCCGTTAGGATCGACCGCCGGTTATTTCGATTCAGCCATATAGAGATTAATCGTATCTTCGATATGATTCTTCATTAAGGCAACCCCTTTCTCCGCATCTCGTGTTAAGAGAGCATTGTAGAGCTCGCGATGAACATCGACAAAGTGATCAACATTTTCTAGCTTTCTGACATTAGTTCTTGTCTCATTGAGCGATTCGAAGAGTTGTTTGAAGATAATCTCCATCATCTCTACCATTGTGGGGTTATGACTTGCCTTGATAAGTGCAAGATGGAAGCGAAGATCCTCTTTAGTGGCAGCCTTATGAAGCTTAATTCGTTCTTCAAGAGCGATGAGAGTCTCCTCAATATGCTTTAAATCATCATTCGTTGCTCGTTTTGTTGCTAGAACAAAAGCCCTTGTCTCTAAGCCTTCTCGAATCTCAAGAAGATCAACGATCGCCGCTGAATGAATATTGAGAACACTATTTTTTAGGCGACTGAGAATAAGATCTTTATCACTTCTTGTTAAGAAGAGAAGCCCCTCACGGTCGAGGAAGATATCCTCCTCTTTAAGAACCTCAATCGCTTTTAAGATATCCTCTTCAGATCTCTGTAGGCTCGATTGAATCTCCGGTAATGCCGGTAAAATCTCTCCCGGCAGAAATTGGCCTGATTCAATCATCTCCATAAAATCGAGAATCACTTCTTCATGTGGTAAGCGTTCAACAGCGGATAATTTCATCTCACATTCCTCCAAATATTGGTTATCGAATAATCGATAAGGTAGCATTTTTATAGGGTTTTCAGTCACTCTGCTGCTACCGAAGTAGGTGCTGGTTATTTTTGTTATCTAGTTTTACTTTTACATAAAAGCGTTAAGGGAGCAATCTATTTATCATATTGACCCTCATGATGCCCTTGTCCTGATTGTCGCTTTGATAAATGATGACTCCCTTATCAGATCGAGATGGAAGATTGAAGAGATTCTTAAAAGACTCTATTTTAAGAGCTCTCTCAAAACTCCCTCAAAATCTCCCAAATACTCTTTCAAATTACTCTCTCAAATACTTTAAGAATTTATTTAGCGGTATTTGCTGCGATATTGATCGCTTCCCAAGTGGTGGTAAAGGGAGGTGCATAGCCGAGATCGAGAAATCCTAACTCTTCTGTCGAAAGTTCGGCATGAATTGCAACAGAGAGCGCATGTAGGCGGAGTGCTGCATCACGTTTCCCAAAGATCTGTGCCCCCACTAAGCGGTGATTATCTTCTCGATAGACCAGCTTGATAGTAAGCTCCACCTGTCCTGGATAGTAATCGGTATGGTTAGCTGTTTTGATCAGAGTAGTTTTATATTTTACATCTGTTGATTCTTCTAAACGCTTTGCCATACTCTCCGTAAGTCCGGTGCTTCCTGCTTCATATTGGCCCACCTTGATCATACTTGAGCCTAAAGCGCCGGGGAAGGCGATATATTGATCTTGTGAACGGACAATATTACTGCCGATAATGCGGCCCATCTTATTGGCATAGGTGGCAAGAGGAATGTAGCGATCCCCTAATTGACGATGATAGATTGAGGCACAATCGCCGGCACTAAAGATTCCCTCGATAGAAGTTTCCCCAAATTGATCGATTAAGATCGCCCCATTGGGAAGTTTTTTTAATTTGGGATCGGTGAGAAACTCAGTATTAGGACGAAAGCCGATAGCGACAACAACAGCATCAACGTCAATTTTTCCCGACTCGGTCTCTACGGCAATAATTTTTTCACCTTCACGCTGAAAGCCGGTGACATTTTGTTGTAGCCTTAGATCAATTCCCTCTTTCTCTAAAGCTTGCTGCATTAATTTGGAGAATTCATGGTCGAAAGGACCTTGCATAATGGCGTCACCACTTTGCAGTAGGGTCACTTTTTTCCCCAATAATGCTAATTGATCTGCAACTTCTACGCCAATAAAGCCACCGCCAATAATCGCAATCGATCGATATTGATCAAGTTTCGATTTTAGTGCTTCAGCATCTCGTAGTTTTGTGTGGAGATAGAGATTAGGCGCATCCATACCATCAAAGGGGAGTCGGTTTGCTCGTGCTCCTGTTGCGATCATAAGGCGGTCGAAGGCAATCTCTCGGCTCTCCCCATTTTTATCACGATAGGTAACAATTTTGCGTTGGCTATCAACCGCTGTTGCTTCAGATTCAAGCAGAAGGTTAATCCCACTTTTTTCGATCATTTCCGGCGTTCGCGCAAACATTCTTTGAGGGTCATCAAATTGCCCTCCGAGATAGTAGGGAAGGCCACAAGCACCAAAGGAGATATAGTTCTCTCGTTCGATAACAGTAATATTGGCATGAGGATTTTCCCGCTTTGCTTTTGCGGCAACACTCATCCCGGCAGCAATTCCACCAATTACGACAATATTGAGCTTCTGTTGCATCATCTCCTCCTTAACCAAGACGTTCAATAAGCCATTTGGCGATATCTTGTAACTCTTCGTTAATGACTTCATGCTGCATAGGGTAATCATGCCAGCGTGTCTCAACTCCTTGTGCTTTGAGAAATTGCTCCGCAGCTCGGCCTAATTCCATCTTAACGACGGGATCTAAAGAGCCATGAAGATGGAGGGTTGGAATCTGCTTTCGCTTCTCATCGATCGTAATGGCTTCATCAAAGGTTGCGCTATAGGTGGAGAGTGCCATAACTCCGCCGACATTATGGGGATATGCGATAAAGGCGGTATGAAGAACGACAGCGCCTCCTTGTGAAAAGCCAGCAAGGATAATACGTTCGAGCGGAATTCCTTTTGCGATCTCAGCTTCAATCAGTGAGATAATATATTGACTCGATTCATCGAGTTCAGAGAGCTTTATTTCACGAGGTGAGGTTAGGGCAATAATGTCATACCAAGAGGGCATGGGAAAACCATTATTTAAAGTGACGGGACGAACCGGCGCTTGGGGTAAGATAAAGCGGGTATGGGGGAGTGCATCTCGTTGCAAAATTTGGGCGACGGGGAGAAAGTCCTCTTTAGTTGCGCCAAGACCATGTAGCCAAATTACGGCGGAATCAGCAGATTGTTTAGGGTCAAGAATAATGGGTTTATCCATGGAAAGCTCCTCTTTTAGTCTATTTCTGATTTCCTCATTGATTGATCATCTAATCGTCTAGTCGTCTATCGTTTTACTATCTAATATTTCAATATCTTTATTTATTCTCTACTTTTTAAAATTGAGAGAGGTGTGAATAGGATTGAATACGATATTAAATGAGTAAATAAGTAAATGAGGTATTGAATTTGATCATAACATTGATCGCTTCCTTCTGCAGAAGCAGCAGATGAGGATATTTAAGCATTATGGAGATCAAATCCTAAAGAGGCACCGGCTTCTGTGATCAGATCTAACCAGGTGGGGATCACAAAGCTTGTCATCAACGGCGCGAAGTTGTAGTTCGGTATCTCTTGTGGGGTGATCCAGATCGCCTCAGCAATCTCTGTTGCCGCTGTAACCTTAATCTCTTGTGGGAGAAGAATAAAGAAGAGATTTGATCGAATCTGATATCCCGGTTCATTTGCTGCAGGGGCTTCATAGGTTGTAATAAAGTTTGCAAGCGCTAGAGGGATTTCAACATCTAGCTCCTCTTTGAGTTCTCGGATTAAGGCCTCAATAGGAGTTTCTTGCGGTTCAATTTTTCCGCCTGGCAGCATATATTTTTCGGTGTTTTTCTTTCTGACAATAAGAAGGCGCCCTTTAGGGTCGATCATAATGCCGGCAGCGAGGATAAAGAGTTTTTCTGTGGGGGTATTTGTCATATTGTTCATAGCGTCCATAGTGGTTTTACACCATTTAGGGTGATCGCTCTAAGGGTTAGAGCGGGTTATCTTTGTGATTGTTACAATGGTTTATCACTATTGTACGCTACTTTCAGGCGCGGTTAAGGGGGAAAAAGGTGCAAAAACTCTAGACAAATGATCGCTTATTTTGAGCTGAGTGTAGGCGATAATGGGAAAAAGCGGTATGATTGTAGTGGTAACAGCAGTGCTTTGAATAGAATGAGAATCGATTGTTTTAGAGGAAGTCTCTTTGGAAAATCGATCGACACTCCGCAATCAATAGATCAATAACGGAAAAGGAGCAGCAATGAGTGAACTAAATTTTCAAGAAGGATTAGTTGTTGAAAATCGTGATCATGCGATTTTTATGGAGATTAACTTTAAGAGTGATGATCTCGATGCAATTAAAGATGCGATTGCCGGACTACTTGCGCGTCAAAGATCGTATACCAGTCGTTTTGATAAATCAGGTTTACAGATCGTTGTTGCATTTGGTAAAAATGCTTGGAGAGCACTCTCTGAAGAGAGTGAAAGTGCTGCTGAATTGGTCGATTTTAGAGAGCTCGGCTACGGCATGGCTAAGGCAACACAGCGAGATATGTTTGTTCATATTAACTCCCATTCCCATCGAATCAACTTCTCAGTCGCACAAGATCTGGTGAAAATTTTTGGAGATCTGATCACCATCGAAGAAGAGGTGCATGGCTTTAGGTGGCTTGAAGCACGTGACCTAGGTGGATTTGTTGATGGAACGGAAAATCCTAAAGGATTGAAGGATCGTACCGAGGTTGCTGTGATTAATGAAGGGATCGATGCCGGCGGTAGTTATGTGATTGCTCAAAAGTGGGTTCACTCCTTAGAGCAGATCAACCATTTTGATCTAAGAACTCAGGAGAATATCTTTGGTCGAACTAAGGTTGATGATATTGAGATGGATGATGATGAGAAGCCGGTAGGCGCACATACAGAGCGTGTTGTGATTGATGAAGATGGGGAAGAGTTAGAGATTGTACGCCATAGCCTTCCTTATGGTTATGCAAGTGGCGAAAAAGGGCTCTACTTCCTCGCTTATAGTGCAGAATTAACACGTTATGAGAAGATGTTAGCGCGAATGTTTGGGGAGGAAGATGAGCATTTCGATCGCATGCTCTCTTATACCCATGCAGTGACCGGAAGTTATCTCTATGCGCCATCGCTTGATCAGCTTGAAGCCATTGGTGCGGCATAATTTTTTAAGAAGCGTCATCGATTAGATGGCGCTTTTTTGATGGAGAAAGGATAAATATTAGGTAGATCTGCTAAAGTGGAATAAGAGGTTCACTCAATGCCTCTAACGGTGTAACCGTTCAACCCATTTAACAAAGGAGTCTCTATGTTAAAAGTATTGCAATCTCCCGGTAAATACGTTCAAGGTCCTAATGCTTTACGTGAAATTGCCGAATATATTAAGCCTCTTGGTAAGAAAGCTTTCTTTATTGCGGATCAATTTGTTTTTGGTCTTGTTGAATCAACATTGAAAACAAGTTGTCAAAAGAGTGATGTCGCCTATCATCAAGCGGTGTTTCAAGGAGAGTGTTCTCAAAATGAGATTAAGCGACTCGGAGAGCTCTTTACCCAAAGCGGTGCAGATATTGTCGTTGGTGTGGGCGGAGGAAAGACCTTAGATGCGGCAAAAGCAGTAGCCTATTATGGTGGAGTACCCATTGTTATCGCTCCCACTATTGCTTCAACAGATGCGCCAACGAGCGCATTATCGGTGATCTATACCGAAAAGGGGGAGTTTGAGAGCTACCTACTCTATCCTAAAAATCCCGATGTTGTGGTGATGGATACAACCATTATTGCCAATGCTCCCGTTCGTCTCTTTGTTGCCGGGATGGGGGATGCTTTAGCAACCTATTTTGAAGCTCGAGCATGTACTAATGCACAAAAGACAACGATGGCGGGTGGTTTAACAACAAAAGCGGCATTAACTCTGGCAGAGCTCTGTTACCAGACACTGCTAGAAGAAGGATTAAAAGCGAAGTTTGCGGTTGAAAATCGCGTGAGTACTAAAGCGGTGGAGGATATTGTTGAAGCCAATACACTCTTAAGCGGTTTAGGCTTTGAGAGTGCCGGTCTTGCGGCATGTCATGCGATCCATAATGGATTGACCGTTATTGAGGAGTGCCATGATCGATATCATGGAGAGAAGGTCGCCTTTGGGGTCCTTGTACAACTTATTTTAGAGAATAGTCCGCTTGAGGAGCTTGAAGAGGTTCTCTCCTTCTCAACTGCGGTAGGTCTACCTGTCACATTGGCTGAGCTTGGCTTACAAGAGGATGCCCCTCGTTATCATGAGCGCCTTAAAGAGGCTGCAAAACTGAGCTGTGCCGAAGGGGAGACAATTCATAATATGCCTTTTAAGGTGAATGAAGAAGATGTCTATGCGGCGATTATCACGGCGGATCGTTTAGGTCGTGCCTGGCTCAATAGTTAGATGAATAAAGCTAGATGAATCAATGATTTATCCATCAATAAGATCATAAAAAAGAGCGTTCATTTGAACGCTCTTCTTCTTTCTCTAAAGATGCATTACGTTATTACATAGCTGCTTTAAAGATATTCTCTACATCGTTCTGTGTTCCTTGGACAGGATTTGTTACGGAGCAGACATCAAGAAGTGCATTTTTTGCAAGTAGGGGTATATCTTCCTCTTTTGCATTAAGAAGTGTTAAGTTTGCAGGAATATCGATACTTGCAGAAATCTCACGAATCTTCGCAATTGCAGCATCGGCAGCTTCCTGATCGCTCATGTTAGCAACATCAATGTGCATCGCCTTTGCAACATCTTTTAGGCGCGCAGCGGCAGCACTCTTATTGAAATCTAAAACATGAGGGAGTAACACGGCATTACAAACACCATGGGGAAGGTCATACATTCCGCCTAATTGGTGTGCCATTGCATGGACATAACCTAAGGAAGCATTATTAAATGCCATTCCTGCGAGGAATTGAGCATAAGCCATATTGTCACGCGCTTTAATATCATCACCGTTTGCAACAGCTGCTTGTAGATTTTCAACAATTAAGGTAATTGCTTGAAGCGCACAAGCGTCGGTAATAGGGTTAGCAGCGGTAGAGATATAAGCTTCAACTGCATGCGTCATCGCATCCATGCCTGTTGCTGCCGTTAAACCCTTAGGCATTCCCTTCATCATATGAGGATCATTTACAGAGAGAATAGGTGTTGAGTTTTTATCAACGATCGCCATTTTAACGTGGCGCTCTTCATCTGTAATGATACAGAAGCGGGTCATTTCACTTGCAGTTCCTGCTGTGGTATTGATCGCAACCATAGGCAATTGTGGGTTTTTAGTCTTATCTAAACCTTCAAATGCGCTGATATCGTCACCATTGGTCGCACAAAGAGCAATACCTTTTGCACAGTCGTGAGGAGATCCACCGCCGAGCGAGATCACAAAATCACACTCATTCTCTTTGAGGATCGCTAAACCATCAGCCACATTTTTTGTTGTTGGGTTAGGATTCGTTCCATCAAAAACAACCGCTTCGATATCGACATTATTAAGAAGTTTGATCACTTCATCTGCCATACCTGATGTTGCAAGGAATTTATCGGTAACAATCAATCCTTTTTTAAAGCCGTAGCCTTGTAATGTTGCAACAGCATCTGCTAATGCATTTTCGCCAATAATATTTACGGGTGGCATAAAGAAAGTACTACTCATATTTAGACTCCTTGTCTGTAAAGTGCAGATTAAGCACCAGATCATCTGAAAAGAAAAACTTATTAGATCCCTTTCGAGATCTATCGAAATCGTTATCTCATTCTAACTGACTGCCGGGAGAACGCTTAATATAAAATATCAATCTCGATAATAATAGTGAGCTATAAAGTGACCCTATTAAGATCAAGATGATGCTGTAAAGTGATTTTGATAGCGTGGCTTTATAGATTGATTAAATTTATCTTTGAATCTATCTTTAAATCTATCTTTAAATCTAGCCTTTGCATATTCCCTACAATAGTTAGAATGATAATATTATATGATATAAATTTATGTTCTTTCTCCCCATTATATGATGCTTTACGAGATTTTTTGGGACTATTTTCAACAACAATCTGATCTAAGTAGCTTTTTGATAACTTTTTATATCAATGATCAAAAAGAGGGCTCTCCCTAAGGGAAAGCCCTCACTATCGCTGATAGTAATCTCTTATATTTTCTATCAATTAGTTAGCGGATTTAGTAGATGCAGTTGTGGTTAAACTTTCAGTTTGTTGCGAGCTTTCACCATGATTTTGTTGTGCGGCATTTTTATTCGCAAGCTCTTTCTCTTTTTCCTTACTCTTCCAGTCTTGGATCATGGTTGTGATGTAAACGGTAAAGATAGGGAAGATGGTGATGCCGGTAATTGCCACAATCGCGGTGCTCACTTTGCCGATACTTGTGACAGGAATAATATTAGAGCCGAGGGTTGTTACCGTCATAGAAGCCCACCAGAGCACATCATAATAGGTTTTTACCGCGGGATTGACTGGGGATTCCGTTAAGAAGAAGACAAGGGTTTGAATGTAAGTAATAGAGATAAAGATCGAAAGATAAGCGATAAAGAGACCGGTAATACGGTTACTAATCACCAGATTGATCAGAAGAATAAGCGCAAAGACCCCTCTAAATATGGGGATAAACTTTAAAAAGTAGACCGCTTCAGAGGTGAGATCGATGGAGTAGTAAGCAAGAAGATTACTATAGGGAATCGAAAGTGGCAGAAGGATAAAGTATTTTTTAAAGTAAGCTCTCTTATCCTCGGCGATCAGCATCAGAAGAATAAAATCGATAATAAAGTAGATACAGATCCAAAACTGAAGGCGCGTTGGTTCAACATCAAGATTCTTCTGAATATTGGGAAGATCTACAATGGTGATATCAGCAATTAGAATGAGGGAGGCTAAAATCGTTGCAAAATAGAGAAGTTTTCTTGCATAGAGCCGAAAATCGTAATGTCGCTTTTTCATCGGTGTTCACTTTAAGGTCGTTCTAGATAGGTATCATCAATGTTGCCTATTGTAGACGAAAAGAGTGATTGAAGCTCTCTCTAGTGAAATGTTTTTACAGCTTTTTTCATTGAGCAAGGGAGTCTTTTGTGAGGTGATTTCTTGGGGAAATGATTATTTTTAATCGAGATAAGAGAAGATAAAGCAGAGATAAAGCAGAGATAAAGAAAGATATCGCTGGCGATAGAAGAATAGGCGATAGAAAAATATTCTTATAGCATTTACTTATAGCACTTAATCAATCATCTGCTTATTTGCTTATTTGCTTTTATCAATAAATGTAAAAGATTAAGGAATAAAAAAATTACCATTGTTATAATAATTGATGGAGTATCAAAAAAGGAGGCTGCGATTAGCCAGAGCGTAGGATCTCTAAAATATCAATAAGTAAGTTTCAATAGGTAAGTTTCAATAGGTAAGTTTCAATAGGTAAGTTTCTATTTTATTTGGAATAATCTTTGAGGCGATTAACTTCGAAGTCATTGGAAAAATATGTTGGATAATAATTATAATAGTGAGGTTCTTCAGCAATTACTACCCCAAAAGGTGCGGGAGCTAATTCGTGAAGGGAGGTTAAGAGAGCCAACTGCAAAGATGGCGACTCGTTATACAAAGGCGACATTAATTGTTATTCCTAAGAGTGAAGCGTATGATTTTTTAGTCTATACGCAACGAAATGCGAAGGCTTGTCCGGTATTAGAGGTCTCTGATCCGGGCGCAACAGAGTTTCATTTAACGGCGCCAGGCTCAGATATCACGCGAGATATCTCTCGCTATTCAATCTACGATCGAGGAGAGCTAATTGGCGAGGCAGATTCTTTAGAGCGCTATTGGCGGCCTGATCTTGTCAGTTTTCTTTTAGGGTGTAGTCGTAGCTTTGAGGCTGTTTTACAATTTGCCGGCGTACAGTTACGGCATGTTGATGATGGCTATGACGTTCCTCTTTTTATTACCAATATTAAGACAGTTCCAAGTGGAAATCTCCGTTCTCCATTAGTGGTGAGTATGCGCCCGATTAAGCGTAAAGATCTGCTTAAAACAATGAAGGTAACGAGTCTTTTAGAGGATATTCATGGCGCGCCAATTCATATTGGTGACCCAGAGTTGATCGGCATTAAAGATCTTCGCACTCCCGACTTTGGTTCTCCCCTCCTATTAGCGGAAGATGAGGTGCCAGTCTTTTGGGCGAGCAGTATTACAGCAAAATTAGCCTTAATTAGAAATCGAAGTGAGTTTTTAATTACTCAAGCGCCGGGCCATGATTTTATTACCGATATCTTAAGTGCTGATCTCTCATCTTTGATGGAGTAGTGATAAGAATGGAATAGACATCATATCGGATGCCCCAATGGCTACGTAAGAAGGTTATGCAAAAGATTCCACCGCTTTAATATTGATATTTGATTCTTAAAAATCAACTCCAGATAAATTCATTACTCTCACCTATCCAGCGCTCAATCAGTTTTTGGCTTAGCGATTCATCTTTGATCACATTATCGGCGATCGATGTTGCTTTTTCGATAAGATGTTGATGGGAAAAGAGGTCGGCCATCTTAAATTGAAACTCACCCGTTTGTCGTGTGCCGAAGATATCTCCTGCGCCTCGAAGCTCAAAATCTTTCTCTGCAATCTCAAAGCCATCATTGGTAAGTTGCATAATCTCCAGTCGTTCTCTCGTCATATGGGAGAGTGGGGGAGAGTAAAGGAGGAGGCAGAAAGAGGCTTTCGATCCGCGACCAACTCGCCCTCTTAATTGATGAAGTTGTGATAGGCCAAGACGCTCGGCATTTTCAATGATCATAATCGAAGCATTGGGAACATCAACCCCTACTTCAATCACGGTTGTTGCTACCAAAATATCGAGTTCATGAGCCTTAAAAGCATTCATAACTGACTCTTTCTCCGCACTTTTTAAGCGTCCATGAATAAGGCCGATTCGGAGATGGGGTAGTTTTTCACAAAGATCAGCATAGGCCATTTCAGCGGCTTTTGCCGGGAGTTGTTCAGACTCTTCAATAAGTGTACAGACCCAATAGACCTGCGTTCCCTCTTGGCATTGGGCTCTTACTCTTTCGATCACTTTATCCCGCGCTTTATCGTTAATAACGGAGGTAGTGATAGGAATTCGATTCGGCGGATACTCATCAATGACAGAGCTTGAGAGATCAGCATAGAGTGTCATCGCCAACGTTCGTGGAATAGGTGTCGCTGTCATCATCAGTTGATGTGGCGTGAAGCCTTCTGGTGCTTTTTTTTGTAACATTAAACGCTGTTCAACACCAAAGCGATGCTGTTCATCAATCACAACAAGATTGAGTGCATGATAACTAACGCTTTCTTGAAAGAGTGCATGGGTTCCAATAATGACAGAGATCTCCCCTGATGCAATCTGTTTGATGCGCTCTCTTTTCTGTTTCTCTGTTAACTTTCCGGTTAAGAGCGTGGTATTGATCCCAAGTGGCGTGAGCCACTTTTCTAAGTTGATCGCATGTTGTTCTGCTAATAGCTCTGTGGGTGCCATAAAGACTGCCTGAAATCCCGCTTTAGCAGCATGGATCAGGGCACTTGCCGCAACAACTGTTTTACCAGAGCCGACATCTCCTTGAACTAATCGCATCATGGGAGAGTGGGATTGGATATCATTTTCAATTTCGCTTATGACTCGACTCTGTGCATTTGTTAAGGAAAATCCTAAGCTAGACTTAAAGTGGTTAAGTGCCGCATGATCGAGGTAGATGGGGTTGGCGCGTTCTTGAAAGAAGCGATCACGAGATTTTTTCAGAGCCACTTGATGGGCAACAATCTCTTCAAGCGCAAGAATCTCTTGAACGGGATATTGTTTCTTTTCAAGGCGTTCAATATTAACGTCAGTTGGGGGTTTATGAAGAAAGTAGAGAGCATCTTTTAAGTTGGTCTCTTGATTCTCTAAAAATGCCGGGAAATGTTCATCTTGTAACTCTTCGAGAAGATTATTGATCAATGCTTGCATCTGTTTTTGTGTAATGCCGGCAGTTAATGAGTAGATCGGCGTCATTCGCTCTTCTAATTCAATATCTTTCTCTGCAAAATTGAGAACCTCCGGATGGCTCATCTCTAAGCGATTGAGTCCATAGCGGACCTCCCCATAACAGCGTAAAACTTTTAAGGCATCAAAGCGCTTAATCATATTGGTGTAGAAGTTAAAGAAGCGAACAGCAATGACCCCACTCTCATCTTTTAACCAAACAAGGAGCGTTGGTCGTTTACCATGGGTGATCTCCTTCTTAAAGATCTCCCCTTCAATGATCGCGATTTGAGAAGGTTGAAGCAGCGCAATCGGCGTAATCCGAGTACGATCTTGATAGCGAAAAGGGAGATGGAAAAGGAGATCGAGATAACTCTTGATTCTCAACTTTTCTAATGTTTCCGCCATTTTAGGACCTACCCCTTTTAGCGCTGTAATGGGTCTATTCTTTAGGGTTTCCACAGTAATGTTCTAAATATCACCAAAGTAATTAAATGAGGTTAATGAGGTTAATAGGGTTAAATGGAGTTGAAAGGAATTCAATTGAAAATAATCCAATTGAAAACTGAATGCAGTGAGCCAATGTAATGAGCCAATATTAATGTATCAATTGACGCTTGAAGTAAGCATAGTGTCAATCTCTAACCATTTTGCCATCTTTTGTCTATTTTGCGAATCTCTTTCCTATCGAACGCACCTTCTATTTTGATTATTTTATTGCCGTTTTTACTGTTAGTTTTCTGCTATAGCTTTTAGTCCATTGTTATAGAGATGACTCTTTTTAAGATATAACATTTTTTTATATAAACCTTATAAGGTTAGGATAGATATGTAAAAAATATTATTTCTATTAATTTTTCTAGAAATCTTCAGTTCAGTTTTTATTTTATAGAAAAGATATTTTAAAGAGATCTTTTTAGTATTGTAAAACAGACGCTTAACTTATTCTTGAGGCTCATTAATAGAGCTTTCTTTACTATTTTTTTGAGAGTGGTTTGAGAGAAAAACTCTCAGTTTTTCCTAGATTTTTATCTGTTTTATTGATGAAGATCATACCGATTTTAAGAATATTTTTATTTTTTTATCCATTTCCTCTGAAAAAAATACCTATAGTTTTTATCTATAAGAAAAAACTCAATAGGAGGGTTTTAATGATGAAAAACTTAAAATTAGGGAATAAAAATGTTTTCGCTAGTAAAGGTATGGGGAATGATCGCGCGAATTTTTCACTAAATCGTTCTCTCTTAAGTCTCTCTCTTTTAGTGGCTCTATCAGGTTATAGTAGCCCGATATTAGCGAGCAGTTTGCGTCAGATGGAGGAATTGAGTGACGACTCTTTGTTAGTAAAGACGAAAGAAACCATCGATCAAGCGTTATATTGTGAAGCGGGAGGTGATAGAGCGCTTACACAACTACCGTATATTGGGGAACCACTTGCTTCATTTTTAGAGGTTAAAAAGGGGGGTATTTTTTCCTTTTCAACTTCTCGTTCCATTTTGAAGGATAATTTCTCTGATATTGTTATTGATCAGGAAAAGTTATCTATTAGTATCGGTAATAACGCTCAGAGTAATCATTTCTATGCGTTGGCTATTGGTGCAAATTCAAGAGCGGATGGTAATGTTTCAATAGCGATCGGTGCTGATTCTCAAGCAAAGGGAGGGAGCAGCTTGAGTATCGGATCGCAAAGTGTGGCAGAGATGTATGGTTCAACGGCAATAGGGACAGAAGCAAAGTCAACACAGATGTTTGCAACTGCAATCGGATTCCAAGCGAAGGCATTAGGTGGCGCTTCTATGGCTTTAGGCTATGGTGCAAGTGCTAACGGCAATAATAGTATTGCTCTTGGTAATATGTCGATCGCAGAGAAAGAGGATGAGGTTTCTTTTGGAAATACGCTATTAAAGAGAAAGCTTGTCAATGTGGGGAAAGGGGAGATCTCAGAACATTCAACGGATGCTATCAATGGCAGTCAGCTCCATCAAACGAATGAAACGGTTAAAAATATTGATCAGCGCGTGATAAATCATGAAAACAAAATGACCAATATCGATCAACGCGTGACTGAAAATGGAGATAAGATCATACATCTCGGTGATCGCGTCACAGTGAATGAGGAGGATATTAAGCACATTGGGGATCAGATCACAGGGATTATCGAAAGCACCGGCAAGCAGCTCACCGGAATTGAAACAGCTTTTGGTGCCGGGGCAAATTTTGATGCGGGCGGAACGCTTAAGCAGCCGAATTACTCTGAAGCTTTAGGGCTTGAGGAAGCGGGACGCATTAAAGATGGTGTTGAAGCCGGCTTTCAATATGTCGGGAAGACGCTTGGAGAGCATGACCTTCGAATTGAGCAGAACCACACAGATATTGCCAATATTACTCAAGGAACAGCGGGGCTTGTAAAACTCGATCACAATCGGATTGTGATTGATAATCTGTTAGCAAAGGATGCCATGATTTTTGATTTCTCCAACAGCCATAAAGATCGTACTGTAACGGGCATTGCTGCAGGGTCGATCGCTCAAGATTCAAGCGATGCTGTTAATGGTGCGCAACTCTTTGAGACTCAACAAAGAATCGAAAATATCTCAACGGTTAATCAGCAAAATCTGGAAGGGATTGCCGATGCTTTTGGTGGGGGTGCTCATGTTGAAAATGGTGTATTAAAAGGTGTTGATTTTACAGATTCATTAGCAGCAGATCGCCCTATTAAAAGTGTGAATGATGGCTTTAGTTATGTGACAGAGCGTCTTGACGATCATGAAAATCGTCTCGATCAACACAGCACGAAGCTTGAGAATCATGAAAATCGTCTCGATCAGCACAATACAAAGCTCGAGAATCATGAAAATAGACTGACAAATATAGAGAGTAATATAAGTAATATTACGGAGGGTAAAGCAGGTTTAATTCAGCTCTCAGAGGATCGAAAAACATTGGTGATGGATAATCACTTAGGTCAAGATGCCGATACATTTGATATCTCTAATAGCGCAGATGGACGGACCTTAACAGGCGTTAATAGCGGTCAAGTGAAAGAGAACTCGAAAGATGCCATTAATGGCGGGCAATTATATGCTTCTAATCAATCGATTGCCGAGATCTTTGGTGGTGGGGCTACGATCGATAAAGAAGGATATGTCTCAACACCGGAGTATCGCTTTGGTGATGAGGCGATCTTCAATAATGTGGGTGACTCACTGACCTATCTTAATAATAAGATTCAAGAGCATGGAATCTTTAGTTTAGATCGGGACAAGAATCAGATCATTATTGCGGAGAATCAAGATATTAATCGAGAGACTGTGGTGAATATTGGTGATCGGAAAATTGTTGGTGTTGCTAATGGCCTCGTTGAAAAGGGATCGCAAGATGCGATTAATGGCAGTCAGCTTTGGAAGACCAATCAACAAGTGGCGGCAAATAGCAATCAAATTAAGCATATTAATAATACTTTGAATCATTATAATAATCGACTTTCGCACCTTGAACAGAGTGTTCAACAAAATCGTAAAGTTGCAAGTGCCGGGATCTCTAGTGCAATTGCGATGAGCGCTATCCCTTATAGCTCCTCCGGTAAGCACTCTTTTGGTATGGGGGTCGGTTCTTATGATGGCGAGGCGGCGGTATCGATGGGGGTTATCTTTAACCTCTCTCACGATGCTCGATTTAAAATTCAAGGCTCTTACGATACGCAAAATAGAGCCGGTGTGGGCGTCGGTTTCGCGATCGATTTCTAGATAACAGACTCGCTTAATAGGGCATCGCTGCATAGGTAAGATCTAACCCGTGCAGCGATGCTTTTTTATTGAGGTAAAAAACGGCATAATTACTCCGTCTTACCCCATCTTTATTGATGGATCACAGAAAAATAGAACAAGAGAGTTAGCGATGCGTTGGGAAAATGAACGAAGAAGTCAAAATATTGAAGATCGTCGTGGAGAGAAGCGCGGACGATCAGTGGCAAGAGGGGGAATGGGATTGCCCCTTAAAGGAAAGTCAGGTTTAGCGGTTTTGGCAGTGGTAATTGCCGCAGGCTACTTTGGCTTTGATTTAACGCCACTATTACAGGGAGAGATGCCGGGAATAGAGCAGAGTCATTCAAATTCTTCAACAGAGAGAGTCCCTCAGGCATCGCCCGCTGAACAACGGATGGCTGATTTTACCGCTGTTGCTTTAGCAAAGACAGAGGATCTCTGGAAGGCTCGCTTTAAAGAGCAAGGGATGCGCTATCGAGAGCCCACTTTAGTCATCTATAGCGGAAGTACCCGTACAGCATGTGGTTATGGGCAAGCGGCAATGGGGCCTTTTTACTGCCCTGCCGATGAAAAGGTCTATCTTGATCTAAGCTTCTATAATGATATGCAGAGAAGTTTAGGGGGCGGCGGTGATTTTGCTCAAGGTTATGTAGTGGCTCATGAGGTTGGGCACCATGTTCAAAATCTGCTAGGAATTTCAACCGCTGTTCGTCAGGAGCAAGCACGCGTCAGTAAAGTTGAGGCTAATCGCTTATCGGTCAAGATGGAGCTACAGGCAGATTGTTTTGCTGGTATTTGGGGACGATCGGTACAGGATCAAAATCTTTTAGAGGTTGGCGATGTAGAAAAAGCGATGCGAACGGCAGCTGCGATCGGTGATGATCGCTTACAGAAGCAAGCGAATGGCGTTGTTGTTCCCGACAGCTTTACTCATGGCACCTCTAAAGAGCGTCAAGCCTGGTTTATGCGGGGCTTTAATAGTGGTGATATCAATGCCTGTAATACTTTTTCTGGAAGTTAAATAGAATCTATTATTACTGGTTTATTAATAGTTTATTAATAAGCTACTAATGAACTGCTAGTAAATTGCTAGTAGATTACTAGTAGATTGTAATAATTGTTTCAAAGAGGTATCGGTACTGTCATCAATATTGAAAATAGAAAATGGCGAGCCTTAATGACTCGCCATTTTTTATGGTGATAGGTAGAGAGACTCTAGTTTTATCTCTTTTATTTAGAGCCCGGCAATTGATAAAAATTTCGTCTCGAGATAAGGTTCGATTCCTTCAGTTCCCCCTTCGCTCCCAATTCCGCTCTCTTTCATGCCTCCAAAGGGGGCTTGAGCTGTGCTTGGTAGACCATCATTCCACCCTAAAATACCAAAGTCGAGGTGCTCTTGGAAGTAGATTCCTCGTTTATAGTTATTGGTGAAGAAGTAAGCTGCAAGGCCAAATGGAGTGCTATTGGCAATCTCAACAGCTTCGGCATCACTCTTAAAAGGCGTAATAGGGGCAACAGGACCAAAGGTCTCCTCCTGCATAATATTCATCTCTAGAGTGACATTGCTTAAAACCGTTGGATGAACAAAGTAGAAGCCCTTCTCATCATCAAAGAAGGTTGTCCCGCCGGCAAGTATTTTGGCGCCTTTTGCTGTTGCATCTTCAATTTGTGCTGTGATCTTATCAAAGCCTTTTTTATTGATGACAGGTCCCACATCAACCCCTTCTTCTAAGCCATTTCCTACTTTGAGCGCTTTTGCAGCTTGTGCAAATTTTTCACTAAATTCGTCAATCACCGATTCATGGACGAGAAAGCGGTTAGCACAAACACAGGTTTGTCCCGCATTACGGAATTTTGAAGCAATCGCTTGTGTTACCGCATAATCAATATCCGCATCTTCACAGACGATAAAGGGGGCATGTCCACCTAATTCCATAGAGACATGTTTAACTGTATCAGCACTCTCTTTGATGAGCTGTTTTCCAACTGGCGTTGATCCGGTGAAAGTGATCTTTCTAACATAAGGGCTATTGGTAAAGAGTGGACCTACATCAGCTCCTCGACCGTTAACGATCTGAATCACATCCTTAGGAATGCCAGCTTCATGCGCTAGTTCCAATAGACGAATCATTGTTAAGGGCGTATCTTCTGCCGGCTTGACAATAAAGGTACAACCCGCAGCAAGTGCCGGACCTGCTTTCCGTGTCATCATCGCTGCCGGAAAGTTCCAAGGGGTAATCGCCGCCACTAAGCCAACGCCCTGACGTGTGACTAAAAGCCGTTTATTAGTGCTATTTGCGGGAATAGTGCGCCCATAGAGCCGTTTTGCCTCTTCAGCAAACCAGGTGAGATAGCTTGCGGTATAGGCAGCTTCTCCTCGAGACTCTTTAAGCGGCTTACCATTTTCTTTAGTCATGATCTCGGCAAGTTCTTCTTGATGTTCAAGAATCAGTTCCGCCCAGCGATTTAAGAGTGTCGCTCGCTCATATGCGGTTGTCTTTGAGAAAGTTTTAAAGGCTTCATATCCTGCTTTGAGTTTAGCATTAATGCTCTCTTGACTATCTGCAGGGATGGTGGCAATCAGCTCCCCTGTCGCTGGATTTCTAACATCAATTGTATTGCTCATAACTGCTCCTGTTTTGATAATAGACCCCTGGGTCTATGGCATCGTACTGATAATGATTCTATTGAGAAAACAATGTATCACGAGTATTCAGAGTCACTGATGCTACTTTATACTTGTGTTACTTTAAATTTAAATTATATGAAGGATAGATTTAGAGAAATGATTCAGTAGCCTGGCTCAGTAACCTGGTTTAGTAATATTCTTTCATCAAGATGATAGTGAGATTGAGATTAATCTTTTCAAGCTTTAAAAATAGCTTCAATATTCTCACTATCCTCACTATCACCTTATCACTCATTATGCGTTTTAACTATTGATTGAACGCTTCTGTCAAAATGGTTAATCCTCTCTCAAGCTCAGAATCTGTAATCGTTAAGGGTGCTAAGAAACGGATCACATTACTATTGATGCCAGCTGAAAGAAGGAGCAATCCATGATCATTGGCATATTTTGTAATAGCGTTTGTTTTTTCTGCATCTGGAACTCTGCTCTCAGGGGATTGGACAATTTCTGCCGCGACCATTGCCCCTAAGCGACGAATATCACCAATGTAAGGGTGTTTACTCTGTTGTTCAGTGAGATACTCCTCTAGTTTTTGACCTAAAGCTTCTGCTTTTTCGTTAAGATTCTCTTCTTCAACAATCTCCATTACCGCAAGTGCAGCGGCACATGCGAGTGGGCTTCCTGAAAATGTTCCGCCCAATTCACCAGGATTAGGGGCATTGACAATCTCTGCTCGTCCAACAACAGCACTTAACGGAACTCCCGCCGCTAAGGATTTTGAAGTGGTCATAAGATCAGGAACAATGTCAAAGTTCTCCATAGCAAAGAGTTTCCCGGTTCTAGAAAAGCCGGTCTGAATCTCATCTGCAACGAAAATGATGCCATTTTTCTGACAGAAATGGTACACATGTTCAACAAAGCGTTTAGGGGGAATGATAAAACCGCCCTCTCCTTGAACAGGCTCCATTACGAGACAAGCAATCGTTTCAGGTGATGCAGTGGCCTTAAAAAACTGATCGAAGCGATGAATGGTATAGTCGATATACTCCTCTTCATTCATGTGTGCTGGGCGCTGATAAAGGTAAGGAAAAGGCGCTTGATAGATTTCAGAAGCAAAAGGCCCAAAACCAACTTTGTAAGGTTTCACTTTACTTGTCATTCCCATGGTGAGATTTGTTCGGCCATGGAAGGCTCTATTAAAAGCGACAACGCCTGTTCTACCGGTAAATTTTCTAGCAATTTTTACAGCATTTTCGACAGCTTCAGCACCGGTATTAAAGAGAATCGCTTTCTTATCATGATCTCCTGCGGTTATTTCACAAAGGCGCTTACAAACCTCTAAGTAACTTTGATACATCATGACGTTAAAGCCCGGGTGGGTAAAATGATCGAGTTGCGCTTTAATTGCAGCAATAACTTTAGGATGGCTATGGCCAACATTCATCACACCAATTGCTCCGGCAAAATCGATAAATTCTTCTCCCTTTTCTGTGATGATCGTTGCATTTTTTGCGCTTTTAGCGATATTGAGATTACCATTGCTGACGCCTCTTGCAACATATTGCTGACGCATTTTTTGTAGTTGTTCGGTGTTATAAGACATTTCTATCTCCTTTTGACTGTTTTTAAAAACCAATTTTTATTAATGAGTTTGAGGATTCATTTTTAAGCGTTATCTTGATTTTACTTCGCTTAAAAAACTTTTTTGATGGTATTTACCTTTTGAGTGACCTAGAAGGAAGTATGCACCAATGAGATACCAACCTAAAACAAGGCTCCACTCAATGGGGAAATTTAATTCTGCCGGCATTCCTGGAAGGTAGAGGGAAAGAAAGCCAATACTGAGTAAAACTGCAATCCAACCAATTGTTTTGGGGTATTTGACCGCATAAGGCCTCTCAAGATTAGGCTCCAATTTTCGTAGCTGCAAGAAAGCAAGTGTGACAATAAGGTAGCCCAAAACAATGCCGATACTACCTGCATTAACAAGCCAGTTTAATGCCTGTCGGCCAAGAAGAGGTGCGAGGAACGCAAGTGCCGTTAAAAAGATAATGGCATTAGATGGTGTATGAAATTTGGGATGCATCTTAGCAAACCATTGGGGTAGCATTCCTCGAATGGCCATTGCATACATAATACGACTACCTCCGATCACGAAAGCATTCCAGCTAGTAATAATTCCCGCAATTCCTCCAACAACAAGCACTTTTCCTAATAGCGGGCTATCAAATAGATTACTCATCGCATCGGCTGTTGCTAATTTGGAAGTTAAAAGCTCGCTATGAGGAAGACCAATAGAGACACCATAAATAATTAGAACGTAAAAGACTAAGGCGGAGAGAATGGAGATAATTAAAATTTTCCCAATCGACTTAGTTGCTTTTACTTCTGACGCAATCTGTGGAATGACGTCAAATCCGACAAACATAAAGGGAACCATAATAAGAACTTGCATAAGACCATCAAACCCACCACTAAAATAGGGTTTAAGGTTTTCAGAGTCTCCATTGTAGCCTGCGCCAATAATTAAGAGGAAACCCACGCCGACAATGGCGATTGTAAAGACGGTTTGTAAAATCGTTGCAGATTTTATCCCCCGATAGTTTAGCGCGCCAAGTAAGAGCGCACCAAATGATCCTATCAAGGCCCAGGTAAGGTAGACATCTGAGCCGGCAATATTCCAGAGGTGAATGTGGTGGTTTAGTGGTGATATATAGTCAATAACAGTGGGGAGTGCAACGGCCTCAAAGGCAATTACAGACATATAGCCAAATAGAACCGACCAGCCAGCGAGAAAGGCTAAAGGCATATTAAACGCACGTTGAACAAAGGCAATGCCTCCTCCGGTTTCAGGAATTGCGGTTGCTAGTTCGGCATAAGTTAAACCGATTAAAATAATTAACAATCCACCAGCCGAGAAAGCGATAGAGGCGCCAAGAAACCCTGCAGTTGCCACCCATTCTCCTGATAAAATGACCCAACCCCAGCCTAGCATTGCGCCCATGGCTAAAAATAAGACATCGATAGATGATATCTTTTTACTCATAAACTTCTCCTTTGAGCTTTGTTCCTGCGCGTTTCAATAATCCACCTTTTATTAGTTGTTGGGAGACGTGGTGGATTTATTGAGCAACAGGTCTATTTTTATATTTTCATTTTCAATCTTGATAAACTGATTACTTAAATTTTTTATATTTTATTTATGTTCTATTCAATGTTCTATTCAGATTTTGTTTATATGAATTTTGATAATTCTATTTTTTACGACTTTTTAGACAGCACTACTCTCCCTCTACAATGTTGATTGAATGATCGATAATAGATTGATTAGCATGCTTTTGATTTGGTTCAATCTTCTTTTTAATCTTCTTTTATGATTTTATATATTATCTCGTGATTAATATTTCCTTATAGCGTGTTACATGCAACCTTATTTATACATACCTTTATATTGATTTCAATCAATAATTACAGATATTGATATTTAATTTTTGTTAAAAAATTTTATTAAATATTAACTTATAGCAATTATGATCGTTATCGCAAAGTTATCTTTTATAGGGACCGTGGGTTTATGGGAAACTTATCTTGTTACAATAATGCACAAATTTTGATTATTTAATGTGCATTTCTTTAAGAGTTTTCTTCTTTTTTCTCTTTTGATGGACGACTTATTGGGATCTAAAGTCATTTTTTTCGAGAAAGATCTAGAGAAAGAAGTGATTCTTAAAAGCGTTTTACGTTAATATGATTCACTCATAATCGATAATTTTAAGCGAAAGAGGAGTCATATGAGATGAATCGACACTGGAATAAGATTGCTTTACTGTTAGGAAGTACATTTTTACTAGCAGCTTGTCAGCCAGCGGGGCCTGATTTAGCTGATCTTCAGACTTTACGTGATCCCTCTTCGGGGATTGAGATTATCAGTAGCCATATTAAGACGGTCTCCCCGATTGATGAGCAGCGTTCACTCTACGATATCAATGGAACATTTAAGTATCGAGATGGTCGTTATCAGTTTTTGACAACGTTTGGCAATATTAAGATCTATACGCCCTTAAATGGGGATGAGAAGAATAGTTTTGATGCGATTGTTGTCGCGCAAGAAGGTGATGATCAAAACTGGTTAATAGAGATGGAGACGCTCCCCCGTTTTGCAGGTGACAAAAAGGATCAATATCTCTCTCACCAAGCACTTTTTGCTAATAGTGTTGAGCATCTTCCCGGAATCTATACACATCAAGATGGCTCGCGCTTTGCACTCAATGATAAGACGCTCGACAAACGGATTAAAAATCTAATCAGTGAATATGAGACCCAATTGCAGAAGAATTTAGCGCTTGATAAGGATCTTAAAACAATCGATGAAGCTCTTGCTCTCCATTATAAAAAGCAGGAAGAGGAGAGTCGAAAGCGCTTAAAGGAGATGCCTGAGATAGGTGATGAGGTCGAGAACTTAAAATCTTATGTGGAGAAGCAGTTAGCGGCCGATGAGAAATATCAGCATCTTCTACAAGAGCGAGAAGGTTATCTTTTAGAGCTTCAATCACTGCAGCAATCGATGCCAGCACTCTGGCGCGTTGATCAATGTTATGAGAGTGACTACCGCTTTCATGGACGTATCTGTCATCAGGTGATGAGTATTAATCGGGATTATCTTCCTAAAATTCGTTTTCAATATCGCCCGGATGCCGCACTTTATCAGGTCAATTGAGCCCTAAAACGATAAGGGCCCTCTTTTAGGAGAGAGCCCAATAGAAAGCCTAATAGAAAGGCTAATAGAAAGCCCGATATAACGCTTGAGCATCTCTTAGGGAGAGATCATAAGAAGAGATTACCATTATCCTCAATAACCCTTATAATAGAGAGATTAAGCATCCTTTTAGAGTATGATTATTCTCAGCGATATACCTCTATTTTGGGATGATCAATTTATATTTATGCTATTCATTTTTAATAACTAAGGTAGTTACGCAATGTCAATAGAAGCTGTTCAAGCGCTTGCAAAGAGAGATTTTACCGCTGTTAATCAGAAGATATTAACGGCGCTTCATTCAGATGTCGTCCTGATCAATCAAGTCGGACAATATATTGTCTCATCTGGCGGCAAACGTTTACGGCCCTTGATTACGCTTCTTGCTGCGCGTGCTGCGGGATATGAGGGAGAAGGGCATATCACTGCGGCTGCCTTGATTGAATTTATTCATACGGCAACGCTTCTTCATGATGATGTCGTTGATCACTCCGATATGCGTCGCGGTCGAGAGACCGCTAATGAGTTGTGGGGAAATGAGGCAGCGGTCCTTGTAGGCGACTTTATCTATACTCGCTCTTTCCAGATGATGGTCAGTCTCGATTCGATGCCTATTATGCGGATTCTCTCTGATGCGACAAATGTGATTGCAGAAGGGGAGGTGATGCAGTTGATGAATATTGGTGATCCCGATACCACCGAAGAGAATTATATGAATGTCATCTACTCTAAGACAGCGCGTCTTTTTGAAGCTGCCGGGGCAGTTGCCGGAATCCTAACGCGAGAAGCGGGAGGCGATGATTTTGAAAAAGAGCTGGCAACTTACGGCATGTATCTAGGGACAGCGTTTCAATTGATTGATGATATCTTAGACTACACCGCAACGGCTGCAGAGATGGGTAAAAATACCGGGGATGATCTTGCAGAAGGAAAACCGACGCTCCCCTTGATCTATGCGATGCGTGCAGGGACGGAAGAAGATGCAGCCTTAATTCAAGATGCACTTGTCAACGCCGATATCTCAAAATTAGATGCTATTTTAGCGGTGATTGAGAAGACAAAATCGCTCGATTACACACATCAAGTAGCAGTTGCGCAAGCAAAACTTGCGATTGAAGCATTGCGCCGTCTACCGGAATCTCCTTATAAAGAAGCGCTGAAAACATTGGCAAATTATGCTGTAGAGCGGAAATTTTAGAGAGCGTCTTTATCAAGAGTGATCGAAGTTGAAGAAAGGATGGCAACATCCTTTTTTTATTGTCTTCTTATTGTCTTCTTATTGTCTTTTTTATTGTTTTTTATTGTTTTTTATTGCTTCTATTATCGTCGCTATTTTTTAACGTCTCAATTTATAAAGTGAGATAATGGAATAATGGGTTATATCGATAACAGTTAACAAGAGGAGTTGCAGATGAGTGAAGTAGTGAGTGAAAAGAGAGGAACGCGGCATAAGGAGTATGCGCTCCTATTGGCAATTATCGTCATTGCATTTGATCTCTTTTTTGGAAGTACGAAATCCACCCCCTTTTTGATCTTAATTAATCTCATCTCATTAGTGGCTATTCTCTATAGTGCTTTTAGTGTGGTGCGTCATGCAGATATCTTTGCCCATCGCTTAGGAGAACCTTATGGTTCGTTGATCTTGAGTCTTTCAGTTGTGATCTTAGAGGTAAGCTTAATTACGGCGGTGATGTCATCAAGCCCTGGTGTTGGGGAGAATGGGGTCGATCCTTATGCCACATTGATGCGAGATACGCTCTATTCATTGATTATGTTAGTAATTAGTGGTTTTGTGGGGATTTCGCTACTTTTAGGGGGGCGAAAGTTTAAGACACAACATGTCAATTTAGGTGGGGTGACGCAATATACAACAGCGATTATCCCACTGGTTCTAGTGGTTTTGATTCTACCAAGCTTTATGCCGGGTGGAACCTTTAGCAAAGGACAATTAATTGTTGTAGCATTTCTTTCAGCTGTTCTTTACGCTGTTTTCCTTGTGATTCAGACAAGAACTCATCAGAGCCTCTTTATCTATGATCATGAAGATCAGGATGAGAATCATGAAGGGATTCCCTCTCCACATTCCAATCTTTGGCATGGTATCTGGTTGGTGATTCATCTGATCTCGGTGGTTGCGATTACTAAGGTAGATTCAGCTCCTTTAGAATCTTTGCTTGATAATCTCAATGCGCCGAAAGCTTTAACAGGGTTGATTGTCGCGATTTTGATCTTTGCGCCGGAAGGATTAGGGGCGATGCGAGCAGTCTTGAATAATAAGTTACAACGCGCAGTTAATATGTATTTCGGTTCTGTTTTAGCAACAATCTCTCTAACCGTTCCTGCGGTTGTTATTATCTCTCTCTTAACAGGGCATCAGATTATTTTAGGTCTGCCCATTACCGATGTTGTGCTATTAGCGGGACTATTTGTACTCTGCCAGGCAACATTTGATAGTGGCCGAACCAATAAGGTGGATGGTGTTGCTCATCTTGTCATTTTTGGCGCATTTTTAATGTTGCTATTAGGCGGTGAATAGAGAACAATGTTCAAATCGATCCCGCTCTATAGAGTAGAGAGTTAGGAATATGGAAAGGCATCATCAATTGAAGGTGCCTTTTTGCTATCTGAAGTAAGAAGATTTGAGTGCTGCCGGAGAGAACGATCATGCTCTTTTAATAATCGCATGCCGGCAGATCGGCATTTTAATGTCGAGATTATCAGAGTAATGGTTGAGAGATTAAAGTTGAGAGATTAAACGATCGCTCATCTGCGAGAGCGTGATCTTTCTGGTGTTGCAAGCATTCCCTCCCGCTATGAGTCAGCTTCTGTTGATACAAATGAAAGATCCTTCATCGCCGGGAAGCATGCCGGCAGATCGGCATTTTAATGTCGAGATTATCAGAGTAATGGTTGAGAGATTAAAGTTGAGGGATTAAACGATCGCTCATCTGCGGGCGCGTGATCTTTCTGGTGTTGCAAGCATTCCCTCCCGCCATGAGTCAGCTTCTGTTGATACAAATAAAAGATCCTTCATCGCCGGGAAGCATGCTGGCAGATCGGCATTTTAATGCCGAGATTATCAGAGTAATGGTTGAGAGATTAAAGTTGAGGGATTAAAGTTGAGGGATTAAACGATCGCTCATCTGCGGGCGCGTGATCTTTCTGGTGTTGCAAGCATTCCCTCCCGCTATGAGTCAGCTTCTGTTGATACAAATAAAAGATCCTTCATCGCCGGGAGCATGCCGGCAGATTGCTGTTTTCATTGTTGAGAGGAGGGGAGCTATATTTGATAAATTAAAAAGAGCGTTGCGGTTATGATTCCGTAACGCTCTACTTTTCTGTTTTCTACTGATTTTTAAATAGATTTCATCTATTTGTTAAATGCTCTTTAAAGATCTGATGGAAGGGGTTTTCTCCTAATGGGTGCCTCATGTTTGTAACGGTCTTCTAATCGATCAGCAATCGTATGAGGTTTTGAGCCACCATTGTAGGTATTGCCTTCCTCATACTTTTTACTGATTTCACGCCATAGATCTGCATTCTTAACGCCGGCAATATCAGGATTAAAGATGGGGTCTTTTCCTTCCCGCTTTTGGCGCTCATAATCTTTAAAGGTGCGATAGAGTGGTTTTGAGAGAAGGATAATTCCCACAAGATTGAGGTAACTCATACTACCGAAGCCAATATCTCCAAATCCCCACATTAAATCGACCGATTCAATACTGCCGAAGAACATTGTGAGAAGGAAGATAAATTTTAATAAGAGTGTTAAAAGGGGATATTTAATCTTACGATCTAAGAAGATCATCGCCGTCTCGGCAATATAGTAGTAGGCCATTAATGTGGTAAAGGCGAAGAGGAAGATTGCAATTGCGACAAATCCAGCGCCGGCATTAGGAAAGACACTTGATACCGCCATTTGAGACCAAGCACTTCCTGCTCTGATACCGGGGATATTCTCAACGAGAGCTTCACCGCCGGGAGGTATGACATTATACATGCCGGTAATTAAGATCATTAATCCTGTTGCAACACAGACAATGACGGTATCGATATAGATTGAAAACCCTTGAATTAATCCCTGTTTAACAGGATGACTCACTTCAGCTGCGGCTGAGCTAAAAGTTGCCTCTCCGGCACCAGCCATACTTGAGAAGACCGCGCGCCTTACACCCCAAGCAACCGCTAAGCCCACAATACCCCCAAAGATCGCATCCATCCCAAATGCACTCGAGATAATCAGTTTAAACATCGCCGGGACTTGTGTAATATTCGCCCCTAAGATCACAAACATTAAGATGATATAGAGAAGCGCCATGATGGGAATAATCTTATCGGCATAATTCGCAATACGTTTAACACCCCCAAAGATGAGATAAGCCATTGCGATAGTTATAACAATGCCTGTTAAAACGGGCGGGATATTAAATGCAGTATTAAAAGAATCGGCAATAGTATTTGATTGGATTCCCGGCACTAAGAAACCATATGAGATACAGATCACGACCGCCATTAAAATAGCAAAAGGTTTCCAGCCAAGACCTCGCTCAATGTAGTAGGGTGCGCCACCACGATATTGCCCATCTACTTTCTGTTTATAGATCTGTGAAAGGGTTGATTCGGCAAAAGCGCTTGCGCCACCTAATAGCCCCATTACTGCCATCCAGAAGATTGCGCCTGGACCACCGGCAGCGATTGCAGTGGCAACGCCGGCAATATTACCGACACCTACTCGACTTGAGAGCGCTAGACAGAAGGCCTGAAATGAAGAGATCCCTTCTTGAGAGCTTTTTCCCTCTTTAAGAAGTTTGATCATCTCGATCAGATAACGAAATTGAACTCCTCGAGTGATAATTGTGAAATAGAGACCAGCTCCGAGAGAGAGTGCAACAAGTGCATTTCCCCAGATATAGCCTACCAATGTATCAACGATGCTTTGCATAGTTTTATCCTCCGATGATATCGCCCTATTTTTATTGATGATCGATCTTATTTAATGATTTGAATCTCTATTTTTTCTATTTTTATAGTGATCGATAGGGTCGAAATGTTTTTTTGTTTGGTAGTAATTCTTAGATATTCGATACAGTAACGTATCGATGATTTGAATTGCTGACTTGAATTGCTGATTGGGATTGATGATTTTTAGTTGATTTATCGTTAATTGCTAAAGTAGTAATAGGGAAGAGGGGCAAGGGAGACCTTCTCCCTCTCCCTCTCTTCTGTTATTACAGTTATGCCAGTTATGCCCGTTATGTTAGTTATTACAGTGGCACTGATTAATGGATACTGATTAATGGACAGTGATTAATGCATATACCAGATCACTTTCTGTGCGGTATATTGTTCAAAGGCTTCTAAGCCATTATCTTTACCGCCAAAACCTGATTGTTTAAAACCTCCGAAAGGTGTAGTAATATCCCCCTCACTAAAGCCATTGACTGAGATGGTTCCTGCTTTAATCGCGGCAGCAACATGGAAAGCTCGCTTGATATTTTGGGTATAGAAAGAGGCAGCTAAACCATAGTGAGAGTCATTTGCGAGCGTGATCGCCTCTTCATCTGATTGGAAGCTCACAACGGCAAGAACAGGACCAAAGACCTCATTTTGAAAGAGGGTCATATCGGAGCGAACATTATCAAAAATTGTCGGTTCAACATACCAACCACTGCCTAAGTCGGAATGGATTTTACCGCCGGCAACGAGGTTGCCTCCCTCTTTTAGCGTGATATCGATAAAGGATTTGACTTTGTTAAAGTGCGCCTCTTCGATCATCGGCCCGATAGAGACAGAAGGATCTAAAGGATTTCCTACTTTCCATTCAGAGAGTGCCGCAACTAACTTTTCTAAAACCTCCTCTTTAATCGATTCATGAAGAAGTAGGCGAGAGCCACAGCTACAGTTCTCACTCATATTCCAAAAGGCTGAGGCGAGAATATGGGGAATCGCGGCATCAATATCGGCATCTTCAAAGAGAATTTGAGGGCTTTTTCCACCACATTCTAAGATGATCTCTTTGAGGTTGCTCTCAGCAGAGTATTTTAGAAAGTAACGGCCCACTTCGGTTGATCCCGTAAAGGAGACCACATCAACATCCATATGGCGACCGAGCGCCTCACCAACCTTTTCTCCTAATCCTAGAACAAGACTCAAAGCCCCCTCCGGGATGCCTGCTTCATATGCAAGTTCAACCATTCTAAAAGCACTGAGTGAGGTCAATTCTGCAGGTTTTACAATGACAGAATTTCCAGCAGTTAATGCCGGCGCCACTTTCCAAGCAAACATCTGCGCCGGGAAGTTCCATGGTAATACTGCACCGACAACGCCGATCGGTTCTCTAACAATAAGTCCTAACGTATCGCTATCTGTAGGGGCGACTTTTCCAAAGAGTTTATCGATTGCTTCAGCATACCAGCGGAAAGTCTCAATCGTTGCTGGCATATCGGTGTTGAGACACTCTGTAATGGGCTTACCGGCATCAACCGCATCGAGTGCAGCAAGTTCCTCTTGATGCTTTTCAAGTAGATCGCAAAATCGTAACATCACCTCTTTACGCTCTGCCGGAGATTTTTTACTCCAGATTCCCGATTCAAAGGTGCTTCTTGCAACCTTGACGGCTGCATCGATATCGTTGGCATCGCCATCAGTAATGGTGCCAATGATATTTTTATCTATCGGAGAGATATTCTCCAAAACGGCGTTATTAAGTGGATGACCGGCAATTCTATTTTGCGCAATAAGCGCGCCTTTTTGGGCTTGCTCAAAGATCTCTTCTTTTTTTCTAATCATCAATATTCTCCTTAAATTTATCTGAATCTCTATTTGCGACTCACGATTCACGATTTGTGATTCACTATTTTCTTCTGTCGTACGTTTCGCTCTTATCTTGTTAAAAGTGAAGCGTTTCAGAAAAAAGGGAGAATTAGTATCATGAGATCTTCGACAATAATCAATGGAAAATCGCATCGATCCTGTTTGATTACTCATCATTTTCTCCCTTTTGTATCTGCTCCTTTTAGCGGAAGAATGCTAAGAAGGCATCGCGCTCCTCATCAGAGAGATCAGATAAGGGGAGTCTTACTTTTCCAACAGAGAGTGTTGCTTTTAGACAGCCCAATTTTGCTTTCTGATTATAGTTGCCTGACTCCATTGAATGGATCGCGGGGTAGATCTCTTTCATAATATTGCGTGCAAGATCCCAATCCCCTTTCTGTGTGGCATTAAAGAGTGCAACCTGCTCTTCAGGGAAGACATTCCCCGCACCGGCGATCCAGCTTTGAGAACCCCAGAAGAAGAAGTCAACCGGCTGATCATCACAACCACAGACAATCTCAAAATCTTCAAAAGGGGTCTGAAGTAAGCGAAGCGCTCGGCTAAAATCACCGCTACTCTCCTTAAGGCCGATAATTTTTGGATTTTTCGCAAGATGGAGAACGCTCTCATATTCGATCTCAATTCCAACACGAGCCGGGAAGTTATACATAATGATAGGGATATCAGTGGCGGCGGCAACTGTTTCATAATGGGCAATTAAACCGGCTTGATCCGGTAAGCTATAGGCAGGCGGCGCTAACATAAATGCTTCATATCCCAATGCAGCTGCCTCTTTTGCTCGCTTTACAGTGCCGGCAGTTGAAAGATCATTGATGCCTGCGATGAGTGTTACGCGCCCCTTAGCAACTTTCGCGACAGTGGATAATACCGCCGCTCTCTCTTCCTCTGTTAAGGTGTAATACTCTCCCGTTGTGCCACAAGCGACAAGACCTGCAACCCCTTTTGCGATAAATTGTTCTGTTAACTGCTCTAAAGTTGCAATATCGAGGGAACCATCTTCTTTAAAAGGGGTGACTAAAGGAACGTAGATACCATGTAATTTCATTATTCAATCTCCTATGATTGGTCTATTAATCAGTTTTCTGATCTTTAATTGTTATTAAAGTTATTAAAGTTATTAAAAACGATCGATTGCAAAGGGTTGGCAATCGATCGGCGGGGATTGCTTGAGATAGAGTGCCGTAATGATCTCTGCCGTTAAGGTGGCATGGGTAATACCTAAATGTTGATGGCCAAAGGCGTAGTAGCAGTTGTCAACACGATCGATAACAGGGAGTGAATCTGCCATCGTCGGGCGAAAGCCCATCCATTCTGTGGCATCACTCTTATTTAAGGGCTCCCTTAACATCGGTGCTGCTAATGGGAGAAAATTTTGTGCGCGGCGCATATCGGGTGGAAGTTTCAATCCGCCATACTCCACTGTGCCAGCAAGTCTTAAACCCTGATTCATTGGGGTCATAATAAATTTACGATCGAGACTTGAGACTGGAATCGTAAGGCGACCCTTTTCATGCGGCAACATCAGGTGGTAGCCACGTTCAGTCTCTAAGGGGAGGTTGAAGCCGGTTAGCGCTTTCGCAAATGGCTTTGAGAATGCTCCCGTTGCTAAGACAATACTCTCCGCGGTAAAAACTTGCCCATTGCCGGTCACCTCTATTTTGTGAGAAGTCTCTTTTTGCAGTGATTTGACCTCAAAGTTTTCAATCACCTCGCCCCCTAATTCTTGAAACTGTGTTAACAGATGCTCAATCATTGCTGAGAGGTCGACAATATGCCCCGTATCGGGAAAGAGTAATCCGCCTAGTTGAGAGTCTGCTAATGCCGGACTCTTTTTTAGTAGCGCAGTTTGTGGGAGAAATTGATTACGAATACCGATCTGGTTGAGCTTCTCTCCATGTTGTTGAAGTTGCTCTAAAGAGCGATGCTCTTCAGCGACAAGAAGTGATCCTTCAATTTTGACCCAAGGGTGAAGATCCCACTCTGTTTTAAAATTTTCCCAAGAGGGAAGTGCCGCTTCATTCAATTTTTTGAGTGTCTGATGAATTCGCTCAAAGGGTGCTGACCGCATATTATTGAGAAGCTTGATTCCCCAAGGCATCAGCTGTGGTAGATAGCGCCAATCAATACGAAGTGGCCCGAGAGGATCGAGTAACATCTTCGGCAGCGATTTTAGCATCGAAGGATCGGCAACAGGATAGACCTGCTCGGTGGCAATATGTCCTGCATTGCCCCAAGAAGCACCCCGTCCTACCTCTTCTTTTTCCAGTAAAAGGGTATCGATGCCCGCTTTTTGGAGTTTCAGGGCGATCATCAATCCGATTAGGCCGCCACCGACAACAATCATCTGTCTCTCCACTTGTCTCTCTATTCCTGCCATAAAGATCTCTGCTCCTCTTGAAAGATGATGGACCGAAGGGTTTTTAGTTGGGTATATTTTTAGTTAGCTCTATTTTGTTAATACTTCTATTAGAGATTGCTCTATTGAAGATTGCGACTAGAGAGGGGCGATGCCGTAACGGAATGGATCTTCAGGATCGAGAAGAAGGGTACTCTCTCCGGAGATATAGGCGCGTCCTCGAATTGTGGGAATAATCTTCTCGCCCTCTCGTTGATAGCTCGCTTGAAATTGACTACCGATCACGCTCTCTTGTATCCACAATTCTCCTTCCGCTAATAAATTATCTTCAGCCAATGTTGCGATCTTAGCACTCGTTCCTGTTCCACAAGGGGATCGATCATAAGCGCCACCTGGGCACATTACAAAACTGCGGCTATCTGCCGTGGGTGTCGGTTGAAAGAGTTCAATATGGTCGATCTCTTCATTATTAGCCCCGGTGATGCCGGCAACTTTAAGTGCGGCCATAATTTTTAAAGTAACATCACTCAATTGCGCAGCATTTTTGAGCTCAATATCGCAAAAGTGTTGATTCACAAGGAAGAACCAATTGCCGCCCCAAGCGATATCGCCGGTGACAATCCCTAACTCAGGAACATCGACACTCACTGCTTTCTTGTAGCGATAAGCGGGGACATTCTTTAAGCTCACAGAGCCATCTTCATGGAGTGTTGTGCGAATATCGCCAACGGGTGTTTCGATAAGATGCTCGCCAGCTTTAGCGCTCTGTAGATAGAGAAGGGAGGCCATCAAGCCGATGGTGCCATGACCACACATCCCGAGATAGCCCTTATTATTAAAAAAGATCACTCCGGCGGTTGCTTCTGGATTTGTTGGTGAACAGAGGAGGGCACCCACAAGCACATCATTGCCTCGCGGCTCTAAGATGACCGCCTGACGGAAGTGATCAAACTGGTTTTTTAAAATTTGAAGGCGCTCTGCCATCGAGCCTGCGCCAAGATCTGGAAATCCTTCTAAAACAAGACGGGTCGGTTCGCCGCCAGTGTGTGAATCTAAGACTTTTATTCTTTGAAGTGATGAATGATGCATTCTCTATTTCTCCTCTACGCCATCGATTTGTGGTGCTTAATATTTAGTCTGCTTGATTTATCCTGAGGTTTCTTGATATGTTTTGATCAAAGTGATGCGCTAATTAGCACAATGAAAAGCACTATGAAAAGCACTATGAAAATCTTAAATAGGTGAGATGAGAGGATCTCTTTGAAATAGAGAAAGATCGATTCTAAAAAAATATTGCACCGATAAAAACGATAAAAATGAGAATAAAAAAGAGAAAGTGCCCGCGATCAATCACTGGTTACCCAAAGGAGGAACTTCATGTTGATACAAAATTTTTTGGAAAAGTATCAAGGCCAGCAGGCTTTTTTAGTGAGCAGTTTAGAGGAGTTTACAAAACATATACAATTGATTATGCCGCTGATCAATTCGATGTCAAATATCACCTTTTTTGTCAAAGATCGTGCTGCGCGTTATCAGCTAGTGAATAACTATTTTTTAGAGCGAAGTGGCATGAAGTCATTAACAGAGATTATTGGACGCACCTCGACCGATGTCTTCCAAAGTCAATTTGGTTCGCTCTATGAAGCGCAAGATTTTAAGGTGATTGAGACAGGTAGACATATTTTGAATCGACTAGAACTCCATACCTATAATAATGGCTCGATGGGCTGGTGTATGACGACAAAAATACCCATTACCGATATTCATCTTCATGTCGTGGGTATTGTGGGAATATCGGTCGATCTTCAGGATGATAAGCTTGTGCGAACTGATCTTAATGTGCGGCTCAATCGAGTTCTCGATTATGTGAGTGAGAACTTTTTTACGCAGATTACGACGCAGGAGTTAGCAGAGATTGCCCATCTCTCTGTTTCCCAATTGAATCGGCAGTTTCGGGAGATCTTTCTGATGACGCCGCTACAACTGATTCAGAAGAAGCGCTTTGAGCATGCGATCGATCTTCTTGCGCAGGATCTCTCTATTACGGAGGTCTCTATGCAGTGTGGTTATATCGATCATAGTGCATTTAGTCGTAAATTTAAGGAGATTACCAATATGACTCCGACAGAATTTAAGCTTGCTTTAGTCTCTTAAGTTCGAAGGGCGGTTATCGAAGGATAATGTCGAAATTAATCATTGAATAATGAGGCTCATAATCAGGGGAATGGTGATGATAGAAAAGAGCGTACTCCAGGTGATTATTGAGGCCATCGCTTCGGAGTCGCCACCCATTTGTCGCGAGAGAATATAAGCATTTCCTGCAGAGGGCATTGTTGCAAAGAGGAGCGCGATGCCCGCTGTAACCCCATCAACATTGAGAAGCTGTAAGAGCAGAAGCGTTATTGCCGGCATCAGAAGTAATTTAACGGCAATGGCAAACGTAATCGCCTTCATCTTGCCGGCATCCATCATCATAATCAGTCCTGCGCCTACCGACATGAGGCTCAGCGGTGTTGCACTATTTCCCAAATAGAGCATCCACTGTTTGAGGGGGCCTGTTAATTCAATCTGTAAGAGATTGGCAACTATCCCGATCAAAACGCCGATAATCAGAGGGTTTTTCAGCAATGCGATAAAGATTCCACCAAGACTCTTTTTACCATTTTGGTGACTCCCATAGAGATTGAGAACCGCAATACAGAGGATATTGATGGTGATAATCATATAGGCCATAAAGACGCCGGCGATAATAATTCCGGCACTGCCAAAGAGCGATTGTGAGAGCGCTAGGAAGACATAGGAGTTATAGCGCGTTCCTCCTTGGAAGATAGAGGTAAAGAGTCGATTTTCGATCTTAAAAAGTTGTTTAATAGGAAAGAGGAGAAGCGCGATAAGAAGCGTTGCCATAAATGTTGCAAACAACGCTTCTATCAATCCAGGTTCAGAGAAGTTTGCTTTTGAGATCTCTAAAATCAGCAATATCGGGAAGAAGAGGTAGTAGACCAATGCTTCAATCCCTTTCCATAACTCATGGCTAGGCAGGAGCCGTTTTGCGATAAAGCCCGTCATAACCAAGCCAAAGATAGGAATAACCGATAAGAGTGTTGCAAACATTTCTAGCGCCTTTATTGTCCGCTTTTCATCTTAATCCACATACGAGTCAATGCTTTCTGCTGGCGGAGATCGTAAGGGCGTTTAATATGAACATTTTTTAAGGCCTCTTCAGAGGGGAAGATAATGGGATTATTTCGTAGCTCAGGCTCAATATAGGCAAATGCAGCTTCATTCGCCGTTGGGAACATAATCTTATTTGTCGCGCGAGCACTAATTTGAGCATCTAACATAAAGTTAATAAATTGATATGCTTCATCCACATTTTTTGCATCTTTAAGAATCACCATCTCATCAAACCAGACAATAGTGCCCTCTTTGGGAAGAATATATTGAATATCATTCTCTCTGCCCATCTCATCGGCTGCATTTTTAGCGATAAAGAAGTCACCGGACCAACCGACTGCTAGACAAGCATCACCGTTAGCGATTGCACTAATATATTCTGAGGAGTGGAATTTTTTCACATAGGGGCGAATGCTCTCTAATGTGGCTTGAACTTTTTCAAGATCCTTTTTATCTGTCGATTCTGGATCGATGCCGAGATACATATTGATCAGAGGCGTTGTTTCGATCGGACTATCGAGAACATAGATTCCACATTCCGCTACTTGAGATGCATATTGCGGATCGAGTAGCAGCGCATAGGAGTCGAGGGGTGCATCGGGTGCAACTTCCCGGATTTTTGCAGCATCAAAGCCTATCCCTGTTGTTCCCCAAAAGTAAGGAACAGCGTAATCATTGATCCCTTCAAAAGTCGCAAGACTCTCTAGCGCAAAAGGCCAAATATTTTTATAGTTAGGAATCTTCTCTTTATCGAGCTTTAAAAGCTGGTCCGCTTCCATTAGATAGGTGACGGCAAAATCGGAGGGAACGACAATATCGTAACCAGAATTTCCCGTTAATGTTTTAGCAAGCAATGTCTGATTGCTATCTAAGGCATCTGCGATCACCCTAATCCCTGTCTGCTCAGTAAATTCATCGATCAACTCTTGGTCGATATAGGAGACCCAATTATAGATTTTTAGCTCTTTTGTGGGCTCTTTTGCCATTGAGAATTGAGCAACTCCACAGAGTGCTACTAGCGTAATTAAGCGACGAATAGCGCGCATTTAGATCTCCTCCTTAATAAAAAGGTATAGAAAGGTATAAAAAGGTACAAAACGTATAAAAAATATGAATGGTGTTAATGGGGCGAATGGTATTAAGGACTGATTTGAAGCTCGATGAAAGCCTTTACCTTTACCTTTATAGTCGCGAGCAGGAAGTGCTGTTAAAAGTGGAATTGAAGGGCGATCTCGTTTGTGAGGCATATCCTTACAAGGATGCTTTTATCAGTATTTTTTTATTGCCGCTCTATCGCCCTAATGTTAGCGATTGCTACTCTGATTTTTAGCATAAAAGGGGCAAAGATGATAGCTCTAAAAAAAGAGATTTGCTCAAAGGGCGGAGATCTTCTATACTCAAAAAACATTGAAAAACGATTGTTATTCCCCTAGAGGTGCTGTTGAAAACAGCTGAGATTGAAGTAGAACTTCGGGACTCTTATCACCTGATCTAGTTAATACTAGCGGAGGAAAGTGGCGAATACACTGCGCTCGTGGCTGTGTGTGCCGACTCTCTGCAATGGAGAAAATAGATGACATTACTACACGCCGTAACGCGAGATATTCCTACTATTCCAGATGAAAATCTTGTATCGATGATCGAAGCGATAACCCCTTATGTGGATTATATTCAGCTTCGAGAGAAGTCACGCTCTTCAAAAAGTTTAGGTCTTTTGATTGAACGGATTTTAGTGCGTGGGATTCCCCTTGAGAAATTGATCATTAATGATCGAGCGGATATTGCTCAAGCATTTGGTATTTCTCGAACCCATTTGACAGAGCAGAGCCTCTCTATTGCACGTATGCAAGATGCTTTCCCAGAGATGAAGTTTGGCCGCTCTTTTCATACTGTCACAGCGGTAGAGCGAAATCTTTCTCACTATGATTATGGCTATTTAGGTCATATCTTCCGTACAAGTGAGAAGCAATATCCTGCCTTAGGAATCGAGCCCTTAATTGCCGCTTTTCATGCGAGAAAGAGAATCGAAGCGCAAGAAGTAGAGGGTCCGCAGGGTCAGTTGATTGCTATTGGTGGGATCGATGTCGATACATTGCCCGCTATCTGCGATTACATCGATGGTGCTGCGGTAATGTCTGCTCTCTTTCCTGTTGCTAACCACCTATTTGATATCGAGCGAGGGCGTCTTAAGGCGCAAGCGCTACGAGCGATCTTAGAACGATCTTCTTGTTAATGTGTGCTCTGTTAGTGGAGCGAAATCTCAGTAGTAGCGAATCAGATAAGAGAAGTCAGATAGAGAAGATCAGCTTTTAAAGGTTAAAGGGTAAAAGGTAAAGGGGATGAGGCAGATCAATGGAAGCGGTAAGCAAAGAGTGAGAGAAGAGTGAGATAAAGCGCAAAAGCGAGAAAAGGATTGAATAGAGGAACTGTAATAGATGAATCATATAGAGATTGTGATTAATGGTGAAAAGGTGGCGATTGCTCGTGATATTGATAATATCGCTGTGCTAATTGATCATCTCGATCTACAGAATCGAAGGTTCTTTATTGTTGAGAAGAATCGTGAAGTTGTAAAAAAGGAAGATTACGCGACAACAGCTGTTGTTGCCGGTGATCAATTTGAAATTGTACATTTCGTAGGTGGTGGCTAGGATGACACTTAAAATAGGAAAATTTGAATTTAACTCCCGACTCTTTTTAGGAACGGGAAAATATCGCACATTTGAGGAGCAGAAAGGTGCAGTAGAAGCGAGTGAGTCGGAGGTTTTAACCTTTGCGGTTCGTCGGATGAATATTTTTGATGATAATCAGCCTGATCTTCTTGAAGCGCTTGATCTGACAAAGTATAAGTTACTTCCTAATACCGCTGGAGCAAATACGGCTGAAGAGGCGGTAAGAACGGCTAAACTTGCTCATGCATCGGGGCTTTGCGATATGGTGAAAGTGGAGATTATCGGTTGCCCTAAGACGCTGCTCCCTGATCCTGTTGAGACCTTACGAGCAACAGAGATGTTGCTTGAAGAGGGGATGACTGTTTTAGTCTATACCTCAGATGATGTAGTTTTAGCAAGACGCCTCCAAGAGATGGGCTGCCATGCGATTATGCCGGGAGCTTCACCGATCGGTAGTGGACTGGGGATTATTAATCCACTCAATTTGCAATATATTATTGAGCAAGCAACGGTGCCGGTAATTGTCGATGCGGGATTAGGAAGCCCTAAAGATGTCGCTTTTGCGATGGAGCTAGGTGCTGATGGCGTTTTAATGAATAGTGCCGTCGCTTATAGTGAAGATCCCATCAAGATGGCATTAGCGATGAATCTTGCAACAAAAGCGGGACGTTTAGCGTATGAAGCAAAACGTATGCCGATGAAGGGGCATGCAACGGCTAGTAGTCCTTTAACAGGATTGATCAGCTCCTAATTCTGCAATGAGCGTTAATTTTAAGGGCCTCATCAAATTGGTGAGGCTTAATCATCAATAGAGTGATAATCCCCAAGAGATAGAGAGAGAAGATGAGTGAGATCGATTCCCGTTATGATCGTTTAGCCCGTTTTTATAAGATCGGTAAGATCGGAGTGAAGGCCTTTAATCGTGCAAATGTTGTGATTTTAGGGTGCGGTGCATTAGGCTCACAACATGCTGAGACATTAGCGCGCGCTGGCTTTGGGCGATTAACCTTGATCGATCGTGATTTTGTTGAGCGCTCTAATCTACAGCGGCAGACTCTCTTTACAGAGGATGATGCCGAAAATGCAACCCCAAAAGTGATCGCGCTTCAAAAGCATCTTGCTAAGATTAATTGTGATATTGAGGTCACTCCCCATATTGTTGATGTCTCGAGTGATAATATTGAAGCTTTGATAGCGGGGCATGATCTATTACTCGATGGGACCGATAATCTTGCACTACGGATGTTGATCAATGATGCCTGTTATAAGCAGGGGATACCGTGGATCTTCGGCTCTGCTTTAGAGAGTTATGGCATGAGTTATAATTTTAATTTTGACTCTGACCCTGAATCTAGTACCTCCTTAGAGAGGAGAGATATTCGATCGAATCACCAGGCTGCGCCCTGTTTACGATGTCTCTTGCAGACACTGCCATTAGAGAGCCACGATACCTGTAGTTCTGTGGGGGTTATTCAGCCCATATTGCAGATGATCTCTAGTATCCAAACAACTGAAGCGATGAAATATTTTGCTGATCGCGAAGCGGTTAGAGAGACACTCTTCTCTATCGATCTTTGGGATTTTCATCCTCAAAATATCTCCCTTCATCGCCTTAAAGATCCGGAGTGCCTAACATGCGGGCCTAATCCCACCTATCCTGCGCTTCATCAGAAAAAAAGAGAAGCGGAGCGACTCTGTGGTGATGGATCTGTGATGATTCGGGAAGTGGCACCGCTCAATCTCAAGCAGCTAAAAAATCGTCTTGATCAGCGCCATATTGATTCTCAATATAATGAGTATTTTCTCAATATCCATCTTCCCTCACATCGGGTGATTCTCTTCGCTGATGGGCGGGGAATTGTCTATGGTGTTATCGATACGGAGGAGGCGTTACAACTCTATAATAGAGTTGTGGCGTTTTAATGGTGTTGAGCTCAATAAAGTCACTACCGAACAGAATCCTAATCGACCCTCCTATCACCAAAGTGTTTTATCTATGCCGTTCGAAGATAGACCATTAAGCGCCCCCTATAAGGTTCATTATTCACCGGGGTTGTTAGGGGAAGCATCTCTATTAATTGAAAACCATATTGCGCCATAGCGCGCTTAAAGTGATTATGGTATCCCCGATTAGGATCGATAATCCAAACGGTACACTCTTTCGCACCAAAGCGATCGATAAAGTGGGCAACATCAAGAGCGGCATCAGGCTCATAGAGGATATCGCTTGCAATAATATGATCATATTGGGATTTAAGGAGTGGCGCGTTGGTATCAGTTAAAGCGGGGGTAGGGACATCACCCCATTGACTATGTTTAAAGCGAATGGGAGGAATCTCATTCTGTAAGCTATTTTTCTGGAGAAATTTTCCGGCAAGAGGATGGCGATCACTCGCGGTAATATCGTAGCCTAAAATTTTGGCCGTCATACTCGCAATTCCAAGACCACAACCGATCTCAAGCAGTGTACTATTTTTGTCGATTGGGCGTTTAATCAACTTCAGGGCCAATTGAATACTTGAGGGCCAGAGCATACCAAAGAGAGGCCAAGCAGCAGAGCAGATGCCGAGACGTGCGGCTTGATCATTTGGGTCGAAGAATTGTTGTTGATTAAGAAGGGTGGTGATATTAAGGGAGAGATCAGGATGAATATCGATCTGCTGCTTTTTAGTTTTATAGGGAATTGTCTTCATGAAAGTCTATGTGAGCTGCCTCGCTGAATTGCTAATAGAGTATTCACTATCGCAAATCCCTCTCAATAAAGCGAATAACGGGCGATTGAGAAGATTGCTCTTTCGAGTTTTAGTGCTCTAAAAGAGACTTTTCCGCTCTTTTTACTTGAAGAGATTCAATCACTTGCAGGATGTTTATGCTTTTTGAAAATCTATTTATCTATTTTAGTTTCTAAATGAAATTAAAAAAACATACAAAAAAGAAAAAACAAAAAATCAATACATAATAAAAACTAAAACTAAAACTAAAACAAAACTCAAGTTGAAATTTAAGTTGAGAATAAAATTTAAAATTAAACCCAATGGATTAATAAGTAGATTAATAAGTAGATTAATAAAGAGGTTAATAAAAGGATTAAAAGTAGAAAATCTTAAGTTACGTTTAAGGTTGAGTCGTTACTATAGATATAAGAGAGAGATATATAAAAGAGAGAAGTGAATATCTCTATCGAGGCAACAGGTGGAGTGAAACTTTAACGTAGGCGAGGAAATGTAAATGAGTAGAGAGAAGCAGATTGTTTGGGGAGTGATGATTCTCCCCTTTCTCTTATGGGGATTAGATGTTGCTAGCAGTTATAGTACAACAGATTGGGGTGTCTGGCTCTGGCGTAAGGAGTTGATTAATTTAACGGGGCTTGTGGCAATCATTCCGATGGGTGTGATTATGTTATTAGCACTTCGTCCTCGATTTTTAGAGTCGCTCTTTCAAGGAATGGATAAGATCTACTATGTGCATAAGTGGCTAGGGATCTGGGCAATATCTGCAGCGTTACTCCACTATGGCGTGAAGTTGAGTAAAGGTTTTTTAAAACCCTTCTTTGAAAAAGGGCCTAAGATCAAGCTCGATGGGCTGCCTTGGCTCGATGGATTCCACTCTTTAGCAAAAGATGTTGGGGAAATTCTCTTCTATCTTTTTGCGATCATGCTGGTTATCACCTTATTGAAAAAGATCCCCTATCGTTTTTGGCGCAAAATTCATAAAGTGATGGGCCTCCTCTTCTTAGCCGTGCTCTTTCATACTGCCGTATTAGCTCCTGAACGCTATTGGGCTGAACCAGTAGGAATTGTTTTGATCGTGATAATGTTGATTGGAATCTATGCAGCAATCATCTCTTTAACGGGAAGAATTGGACAGGGAAGAAGGTATCAAGCAACGATTAAATCACTCGATTTTTCAGCAAATAGTGCCATTGTAGAGTGTGAAGTTCCTCAAAATTGGCAGCATATCTCAGGGCAATATGCCTTTGTTCAACACCCGCAATATCATGAGTGGCATCCATTTACGATCGCCTCAAATGTTCATGATGATCAACATATTCGCTTTGTTATTAAAGCATTAGGTCACTATACACGTAAAATCGGAAAACGGTGGCATGTGGGCGATCAACTCAATATTGAAGGACCTTATGGCCGTTTTTCTTATGAGAAATCGACCTTGCCGAAACAGATCTGGATTGCCGGTGGCGTTGGAATTACCCCTTTTCTCGCTTGGTTAGAATCATTGGTCCCTCAAGAGAAGCGTTTTGATATTACGCTCTACTATCTTGTCTGCAATCCTAAAGAGGCTCTGTTGCTTGAGCCATTGCAACAATTGACAGCGCAAGTAGGAATCACTCTACATCTTCACTATAGTGATGAGAGTGGGTATCTCGATTTTGAGACACTTCCCTTCGATAGAGAGACTTCTGTCTGGTTCTGTGGACCAACGGCGATCGCAAAAGCACTTCGAACAATCTTAAAGCGTCGCCATCTCTCCCCTAAAAAGTATCTCCATTGTGAGTATTTTGAGATGCGTTAATCAGTGGATATTGAGGAGGTTACTCGGCTTGAAGAGTGCTGTGATTCCTGCCTAAAAGTCTGCAAACTTTCTCGATTCTTAGTATCCTATAGCGCATAGAGTATCAGGAAAAGATCCCGCTATGAGTGGGATCTATCTATTGGACCTTCCTCTTTTCCATTTTCTATTTAATACTATTTGAGCTGTAGCGAGAAAGATGAGCCTATTATCCCACGAATTAGAGTTATTAAGTCCTGCCCGAAATGTTGAAATTGCCCGTGAAGCGATTATTCATGGAGCCGATGCTGTCTATCTTGGTGGCCCTGAATTTGGTGCGCGACATGCAGCAGAGAATGATGTGGCTGAGATTGCAAAGCTCACCACCTTTGCCCATCGCTTCAATGCGAAGGTATTTATCGCGCTTAATACTATCTTGCATGATAATGAGCTAGAAGCTGCGCGTAAGCTTATCTATGAGCTTTACGATGCCGGTGTAGATGCGCTGATTGTTCAAGATATGGGGCTATTAGAGCTCGATCTACCGCCAATTGAACTGCATGCTTCGACACAAACCGATATCCGTACTTTAGATAAGGCTAAATTTATGGCGGATGTGGGATTCTCTCAGCTTGTTTTAGCAAGAGAACTGAGCCTTAAAGAGATTCGTGCAATTCATGAGGCAAGACCTGATACCGCTTTAGAGTTTTTTGTTCATGGCGCCCTCTGTGTTGCTTTTTCGGGGCAATGTTATATCTCTCATGCAGAGACGGGACGCTCTGCTAATCGTGGCGATTGTTCTCAAGCTTGCCGTTTACCCTATACCCTTAAGGATAGTGAAGGGCGCGTTATCGCTTTTGATAAGCATCTATTATCGATGAAGGATAATAATCAATCGAATAATATCGATGCTTTGATTGAGGCGGGTATTCGCTCCTTTAAGATTGAGGGGCGTTATAAAGATATGGCTTACGTTAAAAATATTACCGCCCATTATCGTCGCCTGCTCGATCGTTATATTGAGCAACATCCAGAATTTTCTCGCGCTTCATATGGTAGAGTCGTTCATCACTTTGAGCCCAATCCTGATAAAACCTTCAACCGAGGCAGTACCGACTACTTTGTCAATGCGCGTAAAGGGGATATTGGCGCATTTGAATCACCCAAGTTCGTAGGTCTACCGATCGGGCATATACTCGATATTAAGAGACATTTTCTTGAAGTGAAAACCACAGAACCTCTGGCAAATGGGGATGGACTCAATATTCAGATTAAACGCGATGTTGTGGGATTTGCCGTCAATCGTGCCGAGAAGATAGGAGAGAATCACTATCTTGTCTATCCTAATGAGATGCCGGAAGAGTTTGTGACAGAACGCGCAAATATTCAGAAAAAGCATCCGCTCAATCGCAATCATGATCAAGTCTGGAGTCAATTATTGACGAAAGATTCAGCAGAGCGGCTCTTAGAGGTCTCTCTTATTTTTGGTCAAAATGATGAGGGCTATCAGTTAGAGCTCTTTACGAAAGAGGGGTATTACGCAAAATCGATATTAGCAGGGGATTTTGAGTCTGCCCATCATCCGGAGAAGGGGTTAGCCGCTTTAGAGAAGAATCTTAGACGCTTTGGTGGCACGGGATTTGAGTTGATCGATGTCGTGATCCAGCTTGATGCGATCCCATTTATTCCCGTAAGTCTCATTAATCAACTACGCCGAGAGGCCATTGAAGCACTTGAAGCTTCAATTGAGCGCAATTATGTTCGTGGCGTACGAAAAGAAGCTGTTAAGCCGCCGGTAACTTTCCCCTTTGAGGAGCTTAGCTTCTTAGCGAATGTCTATAACGATAGAGCGCGAGAATTTTACTTCAAACATGGGGTGAAGATGATTGAACCGGCTTATGAAGCCCATGAAGAGTTAGGTGAAGTGCCGGTAATGATCACAAAGCATTGCCTTCGTTTCTCCTATAACCTCTGCCCCAAACAGACGATCGGGGTGACCGGCGTTCAAGGACAGATTAAGCCGACACCATTAACGCTCTCACATAAAGGGGAAGAGTATACGCTCAAGTTTAATTGCCGACCTTGTGAGATGCATGTGATGGGGAAAATGAAGCCTCATATTGCAAAACAAGCACTACTCGGATCGGAGCTGAAGTAATAGAGTAATAGGGGTGATTGGAATCTAAGAGGCGAGATTTAAAGGAGATCGAGATGACATTAACTGTGGCGACATTAACCCCATCTGAAAAAAGATGGTTCGCAATAACGTTTCCTTTACTCGTACAGCCTCGGCCAGAGGAGAGTCATAAGGGAACATTTGGCACGCTCCATATTATTGGGGGTGGAATCGGCATGACCGGTGCGCCGGTATTAGCGGGAATAGCTGCCTTAAAAAGTGGCTGTGGTAAGGTGATTCTTGGTCTCAATCAAGAGCCACTAGGCATCTCTTTAGTGGCAACAGCACCTGAATTGATGTTGCGCCATGGCAAAGAGCTGCTTCAAGAGGGAGATGCGAGTGCATTGGTCTTTGGGTGTGGTTTAGGGATGGATACCTCTGCAGAACGATTGATGCAGATGTTGTTACAAGCGCGGCGACCTCATCAGCCACTTCTAATCGATGCAGATGGTTTAAATCTATTAGCATCGATGGAAGATTCAGAATTCCCCCTATTAGGAGAGGAGACAGTTTTAACGCCTCATCCTAAAGAAGCTGCAAGATTGTTGGGATGCTCTGTTGCCGAGATTCAGCATGATAGAGAGAGATCAGCACAGCGATTAGTGGAGCAGTTTGGTTGCTGGATTGTCTTAAAAGGGCATCACACCTTGATCGCCTCTCCACGCCAGGAGATCTGGTGTAATCAGACCGGCAATAGTGGGTTGGCAACTGCCGGCAGTGGTGATCTACTCTCTGGTATTATTGGGAGTCTATTGGCGCAAAATATGCCGATGATGGAAGCTGTTCGCGGTGGCGTCTGGCTTCATGGGCGTGCGGCGGATCTTCTGGTGGCAAAGGGAATTGGCCCGATCGGCTTAACGGCTCATGAGATTATCGATGAGGTCAGATCTCTTAGAAATCAGTTGGTTGTACCTTAAATAACTACAAGGTTTTACGTGAAACATCCTGTTAAAAAGAGCCCAGAAAAGAGAGCGATACGCATGTGTGCGCGCCGATCTTGCTTAAGAAAGGGGATCATCACATTATTGATTCTTCTTTTTATCTCCCTGCTCGGGAGCGCCTTCTACTTTCGTGATCGATTGTGGTTAGTAATAAAATATTTTGAATCAGGAGAGCAGTCACCGATCGCCCTTGAAAAGGAGCGTGACCCCCAATATTCACCTATTAATCTTGAGGTTAGGGCAGCAGAAGCCTATCAATATGCGCAAGCGCACGATTTTGATTTAGAGCATGCAATTTTGATCGATTATGGCCGCCATTCAGGAAAGAATCGTTTCTTTGTCTGGAACTTTGTTGAAAATAGGGTGGAAATAGCAAGCCTTGTTGCTCACGGTTATGGCAATAAGGGCTTTGAGAGTAGCAATCAAGCGATTACCTTTAGTAATACACCTAATAGCTATGCTTCCTCTTTAGGGAAATATCGCATCGGCGCGCGAGCACCTAGTCAATGGGGAATCAATATTCACTATAAGATGCATGGCTTAGAACCGACCAATGATAAAGCATTTGAACGTTATATTGTGTTGCACTCCTTTGAGATGATTCCGGAAGAAGAGCAGTACCCTGCTTATCTACCAATGGGCTTTAGCCAAGGTTGTCCGGTAATTGACAATAGCACGATGCGGCAGGTTGATCAGTTATTGCAGCGTAAAGAGAAGCCAGTACTGCTCTGGGCCTACTATTTAGAGTAGAGGGCAGGAGCGATTCGTGAAACAGGTAGAATGATTATCATCAACATTTAGACCCCCTTTAAAATATTTTTTCTGTAAAAAAAAGGGGTTAGCAAAATTGTGATGAAAAAATATTGTATAAGAAAAAAGATCTCGTTATGATGAAATGCTTCTAAGGCATGAAGCATTGATTGTCTAAAAGCACGTAAAACTCTCATCTTTGAGGGGGACGTGTTTTTTTTTGCCCTAAAAAAGTTAAACATAAAGTTAAGCAGCGATACATAGGGAATTTAATAGAGAATCTAATAGAGAATCTAATAGAGAATCGAATTGAGATAAATATTAACGATGGAGAAAAAAGAGAAATGATAAATCCTGCAGCATTGGTATTAGCAGATGGCTCAATTTTTAGAGGAGAGAGCGTGGGCGCTGAAGGGGAAGTGGTTGGTCAATTGATTTTTTATCGAGGTGCAGCGGGATATCAGGAGGTGTTAACGGATCAATCCTATGCTGATCGTATTGTAACTTTTACAACTTCTCATCTCGGTAATACCGGGATCAATCGTCAGGATTATCGCTCAGAATCTGTTACAGCTGCCGCTGTTGTAATGCGAACGCTCGCGCTTCGGACCTCTCACTTTCGCAGTGAGATCTCATTAGCTGATTATCTCCGACGACAAAATATTATCGCTATCTCCGAAATTGATACACGTGAATTGAGCCAACGAGCATTACTTGATAGTTCGCTTTGGAGCTCTATTATCACCGGTCATTATAGTGATAAGGAGTTACGACTAAGAGCGCAGCAACTCTTTCAGCAGCAGGGGATCGGCATTAGCCGTGATTTGATGAAAGAAGCAGTGTCTACGACCGATTCAATACTTCATCCATTAGGGGCATAAGGGGGATTACCATGCCAAAACGTCAAGATTTAAAATCGATTCTTATTATCGGCGCCGGCCCCATTGTTATTGGGCAAGCGTGTGAGTTTGATTATTCAGGAGCCCAAGCTTGTAAGGCCATTAAGGAGGAGGGAATTCGTGTTATTCTCGTTAACTCCAATCCTGCCACTATTATGACCGACCCAGAATTAGCTGATGCAACCTATATTGAGCCAATTGAGTGGCAGACGATTGCAAAGATTATCGATAAAGAGCGTCCTGATGCCATTCTTCCAACAATGGGGGGACAGACAGCCCTCAATTGTGCTTTAGATTTAAGTCGCCACGGGGTTTTGGAAAAGTATCATGTAGAATTGATCGGTGCGACAGAAGATGCGATCGATAAGGCGGAGGATCGAGGGCGTTTTAAAGAAGCGATGGAGAAGATCGGTTTAAAATGTCCACAAGCATTTGTTGTTCACTCCATGGCGGCGGCATTTGAGGCGCAAAAGAGAGTAGGCTATCCCACATTGATTCGCCCCTCTTTTACTATGGGTGGAACCGGAGGAGGTATTGCGCATAATGAAGCGGAGTTTATCACCATTTGTGAGCGAGGATTTGAAGCCTCTCCTACACACGAGCTATTGGTTGAGCAATCAGTCCTTGGTTGGAAAGAGATTGAGATGGAGGTGGTTCGCGATAAGAATGATCATGTGATGATTATCTGCTCTATTGAGAATTTCGATCCGATGGGCGTTCATACCGGCGATTCGATTACCGTTGCACCGGCGCAGACATTAACAGATTCTGAGTATCAAGCAATTCGAGATGCAACATTTGCCATTATTCGGGAGATCGGTGTTGAGACGGGAGGGTCGAATGTGCAATTTGCGGTGAATCCTGCCAATGGAGAAGTGGTGGTGATTGAGATGAATCCTCGGGTCTCCCGCTCATCTGCTCTAGCCTCGAAAGCAACAGGATATCCGATTGCGAAGATGACCGCTAAATTAGCCGTAGGTTACACTTTAGATGAGCTCCATAATGAGATTGTCGGTGGTGCTTTAAGTGCGACAGTTGAGCCTGTTATCGATTATGTTGTGACAAAAGTTCCCCGTTTTGCTTTTGAAAAATTTCCTAAAGCAAATGATCGATTGACGACACAGATGAAATCGGTAGGGGAAGTGATGGCAATGGGTAGAACTTTCCAAGAATCATTACAGAAGGCACTTCGGGGATTAGAGGTGGGTCTTTCAGGGCTCAATCAGCGTACAACTTCAGAAGCGACCATCATTGCCGAACTAGAGATGCCGGGGCCTGAGAGATTGCTCTATGTTGCCGATGCTTTTCGTCTTGGCATGAGTTTCGATCAGGTGCATCAATACTCAAAAATTGATCCTTGGTTTTTAAGCCAAATAGAAGACCTTATTATTGAAGAGCAACATCTAGCACAAGAAGAGTTGCGGGATCTCCATTTTGAACGACTCTTACAGTTAAAGCGTAAAGGCTTCTCCGATAGCCGTATTGCCACATTATTAGGTATTAAGGAATCACATATTCGTATATTAAGAAATGAGTATCAACTCCATCCGGTCTATAAGCGAGTTGATAGTTGTGCAGGACGTTATCCTACTGAGGTGGCTTATCTCTACTCCACTTATGAATCATTTTGTGAGGCGCGTGTTAGTGATCGCCGGAAAATTATGATTTTAGGGGGTGGACCTAATCGTATCGGGCAAGGAATAGAGTTCGACTATTGCTGTGTTCATGCTTCTCTTGCATTGCGTGAATCGGGATTTGAAACGATTATGGTCAACTGTAATCCTGAGACTGTTTCGACAGATTTTGATATCTCCGATCGACTCTACTTCGAACCTCTAACGTTAGAGGATCTCTTAGAGATCATCCGCATTGAGAGACCTGAAGGGGTAATTGTGCAATATGGTGGGCAAACACCACTTAAACTTGCCAAAGCGCTGACCGAAAATGGAGTGCCAATTATTGGAACATCAGCTGCTAATATCGATCTTGCTGAGGATCGGGAACATTTTCAAAAGATCGTGCAGCAATTAGGGTTGAAACAACCGGAAAATCGTATAGCGCATCATTATCAAGAGGCTCTACAATTGGCCGATGAGATCGGCTATCCATTAGTGGTTCGTCCCTCTTATGTATTAGGCGGGCGGGCAATGCAGATTGTGCATTCAAGGGAAGAGTTATCACAATATATGATTGAAGCGGTCGAGGTATCGGAAGATTCGCCTATTTTGTTAGATCACTTTTTAGATCACGCAATTGAGATCGATGTTGATGCCGTATCAGATGGTGTTGAGGTAATTATCGGGGGCATGATGGAGCATATTGAAGAAGCGGGAGTTCACTCGGGAGATTCTGCCTCTATTCTTCCTCCCCACTCTTTGAGCGCGATGCTACAGCGTGAAATTGAGAAGCAGACAAAAGCCTTAGCTTTTGCTTTAAATGTTGTAGGATTGATGAATGTTCAATTTGCCGTTCAAGATGGGGAGATATATCTGCTAGAGGTCAATCCTCGAGCTTCAAGAACGGTTCCCTTTGTGAGTAAAGCGACATCTCTTCCATTGGCGAAGATTGCAGCACGAGCTATGGCGGAAATCTCATTAAAAGAGCAGGGAGTAACCGCGCCTACAGTGCCGACCTATTATGCGGTGAAAGAGGCGGTGTTCCCATTTAATAAATTTGCGGAAGTGGATGTTATCTTAGGTCCTGAGATGCGCTCTACAGGCGAGGTGATGGGAATCGGTGAAACGATCTCACAAGCTTATTTAAAAGCACAATTAGGTGCCGGTGAACGTCTGGTAAAAGGGGGGAAGGTCTTCTTATCGGTCCAGAATCGAGATAAAGAGGCCTTAAAAGAAGTTGCAAAAAACTTTATCGATCAAGGTTACTCATTGATCGCGACTGAAGGAACGGCAAAATCCCTTATAGCGGTTGGATTAATGGTAACTGCTCTTGCTAAAGAGAAGGAGGGGCGACAATCGCTTATAGAGATGATTAAAAATGGAGAGATCGCAATTGTTGTGAATACGGTAGAGCGAAATCCTAAAGCTGTTGAAGCGAGTTATTTAATCCGCCGTACAGCGCTCAATCAGCGAGTTCCTTACTATACCACTATTGCAGGGGCAAAAGCAGTAAGTGAGGGCCTTACTGATCTATCTATGCTCGAAGTTGGCTCGCTTCAGGAGTATCATGAGCGATTAAGATCATTACATTAATATGGGTTTAGGCGATGAAGGTATGCCTTTGGGGGTGATGATCTCAAATAATGGATCAGATACGGATCGACTCTTTAGTGAGGCGGCAAAGATTGATCGATTGTTGCAAACGGGGTGCTAGTAGGATAGTGCAGCCTTATCTGCCAAGAAAATAGACGGTGCTGAAATATTGCGCATAAAAAGTTTTGACACTCGATAAAAATCACGTATACTTACTTTCGTCGATCAGGACACTCAATGAAAATTGAGAAAGCATATAAGCTTCTATTTGGGTGCTTAGCTCAGCTGGTAGAGCATCGCCCTTACAAGGCGAGGGTCGGGGGTTCGATCCCCTCAGCACCCACCAAATAGTAAGAGAAGCCCTGTATCAAACAGGGCTTCTTTTAATCTAGGTTTATCATGCAGCTGTTATCTTTTATTTGAGATCTGTTTAACTCTCCTTCTAAAAAAGAGAAGAAAGTTAGATATAAAATCAAATAATATTGACAGATGCCAATAAGTAAAGATATAATCATTACTCTATTGGGTGCTTAGCTCAGCTGGTAGAGCATCGCCCTTACAAGGCGAGGGTCGGGGGTTCGATCCCCTCAGCACCCACCAAATAGAAAACCCTACAACTTCAGTTGTAGGGTTTTTTCTTTTCAACTTTTTCTTTTTTATAGATCCACATTCACTACTCTTTTCATTTTTTTGAGATTTTGTAGATCTCTCATTGATCTCTTGCGAGGCAGATTAAGTATTGAATTGAAAAGAAAACCTCTCATATTAATGGGAGGTTGATATCACTTTGCACGATGCAGGTAATCTCTCTTTAGTCTTGATCTTATTAGTTTTGATCGAGAGGAAGTTTAAGCTTCTTATTCTCTTTAGCTAATGTTTTCTTGAGTAAAGTTGTATAGAGTGGGCGACCACCAAAGAGCTGGGCGACAATTGTTGCGCCTAAACAGGTGATAAGCATAGGAAGAATCAACGCAAAATTACTTGTAAGCTCCAATACTAAAAGGGCTCCTGTTAATGGAGCACGAACGGTTGCGGCAAAGAGAGCGCCCATTCCTGCTATTGCAAACATTCCAGCATGAAGCTCATAACTTGGAAATAGGTCAGCAGCAATATCGCCAAAAAAAGCGCCCGATAGTGTTCCTAATGCTAAGAGAGGCGAGAAGACACCGCCAGGAGCTCCGGAACTAAAAGAGATAATGGAGGTAAAAAAGCGGATAACAAAGAAGATCAGAATCATCTGTAGCGTAAATGATCCTTTTGTCCAATCATGAATCACATTAAATCCCTCGCCTACAACGACAGGAAGATAGAGGGCAATAACACCACAACTTCCGCCGATAATGCCACCCATTAAGATAAAGCGATAGGTTTTTCCATTATAGAAAGCTTGGAAACAATCTTGCAAAAAGAGAAGGGAGCGATTGAAGAGTAGCCCAATAACGCCAATAATAAAGCCCATGACAATAAAAAGCCAGAGCGATTCCATCGGTGCATAGCCAAAAATGCCGACATCAAGTAGAGAGGCATTGCCATTGATGAAGCGATAGACAACGGTGGACATAATTGCGCCAATTAAAACGGCTTTAAAGGAGATCAATCCATATTTAAATTCTTCTCGCATCTCTTCAATGACAAAGATCACGCCGGCAAAAGGAGCATTAAAAGCAACGGATAATCCCGCTGCAGCACCTGAGGCGAGGAGAATATGGCGATTTTCTGAAAGCTTAACTTTAAAGATGGCACCCACCATGGCGGCTAAGTTTGCTCCGAGCTGTACCGTAGGACCTTCCCGACCTAATACCATTCCTGAACTTAATGTCCCTAATCCGCCAAAGAATTTTACAGGCAAGACTCGCCACCATCGAACGGGGCGAACATCTTGTAGTGCTCCTTCAATCTCTGGAATTCCAGAACCACCCGATTCTGGCGAGAACTTTTTTACAATATAGTAGGCAAAGAGACTTAAGGTAAAGGAGATCGCAAAAGTGGTCACGACAACCTGCCAAGTCTCAGAGAAATATTGTTTAGGAATACTCTGTCGTAATTGAGAGAGGTAATCGACCCCTAATTGAAAGAGAACCCCCATAAAACCGACCAAAGTACCTACAATGGCTGCCAGAATTAAGATCTGCATAGGGGTCTTATCACTATGGATAAATTTCTTAAGATAGTTCAAATTCAGAATCCTTTTTGTTGTAGGTGAAGATATTTTAGGTGCTGCTATTAGTATAGCGCCCATAAATATTCGCAATATCGCTATTGGTCATTAATCGCGTTAATTGGTTTTAAAAATAGTGATTAAAGATTACAAAATTGATTCAATTATAAGAAAATTTACTAATATAGCGAAATTAATCTCAATCTTAAATCTCAATCTTAAATCCCAATCTTAATATTCATGTCATTTGTATTTATCTCGAATTTCATCTTGATTTTTTCAGAAATTAAATCTCAAGTTTAATCTCAAGTTCCATCTCAAGTTCCATCTCAAGTTTTATCTTGAAACTAACCGTGATATTCAGCGCAAAATCATTTCTCGCTCTTGAGGGAGAATATTCACACCTTTATCTCGGTTTTTACTTCAACAGAGTATTGATATTTCGATAGTAAAATTTCGAGAGTGTAGTAGAATACTGCTCTTAGCGATAGGGGATAGCCCTATCTTCTTCAACTTTTAAATTGATTGCAGCGCTGTCTGCTTTCCCCTGGAAGGAACTATTTAAATGACAAAACGATCAGTAGAGCTTCTTGCTCCGGCAGGAACATTTAAGAATTTACAATATGCGTATGCATATGGAGCAGATGCAGTCTATGCGGGATTACCGCGTTATAGCTTACGTGTACGTAATAATGACTTCCGAAATACCGAGCGTGTAAAGATGGGGATCGATTATGCCCATGAGTTAGGGAAGAAGTTTTTCTTAGCCGTTAATACGATGCCTCATGGTGGTAAATTGAAGACCTTTATCGATGATATGGCGCCGGTACTCGATCTTAAACCTGATGCGTTAATTATGTCAGATCCTGGTTTGATTATGATGGTGCGTGAGCGTTTTCCCGATCAAGAGATTCATCTCTCGGTACAATCTAATGCCGTCAATAGTGCGACCGTTCAATTTTGGCAAAAGCAGGGGCTAACCCGCGTTATCCTCTCAAGAGAACTCTCTTTGACAGAGATAGAAGAGATTCGTCAAGAGTGCCCGGATATGGAGCTAGAGGTCTTTGTTCATGGTGCGCTCTGTATTGCTTACTCCGGTCGTTGCTTACTTTCAGGTTATTTTAATCATCGTGATGCGAACCAAGGGACTTGTACCAATGCTTGTCGCTGGAACTATGGTTTAACAGATGCCACGGAAACGCCAGAAGGGGAGTTAGTACCGGTAGGGACTGATATGCAACGCATCTACCGTGAAGAGAGCCAACATCCTAATATCGGTATCAATCCTGTGACCTTTATTCAAGACGCAATGAATGAAGTTGCTTATACTGATCTTTCAACAGGAAAAGCATATACCCCTCATCCTGAAGCAGTAAAGCCTTACCTCATTCAAGAGAATGGGCAACGTAAGGGTGAATGGATGGAGATTAGTGAAGATGAACATGGAACCTATATCATGAACTCCCGTGATCTTCGAGCGATTCAACATGTTCAAAAGCTGATTGAAATTGGGGTGGATTCTCTCAAGATAGAGGGACGTACAAAATCACCTTACTATGTTGCTCGAACCACGCAACTCTATCGCCAAGCGATCGATGATGCTTTAGCTGGACGAGAGTTCAATCCCGAACTCTATGGAAAACTAGATGGTCTTGCAAATCGTGGTTATACCGAAGGCTTCTTGCAACGCCATGCTCCTCATGCCTATCAGAACTATCTCACTGGAAATTCCATTCACTCACGTCAACAATATGTAGCAGAAGTTGTGGAATATGATCCAGAAACAGGATTATCAAAACTTCAGGCGAAGAACAGATTCTCAACAGGGGATCGCCTAGAGGTGATTCATCAACATGGTAATCGCGATATTATCCTTGGTGAAATGAAGACAGAGAAGGGCGAAGTGATCGATTCTGCAAAAGGTTCTGCCTATGTTGTATGGGCAGATATTGGTCCAACTGATGAGATGACGATGCTTGCCCGCTATCTTAATAGTGATGAATCTGTTGATTAAAAATTAATTTGTAGTCGATTCTTGTAGTCGATATATTAAAAAAATAAACAGAACTATTAAAAAAGTACTTTTATTAAAATGATAGCACTTAACCTCGATCAATCCGGTCGAGGTTTTTTTATGATTATTTATAATTTTTATTATCTATAATAATTTTTAGATCAGCATAAAACTACGCTAGAGAGACTTAGATCAGAAGATGGTAAGATAAAGTTATATGAAATAATGTTATATTTCTGTAAATTGTTATAAAAACAAAATATACTATTGTAATTGCAGAAGATAAGAGATTAAGTTTCTTAATGAGAGGTATTATCTAAAGTTTTAAGATAGAAGCGAAATAGGTTTTCTATTTAATGATTGATAAGTTTTAGCTCGATAGTTTCATACTTTAGTTAGAAGCAGCTCTTAAAATGAGATCTTTAGTGATTATTTTTGAGCTTTTTAAATCTTTTAAAGGAGATAATAGATGATCCGTTGTGTGCGTATGTGGACAGGCGAAGATGGTAATTCCCATTTTGAAGAGGGAACATTGGTGATGAAAGAGGGTGAGCGTGGAGATTTTATTGGTCTTCCCATTGCAGTTAGTGAACTCTCATTTCGTGAAACAGCATCAGGTGGATCATTCGACTGGCATAAAGATCCCGTTCCTCGCTTTGTGATTACTCTCTCTGGGACCTTAGAGTTTGAGATGGCATCAGGTAAGACATTTCAAATTAAACCTGGCGATATTCTATTGGCGCAAGATAATACCGGTACCGGTCATAAGTGGCGTTTAGTGGATGATGAGCCATGGCGTCGAGCTTATGTTGTCTATGATGAAAAGAGTGATTTAACTTTTAAACCATTAAGTAATCAATAAGAGAAGGAGTCGATTGATGAAGAAAAATGTGAGTGAGAAGACAGATATTGTCTTAATTGGTGCCGGGATTATGAGTGCAACTTTAGGGACTTTTCTTAAAGAACTTGATCCTGCGCTCAATATTACGCTCTTTGAACGCCTTGATGATTGTGCTAAAGAGAGCTCATATTCATGGAATAATGCGGGGACAGGACATGCAGCTAACTGTGAGATGAACTACACTCCTCAGCGTCCAGATGGCACGGTGGATATTAGTGAAGCGTTAGAGGTGAATACTGAATTTGATATCTCCCGTCAATTTTGGAGCTATCTTGTTAATAAGGGAAAGATCAAAGATCCCGGCCAATTTATTCACGCTTGCCCACATATGAGTTTTGTTCAAGATGCTGAGAGTGTGAAATATCTGAAGCAACGTTTTGATGAGATGTCTGCTCATCACTGTTATCACGGTATGGAATATTCTGAGGATTTTGATCAGATTGCGAAGTGGACGCCTCTGATTACAGAAGGACGTGATCGAAATCAACCGATTGCCATGACTCGAATGATTACGGGAGCCGATGTGGATTATGGGGCGTTGACTCATATTTTAATCTCTGAGCTTGAGCAACAATCAGGATTCACGTTGCACTACAAACATGAAGTGAAAGATCTTAAACGTGATAGTAATGGTGAGTGGTTAGTCACGGTTAAAGATATTGATACTCATGAGAAGCGTATCATTTCTGCGAAATTTGTCTTTATCGGTGCCGGTGGGCGAGCTATTGAATTACTCCAAAAATCGGAGATTCCTGAAGGGAAGGGCTATGGTGGATTCCCTGTTGGGGGAATTTGGTTACGTTGTGATGTGCCAGATGTTGTCGAACAACATCACGCCAAAGTCTATAGTAAGGCGGCAAAAGGATCGCCACCGATGTCTGTGCCTCATCTAGATACCCGTATTATTGGTGGTAAAAAATCGTTACTCTTTGGTCCTTATGCTGGATTTTCTACAAAGTTTTTGAAGCATGGCTCTTATGCTGATCTCTTCAAATCCGTTCGCCCCGGCAATATTTTGCCAATGTTAGATGTGGCTAAGGATAATATGGGATTAGTAGAGTATCTCGTGGGACAAGTTCTACAGACCCATCACCATCAGTTCGGTGAGCTTCAGGCATTCTATCCCTTAGCAAAACCGCATGATTGGGTTGAGGTAATTGCCGGACAACGTGTTCAGATCATTAAACCTGATAAGCCGGAAAAAGAGGGTATTTTACAATTTGGTACTGAGCTAGTCAGCAGTTCTGATGAGAGCTTAGTGGCGCTCTTAGGCGCATCACCTGGGGCTTCAACTGCAGCTTTTATTGCGCTGAATGTTCTTAAGAAATGCTTTAGCAAGCAGTTAGCAGATGGTTGGCAGAAGAAGTTAGAGGAGATGATTCCCACCTATGGTATTGACTTGAAAGTGGATGCGGATGCTTGTCGAGAGACTCGTCAAAGAACAGCAAAAATTCTCAATCTAGAGTTTATCTAATTATCTAATTATCTAATTATCGAAGTATCGAATTATCAAATTATTGAATTAGTACTCTAATGATCAGAAAATAGCGAGATAAAGGTTCAAAACTTATGATATTACATACAATATTAGCGGCTCTCGGGCCTATTGTTTTGGGTTTGTTAGTGGGCTGGGGATCCGGTAAAACAGGGTTTGTTAAGCGTGAGTACACGCAAGCATTTGCAGACTTTGTTGTAAAGATCGCCCTTCCATTTGCACTCTTTCTAGCAGCGATTCAATCCTCCCCAAAGGTACTGCTTGATGTTGATTATATGTTGGCATTAGCGGTCGGATTAGTGGTGACCTATGTTATCGGGTTTGCTGCCGGAAAGCTCTTTTTTAAACATAATAAGAAAGATGCAGCGATGCAGGCACTCTGTGTCTCTTTCCCTGATATGGCTTACTGTGGGCCACCTGTACTTCTAGCAACGGTTGGTTCATCAGGCTTAATTGCAATGGTGATGGGAAACCTCATCTATACGGTCTTTATTATTCCCTTTACGCTGATGATGATCGGTACGAATAGTAATAAAGGGGGAATGTTTAAGAGTATCTGGCATGCAGTCTCACAACCGCTTGTTTTCCTTCCTATTTTAGGGGCGGTCTTGGCAATTATGGGGGTTAAACTTCCTGAAATTGCACAAAACTCTGTTAATGAGCTTGGTAAAACCTCCGGCGGGGTAGCACTCTTCTTCTTAGGATTGTTAATCTCGGGGATTAAGTTACGCGCAAATGTGGAGATTATCTTTAACGTTTTTGTGAAAAACTTTGTTCAGGGGGCATTGATTCTTGGAACGGGTCTTCTTCTTGGTTTAGAAGGGGAGCTCTTAAAGTCAGCCTTTTTGATCGGTGTTCTTCCCACTGCAACGGCAGTTCCGGCATTAGCTGTAGGAAATCAAGCGTATCAGGATACTTCAGCAGGCACTGTACTGTTAAGTACTTTGATGGCTTTGGTCTCTATTATTATCGGGGTGACGATTGTCGATCTGATTTAAATACTTTTAACGCTTTTGATCGGTTGTTATCGATAACAATCTACTAAGATAAGATCTCTTTAAGCGATCGGAAGTTTATCAATCTAAGAGAAGACCTCAATGGTTGCTACAACGAGCGGTAGCGATCTTGGGGTCTTTTTTATGGTGTTGCGATAATCTATTGAATTAACATTTTATTCACCGCTAAAAAAGATGCTTGTCAGGATTCAATAGTGCTTGGGAACTTTAAGGTATAAAATAGGGTGAAGGCCCGGCATTTATGTTGGTTGATATCGATAGTTTTATATCGAATTGTATATCGAATTGTATATTGAATTGTATATTGAAAAGGAATAGAGAAGATTATGAGCGACATTGTCAAAGAAATTTTTTATTTAGAAGGGCATCCCCATATTGCTCTTAATAATCTTCTGAAAATGACTGGTATTGCCGATACGGGCGGTCAAGCAAAATGGATGGTCGGGGAGGGCTTAGTTCAGGTTGATGGCGAACTTGAGCTTCGTAAAACGGCAAAGATCCTTGCCAATAGTAAGGTGACGGGAGAAGGGTTTGAGATCACGGTTCTTGCCGGAGATGAGATTTAATAGAGCTCTTCTCATTACTATTTAAGTTCTGTTTTGAAGTTAAGAGGGGCACCTTTGAGTGCCCCCTTTTTATTGTTTGAATAAGCCTTTATTAGGTTAACGCGCCTCTAAAAGCTCTTTTACATTTAGAATGATCAGCTCATTATCATCTGCAACATTGGGAAGGCGACTACTTGAAAAGGGGAGATTATTATCATTACCCACAATAATCTCTTCATCATTGATGATATCCACATTTTCAATAGTAAAGAATGGGAAGACAAAATGGCCATTGCTAAGGGGTTTTCGAGCAATATTGTGAGGATCTTCAATCTCTAATAGGTCGATATAGCCAATTTTATCCACCTGTTGTCCCTGATTTTCTCCATTAAGAGCAATCTTGTAGATACGCTTAAATTGAGGCAGATTCTCTTTCGGGAAACAGTTGTGGGTCTCTTCACCTTGACAGGAAAATTCAATCACTCCTTCACCATTATCACGCTCGATAATTAATGCATATTGATCATCGATCATATTAAAATCTCCAATAGAGAGTCCCGGCTGCTCTAGTGGATAATACCAGTAGTGACCGGTCCACTCCTCTTTAGGCACATCAAACTCTAAAATGAGAAGATTATTCCCATCGCTATCGGCAAGCGCCCCCTCTAAGAGAGGATAGAGCTTTGAACCATCGCGGCTGACGGCCATACCTTCAAAACCTTTTGAACGGAAGATCTCAAAATCGATCGTTTGATCGGGCTTTCCCGGTGTTGTAAGGGAGTAGTGATCGGGAGAGTGTAATTTTTCACCCTGAAATTGTGTCTCAAAAAGATTAACAATCCGGCCATCAGGGGTTGCTTGGATAAGATAGGGGCCAAATTCATCGCCAATCCAGAGATAACCGCCGGCAAACTGAAAGCTTTCAGGATCAAAATCAGCTCCGGTTAAGTACCGTTCTTGGGTGGCTTCATTCTGAATTCTAAAAGGAACGCGTTTATCAGGATCATGTAGAAAGATGGTTTTAAGACGACGAAACTCATTATTTTCAAAATCGATATCATATTGATTCAAATAGAGCATAAAGTCGGGGGAGTTTTGAGCGCTTCCTGCTCCATTATCGGTTAAGAGCCAGAAGGAGCCATCGGGCATCTTTTTGATACCTGAATGTCCTTGGATAGGTTGCCCTTTAAAGGGAAGCGAGACCCCTGTTGGGCGGCCCATCGATTTTCCTTCGATGGCGCCAATCTGCTCATTTCGAACCCCTTGGGTAAATTTACCGCTGATCTTGAGATCATCTGGCGCATTAATCGGAGCAGAGATCATCGTTTCTGCCGGAATATAGGCGTGACCCGTTAATGTTGCCGGATACTTCTCGGTGGCAAAAGAGAGGGTTGTTGTGGTTAGGAGCGATAAGAGTAATGTGGCTAAGGGATTAACTTTTATTGAAGAGGAAGTTGTCATCAGAGATCCTTTTTTGTAATTAAATAGGTTAAAACAACGAGGAATCTCTATCCTACAAATATTTTTTGACAGGATAATTACAAGAGAGGAATAGAAGAAAGAGAAGGAGTAGTATTAGGGTGAGTTCACTATTTGGAAACTCACCCTATTTTAGTCATATCATTTTAAGTCACTCAAGCGATTAAATTGGACTTAATCAGATTTAATCAGATTTAAACTGATCTAAACGGATCTAAGCGAATTTGAGGAAGTAGTGATATCTCAAATATCTCAATATCTAGATATTTAACGGATGTTATGCTGCACGTAACTTTTGAACCATTGCAACAAGAAAGTGACGCACATCTAGTGGTGAGGTTGCCTCTTTCTCGAAGGTAAAGCGGAAGAATTCTTCATCATGGGCGACAGTAAATCCATATTGATCCACTTCCACCATGCGTACTAATTCTGGTTTTGTTACGGTTGTTTGGCTATTGAGATAGAGTAGAAGTGCATCATGATGATCCGCATTCATATGATCGATCATCTCAGATTCTGATTTTTCATCGAAGATTGTTGGCGCTAAAATTGACTCATAATCGACCCAATGAATCTCTCCAAAGCCATTAATATAGCGTGCTTTTTTAGGTTTTAAGAGGTAAAACTGAAAGTTATGTACATTATGGTAACGGCTACTTTCGGGGTAGAAGCGTTCATAACGTTTTGCAACAGTTGGAATCTCCGCTTCCGTTGCCGCTTCAACATCTCCAAGAATGGTTAATCGCCAACCTTTTTGGATATTATCTTGATCAGCATTATGGAGCGTTAAAGAAGCTTTCGGATTCTCTTTAACATTCTTTGTATGTTGGGCAATATCGGCGATCAGGAGAATGATCTCATTACGCTCATTGAGACAGAAGGGGACAACAGAGCCTAGAGGATAACCGCCAAGATCGAGCGTATCACGCATAATAGTGGCTAAAACCCCGTTAAAGTTTGCTAGCAATTGTGTACGAGAATCTCTAGCGGCATCTTGTTTGCTGTAGCTCTGTTTTAAATTATTTTTAGTAATGAGTTCGGACATCTTTAAATCTCCTTAAGTATTGTCTGGGTGGGTTTAAAATATTTTAATGACATCCATGTCATCCATGTCATCCATGTTATCAATGCCATTAATATTATTAATATCATTAATTTCGTTTATATTATTAATATTATTAATCCTGTTACCATTAAATTAGTTATTACTAATTTAATGGCGATTATATGATTTATATTGTTGTCGAGAGTGATACTACCTATGTCTTGAAATCTATATCTTGAAGTCTATATCTTAAAGGCCAAAGTTGAGAAGCTGTGATCTTGCGGATCATTAAGCGTAATAAAGTTTACTTTAAAGACCTCCTCTAATTTTTTAGATTGCCACAATTGTGTAGGCGTGTGCTCGCCGACAACTTCTCCCTCTTTGATGAGTATTAGGCGATCGGAGACTTGTAATGCATGGTTAAGATCATGCATTACACAGATAATGGTGAGTCCCTGTATTGTCAATTGTTTGAAGTAGCGTAAAAGCTGCTGTTGATGATAGAGATCGAGGTGATTAAAAGGTTCATCTAGCAACATGACTTTACCCTTTAAGATGCGTTCTTCTTGATCCGCTGTAAAGAGTATCTGTATCAGGACTCTTGCAATCTGAACGCGATGCTGCTCTCCTCCCGAAAGGCGTTGGTAAGGGCGATCGATAATGCGTTTTAGCTCTAAAGTTGCGACAAGATCCTCTAAAAGAGGTGCAACCTTAGGATGTTGAGGTGATACTTGGTGGGGCATCAATCCCATCAAGATGATAGCGCGAGCATTGAGTGCAAAGGGAATATGTTCTGTTTGTGGAAGCACAGAGCGCTTTGTAGAGAGCTCCTCAACAGAGTATGCCGATAATGCTTTTCCCTTAAAAAGAAGTGTCCCACTTGTCGGCTCAATATCGCCTGATAGTAATGTGAGAAGTGTTGTTTTTCCTGCACCGTTAGGACCGATTAAGGCGGTAAATCCACCTTCTGGAATGGTGAGCTCTGGAATATTGATCAATAGACGCTGTTGATATTGAAGCGTGACCTTGCTTAATGTAAACATCTATCTTCTCCCTTGTCGGTAGACTAAATAGCCTAAGAATGGCGCACCAATAAAAGCAGTTAAGATCCCTATCGGGACTTCACTATTGCCGGCAATAGTGCGAGAGAAGCTATCGGCGATAATAAGTAAAATTCCGCCAAAAAGATAGGAGAAGGGGAGAACAAAACGATTATCCGCACCGAATACCATGCGAATTAGATGGGGAATTAAGAGACCAATAAAGCCAATTCCACCAGAGAAAGCAACAGCCGTTCCGGTAATAATCGCAACACCCCAAATCTGCTCTTGTTTTAAGCGCTCCACGTTGATACCGAGATGTTTAGCCTCTCGCTCTCCTAATAACATCGCATTCATCGCTTTTGCTCGGCGCCATAGTAGTGGCAAAATAAGAAGTTGAATGACGGCAAGGATTGCGAGTTTTTCATAGTTGAAACTACTTAAGCTTCCCATCGACCAGAAGGTTAAAGAGCGAAGCTCTGTCTCATCAGCAATAAAGGTTAAAAGTCCGATAAGCGCACCGGTAAATGCATTAATAGCAATACCGATGAGTAGCATTGAGCTGATGCTAATACCGCGCGTATTTCGTGAGAAGAGATAGAGTAGAGTTGTGATTAGCCATCCACCGATACAAGCCGCAACTGGAAGTGCGTAATCGCCGAGCTTTGCAAAGAGAGTCGGAATAAGGTGTGTTCCCACAACGATAGCTAAAGCGGCAAAGAGAGCAGCCCCACTTGAAACGCCAATGATTCCCGGTTCAACAAGTGGATTCCGAAAGAGACCTTGCATAATTGCGCCGGAGACCGCTAATGCACCCCCTACAAGTAAAGCAGCAAGAATGCGTGGAATACGGATATTCCAAACAATGTAGTACTCCATTGAATCTGATTGAAATAGGTTGCGCCAATCGAGCTCCATCGCCCCTTGACCTGCCGCGATGATTAGAATCAGTATCAAAGAGAGGAGTACAGCGGCAATAATAGGGCGCTGATATTGTTCAAAGAAAGCACTATTCATCGTTTATTGCTCCTGCAGACACGCATTGATCGCCGTCAATAACGCTTCTCCTTCAGAGAAGATATGGATGCCATAAACAAGATAATGACTCATATTAACTTCGAAGACACATTTTGGTTGGAGCGCTTCAGGCCAATTCTCCATACCAGAGGATCTTCTCTGAAATGGAGGAATAGGCTCCCCTTTCTCTTGAGCAGCAGTACCAAAGTGACCTCGATGACCAATTAGGACAATATCGGGACGCTTCTTGAGCTGATTCTCTAAAGAGACAGCTCGGTAGTTATTAAAGTCATTGGCAAAGAGATTTTTAATATTGAGCAGGTTGAGGAGCTTATCTGCCGATGTATGAGCGCCAGAGATTTGGGGTGAACCTAACTGCGCTTCTTGAAGAATAAAGAAGCCGTTTAAAGGAGGTTGTTGCTCACTCATTAACTGTAATCTTTGGGCATCATCAGCCACTTTTTTACTTAATGCTATACCGCTTTTTTCACGACCTGTTTTAGCAGCAATGGTGGAGATCGCATCTTGAATATGATCGACATCTACAAGCTCAGGAAATTGGATCATCTCTACGCCTGATTGTTTGATCTGCTCGAGGACTGTTTGTGGACCTGAGTCGAAAGCAAGGAGTACAAGATCAGGTTTGAGTGCCAAAATACCTTCTGAAGAGAGGGCGATCCGGTAACCAATATCGGGAATCTTATTAAGAGAGGGTGAAGTGTGGCTGGTTTGATCAATACCGACAAGTGTTGCCTCGGCCCCTAGCGCGGTGATGATTTGTGTTAAAGGATTAGCCGCAGAGACAATACGTGAAGCTATCACATCTGCTGCTATGGCCTGCGCACTCAAAGCGGTAAAGAGTGTGGTAATGAGTAGTTTTCGGAACATGTTAATCCTTTTCTGCTAGATCAAATTGTTGTTATAGAGATGCTAAAATTCATACTTTATGGAGAGCGCGACATTGAATCCTGGGTTCGTCGCACGGCGAAGATCATCCGTATTACGATTCATTAAACCTTGGCTCCAAGATGTATACTCTCTATTGAAAATATTGTAGAGGCCGGCATTAATCGTAATATTGCGATCTGGTTTATATTCTGCAATAAGATCAACAGTGGCATAGCCTGCCGTTGGTTGAGGAGGGTTTTGCGGTAAATCATAAGGGCTTGGCTCACCAAGATTAATATCCTTCGCCTTTTTCCCTTGTACTGCTTTTAAACGGGCCCCGAGATAGAGGTTATCGAGATACTGATAATCAACTCCAATTGTTGCTGTGAGGGGCTCGATATTATTAATCGGATTATTAGATCCTCGTTCCTTTCCTTTTGCATAGGCGAGGCTACCATTTAGACTAATGATGCCATTACCATTTTGGGTAGAGAAGAGATCAATATGCGCTTTTAACTCTAAGCCATAGACTTTGCTCTTATCAAGATTGATCGCTTGAAATACCCGATAGCCTGTGACAGGATCGGGGGCAACTTCTTGTCTTTCTTCAATAAAGTTTTTGTAATCGACATAAAATCCCGTTATAGAGAGTGACTGATGTTCATCGATATAATTCCATCCAAGTTCATAGGAGTGGCTCGACTCAGGTCTAAGGTTCGGGTTTGATTTGCTGATATAGCGGTGAGCAGGGTTTCCAAAGCCGACATTGATAGCGCTAAAAGTTGGGGCTCGAAATCCCTCTGAATAGTTGAAAAATAGTGTGTTTTCCTCAGAAGGGTGCCACAGAAATGCTACTCTTTTAGAAAATTGGCTTTTGCTCACAGAAACAGGCTGATCTCCACTAGGGTTCGCATCTTGATAAATGCCCCCTAACTTAGGAGAGAGTTTATAGTTGTCGTAACGGATCCCGGCAATGACCTCAAACTGTCCCTCATAGAGGCTGATACGATCCTGTAAGAAGATTCCTAGCTCTTTGATTGTAGAGTCTGGGAAGCTCTTATTGGGGAAGGTTTCATTTTCATCTCTCATTCCTGTTGCGATATTAATGGTATTTCCATCTCTTTCTGTGGTAACTCTGTTATGACGATAGTTCATACCATAAGTTAAGTTATGGAAAACAGCATCACTTTGTGCAATGCCTTTGGTAAACTCTATTCCTAAACCATAAGTTTTATTATTGAAATCGCTATAACGAGTTCTATAGGTGGTTTTGCTTATAGGAGAGTATTTGTTTGCGGAGATAAAGCGCGTTTCATTATGATCTTGTTTTGCTTTACTATTTTGATAATAGATATTCCAAAAACCGCGATCAAATAATCTATTTTCAATCTCGAAGTCATGTCTGAATGTGAGCTGCTTACGTTTTTGAATCTCTTTAGTATGGAGATTGAGATAGGTAATTTGATATTCAGAGGTGTAGTTAAATTGAGCAAGCGGATCATTGTGTTGCGTTTCTCGATAATCTTCGTAGCTGATGGTAAATCGCTGTTGTTCCGATGGTTCAAAAACCCACTTTGTTAAGAAATTGTAGTTATCAGCCTTTGATTTATTAGGGTGAGTACGATTTGGCCCTAGAAGTTTTTCACTTGAGGCCTTTCCGGCATGATTTCGCTCTTCATGTGGATGGGTATAGGTCAAACGCGCAAATGCAGAGAGCTTATCATTAAAGCGACCGGCAACTGTTCCGGAGAGAAGGGTTTCTCTTGTTGCAGAACGATAACCGGCCTTAACTTCGCCACCAAATTTATTATCAGCGCGGAGAAAGTCACTTGGATCTTTAGTCTGCATGAAAATTCCTCCCGCAAGAGCGCTGCCCCCGTAGAGAGTGGACATCGGACCCTTGATAATATCGACACTCTTCATTGCATCGATATCGAAATAATCGCGACTTGTTGAGAGATAGCTCCCAAAGCGATAGGTCATTGGAAGAGGCGCACCATCGACAGAGATTAAGACACGATCTTTGCCAATTCCTCTAATACGAATATCACTAATTCCTCCTGATTTATTGAGGTCAACTGTGACGCCCGGCTCATAATTGAGTAGTTGAGCAAGATTGGTCGCATTGAGACGGTCAATATTTTGTACATCAAAGTGGGCAATTGTTGCGGCACTCTCTGCTATTTCTAGATCCTCTTTGAGTGCCCCACTCACAATTACTTTTGAGAGGGTGACGGAGGGATGTTGCTCAGCAAGATCGATACGATCAGCCGTTGTAGCTATTCCTTCCGCATTGAGCGTATTGTCGATTACCCACTCAGGTTCCGATGGGTTATATGATTGGGCATATAGTGGGGAGGAGAGAAGTAGGGTCGTTAAGATTGCAAACGGAGACTGTTTAAAATTCATGAGCGAAACTCTTATTATATGAAACCACATATCTTATAGGGTATTATCTCATTTGTTAATGAGATTTGTTATCAAATGAATATTATTAAGTTTCGCTACTGTTTGTCAATTGTTCTTATAAGAAATATTGATGAGAGAAGTGAGAAGAGAAGGGGAAATAGCAGGGATTTATGAGATGTTCTTTTGTTAAATCGTGTGCTATCAAATTGTAATTACGAGAGCTTTTTATTTTTATTGGGCTGGAGAAGGCGAGGGAGGCGTGAGTAGGTGGATAAACTTTTAGTGGATATTGGTGGATAATAAATGAGCAGTGTTATAGTGCCGTTTCACTTTTCATGGTGAGGAGATTGAAGGGAAGGCATAGGGAGCGGGGATGGGATATTAGTGATGAAGAGCAAATGTAACTAGAAGAAGATAAGAGATACGAAATAGGAGATAAGAGAAAGGGCCTTGAAGGCCCTGATAACTGATAATAGTGTGTAAGTAATTGATAACATTTGATAAATGTTTTTTTCGGCGCTATTTAAAAGGGGGCTGATATTCAAAATCCTCACTTGCGCGACTATCTTCAAAGATAGGAAGAGCACTCTTTTTGGTAAATAGCTGGTTGATAAATTGATTTGGAAAGAGCGCGATAGTTGTGTTGAAGGTCTCAACATTGGCATTAAAAATACGGATACTTGCTGCCACATTCTTCTCAAGCTCACTGAGTTCTTGCATAAATTGCTGATAGATCGTAGAGGCTTTTAATTCTGGGTAGTTTTCAGCAACCATATTGAGTTGAGAGAAGAGTGCTTTAGATTCATTGTTGATCGCTTTGAGCTGTTCGACACTACTATTTTCTGGGGAAATCTTCTTAAGGGATGCACGCAGGGCTGTAATATTTTGTAATACATCAGCCTCATGAATCTTATACTCTTCCACCATTTTTTCGAGATTGGGCAGCAATCTATTCTTCTGGAGTTGTTGTGTAATAACATCCGCCCAAGCGCGTTGAGTTGCGTTGTAGTAGGTGATGATACGATTATGAATCGTAATGATATAGATTATCAGGATAAGTGGAATAAGAAGTGTGATGATAAATGGAAGTGACATAGGACACTACTCCTTAAGTTGTGTGAAATTGTGTAAGATGGGCCGTAATATCAGGTGCATCAATATGTAAAGTATAGATGTAAAGTACAGATATAATATACAGGATGTACCGAATGGGTTTTATCTTAATGAGTTTAGAATATTTTGAGTGAACGTTAATATTGCTGTCAATTGAGGAAGCGTCTGCTTCTCCTTTAGTTCCAGAATAAAGTCATCAATATTTGTAAGGTCATAATTTTGTTCTGCTGCGATGATATCTGCATTATCAAAGGCGATAAGGAGTTGTTGATTAAGCTCTATATTGAGATTTTTAAACGCCTTACCTATTTTTAGTAACTGTTCGACCATTGTGGGCGTCAATATTTTTGCTGCAAAATGCTGTTCTGATGTTGTCAGTGAGAACGTTTTACGAAAAGAGATCGAGGCGGGTAGGTAATCACTTCTTTTGCTCCTTAATTTTCGATCAGCACTGATTTGTAGCGTCGGTAGGAGCTGTTTCGTGAGCTTTGTGAGATCGAGTAAGAGTCCATAACGATGATAGTGATGATAGACTTTACGGTTTTTCGGTTTGCCCGCATTATCTTTCTCTTCAATGATCTCCTCATCAATATAGTGGAAATGGAAGTAGTAGAAGTCAATGGTAGGTTGATTGTGTGAATGCCCTTCGAGCGCCACTTCTCCTTTGAGCAGATCAGGAATATCACGACGATAATTACCACGATTAAACTCCCTAAATTGTTGTAATAACTGATCGATAGGGAGCGTTTCAGGCGCAATAGGAACTATCTGATTATCGAAGAGAAGATCGCGCTGGAAGATCTTTTTTGAGAGCTGTTGTGGTAATTTCTCTCGGCGATAGAAGCGGATAGCAAGAATAATGCCAATAAAAAGGGCAAGCATGAGAAGGAAGAGGAAGAGACCTTCCCCTGTTTCTCGGTAGAGATAGAAACCCGTTATCAAGAGGGTGAAATCAGCGACAAAGTAGAGAAGATAATCTCGCCGATCAAATTGAAGGGGCGAGATCTTTCGCATCGACTCAACAATCTCTAATAGCTCTTCCGGCGATTGCACATTGTCGATGCGCTCTGATGCTTGCGTGATCTCTTGCCACAGTAGATGGTTATGGCGGATCATTGGAAACATCTATTGTTTACCTCGTTTCAGTGGGCTGAAAAATCGTATAGCGAACACTATAATTGATTCTCTTCTCTCCATTTGCCGGCAGTGTGATATTCCAGATAGCACTCTCATTTTTTAAGATTGCTGGAGGCTGTTGACTGATAAGCTCCCAATTGACCCCTTGTCCCGGAGAGAAATATTCTGTTAATGCAACATCCACCGCTTCCGCTTTATGATTATTGAGAGTGAGTTGATAGCTAACCTCCCACTCATCGGGATTAACAATACGATATTGTTGCTGTTCTCGGGTGAGAGTGACATCAAAAGCGCTTCCCATATTGAGTGTGATCTTCTCTCCAGCGGCGCTATTGGTAAGATAATCTTCACCTAAAAAGATGGGCGTCTCTTTCCCCGCTTGATAGAGGCGAATAGTACCAGATGGAAGCGCGAACCCTAATTGATCAGCCTTCTTATTATCAAAGTGAAATGAGACAGTGGCATTTTGTGGAGAAGATTGCTTTAAGAGCCGTTGACTTGGGCTCATATTATCGAAATGGTAACGCTTTTGATAAGGAATTTGATCGGCGCTAAAGAGAGCAATTTGAGTCTGTTCTTGTTGTTGGAGCGTAAATTTCCCAGGAAGTAGGAAGCGTTGATAGTCGCTCACAGGTTGGGGAGCGATATTATCCTGTTGTGGGCTACTTGCCGCTTTAATCATAAAGTTCTCACGATAGAGTGGAACTTGTGGGGTAAGGTGAAGATTGCCAGCAATCAGCGAGAGGGAGCTATTACTAAAGTCGATACCACTTTGATTATTGATTGTTGCCCATCCTTCTAGATGAAAGGTCTTCTCTTTTTCATTGAGTTCAGCGATATAGTCACTACTCCAGCGGATGCCCCGTGTAAGATAGCTTAGATTAGCGTCATAGGGCGTTGCTGTTTTAGGGAGATTATCTAAGAGAATCGAAAGAGCGGGCGTGCGCGTTAAGCCGTTAGGGAGCTCTTTAAACGCAATTCTCGCATCGGCGGGTAGACCTGATTCAATACGATCCTCATATTGCAACAATAATCCTCCATTATTGGAAAGGATGACTGCTTTTTCCCGTCGCTCTTTAGGTGTCTGCCAGACGATCTCTACCTCTTTGCCAATGGAGTAGTCAATAAGGGTTGTGGGTGAAAGGAGATTGCGGTTGAGCTTTTTCTCTATTATTTGTGGCAATAGAGCATGATCTTGAGGTTGGGTAGGATTAAATTTTAAGAGAAGTGATTCCACGATCGCTTCAGGAGCAATATGAGGAAGAAGGAGCGTGGTGGTTTCCTCCGAAAGCTTAAAAGTTCGGTTCTCTGAAACTAAGGCGATTCCTTCTTGATAGATTGTTAATTGTCGATCGAGTAGATCACTCTCTTTTGAGCTTGCTGCTGCAAATGAGAAAAGATTGAGAGGAAGTAGTGTTGATAGAGCTACGGCTCGGAGAAGGGGATGTTTCACAACATGACTATGCTTCATAATACTATTCATAATAGACCTCACAACTTGTTGTTGAAATTTTTGATATGTGTCGAATGGAAGATGTTGTAAAAAACGAAGAAGCATTAATATCACTTATTAAATGTTATTCATTAAATGTCATTCATTAAATGAATTAATGTGAGTCAATGCAAGCTCATGTCAGTTAATATTCGCTAATACCCGCTAATGCAGGTTGAGATAAGTTAATACAGCTTAATATAAGTGAATATGAATTTCGAATATGAATTTCACCCTGAAGTTTCAGATAGAGGCTCTTTAGATAGATGATCTTCTGAAGAGAGCTTGAAGATAACAATTCATTTAAAAGAATCTTTCTAATTTCTAAATGATCTCTATCATCGAGCAGAAGAAATGGTGATAGCGATGTTTTGAAGGATTTAAGCCTAAGAATTTTTAAAGATCATCGGAATAACTTCTGAAGAATTTAATAACTCGTTAATAAGTGCTATTAAGCTTGATATTTCGATGGGGATTTCGTAAAATGCCGAGATCGTTTACCAGCGACCCCTAACGTTGATTTAGAGTCAGTATCGTGAGAGTGATCTCTCGCCGGTATTCTCGTTACCGGCGGTATGCATGCTGGTTTTAAATTTTTTTGTTAGTGATTATTTATTTTGGAGTTTTCGATGAAAACATTTAGTGCAAAGCCTGCTGAAGTAACCCGTGAATGGTTTTTAATTGATGCAGAAGGAAAAACCCTCGGCCGTTTAGCGAGCGAAGTTGCAACACGCTTACGTGGTAAGCATAAGCCTGAGTTCACACCTCACGTTGATACCGGTGATTACATTGTTATCGTAAACGCAGAGAAAGTTCGTGTAACAGGTAACAAGCTTCAACAAAAAATTTATTATAAACATACCGGTTATGTTGGTCATTTAAGAGAGACTACTCTTGAGAAGATGTTGCAAACTAAACCTGCAAATGTTATTGAGTTTGCGGTAAAAGGCATGCTCCCTAAAAATGCTTTAGGAAGAGAAATGCTTCGTAAATTGAAAGTATATGCAGGTCCTGAGCATGCTCATGCAGCACAGCAACCAAAAGTTTTAGACATCTAATTTTAAGAAGAGAGAATTAATTATGGCAGCTAACCAAAATTACGGTACTGGAAGACGTAAAAGATCACAAGCAAGAGTGTTTTTACGTAAAGGTACAGGCAGTATTATTGTTAACGATAAATCACTCGATGATTACTTCCCACGTGAAGTTTCACGCATGGTGGTTCGTCAACCGCTTGAGCTTTTAGAAGTTACAGATCAATTTGATGTGATTGTAACTGTAAAAGGTGGTGGTTTGAGTGGTCAAGCTGGGGCAATCCGTCACGGCTTAACTCGCGCGCTCGTTGAATATGATGAGGCAAATCGTGCGCCGTTACGTAAAGCAGGTTTCGTAACTCGTGACCCACGTAGCGTTGAGCGTAAGAAGATCGGTCTCCGTTCAGCACGTCGTGCAACTCAGTTCTCAAAACGTTAATAGTTATCGATATTTTGAGTATGATGAAAAATATCAAAGCCTTTCTTTTGAAAGGCTTTTCTTTTTGGAGAAAAGGTTCGATGAATTCTCACATGAACCCTCATATATACCACGCGCAAGATCATCCTATTAGAAATCGTCAGATCTCTAAAAATTCATTACAGGTGATTAATCGACTCAATAGCGCTGGCTACAACGCCTATCTTGTGGGCGGTGGAGTGCGTGATCTTCTCTTAGGCTTATCCCCTAAAGATTTTGATATTGTTACAGATGCACATCCGAGTGAGATTCGCCGAGTTTTCCGTAATAGTCGTATTATTGGACGCCGATTCCGATTGGTGCATGTTGTTTTTGGTCGGGAGATTATTGAGGTTGCAACTTTTCGTTCGAATGAGGCGAATGATCAATCGAAGCATTATCAGACAAATCAGGAAGGATTTGTAACACGAGATAATATCTACGGCACTATTGATGAAGATGCGCTTCGGCGAGATTTTACGATCAATGCGCTCTATTACGATGTGCGTAATCAAACCATTATTGATTACTGCGATGGTTATCAAGATCTCAAGCGAAGACGACTCACTCTAATTGGTGATCCGACAGAGCGCTTCTTAGAAGATCCTGTGCGTATCTTACGCGCTATTCGTTTTGAAGCAAAATTGGGATTAACAATCGATTCTGATCTACTCCCTTTTATCGCTGAGCATCGCCATCTCTTAGCGACGGTCTCGCCGGCAAGGATGTATGATGAAGTGTTAAAGCTCTTCTTAACAGGGCATGGTGAGCGTTCATATCATTCCATGATCGAGCATCAACTCTTTGAGATTCTCTTCCCTTTAACTTATCGTGCATTAGATCAGATAGGTTTTCCTGAGCAACATCTGCTCTTAAGATCACTACAAAACTCAGATGAGCGTGCGGAAGCAGGGTTAACAAGTTCCCCTTACTTTGTCTATGCCTCTCTACTATGGGCACCTTTTGTCGCAATTTATGAAAAAGAGGTTGCGAAAGGGAAGCGTAATAGTGATGCCTCCTCAATAGGGATTGATGAAGTGTTTAAGGTGCAGCACCAAATTACAGTGATTCCTCGTTATGTTCGAGAGTTTATTGAAGAGTTGTGGATCTTTCAGTTTCGTCTTGAGGCGAGAGTGATTCGTCAACCTAAGCGCTTGATGGAGCATCCACGATTTAAAGCGGCTTATGACTTTCTTCTTCTGCGCGCTGATGCAAAAGAGAGTGGTGAGGTAATTGAGAAAGCTCAATATTGGGAAGCTCAATTTAGAGATTATGAGCAGACACTTCTAGCGCAAGAGCGAGCGGCAGTAAGAGAAGAGCGTCGCGAGGGCAAACGTGCAGTTGCCGAGGAGGTTAAGCATCACCAATCAGGAAATAATGAATCAAGCGAGCCTAAAAAGCGACGTCGCCGTCCGCGTCGCCGGAGCCGAAGTAAAGAGTCATAAGGAATCGCGCAGAGGATCATATAAAGATTTATAAGGGGTTATAAAGGGGCATCGTGCCACTTTAGTAGCCCTTTAAGTGAGATGAGCAAGTTGTAGAATAGTAAGTAATAAGATTATTCAATAAAGTAATAAAACAACAAGATATAACAAGCATAAGAAACTATCTAGAATAGGTTTCAATGGTTGATCTAAGGATTGGCTATTGAGGTGATTGTAGATAGTTTTTTTCTTTTCTGAGAAAAATAAATTTTGATATTTGTCACTATTTTTATAATTATTTTTCTATTCATCTCAATATATCAAGGGATTGGCGCGCCGAATACAGTTAATATATGTAATAGAATAATATATTGTGATATGGTTTATTAAGAAATAGCGCTATATAAATGACCTTTTTTATTATTCAATATGATTATTGCTAAGCATGATATTCATATCGCTTTTTATGTTGCTTTTTATGTGGCCTTTATCTGATTCAATCGCCATATTACTGCAACTCTTACAGTTGTATTACTGCTGTATTAAATGGATTGTAAGCTACATAGAGTAATGATGAGGTTGTTTGTAGTCGTTTAAATGATTTTTGTTGCAGAGTTTCGGATTCCTTTTTTAAATTCTATTTAAAATATGTTAGGTGACTTATGGATAATGCAAAAAAAATTGGTTTAATTGCCTGTATCGGTATAGTGGCAGGAAATATGATGGGGAGCGGTATTGCGTTATTGCCGGCAAACCTCGCAAGTATTGGTTCCATCGCAATTACAGGGTGGATCGTTGCGCTGATTGGAGCGCTATCATTAGCATATGTCTATGCAAAATTAGCAACAAAAGATCCTGAAGAGGGTGGGCCAATTGCCTATGCCAATGAGGTGAGCCCTATTTTAGGTTTTCAAACAGGAGCACTCTACTATCATGCAAACTGGATAGGTAACTTGGCGATTACCACAACCGCCGTCTCCTATCTATCGGTTTTCTATCCTGTTCTTAATGACGCTGTTCCGGCAGGAATTCTCTCTTTAGCACTCATTTGGCTCTTTACTTTTATTAATCTCTTAGGAGGACAGTGGATCAGCCGTCTCACCACTTTTGGTTTGATCTTGATTCTTCTTCCTGTAATTGGGACGGCTGTTTTTGGCTGGCTTTGGTTTGATAAGGAGATCTATCTTCACAACTGGAATGTCTCTCATGATACCGATTATCAGGCAGTTGTGAGTAGTACGCTCCTCTGTTTATGGGCTTTTGTTGGGATTGAATCTGCTTCTGTTAACTCAGCCTTGGTGAAAAACCCCAAAAGAACGATTCCTATAGCGACAATGGTGGGTGCCTTTTTAGCAGGTATTGTCTATATTTCAGCAACACAGGTTATCTCAGGAATGTATCCGGCGGCAGAGATGGCGGCTTCAGGTGCTCCCTTCTCAAAAACAGCTTCGACGATGTTGGGAGATTGGGCATCTCCGGTCGTCTCTATCTTTACGGTCATTGCTTGTTTAACCTCACTCGGCTCTTGGATGATGCTTGTTGGGCAGGCGGGGGCTAGAGCGGCACATGATGGCAATTTCCCTAAAGTTTATGGTGAGATGGATAAAAATGGTATTCCGCGCAAGGGGTTGATTCTAGCAGCAATTCAGATGTCTATCCTCCTGACCTTGGTGACATTAGCGAATGCTGAATCAGGTCGTGCTTCTACCATCTTTAAGGATCTAATCAATATCGCCGTACTCTTGACGATGTTGCCTTACTTCTACTCCTGTTTAAATCTTATTCGAGTTGAAGGAATGAGTGCTAAGCGGGTCTTAAGTTTAGCGACTGCTATTTTTGGAAGTATCTTCTGCTTTATTGCCCTTTTGGGTTCAACGCCGATGCAGCTCTCCGGCACCTTTATTGTGAGTTTAATTATCTTAATGTTTTATGCAAAAAAATTGGGGCGTCAGAAGGAGGGGGTTACATCAGAAAGTCAATAATCAGCTGATCGACGAATTAATTTAGGGGTTTTAGAAGAGTAGTTAGAGCATTTTATTAAAAATGGTATGCATGGAGCTGTCTGTATTTATGCTGCTTATGGAAGAGATTTGCTCTCTATGATGATAGTTAAAAAGGAGTCTATATGTATCAAATCGCACTATTGAATGATGTTCGCGAGGAGTTTAAGAGTCTACTATTTTCTCAACTAGAGACAAGTTTAAGAGAGATGGGATATCGGCTACTTTTAGTGGAGAGAGCCGAGGATCTTCTTAATCTCTTGGAGAAGAATCCCCGAGTTTCTGGCGTTATTTTTGATTGGGATAATCATGAGTTGCCGCTTTGTCAGCAGATTGCTCATTTGAATGAGCAGCTTCCGTTGTTTACCTTCATCAATGATAAAGTCGCGATGGATCTTTCGCTTGCCGATCTTAAAAATAATCTCTATTTCTATGATTATGTCCTTAATAATGCGGAGGATAGCGCTGTGCGTATTGACCAACGAGTTGAGGAGTATATCGAGCAGATTCTACCTCCCTTTACAAAAGCGCTTTTTAAGTATGTAGGGGCTGAAAAATACACCTTCTGTACGCCAGGGCATATGGGAGGAACGGCATTTGAGCAGAGTCCGGTGGGTTCTCTCTTTTATGATTTTTATGGTGAGAATACCTTCCGATCCGATATCTCTATCTCTATGGGGGAATTAGGATCTCTCTTAGATCATTCAGGTCCTCACCGTGAAGCGGAAGAGTATATTGCCGAGACCTTTAGTGCAGATCGAAGCTTTATTATCACTAATGGAACATCCACAGCAAACAAAGTAGTGGGAATGTATGCCTGTCCTGAGGGAAGCACTATTATTGTGGATCGAAACTGCCATAAATCGATTACCCATTTGATGATGATGACTAATGTTAAGCCGATCTATCTCAAGCCCACTCGTAACGCTTATGGGATTTTAGGGGGTATTCCGAAGAAGGAGTTTGAGAAAGCACATATTGAGCAGTTAGTCGCTGAGCGAGAGGGAGGAACGGCGCCGGTTCATGCGATTATCACTAACTCAACCTATGATGGCCTCTTCTACGATACCGATTATATTAAGCAGAATTTACCAGTTAACTCAATCCACTTCGATTCGGCATGGGTTCCTTATACCAATTTCCATCCTATCTATGAGGGTAAATCAGGGATGGGAGGCGAGCGTGTTGAAGGAAAGGTGATCTATGAGACACAATCGACCCATAAATTATTAGCGGCATTTTCGCAAGCATCGATGATTCATGTAAAAGGTGAGATCAATGAGCGAACCTTTAATGAGGGATATATGATGCATACCACGACCTCACCGCTCTATAGTATTGTCGCTTCATGTGAAGTCTCTGCGGCGATGATGCGTGGGCAGGCCGGACGAAATCTAATGACTCAAGCGATCAATCGAGCTATTGATTTCCGTAAGGAGATTGCAAGACTGAATCGTGAGTCGAGTGATTGGTTCTTCGATGTATGGCAACCGGAGAATATTGATGAGGTTGCTTGTTGGCCTCTCAATCGTGAAGATCGTTGGCACGGATTTAATGAGATTGATGATAATTTCCTCTATCTCGATCCGATTAAGATTACTCTTACAACGCCAGGAATGGATGCCTCAGGGAAGCTCGATGAGTGGGGAATTCCCGCATCGATCGTCTCTCAATTCTTAGATGAGCATGGGATTGTGGTGGAGAAGACCGGTCCTTACTCGCTTCTCTTCCTCTTTAGTATGGGGATTGATGAGACAAAAGCGATGACCTTACTGCGGACATTGATGAAGTTTAAACATGCTTATGATCAAAATCTGAAGATTAAAGAGGCGATGCCGGCGCTCTACGCAATTGATCCACAATTCTATGCAGAGATGCATCTTCAAGAGCTAGCGCAAGGCATTCATCATCTGATGAAGGTTCATCAGTTACCACAATTGATGTACAACGCTTTCGATAGTCTTCCAGAGATGGAGATGACTCCTCATGAAGCTTATCAAGCAGAGTTACGAGGGAAGGTTACAGAATGTAAGCTTTCAGAGTTAATGAATCAGGTTAGCGCTAATATGATTCTCCCTTACCCGCCGGGTGTTCCGCTTATTATGCCGGGTGAGAAGGTAACAGAAGAGACAAAACCGATTCTTGAGTTCTTAGAGATGCTTTGCGATATCGGCTCTCACTATCCTGGTTTTGAGACAGATATTCATGGTGTTTATCAAAATAGTGATGGTGAATATGTGGTCCGGATATTGGATCTATAAGGGGATCTTTCGCCGAATCTCGTAGGTTGAATAGACTCGATGGGCAGAATCGGTGAGTGAAATGATATAAGCATATAAGCATATTTGGGTGGGATACTTCTCTTGAAGAATCCCACTTTTTTATTGATTGAGTTAGGTTGAGTCAGATTGAATTAAATTGAATTCAATGAGATTGATTGACCGAGCTGAAGTTATTCGATTGAAGTTATCGAGTTAAATATAGTTGCTAGGATTTACCGTTTGCCCTTTAGTTCGAATCTCAAAGTAGAGCACTGTACGGCCATCAAAACTATTTCCCATCGAGGCGATCTGCTGGCCTTTTTTCACCTTCATTCCCTCTTTCACATTGACAGAGGCGAGGTATCCATATGCGGAATAGGTATCAGCATTATGTTTAATAATGATCAGTTGTCCATAACCGGAGTTTCCTGTTCCAGCAAAAACTACTTCGCCATTATGGGCTGCTCGCACAGGTTGATTGAGTGTGCCGGCGATTTGTATCCCTTTTTGGCCAGGGAGGTTGGGATTATAACTCTTGGTAATAGGCCCTTCTGTCGGTTTCTGCCAGCCTGTAATGCCTGTTGATACCTTATCTTTAGGGGCTGCCGGCGCTTTGGGGACAATAACAGTATTATCCCGGCGAGCAATTGCTTGTGGGGAACTACTGCTGCCTCTCTCTCTAACGGCGGATCCAGCTTTGCCACTGACCCGTAGAACTTGACCTGCGTGAATCAGGTTGGGGTTGGAGATATTATTCAATTTCTGCAGCTGTTGAAGTGACATATTATGTGCCCGTGCAATTTGACTCAAAGAATCGCCGGGACGCACAGTATAACTACCCGATGAGCTACAAGCTTGGATAATGAGGAGTGCTGATAAGATAAATGTTACTCGTTTTAAGCGCATAATATTTACTTTTTTATATTAAAAAAACCCCAAAAAGAAGAAGATATCTTATCATCATTCCTCTTTGAGGGGTATCTCTATGATCTATTTTCAAATCACTCGATTCTAAAACTCCCCGAGGGAAATTTTAGTTAATTGAGTGGGTCAGTTGCACACATTGCCGTCACATTAACGATACGGCGTGCTGTTGCGATATTGGTCACAACGTGTGCGGGTTTGGAGATTCCTGTCAAGATAGGACCCACCACGATACTGTCGGTAATTGTCCGAACAAAGTTATAGGTAATATTGGCGGAATCGATATTGGCAAAGATAAAGAGATTTGCTTGTCCCTCTAACTCTGAATTAGGGAAGTAAGCATCGCGGTAACGCTCCCAAATTGCCAGATCCGGTTGCATCTCTCCTTCAACTTCTAGTTCAGGTGAACTTGCTTTTAAGAGCTGAAGAGTCTCTTGCATTTTGCGAGAGAATTTTGATTCGCGTGAACCGAAGTTAGAGTGGGAGAGTAACGCGACTTTCGGCACAATACCGAAGCGTTCTACAACAGATGCCGCCATCTTAGTAATATCAGCGAGCTCTTGCGCAGTAGGATCTTCATTGACATGGGTATCGCAGAAGAAGAGCGGCCCTTTAGGTGAAAGGATTAAGCTGATCGCAGCAGGTTGTGAAGTTCCTTCTCTTAAGCCGATCGCATCAACAATATGGTGAACGTGACGATGATATTGACCTAAAACACCACTAATTTGCCCATCAATTTCACCAAGTTCGAGAAGCATCGAAGAGAGAAGATTTCCCCTTGTTTGCATTCTCTGGCGAGCAAGTTCAGGGGTAATCCCTTTACGCTTCATCAAGCTGTAATACTTTTCAGAGCAACGATCGAGAAGAGGTGGGTTGCGATAATCGATAATTTGAACATAGTCGCTACCGATATCTTTGCTGATACTATCTTCCGGCGTTAATATTTTGGTTGGAAGATTGATCCCTAAATCCTCAATACGTTGCTGAATAACTTTAGGTTGACCAATTAAGATCGGATTGGCAAGGCGATCTTGTTTGACAAGATAGACAGCACGGAGAACGCGCTCATCTTCCCCCTCACAGTAGGCAATGGTACGCGCATTCTCTTTAGCTTGATTGAATATTGGGCGCATTGCCATATTGGTCTTATTGAAGTGCTGACTTAAGCGATGACGATACTCTTCAAAGTCTAAGATAGGGCGCAGCGCAACGCCTGATTCCATTGCTGCTTTTGCAACGGCAATCGGGAGTTCAACAATTAGACGAGGGTCAAATGGTTTTGGAATGATGTAGTTGCGAGAAAAGCGAAGACTCTCACCAGGATAGGCGTGAAGTACCTCATCTGTAGGTTCTTGATGGGTCAGATCTGCAATTGCTTTTACACAGGCCATCTTCATCGCTTCATTGATCTCTGTTGCACCACAATCGAGCGCACCTCGGAAGAGATAGGGGAAGCAGAGCACATTATTGACCTGATTAGGATAATCAGAGCGACCCGTTGCAATAATTGCATCCTCTCTAACTGCATGTGCAATCTCGGGGCGAATCTCAGGCTCAGGATTAGCAAGCGCAAAGATCAGCGGATTAGGTGCCATCTTTTCAACCATTTCTGCTTTAAGAACGCCGGGAGCAGAGAGACCTAAAAAGACATCCGCCCCTTCAATCACTTCGCCTAAAGTCATCTTATCGGTCTGCTGCATAAAGAAAGATTTATACTCATCGAGCGACTCAGGAGAGCGATGCTGATTGACAACACCATCACGATCGACAACGATGATATTCTCTCTTTTGAGGCCAAATTGCATCAAGAGATTAAGGCAAGAGATTGCAGCAGCACCAGCTCCACTACAGACAAGCTTAATCTCTTCAATCTTCTTATCTGCCAGTTTTAGAGCATTTAAGACACCTGCGGCGGTGATGATTGCTGTTCCATGTTGATCATCGTGGAAGACAGGAATATTCATCCGCTTTTTGAGTTCTTGTTCGATATAGAAACATTCAGGTGCTTTGATATCTTCTAAGTTAACGCCTCCAAAGGTGGGTTCGAGACTAGCGACGATATCGATAAACTTGTCAGGGTCTAACTCATCGACTTCAATATCGAAGACATCGATATCGGAGAATTTTTTAAAGAGTACCCCTTTTCCTTCCATGACCGGTTTTCCTGCAAGAGGACCGATATTACCGAGTCCTAATACAGCAGTACCATTGCTAATAACAGCAACGAGATTACCCTTTGCGGTGTAGTCAAGGGCGGTTAGGGGATCTTTCTGAATCTCTTCACAAGCGTAAGCAACACCTGGAGAGTAAGCAAGAGAGAGATCCTTGGAATTGACTAGCGGCTTAGTCGCTTCAACTGAAATTTTCCCAGGTCTAGGTTGGGCATGATAGCGAAGCGCTTCAATTCGAAGATCTTCAGTTTTATTATTTGGAGAATCCATTGAGATCTATCCTTTATACTGAATTTTGAGTGAATATTAGATACTAACAAGGATTGATCTTTGAATCTACTAGGCCACCTATAAAAAAAGGAAGTGTGCCAAAATCTAAGGTTATCTCGTTGATTTTAATCTATTAAAGATCTCATTTTTTGCATCTTCTCTCCGCTATTATAAGAATATTAAATAGCGATTTTATGGGGACGATGGGGATCTGATTTGCTATAATGGAGAGCGATTTAAATTATGGAAAGTGCTTCTAGATATAGCTTTTAAGTAGTGAATCAACAGAGTATTTCCCGACGATGTTTGTGGAGGGTTTTATAATGCCAAGTGATGATAAACAGTTAGTACTCCGTGCTAATACTTTTCCGTCTGTCGCCGATGGGCTCGATGCCTATATTAGTGCGATTGGCGATATCCCCACTTTAACCGCTGAAGAGGAGCAAGCGCTTGCTTATCGATTGATTGAACATGGAGATCTTAATGCTGCACAGACATTAGTTCTTTCTCATCTAAAATTTGTTGTCCATATTGCCAAAAACTATACCGGCTATGGCTTACCGCTCGTAGATCTCATTCAAGAGGGTAATGTAGGGTTGATGAAGGCGGTAAAACGTTTTGATCCTTCTTACAATGTGCGACTAATCTCCTTTGCGGTCTACTGGATTAAATCTGAGATTCATGAGTTTGTGATTCGTAATTGGCGAATTGTGAAAGTTGCCACGACAAAAGCGCAACGAAAGCTCTTTTTTAATCTTCGATCCTCGAAAGAGACACTAGAATGGCTTACTGATGATGAAGCGGCGGATATCGCAAAAGAGCTCAATGTGAGTAAGGCAGAAGTTAAGCGGATGGAGATGCGTCTCTTCTCTAATGATTTAGCATTTGATCTGCCGGTGGGAAGTCATGCCGATGATGGTGACTTTAGCCCTTCAGATTGGCTCTCTTCAAATGCGTCAGATCCTTCGCAAACAGTGGAGAGAGAGGATTACCAGATGCATAATAATGCGCTACTCAATGATGCGATTGAATCGCTAGATCCTCGAAGCAAAGATATTATTCTTCAACGATGGATGCGAGATGAAGATGAGGAGCGGCCGACTTTAACCGAGCTTGCTGATAAATATTCAGTATCAGCAGAGCGTATTAGACAGATTGAGAATCAGGCGATGAGTAAAATCAAAGACCTGTTGACGGTATGATAACGTGCTCAATGTTCGTGAAGGACTCAGATCATTCATCTGGGTCTTTTCTATTATGGAGTGATATAAAATGAGAGCAATTAGAGAGATTAAAGAGAGTATTCAGGTCAAAGAGTTAGCTTTAGAGACGATGCCGGAGGTGATTGAGTCAACAGGGCAATTGATGCTCGATGCGCTTCAAGCGGGCAATAAGGTTCTCATCTGTGGAAATGGTGGATCAGCGGCGGACGCACAACATTTTGCGGCAGAGTTGATTAATCGTTTTGAAGTTGAGAGGGCCCCTTTACCGGCAATTGCGCTAACAACGGATAGTTCTAATCTAACCTCAATCGCTAATGACTATAGTTATGATGAGGTCTTTGCAAAACAGGTGATGGCATTAGGGCAACGCGGAGACATCTTAGTTGCCATTAGTACCAGCGGTAACTCTAAAAGCATCAATCGTGCAGTGGAGGAAGCACTCAAAAAAGGGATGATTGTATTAGGTTTAACGGGAGAGAAGGGGGGCGAGATGGCGACAATAGAGAGCCCAGATCTCCACCTTGTTAAAGCGCCGAGCCCGAGAACAGCAAGAGTCCAAGAGGTGCATATCCTTGTGATCCATATCTGGTGTGGAATGATTGATGCCACTTATCGTTAAGGATCGTCGTTCAATAATATTTTGACACTGTTTTATACGAATTGAACCGCAGCTATTCATTAACCTTTGACACTCTTTGATAACCTTTGAGTGTGAATCGTTGATTATGAGTTGTCGGTTATTGAATGTTAGAAGTTTTGAGTTTTTGAGCTTTTAAGTTTTTGAATTTGAGATGATTAGAAAATAGCGATTCGGATACCGCTTATAGAATGGTCTGATGAGAGATCAGATGGCGATTTTCATGGAGGAATCCGGATAAAAATTTTAATTGATTAAAGATGGCATAAGTCATAGGAGAGAAGCGGATGTTAAGACGATTCCTATTATTAAGTAGTTTTGTGATGTTGCTTTCTGCATGTGTGCCGGCTCTGATTGCAGGAGGCGTTGGTGCGACAGCCGTAGGTGTTAATGATCGTAGAACCGCAGGGCAGATTGTGGAAGATAATGCGATTACGGTGAAGGTGCAAAATATGATCAGTGAGCTTCCTGATCGAATGCATGCCCATATTAGTATCTTAAGCTATAACGGCAAGGTTCTAATTTTAGGAGAGGTTCCTAATCATAAGCTCGGCTTAGAGGTTGAGGAAGCGGTACGTAAAACAGAGCATGTGAAGAGTGTTTACAATGAGTTGATTGTCGCTCCAGAGGCATCGCTAGCTAGTATTGCTGCTGACTCAATGATTACGGCAAAGGTTAAAACGGCATTGACAACAGATATTAAGTTAAAAGGCTTCAACGCTGGAAATGTTAAGGTGATGACCTCAAGAAGAAAAGTTTATTTAATGGGCATTGTCAATGAGGCAGAGGCGCGTGAAGCGATAGAGATTGCCCGCCACGTAGCCGGTGTTGAAGAGGTTGTTCCATTTTTTGATATCGTGAATCGGCAGTTCTACAATATCAATTAAGAAAGTTATATATTAAACTGATTGTATAGCAAGTTATCGACAATATCGTCATCTGTAATATTGTGACTGCTATTGAATGGAGGCTTGCTCGATGATCGAGCGGTAATCGCGTAAGTTGTGTAAGTCGCGTAAATCGAGTAATTATCTAGTCGCAATCGAGTAATAATTAAGTTCAATTAGGGGATGGATTATGCGTTAAGAGCGTTGTCATAAAGTGCAACTCTTATTGAATTAGCAGATCTCTACAGATCCCTAAAGATAGAAGGAAGAAAAATGAGTAAAAAGTATGATGCAATTGTAATTGGTGGTGGCTCTGGTGGACTCTCCTATGCAGAGAGAGCAGCTAGCTATGGCGTCAAATGCTTATTGATTGAGAAAGATAAGTTAGGCGGTACCTGTGTGAATGTAGGATGTGTTCCTAAAAAAGTGATGTGGAATGCCGCAAATATTGCCCATATGTTTGATGATGCTAAAGGGTATGGTTTTACTTTTGATGAGCCCCAATTCTCTTGGAGTCATTTAAAAGAGAAGCGTGATCAATATATTAAGAATATTGTAACTTGGTATAACAATAGCTATATGCCTGATGCGGGTGTAGATGTGATTCATGGGGTCGCTAAGTTTGTCGATAATCAGACGGTAGAGGTCAATGGTGAACGTTTTACTGCGGATAAAATCGTTATCTCAACAGGGGGCTATCCTTTAGTGCCGGAGACTGAAGGAGCAGAGCATGGTATCACTTCAGATCAGTTCTTTGATCTTGAAGAGGCGCCAAAGCGTGTTGTCGTAGTGGGTGCGGGTTATATTGCTGTAGAGTTAGCGCAGTTACTTTCAGCATTAGGAAGTAAAGTTGATCTTCTCTGTCGTGGAGAGATGGTATTACGTCATTTTGATAGTTACGTAACTGCACATCTTCAAGAAGTTTTAGAAAATGATGAGAATCTAATACTGCATACCCATTCTAATGTTCAGCGTGTTGAGAAGCGTGAAGATGGAAGTTTAGTGGTAGAGACAGAGAAAGAGTCGATTGAGACAGATCTTCTTGTATGGGCGATTGGTCGTGGATATAACACACATAATATTGGTCTTGAGAATACCGATCTTAAAGTGAACGAAGATGGCACAATCACGGTGAATAAGTATCAAGAGAGTGCCGTGCCAGGTATCTATGTATTAGGCGATATTATTGGTGGTAAATTCCAGTTAACACCAGTTGCAATTGCTGCTGGCCGTCGTCTTGCTGATAGATTGCATAATGGTATGGAGGGGCGTCATCTTGAGTATAAAGATATCCCGAGCATTGTTTTCTCCCATCCGCCTATCGGTACGACCGGTTTAACAGAGAAAGAAGCTACTGCTGAGTATGGTGCCGATGCTGTGAAATGTTATACCGCTTCATTTACCTCAATGTATTCCAACTTCAGTATTAAGCCTGTGAAAACCGCAATGAAGATGGTGACAGTTGGTCCTGAGGAGAAAATTGTTGGTATTCATCTGATTGGCCCAACAGTTGATGAGATGTTGCAAGGTTTTGCTGTTGCGGTGAAGATGGGTGCGCATAAGCGAGATTTTGATGATACTGTCGCGCTTCATCCTACCGCAGCAGAAGAATTGGTAACGATGCGTTAACAGCTTATATAAGTTAGTCTAAATAAGAGTAGAAACAGAATGTTAGAATTTTTTCAGAGTATCGATATTATTGTGCTATTAACGCTCGTCCTCTCAGTAGGGCTAGTTTTAGCTTTTGAGTTTGTTAACGGATTTCATGATACGGCAAATGCTGTAGCGACAGTGATCTATACTAAATCACTAAAACCTCGCTTAGCTGTCTTTTTATCAGGGATCTTTAACTTTTTAGGTGTTCTATTAGGGGGATTAGGAGTGGCATATGCCATTGTGAACCTCCTTCCTATGGATCTGTTAGCGAATGCAAACTCAACAAAAGGGTTGGTGATGGTTGTCTCCCTTCTTGTTGCTGCGCTCATCTGGAACTTAGGAACTTGGTATTTTGGAATTCCTGCTTCAAGCTCACATACTCTCATTGGCTCCATTTTAGGGGTAGGGTTAGCGAATGCGCTCTTAACAGATCACTCCCTTGTTGATGGGGTAAACTGGGATAAAGCTCTCGGTGTCTTTGAGTCGCTTCTCTTCTCTCCCTTTATTGGAGCAGGTTTAGCGGGTCTACTTCTGTTGCTACTCTTACGCTTTCTACCTAAAAGTTATATTCATAAAACGCCTTATCAGCGTCATGTTCTCGATAAGAAGAAGAAGCCTCCTTTCTGGCCTCGCTTCTGGTTAGTCACCTCCGCTATGGGGATGAGCTATGCTCATGGGCAAAATGATGGTCAAAAGGGAATCGGTTTAGTAATGTTGGTACTCTTTAGTGTTGTGCCGGCACAATTTGTTCTCAACCTTAATTCTAGTGTGTTTGAGATTGAGCAGACCCGAGTTGCTGCGCAACAGATGGTTAGTTACTACGAAGCAAATCAAAAGGTCCTCGATGAGCTCTATCCAAAGAGTGATCATGCCGTTAGTGATGGTCTCTTTAGTTGTGAGTATAGTGAGATGAGGCAACATTCTGAAAAGCTTATCTCTCTTCTAAACGGTATCGATACCTATGATCGTCTATCGACAGATGAACGTTGGGCGGTTCGTAATGAAGTGATGTGTTTAGCTAGTATCGCAAAGACATTAGAGTCGCAAGATGCATTGCCAGAGTCTTATCGTAAATCATATAAAGCGATTGGCAAAGATCTGACAAAAACAACGGAATACGCGCCTTTCTGGGTCATTGTAGCAGTAGCGCTTGCACTTGGAATGGGGACTATGATTGGTTGGAAACGAGTTGTTGATACTGTGGGTGGTAAGATTGGAAAGAAAGATATGACTTATGCGCAAGGAATGAGTGCACAGATTGTTTCAGGAATTGCTATTGCTTCTGCAAGTCATTTTGGTTTTCCCGTCTCGACAACCCATATTTTATCGAGCTCAGTTGCGGGAACGATGATTGCTAATAAATCGGGCTTGCAGAAATCGACTGTTAAAAATATTCTTTTAGCTTGGATCTTAACGCTGCCGGTCTCCACAGGGCTTGCGTTTGGACTCTATTTCCTCGGAACATGGTTATTTGTAAGTTAAGATGGGCGCTAAAATGAAATTATTAACATATCAAGAAGCGGCTGACGCACTGCTGCGTGGCGAAGTGATTGCCTATCCTACCGAGGGGGTTTATGGCTTTGCTGCAGATGCAATGAATAGGGCAGCAGTAGAAAAATTATTACAGATGAAAGCACGTTCAGTTTCGAAAGGCTTTATTGTGATGGGCGCGTCATTAGCCCATCTCTCGCCTTTGATTGAACCTTTAGAGGCAGAGGAAGCGCGTCACCTCTTAGAAGAGTTGAGAGGGGGATATCGTTATACTTGGATTGTGCCGGCAAAAGAGAGTTGCCCTCACTATCTTCGTGGCGAATTTCCTACATTAGCGATTCGAGTGACAAATCATCCTGATGCATTAGCCTTATGTGAGAAGATGCCGGTGGGGGTTGTCTCAACGAGCGCAAATCTTCATAAAGAGGCACCTTTAGAGAGTGCAGAGGCGATCTATCAAATCTTTGGTGATCAGATCGCTGGCGTAATGGAAGGAGCGGTGGGATCGCTCTCTTCTCCGACGCGAATTGTCCATCTTAAGAGCGGGGAGATTATTCGGGCTTGATATCAGTTCCATCTTCTTGCCGATCTTTATTGTCTATTTCTATTATTTATCTCTATTGTTCATCTCTATTTAAGAACGGATTGGCAATTGTTTGTAAGTAGTTTGTAAGTAGTTTATAAGTAGCTTGTAAACAAAAAAACCTGCATCGAAATGCAGGTTTTTTATTGATCTTTTTTAGCTTTAATTTAAGAGATAAGAAGAGAGAAATATTTAATGTTACTACTCTATATTTGATAGAGCTTTATAGCCTCTTTTACTTCGCTCTTTTAACCTTAAATTGTGTGACTAAAATATTAAGCCGCAAGTGCTTTGATTTGTGCGTTAAGACGGCTAAGAAGACGTGATACTTTGTTCTTGTGAATAAGACCACGTTTTACAGAGCGATCAAGTGCGCTTTGCGCTTTACCGAAAGCTTTAACAGCTTCTTCACGGTTATTTGCTTTGATAGCATTGATCGTTTTTTTAACGTAAGTTCTAGTCATTGAACGGTATGATGCGTTAGCTGCGTTGTGCTTCTCAGCTTGACGAACGCGTTTTCTTGCTTGTGCTGTATTTGCCAAGGTTTTACTCCACTTTAAAAATTTAGAATTTATAACATATTATTGCGCCGAATATCGACGCAATCAAATTTGTAATAATCACATATGATTAACTTTTTTCTCTCTTTTGTCAATCAAATGTCATGAAAGTTTCAGTATAATCGCCATTAAGGGATCTTATCGCTACGAATTAGAATGCAGGGACAATACTTCCTTGATATTTCTCATTGATAAAATCACGAACTTCATCAGTTGTGATGGTTTCAATCAGTGCTTTAATACGGGGATCATCACTATTTTCGGGTAAGATTGCGATGATATTTGCATAGGGTGATTCAGCACCTTCAATAAAGAGAGAGTCTTTAATAGGATTGAGGCCTGCTTCTAGGGCGAAGTTGGTATTGATAAGAGCAAGATCAACTTCATCAAGTGTTCTTGCTAACATCGGCGCTTCAAGCTCAACAAATTGGAGCTTATGCGGGTTCTCTTTGATATCAAAAACAGTCGAGAGAATATTCTCAGGATTGCTCAGCGTAATAATTCCTTCATTATGGAGGAGAAGTAGTGCGCGCCCACCATTAGCAGGATCATTAGGAATACTCACTTTTGCTCCCTCTTTTAAGGCGCCTTTCTCTTTGATCTTCTGTGAGTATGCTGCAATAGGTTCAACATGGATTGCCGGATCGATAGCAATGATATTGAGTTGATGATTTTTATTGAACTCTTCTAAATAGGGAAAATGTTGGAAGAAGTTGGCATCTGCCTCTTTCTCATCCACCATGAGATTCGGGAGAACATAATCGGTAACAACAATGATATCGAGATCGATCTCTTTTTTCGCTAATTGTGGTTCAATAAACTCTAAAATTTCCGCATGAGGAACCGGAGTCGCAACGACCTTGAGTTTCTCTGCTGAGAAGCCAATAAAGGGTGTTAAAGAGAGTGCTGTGACAAGTGCTAATTTACGCATAATGAATTTTCCTTTTATCAAAAATGGGGAATCGAGCCCCGACCTAATAGGTATATCGATCTTTAGAAGTGAAATCAACCCCTTTATTCAATTTTATATTAGCCAAAGGGAAGATAATAAAAAACGGTATCCTATTGATACCGTCTCTTCTATCATTCTCTCTTTTAACCCTCGATATGCTTTGAATATATTTCAAATAGATTTCAAATATATTTGAAATGCATTTTAAATACCTATTACCTATTAAATCTATTTTGAAGATGTTCTGAGGGTAAATGAGTATTTTGGGATCTAATTTTTTAATCTCATCAGGCTACTGCATCTAGATTAGTGCATCTAGATTAATAAGATTTAGACTAGAGCATTGATCAATTCATCGCGATCGCCGGGTAATAGGTCGATCATCGGGATTTCGATCATTGTGTAAGCGCCCGGTTGTTGTTTTGTAACAGCGCGAGCAGTTGCCACTAGGATCTGTGCTGTAAGAGCAGGATTATTGATCCGCATATCAAATTCAAAGATCTGATTATCTGTCGTGCCGGAGACCCCTTTACGAGTAATTTTAACCCCATGGCCGGCATCTTTAAGCTGATCGACATCCTCTACCTCAGTAATGATAGTATCATCATGTTTAAAGTAATCATCATTGAGGATTGTAGATTGGACTGTTGCAAAGTCATATCCCTCTTCCACTTCGATATAGACCATCCGGCGATGTTGTCCGGTACCGATCGGAATCGTTACCGAGAGGGCATCTCTAACGCCAGGGATAGCTTTTACTGCCGTTGAGTGGCCCATACTCATGCCGGGACCGAAGTTGGTATAGGTAACTCCTTTGGGTGCGGCAGCAAGAAGTAGTGCTCTGATAATTGAATCAGAACCGGGATCCCAACCTGCAGAGATAATTGCGCTACGTTGATGCTCTTTGGCAATCTTATTGAGCTCATTACGGACAGCGGCGATATCACTATGAATATCGAAACTATCGACTGTATGAATCCCTTTTTTTAGATATTGAGTGGCATAGAGCTTTGTTTGACGACTAGGAACGCAGAGAATCGCAACATCGACGGCATCAAGCTGATCGATATCTGTAACGATAGGGTAGCTAACGCCTGGTATCTCCCGTTTCTCGCGGCGAACAATGCCCGCAACTGAGAAGTCTGGGGCGGCCTCTAATGCGTTAAGAACATAACGGCCGATATTGCCAAAACCAACGATAGCTGCATTTATTTTGCGTGTCATATAGTCTCCTGTTTGTGTGAGTGATGGGTAACAGAGAGTTGTCAGCGATAGGTGCTAACTCAACATTTGATCACTGTTACCAAGATATTTTTACCTCTATTTCTAGGTCGATATCAATCGATTTTATCGGTTTTGCCGATTTTTATTTTACCTACTATTCCTGCCTACTATTTTTACCTGCCATTTTGATCTTGCTATTTCCGCGTGTAGTGACGCACTAAAGCATCTCCGATCCACTGCATCAGCTGTACAATAATGACAAGAACGATCACGATTAGATACATCAATTCTGACATATTACGATGAAATCCGTAACGAACGGCGATATCTCCTAATCCCCCAGCGCCGACAGTGCCCGCCATCGCGGTATAGGAGAGAATTAAGATTCCTGTAATGGTAATGCCGGCGATTAGGCTCGGTCTTGCTTCAGGGAGTAACACTTTCATAATAATGGTCCGCAGAGGTGTTCCCATGCTCTGTGCTGCTTCAATGACCCCTCGATCGACCTCTCTAAAAGAGGTTTCAGCTAAGCGAGCAAAGAAAGGTGCTGAACCGATGACTAGCGGAAAGATCGCGCCCTTGATCCCCATCTTTGTTCCCATCAATTTAAAGGTTAAAGGGAGAAGTACTACGATTAAGATCAAGAAGGGGATCGATCTTAGAGTATTCGTTAGAAATGAGAAGAAGCGATAAAACTTGGGTGCCGAGAGCAGTTGCGTCGGGGAGGTTAAGTAGAGCGCAACGCCCCAGGGTAACCCTATAAGGATAGTGAAAAACCAGGTAAACCCCAACATGATCAATGTCACGAGGGTATTGTCCCAAATAATATTCCAATATTGGGTGTTATTGAGCGCATTGATAAATTCAGTCATTATTGAATATTTTCCTTGCTGAGATTCTCTGAGTCTGTCGATGGATGTTGAAAGAGTGGCTGCGTAGTAATTCCCTCTTGATTAAAGAGGGCGATTGCAGCATTCCGTTCGGCTGGGGATCCACTTAAAACAACGGTTAATTGCCCATAGGGAATATCGCGAATATAACTGATTGAGCCAGATAGAATAGAGAGATCGATATTGCTCCTTTTAATAATCTTACTAAGATGGGGCTCAAATGCTTCAGTCCCTAAATAGGTTAGTTGATAGAGGGCATCTTGTTGCTGTGGATAGCGGGCAATATATTTTTTCAGCTCATTTTGTTCTGTCTTATCGATGATGAAATCTTGGGTAACAGGTGATTGAGGATGGAGAAAGACCTTCTCTACATCTCCAGACTCCACAATCTGACTATTATGGATCACGGCAACCTTGTGGCAAATGGAGCGAATTACCTCCATCTCATGGGTGATCATAACAATTGTTAGACCCAGCTCTCGATTAATGTCGACGAGTAATTCTAAGATCGATTGTGTTGTTTGTGGATCGAGAGCCGATGTTGCTTCATCACAGAGTAATACCTTGGGTTTATTTGCGATCGCTCTAGCGATACCGACACGTTGCTTCTGTCCGCCGGAGAGTTGCGCAGGATATTTATCACGATGTGCTTGAATATCGACAAGGTCGAGTAGCTCTGAGACCCGCTTTTCAATCGCCGCTTCGCTCATCGAGAGAAGGCGAAGTGGGAAGGCGATATTGTTATAGACCGTTTGACTAGAGAGAAGATTAAAATGTTGGAAAATCATCCCAATCTTTCTTCTTGCGAGCATCAATTCTCGATTAGAGAGTTTTGTCAGATCAATATTATCGATCATGACTGAGCCACTATCAGGCTTCTCGAGTAGGTTAAGGCAACGAATGAGGGTGCTTTTGCCGGCCCCTGAGTGACCGATAATGCCATAGATACTCCTCTCTTCAATGGTGAGGTTGATATCATTGAGGGCAATTTTTCGCCCCTCTTTTGTGGCATAAGATTTAATAAGATTTTCGATTTTTATCATTGATAACTTTAGTTGCTTCTATTAGCTGAAATTGATATTAGGATCTCTTCTTTGAACCCGATCTTTGAATCAGCATCAAAATTCACATTGGAACTTATGTGGGATCTCGCATGAAAAATTACATGGGAACCCGCCCCAGAATCGATATTGGCATCGATCTTGGATTGATCTCATAATCGATACTGAAATTAATGTGTTAAACGATGCTTTAAATAGATGTTTTAAATTCCTATTAGGGTATCAAAAAGCAGGGGTAAACGGGAATAGTTTTCTTATTTATGATCTATCGATTGTTTCAATTTACATTCTCTTTTTCTGCGGTATCGCGCTATCTCTATTTTAATTTTGTAGAGGCGGGTTTTCTGGTAAATTCTGCTTAAAAATTAAAAAGTTAGTAAGTGGAAGGCTATTTTCGAGTGGTGATCTCTTTAGATATTAGTAAAGCGATGATTGAGATTAAAATCAGTCCACCTATAGACCAAATGTTCTTTTAGTAGAATGTTGGGGAGAAAAATATGCGTAAATTTCACTAAATATCCGCTATACTGTTGGCTAAAGTATTATTTTATTGGCCTCGTAGAATTGATCATTCATTGGATCATTCTTCTAGGGGCTCTATTCAATTGTGTAAGGTCTTATTGCTTCAATAATCAGCAGTGAAATATTCTGATGATCAATTGTTGATAGGGCGTTAGGAAGTAAGTAGAGAGAAGATTGCGCTCTTATCTAGAGGCATTACTTATCACTATTTTCACAAAATAAGCAGGACTGCATAGCAGGGGGCTTATCAAAAAAGAGGATGATTTTTATGGTAGACCAAAAGTTGTTGAGTGATATTGACCCATTAGAGACAAAAGACTGGGTTGATTCAATCGAGAGTGTCCTTGAAACAGAAGGGGAAGAGCGTGCACACTTTCTTATCGAGAAGGTGATTGAACGGGCACATCGTGATGGTGTAAAGACTCCATTTATAGGCACGACCGAATATATCAATACAATCCCTGCAGATAAGCAGCCCCGATACCCTGGAAACTCAGAGTTAGAGCACAAGATTCGCTCCTACATTCGTTGGAATGCGATGGCGATGATTGTTCGCTCAAATGCAATTGATTCAAGTTTAGGGGGGCATATTGCAAGTTATGCATCACTTGCGACGATGTGGGAAGTTGGATTTAACCACTTCTGGAAAGGGAATACTGAGACACAAGATGGTGATTTAGTCTTCTTTCAAGGCCATTCGAGTCCTGGAATTTACGCCCGTGCTTTTATTGAAGGACGTATCACAGAAGAGCAGATGGATAACTTCCGCCGTGAAGTTGATAATAAAGGGCTCTCTTCCTACCCGCATCCTTGGCTCATGAAGGATTTCTGGCAATTCCCAACGGTATCGATGGGATTAGGACCTATTCAAGCAATCTATCAAGCACGTTTCTTAAAATATTTACACTCAAGAGGACTTGCGAATACAGAAGGCCGAAAAGTTTGGTGTTTCTGTGGTGATGGTGAGATGGATGAACCAGAATCATTAGGTGCAATCTCCCTTGCTGGTCGTGAAAAGTTAGATAGCTTGATCTTTGTGATCAACTGTAACTTACAGCGTTTAGATGGTCCGGTTCGAGGTAATGGTAAGATCATTCAGGAGTTAGAATCAGGATTCCGCGGAAATAACTGGAATGTGATCAAGCTGATCTGGGGAAATGGTTGGGATTCACTCTTAGCGCAAGATCATGATGGCATCTTACGCAAACGGATGATGGAATGTGTTGATGGGGACTATCAAACCTATAAATCTCGTGATGGCGCCTATGTGCGTGAGCATTTCTTCAACAGTCCAGAGCTTAAAGCGATGGTGGCACATATGTCTGATAATGATGTATGGCGCTTGAATCGTGGTGGGCATGATGAGAATAAGGTCTATGCTGCTTATGATGCGGCTGTGAAGACGGAAGGAAAACCAACCGTTATTTTAGTTAAAACAATTAAAGGCTATGGAATGGGGCAAGATGGGGAAGCGCAAAACGTTGCCCATCAACAAAAATCAATTAGCCTTGAGTCATTGCGTCGTTTCCGTGACCGATTTGAAGTGCCGATCTCAGATGAGGATCTTGAAGCGCTCAACTTTATTAGACCTCCTGAAGGAAGTCCAGAGCTTGAGTATCTCCATGAGCGTCGCCGTGCATTAGGTGGTTATGTTCCTTCGCGTCGCGTTCAAGCCAAAGAGAAATTGACGGTGCCGAAGTTAGAGGCATTTAAGGCGCAATTAGAGGCGACGGCTGAGGGGCGTGAAATCTCCACAACGATGAGTTTCGTTCGTATCCTCAATACCATTGTGAAAGATAAAGTGATTGGGAAGCGTGTGGTTCCTATTCTTGTGGATGAATCACGAACTTTCGGTATGGAAGGGATGTTCCGTCAATTAGGAATCTGGTCACAAGCAGGGCAGCAATATACGCCACAGGATGCTGGCCAATTGATGTTCTATAAAGAGACGAAAGATGGGCAGATTCTCCAAGAGGGGATTAACGAGGCGGGTGGTGTAAGCTCCTGGATCGCTGCGGGAACTTCTTATTCAAACTCAAATGTTGAGATGATTCCTTTCTTCGTCTGTTACTCAATGTTCCAGATGCAACGGACATTTGACCTTATTTGGGCGGCAGCGGATCAACGGACTCGTGGATTCTTAATGGGAGGAACGGCAGGTCGTACAACGCTTAATGGTGAGGGATTGCAACATGAAGATGGTCATAGCCATATTTTAGCAAGCTTGATTCCTAACTGTATCTCCTATGATCCGGCGCTTCAGTTTGAGTTGGCGGTTATTGTTCAAGATGGTCTGCGCCGTATGGTGGAAGAGCAGGAAGATGTCTTCTACTACATTACAATTATGAATGAGAACTACGCACATCCTGCAATTCCTGAAGGGGTGGAGGAAGATATTCTTCGAGGTATGTATCTCTTAAAAGCAGGAGAGAAGAGTGATGCACCGAAGGTACGACTGTTAGGTGCCGGCACAATCTTGCAAGAGGTAATGCAGGCAGCAGCGCTTCTTAAAGAGGATTGGGGTGTAGAGAGTGATCTCTATAGTTGCCCGAGTTTTACAGAGCTTGCGCGTGATTTCCATGAATGTGAGCGTCAAGCGCTCTTCCATCCTGAGAATGAGGCACCAGAATCATTTGTAGGTAAGATGTTAAATCACTCCGATGCGCCTGTTATCGTCTCTACAGATTATGTTCGCATGTATGCAGAACAGATTAGACCTGCGGTAAAAGCACCTTACCGTGTTTTAGGGACAGATGGTTTCGGTCGTTCAGATACTAGAGCACAATTACGTAAGTTCTTTGAAGTTGATCGTTACTACATTACGATCGCAGCGCTAAAAGAGCTTGCGGATGCCGGAACGATTGCTAAATCGGTCGTAACAGAAGCAATTAAGAAATATAACATTGATGTTAATAAACCTAATCCACTTTGGGTATAAAGTTTAAGCGCTCTCTTTGAGGGAGCGCTTACTTATTCTATAGCTCAGACTCTCAAGAGATAAATGAGAGATGGATTTATAAATGGATTATTGACAGATAGAGAAGGATAAGAATTATGGCGAATATTGATTTAAGAGTTCCAGATATTGGGAATTCTGATGCCGTTGATGTTATTGAGATCAATGTTAAGGTGGGCGATATTGTTGCAGTAGATGATACGCTTGTAACATTAGAGTCTGATAAGGCATCGATGGATGTACCTGCGGAAGCGGCAGGAAAGATTACAGAGATTTTGGTCACAGTTGGAGATCAAGTTCAAACGGGTGATGTTATTGCGCGTGTTGAGGCGGTGAGTGAAGCAGATGCTACGGTTAATAACGATGCAGCCGAGATGAAATCAGAAGTGGTTACAGCACCATCACCTAAAGCACCGGCAGTTGCCGAAGCATCAACAGTTAAGAGCTCATCTACAACAGGTGGGGAGATTGCAGAGATTACAATCCCTGCCGTTGGTAACTCCGATGAATTAGATGTGATCGATATTGCTGTTAAAGTGGGCGATCACGTCAAGCTTGATGATACTCTTGTGACATTAGAGTCCGATAAAGCTTCGATGGATGTACCTGCTGATAAAGAAGGAGTTATTACGGAGATCGCGCTATCGGTCGGTGATAAGGTGAAAGAGGGGGATCTTGTTGTTAAGATTCAGACAGGTGGTGAAACTCAATCGGCACAACCTGCTTCTCAACTTGTGCAAGGGGCGAAAGAAGAGCGTGAGAATATTGTTAAGAGCTCTCCAGATAGTCTAAAGGCACCTCACAAAGGGGATCAGCTTCCTGTTGCACCTGCTCAAAATGCGGCAGAGCTCGATTTTAGTGGCGCGCACGCAACACCTTCTGTACGTGCATTTGCTCGTGAGTTAGGGGCAGATCTCAATCAAGTACAAGGTTCTGGACGTAATAACCGTATTTTACGTGAAGATGTCTTACAGTATGTGAAGGGTGTTCTCTCTGGCACTGTAGCGACAGCAGCAGGAGCAAAAACAACAGTGGTTAATGGTGGTGGTTTAGATCTGCTTCCTTGGCCTAAAGTTGATTTTTCTAAATTTGGAGAAGTAGAAGAGCGAGAGCTTTCTCGTATTCAGAAGATCTCTGGAGCAAATCTTGCGCGTAACTGGGCAATGATCCCGCATGTTGCACAATTTGATGAAGCAGATATCACTGAGTTAGAAGCTCTACGTAAACAACTTAATAAAGAGTATGAGCGCGAAGGTGTTCGAGTTACTATTTTAGCTTTCCTCTTTAAAGCAGTAGTCAAAGCTCTGCAGAAGTTCCCTGAGTTTAATAGCTCATTAGAAGGGGATAAATTGATCCTTAAAAAGTATTACCATATCGGTTTTGCTGCGGATACACCAAATGGTCTTGTGGTTCCTGTTATACGGGATTGTGACAAGAAAGGGGTTCTTGAGATTGCAACAGAGATGCGTGAGTTAGCAGGTCTTGCAAGAGAAGGGAAGCTACGGGGTGATCAGATGACGGGAGGATGCTTTACCATCTCCTCTCTAGGCGGAATTGGTGGAACTAACTTTATTCCAATTATTAATGCGCCTGAAGTAGCTATTTTAGGGGTTGCAAAGAATCAGATTAAGCCGGTTTGGAATGGAAAAGAGTTTGAACCTCGTTTGATGATTCCTCTATCCCTCTCATATGACCACCGAGTCATTGATGGCGCATTGGGAGCGCGTTTTATCGTCTACCTTAATGAGCTTTTAACAGATATGCGTCGTATGGTGATCTAGGAGAGAGATATGATTATTGATTTAAAACTCCCCGATATTGGTAATTTTGATAGTGTTGATGTTATCGACATTAGCGTCAATGTTGGAGATAGTGTAGCCGTTGATGATACACTCTTAACCTTGGAATCTGATAAAGCATCGATGGATGTTCCAGCAGAACGAGCCGGGGTTATTACTGAGATATTAGTCAATGTAGGTGATAGCGTAAAAGAGGGTGATCTCTTTGCTCGTTTAGAGGTGGCTGAAGATCTATCAACGTCACCCTCCTCTGAAAAGGAGGAGGCTGTCGAAGCTGCTCCCTCATCGCAGAAAGAGGAAAAAGAAGGGGGGAGGGAAGAGAAAGGCGATATCACGGCCATCGACTCCTCTATTGTTGATCCTGATTGTGATCTTGTTGTTATCGGGGGGGGGCCTGGCGGATATTCTGCTGCTTTTAGAGCGGCAGACCTTGGTCTAAAAGTGATTTTAGTTGAGCGTTATCCCACAATTGGTGGTGTTTGTCTCAATGTAGGTTGTATTCCTTCTAAGGCACTCTTGCATGTTGTTGATGTGATGGAGACGGCAAAATCATTTGCAGATATCGGCGTGACATTTGCTAAGCCTGAAGTAGATATCGATAAATTAAGAGGCTTCAAAGAGTCTGTAATCGGTAAGCTAACAGGTGGATTGGCGGGAATGGCAAAAATGCGCAAAGTCGAGATTGTTCAAGGCTTTGCAACTTTCAAAAATGATCACAGCTTAACAGTTGCTTTAGATGATGGTCAGACGCGCGAAATCCGTTTCAATAAGGCGATTATTGCGGCAGGATCTTCGGCTGTTAAATTACCATTTTTACCAGAAGATCCTCGAATTATCGATTCGACAGGTGCGCTTGAATTACAGGATATCCCGAAAAAATTACTTGTGATTGGTGGTGGCATTATTGGGCTTGAGATGGCAACGGTTTACTCAACGCTCGGCAGTGAGATTACCATTGCAGAATTTGCAGATGGTTTAGTGCCGGGAGCAGATCGTGATTTGGTGAAGGTCTTTGAAAAATATAATAAAGATCGATTCCATAAAGTGATGCTCAAAACTGCTGTAACAGGTGCGGTTGCTAAAGAAGAGGGGATAGAAGTAACATTTGAAGGCACTAATGCACCTGATGGACCACTTCTCTTTGATAAGGTATTAGTTGCGGTTGGTCGTAAGCCAAATGGGTTGACACTTCAAGCTGAGAAAGCAGGTGTCTATGTTGATGAGCGTGGTTTTATCTCAGTAGATAGACAGATGCGCACCAATGTTTCTCATATTTTTGCTATTGGGGATATCGTCGGTCAGCCGATGCTTGCCCATAAGGCCGTTCATGAAGGGCATGTTGCGGCTGAAGTTTGCGTGGGTGAGAAGCGTTTCTTTGATGCAAAATTTGTGCCATCAGTTGCTTATACCGATCCAGAGATTGCTTGGGCTGGTTTAACAGAAACAGAGGCTAAAGCGAAAGGAATCCCTTATGAAGTATCGATCTTCCCTTGGGCTGCAAGTGGTAAAGCGATCGCTAATGGTCGTGATGAAGGATTTACTAAGTTACTCTATGATCCTGAAAGTAAGATTATTTTAGGGGGTGCCGTTGTCGGTATTCATGCCGGTGATCTTATCGGAGAGGTCTGTCTTGCTGTTGAAATGGGGGCAGATAGTATCGATATTGGTCATACGATTCATCCTCATCCGACATTGATTGAGTCAGTAGGCATGGCAGCTGAAAATATATTAGGTGCCTGTACAGACCTTCCTCCGCTCAAGAAGCGTTAATAGTATGTAAATAGTAGATCGAAAGTAGATTGAAAATAGATCGAAAGAAAATATTATTAAAATAGAGGTTGTTAAAATAGAGAAGAGCCTTAAGAGATTAATCTTAGGGCTCTTTTTTGTTGGAGAAGTCATTAGGCGCTACCGATCTGATTTTGCCTTAACTTGCGACTTTACTATTTCTCTTCATTCATCATTGCATAATACTCTTCTTCCGTGAGAAGCTTCTCTTTCTCCCGTTTAATCGCTTTTTGTGCCGCTTCATCATAGAGCTCTTCTTCAGGCGCTCGCTCTTTTTCGATCTCACGCATGATGTCATAACACATTTCTCGGGTATGAAGTTTTGTCATCGCCGAGACAGCAAAGTGGGGGACCGCCCGATCCCATTTGATTGCATCTAAGAATGCTTCAATGGTGCTCTCGCGATCCTCATCAGGAATGAGATCGATCTTATTTAAGACCAGCCAGCGAGGTTTTTGATAGAGTTCTTCACTATAATTTTTTAGCTCTTCTAAGATCGTGAAATAATCAGCGACAGGATCTTGAGAGTCACTAGAGCCTGAAAGATCGATAAGATGAAGAAGAATGGAGGTACGACTTAAATGTTTTAGAAATTGAATTCCAAGCCCAATCCCTTCGGAAGCACCTGCAATTAGGCCGGGGATATCTGCTACAACAAAGCTATGAAGGGGGTCAATATCGACTACGCCTAAGCTAGGGACTAAAGTTGTAAATGGATAGTCAGCAACTTTAGGGCGAGCGCCAGATATCGCACGAATAAGTGTTGATTTACCGGCATTAGGTAGACCTAAGAGGCCAACATCAGCCATCACTTTTAATTCTAGTCGAAGTTCTCTTTCATCCCCTTCCGTGCCTGGTTTTGATTGTCGAGGCGCTCTATTGGTGGAGGTTTTATAGCGAGTGTTTCCTAGGCCATGATATCCCCCTTGAGCCACTTTTACGACTTGCCCCTCTTCAGTAAGATCGGCAATAAACTCATTGGTAATGTTGTCAAAAACTTGAGTTCCTAAGGGTACTTCAAGATAGAGATCTTCACCATCTTTTCCGGTTCTATTTGCGCCGGCACCATCTTCTCCGCGCTCTGCACGATAGGTGCGGGTGTAGCGGTAGGTCATTAATGTGTTAAGTGCTTTAGTTGCACGAAGGTAGACACTTCCACCATCGCCGCCATCACCGCCATCAGGACCGCCGAAGGGGATAAACTTTTCGCGTCTAAAGCTAACACAGCCGTTGCCACCATTGCCGGCGATAACAACAATTTTTGCTTCATCAATAAATTTCATTGAATTACCTCAATTTATAATGTGAGGACATAAAAAAAGCTCCACGATAGATAATGTGGAGCTTTCATGACTATTTCGTTTAGTAGCGAAATAAATTAAGCAACTGGCTCGATGCTTACAAATTTACGCTTGCCTAAACCTTTTGTTTCAAATGTAACGTGACCATCTGTCTTAGCAAATAGTGTGTGATCTTTGCCAACACCGACATTTAATCCTGCATGAAAACGTGTTCCACGTTGACGAACAATGATTGAACCAGCGGTTACAAGCTCACCACCAAAACGCTTTACTCCAAGACGTTTACTTTCTGAGTCACGACCGTTACGGCTCGAACCTACACCTTTCTTCTGTGCCATAGTTTAAGTACCTCTATCTAGTTAATTAAGCGCTAATGCCAGTGATTTTGATTTCTGTAAAATGCTGGCGATGACCCGCATGATGACGGTAGTGCTTACGACGGCGGAATTTGATTACGTCGATCTTACGAGTACGACCTTGTTTTCTCACTTCTGCTGTCACTTTAGCGCCCGCAACCACTGGGGTACCTACAGTTACATTACCATCTGCACTAACAAGAAGAACATCATTTAACTCGATGTTAGAACCTTCTTCTGCACCTTCGATTTTTTCAATACGGAGGATTTGACCTTCCGCGACGCGATATTGTTTACCGCCCGTTCTAATTACTGCATACATAATTGCTGAATGCTCCGCATAAATTAATTTACATAAAATATTCGATCAAACCAGCCATTTGAGAGGGGACTACAAAACGGTCGGGTTTAAGAGGGGTAATATTAAATCTTATCCAATAAATAGTCAAGCTTTGTGCAAGCTTAACCATCAGAATATTCTCTTTTCCCATCGAACCGAGGCCCCCATTCTCTCTGGGAGTTTGCTACATTTTATAGGGTTAGAAATAATCTTGCTATTTTTCTGTCTTTCTCTTTTTAGGCCTCTGTTAAGGCTCGCTTTACCTCTCTGTTTTTATCTAAGATCGTTTAATAGATCGTAAAGGGGTAAAGAGCATGAAGATCTTAGATGTTAGCCTTAGATATCCAATACTCACAAATTAGGGCTAAACAGTTTGTTTTATTGGTTTTATTAGTTTCATAGAGAAACCGATAAGGCTTACTAGTCGGTAAGAATGTTAAATAGCAATCATAAACATCATAAATTTTCTTTTAATAATAGAGGTATTTTCTCTTTTAGCCAACTTTTTTAGCGAGTCTATTGATAGAAGCGAAAAATGAAAAGCGAAAAATGGAGGAAGAGTAATGCATGAGGTTTTAGTTGGAATTATATTATTTCTCCTGATGAGTTATGGGGTTCAGTTATTGCTCAAAGCGCAATATAAGGTGATCGTAGAGGTAGAAAAGGTAGTGGAGGAACTCTCTTTACGAGAGGATCAATTGAATGAATATTGATTTGGACTGTTGTCGCGGAGCTAATCAGTTCACTGCTGATAGTGCTGAAATAGATGGAAGAGGATCTTTATGTTGCCATTCTTTCCTTCGGCAAAAGGGTTCTAAAGAGAGTGGGGCGACTCTCCTCTCTTTTGTTATTGGGTTAGGGTTAGCGGGGATATTAATTACTTTAGTAGTATTAACTTTTCAGCAGGTGTTTCACGTGCAACAGCAGATTGAAGCTCAACTCTCTGTTATGGATGCATTGATGGAAGCTGAGGATTTTTATCGGAAAGAGTTAGGACGATTACAATTTGCGCCTTACTGTTCTTCGTTATTACCTGCTTATCAAGATCTCTTTTTAGGCCAGGAGATGGATGAGGGCTACCGAGAACGTCTAGCGGCAGGATTGATTATTTCTCAAAGAGTTGCTGGAGCTGATCGGGTAGTAGATCTGTTGAAGCTTAAAGGGCATGGTAGCGGCACCTATCAGCCTAAACCTCCTAAAAATATCTCTCGATTGTTAAATGGAGCAGATCTACTCTATATCAATGGGCTTCTTCCAAGTTCTTTACGCTTGGAGGGGCGATATATTTTGGGAGAGTATGATGTCGATTTGATAGGGCTTCGTAAGGGAAAGTTCTATCTAACCGATTGTCGAAACGCATTTTTAGTGGGAGCTGAGCGTGAGGGTGGGACGTTTTATCTCAACGAACAAGATTATGCTCGAGTCACTCAGCTTTTTGATAATCGTAAACTGCAGATCTATCTCTACAAGGAGTATCTACTCTATTTGCAGATTAGAGATGGAGTAAGTCAATTTGTTGTGGATTATTTAGATGGGCAAGCTTTCTTACGGATTCCTCATATTATCGACATGCGTCTGAAACCTAAAATTGACGGAATGAGTGTCAAATTGATCGCAGGGATCCCCTCTTATCGGCGAAAGAGATCGGTGACTATAGAGGATCAATCTTATCAGCGGACTTTTCTCAATGGGGAGGTGGTTAGAGTAAGAGATCTGGAGGTTAGGTGGTAGATGAGACGAGAACAGGGTTCTATTCTTCTCGCGATGCTTATTTTGTTTGCGCTATGTGGGCTCTATCTCTCCTCATCAATTATTGCGCTTCAATTAAAAAATTTTCAGATTCAGCGCTGGCGGGTTTCTCTAGAGGAGCGCGAGGCTCAAACGCAACTTTTTTTGCAAAATAGGGAAGATGTCGAATGGCGTAGTGCTTTGCGGAGTGTATCAAGGGATGATTGTCGGCTCTTTGATAGGAGAGATTTACAAGATAAGAGTGGTTTTCAGATTCAAAAGTTTAAGACAGGGTGTGGTTTTGGGATGGATCGAATGATCTATCGCCTCTCTCTACGAAATGAAGGAGAGAAATCTCAATATAGAAGCGTGTTGTATCAGTATCACTTTTTATCCCAAGCCCCCACTTTATTATTAAAGCCAAGATTAAAAGTTGAGCGGCAGAAGGGCTATTGGGAGTTGCAAGTTGAGAGTGGAGAAGTGCAATTTATTACTCGGCTTGAGGATCGGTTGTTAATTGAAAAGGGGATTGATTTAACGCATGAGAATCTGCAAAACTTTACCGTAATTCCGCTAGAGGGTGCGGCAGGGGAAGATGATATGTTTTTTATCTTGCAGGGAGGGCGTTATTTATGGTCTTTATCTAAGGGGAGAGAGCCTAGCCTTATCTTTCAGCTTTTTCCTAAAGAGCTCTTTTTAGCAGCGATCTTTGATATAAAGCGACAACATCTCTCTCTTCTTGTGGCGGAAAATAGCTCTTTTAAATCTGAGTCGTTAGGAATTTATAGCTTTGTTATTGAGGGGGAGCGATATCAGCGAGATTACAGAAGGTTAGTAGATGATCATCTTCTCACTTACCAAGGTATTTCAAATCGTGATAACTTTTTTGTAGAGAAGATTAACCGTCATTATCTTATTTTGAGAGGGAAGCTACGGAGAAATTTAGGGGGGGAGGTAAGAGAGATGCTAATGGGAGTGCGCTGGAATGGGGAGCCTCTGTGGGGGGATCATCTATTTTGGGAGCGATCTGCAGCAGAGTGTGGGTTTCAGCAAATGGATTATGAGCCGATCCCCGGTTGGAAGATAGGGTGTCAAAGAAAAACGCCGACAAAACCTCTTTATCTCTATTGAAAGAGGTGGTACTAGGAGTTAAAGAGAGCTCAGGCAAAAGAGAGGTCGCTCTAAATCTTATGAGGACTTTTTCGGCATTAAGCATAAGGCGATTAAGTGTGGAGTCTGTTATTCTAAAGATGCGTTAGGCTAGTATCGGGCTGGAAGCTTGCCTATATCTATTATAGACACCTGTATATAAGATCTGAAGGTGACCTCTGATAATGATTATCTGAAAATGATGGAAATCTACAAATGAGGACTAATCTGGGACTAGTAGAGGATTAACTAATTAATAGATGATTGTGATCGATGGTTAAATTGAAGAGTGATAGCAATATTTGTATCGATAGAATAGAGGAGTAATGAGATGCATCAAGAGGATGATAAGCGTGCTTTTTTTGAGACAGTAACGGTGGAGCGATACCAGGAGGGGCAGTGGCGGCAAGAGCTAGATGATGTTTTAGTAGAGGTGCCGGTAGCATTAACCTATAACGGTTATCCCCATGTCGTGATTATGTCAACTCCGCGAGATATTGTCGATTTTGTGTATGGGTTCTCGTTGACTGAAGGTGTTATTAATTCGTTACAAGATATTCGTTCAATCTCAATTCATCCTAAGGAGAATGGTATTGAGGTTAATATTGAGATTACTCCTTTAAGCTTTAGTCGTATGGAGGGGCGTCGTCGGCAGATGAGTGCTCGAACAGGATGCGGTATTTGTGGTTTGGATTCACTTTCTGCAGTGGTCCGGGAGCAGGAGAGAATCGGTTTTGATTTTAAGCTTGATGAGATGGCGATCGATCGTGCGCTGAAAGATTCTAATACTTTGCAGGTAATGAATCAGCGTACAGGTGGGGCGCATGCGGCTTTTTTTGTTAGCCGGACGGGTGAGATCTTGCTAACAAGAGAGGATGTTGGTAGGCATGTAGCGCTCGATAAGTTAGTAGGAGCATTGTTGCAAGGTGACTATAATTGTCAGGATGGCTTTATACTGACAACTTCTCGAGCGAGTTTTGAGATGGTGCAAAAGACAGTTGCTGCGCGAGTTGGAATGCTAGTGACGATGTCTGCGCCGACATCTATGGCAATTAAGCTTGCAAATAGAATGGGGTTGAAGTTAGCTGCTTTTACGCGAGTAGGTAAAATTAATCTCTATCAAGGTTGACAGAAATAGCTATAAATTATACTATTTCGTATCCTCTAGGTTAACTAGGGGTTCTTATGTTATTTTTGTAACTCATGTTATTTAGCAAGGATTTAGATTTAATGGTAACAGTTAATCAGTTGATCCGCCGTCCGCGCGGAACGAAAGCTGATAAATCTGACGTTCCTGCACTTGAGGGTTCTCCTCAACGTCGTGGAGTATGTACAAGGGTTTATACAGCAACGCCTAAAAAACCTAACTCTGCTATGCGTAAAGTATGTCGTGTTCGTTTAACTAACGGATATGAAGTTTCTAGCTACATCGGTGGTGAAGGGCATAACTTACAAGAGCATAGTGTAGTTTTAGTTCGTGGTGGAAGAGTTAAAGACCTTCCAGGGGTTCGTTATCACGTAGTTCGTGGTGCGTTGGACTCACAAGGTGTTGATAAACGCCGTAAAGGTCGTTCGAAATATGGTGCTAAGAAGCCTAAAGCATAATCGCTTAGCTTAATTTAGTTTCTGTTGGATTTAGTATTTATTGAGAGTATCTCATGTCAAGAAGAAGAGAAGTCCCAAAACGCGAGATTTTGCCAGATGCAATCTATGGCGATGTAATGCTTGCGAAGTTTATTAATATGGTGATGGTTTCTGGTAAGAAATCAATTGCTGAGCGTATTGTTTACGGTGCATTAGACATCGTTAAAGAAAAAGGTCACGAGAACCCTGTTGAAGCTTTAGAGCAAGCTTTAGATAATGTTCGACCAAAAGTTGAAGTTAAGTCAAGACGTGTAGGTGGTGCAACTTACCAAGTTCCAGTAGAAGTTCGTGCATCAAGACGTGATGCATTAGCAATGCGCTGGATGGTTGATGCAGCAAGAAAGCGTTCTGAGAAATCAATGACGCGTCGCATGGGTTCGGAGATTTTAGATGCTCTAGAGAATCGTGGTGCGGCGGTAAGAAAGAGAGAAGACATGCACCGCATGGCAGAAGCAAACAAGGCTTTCTCGCATTTCCGTTGGTAAAAGAATTACAGAATTTGTTCATGCAATTGCGGTGCTCATATCTTTTGGGACACCGCATTTATTGTTTAAAGAAATTAAGATTTAATTTTAAAAGAAGGATTTATTATGGCTCGAACTATGCCTATTGACCGATACCGTAATATTGGTATCAGTGCTCACATTGACGCAGGTAAAACTACCACATCTGAGCGTATCCTCTTCTATACTGGTAAAAATCACCGTATTGGGGAGACTCATGATGGTACTGCAACGATGGACTGGATGGCTCAAGAGCAAGAGCGCGGAATCACAATCACATCTGCGGCGACCACTTGTTCATGGAGAGGGATGAAGCAACAGTTCCCTGAGCACCGTATTAACCTTATCGATACACCAGGACACGTTGACTTCACAATCGAAGTTGAACGTTCAATGCGTGTTCTAGATGGTGCGGTAATGGTGTACTGTTCAGTAGGTGGTGTTCAGCCGCAATCTGAGACAGTATGGCGTCAGGCGAACAAGTATGCAGTGCCAAGAATTGCATTTGTTAACAAGATGGACCGTACGGGAGCAGATTTCTTCCGTGTTGTTGAGCAGATGAAAGAGCGTCTTCGTGCAAATGCTGTTCCAATTCAGATTCCAATCGGAGCGGAAGATAACTTCGAAGGTGTTATTGATCTTGTGACAATGACAGCTATCTATTGGAATGAAGAAGATATGGGTATGACGTTCGAAGAGCGTGAGATCCCAGCAGAGCTTCTTGCTGATGCAGAAAACTATCGCTCACAAATGGTAGAAGCTGCAGCGGAATCAAGCGAAGAGTTGATGGATAAGTATCTTGAAGATGGAGAATTATCTGAAGATGAGATTCGTCAAGGCCTTCGTGCTCGTACATTAGCATCTGAGTTAGTGCCAGTTTGCTGTGGTACTGCGTTCAAAAACAAAGGTGTTCAAGCGTTACTTGATGATGTTATCTACTATCTTCCATCACCTACAGAAGTAAAACCTATTGCAGGTGTTCTTCCTGATGGTGAGCCGGGTGTTCGTAAATCATCTGATGATGAGCCTTTCTCATCACTTGCGTTTAAACTTGCAAATGACCCATTCGTTGGGAACTTAACATTTGTTCGTGTCTACTCAGGTGTTGTTAAGTCTGGTGATCACGTTTATAACCCAGTTAAAGGTAAGCGTGAGCGTGTAGGTCGTCTTCTTGCGATGCACTCTAACTCTCGTGAAGAGATCGATGAGGCAAGAGCGGGAGATATCGTTGCAATGGTAGGTCTTAAAGATGTAACAACAGGTGATACCCTGTGTGATCAAAAAGACCAAATTACACTTGAGCGTATGGAATTCCCTGAGCCAGTAATTTTCGTTGCAATTGAGCCAAAGACAAAAGCAGACCAAGAGAAGATGGGGATGGCGCTTTCTCGTTTGGCGCAAGAGGATCCTTCTTTCCGCGTAAGAACGGATGAAGAGTCTGGTCAAACAATTATCGGTGGTATGGGTGAGCTTCACTTAGATATCATCGTGGATCGTTTGAAGCGTGAGTTTAAAGTTGAGTGTGGTGTTGGTGCGCCTCAAGTTGCTTATCGTGAGACAATTACTAAGGCTGTTGAAGCTGAAGGTAAGTTTGTACGTCAATCGGGTGGTCGTGGTCAATTCGGTCACGTTTGGTTGCGTATTGAGCCTCAAGAGCTCGGTAAAGGCTATGAGTTCGTTGATGAGATTGTCGGTGGTGTGGTTCCAAGAGAATATATCCCTGCAGTTGACCGTGGAATTCAAGAGCAGATGGCAAACGGTGTTATCGCAGGCTATCCAATTGAGGATGTAAAAGTGACATTGTATGATGGTTCATACCATGATGTTGACTCAAGTGAAATGGCGTTTAAAATTGCAGGATCTATGGGTTTCAAAAATGGTGTGCAGAAAGCAGGTCCTGTGTTACTTGAGCCAATTATGAAAGTAGAAGTAGAGACGCCAGAAGAGTACATGGGTGATGTTATGGGAGACCTAAACCGCCGTCGTGGTAATCTTCAAGGTATCGATGATGCGTTTGGATCTAAACTTATCAGAGCGGAAGTTCCATTATCTGAAATGTTTGGTTACGCAACAGCACTTCGTTCATCAACGCAAGGTCGTGCAACATACTCTATGGAGTTCTTGAAGTATAACCAAGCACCAAATAGCGTTGCTGATGCAATCATCAATGCGAATAAGGTAGACTAATAAAGTCTAATTAAAATAAATAATTTGCAATCTAATAGACAAGCTCTATAATGTAGAGCTTGTTTTTAGCTCTTTAAAAAATTGGGGTATTAATAGTATGTCAAAGGAAACTTTTAGTCGTAATAAACCGCACGTAAACGTCGGTACAATTGGTCACGTTGACCATGGTAAAACAACATTAACAGCGGCTTTAACAAAAGTAGGTAACGAAGCTGTTGGCGCTAATGTACGTGCATATGATCAGATCGACAATGCGCCAGAAGAGAGAGAGCGTGGTATCACGATTTCTACTTCTCACGTTGAGTATGAGTCTGAAAATCGTCACTATGCGCACGTTGACTGTCCTGGACACGCCGACTATGTGAAAAATATGATCACTGGTGCAGCGCAAATGGATGGTGCAATTCTTGTATGTTCAGCAGCTGATGGTCCTATGCCACAAACTCGTGAGCATATCCTTTTATCGCGTCAAGTGGGTGTTCCATATATTCTTGTTTTCTTAAACAAAGCAGATATGGTTGATGATCCTGAGTTGATCGAACTTGTTGAAATGGAAGTTCGTGAGCTTCTTGATGCGTATGATTTCCCTGGTGATGATACCCCAGTTATCGTTGGTTCAGCGCTTAAAGCAATTGAGGGCGATGAATCAGAAATTGGTGTACCAGCTATTAAAAAGCTTTTAGCAGCTTTAGATGAGTGGATTCCTGAGCCTGTTCGTGAGATCGATAAGCCATTCCTTATGCCTATCGAAGATGTGTTCTCAATTTCAGGTCGTGGTACTGTAGTAACAGGTCGTATCGAGTCAGGAATTGTTAAGACTGGTGAAGAGTTAGAAATTGTCGGTATCCGCCCAACTCAAAAAACTACCTGTACTGGTGTAGAGATGTTCCGTAAGCTTCTTGATCAAGGTCAAGCAGGTGATAACGTGGGCGTTCTTCTTCGTGGTACTAAACGTGAAGATGTTGAGCGTGGTCAAGTATTGGCAAAACCAGGTTCTATTAAGCCTCATACTAAGTTTGAAGCAGAAGTTTACGTTCTCTCAAAAGAAGAGGGTGGACGTCATACGCCATTCTTTAAAGGTTATCGTCCACAATTCTATTTCCGTACTACGGACGTAACAGGTGCTGTTGAGCTTCCAGAAGGTGTAGAGATGGTAATGCCTGGAGATAACATCAAGATGGTTGTTGAGTTAATCAATCCAATCGCGATGGATGAAGGTTTACGCTTTGCGATCCGTGAAGGTGGCCGCACAGTTGGTGCTGGTGTTGTAGCAAAAGTTATTGCATAATTAATATTTTTTCCTAGGTCTCTTGGGGCCTAGGATTTTTAAATGAGAGTAGTATGGATAATCAAAGAATTAGAATTCGCCTTAAAGCATTTGACTATCGTTTAATTGATCAGTCTGCAAAAGAAATTGTTGAAACAGCTAAGCGCACAGGTGCGCAGGTTAAGGGTCCAATTCCTTTACCTATTAAGCGTGAAGTATTTACAGTATTGACATCACCGCATGTAAATAAAGATGCGCGTGATCAGTATGAGTTAAGAACTCATAAACGTCTTATGGACATTGTTAATCCAACAGATAAAACAGTTGATGCATTAATGAAACTGGATTTAGCTGCTGGTGTGGATGTACAAATTCGTTTAGACTAGTACGGGTTTGTTCGCGATGAAGGTCGCCAACCTTCCTCTCGTTTTTATCATTTATTAATTGAGGTTATAAAATGGCAGTAGGATTAATCGGAAAAAAACTCGGGATGAGTAGAGTTTTTGGTGAAGATGGTCGCTCTCTTGCAGTGACTGTTGTGCAAATCGAAAACAATGAAATTGCCCAAATTAAAACAGCAGATACAGATGGTTATTCAGCGGTACAAGTAGCGCATGGACCACAGTACTCAAGCAAAAAGAAAAAATCTTTAGATGGACACTTTGCGAAAGCAGGGGTTGCATCAGCACGTTCACTTTGGGAATTTCGTGTCGATACTACAGACGCATATGAAGTTGCACAAAAGTTAACTGTAGAGTTATTTGAAGCAGGACAAAAAGTCGATGTTTCAGGCATTACGCAAGGTAAAGGTTTTGCCGGTACTATTAAGCGTCATAACTTTGCTGGTCAACGTAATACGCACGGTAACTCATTATCGCATCGTGTTCCAGGATCAATCGGTCAATGTCAAGATCCCGGTCGTGTTTTCAAAGGTAAGAAAATGGCGGGACATATGGGTGCGGTTCGTAGAACAGCTCAAAATCTTGAGATCGTTGGAGTAGATACTGAGCGCAACTTACTTCTCATTAAAGGTGCTGTCCCAGGACCTAAGGGGTCAGATGTTGTTGTGTCTCCTGCAATCAAAGTGAAAAGAGGTAAGGCGTAATGGAAATTCAAGTAATCGGCGGATCTCCAGTTGAATTAGATGCCACGCAATTTGGACGTGATTTTAATGAAGCGTTAGTGCATCAAGTTGTAACAGCATATCAAGCAGGTGGAAGAGCAGGTACTCGTGCTCAAAAAACACGTGCTGAAGTAGCAGGTTCTACAGCGAAGCCATGGAGACAAAAAGGAACTGGTCGTGCTCGTGTTGGTAGTAAGCGTAACCCTATCTGGAGAGGTGGTGGTGTAACGTTTGCAGCTAAACCACAAAACTGGAGCCAGAAAGTAAACAAAAAAATGTACAAAGCGGCAATGCTTAACATTCTTTCTGAGTTAATCAGAAGTGAGCGCTTAGTTGTTGTTGAAGAGTTCACAATGGAAGCGCCAAAAACAAAAGCATTTATCGCTAAGTTAGAGAGCTTGAATGTACATAATGAAAGCGTATTAGTGGTTACTGAAGCTGTTGACTTCCCGCTCTACTTAAGTGCTAGAAACGTACCAAACGTTCTCGTACTTGATGTTGAAGCGATTGATCCAGTTAGCCTCGTACAGTTTAATAAAGTTGTAATGACTAAACAGGCGCTTGTTTCAGTTAAGGAGTTATTAGCATGATTTTAAATGTTAAAGAAAGATTGATGAAAGTGATCATTGCTCCTCATGCGTCTGAAAAAACAGCGCGCCAAGAAGAGCTTAATCGTGAAGTAACTTTCCGCGTATTAAAAGACGCCAATAAGAAAGAAATTGCTGACGCAGTAGAGCTTTTATTTGGTCGTAAGGTAGAGAAGGTTACTGTGCTTAACCAAAAAGGTAAGCGTAAATCATTTGGCCGTCATATGGGTGTGAAGCAAGATTGGAAAAAAGCTTATGTAACACTTGCTGACGGGGAAGATGAAATTGATTTTTTAGGTGATATGTAATGAGTATAAAAAAAGCTAAACCAACTTCACCAGGTCGTCGCTCACTAATTCAGGTTGTAACGCCAGGCCTTCATAAAGGTAAACCATATGCACCATTAGTAGAAGGTCAGCATAGAACCGGCGGCCGTAATAATGATGGACGTATTACTTCACGTCATCGTGGTGGTGGTCATAAACAACATTATCGTTTAATTGACTTTAAACGTAATAAAGAGAATATTCCGGCAAAAGTTGAGAGAATTGAGTACGATCCTAATCGTACTGCACACATTGCACTTCTTTGCTATGTAGATGGTGAGCGTCGTTACATTATCGCTCCTGCAAAAGTAGAAGTAGGTGATGTTCTGTTTGCTGGTCCTAATGCGCCAATTAAAGCAGGAAACTCTCTTCCGCTTCGCAATATTCCAATTGGTACGACAGTACACTGTGTTGAAATGAAGCCAGGAAAAGGTGCTCAATTAGCACGTTCAGCTGGTGCTTCAGTACAACTTATCGCAAAAGAGGGTGAATACTCTACATTACGTTTGCGTTCAGGTGAGATTCGCAAGGTTCTCTCTGATTGTAAAGCAACAGTAGGTGTTGTGAGTAATGGTGAGCATAGTCTTCGTGTGTTAGGTAAAGCTGGTGCGAGCCGTTGGGCTGGTGTTAGACCTCAAACTCGTGGTGCTGCAATGAACCCGGTAGATCACCCTCATGGTGGTGGTGAAGGTCGTACTAAGGGTGGTAGACATCCTGTTACACCTTGGGGTCAGCCTACAAAAGGTTACAAAACACGTACTAACAAGCGTACAAGTAAGTACATTGTTCGTCGTCGTACTAAATAATTAAATCGAATAAAGGGTAAAATATGCCACGTTCTATAAAGAAAGGTCCATTTATCGATCATCATCTACAGAAGAAAGTAGATGAAGCTGTAGCATCAAATAATCGCCGTCCAATTAAGACCTGGTCACGTCGCTCAATGATTCTACCTGAAATGATTGGACTCACAATTGCCGTACACAATGGAAAAATTCATGTGCCGATTTTAATCACTGAAAATATGATTGGTCATAAGTTAGGTGAGTTTGCTGTCACTCGTACTTATCGCGGTCATGCTGCAGATAAAAAAGCACGTTAATAAGGAGATAAAACATGGAAAGTAGAGCAGTACATCGCCATGCGCGAATTTCTCCTCAGAAAGCGCGCTTAGTTGCAGATCAAGTTCGTGGATTACCAGTTGATCGTGCACTTACTTTGTTACAATTTAGCGACAAGAAAGCAGCAGATCTTATTCTTAAAGTATTAGTTTCTTCAATGGAAAATGCTGAGAATAACTTTGGTGCGGATATCGACAACCTTTATGTTAAGACTATTATGGTTGACGAAGGTCCTCTTCTTAAAAGAATGCGTCCTCGCGCAAAAGGTCGTGGAGATCGTATCCTTAAGAAGACAAGTCACATCACAGTAATCGTTGCTGAAGCTTAATTAGGAGTAAGTCAAAATGGGTCAAAAAGTAAATCCAACCGGTATACGCTTAGGGATCTCAAAAGACTGGAATTCGCGTTGGTACGCGGATTCTAAGACTTTCCCTGAGTTTATTGAATCTGACTTTAAGGTTAGAGAGTTTTTAAGAAAGAAATTAGCAGGTGCTGCTGTTTCTAAAATTCATATCAGCCGTCCATCTAAATCAGCTCAAGTTGTGATTCATACAGCTCGTCCTGGTGTTGTGATTGGTAAAAAAGGCGAAGATATTGAAATCTTACGTAAAGAGCTTTCAGAGATCATGGGTTGTCCAGTACATGTATCAATCCAAGAAGTAAGAAAGCCAGAGTTAGATGCATATTTAGTTGCAGAAGGTATTGCGCAGCAATTAGAGCGTCGTGTGATGTTCAGAAGAGCAATGCGTCGTGCAGTAACTAATACTATGCGTTTAGGTGCAGAAGGTATTCGTGTTAACGTATCAGGTCGTTTAAATGGTGCGGAAATTGCTCGTGCTGAGTGGTACAGAGAAGGGCGTGTTCCTCTCCATACATTCCGTGCAGATATTGACTACGGAACAGCAGAAGCATTAACAACTTATGGTATCTTGGGCGTGAAAGTTTGGATCTATAAAGGTGAAGTATTTGATTACCTTGCAGTAGAACAAGAAGAAGCGGCACCTAAGAAAAGAAACAGAAGAAGGAAAGGTGAGTAATCATGTTGCAACCAAAACGTACTAAATTTAGAAAAATGCGTAAAGGTCGTAACCGTGGAGTTGCGGCAGCAGGTAATAAAGTAGACTTCGGTGAATTTGGCTTAAAGTCTACAGAAAATGGTCGCATCAATGCTCGTGAAATCGAAGCAGCGCGTCGTGCGATTACTCGTTATATCCGTCGTGGTGGTAAAGTTTATATCCGTGTTTTCCCCGATGTTCCAGTTACTGGTAAGCCATTAGAAGTTCGAATGGGTAGTGGTAAAGGTAACGTTGAGTACTGGGTAGCAAAAGTTCAACCAGGTCGTGTGCTTTTTGAAATTGAAGGTGTCACGGAAACTGTTGCTCGTGAAGCATTTAGACTTGCTTCTGCAAAGCTATCTGTTAAAACAGCGTTTGCTGAACGTACAGTTCTTTAAGAGGTAAAAAGTCATGAGTAAAGTATCTAAAGCAACTCAATTGAGAGATAAATCAGTTGAAGAATTAAGAAATGAAAAGCTTGATTTACAGCGCGGTTTATTTAATCTCCGTATGCAAAAAGCGACTGGTCAGCTATCAAAGTCACACCAGTTCAAAGAGTCTCGTAGACAGATTGCGAGAATTAACACAGTACTTGGTGAAATGAAAGAGGGTGGTAAATAATGACTACTGCTATTGAACAGCAACACGCTCGTACCGTCATTGGTACAGTAGTATCGAATAAGAGTGATAAAACCATTACTGTATATGTAGAAAGATTAGTAAAGCATCCTAAGTACAAAAAGTATGTAAAGCGCTCTACTAAGTTCTATGCGCATGATGAAGCGAATACATGTAACATCGGTGATATCGTTGAAATAAAACAAGTACGTCCTATTTCTAAGAAAAAAACTTGGGATTTAGTTCGTGTAGTTGAAGAGTCGAGAGGTTAATAATGATTCAGACGCAGACAGTTTTAGACGTAGCTGATAACTCTGGTGCACGTAAAGTTATGTGTATCAAAGTTCTTGGCGGTTCACATCGTCGATATGCTACCGTTGGGGATGTAATCAAAGTTTCTGTTAAAGAGGCTATTCCACGCGGACGTGCTAAAAAAGGTGATGTTTATAATGCAGTAGTAGTAAGAACTCGTAAGGGTGTTCGTCGTCAAGATGGTTCACTTATTAAGTTTGATGGTAATGCTGCTGTACTTCTTAATAATAACTTAGATCCGATCGGAACTCGTATCTTTGGCCCAGTAACTCGTGAGTTACGTGGTGAGAAGTTCATGAGAATTATTTCGCTTGCGCCTGAAGTTATCTAGTAAAGAGGATTATTAAATATGTCAAAAATCCGTAAAGGTGATGAAGTTGTAGTAATCGCGGGAAGCAGTAAAGGTCATCGTGGCAGCGTGCTTGAAGTGAAAGATGGACGTGTAAAAGTTGCTGGTGCAAACAAAGTAACTAAACATGTAAGACCTAACCCACAGCTCGGAATCGAGGGTGGCAAGGTTGAGCAGGAATCTTTCATCGATCTCTCTAACGTGATGATTTATAATCCTGAGACGAAAAAACAAGATAAAATCAAGATCGAAGTTACTGAAACCAAAGATGAAAGCGGTAAAGTAAAATTCGTTCGCGAAAGAGTTTTTAAATCTACAAATAAAAAAGTTGGTTAGTTTAAATACTTTTGCTATTATAGCCAGCTTATTTTATAAATAATTACTGTGCCAAACAGGATGTATCGCATTAAAAGACATATCCGTTTGGCATTGAGGAATATCATGAAAGCAAGATTAAAACAGTATTATGATGAAGTTGTAGTACCAAAACTTATTGAAGAGTTTGGCTACACTAATCCTATGGAAGTGCCAAAAATCACTAAAATCTCTTTAAATATGGGTGTTGGTGAAGCGGTACTTGATAAGAAAATCATGGATAATGCCGTAGCAGAATTAACTGCTATTGCAGGGCAAAAAGCGCAAGTAACCCTTTCAAGAAAATCGGTTGCTGGATTCAAAATTCGTGATGGTTGGCCTGTCGGTTGCCGTGTAACATTACGCCGCCAAACGATGTATGAATTTTTAGATCGCTTAATTAATATCTCTTTACCTCGAGTACGTGACTTCCGCGGTGTAAGTGCACGCTCATTTGATGGTGCAGGAAACTATAACTTTGGTATCAAAGAACAGATCGTTTTCCCTGAAATCGAATATGAGAAAGTAGATGCTACACGTGGGATGGACATTAGTATCGCAACGACAGCGAGAACTGACAAAGAAGCAAAAGCTTTATTAAGCGCTTTCAACTTCCCATTTCGTAATTAATTATAAAGCAGGAAATTATGGCTAAAGTATCAATGGTTAATCGTGAAAAGAAGCGTGCTGAGCTTGTTGCTAAGTATGCTGAAAAACGCGAGCAGTTAAAAAAGATTATTATTAGTGTTGACGCTACTGCAGAAGAGAAAGAAGCTGCAGTTATCGCACTTCAAAAATTACCAAGAGATTCTTCTCCATCTAGACGTCGTAGACGTTGTAGTATCACAGGCAGACCTCATGGTGTATACCGTAAGTTCGGTCTCGGAAGAAACAAGTTAAGAGAAATCACTATGCGTGGTGATATTCCTGGCTTAAGAAAAGCTAGCTGGTAGGAGAATTTTATAATGAGTATGCATGATCCAATTTCAGATATGCTAACCCGCATTCGCAATGCGCAAGTTTCTGAAAAAGTAAACGTTGAGATTCCTTTCTCTAACGTAAAAAAATCTATCGCTGATGTGCTTCTTGAAGAAGGTTACATCGCGGCAATTGATGTTGTAGGTGATAAAGCTTCTAATAAAAAATTAGTGCTTACACTTAAGTATTATCAAGGTAAGGCTGTTATTGAGCGCATCGAGCGAGTAAGTAAGCCAAGCCTCCGTGTCTATCGTGATAAAAACAGCTTGCCACAAGTTTTAGGTGGTTTAGGTATTGCGATTGTTTCAACTTCACAAGGTATGATGACTGACCACAAAGCGAGAACATTGTCGCTTGGTGGAGAAGTAATCTGCGTTGTAGCTTAATAGGGGGTTAGGATGTCACGTGTAGCTAAACAGAATATTACTGTTCCAGCGGGTGTTGAAATCACAATCTCTGGAAATAATGTAAAAGCAAAAGGTCCGAAGGGTGAAAATAGTCTTCAACTTCATTCATCAGTTGGAATTAAGCAAGAGGGTGCGGAATTAGTAATCGTGCCTGATTTAGAGCAAAGCAAAGGTAGTTACGCAATTGCTGGAACAATGCGTTCTTTAGTAAGTAACTTAGTTATCGGTGTTTCTGAAGGTTTCGAAAGAAAGCTTATTTTAAACGGTGTTGGTTATCGTGCTGCGGCACAAGGTTCAAACTTGAACCTTACCTTAGGTTTCTCTCACCCAATCGTTCATGCTATGCCAGAAGGTGTAACTTGTGAAACTCCTACACAAACAGAAGTTGTGATTAAAGGTGTTGATAAGCAAGTTGTTGGTCAAGTCGCTGCTAAAATTAGAGCGTATAGACCACCTGAGCCATATAAAGGTAAAGGCGTTCGTTATTCAGATGAAGTTGTTTCATTGAAAGAAGTTAAGAAGAAATAGGTGAGAACGATGAAAAAAAGAGACGCAAGATACAGAAGAAGCCTTAAAGCTCGTATCAAAATGAGAGAGTTGATGGTTGATCGTTTAACCGTACACAGAACTCCTCGCCATATCTATGCACAAGTAATTAGTGGTACAGATAATAAAGTATTAGCTGCGAGTTCAACACTTGTAGCAGATGTTAAATCTCAGATTAAAAATGGTGGTAACGTTGATGCTGCTGCTGTTGTAGGCAAAGATATTGCCGCAAAAGCAAAAGCAGCAGGTGTAACTAATGTTGCATTTGATCGCTCTGGATTTAAATATCATGGCCGCGTTAAAGCTCTAGCGGATGCAGCTAGAGAAGCTGGATTAGAGTTTTAATAAGGAAGGAAATTAAATGACTACAAAAGTTGAAAATCAAAATGCAGCATTAGCTGCAGATGGTTACCAAGAGAAGCTTGTTACAGTAAATCGTGTATCAAAAACAGTGAAAGGTGGTAGACAATTTGCTTTTGCTGCACTTACTGTAGTAGGTGATGGTAATGGTAAAGTTGGTTACGGTTATGCTAAAGCTAAAGAAGTGCCTGTAGCGATTAAGAAATCGATTGAGCAAGCTAAGCGTAATATCAAGACAGTTTCTTTGAATGGTGGTACACTACAGTACTCTGTTACCGGCGTTCATAATGCGGCTCGTGTTTATATGCAGCCAGCATCAGAAGGTACAGGAGTTATTGCCGGTGGTGCGATGCGTGCAGTGTTTGAAGTTGCAGGTGTTAAAGATGTACTTGCTAAGTGTCAAAACTCACGTAACCCTGTGAACGTTGTGCAAGCAACAATTAAAGGTTTAGCTGCAATGCAAACTCCAGAAGAGATTGCTGCGAAGCGTGGCAAATCTGTTGAGGAGATAAGAGGGTAAGTTATGACACAAAAAACTGTAAAAGTAACGCTTGTAAAGAGTACTAATAGCCGACTTCAGTCACATCGTGATTGTGTGAAAGGTTTAGGTTTGCGTCGTCTTCATCATACAGTAGAGGTTGTTGCCACTCCTGAAAATATGGGGATGATTAACAAAGTAGCTTACTTGCTTAAAGTTGAGTAGTTGGGGATAGGTAATCAAATGAAATTAAATACATTAAAACCTGCGTTTGGTAGTAAAACTAACCCAAAACGTGTAGGCCGTGGTTGTGGTTCTGGCTTAGGTAAGACAGCTGGTCGTGGACATAAAGGTCAACACTCTAGATCTGGTGGCTACCATAAAGTTGGGTTCGAAGGTGGACAACAACCTTTACAAAGAAGACTTCCAAAAGTGGGATTCAACTCACAAATTGGTTTAGTGACTGCAGAAGTACCATTATCAGCACTTAATAAAGTGGAAGGTAATGTGATCACGATGGCATCACTTATTGAAAGCAATATTCTTCCAGCGAAATATGAGCGTGCAAAAGTTATGCTTTCTGGTGAGATCAATAAAGCGGTCACCTTAAAAGGTATTCGTGTTACTAAAGGAGCTAAAGCGGCTATTGAGGCTGCAGGCGGCTCTGTTGAAGAGTAAATATGCAAAGAAATCAAGTAGGGGCTAATAACCTCGGACGTTTTTCAGGACTCTTGTCAAGACTATGGTTTTTAGTCTTGGCATTAGTAGTCTATAGAATTGGGGTCTATATTACACTGCCAGGGATTGATGCTGTTACGCTTTCAGAGGTAATGGATCAACAAGGACAGCAAGGTGGTATATCGGCAATGATTAATCTCTTCTCAGGTGGTGCATTTGAGAAGATGTCTGTGTTTATGCTTGGGGTAATGCCTTATATCACAGCTTCGATTGTCATTCAGATGTTATCTGTAGTATATGCTCCGCTCGAACAACTCAAAAAAGAGGGTGAGGCAGGTCGTCGTAAGATGACTCAGTATACCCGCTATATGACTATTGCTTTCGGGGTTGTGCAAGGGATTGTTTATTCAATTGCGATCATGAATGGTGGGTTTGTAAATGCCGAATTGGTAGTTATTCCGCCAGTGCTATTCGTTACACTTTCAACATTGACACTGGTAACAGGGACAATGTTTTTAGTCTGGTTAGGTGAACAGATTACTGAAAGAGGTATCGGTAATGGTATTTCAATGATCATCTTTGCAAGCATTCTAATGGGCGTACCCTCTTCGGTTGCGTTCCTATTTGAAACTGCGACCACTCAAGGTGGCGCAATGTGGTTGTTATTAGTTGTTCTGTTCTTGCTTGTATTGGCTGTAATTTTTGTGATTGTCTTTATTGAGCGTGGTCAGCGCCGTATTACAATTCAATATGCAAGAAGACAGCAAGGTAGAATGATGACGGTTGGTAATCAAACTAACCACCTGCCATTAAAACTCAATATGTCGGGAGTTATACCGGCAATCTTCGGTTCTGCGTTCCTATCCTTTGTTTATACCATTAGTACTGGTTTGAGCAAGGTAAATGTGCCGGAATTGACTGACGCGGATACAGGGCTTTGGGGGAGCTTTAGCTATTATGTATCCTTGACACTTAATAAGCTCGGATTTTACGGAGTGAAGTATTTCTCTATAGGGCAGCCAGCATATATGATATTATTTGCGGCTCTCATAATCTTCTTCTGTTTCTTCTATACTGCATTGCAGTTCAACTCTAAAGAGACAGCTGAAAACTTAAAGAGAAATGGTGGTTTTATACCTGGCATTCGCCCTGGAATTCATACATCGCAATATTTAGATAGAGTATTAACTCGAATTACCTTATGGGGCTCGCTCTATATTACAATTATCTGTCTATTGCCTGAATTCTTTAATGGTATAAGTCCTGTACAAATGTACTTCGGTGGAACCTCAATCCTGATTGCAGTTGTAGTCGTAATGGATTTAGTAACACAAATTCAAGCGTTGTTAATGTCTCAGCAGTATGAGTCTTTAATGAAAAAAGCAAATATTAGTTCAGCATTGAATGGTACCCCACCAAACTTTTAGTGAAATATATTGGAGTTAAGAATGAAAGTAAGAGCGTCAGTTAAGAAAATATGTCGCAAATGTAAGATTGTTAAACGCGCGGGTGTTGTACGTGTTATCTGTGAAGATGGACGTCATAAGCAACGCCAAGGTTAATAGTATTGAGTAATTTTAATTTATCAGGTAGAATGCTCTGCTTGATATAATATTAGGATAGGATTTATATGGCACGTATAGCAGGTATTAATATACCAGTAGCAAAGCATGTGATTATTTCACTGCAATCAATTTATGGTGTTGGTCCAACTCGTGCAGCAGCGATCTGTGCAGCGGCAAATGTTGACCCAACAACAAAAGTAAAAGACTTAACAGATGAGCAAGTTGATGCATTACGAGCTCAAGTAGGTGAGTATACTGTAGAAGGCGATTTGCGTCGTGAAGTTTCATTAAATATCAAACGTTTAATGGATCTCGGATGCTATCGTGGTATTCGTCATCGTCGTAGCTTACCTTTAAGAGGACAACGCACTAAGACTAATGCACGTACTCGTAAAGGTCCAAGAAGACTTGTTAAATAATTTGTTAGGGAAAATGTAAAATGGCAAAACCTTCAGTAAAAACGCGTAAACGCGTTAAAAGAAGTGTTGTTGACGGTATCGCACATGTTCAGGCATCATTCAACAACACAATCGTGACTATCTCTGATCGTCAAGGAAATGTACTTTCATGGGCAACTGCGGGTGGCTCAGGCTTCCGTGGATCAAGAAAGTCAACTCCATTTGCGGCACAGGTTGCAGCTGAGAGAGCTGGTACTGTAGCGCAAGAGTACGGTCTTAAAAATTTAGATGTAAATATCAGTGGCCCTGGTCCAGGACGTGATTCTGCAGTTCGTGCGCTTAATGCAATTGGCTATAAGATCACAAGCATCGCTGACGTAACACCCATTCCTCATAATGGTTGCCGTCCGCCGAAAAAGCGCAGAGTATAATATAAATTTTTAAGGAGTATAGATAGTCATGGCACGTTATATTGGCCCAAAATGTAAATTAGCAAGACGTGAAGGCACAGATCTCCACTTGAAATCTGGCGCACGTTCTTTCGAATCAAAATGTAAGCATGACAGAGCACCTGGTCAACACGGTGCTAAACCTGGTCGTACATCTGACTATGGTTTACAGTTACGCGAAAAACAAAAACTAAAAAGAATGTATGGATTGTTAGAGAAACAATTCCATCTTTACTATAAAGAAGCAGACCGTCGTAAAGGCTCTACTGGTGAAAACCTTTTAGAGATTCTTGAGTGTCGCTTAGATAATGTTGTATACCGTATGGGTTTTGCATCAACTCGTGCAGAAGCGCGTCAGTTAGTTAGTCATAACTCAATTTTAGTAAATGGTGAGAAGGTTAATATCCCTTCGTATCAATTGAAAGCAAATGATACAGTTTCTATTCGCGAGCGTTCTAAAAAGCAAGCACGTATTGCTTATGCTATGGAACTTGCAGAAGCAAATGGTTTAGTTGATTGGGTTTCGGTTGATAAAACAAAGATGGAAGGCGAGTTCAAGCGTGTTCCTGAGCGTTCAGATTTACCAGCAGATATTAACGAGTCATTAGTAGTAGAGTTGTACTCAAAATAATAAGCATATTGGTATTTTTTCGTTCCCTCTTATTATTTTAGATCAATCGGGTAAGTACATATGGCTTTAAATGAGTTGTTAACTCCACGTATTGTGGAGATCAAAACCGACGAAAATCACTTCTCTGAAATATCGCTAGAGCCTCTTGAGAGGGGCTTTGCGCATACTTTGGGAAATGCATTACGTCGTATTCTGCTGTCTTCGATGCCAGGTGCAGCGATTACAGAATGTGAAATTGATGGTGTTTCAAAAGAATATTCCGCAATTCCAGGAATGCATGAAGATGTTATCGATCTTCTGCAAAACCTCAAAGGGATTGCGATCATTCTTCATGATGCACCTGAAGCGTATATCACGTTAGATATTCAGGGACCATGTGTGGTGACGGCAGGTGATCTTGAAGTTCCACATAATATTGAAATAATCAATCCTGAACATGTAATTGCGAACCTTACTTCGAGTGGTTCCTTAAAAATGCGTATGAAGGTGGAAAGTGGTCGTGGTTATAGTACTGCGGCAAACCGTGAAACCGAAACAGGTGATAGTTCAACTATTTCACTTGGTCTCTTTAAGTTAGATACGACATTTAGTCCTGTAAATCGCGTAAGTTATCGTGTTGAAACTGCTCGTGTTGAGCAGCGTACTGACTTAGATAGACTCGTTATTGCATTAGAAACTAATGGAACTTTAGATCCTGAGCAGGCAATTCGTAATGCAGCAACGATCCTTCATGAGCAGTTGAATGTCTTTGTAGATCTTAAACCAATGCCGGAAGAAGAGCCTGTAGAGGAAGAGCCAGCATTTGAAATCGATCCTACATTATTAAGACCTGTTGATGATTTAGAGTTAACAGTTCGCTCTGCGAATTGTCTAAAAGCAGAGAGTGTATATTACATCGGTGATTTGATTCAAAAAACAGAAACAGAATTGCTCAAAACGCCTAATCTTGGTAAAAAATCATTAACGGAAATTAAAGATGTGTTGGCGCAATATGGTTTATCTTTAGGTATGACTTTAGATAATTGGCCACCGCCTAACTTAGATACCTCTAAGCCACCAGCATAATTTAATTATTTGAATAGGAAGTATAAAAATGCGTCATCGTAAAGCAGGTCGTGCATTTAGTCGCACATCAGCACATAGAAAAGCAATGTTCAAAAATATGTCTGTATCTATTCTTGAACATGAAATTATTAAGACTACACTCCCGAAAGCAAAAGAGCTTCGTCGTGAAGTAGAACCATTAATTACACTTGCTAAAGTTGATTCGGTTGCAAACCGTCGTAAAGCTTTTGCAATTCTTAGATCACGTGAGATGGTGACTAAACTTTTCGAAGTTTACGGTCCTCTCTTTAAAGATCGTAATGGTGGTTATCTCCGTATTTTGAAGTGTGGTTTCCGCCCTGGAGATAATGCTCCAATGGCTTATGTTGAATTTGTTGAGCGTCCAGCTAAAGCAAATGAAGCTGATGCCAGCTAAACCATAAATTATTTATTAGCCGGTTATTGTTATAGCCGGCTTTTTTATTTAACGGTCGAAAAGATGAAATTTTTCTTTTATCGAGACTCTCGTGTTATTCCTAAGGTTCCGCGGATCATTACTATTGGGGCTTTTGATGGGATACATTTAGGTCATCAAAAATTATTGCATAAGGTTAATGAGCTGCATAGAAATAATCCCGATGCAAAGCGGACACTTGTGACGTTTGAGCCGCTTCCTCATGAATTCTTTTTAAAAGAGAATTCGCCCGCAAGGATTATGTCGCTAAAAGAGAAATTAACCTACCTTAAAAAGAATCAATGGGTGGATGAAGTTATTATATTGCCCTTCACTGACCATCTGCGAGAAGAGTCTGCAGATCACTTTATTGATAAATTTTTAGTCGATCAACTCAATGTTAGAGGGATCGTGATTGGGGCTGATTTTCGCTTTGGAGCTAAGGCCGCAGGTTCTTTTGAGGATCTTGTTGCTGCTGGTAAAAAGTATGACTTTGAGGTGGTTCAAGAAGATTACTACTTTATTGGCGGGGTTCGGGTCTCTTCGACTTTGATCCGAGAAGCTTTAGCTGCTTCTAATTTTAATCAAGCTGAGCTCTATCTTGGTCGATCCTATGAAATAATGAGTCGAGTGGTCTATGGAAATCAGCTAGCGAGAAAATTGGGAACCGCGACTATCAATTTACCGTTAAAACGGTTTAAGCCCCCATTTACAGGTGTGTATAATGTAGAAACGACACTCTGTAAAACAGATGAGAAGTTAGTAGGCGTTGCCAATATCGGTTATCGACCTACTGTTGATGGCATAAAACCTAATTTAGAAGTACACTTACATAATATTAACCGCAACTTATATGGTGAAACATTTAGTGTTAGATTTCTCTCTAAAATTAGGGATGAAAAAAAATTTGAGAACATTGAAGCATTAAAAGCGCAGATCTTATTAGATGCGGAGGCTTCAAGAGATTATTTTAATCTTCAAAAGTAGGATGAGAACGTGAGTAAAACAAAAAAAATCGAAGAGAAAAATGACAATATCTATCGGGATACCTTAAACCTCCCGGAAACAGATTTTGCGATGAGAGGAAATCTTCCTAAACGTGAGCCTGAGTTTATTGAGTATTGGGATAAGATAGATCTCTATCATAAACAGCGTGAAGTTTTTCAAGGGAAACCTAAATTTATTCTTCATGATGGTCCTCCTTATGCTAATGGTGCGATCCATTTAGGACATGCGGTTAATAAGATCTTAAAAGATATTATTGTGAAATCGAGAGGACAATTAGGCTTCGATTCTCCCTATGTACAAGGGTGGGATTGCCACGGTCTTCCTATTGAACTTGTTGTTGAAAAGAAATATGGCAAAGTCGGCGATAAGCTCTCTCCGGCAGAGTTTCGCGCTAAGTGCCGTGAATTTGCAAAGAGTCAAATTGCGATTCAGGCAGATGGATTTAAGCGTTTAGGGGTACTCTCTTATGAAGAGAAGCCTTATTTGACGATGAATCAAGATGCAGAAGCCGATATTGTTTTAGCTCTAAAAGAGATTGTTAAAAAAGGTCATTTAGAGAAAGGGGCTAGACCTGTAAACTGGTGCCTCGACTGCGGTTCCTCATTAGCGGAAGCTGAAGTAGAGTATGCGGATAAAGTCTCTTATAGTATCGATGTTAAATTCCCCTTAGTGGATGTTGCTGCTTTCAGCGAGAAGATTGGGCAATCACTAGATGGGGAAGTTGCTGTTGTTATCTGGACAACCACGCCTTGGACGCTCCCAGGGAATGCGGCAGTCTCTGTTAATAGTGATTTTATCTATGCTTTAGTTGATAAGGCGGGTGATAAGCTTCTAGTCGCTAAAGATCTTGTTGAAGAGCTTGAAAAAAGCTGGGGTTGTCAATTACCAATACTCGCTGAGTTTGAAGGAGCACTATTAGAGAATCTTTTAGTGAGACATCCTATTGAAGAGGATCGAACTGTACCCTTGATTTTAGGAGATCACGTCACTCTCGATGCGGGAACTGGATTTGTTCATACAGCGCCGGCACATGGTGAGGAGGACTATGCTGTTGCCCTTGAGTATGGGGTTGAGTTTGAAAATCCTGTATTAGGTGATGGCACCTATATTGCTACAGTTCCCCATTTTGGTGGGAAAAATATTCGTGGCATTGAACCAGAAATGATTCAATTCTTAACGGAGAAAGGGATCTTAATTCATAGTGGTAAGATTACTCATAGCTATGCTCACTGCTGGCGCCATAAAACACCAACAATCTACCGCGCAACGCCACAATGGTTTATCAGTATGGATAAGCAAGGTTTACGTCAAGAAGTTCTCGATCAAATCGATCAAGTACAATTTATTCCGACATGGGGTAGAGAGCGTCTTTATGGCATGATAGAAGGGCGTGGTGATTGGTGTATCTCTCGTCAACGCTATTGGGGTGTGCCGATTCCTTTCTTCTTACATAAAGAGACAGGGGAACTCCATCCTGAGACCGATCGTTTGATGGAAGAGGTTGCGGAGCGAATTCGTAAAGATGGTTTAGAAGCATGGTTTAGTGCTTCTGTTGAAGATTACCTTCCAGCAGAAGAGGCGGCGCTTTATCAGAAAAATAGAGATACCTTAGATGTTTGGTTTGATTCAGGAACAACTCACTTTAGTGTTTTAGCACGTCGCCCTGAGTTAAGTTATCCCGCGGATCTTTACTTAGAAGGTTCAGACCAACATCGCGGTTGGTTTAACTCATCAATTATTACTTCTGTTGCGATTAATGGCGTAGCTCCTTATCGTGCGTTATTGACTCATGGATTTACCGTCGATGCGAAGGGCCGTAAGATGTCTAAGTCCTTAGGCAATGGTGTTGAGCCAGCGGATGTCATCGATAAAATGGGTGCGGATGTTCTTCGTCTTTGGGTCTCTTCAACTGATTACCGTGGAGAGATTCCTGTATCAGATGAGATTTTAAAGAGAACTTCAGAGACCTATCGCCGTATTCGTAATACTGTGCGTTTCCTCTTAGCGAATACTAATGAATTTGATCTTGAGACAAATGGCTTAAGTTTCGAAGAAATGCTTCCGCTTGATCGCTGGATTGTTGCAAGAGCATTAGAGATTCAAGAAGAGATTAAAGAAGCATATCTTGATTACTCCTTCCACAATGTCTATCAGAAACTACAATATTTCTGCTCAATCGATTTAGGAAGTTTCTATCTCGATATTATTAAAGATCGTCAATATACCGCTGCGAAAGAATCTGTAGCGAGACGTTCAGCACAGACGGCACTCTATCATGTTTTAGAAGCCTTGGTTCGTTGGATGGCACCTATTCTTACCTTTACTGCAGAAGAGGTTTGGTTAGCGATGCGTGATCGTGGTAATGAGCGTTTAGAATCTGTTTTCTTAACTGAGTTCTATGATGGCTTGATGCCACTATCTGAATCTGATCCATTCAATACTGAGTATTGGAACCGCCTATTAGCAATTCGAGGGGCAGCTTCAAAAGTGATTGAAGGCTTACGTACCGAAGGGAAGGTTGGTTCTTCATTGCAGACTCGCATTACGATCTATGCAAGCGATGCATTAGTAGCGGATGTAGGTCGTCTTGAAGATGAACTACGCTTTGTCTTACTCTCCTCTTATGCAGAAGTGAAACCATTAGCGGAGGCACCTGCATCATTAGAGCAACATCTCCTAGAGGGAGAAAAGTTTGCTGTTGAGGTAGAGGTTTTAGGGGACGATTATCAGAAATGTGTCAGATGTTGGCACCATCGTGAAGAAGTTGGAAAAAATAGTGAGCATCCACTTCTTTGTGATCGTTGTATCGAAAATCTATCACCGGAAGGGGAAGAGCGTCACTATGCGTAAATCATCTCATCAAGAGAAGCCAGTGAATATCTATTTCTGGACGATCTTTGTGATGGCCGGTGTTCTTCTTGATTTTGGAACTAAATATGCCGCAGAGCACCTCTTATTGTACGGGGAAAGTATCCCCGTCTTTAAGGGACTTAGCTGGACATTAGTCTATAATCCTGGATCAGCCTTTAGCTTCTTAGCTAATCAGGGTGGTTGGCAACGCTGGTTCTTTGTTGCGATTACAGTTGTGATCTCTCTGATCCTGTTTTTCTGGATTAAGCGCACATCACCGGCGGAGAAGCTATTAAGATTGGGTTTAGCTGCGGTTTTAGTCGGTGCAATTGGAAATTTAATCGATCGTGTTGTCTTAGGGCATGTGGTCGATTTTATTCATGTTTATATTAGAGATTGGCACTTTCCGATCTTTAATGTTGCCGATATCTTTGTTACAACCGGCGTTGTATTTATTCTTCTCTCATCATTTACTGAGAAGCGACAACAACGTGAAGAGCAACAGAGCTAAAGGTTACGGTATAGCACTTAAGATCATTTAAATACTCGATTATAGTGGTAGATATTCAATGAGCAGATATCAATGAGTAGATATTAATGAATAGAGATTAATGAGAGCATATGAAAGTGTCTCAGCGTGTATAAGATCGTAAGAACGCAAGAGTGTATTGAATAGATGTATATTGTCACGTACTTATCGTAGACGTGGTAGATCAGGGGCTAGCAGATAGGATAAAACTATGGCAGATGATAAATCAACACTGGAGAAAATTTTAGAACATAATCGCGAGTTTGTTGACTCTAAAGAGTATGATCATCTTTGTACTGATAAGTACCCCAATAAAGAGCTTGCTATTTTAACCTGCATGGATGCGCGTATTGTAGAGCTTCTCCCTAAAGCGATGGGAATTCGTAATGGGGATGCGAAGATAATCAAGAATGCCGGCGCACTTATTAGCCATCCATGGGGAGCTGTAATGCGAAGTCTTTTAGTTGCGGCGCTTGAGTTTAATGTTAAAGAGATTATGGTTGTCGGTCATACCGATTGTGGTATGCGTGGATTTGATCCGGAGCATCTTCTCGATAAGGCGCGTAAATTTGGTATCACAGATGGAACTATTACGACCTTGAGAAATGCCGGTATCGATCTAGATGGCTGGTTGCGTGGTTTTGATAATGTGGGCGATAGTGTCCGTTATACAGTCGATCAGATCCGAAATCATCCATTAATGCCGGGCCGAGTTGTGGTGCATGGTTTAGTGATTCACCCAACAACGGGAAAACTACATACAGTTGTCAATGGTTATGTAGAGAATGTTAATCTACTTGAAACACCTAATGGTGCATCGAGCAATAATTTAGTAGAAGAGAATAATGACTAAGAAGATTTTTTTAGCCAACCCTCGAGGTTTTTGTGCCGGAGTAGATCGGGCAATTAGTATTGTAGAGCGAGCGCTCGATCTCTTTGGGGCTCCTATCTATGTTCGTCATGAGGTTGTGCATAATAAATATGTGGTCGATAGTCTGAAAGATCGTGGAGCAATCTTTGTGGATGAGTTAGATGAGGTTCCAGATGGAAAGATTGTTATCTTTTCAGCTCATGGGGTTTCAAAAGCGGTGCAAGATAATGCTAAAGAGCGTGGGCTTGAGGTGTTTGATGCAACATGTCCATTGGTAACAAAGGTGCATTTAGAGGTCTCTCGTTTTGCGAAAGATGCGATGGATACCGTATTAATAGGTCATGCCGGACATCCAGAGGTGATTGGAACGATGGGGCAATTTGATTCTCGTTACGGTGGGGAGATTCATCTTATTGAGGATTTAGAGGATGCTGATCGTTTAACAGTGAAAGATCCCTCAAAGATCGCTTATGTGACGCAAACGACACTCTCTTTAGATGATACCTCCCAAATTATTGATCGTTTACGAGAGCGCTTTCCTGAAATTCAGGGACCGAAGAAGAGCGATATCTGTTATGCTACCCAAAATCGTCAAGATGCAGTAAAAACGCTAGCTGAAAATTGCACATTGATCTTAGTTGTGGGTTCTAAAAATAGCTCTAACTCTAATCGTTTACGTGAGCTTGCGGAGAAAGAGGGAGCTAAAAGTTATCTTATCGATCGGGCGACAGATATAGATCTCGATTGGTTAGCAGGGCACGATAATCTTGGAGTGACCGCAGGGGCTTCAGCACCCGATATCTTGGTAAAAGAGGTGATCACCTATCTACAAGAGAAGCGTGGTTATCAGTTAGTAGGTGATATGCCGGGTATTGAAGAGAATATTGTTTTTCCACTTCCCCGTCTTCTTCGTCCTTCAGAGGATGAATCAAAAGCAGATGCTGATTTAGAGTAGTCGATTGAATGACTGAAATTAAAAAGCCATATAAAACTAAAGTCGAAGCTAAAGCCTGAAGTCGAAAGCAAAATCACAAAATCACAAAATTACAAAATTACAAAAAATAAAACCGAAGCGATTCAGATTAAGATCTAAAATGGCTTCGGTTTTTATTTAGAGGCAGGTTAAAAATGGTTTAAAACTATCTGAAACCTATTTGAAAACTATTTGAAAAACGTTAGATGTGGTGAGACTCAAGCAGTTGAGTCTCTTTTTAGAGAAAAGTTCTTTAGAGAAAGAGCTTAAATGCCGGATTCTCATTCTCATCTTCAAATTGATACCCAAGCTCATCGAGGAATGATTGGAAGGAGCCATCTTGAAGATCGTTCTCTGGCACCTGCATACCGATTAGAACACGTCCATAATCTGAGCCATGATTACGATAATGGAAAAGACTAATATTCCATCTACCCGCTAACATCGATAAGAATTGCAAAAGTGCACCCGGTCTCTCAGGAAATTCAAAGCGAAAGAGTCGCTCATTTTCAGCATCTGCTTTTCCACCAACCATATGGCGGATATGAAGTTTTGCCATCTCATTATCACTTAGATCAACCACATCTAATTGATGACTACTCAATCTTTCAAGAATCTGCTGCTTCTCTTCATCACCCCGACTTAGTTGTAAGCCGACAAAGATAACTGCTTCAGAAGGATTACCATAACGGTAATTAAATTCGGTAATACTACGTTTGCCGATTAGATTGATAAAGTTTTGAAAACTACCGGGAGATTCAGGGATTTTTACGGCAATAAGCGCCTCATTTCTTTCCCCTAACTCTGCTCTCTCTGCGACATATCGAAGTCGATCAAAGTTGATATTTGCACCGCTGAGGATGCCGGCAACATTTTTAAAACCTGCGTTTGGATGTGCTTGAAGATATTTTTTAATGCCGGCAACGCTCAGAGCACCTGATGGTTCGCTGAGTGCTCTTGTATTGTTGAAGATATCTTTCATTGCAGCACAGAGCTCATCTGTCGAAACCGTTATAATCTCATCGACATATTTTTGACATAGTTCGAAGGTCTTTTCGCCAACGAGTTTAACGGCAGTTCCATCGGCAAATGTTCCTACTTGTGGAAGATTGATACGCTCACCACTTTCGAGCGAAACCTTCATCGAGGCAGATTCTTCAGGTTCTACGCCAATAATTTTACAATTGGGAGCGATAAATTTGACATAAGCCGCTACACCGGCAATTAAACCGCCACCTCCCACCGGGATAAAGATCGCATCAAGATCGGGTTTCTGATCGAGCATCTCTTTACCGATCGTTCCTTGCCCTGAGATAACGGCAAGGTCATCGAAAGGATGAATAAAGCTCTTTCCTTCAATTTCTGAAAGGTGGAGGGCATGGGCATAAGCTTCATCAAAGTTATTGCCGTGGAGAATCACATTTGCCCCCATTTCACGGCAAGCATTTACTTTAAGAAGTGGCGCTGAGGTGGGCATCACAATCGTAGTATTGAGCTTAAGATGCAGCCCACTTAGCGCAACTCCTTGCGCGTGGTTACCGGCAGAAGCACAGACAACCCCTTTCGCTTTCTCTTCATCACTCAGTTGAAAAATTCGATTAAATGCACCTCTAATTTTGAAGGAGAAGATCGGTTGAAGATCTTCTCTTTTGAGCCAAATATTACATTTTAGTTGTTGGCTAAGAAGATAGAGATGGTCTAATTGCGTATTTTTTGCAACATCGTAGACACGGGCCGATAAAATATCCCGGATTAATGAATTCATGAGTGTGTAACCTTTGTTCTTATAAGATGCGCTAGAAGAGGCAGAGCAAGTCTATCGATGTTATGGCTCTTACCTGATCTATTTAAAGCGTGACTGATCTTTTAGGGAGCGGGTCGTTTAATCAACTCCCTATTTTGATCCCCCTTGATTATTTAGTTTCGTCCCCCTTTAAAAGGGTATAAAAAAGAAACTAAGATTACAGAATGCCTTAGCAAGATTGAGGAATCAAGTATTAGTTGTAACTATTCTTAAAGGCATATTATTTGGGTTTGGGTGCACTATTTTGTGTTCGTGAACTATTGATAAAATGGTTGATAAAGTGACATATATCTCTAAATTGCGCTTCTAAAGAGGCGGTTGTAAGGTGGTAGGAGGGAATAGGCACCTGAAAGTAATCTAGTGCCCTTTGGGTAATTTCGGTAATAAAAGATTCAGAACCGATCGCTAAAGAGATCGACTCTCTCCTCTTTTGTGCTTGCGCTAATATTTTTGGGATTTCTTTAGGCGTCGCTACGATAAATTCTACCTTTGATGTTGCTTGATTATTGCCAGTAGGCTCGACCATCTCAAAGAGGGTTGTAATGGGAAGAGTCAAAGGGTGGTCATTTTCTAGAAGAATTCTTTGACGAAAAAAGGGACGAATAATTGTTGGGATAAAGTGCCAATTTTCGATGGGATTCTCACGGATTTCTGTGGCTGAGATAGGGAAGAGATCTCGCGGAGGATCGATCAATTGTACGGGGAGTTGAAAGAGTTTTTCATAATGAACCTTATCTTGGGGTTCGCTACTAAAGATAAGGGTAGGGGTGATCTTTAACGTGCTTAAAGTGCTCTTGAGCCGGTCACTCCAGGCTTCCCAGCCATTGGGGTAGGAGGGAATACCATCCTCATTAAAATCATATAAAAAGATCCCGGGAATCTCATTAAGACAGATCTTTGCCCAGTGGAGCCTATCTTCAATGGTCGGTTGAGTTGTAAAGGCGCTGCTTTGATAGAGCTCCTCATCGCGATCTGTTTCGCTACAAACAAAAATATGTAGTTGATCAACACTCAATTTTGCCGTGAGAATCATGCTAATGTGCCCTTGATGCAGGGGATAAAATTTTCCAACAATAAGACCAATTTTTTTCATAAGTGATAGTAATTTTATAATAAGTTGTTCATGTTATAATATTATGCCTTTGGTAACAGATAATAAAGGTCTTTGGCAGAGGGGAGGGATCGTGATAATTTCTCTCTTTTAACGCTACTCTTTTAATACTTTATAATCGCAGGAATTGATATCGAGATAATTCCGCTTTTCTTTTAGAGAATATTTGCATGATAACATCGATTTTAACAGGTAGTTTCTTATGGGCAGGGAGTCTGATTACTCTGTTACTCTATATTGTTTTTATTTTAGCGGTATGTGTCAAAATTATTATGGATAATACAAGTGCAAGTAAGACCCTAGGGTATCTTGTACTGATTGTCTTTTTGCCACTCTTCGGAGTTATCCTCTATCTCTCGTTAGGGGTTAACTATCGAAATAAGGCGATGTATGACAAAAAGCTAGAATATAACGATGATCTTAAAGATAAGATTTATGAGTATACTAAGCATATTGAGAATAATCCTCAAGCGATTGATAATCCTGTTATTGAGCAATTTAAACGGCTTGCCCATTCTGTTTCTACAGAAGATATTCATTGGATGAGTTTAAATAATGATGTCAAACTCTTAAAAAATGGTGAGAATAAATATCCAGAGGTCTTAAAAGAGATTGCTGCTGCAAAGGAGACGATCCATATCGAGTATTACATTGTCCGTAATGATGGGATCGGTAATCAGATTAAAGATCTTCTGATTAAAAAAGCGAAAGAGGGTGTTAAAGTCCGTTTTATCTACGATGATTTTGGTAGTAAAAAGATCCGCGGAGATTTTGCTCAAGAGATGCGAGATGCAGGTATTGAGGTCTATCCTTTTAGAAAATTACTCTTTATCTTCTGGGCTAATCGTGTTAATTATCGTAATCACCGTAAAATTATTGTGATTGATGGACGGGTCGGCTTTGTTGGCGGCATTAATGTTGGTGATGATTATATCAATGTGCCGGGCAGCGGAAAACCCATATTGCGAGATATGCATGTGCGTTTAGAGGGTTATAGCTGTTATGCTTTACAACATATCTTCCTATCAGATTGGAATTTCTGTGCAAAGCAGAAGATTGAACCGAATGCAGAATTATTTCCGGTAGATATGCGTGAAAAGCAGGGTAATACTGCGGTGCAGATTGTGGCAAGTGGCCCCGATTCACCAGAACCATATATTATGAACTCGATCATTCAGGCTATTGCGTTGGCGAAGAAAGAGGTACTGATTACGACCCCTTACTTTATTCCAACAGAGCAGATCTTAACGATGTTGAAAATAGCCGCAAGAAGTCAGGTGAAAGTTAAATTATTGGTGCCGGAGCGTACCAACTCTCTTTTAGTTCGAATGGCGAGTCGCGCGCTCTATCTCGATCTACTACGAGCAGGGGTTGAGATCTACCATTATCAGAAAGGTCTTATCCATGCCAAAACAAGTGTCTATGATCGAAGCTTAGCGATGATCGGAACGGCAAATATGGATATTAGAAGCTTTGATTTGAACTTTGAAGTGAATGCTATTATGTACGATCGAGATTTTGCCGAGAAGATGACGGCACAATATTATGAGGATCTAGAAAGTTCAGTTCAGGTGACATTGGAAGAGTGGGAAAAACGACCTAAATATAAGGTTTTTGCAGATAAGGTTGTCTACTTAGCCTCCTCATTGCTTTAATTGATAGAGCTTAATCGATAGAGCGATCAGTCCGCGAGGATCTTTAAAGAGCAGCTTCCTGATGGAGCTGCTTTTTATATCTCTATCTTTATCTCTATCTCTTTTGATGCACTTGCCTCCCTGTTTTAAATAGAGTTAGGCGCTAAACGTTCTGCGAGATATTGTTGCTCCGTGAGTGTAAGTTGTGTTAATCCTTTTCGAAGCAGAAAGTGCAGGGTGACAAGGCCGCTATTGGGCTTAAACTTCTCCCCATCGAGAAGCGCTTCCATGACTATATCCGGTGTTAAGGCATGAAAAGCCTCTACTTCACCATCATTAATCTGTGGTTTAAAAGAGGGCGGGATGGGTAGATCAAAGATAAAGATCGATTCATCTCGAATACTTTTATGGTATTCCGTTAAGTAATTAAAGGGGGTAATAAATGTGAGAGATTGAGTCGTCTCTTGTGGGATATTCGCCTCCTCCATCGCCTCTCGTTTAGCCGTCTCTGAGGGGATCTCCCCATAACTTAATCCCCCGGCGGCAATATTATCGAGCTTATGAGGTTCAATTAATTTAAGTTTAGAGCGCTGAGCAAGCCAGAGATGAGAGATAGAGGTCTGTGAGTGATGTTCCACCGGTACATAACCATTAATATGCACCCCAAAAACTCTAAATCCTAAAAAGGGGGCAACACCACGCTCAATTGTAAAGAGTGCGTTTTTCAAGATCTCATTTCGGCGATAGATACCATAAGCTTCATCACGCCAGTTAGTGATAATGCCGGCGAGTCGTAGCGCTTCTGAAAATTGTGCAAGAGAGTAGCTTCGCTCTTCAAAAGAGGCGGCGATAAATTGGGGGGTAAAGGCGAGAGTTGAATCTGTACGATTGAGAAGAAAGAGCTCAGGGAAGTGGGCTATTGTTGCGATATTATCTCGATGAACCCAGCCAATAATCTCTGTTTGAAAGTAGAGTGGCCAATAGTTAGAGAAGTTGGGTTTTGGAAGATACTTAAAGAGATTAGAGAGCATATTAAGTGATTGCGTTAGATAAAAGAGTGGGCACTTATTGATCCTTTAAGAATAGAAATTCTATAGAGATCTTTAAATAATGCCCACACTTTCTCGCTATTTTTCTTATTGATAGAGATTTAAATAGAAAACTTGATAAAAGTTTTGGTAGAAGCCTTATTAATCATTGTGCTAACGATTAGTAGCGACGTAATGTCTGTGTGATATCTGCCGCAAGGGAATCTGCAATTTTCTGCAATGCTCGATTGTATGCTACAACTCCACCTTCTGCGTCATAACTTCGGCTAGGCTCTGTAACATTATAGGTAAATGTTTTGATAATCTTATTATTGTGATTATTGATGAGGCGTGCTTGTAGTTTCAAGACAATGTGATTATCAGTTGCATTGGGAAAAATCTGATTCATCTCTAAGAGAGTAATGTCGAGACGATTTTGCGCAGTAACACTATTAGGCGCCATCACGACATATTGAAATAGTGCGCGGTTCTCCAAATCTTGAGTGATAAGAGATTGAATTAATTGTGCCGGTGGAGCAACCCAATCGCTTTTGGTATAGCTCTCAATCTCATTCGGAGAGCGACTATAGGTCATATCGGTTGAGAGTCGACCGATCGATTTTACTTGAGAAACCATTAAAGAGGGAAGTGCTCGATTGCCTGTCGCAACGCTATTTTCTGCTGGGCTTAAGGTAAAGCTCTTCTTCGGTGGTGCAGATGCACATCCTACCATGATAAGGGGAAGTGCAAAAAAGAGGATAAGTTTTTGCAAACGCTTCATAGATATTCTCCTGATAGAGGCTATCGCCTTTGGAAAAGATAGATAATAGATAGATAATAGATAGATAAGTAGGTATTTAAATTAAAATAGAATGTTAGGGGTAAGGCGCGGAAATCAGCTCTGATCCCCGCTCTTAAAGGGCTATATTATTTATTCCCCAGGACCGGGTTGCTGTTTAGGTTTACCTAAGATAATCGAGTTTGGTGCCGCTTCAAGCTCTTGCATAAAGAGAGAGAAGTTGTAGAGCGCATTCTCTAGCGTTGGTAAAATCGATTGCAAATTACTATTTGTCTCTTCACCTAAATCATTCCAAGTCCCTAGCGTTGATTGAGCACTATCTAACGTCTTATTAACATTGACAGTTGTCTGCTCAAGTTGCTTTGAAGCCCCTTGGATCTGCTTTGCAAATTCACCGATAGCTGTAGCAGCTTCTTTAATTTTTGGTTGAATGGTATCAATCGTATCACTTGCTTTCTCTGTTAATGTATTAACTTTTCCCCCAATACCAGCAAGATCGGCAGTAAATGCATTGGTGTTACTTAAAATATTGGAGAAATTATCGATATTTTCAGTTGTTAAGATCGATCCCATCTTTTTAGAGAGCTCTGTCAGTGATTTGGTAATATTATCGAGCGCCTCATCTAATCGACGAGCGAGGGAAGGGCCATTTTGAATCGTCGGAATAGGATCCATTTTTGTCGGAAGAAGAGCTCCTGCTTGAGGCGTTCCACCGCTTAAGCTTACATTAACAATACCGGTAATACCTCGGTTGATGAGCTCTGCTTTTGTATCTTTCTTAATGGGGGTGCCGACATCAATATTGAGGAAGATTGTCACATAGCGAGGATCTTCCTGATTGAGCTCGATTTTACCAACCTTACCGACATTTACTCCGCGATAATCGATCGGTGAGTTGACCGATAAGCCTGCAACCGACTCATTGGTAACGACTTTATATTCAATCGTATTAACCTTTTCAAAGCCATTTGTGAGCCAAATGACTAAGGCAATAAGGCATGCGATAAATCCGAGTACAAAAGCGCCGACAATAGTGTAATTAAATTTGTGTTCCATGTGCCTCTCCAACTATGCGTCCACGTGGACCTTGGAAATAGTGTTGAATTAAAGGATTATCATTTTTAACCAGTTCAGCGATAGGTTGATAGGCGATCAACTTTTTATCACCTAAAAATGCGACCTGATCTGAGATGGCCCAGATAGAATCTAAGTCATGTGTCACCATAACCACTGTCAGGTTGAGTGATTCTTTTAACTGCCGCATAAGATCATCAAATTCAGCAGCAGAGACAGGATCGAGTCCCGCCGTGGGCTCATCTAAAAAGAGGAGTTCCGGGTCGAGAGCGAGTGCTCTTGCTAAGCTTGCACGCTTAATCATCCCGCCCGAGAGATCTTTCGGTAGGAGATTGGCAGCTTGGGGCTTTAAGCCCGAGAGCGTTAATTTTAGCATCGCAACCTCTTCCATCTCTTTACGGCTCAATTTTGTATGCTCTTGGAGCGGCACCATAATATTCTCTAGTACCGTTAGTGAACTAAAGAGTGCACCTCCCTGAAAGAGCATTCCAAAGGTTTGACGTAGTTTTTGAGCCTCTTTATGGGTCGATCCCCAAACGGGTTGATTAAAGAGATAGACCTGCCCCTTTGTCGGTTTTTGTAACATGATAATACAGCGAAGAAGGGTGGTTTTTCCAGAGCCTGATCCGCCAACAAGGGCAACTAACTCCCCTTTTTTAACAGTCATATTGAGATCTTCATGAACCGAGTGGGTTCCAAAGCTGTTGTAGATATGTTCAACACGAATCACATCATCATTATTTACAGCTTGAGATTGTGGCATTGCAATTTTAACTTCACTCATCGATCGATCTCCTTATAAACCAACATTGCGCATCAAGATGGAGAAGAGCGCGACGATGACAATAACATAGAAGATAGATTGAACAACGGCTTTCGTTGTCTGTTGTCCGACACTATCTGCACCACCTTGCACTTGAAACCCTTGGTAGCATCCCACTAAAGTGATCACAATTGCAAAGACAGGAGCTTGAACAATTCCCACTAAGAGCGAACGCCAAGTAACCGCATTAGGAATCGTTGTAATAAATTCACCAAAAGAGATATCGAGATAGATGGCAGCAAGACACATACTGCCGAAGATCGCCATCATATCGGCAAAGAGTGTGAGTAGCGGTAGAGAGACTGCTAATGCATACATCTTAGGTAAAACAAGCTGATCGTAGCGATTGATTCCAATTGTCTCTAAGGCATCAACCTCCTCATTGACCACCATTGTTCCAATCTGTGCGGCATAAGCCGCTCCTGTTCGTCCGGCGATGATAATAGCCGTTAAGAGAGGTCCTAAGACACGTAATATTGCTACGGTGGAGAAATCAACAATATAGATACTTGCACCAAACATCTGCAGAAGACTTCCCGCTTGATAAGAGATAACGGCACCGATCAAGAAGTTGAGAAGACCGATAATCGGTAGCGCCATAACCCCTGCATTTTGGATATTAGCCCAAAATGCACTCCATCTAATCTTCCATGGAGTGAAGGCGCGTTGTGTTGCAATAACTGAAATCTCACCAATAAATTCGATAAATTTTTGAATCTCATCGAGTAGGTAGATGGTAAACATCCCAACTCGTTTGGTAAAGCTATTGTGATTATCGGGTGCCGCTAATTGAATGCCGGCATCTTCGATACGAGATTTAATATAGAGATAGAGATCAAGTTGCTTCTTCTCAAACCCCTGATAATCAACTTTGCTCTCTTTTGGAAGGCTTTTGAGCGCAATATAGAGCTCCTGACATCCTGTGGTGTCGATCTGGCTTAGCTTTGAGCCATCGACTATCACATCCTTTAGAGTTGCAATTTGTGGCTGTATCTTATCCGATGCGAGCTGAATTTCTCGCAAATTAGATAGCGTCCACTGCCCATCTATTATGATTGTATTGTTATCAATCGTTATCATTTTGTTTGACTCATTAGTAACGGATATAAAAGTACCAAAATACCGGCATCAAAATTATAAGTAAATTATCAATAAAATTATTAATCAAATTAACAATCAAATTAACAAAATTAACAATTAAATTGTCAGCTAAATTGTTAACTCAGTTATCGATTAATAGCCATTGATTATGCGATATAAATTAATAGATCAATCGAATAGATAGATCAAATTAGATAGATCAAATAGACGCATTGGGTAGAAATATCGAATAAAAGTCTCGATATATCTGTATGTCGTTATGTTGCTATCTCATCATACAGCATATTGATATGCTTGATATTGATCTATCGAAATATTACTGTATCGCAAGTTATTCTATGCCCAATCGATACTTTTGGGGAATCTGATGATCGTCGACATTTATCAACAATCATCAATATTGTACGTGGAACAAAGGGGATTAGCGAGGATTAACTTTACGCCAAGCGGCTGGATTTTGTTGATGTCCTGGTTGAGACCAAATACCCCGTTTAGCGGCTTTTGCATCTCGTTCTGCCTGATAATATTGTGGATCATTATTATATTGTTGGTAGACAACTGCTTCACCTAAGCGAACCATCTCAAGTCCGATATCTTTTTTTTGATAGAAGAGTTGTGCCACATAGCGTTGATAGTGATCTCGATCTCTAATTCTCAGCGTAATCATACCATCTTTCTCCTTTGGAAGAAGTTTTATCAGTGCCGATTTTGCCCGTTCTCCCCACGGTTTTTGCCCCATCTCCGGTGCATCCATCCCCCAAATTCTCACTCTAATTTTTTGCCACTTTCCCTTGGGATCTCCCGATTGTGAGCAAGTAGTAGGGCAGATCGCTGTGATTGAATCACCATCACTAATATGACTGACTTTACAGGGGCATTGATATCCCTTCTTAAGTTGAATAGTCGGTTTTGAGGCGGAGGTTGCTTGCGGTTTCTCTAGAAAAAAGGAGCTAGCAAAGATCGCTGCAAAGAGGAGCGCGACCACTATTTTTCCGCGTTGTTCACGTCTAATTTTACCCAATAAGTTTTTTAAATAATATTTAATCGCTTTTGAGTATTGATATTTCATCTCGATATTGTGTTGGCGTAATTAAAAAGTTAAAAGTTAAGAGGCTAAAAAGGTTGAAGGGGCAATTAACTCTTTCTTTTCTCTCTAGACATTGCTTAAGCAAAGATTGGCAATACCCATCTAAGAATAATCTGTAGAGAGATTAGGGCAAAGAGGCCGGCAATCATATCATCGAGCATAATTCCAAAGCCTCCGGTAACTTTTGTGTCAGCTACTTTAATAGGCCAGGGTTTAAGAACATCAAAGAAGCGAAAGAGAAGGAAACCTAAAAGAATGCTACTCCAGGAGAGGGGCGCACCGAGCATTGTGATCCAAAATCCTACAAACTCATCCCACACAATTCCTCCATGATCATGAACACCTAATTCATCGCTCGCTTTTTGGCAGATCACAATTCCTATCAGGCTTGTTAAGAGGAGCATAAGGAGATAGAAGGGGAGCGAAAGCGTTAATGAGAAGATGATCCAGAAGGGAATGGCCATTAAAGTTCCCATCGTTCCAGGCGCAACGGGCGAAAGACCAGCCCCAAATCCTGAAGCTAAAATTTGCCATGGTGTTTTAAGGGTGATTTTAGGTTTCATTGGTAATCTCCTTTTAAGGAATATGGGGCAAGGGTAGTGGGAACTTTTCTGCGTTTAGTTTCGCTTAGTTGACTTTACTTAATAAAGTAATGTTCTCGGATAAATTTTAATTCATTGATCGACTCACGGATATCATCGAGTGCAAGGTGAGTATTTTTCTTCTCATAGGTGAGAGGATTGGGATACCAACGATTCACCACTTCTTTAAAGGAACTCACATCGATATTGCGATAGTGGCAAAATTGATCTAATGCCGGCATATATTTCTTCAGAAAGCGACGATCAGTCCCGATGCTATTTCCGCAGAGTGGTGATTTTCCGGCGGGAATCCATTGACTTGCAAATTCGATGGTTTCATTCATCGCATCTAAAACGGTGACATCGCTCTCCATGATCCGTTTCACTAAGCCTGAATTGCCGTGAGTTGTTTGGCACCAATCATCCATAAGGTCGAGGATCTCTTGAGGTTGGTAGATCGCAAGATTTGGGCCTTCCGCTAAGAGATTAAGATCTTTATCTGTAATGATTGATGCGATCTCAATAATATGATGAATCTCTTCATCAAGGCCGGTCATCTCAAGGTCGATCCAAAGTAGATTGCTCTCCGATTGCATATATATTCCTATCTTACATAAAGTAATTTAAATGATTTAAGTAATTCAAATAATTCAAGTGATTTAAAAAATTAAATAGAAGATCACGAAAGAGGCATTATACCGAAAAGAGAAGGGAGCGAGAATTAAAAAGGCAGAGACAATATTTGCTCTGCCTAATAGTGTTTTAATATATTGAGCTCACTCGCTTAATCATTTTTAAGAGCGATTAGCCACGAATAAAGACAATCTCGCCGGTGACATCATTCGGTTTGTAAGCATATCCTTCAAGATTAAATTTCTTGAGCTCTTGAAGATCGGTGATATTGTTTTCACTAACAAAGCGAGTCATTAAACCGCGTGCTTTTTTAGCATAGACACCAATCACCTTATATTCACCATTACTAAAGTCTTTAAAAATCGGTGTGACAACTCGCGCTTTTAATTTTTCAGGACGAACGACCTTAAAGTATTCATTAGAGGCGAGATTGATCACAACTTTTGCATCTACTTCATCGATGCGCTTGTTGAGATATTCAGTGACAAGATCTCCCCAGAATTCATAGAGATTCTTACCGCGGGGATTTGCTAAGGCCGTTCCCATCTCTAATCGGTAAGGAGCAATGAGATCTAAGGGGCGAATAGCACCATAAAGGCCCGATAAGATCGCTAAGTGACGATTGAGGAAGTTGACACATGCTTCTGGAAGATCGTAGGCAGAGAGCCCTTGATAGACATCACCATTGAAGAGATAGAGTGCAGGCTTTGCATTTTGTGAGGTAAAAGGAACCTCAAAGTCTCTAAAGCGCTCTACATTCTGCTCTGCAATTCGCTCCGATACTTTCATTAAGCTCTGAATCTCTTCGGTTGAGTATTGACGGAGAATATCGATCAAGATCGATGATTCTTGAAGCAATTCAGGTTGTTCAAGACTAGTAATCGGCGGCGGTGTATGTTCATCCAACATCTTTGCAGGAGAAAGTAAAAACAGCATAGTAATCCTCTTATTGTTGTTTTATGTTTAACTATCGAATGGGTGATGATTAAGTTGCACTGAAGGCTTCTGCGCGACCTGATTTTTAATCTATTTTATCATCTGCTTGCGATCTACCCTTTTCTATCAGAGTATCTCTTTTTGCTAAAAAATAAAAGAAAATTAAAGCAAGGAGATAGGCAATGATTGTGCTAACAAAGAGATCGATAGGGAAATGCATTCCTAGGCGTAGACGGCTGATCATCATCAATCCCGCCCAGAGAGTCATAACAATCATTGCCACTGTTGTTTTAGGATCTTTTTCTCGAGTCATAAAGCCAACGATAATAAAGGCCCACATCACTGCAAATATAGTATGACCTGATGGGAAAGAGTAGCCGGTCTCTGCTTCCCAATGTGACTTTAACCAGCGCGGGGTGATGGGATCATCTTTAACTGCAGCAGCAACGATAGCGCCACGTTCTTTTCGGGGGAGTTCATAAAAGGTCTCAATATCAACCTCTTGATCGACAACATAACTCATGTAAGGGCGAGGCTCTTCCCAGAGCACTTTAATGGTACTTTTAATGATCTGCGTACTTCCTTGAAGAAGGAAGACACTTAAGAAGATGATGACCCAATGATGTTGCAATTTTTTACAACGCATACTTAACCAGATCGCAAGTAGCAAGGAGGTTAAGAGCGCAAAGTAAGGTGCAGACCCAGACTCTGTAACAATAAAGAGGATAAAATCTATCACGGTATAGCTATGCAGTGGCGACCATTGCCAACCTAAAATCCACGCTAAAATGGGGATGAGAAGAAGCGCGACAAAGAGTAGAGAGAGATTACGAAAGAGGGTTTTATAGTTGTTCATCATAGAGTAGGTATCAAAATGTATCATTAAACAAAAAATTATTAATCAGAAATCATTTGATTAGAAGTCATTTGATTAGAAGTCATTTAATAAGAGGCATCAATAAGAGATATCAATAAGGGGGCATTGAAAGACCACAATCATACGATAATTATTGAAGTGCCGATGGCAGAAAAGAATGAAAGAAGAGATTAACGAAAATAGTTAAGTTCAAAGAGTCGGTCAAGTTGTTTTGCCACCCCATCTTCAATATTTTTGGCAACGATTCGATCAGGAAATTGTGCTTTAAGCGGTTCTGTTGCATTCTCCATAATATAGGGGTGAGCGACTAGTGAGAGAAGCTCTTTATCATTGAGTTGATCTCCAAAGGCGATACACTGTTTTGGATCGATTTTGAGGGCTTCTAATACATATTGCGCACCAACTGCCTTATTAATGCCTAGAGGCATAACTTCAAGATAGGTGGAAGAGGAGGTAGAGACCGATGCGCCATCGAAAAAATCATAAGCGATTGAGAGGTGGTCAGCGAGTTCCTCTTCAGGCAGAACAAAGAGTGCTTTTGTTAAGGTCTCATTAACCCAATCATGATTTGGGCAGAGAACTTCAAATCGTTCGCCGGGGCAGGTGTAGTGATGGGGGATACCATCCTTGGTGTAGATAATATTATTATGGTAGAAGATCGGGGGATATCGATATTCATTGGAGAAATGGAAAACCTGTTTTAAAACAGGTTTTGGAAGCGTTGCTTCATGTAGAATTATCTCTCTTTTAAAATCAAAGACGCGAGCACCATTGTAGTTGATGATATAGTCCGTGCCACCAATAGCTTTAGCAAAGGGGAGGCTGCCGGCAAAACTTCTTCCTGTACTGAAGATGATCTGAATCCCTTTCGATTTTAGTATCGTAAGAATCTCCTGAAGTGCCGGAGAGAGTGCATTATTATCATTGAGACTGGTGCCATCAAGGTCTAGAAAAATCGCTTTAAAGCTCATGAAAGATCCTTTTGTCGAGTGAAATGCATAAAAGAGAACTTGTAGAGTATAGAGTGATAGCGTGAAGGCGACAAGCGGTGATCAGATGATCTCTTTTATCCCTTTTCATTTCATCCTAGATCTAAATCTTGATCTAAATCGATTAATAGCGCTTTTAAGTTGGGCTTTTAATGATCGATATTATCGCTATATACTTGAAACTAATTTCTCATTTTAGTGCTAAATAGATTATAATAAGGCGGTAATAAAGCCGATCGATACTAGTCGGTAGCAGGCTTTATGTTACTATAGAGTCGGTTTCTTGTAGCGAGGAGCTCTGATAAAATAGAGAACTCATCATATAACGACGATAAGAACTAAAAAAGTGAGAACTAAAATGGCAAAAATGCAATCCCTTCAAGACCCGTTCCTGAACTTGCTTCGTAAAGAGCGTGTTCCGGTTTCTATCTTTTTAATCAATGGTATTAAGTTGCAAGGGCAGATTGAGTCCTTTGATCAATTTGTCATCCTATTGAGATCGAATGTGAGTCAGATGATCTATAAACATGCGGTGTCTACAATCGTCCCTGCGAGAAATGTTAATTTAAGCAGCGAAGTGGTAGGAGAAGTTGACGCTCCTATTGCTGAATAGCAGAGGTAAGGGTCTATCCTCTATTAATGAATCATATCGTAGAGCAATTTAGTCACGAAGATGACAGAGCAATCATCGTCTCTCTAGAGATGCCTGAAAGTGAAGAGGGGGATCTTGCAGAATTTAAGGAGTTAGTCACTTCTGCAGGTGTTGAGATTCTCTCCTGTATTACAGGAACTCGGCAAACCCCTCATCATAAATATTTTTTAGGAACCGGCAAAGCGGATGAAGTTCGTGTTGCTGTAGAGCAGAGCGATGCTAATGTTGTATTAATCAATCATGATTTAACGCCTAGTCAAAACCGCAATCTTGAAGAGTTGTGCGGTGTTCGAGTGGTTGACCGGACAGGCTTAATTTTAGATATCTTTGCCCAAAGAGCACAAAGCTTTGAGGGTAAGTTGCAGGTGGAATTAGCACAGCTAACTCGCTTATCAACGCGGTTAGTTCGTAAGCATACCAATCTATCCCAACAAAGAGGGGGCGCTGTAGGGCTACGAGGTCCTGGAGAGACTCGTCTTGAGATGGATCGGCGCGTTATTAGTGATCGTATCCGGCAGTTAAAAAAACGTCTTGAGAGCGTTACAAAGATGCGGGCGCAAGGGCGTATCTCTCGAGAGCGCAATGAAGTTCCTACTATTGCTTTAGTCGGCTACACCAATGCCGGGAAATCCTCCCTCTTCAATCGTCTCACCGCAGCCGGTGTCTATGTACAAGATCAGCTTTTTGCGACGCTCGATCCAACACATAGAGCATTAGATATCGAATTTGTGGGGCGCGCTGTTTTGGTCGATACGGTTGGATTTATCTCTAAACTTCCTCATGATCTTGTTGAAGCATTTAAATCGACATTGCAAGAAGCGGTTGAAGCCGACCTTCTTCTTGAGGTGATCGATGTTGCAGATCCTGAGAGAGATCTCAAAATGAGAGAAGTAACCTCTGTATTAGAGCAGATCGGTGCAGATGCGGTTCCACGATTACAAGTCTTTAATAAAATTGATCTAAAGCCCGATATTGAACCCCACTTTGAACTTTCAGAGACGGGTGTTGTGAAGGCTGTTTGGGTCTCTGCGGCTGAAGATATTGGTATCGATCTTCTTCTTGAAGGAATCGCTTCCCATTTTCAAAAGGAGCATCTCTCCATCAAATTGGAGCTTCCGCCTAGTGAAGGGCGTTTGCGAGCAGAACTTTATGCATTAGATGCCGTTAAATCGGAGCAGTTTGGGATCGAGGGCGAGTTTCTTTTAGATCTCTATGTTGCTCGATATCGAATTATGCGACTATTGAAGGAGCAACCAGAGGCGACTCCCTATTTCGAACAATATCTATAGGTGCAAATCGCGTAAAAAATTGGTATCTTGTCGAGTTGGTGTTAAACAGTTTCGGTAAGATCTGGAATCAAAGGGATTAAATGAAAAAAAATAACTTAGAGATGGCTTGGCAAGAGCCTAAAGATAGCCAACAAGGCGGATCATCAGGTAGTCCTCATGGAAATAATCAGCCGAATGATCAGCGACCTAAAAATGGCGCTGGCCCCGATCTTGACGAGATTTTTAAAAAGTTAGGTGGGGCTTTTCGTGGTAAAAAGGGAATGGGCGGTCATCGACATGGCGGTTATGGAAAATATATCGCTCTAGGCGGTGCTGTTCTGCTTTGTGGTTGGTTAGCAACAGGTTTTTATACAATCGATGCCGGTCAGAAAGGGGTTGAGCTTCTCTTAGGACAATACCATGCAACAAAAGATCCCGGTTTAAGATGGCGTCTACCTAATCCTATCGGTGATCATCGTATTATCGATATTCAGCGCCGTTTTTCACAAAAAATTGGCTCTACGGCAAAAGGTAATCGCCGCGCTGCAATGTTGACTAAAGATGAGAACTTGGTCGATGTTAGTGTTGAAGTTCAGTATCAGATCAATAACGATGATCCTTCACAATATTGGTTTACTTCAGTGGATCCTGATAAGACCTTAAAAGAGGTTGTCGATAGTGCAACGCGTGAGCGTGTTGGTCAAACCTCTCTCGATGACATTTTAACAGATGGCCGAGAGCAGCTCATGCAAGAGGTTAAAGAGCTTGCACAGAGTATCTTAGATAACTACCAGATCGGTCTTGTAATCACAAACGTGAACTTAGAGGATGCGCAAGCGCCGGCAGCGGTACAAGATGCCTTCTCAGATGCGATCCGTGCTCGTGAAGATGAGCAGAGTCGAATTAACCAGGCAAATGCATATCAGAGTAAAGTGCATGAAGAGGCACGCGGGGAAGCGGAGAGAATTCTTCGTCAGGCAGAAGCCTACCGAGAAAGTAAGATTGCTCAAGCCCGCGGGGAAGCAGAGCGTTTCAACCGTCTCTATTCAGCCTATGCGATAGCGCCAGAGGTGACCCGAGAGCGTCTCTATCTTGAGAATATGGAAGAGGTGTTACAAAACAGTAACAAACTCTATATGGGATCAGATAGTAATAATTTAATGATGCTTCCGCTCGATAAAATGACCGGTCCTTCAACAACGTCCGCGCCAACTAAAACGGAGAGACGAGAAGGGGCTGTTACCATTGAGGTGAAAGAGACAACGCCAACGCCGGAGAGTATTATTCAAAATCAACCTAACAATAATGTGAACGATCAGAGAAGTCGTGCGCGTTTCACTCGATAAGAGGGGAGAGAGAAAATGAGAATTGTAACTCGTATAGTTTTACCAATCGTCATTATTGCACTGCTTCTCTTAAGCACATCTTTAGTGATTGTTAAAGAGTGGGAAAAGGGGCTTCAACTCCGTTTTGGACGGATCGTTGCGGTCTATGATGAGCCAGGCATCTACTTTAAATTGCCCTTTATCGATAATGTGAGGATCTTCGATGGAAGAATTCAGACATTAGATACACCGCCAGAGCCATTTTTGACTTCAGAGAAGAAAAACTTAATTGTTGATACCTTCATTAAATGGCGTGTGATTGATCCGGAAGTTTACTACCAAAAAGTCTCGGGTAATCCGGGGATTTTTAATCGTCTTTTTGAACCGATTGTCAAAAACAACTTTAGAGCTGCCTTTGGTAAACGTGATGTACAGACAGTTGTTGGCGGAAATGTTACTTCTAAAGGGAGTAAGTATCGCGATGGTTCAAAGGTAATTGTTGTCGATAAGCCGAGCGATGCGCTCTCATTAGATCCTAAGACGCTAGAAGAGATTCATTCTGAAGATGTGGACATTGTCATTCGCAGTAAAGAGAATGTTGTGCCTGTTATTGCCGGGCAAGAGGTAGATCTTAACAATACGGTTCGTCAAGAGATTGAGAAGACGATCTTAGTTGCGCTCTCTGTTGAGGCTAAAGAGTATGGCGTTGAGATTATCGATGTTCGTATCAATGGCGTAGAGCTTCCAGATGATGTGACCGATAACGTCTTTAAGCGAATGAGAACAGAACGTGAGCGAGTTGCAACAGAGCTTCGTTCAAAAGGGGAAGCAGCCTACATTGAAAAGGTTGCAGAAGCTGATAGTAACCGAACCATTCTTTTGGCAAATGCTTATGAAGAAGCAGAGAAAATTCGCGGGGAAGGGGATGCCGAGGCTGCAACAATTTATGGTAAAGCTTATGGACAAGATCCCGATTTTTACTCCTTCTATCGTAGTTTAGAGGCGTATAAAAATGCATTCCAAAATGATGGAGATCTCTTAATTCTCGATCCAGAGAGTGATTTCTTTAAGCATTTTCAGCAGAAACAGTAAGACGTAATTGTGAATATTGTGAATTCAATATTGGATGTAACGTTAAATATTAGTTTCAATTTCACGCTGTCTATTTGTATCAATTTAAAGAGCGCGTTGCGCTAGATTCATTTTCATGAGGAAAACTTATAATGGGTAATAATGTTGTTATTATCGGGACGCAATGGGGCGACGAAGGTAAAGGAAAGATCGTTGACCTCTTAACAGATAAAGCAGAAGCTGTTGTTCGATTTCAAGGGGGGCATAATGCCGGGCATACTCTTGTTATCGATGGCGAGAAGACAGTTTTACGTCTAATTCCATCAGGAATTTTGCGTGAACATGTTACCTGTTATATCGGCAACGGTGTTGTACTCTCTCCTGAAGCACTCTTAAGTGAGATGGATGAGTTATTGAGTCGCGGTATCAATGTTGATGAGCGCTTAAAAATTTCAGAAGCTTGCCCATTAGTGATGCCTTATCATGTTGCGATTGATCAGGCGCGTGAAGAGAAGCTTGGTAAAAATAAGATCGGTACAACAGGAAGAGGAATCGGTCCTACTTATGAAGATAAAGTAGCGCGTCGAGCCGTCCGTGTTGCGGATCTCTTCTATCCTGAAGTTTTCCGTCAAAAGCTTGAAAGTGTGATGGAGTATCATAACTTTGTTCTTGTGAACTACCTTGGTAAAGAAGCGCTCTCTGTTGATAAAGTCTTTAATGATACGATGGAGCTGGCAAAACGTCTTCTACCATTAGTCACTGATGTCTCCTACGAGCTTAAGAAGTTAAGAGATCGTGGTGCTAAGGTGATGTTTGAAGGAGCACAAGGAACATTCCTAGATATCGATCATGGAACTTATCCTTTTGTAACATCTAGTAATACATCTGCCGGCGGTGCGGCTACCGGATCAGGCGTGGGACCATTAGCTTTAGATTATGTTTTAGGAATTGTTAAAGCTTATGTTACACGTGTTGGCTCAGGACCATTCCCAACAGAGTTAACTTGTGAAATTGGTCAAGGTTTAGCAAAACGTGGGCATGAGTTTGGTTCGGTAACAGGTCGTGCGCGTCGTTGTGGCTGGTTTGATGTTCCGGTATTAAAGCGTTCAATCGACATCAATAGCTTATCAGGAATCTGCTTAACGAAGTTAGATGTGTTAGATGGAATGGATGAGGTGAAGATCTGTACAGGCTATCAGTTAGATGGTGAAGTGGTCGATTATCCTCCTTATGGTGCAGAGAATTTTGCACGCTGTGAGCCGATCTATGAAACAATGCCGGGCTGGTCAGAGAGTACAGTTGGAGTAATGAGTTTTGATGCACTTCCCGTTGCGGCTCAGAACTATATTAAGCGTCTTGAAGAGCTTGTTAAGGTGCCGGTAGATATTATCTCTACAGGGCCTGATCGTAATGAGACATTAGTTTTAAGAGACCCTTTTGATTAGTAGATTAGTAGAAGATAATCGTAGAAGGTAATCCTGTAATGGAGTTAAAAGCTTTTAAAGCTTACGATATTCGGGGGGAATACCCCCTTGAGATTAATGAAGACCTAGCTTATAAGCTAGGTCTTGCATTTGTAGCGGAATATCGGGCTAAAGTGGTCGTTGTTGGGCATGATATTCGTCAAAGTAGTCCACAACTCTTTGCGAAATTAGTCGCCGGAATTTGTGATGCTGGTGCTAATGTTATTTCGTTAGATCTTTGTGGAACGGAAGAGATCTATTTCAATACGGTCTATCTTGAAGCCGATGGAGGTATTATGATTACCGCAAGCCATAATCCGAAGCATCACAATGGTTTTAAGCTCGTGGGCCGAGGCGCAGAGCCCATCAGTGGTTCTACTGGTCTTGAAGCTCTAAAGAATCGTATCTTGCAGGAGGATTTTGGTCCTTTTTCTCAAAAAGTGCCGGGAGACTTAACGCGCTTTCTCGATAAACAGCCCTATCTTCATGCTTTGTTAGCGACATCTTCATTTTCCTCGCAGTTGCGAGAGCCGCAATCATCACTCTCATCCCTATCATCTTTATCGCCAGTATCGTCAGTAGCGCCTTTAACCATAGTCTGTAATAGTGGTAATGGTTGTGCCGGCGCAATTGTGGACCTTCTTGAGCCGCATCTTCCTTATCGGCTTATTAAGGTTCATCATGAACCAGATGGTGCTTTTCCTAATGGAGTTCCCAATCCTCTTTTAGTGGAGCGTCGAGCAGCAACTCAAGAGGCGATATTAGCTAATAATGCAGATTTTGGTGTTGCTTGGGATGGGGATTTTGATCGCTGTTTTTTCTTTGATGAGAAGGGTAACTTTGTTGATAGCTCCTATATTGTAGGATTGTTGGCAACAGCACTTTTAGCTAAACATCCAAGTTCGACAATTGTGATCGATACAAGGCAGACTCTCAATAGTGAAGAGGCGATTGAGAAGGCAGGCGGTGAGGTGGTGATCTCTGCCGGTGGTCATTCGCCGATGAAGCGGAGTATGCGTGAGTTTAATGCGCTTTATGGTGGAGAGATGAGTGCACATCATTACTTTAGAGCATTCCATTATTGTGATTCAGGAATGATCCCTTTTCTTCTAATCTCTCAGCTTTTAGCAAAGAGCGATCAGACATTAGGAGCGCTCGTTGCAGCTGCAAGAAAACGTTATCCTTGTAGCGGAGAGTTGAACTATCTTGTAGTGGATTCTGACTTAGTGATCACGAAGATTGCTGATTATTTTAGAGGTGAGGCGATCTCCGAGGATTATCTTGATGGTTTAAGTTTACGTTTAGAAGATTCACGAATCAATGTGCGCGCTTCCAATACAGAGCCCTATTTACGGATTAATATTGAAGGAAGAGGCTCAACAGAGATCGTTAAGGCACGGCAAAAAGAGATCGAGCAGCTATTGACCCCCTATTTACAATCTTCTTTATAAATAAAAACCCACAAATAAAAACCCACAAATAAAAATTCATAAATAAAAACCCATAAATGAAAATGCCGGCACTTAAAGCCGGCATCTCTACAATTAGGAGTTATGGTAATAATTTAAAGAGCGCATAAGCGATCACAATCGCTAAAATTGTCGGAAAGAGGGCCCCCAGTAGCGGAGAGAATCCGGAGATAAGGATAAAGTGTCCTAACATCTGTGTTGTTAAGTAGATAATGAGCCCCAAAATAACCCCGATCAAGATGCGCTCACCAATTCCTTGTCGTCTCTGCTGAGCAAAGACGAGCGGTGCAGCGATAAGGATCATTGAGATATTGGTTAAAGGATTGAAGACCTTCGACCAAAAAGCAAGGCGATATTCACTACTATCGAGATTATTCTCTTCGAGATAGTTAATAAAACGCCATAGACTCTGGCTCGATTGATATTCTGGGTCACTAATGAGTGCCGTTAAGGCCGCCTGATCAATATGGGTCTCTATTTTAAAGTCTTTTAGATTCTCTTTAGTGATTTGGCGCTCACTAAAAGTGATCGCAGAGAGTGAAGGAATCACCCAATGATCGCCTTCAAGTGTCATATGATCAGCTCTCATAATCTGTTTTAGATAATTATCTTCAGGCTTATAAATTGTGATATTGCGCAGGGAGAGATCACGCATTGATCTCACTTCAATAATATAACCGCCATCAATCGCCCAAAATCCCTTCCCAACACTGCTCTTATGACTCACTTCAAGTGCTCTTTCATGGGTCTCTGGAACAATATATTCACCGATTAAGACAACGCCAAGACTTAAGATTAGAGTAGTATAGATCGCTCCTTTTAGTGTGCGAGCTTTACTAAATCCAGCGGTTCTAATAGCGGTTAACTCATTGTGGCTAGCTAGTTGCCCCAAACCGAGGAGTGTTCCTAAGAGTAATGCCATTGGAAAGATACGATAGATGCGCGCCGGCATATCGTAGAGCAGATAGAGCAACATGTCGGTGACAACATATTGATCATCAAGGTCTTGCAGCTCATTTAGAAAGGTAAAAAAGGTCTCAATAATAACGAGAAGCAGAAGACAGAGCAGGGTAAAGAAGAGGGAGGTCTTTAAGGTATATCGATCAATTTTTATCATATTATCCTCGCGATAACGATCTGTCGCCCACGATGGGATTTTGGCTATTTAGGGTTCTCATAATTGGGTCTCCTTGTAATTCTTAATTATCTCTTAGCGATATTGATGGGAGCTCTCTTGAATCATTTTTAGAGATATTATTAGAGAGATCTGTTGTAACGCCGGTAGACAATGTAGGCGAAGATAAACATGATGAGCTGAATCCACCAAATGCCTAAGTCGGGATTGATTTTGCCACTCTTGATCCATGAGAGACCAATACCTAAGAAGTTGAAGTAGAAGACATAGAAGATGACCCCTACAATTAACTTATTGAAACGCCCCTCTCTTGGTCGAGAGTGAGAGAGCGCCGGGATTAAGAGAATCAGAAGATAGATTGAGATCGGTCCTGAAAGGCGTCGCTGTAACTCTCGCTTCTCATCTACCGTTGTGCCGGTAATAACATCGTGAGCACTCCAGGCAATCGCTTTCGGCCAAGCATCACTACTCTCTGTATCGAGACGAATTCGTAAGCTATCGAAGAAGAGAACCTCTGAAAAATCAGCATTAGTCGTGGTTCTTGATCCCTCTTCTAAGATGACAAAGCGGGTATTATCCTCATTGATCTGTTGCGTCCCTTTTTCGGCAATGGTGATGGTGTGATGACCATTAGCTTCATTGGTTTTGATAAAGATTTTATTAAGTGTCCCATCTTCAGCATTGATCGATTGGACATAGATGGTCTGCTTTCCCCGAGCAAATTCTTGGAATACGCCCGGTTTTAAAATTGTTAGTTGCGCCTCTTCGCGCGCCTTTTTTAAGACCACTTCCTGGATCTGAGCAATCTCCGGTACAATCCAGAAGTTTAAGATTAAAATTAGAAAACTGAGAGGAATACCGATCTGCAATAAGATGCGGTAGAGCCGTTTAACCGGCATCCCTAAAGCATAAAATGCCGTCATTTCGCTATCTTTGTAGAGTCTGCCAAATGCCAAAATAGAGGCGAGAAGAAAGCTTAAAGGGAGAAGTTCTGTGATAAAGCGGACAACTTGAAGACCTAGAAGGGAGATAACCGCAGATTGGGATAATGTGCCATTGATTACTTGGTTAAGGTAGAAGGCTAATCGCTGCACGAGAAGGATAGAGATCAGTACAAGAAGTACTGCTGCGAAGGTAGACAAGATCTCTCGTCGAATATAGCGATTAATGAGGCTCATATCATTACTATTCCATAATTTAAGGGACCTAAGATAGGTCGCTGAAAGTGTAGATCGCTCTTAAGTGAGAAGCAGAAACGGCTCATTGCTCTTGATTGCGCGCTGATTGTTCTAGTTGTTATTCTAGTTATCGCGCTATTGATTGAACTTGATCGCTTCTGATTCCCACCTCTGATTTTATATTTAAGATGTGTAAGAAGAGATTATAACGCCTCTTCATCCACCTGTTTTCGTTCTCTGTAGAACTGCTCATAATATTGCTCAAAAGTTCCGGCATCGATATGATCGCGGATCTGTTGCATATGCCAGAGGAAATAGTGCAAATTATGAATACTTGCTAAATGAGCACCTAAGAGCTCTTTTGTGCGGATGAGATGACGGAGATAGGAGCGACTAAAGTTTTGACAGGTATAGCAACTACAAGTCTCATCAAGGGGGCGCGTATCGAGATCATAGCGAGCATTTTTGATACGGATATCACCAAAGCGGGTAAAAAGATGGCCATTTCGAGCATTGCGTGTCGGAATGACGCAGTCAAACATATCGACGCCACGTTTAACGCCCTCAATAAGATCCTCCGGTTTCCCTACACCCATAAGATAACGAGGCTTATCTTTAGGCATCTTAGGATCGAGGAATTCTAAGATGCGATCTCGTTCCTCTTTAGGTTCACCCACCGCTAAGCCACCGATAGCATATCCATTAAATTCGATCTCTTGAAGCGCATCGAGAGATTGTTCCCGAAGATCTTCATACATACTTCCTTGGACAATGCCAAAAAGCGCATTGGGGTTCTCGCCGGCAACAAAAGCATCTTTAGAACGCTTTGCCCAGCGCATGGAGAGCTCCATCGATCTTTTCGCCTCATCATAAGTAGCAGGATAGGGTGTACACTCATCGAAAGCCATAACGATATCAGATCCTAATACACGTTGGATCTCCATCGATTTTTCAGGATCGAGAAAGAGTTTTTCACCATTGAAAGGAGAGCGGAAAGTGACACCTTTCTCCTCAATTTTTCGAAGCTCGGCCAGTGAGAAGACCTGAAACCCTCCAGAATCGGTTAAGATCGGTTTATCCCATTGCATAAAATCATGAAGATCCCCATGAGCGCGGATAACATCTAGCCCCGGTCTTAACCAGAGATGGAAGGTGTTGCCGAGGATGATCTGTGCATTCATCTCTTTAAGATTTTGTGGGGTCACCCCTTTTACTGTGGCAATTGTCCCGACCGGCATAAAGATAGGGGTCTCGATCGTTCCACGTTCAAAAGTAATTCGACCACGGCGAGCAGCGCCATCGGTCTTTAAAAGTTCAAATTTCATTGCTACCTTATTTTTCCATAATTTTAATGCTATCATTTTACCGCTAAACAGTAAGAAATGCAGATATTCATTGGGCAATGAATTATCGCACATAACCCCCTACATCGTCGGCAAAATATCGTGTTGGTAGATCTTGTAAAGGGGGGATGCGAATGATCGCTTATCAATGGATATTATCTAAGAGAGATAATTAAGAAGGGTTATATGGGGCATACAGTACAGGTTAGCTTTTATGTCTTACCGACAAGCAATGAAGCTGCGCGGCAGAAATTATTATTGAAGATATTGGAGAAAGCCTATCTAGCAGAAGAGCCGGCATTACTCTATAGCGATAATCAGGAGCTGATCCATTTTTTAGATCGAAAATTGTGGGAACTTCCCAATATCGATTTTCTTCCTCATGCGGTCATTAACTCTGAAGATGATATTAATGAGGCTGATTTTATCTATCTCTCCGATAAGATGTGGCCGATGCCTAATCGATCCTTGATTATTAATATTCATCCTTTTGTTCCAGAGGATGTTAAAAATGGGCTCTATCCTCGTGTTTTTGAGGTGATTACACAAGATCCACAAATATTGGAAGAGAGCCGAAATCGTTATCGGCTCTATCGTCAATTAGGTTTTCAGATTCAGACTCATAAGTTGTAGTGTTACTGGGGCTGATTACTCTCGATCATCTCTTTGGCATGTTGGAAGGTTGCCTCAGTCAATTTTACACCGCCAAGCATGCGCGCAATCTCATCAATACGCCCTTTGGCATCGAGCGCACGTATTGCGGTTGTTGTACTATTCTCCCCTTTGCTTTTAGCGACAACAAAGTGGTGATGGCCAAAACTTGCCACTTGAGGCAAATGGGTAACACAGAAGACTTGACGCCCGATACTGAGTTCTTGTAGATAGCGGCCGATCATCTCTGCAACAGCCCCTCCAACGCCGGTATCAACCTCATCGAAGATCAAAGTCGGTAGGGAAGAGCGCATACTTAGAATTACAGAGATGGCTAAGCTAATACGAGCAAGCTCCCCTCCGGAAGCAACTCTCCCTAAGGGTTGAAGGGGTTGGCCGGGATTGGCGGAAACATTGAATTCAACAGCTTCATTCCCATAAGGATGGTAAGGATTATTTGGATGGAGATGGATGGCAAATTTCCCCCCTTCCATCGCTAAACCTTGCATCGATTGGGTAATTTTGAGATTGAGTTCATCGATCGCTTCAAGCCGCTTTTGGGTGATCTCATCTGCCATCTTTTGCCAGCGGATTTTCATCTGTGAAATCTTCTGCTCAAGCTCTTCAATTACCTCTTCAGAGACATCTTGCGTACTAAGCTCATGTTCGAGCTCTTGTTGCTTTGTTAAGAGGTTGATAGGGTCAATACGATGTTTCCGTGCTAGGCTATTGAGCTCCTGCATACGGCTTTCAACTTGACGCAGCTCTTCTTGATCAAAGCCTTCATGATCCATTCTCGCATTGAGTTCATTCTCCGATTCACTGCAGAGGATAAGAGCATTATCGATCATCTCCTTGATATCTTTAACGCTAGGATCAAAGTTTTCAATTGTCTGTAATGATTGTTCAAGCTGAGCTAATTTTCGGGTAATGCCATACTCATCATCACTTAGATAGTTGATCGCCTCCTCTAATGCGGCAATTCTCAATTCAAAATTATTAAGGTGATCGAAACGCTCATTGATCGCTTCCCACTCCCCTTCTTGCGGCTTGATGCTCTTAAATTCTGCAAGTTGGAATTTTAGAAAATTGATCCGATCTTGTGTGCTCTCATCACGATTTTTAAGTTCATTGAGTTTACTCTCTAACGTCTGCATCTCGCGAGTAAAGATCGCTAACTCATCTACTTCATCAAGGCAACCGGCATATTGATCGACAAGATGGCGTTGTGCATTTGCTCGTGTTAAGGATTGGTGAGCATGTTGCCCATGAATATCGACTAAACGCTCGCCGATACTTTTAAGAGCATGGAGAGGCATTGCACGGCCATTAATAAAACCGCGTGTACGACCACTGCTTGAGATAACGCGGCGTAAAATACAAAGATCATCATCAAAGCCGATGGCATTTTCAGTAAGCCACGCTTTCGCTCTTGGAATCTTGGAGATATCGAAGGTGGCAATCACCTCACCTTGGGCTTCTCCCTGATAGATCATTGTGCTATCTGCCTTCCCGCCTAACACAATTGAGAGGGCATCGACAGTTAAAGATTTCCCCGCACCTGTTTCACCACTGATCACCGTTAAATTAGGGGAGAAGTCGAGCTGTAGCTCCTCAATAATGGCAAAGTTTTTTACATAGAGGTCAATTAGCATCGCGATCTCCTTAGCCGTTTATGGCTGTTATTTCGAGAGTTATTGGGAAAGTTGTTCGGGATATTGTTGGGAAAATTACTTAGCGCTATTTTGAATAGCGGTGATGATGGCATCGAGGTCGAGAGGACTTTTATAGATCTCTCCTTGCCATTGAATCACTGGAATAAACCAGCCATAAGCTTCAACTAATGCATCATCATGAACAATATCGATATATTGATACGAGATCCCTTCTTGTTGTAAACGATCTTCTACCGCCTCACAGAGTTGACAATCTAAGGTGCTATAGAGCACTACGTTGTGGGTTTGATTCGCCATACTAATTACACTCTTCTATAATTTATGCCAATGGTGATCTGAATAATTGAGCATCGCGATATTGGTCGCGATAATTGATGCTTAGTTTACTCAATCATCGCTCAAACGACAATAAAAATATTGCTTAAATGTAATATTTGTAATGTTTGTAATGTTGTCAATATTTGTCATATTTGTAACATGTGCAATATCCCAATTTCCCAATCTCCCAGTCTCTCAACATTTAAATTTTATACTTCTCTTTGACCTTGATAATGGGTAAAAGTTGAAATTGGGAAAATAAGAGGAGCGGAATCAGTTATAATTGTCTCCATTTATGAGGCACTATTTTGCCACTAATTGAATAGACGCTAAGAAAGGATATGTTAATGAAAAGTGAGCGTGAAGATTATATCTCTCGAGCAAAGAAGGTCTTAACGATTGAGGCTGAAGCGGTATTAGCCCTGCAATCAGAGATTGATGATAATTTTCTTCAGATCTGTGAACGCTTGAAGGAGTGTCAGGGTCGCATTGTTGTGACAGGAATGGGTAAGTCAGGGCATATTGGAAATAAAATTGCGGCAACGATGGCAAGTACAGGAACGCCCTCTTTCTTTCTTCATCCGGCAGAAGCAAGTCATGGCGATCTTGGAATGATTACCGAAGATGATGTGGTTCTTGCGCTCTCAAATTCCGGCGAGACCGATGAGATCATTGCGATTTTGCCGATTCTTTCACGGAGAAACATTCCATTAGTTGCAATGACAGGGAATCAGCATTCGACATTAGCTCGATCGGCAGATTACCATCTCTTGGTGCAGGTTGAAAAAGAGGCTTGTCCGCTCAATTTAGCCCCGACCGCGAGTACCACAGCAGCACTGGCGATGGGAGATGCTTTGGCAGTAACGCTGCTAGAGATGCGAGGATTTACCTCGGAAGATTTTGCCTTCTCTCATCCCGGAGGTAAATTGGGGCGTCGCTTACTTCTGCGTGTAGCCGATATTATGGCGCCTTTTGAGGAGTTAGCAGCACTTCCTGAATCCACGGCATTAACAGATACGCTTCTTGCAATGACACAAAAACCACTCGGGGTCTCTGTTGCGGTAGATCAAGATCAGATGCTTTTAGGGGTCTTTACAGAGGGGGATCTACGTCGCTCTTTAATGACAGGTCGAGATATCCATGAATTAACATTGGGCGACTGTATTACACGCACACCCTATATTATTGCCCCAGATGCATTAGCGGTAGATGCCGTTCATCTTATGGAGACAAAGCGAATTACAGCCCTTCCTGTTGTGGCAGAGGGTCGAGTACTTGGGGTTATCAATATGCATCATCTTCTTCAAGCGCGTGTAATTTAGGTATCGGTCGGGTATCAGGTATCAGGTATCAGGTATCAGGTATCAGGCATCAGGTATTCGGTATTAGATAGATATTAGATGTTAGATCAGGATATTGATGAGAAACGCTTTCTCATTTCGATCATTGCGCTATCGATGGCAAAAAATTAGCGCTGAAGATTGAGAGAACTGAGAGATTTGAGAGATCTTAGATAAGTGGGAAAGTAAGTAGAAGCGAGAAGGTTGAAGGGAGAGCGATGAAACTCAATCCAGAACAGGCAAGTGCGGTGACACATACGCGAACGCCGCTATTGGTCTTAGCCGGTGCCGGCTCAGGAAAGACTCGTGTAATTACCGAAAAGATCAAATATCTTGTAGAGCAAGAGTATTATGATCCGCGCTCAATTTTTGCGGTCACCTTTACCAATAAGGCGGCAAGAGAGATGTCTGATCGCTTAATCGGGACAATGGGAAAGGAGCGAGGCCGTAAGGTGCGCGTCTCTACCTTCCATACTTTAGGGCTCTCTATATTAAAAAAGCATGGGAAATTGCTAGGGCTTCGTCCAGGATTTTCGATCTATGATCAGAAAGATAGTACACAGTTGATGGAGTCGCTATTAGAGAGTGATGCTGAGAGTATTCGTTTAGCGTTAGACCGTATCTCCTCTTGGAAGAATGATCTGCAGAGTTTAGAAGCGCTCCGTAATGCTGCGCTCGATCCGTTTGAGAGCTCTTTAGTGGAGCTCTATGATCGTTACCAAACACAGCTTCTCTCCTATAATGCGATCGATTTTGATGATCTTATTCTTCTGCCTCTACAGCTGTTGCAAAAATTTCCCGATGTGCGCTATTACTGGCAAAAAGAGATTCGTTATCTTCTTGTCGATGAGTATCAAGATACCAATATGTGCCAATATGAGTTGGTAAAGCTACTCATTGGCGATCAACACCACTTAACGGTAGTTGGAGATGATGATCAGTCGATCTATGCCTGGCGCGGAGCAAGACCTGAGAATCTCCATCAGCTGCGACTCGACTTTCCCAATTTAACATTGATCAAATTGGAGCAAAATTATCGTTCAACCGGTCATATCTTAAAAGCAGCTAACCATGTTATTTCGCTCAATCCTCATATTTATGAAAAAGCACTCTGGTCTACTTTAGGGGATGGGGAGAAGATCGAAATTCGTGACTTTAAGAGTGCAGAGGCCGAAAGTGAATATGTTGCAACAACTATTGTGCATCATGTGATGTTAAATCGTGCAAGCTATAGCGATTTTGCTGTTCTCTATCGGGGTAATCATCAAGCACGGATCTTTGAGATGGCTCTACGAATGCGCGGAGTGCCGGTGAAGGTTGTGGGGGGAACAAGCTTCTTTCAACAGCCAGAGATTAAGGATCTTCTCTCCTATCTTAAATTGATCAGTAACCCTGCAGATGATCCTTCACTTTTGCGTGTAATCAATGTCCCTAAAAGGGAGATTGGAGCTGTAACTTTGAAGAAGATTACTGAATTTGCTGCCGAGCATCGACTCTCACTCTTTGAGACATTAGAGCATCCCCATTTGGCGAGCTATATCGGGCGAGCAGGTCATAAATGTGCTCAATTTGCAGCGCAGATTCGGGCATTAAGTCGTTATGAGAATCAGGTAGAGAAGCTCTTTGATAAGCTGATTACCGAGATCGGCTATGAAGAGCATCTTCGGGATCAAGCCACTTCTCCCAAGGCTTTTGAGCGAAAAATCAATAGTGTTAATGCCTTAAGAGAGTGGTTTTCCGGTGAAGAGGGGGGCTTGGGCGATATTCTCTCTCATCTAACTCTAATCTCTATTTTAGAGAACCAGCGTGAAGAGGAGGAGGCGGATGCCGTGACGCTAATGACGCTCCATAGCGCCAAGGGATTAGAGTTTCCTTATGTCTTTATGGTGGGCTTAGAGGAAGATCTTCTTCCACATCGAAATAGTATCGATAGCGATATGGTTGAAGAGGAGCGTCGACTCTTCTATGTCGGAGTGACACGGGCGCGTCAAAAATTGGAGATCACCTTCTGCCGGCAACGACGACGTTATGGTGAGTGGGAATCTTGTAAAATGAGTCGTTTTTTAGAGGAGTTACCGGAAGAGAATATTATCTGGTATACCGATGGTAAGATGCCCTCAAAAGAGGTTCAGCGCCAAAATACGGCAGATACACTTGCTGGATTACAGGCCATGCTCGATGGATTAGAACGATAAGCGCCGATCTGAGAGAAGTGCGACAAGAGAAACAAGAGCAATAAGAGCAACAAGGGCGACAGAGGCCACGGGGGATTTTATGGAGAAGAGTATCGGCGTCAAAGAAAATCGCCAAGAAAGTGTCAGAAAAGAGATCAAAATAGATACTAAAAAGAGTGTTGCAGGAGGAAGTGTTAACGGGGGCGTTAAAAGCGCTGTACGCGGGGATGCACAATCCTCAGCTGAGAAGTGGTTTCATCAACTTTTCTGTGGTGTGACACATCATCTCACAGCGCCTATTGGGCGAAGAGGTTTTATTGAAGGATACTTTGGGCTCTCTTTTTTAGCCTTATCATTATTTGCGCTCTTTCTCTATCATTACGCGGGTGTTATTGAATCGCCACAACGTCTTCTCCGAGGGATTACGGCACTGATATTAGAGCGAAACTTCTACTTAGTCGTTGTGATGCTCTTTTTCTTAAGTTTTGGCTATCTCTATCTTTTACGAGTTCGGGGGAGCAATCTCTCCGCTACATTGAGGCGGCTTTCGCTTCTTCCTCTCATTCTCTTCTACCTTGCAGCTATGGAATTGATCTTAACGCTGACTAATACGATCGTAGAGACTAATTTTTTACAGATGATAGCTGCGATCAAGCGTTTCTCTGAGTCACCCAATGGGGATCACTTTGCACATATTGTGCCGGCTAATTGGATTCTACTATTAGAGAAAGGTGCCTGGCGTTTTCAGCTTCTCGCTACTTTACATCTTTTGATGCTCATCTTCCCACTTCTTCTACCTACTATCGATTCTCCTCAGGAGCGCTGGCGACCGATTTTTACGAGAGGATTCTTTGCGCTTTGTGGGAAGATGATCCACTATCTCTTTTTTCTCCTTGCGCTATTATGGTGGCTATTGAGTCTATTGGTTTGGGGTTATTTAACTTACCAAACTTTTCAAATTGAGAGCGGAATACGGTATCTACAAGATTATCAGCTATTTCAATCTCTCTTTTATTAAAGGAGAGAGCAGATGCGACGGATGATGGTTGCAATGGCGTTCTTTCTCTCTCTGCTTTTTAATGGTGGTATGCTCTTTTTGTTGTTGATTGCCTTTAGATCAGATCAACTGAACTTAGCTCAAAAGGCGGGGGTAGCTGAAGGGCAAGCATATCTCTCTGTGCAGCTATTAAGTAGTGATGCCGTGGCCTTGCCACTATCTAAAGTAGAAGAGGTAGAAAGGGGTGTAGAGAGTGAGATTGAAGTGGAGAAAATCTCTTTTTTAGATTTGAATTTAGATATCGCAGATATCGATTTAGCCACAGATTCTGTCTCGGAAGTTTTATCTAGGAGTAAACTTACTATCATCGCCGCAAAAGCCCCAAGTGAGGAGCAGGTGATTCAGGAAGAGGCGTTAAAAGTGTTAATGCCGGCAGAACCCATCCTTATTGAGAATCCCAATAAGTCGGGGTTTGAGAGGAAGCGAGAAGAGAAGCATGAAGTTAATAAGCGACCGGTAGAGCGCGTGGAGGCAAAAGAGCCAGATTCTCCAAAGTTAGATCGAAAAGATGCAGAGCGGAAAAAAGTAGATCGAAAAAATCTTGAAGAGATACAAGCGAAAAGAAAACCTCAAGACTCGATGGGAAAGAGTACTTCTACCGCCCAAGAGGCCCCTGTGACAGCTAATGCTGCCCATGAAGGCCGTAGCGGTGATCAATTTGCACAAGATTTGATGAATTCAATACTTCAACATATTGAGGGCTGTTATCCTGAAGCTTCAAAGCGACGCGGCGAACAGGGTGTGGTCGAGCTAATATTGCAAGCAAAAGGGGCGGAGATTCAGGTGGTGCTTGTTAAGAGTTCGGGATATCCGCGACTTGATCGCTGTGCAAAGGCATCTGTAGAGCGAGCACTGAAAAAGAGCAATATTAAAACACTTCCCCAAAAAACGATTAAACTAAAACCGATCCGATTTCAATTACGTTAGGGCTAGAGACAAAATGTTACGAGTTGAGGCATTAACTGCCATGTTGTCTACGGGAGAAAAGATTCTCTCTGATATCACCTTCTCTCTTCCTAAAGGGGCGAAGATGGCAATTATCGGTCCTAACGGTGCCGGTAAAAGTACCCTCTTAAAAGCTTTAATCTCTGCAATTCCGACAAGGTATACCCATTTGGAGATTAATGGCTCTCCCATTGAGCAACTCTCTTTGAGAGAGCGGGCATTACAGGTGAGCTATATTGCACAACAGCAGCAGATTGAAGAGGAGATCACCGCATGGGAATGGTGTGAATTAAGTCGCTATCCTCATGCTTTAACCGGAGGGGATCATCAGAAGATTATAGAAAGGGCGCTATTGCGGTGTGATGCCCTTCAATTTGCCGGCAGAAAATTAGCAACATTGAGTGGTGGTGAGCGGCAACGGGTCTATATGGCGGGAGCATTAGCGCAAGAGACGCCGATTATTTTATTAGATGAAGTGAGTGCGGCGCTCGATCCAAAGCATCGCGATACGATGAATCAGCTAATCGCTCTCGATGCGGATAAGACAATTCTTTCGATCACTCATGATCTCAACATGTTGGATCTTTATACCCATATTTTGGCATTGAAGACAGGGCGCGTATTAGCCTTTGGGGCTAGAGAGGATATTTTATCGCGATCACTGCTAAAATCGCTCTTCGATTACGATTTCCAAGAGGTAATTCATGATGAGAAACGACGTTACTTCTAGGGAGGATAAGCGTATGATCCCACTATTAGAGATTGATCATCTTCGTCGGCAGATCCGTTACAAGTTGCTCTTTTTAGCGCTATTGAGTCTTCTCCTTTTAATGATCACACCCTCTTTTGGATTAACCTTTCTCCTTCCTTGGGGGGAAAGTAGTGAGATTTTTTGGCAGTTGCGGTTTCCTCGAGCTGTTGCAACATGGTTGATTGGTGCCGGGCTTGCACTCGCTGGTTTGGTTTTGCAAGCGATTTTACGTAATCCTCTGGCAGAGCCTTTTACTTTAGGTGTTGCCGCAGGGGCAAGCTTGGGGGCGGCAATCTATATCTATTGGGGGCTCTCTTTCTCTTTGGGGATTATTACCGGCCTGACTATCTCCGCTTTTATCGGAGCGCTAATTGTTATGGTGATTATCTATCAGGTTAATTTTCGAACAGGACATTCTCCCATTAAACTTCTGCTGATGGGGGTCATATTAACCTTCTTTATCTCAAGTCTTTTGATGTTGCTACAAGCATTAGGACGTTCCTCTTCGGCATTAGCAATGATGAGTTGGATGATGGGGCGCCTCTCCTTAATCTCTCTGAATGATCTATGGCAGTTGTTATCGATTACGCTCTTCTCGGCTATTGTTATCTTTCGTTATCTTGTTCCTCTCAATCTGCTACAACAAGGCCAAGCTGTTGCGCTCTCAAGAGGGGTCGATTCAATACGTGTGATGCAAGTTCTCTTTGTTATTGTCAGTTTAATGGCTGCTGTTTTTGTGGCTATTGCCGGGCCGATAGGCTTTGTTGGTATGGTAGTTCCTCATCTGGTGAAGCGAATATTAGGGAGTAGTGATCATCGTTATCTCTTTTGGGGCGTCATCTTTTTAGGGGGCGGGTTATTAGTTGTCGCCGATACTATAGGATCTGTGATTTTACGACCTTCGGAGATTCCGGTGGGCGTGATCACCGCTCTTTTAGGGGCGCCCTTTTTTCTCTATCTTCTTCTCAAGGGCAGTCGGCAGGAGCGTTTTATAAAGCCGCCTCGTAACGGGTAAGTTTAAGGTATTTAAGGTATTGAGTTACATATCAAGCCTATATTTCTCGGGATTAATTATTTTGAGGCATTTTTTAATATTATTTGAAAACAATGGATGGGTGGTAGTAGCGGTGCAAAAGGGATCCGGATCGATTTTAAGATTAATGCCCTCATTAATTTTTTGCATCTCCAGATAACTTTGCTGATACTATCTCCGGCAGATTGAAGGATCGATACGATTTCGTTTTGATGATCGGTTGAGATCTTTAGCAATACTTTTAATATTTTTTATTAACATTAAGCGCTAGGCTTTGGGAAGCAGGGTGAAAATCCCTCACGGACCCGCCACTGTGATGTCATGCGACAGAAGTCAGATACCACCTAGCGTCTACAACTCTCGAGGTTTAAGAGGCAGATATGAATACCCCTTTTTCTAATAAAGGTGCTCCGGCACTTCTTCTTATTTCATCCTTTCTATTAACTCCCGCACTTGCAGATAAGATCATAACCGACAGTAATGATGAAGAGATTATCTTTACTGCCAATAAAAGAGCGACACAACTTAGTGAAGTAGGAGCGCAGAGTATCGTTATTACAGAAAAGGAGATTCAAACACGGCAATATAATAGTGCAGTTGAGGCACTTGCTCATCAGCCCGGTGTCATTTTGAGTCAAAATAGCTATAGCGGTCCAAGCACTCTATATTTAAGAGGAAGTAGTAATACGCTACTTTTAATTAATGGTGTGCCGGTATCTGATCCGATGGGAACCGATCATAATTTTAACTACTCGCTTTTAGGGCAGTTGTTAGATGTTAATCGTATTGAGGTATTAAAAGGTCCTCAAAGTGCGCTCTATGGAAGCTCAGCGATGGGAGGGGTTGTTCAGATCTTTACTAATGATCTCAATAATCCCGGCACTCGTTTTCGTATTATGGCAGGATCACATGAAACAGTTCAAATTGGGGCAACAACGACAGGTGCCGTAGGTGATCTGCGTTACTCTTTAAGTGGGCTTTTCTATAATACTCGTGGTATCGATGTGACTACAGATAGACCTAATAAGCCTCAGAATGATTATGATAAAGATCGAAATAAAAACCGCCAATTATCAGGGCGTTTTAATTATATTTTGAATGATAACTTAGATGTCGATTTAGATTTCACCTATAACAATCGTTATGATGAATTCGATAACTTATACAATGTAACGCCTTACAATGACTATAACAGATCGAAAATTTTTACAGGAAGAGTAGCGCTTAATGGTTCATTTTTTGAGGATCGTTGGAACTCAACGTTCTCATATGGTGTATTACATTTAGATCGAGATAGTTATTCGGGGGAAGATGTTAATAGATATGACCCTAATCCTAACTGGAAGCCAACAGATCCTGACTGGATGAAAACAATCCCTGTTAAAATTGGGGAGAAGATTAGTCATTCTCGTTTTAGAGGAAAAACTCAGACAGTTAATTTTGATAATGAATTAAGCTTTTATAAAGATTTTACAACTCGTTTTGGCGTCGCGTATCATCATGATAAAGGATCCGATACTAGTCGTTTAGATCATTCTCAAAATACCAAGAGTCTCTATGTAGAGCAATCACTCGATTTTGCAGATAAATTCTTCAATACCGTTGGGATTCGTTACGATAAAAACTCTATTTTTGGAAGTAAAACCACTTACCGTTTAACCTCTCGTTATAACATCAATGAGATGCTTGCTGTTAAGGGGAGTTTCGGAACAGGATTTACAACACCTACTATTTATCAAGCTTTTGGTAGTAAGCCCTATGTGGAACCGAACTTTGATTTAAAAGCAGAAACAAGCAGAGGCTATGATATAGGATTAGAGCTTCGTCCAACAGTGAGTAGTATTTTGAGTCTTAACTATTTTTATACAAACTATAAAAATATGATTGATTATCAAAAAAATCGTTATGTTAATCTTGATCGTGCAAGGATCAAGGGTTTTGAGCTCGTAGGTTCAGTGGAGCTAAATGATCAATGGATTCTATCTGGTAGCTATACCTATCTAAATGCAAAAGAGAAAAAAGCGAATGGTCGTTACCAACAGATGCTGCGACGCCCCAAGCATCAAATTACAGCGAATGTGACTTATCAACCTATTCATAATTTAACGCTTAACGCATCAGCTATCTATTATAGTCAACGAGAAGATGGCGTTTATGGTAAGCCCAATGTAAAACTCGACTCTTTTGCTCTTTTTGACATCGCCGGCAGTTACAAAATCAATAAGACCTTTGAGGTGGATGCAAAGATCCAAAACCTCTTTAATAAGGATTATGAATTTGCGCGTGGCTATCGTGAAAAGGGAAGAGCAGCTTACCTTGGGGTCAATATTTCGCTTTAGGTTGCTGTTTTATAAGTGGTATTACGCTAGCTTTATTGAGAAAGAGTGGCGAAAAAACATTTTTTATGCCTAAAATAGAGCATCGGAAAGTGCTATTTCGAAGTTGAAATAGCACTTTTTTGATCAATGCGTAGATTACAGATATAAATATAGATTGTAGAGAGTTGATAGATAGTTGATTATAAGGAAGCGTTAATGGTACGAATGCTTAATGTTTTGATTAGGAAGCTTGCAGTTCACCTTACCCTTTTAGGGGTTATTTTCTTCAACTTGTCGATCGACTCTCATGCCACAACTATGTCGATTCCTAAAGGAGAGAGCCTCAATTGTCAAAGAATCGTCTCTATCTCTCCTGCATTAAGTGATATGTTGGTGGAGTTGGAGCTAGAGGATCATATTGTGGGGGCTACCCGCTACGATCGATTACCCGCAACAAAGACGCGAGAAATTATTGGGGGTTATTTTGATCTTAACTTAGAGAAGGTGATCTCATTAAAGCCCGATATTGTCTTTCTGGAAGGAAATGTTAGTAATCCTATTTCGGAGCGATTAACCTCTTTGGGAATTAAAAATCGAGTCTATGCCCTCGATACAATTGAGGAGATTGAAGCTGCTAAGCAGGAGATTGGTCACTACTGCGAAGGGGCGATGGAGATCCATTCACAGACGCTTAAAGATCAACTTGCCTCTTTAATTCCATTAGAGTCGAAAGTTGAAGAAAAACCTCGAGTTTTGATTCTCTATAACTATGGTGATAATGCTGTAAAAATCCTGCCAAAGTTAGCGGCAGGGCGGAGTTTTCATGGTGAGTTACTAGAGACGCTTGGGATGCGTAATGTCTATTTAGGGTCTCTCAATGCACCGGAGTTAACGCGAGAAGCGATCTCAATCCTCAATCCGCAATGGATCTTTATTCTCAATGGTGCTGTTGATGATACCTCCTTGATGCGAGATGAGTTAATCGTGAAGCAGATCTCGCCACAGTGGGAGTTTCTCTCTAGCGTAGAGGCAGTGCGACATCAACATGTTTATGAGATCTTTGGTTTTTATACACAGATCCCTTCTGTTGCTGCGATGAAGCAATTAGCGGCACTCTTTGCCGATTTAGTATATGGGATTGAGGCGGAGACAGCACTGGAACTTTCCCATTAATTTTCAGGTGCAAAGTCGGTAAATATGGTAGACTAAGCCGCTTTATCGACCGATTTATTGATTTTAGGAGTTAATTATGAGCAAACAACAGACATTATCGATTATCAAGCCAGATGCAGTTGCTAAAAACTTAGTAGGTGCAATCTATTCACGTTTTGAAGCAGCAGGTTTTAAAATTGTTGCAGCAAAAATGACCCACTTGACTCGTGAAGAAGCAGAAGGTTTCTACGCAGTACATAAAGAGCGTCCTTTCTTCAACGACTTAGTTGAGTTCATGATCTCAGGTCCTGTTGTTATCTCTGTATTAGAAGGTGATGATGTGATTGCTAAGCATCGTGATCTTATGGGTGCAACAAACCCTAAAGATGCATTAGCAGGTACACTTCGTCATGACTATGCGGAGTCAATTGATGCAAATGCTGTTCACGGTTCAGATGCTCCTGAAACAGCGAAAGTAGAAATTGAATATTTCTTTGGTCCTAATGCAGTTGCAGCACCTAAAGTGTGTGCGTAATCGCTTAAGCACTAGCACTAAAGAGCAGTACCGACCCGCAATAGATCGTAGCTCACTGAGCTATCGCCGCTATTGCGGGCGTATTGATTAGTAAGAGAAGGACTTTAAATATCTATGTTAGATATTGACATTAAAGTAGAAACAGCAGTAGAGACAGCAGATGCACCAATGAAAAATGGTGCCGTGGAGAATCAATCCTCAAGTTTGATCAATCTCTATAGTTTGACGTTTGCTGATTTAAAAGAATTTTGCCTCTCAATCGGTGAGAAGCCCTATCGAGCAACACAGATTATGAAGTGGCTCTATCATAAAGGGGCTCGTTCGATTGATGAGATGACCGATATCTCAAAAAAGACGCGTGAGAAGTTAAAGGGAATCACAACATTATCCCTTCCTGAGGTGATCATGGATCATCTTTCAGAAGATGGAACTCGGAAGTGGTTGATTCGCTTAGATTCCGGCAACTCAATTGAGATGGTCTATATTCCTGAAGATGAGCGAGGAACACTCTGTGTTTCATCACAAGTAGGTTGTGCTCTCGATTGTTCATTCTGCGCAACAGGAAAGCAGGGCTTTAACCGAAATTTAGCGGTTGAGGAGATTATCGGTCAGTTGATGATCGCAAAGTTGTTGCTCAATGACTTTGAAGAGATTGATAATTTCACGCCAAGAAAAGTGACCAACATTGTCTTTATGGGAATGGGTGAGCCACTCTTAAATTATCGTAATGTTGTGGCGGCGATGCAGATTATGCTCGATGATTATGGTTTTGGTCTTTCAAAACGTCGCGTCACATTGAGTACCTCTGGGGTTGTGCCGGCACTCTATCGTTTGAAAGAGGATATTGATGTTGCGCTAGCGATCTCGTTACATGCACCCTATAACTCGCTTAGAGATGAGTTAGTTCCTATCAATCAAAAGTATCCTATCGAGGAGCTGTTAGCAGCATGTCGAAACTATATTGAGGGAAGTAATAAGAAGATCACTTGGGAATATGTTCTCTTAAGAGATATTAATGATCGAGATGAAGATGCGCATGCTTTAGCACGCCTTATTCGCAATATTCCTGGCAAGGTCAATCTTATTCCTTTTAACCCCTTTGATGGTGTTGATTATGAGACGACAAAGCGGGAGCAGATCGACCGTTTCCGTACAATTTTAATGAGCTATGGCTTAGTCGTAATGACGCGTAAAACGCGAGGTGATGATGTTGCCGCTGCCTGTGGTCAATTGGCCGGAAAGGTAAAAGATCGCACTAAACGAACAGGACAAATGGGAGAGCGAGAAGCATAAATTCTCCCTAATTGATCACCTCAATTGATCGATATGATCTGTAGCGACTTTATAAGTGTTTGAGGTCTATTGGGGTCTATTGAGGTTTATAAAGGTTTATAGATAGAGGGCGGTCATTATGATGCGCTCTTTTTTTATCTCTTCTGTTTTTATCTTTGTTTTTAAACTTTAAAATCGCTCATCTCATTTAATCCTCCCATTTGATCATACAACTTGATCATACAGCTTGAGCATGTAACTTGATCATGTCATTTGAACATGTAGCTTAATCATGGGGTCATAGTTATCTATGGCATGTAATTTGGCCTGCTAATTGAGTTATGCACAGTAGATCCTTAATTTAGAAATTTCATTATCTGAGTCTATTTGACCTAATCTTATCTCTTTATCTGGAGAGGAGGTCACTTCTTGAGAAAGCTATTATTAATCATAATAATGCTCGGGATCACTGGATGCGCTCATATCGGCGAATTAGGAAGGAGCGGGGAATATGTAGATCTAGAGGCGCTTCCATTAGCTGACCAGAAGCATTATCAGTTAAGTCTTTACTATATTGAGTCAGGGCATTATCAAGTTGCGGAGAAGAAGCTTAAGCAGTTAGTTGCGAACCACCCCACTTTTCCCGATGCTTATAATGGTTTAGGTGTTATCTATGAAAGACGAGGACAGGTGACTCAAGCGGCTGATTATTTCTTGCAAGCGATTCAATTTAATCCTGATTATGAGACAGCAATTAAAAATTATGGTGCCTTAATATGTTATGTCGAGGGGGGAGATGGTATTATCTCTGTGGCAAAGGATCACTATCCGCGGGTAAAATCTCGTCTATATAGTGAAGCGGCGAGATGTTATATTGAAGAGTCACAGTGGCAAAAGGCTGCCGAGGCCCTCGATGAGGCATTGCAGCTCGATTCCGATTATGCCGATAGCTATCTTTTAAAAGCGAAGATCGATTTTAGGGCAGCACGATATCATGCAGCCGAGAAAGCCATTTTTCGCTTCAATGATCTCCATGGTTATACAGAAGAGAGTGCACGTTTAGCGCTTCTTTTGGCTCAAAAACGGGGAGATCAGGTAGATATTGATCGCTATAAAAATGTGTTAGTTGAGCAGTTTAAAGTCTCAAAGTAGAGTCACGATAGAAATAGAGAGTATCTGTTACTAGGATGCTTTTGATGAAAATGAGGAAGAGGAAAGCATGAATGCACAGGAACTAGGCGCAAAGCTAAGAGAGATCCGATTAGAGAAGGGCTTATCAATCGAGCAAGTTTCACGTGTATTGTCATTAAGACCGGCATTAGTTGAGGCGATGGAGAGTGGAGATTACCGAGAGATCGGGGCGCTTCTTTATGCGAAAAATTACCTCAAAAAGTATCTGCAGTTTTTAGGCATCGATGATCCTCACTTTAGCGCTAGTATTGAAGGACTCACGGATGGATTAGATCCTAAGAGTCAAGGTTTTTATGAAACCTCAAAGGTTAAACTTGAGGTAGAAGAGAAGAAGCGCTCTAATAATTTTAAATATTATCTTCTTTTTGTATTGTTGCTTTTAGCTATTTTTGCCTATCTCTATCAAAGTGGCATGATTCCCTCACCCTTTAAAGAGAAGTTATCTACAGAGGGGCAAGGTGCCGTTTCACTCCCTAATGAGCGTTTACCTTCTTTAGAGCTTGAGTATAGCCTGAAAGAGAAGGAGTTGACCTCTTATGATGAGATGAGTTTTGAGGAGATTCTACTCGATGCGACGCAGCAACAACAAGATTTAATGGTTAATGAGGTTCATGGTACTGAATCTCTTTTACATTTAGAGAGTGAAGCTTTTGCCGATGATCCAGAGAAGGCACATCTTGTAATGCTCAATCTTCAGAGTGAATTGAGTAGTGAGCCAGAATTGCTTGCACTTCCTTATCAAAAAGGGGAGTATCAGCGCTCTGGTAATTATACGGTATTAGGAAAAGCCCTTCGGAATTACGCTCCCCTTTTAACAGATAATCGTCTGCCTTTGATTGACTTAGGCTCAAAAAGAGGAGCAATGCAGTTTATCGCTTCAAAAAATCATATCGATTATCTCTATCAGCAGCCGAATACTCTTCGACTCGGTCTTTTAGTTCCCACCATTTTTGAGCAACAGTTAGCGGCATTAGAAGCTAGTAAGCTTTCACTCTATGATCGTGAAAGTGGCTACTATCCCTTCATCAATCGTGTAGTTACTCAAAGAGTGTTACAAAAGTTAGAGACAGAATATCAGACGCTTAAAGCTACAGAAGAGCATTTAAATACTCTAGCTGATGCAGAAGATGCCGATGAGAATCTATACGCTACTCTTGAAGCGAACCGATTGGCGCAAGAAGAGATGGAGAGCGCTATTACAGCATTAACAGCGCTTTTAGAGCAGAAGGCTGTAGTGACCATCGTTGCGCAAGATATTACAACAGTTGAGATTGAGGATGCGAAAGGTCGGCAGATTGCCAATAAGGTACTCAAACGAGGAGATCAGTATCAATTAGAAGGGCAAGGGATTTTGGATATATATTTAGGGAATCCAGCGGTTATTGATAGAATAATGGTAAATGGAGCGCCGATTCCAGAATATCATTATAAGCCTCTCACGGAAGAGGCTGTCTCGGTTCGTTTTTCGCTCAATTCAGGACAATATCTTTAAATATCATTAGGAAATAGTAATGAGTAATAAAATTAATGCATTACGTGGAATGCACGACTGCTTACCTGCTGAAATTGGTTATTGGCAGACAATTGAAGGTCATCTCCGTTCGCTCTTTGCCGAGTATGGTTATAGTGAGATTCGGACGCCTCTTTTAGAAGAGACCCGACTCTTTACCCGCTCCATTGGGGAAGTGACCGATATTGTTGAAAAAGAGATGTATACCTTTCCTGATCAGAATGAGAGTTTAAGTCTTTCGCTACGACCAGAGATGACTGCCGGAATTGTGCGTGCAGGTATTCAACATGGTCTCTTTTATAATCAGATACAGAAGTTGTGGCAGATTGGCCCCGCTTTTCGTTATGAAAGACCGCAAAAAGGGCGTTATCGTCAATTTCATCAAGCGGATGTAGAGGTCTTTGGTGTGGAGACGCCTGATGTTGATGCGGAGATGTTAGCGATGTTAGCGCGTTTCTGGCAACGTCTCGGTATTGCTGATGAGGTTAAGCTTGAGATCAATTCAATGGGAACAGCTGTATCTCGTGCACAATATCGTGAGAAATTGATTCACTATTTTGAAGGATTTATGGAGCAACTAGATGAAGATAGTAAGCGCCGGCTCTATACTAATCCGCTTCGTATTTTAGATTCAAAAAATCCTGAGCTTAATGAGATTATTGCCGGAGCGCCGAAACTTCTCGATCATCTTGATCCTGAGTCAAAAGAGCACTTTGATCTTCTTTGCCAACAGCTCGATATTTTAGAAATTCCTTATATTGTCAATCCCCGCATTGTTCGAGGTATGGATTACTATACACGCACAGTTTTTGAGTGGACAACTACAAAACTGGGTTCACAAGGGACAGTTTGTGGAGGCGGTCGTTATGACAAGATGGTGGAAGAGTTAGGCGGACGTTCAACGCCGGCCATCGGCTTCGGTATGGGGATGGAGCGCTTAATCCTGCTCTGCCAGGCTTGTGATGTGAAGGCTAATGAATCTGCACCCCTTCTAACAACTATCTTTTTAGGTGAAAAGGCAACACTACAAGGTTTAGCAATTGTTGAATCTTTACGGAATGAGATTTCTCATGTAGAAATTTTGACCAATCTTGGTGGTGGAAGTATGAAGTCTCAGATGAAAAAAGCAGACCGTTCAGGTGCAAAATATGCTTTAATCATGGGAGAAAATGAGTTGGAGCAGGATATTGTTATCTTAAAAGATCTCAGAGAGAATGGAACTCAAGAGGAGATTGCTCGAACAGAGTTAGCAACATTTTTACGCGCTAAATTAGCAGAGTAATCGGCAGAGAGATCAAGAAACGCTGATAAAAATAGGCGCTCAATCCACAATGAATGGAAGGTCGAATTGTCGACCTTTAGTTCAATTGAGTGATTAGATGTTAACCTATTAAAATAATTGAAGTAAACTAGAGTAATTTCTAATTTCAGATCGAAAAAGGTTTAGATTGAATGGCTTTAAATCAATATGAAACAGATGAGCAACGTGCGGAAGTACTGATCGATTGGCTCAAGAAAAATGCTGGCTACCTCCTTCTTTTGGTGGTTGTCGTGGTCGCTTCTATCGGTGGTGTGGAATATTATAAGCATCATAAAGTTCAGAAGCTCAACGAGGCGTTTGATCGTTATGATTCTTTCTTAACGACTTTTGATACAGGTCCCATAGATGCCACGAAGAGTGCCGCTTTAATTGCTGAAAATGAGGGTGTCTATCAGCTCTTTTCTGCACTTCTTTTAGCAAAAGAAGCACATGGTGCCGGTGATTATCAAGGTGCAGAGACGCTATTAAAATCAGCTCTAGCGACAGATATTAAAGATCTTGGATTAAAAGATCTGATCAACTATCGACTTGCGATTGTGCAATTTGATCAAGGAGAGGATCAGCAGGCACTTCAGACTCTAAAAGCGATACAATCTTCGGAATTTTTAGGTCTACGTAAGGTGCTTGAGGGAGATATCTACAGTGCATTAGGTGAGATAGAAGATGCAAAGATCGCCTATGAAGAGGCGCTCAGTAGTGAAGTTGTTCCTGATGATGCGCGTGATAAATTGTATCTTTTAAGTGTTCAATAATAAGTGCCTAATAACCAATGCCCAATAATCAATCCTTGATAGGACTCTAAGCAATATGAAAAAAATCATTACAACCTTGATCATATCATTAGTGATTGCTGGCTGTGCCGGTGGTCTGCGTGGTAAAAGTAACTTAACTCCGCCGACAGAGCTCGATTTGACCGTTCCTGCAACATTAGTTAGTAAGAGTTGGCAGATTAAGACCGGTAGTCAAACCGCTAAAGAGAGTAATCTTCGCTTCTATATTGCCGATGATGGGTTAGGGACACTCTATGTTGCCGGTGAAAAAGGGGTCATAACAGCTGTTGATAGCCATAATGGTCAAAAGAGATGGGAGGTGAAGACACAATCACCACTCTATACTGGAATTAGCTATAGCCAAGGAATCCTCTTGGTGGGAACACAAGATGGCTATATCGAGGCACTTTCAGCATCGAATGGCGCACAAGTTTGGCGTCAGAAACTATTAGGTGTTCCTGCTGTACCGCCAGTAGGTAATGGGGATTTAGCCATTGTACGTACCCTTTTTGGCGCAGTTGAATCTTTCAATCTTCAAGATGGAAGCGAAGCATGGGCATATCTCTTCCCCCGTTCAGAGTTTTCCGTTCGAGGGGCAGCACCCCCAACATTTCTCAATGGTAATATCTTAATTGCCGGCGATACGGGAACTTTATCCTTAATCAATGCCGAGACTGGGGCAGAGATTTGGAGTAGAGTCTTAAGTCAACCTCTAAATGGTAGCTACATGGGGGGATTAAGAGATGTGGATGCAGCCATTATTGTGACACCGCAACGGATCTTTGTTGGACAATATCTTGCCGGTGTTACGGCATTGACTCATGACGGTCGCAAATTATGGCAAGCAGGTAAAGGGGTCTATGCGGGGCTTGCTTATACGGGTGAGAATGTGATCTCTGTTGAGAGAGATAGCACGCTTCAAGCCTTAAATGCCCAAAATGGTACATCAGTATGGCAGAACCTCGATTTAAGAGGTCGTAATTTAACAAAACCTGTTATCGTACGAAACCGCATTGTTGTGGGGGATTTTGAAGGATATGTTCATGTGATTGATGCCACCACAGGAATTCTTCAAGGAACGACGAAAGTAGGATCAACGGGCTTTTTATGGGATATTAGAGAGATCGATGGCAGTGTTTATCTGCTCGATTACTCAGGTACACTTTATAAAGTTTCGATATAAATAAAATATTCATGAAGTATTCATAAAGTATTCATAAAGTATTTACAAAATATTTTAATTCGATATTGATATTAATTAGTATAAGGGAAAGGATGTCACAACCACTTATTGCTCTAGTAGGGCGTCCCAATGTAGGAAAATCGACAATTTTTAATGCATTAACACGAACAAGAGATGCATTAGTTGCCGACCAACCCGGTTTAACTCGCGATCGTCAATATGGCGAAGGGCGAGTTGGCGATCGTCCCTATAATGTATTAGATACAGGTGGATTATCCGGTGATGATAATCAGATGGATAATCTAATAGCAGAACAGGTCTGGATTGCCGCTGAAGAGGCTGATCTCATCTTCTTTATTGTAGATGGGCGCGCTGGCGTTACAGCATTTGATGAGCAGATTGCAGATCGTCTTCGAAGAATGGGGAAACCTGTTATTGTTGTTGTTAATAAAGCTGAAGGCATCTTGCCGGAGGTGATTGTCGGAGAATTCTATTCGCTCGGACTCGGTGAGCCGATTGCGATTTCGGCATCCCATAATCAGGGATTGTATGAGCTACTCAATCGCGCTTATGGGGAGATTGATTTTCCTGAAGCTGTTGAATCTAAAGAGATCCAAGATGATATTATCCGTCTTGCTGTCTTTGGTCGACCTAATGCTGGCAAGTCGACACTCATCAATCAGATGGTGGGGGAAGAGCGCGTTTTAGCTTCGGATGTACCGGGAACAACGCGAGATAGTATTGAGGTTCCATTTACTGCTTATGATCGGGAGTTTATCCTTATCGATACAGCAGGAATTCGCCGCCGCAGTCGCGTCACAGACATGATTGAGAAATTTAGTGTCATCAAGAGTTTAGATGCACTCGAGAAAGCTAATGTGATTGTCTTTGTCTTTGATGCTAAAGAGGGATTATCGGATCAAGATGCAACACTTTTAGGTGCTGTTTTAGAAGCGGGTAAGGCGCTTGTTTTAGCAGTCAACAAGTGGGATTCGCTCGATGAAGATGAGAAGAGTTGGGTTCAGCAAGACTTTGCTAGACGCTTTGCTTTTATCGATTTTACCGAGCCACTCTTTATCTCTGCGCTTAAAGGGCAGGGTGTCCGTCAAGTGATTCGTCAGGCGATAGAGGTGTTTGATCAATCGATGCGTGAGTTCTCAACCAATGAGCTCTCTAATATTTTGGAATATGCTGTCCATGCGCATCAACCGCCGATGGATAAGGGATATGCTCCAAAATTGCGTTATGCGCACCAAGGGGGTAAAAACCCATTAAAGATTATTATCCATGGTAATCGTACACAATATGTGAAGGATAGCTATACTCGCTACTTAAGTAACATGTTCCGTGAGCAGCTCGAAATTGTGGGTACTCCAGTTCGAATTCTCTATCGTACTAATGAGAATCCCTATGCAAATCGACCCGGTAAAACTACGGAGATTCGTGGAAGTGCTAAACGGAAACGCAAACTAGAGCGAGCTAAAGAGAAGTAGTTATTTCACTTTAATTGATTTTCACTTTACGACTTTCACTTTACTCTTAATCTTATTAGTGAAGTGAAATGTTAACGATATAAAAAGGTCATGAAATATATTCATGACCTTCTTGTTTTTTTAGAAGATAAAGCATCAGGAGCATCAGGAGCATCAGGAGCATCAGGAGAGTCAGAGGCTGATGGGCTTACACCCCGCGGAGCTTAGGATCTCCTCTTACTCCTTTTATTTTTTATTACCATTTAGCTTTGTTACTCAATGGTTAATTGCCAAAAGCCGGTGTGATCTTCGGTGAGTACTAATGTATCAAACTGATAGTCGCCATCATTGTAATAGAGTGTGTAGCGAACAATAGCGCGATTTTTTTCACTATTATATTCGATCGTATGATACTCGATTTTGTTAATCCCCCCTTTTTCTTGAATATTGAGTGCAAGATCAGTAAAGATGATGGAGAGAATTTCATACGCTTCCGCTTCCGCTGAAGGATCTTTGAGATTCTCCTCAATATTGAAAAGTGATAGAAGTTCGGGATAATTCTGTTGATTGAGGGATTCGTAGAAGAGCTGGATACTCTCCTCTGGCGAGTGAGATGGGGTACAGGCGGTGATAAAAAGCGTCAATCCCACTATGGATGTGCGTAATAAAATTTTGAATTTATGGAACATCATAAGCCTTAAAGGAGATTGTACTAAGCGTCAATTATAGCAGAATTGAATAATAGATTTGTGGATAGCTGATAGGTATTGGTAACGATTGATAGCGAGAATAAGTATGTTACTCTCTTTTTTTAAGCAGAGATATTAAAGAAGATCACCTCGTAGAGATGATCTTTTCAATACTGACTTATCTATTACCGGTAATATCAGTAACACTGTTAACACTAGTATCATCATTAATACTAATGATACCACCGACATCAATAATATTAATGATTAATGATTAATAATTAACGTTTTTTAAGAGACTTCAAGGCATCAGCAAAAGGATTATTACTAATCGCTCCACTCTTTCCTTGAGTATCTTTACCACGATTTCGCTGACCTTGATTATTGCGCGTATGGTTTCGCGGATTATTCTCTCTGTCTGAAGCTTCACCGGGTGCGCTACTATCCCTTTCAGGGAGCGGATCATTCATTCGCATCGAAAGACCAATACGTTTACGAGGAATATCTACCTCTAATACCTTCACTTTGACTACATCACCCACTTTAACAACCTCATGTGGATCTTTCACAAAACGATCGGCAAGGGCGCTGATATGAACTAAACCATCTTGATGGACACCGATATCTACAAAAGCCCCAAAGTTTGCTACGTTAGTGACAACTCCTTCAAGCTGCATGCCGGGCTTAAGATCTTTAAGTTCGGAGACATCTTCTCTAAATTGGGCTGTAATAAATTCAGGTCGTGGATCTCGCCCCGGCTTTTCTAGCTCAGATAAGATATCCTCAACAGTTGGAAGACCAAATTTTTCACAGAGATAATCTTGGGGATTTAAGCTCTTCAGAAATGCACTATTCCCAATTACTTCATCCAATGTTTTGCCATTTTTTTTGAGAATTCTCTCAACAACAGGATAAGCCTCAGGATGCACGGCAGAGATATCGAGCGGGTTATCTCCTCTAATGCGGAGGAATCCAGCTGCAAGTTCAAAGGTTTTAGGCCCTAAACGAGGAACTTTTTTCAATTGTGCACGATTTTTAAAGGGGCCATTCTCATCACGATAAGCAACAATATTGTAGGCAGTGGTGCTATTGAGCCCTGATACTTTTGAAAGTAGTTCCGTCGAAGCGGTATTTGCATCAACTCCCACGGCGTTCACACAGTCCTCTACAACACTTTCGAGCATACGATTCAATTGCACTTGATTGACATCATGCTGATATTGCCCAACACCGATCGCTTTAGGTTCAATTTTGACCAATTCAGCGAGTGGATCTTGGAGACGTCGAGCGATCGATACCGCTCCTCGGAGAGAGACATCAAGATCTGGAAATTCTTTCGCGGCAGTCTCTGATGCTGAGTAGACCGAAGCACCCGCTTCGCTTGTTACAACCTTATTAAGTTTAGGAAATTGCAGACAGAGATCAGCGGCTAATTTATCTGTTTCGCGAGAAGCAGTTCCATTGCCGATAGAGATCAGCTGTGGATCATATTTTTTCACCAGTTCGATTAAGATCTCTAAAGATTGTCTCCAGCGATTATGAGGCGCATGAGGATAGATGGTTGCCGTCTCCAATAATTTTCCAGTACGATCAACAACCGCGACTTTACAGCCTGTTCGAAGGCCGGGATCGATTCCTAAAATCGCTTTCTCTCCAGCAGGGGAGGCTAGGAGTAGATCTTTGAGATTACGAGCAAAGACGGCAATGGCCTCATTCTCTGCAGCTTCACGCATCTGATTGATCAGCTCTAAAGAGAGGGAGAGATGCAGTTTTGCTCTCCAGCTGAGACGAATCGTCTCTTTAAGCCAGGTGTGAGGGGCGGTCAGCGCTAAATGGTCTGTAATCATTTGAAGCGGAACTTCCTCAAGCTCAATAGGTAGCTTGAGATTGAGCTGTAAGATCGCTTCATTTCTACCACGAAGCAGTGCTAATGCTCTATGGGAAGGAATTTTATGGATCGGCTCTTGAAAGAGAAAGTAATCTTTATAGTTACTACCGATCTCCTCTTTTCCAGCCTCTACTTGGGAATGGAGTTCTGCTTCTTTCCAGAGATAGTTTCGGAGCGCGCCTAATAACTCAGCATTTTCGGCAATTCTTTCGATGAGAATAAAGCGAGCACCATCGAGAACGGCTTTAGGGTCGGTAAAACCTTGATCGGGATTGAGGTATTGTGTCGCCAATACCTCAATATCGAGATCAGAAGTTGTGGTTAGGGTGAGTAATTGATCTGCAAGAGGTTCAATTCCTGCTTCAATCGCAATCTGGGCGCGTGTGCGTCGCTTAGGACGATAGGGAAGATAGAGATCCTCAAGCGCCATCTTTGTCTCGGCAGCATTAATCTTCTTGCGAAGGTCATCACTCAACTTATCTTGTTCAAAAATAGAGTTCAGGATCGTCTCTCTTCTTGCATTAAGCTCCCGCAGATAGATAAGGCGTTCTTCTAGATGACGCAGTTGCGTATCATCTAAGCCTCCGGTGACCTCTTTACGATAACGGGCAATAAAGGGAACTGTTGCGCCTTCATCAAGTAGCTTAATGGCTGCCGATACCTGGGCCTCTTTGGCATTGATGTCGGTGGCGATGATGGTCGGTAGTGCTGCGAAATGGGCTTGCATATCTGCCTGAATCGTCATTAACAAGAACTCCTTCTGCTCAAAAGTAATGAAAAAGAAGGCTATTATATCGTGATTTATGCTAAGAAACGTATCGCATTATCTTGAAAGCGCTGATTCGTGCAATTATTGTGCGTTAAATGGGAATAGATTTAGGGGGAGAATTTTTCTCCATGAAAAGATCTATGCTAAACTGACAAAAATTAAAAGCGTAAGCCCGATCTTAAAAACTAAATAGAAGCAAAACAAAAATAACGCAGAAGCGAAATAGTTGTAAAGATCGAGAGACGAAGATAGGAAGAAAGGATGAGCAGAATAAAGATTGAGAGATTAACGGTGCTCTTAGCGATGATCGGTAGCCTGGTCATATCGGTTATGGGTATTACATTTGCTGCTGATAAGCCTCAAAAAGAGGTTTTGAAGCCGCAGGTGACGCAACCGATTTATGGACGTTATGAGCGTGTCAAAATCGATGAGTTAGGCGGTAAAAGTATCAAAGCGAAGATCGATACCGGTGCCTATACCGCATCTCTGAATGCTATCGATATTGAGTATTATCAGAAAGATGGTGAAGATTGGGTGCGATTTACTCCCGTTGTGGATGATAAGCCACTGCCGACACAGACATTGCCACTTGTGAAGATCTCTCGGATTAAGCAACGCGCTGAAGAGAATGATGATAGCGATGATATCGCCTCTGCAAAGCGGCCTGTGGTTGCGATGACGATCTGCATTGGGGGACAAAAGGCTGTGATTGATGTCAATTTAACCAATAGAGGTCACTTTAATTATCCTCTCTTAATTGGTGCTAAAGCGTTGAGAGAGCTCAATGCTCTAGTTGATGCCAGTAAGCGCTATACAGCTCCCGCTCAATGTGATTAATCTAGTATGATCAGCTTATATATGATTAATCCTGATCGGTTTTACCATTTTTATCATCATCTCTTATCATTGATATTGATTGAAACGATGATTTAAATGATGATTGAACAGGTGATTGAATCGTATCTAAGTTTGAGTAGGTTCAAGCTAAGCCCATCTAATCTAGTTTAATTTAACTTGTTCAATCTAACTCAATTTCTCCAATTTAATTTATTCAATTTAATTTATCTAACTTACTTTATCTAACTTAATTTAAGTCATTTTAAGTCATTTTAAGTCATTTTAAATCATTATCTTAGTAGTTACCGATTAGCCAAATAAGGAAAGTATCCAATGCGTTCCGTAAATCTTCATTTAAGAGTTTTAGTATTTCTTCTTGTAGCATTCGGTCTAGGCTCTATCGCTTATGAGCGTTATGTATTACAGATCCCCTTTACTGATCGAGCGGTTGAGGATCTTTGGACTATTGATGCCAAGATCACCTATGATGTCCCCGCTAATTCAGGGGTTAGCGTTAAGTTTTATCTTCCCACCATCTACAATCAATACTCACTTTATAGCGAATCTTTAATTGCAGATAAGCAGTATGGTCAAGTTCTAGAGCAGGATGAGTATGGCAATAAGATTGGGCACTACTCCATTCGAAGAACAAAGGGGCCAGAGACGCTCTACTATCGTCTAGCACTTTCCCCTAATTTTGGGATGAATGAGAAGGTAGAAGAGAAGGGCGCGATCTATCGGGAGCCGATTCCACTTGAAGGGGCTGATAAATTAGCCGCTGATGCTTTAGTTACAGATATTCGTGCGACCTCATCTAATACGATGAGCTTTATCAGCGAGACAATTCGTCGTGTTAATGATCCCGATAATATCAATGTGAAAACCTTATTGAAGGGGGATCTCTCTGCTAAGAATCGTTATGCGGTGGCTGAGCTCCTTCTCTCACAAGCCCATATTCCTGTTCAGCGAGTCAATACTCTGGAGTTAAAACCGAGTGTTGATCAGTCGCCGGAGATCTGGCTGAGAAGTTATATTGAGACAACTAAGAAAGAAGGATCGAAGAATACAACTGTTGGAAAATGGTACTACTTCAATCTTACAACCGGAATGGTGGGTCTACCGAAAAATGCGATTATCTGGTCGATTGGCGATCAGCCGATTCTCTCTGTTGATAATGGTGTTCGTGCGAAGGTCTCCTTTAGTGTGACCGATAAGCAGCTTACGGCGATTAGTCTTGCTCAATCGACAAATACCGCGAGTTCAGAATTTTTAGCTTATTCTCTCTATAGTCTCCCAATCTCAATTCAATATGGCTATGAGTTGATGTTGATGATCCCATTTGGTGTCTTAGTGATTCTTCTGGTTCGTAATGTGGTGGGTATTCAGACACTTGGAACCTTTACACCGGTGCTGATTGCGCTTGCGTTTAGAGAGACGGGCTTGGCCTTTGGGGCGATCTTCTTCTCAATTATTATTGCCATGGGATTATTAGTTCGTTCCTATCTTGAGCATCTTAAATTGCAGATGTTGTCGCGACTCTCTGTTGTTTTAACTTTTGTAATTATTATGATCGCTGTCTTAAGTATCTTTAGCTATAAGATGGGATTTGCAAAAGGTTTAGCTATCGGTCTCTTCCCCATGGTTATTTTAACAATGACAATTGAACGACTCTCAATTACTTGGGAGGAGCGTGGTGCTGGGAATGTCTTAAAGATTAGTATCGGAACATTGATCGCCTCTTCATTAGCTTATCTCTTAATGGAGGTGGAAGAGCTGGTCTATTTCGTCTTTACCTTCCCCGGCATCTTACTTGTCCTTGCGGGCTTTATGTTGATGATGGGACGTTATCGTGGTTATCGTTTAACGGAGTTGAAGCGTTTTAAAGCGATGTTAAAAGAGGATAAGTAGCGATGTTGACATGGATTAAGCGTTGGCGCGCACTACGAAAACGAGGCGTTATGGGGATCAATGAGCGCAATGGGGACTTTGTTCTCAAATATAATGATCGCCGCTTCTACCCTTATGTTGATGATAAGATCTTAACTAAAGAGCGAGCAATTGCTGCCGGAATCAATGTACCTGAGATGTATGGTGTGATTGAGACGGAGAGTGATATTAAACGTCTTAAAAAGATTATCGGTGATAAACGAGAATTTGTAATTAAACCCGCTCAAGGTGCTGGGGGAGATGGCATTATTGTTATCGCGGATAAGTTTGATGATTATCGCTATAAAACGGTCTCTGGTCGACTCATTACGCTCGATGAGATTGAGTATCAGATCTCTAGTACATTAACAGGACTCTACTCCTTAGGTGGCGCGCGCGATCGGGCCTTGATAGAGTATAAAGTCACTTCAGATCCAATCTTTAGCAGCATCAGTTATGAGGGGGTTCCTGATATTCGGATTATTGTTCTGATGGGATATCCTATTATGGCGATGTTAAGGCTTCCTACTCGTCAGTCAGGCGGGAAGGCAAATCTGCATCAGGGGGCTATCGGTGTTGGGGTTGATCTAAAGAGCGGAACGACCTTAAAAGGAACCTGGCTCAATGAGATTATCCATCGGCATCCCGATACGAATAATGAGGTTAGTAGCGTAACACTCCCTAACTGGGAGGGCTTTTTGGAGCTGGCAACGAGTTGTTATGAGTTGAGCCAGCTCGGTTATATCGGGGTTGATATGGTACTCGATGAGACAAAAGGTCCATTAGTGTTAGAGATTAATGCGCGTCCTGGATTAAATATCCAGATTGCTAATAATGCCGGGCTTTCGGCACGAGCAAGAAAGGTTGAGGAACACCTTGCAGCGCTTGAGAAGGCTGAATTACCGACAGAGTCGATTGCTGAAAGAATGGCATTTTCTCAAAAGTATTTTGGTGCTGATCAGGTTGAAGCTTTAGAGAAGTAGGCGCGAGATGGCAAAACGGATACTACAACAGCTATCGCAACTTAAAGGGCTACGCTACTACTATTACCACCGATTTCCCGCTGGGGAGATCGGTTTTTTATGGCAAAAAGAGGGGTTATTAGCCCTCGATATCTCTCAGTTAAAGATGGGGCTCACAGATGATCTACACCGCTTTCTGCGGGAGATATCTCAAACGGAATCGCAAGAGACAGATCATTCATTAGCAACAGCATGGCAGAGAATCGCAGTAGCGATCTCCGGTCCCTTAGAATTTTTAATGCCTACAGATCTTAACGAAAGCGCGGAATCATCTTCTGAAGAGAGATTGTCAGAGCAGAGTCTTAATGAGCGCAATTATCAGCTCATTACTCAAGCGATTGCCGAGCTCTCTGCCTATTTTGCCGGAACGTTGCAGCAGTTTACAATACCTCTCTTTCCACTTGGAACCCCATTTCAGCGACAGGTTTGGGAGGCTTTAGGAAAAATACCTTACGGAGAGGTGATCAGTTATCAACAATTAGCTCTCTTAATTGATCATCCGCGGGCAACTCGGGCGGTGGGGAATGCGAATGGAAGAAACCCTTTGCCGATTATTATTCCTTGTCATCGCGTGATTGCCAGTGATGGCAGCTTGGGAGGTTATAGTGGAGGGCTGAGGACTAAAATAGCACTCCTTGAGCAGGAAGGATTCACCATTACTGCAGAAAAAAAGCGATTAAGAGTAGTGCCAAGAGAATCTGTCCTGTTCCAAGAATAAGTGCATAGAGCGCCAATTTTCCCCCCTGTTGTCTTAAGAGGGAGATATTAAGACGCAGACCAATTGCGGCAAGCGCAGTCACTTCAAAAAGACCACTGAGTCGTAGCAGGCTTTTTGTTAGATCTTGATGAATAATCTCTATCGAATTGAGGGTGCAAGCGATCATAAATCCAAAGAGATACCAGGGAACAATCTTGATCAGAGCATGAATAAGTGTCGGCAGCTGGGCGGAGATGGGTTGTTTGCTACTCTTCAATGCCACATTTTTTTGAGACAAATTTTGGAGCGCCTGTGGCTCTTTGCGAGCATTTCGTGCAGCAATATGGTGAAAGAGAAGGACAATAAAGAGAAGTGAGGCAATTCGCATAATCTTAAAGATTGTGGCATCTCGCATCACCTCATCCCCTAGCATGCTTGCACTAGCAATTACTTGACCGACAGATTGTAAGATCCCACCAATAAAAGCCCCTTGCAGTAGCGCTTGATCATAAAGAGCGAGGGTAATTAAGGGAAGAAGAAACATCATGATCGTCCCCATTAGATTGACGATTGTAATGATCAAGCCTCGCTCCGCCTCTTTTGCACCAATAACTGGGGCAGTTGCCGCAATAGCAGAAGAGCCACAAACCCCATTTCCTGCCGCCATTAGAAGATAGTAATTTTGTGTGAAATGAAGTAGCTTTCCAATTCCAATCGCAAGGAGAAGGGTACCGATAATTTGCAAGGTAATAAAGAGCGTTCCTGCTAATCCGAGCTCTCCGAGCGTTGAGAAGGTAATTGAAAAACCCAATAGCACAATGGCATATTCTAGAAGGCGCCCTTCAGCAAAGCGAGTCCCTTTCTGAAAGCGATCCTGTTTGAAGAAGAGGTTCCCTAAAATAATGCCAAGAAAGATGGCGATCGGTGATGGGCCAATAACAGGAATAAAGAGAGATAGAAGTCCGGCAATTGTAGCCGTTCCTATCGCAAGCAGTAGGCCGGGGATGATGGCGGGAATTTCAGCAGGTTTTGGAATAAAGCTTGGATATTTCATAAGAAGGATCAATCGCTAATATGCTTGAAAAGGGGGGAGTCATCTTTTTTCTCAAAAGAGCGATATTTATCCTACTCCTTTTCTAACGATGTGCCAATAAATTGGTAGAAATCATGCGATTAGCCACTCTATCCACTAGCCATTAGTGATCGATTTCTTGTCTTATTGGTTTATTGGTTTACTGGTTTACTGGTGTTTGGTGATGAGTGGTTCATGATTAATGACGAGCACTCAGGGTGGGAATGATTAATATCGGTCAGTTAGAAGTGAAAAAGCGCCATAGATCTCTTTTCAAGAGAGGATATGACGCTTTTTAAAATTGTTGTGTTGAGAACTACTATGGAATCATTATTGTCCAATTAATTATCTAATCAATAGTCTAATTAGTCACTAGTTAACGTTTAGTTAACTTCTAGAACAATTTTACCAATATGGGCGCTCGACTCCATCAGCTCATGTGCTTTATCTGCTTCCGCGAGTGGGAAAGTGGCACAGATGACCGGTTTGAAATGACCTTTTACGAGCAATGGTAAAACATCACGACGAATATCTTCAGTCAATTGTCGTTTGAAGGCATACTCACGAGAACGAAGAGTGCTACCGGTAACGGTGAGGCGTTTTTGCATAATCTTCATTAGATTTGCCGTCACTTTTGCTCCTCCCATCGAGTTGATATAGACCAGTCGACCATCAGGATTGAGAAGATCGATATTCTTCTCATAGTAGTCACCGCCAATCATATCGAGAATAACATCGATACCGATCTCTTTTAAGACTTCTGCAAAATCTTCCTCTTTATAATTAACCGCAATTTCAGCACCTAATGCTTTTACGGCAGCCTGTTTTTCACTATTACCTACGGTTGTATAGACATGAGCGCCAATAATTTTAGCAAGTTGAATCGCTGTGATTCCGATCCCGCTACTTCCTCCATGAACAAGGAAGTTCTCCCCAGGTTTTAACGCTCCCCGCTGGAAGACATTGCTCCAGACAGTATAGAGTGTTTCAGGAAGGCTTGCCGCTTCCACAAAGCTCAACTCTTGAGGTTTTGGTAATGCTAAATCTTGATCGACACGAACATATTCCGCATAGCCACCACCGCCAATTAGAGAAAAGACCTCATCTCCTACTTTCCAGCGAGTGACATTCTCTCCCACAGCTTCAACAATACCGGCAACTTCTAGTCCAAGAATATCTTGAGGTTCCCCTTCAGGAGCTGGATAGTAACCTTTTCTTTGAATAACGTCAGGGCGATTTACCCCAGCGGCTTTCACCTTAATCAGAATGTCATTCTTACCAATGCTTGGGCGCTCTTTCTCCCCTAATTGAAGGACAGAAGGGGCACCAAACTCTGTTAGAATCACTGCTTTCATAGTATCCATAATATCTCCTTATCTATTTTGTAAGAGAGGGTGCGGCTCGGTCAATGCCGCTTTAAATCATCATCATCGTCTCTTTTGAATATTTTGAGTCGATTGAATCTATTGAACCTATCGAGTTTATCGAACCCATTTAAAATGGTAGATAGACACTATAACCCATCTTCAATCTCAATAGCTATCTCTACAAAAACGGTGTGAGTAACTGATTGAGTTTTACGATTGGATGGACAATTGTTACATTATCAAAGCGTTTGACCTGGCTTCGACAGGAGGATCCCGTTGCTAAGAGTATCTCAGGATTATTTTTTTGCACAATCTCACCCCATGATTGGGAATAGATCTTTTCAGAAAGCTCACGGTTTTTCTTAATATGACCAAAGCCTCCACTCATTCCACAGCAGCCGCTCTTCTCCTCATTGAGTGTGATCCCAAAACGGGCAAAGATCTCTTGCCACGCTTTTGGGGCATGGGTTGCATTGGTTTTTTCAGTACAGTGGCTCATCAATTTTAGATCTATCTTCTCTGTTATCTGGGGAAGATCATCTCTAGTGGCAAGATAGGTGGTTAACCACTCTTGGATTAGCGCAACGTGAGGAGAAGCAAGGCCGATAGCAGGATATTCTTCACGATAGGCAAGTGTGATTGGCGGCTCAACACCGACAAGAGAAATGCCGTAAGCGGCAAGTTTAGTTAAGAGCTCATTTTGAGTCTCCGCCTCTTTTTTAAATTGTGTTAAAGCGCCATAGACTTGAGCTACCTTTCCAGAGGGTTGGTAGGGTGCGATAAAGATCGTAACTCCTAATTTATGGAGAAGTTCTACAGTGGCATTAAAAGTAGCCGCATCATAGAACATAAAGAAGGAGTCCGGCACTAAAATAACGCTATTCTCAGGCGCTTTAACTGACTCTAAGAGAGAGAGATTATCAAGCGTTAGCTGTTGATAGTAGTGTTGATCTGCATGATATTGTGAGCGCTCAAGAAGAGGAAGATCAATCAAGCCAATCTGAGAGAAGAGCTGCTTTGTAAGGCTATTTTTTGTGACCCAATTGGAAAGGCCTTCTACTTTTGCGCTCTTTTCCGCCATCTTCTCTGCATTGATTAAGATCTGCTCATAGAGGGGGCGTTTTTTCTTTTGATAATATTCATTGAGAAATTGCGATTTTGCCGCCGGAATATTGACCTTAATAGGGCACTCACCAGCACAAGATTTACAGCTTAAGCAGAGTGAGAGCGAGTCATAGAGTGCCTCTTCAAATTGAGGTTGAACAATATTGTGTGATTTTTGTCGAAGCCACTCTTTGATCAGCTCAGCACGCCCTTTAGGGGAGTGAATGCGTTCCCGTGTTGCTTTATAGCTAGGGCACATTGCCGCATTGAGATCATAGTTGAAGCAGGCACCATTACCATTACAGTAGAGGGTTGTGGCATAAGCATTTTCTGCCCAGTAGTGGCTATTGATCTGTCGATTAAAGTCGGCGCGAAGTGGTACTTCATCAATCTTTAAAAGGGCATGATGATCCGCTGAGGCGATCTTGCCGGGATTGAGCTGATTGTGGGGATCAAATGCCGCTTTGACACTCTGGACAAGCGGGTAGAGTTTGCCGAAGAAATCTTGCGCATACTCAGAGCGTACCCCTTTTCCATGTTCTCCCCAGAGAGCGCCCCCATATTTTTGGCAGAGCTGATAGACCTGATCTGAGATTTCACGAATAAGTGGGCGATCTTCCTCTAATTTAAGATCGAGCGCGGGACGAACATGAATAACGCCGGCATCTGCATGTCCAAACATGCCATATTTAACGGCAGCTTGATCGAGAATCGCTCGAAACTCAGCAATAAAGGGTGCCAAATTTTCAGGAGGTACAGCAGTATCTTCTACAAAGGGGATCGGGCGGCGATTTCCTTGAACGGCACCGAGTAACCCTACAGCACGTTTACGAAGTGCATAAATGTCGAGAACAGCCTTTTTCCCTAAGAGTGGGCGGATAGAGAGTCGGCTTTTGTGAGGGTGGGATTCAATATATTGGCTAAAGGTGGTCACCATCTCTTCAAGCGATTCGAGATTATCTGCATTAAACTCAACTAGCTGAATCGCCTTTAGCGCCTCATAATCGATACCGCTAAAGTATGATTCTGTAGTTGCCCAGATAAAATCATTTTTTGCGATCTCCATCACAATATTATCGATCACCTCCACCGATGTTGGCTTCGGAGTTGCTCCCATTAAGAGCGGGGCATCTTCTAATGCGCCGATAAAATCATCATAGGTAATAAGAACGAGAGCTGTTGCTTTAGGGATCGGTAAGACATTGAGCTTTGCTTCGGTAAAGACCCCTAAAGTCCCTTCAGATCCACAGAGAAGATGATTGAGATTAATCTTCTCATCTTGAGTGAAGTGATCGAGATCATATCCGGTAATAAATCGATTAAGTTGTGGGAAATGAGCATGAATCTCCTCTTTATGCGGCAGAAGCGCTTGGTAGAGTTCTGTTGCTAAGGGATGAGATTGAGTATTCTCTCTTGTCCCCTCAAAGGCGCTACTGATGATGGCTTCTCCACCAATACGATAAGCTAAGATCTCAAGAACATGTTGACTTGTCTTACCATACTCACAGCTGCCTTGTCCTGATGCATCAGTATTGATCATCCCCCCAATAGTGGCACGATTAGAAGTTGAAAGTTCAGGCGCAAAGAAATAGCCATAGGGGCGAAGATAGGCATTGAGCTGATCTTTAACAACTCCTGTCTGGACCGTAACAACTCTTCGATCGGCATCAAAGTGGAGAATTTTATTCATATGCCGCGAGAGATCGAGAATAAGACCACTATTGAGCGATTGTCCATTTGTCCCTGTTCCACCGCCACGGGTAGAGAGAGTTATCTGACGAAACTGCTCTTCTCCTAAGAGACTCATCACCTTTTCTACATCGTGATTATCTTTCGGAAATAGAATCGCTTCAGGCATTAATTGATAGATCGAATTGTCAGTTGCCGCCATCAATCTCTGGGCATAGGAGACCTCAATCTCCCCGCTAAAATTTTTTGCGCTTAAAGCCTCTAAAAACTGTTGTGTATTGGGGTTGGGATGGATGCTCATAATCTCTCTTAGTTGTCTCGTTTATTACTAGTTCTTTTGGGTTGATCTAAATATTCTTGTGATTGCATCTCAATAAGGCGACTGATTGTACGATCAAATTCAAAATCGAGGGCCTTCTCTCCTTTCGGGGCATAGAGCTGCTCCATCGGCACTTCCGAGCCAATAATCACCTTGACACCTTGGTCATAAAACTCATCTATCATAATGACAAAGCGTCGTGCTTCATTTTCAAGATCGCGCGTCAATTGTGGTAGACCACTGAAGAAGACGGTATCTAATATGGTGGCAAGGTAGATAAAATCTTGCGATGAACGTGCTTTGCAGCAAGCTTCATCAAAGGTAAACCATGCGCTCTTCTCATAAAGCTCTAACATATGGAAGGGATGGCCATTAACATCGAGCGTTTCAGGTTGATCAGAGCCACCGGTTAACTTTTCAAATTTAAGTTTAAACGCTTTCTCTTGCTCCTCTTCTGTGCCGGTAAACCAGACATCGGCACTATCGATATGGCGCATGCGGTAATCTTGATCGGTATCGAGCACAATCACTTCAAGACGATTTTTGATGATATCAATCGCCGGGAGGAATTGTTGTCGTTGTAATCCATTTTTGTAGAGATCTTCTGGTGGACGATTAGATGTTGTAATAAAGAAGATTCCCTCCGCTAAGAGGGCATCGAGGAGGCGATAGAGAATCATCGCATCGGTGATATCAATTACATGGAACTCATCAACACAGAGGACTTTACACTCTTTTGCAAACTCTTTTGCCACCAACTTAAGAGGATCTTCAGAACCTTGATATTGACGCATCTTTTGATGCACATCTTGCATAAAGTGGTAGTAGTGCTCGCGAATTTTCGGGACATCAATATTATTGAAGAAGAGATCCATCAGGAAGGTCTTTCCTCTACCGACACGACCATAGATATAGAGACCACGAGGATCACTATAAGTGACAGGTTGCTCGGCAAAAGGCTTTAACATCTTCTGCATAAAGGAGCGAGAATCCTCTGCCGGAACAGGGGCGTCAGCGAGAATTTTAGTTCTCAATTTGTCATAACTCTCAGCGACAGAAACTTGGACGGGATCGACCTTAAAACCTTTCTCTTCGATCAGTTTGAAATAGGCCTCTTTAATGGTTGTCATAATAATTTGCTCCTCTATTTTTTAACCCGACGCTCTCGAAAAAATGCTTTGATAAGTGAACTACACTCCTCTTGGAGGATGCGTGGAATAATGGTGATTTTATGGTTAAATGCTTTATAGTCATTGATATTGAGATTAGTTCCTAATGCGCCATTACGGGAATCTCCCGCACCATAGACAACGGTATCGATCCGTGTATGGAGAAAACTGCCAGCACACATTGTGCAAGGCTCTAGCGTGACGTAGAGGGTACTCCCCGGCAAGCGGTAATTTTTGAGTTTAGCGCACGCTTTCCGTATAGCAACAATCTCGGCATGTGCGGTAGGATCATGGTCGATAATTGAGCGATTATGCCCACGAGCAATAATTTCACCCTTATAAACAATTACCGCACCAATAGGGACTTCGCCAAGAGCGCCTGCTTTTTTAGCCTCTAAAAGCGCCTCTTGCATAAAAGCTTTATGCATCTGATAGTCCGCTTCAGTGATCGATTCTGTGATCATTCCCGTTGTATCGCTCTCTATTACTGCTCTCATATTCTCAATCTGTTTTTAATTTTATTCTTAATTTCATCCTAATCTAATCTCTTTCGTTCGCTTAGCCTCTCAGCTTAGCTCTCTTCTCATGATGGCAAGTATGTCAATTATGCAATTATGCAATTATGCAAAAAAGACTAATTTGGCATAGAGATGATTGATGATATTTAAGCCTAAAAAGAGTCCAAGGACAATGACCATTGGGCGAAAGTCGATCATTCCTACCTGCAGTTTAAAGGGAAAACGTTTCATAATGGGCGCTAGTAACTGATTGAGGAGGCTCAAGAAGACACTCTGTCTTGGCGATGAGCCGATCCAGCTACTAATTGCCTGAATAATATAGGCAAAGAGATAGATATAGATAATATTACGAAGGATCTCCAAAATAACAACGCCCACTAAGGCTAAAGGGGAGATGGGGAGCATCACTTTAAGTAACATCAAGAGAATATATTTGATGATGGTGATCAAAATTGCCGCTAAGATCGCAGACCAATCGGCACTTCCTACAATTGGAGTGATTTTACGAATGGGTAAAATAATGGGATTGGTCAATTTTACAATCGATTGCACAATGGGATGATAGAAGTTCGCTTTAACAAGTTGCAACAGAAAGCGTAGAAGGATAAAGATCATCGCAAAGCTATATGCAACTTCAATCAGAAACTCAAAGATATTATTGATCATCAGAGATTTGGCTCCTCTTGTATCAAGTGGGAATGGATGGATATAAAAATTTGTACTTCAGTTTTTTGTATCGATTTTTATATTAATTTTTATATTGATTTTTACTTTGATCTTGCGTGAGAAGAGAGCTAGTTGATCTGTTCAGAGATCAATTCGGAGAGCTCTTTATCACGATCAAAAGCTGCCGTCATCGCCGCTTTGATAATCTTTTCAAAATGATTTCGCTCTAAGCTAAAGATCGCTTGCTCTGTGGTTCCTTGGGGGGACATCACATTTCTCTTTAGTTGGTCACAGGAGAGATCAGAGAGTTGGCTATAACGTGCAGATCCAAGTACCGCTTGTTGTGTCAATACTTTGCTGCTTTCTGGGCTTAATCCCATCTCTTCGCCTACACGACTCATAATATCCATCAAATAGTAGATATACGCCGGGCTCGATCCTGACACAGCAACAGCAGCAGAGATTAGCGCTTCTGATTCGAGCCATGTCGTAATTCCGCAACTAGAGAAGATCTGATCCGCTTCATGACGTTCCGTTTCTGAGACCGATTCGTTAGCATAGAGCGCCGATGCACCAAGACCAATGGTGGAAGGAGTATTAGGCATCACACGAATGATCGGATATTCAGTGGCATCGATTCCACGTAAAATAGCCTCAATAGAGACTCCGGCAGCAACAGAGATTATTAACGGCTTTTTTTCAAGGAGCGGTTTGAGTTCTGTTAAAAGCTCTGGGAAACCTTGTGGTTTAATTGCAAGAATGATGATATCGAGTTTGGCGATAAAGTCCCGATAATCGGCAGAAGTAGTCACCCCTAATGATTGTTGGAAATAGGTGCGTTTCTCCTCATTTCGATCACAAAGATAGAGATCAAAGTGCTCCTTTTGTTGTGATAAACCGCTCAATATCGCTTTTGCCATATTGCCACCACCGATGAATCCTACCGCTTTTTTCATGATATCTCCTCGCTTTTAGATTGCTATTCAATTTTTTGCTATTTTATCATGCTCTTTGATGAAAAACTGTAATGAAGAACCTCACTGAAAAATTTCAGTTGGGAATGATCGATAACGACTCATTATAATAGTCTTAATAGTCTCTGGCCTCTGGTCTCTGTTGGCTACGCACATTGATATGAGCATACTTATTATCAGTATGCTCTTGTATCAGCATTTTTGGGCTTTAAGTAAGCAGGAACTCTCTTTTGAGACGTTCGATCTCATCTCGCACTTCAGCTGCGGCTTCAAATTCTAAGTTTTGAGCATGATCGAGCATCTCTTTTTCTAATTGAGCGAGATGTTTCGCTAACTTTTTAGGATCAGATTTGAATTGATGTTCATCTTCAACACTCTGTGCATCGATCATCAATTTGCCACGATACTCTTTGATATACTCATTGTCAGGAGCATTATCGCGTGCATCGTACATAATATCTTGAATCTGCTTTTTAATTGTTGTGGGGGTAATATTATGTTGCTGATTGTGTGCTTCTTGCAGAGCTCTTCGACGCTCTGTCTCATCAATTGCGGCGCGCATCGCTTTTGTAATCTTATTGGCATAGAGAATCGCTTTTCCTTCTGAGTTTCGTGCGGCGCGTCCTATTGTCTGAATCAGAGAGCGCTCTGAGCGGAGAAAGCCCTCTTTATCGGCATCTAAAATAGCAACGAGAGAGACTTCCGGGATATCGAGCCCTTCTCGTAAGAGGTTAATACCTACTAAGACATCGAAGATGCCGAGGCGTAGATCCCGAATAATCTCAACTCTCTCGACCGTATCGATATCGGAGTGAAGATATCGTACCTTGATTCCATGGTCTGCTAAGAATTCTGTTAAATCCTCTGACATCTTTTTGGTTAAAGTTGTAATTAAGACCCGCTCATTTTTAGGGAGGCGCTGATGAATTTCAGAAAGGACATCATCGACCTGTGTCTCTGCCGGGCGAACTTCGACGATAGGGTCGAGAAGCCCCGTAGGTCTGACAACTTGCTCTACCACTTGATCGGCATGTTCAGCTTCATAGGTGCTAGGTGTTGCAGAAACAAAGATGGTTTGGGGCATCAAGTTTTCAAACTCCTCAAATTTGAGTGGCCGATTATCGAGTGCAGAGGGGAGGCGGAAACCGTAATTGACCAAGGTCTCTTTACGGGAGCGATCTCCTTTATACATTGCGCCGACTTGTGGAACGGCAACGTGCGATTCATCAATAAAGAGGATCGCATTTGAGGGGAGATAATCGAAGAGTGTCGGTGGTGGTTCTCCGGGATTTCTGCCAGAGAGGTAGCGTGAGTAGTTCTCTATTCCTTGGCAGTAGCCTAGTTCGATCATCATCTCAATATCAAATTTAGTGCGTTGTTCAATGCGTTGCGCTTCTAACAGTTTATTTTGGGAACGAAGCTTTTCTAAACGTGCCGCAAGCTCCACTTTAATCTCTTCAACAGCGGCGAGGAGTCGATCTTTTGGAGTAACATAGTGGCTCGAAGGATAGACCGTCAAGCGGGGAACATTGCGTGAAACATGTCCCGTTAGCGGATCGAAGAAGGAGAGCTTCTCAATTTCATCATCAAAGAGCTCAATCCGCACAGCATCTCGTTCACTCTCAGCAGGAAAGATATCGATCACCTCGCCACGGACTCTAAAGTTTCCTCGCTCTAAAATCGTATCATTGCGCGTATATTGCAGCTCAACTAATCGTCTAATAATATCTCGCTGATCAATGCGTTCTCCTTTTGTGACATGGAGGATCATACTCATATAGTGATCCTTATCTCCAAGACCATAAATGGCAGAAACAGTTGCGATGATAATGGTATCGGGGCGCTCTAGAATCGCTTTTGTCGCAGATAGACGCATCTGTTCAATATGATCATTGATCGAAGCATCTTTTTCAATAAAGGTATCGGATGCCGGGACATAAGCTTCAGGTTGATAGTAATCGTAGTAGGAGACAAAATACTCCACCGCATTCTCTGGAAAAAACTCCTTCATTTCTCCATAAAGCTGTGCAGCTAATGTCTTATTCGGGGCTAAGATCATCGCCGGCCGCTGTGTATTTTGAATCACATTGGCCATGGTAAAGGTTTTTCCTGAACCCGTTACGCCAAGCAGTGTTTGGAATGCCAGACCATCATTGAGTCCTTCCGTTAAGGCAGCAATTGCCGCAGGTTGATCCCCTGCAGGAGAATAATGGGTGGAGAGCTTGAAATGTGTGTGATCTGTCGCCATATTAAGATTCATCTGTATCGGTTTATAGAGGTCGTTATCAAAGGTCGCTATTAAATGTCTTTAGCAAATATATGAGGATATAAATGTATAAGGATATAGAGTTTATCGAAATATAAACTTTATAGACAAATTTATAAAAGAGTTATAAGAGATTTATAAGCAAGTTTATAAAAAACTGATCGATGATTGAGAGAAAAGTCATAGAGAAATCCACAAATAAAGTTATAGAAAGTTATAGAAAACTATCGAAAGTCATAGACATAGAAAAGAGCTAGAAGAGAGATAGAAAGACTCATAAAAAATTGGTCTCAAAGAGAAGAAGGCTCATAAATTTGTCGAGCCGCTTTAGAGGATCGCTACGAAGTGGCGCCGGGGGCTACTATAGCATAACTTCTAACAATCACGCTTAGGTGGTAAGATCATTGATGCAGAGATTGACCGATAAAACGTGGATCAATACCAAATCACATTATAATAAATTGGAGATAAAAACGAATGTCTCAAAAACGAGTAAAAGATGCGGAATTACCTATTTTAGCGCTTCGCGACTTAGTTGTATTTCCGGGGACAAAAACTCCACTTTTAGTGGGTAGACCCCTATCAATAGGAGCACTTGAGATGTCAGCTGAGGTTGATAATCGTGTTCTTTTGATGAGTTTAAAAGACCCTGATGAAGAGAAGATCAATATGGAGACCATCTACCATACCGGTGTGGTTGTCCGCATTATCTCTAGTAAGCTCTCAAAAGGGGGATCCTACCAAGTAACATTAGAGGCCCTTGAACGAGTCAGACTAGAGAAGACGAAAGAGTTAGTCTATGAAAATAGTGAAGGCTATGTTTTTGATTTTGTTATGGGGAGCTACAAGCTTGCGCCGTTTGAGAATAATTTAACGGAGGCGGAAGAGGAGGTCTACTACAGCACCTTTGAAAAGCTTGTGAAGAAGCTCTTAGAAAATGCTCAAATTAAACAGTTAACGCCGGAGCTTCTGTTAGAAGATAAAGCGCTCTATCCATTAGTGATGAAGCTTGCTTGTGAAATTCCGATGTCTGTGGAGAAGAAGCAATCGATCTTAGCTGCAGAGGATTTAGGAGAGGCTGCCGATCTACTTATCAATCATCTGAGTGTTGAACTCAATATTATCGATCTTCAACGTCGCATTCATGGTTTAGTTCAGACACAGATCTCAAAAAATCAGCGTGAATATTATCTCAATGAGCAGATCAAAGCGATTCATAAAGAGTTAGATGATCTCAATGATTCAGGGCTTTCTGAGTTAGAGGCACTTGAAGAGAAGATTAAAGCTGCAGGGATGCCTAAAGAGGCAGAAGAGAAGGCGCTCAATGAGGTAAAACGTCTTAAGTCGATGCCGGCAATGTCAGCAGAAGGAACGGTGGCGCGAACCTATATTGATTGGCTCTTGAAGATGCCTTGGAATAGTCGCTCCCGCTTACGTTATGGTCTAATTACGGCGAAGAAGATCTTAGATCGAGACCATTCTGGCCTTGAAAAGGTGAAGGATCATATCCTCGAGCATTTGGCGGTGATTAGTCACACAAAATCGAAGAAAGGGGATATTCTCTGCTTTATTGGGCCGCCGGGAGTTGGTAAAACATCACTAGCGCGCTCTATTGCTGAAGCGACAGGGCGAGAGTTTGTGCGAATGAGCTTAGGAGGCGTGAGTGATGAATCTGAAATTAGAGGGCATCGCCGAACCTACATTGGCGCAATGCCGGGGAAATTGGTTCAACTTTTAGCAAAAGCGAAGAGTAAAAATCCTCTCATTCTTCTCGATGAACTCGATAAGACAGGGCATAGCCATAAAGGTGATCCTGCAGCAGCGCTCTTAGAAGTTTTAGATCCGGAACAAAATAGTACCTTTAATGATCACTATCTCGATGTCGATATCGATCTATCGGAAGTGATGTTTATTGCTACCGCCAATAGTTATGATATTCCTGGTCCACTTCGTGACCGTATGGATATTATTGAGCTTTCAAGTTATACCGAGCTTGAGAAATTAACGATCGCTAAAGAGCATCTGATTCCTGCCGCTTATAAGGAGAATGGCTTAACGCGTGAGGAGATTAAATTCACCGATGAGGGGCTTCTTTTCTTAATTAATCACTACACTAAAGAGGCGGGTGTCCGTAATTTGACGCGAGAGATCAATACCCTTTTCCGTAAATTTATTAAAGAGAGAATGCTCGATAAAGAGCGTGATCGTAAGGGCGAGGTGATTGATGAGGCGCGTATCAAATATTATCTTGGTGCAATGAAGTATCGCCATAGTATTAAAGAGGATGAGCATGAGGTTGGCTATGTTAATGGCTTAGCTTGGACACAAGTAGGTGGCGATCTTCTCGGGATTGAGGTTCAGTTAGTGCCGGGGAAAGGAGAACTCATTGCTACCGGTAGCCTTGGCGATGTGATGAAAGAGTCGGTAAGAACAGCATTAACTGTTATTCGAGCTCGAAGTAGTTATTATGGTCTTCCAGATGATTTCTATAAGAAGTGGGATATTCATGTTCATGCACCTGAAGGGGCGATTCCTAAAGATGGTCCGAGCGCTGGTGCTGCTATTACCTTAGCGATTCTTTCTGCTCTTATAGGGGTTCCTATCCGCTCCGATATCGCAATGACCGGTGAGATTACCCTCAGAGGGCATGTGTTAATTATTGGTGGATTAAAAGAAAAATTGATAGCAGCGGAGCGTGCGGGAATTCGTACTGTCTTGATTCCAGAGGAGAATGTGAAGGATTTAGAAGATGTGCCACAATATATTCTTGAGACATTAGAGATTATTCCTGTAAAAACCTTCGATGAAGTGGTAGATTGTGCATTAACACAATCACTTACAAGACAAGATGAGTGGAAACGCTTCGATAGTTTTACAACGCTTCCTGAAGAGGTCGATGAGATCAAAAAAAGAGCGAAAACACATTGAATTACTTGACTTGCGTCGATTGCGGACGTATAAATCTATACAGAATTAGCAAAGTTTGTTAATTTGAATAGACATAAGCACACTATGATCGTGCAAATTACATGTTTTTTTAATAGTAGGATATAATTTTATGAACAAAACTGAATTGATTGCTGCAGTAGCAGAAAAAACGGAAATGACGAAAGTAGCTTCTGCGAAAGCGGTTGAAGCAGTGATGGAAACCATTACTGAAGCGCTTGCAAATGGTGATAGTGTAACTTTAATTGGTTTCGGTACATTTACAGTACGTGATCGCGCTGCACGTGTTGGTCGTGACCCACGTAACCCTGAAAAAACAATTCAGATCAAAGCGTCACGCGTACCTGCATTCAGAGCTGGTAAAGGTCTTCGCGAGTCAGTTAATAAGTAAGTATTCCTTATTTAACAGAGCATATTAAAAGGCTTTAGTACATTTCGTGCTAAAGCCTTTTTGTATCGACTCGATCCCATTGAGTTCCATTAAGTCCTATTGATGCCGGCTTTTATGGTATCTCTTTTCCGGGAAATCACGTTATAATAGAGCGCTTTTAAAGAACCCTTTTAAAGAACATTTTTAAGGCCTTTTATAAAGATTTTTTATAAAGACTGTTATGAAGACTTTTATATAGGAGTTCTATTAGGAACTTTTATTAGGAACTTCTATTAATGACTTCTAACATAAAGAATAGGTATAAAGCGCTTGTCTAAAAGACTTTGGTAAAGCACCTCTTTGATAGAGAAAGGAATCGATTGATGTCAGAAGCACAAATCCCCCAGAGCGTGACCTACGAATTATTGCAACAGCAATTTCCCGGTCTCAATCTTTCAGAGGCACAAGGCCTCCTTATCGCCTTGTTATGTGGCGAATCACTCGATTACTTCCACAATTGGTTGGTCGAGCTTGAGCATATCCGTTTTGATGAAGCAGAGTTGAATCAAGAGATCTTAAAGATTCTCTATGAGAAGAGCGTTGCTGAATTAAATTCGGATGACTTTAATCTCTCTCTTCTTTTGCCAGAAGAGCCACTAGAGAATCGAATTGAGGGATTTATTAAGTGGTGTCATGGATTTAGCTATGGTTTTGGGCTCTCGAGCGATCTCTATGCTGCGCTTGATGAAGATGGTAGAGAGTATATTCGATATATTATTGAGTTTTCTGCTCTTGAAAAGTCGCAGGTAGTTGAAGAGCTTGCAGATGAGTCTGACTATCTTGCCCTTGAGGAGTTGATTGAATTTGTTAGGGTTGGCGCATTAATGCTCTATTATCACCTGAAAGGGCGAGATGATAGAGAAGAGGCTGTATCACAGCTCCATTAAGTTGGCCTATGGTAGATTTTCTATAAAAGATATCGTATGAAAGGGTTAGCAGAAAGGGATTGAGAAGCGTGATCGACACTCATATACACCTTAATGATATAAAGCCCTCAGAGAGGCTTTTCGAGCTTTTGCAGCGTGCTCGAGCGCGCGGGGTTGATGCATGGATTGTGCCGGCAACAACAGTGGCATCATTTTCAGCAATTATGGCAATATCGCAAGATAATCCTAATTGCTATCCGGCATTGGGGCTTCACCCTTGGTTTCTGCCAGAGACTGTAGATTTAGCGATAGCGCAGTTAAAGAGGGCGATTGAGTGCTACTCTCCGGTTGCAGTAGGGGAATGTGGGCTCGACTTTTCTCGTGAGGATCATCAAAAGCAGATAGCGCTCTTTGAGGCGCAGGTAGAGTTATCGATGACCTATCAATTACCATTAATCATTCACTCCTTTAAGGCGGTGGATGCTGTTTTACAGATTTTACGGCGTTATCCCGGGGCGAGCGCTGTATTTCATGGGGTCAATTGCAGTCTACAGCAGTTAGAGCAGATCTTAGGGCTCGGATTTTATGTCGGATTTGGGGGAGCGGTGACCTATCCTCGAGCAAAAAGGTTACAGAAGCTCCTACAAGCAACGCCTTTAGATCGCTTACTACTTGAAACAGATGCCCCCTTTCAAAGTGGTGCCTATCGCCAGCGCGGAGAGATGCATCTTCCTGAGGATTTAGTGCCGATAGCCCATTTTATTGCACAACAAAAATCGCTTGAAGCGGGAGAACTTGCTAAGATAACTACACAGAATGCGATTCACTTATTTAGTTTGGAGATAGAATGACGATCAATAAACCTGCACGCTTATCTCAACAATTATCGATTGAGTACCCAATTATTCAGGTTCCTCTCTACCATGGAGGTTCAACCGAACTTGTTGCTGAAGTCTCAAATAGTGGTGGTCTAGGCATGATTGCAGGTGGTTTCTTAACTGCCGAAGCATTGCAGCATGAGATCTCCTCTGTTAAAGAGCTAACCGATCGACCCTTTGGCGTTAATCTTATGATTTCGAAGAGCCGTGATATTCCGACATCGCTCTATACCGATGCAATTTCACGAATGAAAGGATTTGCCAGTGCAGAGCTTTTAGAGGTGGAGAATCTCAATACAGAAGCTTGGGAGCTCTCACCACTGGATGATCTTTTAGAGGTGATCTTAGATGAAGAGGTTCCAGTTGTCAGTTTTACCTTTGGAATCCCATCAAAAGAGACTATTTCTCTTCTAAAAGAGGCCGGCGTAAAAATTATTGGTCACTCCACTCACATGGTGGAAGCTCTCTTATGGGAAGAGAGTGGGGTTGACGTCCATCTTCTACAAGGCTCTGAATCTGGTGGGATGCGCCACACATTTATTGGTGATGTACGAACACATGCCTTTAGTGCGCAAGCCTTAACGATTCAAGGATCTCATCTATTAGAGAAGCCTTTTGCTGTCTCTGGTGGAATCTATAATAAATCACTCTTTGCTGCAGCGATTATTCAAGGTGCTGATGGTGTTGGGATTGGCACAGCCTTTATGTTGACGCCGGAGTCAGGATTGAACGATCAAGAGGCTGAGTTACTCATAAAGAGTAATGAGTATGACTCAGTTTTAACAGAGCACTGGACCGGAGTATTAGGTCGCTGCTACAGCAATTTAGGAACCATGCAGTTAAGAAAAGTGCGGGGGAGAACATTACCCTTCCCAGAGCAGCTCTTTTTAGTGCATGCGGCAACTATTGATGAGTTAGAGATGGGGGATAATCCTGTCGATTTTCAGCCGATCTGGGCGAGTGTTAATGCTCCATTTTGTGAAAGAGTTTCTGTAAAGAAATTGATGGAGTCATTGGTGAGTTAAGCGATAGATTCTTCTAATAAACTCTATTAAACTCTATTAATAAATGCACCAATGAGTTCTACCATTGAATCTTACTAATGGATCAGCAATATTGTAAAAGAGCGAGCCGGAAAGAGCTCGCTTTTTTTGGTTCTTATTAGCCATTTCACTACTCATCATCACTCATCACTCTTTGCTAAATATTGGCATTGATTGTAGACCAAGCAGGAAGCACAACGGGGTTTACGAGCGATACAGGTGTAACGACCATGAAGAATTAGCCAGTGATGTGCATCGAGTAGGAACTCCTTAGGAATACGTTTAAGCAGTTTATCTTCAACCTCACGAACATTCTTTCCAGGCGCAAGACCTGTACGATTTGAGAGTCTAAAGATATGGGTATCCACCGCCATAGTCGGTTGGCGAAAAGCGGTATTAAGGATAACGTTCGCTGTTTTACGGCCAACGCCCGGGAGTGATTCTAGTGCCGTTCTCTCATTAGGCACCTCTCCTTGATATTGCGTAGCTAAGATGCCGCAAGTTTTATGGAGATTTGCTGCTTTAGAGTTATAGAGACCTAATGTCTTAATATACTCTTTGATCTTCTCCTCCCCTAAATCATACATCGATTGTGGTGTATTTGCGGCTGCAAAGAGATCTTTAGTCGCCTTATTAACGCCGACATCTGTTGATTGTGCGGAGAGAAGAACTGCTACTAATAACTCAAATGTGGAGTTATAGATCAATTCCGTTTTAGGCTCAGGATTCTCATTTCGGAGAATGGTAAAGAATTGAGTGATCTCCTCACGATTCATTAAGCGCTGATACTCTTTCTTCTTGCTCATTTTAACTCTCTTTAAATTCTTTAAACGCTTTAAACTCTTTCAGTTTTTAAATCGATCGAAATTTCTGGTATTTCAATATTTCAATATTCCAACATTTCGAGTATTTAAAATATTATCTATGATGACTTTAATTGCTATTTCTAATTGTGATTTTAATTCAATTTAACGCTCTTCATAACTCTTCTTTGCAAGCGCAATAAGATCGAGCATTTTGGCCTTCGGCACAGGATCGGCAAGCTCTTTTTCTTGAGGAGGCTGGGTGTCGGTAATATTGGTACGAGCCGCCTCTCGTGCTTTCTTCGCTCTAAATCGCTGACGAGATCTCTCAGCGCGTTTCTGCTCCCAAGAGGAGAGGCCCTCTTCTGATTCGGCAAGTTGAGGATCTAAAGGTTCAATGACAATACAATTTAGAGGGCAGGGGGGGATGCAGAGCTCACAGCCTGTACACTCCTGAGCGATAACTGTGTGCATTAAGCGACGAGCCCCTACAATCGCATCAACAGGGCAAGCTAAGATACATTTCATGCAGCCAATGCAGTAGGGTTCTTCAATTCGGACCACTTGAGGTGGTTTATATCTGCCTAATGACTCATCTAAAGGAAGTGGTGGACGAGATAAGAGTTGGCTTAATGCCGTGATAACGCGCGTGCCTCCCGGAGGACAGCGATTGATAGGGGCATCATTGCGTACGATTGCTTCTGCATAGGCAAAGCAACCCTCATATTGACACTGCTCACATTGTGTTTGGGGTAACAGCGCATCAACGGCATCAATTAAGTGATCCTCTTTCTGCTGAGCTGTCTGTTGCATGGTCTGTTGCATGATATTTTTCTACTATTGAATATGAGTAAAGAATTGAAGTTCATAATCATAGGAGATTCACACTATTTTCGCAATGATCTTCCCGCGCTCTTCCAATGTAATGTAGCTTTTTTAGAGTCTCTTGACTCATCATTAATTAAGCGATTGATGGCGGTCACTATTTCCGTTTAAATAGTCATTTTAATTATCGTTTAATCCCTGTTTAATTCCCGTTTAAGTTTCTGCTTAAACTTTCGCTTAAATAGATCGGCTTTTGGGGTGAATTTGCGTAGAATAGAAGATTATGAGTCCGCAAAATATACCTCACTAGCATATATTGCTCTAGTGAGTGCCTCGATTGATCTTGCGGATAGAGAGTAGCGAAAGGTAATAGATAGGAGTCTATATGCAATTTGATCGAGTCAATCGTCTTATATTTTTTTGGATCGGAGTGCTCTTAACACTCTATCTTATTCATCGTCTAGCTGCTGTTTTAATCCCTTTTTTAATTGCATTTGGTCTAGCTTATTTGGGAAATCCTCTAGTTGAAAAGATAGAGTCGAAGCGGATTCCAAGAGTTTTAGCTGTGACCATTGTCTTTGCAGGATTACTCCTGCTCTTAGCGCTTCTTTTAACGGTTGTTATCCCGCAGCTTCTCAATCAGATCTTAGTATTTGTTGATAAAGTTCCCACCTATTATCTCTGGGTGCAGGATAATATCTTTCCCCGTTTGGAGAAACTGCTTTCTTTAGAGAGTCTTAAAGAGAATCAATATGAAGCGCGACAAGCATTGACAAAATCACTCAATTATCTTGGAGAACTTACCTCAAAAATAGCCCCTTCTATTAGTGCGATCATTATGGGAATCATCGGCTTTCTAGTAAGCCTCTTTCTTATTCCGATGATCACTTTCTATGTTATGCGAGATTGGACCACTATCACTGAAAGATTTGAGACACTGATCCCAAGAACAATCTTTCCCCAAACGATGCGTTTTTTCCATGAGGCTAACTATATGTTGAGTGGTTTTTTACGCGGACAACTCACCGTAATGTTCTGTTTGGCATGTATTTATGGAATTGGATTGAGTATCGTCGGGGTGGAATATAGCTTGGTGATTGGGATGATTGCTGGCTTAATCAGCTTTATTCCCTATTTTGGAGCAACCTCAGGTGTTATTATGGGGTTAACGGTTGCTTGGTTCCAGTATGGTACTTTGACCCATCTCTTTTTTGTTGGGATCGTCTTTGCGATCGGTCAATTGATGGAGAGTTTTGTTTTAACGCCGATCTTAATTGGGGACAAATTAGGTATGCATCCTATTGCGGTTGTTTTCGCTTTAATGGCGGGAGGAACGCTCTTTGGTTTTACCGGGGTATTATTAGCATTACCCGCTTGTGCTGTTTTAATGGTTGCACTCCGTTTTCTCTACCATCGTTATCTTCAGAGCGAATTTTATAATGGTAAAAAAGAGGAACCGAAGGCGTAATGATATCCTTCATACTTCCCATATATTTTTCATATATACCACATATATACCCTATATATTTTCGATCTGTTTTTTATATGATTTGAGTATTTATTTTGCAATAAATAGATTTAGTATGTAACGTGTTATATGTTAAATCTATCATCAGAGAGCGCCCTATTTTTGAGGCGCTCTTATTATGGGCGATCCTCGGGATGATATTATCATCGAAGTGATGATGATAACTCTGTTATCGAGATTGATGCGATTGATAGAAGAAGAGATTGAGAAACAATCCGAAAATATCGATCCGCTAAAAATGTTAGTTGAAAATATTAGTTTAAATGTAAATTAAAATTGTAAATTAAAAAGTAGAAATTAAAAAGCACAAACTTAAAAGTAATTTAAGTAATTTAAGTAATTTAAGTAATTTAAGTAATTTAGGTTATTTAAGATAATTTGAAAATCTTAAATCAGCTAAATGGGTTAACTCTTTAATTTGAAAAATAAAAATTGCTCCCTTAATTCAAATAATTCCTTATTTCAATAATATTTTCTAAATAAAAATAGTTAGGAAAGAAGAAGAAAGGAGAGCGAAATAGAACCATTAACATGAGGAGGGGTTATGTTTCAAGTGCTGCGTATTGCGAGTGCATTCGTAGGAATTATTGTCGGGGCAGGGTTTGCCTCGGGACAAGAGATTCTACAATATTTTACAAGTTTCGGTTATATGGGGATTGTCGGAGCATTTGTTGCGACGGTTCTCTTTGCCTATATGGGAATGATGTTGACCCGTATCGGGAGCATTATGAAGGTTCATTCCCATAGTGAAGCGATCTACACCTTAAGTGGACGGGTTTTGGGCTCGGTCGTTGATGCTATTTTGGTCTTAACACTCTTTGGTGTCGGCGTTGTGATGGTTGCAGGCGCGGGAAGTTTAGGAACACAGTTTTTAGGACTCTCTCCTTTTATCGGCAGCTTAGTGATGACGGTATTAATTGTAGCGACGGTACTGATGCCGATTCATCGTGTTATCTCGCTCATTGGTAGTATCACTCCTTTCTTGATTGTGGCATTAGTGGTGATCTGTACCTATAGCCTCTTCACCTATAGCCAAGATCTAGCTGTTTTAGAGCCTATCGCTACAAGTATTGAGACCTCATTACCAAACTGGTTTGTTTCTGCCGTTAACTATGTCTCCTTTAATATCGCGGTAGGTGCCGGCATGGCATTAGTGATGGGCGGAAGTGAGTCTAATGTAAAAATTGCCACATGGGGTGGTTTTTTAGGCGGAATAGGGGTTGGTCTCTTAATTCTTTTAGCACATTTAGCTATCTTCCTTAAAGTGGATATTGTGGGTGATTATCCTTTACCACTATTGAAAATCATTCAAGATATCTCGCCCGTATTAGGGGGCTTTATGGCGATTGTTCTCTTCGGTATGATCTACAATACCGGTGTTGCGATGTACTATGCATTTGTAGCGCGCTTTACAATAATGCAGACGAAAAAGTCCTATATCTTCGCTATTATAACGGGCGCTGTGGGCTATGTTGCAAGCTTCGTTGGTTTTACAGATTTGATCGCTTACTTCTATCCTTTGATCGGTTATTTAGGACTCTTCTTAATTGCGATCTTAATCTATGCACCTTTCAAATTACGGAAGATGGCAGAGAAGCAGTAGTAGTTTGCTAGCGTTGCTATTGCAGGATTTTTGAGTGCTTTGAGGATCTTTAAAGATCTTCAAAAATCTCTAAAAGTTACTGAAAATAGCAAACAATAATTAACAATCAATTAAAATGAAAAAATTTAGGGTAGTCTGCTTAGCAGCTACCCTTTTCATTGGTAAGGCGAAAATAGCCATAGACATTGATAATGAAGGAGGGGAGATTTTGGTGATTTCGGGCTTTATTTTGGTAACAGATATTGATTCTTCCATTCGGCAATGAGCGAGCCATACCGTAACCATATTCTCTGCGGGCATTGATATTGAGTCCACCACCAATATTCACCGTTGTAGTAATCATCAGTTGCTGCCGACTCTTCTTTGCAAGAGGGTAGTAGTGCAAAATAGTCTCTTCTATCGGGATGAACTGTTGTTGATCATCGTAGAAGAGAAGCCAACCTGGCCAGATTCGTTCCTCTTCTCCGAGGCAATGGAGGCCATCACGACTGCCACAAAGTGTTAGCGACCGCTCCTCTAACGAAGCCAAGTTTTTGACCATCTGTAGATCCTGTTTTAGATGAAATGTTGCAATCTCAAGCAGAATCGACTCATGAAGTGAGCGGTAGAGAGGGATAAGGGCAAAGCTTGTCAGCGCGATAAGTAGAAGGAGAAGAATCATCTCTAGGAGTGTCATACCTCGTTCATGATTTGGCGTATAGATCATCTTTTTTATCATCTTTTTTCTTTACCTTACTGTTTCTCTCTTTCTCAAGGAAACAGGAAATAGGAAGTAGGGGAGAATAAAAATAAAAGAGCTCAAAAGAATGTAGACGAATCTAGAAGAGAACAAAAGAATAATGAGGGTAGAGAGATGGGGAGAAACGGGAGGAGATAGTTGAGTTAGGGAGAGTATAGAGAGTTATGAGCGAGGAGATATCTCTCCCCTTTCTCCTCAGATCTTCTACTTCTCAGTAGTAGAGTCTTCACTATTATCGATGACTTCAGCATTCTCCACGATCTCATCGATAATAATATTATCGCGATTCGCTTCTAAGGTCTTTTCACCAATCCCTTTAACTGCGAGAAGATCCTCAGCACGCTTAAAGGGGCCATTCTGTTCACGATATTCAACAATTGCCGTTGCCTTAACTGGACCAATATTGGTTAAATTCTCCATAATGGTATCGACATCTGCCGTATTGATATTGATCGGAGCAGCTTGGGTGATTGCCATTAGAAGCGATGTGATGAGCAGTGAGATAGAGAGCTTTACTCTAGTGAGTGTTGTGATGATATTACCTTTCATAAAAACTCCTTATTTCAAATGGTTAGAAAAAAGACCTTCTAAAAATAAGCAGTTTTAACTGTAGGTAACTCTTCTAGGAGATGGGAAATTATTCTCTATAGAGCGTGATTAAGATATCACTATAGGCTTCTTCCTGTGTGAGGAGAATCTGCTGCTTTCGTGCTAACTCTAAGAGTGAGAGGAAGGAGATGGTAATTCCATATCGACCTTCAGCAGGATTGATGAGCTCCGTAAAGGGGAGTGGTTTTTCAGGACTCAAACGATCCATAATTTCATCGATACGATCATTGATTGAGATCTTTTCAGATTCAACTTGATGCTTTTGATGGAGATTGGCGCGTGCAATAATCTTCTCTAATGCTTGAAGAAGCTGTGATAGCTCAATGGTTGGCGCTGGGGTCTCGATGACAATATTGGGCGTTTCGGGTGAAACGGGAAAGGTATCCCGATAGAAGATTGCCTGTTGGGAGAGCTGATTGGCCGCTTCCTTATATTGTGCATAGATCTGCAAGCGACGAATTAACTCTTGACGAGGATCGAGCTCCTCTTCAATATCATCAACTTCCGGCGTTGGGAGAAGAATTCGAGATTTAATCTCTGCTAACCATGCTGCCATTACAAGATATTCTGAGGCTAGCTCAAAGCGTTCCTCTTCAAGATAATCGATATAGGACATATATTGTGTGGTGATGTCACTAATGGGGATATCGAGAATATCGAAGTTATTTTTACGAATAATATGGAGCAGCAGATCGAGTGGTCCCTCAAACTGATCGAGCCAAATTTCAAAGGCATCTGGGGGGATAAAGAGATCGACAGGGGGATTGAGTTGCTCCCCCTTAAAGATCGCTATATTATCATGTTCACTCATATCTGCTGAGCATCCTTCTTATCGCTTTTTTGTATGATCAAGGCCTCTTTTAGATGAATCTCTTTAAAAAAGAATTTTTAAAAGAGGGTCTTTAGAGAGTCTTTAGAGAGTTTTGAAAGGAGGGGATTAGATAAAATTGCGTAAACCCACTGCATCTTTCAATTTTTGTAGCATCTCTCTTGCTGGAATACGCGCTCTTTCCGCCCCTTTTTGGAGGGTCTCTTCAATGATTTGTGGATTAGCCATTAGCTCATAGTAGCGCTCTCTTGACTCTTGAATTTGCTCATTGATGAGATTAAAGAGCGCTTTTTTAGCATCTCCCCAACCCATTCCATCAATTAAGGCTGCACGGAAAGCGGCAGTCTCTTCGGTAGTGCCAAATGCTTTATAGATATCAAATAGGTGAGCGCTATCGGGATCTTTAGCTTCACCGGGCTCTAATGAGTTTGTCACAATACGATTGATCGCTTTTTGTAATTTTTTCTCAGGGAGGAAGAGGGGAATTGTATTGTTATAGGATTTACTCATCTTGCGACCATCAAGTCCTGGCAAAATAGCAGTCTCATCATCGATCACCTCTTGTGGCATCACAAAGAATTCAGCTTGATAGATATGATTGAAGCGTTGAGCGATCTCACGAGCAATCTCTACATGTTGTCGTTGATCACTACCTACCGGAACAAGATCTGCATTGAATGTTAAGATATCGGCTGCCATTAGAACAGGATAGGAGAAGAGCCCCATTGTGATACCACGATCGGGATCATTCTCTTGAGCAAGATTCTCATCAACAGCTGCTTTATAAGCGTGGGCACGATTCATCGTCCCTTTTGCTGTGACACAATTTAGAAGCCAGGTAATTTGCGGGATCTCTTCAATATCCGATTGACGATAGAAGATCGCTTTATCGGTATCGAGGCCAAGCGCCATCCAAGTTGCGGCAATCTCAAGGCGAGATTGATTGACCAATTCAGGATCTTGACACTTGATTAAAGAGTGAAGGTCAGCAAGGAAGAAGTAAGCATTATCGTGAGTTTTACTCAACTCAATGGCGGGGCGAATAGCACCGGCATAATTTCCCAGATGGGGAGTTCCTGTTGTACTAATTCCTGTTAAAACTGTCTTCTGTTTCATTTTAGTTCCTTTATCGCAAATTAGAATAAGCAATTGAGAGATTTGAGATGGACCGCTCCATTGCTGTAATAACAATTCCTAACTAATAATACTCTATTTTGAGACTTAAATTTTGATACTATGCAATCGACATTTTTGTCGTAAGAGATAATTGTGGCATCAGAGCCGTAGGATATTCCACATGGTAGAGATGTAAACCTTGCGGGGGCACTGTCATTCCCCCTTTTGTCCGATCCCGACTCTCTAAGACTTGTTGAGGATAAATGATCTTCTCTTTCCCTAATCCGACTTCAAGAAGCGTTCCTACAATATTTCTGACCATATTGTGTAAAAAGGCATTTGCTTTTAATTCAATCTCAATAAGTGGCCCATTCTGTTGGAAGGTGATGTGATGGATATTTCGAAAAGGGGTTGTTGCTTGGCACTCTGATGAGCGGAAAGCAGAAAAGTCATGCTCCCCGATTAAGGCTTGAGCGGATTGCTCCATCCTTATCACATCTAACGGATGGTAGCACCAGAGACTCTGAGTTCTAAGAAGAGGGCTACGATAGGGATGATTGTAGATGATGTAGCGATAGGTACGGCTGATAGCGCTAAATCGAGCATGAAATTGGGAAGAGACCTCGGTAATATCGCGGACGGCACAATCAGCCGGAAGATTAGAGTTAATGCCTAACATCCAGGCGCGCTTTTCACGAACGGCATCGCTATCGAAATGGGCGATCTGATTAATACCATGGACGCCAGCATCGGTGCGTCCGGCACAGACAAGTTTAATCTCCTCATTTGCCACAAAGCTAACAGCCTCTTCTAAGACCGCCTCAACTGAACGAACCGGCGGATTGAGCTGTTTTTGCCATCCCTTGAAGTTCGTACCATCATACTCAATTAGGAGTGCATAGCGATGTTGGGACGCTGACATTTCTTGGGGGGCTTTCTCGTCGGTCATCTTATTGTCACAAATGGGTTTTATAGAATTTTGCATCTTTTAGTCGGCTCTCATTTGATCTGACTTACTCTTTTGTGCGTTTGGAATCGATGATTTTAAGGGAGTTCTCCATTGCGATTCTAAACTCAGGACCTTTTTTAAGCGCTAAGGTTACAAGGAGAATATCAACAATAGCAAGGTCGGCAAGGCGGGAGATCATCGGCATATACTCTGAAGTATCCTCTTTAGTTCCAGACTCTAAAACAACGGTTGCATGGTAACTTAAAGGGGAATTTTTCGGAGCAAAAGCGATCACCTTAGCACCATTAGAGAGGGCAAGATCTGCCGAGTCGATAACATCTTGACTCTTTCCGGTATGAGAGACCGCTATCAGGACATCTTTAGGGGTTAGTAGACTGGCCGCTAAACTATGAACATGATGATCGGTATAGGCAGAAACAGGAATCCCAACGCGCAGTAGCTTTTGCTGGATATCATTGGCAACAACCCCTGATACACCATGGCCGATACACATCACTTGATTGGCTTGCTCTAAGAGTCCAATGGCTTGATCGAGATCCTCCTCTTTAAGGAAGTTCTTCATATTGAGAAGAGCGGCGCTCGATTGGTCGATCAACTTAATAATGATGCTTGCTGTAGAATCGTGAGGCGAGATACTGCCGTGAACAAAGGGAACGCCCGATCGTAAACTCTTAGCGAGGAGCTGTTTAAAGGTGTGGAAGCCTTCATAGTTTAGAGCGTGGCAGAAGCGCATAATGGTGGGTTCTGAGACTCCAGCTTTTTCAGCTAATGCACTAATGGAGAGATCAACAGCTTCATTTGGATGAGCTAAGACCCAATCAGCAACTTTTGCTTCAGACTTCCGAAGATGATGATAGTTATTTTGGATATGAGATAACATAAGCTCCTCACTATTGATAATGGTTAGATAAGATCTGTTTTAATCCGATCAAAGTAGCATAAGGGTGAGTGATGAGATAGGTCGGGACCTCGGTCAAGATCTCATCAATATGACTCCTATTGCAGAAGGCTTCTCGAAAAGGAGAGGCGAGAAGAAAGGGTTGAAAGCGAGGGGCAAACCCGCCGGCAATATAGAGTCCGCCTAATGCACCGCTAGTTAAAACGGTATTTGCCGCAACATTTCCCAACATCGCGCAGTAGCGAGAGAGAACCTCGATAGCAAAGGGGCTCTTCTTCTCTAAAGCTGCTTCAAGAAGACTTTTCGCAGATGAAAAATCGACCGGAGTCTGCCCCTGAATTTTAGCCATTGCCATGATAAGGCGTGGAATTCCTCTTTGACACCCTAAGAGATCTTCTACTGTTACCGGGCGATGGAGCATCTGCTCAACGAGCTTAACAATGGCAATCTCTTCTTGATCTTGAGGTGGATAGAGGGCTTGCCCGCCCTCTGCCGCAACGGTAAAACTCCCCTTTTGTGAAGGGATTAATAGGGCAGAGCCAAAGCCGGTGCCGGAGCCAATGACTGCTTTAGGAAGCATCGCGTTAGAGCGGATCGATTTTGAGCACTGCTCATTTGCTATCCGCTCCTCTTGGAGGTGATCGATCTTAACAACTTCTCGCTCTGTTAGATGATCAAGTGATGCGGCTAATGCGGCAAAGTCATTGAAGGGTTCAACCTTTACAGCGAGCCTGTTGGCCATCTCTTTGAGACTAAAGCGCCAATGATTATTACTCAAAGAGATGAGATCTCCTTGAATAGGAGCCGCAATTGCCATCAATAAGCGCTGAGGAGTTGGGGGTGCAACATCTCTTAAATATTGTTCAATTAACTCAATGGGAGAGAGAAATTCAGCAGATGGATATTGACGAATATGGTGAATCTCCCCCGCTTGATCAAGATAGGCGATCCGAGTAAATGTTGCGCCCATATCAGTAATGAGGGTTGAGACATCATTATGCTTCATGATGATTGATCCACGCTCCAATATATTGTAAAGCTTCATTGAGCCCAATTTCAGGCTTTGTTGAGGAGAAGAGCTGTACCGTAATAGGCATTGTAAATTCGCTCTCTACCACTTTACGGACATGATACAGCGCTTTAGAAGCTTCGTTCTTACTCAATTTATCTGCTTTTGTTAAGAGAATATGGGTCGGGAGCTCTTGATACTCACACCAGTGGAGCATCTGCTTATCAAGTTCTGTTAGTGGATGACGGGAGTCCATCAGCATAATAAGGGCATCGAGCTGTTCCCGTTTCTCGAAGTAACCCTGTAATATTTTTTGCCAATGCTCTCGCATCGGTAGTGGGACTTTAGCATAACCATAGCCGGGAAGGTCAACTAGATAGAGCCCTTCTAAGACCTCAAAATAGTTGATCAGCTGGGTTCGTCCTGGCGTCTTACTTGTTCGTGCTAAGGTCTTCTGTCCGGTGATAAGATTGAGAGCGCTCGACTTTCCTGCATTTGAGCGACCGGCAAAAGCGATCTCTGCACGGCTCTCAGGAAGTTGATTTAAACCATTTGCGCTCGTCTTAAAAGTGGTTTTTCTTAGTAAAGAGCGAATATCTTGCATCATTAACCTTCCTATCTGTCCGTGGATTGTGTAACGCAATATTCTACCCTTTATTGGGGGGAAATGCACCTCTAGGAAGCAGGGAGATGAGATGATTTTACGCTATTTTTCTCAGCGTTTAGAGAGGGTTATTGGAAAGAGAAGGTGGTGAGCTCAAAGGGCTGTTGATCAATTCGGATCAGAGTTAATTCACCTTCCCAGACACATCCTGAGTCGATTCCATAAGCATTATTCTCAAAATGGCGTCCTAAGCTTGCCCAATGACCAAAGATAATGAGGTTTTCAGCCTGTTTCGGCCGTGCAAACTTAAACCAAGGAAGCATAATCGTTGCATTATATTGATCAAGTTTATTATCGAAATCGAGGCTAAGATCTAAGTTAAGGTAACGCATTCGGGTGAGATAATTGATAATAGCGCGGATTCTATCAAATCCTTGAAGCGTTGGTGACCAGCTATTGGGGCTATTTCCAAACATCGATTGGATAAACTGTCGATATTGTGTTTGATCATTATTTTGCAGCAAACTCTCAGCTTCTGCACTCAGTGCAAGCGCCTCCTCAATACTCCAGAAAGGGGGGATGCCGGCATGTGCAATAGCGATCTTAAGTTGTGGTAGATAACGGACAAGTGGCTGATGGCGTAGATATTCTCGAATATCGTCTGCAAGAGGGCTCTCGAGTAATTGATGATACGTATCTCCCCGTTTTAGGCGCGTATAGCCTTCCGCATAGACAAGATAGGAGAGATCATGATTTCCAAGTACAGGAAGTATTGAGTCCTGATGAGCAAGGAGATACTCCATCACAGCAAGGGAATCTGGCCCTCGATTAATAAGATCGCCGACAAGATAGAGTCGATCCTTTTGATGGTCAAAATTGATCGACTCTAAGAGAGCTTGAAACTCATCAAAGCAGCCATGAATATCTCCCATTGCGTAGATTGCCATCTCTCATTCCCTTCTATTATTGATAGTTTCTGCAAGTTATAAATTTATATATCCTTATACATGTTTATACATGCTTATACGCGCTATAAATCTATAAATACTGTTGTTTTATCGTCCTGTTGCTCACTCTATTACTATTTTGATATTTTGCTATTTTACTGAGCTTGCATCCCTTCATAAGGGGCATATTCCATAATTTTTAGGAGGCCATCCACCTCGGCATTAAAGGCCCAAGGATAATGGATAATATCCGCTGGCGTGATCTCATCACGATCAACATTTCGTAGATAATCGAGGGTATATGCTTCATTCTCATTCTCTAAGAGAGAGATAGCAAAATTATAGTAGGGGATCGCTTTCTCATACTCTTCTGTCGAGACAAAGAGATAGATGAGATCTAAAAGTGCCGGCAATGAGTAGTAGTGGGGCATAAAACGATTTTTGGTGATGCTGTAATTGATATTACCAAGGGCGCTACTATAGTAATGAAGGGCCTCATCATAATTTTTCAATTGGAGATTGACCCATCCTAACATCGATTGTGTTCTGCCTAGATTGTAGTAATCGGGCGGAGTAACAGCTTCATGGGCTTCTAACTTAAAGAGTAAGATCTCTTCTGCTTTCTCAAGCTCTGCAAATTTTAGATAGAAGCTTGCATAGTTCTCAAGCGCTAAGATGGTGCGAATATCATTAGTTGTTAGATGTTGCAGATCAAGTGCTAGCGCTGCTTTATAATTTGCATCGGCTCTCTCAAAGTCATTAACGGTCTCATAATAGATAGCAAGATTACGGAGAACTTCAGTATATTGCGGTGTATAGGTATGATTTTCTAAGATCGATTTTGCCTGTGTGAGAAGATCATAAATTAGCATCCGCTCCGTTGCCATATCAAAAGTCCAAACAAGCTTTACGAGAATATCGGCAATCTCCATATCATAGCCATTTAAAACCTTATAGATATCGAGCGCATGGGTATATTGAAAGCGGGCGAGAAAAGGATTCTCTTCGATGTCGGCTAGTTTTACTAATGCTTTTGCATAGGCGGGAGAGTTCTGTTGATCAGCGCCTAATTTGATTGCCTGCAGATAATATTGTCGAGCTTTATTATTATCATTTATGATAAGAAAATAATCACCGGTTGTTAGAAGTTGCTCAATCTGCTTTTCAAGAGGGAGACTTTTAAAGTCCGCAATAAGCGCCTCTTCCTCAAGGATCTCTAAAGGATCAGGAAGATAGGGGTAAATAAAAGTTTCAGATTCTCCCTCTTCAAGCGCTGCGCTATAGGCATGCGTATTATCATAGTACTCCTCAAGAAATTCACTCGTTAGCTCTCCGGTGAGCTCTTCAGTAAACTCCTCACTCAATTCGAGTGTTGACTCTTCCTCATCAAGGGGATTTTCAAGGAGATCTTGGGTGATATCTTCATCGCTTTCATCATCTAGCGTTTGAGCCTCCTCTTGATCTATCTCGTGATCGTTATTGAGGGCAATATCTAGATCTGTCTCTAGATCTCTAACGCCACTCTCTTCAAGAAGGCTTAATGAGTGGTCGATCCGATCGGCGATACGAATGACAGAGAGATCGTTTTGGTGCAGATGCTCCTCATAGGGGCGTGCAATCGGCTCTTCTACAATCTCACTCTTTCGATGGGGGAAGAGGGTAAAGAGGAGATAATCGCCAATAGCGCTATCGTGGCGGATCGCTGATTTTTCTTCCGCCTCATGCTGATTAATAATTTGTGTAATCTCATCATGAAGCTCAGCAGGAGGGGCTACGGGAAGGATCTCTATAAATTCATCGATCAGCTCTTCTTGAGGAGGAGAGATTAATTTCTGATAGAGAACTGATTTTGCGGCACCGATTAGAAGTGGGTAACCATTTTTAGGATAAGCGGTGGAGATCTTCTTATAGGAGTTAATAACTGCTGAGAGTACTACAGGAGATTGAAGTTCTTTTGCCTGAATCGCACGAGCAATAGAGGTCAGAAGCATGGTGACAAGAATGAAGCTGACTATTAAGAGATAGCAACGAAAAAGAGAGAGCATAGTGATCACTCGTTGTAATAAACATCTATTCATTTAAATCTCGATAATAGCAAGTAATGAGGTGTAATCATTGATGGTAAGGGCATTTTGCATGCCTGATGAGATAGTATACTACAGATTTTTAGTGCGATAAAATAGCAAAATAACCCATTGATTATCCATGATATTTATCGGGTGGCTTTATGCCGGTGATAATTAGATGGTAGATGAGGGTAATCATAATCACGATTATTTGATTATGATTATGTAATTATGGCTATTATTATCGATTTGATTATCGCTATGATTTTCTACGATGTTTTCTAATGTTTTTCGACATTTTAACGATATTTTCGCTAAATTTATCCAGTTTTATCCGATTTTAGCTGGCGACCTAATTTTATCTTGTTTGAGGGATTAAAGGTTGAAGGTAGTCGGTAAGAAGATCGGCAATCGGCTTAGGTTTAGGCAGGCGTAACACCTCATCTTTAGGAATAAGGGCGACATTTGGGGGAAGCGCATTCTTTAAATGGGGAGAGAGTGTTAGCAGTGAGGAGAGAGGGGCTCGAAAGATGGAGGCCTCTAAGGTGTAGTGGGTAAATTGGTGGCGAAAATGGGAGATATTCTCTCTTTTCTCTATGGCATCGAGCGTTATCTCCGATAGTAGCGGGCTATTTTTACTTCGAGCATTTCGCCCTTTAATCATTAGTTCCGGCAGAGAGTAGAGTCCTCCCCAGATCCCTTTTTCGGGGCGCTTTTCTAATAAAATATGGTCATCATCTTCAAAAATTAATATTGCACAGGATTCGATCGGCATACTCTTTTTGAGGGCTTTTGCCGGGATCTCCAATACTTTTTTATGTTGAAAAGCACTACAATCTTCCCGCATAAAGCAGCGTTCGCAGGCTGGCTTCAATTTGCAGAGTGTTGCACCAAAATCCATTATTGCTTGGGTGTAATCAGCGGGATTTTGCCGGCAAAGAAAGAGTTCACTAATAGGAATTAGTCGTTTATCGAGCTCTTTTCGTGGCGCGGTCATTCCCACTATACGAGAGAGAACGCGTCTAACATTGCCATCTAAAATGGCATAAGGCAGATTAAAGCCTTGCGCTAGAATAGCATTTGCTGTGGTATCACCAATCCCTTTAAGTGAGCGAATGGCTGCAAAATCGGGGGGAATAGTGCCTTGAAATTGAGTTACCAGTTGTAAACTTGCAGCATGAAGATTTCGTGCGCGAGTATAGTAGCCCAAACCTTGCCACAATTTGAGAACTGCTTCTTCAGGGGCAGCTGCTAATGCTTCGGGGGTAGGGAAAGCGGTCATAAAGCGATCAAAATAGGGCAGAACTGTGACAACCTGTGTCTGTTGCAACATAATTTCAGAGATCCAGATACGGTAGAGATTGATCTTTTCACTCAGATGAGGTTGTGGTTTCCAGGGTAGATCGTGGCGGCCTTCTCGTTCAAACCATTCAAGAAGATAGGTTTGAAAATGGGATACTTTCTCTTCGGTAATGGGATCGAGTAGGGTGTTATCCTCAATCAGGCTCTTTATCGTTGTCATCTCTCTACTTTATACTTAAATCTTTTGAAAGTGATGGGGACTTTCGTCCCCACTTTTAATCTATTTTATTGATCTATTTAACGGATCTATTTATCAATCTATGTGATTATTTGATATCGGTTTATTTGATCTCAATACTTAAAGATCAACCTCTATCTCTTCACTCTTCTCATCTTTAGGATGTGGCAAGATGAGGTTGAGAACAATGGCTAATACAGAAGCTAAGCCAACGCCGGCAAAGGGGAAGCTACCAATCTCAATGGTATAACCACCAACGCCGGTGATTAATGTTGCACTGATAATCACTAAATTGCGTGGAATGGTGATATCAACTTTTGCATCGATAAGTGCTTTAAGGCCGAGGCTTGCAATTGTTCCGAAGAGAAGAATCATAATTCCCCCCATTACAGGAAGCGGAATTGAGTTGAGGAAAGCATTAAACTTTCCAAAAAAGGCCATAAAAATAGCAAAGACCGCGGCATAAGTCATAATTAAGGGGTTATCATTTTTCGTGAGCATTACCGCACCTGTTACCTCACCATAGGTTGTGACCGGAGGACCTCCAATTAAGCCGGCAACACAGACGCCCAAGCCATCACCAGCAAGCGTTTTATCTAATCCTGGATTAGAGGCGTAATCTTTACCAGTGACTTTACCGATCGCCATAATACCGCCAATATGCTCAATAGCTGGGGCGATCGCAACAGGGAGCATAAAGAGTGCAGCCATCCAGTTTACTTCAGGGGCAACAAATTGTGGAACTTTAAACCAAGGCGCTGCGATGACCTTTTCAAACTCAACCAATCCCAAGGAAGCGGCGATAGAGTAACCTACAGCAATGCCGATTAAAATAGGGACAAGTCTTAGGAAGCGCTTGCCAAAGATGGTGACTAAAACAGTTACGGCAAACGTAATTGTTGAGACAATAATTGAGAGGTTGTAATCGACGACTTGTTCCCCATTTGATTTACCCATCGCCATCTCTGTTGCAACAGCCGCTACAGATAGACCGATCACCATAATCACAGGACCAATGACTACGGGTGGAATCAATTTATGGACACTATCAATCCCTTTGATTTTAATGGCAAAAGCGAAGACAAAATACATAAATCCTGCAGCAAAAAGACCAAAGAAGGTCGCGCCGGCTCCCCAAGTAGACATTGAGAAGATAATAGGGGCGATAAAGGCAAAGGAAGAGCCTAGAAAGATCGGTACTTTCCAACCGGTAACGATCTGAAAGAGGATCGTCCCGATACCGGCACCGAGAAGTGCCATTGAGGGATTAAGTCCGGTTAAAAGGGGGACGAGCACCATTGCACCGAAGGCCACAAAAAGAATTTGTAGACCTGCAACGGCGTTATGAATAGCCTGCATAGAGAGATACCTCATGATAAGAATGGATGTAAAGGATCGGTAGAGCGCATCGAGAGATGCAACAATAGAAAATTGTTTTTTTTGATTATATCAGGTTATTTCATTAGGTCATCTTTGAGAATTATTCGCCGCTATCACACATCAGGAGCGAAGCGCTACCTGATGAGGATTGGGTTACTTTTTATCCATCTCTAAAAGTTGTTAAGTTAATCATTATTTGAGATACTCCTACTTCTCTTTAGATTACTCTCTATCACGTTAACCTTTATTAGGTCCGTTATACGCTACTTTGGATAGAATGGTAAAGATCTGCTAAAGAGGATCATTTTATGATCGTGTCTGGATAAAAAGAGAGTGTGATTTATTTTTCAGGCATGTGATAGATAGGTTATAACTACTATGAATTTACTATTGATCTACTATTGATCGTTGTTGATGGTTATTGATGATTGATTACTTTAAGGAGGAGAAGAGAGGAATGAAAACATATCGATTGGTGATGTCTTGTCCCGATGGTGTCGGAATTGTCTCGGCAGTGAGTGGTTTTTTAGCAGAGAATGGGGGCTGGATTATGGAAGCGAATCACCATTCAGACCTAGAAACCGGTATGTTCTTTATGCGTCATGTGATTAAAGCGGAGAGTCTACCTTTTGGGGTTGATGAGTTTAAGCAACGTTTTGCCCCTATTGCTGATAAATTTCAGCTCAATTGGCGGATAGTTGATACCTCTAAGCGCCATAAAGTGATGCTGATGGCCAGTAAGGAAGCGCATTGTTTGGTGGATATCTTATCGCGCTGGCATGCCGATGAACTCGATTGTGAAATTGTTGGTGTTATCTCTAATCATAATGATCTTGCGAGTTTAGTGGAGTGGTATGGCATCCCTTACCATTATGTGCCGGTCGATCCACAAGATAAGGAGACGAGCTTTGCAAAGGTGAATCAACTGATTGAAGATTCAGAGGCAGATACTATTGTTTTAGCACGCTATATGCAGATCATCCCGCCGCAATTGTGTCAAAAATATCAGCATCGAATTATCAATATTCATCATAGTTTCCTCCCCTCTTTTATTGGTGCTAAGCCCTATCATCAGGCGGCAAAACGCGGGGTTAAATTGATTGGGGCAACCTGCCACTATGTGACAGAGGATCTCGATGCCGGTCCTATTATAGAGCAAGATGTTATTCGTGTTTCCCATGAAGATAGTGTCAAGGATATGGTGCGCTTAGGAAAAGATATCGAAAAGATTGTTCTCTCCCGGGGTTTGCGCTACCATCTTGAAGATCGCGTCATTGTACAAGGAAATACGACGGTGATTTTTTAAAGAGTGATTTAAAGAGTAAAAAGAACAGAGAGAGTAGAAAGAGTAGGAAGAGTAAGATAACAATAACAAAAGCTAAAAGAGAAAATAGAAAAAAGAGGAGCGGTGAGATCATCGCTCCTCTTCTTCTATCATCTATCCATGGTTTTATAGCGCTTATAGCTTTTGTGAATCCTCATCCAAGAATATTTTTAGTAGAGAATTCTATTTCACCAAAATCGATCATGGCATTAAAGAGTCGAATTTTACTAAATTGCGCTACCTGGTCGCGATGAATTTCGCGGGGAATCAGAAGCCCATGATGGAGAAGTGCCGCTCTTTTCGTTCCTTCTAGAAGCGGCTCTTTAGGTGTATACCAATGCTCTCCATCGAAAAGAGCAATATTAGCGATCGAGGTATCAGTTAAAAAGCCGTTACGTGTTATTAAGATATCGTCGCAGGGTCTCTTCTGCTGGAAGAGGGTATTAATCACCGGTCGTTTCTCATACTTGTAATGATAATCGAGGGTTGCTGCTTCAACTAACTTAAGAGAGTTAACTGCCCGCATCTCATAGGGAACAAACTCAATTTCTGAGATTGTCTCGCCATAGATAACGCGTACTCGATAGAGTCCTTTTTTGGGAATATTATCGAGACGCATTAATGCTTGAGGAAGCGAAAGAAAAGAGGCATCTCGATAGAAGCGACTGCGCGTTCTATCGATCCTCTTTTGATGATAGGAGAGTGCAAAAAAGTAGCCATCTTCTAGCTTAATAGTCTCAAGAAATGGGGAGGTAGATTTTTTCGATAAGCTCATCATATTCATTCTCAATATTGCTCATTGCCGTAATACCACCGCCGCTTTTAAAGGTGTAGTGGTAGAGTGGCGTTAAGGAAGTTTTATGATCGTTAGGGTGAGTTTCTTCTTCAAGATAGCGAATAAGAACGGTGCTATCTAGATTTTCACCATCAAAAATAGCGGCAACGCCGGAGTAGAAATGGCGAGGATAGGATTCGATCTTCTCCAAAATTTGGGTTGCTTCATCACGAGGTGAGCCGGTAATAGAGCCGGCAGGAAGTAGGCGATAGAAGAGATCCCCTAGAGATTCACGATAATCTTCGGGAAGATCCCCCTCAATCATGGAGCTACTCTGAAGAATTTCCCCATCACCGCGAGAGATGCGGTCAATATACCGAAAACGGCTAATACGTGCATTATTGGCCACAAGTGAGATATCGTTTATCGCCTCTTGCGTCACAGTTTTATGCTCATCGATCTCTTTTGGATTTTGCATCAACTTCTCTAAAGCATTAGGAGTTGAGGCATTGATGGTTCCCTTCATAGGGTAAGTAGCGATGACGCCATCGCAAATTGTGACAAATGTTTCAGGTGAAAAGGAGCAAAACTCTCCACTAAGCCAGAGTCGATATTTCGCGCGAGTACGTTGAAAGATCTCCGGAAGGGTGAGATTGCACTTTACCGGTGTTGGAAATGTTAAATTTGCTAGGGAGATTCGTCCCTCTTTTAGGGCAAGCATCAACTCTGAAAAAGCTGATTGATAGTGATCGAAGGGAATCGGCTCAGGCTGCCATAGCACTTCTAAGGGCGCTCTTTTTGTTGTGGCGGAACCCCTCTCGTTCAACTTCTGCTTCTCCTGCCGGTTGACCCATTCGGTAAATGCCTCGATATTACTGATCTTGCCATTAAAGTCGAAAGCGATCTGAGAAGGATCGATCTGAGAGAGTGGCAATACAATATTCTTTTGAGTATCAAAGCTAGCAATGACTAGAAAGGGGCATTTTGTTGAGGCTAGTTGATTGATAGTTTTAATGGCAGTTGGTCGATCTAGAAAATTCATAAATATATGACCTTGAGTAACAGTGAATCAGTTGAGGGTTATGTTGTGGGTTGTTAATAATAGGTTATCAAATGACATTAAGTTATTGTTTTGAATGATGTTTTGAGTTGTGATCTTGAATTATGAGTGGATGGATTACTTGTTTATCAGCGATTTATTACTTCATCTTGAGCCGGCTTTCGAATTTCAAAATAGCTAATCGCTAAGAGTGCGCTCACCATCATAAAAGCCCCGAACCAAAATTGTAGCGTGACCGCCCAACCAAAGATTATAAACCCTAAAAAGGTGTTGAGAGGTAGTTTGAAGTAGTCAAATGGCTGAATAAAGATCACATCGGCATGGGAGTATGCTTTTGCAACAGCATATTGAGCGATAGCGGTTAAAAAGCCTAAGAGAAGTAGGAGCAGTAGTAGCGCTATATTGGGGATAAAGAGATGATCGGGGAGATGGCTAAAATTATCAGTTAAGGCGATAAAGAGGTTGATGGGGACCATTAAGAGATAGAGATAGCTGACCATCGTTAAAGGATGATCTTTATCGGAGAGATGCTTCATCAAGAGCGCATGCAGCGCCCAAAAGAGGGCGGCAAGTAGCGGATAGATGGCAGCATGATTAAAGTTTTTTTGATTAGGTGCCAAAATAATAATTGCCCCAATAAACCCTAAGATTGTGGCAATAACGCGAGGCGCGGTAAATCGCTCTCGCAAAAAGAGAAAGGCACCAAGACTTGCAAAGAGTGGGGAAGTCATCAATAGCGCAACCCCTTCACCAATCGGAAATTGGATAGAGAGCGCATAGACCCAAAATTGAATCCCGATAACGGCTACTAATATGCGCCAAAAGTGGGTCATAAAATGGTGAGTATAGAGAATTCGTTTGATCCCCAATTTTAAAAAAAAGGGAGCCATAAAGAGAAGGGCGAAGAGATATTGGTAGAAAGCGATCCAACTAGAGGTGATGAGATAGTATTCGGTAATCAGAGGCGTGATAACGTTGATGCCGGCAAAGGCGATTCCGGCAAGAAGCATCCATATTGCGCCATGGAGCGAATACTCTTTGCTCTCGGTATAGCGCTTTAGAAGATATTGAAATCGATTCATAGAGGTAGTTTTTGGGGTAGAAGCTATGAACGGAAAAGATCTTCCAAAGGAAGATCTTTATCTGCTTGAGGAGAGTTGCTCTCTTTAGAGATCTTTATAGCCGAGGGCATTGAGTGCCTTTTCGTCATCAGACCATCCTTCTCTCACCTTCACAAAGGCGCGTAGAAAGACTTTAGCATCAAAGAGACGCTCTAAATCGATTCTCGCCTGTGTGCTCGCCTCTTTTAAGGTTGCGCCCCCTTTACCGATAACAATCCCTTTTTGGCTCTCTCTCTCTACAGAGATAGCCGCTAAGATGCGGTAGAGGTTGCCTTCAATTTTAAACTCTTCAATTTCAACGGCGATGGTATAAGGGAGTTCTTGATTGAGTCTACGCGTCAATTTCTCTCTTAAAACTTCTGCCGCTAAAAATGCGCTTGAGACCGTCGTAATCTCATCTTCACTATAAGGGAAGGGTTGTTCTGGGAGATACTTCTTAATGACATCGAGAAGAACATCCGCAGATTTTGCCTGTTTTGCACTAAGGGGCACAATATCTGAGAAGGGGAAGCGCTCACTCATTTCAGCAATAAAGGGGAAGAGCTCCTCTTTGTTTTGTAGCTTATCAATTTTATTGATCACTAGGATAACAGGTGTTTCAATCCCTTTGAGCTTGCTCAATACCTTCTCATCATCTTTATTAAAGCGAAGCGCTTCGACAATGAAGATAATAACATCACCTGTTGTAATGGTACTCATCGCGGTTCTGTTGAGCTGCTTATTGAGTGCCGACTGCATATTGGTATGAATTCCCGGGGTATCTAGAAAGATAATTTGTGTATCTTCATCGGTATAGATGCCAGTAATTGCGTGACGGGTTGTTTGTGGTTTATTGGAGGTGATACTAATTTTCTGCCCCAAGATACCATTCATTAAGGTTGATTTTCCTACATTAGGGCGGCCAACAATGGATGCAAATCCTGCTTTTGTCATCTTAAATTTTCTCCAACATTAATTCAGCGGCACGTTGTTCCGCACGTTTTTTGGTTGTCCCTTCTGCAATGGTTTTATGATTCTCAAAGGTGCAGAGGACTTTAAAGACCTTCTCATGATCACGGCCTGAGATATCGATCACCTCATAGATGGGGATCTCTCTATTGAGGGCCTGAAGTTTCTCTTGGAGACGGCTCTTAGGGCTCTTGAAGATCTCGCCTAGATCCTTCTTCGCTTTTTCGGTAATCGATTGGAAGTAGGGCTCATAGAGCGAAAGAATAACAAGACGAGTGGTCTCAAAGTCGGAATCGAGAAAGAGTGCACCAAAGAGGGCTTCTAAGCAGTCTGAGAGAGTACTAGGTCTAAATTCGCCTTCATTATTCTTCTCGCCGAGACTCAAGATAAGGAACTTATTGAGCTCTAGCCTCAGGGCGATCTCTGCTAAAGTATCCTCTTTAACGAGATGGGCGCGTAACTGACTAAGCTCTCCTTCATTCGCCTCTGGCAACTTATGGTAGAGTGCTTCGGCAATAATAAAGTTAAGGCAGCCATCGCCTAAATACTCAAGACGTTCATTATTGTTTTGAGAATAGGAACGATGAACAAAGGCTCGTTTTAAGAGCCGTTTATCCATAAAGGTGTAATTTAGTTTCTGCTCAAGTTTGTGCATATTAGTCTATTGTTGTAAAGATATGATCACAATCTTTAAAAGAGGTGACACAGTTATAGTTCATCCAGATAAAGCGCGCTTTACCCAATATTTTTTGATCATCGACAAGTTCCCAGAAGCGACCATCGTAACTATTGTCTCGATTATCTCCCATCATTAGGAACTTTCCTTCTGGAATTGTGAGCGGGAACTTATGGTAGAGTCCTACACCACGATCCGCAGGGGTGATTACTTTAGAGGTTTGAATGATCTGCTCTTTGTAGAGATCAGATCCTGGCTCGCCAACTGGAAAGCGCTCAAGTACAAAGAGGTCATCTTCTTCAGGAGCTCTTGCCGGTCCAATGACTTGATACTCTAAAGGCTCGCCATTGATCGTAAACTGTTTGTTCTTATAATCGACAACATCTCCCGGCACCGCGACAACTCGCTTGATGTAGTTAACCTTCTCATCTTTGGGGAATTTAAAGATCGCAACGTCCCCTCTCTCAATCCCTTCGCCGGGTTTTGAGAAGAGCCTTGTATTGAGGATCGGTAGACGAACACCATAGGACCACTTGTCTGCGACAATCATATCGCCGGCATAGAGTGTTGGTTGCATCGATCCTGAAGGAATGACGTAAGGCTCTATAATAAAGGAGCGTAACACCCCAACAAAGAGGACAACGGGAAAGAGAAATTTAGCCCAATCAACGATCTTAGGCTCTTTTTTACCTAACTTTCGTCTCTTCTTATAGTAGAGCGAATCGAGCAACCAGATTAGACCGGTTACCGGAATGGCTAAAATAATAAGAATTGAGAGGTAGTGGGTAAAATCTGCAAATAGTGACATAGTTTATCTACTCTTCATTAACTTTAAGGACAGCAAGGAAGGCCTCTTGTGGAATCTCCACGCTGCCAACCTGCTTCATCCGTTTCTTACCTTCTTTCTGTTTCTCAAGAAGTTTACGTTTACGGCTCACATCGCCCCCATAACATTTAGCAGTCACATCTTTACGGAGGGCTCTGACGTTTGTTCTTGCGATAATATTAGCGCCAATAGCGGCTTGAATCGCAATCTCAAATTGTTGTCTTGGGATCAATTCACGCATCTTCTCAACAAGCTTACGACCTTGATATTGAGCATTATCTTTATGTGTGATGAGTGAGAGCGCATCAACACGATCACCATTAATTAAGACATCCACCTTCACGAGATCAGAAGCCTCAAAACGGAGGAATTTATAATCGAATGAAGCATAACCGCGCGAGACCGATTTGAGGCGATCGAAGAAATCTAAGACCACTTCACTCATCGGAATCTCATAGCGAAGTTGTACCTGATTACCGGCATAGACCATATCAATTTGAACGCCGCGCTTTTCGATACAGAGCTTCATAATATTGCCAATATAATCTTGTGGAGTGAGGATATTGGCTTCAATAATCGGTTCTCTAATCTCTTTGATCTGGGTCGTTTTAGGCAATCCATCTGGATTATCGACATAGATGATCTCCCCGTCATTCTTCTCAACCTCATAGATAACGGTAGGGGCAGTTGTGATGAGATCTAAGTTATATTCCCGCTCAAGACGCTCTTGGATAATCTCCATATGGAGCATTCCGAGGAATCCACAGCGGAAGCCAAAACCTAAGGCTTGTGATGTTTCTGGTTCAAAGTGGAGTGAAGCATCATTCAGACGTAGCTTTTTGAGTGCTTCTCGCAGATCTTCATATTCTTCAGATTCAACAGGGAAGAGACCGGCAAATACACGGGGCTGAACCATCTCAAATCCTGGAACAGCCTCTTTAGCGGGATTTCTTTCAAGCGTGATGGTATCACCGACCGGAGCACCATCGATATCTTTAATGCCGGCGATGACAAAACCCACTTCCCCAGCGGAGAGTTGCTCTTTATCAACACGGTTAGGGGTAAATACGCCAACATGAGTCACTTCATGAGATTCTTTTGTACTCATGATTTTGATCTTATCATTTTTGCGTAAAACGCCATCAAAGATTCGAACGAGGGAGACAACTCCAACATATTGGTCATACCATGAATCGATGATGAGTGCTTTAAGCGGCGCATTAACATCTCCAACCGGCGCGGGGATGCGTTTGATCATATCTTCTAACACATCTCTAACACCAATTCCTGATTTTGCTGAACAGCGAACCGCATCGAGTGCTTCAATGGCAATGATATCTTCTATCTCCATTGCAACACGATCAGGATCAGCGGCCGGAAGATCGATCTTATTAAGGACAGGAATAACCTCTAAACCTTGATCAATAGCGGTATAACAGTTAGCAACCGATTGCGCTTCAACACCTTGCGCGGCATCAACAACTAAGAGCGCGCCTTCACAAGCATAGAGTGAGCGGGAGACCTCATAGGAGAAGTCAACGTGTCCCGGCGTGTCGATAAAATTGAGATGATACACTTCACCATCGTCAGCTTTATAGTCGAGAGAAACACAGTGTGCTTTAATCGTAATGCCCCGTTCTTTCTCAAGATCCATAGAGTCTAAGACCCGATCTTGCATCTCGCGTTCAGTAAGACCCTCACAGATACGGATAAACTGGTCAGCTAAAGAGGATTTGCCATGGTCAATATGGGCAATGATTGAAAAGTTTCTAATGTTCTTCATCGATTCTATCTATATAAAAAGGTGAATTGTATATACTTCAAAGGAGCTCTATCTTAGCAAATAAAGCACTAGGAGATATATTTAATATTTTGTCTCGCGGTGATCTTCTCTCTTAACGGTTACTGAGCGTTACTGAGATCTTTATCAGAAATCACTTAGAGCGATTGATAAGTTACTTAGGGCTATATCATCTATCTTATCTATCTAATCCATCTTATTTATTCTATACCTATCTTATTTGCTCTTTATATTTACTTTATATTTGCTTTAATCTGCTGATTATACCGAAAACTCCCCATTTGTAATAGGTTATCGTAATTGGCCCACATGGTAGTGCGCTTTAGGTGTGCAAGGGGCAAGGTTATTGGGATATCTGGCTATTTTATCTATTCATTACCGATTAAATGGGGATATATGTTGATGGAAGGCTACCTTGAAACCTCGATTATTGTTATGATGAAACGATTGAGATTTCTGAAAGAGAACCTATTTGTAGATCTAATTATAGATCTGTTTATAGATCTATTTGCAGATCTCTTCGAAGATCTATTGAGAGGTCTTATTGAAAGATCTCTTTAATGATTCAGCGAGAGATTTAGTTAAAAAGTTAGTAATAGAGTTAGTTGTAAAGTTAGTTATAAATTTAGTTAATGATTGAGTTGGAGGTTTAGATAAGCATCTAAGCTTCAACTGCTATATGACAGCTATATTTAAATATCGACATAAGTATAAGAGAGGATTAATGACTCAACAGACATTTACCAAGGTGAAAGAGACTTTCATCCCATCCCTAAACATTACGCTTCAAGAGTATGAACATAATGTGACAAAGGCAAAGCATATCCACTTAGCGAATGATGATAGCAATAATGTGTTTTTAGTAGGTTTTCTGACAGTTCCGGAAGACTCTACGGGAGTCGCTCATATTTTGGAGCACACCGCACTTTGTGGATCCGAAAACTATCCTGTTCGCGATCCCTTTTTTATGATGATTCGCCGTTCACTCAATACTTTTATGAACGCCTTTACCTCATCAGATTGGACCGCTTATCCCTTTGCGAGTCAAAATAGGAAGGATTTTTACAATCTCCTTGATGTCTATCTAGATGCCGCTTTTTTCCCACAGTTGGAGTATCTTGACTTTTTACAAGAGGGGCATCGCCTTGAGTTTAGTGAGATCGATAATCCTGAAAGTGAGCTTGTCTATAAAGGGGTTGTCTTTAATGAAATGAAGGGAGCGATGAGTTCAATTGGGTCTATCCTCTATCAAGAGTTAACAAAAGCACTCTTCCCAACAACAACGTATCATAACAACTCAGGGGGAGATCCTGAGGATATTCCTAATCTCACCCATGAAGCGTTAGTCAATTTCCATAAAAAACATTACCATCCTTCAAATAGTGTCTTTATGACCTACGGTAATATGGATCCTTTAGAGCACCAAGCTGTATTTGAAGAGAAGGTCTTATCGAAATTTGATTATCAAGATTTTGATTTTAGTGTAAAAGATGAGAAGCGTTACACTGAACCTCAAAAATTTACGGCAACCTATCCATTGCCGGCAGATGAGCCGCTTGAGAAGCAGAGCCATGTTATTAACTCTTGGTTGCTCAATCCTATTATGGAATCAGATGAGCTGATGCGAGCAAGGATCTTAAGTAGCGTTTTAGTAGATAATGCTAGCTCTCCACTTCGTTTAGCATTAGAGACTTCAGATCTCGGAACGGCTCCTTCTATCTTTTGTGGGCTTGAAGAGGGAACGCGTGAAGCATTCTTCTCATGTGGTTTAGAGGGTGCAAATGGAGAAGATAGCGAGAAGATTAATCAGCTCATCGTCGATACTTTGATCCGTGTGCGGGATGAAGGGGTGCCTCAAGAGAGTATCGAGGCCGCGCTTCATCAGCTAGAGCTCGCTTCCCGTGAGATCTCAGGTGATCGCTACCCTTATGGTCTGCGTCTTATTGTCGATACCTTAACTCCTGTTCTTCATGGTGGAGAGGCTTATGATGCACTCTCTTTTGATGAATCGTTGAAGAAGATGCGCCAAGAGATCCAAGATCGTGACTTTATCCCTAATTTAATTGATCGACTTCTGTTAAATAATCCTCACCGAGTGATGTTGACGGTTAATCCAAGCCATACCTTAGCCGATGAACGTGTTGCAAAGGAGAAGGCAAGATTAGCGGAAATTCAGCAGAATTTAACAGAAGAGGATAAGGCGAAGATTATTCGTGAGGCGGAAGCATTGCAAGCGCGTCAATCACAAGTAGATGATGACTCTATCTTACCGATGGTTACACGGGAAGATATTCCGAAACAACTCACATTCCCAGAGCTTAACTACCAAGAAGGGCTAGTTCTTGGTTCACCGACAACAAATGGTATGACCTATCAATCGATTGTGGTTGATCTTCCCCAATTAACGGAAGAAGAGATGGTTATTTTGCCATTTTTAGATGCTTTTATCACAGAGATGGGTGCCGGCTCTCGTTCATATCTTGAGCAGCAAGCAAGAATCTCTGCGGTAACAGGTGGGGTGAGTGCGCGAACGATGTACCAACCTTATCAAGATGATATTCGGGGGTATTGGGTACTTTCAGGTAAAGCGCTATTAGAGAATAGTGATCAGCTAGGCTTGCTCTTAAGAGATATCTTCTTCGATGCACGCTTTGATGAAGTAAAACGCATGCAGGAGATTATGGCGCAGATTAAAGTGGGTCGTGAGCAGGGAATTGTTAGCAATGGTCATAGTTATGCGATGGGTGTTGCGAGTCAAAATATCTCTCTGATCTCCCAATTAGAGCAGCGTCTATCAGGAATGCAATCGATTAAAGATTTTCGTGAAATCGAGAAGCGAATGAAGGATGATACCGAGTGCCGCACCTTTGGTGAGAAGCTCTCTAAGCTCTTAACAAAGTTACAACAGAGCCCTTATGAAGTTATTGTTCTCAATGATTCTGAGGAGATTGCTAAAGTTGGGCAAGATTTTGCCGCAGTTATGGCGCATACCGTTACAGAAGATGTGACTCGCTTTAGCGCACCATTTACAGAGCAGGCAGAAGAGAAGATCCATCTTGGATGGGCGATCAATGCTCCTGTCTTCTACTGTGCAAAAAGCTATAAAACAGTGACACGAGATCATCAAGATTCACCCGTATTTCAAGTGTTGACTGGTTTTTTACGCAATGGTTATCTCCATCGAGCGATTCGCGAACAGGGGGGTGCTTATGGCGGCGGTGCAAATTATAACGCCTCATCGGGTGCCTTTAATTTCTTTAGTTATCGCGATCCTCGCCTTGAAGAGACATTAGCCGATTTTGATGCCTCCATTGTGTGGTTATTGGAGAATGATCATGATGAGCAGCAACTTGAAGAGGCTATTTTAGGCGTTATCAGCGCTATTGATCGTCCTAAAGCACCGGCAAGTGAGTTTGGTGATCGTTACTTTATGGCGAAATATGATCGTACCCCTGAGGATTTAGAGCAATATCGAGCGGCAGTACTCAATGTAACGATAGATGACCTTAAACGTGTTGCGCGTGAGTATCTAGCAAATCCCGATACGCATACTGCCGTATTAGGTCCTAAAGCAGCGCTAGAATCAGCAGGGTTTGAGGTTAAGCAACTCTAATTCCCGAAGGTTTTACGACTGCTGATAGAGCAATATCTAGATCGACTAGTGCCATCTGAGTACCATCTAGTATTATCTAGTGCGCTTGAACACTAGTCTCTATAGTAGAGAATAAGCACTCCAAAGTTAAAAGCTATGGGGTGCTTTTTTTAGGCAATTTGCCAATTTTTGATTGCTAATACTTGAATTTGATTTTTATCAATTAATAATCATTTAGCCAATTCGTTCCCCCAATGGGGATCTTTTATTACCACTTTTGAAATATATGCTACTCCCTTTGTGAGAAGCGATAGAATCGCAAGACAGGTTTTACTGTTAGAGAGGGGGTTTCTGTGCGACACACATTATTCTAAGTCGTTACTCTCACTCTTCTTCATTATTGGAAATCTTTTAATCATCGCAATTAGGGTCTGTTGAACATTCATAGTTTCAACCAAAGCTTGTTATTAAGTAATGTTTGGAGCATAAGAATAGAGAGTTTGTAATGTTTTTTGGTGATTACATTTTACAACTCTCTATTTTTTATTCCAAATGTTCAACAGACCCTATTCTCTACCCTGAAGCACCTTTTTCCATAGAGGTAGCTAGCGAATGGTATGGGCTATTAAATCTCTACCGCAACGTGTCGATATTCAAGAGGAAGGGCCACAGGGGGCATTTCATCTTGAGGAGTATGCGCGAGCGAGAGATACTACGGCAACTGTTTTAATCAAAAGCGCTATGGGGTATCGTTTAAGTACTAATGTTTGGGTAAACGCTTGATGAAGAGATTGTGAAATAGGTTTTAAAAGAGCAGGTAATATCACCATTGAGATAAGAGGCAGCTGAGATAATAGCGGATATCGCAATTGATATCGCAACTGTTATCGAAGCTAATAATTGCATTAGTGTTGTAGTTAGTATGGTAAGTAATATGGTAAGTAATATGGTAAGTAGTGCTCAATTCTTGATGATTGTTGATGGATTTTGAATGAATTATTAGATGGAGATTGTTGCAGTAATTTTTAGAGTCGCTACTATATTTCGTTATCTTTTAATGGATCGATCAGGTTGACTATGCTTTTCAGATGCCAGCGAGATGAAAGATGCCATTCCCCGATCTATTTCATAACTTTTAATCTACTTATAACAGAGATGGTAACGATATTTTATGGAGCTAAAGCGCGCGCAGACACTGCCGAATACAATTAAAGAGGTCATTATTCAAGATATCATTAGAGGGGAGATTCAACCTCGCGATAAGATCCTTGAAGAGAAGTATGCGAAGAAAACAGGAGCAAGTCGAGCCTCTGTACGCGAAGCAATATTTATCTTGGTGAGTGAAGGAATCGCTACAAAAATTGAGAATAAGGGGACCTTTCTCAATAGCTTTACACTTGAAGAGCACATTGATCTCTATCATCTACGTTTTTTCTTGGAGAATCAGGCGTTAAGTAAGGTCTGTAAAATTGAGGATCTCTCCCCACTGATAGAGCATCTAGAGGAACTTTCACTGCAGATGCGCGTTAATATGCAGGCGATTATGGATAAGGGGGGATCGCGCGAAGAGATGGCGCATATTGGGTTGCTCAACTATCAATTCCATTATGCATTAGTTCAATTCTCCGGCAGTCGTGTCCTTATTGAGCGCTATCCTTCATTTTTTGTGAGTTTAGCCTTTATTCAAAATGAGCTCTATCTTCATCAGCATTCTGAAGTTTATAAGCCCTTAAATGAGCATGATGCCTTAATTGAAGTATTGCGCCGGCGTGATTTTGATCAGTTTGCAGTGATCTTAACTGAGCATCATCAAGATGTATTACAGCTCTTAGAGCGTGGAGCAGAAAAGGTCTTTCTCTAAATCTTTCTTTGAGTCTCTCTCTTCAATATTGTAGAGATAACTCTCTCATACAATGTCCTATCATTAATGCTCTATAAGAGTGCATGAAGAAGTCGTAGTTGAAAGAATGGAGTTTCAGAAATAGAGATGAAAAACGGGGAGGCATCGTATGATGTTCTCCCCGCTCTGTTTTGAGTTGTGGTTGGTAGATTCGACTTTCAGTAGAGATCCCATCTTTTTTTAAGAGGGTTTGGTTGAGTCCTCTTCTACCGGCTGAGAGGCTCGATTTTCTTGCTTCTCTGGCTTCTTCTCTTGCCCTTGCTCTTTTTCTTGTGGTTGCTGTTCTTGGTGGATGTGGAGACCATCATCGTCAAAAGAGCAATCTTGAATAGTGGGCCATTCGACATTGAGTCGGATATTTTGTGCTTTAAGTTCAGTCTGCATCTGACAGAGCGCTTTATCAAGTTTTTCAATATGATTGAGGAGAAGATTGATCGCATTCGCTTCAGGATCCTCAATATCATGGCTCATTCCATAGGCATTAAAGAGCTTATTGGCGATCTCTTTTTTAAGATTTGGACGATCCGGCTTTGAGATTCGAGCAGGGATACCGACTGCGGTAGTATTATCAGGTACAGTTTTGATCACAACCGAGTTTGCACCGACACTTGAATGATTCCCTAGTGTAATGGGTCCTAATACTTTTGCGCCGGCGCCTACAACGACATGATTGCCTAAAGTGGGATGTCGTTTCCCCTTTTCAAGGCTTGTTCCACCGAGGGTTACACCATGATAGAGTGTGCAATCATCACCAATCTCAGCCGTCTCACCAATAACGACCCCCATTCCATGATCGATAAAGAGACGTTTACCAATTTTAGCTCCTGGATGAATCTCAATACCGGTTAAGAAGCGGTTCCAGGTGGAGATCCAGCGAGCAATAGTCTTGAAACGTTTACGCCAGAGTAGATGTGCAATTTGATGAATCCAGACAGCCCAAAGACCCGGGTAAGCAAGAAGAATTTCGAGAGATGTTCTCGCTGCGGGGTCAAATTTTTTAATATTGTTAATATCATCTTTTATTCTTTTTATCATGATTACTCATCCTCTCTATTACTGCTTTTTGCTCGTTTCTCTAAAGCATTTAAAGTTCCTCGTAAGATATTGATCTCCTCTTGAGTCAAAGTAGCTTTTTTATAGAGATGTCGCACTTTGCGCATCAGGTGTTTAGGGTTTTCAGGGTCGAGGAAGCGGCTCTCAATCATCACTCGCTCAAGATGGGAGAAGAGACCTTCTAATGCTTCATGCGTTGCCGGCAATTCACCTGCGTAGTGGGGCGTTTTAACAATCGCTTGAGCCTTCTTTGTGGAGAGGGAGCGTCGCAACTCATAGGCAATAATTTGAATCGCTTGGGAGATATTGAGTGAGTTATAGTTATTCTCTGTCGGGATATAGAAGAGCTTATCACAGATATCGACCTCTTCATTTGTTAAGCCCGTTCGCTCTGTTCCAAAAAGTATGGCGATTTTAGCATCGGGATTTTGGGAAAGAAGTGTATGGATCTCTTCAATCCCCGCTTCAATAGGAAGCTCCTCTTTTCCAATATGACGACTTCTTGCGCTTGTTCCAAAGATATATTGGCAATCTGCTACAGCTTCTGAGAGTGTCTCGGTCACAACTGCATTTTCTAGAACGTCGAGTGCGCCACTTGCAAGTGCCGTTGCCTCTTTACTAGGAAATTTGTGGGGATTGACCAATGTTAGGTTATACAATCCCATCACCCGCATTGCTCTTGCAGCAGCACCAATGTTTCCGGGGTGTGTGGTATTAACCATAACAATTCGAATAGCTTGTAATGGGGATTCATTTTGCATGAGTTAGCTCGCTTTTATGCTTTGACTGATATATTTACGCCCTAAATAGAGAATGGGGATTTAATCGCTGTTAAAATAGAGTAATAACTCTCTCTCCTTAACGGCGTTAAGAGAGTTTGCTCGATTGGAGATCCATTCTTTTATCTATTGTTACTATTAGTTACTTAATGGTTACTACTGATTGCTATTAATTACTATTGGCGACAAGGAAACAGGATAAGAAGACAATAGGCTTGATGATCTCAAACGAATTTTAACCTATCCTAAGCAGATTCTAATTTAAGCCTAATTTACACTTGTAGTTTTACACTTGTAGTTTAAACCTAATTTAAATCTGATTTAAATCTAACTAAACCTAGAGTAATCCCAGATTAAGCTTGATCCCATTCATTTTATTTATTTGGCTTAGGATTATAGCAACTATTAACATAAGAGAGGACAAGATGCCTAAAAACTTTATACAAGATATCGCAGGACGCCTGCATGATGCCTTACCAGATGGGGTGAAAAATGCGGGGGGCGAGGTTGAAAGAGTTGTAAAAGAGGGGGTCGATTCTGCCCTTAGTAATTTCAAATTTGTCCGTTACGAGGAGTTTGAGATTCAAGAGAAGGTGCTTTTAAAGACGAGAGAGAAGTTGGAGATATTGACCCATCGAGTTGCAGAATTAGAGGCGAAACTAGATCAATTATTATTGGAAAAAGAGCTTGAAGAGAGTGGGGAAAAAGAAGCTCTCTGAAGCGGAATCGACTCAAGGCTAATTGGGCGATCTCTCAAGAGAAAAAAGAGGGAGAATCGAGGAAGATAAAGCAGGATTAAGCATCGGTGGTGCTATTCAATCGTTGCTAAATGAAGTACTATATTCTCAAATTTTGTTGAGTCTCAAATCTAATATAAAAGGAAGTGTATAGTTATGAGTCAAGCCCCTAAATATAAGCGCATTTTGTTGAAGCTCAGTGGCGAGGCATTGATGGGTGATGCCGATTATGGTATCGATCCAGTAACAATTGGGCGTATTGCAGATGAGATTAAAGCATTAAATAGAATCGGTGTTGAAGTCGGTGTCGTCATTGGTGGCGGTAATATCTTTCGTGGGGCAGGATTAGCGGAAGCGGGAATGGATCGTGTTGCCGGGGATCACATGGGGATGTTAGCAACTGTGATGAACTCCCTAGCACTTCAAGATGCACTTGAATCTCGAGATGTCTATGTTCGTGTTATGAGCGCAATTCGTATCAATGAGGTGTGTGAAGATTATCTACGTCGTCGCGCTGTTCGTCATCTTGAGAAGAAGAGAGTGACCATTTTTGCTGCAGGAACGGGCAATCCCTTCTTTACTACTGACTCAGCAGCAGCGTTAAGAGCGATTGAGATCAATGCTGAAATTATGCTAAAAGCAACCAAGGTCGATGGTGTTTATACCGCAGATCCGATGAAAGATCCTACAGCAACGCGATATGATCACATCACTTTTACTGATGCATTGACACAAAATTTAGGGGTGATGGACGCAACAGCACTGGTGATGTGCCGTGAGAACAACCTTCCGATCAAGGTATTTAATATCTTTAATGAAGGAGATCTGATGCGAGTTGTGAAAGGGGAGCCTGTAGGAACTTTAGTATCAGAGACAGCTCCTGAATAGGAGTGTGGTAAAATTGCTCACAGAAAAAGAATGCTGTGACGAATGTTGAGTATGATTCGTTTAAAGTGAGAGACGCTCAGCTTAAGTAGTATTGAGCGTCTCCTTATTTAGATAAATTGAACAAATTTGGACAAAATTGGAGAAGATTTAAATGACGCAAAATATAATTAAAGATGCAAAGACACGTATGGAGAAATCTGTTGATGCACTCGCAAGTGCGCTTGGAAAAATTCGTACAGGTCGTGCCCATGTCTCAATTTTAGATCATATTGAAGTGGAGTATTACGGCTCGATGGTTCCATTAAGCCAGGTTGCGAACTTAACGGTACAAGATTCAAGAACATTAGGTGTTGCTCCTTGGGAGAAGCAGATGGTCGGTCCTATTGAAAAAGCGATTATCGATAGTGATTTAGGACTCAATCCTGCGACAACAGGAACCTTAATTCGTATTCCTCTACCGCCTTTAACAGAAGAGCGTCGTAAAGAGTTAGTTAAGTTGGTCGGTGGTGAAGCAGAGCAGGCGAAAGTTGCGGTTCGTAATATTCGTCGTGATGCGAATAACCAGATCTCAGCGTTAGAGAAAGAGGGTGAAATTTCCGAAGATGTACAACGTCGTACAGAAGATGAAATTCAGAAATTGACCGATGCGACAATCAAGAAGATTGATGAAGTGCTCGCAACGAAAGAAGAAGAGTTAATGGAAATTTAAGCTAAGAGTTAAAGCTAAGGGTTAAATGTGAGCGAAGGTAAAGAGCGCTGCCAACATGTTGCCATCATTATGGATGGCAATGGCCGTTGGGCTGAAAGAAATCGTTTAGCGCGAGCTTTAGGGCATCGTGCCGGCGTGAAAGCAGTTAAACGGAGTGTTGAGTGTGCAATTAAAAATGGGATTAAGGTATTAACCGTTTATGCATTCTCAACGGAGAACTGGAAGAGACCTAAAGAGGAGGTCTCTTACTTAATGGATCTCTTTTACCAAACATTAGAGGGGCAACTGAAGGCACTTCATCGTGCCGGGGTGCGCCTCTCTTTTATTGGCGATCTCTCTCCACTTTCTGAAAAATTGCAAGAGAAGCTCTTTGCTGCTGTAGAGCTGACCAAAGAGAATGATGTTTTAGATTTTGTTGTTGCGATCAATTATGGTGGCCGGCAAGAGGTTGTTAATGCTTGTAAAGGATTGGTAGAGGCGGTTGTTGCCGGAGACCTTCAAGTAGAAGAGATTACAGAATCTCGTTTTGAAGAGGCTTTAGCAACGAGAGATCTCCCGCCTGTCGATCTTTTGATCCGAACAAGTGGAGAGCAACGGATCAGTAACTTCTTAATTTGGCAATTAGCTTATGCAGAACTCTACTTTATCGATTGCCATTGGCCCGATTTTGGGGAGAAAGAATTTGAGGCCGCTTTGGCCGAATTTTATCGTCGAGAGCGACGATTTGGTGGGAGATAGATGATGAAACAGCGCATTATTACAGGTGTTATTCTCGGGATCGTGGCACTCCTTGCCATCCTTTTTCTGCCGACAGCTCTCTTCTCACTGCTGCTTCTTCTTATCTCCGTTATCGGACTATTTGAGTGGAGTAACCTTTTAAAACTCTCAGGCGGACAGAAGATGCTCTATATCGGTGTCGGTGGGGTGACCCTCTTATTGGTTGTGGGCGCGTTACTGATGGGAAATCGAGAGACTGATCAACTTGTGGGAGGTCTTGCTCTCTTTGTTCGTAGTAATCCGATACTCTTTGGGCTACTTCTCTTGATGGCACTTTTTTGGTTAATGATGCCCTTTATTCTCTCAATCTATGCACGAAGACCACTCGCTTTTTTAACAAATCGAGAGTTTCTCTTTGTTGTCAGCATTCTCTCATTGGCGACCTTGATTATCACTTTAACGGTGTTGCAGCAGGGGCTGATTCTCCTTCTCTATCTTATTCTACTTGTGATTATTGCCGATAGTGGTGCCTATTTTGTAGGGCGGAAGCTTGGTAAGAGAAAGCTTGCCGTAACGATTAGTCCTGGGAAGACAGTTGAGGGCGCTCTAGGAGGAATTATCCTTGCCGGCCTCTTCTCATTTGGCGCGATTCTCTATTTTACAAGTGGTGATACCCCTATTTTTGTGGCACAAGAGAGAGTGATGCTTATCCTTAACTTTATCTCTTTAAGTCTCCTTGTGGTGATTATCTCCATTTCTGGAGATCTCTTTGAGAGTGTCGTGAAGCGACATGCGGGGATGAAAGATAGCGGCAATATCTTGCCCGGGCATGGCGGGATTTTAGATCGAATTGATGCCTTGACCGCAGCGGCACCTCTCTTCTTTGTAGGATTAAGTTTTATATGATCAAGCAGGTCTCTATTTTAGGTGCGACAGGCTCAATTGGGGATTCAACACTTAAGGTGATCCGTAATAATCGCGCACGATATCAAGTTCATTCATTAGTGGCTCATCAAAGCGTTGAGAAGATGATGCAGTTATGTCGGGAGTTTTTACCAAAGTATGCGGTATTAGAGAATAAGGCCGCGGCTGAGCAACTTAGAGTACAAGTAAAATCAGCGCAGCTACCGATTACAGTTTTAGCGGGTGAGGCTGCTATCATTGAATTGGTCACCGAGAGTGAAATTGATCTTGTTGTTGCCGCAATTGTTGGCGCAAAAGGCTTTTTATCGAGTCTTGCTGCGGCAAGGGCAGGGAAGACCATTTTGTTGGCCAATAAGGAGACACTTGTTTTAGGGGGTGCGCTCTTTATGGCAGAAGCAAAAACACATGGAGCGACCATTTTACCGATCGATAGTGAGCATAATGCGCTCTTTCAATCATTACCAAAATGTGGAAATGAGTTGAGTTATGAGGGGGTGAAGCGCTTAATCTTAACCGCTTCAGGAGGACCCTTTCGAGGCTATGATCGCGATGCATTAAAAAAGGTGACGCTTGAAGATGCATTGAAGCATCCAAACTGGTCGATGGGAGCTAAAGTAACCATCGATTCAGCAACCTTAATGAATAAAGGACTTGAGCTAATAGAAGCGCACTTTCTCTTTGAGATGCCAACAGAGAAGTTGAGTGTGGTTGTACATCCTCAAAGTATGATTCATTCACTTGTTGAGTATATCGATGGCTCCTTAATCTCCCAGATGGGTGCTGCCGATATGGCGATACCCATTGCTCATGCTTTAGCCTATCCCGAGCGCACAATCTCAGGCGCACAATATCTCGATTTGACCAAGATGCAGGCTTTAACATTTGAAGAGCCGGATCTTGTTACCTTTCCCGCACTACGCTTAGCTCAGGAATCATTAGAAGCAGGAACTCCCTATTTAGTCGCATTGAATGCAGCAAATGAGATCTTTGTGGAGGCATTTTTAGCAAAGAAAATTACTTTTATTGAGATCGCTGATAAAGTGGCAACAGTATTAGATCGAGTGAGTGCTTCAGCGCATCAGCTTCAGACAGAGGATGCGTTACTCGCTTATGATCAAGAAATTCGTCAGCTAGCGACTGATCTCTGCTAACTATTACGAAGAATTTTATTGAAAAGGCTAATCGCGCATGTCGATGTTTTTTAACTCTATTTTTGGTTTCTTAATTTTGATGGGTGTCTTAGTGACACTACATGAGTTTGGCCATTTCTATGCCGCAAGAAAGTTAGGATTTAAGGTTTTGACCTTTAGTATCGGCTTTGGAAAGAAGATCTGGAGCCGAAAGGGAAAGAATGGTGTTGAGTATCGTCTTGGCCTTATTCCATTAGGAGGCTATGTTGCGATGCTTGATGATCGGGTGCATGAAGTTGATCCCGAAGATCAGAGTAGAACCTTCAATGCCCAACCGATCTGGAAGCGCGCGGTAGTGATTGCTGCCGGACCGCTTGTTAATCTTCTCTTTGCCATTATTCTCCTCTTTGGGCTCTATCTTTATGGGATGCCCGCATTTAAGGCGAAAATTGATACTCCCCCCACTTCTTCCGTTTTTGCAGAAGCTGGCTTTCAGCGCGGTGATGAGATCATTGCCGTTGAAGGGGATTCTGTTCGTACTTTTGAGGAGATGATGATGCGCTTTGTCGATCATCTCAATGATGGCAGAGCGAACGTCGATATTATGCGAAATGGACGACTAGAGCAGATTGAGATCAGAATGGATGAGCCTCTCCGGCTCAATGCGAATCAATATATTGATCAACAGTTAGGTATTAATCTCTATATGCCTCAAGTGCCGGCGAAGATCGGTCTTTTAACAGAAGGGGGTGCTGGAGAACTTGCCGGGTTACAGCTCGATGATGAGATTCTTAAAATTGGGGAAAATCCCATCAACTCTTGGCAAGATCTACTTTTAACTATGGCACAGCTAGAGTCCTCGCCGGCAGAGAAGATGCTTCTTCTTGTCGAGGTGCTGCGTAAGGGGAGAATTATTGAGTTGCCGGTAGCGTTACAGCGCAATGAGAGTGGTCGATTTATGTTAGGTGTGGGAATTACCCAGATTTCACCGGAGATCGCCGCTGAATTTGAGCAGATGCAAACCTTACAAAAGTACCCTCTTTTTGAGGCTTTTAAGTATGCGATTGCTGATACATATCAAAATTCCCTTATGATTTTTAAATTTATCGGTAGAATGATCACAGGTGATATCCATCCTAATGTGATGGCAGGGCCGGTAACGATCGCTGATGTTGCAGGAAAGAAGCTTGATGCAGGTTGGGTCTACTTTATTCAACTGATGGCGCTCTTTAGTGTCAATCTCGGTATTTTAAACTTATTACCCATTCCTGTCTTAGATGGTGGACGGTTGGTAGGTCTAGGGATTGAGGCAACATTAGGGCGCGATAGAATACCGCAAACACTCTCGATGCGAGTGATGCAGATCGGTGCTCTCTTTCTATTTCTATTTATGGCTTTTGTGATCTTTTATGATATTAGCAAGTGGTTCTAGATGGATAATTAATTGGAATTTTTGAAGTTATTCGGTATATTAACGCAGTTTATAGATGCATTTCTATGCCCTAATTATTAGAGAAAAATATAATGGCTATTGTCGATTTAAAGAGAATTTTTTTAGCTACGAGCTTTATGCTTGGGGCCGCTGCTTTTGCCCAAAAGTATGAAGTGAGAGATATTCGTGTAGAAGGATTAGAGCAGGTTAATCCAGGGGTTGTCTTTACAACGTTAGGGCTTAATCCTGATGCACCTGTTCAGAAAGGTAATGTGAAAGATATCGTTGAGAAACTTCACGCAACAGGCCTTTTTAAGAATGTCACAGTTAAAACACCCAATGGAAGAATTCTTGGACGAACAAGACCAAAGTCGATTACCGTGGCAGTTCCGGTTCAGAAGCAGCCATCGACAATAAGAGGGGGCGGTCCTTTTGGCAATATCCGTACGGAGCCCCAAGAGCCGGAGATAGAGTATGTCTATGAAGAGATCCCTTGTACCTTTGATGATCCTCGGTGTCAGCCTGTCGAGTCGACGGTACGCTCTAATCTAATTATTGAGTTAGAAGAGTATCCGGTTTTATCACGAGTTACATTTAAAGGAAATCGAGATTTAAAAGATCCTCAGCTCAATCAGATCATTGCTGCCTCTAATCTTAAGGTGGGGGAGAGTCTGAAGGATTCATCATTAGAGAGTGCTAAAAATAATCTATTGAAGGCTTATGAGACCCGTGGTAAATATGCGGTAAGAATAGAGCCCAAAGTGATTGAGTTACCCCGCAACCGTGCTGAGCTCCAATTTGAGATATCAGAGGGGCGTACAGGGCAGATTAAGAAGATCAACTTTACCGGAAATGAGAATATCTCAGACAGTAAGTTGCTCCGTCAGATGCGCGTTCGTGAATCAGGTTTGAGAACAATCTTCTCCTCAGGGGATCGTTATGATCCTTATACAATTCAGGAAGAGCTCGACCAAGTTCAGCAATATTATCGCAATAATGGATATCTCAAGGCAGAGGTCAACTACTCAAGTGCTACCATTAGCCCTAATCAAGATACCATCTATCTCGATATCGATATCCATGAAGGGAAGAAGTACCACTTTGGGGACTTCACCGTTGTTGGAAATTATCCGAGTGTCGATAAAGAGGAGTTACTCTCTTTAGTCGATATTAAGCCTGGCTCGCTCTATCGTGCGAAAACAGTAGAAGCGACAGTTAAGGCATTACAAGATCGTTTAGGAAATGAGGGCTATGCTCAAGCTAGAGTGAATGCGATTCCTCGAATTGATGAAGAGAACGACACTGTAAGCTTCTCATTTGCTATCGATCAAGGAGAGCGTTACTACGTTAACCGTATCAATGTTGAAGGAAATGAGCGAACTCAAGATGAAGTCTTTCGTCGTGAACTTCGTCAAATGGAGGGTGGTCCCTTCGTAACAAGTGATATTGAGCGCTCCCGTATTCGGATTCAACGCCTTGCCCATGTTGAAGATGTTGAGGTCTTAACAGAACCGGTTGAAGAGGGGGTTGTAGATCTCACTTATCGCGTTAAAGAGCGAAGTGCCGGATCGATCACTTTCGGTTTGAGTTATGGTATGGATAGTAAGTTTGGTATCAATGCCGGCTTCAATCAGCCTAACTTTATGGGAACCGGTCATGAGCTTAATGTTCAAGCTGAAACTAATAAAAGTGGTAGCTACTACGGTATCGACTATATGAATCCCTACTTTACAAAAGATGGGTTAAGTGCCGGTGTCTCTTTAAGCTACAGTAAGCAGAAACATGATTATGATGACAGTGGTAACTATATTGCCGATGGTCTCTCTTTAATGTTTAATTTCGGGTATCCACTCTCTGAATATACGGCGGTTCGCGCGGGGATCGGTTATGAGCAATTAAAGCTTCGTACTACGCACGCATCACCTCGTAAAATTGTAGAAGAGATCGCTAAACTCGATTGTGGTATGGCTTGTGTTAATAGTCATACAGAAGGTCGCCTCTATAAAGCGAAGTTGAATCTCTATCGCGCGAATATCGGTATCTATCGTGATACGCGAAATAGAACGATCTTTTCATCAGAAGGATCGCTCAATAGTGCGACCATTACAGGAACATTACCCGGATCAGATTCTAAGTTTTATAAATTACTCTTAAAACATCAGAGCTACTACCCATTGAGTGAAAATGAAGATTACGTATTTTCAATTCGTGGCGATATTATGATGGGTTGGGGTTATGGTAATGATGGTGATACATCACTTCCTTTCTTTGAGAATTTCTATGCCGGTGGTTTAGGATCCGTTCGTGGTTATCGCGGAAGTTCGATTGGACCAAAGTATGAAAATGGTGACTCCATGGGAGGCTCATTACGCTACAATGCTACTGCCGAATTGATTATGAAGGTTCCAGGATTCCAAGATAATAATGATGTGCGTTGGAGTATCTTTGTGGATGCCGGGAATGTCACATCAAAGCCGAGCAAACCTGAGTTTGGTGATGTTAGTTATTCTGCCGGTGCAAGTTTTGTCTGGTTATCGCCATTAGGACCTCTTGCATTCTCCTATGCAAAACCATTTAAGACACGTGAAGGTGATAGAGAGCAGAAATTCCAGTTCTCAATCGGTATCCCTTACTAATCAGTGGTGAAAAGATAATGTTTAGAAGCATTTTAAGAAAGGGAGCAGCAGTGTTGTTAACTGCTGCTTTCATTGTTTTTACTCCTATCTCCTCCGCTAAGGAGTTAAAGATCGGTGTGGTGGATATCAATCTTCTATTAGAGAAATATATTGAGCAGAAAGATATCTATTCACTTCTTAATGAGGAGTTCTTTGCAAGAGATCAATATCTACTCAATAAACGGGATCAGATAGAGAGTTTGCGTCGAGAGTTGATGAATGGGAACAATGAAGCAACTGTTGCCCGTGAGTTAGAGCGCCATATTGTCAATCTTGAGCGAGAGTTTGTTCGTTTAAGTAATGATACACGACAGGAGTTTAACCTCCGTAAAAATGAGGAGCTCTATAAATTGCAAAGAGAGATCAATAATGCGATTTTGCAATATGCACAAGATCATGATTACGATCTGATATTAGAGTCCGGCTTACTCTTTTCTAAAGAGTCCCTCTATTTAACAGAACCGATCTTCCAAACATTAGTGAAGGAAGAGTCTCAAGAGAAAACGGAAGAGAAAAGCGAGAAGTAGATGACATTACAACAGATTTTTGATTACCTGATCTCAAAAGGTGAACAAGTTGAGCTCAAAGGTGATGGTGAGATTGAAATTTTAGGCCTCTCCACAATTCAGCATGGCAAGCCTAAAACCCTCTCCTTTTTCCATAATCCTCGTTATCGACAATATCTAGAGAGTACTGAAGCTTCTGCTATTTTGGTCGATGCTCGTAACTTTGAACATGTCACTCAACCGGCGATTATCTGCCAAAATACACATGCAGCTTGGGCTTATGTAACACAGCTTTTCCAGAAAGATTACCGTAATTTTGCCGGAATCGATCCAACTGCTCGGATCGCTCCCTCAGCAACAATTGGGAAAAATGTCACAATTGGAGCTTATACCGTTATTGGGGAAAATGTCATCATTGGTGACAATAGCTATATCGATGCTCACTGCATGATAGAGCGTGATGTGACGCTTGGCGAGTCCTGTTATCTCTTCTCGAGTGTAACGATTCGATATGAGTGTCAGTTAGGAGATCGTGTAGTACTCCATCCTAATGCAGTGATTGGCGCTGAAGGCTTTGGCTTTGCTCGGGCAAAATCGGGTTATATCAAGGTGGCGCAATTAGGGCGTGTGATCTTAGCGGATGATGTGGATATTGGCGCCGGAAGTTGTATCGATCGTGGTGCTATTGAGGATACCGTTATTGGTCGAGGAACGAAGATCGATAATCATGTTCAGTTAGGGCATAATTGTATCGTTGGTGAAAATACGGTTATTGCCGGTTATACCGGTATCGCCGGTTCAACAGATATTGGTAATAATGTGGTTATCGGTGGTGGTGTTGGGATGAATGGTCACATGAAGATCGAAGATAATGTGATTGTCACCGGAGGCACGCAAGTAAGCCAACCGCTTAAGTCAGGAAAGATCTACTCTTCTATCCCGCCGGTACTAGAAAATAGAGAGTGGCGCTACAATAGCGCTAGAATCAAGCGATTAGGCGATCTTTTTGAGCGAGTCAAAAAATTAGAAAATCAGCTAAAAAGAGAAGAAGAGTAAGAGTAAAGGATTAGGCTTTATGCAAGAGAATTGAGAGTTATGTGCATGATACTATTGAGTGTACTATTGAAATGATCGGTTTTTAAAAAGATGGTTTCCGGACCGATCTAGATGATCTAGATGATCTAGATGAACTACACATAATCGACACATCATTCACACACAATTCCTACATGTTTTGCAGATGTTTTAGATATATTTTGAATTGAATATTAAATAGAAGAGAATAGAGAATAATAATTATGAGCGATAACAAAGTAATCGATATCAATGAAATCATGACATATTTACCCCATCGATACCCATTTTTAATGATTGATCGCGTGCTTGATTTTACGCCGAATGAGACGTTACACGCTCGTAAAAATGTCACCTATAATGAACCCTTTTTCCAAGGACACTTTCCCGTAAAACCGATTATGCCAGGGGTGCTTATCTTAGAAGCATTAGCACAAGCAACTGGAATCTTAAGTTTTAAATCGGTCGAAGATTATGATTCTACTGATCAGTCAATCTACTATTTTGTAGGGATCGATAAGGCGCGATTCCGTCGTCCTGTTGAGCCCGGTGACGTCTTAGATCTGAAAGTACAATTTCTTCGAGCAAAGAGAGGAATTTGGGCTTTTGAGGGCAAGGCATATGTTGATGGCAAGTTAGTATGCCAAGCTGAATTAATGTGTACTCGCCGTGAGGCATTTGAATAATGAAAAAAGAATTAATACATCCCACAGCGGTGATCGACCCTTCTGCAAAGTTGCATGAGAGTGTACAGGTTGGTCCATATTGTGTGATTGGACCCGATGTCACAATTGGTAAAGATACCGTCTTAACATCTCATGTGGTCATTCAAGGACCGACAACGATAGGAGAGGGAAATACCTTCTATCAATTCTGTTCGATTGGTGAAGTACCGCAGGATAAGAAGTTTAAAGCCGGCGATCAGGTCTTTTTAGAGATTGGAGATCGTAATACTATTCGAGAATATGTCAGCATTAGTCGCGGAACAATTCAGGATAATGCTGTGACAAAGATCGGTGATGATAACTGGATTATGGCTACATGTCATATTGCTCACGATTGTATTGTTGGCAATCGAACGATCTTTGCAAATGGGGCTTCTCTTGCCGGTCATGCGGTAATAGAGGATGATGTTATTCTCGGCGGTTACTCGATGATCTATCAACGCTGCCGTATCGGTGAGGGTGCAATTACCGGTTTCTCTTCCGGTATTCATCGCAATGTTCCCCCCTTTATAACAGCTGCAGGATATCGTGCTGTACCTTCAGGCATCAACTCAGAAGGTCTTCGCCGAAGAGGATTCTCACCTGAGGCGATTAAAGCGACAAAAGATGCCTACAAAGCACTCTATCGTCAAGATCTCTCTCTGCAAGATGCGATCTTAAAGATTAAAGAGATCGCTGTTGAAGCGCCTCATCTTGAGAAGATGGTTAAATTTTTAGAAGAGACAGAAGATCGCGGGATTATTCGTTAAATAATCATTATGAATAGTTATTTGAATGACCATTTGAGTGATCATTAATAATTAGTAATAGCCAATAGATAACTAATAGTATCAGTACTAACACTTAATAGAGGAGAAGCACGAGAAGAATGATCTTGTCGCTATTTCACTATCTATTAAGTGTTTTTCTTTTATTGCTTTTAACCTTTTCTATAAAGTCACCAACAAAGTTACAGATCAAGTTACAGATCAAGTTATAGATCAAGTTATAGACATAGATACGTAGAATATAGCTTGCTGAAGTATAAAAGAGGGTTTTAGGCGTTTTTAAAGTGTTATCGGAGATTGCAGGTGTTAGTAAGGAACAGCTTATGCTCGAGATGGTTCAGAGAGCTGAAATAGTTCAAATGGTTCAAATGATTCAATGGGTCAAAATGGTCAAAATAGTCAGAGAGGAGATAGAAGGATGAGTAACGTTAATAAGGAGTGCCTAGCAAGAGTTGAGCAGGCTTCTATAGCAGGAGAGCAAGAGGGAGATGGACCTCTCTTTATGCTGGTTGCCGGCGAACTCTCCGGGGATCTTTTAGGGGGAGGCTTAATTGAGTCTCTCAAAGAGAGTTATTCTAATGCTCGCTTTTTTGGCATTGGTGGTCCTTTGATGATAAAAGCGGGATTGGAATCGATCGAGCCTATCGAGTCGCTCTCAATTATGGGGCTTGTTGAGATCTTAAAGGAGTTACCGAAGCTCTTTCGAATCAAATCAGCATTAGTGACTGCAGCAAAAGAGCGAAGACCGGTCTGTTTTATTGGCATAGATGCTCCTGATTTTAATCTACGACTGGCTAAATCTCTTAAAGCATTGGGGATAATGACATTTCAGTATGTCTCTCCTTCTGTCTGGGTCTGGAGAGAAGGGCGCGTAAATACTATTCGAAAATATATTGATCGTGTTTTAACACTCTTTCCTTTTGAGGTAGACTTTTATCAAAAGCATCAGGTTGATAGTGTCTGTGTTGGGCATCGCCTTGGAGATGAGATCCCTTTAGAGGTCGATGCTCAAAGTGCCAAAATAGCATTAGATCTGCCGGCTGAGGGTGAGTATTTAGCTCTACTTCCTGGAAGTCGACGCGGAGAGATTAGCCGACTATTACCCCTCTTTTTAGAGAGTCTTCCATTGATTAGTCAGCGTTTTCCCACATTGGAATTTTTAATTCCGGCCGCAACGCCCAAAATTTATCAGCTTATTCAAGCGGCGCTTTGGGAATTGCCCTTTGAGTTAAGAGAGAAGATTCATCTCTTTCAAGGTCGTTCTAGAGAGATTATGAGCGCTTCTAAAGGCGTCTTACTAGCATCAGGAACAGCTGCTTTAGAGGCGATGCTTTTGAAGCGATTAATGGTAGTCTGTTATCGATTTAATGCGATTACTGCATGGTTAGCACCTAAAATTGTGAAGATATCACACTTCTCTCTTCCCAATATTTTGGCAAAAGAACCGCTTGTTACAGAGCTTTTTCAACAAGAGGTGACGCCTGAGCGGATCTCTTCTGCAGTGGAGAAGATTTTAGTGGAGAGTAGTGAAAATCGGGAGAAACTAGCGCTCTTTCAACAGATGCATCATTCACTTCGACGTAACTCTGATCAAGTGGCAAAAGAGGCAGTTATCTCACTTTTAAAAGAGCGGGGGATATTATCATGATCAATATTAAAGATCAGCAGCTTCTTTTTTCTGAGAATGATTTTGAAGGGCTTATTGCTGGCGTTGATGAGGCGGGGCGGGGACCTTTGTGTGGCGATGTTTATGCGGCAGCAGTAATCTTAGATCCTAACCAACCGATCATTGGACTTGATGATTCAAAAAAGTTGACTGAGAAACGACGTGCTATTTTAGCCGCTGAGATTAAAGAGAAGGCTATGGCATGGGCTATTGCAAGTAGCTCTGTTGCGGAGATTGATGAGATCAATATTTTACAAGCAACCTTATTAGCGATGCGCCGTGCAGTTGCAGCATTATCGATTCAGCCTCAACTGCTTCGAGTCGATGGAAATCAAGATCCAAAGAGTAATGTGCCGGCCGTGACGATTATTAAGGGTGATTCGCTCTTTGCGGAGATCAGTGCAGCATCGATTTTAGCGAAAGATGCTCGGGATCAATCGATGTATGAGGCGGATCGAGCTTACCCTCAGTATGGATTTGGGCAACATAAAGGGTATGGAACAAAGGCGCACTTAGCGGCTTTAGCTCAATATGGCGTCACACCGCTTCATCGTACCTCGTTTGCGCCCATTAAGCGCTTGGTTGAGGAAGCTGTACGTTAGGGGATTGATAAAAGACAACCCTTGGAAAACATAGTAGAATAGTGAAGAGTTATTGAGGATAAAGGTCAAAAATGAAAAACGCTAAATGGATCGATTTTGTTGTAGGACTATTTGTCATAAGTGGCATTGTGGCATTTGCTTGGTTAGCTTTTAATGCAAGTAATGCGACAACAGGTTTAAGAGGAGGGAAGCCGATCTATGTGACCGCCTCATTTACCAATATAGGATCATTAAAAGTTAAAGCACCGGTGATGATCTCAGGGGTACGTGTAGGGCAAGTCAATGGTATTGCATTAGATCCCCATAATTATGAGGCAATTGTGACTTTAGCGTTAGATGGTTCTATCCCCATTCCGCAAGATACGATTGCCGCGATCAATACATCAGGTCTTGTTGGTGAGCAATATATTGCCTTAGATCCTGGTGGTTCAGAGAAGGATCTTGCTAATGGTGATCGTATTCGTATGACGCAAGATGCTTTTGTTATGGAGCGCTTAATTGGTCAATTAATGGCTTCCTTCGGTGGTAGCAAGGGGGACTCAGCAGAAGTAGCGCCGGAAGAGAACGTTAATAGTAGTGGCTTTAAACCCGGTTCGCTTTTAGATTAATGGCTGTCAGTTGTTGATATTAATTAATATTAGTTGATATCAATAGATCCCAAAACAGGAAAATTTTAAAAGTTGAGGGCGAGAGAGATCTCGCCCTCTTCTCATTATAAGCCTATACAAGGTCCGGCACTATTTAGCTTTTTTCAACACATTTATCATGATTTATTATGTTTCATTATATTTCATGTATCAGATCATCTTTCAGAAAGGGCGTGGAGCGGCGGAAATTTACCATTGTATTCTTTTACCGATGCATGTCTGCCGATTGGCATCTTTGGTGCCAGAATAGATATCGTTAAAGAGATCTTCCTTGCCGGCACGTATCTTATGGAAGTACGCGATAGTAAGATCGCGGGACCGTTAGCCCCTTTTATTTATTATTGATTCTAAATAGATTCCATTTAGCTATTACATTTAGCTATTGGGTATAAGCTAAAAAAAGCGATATGATGTGATCTCGTTATTCCGCTAGAGAAGTGATAAAGTTATTTAATGTTAGAGATGAGAGAAGAATTAGGTCGAACTTTAGGGGTTGTGCTTAATAAGCGGGCGTTTAAGGAGTCTGGCTTTTTAGTGGATCTTTTTACCCTTCAATATGGGCGCGTGACGCTACTTGTTCGTGGGCGCGCCAATCCGAAGCGACCGCTGCATCATTTAGAGCTCTTCTCATATAGTGATTGGCATCTTAAAGAGGGGCGAGTCTTCCATTTTGCCCATGAGGTTGATCTTCTCTATACCTTCTCTTTAAAGGGAAGAGAGATCTGGACTGCCTACTATCTCAATGAACTATTGTTACGATTGATGCCGAAGCATCAGCCAGCTCCTGAGCTATTTCAAGTCTATCAAGAGGTTCTCTCCGCTTTAGCTGATGGTGTCGAAGAGATCTCTCCCTATCTGCGTAACTTTGAACGCTACCTTTTAGCCTATTTAGGTATTCTTCCCGATCTTTTTTATGATGCTGCTGGCGATCCGATTAAGCCCGATAAAGCCTATTACCTCTCTCATGAAGAGGGGTTATTGCCCCTTGAGTTTCCCGGAACGTTTAAGGTCTTGGGAAGCATCGTTTTGAAGATTGCCGAAGAAGCACCAATTGTTGGGGAAGAGGCGTTGATTTATCGAAATATGATGCGCTATCTTCTTGCTCCCTTGATTGGCGAAAAGCCTCTGCAATCGCGAATTTGGATGCAGAGGCTCTATCGAAAGCGCTAATGTTAATCGTTGAATAGCGAATAGTTGAATAGTGATTAATTCTAATTGTTACCCTTAATGATTAATCACAAAGATCAAGAGCGACATAATGAGATGAGAGATAATTATGAGAGCACCTCTTTTGCAGCATTTTTCTCATCCTCTTCTCTTCGTTTAGTAAGGTAGAGATTAATCAGCGTGACTAGGAAGACAATTGTTGCGACAACGCCGATCATTATTGTTGAGAGGGCATTGATATTAGGACTGACACCAAGACGTGCCTTAGAGTAGATCCAGATCGGTAGCGTCGTACCGCCAGGGCCGGTAGTAAAGGTCGCAATGACTAAATCATCGAGTGACAGCGTAAATGAGAGTAGCCAACCTGAGATAATCGCCGGGAAGATCATTGGAAGTGTGATATAGAAAAAGGTTCTAATACCATCCGCACCAAGATCCATTGCCGCCTCTTCGATATGTCGATCAAACCCTGTTAAGCGAGATTGTACGACAACAACGACATAACACATTGTGAAGGTGATATGAGCGATCATCATGGTGAAAAAACCGGTACTAAACTTTAGAGCAACAAAGGTTAATCCGAGTGAGCTTCCCATAATAATTTCAGGCATCACCATCGGCGCATAGGTAATACCGGAGAAGAGCGTTTTTCCCTTAAAGCGTCTAAATTTAACCAGTGCAAAAGCAGCCATTGTCCCGAGAATTACGGCAAAAGTTGAAGTGGAGACGGCCAGGAGAAGACTCGTTTTTGTCGCAGACCAGATTCCCTCTTGCTCAAAGAGATCGCTATACCACTTTGTTGAAAATCCAGACCAGACAGTGACGAGCTTTGATTCGTTAAAGCTATAGACAATGACTAAAATAATCGGGGTATAGAGGAATATCAGACCCAATATTAGTGCCGTCCAGTTCAGGGCAGTCATCTTTTTTTTCATAACAGCTCCTAATTAAATTGTTTCGCCTGAATGCGATTAAAGATATAGATCGGGATAATCACAATTAAGAGTAGAATCACTGAAATTGCAGAAACTAACGGCAGATTCATCCCTTGTAGATAGGTGTCGTAGAGTACTTTTCCAATCATAGTGACGTTCGAACCTCCTAAGAGATCTGGAATCACAAACTCTCCAATTGCGGGGATAAAGACGAGGAAGCAACCAGCAAGAACGCCAGGTAATGAGAGACGAAAGGTAATTTGCCAGAAGGTCTTTAGTGGTGGTGAGCCAAGATCGAGCGCAGCCTCTACTAGGGTATTATCAATTTTGATGAGTGTCGCAAAGAGCGGCAATATCATAAAGGGGAGATAGCCATAAACGATTCCGATATAGACGGCTAAATCGGTATGGAGAATATGAAGAGTTACCGGCGAATTAGGATCGATAAGACCGATGCCCATTCCGACCCAGTTGATGAAATTGTTAAGGACTCCCGTTGGCGATAGAATCGTGATCCACGCATAGATTCGAATAAGAAAGGAGGTCCAGAAGGGGAGAATAACCAGCATCACTAAAAAGAGCTGCCACTTTTTGGAAGCACGTGACATCGCAAGCGCAATGGGATAACCAATGAGCAGGGTAAGCAACGTCGAGAAGAAGGCGATCTTTACACTATTGAGATAGGCGTGAATATAGATCTTATCTTCCCATAATTCGAGATAATTTTGAAAATTGATAGTAATTTGCAGTAAGCCATCATCGATCCATTCCATTAGATCGGAGAAGGGCGGGGATGCAATCTCTGCCTCGGTAAAGCTGATGCGGAGAATAATCAAAAAAGGGATTAAAAAGAAGAGAATCAGCCATAAAAATGGGGTGCCAATTAAGAATCGATGGCTATGACCTAAGCCAACGATAAAACGATAGGGGGGAAAGCGGAGCAAACGGCGATGGGTAAAACTGAGCCGAGAGACGATCTCCGCCATGATGCCGGTAAAAGTTCCGACCTCTTGTTGACGATGGGGCATTGTCCAACCTCCATAAGATTAACGATTAAGAGATGAGTACAATTCCTGAATCTTCAGTAAAACTCACATAGACACGATCTTCATGGGTAATTCTCTGCTCAATAATTCGTGTATCATTCATCTGTGAGACGGTGATCATCTTCTCATTATCGAGTTTAACGTGGTAGATAGAGACATTTCCCATATAGCCAATATCCCAAACTTCCCCTTGAAGGCAGTTATAATGGGCATTTTCTGGCGGTGTTAATGAGATATCGAGTTTTTCAGGCCGAACCGCAACCCAGGCTTGAGAACCGATTGTCGCACCGACCCCTTGCGCACAGATTAGTGGCGTTGGTGCCTCAAAGCTCTCAACCGTTGTCTCTGTTGATGAGATCTCCGAGATAACCCCCTCAAAGATATTAACATCACCAATAAACTCTGCTACATAACGGGAGTTCGGGAACTCATAGATCTCTGCCGGTGTTGCAACTTGTGCTAAGCAGCCTGAATCCATTACCGCAATACGGCTAGAGACAGTCATCGCCTCTTCTTGATCATGTGTGACGATAATAAAGGTAATGCCGAGCTCTTCCTGAATAGTCATCAGCTCAAATTGGGTCTGCTCTCGTAATCGTTTATCGAGTGCGCCTAATGGCTCATCTAGGAGCAGCAACTTTGGTTTTTTAACAATACTTCTTGCAAGCGCTACACGTTGTCTCTGTCCGCCAGAGAGCTGATGCGGTTTTCGCTTAGCAAAGCGCTCCATCTGTACAAGCTCAAGCATCTGCTGAACGCGTTTACGGATCTCCGGTTTTTTGACCTTATCTTGTTTGAGTCCAAATGCGATATTATCTTCCACCGTCATATGGGGAAAGAGAGCATAACTTTGGAACATCATATTCACAGGGCGTTCATAGGGAGGAATTTTTGACATATCCTCTCCTTCTAATAAGATTTTCCCAGAGGTAGGCGTTTCAAAGCCGGCAAGCATCCTCAGAAGTGTCGTCTTTCCACATCCCGAAGGGCCCAATAGGGAGAAAAATTCCCCTTTATAGATATCGAGTGAGATATGGTCAACCGCAAGGTGATCATCATAACGTTTAACGATATCGATAATTTCAACATGGGGAACAGAGTTAGGATCACGCCAAGGTTCATTCTTGTGTAATAAACGGCTTTGTTGCATAAGCGCCTCCGGCATTTTATTAAAGGGGGATCCCTCTAAAAATGGTGAATAGGAAAAGGACAATAAAGGCTTCTTATCTCGCGGGGAGCGAAGGCTGAATTCTAGAGCGTTTTATGGAGCGGATCAAGCCTTTTTCAAATTAAAGGGGAAGCTCGTGATCCCTCTTTTGATCTGATCTACTCAAAAGGGTCATTTTAACATGCTTAACAAAGTGTTAGTGTAAAAAATGAATAAAGTGCTTAAGAGAGATCATCATAGAGAATCGATTGAATACGGGATCTTTAAAGGAATGATGTGAGTTGAGAATAGTGTTAATCGATAATAGAGGTGCTTCAATAGAATCTTCATTAGATTGTTATTGGAAGCTGGAAGATTTATTGGAGGATTTATCGGAAGATCTATAGAAAAGATTGTGAGAAGGTTGATAGACGATTGGTAGAAGAGAAGTAAGGAGTAAAGAGTAAAGAGAAACCTATCGGCGGGGGAATTTGCCGATAGGCTGTCTTGTCCCTTATCTTAGAGAGTAGTGAAGATCTCTTTAAAGGGGAGACGGGATTTTGGTAATGTTGCATTAAAATCATCATGACTTCGATAACCTAAAGAGGCAACGACAACGCTTCTAAAGCCTTTCTCTTTTAGCTCAAAGATCTCATCAAGTTTCTGTGGATCAAATCCTTCGATGGGTGTTGAATCGATATCGAGAGCGGCCGCAGCAAAGAGTAGATTTCCAAGAGCGATATAGATCTGGCGATCTTGCCACTTATGGAGTTGCTCCGGTGTCTTATTGTTGAGGTCGACAAAGTATTGGCGTCCTTTATCATTCGCCTCTTTCATGCCGGCTTCAGGGAAGCGCTGGTCTTTATCTTCTTGATCTACAATCTCTTTAAGATAGCTCAGTGGCATCTCATTGCGCGCAAGAAAGATTACAACATGTGATGCATCTTTTACTCGAGGTTGATTAAATTCAAAAATAGCCGGCAATACTAGCTCTTTTGCCTCATCAGATTCTAATACTAGAAAGTGCCAAGGTTGGGAGTTAACGGATGAGGGGGCGTTTCTGAGGATATCATAGAGTTGATCCATCGCTTCTTGGGGGATTTTTTTATTAGGATCGTAGACTTTACAGGTGTAGCGGCGTTCAGAAATTTCTGCAACAGATTTCATTTTTACTCCTTTTAATGACAGTTTTTTTAGGACTATTTTTTTAGTATTAAGCTTAGTTGCTCAAGTTTTTTCAAGTTTTTTCAAGTTGTCTTGAGTTGTCTTAAGTTATCTTAAGTTATTTTTAACCACTGTTTATGGTACCTTATTTGCTCTTTTAAACAAATAGAGGTTAGATAGAGGTTATAAATAGAGGGGCAAATAGCGGCTTAAGAAGGAAGCGACAAACAGGCATGGAAGTTTGATGGTAAGTTTTGATATGAAAATGCCGGCAGATATTGAGCCGGCATTTTTAAATGGAGTGTAGAAATAGAGGCGCTGAGAAAATCAAAATTGAGAGTGACTATTTACTATGTACAGCGATTATTTCCTCACGATTATTCACCCATGATTATTTATCCATTGTAGAGTGTCCCAAAAAGATCATAAGTGGTGGCTTCATCAATAAGAACCTTGACCTTTTGACCGACTAACTCGCTAGAAGCATCATCGATATAGACATGCCCATCAATTTCTGGAGCATCTGCTTTTGAGCGAGCAATTGCAATCCCCTCTTCAGCATCAAATTCATCGACTAAAACCTCTAGGACAGTACCAACTTTTGCCGCGAGCTTTTCTGCAGAGATCTCTGCTTGTAGCGCCATAAAGCGCTCAAGACGCTCCTCTTGAATCTCAAACGGAATAGGATCTGCAATATCATTAGCCACAGCTCCTTCGACAGGAGAGTAGATAAAGGCGCCGACCCGATCGAGTCGTGCAGCTTTAATAAAGTCGAGTAACTCTTGGAACTCTTCTTCACTCTCGCCGGGAAAACCGACAATAAAGGTTGAGCGAATAGTAATCTCTGGGCAGATTTCACGCCATTTTTGAATACGTTTTAACATATTCTCGCTATTTGCCGGGCGTTTCATCGCTTTTAAGATGCGTGGAGAGGCATGCTGCATCGGCACATCTAAGTAGGGTAAGATTTTCCCTTCTGCCATTAGCGGAATAAGATGATCGACGTGGGGATAGGGGTAGATATAGTGTAATCTGACCCAAACATCTAACTTGCCAAGCTCTTCACAGAGGTTTTGAATATGGCTACGGACAGGTTTTCCTTCCCAGAATCCTGTTTGGTATTTAACATCAACGCCGTAAGCGCTGGTATCTTGTGCGACGACTAAGAGCTCTTTTACTCCTGTCTCAACAAGCTTTTTAGCTTGTGAAAGTACGTTACCTACCGGATAAGATTGATGCTTTCCACGCATAGAAGGGATAATACAGAAGGTACAGCTGTGGTTGCAGCCTTCGGCAATTTTGAGATAAGCATAGTGACGAGGAGTCAATTTGATGCCGGCAGGAGGAACAAGATCGGTAAAAGGATCATGGGGGCGAGGCAGATGATGGTGAATTGCAGCCATCACCTCTTGGAAGGCGTGTGGACCTGTAACGCTCAATACATTGGGATATTGCGCTAAAATCTTATCAGCATTGGCACCTAAGCAACCGGTGACGATCACTTTACCATTCTCATCGAGTGCTTCACCAATAGCATTGAGACTCTCTTGAATCGCAGAGTCGATAAAGCCACAGGTATTCACGACAACAAGATCCGCCTCATCATATTGGGGGACAATTTCATACCCTTCAGTACGAAGCTGCGTCAAAATATATTCAGAGTCAACTAATGCTTTCGGGCATCCAAGGGATACAAAGCCAATTCTAGGGGTCACAATAGTAGTAGGAGTCACAATTTTACCTTCAAATATCTGTTAATTATGGATCGTTGTGAGGCGATCATCTTCTTTTGTCTGATTATTGTAAAACTTTATGGCTAAAGAGGAGTAATTTTTCTAATCCATTCTCTTGCTCTCTATTCAACTTTGCCTCAACTCTGCTTCAATTCTCTCTAACTCTCTTATCTCCACCTCAGTGGGATCACGAGATACCACGAGATACCACGAGACTGACATGAAACATTAAGAGGCATCATGGAAGGTCGCTATGAGGACTTGAAAGAGGCCATAATCTCTTCATGTTTTGCGATATCGGCAGTGGATGCCTTGATAATGCGTCGTCTGTGTGATGTGGCAATTGGTGCCGTGGCGAGATCACTTTGGAGTATCTCGTTTGGCTCATGCGTCTTGTCTAAAGAAGCTACTTCAATCGCTACTTTATCGGCAGATTCCTCTTTGATATTCTCTTCAGCCTCTATTCTTACTTGAGGCGCTTTGATAACTGAGAGCGGTGCCGGCGGGGGAGTACTCTCCTCTTCAAGCAGATCGAAGAAGGATTTCTGTCCTCCGGTCATATTGAGATAGACCTGAGCAAGGAGCTCGGAGTCTAATAATGCGCCATGAAGTTCACGCCGGGAGTTATCAACCCCTAAGCGACGGCAAAGTGCATCGAGGGTATTTCGTTGTGAGGGATACTTCTCTCGCGCCATTTGAAGGGTATCGATAACGCTAGAGCGTTCGGTAACCTTGGGAAGTCCCATTCTTTCAAGTTCAAAGTTGAGAAAGGGAACGTCAAATCCGGCATTATGAATAATAAGCTCGGCACCATCGACATAGTCGAGAAAACTCTGCCCAACTTCGGCAAATACGGGCTGTGTTTTTAAGAAATCATCACCTAATCCATGAACATTAAATGCTTCAATCGGCATCGATCGCTCAGGGTTAATATAGACATGGAAGTGGTTATCGGTGATCTCGCGATCGATCAATTCAATACAACCGATCTCAACAATACGGTCACCTTTCTTAAAATCAAATCCTGTTGTTTCGGTATCTAGTACAATCTGTCTACTCATAGTGATTCTCTACTCTCTTTTGCTTTTTTTATCGCCTCTGTTGCTAAAGTGTCGGCAATCTCATTCTCTCGATGGCCTGCATGTCCTTTCACCCAACACCAGTCGATGGAGAGATGACGATCTCGCTCAATAAGAAGGAGACGCCAAAGATCTTGGTTAAGAACAGGTTTATTGCTCGCAGTCTTCCAATCTCGACGAATCCAACCATCAATCCACTGCGTTACTCCTTGCTGCACATAACGTGAATCGGTTGTTAAGATGACATGGCAAGGGCGCTTCAATGCTTGTAATGCTTTAATTGCAGCTGTAAGTTCCATCCGATTATTGGTTGTTTCTGCCTCATAGCCGGAGAGCTCCTTTTCATGCCCTCGATAGCTGAGAAGAACGCCCCAGCCCCCAGGTCCAGGATTGCCACTACAGGCACCATCGGTGTAGGCATAGACATATTGCTCTTTTGAATCGGTCATAATCAGGCTCTCTTCTGTTTAGGTCTAGTCGATAAGAATTGCAATTGCACAATTGAACGAGAGATAAGGGCTCTGACTTTGAACTCTCACTTTAAGCTCTCGCTTTGAATCTATACTGCAACAACGGCTCTAATCGTGGGATGAGATTGGTAATCGATAATCTCAAAATCATCAAAATCGAAATCGAAGATACTCTGCCGCTGATTGCGAATCTTCAGTTGTGGCAAAGGGAGAGGTTCACGACTGAGTTGAAGGTCGGTCTGCTCTAGATGATTAGCATAGAGATGGCAATCGCCGCCTGTCCAGATAAAATCCCCTACCTCTAGTTGGCAAACATGGGCAATCATATGGGTAAGTAATGCATAACTTGCAATATTGAAGGGGACGCCTAAGAAGATATCTGCGGAACGCTGATAGAGTTGGCATGAGAGTTTGCCATCACAAATATAAAATTGGAAAAGTAGGTGGCAAGGTGGCAGTGCCATTTTGTCGAGCTCGCCTACATTCCAGGCACTCACAATGAGTCTGCGAGAATCGGGATTCTCTTTGATATCGGTAATAAGTTGTGAGATCTGATCGACAGTTGTTCCATCTGCTTTAGGCCAACTGCGCCATTGAGCCCCATAAACAGGGCCTAAGTTGCCATCTTTATCAGCCCACTCATTCCAGATCCGGACTCCATTTTCTTGAAGATAGGCAATATTGGTATCCCCTTTAAGGAACCAAAGAAGCTCATAGATAATGGAGCGTAGATGAAGTTTTTTAGTAGTGACTAGCGGAAAACCTTCTTGAAGATTAAAGCGCATCTGGTGACCAAAGATGGAGTAAGTTCCCGTACCGGTACGATCCTCTTTAAAATTTCCCTCAGTTCGAACCATTTTCATAAGATTGAGATATTGTTGCATCTATTTGCTCCTACGATAAGCTGAGATAAGAATGATAAGTCCAATAATAATCATAGGGATACAGAGAAGCATTCCCTGGGTGAGCCAACCACCGGCGATATAGCCAAGATGAGCATCGGGCTCTCTAAAGAATTCTACAAAAAAGCGAAAAGCGCCGTATCCTAGAAGGAAAAGGCCAGAGGCAGCTGCTCTAGGGCGGGGTTTAGCTGTATAGATCCAGAGAATTATAAAGAGGAGTAGACCCTCAGTAAACGCTTCATAGAGCTGTGAGGGGTGGCGATAGATATAATCGATTGAAGAGGGTGCATGTTGGAAGAGGAATCCCCATGTTTGATCGGTATATCTTCCCCAAAGTTCCCCATTAATAAAGTTGCCGATCCGCCCAAAAAAGAGACCTAGCGGGATAAGGGGAGCGATAAAGTCGGTAAATTCCCAAAAGCTCTTTTTATATCGTCTAGCGATAAAGTAACTGGCGACCAAAACACCGATTAAACCTCCATGAAAGCTCATGCCGGCCCACTCAATACTCGATCCTGTCCAACCTATAATTGATGCGGGATTTTGGATAAAGTTTCCAAAGTCATAGAAGAGGGTATAACCAATTCGACCGCCTAAAATTGCGCCGATGAAGAGGTAGAACGCCATGTCGTTTACCTGTGCAGGTGTCCAACCAGAATTGGGCTTTTTAGCACGATAACTGCCAAGAAGGACAGCGAGGCCAAGGGCGATAATATACATCAATGCATACCACCGAAGGGCAACAGGACCGACTGAGAAGATAATGGGGTCGATCTGCGGTGAAAAGTAGAGTGACATTATAAAAACTCCAGATAAGCGTTTAACGCAAGAGGATAGAAAAAAGGGCTACAACCAAGTGAGCCCTTTTTAGTAATTAAAGGAGAGAACTAATTCTACTGTTCTTCTGCAGTCTCTTCAACACTCTTTATTTCAGCAACCTCATCATTTTGAGTATTATCTACTTTTTTATCCGCATTACGCTCATCACGTACTTTTTGGACCACTTCATCAATAGTGATAACAAATTTTTCATAAGGATTTTGATGCCCTGGACGGTTTGCCGCTTCATTAGCGCTTAAAAGATAGCGACCATCGATAACAACTGCCGGTGTAAAGGGAATCTTATATTGTTCATTGATCAAGTTTGCTCCACGATTGAGTGCACTTACAGTTGCAAAACTATCCCAAGATTTAAGAAATTGATCTTTATCGATTCCTTGAGTTGCCATGAAGTCGGCAATTTGCTCTTTATTAATAAAGCGTTTTTTCTCTTTATGAATCGCATCGAAGAAAGCTTGATGGCCCTTATCAAGCGCACCCATTGAGTCTAACGTGTAAAAGACATGGGCATAGAGTGTCCAGATACCTTGGCCGGGTGCGGCAAGAGGAATGATCGCTACATCTTCAACCCCTTCTTGTGTTTTTGCCCATTGGCTAAAGTAGGGCTCAAAAGTACTACAAGCAGGGCAGGCATAAGAGAAGATCTCTACAACCTCTATCTCATCAGGATTATAGATTGCAGGAACGGCTGGGGTGATCTCCGTGTAATATTTTTCTGCTGAAGCAAAACCGAAAGTTGTGGCAAGTACGAGGGCACTTGTTGCAATAATCTTATTTAACATAGGATTTGTTCTCCTTGGTATGGATAGTTGCCTTTAAATGAAAAAAGTGAGCATGAAGCTCACTTTGATCGAAAATAGTTCACCGATTAAGGCTGAAGACCTTGGATATAAGAGGAGACCTCTTTAATCTCTGCTTCAGTCATACGTTGAGCAATATCACGCATGATACGTGCAGGGTCATTTTTACGCTCTTCTGTTTTAAAGCGGTTCAATTGCTTCTCAGTATAGTAGGCATGTTGTCCTGCTAATGCTGGGTAGTTTGCTGCCGCATTTCCCTGACCGGTTGGGCTATGACATGCCGCACAAGCAGGAATACCACGAGCAATGTCACCGCCACGATAGATCTGCTCTCCGCGGATTGCTAATTTTTCATCAGCAACACCATAGCTTGTCTTCTGCTTTGAGAGATAGAGCGCAACATCTGCAATATCTTGATCAGTTAATTTATCCGCTTCAACACTCATCTCTGAGTCAAAACGCAAACCATTATCTGGATCACTATATGAACGTTTCATTTCATAGAGCTGAGTGCGGATATATTTTTGATGCTGTCCTGCTAGTTTTGGATAGAGATCATTCGTACTGATCCCATCTTTACCATGACAAGATACACAGGTTTCAGCGATCGCTTTACCTGCTTCATAATTTGGTGTGATCTCTGTGGCATTAATGTTTGTGAACATCAATGAAACACCAATTCCAATTAGGGCTTTGTAATTAAAACGCACAGCAGTTTACTCTCCTAAATCTGGGTTGTTCTATATTAGTTGATATGCTCAAGGTCAATAAGCGCTACCGAATGATCTCAGTTTCTGCCAATTTTGATAGTGCTATCGACTAACTCTTTTAAAATCCTTATTAAATATTGCCTTATTCTATTCTATTTTGAAAAAAATATGTAGTAGAAGAGTGAAAGAAGTTTGCCTAAGTCAAACAACCTCACATTAATTGGGCAGAATAACGGGTGTAATCATGCAATAATTTATGATATGGAGGATAAAGTTAGTCTATAATAGCTCATTTAGATCGATTATATGTTGTTTTTTTGTTGTTTATTGAAGGAGTGTAAAAGTCAATGCCCGTGATCACTTTGCCTGATGGCAGTAAAAGAGAGTACCAAGGCGCTGTTACTGGATTCGATATTGTCAATGATATTGGACCTGGGCTTGCTAAGGCAGCAGTCGGAATTGTAGTAGATGGAGAAGAGCGAGACCTTAGCTATACCATCACCGAAGATGTCGACTTCAAGGTGCTAACGATAAAGGATGAAGCTGGGCTTGATATTGCGCGTCACACTCTTGCAGCGCAGGTCTTAGCTCGAGCGGTGAAGGATCTTTATCCCGATGCTCTCTTAGCGATTGGACCTACGATTCAAAATGGTTTCTATTATGATGTCGATTTTAAAGAGCCAATTGTTCCAGAAGCATTGCCGGCAATTGATGCCAGAATGCGTGAAATTTTAAAAGAAGATTTAGAGGTTACGCGTGAGATGTGGCCTCGGGATAAAGCAATCCAATACTTCTTAGATAAAGGGGAGCTCTATAAAGCTGATATTATCAATCGTGCGCCGGAAGATCAGGTGGAGATCTCTCTCTACCGTCAAGGTAATAATGGCGAAGATATCTTTATGGATCTCTGTCGTGGCCCGCATACGCCAACAACTAATCGTGGTAAGTTAGCATTTGCATTAACAAATATTGCCGGAGCCTATTGGCGCGGAGATTCCAATAATAAGATGTTAACGCGTATCTATGCGGTGGCATTCCCAACAGAGAAAGAATTACAAGCCCATCTTGAGCGAGTAAAAGAGGCGGAGAAGCGTGATCATCGCCGTATTGGTCGAGCGCAAAATCTATTCCACCTCCAAGAGGAAGCGCCAGGGATGGTCTTTTGGCATCCTAAAGGATGGACAATCTGGCAAGCTGTTGAGCAATATATGAGAAAGCGTCAGCAGGAAGAGGGATATCAAGAGATTCGTACGCCAATGGTGGTCGATCGTTCTCTTTGGGAGCGTTCAGGGCATTGGGAAAACTATAAAGAGAATATGTTTACAACCTCTTCAGAGAATCGTGATTATGCGGTTAAGCCGATGAACTGCCCATGCCATATTGAAGTTTTCAATCATGGCTTGCACTCCTATCGTGATCTGCCGATGCGCCTTGCGGAATTTGGCTCGTGTCACCGTAATGAACCCTCTGGCGCATTGCATGGCATTATGCGTGTTCGCGGGTTTGTACAAGATGATGCACATATCTTCTGTCGTCCCGATCAAGTTATCTCTGAAGTAGAGCGCTTCCATAAATTTGCCATGAGTGTCTATGATCACTTCGGTTTTAATGATGTGAATGTCAAACTTTCACTACGTCCCGACCAACGAGCAGGTGATGACCACGTTTGGGATATGGCAGAGTCTGGATTACGTTCAGCATTGAATGCCGCGGGGATTGTGTGGGAAGAGCTTCCTGGAGAAGGCGCTTTTTATGGTCCGAAAGTGGAATACCATATTAAAGATGCGATTGGCCGCTCATGGCAGGTTGGAACAATTCAGTTAGACTTTGTTCTTCCAGAGCGTTTAGGGGCTGAGTATGTTGATGAAGATAATACGCGAAAAACACCTGTGATGTTGCATCGTGCTATTTTAGGTTCTTTTGAACGTTTTATTGGAATCTTAATTGAGCATCATGCAGGATCATTCCCGCTCTGGTTAGCGCCTGAGCAGGTGGCAGTTTTAACAATTACAGATCAGCAGAGCGAATATGCAGGGAAGGTTGCCAAAGAGCTTAGAAGTCATGGCATCCGCACAACAGTAGATCAGCGCAATGAGAAGATCGGCTATAAAATTCGTGAAGCGACAATTTCACGCATCCCTTATATCCTTGTTCTTGGAAAACGAGAGATGGAGATGGGGTTAGTAGCTGTACGAACACGTGAAGGTGTTGATCTTAGTGCTATGACGCTTGAGGATTTTGTAGCGCTTTTGAAGAAAGAACTTTAATACCTGCGCGCCACTGTTTTGATCAGCTCGATTTTGACCTTTTCTACGTTAGGTTATGGCAAAGATTAGTGTAAGAGAGATTAAAAGGGGATGAATATCAGTTGCGCGATCTGTATAATAGGTTATTGAATAATCAGAAAGTCATACTTAATGAAAGTTAGCTAAGCATCATGCTTTATCTGTACTTTATCAATTGTGCTTATCGATGGGTAAGGGATGGTGATTAGCTATTGCATTTTGGATCGAAGATTTATATAAAGGATAATTAAATAAGCGATCTTCATATTAGAGGCGAGATAATAGATTATGATCTAATATCTAATAGGAAGCCTAGTGAAGATCGAACTTAATCAATAAGAAGATTAGAGAGTGTCAGAGCGCTTATTTGAGTAAATATTATTTGAATAAATAGGATTTAAGTAAATAAGAGAACTCTTTGAGATAAAATTCTTGAAATTCTTAAAACTTGTAAAATTTTTAAGACGTCTTAATGATTTGAGAGTGATATTTTAAGAATAAATGGCACTATCTAAGCGCTATTTAACTAATTAACAGTAGGAGATATAACTATTAGTAATCAATATGAGCACCGAATAAATGAGAAGATCTCGGCGAAAGAAGTGCGATTAATTTTAGCGGATGGAGAGCAAAAAGGTGTTGTTTCTCTTGATGAAGCTTTAGAATTAGCATACAATGACTCGCTTGACTTAGTTGAAGTCTCGCCAACAGCAAAACCGCCGGTATGTCGCATCATGAATTATGGTAAATACCGTTATGAGCTACGTAAAAAAGCGGATGAAGCTAAAAAGAGACAGAAACAGGTTCAAGTAAAAGAGATCAAATTTCGTCCGGCAACGGATGAGGGGGATTATCAGGTAAAACTACGCAACCTGATACGTTTCCTTAAAGATGGAGATAAGGGCAAAGTTACGCTTCGTTTTAGAGGTCGTGAAATGGCCCATCAAGATCTCGGTATGGATCTACTTCTTCGTGTAGAGCAGGATTTGAAAGAGTATGGTGTTGTCGAGCAACGTCCAAAAATGGAAGGTCGCCAGATGACAATGGTCATAGCACCGATCAAAACTGCAGCTAAAGAGTAGATTATTTATTAATAATTATTTAGAAATGCGAGTGGATTAAAATGCCAAAAATGAAAACCCATAGCGGCGCTAAAAAGCGTTTCCGCAAAAGTGCAAGTGGTAGCTTCAAGCGCCAATGTGCATTCCGTAGTCACATTCTTACTAAGAAATCTACTAAGCGTAAGAGACATTTACGTGGTGAGGCAGTGATCTCTAAAGCAGATCATAAGCAAATCGCTCAAATGTTACCGTACGCATAAGTATTTAGATTAGGAGAATTTAGAAATGGCAAGAGTTAAACGTGGGACGATTACAAAAGCGCGTCACAAAAAAATCTTAAAAAAAGCAAAAGGTTATTACGGTGCGCGTTCACGCTCTATCCGTACAGCGACCCAAGCAGTTTATAAAGCAGGTCAATATGCTTATCGTGACCGCCGTCAACGTAAGAGAGATTTCCGCTCTCTTTGGATCGTTCGTATCAACGCAGCTGCACGTGAGTTTGGTCTTTCTTATAGCCGTTTTATCAACGGTTTGAAAAAAGCTGAGATCCAAATTGACCGTAAAGTGCTAGCAGATATGGCAGTTCATGATATTAGTGCGTTTGGCGCATTAGCAGATCGTGCTAAATCAGCATTAGCATAAATATCTCTTAAATAAAAGAGTTTACACAAAAGGAAAAGCAGCTATCGATGCTCTTTTCCTTTTTTATTTGATAATCAAAAGATATGTAGGTAGATGAACTAATGAGTCTAGAGACAATTCTTCAAACCGCTTTAGAAGCAATTTCTAAAGCCGATAATTTACAGGCTATCGATGATGTACGAGTTGCCTACTTTGGTAAGAAAGGTCAAATTAGTGGCCTAATGGCATCGCTTGGAAAGTTAGATCCTGAGGAGCGAAAAGCGCGGGGTGCTGAAATTAATCAGGTTCGTGGTGAAGTGATGAAGGCGCTTGAAGCAAAAAAAGAGGCGTTAGAGACAGCAGAACTTCATCGCCAATTGATGACTGAGACGGTTGATGTAACGCAACCAGGTCGTAATGGTGATATTGGTACACTCCATCCTATTACCAGAACCATGATGCGTATTCATCAACTCTTTGCCTCTTTAGGTTTTGATATTGTGGAAGGTCCTGAGATTGAGAGTGATTTTTATAACTTTGAAGCACTCAATATCCCTGAGCACCATCCTGCTAGAGCAATGTTTGATACCTTCTATTTTGATGATCATATGTTGTTACGTACCCACACTTCAAATACTCAAATTCATGTGATGGAGCAGGAGAAGCCACCTATTCAGATGATTGGATATGGTCGTGTTTATCGTAGCGATTCTGATGTAACACATAGCCCGATGTTCCATCAGGTTGAAGGATTGGTAGTCAATGAGAGTGTCACTTTTGCCGATCTAAAAGGCATCTTGACAGAGTTTATGCAAAAATTCTTTGAAAAAGATCTCAAATTGCGTTTCCGTCCCTCATTCTTCCCCTTTACAGAACCCTCTGCTGAAGTTGATATTGAGTGTGTTATTTGTGAAGGCGATGGTTGTCGTGTCTGTAAAAATACCGGCTGGTTAGAGGTATTAGGGTGTGGAATGGTTCATCCAAATGTATTAAAAGCAGTCAAAATTGATCCAGAGAAGTTTCAAGGATATGCGTTTGGAATGGGAGTAGAACGTTTAGCGATGTTACGTTATAGCGTCAACGATCTTCGCTTATTCTATGAAAATGATATGAATTTCTTAACGCAATTTAGATAAACAAATACTGGGTAAAAGTTATTATGAAAATTTCAGTTTCTTGGTTAAAAGAGTGGATTGAGAAGATCCCAAATGATCTATCAGATCGCTTGACGATGGCAGGTCTTGAAGTGGAGGGTGTTGAGCTTGCAGCGCCTCATTTTACAAATGTAGTTGTAGGTGAAGTAGTAGAGTTAACGCCCCATCCTGATGCGGATCGTCTTCGTGTGGCGCAGGTGAATGTTGGTCGTGATCAGCTACTGCAAATTGTCTGTGGCGCGCCGAATGTCGCCGTAGGCATTAAAGTCCCTACCGCTTTAGTGGGAGCAACACTTCCGGGTGATTTTAAGATCAAGGATGCTAAATTACGTGGCGTTGCTTCTTCAGGAATGCTCTGTTCAGCAAAAGAGTTAGGGGTCAATGAAGATGCCTCAGGTTTGATGATTCTTGATCCTCAAACAGAGGTTGGAGCTGACTTTAGAGCGCTCTTTGATCTCGATGATGAGATTGTTGAGATCGACTTAACGCCTAATCGTGGCGACTGCTTGAGCATCTTAGGGGTTGCTCGCGATCTTGCAGCGATTACCGGCGAATCAGCAAAATCATTCTCTGTTGAATCTGCGCCAGTTAAAAGCTCGTTAAAGAGAGCTGTAGTGATTGAGGATGCAGCTGATTGTCCAAAATATTTAGGTCGGGTAATCTCTGGCGTCAATCCACAAGCAAAGACACCGCTTTGGATGGAAGAACGCCTCCGTCGTAGTGGTATTCGCCCACATGGAATCTTGGTGGATATTACCAACTATATTCTTTTAGAGGTTGGGCAACCACTTCACGCTTTTGATCATGGCAAAGTTGCAGGGGATATCTTTGTTCGCAGAGCTCAAGAGGGTGAAAAATTAACGTTAATCAATGGCGATACGGTCAGTTTAAAATCGGATACATTAGTGATTGCTGATCAAGAGAAAGCGCTTGCGATGGCAGGAATTATGGGTGGAGAAGCAAGTGCCTGTAATGATGAGACAACGGATATCTTTTTAGAGTCCGCTTGGTTTAACCCAATCACAATTGCGGGTAAAGCACGTAATTATGGTTTACATACCGATTCTTCTCACCGTTATGAGCGTGGAGTTGACTTTGAATTGACAAAGAATGCTCTAGAGTACGCTACGAACCTGATTTTACAATATGCCGGCGGAGAAGCAGGTGAGATCACTGAGGTGATTGAAGCTGATCAATTGCCACAAAGAAAGCCTGTGAAAGTCAGATATTGTAAAACAAATCAAATAATTGGACAAAAATTTACAAGTTGTGATATAAAAGAGCTCGTAGGCCGTATTGGTGATATTCAAGAGGTACATGACGACTATTTAGTGGTAACGCCTCCTTCATACCGATTTGATCTAGAGATTGAAGAGGACTTTATTGAAGAAGTTGTTAGATTGAATGGTTACGATAAAGTACCGGTCTCATTTGAGATGGTTTCAAAAGTCTCTATGCCGATAGTGGCAGAGTCACGTATTGCATTAAATGATTTTAAATCGCTCCTTGTAGGGAGAGGTTATCATGAAGTGATTGAGATGAGTTTTATTAGTCCTAAGTGGCAAGCAATTTTAGATCCTTCAAAAGAGGCGATCAAATTGAAAAATCCACTCTCAAGTGATCTTTCTGTGATGCGAACAACTCTACTTCCCGGTGTTTTAGGGGCAATGGAGCATAATCTTAAGCGTCAGCAGAGTCGTTTACGCTTCTTTGAATCGGGACGTACCTATAATGGGACTTTAGAGAATGTTGAGCAAGTACTACATATTGCTGGTGCGATCTGTGGAACAGCTGCACCGCTACAATGGGGAATCAAAGCTCGTAATGTAGATTTTTATGATCTTAAGGGTGATGTTGAGGCATTACTTAAGAGAACGGGGCGAGATGATTACCGTTTTGTTGCAACAGAGCGAGCAATTCTTCATCCCGGTCAAAGTGCTGATATCAAGCTCTCAAGTGGTGAGGTTGTAGGTTATTTAGGTAAGTTACATCCAACGGTATCAAAAGCGTTAGATCTCAACCGTGATGTCTTTGTTTTTGAGCTAAACTATGATCTATTAGCAGCGTCGATGACGCCGAAGTTTAAGGAGTTATCAAGATTCCCTTCATCGAAACGAGATTTAGCATTAGTTGTGCCTGTTGAAGTTACAACGCAGCAGATCTTAGATGTGATGAGTGCTTCAGGTCAGCGTCGTTACTTAACGGAAGTGAACCTCTTCGATATCTATGTTCCTGAAAATGGAGCAGAGCAGACGGCAACTAAGAATATGGCATTTAGCCTAACTTTCCAAAATCCGGAAGAGAGCCTGAAGGATGCGGAAGTTCAGGCGATTGTAGAAGAAGTTTTGCAAGACTTAGCTACGATAGGGGTATCGCTACGTCAGTAGAGAAGCCTTGTAGCGCTTAGTTTGCAGTGATAGAGTTTAAATTAAGACGATACTAGGGAAAGGAGTAATAGATGTCTACTTTAACGAAAGCAGCAATTACGGAGAATCTGTATCACAGTACAAATATCTCACGTGAAGATACCAAACAATTTGTTGAGGACTTTTTTACAGAGATTAGTGATGCCTTAGCTACAGGTAGAGCAGTGAAGCTCTCCGGCTTTGGTAGCTTTGAATTACGTGATAAAGCAGAGAGACCGGGAAGAAACCCAAAAACAGGGGAAGAGATTCCAATTAGTGCGCGTCGTGTAGTGACTTTCCGTATCGGTCAAAATTTACGCTTAAGCATGAATGAACTCAGTGAAAAAGCAGAAGGTTAAGAGTATATGGAGTTCGAGTAGATCGAGTTCTATTTTCTTACTTTATTTACCTTATTTACTTAAGGGTTACTTAAGGGTTACTTAAGGGCAACTAATGAGTCACTTAAAAGTATTTATCAAGCTATGCCTTTAAACTCGTAAGTGAGTGATAATCAATCAGTAAAACCCCATATAACATCGCTGTTGTATGGGGTTTTGTTATATGTGCTATCTGCGCTCTATGCCGCTATATACTCTTGGAGCTGATCAGTCTGATGATATTTCCCCATAGGGTGGAGATTTCAGTATAATTATCTCTTCCTTCACTCAGCTTTACCTTAGCTTTACCGCTTCTATCATCCATTAATGCATCGTAGGATATTATGAAATCATCGCTTTTCCGATCACTCTTTACAGTAAGTGGATTTACCTTACTCTCAAGAATTATGGGGTTGTTGCGAGACATTGTCTTTGCAAGTTATTTTGGTGCCGGCGCAGCGATGGATGCTTTTAGTGTCGCTTTTCGAATTCCTAATCTCTTTCGCCGTTTTTTTGGAGAGGGAGCCTTTAATCAAGCATTTGTTCCAGTCTTTAGTGAGATTCGGCTTGAGCGTAGTCGTGATGAGTTGAAACGCTTTTTGGCAGAGATTAGTGGAACGCTAGGCGTGATTCTGCTTTTAATTACAATTGTAGGAGTTACCTTCTCTTCCGAAATGGTTCTTCTCTTTGCGGCAGGTTTTAGTGATGATCTTGGGAAGTTTCTTTTAACAGAAGAGTTGTTGCAGTTGATGTTGCCTTACCTCTTCTTTATCTGTATGACGGCGATGTATAGTAGTGTGATGAATGCACTCAATAAGTTTGCAATTCCTGCTGCAGTGCCGATTCTTCTCAATCTCTTTCTAATTGCCGGCGCTATGGTGAGCATCTATCTTGAAGAGCCGATTAAAGCCCTCGGTTATGCTGTCTTCTTTGCCGGGATCTGTCAGATGATGATTCTCTTTTGGGCGGTAAAGAGAGAAGGATTAATCATCTCTCCGATGATACGCTTTCGCTCCCCTGAGGTAAAACGGGTTATGCTCTTGATGGTGCCGGCATTGATCGGATCCTCGAGTAGTCAGATCAATATCTTAATCAATACACAATTAGCCTCTCGATTAGAGACAGGAAGCATCACTTGGCTCTACTATTCTGACCGTTTAGTGGAGTTTGCAATAGGTACTTTTGCTGTAGCATTGGGGACAGTTATTTTGCCGAAATTATCGGAGCTAAATACCAAAGGGGATCAAGTTAATCTAGGGAAAACGATCGATTGGGGAATTGAATTAGCCTTAATCATTGGTATTCCTTCAATGTTAGGATTGATTTTTTTAGCAGAGCCACTACTTGCGATTCTCTTTATGCGCGGGGAGTTCTATGAATCGGATGTGATTATGGCGGCAAAGAGTTTGATGACTTATGCGCTCTCGATCCCCGCATTTTTTATGATCCGTATTTTAGCGCCGGTCTATTTTGCTCGGCAGAATACGAAAACGCCGATGTATTTTAGTCTGATTGCGATTGCTGTAAATATCTTTTTGCAATTTATTTTGGTGAAATATTATCAGCATGCAGGACTTGCGCTCTCCTCTTCATTGGCGGCCTGGGTCAATGCGTTGCTTTTAGCTTTTGGGCTTGTCTTTCTCAATATTCATCACTTTAATAATCTCTTTACTCGGCGGATATTGGCGATTTTTCCGGCAAATCTTCTTTTAGTCGCTATTCTCTATTGGCTACAGGGTTATTCGCTCTTCTGGTTTGAGGGGGCTTTTATTCTTAAGTTTCCGGCAATATTGGCGGCGATTGTGGGTAGTGTGGTGCTCTATTTTATAACGCTGCATCTATCAGGCTTCTCTCTTCGTAGAATGAAGGGCCCTTTAGTCGCTATGGAGCGGCAAGCTAAGAAGGATAATCTCGATCAATAGAGTAAAGATTCCATTACTGCCAGTTACCTATCATCGGCATCGGATACTTGCGCTATCGGGCATTTGCTGATGATGACTCGTGGTGTAGAGGGCGTAGAGGGTGAGAGGGTAGAGTAATGTTTGTGATTAGTCTTCTCTGCTTAGCTTTCTCTATTTAGCCTTTTTCTACTTTGCAATCTGATCACTTAATCGCGCTACTCTTTTCACTTCCATCTCTTCACGCTTTTTTTGCCCATTTTTTGCACGATGAACTTCGCTACTGATATAGGTGATAACGGAGATCCAGACAATCACAAAGCCGATCAGTCGAAGAGGGGGGAGAGATTCATGAAAGAGAAAGAGCCCTGTTAATAGCTGTAGTGTTGGCGAGACATATTGCAATATTCCTACTAAAGAGAGGGGAATATATTTAGCACCCTTAGCAAAGAGGAGAAGGGGAATTGTAGTGGCTGCTCCTGAGAGAATGAGCAAAATAAGCGGTAAATTCTCTAGCTCTAAGAAGATGAGATTACCATTTTGGTAGATAACGATGAGGTAGATAATGGTAAAGGGCATCATAAAGAGTGTTTCGAGAAAGAGCCCCGGCAATGGTGGGAGAGCAACAATCTTTTTCATCGCACTATAAAAACCGAAGGAGAAGGCGAGTAGCAGGGCGATATAGGGGATTGTGCCGGCGAGAAAGGCAAGCCATAAGACCCCAATTGCAGCAAGTGTAATAGCGCTATATTGTACCTTCGTCAAAGCCTCTTTAAAGAAGACGCGCCCTAAAAAGATCGATACCAATGGATTGATATAGTAGCCTAAACTCGCCTCTAAAACTTGATGAGATGAGATCGCATAGAGATAGATAGACCAATTCATAAAGAGGAAGAAGGAAGAGGCCATAAAGGTGACTATAATCCGCCGATTAAAGAAGGCATCTTTGAGAAGTAGGCGATCCTCTCTTCTAAAGCAGAGAAGAATAATAATAAAAGCGAGCGACCAACCGATCCGTTGCGCCATCAATTGTAAGGGATCAACGCCGGAAAGCGGGAACCAATAGATAGGAAAAAAGCCCCATATGGTGTAACAGGAGAGAGTAAGAAGCACGCCTTTTTTATAGTTATTAGTGGAAGATTGTTCCATATATGCCATCTCGAGTGGTTAGTTATCAATTGATCAGAGGATCACAAAGAGTAAGTGTATTGAGCGGTTATAAGATATTATTATCTATAGTTGTCGATTATTATCTACTATTGTCGATTGGTAGAGGGTTTAGAAAATCTCTTATTAAAAGAGTAGTGTAGCAGTATTTTATGGGTTGCTAGTCGCTTTATTTTTTAAGGGAGAGAGTTCAATACAAAGTGGTGTTATTCAGGTAAAATGAGCTAAAGATATTGAGTAAGCCTGAGTAATTCTGGGTAAAACTGAGAAGAATTGTAGACGATCAAACAGGATCGAACAAAATTGAATATAGATAGCGTAAAAATAGATTAGATGAGGTAGTGTATTGTGATTAAAATTCAAGATATTGAAGTAGCTAATCGAAAGCCTTTTGTCCTCTTTGGTGGGATAAATGTTTTGGAGTCTCTCGATTCTACATTAAGAGCGTGTGAAGCTTATGTGAAGGTGACTGATCTTTTAGAGATCCCGCTTGTCTTTAAGGGTTCATTTGATAAGGCGAATCGATCCTCGATCCACTCTTACCGAGGAGTCGGTTTAGAAGAGGGGTTAGAGATCTTTTCTGCTGTTAAAAAAGAGTTTAATGTCCCCGTTATTACCGATATCCATGAACCGTTTCAAGCAGCGCCAGTTGCGGAAGTGGTTGATGTTTTACAACTGCCGGCATTTTTAGCAAGACAGACTGACCTTGTGGTAGCGATGGCAAAGACGGGTCGTCCTATCAATGTGAAGAAGCCTCAATTTTTAAGCCCCACACAGATGCTCAATATTGTTGAGAAATTCCGTGAGGCGGGAAATGATCAGGTCATGCTCTGTGAGCGTGGTAGCTGCTTTGGCTATGATAATCTTGTTGTAGATCTCTTAGGCTTTGGCGTGATGAAAAAGGTGTGTGATGATGCTCCGATTATCTTTGATGTTACCCACTCACTACAACAACGTAATCCCCTTGAGAAAGCCTCTGGTGGGCGCCGTGAGCAGGTGTTAGATTTAGCATTAGCCGGCATGGCAACAGGAATTGCCGGACTCTTTTTGGAATCACATGAAGATCCTGATCGCGCCAAATGTGATGGACCAAGTGCATTGCCACTTGCGCTTCTTAAACCCTTTTTAGAGCGGGTGAAGGCAGTGGATGAATTAGTCAAATCGTTTGAGCCATTAGAGATTAAGTAGGAGTTATTATGAGTGAAGTAAGTAGAGTGAGCAAAGAGAGCATTAGCTATACGATTCCAGGAAGCAGTCGATCTAAGCTCGGATTTATTCTTTCAGCGCTTATCGTTTTAGGAACGGCATTAGAGATCCTCTTAACAAAGAGTGCCCCACTCGGACTCTTTGTTCTCTTTGGACTCTTTTTTTACTTCACCTCTATTTCGACAACGACATTGAGTAAGGATCAGTTATCGGTTAAACCGATCTTAGGGCGTGTGCGAACCTTTCCGCTGAAAACGGGGATCTTTACCCTTAAAAAGAGTGAAAGTTGGGCAACGAAGCTCTCAACTTTAAAGTCATCTGCGGATACCTTGATCTATACTCCGGCAGGAGGGGATCCTGTTATGGTGATGAATGGCCTCTATGATTCAGCTGATATTGAGAAACTCTATCAAGAGATAGGGCAACGGCAGGCAGCGCTACTCTCTCAAGAATCATAAGAGTATAAGAATATAAGAGCATAAGAACATAACAGTATTAAGAGAAAGATCAGAGTAAGAGCAGAGCACGATCTGCGAAAGATTCAAAAAATTAAAAAGATTCAAAATATTTAAGAAAAAAGGTCTAAGTATTGAAACTTAGACCTTTTTAATTGAGTTTTTTTATTCTGCTGACTCTGGCGATTCTAGTGATCGTTATCATCTTCCAGAGTTATTTTCACGGGATTTATCAAGAATGTATCTATCGACTACTGATACTTAATACTTAAATAGCGGCAGTACGTTCTTTCAACCAAGCTAATACCGCTTCATCCTCAATGCGAGGAGCGAGCTTCTCATAGACGCTTTGATGATATTGATTAACCCACTCAATCTCTTCTGCTGTAAGGAGTGAGCGCTCCATCAGACGTGTATCAATGGGGAATAGTGTCAAGGTTTCAAAGAACATAAAATTACCAAAATCTTGCTCTTTAGGATTACTAATAGGCTGAGAAGTAACTAAGTTCTCAATGCGAACGCCCCATTTCCCCTCTCGATAGATACCCGGTTCAATGGAGGTTACCATCCCTTTCTTAACACGCATTTGAGGATTGGGTGTCGCATGATATGAGAGCACTTGAGGCCCTTCATGAACATTGAGGAAGTAACCAACCCCATGACCTGTTCCATGACCATAGTCGAGTTGATGCTGCCAAAGTGGTTTTCGAGCAATTGCATCAAGTAGTGGCATTGCGATATTTTCAGGATAAATAGTGCTACTCATCGCAATTAATGATTTAAGAACAAAGGTGAAATCCTGTTTTTGTGCAGTAGAGGGCTGACCAATTGGAATAACGCGGGTAATATCGGTTGTTCCATTTTTATATTGCGCTCCTGAGTCGATAAGTAGGAGGCCATCGCCCTCAATAATCGCGTGATCCTTTTCAGTTGCACGATAGTGTGGCAATGCACCATTAGGATTAAAGCCGGCAATGGTATCGAAGCTAAGATCGATAAAGTGGGGGCGCTTTGCTCGCTCAGATGCTAATCCTTCTGCAACATCAAGTTCGGTTAATTTCTCACCATTGGCCATTCTTGCTTCAAATTGAGTATAGAAGTGTGCCATGGCAACACCATCTTCAATCATCGCCTCTTGGATATGGGCAAGGTCTTCATCACTTTTTTGCGCTTTAAAGAGCGTGCTAGGATTGGGGAGATAGAGAATTTCACATGCTTCATCGATCGCCTCTAACGCGGCATAGGTTGTGCGCTTTTCATCGAGCATAACTGTTTTATCTGCTGGAATATTTCCTAACTCATCGTAGAAAGTATCATAAGGGAAGACGGTTACTTTATGCTCGGTTAGATACTTCTTCACCTCCGGCGTTAACTTCTCTTCATCAATAAAGAGCGTCACGGAGGAGGGGGTAATCATCACAAATGCTAAAAAGACAGGATTATAGGTGACATCTCGTCCGCGAAGGTTGGTCAACCAAGCGATATCATCTAATGTGGAGATAATATGGACATCAGCCGCTTCATCACTCATCACTTTACGGATACGACGAACTTTATCACTTAAGGATTCCGATAGAAATTGATCCTCATGAAGATAGAGTTTTTCAGAAGGAAGAGGAGCTCTATTGCTTATCAGACGGTCAAAAGGGTTGAATTGAGTTGTTAAAGTGATATCGAAATCATCGAGCGCTTCATAACTTTCGACAAAATTTTCAACCGACATTGTATCGGGAAGAAGCGCAACTTGAGCTCCGGGCTTAAGTTGAGATTGAAGGTAGTGAATGTAAGAAGGGGTATTAGGTGCGCCAAGTTTCATCAGCTCTACGGTAGTGCCTTGAAGCTCTTTTGCTGCTTGAACCCAATATCGACTATCTGCCCAGATGTAAGCGCTCTTTTGGAGCACAACCAGCGTTCCTGCAGAGCCAGTAAAGCCAGAAAACCACTCTCTTAATTTCCAATGATCAGGAAGATATTCAGAGAGATGGGGATCGGCGCTTAAGATAATCCAAGCATCGATCTTATCTTTTATCATCTGTTTCTGTAGAGCGGCAATACGCGCATTAATTTCGCTACTTTTACTCATATTTTATCCTTCAGAATAGTTGTCTATTTTTTATCTAATTACTATCTATTTCTATCTGTTTCTATCGACTTTAACGATGGGCTCTCACTTTTCGATCCTAGATGACTGCTAGTTTGCCCGTTATTGATCTCAAGTCCAATCTTAAATTAAACCTTAAGTTGCCCCTTAGATTTAGTTTTAACTCACCTCTAGCATTCTACCCCTCTTTCATTTCAATCTCTAAAGATTCTATTCTTTCTGATACTAAAGTTAGCAATTGTAATTAATTTCAATGAGTCGCAATTAATCGTAATCAAACGCAATTAATCGATATCTGTCGGTATCAATAGGTATCAATCGTTATCAATAGGAATGAGAAGACCTTTTAGCGCGACTTCCTAAAAGAGGGGGAGGATTGGATTGATATTAGGATCTGTTGATTCCCGGGAGGCGTAATAGTAAAGGTGATAGTAGAGATGATAGTAAAGATTTGGTGAAGCCATTAGAGTGAGAAAAAGATAGCAAAATTCTCAAAAATAGTAGAAATTACTTAAAGAGTAGCTAAAGAGGTCGAAAGAGCCGAAATAATGATGAAAGGCTAAAATGACTAAGATAACGAAGCACTATAAGGTCGTTATCTGGTCGTTTTATAAAGTGAGTCCTTTTTCTAAGAGAAAAAGGCTTGCGGATCAGGTATTATTAAGGATTAAGAATTATCTAATTAGTAAGTATGTATTAGTGTATGTATTAGTAGAGTCGATACTAAGAGCAGTATCGATGAGTAGAATAGAGTGATCAATAGGGTAACGATAGAGAATCTATTAACAGACGATGTCCATTTCTTTTTGTAGGCTTGATTAAATAATGAAATATGTGAGTACGCGAGGGGGAGATCTCCCTAAATCTTTTTGTGAGGTTGTATTAGAGGGGTTGTGTCGAGATGGTGGCTTATCAATGCCGGAGTCGATTCCAAAGATTTCAAAAGAGAGATTAGAAGAGTGGCGACAACTTCCCAAATATAGTGATTTAGCTTTAGAAGTCATGTCTCTCTATGCGACCGATATCCCAAGAGAAGATCTTAAAAAGCTGGTAGAAGGCGCTTATAATAACGACAATTTTGCGGTGGAATCAATTATTTCCGAGCGTACGATCAGTGATAAGGTGAAGGTTTTGGGTCTTTCTGAGGGGCCTACCTACGCCTTTAAAGATATGGCGATGCAATTTCTCGGTGAGCTCTTCCCTTATGTGTTAGAGAAGCAGAATAAGCGACTCAATATCGTAGGTGCAACATCCGGGGATACGGGCTCGAGTGCGATTCATGCGATGAAAGGAAAACCGCGGATAGAAGTGGTGATGTTAAGTCCTCATAATCGTATGAGTGCCTTCCAGACTGCGCAGATGTATTCGGTGCAAGATGATAATATTCACAATATTGCCATCGAAGGGGTTTTTGATGATTGCCAAGATCTTGTTAAAGCGCTCAATAATGATATTGAGTTTAAAGAGAAGTATCATCTTGGTGCGGTGAACTCCATTAACTTTGCCCGTATTTTGGCGCAAGTAGTCTACTATTTTAAGGGCTACTTTATGACAACAGAACATAACGATGAGAAGATTGATGTCGTTATTCCATCGGGTAACTTTGGTAATATCTTTGCCGGCATTATTGCTCGTGAGATGGGATTGCCGATTCATAAATTGATCTTAGCGACAAATGAGAACAATGTGTTAGATGAGTTCTTTAAAACAGGGATCTATCGCCCTAGAGCTTCGAAAGATGTCCATTTAACCTCTAGCCCCTCAATGGATATCGCTAAAGCGAGTAACTTTGAGCGCTTTATCTATCTGATTGCCGGCAGTGAGAAGACAAAAGCGCTTTGGGAGCAGATTGACGCGCAAGGCTATTTTGATTTGATGAAGGATCCTCTCTGGAAAGATCGTGCAAATTGGAATATTGAATCAGGTGAAAGCTCACATCAAAACCGTTTAGAGACCATTGCAAAGGTCTATCGCGAATCAGGAGAGTTGATCGATCCCCATACCGCAGATGGTGTCTTTGTTGGTAGTCATTATCTTGATGGCGATCTACAGCTCTGTTTAGAAACTGCCAAGCCCATCAAATTTTATGAGACAATTAAGCAAGCGGTGAGTGACGCACCGTTTGATTTAACTGAGGTGGAAGCACTTGAGGCGCTACCTCAGAAAAGAGAGGTGATGCCCAATGATGTCACCTTATTACGTCAATTTATTGAATCCGCTTTAAACTAAGGAACACTGTAATACCATGAAAAAAACATCATTTCCAAAAGATGAGATGAAAGTTCTCCTCCTAGAGGGTATTCATCAGGATGCGATCGATTACTTTAAACGTGCGGGCTATAACAATCTTGAGATCCACTCAACGGCTCTTGAGGGGGATGCTCTTATTGAGGCGCTTAAGGATGCTCATATTGTTGGGATTCGTTCCCGGACGCAGTTAACGGAAGAGGTGTTGAGTCAAGCCTCGAGATTGATGGCGATAGGGTGTTTCTGTATTGGGACAAATCAAGTTGATCTTGAGGCGGCAAAAGCGCGTGCAATTCCCGTATTTAATGCGCCTTACTCTAATACTCGTTCAGTCGCTGAATTAGTGATTGCAGAGATGATTATGCTCAAGCGTGGTATCGCTTATAAAAACTATGTCTGCCATCAAGGCGGCTGGGTTAAATCGGCAGCGGGCTCTTATGAGGTAAGAGGCAAGACTTTAGGGATTATCGGTTATGGACATATCGGGACTCAGGTCGGTATTTTAGCTGAAAGCTTAGGAATGCGCGTTATCTTCTACGATATCGAGAATAAATTGGTTCTTGGAAATGCACAACAAGTAGAGACACTCGATGAGCTCTTAGCGCAATCTGATGTAGTTACACTTCATGTTCCTGAAGATGACTCTACAATGAATTTAATGAGCCGTGAACGAATTGAGTCGATGAAAAAAGGATCGGTCTTAATCAATGCTGCGCGTGGCACAATCGTCGATCTTGATGCTTTAGCAGATAATATCAAAAATGAGCATCTTTTAGGTGCGGCAATTGATGTTTTCCCAGTAGAGCCAAAATCGAATAAAGAGGAGTTTAAATCTCCTCTAAGAGAGCTACAAAATGTTATTTTGACGCCACATATTGGGGGGTCCACAATGGAAGCGCAACAAAATATCGGTGTTGAGGTTGCCTCTAAATTAGTGCTCTATTCTGATAATGGTTCAACAATTTCTGCAGTTAACTTCCCAGAGGTGATGTTGCCGAAACAGCCAGGAAGTCATCGTATTCTTCATATCCATGAAAATACACCGGGTATTTTACGTGCTGTCAATGAGATGGTTTCAGATCTTGATCTCAATATCAATGCGCAATATCTGCAAACTTTAGGTGAGATCGGTTATGTTGTGCTTGATGTCTCTGGTAAAGAGGAGAATGCCATCAAATTACAACATGATATGAAAGAGATTAAAGGGACACTTAAGTGTCGAATTCTCTATTAAACTTTTATTAATTGATTTAATTTAAATATAATGGACTTATGGTATGGCTATAAGTCCATTTTTTAACTCTATCAATTTTCTGTCAGTATTTTATAAATTGTCTATAAACTATCTATAAATTATCTATAAATTATCTATAAATTATCTATAAATTTTTTATAAAACTCCTATTAATTTTTCAATTCTATAAATTCTATACAATAATTCTATATCGATTTGTTATAAGCACATAAGAGAGAAGAAATGTCATTAAGAGATCAGTTGGTAAAAGCAGGTTTAGTATCGAAAGATCGTGCGCAGAAGGCTCAAAAAGAGAAAGCTAGAAAGCAGCATCAAGCACATCGCGATAAGCAACTTAAGAGTGAGCTTGAAGCAGAAAAGCAGCGTAAAGCTGCGGAGAGACGCGCCTTTGATGAGGCTAAAAAAGCGATGGATCTAGAGAGGAATCAAGAAATTATTGCTGCACAAGAGAAGAATCGAGCCCGAAGTGAGATGCGAGATCTGATTGATCGTGAGCGAGTCAATAAAGAGAAGGGCGAGACCCGGTTTAACTTTAGCCATGATGGAAAGAAGATTCGCTCCGTTTTTGTGACAGATAAACAGCATAAAGATCTAAGTGACGGGAAGTTGATGATCTGCCGGAATGATCGTGATGGTTTTGATTATCCTGTTTTGCCGGTGACTTTTAAGGATCGTATTCATCATTTAGAGGAGAAGTTAGGAGAGAAGATCTTCTACTATCTTTCTGAGGCAATGACAGAAGGGGATGCAGAAGATGAGTGGGCGGCATGGGATGCCTATGAAGCTTCATTGAAAGCAGAAAAGAAACGTGATCAGAATTGATCAGGATTGACTGAAGGGATATCGCTCGCCGTTATTGTTATTTATTATATTGAGCGATCGATTGATCAGTGACAAGAGTCGTAATTAAAAAAACACCCCAAAAGTAGGTTATTACTCTTAGGGTGTTTATTATATTTAGATATAACTTTAGAAATATTTGTGAAAATATTTTTAAAGTTTTTAAGTTTTTTGAAAAATTTTTGAAAACAGGCGATTGTTAGAAAACAATCAGCTAAATATGATCTATGGGTGATTATGGTGCCAGAAGATCGATATAGTTATTAGGATTGTTTATCTTTATTCTCTCTCTCTTCTTTCGCTTTTTTCATAAAGAACCATGTTAACCAACCTAACATGACGATCATAAAAACAACACCAAAACCAACGATACCGACAAAATAGGGATCTGCGCCAATCAACTTCATCATAGAACCTTCTCCTTAATAAGGTAGAAATTTAAATCTATCCAATATATATAATGATACTATCCCATAAAAATATGTAAGAATCTATGAAGTTTAGAGAAGTATCAAGTTTGCTTGATGAGCATCAAGTTTTGAGCCTCTATGGGCTATTTGACGCCTTCATTAGGATCTATTGATGATCTAAAAGTGCTTGATGAGGAGATAAATAGAATCAATATAAAATAGACTCTTTTTCGGGATTGATCGAGGGGTGTTCTTAAAAAGAGGGGTAGAGAGATAGAGAGATAGGGAGATGGGGAGATTTAAAATAGATCATCTTCAAAGAATATTTATAAAATAGGCGCATAAAAAAACCACTCAATTACGAGTGGTTCTTTAATATGGTGGCTCGAGGCAGAATCGAACTGCCGACACGCGGATTTTCAATCCGCTGCTCTACCGACTGAGCTATCGAGCCGTGTTGTGCTAACGAAGTGACATTAAACAGGATTTGCGATCATTCGTCAAGTATTAGTTCTTATTAGCCTGAAAATAGTGCAATTGAGGATCTCTGGATAAGAACTCAAGTTGAAGTCTATATGGCTTAAAGTTTATACGGCTAAAATAGAAAACCCTACTTCGAGAAGTAGGGTTTCAATAGATGGTGGCTCGAGGCAGAATCGAACTGCCGACACGCGGATTTTCAATCCGCTGCTCTACCGACTGAGCTATCAAGCCGTGTTGATAAGGTAGTATTAAACAGCATTCTTCGGAGAGAGTCAAGACTCTTTTATGTAACATTATTGCGCATAGCCTGTTAAGCCATGATATTAGCGGTAATATTAACAAATTCACAAAAGAAATTAATAATGAGCAACTGATAAAAGAGCGAAATCCTTCGGTAATATTCGACAATATTCGGTAATGTTGAGGTCGGACACTTTATCAAGTGGTGCAAGTGGTGATTAATCGGTCATAATTTATTGAAGTGTTGGAAAGTTGGGTGTTAAAAATGACAAGTCGGAGGCGAATGATGGTAAAGCAGATAATGAAGGGATCTCAGGGGGCGAAGAGATGGGGCAGGTGATGGCGCTTATTGAAGAATCCTTAGAGCGAGGATTTCCAGGTGGACAGTTACTTGTGGAGTATCGAGGGGAGATTGTCTATGATCTTGCCTTTGGTTCAACGCAATTAGTTGATATTACAATCGATTCTGAAAGCCCCTTTAGCAAAATGGCGGTTATTCGAGGCGAGCCCGTTACAAAAGAGACCCGATTTGATATCGCCTCCTTAACAAAAATCTTTGCAACGACCTACCTCTTTCAATATTACTATCAGCAAGATCCGGCGCTATTAGAACGTCATGTGGCAAGCTTCTTTCCTCCTGATCAATGGCATTATCCTGTTATTGTAGGGTCGATTCCTCTTAAAGCACTTCTTTCACATCATGCTGGGTTTGAGCCTAATCCGCTCTTTTATGATCCCCATTATAGTGAGGCGCTCTACTCTCAAGATCGCTCTCAATTTGCTGAGAAGCTACTCCAAGCACCCCTCATTAATAAGCCGGAGAGCGTAGGGCTTTATTCCGATGTTGATTTTATGTTGCTCACCTTTATTTTAGAGAAGATCGGGGGGAGATCGATAGAAGCGCAGTTAGAAGATCTTTTTTGGAAGCCACTGGGATTAACCCATATTGGCTTTAATCCGCGCGCGAAAGGTATTTCGCCACAAGAGATTGCAGCTACAGAGCGTCATGGAAATAGTCGAGATCATACTGTCGATTTTCCCAATATGCGTCGTTATATGCTTCAAGGAGAGGTGCAAGATGAGAAAGCATTTCACTGTATGGCGGGAGTATCAGGTCATGCGGGTCTATTTAGTAATAGTGATGATCTCTATAGACTCTTTCAATTGATGCAAGAAGAGAACGCTATTTTTAGTTATCAGACACAGCAATACTTTTTAACGCCCCCTTATCAAGATCTGACATTTGCTTTAGGATATCGCCTCAATGGCCCGGATATGGGATATATGTTTGGTGATTATGCCGGGAAAGGCGAGAAGCCAGCTTTTGGTCATACTGGATGGACTGGTGCTTTGAGTACCTATGATCCTAAGGAGAAGTTGATGATTATCTATTTGACAAATCGTAAAAACACACCGGTTATAGATCCAGAATGCAATCCTCATCTCTTCTACGGCGACCGATTGCCGGCAGGGCAATATCGCAATATGATTAAGGCAATCTATACCGACTTAGGGATAACAGGATGAAGGGATTAAAAGAGAAGCGTATGGTAAAGCGTGACATAAAAACAGTTGCAAATGAGTATCACAAAGCTTCTAAGATAGGAGGGCAAACGCAAGTTAAGCGCAGCTCTAGCTTATGGCTTCGTATGGCAGCAATGATCATTCTAGGGGCGATGATGCCTTTGAGTTTCTCTCCTTTTGGTTATGGATTTTTTGCGCCTATCTTATTGGCTTTATGGCTTCTGCTGATCCTGTCTGAAAGCGCTAAACGAGCCTTCTGGTTAAGTCTTCTCTTTGGGATCTCGTTTTTTACCGTCGGTGTTTGGTGGATACGTATCAGTCTCCTAGAGTTTGGAGGAGCGCCATTACCCTTAGGTATTCTATTAACATTTCTTTTAGCGCTCTATTTGGGGCTCTATTACGCTTTTTTAGGGTATCTTATGCGAAAAATCCCTCTAGCATTGCCATTACGCTTAGGGGTGATCTTTCCATTAATGGGTGTTCTTTTAGAGTTTGTTCGCTCTCAACTCTTAACCGGATTTCCTTGGCTCTCATTAGGATATACGCTGACCGATTATCCATTAGCAGAGTGGCTCTTTCCTCAGATGGGGGCGTTGATGGCAAGCTTTTGGATCTATTGGTCAGCGGCTCTTCTTCTCTTGCTGCTGCTTTCGCTTCCGATCTTCAGAAGCGTCAATGCATTATTGAAGGATGGATCTAAAAAAAGCTGGCAACGTTATTCACCCTCACTCTTTATGGCAGGAGTTCTTGTGTTCCTTATTGGGGGAGCGGGTCTCTTTTTAAACGATAAGATTTCCCCAAAGGGAGCTCCTCTTAAAGTTGCCCTAATACAGGGGAATATCGCGCAAGAGCTTAAATTTAGTGAGGCGCAATATTATGAAATTCTAGCAACTTATTTTCAGCTTACGGCGGAAGTAGCACCTAATGTTGATCTTATTATTTGGCCAGAGACAGCTGTTCCTGCACTCTATGAGCAGGAAGTTGCTCTAGGTGAAACATTGCGAAAGCTCTCACAAGAAGAGAAGACTACTGTGATGACGGGGATCTTTTCAGGGCAAGGCTCGGTGATTCGAAACTCAGTAGTTGCGTATAGTGATCAGCTACGAAGTCGGGATCAACGCTATGATAAGGTTCATCTTGTTCCCTTTGGCGAGTTTCTGCCTTTCCGTTCTCTTCTCGATCTTTTAAGTGGCATGATTGAGATTCCCTTTTCCGATCTATCGGCAGGGCGAACGAGACAAGCCCCTTTTATTATTAAGCACGAAGATGCCGGAGAGGCTGTTACGACTCAGCTCTCCACATTTATCTGTTATGAGGCGGTATTTGGTGATGAGCTGCGCTATCTTGGCGAGCAATCTGACTTTTTAGTCAATGTGAGTAATGATGCATGGTTTGGAGATTCAATTGGTCCATGGCAACATTTTCAGATCACCAGAGCGCGCGCAATTGAGTTGCAAAGAGAGATGGTTCGCGCAACCAATAATGGAATTACTGCGCTAATCGGTCGAAATGGGAGTGTTCGAGCGATGCTTCCTCAATTTGAGCAGGGAGTCTTGGAGGTTGAAGTCGTGCCCTATAGTGGTATTACAGCTTATAGTCGAATCGGTGACTTTTTCTGGTTGTTGATATTGTGGGGCGTTGGAGGGTTAGCGGTGCTCCTCTTTAGACGCCGACTCGGTTAAGCGCTGAAGCTAGATTTTTGTTGCGAATCTCCAGTTGTGATTCTCTAATTGCTACCTCTAAATGTTACTCCCTAAATGGAAGTGGGCTGTAGCGCGCGTATAAGATGCTACTTACAAAAAGAATAATTGTTAGAAGGAAGTAGATGCTACCAATGCCGGGATAGCCAGATACCCAAATATCGGTTGCGGCAATAAGATAGAAGAGAGAGAGGAAGCTTGTCCATGCATGGGTGAATCGTTTTGCCCGTAGTAATCCACGAGCTGGAAAAACAAGTGGCATTAAGAGTCCGATAATAAGAAATATTCTCGGCTGTTCTGGATAGATAGCATTAGTCACAATACAGAAGATGGTGAAAAAGAAGAGGGCGAGATAGGATGCAAGAGCGCTAATTCTTGAAATTGAGACAATCGGACGCATATTAGAGTAGAGCTCCTTATTTAAATTGAGCAAAATGGGGTGAGTCAAATTCAAAGGTGTAACACAAAAGTGCAACATGACAGGTAGTTAAAGTCTTGAGCCATTGAGCAATCACTCTTTGAAAAATGGAGTCTATTTTATCATGAAACAGAAGAGTTAAAAGTATATGCCTGAATTACCAGAAGTTGAGACTGTTCGAGCCGGGATTTCTCCTCATATTAAGGGGGCTAAGATCCGTGGAGTTGAGGTTTATCACCGACAATTACGTTACCCGATACCTGAAGAGATTGAGCAACTCTATGGTGCAACTATAGAAGATGTAGAACGGCGCGCCAAATATCTAATTCTGACTACATCTAAAGGAAAGGTACTTATCCACTTGGGGATGTCGGGGGCTATTCGAATTTTATCGGATGATTTTGAGCATAAAAAGCATGATCATTTTGTTTTGCGTCTCTCGGAAGAGAAGGTGCTGATCTACAATGACCCACGCCGTTTCGGCTTTATACTACTTTATGGAAATGATGAGCCGATTCCCTTTTTAGAAAAATTAGCGCCAGAACCTCTCAGTGATGCTTTTAGTGCAGAATATCTTCACCCTAAGTTGAAAGGGCGAACGCGTCCTATTAAATCGATCTTAATGGATCAAGCTTTCGTTGTTGGCGCCGGTAATATCTATGCAAATGAATCGCTCTTTATGGCGGGGATCGATCCAAAACGGCCTGCTAATAATCTCTCATTTGGGGAGGTGGAGCGTCTTGTCGCGGAAGTAAAGAAGGTATTAGCGCGAGCAATTGAGCAGGGTGGGACAACATTGAAAGATTTTACAACGCCTGATGGAAGCCCCGGCTATTTTGCTCAAGAACTTTTAGTCTATGGGCAGAAAGGGCAACCCTGTCCACTTTGTGGGCAAGAGATCGTACGCATTGTTTTAGGGAATCGCGCAACTTACTTCTGTCCGCAATGTCAGAAATAGCGATAGAGATCATTTTTTGCTGTTTTTGGTCGCTTTTTCCTGCTTTTTACTATCGCTTTAGAGGGAAAAGTGATAGTGTGAAAGTATGTCAAATATCATCAATAAAGATCTAAATTTTCTAAATTTATGATCATCCAGAATGAGTCTGAGGGAAGTTGCTCTTAAAATTCATCATTGAAGTATTTACCATTGAAGTATTTATAGAAGGAGATAAGTATGAATCTTAATTTAACAGGTCAAGGTTTAGAATTAACAGATGGTCTTCGTAGCAGAGTTGAAGAGAAGTTTTCACGTTTAGATCGTTATAGCGAGCATATTACTAGTGCTCATGTTGTCTTAACGATTAAAGATAAACGTCAGATTGCAGAGATTACAGTGACTGTGGCAAAAGGAAAGGATCTTCATGCAGAAGCAACAACAGAAGATATGTATCTCTCCATTGATGAGTTAGCAGGTAAGATTGAGCGTCAACTTCTTAAACAGAAGGATAAAGCGATAACAGCAGAGAGAAAACAGGGGCATGAGATTCGCCATGAAGAGGGGAAAGAGTAGTCCCTTGATAGAAATTAGATGAAGAGTGATCAATCCTTTTATCATGTTTTTGTCTAGTGAATAAACATAAAATGAGATAAGCCCCGTTTAGACGGGGTTTTTCTTTGCTTATCTATTTTTTATCGACCATAGAAAGCGTATGATAGGGGACAGATTGCCATAATTTTAGATCACGAATAGGCGTTCTCCTTTTCGGGGTATCTTTTTAGGCTAATTCAAAGGGCCGATTGCGCTATAATCAGTTGTTATTATTTGCTGTTATTTGTCTATTTTTGTTTTGATTGGGTTTTAGTTGAGATTTTAGTTGATATTTTTTGACACTAAATCGCGGGTGAAGGGGATCGAATTGAGGTGTTAAGCCGATCGTATTGATCCTACTTCGACAGTAAGTCTTAACAATGGATAGCAGTAAAAGTGATAAAAGTGATAGAAGTCATAGGGCATTTACGGAAGTTAATGCATGTTTTTTAGATCGTTAGAAGGTTTCTCCATGTTTGCAGCAGACGCAAGACACTTAATTGTCGGTTTTGGTATTACAGGGCTCTCCATTGCAAAAGCACTTAATCGTTTAGGAGTGGAGAAGATCGATGCTATCGATTCTAGAGAAAAGCCTCCTCATGAAGAGGAGATGAGGCGTTATTGTCAAAAGATCGCGACCGGCGGTTTTAGTAGCGCTCTGTTACAGCAGTGTGATTATCTTTGGGTTAGCCCCGGGGTTTCAATTGCAACGCCGGAGTTAGCAGCTACTATTGCACGGTTGCCGGCAGAGAATGTGGGGGGAGATATAGAGCTATTTGCCCGCCTGGTTAAGGAGAATATCATTGCGATTACCGGGACAAATGGTAAGAGCACTGTTACAACTTTAGTTGGAGCGATCTTTGCTCAACTACCTTATGATCTCTATGTTGGAGGAAACTTAGGGCAACCTGCTTTAGAGCTTTGGCTCGCTTCCCTCGATCGTAAAGAGAAGGTGCGAGAGCCGCTCTTTATTCTTGAGCTCTCTAGCTTTCAGTTAGAGACTACTTATTCGCTGCAAGCAGATATTGGCGCGCTTCTCAATCTTTCTCGAGATCATCTCGATCGTTATCGCGATTATGAACATTACGTCTCGGCAAAATTGGCCTTAATTAAACAATCTTCTGAGATAGTGATTCCTGCCGATGAACCGCTTATTGAGCGTTTTTTAGCAGCAGAATTGCCGTTAAGAGGGGAGGAAGAGATCGCTCGATTTTCACTCTTAGATAATGCTAAGACCGATTATTACGCCTCATTGGAGAAGCAAGAGATTGTCAGTCGTACTGGAGAACAGGTAAGTTATGCAACGACAAAGTTAAGAGGCGCTCACAATCTTCTCAATATTATCGCGGCAGTTGCAATAGCAGAACGATTTGGTGTCTCTTTAAAAGCGATCGAAGCTGGCATATCAAGTTATCAACCTTTAGCGCATCGATCTGTTAAGGTGCGGGAACTTGATGGAGTTACCTACTATAACGACTCTAAAGCAACCAATCTCTCCTCAACCGAAGCAGCCATTTTAGGCTTTCCTGAACGGAAGTGGCTGATTTTAGGCGGCGTAACAAAAGAGCAAGATTTTTCCCCTTTAAGAGAGCTTTTACAGAAAAATGTCGCAGGAGTTGCCCTTATCGGTAATGATTACTCAGCGATATTGCCCCATATTCCGGAGAATATCCCCTGTTTTGAGTCAAAAACTGTCGATGTTGCGATAGAGCAATTGAAAAAAGTGGCTGCGCCAGGGGAGATTATTCTCTTCTCTCCCGCTTGCTCTAGCTTTGATCAATTTAAAGGATTTGAAGCGCGGGGCCACTACTTTGAGGATTTGGTAAGAGCCCTATAATCGTGGGGTAATAAGCGACTAGAGCAGCACTCATGGCGGGGAGGCGAGTATTCAATAACCCTTTTTGTAAGGGATCCCGAAATGCTCTTTTAAACAAGAGGGGTTATAAGAGAGGATCTACTCTCTATTGAGCGCTCCTTTTAATTGAGAGGAGTTCGCTCTAGATTGCTCAATATTGAGCCTGGTTGTGGTACAATTTTTTCTCTTTAACGAATAGATTAGGTGTGATTTGAAGAATATGTCTAAACGCATTTCACGGGGTGTTCGCTTCGATCCTTGGCTACTAGTAACCTCTTCGCTCTTTCTTTTGATCGGGCTTTTAATGGTGACTACAGCATCAGGGTATGTTGCTGAGTATTATGGTCTCTCCCCTTACCACTATGGAATTAGACAGGGGCTCTACATTGCGATAGGGCTCACATTTGGAATCCTTGCTTTTAAGATTAAGCTGAATGTTTGGTATAAATTGACACCAGTTTTGATGCTCTTCTCCTTTGTAACGCTCATTTTGGTATTGATTCCCGGTATTGGTAGGGAAGTTAATGGTGCTTTGCGCTGGATTCCTATCTCCTTTTTTAACTTTCAGCCTGCGGAGGTTGCAAAGTTTGCGGCACTGACCTATATCGCCTCCTATTTGCATCGGCAGAAGGATCGGATAGGATCAAAAATTTCAGCCTTAATTATCCCCCTCTTTGTGATGGCCGTATTAGGGGTGCTTCTCCTTTTAGAGCCTGACTTTGGTTCGACGGCGATTATCTTTGTTGTTGGCTTAGGGCTCCTCTTTATCGCCGGGGTTTGCCTCTGGCGCTTTGCCATTGTTTTAGCGCCAACATTAATTGTGATGGCGGTTATTCTCTATACTTCACCTTATCGTCGTGCTCGACTCTCCGGGTTTTTGCGACCTTGGGAAGATGCTTATAACCAAGGCTATCAGCTTGTTAACTCTCTTATTGCCATTGGTCGAGGTAAGTTGTCGGGTGTTGGGATTGGGGAGAGTATGTCGAAGCTGGGTTATCTACCTGAGGCACATACGGACTTTATCTTTGCGATCTATGCCGAAGAGTTTGGTTTTTTTGGCGTGATCTTTCTGGTCTTGATCTATATGATCTTCCTCTATAGAACCTTCAATATTGGGCGAAGAGCAGAGCAGCTTAATCTCAATTTTGCGGCATATATCTCTTATGGTATTGGATTGTGGTTAGGCACACAAGCGTTGATTCATATGTGTGTTGCATCTGGACTTCTACCTACGAAGGGATTGACACTGCCACTGATGAGTTATGGTGGCTCGAGTATTATCACTATGATGGTTGGACTCGGTTTGCTTTTTAGGGTGGATCGAGTCGTTCAACTCAAAGAGCTACAAAACTATCAAGATGAGCAAGAAGCAGCTGCTCAGCGGGAGATTGAAGAGAGCAAGATAAGGGTGGCGATGAAATGAGTATGACGCGTGGAACAATTGTTATTATGGCCGGCGGAACCGGTGGTCATATCTTTCCAGGTATTGCAGTAGCAGAGGCATTACAGGAGAAAGGTTATAAGATTGAGTGGCTAGGCGCTAATGGTTTAGAGCTAAAGCTTGTGCCACAGCATGGTTTTCCTTTGCATTCCCTAGCAATTGCTGGGATTCGTGGTAATGGATTGAAAGGGTGGTTAACACTACCTTGGCGCTTAACGAAAGCAGTCTTGGATGCTCGTCGCTTCTTTAAACGAGTAGCGCCGCTGTGTGTTGTTGGGTTTGGTGGGTTTGCGGCCGGCCCAGGAGGATTAGCGGCTAAATCCTTAGGGATACCGATTATTATTCATGAGCAAAATGCTGTTCCGGGATTAGTCAATCGGGTATTAGCGCGATTAAGTCGTGTTAATCTAGCGGCCTTTAATGCACAATTGCCAAAGGCAAAAGTGGTTGGAAACCCTGTTAGAGAGGGATTGCTATCGCTGATACCCTATCAAGACCGATATCGTGCGCGTTCGGGAAAGCCTCTACAGATTTTAGTTGTTGGGGGCTCTCAAGGGGCACGTATCTTAAATGAGGTTCTATCTGCGTTTGCAAAGACGGAGATGGCAGAGACATATCAAATTTGGCATCAAACGGGAAAAGCCTTCTATCAAGCGCATAAGGATGACCCCTGCTTTCAGGGAGCGCATTATCGTTTGACCCCTTTTATAGATGATATGGTAGAGGCTTATGGCTGGGCAGATCTTATTATCTGTCGAGCTGGCGCGTTAACGGTATCTGAGGTATTAGTTGCCAATGTAGCAAGCTGCTTTATCCCTTTTGCAAGAGCCGTTGATGATCATCAGACAAAGAATGCAGAAGCGTTGGCAGATATTGGTGCCGCATATCTCTACCAAGAGCGCGACTTTAATCTTGCCACACTTCAAGAGATGTTAACTCACTTTACAAGAGAGAAAGCCATAGAAATGGCGAGTAAAACAGAAATTTTAGCGAAACCTGAAGCGACAACTGAGATTGTTTCAGTCATTGAAAAGGTCATAAAATCATGAATCAAAAAAGTTATATTTGTCCCTCCGAAATGCGCCGTATTGAGAGAATTCACTTTGTAGGTATAGGTGGTTCGGGTATGTGTGGTATTGCTGAGGTGCTCCTCAATTTGGGATATGAGGTGACAGGATCCGATATTGCCGCTTCTCCTGTGGTTGATCGCTTAATTGATCTTGGTGCTCTAGTTTGGATTGGGCATCAAAAAGAGCATGTGATTGGCGCTGATGTGGTAGTGATCTCTACTGCTGTAAAAGAGGATAATCCTGAAGTTATTAGTGCAAAAGCTGAACGCATACCTATCATTCAAAGAGCGCAGATGTTAGGTGAATTGATGCGTTTTCGTTTTGGAATTGCTGTTGCCGGAACACATGGAAAGACTACAACGACAAGTCTTTTAGCCTCTATTTTAGATGAAGCAGGGCTTGATCCTACCTATGTTATTGGTGGGCGTTTAAATAGCTCAAATGTCAACGCACGTTTAGGGTTAGGGCAATATCTTGTTGCTGAAGCGGATGAATCGGATGCTTCATTTCTTCATCTCCATCCGATGTCGGCAATTATCACCAATATCGATCAAGATCATATGAGTACCTATGGTGGCGATATTGAGAATTTGCGTCAAACCTTTGTTGATTTTCTCCATCTTCTCCCCTTCTACGGTTTAGCCGTTCTCTGTATCGATAATGAAGAGGTCGCAAGCCTTATTCCCCGTATTCACCGCCCGATCATTACTTATGGAGAGAGTGAGGGAGCGGATTATCAGCTTCTCAACTATGAGTCGCGAGGAATGCAGACCCGCTTTGAGGTGAAGATGCCTCATGGTGTGAGTGAATTTACTGTGGCGCTTCCTGGAAAATATAGTGTTCTCAATAGTCTTGCCGCTATCGCTATCGCTAATGATTTGGGAGTTCCACATCCTGCAATTCGCAGGGCATTACGTCGCTTTAAGGGGATTGGTCGTCGTTTTCAGTTCCATCCATCTGTCCCACTGCAAAGTGGAGGAAGCGTTGAGGTGATGGAAGATTATGGTCATCATCCCACTGAGATTCAGGCGGTATATGAAGCTTTAACAACCGCTTATCCTGAGAAACGCATTATTGTTGCTTTTCAACCCCATCGAAATTCGAGAACAGCTGAACTCTATGAGGAGTTTCTTGCCGTTTTATCAGAGATCGATACTGTATTGATTACTGATATCTACTCAGTTAGAGAGCCAGAAATTCCTGGCATCTCGGGTAAGAAATTAGCAGAAGATGTTGCAAAGAGAGGGGGTAAAAACACACTCTATGTGGGATCGATTGAGGAGATCCGAACCGTTTATGCCAAAATTGCCCAAGATGGTGATCTGATTGTCATGATGGGAGCGGGCAATATCGGTGGTATCGCCGCTAATTTTTATAAAGGGGGAGCATTATAATGGTTTCAGCATTAAATCGATTTGAAGATCCGACCGTTTTTGGAAAAGTTGCTGTCGTTTATGGGGGAAGCTCATCAGAGCGAGAGGTCTCTCTCTGGTCGGGAGAAGCTGTATTAAGAGCACTTCAATCGCAAGGCATCGATGCGCATGGGATTGATACTGCAGAAGTTGCGCTTCTCTCTCATCTTGTTGCTGAATCCTTTGATCGCGTCTTTATTGTATTGCATGGTCGAGGGGGTGAAGATGGTGTTTTGCAAGGTGCTTTGGAATATCTCGATCTTCCTTATACCGGTAGTGGTGTTTTGGCATCAAGTGTCGGCATGGATAAGTTGAAGAGTAAACAGATCTGGCAAGCATTAGGGCTTCCTGTCTTAGAATCTTATCTTCTTAACTCTGAAGCGGATGTTGAGCGTTTAGCGCCTCTCTTAAGATATCCAGTAGCGGTAAAGCCCGCTGAAGAGGGTTCGAGTATCGGTGTAAGTCGTGTTGAAAGAGCGGAAGATTTAATGGCGGCATGGAAGGCAGCTGGAGGTTATAACTCACCAATATTTGCAGAAAACTGGATTATTGGTAATGGAGAGTATACCTGCGCAATCTTAAATGGAACCGCTCTTCCGATTATCCGCATGGAGACAGACCTCGCCTTTTACGATTATGAAGCAAAATATCTACGGGAAGATACGCGTTACTTCTGCCCATCAGGTTTGAGTCAAGCCGATGAGATGCGCTTTAGAAAATTGTGCGAAGAGGCCTTTAATGCCTTAGGGGCGAAAGGGTGGGGGCGCGTCGATTTTGTATTAGACAGTGATAATAATCCGTGGTTATTAGAGATCAATACTGTGCCGGGGATGACAAATCACTCTCTTGTTCCACTTGCGGCAAGTCGAGCAGGAATCTCATTTGAGCGCCTCTGTTGGTTGATTTTAGAAGGCACTTTGTGATCTTCATTAGGAATATTTCAGAACCATGACATTGATGTATAATAGGCTATAGTTAATCTTGAGTAGATCATATATTTTGTTGCAATCGAATTATCGTACCTCTCGACCAAAGCGTCGTCAGCGATCAGGTGTCGTCCAGAAAAAGCCCTTTGATTGGCGACGATTTGGAAGATTTATCTATCGCTTATTACGCTATCTTCTTCTGATCGCACTGCTTGTTGCGATCTTTGTAGGTCCCTATTGGGGTTGGCAATATTTAAAGGAGAATAATCTCTTTTTTAAGATAGAGACGGTTTCTGTCTATGGTGAGATAACGCATCTTCCTGAAGAGCGAGTCAATGAGTTGGTCAAAGATGCGATTGGACAAAATCTAATCGGCTTAGATATGAAGGATTATCAAGATGAGATCTTATCTGAGAGTTGGATTAAGAGTGTCTCATTGAAGCGCAATTGGTTCCATGAGTTAGAAGTACATATTGAAGAGCAGATGCCGGTGGCTATCTGGAATGGAGTTGAGATGATCGATACTTCAGGCGAGCGCTTTACTCCCTCTTTCTACCCAGAAGGGGAGTGGGTTTTTCTTGCCGGCCCTGATGATCGAGCGTTAGATGTCTTAAATCGCTATCATCAGACAATCGATCGCTTAGAGGGAACAGGTTTTCAGCTAAGTCACTTAACATTAGATGAGAGTGATTCCTGGACATTGATATTAGATGATCAATTACTGCTTATTATGGGATCAGAAGAGTTTGAACAACGTTTAGAGCGATTTTTGCGACAATTCTCAGATCGAGAAGTTCTTGATAGAATTCAACATATTGATTTTAGATATAAAAATGGATTCTCGGTGAAGTGGAAAGAGAGTTCAGACAGTATAAAGAATAAATTATAAGGTGCAGAAAGATGACGGATACCTCAGTTTCATCAGTAGGAGTTTGCATAGATATAGGAACGAATAGAGTTGTTGGAATGATGGCAGAGATTCGGGAGGATGGCGCTATTGAGATTATTAGAATTATCTCTAAGCCTTCTCGTGGCATTAAGCAGGGAAGTATTGCGAATCTCGCCCCTATTGCCAATATTGTTCGGGATATTATTGCGGAATTTGAGCGTGAAGAGAATGTGAAGGTTCTTTCTGTCTCAACCTCTATTACGGGTACACATATTCGTAGCCGACAAAATAATGGTGTTGTGACAATTTCTGGTGACCGCTTTACCGAGAAGGATAATGATCGGGTCTTACAAGAGGCGGGGAAGATAAAGCTCGATGCCGGAGAGAGTGTCCTTCATGTATTACCACAAAAATATGTAATCGATGGCGGGAGTCCTGTTGAAAATGCAATTGGGCTATCGGGCGTTAAGTTTACATTAGATGCACACTTAGTTACCGCTTCAACAAATGCTATTAATGATATTACGAACTGCATTACGGAGAGTAATGTAGAGATTGATAATATTATCTATGAAGGGGTTGCCTCTGCGATTAGTGTTCTTACTGAAGATGAGATGCAAAGAGGGGTCACCTTAATCAATATTGGGGCGGGAGTGACCGATGTTGTTGTCTATAAAGGTGGTGCGATTGTTTACCATTCGCCGATTCCATTAGGTGGCAATGATGTGACAACAGATATTGCAAAAATTAAGCGTTATTCTACTCAAGTTGCCGAGAGTATAAAGCTAGAACATGGTAGCTGTCTTGGATATAGTAGTTACGATGATAGTTTTAAATTGCCAGTTATTACAAATCAGACAGAAAATAGAACAATGTCTCGTCGGGAACTCTCCTCTATTATTGAGGCGCGCTATCGGGAGATCTTTGAAATTATCCGTATGAATCTCGAAGATGCCAATGTTTATCTGCCTCATGATGCCGGTGTAGTCTTGACAGGTGGTGGGAGTATGATTCCAGGATGTGCTGATTTAGCGCAAGAGATTATGGAAAAACCATGCCGTATTGGTATCCCACTTAATGTCATATATGATAAGTCGGAAGGATTGACGCCGGAGCATGCAACCGTTGTAGGGCTTCTCGCGTCTCATAAGTATGACAATATCTGGCAAAAAGAGTTACAAAAAACAATGCCAAGTGGCAACTTTTTTAGTAACATATATAAGAAAATCACTGGAATGTGTCGAAACTACTTCTAGTGTTGTTAAGAATACGAATAAAATGAGGATTTATAATGTCCATATTTGAGTTGCAGCAAGATATTAACGAACATGGCCCTGTTATTAAAGTAATAGGTGTGGGTGGCGCTGGTGGTAATGCGATTACTCATATGGTTGATTCCGGATTGACGGGAGTAACGTTTATTGCCGCAAATACGGATGCTCAAGATCTAAGAGAAGCGAAAGCAGATATTCGCATTCAATTAGGTGAAGCATTAACTCGAGGTTTAGGTGCCGGGGCAAATCCAGAGATTGGACGTCAAGCTGCTGAAGAGACCAAAGATCATATCAAGGCAGAGCTCAATGGTGCCGATATGGTCTTTATTGCTGCAGGAATGGGGGGTGGCACAGGAACTGGTGCTGCGCCAATCGTTGCTGAAATTGCGAAAGAATTGGGTATCTTAACGGTTGCGGTTGTTTCAAGACCTTTCTCTATGGAGGGAAAGAAGCGTGATCAAGCAGCAAATCAAGGCCTAAAGCAGTTAGCTCAGCAAGTTGACTCATTAATTACCATTCCTAATGATCGCTTAATGAGTGTATTAGGAAAAGGGGTCAGCCTCTATGATGCTTTTAGTGCAGCGAATAATGTCCTCTTTAATGCAGTTCAAGGAATTACAGATAGCATTATTAAACCAGGAATGATCAATCTAGACTTCAATGACGTTAAAACAGTGATGAAGCAACAAGGATTGGCAATGATGGGGGTTGGGCTCTCATCAGGTGATAATGCAGCAAGAGAAGCGATTCAACAAGCGATCTCATCGCCACTTTTAGAGGAGGTGAGTTTAAAGGGAGCTAAAGGGTTGCTTGTTAATATTTCAGGAGGCCCTAAATTAAGTATTGGTGATCTCCATGAGATTGGTGCAATTATTAGTGATTATGCCAATGAAGAGACAACCGTTGTATTTGGTGCCGTAATTGATGAAGAGATGGGAGATGATATTCGTGTAACGCTTGTTGCGACAGGGTTAGGAGAGTATCAGGCGCCGATCGAACGAGGTAGTATTGCAGATCAATTATTAGGTAGAACTGTGAAGCCTGCGGCTGTAGCATCGCCGGTCGAACCAGTGGTAAGAGAGCAACCAAAAGCTTCACCATCCTCACAATCTTCAGGATATTTAGATATCCCTGCGTTTTTAAGAAAAAATTCTTAGTCGATCTTTAGTGGCTCTTAACTAATTCTTTTAACTAGTTGCCCAGATTACTTTAAATATTACTTTGGATAGTTTTAAACGGGTTTAAGTAGTTATAAGTAGTTTTAAGCAATATTAAAGAGGGTTGAGCTATTTAATAAGATAGATTAATGAATGAATTGATGGATAGAGGGATACTCTAAGTAAATAATATGCTAAAACAGAGAACAATAAAGAGTTTAGTTCAAACAACAGGTATTGGCCTCCACTCTGGGAAGAAGGTCTATTTAACACTGCGTCCGGCAGGAATAGATCAAGGAATTATCTTTCGACGGACTGATGTCGACTCCCCAGATATTAAGATACAGGCAGATTCTGTTGTGAGTACGCAACTTGCCACAAAGATTGCTTCACCTTTAGCGCCCGATGTGACAATCTCAACAATTGAGCATTTGATGTCTGCGCTTTGTGGTTTGGGCATCGATAATATTATTATTGAGGTGAGTGCGCCAGAAATTCCTATTATGGATGGGAGTTCAGCGCCTTTCGTCTATCTCATTCAATCAGCCGGCATTCAGGAGCAAAATGCGGCGAAAAAGTTTATTAAAATCAAAAAGCCGGTAGTTTATAAGCATGAAGATAAGTTAGCAAAATTGCTTCCTTATGATGGATTTCGACTCGATTTTACAATTAAGTTTGATCATGCTGTCTTAGATAAGACGAATCCACAGCATCGCTGTGAATTCTCAAGTCAATACTATATTGATGAGATTGCTCGAGCGAGAACATTTGGTTTTATGAAAGATCTAGAATTGATGCGAGAGTTAAATTTAGCGCTCGGTGGCAGTATGGATAATGCGATTGTTGTAGATGATTATCGCATTCTCAATAGTGACGGTTTACGTTATGAAGATGAGTTTGTTCGCCATAAAGTTTTAGATGCGGTAGGTGATCTCTATGTATTAGGGCATCCTATTATTGGAGAGTTTGTGGGCTATAAAGCGGGACACATGATGAACAATATGTTGATCCGTGAATTAGTTAAAGACCCTTCTGCATATGAGTTTGTGGTCTATGAAGAGGCAGAGACATCACCTGTAACATTTAAGGTGCCGGCCTGGAATTAAATTTAGTAAAAAATGGGCAATTAAATGGGTCATTTTTTAAAATGGCTCTTTTAATTTCTCTAAAAGTAGCGTATAGTTTGTGGTTTACGATTTTATATTGAATAACGTGTCTCTATATAATATAAAAAAGTTTTGGATTATAGTTGAATATAGGATATAAATTTTTATGGTTACAATTCGTCTAGCTCGTGGAGGCTCTAAGAAGCGTCCTTTCTACCAAATCGTTGTTGCGGATCAAAGAAATTCTGTAACTGGTAAATACATTGAGCGTCTTGGCTTTTTTAATCCCATCGCTAAAGGTGGAGAGAAACGTTTAGAACTTGCCCAAGATCGCGTAGATTACTGGGTAGGAGTGGGAGCACAACCCTCTGAGCGTGTTGCATCTTTAATCAGAGAAGCTAAAAGAGCTGCTGCTAAAGAAGCTTAATAGCTTATAAAGTAGAGTTTTAGAGCCATCTTACAATTTCAGTAAGGTGGCTTTTTTGTGTCAAATAAGGAGAGATCATGAGTGATGAAAAGATCATTGTTGGGAAAATCAATGGTTTTCATGGTGTAAAGGGCTTTATTAAAGTCTTTTCTGAAACAAGGCCGCGCGAGGGGATTTTAGAGTATTCTCGTTTCTTTATGAAGCGAGGGGCTGAGTGGGTGGCATTAACAGTTGATGGTCGCCAGAAGCATAATAAGCACGTTCTCTTGAAGTTTGAAGGATATGATTCTCGTGATGCTGTAGAGCCTCTTTTAGGGCAGGAACTCTATATTTCACGTGAGGACATGCCTGAATTAGAAGATGGAGTCTATTGGCTCGATCTTTACGGCTTAAAGGTGATTAATCATGAAGAGGTAGAGCTTGGTGAGATTGTGGATATCTTTGAGACCGGCGCTAATGATGTCATCACTGTTAAGGGTCCTAAAGGGGAGATTATGATTCCATTTTCAATGGAATATATCGTTATGGAGATCAATCTTGAAGAGGGTTATGTTCAGGTTGATTGGGATGAAGAGTAGTAGCGATGAATAAGGATGGGAAGTAGGGATGAAAAATCAACTAATCATCGATGTAATCGCTCTAATTCCGGAGCTAATAGCGCCTATTATTGAAGATGGCGTTGTGAGTCGTGCGCATGATAATGAGCTCTTTGAGCTGCGCTTTTGGAATCCCCGAGATTACTCTACAGATAACCATCATACGGTGGATGCTCGCCCTTATGGCGGGGGGCCTGGTATGGTGATGATGTATGAACCTTTAAAGAAGGCGTTTGATGCGATCGAGAACTTTAGAGGAAGTCGCGGTTTACGTCTCTATATGTCACCTCAAGGGGATCTTCTACAGCAGCAGCGTGTCAGAGAGTTGAGTGAAGAGAAGCATCTCGTCATTCTTTGTGGAAGATATGAAGGGGTTGATCAACGTATTATCGATACAGAGATTGATGGAGAGATCTCCGTGGGTGATTATGTTCTTTCTGGTGGCGAGTTGGCCGCAGCGATCTTAATCGATGCTATTGTACGTATCCTTCCTGATGCAATCTCAAATGAAGACTCCCATCTCAATGATTCCTTTAGTGTAGAGGATCATCTCGATCATCCGCACTACACTCGTCCACGAGAGATTAATGGATTAAAGGTACCGGAGGTGCTCTTTTCTGGTGATCATGCAAAAATTGCACAATGGCGAGAAGCAGAGGCAAAAGCAAGGACGGAAGCGCGGCGGGCGCGTCAAGGAAGATAGATTCTGTAGAGGTATGAGTGAGTCAATTTGTTCAACTCAACTTTCAGCTCAATTTTTAAACTCTATCTTCTAAGTCCTCTAAATCTTCTATATTACTGTCTATTTTTGTCACTTTAGACTGCTGTTGAGTACTGATCTATTGCCGATCAAAATGGTTGGTGCATTAAAAAGGGAAGCTTATTGAATGAAGCTTCCCTTATTTTATCTATCTGACAGCAACTTATTGTTATTATCGAGATATTGAACTATTGAACTATTGAACTATTGAACTATTGAATCAGTGATCTATTGGATTATTTATCACAATAGCGCTTGAGTAATATAAGTTGCGATAATCCCTATTACTCTTTTAGATAGAGTAGTAGAGTTTATACTCCATTGGGTTGGGAGTTTCTGCTACTTGATTAATCTCTTTCTGCTTAAGAGCGATATAGGAATCGATAATGCTATTGCTAAAGACGCCCCCTTTGAGGAGGAACTCACGATCTTGGTCGAGCGCTTCTAATGCTTCATCAAGATTGCGACAAACTTTAGGGATATTATTCAGTAGCTCACTTGAGAGATCATATAGATTTTCATCAGCCGCCGGTCCTGGATGAATCTTGTTCTCGATACCATCTAAACCTGCCATTAAGAGCGCTGAGAAAGCAAGGTAGGGGTTAGCCGTAGCATCAGGGAAGCGAACTTCAATGCGGCGTGCTTTTTCATTTGCGACATAAGGAATTCGGATCGATGCAGTTCTATTTTTAGCTGAATAGGCTAAAAGTACGGGCGCCTCAAAGTGTGGTACAAGACGCTTATAACTATTGGTGGATGCATTAGTAAATGCATTGAGTGCTCGAGCATGCTTAATAATTCCGCCAATAAAGTAGAGCGCTTCTAAGGAGAGATTGCTATATTCCTCGCCACAAAAGATATTATCACTCTCTTTAAAGAGGGAGATATGAACATGCATTCCAGAACCACTTTCACCATGATAGGGTTTTGGTAGAAAGGTTGCACTTTTGCCATGAATATCTGCTGTTGTCTTTGTGACATATTTTAGACGCTGAACTTCATCTGCTTTCTTTAAAAGTGTATTGTAGCGAACGCCAATTTCACATTGCCCAGCAGAGGCGACTTCACGGTGATGGATTTCGATTTCAAGCCCCATCTTTTCTGCGTTTAAGACAATCTCATTTCGAAGGTTATGAAGTTTATCGACAGGTTGTAACGGAGAGTAGCCCCCCTGTTTTTCTGCATAATGGCCTGAATAGGAGTCTTCATTATTTGATGACCAGTAAGAGGTATCAGATTGTAGCTGGTAGCTCATATGATCAGGGGCGATGTTGTAACGGACGCTATCGAAGATAAAAAACTCATTCTCAGGTCCAAAGAATGCCTTATCTGCCACATTGAGCGCTAAAAGATACTCTTCTGCACGGCGAGCAAGTGCTCTGGGATCTCTTTCGTAAAAATCCATAGTATCAGGCTCTAAAACATCGCAGATGAGAACAAGGGTAGGATGTTGGGCGAGATGATCTACAAAGGCAGTTTCAGGGCGGGGAAGCAGAATCATATCTGAGCATTCTGTCTTTTTCCATCCTTTAAAACTTGAGCCATCAAAAAATTTACCCTGAGTGAAGAGATCTTGATTCGCTTGTCGTGCTGGAATAGTAAAATGATGTTCTTGTCCGATCATATCGGTTAAACGAAGATCGATGAATAAAATTCCATTTTCTTCTATAAACTCTAAAATGGAACGAATACTATCAGCCGGCATGCTCACTCCTTAAATTTCCATATTGTGTAAATCGGTATTCTACACTAATTTTTAGGAAAAATGCTCAATTAAGTGGTCGTGGCAATAAAGAAAATCATTCTAAAAGAGATTGGAAAGTGTTTACTCATTTAGCGAATCCCTTTCGCTTTTAGAGAGAGTTCCGTAGAATGCTTTACAATGTAGTCACTTTTAGCGAAAGAGAGATTAAATAATAGAATGAAAATAACTACTTGGAATGTAAACTCTGTTAATGTCCGTTTAGCGCACTTAGAGCAATTCTTAAAAGAGGAGTCGCCGACCGTCATTGGGCTGCAAGAGCTAAAATCCATTTCAGAAAAGTTTCCAATAGAGGCTTGTGAGGCATTAGGTTATCACGCAGCGATTAATGGTCAGCCTACCTATAATGGTGTCGCCCTTCTCTCGCGTCTGCCGATGAGCGATATTCTCTTTGATATTCCTGGATTTGAGGATAGTGAGAAACGGGTTATTACTGCAACGGTGGGCGGGATTAGAGTGATTAATGCCTATATTCCAAACGGGCAGAGCCCCGATTCTGATAAATATCATTATAAATTGAATTGGCTACAGCACTTTAAAGCCTTTATTGAAGCACAATTAAAGCGCTATCCTGAGCTGGTTGTGATCGGAGATTTTAATATTGCCCCCACAGATGATGATGTTCATGATCCTAAGAGCTGGAAGGGCAAGGTTCTCTGTACCGATGCAGAGCGAGAAGCCTTCTTTCAACTGCTCGATTTAGGATTGATCGATGGGTTAAGGATGGAGGCTCAGCCAGCGGGACTCTTTACCTGGTGGGATTATCGCCAGAATGGATTTGAGAAAAACAGTGGTATTCGGATTGATCATCTATTATTATCAACAATAGTGAGTCGACGATTTGTGACCTCTAAAGTGCATTTAGAGTATCGAGCGATGGAACGCCCTTCAGATCATGCGCCCGTCTCTATAAGATTAAAGAAAGATTAAAGATGCCGGATGAGTAAAAGTATCTGACAAAACGCCGTAATTGATAAGAGATCGCCTAACATTAGTAGAGCGTTATTGATAGGAAGTTATAGCTAGTAAATTGTAGATAGCGAACTATCGTTAATAGCGAAGTGTTAATAAGCGTTAGTTAATAGGACGATATTAATAGAAAGATACTAATAGAAAGATACTAATAGACAGATATCAATAAAAGGGTATCAATAAAAGGGTATCAATAAAAGGATATCAAAAGATCTGTAGTAGAAGATCAGGTTACGATTGTTGGATATGCACTTTTTAAGAAGGGGAATGGGGTGCTCACAGGAGCCCTCTATATTAAATTAGATAAGGAGAGAATTATGTTTGGTGGTAGTATTGTCGCGATAGTCACCCCGATGTTTCCAGATGGACGTATTGATTATGATTCATTTGAGAAGTTGGTTGAATTTCATATTGAAAATAAGACAGACGCAATCGTTGCTGTAGGGACAACGGGTGAGTCTGCGACAATTAACTTCGATGAGCATCGTGAAGTTGTTAAGCGCGTGGTTAGCTATGTGCGTGGGAGGGTTCCTGTGATTGCAGGGACAGGCGGCAATTCTACAGAAGAGGCAATTCGTTTAACGCATTGGGCTGCAGAAGATGGCGCCGATGCTTGTCTATTGGTTGCCCCTTACTATAATAAACCACCACAAGAAGGTCTCTACCAACACTTTAAGTTGATTGCAGAAACGGTAGATATCCCACAAATTCTCTATAATGTACCGGGTCGAACGGCTTCCGATATTTTACCAGATACGGTAGAACGCTTAGCAAATCTTAAAAATATTGTTGCTATTAAAGAGGCGAGTACTTTTGAGCGAGTAGAGCAATTAGTTCGTCGCGTTGGGGACAAGATCGATATTTTAACTGGGGAAGATGGTATTGCCGCAAAATGTGTCTTAGCGGGCGCAAAAGGGGTGATCTCCGTAACAGCGAATATTGCCCCATTGATGATGCATGAGATGATGGAAGCTGCTTTAGCCGGTGATGAGAAACGTGCTTATGAGATTAATGAGAAGATCAAAGAGTTACATCACGTCCTCTTTTTAGAAGCTAATCCGATACCTGTCAAATGGGCACTTCAACAGATGAATCGTATCCATGCAGGAATTCGTCTCCCATTAGTTCCTCTTGATAAGCAATATCATTTAACAGTACGTGAAGCGATGAAGAGTGCAGGACTTCTCTAATTAATTGTATGATTAGGGTTTTATGAATAGAATTAAGTAGAAGAGAAAAGGGGCAGCACACTTTTTTTTCGGTTATAATTCAAGGAATAGGTATTGGCGATCGTTTATAATTACGATACGATGGCAAGAATTTTATTCAGTAAAGGTTAGTTCATGTACACAAAAAAAATAGTGTTCGCAGTAGTGCTATCAGGCTTGGTTATCAGCGGATGTTCTACGCAAAATGTGCAGTCAAGGGATAATTTGCGATATTTGAAGTCATCGCAAGTGAACCCTTTAGAGTATCCTCCTAGTTTAGTAAAGCAGACAGAAACCAATGTTGAAGCTGCAACGACCCTCAAGGATTATCGTAATTATCAGAAGCAAGCGGCTTCAAAAGTATTACCGGCTGCTGGTGAAAGCATTACATTTATTGAGTCAGAAGGTGGTCGCCGTTGGATCAATACAGGACATACACCTGATTTTGTCTGGCAGCAGGTTCATCAGCTCTTAAGACAGTTAGGATTAGAGATTGACTCTCAAAGTCCTGAAGCGGGTCTTATTGAGACTAAATGGGCAGAGAATCAAGCGGATGTTCCAGAAGGATTTATTCGTGGCTTAATTAAGCGTGTTGCAAGTAATCTTTTAGGCTCTTCCTCAAGAGATAAATTTAAGATTCGTTTAGAGCGTGATGGAGATCGCACATTGATCTTTGTGACACACTATGCGATGAAAGATGAAGCAACAGGAAATGATGATCAATTCCATCGATGGGTAGATGCTCCTAAAGATCCTGAACTGGAGGCGGAGTTTATTGCACGCCTTGCGGCAAGATTAGGAGGTGATGGCAGTAGTGCCATGGGAAAGCAGGGTCTTCCCGTCACTGATCGGGAAGGGACACGGCTCATTATTAAAAATCGCTCACAAGACGCCGTATGGGAGCAAATTACGGATATTTTAGATGATGGGGTCAAATATAATGTATTAGAGAAATATGCGGATATTAATACATTACGTGTTGGACGAACTGTTAAAAAACGCCGCTTTTGGTTCTTCAGTAAAAATGATCCAGAAGGGGAAGTTTATTACATAAGAGTCAACCCTATTGGTGAAGATAAAACACAAATTGATGTTCTGCCGGTACTCACTCTTAATCATCTAGAAGAGATGATGGAGAAAGTGCAAACAGGATTGAGATAAGAGAAAAGCAGTTTGTTTTTTTGTTAATTGAGTCGTTAACTTGGTCACAAAAGTGAAGATGGCTTACTTATTATGAACACCATAATCTGATAAGATAAAAAGCGCCTGGTTATATTTAACCAGGCGTTTCTTCTATTTGAGAGAAATGAGCGAGGGAGAGAGTTTATGAGTCGACGTATTGCTAAATTAGCGCCTCACGTCATCAATCAGATTGCCGCAGGTGAAGTTGTTGAGAGACCCGCTTCCATTGTGAAAGAGTTGGTAGAAAATAGTATTGATGCCGGCGCAACTGAGATTACGATCGATATTAAAAGTGGTGGAATCGATCATATTATTGTGCAAGACAATGGTCATGGGATTGCCAAAGATGATCTTAACTTAGCATTATCGAGCCACTCGACCAGTAAAATTCGCTCTCCGGAAGATTTAGTAGAAGTTTCAACATTAGGATTTAGAGGGGAAGCTCTCCCAAGTATTGCTGCTGTCTCCCGCCTTACCTTAATTTCGCGTGAGCGTGGTGCTGAGTATGCCTATCGTGTCGATGGTAAAGGGGATGATTTAGGAGAGGAGCCGATGCCCGCTTCACTGCTTGAAGGAACGAGGATTGAGGTTAAAGATCTCTTTTTCAATGTGCCAGCAAGGCGGAAGTTTCTTCGAACGGAGCGCACCGAGTATAGCCATATTGAGACCTTAGTAAAGCGATTGGCACTGATTCGTTATGATATCGCTTTTACTCTCATTCATAATGGTCGCGAGCAGTTTTCTTTACCTCGTGCGGAAAGCTTAGAGGAGAAGCAGAATCGAATCGCATCTGTTTTTAATGAGGAGTTTTTAGCCGAAAGCTTTCATTTTAGCCATACGAAGAAGATTCCCCTTGATGATTACGATACGATCCGAACTTTAACAATAGAAGGGTGGCTTGCAAAACCGACCTTTTTTCGTAATAACAACGATTGGCAATATGTCTATGTTAATGGACGAATGGTTAAAGATCGACTGGTTGCCCATGCAATTCGTCAAGCTTATCGAGATGTCATGTATAGCGATAAGCATCCTGTATTTGTAATCTATTTAACACTTGATGCCGCCGCAGTGGATGTGAATGCGCATCCTCAAAAGCATGAGGTCAGATTCCGTGAATCGCGAATGGTTCATAACTTTCTCTTTAGTACCCTCAATCATGTTATCTCTCAGCCTGAGGTGCTAGAAGGGCATGAAAGTCTTCCTGTTGTCGCTTCACTAGAGGATCAAAGTAGCGAGTTGCCATCGATTGCAAATAGTCATCAAAAGGGTTTTACTTTTGGAGCCCCTCCCGGAAAGAGTTATAAACCGGTTAATCTTTATGAGGCGATCGGCGCATCGACAGAGAGTCTTTCTCCTTTAGGGAGCGTTGCCGGAGAGAACTCTTCTGCCCTTGGAACTGTTCCTGAAGAAGGTTTAAATAGGCAATCGGGAAGTTTTAATTTAGAGCGGCTAACATCGAAAAAGGATCCTCAAACGGAAGAGCTTAACCCCGATGAAGCCCCTTTAGGTTACGCTTTAGGGCAGTTACATGAAGCCTATATTTTGGCAGAGAATCGGCAAGGATTGGTTCTCGTTGATATGCATGCGGCTCATGAAAGAATTATCTATGAACGATTTAAAAATGCGGTGGCAACAGAAGAGGGAATTGTTCGTCAGGCACTTTTAATACCGAAGCCAATCGATGTCTCAAGTCGAGAAATAGCGCTAGTTGAAGAGTTTCAGAGTGAGCTTCACTCATTAGGATTGGTAATTGAGGTCTTAAGTCACGAGAGTATTGTGGTGCGAGAGGTGCCGGCAAGTCTGATTCGAGCCGATATAGAGAAGTTAGTGATAGAAGTTCTTCACGATTTTGATCAATATGGATCGAGTCAAAAGATTACAGAGCATCTCAATGAGATTCTCTCAACGATGGCCTGCCATAGTGCAATTCGGCACCATCGACGTTTAACATTGCCGGAGATGAATGCGTTGTTGCGCGATATGGAACGTACGGAGCGAGCAGGACAATGTAATCATGGTCGGCCAACTTGGCGGACACTTGCCTTAACTGATCTCGATAAACTCTTTTTTAGAGGAGAGTAAAGGAGCAGTAGAGAAGAGATCATGAACGGTAAAGAATAGATGGCAGTGAAGATAAGGAGAGAAATATGGGAGAGAAGGAGAAGAGGATGGAACATTTAGCAGTTATTTTTGGTAATCCTGTGGCGCAGTCGAAGTCGCCCGAGATGCAGATGCAGTTTGCGAAAAATGCTGATATTAAATTACGCTATTTAAAGGTATTGACGACACTTCCGCAGTTTGAAGAAAGTTTAAGGGAGTGGATTGAGAAGGGGATTGTGGGAGCTAATATTACGGTTCCTTTTAAAGAGGTTGTGATGCCTTATTGTGATCGCTTAACGGTTGAAGCGGAAGAGGCAAAAGCAGTTAATACTATTCGGATAGAGGCGGATGGTTCGATCACCGGGCATAATACTGATGGAATTGGACTTCTTAGGGATATTACAGAGATAAAAGGGATTGATCTTACCGGCAAGCGTGTTTTGATCTTAGGCGCAGGGGGCGCAGTGAGGGGGATTTTAGCCCCGCTCTTAGCCCATCAGCCCGCTTCTGTGGTCATCACTAATCGCACCTTTTCTAAAGCGCAATTATTAGCAAAAGAGTTTTGTCACTTAGGGGAGATTGAAGCAGTTGAAAGGGAAGATTTAGCAGAGAGCTTCGATCTTATTATTAATGGCACAAGTGCATCATTACAAAATGAGTTTCCCCCACTTCCTGCCGGCACTATCACAGAGGGGAGTATCGGTTATGATCTTGTCTATGGTGATCAGCCAACTATCTTTATGAACTACCTTCTCTCTGAAGGGGGGCGCGCTGCTTATGATGGTCTAGGAATGTTAATTGAGCAGGGAGTCTATGCATTTGAGTTCTGGTTTGAGAAGAAGCCGGCAATCGATGGTGTAATGACGATTTTTGGACGTAATGCTTAATCTGTTCTTTCGGTTGAGGAGTAGACCGAGAATAGACCGGGAATAGATCGAATAGCAGATCGAGGCGAGAGCCCGAAACAATAGATCGAAACAGTAGATTGATGAAGCGTGGGCTGGAAGATCGTGAATCAGTCGATAGGATCAATAGATCGACCTTTTATCAGACAGAGAAAGTGAGATTTTGGTATCATTTCAGAATCATTATTTTAGGATAGAGAGATATGTCGGAAGAAAAAACCCATTTTGGTTATCAAACCGTAGATCGTGATGAGAAAGAGGCTAAGGTGGCGGAGGTTTTCCACTCAGTTGCTAGCCGTTACGATGTGATGAATGATGTGATGAGCTTTGGTATTCACCGCTTATGGAAAAATACTGCACTCTCGATGTCAGGTGCTCGTAAGGGGCAGAAAGTACTCGATCTTGCTGGTGGAACAGGTGATTTAACAAAACGTTTAAGTAAGCGTGTTGGCTCTGAGGGATTAGTTGTTCTCTCTGATATCAATGAGTCGATGTTAGAAGAGGGGCGCAAGCGTCTAATTAATGAGGGCATTGTGGGTAATGTTCAATTTAAGCAGATCAATGCTGAAGAGATCCCTTTTGATGATGCAACTTTTGATCTGGTAACGATCGGTTTTGGTCTCCGTAATGTTACAGATAAGATGAAGGCATTAAAAGAGATGCGTCGAGTTTTAAAGCCGGGTGGGCGCCTCTTAGTTTTAGAATTCTCTAAGCCTGTGGTTCCTGGATTAGCAACAGTTTATGATTTCTACTCATTCCAAATTATCCCAAGAATGGGACAATTGATTGCTAGCGATGGTGATAGCTATCGTTACCTATCGGAGTCGATTCGTATGCATCCGCCTCAAGAAGAGTTGCGCGATATGATGTTAGAAGCAGGCTTTGATGAGGTTGATTACAAAAACTTAACGGGCGGAATCGTTGCAATTCATCGCGGATTTGTCTATTAAAAAGGTCAAATAGAGAAGGTTAATAGCGCTTGATCGATGATTTAATCGGGATCTGCTTATAGCTAATCTTCTCTATTTTTCTGTTATCACAAAATTTGTTGAAAGTTTGTCGCGTCATGTTACCTGATACTTTTATAAATTTATAAAATAAGGATGCTTTGATGATTGCTCGTAGTTTACGAATGGTTCAGATTTGGTGGATCTTTTTACGTTTTGGTCTCTATGATCTAGCCTTTATGATGCCAGGGTTGCGCCATTTACGTTTTTTAAAGCCGCTACTCTCTCTCTTTAATGCTCATAAGGGAACCGCAATCCCCGTTCGTATCCGCTTAGCATTAGAGCAATTAGGGCCAACCTTTATTAAGTTAGGGCAGGCGCTTTCAACGCGATATGATCTTCTCGATCGAGAGATTGTTGTTGAGCTTGTAAAGCTGCAAGATCAGGTTCGCCCCTTTCCTACCGATACCTTAATTAATATTATTGAACGCTCTTTTGATAAGCCTTTAATGGAGATCTTTAAAGAGTTTGATAAAGAGCCGATGGCGGCAGCCTCTATTGCGCAGGTTCATGGTGCCGTATTACATAATGGGCAAGAGGTTGTTGTTAAGGTTGTTCGCCCCGATATTCAGAAGGTCATTAAGCGAGATATCGCAATCATGGAGGTGTTAGCCTTTATGATCGAGCGTTACTATCCCGATGGTAAACGCTTGCGTCCGGTGGAGATTGTCGAAGAGCATGCAAAGACGATCCTCAATGAACTCGATTTAACGATAGAAGCTGCAAATGGCGCGCAATTGAGAGAGAATTTCCGTAATTCAAAGGTTCTCTATGTGCCGGAGATCTATCTCGATTATGTGCGTAAAAATGTCTTAGTGATGGAGCGTATTTCCGGCGTTCCTGTTGGCGATATTGCAAAGTTAAAAGAGCTCGGGGTCAATATCCCACTCCTTGCGCAGCGTAGTGTGGATATCTTCTTCACACAGGTGTTTGAACATAGTTTTTTCCATGCGGACATGCATCCGGGGAATATCTTTGTAGATGTTACAAATCCTAATGATCCTACCTATATTGCCCTCGACTTTGGCATTATAGGCACGCTCAATGAAGAGGATCAGCACTACTTAGCAAGTAACTTTTTAGCCTTCTTTAATCGAGATTATCTTAAAGTTGCTGAGCTTCATGTGGAATCAGGTTGGGTTCCTCCCGATACTTCTGTGGGGGATTTTGAGGCGGTTATCCGCTCTCTTTGTGAACCGATCTTTAATAAACCTCTAAAAGATATCTCTTTTGGTGCCTTTCTTCTCTCGCTCTTTCAAACGGCGCGTCGATTTAAGATGGAGATGCAGCCACAATTGATGCTACTGCAGAAGACATTGTTTGCAATTGAGGGTTTAGGTCGTGAGCTCTATCCTGAGCTTGATCTTTGGGCAACGGCAAAACCTTATCTCGTGGAGTTTGTGAAGAAGAAACGTGGTCCTAAAGCGATCATCTCTCGTTATAGACGCGATATGCCAATCTGGATAGAGCAATTCCCTGATCTAATGCAAAATGGTCAGTTAACATTACAGCAAGCAGCAAAAGGGAAGTTAAAGGTTAATCTTGCAGAGAGTGAATGGAATCGTTTAGCTAAATTGGAACATGAATCGACAGTTCGCCGAATTTATGGCGGTCTAGGTGCGGTCTCTCTTTTAACTCTTCTTTTACGATTTGAAGAGAGTTCACTCTGGTTTATTTGCTTATTAGGGGGCGCGTCATTACTTTTTCTCTACTTAGCGCTGAAGAGAAAATCTCACTGATGTCAATGTCTTTATTTAAATCTTATAAGCCTCCTCGTTCATTGCTAAGCAAGTTTATTGAGCAGGCTCATTAGATAAATTAATTGTAATATAAACAGGGAGATAGCAGATAAGTAGATGGAAAATCGCTCTGTTATTGTAATATTATTAGGATATAATCGAAATCTATATAATAATATTTATTTACGATATAATGGGAATGCCGGCACCACTTAAGCAACGTGGTTTTATGGGGTGATCTTATTACAATTTTTACAACCTCTGGTTGAAATTTAAGGTTGGATCATCATTTACCAATAAGCAAGAAGCAATAAGCTATTAGTAAGTAAGGCTACGAAAGGTGTCGGGAAAATTATTTATAAGGAGAGAAGTCAATGAAAAAATTAGCACTTGCGGCAATCTTAGCAGTATCAACGATGGGCGTTTCTATGGCAGATGTCGATAGCGAAAAAGTGATCGATTATCGTCAAGCAGCATTTAAAGTTGCGGGTTGGAATATGGGCATTCTCGGCGGAATGTTAAAAGGTGAGATTGAGTATAATCCAGAAGAAGCAGTTGCAGCAGCTAAACGCATCAATGAGATGGCAAAAGCAGTTGGTGCGACATTTGTTGATGGAACTTATGAAGGTTCACATGCAAGCCCTAAAATTGTGGAAGAGCGTGCAGATTTTGATAAGAAGTTAGCAGCATTTATTCAAGAGAGTGATGTGATGGTGGAAGCCGCTGGTGAGAAGAAGACATTGGCAGCGCAGATGGGTAAATTAGGTGGTACCTGTAAATCATGTCATGATGACTATAAGTTAGACTAATTTAGCTAGATATATTGGATTAGCCAACATTTTATGCTGGATTAATTGGTTAATTATTATTAAGTTTAATCACTATTAAGAAAATATAGTCTATATGGTCTATACGGTCTATGTAGTCTAAGGACTCTTAGTATGAAGAGAAGGTCTCAATCTCCTTGTTGTTTTGTAAGAAGCGTTTGAGGGGTAAATCGAGATAGCCTTTTCCCTAAATTGTGATATAAGTTAAGAGCGGTTGAGTCATTATCAACCGCTTCTTTTATGTCTACCCACTTTATAGGAGATAAATAAAGTGATGAAAAAATTTAAGCTAGCAACTCTTTTATCCTTAGGGTTCTTAATTGGTAGTCATACAGTTAATGCCCAGGAGGTTCGAGTCTATAACTGGACAGACTATATCGATCCTGAATTGATTACGGAATTTACTGATAAGACAGGGATTAAGGTAGTTTATGATACCTTTGATAGTAATGAGGTTCTCTTAGCCAAAACCTTAACCGGTAACTCTGGTTATGACATCGTTGTTCCTTCTGATTACACCTTAATCTATATGGTGCAAGCAGATGCGGTACAGAAGATTGATCGCGATAAATTAAAAAATATTGATAATATTTGGCCCTTCGTTGAAGAGCGTTTAAGTGAGCTTCCCGGCGCTACAGAGTACTCTGTTCCCTATATGTGGGGAACAACGGGGATCGCCTACAATGTTAATAAAGTTAAAGAATTGGTTCCTGATGCACCTTTAGATTCGATGGAGCTCCTTTTCAATCCAGAGTATGCATCAAAATTAGCAAGTTGTGGTATCTATGTTGTCGACTCACCGAGTGAATTTTATCCTATGGTGATGCGTTACTTAGGATTGCCGGCAGAGAGCACCGATGATGCCGATCTTGCAAAAGCAAATGAAGTATTACAAGCAATTCGCCCCTATATAACGAAGTTTCACTCTTCTGAATATATTAATGCAATGGCCAATGGTGATGCCTGTTTAACACTCGGTTGGTCTGGCGATCTCTACTTAGCAAAAGCGCGAGCAGAAGAGGCCAATTCCGGTGTTGAGATTGAGTATTTTATCCCTAAAGAGGGAGGTTTACTCTGGTTTGATCAGCTTGCGATCTTAAAAGATGCAAAAAATGTTGATGAAGCCTATGCCTTTATCGATTATCTATTAGATGCAAAGGTGAATGCTCGTGCGGCAGATTATGTTGAGTATGCAACATCGAATCAGGCGGCATTTGAGTTTATTGATCAAGAGTTACTCAATGATCCAACACTCTATCCATCAGCAGAGCAATTAGAGCTCCTGAATGTAAAACAGCCTTATACCCAGCGTGAGCAGAAAAAGTTGATGCGAGATTGGTTAAGAATTAAGGCGCAACGTTAGTCGTAGAGCGTAGCAAGATCGGGACAAGTATTCTGAATGCATAATGAAAGCATGCTGAAAATGTGATGTAAATATGAGGTAAGCATTAAAAGAGTATCCTAATAGATACTCTTTTTTTGTAGGGCTTCAGAAGAGAATTTACCGATAGTTTGCTGATGGTTTACTGATAGTTTACTGATAGATTGCTGAAAGAAGGGTAGAAGAAAATTGAGATGTTTCGCTTCTGTTTTTGTCTCTTTTAAACGCCCCTTAAGAGTGATCTTCACCGCTTAAGAGTGACTTTTAATGTATAATGAAACGTTAACCACAGCCCCCCTCTATTAGAAGTGATTATGTCGGCTATAGCTCGGCTATAGGGGTTCTTCAATACTTTGAAAAGATATTTTATCCGATAATTGATACCAATATTGTCACAAGTTACAACAAGGAATTTGATATGAGTAGACAACACCATCCTTTAGTGATTTTAGGCTCAGGGCCTGCAGGCTATACATCTGCACTCTATGCAGCGCGTGCAAATCTTAAACCGGTGGTTATTACCGGCATGCAGATGGGCGGGCAGCTTACGACCACGACCGATATTGATAATTGGCCAGGGGGTCTTGAAGGGTTAACGGGCCCTCAGTTGATGGAGCAGATGCGTGAACATTGTGAGCGTTTTGGAACAGAGATTATTTTTGATCATATTCAAAAAGTCGATCTCTCTCAACGCCCTTTTATTTTAGAAGGGGATAATGGTTCTTATAGCTGTGATGCGCTGATTATCGCAACAGGCGCTTCTGCTAAATATTTAGGTCTCCCATCTGAAGAGCAATATTTAGGGCGTGGCGTCTCTGCTTGTGCGACCTGTGATGGCTTCTTCTATCGTGATCAAGAGGTTGTTGTGGTCGGAGGTGGAAATACCGCTGTTGAAGAGGCGCTCTATTTGAGCCAAATTGCAGCAAAAGTACATCTTGTTCATCGTCGTGATACTTTCCGTGCAGAGAAGATCTTAATCGATCGTCTCTATCGTAATGTAGAAGCAGGAAAAATTGAGTTACACCTAGATCAGACGTTAGAAGAGGTAAAAGGCGATGATGCCGGTGTGACCGGAGTGATTCTTAAATCAACAAAAGATGATTCTACTAAAGAGCTAGCGGTTCCTGGTGTCTTTATTGCAATTGGTCATGCTCCGAATACGGAGATCTTTGCAGAACAGCTTGAGATGCGAAATGGTTATATTGTGGTTAAATCAGGTATTGATGGAGATGCAACAAGCACCTCTGTTGCCGGTGTTTTTGCAGCGGGTGATGTGATGGATTCTAACTATCGTCAAGCAATTACATCTGCCGGAACAGGTTGTATGGCAGCCCTCGATGCTGAACGTTATCTCGATTCGCTCTAGAGTCGAAGCTCAAATAGAGCAAAGATGGGATAAAGAAGACAAAGTAGATGAAGTAATAAAGCAGAATAGAGGTCGATAGAAGCGCTAAGACAATGGGGTCACAATGGATTTGAAGCGAAATTGAAAGCGCTTAAATGATGATGAGCAACATTGCTTTTCTATTTAGATGATACAGTCTTGGTAGTATATTCTGTTATTTTAACGTTGTTGAGTTGTGTGTTCAGAGTATCTAGATTATAGATTATTTAGGTTATTTATAAGCGTCACTCATTTAGAAGAGTCAGTAGAAAGGATAGAGATATGAAATTTAATACTTTAGAGAGTTTAGATTTGGCAGGTAAGCGTGTATTGGTTCGTGAGGATCTTAACGTTCCCATCCATAATGGTGAGATCACCTCAGATGCGCGTTTAGTAGCGGCACTGCCAACAATTGAGATGATTTTAGAGAAGGGTGGGGCTGTGATGGTAATGTCTCATCTAGGAAGACCAACAGAGGGTGAAGAGAGTGATGAATTCTCATTAGCTCCTGCGGCTGTCTGGCTCACTGAGCATCTCGGAAAGCCTGTTACACTTGTTAAAAATTGGATCAATGGTGTTGAGATTAAGCCCGGCGAAGTGAAGTTATTAGAAAATGTTCGCTTCTTGAAAGGGGAGAAGGGAAATGATGAGGCGCTCTCACAGAAGATGGCAAATCTCTGTGATGTCTATGTTATGGATGCTTTTGCAACCGCCCATCGTAAAGCCGCTTCAACCTATGGTGTGGGAATGTTGGCTAAAGAGAGTGCAGCCGGTTTATTGTTAGAGAAAGAACTCACTGCATTGACGAAAGCGATTAGCCATCCTGAAAGTCCGATGGTAGCGATTGTTGGTGGCGCAAAAGTCTCAACCAAGTTAACCGTTCTTAATGCTCTTTTAGATAAAGTGGATCATTTGATCACCGGTGGTGGAATCACCAACACTTTATTGCTTGCGAAAGGGTATAAAGTAGGTAAAAGCTTAGTTGAGAAAGATCTGGTTTCAGAGGCGAAAAAACTTTTAAAACGTGCAGAAGAGGAGGGAAAAGAGATTCCTCTACCGATCGATGTTGTGGTAGGTACCGAATTCTCAGCTGATGCAGAAGCGCAAGTGAAGGGCATCGAGGAGATAGGTCCTGATGATATGATTATGGATATTGGTCCTAAAACTATTGAGCTTTATCGTCAGATCTTAATGCAGGCGAAGACAGTTGTGTGGAATGGTCCTGTTGGAGTCTTTGAGTTTGCAAACTTTGCAGAAGGAACAAAAGCAGTTGGTCAAGCCATTGCCGAGAGCGATGCCTTTTCGATTGCAGGTGGCGGTGATACTGTTGCGGCAATTGAGACCTTTGGCTTAACGGATCAAATCTCCTATATCTCCACCGGTGGGGGTGCTTTCCTTGAACTCTTAGAAGGAAAAGTATTGCCGGCGATTGAAATGTTAGAAAAGCGAGCAAAGTAACGATGAATAATAACGAAATCTTAATTAATATTACGCCAAATGAGACAAGGGCGGCGGTGATCAGTAACGCGATGGCCCAAGAAGTATTAATTGAGCGAGATGAGAAGCGCGGCCTTGTTGGCAATATTTATAAAGGGGTCGTTATTCGTGTGTTACCGGGTCTTGAGGCGGCTTTTGTTGATATTGGGCTCGATCGAGCCGCTTTTCTTCACGTCAGTGATATTCAGACGAGCTGTAATGAGTATCAGCCTGATGAGTGTGATGATGGTGAAGAGGAGGAGGGGACTCAACGAGTTCCCACAAAGCGGAATCCTGAAGCGATCGATATCACCAAATTATTGCATCAAGGCCAGGAGCTAATTGTGCAAGTGATTCGTGATCCCCTTGGAACGAAGGGGGCGCGAATTACAACACAGATCTCGATTCCTTCCTGCTATCTTGTCTATCTTGCAGATTCTGATGTCATTGGTGTCTCTGTTCGAATTGAAGATGAAGAGGAGCGCGAGCGACTTAAAAATATCCTTTTAGGATATCAGCCTGAAATTCCAGGTGCCTATATTGCTAGGACCGCAGCTGAAGGGGTTGATCCTTGGGTTTTACGTGCGGATATGCAATTTCTCAATCGTCTCTGGAAAGATGTCAAAGAGCGTATCCCGGCAGCAAAAGTGGGCGAGTTGATCTATGGGAATTTCCCGCTAGAGTTACGTATCTTGCGCGACTATATCTCAAAAGATATTCAGCGTGTTCGAATCGACTGCATGGAAGGTTATAAGAGCATGATGGATTTTACTACGCGCTTTTTACCAGAGATGACCGAGCGAATTGAGTACTATGTCGGACCACGTGCGATTATGGATCTCTTCAATACAGAGCGAGAGATCAATTTAGCCCTTGAGAAACGAGTCGATCTCAAATCAGGTGGCTACTTGATGATTGAGCAGACTGAAGCGATGACAACCATCGATATCAATACAGGTGGATTTGTCGGATATCGTAATTTAGAAGAGACAATCTATAAGACCAATTTGGAAGCGGCACAAGCATTAGCGCGCCAGGTACGATTGCGAAATCTTGGCGGAATCATCATTATCGATTTTATCGATATGCAGAGCGAAGAGCATCGACAAGGTGTTTTAGAGGAGCTATCGGAGCATCTCTCCCATGATTATGCACGAACATCAATTAGTGAGGTCACCTCTTTAGGATTAGTGCAGATGACCCGTAAGCGGACACGAGAGAGTTTAGTACAGCTCTTATGTGAACCTTGCCCTAAATGTCAGGGAAATGGTTATGTGAAAACCAGTGCTACCGTCTGTTTTGAGATCTTCCGAGAGCTGATTCGTGATGGTAAACGTTTCCCGAACCTGAAGGAGTTCTTAGTCTTGGCGGCGCCCGAGGTGATTGAACGACTTTTAGATGAGGAGGCACATAGTGTTGCCGATCTTCAGAATCAGATTGATGCAAATATCCGTCTGCAGCCAGAAGAGCTCTATCCTGTTGAGCAGTTTGATATTGTGCCGATGTAGTCGGGCGATATAGAATAGAGATTAAATTTGTCGAATATGTCAAATATGACAAATTTGATCGATTGAAAAGTTGAGGTTGAAGTTAGATCTGGATTAACTTGAAATGAGTTAAGGCTGAGCCAATCTCAAATCAGGTTTGAATCTCATTGAGAGAAAATAGAGGCAAGATCATTGAAGTATCTTGCCTCTTTCTTTAAAGATCAGAGATAAGTGAGAGGGAAGGAGAGATATGAATATTGTTTTAGGCGTTAGTGGGAGTATTGCGGCGTATAAATCCCCTGATTTAGTTCGTCGTTTAAGAGAGGCTGGGCATGAGGTTCGTGTCGTTATGAGTCGTGGTGGAATGAGTTTTGTGACGCCGTTAACCTTACAAGCGGTATCGGGCTATCCTGTTGTTTATGATCTTTTAGATCCTGCGCATGAGGCGGGAATGGGACATATTGAGTTAGCACGCTGGGCCGATCTTATTCTGATTGCTCCGGCAAGTGCAAATTTAATCTCACGATTAGCCGCAGGATCGGCTGAAGATCTTCTCTCCGCTATTGTATTAGCGACGGAAAAACCGGTGATGTTAGCGCCGGGAATGAATCGTTTGATGTGGGCGAATCCCTTTGTACAACGAAATATCGCCGCACTCTCTGATGCAAATATCGATATTTTAACCCCCGGAAGTGGTGCGCAAGCTTGTGGTGAGGTGGGATTAGGTCGAATGCCTGAGCCTTTAGAGATTCGTGATCATGTTACTGCTTTTTTCCAAGAATTGGAGAATCATGCCGGAAAAATTGATGAAGATAGAGGTCCACTCTTTGGGAAAAAGGTAGTGATTACAGCGGGACCGACAGTAGAAGAGATCGATCCTGTCCGTTATATCAGTAATTACTCAAGTGGCAAGATGGGATATGCATTAGCAAATGTTGCTAAAAACTTAGGGGCCGAAGTTCAATTGGTCTCCGGTCCTGTTGCGCTCCCGTCCCCTGCTGATGTGAATCTTATTGCGGTTAAGAGCGCCGATGAGATGATGCAAGCAGTAAAACAAGCCTGCAATGGTGCAGATCTCTTTATCGCAGCTGCGGCCGTTGCTGATTATCGTGTTGCAGATCGAGCAACAGAGAAGATTAAAAAGCGTGATGGCAGTGATGAATTGCTTCTTAAACTGACTAAAAACCCCGATATATTAGCCACTATTGCTAAGGGACCGGCGAGACCGACGCTCTGTGTTGGTTTTGCGGCAGAGACTAATGATATTGAAGAGAATGCAAAATCGAAGTTGCAACGTAAAAATGTTGATATGATCTGCTTAAATGATGTTTCCGGCGGAAAGGTCTTTGGTGCCGCCGATAATGAGATGCTGCTCTTTAAACGTGATGGTTCAATAACCCCTATTGCAAAGGCAGATAAGCGTATTGTTGCCGAGAAGATCTTTGATGCAATTCTTGAACTCTTTTCGCAAAGTGACCGTGATATTGTGAATAATTCTTGATGGAATCTGTAGGGATAATCGGAGGCTTATTTCTATTAGCACTCTCCGCTTTTAGCTCGGCGACTATATTGCCAGGAAGTTCAGAGGTTGCGTTACTCGGCTATCTTCATCTCTATCCGGAGATGGGGATGATCGCTTTTGGGGTAGCAACTATTTTCAATACATTAGGAAGTATTGCAATGTACTGGGTCGGGCGCGTTATTCCAGAGAGAAAAGAGTCTTCCGCGCGGGTAGATCGGCTGGTCGCTCGCTTTGGCCCTTTTTCCCTTCTATTTTCGAGTCTTCCGGTCGTTGGTGATTTTATTCCTATCGCTGCTGGTTGGTTTCGGCTCAATTTTTGGTACTCTTTGCTCCTAATTTTGATCGGTAAAGCAGTGCGCTACCTGCTTCTTTTAGAGGCGTTTCATACACTTTTACAGCTCTTTTAGAGATTACTAATAGAGAAATTGGAGGGAATGACTTGCACTTCTCTACAGCTCAATTACTCTAAGAGGGTTGCCTAAATTTTGATGGAATAATGCCGTGTTAACCTTCTTTTGGATTCTACTTCCAATCTTCTCAATTTTTGTTGTGGGATTTATCTCACAGAAGATGCTTCATTTCGATATCCCTAATCTCTCAAAGATGTCGATCTATGTTTTATCCCCCTTTTTAGCTTTTAAAACATTCTACTCCTATCAGATATCGATCGATTATCTCTACTACTTTGGCTATATCTATCTTCTCTGTTTTGCCTTAGTCCTCCTTGTTTCTCTTGCCTCAAAACTCTTTAACTATGATGAGCGAACGCGTTGCGGCATGATTTTAGGTTCCTCTTTTATGAATAATGGGAATTATGGAACGCCCGTTGTATTAGCCTTCTTTGGAGCTGCTGGTTTCGATCTTGCGATTATTATGTTGGTATTGCAACAGGTGGTGATGAATACGGTAGGAACCTATTATGCAGCGAAGGGGTCTTCTCGTCATATTGTGGGCAGCTCTGTTCGGCATGCACTCTATCAAGTATTAAAAATGCCAACAGCCCATGGTGCATTATTAGGGGTGCTCTTTCAGTTGCTTCAGATTCCGTTGAGTGAGTCACTCTACCACTCTATCTCTATGGTGGGAGATGCCTCGATTGTGGTGATTATGGTCATTTTGGGGATGCAGCTGGCTAATATCCGTATTACTAAAATCGCCTATGGAAAGCTTTCGATTAACTTAACGATTAAGATGCTCCTTTCACCGTTGATAGCGCTCTTTCTTGTGGAATGGTTGCCAATTGATCATACATCTAAACAGGTTTTGATTCTGCTTGCCGCGATGCCGGCAGCGGCTAATACAACCCTTTTGGCAGTTCATTTTGATACAAAACCGGAACTTGTTTCGAGCGCAACGCTGATTAGTACTCTTATAAGTCTTATCACTTTGCCGATTGTTTTATACTGTTTAGGGGTTGAGTTACCCACAGCATAAATTAAATTATAAAGGGAGGGGTATGGACGGGAAGGTGGGACGTAGAGGTGCATTGGGCATGGCGCACATTGCTGCGCTACTTTTTGGGTTAACCGGTATTTTTGGGGTATTGATTACCACAAGTGTCGAGATGATTACCTTTGGTCGGGCAGCATTTGCAGTTCTAGGTTTGTGGCTTTTACTGGTTTGGCAAGGGCGACGTATTGAGTTTCGTTTTACTCTACAAGCCTGGTGCCTTCTTCTTTTAGCAGGAATTTTTCTAACGCTACATTGGCTCACCTTCTTTATTGCCGTAAAAGTGGGGGGTGTTGCCGTTGCTACGTTAGGTTTTGCCACTTTTCCTGCTTTTATAACGCTTATTGATCATCTGCTCTTCAAGGAGCGTGTAACACCGCGGGAATGGTTGCTTCTGCTCTTAACAACGATTGGTCTGATCTTGGTGACGCCTAATTTCTCATTGGCGAGTAGTGGGACGGTGGGGCTTCTTTGGGGAATTTTATCAGGTTTTGCTTTTGCACTTCTTGTAGTGACTAATAAACGAGGGGCAAAGGGGATTGATGCTATACAGGTTGCTCTTTGGCAAAATGGGATTGTGGTGCTTCTATTGGCCCCATTTACGGTGATGCAGTTTCAAGAGCTCACATTGCAAAATGGCTTCTACCTCGCATTGCTAGGTATTCTCTGTACCGGTGTATCTCATTATCTTTTAGTGAAGAGTCTAGCTGTGTTAGAGGCGAGAATCGCCGGGATGATTATTGCCTTGGAACCGGTTTATGCGATTTTGGTGGCTTGGTGGCTCTTTGGATCTCAGCCGACTCTTGCTATGGTTGCCGGCGCTATTTTAATTATTGGCGCAATTTTGCTCGTATCTCAAAAACGAGAGGATAAGTTACAAAATAGTAACCAGAATAGTGATCTATCGGTCGATATGTAATCGACATATAATCGGCATGTAATCGCCAGATTTGGCATTAAGTTTGTCCTTAATTTTGTCGTTGATTTTGTAGTTAAATCCATCGATAAAATAGCTATCAATATTATTAGTTAATCTAAATAATTTATAAGTAAATAGCAAAAAAATAATAAAAAAAATCGTAAAAAGCGATAAATAAATACATGACATTAATATCTTTCATCTATTATAAATATTTGATTTATATTATCTCTTTAATCGAAGAAGGTGCGCCAAGTTTATTGAATATTTTATATAAATTGTGAAAATTGATAAAAATGAGTGAGTAATTTCCCTTTTTTTGCTATATTGATCAATGAGGTAGCTACTATTGATGCGCTCTAACATTGTATCGATATAGCGCTTTTGATTCATATTTTGTGTTCTATATCACTAATGATTAATTTTGACGGAAGTTGAAGTTGGAGTATTGAGCTTGATTTTGAGTTTTAGTTTTAACTTAAGTGTTAATCTTAATTCTGATTCCACTTTTAACTTCAATTCTATTTTCAATGATTAATCTTGGGGGTATTCCTCATAGTGATCGATAGAGATGGGAGCAATAAGGGAAAAGTATGAAAGAGAAAATCGAAAAGTATAAAGGACCTGCGGGTGGTTGGGGTGCATTAAAAGCGGTTGCGGAGATTCTTGCAGAACAAGAGAGAGAAGGCGCAGATGCAAAAGCACTCTTTAAGATGAATAAGCATGATGGATTTGATTGCCCAGGTTGTGCTTGGCCTAATCCAGAGAGAACGCCTATTTTTGACGTTTGTGAAAATGGTGCAAAGGCGGTTGCTTGGGAAGCAACACGTAAAAAATTGACGCCAGAGATGCTCTCTAAAATGAGTGTGACAGAGCTCTCGAAATTGAGCGCCCATGAATTGGAAGATTTAGGACGTTTAACCTATCCATTGAAGTATGATGCTGCAAGCGATACCTATCAGCCGATTGAGTGGGATGTTGCCTTTAAAGAGATTGGTGCGATTCTTCAGAGCTATGATGATCCAACAACTTTAGAGCTCTATACATCAGGAAGAACCTCAAATGAGGCGGCATTTCTCTATCAGCTCTTTGGACGGGAGTATGGAACAAATAACTATCCCGATTGCTCCAATATGTGCCATGAACCGACCAGTGTTGGATTAGGGGCTTCAATTGGTGTGGGAAAATCGACAGTCACTTTCGATGATTTTGAGACCGTCGATTTAGTGATCGATATCGGTCATAATCCCGGAACTAATCATCCAAGAATTTTAAGTACTTATCGTGCGCTCTCGAAAAGAGGGGCAACATTAGTTGCGGTTAACCCTCTCAAAGAGCGTGGACTTGAGCGTTTTATCTACCCACAAAACCCTGTTGAGATGTTAACGGATCATCCTACAAAGCTCGCATCTCACTACTACAATGTTCGCGTTGGGGGGGATGTTGCGTTAGTGAAGGGCTTAATGCGTGTTGTGATTGAGCGTCATGAAGCAGCTGTTGCAAAAGGTGAGCCGGCGATTTTAGATCTCGATTTTATCAAAGATGAGACCGTGGGTTATGAAGCGGTTCGCGAAGATGTTCTCAATACCTCTTGGGACGATATCACCCGCGTTTCAGGATTGACAAAAGAGGCCATTGAGGAGTTTGCAGGGCTCTATATCAAAGCTGAACGCACCATCATCTGTTACGGTATGGGAATTACGCAACATGAGCATGGTACCCAAAATATTCAGCAGTTAGTCAACCTTCTACTTTTGAAAGGGAATATGGGACGCCCAGGCGCTGGTATTCTTCCTTTAAGAGGACACTCAAATGTACAAGGGGATCGTACTGTAGGAATTACGGAGAAGCCGAGTCAAGCGATGCTCGATAAATTAGAGGCGCGCTATGGTTTCACGCCGCCGACAAAGTGGGGGCATGCGGTAGTAGCGAGTGTCGAAGCGATGTACTCAGGGCAGTCGAAAGCATTTATCGGAATGGGTGGAAACTTTGCAGAAGCGATGCCTGATCATGATAAGACCTATCAAGCGATGAAGAATCTTGATCTTGCAGTACATATCGCAACGAAGATGAATCGCTCGCATCTCCTGACATCGAAAAATACCTATCTCCTACCTGTTTTAGGGCGTACGGAGATCGATATGCAGGCAACAGGGCGTCAAGTGGTTACTATTGAAGATTCGATGAACTTTGTTACTGCTTCTTGCGGTATTTTAAAACCAATTAGTCCCGATCTTCTCTCTGAGTGTGCGGTTGTTGCCGGTATTGCGAAAGCGGCTATTCCTGATACTAAAGTGAAGTGGGATGAGTTGGTCGCGGACTATAGTAAAATTCGAGATGATATCGAATTTGTCTATCCCGATTTTAAAGATTATAACGAGCGGATCAAAGCGCCGGCAGGCTTCCATCTTCAAAACCCAGCATCAATTCGTAAGTGGGTGACAAAGAGTGGCAAAGCGAACTTCTTTAAAACCTCTGATGGCATTATTGAAGATCCCGATTCACTTCTCAATGCAGAGTTAACCTTAACAACCTTGAGAAGTCATGATCAATACAATACAACGATCTATGGACTTAATGACCGTTATCGCGGTGTTTTTGGACAGAGGGATGTTCTCTTTATCAGTGAAGCTGAGGCGAAGAAGCAGGGTATTAAGGCTGATGATCGAGTCAATATTATCGCACTTGACCGCAATAGAAAGCCGACGGAGCGCCGTTTAGATAATCTACGTGTGGTGATCTATGATATTGCAGATCGTTCAGTGGCAACTTATTTCCCTGAGGCTAATAATTTAGTGGCTTTAGAAAATATGGATCAACAATCGGGAATTCCGGTCTATAAAAATATTCCGATTGCTATTGAGTTAACACAGTAGTTATTGATCATCTAGGATTATCTAGTATTGAATCAAAGAGCGAAGGGCGGTCTTAAAAGATCGCCTTTTTAGTGAAGATCTATTGATCTATTTTAGACCCTTAAGATTTTTTTCAACTTTTTTAATTTTTTTAATTTTTTTAAATTTTATAAGCTATGGTGCCTCGAGTTTCGTTATAATATAAACTACTATTTTAACCGGTGCTTTAAGGAGCAATTGATGGAAAAGATCATCGTATTAGATTATGGCAGTCAATATAATCAACTCATCACTCGACGTATTCGTGAGATTGGGGTCTTTTCGGAGTTGATTTCCCATAAGATCTCAGCAAAAGAGCTCAAAGAGATGGCACCGGCAGGAATTATTCTCTCCGGGGGGCCAAATAGCGTCTATGCGGAGAATGCATTTTCAATCGATCCTGAGATCTTTCATCTCGGTATTCCTGTTTTAGGAATCTGCTATGGAATGCAATTGATGACCCATACTTTAGGGGGGAAAGTTGAAAAAGCGGCTAATCGTGAATATGGCTTAGCCTATCTCCATGTGGATCTTAAAGAGACGATGCTCTTTGATGGTTTGCCGGAGACACAATCTGTTTGGATGAGCCATGGCGATCTTGTGACAGAGGTTCCAAGAGGTTTTAAAGTAACGGCCGAGAGTAGTGATTGTCCTATTGCTGCGATGGAGTATCCAGAAAAACGACTCTATGGCGTGCAGTTTCATCCTGAGGTTAAACACTCAGTCTTTGGAACAGATCTATTAAGAAACTTTGCTTACGATATTTGTGGTTGTTCTGATCGCTGGCATATGGATTACTTTATCGAACAAGAGATTGAGAAAGTTCGAGCGTTAGTCGGCGATAAAAAGGTGCTTTTAGCCCTCTCTGGTGGTGTTGATTCGAGTGTTGTCGGCGTTCTCCTTCAAAGAGCAATTGGTGACCAGTTAACCTGTATCTTTGTCGATCATGGACTTCTTCGTAAAGGGGAAGGGGATCAGGTAATGGAGAGTTTAGGCGGTAAGTTTGGTCTCAATATTATCCGAGTTGATGCAAAAGATCGTTTTCTTGCGAAGTTAAAAGGGGTAACAGATCCTGAAGAGAAGCGCAAAATTATTGGTAATGAGTTTATCTATCTCTTCGATGATGAGGCGAAGAAGTTACAAGATATCGACTTTTTAGCGCAAGGAACACTCTATACCGATATTATCGAAAGTGGTACCGATACGGCAGAAACTATCAAATCTCACCATAATGTGGGCGGTTTGCCAGAAGATATGAAGTTCCAATTAATCGAACCATTAAAGACGCTCTTTAAAGATGAAGTGCGTGCTTTAGGTTTAGAGTTAGGGATGCCTCATGCACTTGTTTGGCGTCAACCATTCCCAGGGCCCGGTTTAGGTATTCGGATCTTAGGGGAAGTGACGGAAGAGAAGTTAGAGATTGTTCGTGAAAGTGATGCAATCTTACGAGAAGAGATTAAGCTTGCCGGTCTTGAAGATGATATCTGGCAATATTTTACCGTTCTCACCGGCTTAAAGAGTGTCGGTGTGATGGGCGATTCAAGAACGTATGATTACACGATTGCTATCCGTGCGATTACCTCGATTGATGGAATGACCGCAGATTTTGCGAGAATACCTTGGGATATTTTACAGAAGATCTCTGTTCGAATGGTCAATGAGGTGAAGCATATTAATCGGGTTGTTTACGATATTACTAGTAAACCACCTGCAACTGTAGAGTGGGAATGATTCCGCGTCTGGCACAGCCAGGCACCTGATGGCATGAAATGCCGCTAAGCCCGCGTAATTGCGGGCTTTTTTTTGTTTGTGTTTGGCACGATCTGGCAACGGGAGGAAGCGCCAAGCACCGTTTGAGCATGGCATTAAAGCTGGTATTATGGTTTGGCGATGCCATGATTGATGCCGATACCATGCTGCGTTCTTTTGTGTGTTCATGGTATTAATATTCTATAAGTTACTGTTTCGTAAGAAAAAATACGATAAATTCGAGATTTTTTCAGCATGGTATCGGAGACGAAGAAGGACAAGGTACATGCTGACCGATACCAAGCTGCGCAATCTCAAGCCCAGGGACAAACTCTACAAAGTGAATGACCGGGAAGGTCTCTATGTGGCAGTGACTCCAGCCGGCTCCATCTCGTTCCGTTACAACTACTCAATCAACGGTCGGCAGGAGACCATCACCTTTGGGCGTTATGGTGTCGGTGGCATCACCCTGGCCGAAGCCCGCGAGCTGTTGGGTGACGCCAAGAAGATGGTTGCGGCGGGCAAGTCGCCGGCCAAGGAGAAAGCCCGAGACAAGGCGCGGGTGAAAGATGCAGAGACGTTCGGTGCCTGGGCGGAGAAGTGGCTGCGTGGCTACCAGATGGCCGACTCCACCCGCGATATGCGCCGCTCGGTTTATGAGCGTGAGCTGAAGCCGAAATTCAGCAATCAGAAGCTGGTGGAGATCACCCACGAAGACTTGCGGGCGCTGGCTGATGCCATTGTTGAGCGAGGCGCACCGGCCACCGCCGTTCATGTGCGTGAAATCGTGTTGCAGGTATTTCGCTGGGTCATCGAGCGTGGGCAGAAGGTCGAAAACCCGGCAGAACTGGTGCGCCCAACAAGCATCGCTCGATTCGAGCCACGTGACCGAGCGTTGACGCCAGAAGAAATTGGGCTGATGTACCAGTACATGGAGCGAGTGGGCACAAGCCCAACAAACCGTGCGGCGGCCAAGCTGTTATTGCTGACGATGGTGCGCAAGAGCGAGCTGACCAATGCGACCTGGAGCGAGATCAATTTCAGCGAAGCGTTGTGGACGATTCCAAAGGAGCGGATGAAACGCCGTAACCCGCACCTGGTATTTCTGTCCCAGCAGGCTCTGGATATTTTCATTGCCATGAAAACCTTTGCCGGTGGTTCCGACTTCGTTTTGCCATCACGGTACGACTCGGATGCGCCGATGAGCGCTGCCACACTTAACCAGGTGCTGACGCTGACTTACAAGGCGGCGCAGAAAGATGGGAAGTCACTTACCAAGTTCGGACCGCATGATTTGCGGCGCACAGCCAGCACGCTGTTGCATGAGGCCGGCTACAACACCGACTGGATCGAGAAGTGCCTGGCGCACGAGCAGAAGGGCGTGAGGGCTGTCTACAACAAGGCTGAGTACCGCGAGCAGCGGGCGGCGATGTTGCAGGATTGGGCCGATATGATTGATGAGTGGACTTCGGGAGGCAGTAAGGGTTGATGTTTTTGCTATCTTTGATAGCATTGAAGTTGATGCCGTGAATTTATAAATAAGGCCGCCATTGGCATCGGGCAGGTCAATTACCGATTAGCTGCTTCGCGCAGCTACTCGATGAATAGCAACTATTCATTTGAGAGGTATTGACCCATGCAAAATATAAAGACCCTCATCAACAGGAAGAAGCTCCTGGAGATGATCCCGCTTTCGACACGAACAATTTATAACCTGGAGCAGCGAGGGGATTTTCCACGCCGTATCGCGTTAACCAGTAGAAATGTCGCCTGGGATTTGTCAGAGGTCGAAGAGTGGATTGAGGCACGTAAATCATCGGGTGATCAAGCTGCGCGACCTGGCCCTATAGAGGGCTAGTTATATGGCTCTTGATCTTATGGCGGCTTTCACGGAATTGCCGCCACCCATTGATTATGTTCTGCCTAATATGGTTGCTGGCACTGTTGGTGCTCTTGTGTCGCCTGGTGGGGCTGGTAAATCCATGTTGGCCCTTCAATTGGCTGCACAGATTGCAGGCGGGCCTGATTTACTTGAAATAGGCGAGTTTCCCACCGGGCAAGTGGTCTATCTGCCTGCTGAAGATCCACCGGCCGCTATTCACCATCGTCTGCACGCCCTTGGGGCACACCTCAGCGCAGCGGAACGGCAAGCCGTGGCTGATGGTTTGCTCATTGAACCCTTGATCGGTAAATGCCCAAACATCATGGCTGCTAGCTGGTTCGATGCTCTCAAACGAGCCGCTGAAGGTCGTCGCTTGATGATCTTGGACACTTTGCGGCGCTTCCACATTGAGGAGGAGAACGCTAGCGGGCCGATGGCGCAGGTTGTTGGGCACATGGAGGCCATAGCCGCTGATACAGGCTGCTCCATTGTGTTTCTGCACCACGCGAGTAAAAGCGCAGCCATGATGGGGTCGGGCGATCAACAGCAGGCCAGTCGTGGATCGTCCGTACTGGTTGATAACATCCGTTGGCAATCGTACCTATCCGGCATGACGCAAGGCGAGGCCGAGATACTGGGGGTCGATGATTGTCAGCGTGGGTATTTTGTCCGCTTTGGCGTCAGCAAGGCCAACTATGGCGCACCTTTTCAAGAACTCTGGTTTAGACGGCACGACGGCGGCGTGTTGAAGCCTGCTGTACTGGAGCGGCAGTGCAAGGTGAAAAGGAGACAGCGTGAAGAAGCCTAAGCATGACCTGACCCACGTCCGACATGATCCCGCGCACTGTTTGGCACCTGGCCTGTTCCGCAGCCTCAAGCGTGGCGATCGCAAACGCTGCAAGCTGGACGTGACCTACACCTTTGGCGAGGACGAATCCATGCGTTTCGTCGGATTCGAACCTCTCGGGGCCGATGATATGCGTCTTTTGCAAGGCATCGTGGCCCTTGGCGGCCCGAACGGCATCTTGCTAACCCCGGAACCGACCAGTGAGACGGGGCGACAGCTACGGCTATTCCTTGAACCCCGTTTCGAAGCCATTGAGCAAGACGGCTTGGTGGTTCGTGAGAGCCTGACCAAACTGCTCTCAGAAACGGGCATGACGGATAGCGGCGACAACATCAAGGCGCTCAAAGCCAGCCTGCTGCGCATGTCGAACGTCACCATCCTTGTGACGAAGGGACGGCGGCAAGCCGCGTTCCACCTGATGAGTCATGCTTTTGACGAGACGGACGGCAGGCTATGGGTTGCCCTGAATCCGCGTATTGCCGAAGCGATCCTGGGGCATCGTCCATATGCCCGTATCGACATGGCGGAAGTGCGGGTGCTACAGACTGATCCGGCACGGCTGATGCACCAACGGCTATGCGGCTGGATCGACCCCGGCAAATCCGGGCGCGTGGAACTGGACACGCTTTGCGGCTATGTCTGGCCAGATGAAGCCAATGCCGAAGCTATGAAAAAACGCCGTCAGACTGCCCGGAAGGCACTGGCCGAACTTGCCGCCGTGGGTTGGGTAGTGAACGAATACGCCAAGGGAAAATGGGAGATCAAGAGGCCTGGCCCCACGGCAACTGCACCCGTTTACCGTCGTAACGTTCCCTTGTTACCGTCGTAACGCTCCCCTTCTGCCGTCGTAACGTTCCCCGTCCCAATTTGGAAAACCCAGACGGTGCGCTGCTTTGCGGGCAGTTTGGGAAATCCATCCAAGATTATCTAAAGATAATCCATCATGCGCGGTGCAGCTCGCGCCTTGAGGGCGCGTTCTGACCTTGCCAATAAAGCCCTGGCGGGCTTTATCAATCGGCCATAGGCCGATGGTTTAACGCCAAGAAGAGAAGGCGGCTTCAGTGGCCGCTGAAACGCCTTGTGAGAGGGGAAAACAACCCGGAGTCCCTTATTCCATGAGCTGAAGCAGAATCTGCGTCTAACGGTGCTGGAGGGCCGCTGTGTGCACTTGTAGTTATCTGTACTGAAACCTTGGCTCGAAACGTGAAATGGCTAAGCAGTGCCCATTCGTTCGGTAAGAATAATAAGAAGATTATTATTCTTATTATTACCAAGCAGGAATGAGCCGTGTGTGTTGGACGCCCATAACCAGTAACCTGCGTGAAGGTGTCAACATCAGGAAAGGTTGCCCCTCAAGTATCAATACGTCGCCTTAGTGGTATGACGGGAGGGGAGGCAAATTTCTTGTGTTCATTGACACTTGAGGGGCGGGTTATGCCCTTCTTTTTTGGCGTCCAACTCGCCCCATCGGGGCGAATGGTTTGTGTCGATTGTTGGCATTTTAGGTTCCGATTTAAAGCCGATTGAGCAGCGATTTTGAAGCGACTATGTCGATTGCAGGCCGATTTGGTGACGATTACGGTTATGTTGCCAAGAATCGGTGTTTGTTTGACGATAAAACGCTTTACGTTCGATATGCGCTAGATTTTCAATAGTGGGTGAAATGCGGGCAGGATGGGTGAAGTTAGCTAACCGGCAAGCCGGTTATCTATCTTCACTGTCCCTTATTCGCGCCGGGGGCACTCAACGGGAATCCTGCCCTGCGGGGCTGATCGGCTACCGCCGGTTGCAAGAGTATAGGTCTTGCTATTTTTAATATCTTTGATAGCATGGTTGTCGGGTACACCAAAAGGGTATTGATATGGCAAATGTGCTTATCAGGAATTTACCCGCCGAGGTGCACCGTGCGTTGAAAGTTCGAGCAGCGCTCAACGATAGGAGCATCGACGCGGAAATACGCGAAATACTGACGGCGGCAGTACAGCCGCTAGAGCTTGAAGAGATTGGCCGGGAAGTTGGCTTGTCCGAAAGCGATAAAAAAACAGAGTAGTTTTACGTTTGTAAGTCCGGGCCTCAGCGCCAAGGGCAATACCGATCAGCTAGTGGCGTAGCTCTTCGATGAAACGTTGCCGAGAACAAGCACAACGCTTGGTCAAGGCAATGCCTTCTTTTCATCGACGGAGTACGACCATGAAGTCCAAAATTTTAGCGGCTAAAAAAACCGCTCTAGCCGTTGCACTCGCAACCGGCTTTATCACCACTACCACCGCCCCTGTGCAAGCTGGTATCCCCGTCATCGACGGCGGCAACCTGGCCCAGAACATCATGACGGCCATCGAGTCGGTGGCGCAGACGCTCAAGCAGATTGAGCAGTACCAGACCCAGTTGCAGCAGTACGAAAATCAGCTCCAGAACACGATGGCCCCAGCCGCGTATATCTGGGATCAGGCGCAGACTACGATCAACCGGCTGATTGCCGCGCAAAACACGCTGGCCTATTACGAGAACCAGCTAGGCAGCCTGGATCGTTACCTGGCCAAGTTTCAGGACGTGGCCTATTACCGCAGCTCGCCATGCTTCAACGGCAGCGGCGGATGCACGCCGGCCGAAAAGGCAGCGATGGAAGAGAACCGCCGCCTGGCGTCAGAGTCGCAAAAGAAGGCCAACGATGCCCTGTTCCAGACCGTTGCCGACCAGCAAAAGGCTTTGAAGGATGACGCCCGTACCCTGGAGCGGCTGCAAGGCGCGGCCCAGGGTGCAACTGGCCAGCTACAGGCCATCGGCTACGCCAACCAGCTCGCCAGCCAGCAGGCCAATCAGCTCTTGCAGATTCGCACCATGTTGACCGCCCAACACAACGCGGAGGCAGCCCGGATTGCAGCAGAACTCGATGCCGAGGCGCGAGGTGATGCCAGGGCCGAGCAAATGCGTACCTGGACGTTTCGCCCGAGTCCGGCAGACAACTACTAGGGAGGCGGTGAGATGAAAAAAATCTTTTTTACTACCGCGGCTACGTTGCTGTTGTTGGCTGGATGTGAACAGGAAAGGATGCCCGAACCAAATGCGGCGACGTGTGCCCCCGATGCGTTCCAGGCAGCACTGAATGAAATGCGCAGCGAAGCGAACCGAGAGGCCTTTACCGAGGAATGCAGAGCATTCCAGAAGGCCAAGCAGATGCGTCAGTGGGAGTTCAAGCCCAGCCCTAAAGATGATTATTGAGGTGGTCGCCATGAGAAAGAAAATTGCTCTAGGTGGCTTGATGATGGTCGCCACAATGGTGCTGGCTGAACCTGCAATGGCGCAGGAGCTAAGTAGCAGCGGTGTTATGAATGATGTGCTCAAGCGTTTTCATGATGCTGCCGCAACATGGGGGCCAGCTATTGAGTCCGCTGCATCGCGTTTGTTCTGGACGCTGGTTGTGATTTCGATGGTCTGGACATTCGGCATGATGGCTTTGCGCAAGGCCGACATTGGCGAGTTCTTCGCGGAGTTCGTTCGCTTCACGATCTTCACCGGCTTTTTCTGGTGGTTGCTGACGAATGCGAACCAGGGCATGAATATCGCCGGTACGATTGTTCAGTCATTGCAAACTCTGGGCGCGCAGGCGGGGGGACTTTCCAATAGCAATCTTGGGCCCTCCAGCATCCTTGATCTTGGTTTCGAGTTATACAACCGCACAGTACAGGCCACCTCGGAGCTGGGATGGCGGCAGATGGCAACTGCTCTGGTCATGGAGCTAATGGCCCTGGCTGTTTTGTTTGTCCTGGCGTTGATTGCGGTCAACCTGTTGCTGTTGCTCGCATCAGCCTGGATTCTGTTGTATGCCGGTGTGTTCTTCCTTGGCTTTGGTGGAAGTCGTTGGACTTCCGACATGGCGATCAATTACTACAAGACCGTGCTGGGCCTGGCCGCACAGCTTATGGCAATGGTGCTTCTGGTTGCGATTGGCAAAGAGTTCATCAATCACTACTACACGCAAATCAGCGAGAACATGGCATCCCAGGAACTGGCCGTGATGTTGGTTATATCGGTCATCTTGCTTTTCTTGGTCAACAAAGTTCCGCCGATGATTTCTGGTCTTGTGTCTGGTGGTGGTATTGGCGCAGCCGGTGGAATTGGAAACTTCGGTGCGGGTGCGGCAGTTGGGGCGGCGGTGACGGCGGCCAGTATGGCAACTGGCGGCGCTGCCCTGGCAGGTAAAGCGGTTATGGGTGCCGCAGCCGGTGCAGCCGGAGGTGCAAGTGCACTCCAAGCGGCTTTTCAGAAAGCATCAGCGAGTATGGAAACCGGCGGTGACATGTCCAGCATGGGGTCAGTTGTCAGCAGTGGCGGAAACGGTGGTGGTGAAGCGGGTACTGCTGGCAGTAGCCCATTCGCCCAAGCGGCTGGCTTTGGTGACAGCGGCAGTAGCTCAAGCGGTGGCGGCTTTGCCAAGGCCGCGAAGCTGGCCACAGGCACGGCCTCCGAGTTAGCCAAGGGTGTCGGCTCTCAAGTGAAGCAGGGATTCCAGGAGCGAGTGAGCGAAACCACAGGCGGAAAACTGGCTGCTTCGATACGCGAAAGCATGGAGCCGAAAGAAGCAAGCCAATCTGGCCAGTTCGAGGGCAATAGCTTGGGCGCCGATTCTGGCCCAGATAGTAACGAAGTCAGGAGTTAGCACGATGACGACATCAACATACATGGCCGCATTGGCGGCCCTGGATGAAGCGCCAAGGGAAGAAGTCAGCCAGGTATTTATTTCGCCGCTGGGTGATCAATCGACCGAGGTCGATGCAGAGACAGAAACAGCCGCTTTTGTATCACGGCCAGACCCTATGAGAGAGAGCGAAACTAAGCCGATAAGTATTGAGGTTAATGGCGGCAGGAATGAGCGGTCAGCATTCGCGGAGGCGGCGGGGCTGTACCTGTAGGCGCACCGGGCTGGCCACAACCAGCCCGGCACTTTCAATCAACACCTACTGGAGAGGTGAATTATGACAACACAACATATTATCGAACCAGGGCAAGCAGTGCATCAAGCAGCGGCTATTCTTTCTTCTTTGGAGTACATCAACCAAGCGGAAGCGCGGAGCCTTGGGCCATTGGCCGAAGCCGTCGCTAATGCTTTTATGGTGGTGTACTACCAAGCTGAAACGGGCCGGGCGACACAGGCTGATTTTCAAGAAGCAATGAACGCCTTGCGCCAAGCGTGCAGCTAATGACGAAAGGGCGGCCACTCGAACTGGCCGCCTTTTTCAATCTTCACTGTTTGGCCATTCCCGACCCACAGACGGCGCATCCATCCATTCGCGTTCCTCCGGCGGCAGCGGGTAAGCCCCGGATGCTTCCGCGTCGGCCAGTAGTTCGGCCAGTGTGTAGCGCACCCGACCAGTGGAAACGGCGCGGGCCGGGTCGGCCTTCTCATGCAGCCTGTTCTCTAGGTTCTTTGGGTCTGTCATCGGGCGACCTCAGCAAGCATGGATACTAGGTGTTCCAGGTCAGTGATCGAATGCGCCAGGAAGCGGCCGGCGCGGCAATCTGCAATCATTTCCTCAGTTTTTTCCTACTCATGTTCAACCTCGTTCGTACCAGCTCTTCGAGCGATTCACCACGCGCACGACCAGCAGCATCACCGGCACTTCGACCAGGACGCCGACCACGGTTGCCAATGCAGCGCCGGAGTGCAGACCGAACAAGCTGATGGCGGCCGCCACGGCCAGCTCGAAGAAGTTGCTGGCACCGATCAGGGCCGAAGGACAGGCGACAGAGTGCTTTTCCCCCGCCCGCTTGTTCAGCCAGTAGGCTAACCCGGAATTGAAGAACACTTGAATCAAGATCGGCACGGCTAGCATGGCGATCACTAACGGCTGCCGGATGATGGCCTCGCCCTGGAAGGCGAACAGTAGAACCAACGTCAGCAGCAGCGCGGCCATCGACCACGGCCCGATCTTCTGCATGGCCCGTTCAAAGGCGGCCTGTCCTTGCTTGAGCAGATGCCGCCGCAAGAGCTGCGCCAGGATCACCGGCACGATGATGTAGAGCACGACCGAAATCAGCAGCGTGTCCCAAGGCACCGAGATCGAGGACATGCCCAGCAGCAGGCCGACGATGGGCGCGAAGGCCACGATCATGATGGCGTCGTTCAGAGCCACTTGCGAGAGCGTGAAAAGCGGGTCGCCGTTGGTAAGGCGGCTCCACACGAACACCATTGCCGTGCAGGGCGCGGCGGCCAGCAAGATCAAGCCCGCGATGTAGCTGTCCAGTTGATCGGCCGGCAGGAACGGAGCGAACACTTGTCGGATGAACAGCCACCCCAGCAGGGCCATCGAGAATGGCTTGACGGCCCAATTCACGAACAGCGTGACGCCGATGCCGCGCCAATGCTCTTTGACCTGGTGCAGCGCCCCGAAGTCGATCTTGACCAGCATCGGGACGATCATTACCCAAATCAGCAGGCCCACCGGCAAATTGACCTGGGCCACTTCCATGCGGCCTATGGCCTGGAACACGTCAGGAAGGCCCTGGCCGAGCGCAACACCGGCGACGATGCACAGGGCCACCCACAGCGTCAGGTAACGCTCGAAGCCGCTCATCGGGGCCTGGCGCGGCTTCGCGGCGATGGCCTGTGCGCCGGCGCTCATGCTTCCTGCTCGGTCTTGCCGATGTTCGCCAGCTCGCGCTTGATGGCCGTCTGGTCAAGCATTTTGAGAGGCAGATTCACGAACAGGCGGACGCGGTTCATCATGTGCCGGAAGGTTTGTTCGAAGGCCCGGCGCTTCTCGGCGTCAGTGCCTTCGACGGCGGCCGGGTCTTCAAATCCCCAATGCGCCGAGATCGGCTGACCAGGCCACACCGGACACATTTCGCCGGCGGCGTTGTCGCAGACGGTGATGATGAAGTCCATCTTCGGTGCGTCGGGCGTGGCGTACTCGTCCCAGCTCTTGCTGCGCAGATTCTCGGTCGGGTAATTCACCGACTCCACCTTTTCGACGGCGAAGGGATTGACCTTGCCGGTTGGGTGACTGCCGGCGCTGTAGGCGCGGAAGCGCCCTTGCCCCATCGTGTTGATGAGAGCTTCGGCCATGATGCTGCGCGCCGAATTGCCGGTGCAGAGGATGAGGACGTTATAGATTCTTTCGGTCATGATGTTTCGCTTTCTGGTAGTGGCTGGGGAGCAATGGCGATGGATGAAAGATCGGTGGCCTCGTCGATGACGTGGCCGGCCGCTTTCCGTTCGGAATAGCGGTCTGTCAGTGCTTCACGGTGCGGCCGTACCAGCGCCGTGAAGCGCACCAGTTCTTCCATCACATCGGCTATTCGGTCGTAGTACGGCGAGGGCTTCATGCGGCCCGCCGCGTCGAACTCTTGGAACGCTTTGGCGATACTCGACTGGTTCGGAATGGTGAACATTCGCATCCAGCGGCCGAGCAGACGCAAGGTGTTCACGGCGTTGAAGCTCTGCGAGCCGCCGGATACCTGCATCACGGCCAGGGTGCGGCCTTGGGTCGGCCGGATGCCGGCCATTTCAAGCGGCAGATGGTCAATCTGCGCCTTCATGACACTGGTAATCTGACCGTGGCGTTCCGGGCTGCACCAGACTTGTCCCTCTGACCACTCGGACAGGGCGCGCAGCTCCTTGACGGCCGGGTGATCGTCGCTTTGCACTTGATCGGGCAACGGCAAATCGGACGGGTCGAAGATGCGTGTTTCTGCGCCAAAGAATTGCAGCAGCCGGGCCGCTTCCTCGACGGCCAGCCGTGAGAACGAGCGGGCGCGCAGCGAGCCATACAGCAGCAGGATACGCACCGGCGGGGCGTCGGGTGCCAGCCCGAGCGCCGGGCGCTCGATGGCAAAGGATTTGTCCAAAGCGGGCAAAGAATCGGGGTCGGAAAGATGGCGAAGTCTCATGCCAACACCTTCCCGGCTTCCGTGGTGCAAGACAGGTTGCACACCTGGCCGCCGCAGCAGTTTTCCGTGAGAAAGGCCACCAGGTTAGTGGCCGTCGAAAAGTTCGCCTCGTAGATCACAAATCGGCCTTCTTGCCGCGACGTGACCATGCCGGCGTGTGCCAGCTCTTTCAGGTGGAAGGATAGCGAAGACGGCGGGATGCCGGCCGCTTCGCTGATTTTTCCGGCGGCCATGCCGGCGGGGCCGGCCTGGACGAGAAGCCGGAACACCGCGAGGCGCGATTCTTGAGCGATGGCCGCCAGGGCGGCTACAGCATTTATCGTTTCCATGTTTCAATAATAGTCGAAATATGGAGTGTGCTCAATAGCTCATTTAAGCTGTAAAAATGAGCTAGGCGCATTTAGATCGATATGTGATAAATTGGCCTGCCAGTTTAAGATGGGTGCATTTGAGTATGCCCAAAGGAGCCCGCAAGTATGCGCAGGACGAAGCCAGTAGCCGCGCCGATGGTGGCGCGGGTCTATCTGCGCGTCAGCACCGACGCGCAGGACTTGGAACGCCAAGAGGCGATCACTACGGCCGCGAAGGCCGCCGGCTACTACGTCGCCGGCATCTACCGTGAGAAGGCATCCGGCGCACGCGCCGACCGGCCTGAGCTGCTGCGCATGATCGGCGACCTACAGCCCGGCGAGGTGGTCATTGCCGAGAAGATCGACCGCATCAGCCGCCTACCTTTGCCCGAGGCCGAGCGCCTGGTGGCCTCGATACAGGCCAAAGGCGCACGCCTGGCCGTCCCTGGCGTGGTCGATCTATCCGACCTGGCGGCCGAGGCCCAGGGCGTCGCCAAGATCGTGCTGGAAGCCGTGCAGATCATGCTTTTTCGCCTGGCCTTGCAGATGGCCCGCGACGACTACGAGGACAGGCGCGAACGCCAGCGCCAAGGCATTGAGTTGGCCCGCCAGGCCGGGCGGTACAAGGGCCGCCGTGCTGATCCGAAGCGCCGCGCCCAAGTTGTCGCGCTGCGCAAGTCCGGCTACAGCATCAACAAGACCGCCGAGCTGGCCGGGTACAGTGCGGCCCAGGTGAAACGGATATGGGCCGAGGTCAGCCAGGCCGAAGCGAAGCAGCACGGCGCGTTCGTGGAGGACGCATTGACGGAAGCCGATGCCCTGGCCGCTGTCGGCCAGGATGAGCGCCAGGAGGAAAGGGCATGAAGAAGCCGAACCAAGACGACGAGCCGTTTTTCATCACCGAGGAGATTGCGGCCGAAATGATCGCCGGCGGCTATGAGTTCGAGCTGCCGCCCATTCCTTGCACCATCCGCCTACGCGACGTGCTGGAGCGCATGACCGATGCTGAGCTAGCATTGCAGCCGGGCGAGATCGCCGACCAGGAGCGTGAACGCTGCCGGCGCAAGCCGTGTTCAACCTCATGATCTGGTCATGGTATTTTTCATGGCACTGAGCCTGATAGTTCTTGCAAATTGTTGTCACTAAAGGGTTTTGTGTGCTTGTTTACAATCGAGTGGGAGTGACGGGCACTGGCTGGCAATGTCTAGCAACGGCAGGCATTTCGGCTGAGGGTAAAAGAACTTTCCGCTAAGCGATAGACTGTATGTAAACACAGTATTGCAAGGACGCGGAACATGCCTCATGTGGCGGCCAGGACGGCCAGCCGGGATCGGGATACTGGTCGTTACCAGAGCCACCGACCCGAGCAAACCCTTCTCTATCAGATCGTTGACGAGTATTACCCGGCATTCGCTGCGCTTATGGCAGAGCAGGGAAAGGAATTGCCGGGCTATGTGCAACGGGAATTTGAAGAATTTCTCCAATGCGGGCGGCTGGAGCATGGCTTTCTACGGGTTCGCTGCGAGTCTTGCCACGCCGAGCACCTGGTCGCTTTCAGCTGTAAGCGTCGCGGTTTCTGCCCGAGCTGTGGGGCGCGGCGGATGGCCGAAAGTGCCGCCTTGCTGGTTGATGAAGTACTGCCTGAACAACCCATGCGTCAGTGGGTGTTGAGCTTCCCGTTTCAGCTGCGTTTCCTGTTTGCCAGCCGGCCCGAGATCATGGGGTGGGTGCTGGGCATCGTTTACCGCGTCATTGCCACGCACCTGGTCAAGAAAGCGGGCCATACCCACCAAGTGGCCAAGACGGGCGCGGTCACCCTGATCCAGCGTTTTGGATCGGCGCTCAATTTGAATGTTCACTTCCACATGCTGTTTCTCGACGGTGTGTATGTCGAGCAATCCCACGGCTCAGCGCGTTTCCGCTGGGTCAAGGCGCCGACCAGCCCAGAGCTCACCCAGCTGACGCACACCATCGCCCACCGGGTGGGTCGCTATCTGGAACGGCAAGGCCTGCTGGAACGGGATGTCGAAAACAGCTATCTGGCCTCGGATGCGGTGGATGACGACCCGATGACACCCCTGCTGGGGCACTCGATCACTTACCGTATCGCTGTCGGTTCACAGGCGGGGCGAAAGGTGTTCACTTTGCAAACTCTGCCGACCAGTGGTGATCCGTTCGGTGACGGGATTGGCAAGGTAGCCGGGTCCAGCCTGCACGCCGGCGTGGCGGCCAGGGCCGATGAACGCAAGAAGCTCGAACGGCTGTGCCGGTACATCAGCCGCCCGGCGGTATCCGAGAAGCGGCTGTCGTTAACACGAGGCGGCAACGTGCGCTACCAGCTCAAGACGCCGTACCGGGACGGCACCACGCACGTCATTTTCGAACCATTGGATTTCATTGCAAGGCTGGCCGCCCTGGTACCGAAGCCCAGAGTCAACCTAACCCGCTTCCACGGGGTGTTCGCACCCAACAGTCGGCACCGGGCGTTGGTCACGCCGGCAAAACGGGGCAGGGGCAACAAGGTCAGGGTGGCTGATGAACCGGCAACACCAGCACAACGGCGAGCGTCGATGACATGGGCGCAACGGCTCAAGCGTGTTTTCAATATCGACATCGAGACCTGCAGCGGCTGCGGCGGCGCCATGAAAGTCATCGCCTGCATTGAAGACCCTATAGTGATCAAGCAGATCCTTGATCACCTGAAGCACAAAGCCGAAACCAGCGGGACCAGGGCGTTACCCGAAAGCCGGGCGCCACCGGCTGAGCTGCTCCTGGGTCTGTTTGACTGACGAGCCTGAAGGCCAACGATACCAATCAAAATGCTGCGTTCACAGCGCCGCGGCAGGGATCCGCCGTGCTGGTTGTCGGAAAAGGAGCCGCTAGTGGGAAAGAGGAGGGTAAATTTTCAGCGTTGCTGGCTCCCCGTCAGCCGGATTGGGTTGCATCGCAGGGGTGTCGAAAGAGTCAACTGCGGTCCAAAGCTGTTGGACTTGGGTGAAAAGGGCGTTTATTCTTCCTATACGTAATTGTTTCCACAGGATTAAGAGATATTTTGATTCCGATTCAAAGTGAAACAATGCTCCACCAATTGCAACCTCACTTTGAAGAGATTAAAGCTGTTAGCGAGCGATATAACACTATCGGCTTTCATCTCTATACTTTTAACAATGATCGTATCATCTGTAGAAACTTCGCACCGAGATACGATATTAATGAAGAAGCTGCTACCGGCACATCTAACTGCGCCCTAGCTTGCTATCTACATGCGAAACACAATATTCAAAAACCTCTCTATCAATTTGAACAAGGCTATTCGCTCAACTCTCCCTCTGAGATCAGTGTTAAATTAGTCACCACCGCCCAAAATGATATTGAACAAGTCTTTGTAGGCGGAAATGGCTATTACACTGAAACGAAAGAACTTAATCTTCTCAAAGACTAAAGAACTCTAAGAGCGCGTATTTAGAACCTTTTCCATTTTCGCATCTAACCAAAACATCTCTAGTAGATGATAAATTGAGAACCTCCTTTTATCCCAAAGCAGGTTCTCTGTTATTTTCTAGCAATTTTACTCCTGATTCCCCTTCTTCTGTTTTTGCTTCGCTTCTAAGCCTAAAATAATCACTTCTAAACCAAACAGAAAAGGTTTCTCCCCCGTATCTTGCTCCATAATCTCTAAAGCTTTTGTTAAAAGTGGCGGCATTGCCGCATGAATTGCAGGATCATCATCACGCATCGCTTCTAAGTACTCACGCTCTTCTAAAACAGAGCCAAGCGTAAAATGACTCACAACACCTAATGTATAAAGAGCTTCTTCCAAGCTAAAACCTTGCTCACAGAGAAATGCAAGTTGAGCTTCAACGGTCTCAAACTGCTCCGGCGAGGGTCTTGTTCCTAAATGGATTTTTGCCGCATCTCGGTGACTTAATAACGCCCTACGAAAGCTTTTCGCATTTTCTCGCAGAAAATCCGCCCAGTACTCGCCCTTTTGAGGTTGAAAGTGATCATGATGCCGTAACAAAATTTCTACCGATAAAGCATCTAACAACGCCCGCTTATTTTTGACATGCCAATAGAGGGACGGCTGTTCAATATTCAGCTTTTGCGCCAATTTTCGAGTCGTTAACCCTTCCATCCCTACTTCATCTAAAAGCGCTAAAGCGCTTTCAATTACTCTTTTTTTATCTAATCTTGCCATCATTATTCCTTATTATTTTCTTGACACTCTATCACTGATAGTGTTATATTTCCACACCTTCAAATCTATCAATGATAGGGAAACTTATAATGATGAATCGCTATATCACAATCGCCCTCTTAATTACCTTCCTAGATGCAACAGGAATGGGCTTAATCATGCCTGTATTACCAACACTTTTAGAAGAGTTCTCTGTCAAAGAGTCTATCGCCACTCATTATGGTTTTATCCTCGCAATCTATGCGCTGATGCAAGTTATTTTTGCACCAATATTAGGACAACTCTCGGATAAATTTGGCAGAAAACCGGTCTTGATTCTCTCATTAATAGGCGCTGTTTGTGATTACACCCTACTCTCATTTTCTAGCGCCTTATGGATGCTCTATCTAGGGAGAATGATTGCCGGCATTTCTGCTGCAACAGGAGCCGTAGCAGCATCAATGGTCGCAGATCACACAAAAAAAGCAGAGAGAACTAAATGGTTTGGAAAGTTAGGCGCAGCTTTTGGGGCGGGACTCATTGCCGGACCCGCTATTGGTGGATTTATCGGACAATATTCTGCACATTTCCCCTTTATCATTGCCGCAATTTTAAATGCCATTGCTCTTATCATGGTCATTATCCTCTTCCCTAAAGAGCAATCACGCCCAAAAGAAATCGAGCAAGATCAATCTAAAATTCATGAAAAAACCACCATCAATGCCCCGCTAATTCATATTCTCAAACCCGTTTTGCTACTTCTCATGCTGTTTTTTACAGTACAACTCATCGGACAAATCCCTGCATCAACTTGGGTTCTATTTACTGAGTACCGTTTTGAGTGGAATACCTTTAACATTGGTTTATCCCTTGCAGGGCTAGGGTTAATGCATATTATCTTTCAGGCTTTTGTCGCAGGATATATCGCATCTCGCTGGAAAAATGAAACCGTATTTATTCTCGGATTTATACTAGATGCGAGCGCATTCTTATTACTGGCCTTTATCTCTCAAGTTTGGCTCGTAATTCCTACATTGATCTTATTAGCAGGAGGAGGCATCGCCTTACCGGCATTACAAGGATTAATCTCTATAAAGACAGCAGATGAACATCAAGGAAAGATACAAGGTATCATGGTTAGCCTCACTAATATTACCGGAATAATTGGACCGCCCATTTTTGCATTTTCCTTTGCAAAAACGGTTACAAACTGGGATGGCACACTTTGGCTAATCGGTGCTGTACTCTATAGCATTTTATTAGGTCTCTATTTTCTCTATCAAAAGATACGCGCCTATAAACAACTTAAGTCTCAAACTGCTTAAGAGCTCAAACACTAGAATGAAATAATATCTAAGATAAACCTATAAACCTATAAACCTATAAACCTATAAACCTATAAACCTTCAATAAAAATATATCAATAGACATAAAAAAAACCAATTGATAAGTTATACGTTGTCGGCAGCGGGCCAAAAAGGAATACGTCCATGCCCATCGAGGTGAAACCGGCTGTGAGCGCGGGTTCAAGCATATAGCCCGACAGGCGCGTATCCTTGCCGATCACGACACGATGGCGGTGGTCACCGCGACGAAAGACACGGCCAGCCGCCATGCCGACGCGCAAGGCGGTTTCCGCCGTCATCGCGCCTTCGTTGGCTTTGCCACGAATACCGTCTGTGCCGAAATATTTGCGCACCATAAGGTCGATTATCCTGTCGTCGGGTCGCCCTCAAAGGGGACATGCCTGCTGAACCGCGAATATAGAGAAATATCCCGAATGTGCAGTTAACGAATTCTTGCGGTTTCTTTCAGCGCCGCCAATACCGCCAGCCCGTCGCGCAAGGGGCGCGGCTCGTGTGTGCGGATGAAGTCAGCTCCACCTGCGGCGGCGGCAAGCTCTGCAGCGAGTGTCGCGGCCCCGACATCCCCCGGACCACGGCCTGTGAGCGCGCGCAGAAAGGATTTGCGCGAAACAGACAGAAGCACCGGCAAATCGAAGCGCAGCCGCAATTCATCGAACCGCGCCAGCACCGAGAGCGAGGTTTCGGGAGCAGCCCCCAGAAAAAACCCCATGCCGGGATCAAGGACAAGGCGGTTGCGTTTGATACCGGCACCCGTCAGCGCCGCGATGCGCGCGTCAAAGAACGCCGCAATGTGATCCATGATGTCGCCAGCGGGTGCCTCGCGCCGATCTGCCTGCCCGTCTTGCACCGAATGCATAACGACGAGTTTGGCAGATGATTTCGCCAATTGCGGATAGAACGCAGCGTCTGGAAAACCGCGAATATCATTGAGATAGGCCACACCACGCGACAAGGCATAGGCTTGCGTCGCGGGTTGATAACTGTCGAGCGAGACGGGAATGCCATCTGCCTTGAGCGCGTCCAGCACCGGCGCGATACGCGCGATTTCTGTGTCGGACGAAACAGGCGCGGCGTCGGGATTGCTGGATGCCGGACCGAGGTCGATCACATCTGCCCCCTCGGCCATCAGCTTACGCGCCTGCGCAATGGCTGCGTCTGGCGCCAGATACCGGCCTCCATCGGAGAAACTGTCCGAGGTTATGTTGACGATGCCGAAAATGATGAGCGATTTATTCATGGGGGCTTCTATAATAATAATAATCGAGCATGAGTCTCATACGGATGCTCGGGTCGAAAGGGAATCCCCAGGCGAGTAACCTGTTTGCGGTGATCCATTAGCTGCAGGAGCAGAATAGCATACATCTGGAAGCAAAGCCAGGAAAGCGGCCTATGGAGCTGTGCGGCAGCGCTCAGTAGGCAATTTTTCAAAATATTGTTAAGCCTTTTCTGAGCATGGTATTTTTCATGGTATTACCAATTAGCAGGAAAATAAGCCATTGAATATAAAAGATAAAAATGTCTTGTTTACAATAGAGTGGGAGTAGAATTATGGATGATGAAGAGTAGTCAATAGCAGATCATATGGTCCAACGATCGCATAAGATTTCTCAAGATGTGATTGTATAAAATATCATAAGATGAAATAAGAAAAATGAAATAAGAAAAAAAGAGGAGGTGATTATTCACCTCCTCTTTTCATATCTACTTTAATTTTTAATTCTAATTTTGCTTCTAATTTTACTTCTAACGATTCCTGTTATTGCATCCTATTATCAAGCATTATTTTCGCTCTTCAATAGGGGGTTCCCAACACTCGGCACCTTTGAGTCCTGGGATATCTTCTGCTCGGAATGTTGGATTTTTCTTCTCTTTTAATTGACGATAATAATCATTGGCAACTTGGAAAGCCACTTTACCGAGAATAGAGATCACGATAAGGTTAATAATAGTCATCGCACCCATAAAGAGATCCGCTAAACTCCAGACAATGTCCATGCTCATCACGGCACCAAACATCACCATTACTAGTACTAAGAGGCGGTAGAAGAGAAGGGTTGTTGAGCTATTTTTGATAAATTCAATATTGGTCTCACCGTAGTAGTAGTTTCCTATGATGGAGCTAAATGCAAAGAAGAGGATTGCGATTGCAACAAAATATTGCGCCCAATCTCCTACCTGTTGTGCGAGTGAGTTTTGCGTTAATACCACGCCGTTACCCCCATTATCTCCAATATAGAGGCCAGAGAGAAGAATGATAAAGGCTGTAGCAGAACAGACAACGATGGTATCAAAAAAGACGCCTAAGCTCTGAACTAAACCTTGTTTAGCAGGGTGGGATACATTTGCTGTTGCGGCAGCATTAGGAACAGAACCCATTCCCGCTTCATTGGAGAAGAGTCCACGACGAGCCCCCTGCATAATGGCGATCCCTAAGCCACCTCCTGCAAACTCTTTGAGTCCAAAGGCGCTATTGATAATTAACATAAACATCTCAGGCACTTGACTAATATTCGTAATCACAACATAGAGTGCAATGCCCACATAGAAGAGCGCCATAATGGGTACACAGAGTTGGGTAAAGTGAACAACTCGACGAATTCCGCCGAAGATAATAATTCCGGTTGCAATTACTAAGAGGGCGCCAATCGCCATTGTATCGATACCAAAGACAGCACTAAATGATTGAGCAATGGTATTAGACTGAACTGAGTTAAAGATAAAACCAAAAGTCACAGTGAGCAATATGGCGAAGATAATTCCTAATTTTTCCCATCCGAGTGCCTTCTTCATATAGTAAGCAGGCCCTCCACGAAAGTTATCGCCATCTTTGACTTTATAAACCTGCGCTAGGGTAGATTCTATAAATGCTGTTGACATACCGATTAGAGCGATAATCCACATCCAGAAGACAGCGCCTGGACCACCGATAGCGATAGCTAAAGCAACGCCGGCGATATTTCCTGTTCCAACGCGACTTGCGGCACTAATGGTAAAGGCTTGGAATGCAGAGACGCCATTATTTCCAGGATTTCTCTCTACGGTTAATCGAAACATCTCCTTGAAGAGGCGAATCTGGATAAAGCGAGTTTTGAGGGTGAAATAGATCCCGAGGATCAGAAGAAAGGCGACTAAAACATAGGACCAGATAAAATCATTTAATGGACCTATTAGCCAGTTAATAAAGCTCATGGGGCCTCCTTAGGCGCTATATATTCCTATATATACTCTATATTGATGGCAAAAAGACTCTCTAGAATATTATTTTTATGATGGTGAGTCTAGAAAAAATTGTAAAAAACTGTACGTTAAAATCGATTTTTAATAGAAATCAGAGTAGATGATCCATAAAAAAAGAGCAACCACAATCGGTTGCCCCTCTCTTTTGATACTGCGATTTTGATCGCGATCGTTTCTCTATTAGAGTGCTTTAATCTTCTCTAATTGTACTTTTAACTCTTGGAGTTGATTCTCGGCATCGAGTAGTTTTGTGCGTTCTCCCTCAACAACGGCTGCCGGCGCATTCTCTGTAAAGCCAGGATTTGCCAACTTCTTGCTAAGAGCGGTGATTAAAGGCTCAATTTTGCCAATCTCTCTATTGAGGCGATTGAGTTCTTGCTCCTTATCAATCAATCCAGCAAGCGGGATTAAGAGGCGCATTTTACCAATGACAGCGATAGCAGATTCCGGCGCATCACCCTCTACTTTAGTCATGCTAGAAAGACGTCCCATTCTCTCAAAGAAGGGCATATTTTTCTCAATGTTAGCAATATCATTTTCAGAAGCATTCTCATAGAGAACATCTAAAGCTTTGCTTGGGGAGATATTCATTTCACCGCGAATTCGGCGAACTGCCAACAGAACATTTTGTAACCACTCAATCTCAGATTCAAGCTCAAGATCACGCTCTTTTGCTTCTGGGAAGGGCATTACAGAGATACTGACCTTCTCTTTAAAGCTTGGCTCAATCTCAGTCAATTTTTGCCAAATCTCTTCTGTGATATAGGGCATAAAGGGATGCAAGGTTCTAAGCATTGCATCTAATACAGAAAGCAGGTTGTAGCGAGTTGCTGCTTTCTCTTCTGCACTATAATGGTCGCCATTGAGAATCGGTTTTGTCAGCTCGAGGTACCAGTCACAAAACTCATGCCATGTGAAATCATAGATTGCTTGTGTTGCGAGATCGAAACGATAGCCCTCAATGTGGCGTTTTACTTCATTGATCATGGCGCTTAAGCGAGAATTGATCCAGCGGTCGATATGAGAGAGTTTGCTCTCATCCTTTTTGACCATCTCCCCTTCAGCATTCATAAAGACAAAGCGGGAAGCATTCCAGATCTTATTACAGAAGTTTGAATACCCTTCGATTCGGCCAACATCAAAGATAATATCGCGCCCATTGGTAGCAAGAGAGGTGAAAGTGAAGCGAAGCGCATCGGTTCCAAAAGCCTTAATTCCCTCGGGGAAGTGGCGACGTGTATCGGCTTCAATGCGAGGTGCCATTTGAGGCTGCATGAGGCCTGTTGTTCTCTTAGCCACTAATGATTCAAGATCGATACCATCAATTAAGTCGATCGGATCGAGAACATTACCGCGAGATTTACTCATCTTTTGACCATCTTGGTCGCGAACTAAACCATGGAAGTAGACCTCTTTGAAGGGGATCTCTTTCATAAAGTGAAGCCCAAACATAATCATGCGAGCAACCCAGAAGAAGATAATATCAAAACCGGTCACAAGTACAGAGGTAGGGTAGAAGGTCTCCAACTCTTCTGTTTGATCAGGCCAACCTAATGTTGAGAATGGCCAAAGTGCCGATGAGAACCAGGTATCTAAAACATCATCATCCTGACGAAGCTTGATGGAGTCATCGAGTTGATACTCTTGGCGAATAGCAGCTTCATCTTTACCAACATAGATGTTGCCGGCATCATCATACCAAGCTGGAATACGGTGCCCCCACCAGAGTTGACGAGAGATACACCAATCTTGAATATTGTTCATCCACTCAAAGTAGGTATTCTCCCAGTTTTGAGGAATAAATTTAATATCCTTATTTTTGACCGCTTCAATTGCTGGTTTTGCCAATGTCTTTGCATCAACAAACCATTGATCTGTGAGGTAGGGCTCAACAATCTGTCCGGTGCGGTCGCAGCGAGGAATCATCAACTTATGAGGTTCAATCTTCTCTAAGAGACCGGCGCTTTCAAAGTCGGTAATAATCTTCTTACGAGCATCAAAGCGATCAAGACCTCGATAAGCTTCCGGCATCTCATCATTAATGGCTGCTTCATCGGTGAAGATGTTGATCATCGGTAATTGATGACGAACCCCCATCTCATAGTCATTAAAGTCGTGTGCTGGGGTAATTTTCACACAGCCCGTACCAAACTCAGGATCGACATAATCATCGGCAATAATAGGAATTTGACGATCACAGAAGGGTAGATCGATCATTTTGCCGATATATTTCGCATAGCGTTCATCTTCAGGGTGCACTGCTACTGCGCTATCACCTAACATCGTTTCAGGACGAGTTGTTGCAACAACAAGATACTCATCTGTGCCAACGATAGGGTAACGAAGATGCCACATTGAGCTCTCTTCCTCTTTTGATTCAACCTCAATATCGGAAACAGCTGTTTTAAGGATAGGATCCCAGTTGACAAGACGTTTACCGCGATAGATCAATCCCTCTTTATAGAGCTCAATAAAGACTTTTTGTACCGCTTCAGAGAGGCCTTCATCCATGGTAAAGCGCTCACGACTCCAATCAGGACTTGCACCCATTCGGCGAAGTTGCTGGGTAATGTTGCCACCCGACTCCTCTTTCCATTGCCAAATTTTTTCAATAAAGGCTTCGCGACCAAGATCGTGGCGAGTCTGTCCTTTGCCATTTAATTGGCGCTCAACCACCATCTGTGTTGCAATCCCGGCGTGGTCCGTTCCTGGTTGCCAAAGGGTGTTTTTCCCAAGCATCCGGTTATAGCGGATCAAGAGGTCCATAATGGTATCTTGGAAAGCGTGCCCCATATGGAGGCTACCGGTGATATTAGGGGGAGGAATGACAATGCAGTAGGGATCTTTTGTCTGATCGCCATTGGCTTTAAAGAGGTTGTTTTCTTCCCAAAATTGGTACCATTTTTTTTCAATCTGTTCTGGTTGATAGCTCTGTTTCATCTACTGTTTCCAAAGTTTTTAAAGTTTTCTAAAGACGTTATTAAGCGTATAAAATTACTCAAAATTATAGCATTAACTTCACTTATAGTCGCCTCTAACTGAGGGAATTCCCCTTTCTTTAAAGCAAAAAAAACTAGCTCGAAAGCTAGTTTTTTGCTGAGACCGGTTAATACTGGATTATTTTAAGCGGGCTTCAGTGTATAGTACGTGTTTACGAACTACTGGATCGTACTTTTTGAACTCTAACTTTTCAGTTGTAGTACGTTTGTTTTTTGTGGTCGTATAGAAATGACCTGTACCTGCTGAAGATACTAATTTTACTTTTTCTCTCATGACCTACTCCTTAGATTTTTTCGCCTTTAGCGCGAAGGTCTGCTAATACTGCGTCAATCCCTTTTTTGTCGATGGTACGAAGACCAGCTGGAGAGATACGAAGAGATACAAAGCGATTCTCGCTCTCAACCCAAAGGCGATGTACCTGAAGGTTAGGGAGGAAACGACGACGTGTTTTATTGTTTGCGTGGGAAACGTTATTACCAGACATTGGCCCTTTCCCAGTTACTTGACATACTTTGCTCATGCTTAATAACCTTGATCTTAATTGTAATATTAACCCCGGCCGCCAGCTAGAAAAACTTTGTGCGGACTGAACCCACGAATTATAGAGGAAAATAGTACCAATTGCAATAATTGGAGCGATCTTTCACTCATAGAAATATCGGGATTAAAGTAAATTGTGTGCCTTTTTGGCTAACAAGTCGGAAATTATACCACTTTTTTGTAAGAATTCTAGATGTTGGCGGTAAGTTTGCATACCACTTTCACGCCCTGTCTCGATATTGCTAGCGATTTGCGCCAATTTATTTTCCCGAATAAGGTGAGAAATCGCTGAATTAACCACCATTACCTCAAAAAGTGCGAAGATATTTTGCTCAATATTGATTAATTGTTGAGCAATGACGGCGAGTAATGTTTCCGATAATTGAATTCGCACCATCTCCCGTTCTGATTCTCCGTAGTAACTTAAGAGTCGATCGACTGCTTTAGGTGCGCTATTGGTATGGAGGGTTGAAAGAACGAGGTGACCCGTCTCAGCTGCTTGTAGTGCTAAATGGACGGAGGATTTATCTCGTAACTCCCCGATGAGGATAATATCGGGATCGGCTCGTAATGCGTTTTTAAGGGCGCTCTCAAAGCTTGGCGTATGACGATGGAGCTCTCGCTGCTCAATTAAGGACTTTTTAGGATGGTAGAGCTGCTCGATAGGATCCTCAATGGTAATGATATGGCGCTCTTTTGTCTGATTGATCGCTTCAATCATTGCTGTAAGTGTGGTTGATTTTCCCGATCCTGTTGCCCCGGTGATTAGAATTAAGCCACTCTTTTGCTGTAATAGCTGTTGGCAAATTGGAGGCGCGGAGATCTCTTGGAGGGTGCGAATTTTATCAGGAATAAGTCGGAAGATCGCGGTTATGCCATTGAGGTTTTGAAAATAATGTCCTCGCAGGCGATAGGGTATTTTGCGCTTAAGAGCACTTTTAGGATGAAATGAGTAGGCAAAATCGATGGCGCCATAGCGCTGAAACTCTCTTTTCTCTTTTTCAGTTAAGATGGCCAATAACTCGGTTCTTAAACGTTCTTGGGGGAGATTCTCTTTCGTAATAGGGCAGAGAACTCCTCCTTTCCGGAGATAAGCGGGGCGATTGGCAGAGAGATGGAGATCTGAAGCCTCTTGTTGAAAGGCAATCAACATCAATTTTTTGAGCATAGAAATACCCCCTCAAAAAGATCAAGTTGCATAAACAAACTGCATAAACAAATTGTATAAACAAATCGTATCAATATTGAGGGGTAAAGGTAGTGATCTGCTCTCCGTTGTGGGAAACTTCCGCTATGAAGACTTAGTTATAGAAGTTTAGTTATGGATAGCAACTCAGCCATTTGTCATGGTTATTTTTATGGTTATTTCAATTGGTGCTTCATTTTGCCAATAATATCTTGATAGCTTGTGCCACTGTTGAAGATAGCACTGCCGGCAACAAAGGTATCCGCGCCTGCTTCTGAGATCTCTCTAATATTATGGAGATTAACTCCGCCATCAACTTCAAGACGGATATCAAGCCCTTTCTCATCGATGATTGAGCGTAAGGTTTTTAGCTTCTCTAAGCTTGAGGGAATAAATTTTTGACCTCCAAAGCCGGGATTGACGCTCATTACTAAGACCATATCGAGATAATCCCAAACATGATCAAGTAGTGTGATAGGAGTGGCGGGATTGAGTACTAATCCAGCTTTACAACCTAAGGATTTGATCAATTGAAGGGAGCGATCGACATGAAGAGATGCTTCTGGATGAAAGGTGATGTAGGTTGCGCCTGCTTTAGCAAATGCCTCGATCATTCGATCAACAGGGGAGACCATTAGATGAACATCGATCGGAGCTGTCACACCATAATCACGGAGCGCTTGGCAGATCATTGGGCCAAAGGTTAAGTTCTCGACATAGTGGTTATCCATCACATCAAAGTGAATAATATCGGCGCCGGCAGCTAAGACAGCATCTACCTCTTCTCCTAGTTTGGCAAAGTTAGCAGAGAGAATAGAAGGAGCGATCCAATTAGGTTGTTTCATAAATTATGCCTCTGGGTATTTTAAAAGGATTTTTGGTTTTAGGGTTTAACTGTGAGGTTATCACTGATCGGTGATTTAAACGGATCTGTAGTGGCTAATGCCTCTTTTAGAGAGTGAATGCTCTTCCATTAATCGGTGAAGAGAGTTGGCTTAAAAGAGGAGGGGAGCGACCGCTTATTGCAAATTCGCTCCCCTTTTCGATCTGTAATAATCAGTATCTATTGTGCCATTTTTGTTAGTACTCGATCCATTGCTGCGATCGTCTCATCAAGATCTTCATAGCTATGCGCGCTTGAGAGGAATCCTGCTTCAAAAGCGCTAGGAGCTAAGTAGACACCCTCTTCAAGTAATCCATGATAGAACTTCTGGAAGAAGTCGATATCCGATTTTGTCGCATCGGAGTAAGTTTTAACCTCATCATTTGTGAAGAAGAGCCCAAACATCCCACAAACATGATTGGTGGAGAGTGGGCGCTGATGTTTTTCAAAAACCTGCTTAATACCATCGATTAGGTAATCGGTCTTCGCTTTTAGATCTTCATAGAAGCCCTCTTTTGAGATCAACTCTAAGGTCTTAATACCAGCAGCCATAGCAACAGGGTTTCCAGAGAGTGTACCTGCTTGATAAACCGCACCATTTGGGGAGAGATGATCCATGATCTCTTTTTTACCACCAAAAGCACCGACCGGCATACCGCCACCAATCACCTTGCCGAAAGTAGAGAGATCAGGTGTGACACCATAGAGTCCTTGTGCTGAATGTTTATCGACTCGAAAGCCTGTCATCACCTCATCGATGATAAAGAGTGAACCATGTTGATCACAACACTCTCTAATGGTCTCTAAAAATCCAGGTTGTGGTGGGATGCAGTTCATATTGCCGGCAATAGGCTCTACGATCACACAAGCGATCTCATCCCCATACTTCTCAAAAGCCTCTTTAACCGCTTCTGGATTATTGTATTCAATTACAATTGTATGTTGAGTTAAGTCAGCAGGAACGCCGGGTGAGGAGGGTTCTCCAAATGTTAAAAGACCTGAACCTGCTTTGACCAATAGAGAATCAGAGTGGCCATGATAACAGCCTTCAAACTTTACGATTTTATCGCGACCGGTATAGCCTCGAGCTAAGCGGATAGCACTCATTGTCGCTTCTGTTCCTGAGCTCACCATACGTACCTGATCCATAGAGGGCACGAGCTCTAATACCTTTTTTGCAAGCACTGTTTCTGAAACAGTCGGTGCGCCAAAAGAGAGTCCATTTTTAGCAGTTTCAACCACAGCCTCGATCACTTCAGGATGGGCATGGCCGACAATCATCGGTCCCCATGAACCGACATAATCGATATACTTCTTGCCAGTCTCATCAAAGACATAAGCACCTTCCCCTTTTTTAAAGAAAACGGGTGCACCGCCTACCTGTTTAAAGGCACGAACGGGGGAGTTGACGCCACCTGGAATATATTTCTGTGCGTCGCGATATAATTCGTCAAATTGACTCATAAATTGATGATCCTTTAGTAGATTTAGATGTGACAAATAAGCGAGTCTTTATTATGGAACTAAATTCCTATTTGTTCAACAGGCGGAAATTCACTACAATAGCGGAAGCTATTAATTAGAAGGAATATGTATGATCGCTGAAGTGAAAGATAAATTAGTAACAGGATTAGATGAGATTAAAGCAATTAATCCTGTAGCATTTGATGTAGAAGGTCTTGTGAGTTATGCCGATTGGGTTGTCATTGCCTCAGCAAACTCAGGTCCTCACCTTAAAGCTTTGGTGCGTAAGGCAGAAGAAGTGATGTTAAAAGAGGGAATTAAACCGATCGGTGTAGAGGGTATCAATGCCGCTTCTGATTGGGTATTAATCGACTTTGGTGATATTGTTCTCCACCTTTTAACCGAAGAGAAACGTGATTTTTACAATTTAGAGAAGATCTTTATGCGTGCGGATGCATAACTATTTCAGTCGATGCTGAGGGATATCTGTATAAAGATCGATCTGAATTTATAATGCTAGCTAGTACGCAGGAAGTGGGAGAATGATTGTTTATCTAATTGCGGTAGGAAGCAATATGCCGTCTTGGGTCAAGGTGGGATTTGAGGAGTATGCAGGTCGATTACGCCATGATGTGGAGTTAAAATTGATCGAAGTGCCGGCACTTGTTCGTAAAAAGAATGCCGATGTGAAGCGGATCCTCAAAGAGGAGGGTGAGAAGCTGCTAAAAGCGATCCCCAAAAACACCTTGATTGTAGGCCTTGATGTTGTTGGGCGCGAGATGACCACGATGGATCTTAGTAAACGCCTTGAGTCTTGGATGCAGTCAGGGCAGGATGTCGCACTTTTAGTGGGAGGACCGGAAGGTTTTTCTCCTGAGATTAAAGCGCTTTTTCAACAATCGATCTCCCTCTCGAAGTTAACACTTCCGCATCCGATGGTGCGCGTCTTAATTGCTGAGCAGCTCTTTAGAGCATGGAGTATTATTAACAATCATCCCTATCATCGAGAGTGATATCTCGCCTTGCTCTTCAATCATCATCGATTGTGGAAAATTATCGATTTGTTCCTTATTTTCATCCTGAGTGATCGATAAATAAAGAGTCATTTAGGGAAATAAACAAGAAGATAGCCTGTTTGATGTGAGATCATTCAGGCTTTTTTATGCTTTTTTGATATGATAAAGATCAGGATTGTTACAAATATATTATATCTTTTGTAATTTATAGTTGACTTTCATCTTTGCTTTTAGAAGTTGTGATTAGGCATTTCTTCTAAATCAGACTATAAAATTATGGGAGCATATCAATATAAAAATACCCTATTTGGGGAAATGGTCCTATAAGTAATCACAGTTGGTAATCAAATCATCATAGGGAATTTTGTAAGCCGTATTAGGTGATACAGAGAGAACTATAACGATAAAAATAATCGCTACAATTTTAGATGTAGCAGTATTGATAGCACATGCTTTATTGCCTATTGGAAAGATTCATCGTCGCTAAATATTGTCTTTAAAGATGATAGAGGCAGGATCGATTCAAAAGCGTAGCAGAAGCTAAAAGATATCAAATTGATCACACATAATGATATTACACATAATACTTATAACTTATAAAAATAGAGGGGATAACAGATTCTTGGGCTCTTTAGGGGTTCTCTTGCCATTGTTAATGCTAACTGAAATGTGATGCCAAGGCTTAAAGAGAGTTAAGAGGATCGAGCATACTGTTATGTCGATTATGTATATAGAGCAAAATAAAAGAGGGAATATGAAGCTTATTAAAAAGATGACCTATCTCTCTCTCTTCAGTCTGTTGCCATTTGTCAGCAATGCAGATGAAGGGGAGAAGATCTATATGAAGGGGGGTGAAAACCCAATGGCCATCGCCTGTATGACTTGTCATGGTATGAATGGTGAAGGATTAGCTGCCGCAGGATACCCAAGCGTTGCGGGCAAATCCGCTATCTATTTGGCAAAGCAGGTGAATGATTTTAAAGAGGGAAATCGTACCCATCCCGTAATGGATGGTGTCGCTAAAGCACTCTCTGAAGATGAAATTACAGAGGTAGCGCTCTATATGCAGAATCTGCCGGCACCTAATGTTCCTAATATTCCTCGTTCAACACAGCCGACTGATTTAGGCAGTCAGCTTGCGCTTCGAGGTGATTGGAGTCGCAACATTCCTGAGTGTATCGCTTGTCACGGTCCTGCAGGCGTCGGAGTAGGGGATGCGTTTCCTAAATTAGCAGGACAAAGCCAGCTCTATATCATCAATCAGATGAATGCGTGGAAAAATGGAACGCGTAAAAATGATGAGAATGATCTTATGGGACATATTGCCCGTTCATTAAATGATGAAGAGATCCAAGTAGTGGCAACCTATTTTTCAAATTTAGGAACGGTGGGGAAATAAGATATGAAAAAGATTTTGATCGCATCGACGCTGGCACTTCTCTTTTCACCAGCGCTCTTAGCTGAGACGGCACCTGTCTCGATGGAAGATCAATCGCAACTTCCACAAGCACCTAAAAAAGCTGATGGTGAAGCTTATCATCAACCTCCTAGCGATAGTGAAATTCCCGATAATGCCTTTGGGGATATGATTCGTAAGGGGCAAGCAATCTTTATTGATACTAAACGCCAAGTTCCTGAGTATGTGGGAAATGGTATGAATTGTGTCAACTGTCATATGGATCAAGGTAAGATGCCAAATGCGGCACCATTATGGGGTGCGTACACTATGTATCCAGCTTATCGTAGTAAAAATGATAAGGTGAATACTTATGCCGAGCGTATCCAAGGGTGTTTTGAATTTAGTATGAATGGAACACCTCCCGCGGCAGATAGTGAAGCGATGACGGCATTGATCACCTACTCCTACTGGTTAGCTAAAGGGGCGCCAACGGGGGTATCACTCCCAGGGCGTGGTTATCCTGAAGTTCCTCAACCGAAGGATGGGTATAGCATCGAGCGTGGCGAGATTGTCTATAAAGAGAATTGTGCGATCTGTCATGGAAATGATGGTTTAGGGCAGAAAGTGGATGATCACTATGTCTTCCCACCATTATGGGGACCAGACTCTTTCAATTGGGGTGCGGGAATGCATCGTATCAATACCGCCGCAGACTTTATCAAGGCGAATATGCCGCTCGGTAAAGGACAATCTTTAACAGATCAAGAAGCATGGGATGTGGCTGCATTTATGAATAGTCATGAGCGCCCACAAGATCCTCGTTTAATTGATGGATCAGTAGAGAAGACCCGAGAAAAATATCATGCAAATGATGGTGTTAATCTCTACGGTGTTGAAGTTAATGGCAAGATCTTAGGGCAAGGCATCTAAGTTATCAATCCCTATTAAATCCCTATTAACTATATAACAATTAATTATAATTATTGATCAACCCCAAAGTAGGTGAAAGCTTGCTTTGGGGTATTTTTTTACCCAAATTATAGTGAATGATTATGTTAAGAAACGATAAATATCCTGAACTTTTGATTATAATTTTGAAATAGATCATAGCGCTTTGGCTCTTTTTTGCTATTGTAAGGATGTCTCCTTTCTATTTTCTCTCTATCTATTGATGATTGAAGTGGGAATGAAGAGAGAATAAGAAGTGAGTAAGAATAGAGTAAGCCATAAAGTCACCCTAAATAGGGAGAAGATAGGTAGAGATGAGCTAGGAGGGGAAGCGGCAGAAAATATAAAGTGCTTTTTTTGAATAAATTTATTGAGTGGGCTTATTGAATGGGCTTATTGAAGTAGCTTTATGAAATAAATTTTTATTAAATAACTTTTTATTAAACAACAATTGATCGGTCGAAATAGCTCAGGATGATTGAATAATCTATTCTTGAGAAGTAGAGCGTACGTCGATGTCGGAAGATCTTCAGGGGCGTTTTAGAACGATAAGATCCTCGACAGATAGAAGGAGAGAATATGCCAAGTTATATTGCAGAGCTGATAGGAACCGCTGTGATGATTCTTTTTGGGGGAGGCGTGGTTGCAAACGTTGTCCTCAATCGTTCAAAGGCAGCAGGTGGTGGGTGGATTGTGATTATTATGGGCTGGGGATTTGCCGTAATGCTCGCAATCTATGCGGTTGGGAAATATAGTGGTGGGCATTTTAATCCTGCAGTAACGGTGGGATTAGCGATTGCCGGAAAGTTTCCTTGGGTTCATGTTATCGGCTATATCATCGGACAGATGTTAGGAGCGATGTTAGGGGCATACCTTGTTTGGCGCCACTTTAAGCCTCACTTTGCAGTGACAGAAAATGCAATTGCAAAGCGAGATATCTTCTGTACAACGCCGGCCATTGAGGATTATCCCAATAATGTTATTTCAGAGATTATTGGTACCGCAATTTTAATGTTTGCCATCCTTTTTGTAGGGATTAATGAGTTTACCGGCGGTTTGCAACCTGTTGTTGTCGGGTTCTTAATTATGGCAATCGGCCTTAGTTTAGGAGGAACAACGGGATATGCGATCAATCCTGCGCGTGATTTAGGTCCTCGAATAATGCATGCATTGCTTCCGATTCCTGGAAAAGCAGATGCGAATTGGAGTTATGCATTTGTACCAGTCTTAGGGCCAATGGTGGGAACGATTCTTGGTGCTTCGCTCTATGGTCTCTTCTACAGAGAAGGTGCCGGCAATACAATGGGCATTATTGAGAGCCTTATCTGGCTTATTATCGGTGTTGTTGCAATGTGGGCACTGCTTCGTTATGCAACAAAGAGAGCGGAGAAAGTAACGCTTGTTGAGGAGAGCCCAGAGCAATATTAGCCATATTATTTGGTTATGTTACTTGGCTATATCACTTAGCCATGTTGCGCAGATGATAAAGATGAGGAGATATCGAGCAGGTTTTTTTAGTGATAAGTAGACAGATAGAAGTAGATACAAATAGGTATAAATAAATAGATAGATAAAAGGAGCCGCTATGCAAAAGTATGTCATGGCAATTGACCAAGGAACCACAAGTACCCGTGCAATTATCTTCGATAAAATGGGGAATATTAAGGGCACTTCTCAGAAGGAGTTTCGCCAAATATTTCCTCAGCCCGGTTGGGTAGAGCATGATCCTACAGAGATTTGGGCCTCTGTTTTATCAGTGATTACAGAAGTTTTAGCGGAAAATAGTATCAGTCCCAAACAGATTGCTACAATTGGTATTACCAATCAGCGTGAAACGACCGTTATTTGGGATAAGGCGACAGGATTGCCGATCTACAATGCCCTTGTTTGGCAATCGAGACAGAGTGAAAAGATCTGTGACTCATTACGTAAAGCAGGACATGAGGCGACCTTTAAAGCAAAGACCGGTTTATTGATCGATCCTTACTTCTCCGGCACTAAAATAGCTTGGATTTTAGATCGTGTAGAGGGGGCGCGTAAACGTGCTGAGCGTGGAGAATTACTCTTTGGAACGATCGATACTTGGATCATCTGGAAGTTGACGGGCGGCGCCGCTCATGTGACCGATTATTCCAATGCAAGCCGGACATTGATCTATAACATCTACGATTTAAAATGGGACGAGGAGCTACTTGAGCTACTCAATATCCCTGCAACGATCTTGCCGAAGGTCTGCTCCTCCTCAGAGGTCTATGGCACAACCTCGCCACAACACTTTTTTGGTGAAGAGGTGACAATTTCGGGCGCGGCAGGGGATCAACAGGCGGCGCTCTTTGGGCAAGCCTGCTTTAAAGAGGGAATGGCTAAAAATACCTATGGAACGGGCTGTTTTATGTTGATGAATACTGGCGAAAAGCAGGTTCATTCTGAAAATGGTCTATTGACAACCCTCGCATGGGGAATCGATGGTAAAGTACAATATGCGCTCGAAGGCTCGATATTTGTTGCCGGCTCAGCAGTTCAGTGGCTTAGAGATGGATTGAGAATGTTTCAACATGCCCATCTTTCTGAAGGATATGCTAGCCGAGTAGAATCGACAAATGGTGTCTATGTGGTGCCGGCATTTGTAGGTTTAGGAACGCCTTATTGGGATCCTGATGCGCGTGGAGCAATCTTTGGTATTACTCGAGGGACAGAGAAGGAGCACTTTATTCGTGCAACATTAGAGTCGATCGCCTATCAGGCATGTGATGTCTTAAAAGCGATGGAGCAGGATGCAGGGCTTGAGCTTAGCTCATTGCGTGTAGATGGGGGTGCTTCCTTAAATAACTTCTTAATGCAATTCCAGAGTGATATTTTAGGTGTCGAAGTTGATCGACCTAAGATTAGTGAAACAACTGCGCTCGGTGCAGCCTATCTTGCCGGGCTTGCTGTAGGCTATTGGGAATCACTGGAAGAGATCGATCAGATCTGGGCTTTAGATCAGAAATATGAGCCGATAATGGAAGAATCGACTCGTAAAGCGCTCTATCATGGTTGGAAGTGTGCAATTAAAGCAACACAAGCTTTTAAAGTTGATTCGTGTGAGTGATCTGAGTGCGGTAAAATAGATCTTTGAGAAGTGATGACTCATGTGTCACTTCTCCAATTTTGCATATCGATACATAGAAGATGTATCAAAAAGGAGTAACCTATGAAGTTTTCAGCTTTAGATCGACAAGCGGTCATTGAGAAGCTTGAAGCGGAAAAATATGATGTCGTGGTCATTGGTGGTGGCATTACGGGCGCCGGAATTGCATTAGATGCCTCACAACGAGGGATGAAAGTTGCACTTGTAGAGATGCAAGATTTTGCTGCCGGGACAAGTAGCCGTTCGACTAAATTGATCCATGGTGGTCTGCGTTACTTAAAACAGCTCCAGATCTCTGTTGTGCGTAATTCTGGACGAGAACGGGCGGTCGTCTATGAGAATGGACCCCATGTAACGACGCCGGAGTGGATGTTATTACCGCTCCACAAAGGGGGAACATTCGGTCCATTTTCAACCTCAATTGGATTGATGATGTATGACTTTTTAGCCGGTGTTAAGCGGGATGAGCGTAGAACAATGCTCAATCGTGAAGAGACGATCAAGAGAGCGCCACTTGTGAAGCAGGAAGGGTTGCTCGGTGCTGGCTATTATGTTGAGTATCGAACAGATGATGCTCGCTTAACGATTGAAGTGATGAAAAAAGCGATTGAGCTTGGTGCAACAGTTCTCAATTACGCAAAAGCAAAAACCTTTCTCTATGATGAGAATAATCGGGTTAATGGTGTTGAAGTGACCGATCTGGTAACGGATCATACTTTTACAATTAAGGCGAAAAAGGTGATCAATGCGACCGGACCTTGGGTCGATGAGATGCGTCAATTAGATCGCGGTAAAGCGAATAATAAGCATCTTCGCTTAACGAAAGGCATTCACTTAGTGGTTGATCAGGCAAACTTCCCGCTAAAGCAGGCGATCTATTTTGATACCGAGAGCGATAAGCGGATGATCTTTGCTGTTCCCCGTGATGGAAAGACCTATATTGGTACAACAGATACCGTCTATGAAGCCGATAAGGCACATCCTATTGCAACAGAGGCTGATCGCGATTATATCCTAGATGCAGTTAACTATATGTTTCCTACGGTGAAATTGGATAAAACCCACATTGAATCTTCTTGGGCCGGCATTCGTCCTCTTATTTGGGAAGAGGGAAAGAATCCCTCAGAGATCTCTCGGAAAGATGAGATTTGGGAATCTGATACCGGGCTATTGACCATTGCCGGTGGTAAGTTAACTGGTTATCGCCATATGGCAGAAGAGATTGTAGATCGTTTAAGTGAGGTGTTAAAACGAGATTATCATCTCAGCTTTGCCGGTTGCCAAACAAAGCATCTTCCTATCTCCGGCGGCGATGTTGGAGGCTCAGCACAATTTCCGGCCTTTGTTAAAACACAGACTGCATATGGTGTTGAGGCGGGATTAAGTGAGGCAGAGAGTCAATTTATTGCTCGCTACTATGGGGCAAACTCAACCCTTCTTTTTGATCATTTCAGAGAGAATCCTTACCCCGATACTCCAGATCTTTCCCGTTTGACGGCGCTTCGTCTCTGGTATGCGCTCAATTATGAAGGCGTTCTCTATCCCGATGACTTCTTGATTCGCCGAACCGGTAATCTCTTTTTTAATATTGATGCTGTTAAGCGTGAAAAGAGAGCTGTTATCGAGAAGATGGCCCACTTTTTAGGCTGGGATGAGGTGATGCGTCAGGCAATGGAGGAGCGTATGGATCATTATCTTAAGGATACAGGAGCCTTCCCAGCGCTCTAATTTAGAGTAGCGCTGATAATAATCATAAGATAGAAGATAGCGGATCAGAAGATTCAGTATTCATTTTCTCTACATGAAAAAGAGCCCATCGATTTCGATGGGCTCTCTATCTATTCTCAATCTATCACACTGCTGAAGAGGTGTTAGATTGTGATGATTCTAGAAAATTTAACCTTTGTAGCGGCTTAGGACGAGGGAGGAGTTTGTTCCACCAAAGCCGAAACCATTATTGAGGATATGATCAATTTTCGCATCATCAATACGCTTACGAACAATCGGGAAATCTACAAGCGCAGGATCTACCTCATCGATATGAGCACTCTCTGTAATGAAGTTGTTTTGCATCATTAAGAGGCAGTAGATTGTCTCATTAACGCCGGCAGCACCTAATGCGTGACCTGTTAATGATTTTGTTGAGCTAATTGGAGGAATCTTATCTCCAAAGACATTGGCAATTGCCTTCATCTCAGGAATATCCCCTGCAGGTGTTGATGTCCCATGAGTGTTGATATAATCGATTTCACCATCAACTGTTTCAAGTGCCATACGCATACAGCGCTCAGCACCTTCACCACTTGGAGCAACCATGTCATATCCATCAGAAGTTGCGCCATAGCCGGTAATTTCAGCATAGATCTTAGCGCCACGTTTAAGCGCATGCTCTAACTCTTCCACAACAACAATACCGCCACCGCCAGAGATGACAAATCCATCGCGATCTTTATCGTAGGCACGTGATGCCACAGAAGGGCGATCATTATATTTTGAAGAGAGTGCACCCATAGCATCAAACATCGCACTCATATAAGGATGAAGTTCCTCACCACCGCCGGCAAAAACAATATCCTGTTTACCCATCTGAATCTGCTCATAAGCATTACCGATACAGTGGATAGAGGTTGCACATGCTGAGCTGATCGAGTAGTTCAACCCCTTAATTTTAAAGGGTGTTGCTAAACATGCAGAGACGGTTGATCCCATAGTTCTTGTAACCATATAGGGACCAATACGCTTTGTCGCGCCATTTTTGCGTAAAATATCGATACTATCGATCTGGTTCTTAGTGGATGCTCCACCTGAGCCAACAATCAAACCTGTACGCGGATTTGAAACCTCTTCTTCAGTTAATCCTGAATCTTCAATCGCTTCTTTCATCGCAATATAGGCATAAGCTGCTGCATCAGCCATAAAGCGGAAGTGGCGACGATCAATTTGAGAGGCTAAATCAATATTGAGTGCTCCATGAACATGAGAGCGAAAACCAAGTTCAGCCATCTCTTCTGAGAACTTGATTCCAGATTGTGTATTGAGGAGCGATTGTAAGACCTCATCTTTATTGTTGCCGATGCTCGACACAATACCAAGGCCTGTTATAACAACACGTTTCATGAATAAGATTCCTCCAAAAAATTAAAAGTTGTCTGTCTGCGTGAAAAGGCCAACTTTTAGATCTTCCCCTACGTAGATTTCTTTGCCGTCAACTTCCATCGTTGCATCAGCAATACCCATGGTTAAAGATCTTAAAATAACACGCTTCATATGGATGTTGTAAGTGATTTTCTTTGCGGTTGGAAGAACTTGACCTGTAAATTTTACATTCCCAGCGCCGAGCGCACGACCACGGCCTTTTCCACCCATCCAGCCAAGATAGAAACCAACAAGCTGCCACATTGCATCTAACCCTAAGCAACCGGGCATAACGCTATCACCAATAAAATGACAAGGGAAGAACCAGAGGTCAGGACTAAGGTCAAGCTCAGCTGTGATGGAACCTTTACCATATTTTCCACCATCTTCAGTGATGGAGACAATGCGACTAATCATCAGCATCGGTGGCATTGGAAGTTGTGCGTTTCCTTCTCCAAAAAGGTTGCCTTTAGCGCATTCGATAAGCTCATCATAAGTGAAGCTTGATTGTGTTGTAATTCTTGTCACGTCTAATTAAATCCTATGAAATTGTACAGAGTTAGAGTTATCGCTCAATTGAGAGGGATTGTCATATTGATTCCATTGTGTGATCCCACTTTGCGATTTTGCTACAACCGCAAATAGCGTTGAGCTAAAATAAATTCTAAGTTGCGATTATACCTAAAAAAAGGATGAAGAGTTAGCCTGATTCCATATCAAGGGTGCTTTCCATTCTATTTTAAAGGATATTTTGATCTATTGCAGAGAGTACGATCATCGTTACTAAGCCATTTATCACTATATTGGAACCCTATTGTAACTCTATTGTAACTACTATCTGCATTGACTATCACTATTGTCGATTGATCAATATTGAACTTCTAATGTTAATTGATCGATTTAACTGATCAATGTTTATATAGTTAAGTATTTATATTGGATATCCCTCTTTCTATATCTGAATATCTATATACCTATATTTCACTATCCTTGTTTCAATACCTTTATTTCAATATCTTCATCTCAATATCTTCATCTCAATATCTTCATCTCAATATCCTCGCATCAATGAGGCGATTATAGTATGTGATTATAGATCTTTGTAGAGATCAGGCTCCCCTTTCGGGCGAGTCTTAAAGCGCCGATGTGCCCAGAGATACTGTTCAGGGGCTTCTAAAATCCAAGACTCAAACATCTGATTGATCCGTAATGTATCCGCCTCGAGATCCTTAGTGGGGAAATTTTCCAACATGGGTAAGATTTTGATGTGATATTGGCTCCCTTTTCGGACAACATAGTAGGGAAGCGCCGCCGCTCGACCTAAACGACAAAGAGTTGATGTGGCTGTAATAGTGAGTGCTTTAACGCCAAAGAAGGGGATAAAGACATGGTCGGTGCTGCCATAATTTTGGTCAGGAGCATACCAGATGAGATCACCATTTCGAAGGAGCTTGATCATTCTGCGTGTCTCATCGCGGGTGATAGGTTCTAACCCCGATTGATCGAAGCGACCTTTATATTGCACATATTCATAATACTCATTTTCATGGGGCCGATACATCCCTCTCACCTTTGTTTTAAAGGAGATTGCGCGTCCTCCTAGTTCTAATGGAGTCATATGTAACGTTAGGAGAAGGGCGCCTTTACCACTTTTTTCAAATGCTTCTAAATTTTCTAATCCCTCATAGACTAGATGCTTTTCCAGCTGTTTTTTCGGCATATACCAAGCGATAATAACCTCAAAAATCGCCATGCCCATAGAGAGGAAATTCTCTTTTACTAACTTTTTCTGCGCAGCTTTATCGAGCTCAGGAAAACAGAGCTCAACATTTCGTTGAATGATTTTTCGGCGACTCTTTGCAATATAGTAGGAGCATCGACCGGTGATTCTTCCTAAAAAGAGAAGAAAAGGGAGGGGAAGATGCGCAATCAATTTTGCAAGAAAGATACCAGTTGCTAATAACTTGTGGTCAGAAGCTTTTGGTATGGTGTGTTTATCCATAGTTCTAATAATAGCCTATATGAAAGAGGGTAGATTATAACAGTTTTGTGAAGTGCTGTTGCAGGAACGCTTTAAGAATTGGCGAAATTAATTGGCTAAATTTATTCTAAGAGATCTCCTGCTCAATCCGCTATAATACGCAGAACTTCCTTTCAGAAAAGAAAGAGAGATCATCGCTGTTGAGCAAAGGGTTCAATCCCTCTCAACATCATGGCGTAGATGGGTAAAAATTGAGCGGTAAAAAACAGGTAAACTTTGATTTTAATCAAGTTGTTTTATACCCTATAGCAGGTAATTGATAATGAGATTAGAGATAGGTAGGAAAGCCCTTCTGATATTGGGGTTCTTGGTGGTATTAGCGGGATGCGGTTTTCATTTGCGGGGAAATGTCTCCTTTCCAAAGGAGTATCAAACGGCATTTGTAGAGAATAATGGTCCTGCATACTCTCGTGATGGTGTGGAGTTTTATCTTAAGCGCCAGCTCGGCTCGGAGTTGCGATTTGTCAATCAACGAGAAGATGCCGATCTCATTATCGATATTGATGAGGGATATGATACACGGGTAACGTCAAGTAGCTTAAATGGGGAGATTCGGGGTTATACAACCGATATCTTTGCGCAGATTAAGGTAACTGATTCTAAAGGGGGAGTTATTCTTCCTTCAAGTCGTTTTACCCGCTCACGTGACTTCTCTATCGATGAGAAGGAGCCGCTTGCGAAGACAACAGCAGAAGCCGCAATTAAGCGCAATTTGGCGGATGACTTGAGTCGAGTATTTATTAGAAGATTAATTGCAGTGATGAAAGCTAAGCAATAGGGAGATTTTGTGACAAACGGAGATGTAACTGCTATTAAAGATGTACAGGCCTACGAAGATGAACGCAATGTTGAGATTTCACAAGTTGGAATCAGCGGTTTGCGTCTTCCCATCGAGTTTAGTAATGGGGGGCAATCGCAACATAGTGTGATGGAAGCGGCCTTTACGGTAACGTTGCAACAAGAGCGAAAAGGGACCCATATGTCCCGTTTTATTGAAGTCTGGGATAGCTTGGAAAAGCCCTTTTCATTGACAAGTGTGACAACATTACTCAATCGTTTAGAAGAGAAGCTAGATGCGGAAAAAGCACAGGTGGAGTTGAAGTTTCCCCTCTTTTTTACCCGTACAGCACCTGTATCAAAAGCGGAGAGTCTGATGGATTTCAATTGTGAAATTGTTGCGGCATCGAATCAGTCTGATCCGGCAAAATCTCACTATGAATTACGTCTTATGGCACCGGTAACGAGCCTCTGTCCCTGTTCTAAAGAGATTTCGGAATTTAGTGCCCATTCACAACGTTCTCATTTGACGATAGCGCTACAATTTCGTGATCGCCAAGGATTTGAAGCGGTTGATATTGACCAGCTGTTGATGGAGATGGAATCAGTGGGGTCATCAAGACTCTATCCTCTCTTAAAGCGTCCTGATGAAAAATATGTAACTGAGATGGCTTATAAGACGCCCCGTTTTGTTGAAGATCTCGTGCGTGATCTTGTTGTTCTTTTGCGCGAGCGTCAGGATCTTACGGCATTTTCCGTTCAATCGGAGAACTTTGAATCGATCCATAATCACCAGGCTTACGCAAAGGTTAATTACACCTTTTAATACATCTTTTAATACATTTTTTAAGACACATTTCAATGTTTCCTTAAGGTTCTTAAATGTTATTGTGATAGCTGTTGGATACTACTCGATAGCAGTTAGAGAATCATTAGAATCATTGGATAACAGACAGATAATTATTAGATCAGCGAATGGCTGCAATATCTTGCAACCGCTCGCTGATTTTTTTATGAAGCAGAAAAGAGAGTGTCAGAAAGAGTCCGTTGAGTCTTCAATATGTACTAAAAGAACCGCCTCCGATGCTCCTTTTTGTTAGAATAGAGCGCTTAGATAGGTATTCAATTTCTGCCGATAGGAAGAGTGATCGAGCGAAGGAAGTTGAGTAGGTATGAGGATCATAAAGAAAGAGGTATAGATGTTAGAATCAGATCGATTAATAGTGAGTGATCAACCCTTAGCGGAAGAGAAGGTGATAGATCGCGCGATTCGTCCTAAAAAGTTGGCAGACTATACCGGACAAGCGCCCATTCGTAAGCAGTTGAGCATCTTTATACAAGCTGCTGTTCAGCGAGAAGAGGCACTCGACCATGTCTTGCTCTTTGGTCCTCCCGGTTTAGGAAAGACAACGCTTGCACATATTATTGCGCATGAAATGGGCGTCGGTTTAAAACAGACATCAGGCCCTATTTTGGAGAAAGCGGGAGATCTTGCCGCGATTTTAACGAGTTTAGAGGATAACGATATTCTCTTTATCGATGAGATACATCGGCTCAATCCCGCTGTCGAAGAAGTGCTCTATCCGGCAATGGAGGATTATCAGCTCGATATTATGATCGGTGAAGGGCCAGCTGCTCGCTCTGTAAAGATCGATCTTCCCCCCTTTACCTTAATTGGAGCCACAACACGAGCGGGGTTACTCTCCTCCCCCTTACGCGATCGTTTTGGAATTGTCTCTCGATTGATGTTCTATACTCATGAAGAGTTAACGGAGATAGTGAAACGATCAGCACGGCTATTAGGCGCCTCTATTACAGAGGAGGGAGCTTATGAGATTGGACGTCGTTCCCGAGGAACTCCAAGAATTGCCAACCGACTCTTACGCCGAGTGCGTGATGTTGCCGAAGTAGAGGCAGATGGCGATATCACAATTGAGATCGCTCAATCAGCCTTAGCAATGCTCGATATCGATAATGCCGGATTAGATGAGCATGACCGTAACTTCCTTCGATTGATTGTGGAGAAATTTGATGGTGGACCGGTTGGAATTGATACTTTAGCGGCGGCATTGGGTGAGGAGAAGGGGACCTTAGAAGATATGATTGAGCCCTTTTTAATTCAGGAAGGCTTTATTATGCGAACGCCTCGTGGACGGGTTGCAACGCAACATTGTCATCAATACTTCGGGCTTTCTGTTACGCCGCTCCCCGATGAGGAATCATTAATATAGTTCCCCTGAATAAGCGGAGCTTTAATGATAAAAGCGAGAGAAGTGAGAGACGTGAGAGAAGCGAGAAAAGCGAAAAAAGAGAACAAGGCGTGAAAAAATTGAGAGTGGAAGCAGTGAGAATGGAAGCGGTAAAGGTAGAAGCATCAAGAGGTAAAGAAGATTTTTATGCTGTGATAGGGGATGCCCTCTACACAACAGATCCCCAAGAGAAGTGTGAGAAGGTCGATCGGCTCTATGATCAGCTATTGAATGGGGAGATTGCTCCTTATTCCTCTCAAGACTTGGAGAGTATTCAACCTGCAGGGCGACCTGCACTCCCTCAATTGGTCTCTCCTCAGGAAGTGCCCCGCCGGCGTTTAGGTTCTAAAGCGGGCGTTTTAGCATTAGTACATGCGATTTGCCATATTGAATTTAATGCGATCAATCTTGGGCTCGATGCTGCTTACCGTTTTCGCCAGATGCCGGCAAAGTTTTATCAAGATTGGTTACTGGTTGCGAAAGATGAAGTAAGGCATTTTCGGATGTTGGTGCAATATCTCGAGTCAGAAGGCTCATTTTATGGCGCTTATCAGGCTCACAATGGTCTTTGGGATTCAGCGGAACGAACCGCGCATGATCCCTTGATTCGTATGGCGCTTGTACCGCGAGTTTTAGAGGCGCGAGGATTAGATGTAACGCCGGGGATTATTGAGCGTTTGACACTCAATGGGCAAACGGATGTTGTTGCGCGTTTAGAGATTATTCTTAAAGAGGAAGAGTTCCATGTTTTAGTGGGAAATCATTGGTATCGTTATCTCTGTGAGCAGCGTAACTTGCCACCTAAAGAGACCTTTTTCGATTTAATCGAGGAGTATGGGCAGACATTAAAACCTCCCTTTAATATTGAAGCACGTCTTCGTTCCGGTTTTACTCAAGAGGAAATCGATTATTTAGTCGCATCGATCGATCTTTAGTAGTGATCGAGAGAGCTGCTTAATAGATAGGACTCTCTCTGTAATTGTTCGCAACAGCGATCGATAGAGAGAGATAGAAAGAGATGATAGAGTAGGAGAAGAGAATCATGGCGAATTGTAGTGATAGTGATAGTGATAGTGAAAAGAGAGGGGCAGAGACATCTGCTTCGATGCGATCACGCCTATTGGGGTTGAAGCAGGCGCTCTTTATTGGTATTAGCGGTTTAAAATTAACAGAAGAGGAGAAACGTTGGCTAGCGCATCGAGATGTTGCCGGAGTGATTCTTTTTAGTCGTAATTATCAAGATAAAACTCAGCTAAAGGCCTTAACTGCTGAGATTCGATCGATTGATCAAAATCTTCTAATCTCTGTGGATCATGAGGGTGGGCGAGTACAGCGTTTCCGTGAAGGCTTTAGTAAACTGCCCCCGATGCGAGAATTAGGAAAACGTTATGATCATTCAAAAGAGGCTGCTTTAGCTGAAGCTACTCAGCTTGGAAAATTGATGGCAACGGAACTAAGAGCTGTTGGGGTCGATTTTAGTTATGCGCCTGTTTGTGATCTCGATTATGGAGTTAATCCTGCAATTGGTGATCGTGCTTTTCATAGTGATCCAACTGCCGTGGCACAACTTGTACTCGCTTTTTATGAGGGGGTACGTGCAGCCGGGTCGATAGGGGTGGCGAAACATTTTCCGGGTCATGGATTTGTAACGATCGATACTCATATCGCGATCGCCCAAGATGATCGGCCTCTCTCCTATCTAGAGACACATGATCTTAAGCCTTTTCGCGCTCTGATCGATGCCGGAATTGAAGCTTTGATGCCGGCGCATATTATCTTTACCGCACTCGATTCCGATAATAGTGTGATCGCTTCTAAAAAGTGGCTCCATTATCTACGTGAAACGCTCGGCTTTCAGGGTGCTATTATTAGTGATGATCTCGATATGGGCGGTGCAACCCACCTCGGTAGAGTGAGCGAGAAGGTTGATCGTTGCTTCGCTGCGGGGATCGATATTGTTCTGCTCTGTAATGATTTTCAGGCAATTCGTGAGTTGTTAGATGGTTAGAGAGCGATGCTAAGTAGTAAAAAGAGGGAAGGAAGAGAGAAGAGACGTTATGGGGATAAGTGGCAGGATATGCACATTTTCTGTGGATAACTATTAGGACAACTTGATCATAGCTGTGGGATAAAGCGGATAACTCTCAAAAGCATTGCAAATAGAGGGTTTTCAGCTTGTGATTAAACAGCGCTATTTTGCTTATAAATTAGCCATTTTTACATTCTTTGTGAAACACAATTTTTCAGCTCGATCTCTATCTTAATTTTTATCTCGATCTCCATCTCTATTTTTAGAGGATTATCGGATTGGGATCTTATCCCCTCTTCTGGGGAGATATGCACATTTTCTGTGGATAACTATTAGGACAACTTGATTATAGTTGTGGGATAAGCGAGATTAAAAATAAACCCTAACTTAACTTATTGAAAGTATTGATATTTTTAGGTAAAGCTTATCCGCATGATGAAATAGAAAAACCGCTCAATGAATGAGCGGTTTTGATTTTTTGATCAGTTTATTAAGAGGCTCTAATAGATTTTATGAGTACTCTATTTATACCTTATTAATAAAGTGTTCTGATAAATTTTTAATGATCTTTCGTTGCGCGTTGATGCTTACGACGATCTGCTTCTGTAAGATAGCGCTTACGGATACGGATCGATTTTGGTGTGACTTCGACCAACTCATCATCATCGATAAATTCGATCGCGCGCTCTAAGGTCAATTTAACAGGCGTTGTTAATGTTAAAGCTTCATCTGTTCCTGCTGCACGAATATTGGTGAGCTGCTTAGCTCTTAAAGCATTGACAACGAGGTCATTATCGCGACTATGGATACCGATCACTTGGCCTTCATAGATCTCATCACCATGGCTTGCAAAGAGACGTCCTCGCTCCTGGAGGTTAAAGAGCGCATAAGCAAGAGCTTTACCTTGACCATTAGAGATTAAGACCCCATTTTTTCTTTGACCTACAGAACCTTTCTTCAAAGGACCATAATGATCGAAGTTATGGAACATAAGACCTGTACCACTTGTTAAGGTCATAAACTCTGTTTGGAAGCCGATCAATCCGCGTGAAGGAATCATATACTCAAGACGGATACGACCTTTGCCATCGGGAACCATATTTTGCAATTCAGCAAAACGATTACCCATCTGCTCCATAATGTCACCTTGATGTTTTTCTTCAATATCAAACATCAATGTCTCATAAGGTTCCATCTTGACGCCATCTTCTTCACGAATAATGACTTGAGGACGACCGACCGCCATCTCATAACCTTCGCGACGCATATTTTCAATCAATACTGAGAGATGAAGCTCTCCACGGCCTGATACTTTGAAGACATCGGCATTATCTGTCGCTTCAACACGAAGTGCAACGTTATGAATAAGCTCCTCTTCAAGGCGCTCTTTGATTTGACGTGATGTGACAAATTTACCCTCTTTACCCGCAAAAGGTGAGGTGTTCACTTGAATCATCATCGAAACCGTTGGCTCATCAACAGCGAGTGGTGGTAATGCTTCAACATGTTGAGGATCACAGATCGTATCGGAGATAAAGAGAGGATCAAGACCGGTAAAGCTGATAATGTCACCTGCTTGAGCAGACTCAAACTCAATCTTATTAAGACCATGGAAGCCTAAGATCTGTTGAATCTTACCATTACGTTTTTTACCTTCACGATCAATGACGGTAACGTTCATATTTTTATGCACTTTACCTCGCTTAATACGGCCAACTCCGATCACCCCAACGTAGGAGTTGTAATCGAGAGAGGAGACCTGTAATTGAAATGGTGCATCAACTTCAACATCTGGTGCCGGCACATGGTCAACAATCGCCTGGAAGAGGGGTTCAAAGTCACCACTACGGACATCATCCGTTAACCCTGCATAACCATTGATTCCAGAAGCGTAGACAACAGGGAAGTCGAGCTGCTCATCTGTTGCACCAAGATTATCGAAGAGTTCAAATGTTTGATCTAATACCCAATCAGGGCGAGCGCCAGGACGGTCAATTTTATTAATAACAACGATGGGTTTAAAACCCATTGCAAACGCTTTTTGCGTTACAAAACGGGTCTGTGGCATCGGACCTTCAACGGAGTCAACAAGGAGGAGTACCGAGTCAACCATCGAGAGAACACGCTCAACTTCGCCGCCAAAGTCCGCATGTCCTGGGGTATCGACAATATTGATACGATATCCATTCCAGTTGATAGCGGTATTTTTAGAGAGGATGGTAATTCCTCGCTCTTTTTCGATTTGGTTTGAATCCATGACGCGATCCGCAACCTCTTCTCGCTCACCAAAAGTTCCTGAACTTCTGAGGAGTTGGTCAACCAAGGTTGTTTTACCATGGTCAACGTGGGCGATGATGGCTATGTTTCTTAATTTATCTATCATTTTCACTTTCTTTTATCATTGATGCCCCGCGAAGCCTCAAATATGATCTTGAGGGTAGGGCGATACTATTGAGATTATCTACTTTCGAGGGCTGTATTATAACGTACTTTTTGATTATTTTTTGAGTTAATTTATTTTATGAAGTCCGAAATTTGACTCTTTTGGCAATCGTTAAATATCGTTAAAAATCAACTTATATTCCACTTTTCTCCCACCCAATTGAGAGCGAATCTATTTACAAAATAAATTGTCTTTGTCAGATGATTGACAACTTCGATAATCACTAGTAATTTGCGATAGAGCGCCGCTTATTTAGCCGGCATCATTTTCTATAAGCTTTTTTCTGTAAGTTTTTATAAAAGCTTTTATGAAAGTTTTTATCACACCATTATAATAATCACCTGTTTTTATTGATGAGGAATATCATGTCAAAGCAACCTTCTACTGAGTTCAAGCGTCTTGAACTACTCCCGCCTTATGTCTTTAGTGTTATTGATGAGCTAAAGGCAGAAGCAGCGGCAGCAGGAAAAGATGTTATTGATTTTGGGATGGGAAATCCCGATCAGCCAACCCCTGCGCATATTATTGATGCATTAACGGCGGCGGCAAAAGAAGGTGCCAATCATCGATATTCAGCCTCAAAAGGGATCGCCCCAGTTCGAGAAGCGATCTGTGATTGGTATCAGCGAAAGTATCAAGTGACTTTAGATCCTAATCGTGAGGCGATCTATACCATCGGTTCTAAAGAGGGTTTAGCAGATCTCACCTTAGCCGTGTTAGATAAGGGTGATGTAGTCTTGGTGCCAGATCCTGCTTATCCAATTCATCCTTATGGTCCTATTATTGCCGGCGCTACCGTGATTCATGTTCCCGCTGGGCCTGAAGATGATTTTGAAGCCAATCTCCAAGTGGCGATTGCCAATAGTCCTGTTAAGCCAAAGATGCTCTTTCTTAACTACCCCTCTAATCCAACCTCAGAGTGTGTGGACTTGGCATTTTTTGAGCGTATGGTAGCGTTAGCAAAAGAGCATGGAATCTGGATTGTGCATGATTTAGCTTACGCAGATCTCTCTTTTGATGGTTATCAAGCTCCTTCAATTTTACAAGTAGAGGGCGCTAAAGAGATTGCAGTGGAGTCTTATACACTCTCTAAAAGCTACAATATGGCGGGATGGCGCGTAGGTTTTATGGTGGGGAATCCAACTTTAATTGCTGCGTTAACCAAGATTAAATCTTATCTCGACTATGGCTCATTTGCACCGATTCAACATGCAGCCGTTGCAGCATTAACAGGGCCACAAGATTGTGTGGAAGAGATTCGTCTGCGTTATCAGGCGCGTCGTGATCTTCTGTGTGAAGGACTCTCATCGATCGGTTGGGAGGTTAAAAAGCCAAAAGCTTCGATGTTCCTCTGGGCAAAAATTCCTGATGCTTATCGTGATATGGGATCGATGAAATTTGCAGAGAAATTAATTAAAGAGGCCTCAGTGGCTGTCGCTCCCGGCATCGGCTTTGGTGCAGGGGGAGAAGGATATGTCCGCTTCGGCTTAATTGTCGAAGATGATAAAACAGCGCAGGCGATTGAAAACTTGCGACAGATGTTTATTAAAGATGGATTAGTAGTGGCATCGTAGTCTTTTAAGCCGCTCGATCCGGCAGTAGAGATGAGAGAATTAAAAGATGGCCTTATCATCGCAGATGATGGGCCATTTTTGTATCCATTTTAAGGATCGAGAGGGGCTTTTTAAAAATATAGTTTTAGGGAAAATTAAGCGAGTGGATAGGTAGATTTAGAAGCCTATACGGGGTAGAATAAGGCTGTTTTTAAACTATTTGTAGGAGAATTGTAGTATGGCTAAAGTCCTTGATGTGGTGAAACCAGGCGTACTCTTTGGTGATGATGTTCGCAAGGTATTTGCGATTGCTAAAGAGAATAACTTCGCATTACCAGCGATTAATGTTGTAAATACAGAATCAATTAATGGAGTATTAGAAGCTGCAGCTAAAGCTCAATCTCCTGTAATTATCCAGTTCTCCAATGGAGGGGCGCAATTCTACGCTGGTCGTGGATTGAAACTTCCAGGATATGGCGGACATGAAGCGGCTGTTTTAGGTGCGGTATCAGGGGCAAAGCATGTTCATACTATGGCGGAAGCTTATGGTGTGCCTGTGATTCTTCATACAGACCATGCGGCAAGAAAGTTACTTCCATGGATTGATGGACTTCTTGAAGCGGGTGAAAAGTTCTTTGAAGAGACCGGTAAACCACTCTTCTCTTCACATATGATCGATCTTTCAGAAGAGTCCTTAGAAGATAATATTGCAACGTGTGTTGAGTATCTCAAACGTCTCGATAAATTAGGAATGACACTTGAGATCGAATTGGGTATTACCGGCGGTGAAGAGGATGGTGTTGATAATACATCAGTCGATAACGCACTTCTCTATACTCAGCCAGAGCATGTAGCTTATGCTTATGAAGAGTTGAGCAAAGTAAGCCCTCACTTCACTATTGCGGCCTCTTTCGGTAACGTTCATGGAGTTTATAAGCCAGGAAATGTTGAGTTAAAACCAGAAATCTTAGATAACTCACAAAAGTATGTTTCTGAGAAATTTAATCTTCCGGCAAAACATCTCGACTTTGTTTTCCATGGTGGATCAGGTTCAAGCTTAGAAGATATTCGTGAAGCGATTAGCTACGGTGTAATCAAAATGAACATCGATACAGATACACAGTGGGCAACATGGGAGGGCGTTCTCAACTACTACAAAGCGAACGAAGGCTATCTCCAGAGCCAATTGGGTAACCCAGAAGATCCATTTGGTCCTAACAAATCTTACTACGATCCACGTGCATGGCTACGCAAAGGTCAAGAGAGTCTTGTGAAGCGTGTTTTAGTTGCTTATGAAGATCTTAATGCGATGAATCGTAACTAATCTGTATTGAATCAAAGTTTGATCTCAACTCATTAAGAGAAATAGAAGAGATCAGTAACAGATTCAATGATAGATTCCGTAATAGCTTATTAAGCACTCTCGGAAAATTATAGTAAAGTGATAAAAGAGCGATATGTCTTTGGATATATCGCTTTTTTGATAGTGTAATATCCACCAATACGATCAACACCACAAATGCCTCGCAATAGAGGAATAAAGTTCAATAATGATATCTATTGATTACGTAAGAGAGTTTGTGGAGTTGCGGGAACCGACTATTTTCTTCTTATCACTTCTGCATGCCCTCAGGTTAGCATTATTGATTATTGATGCCGAGGAAGATCATATCTGCCGGCGCATGATTTGTGGAAGCGTGCAGTGGTAATCTCCGGCATTGGTTCAGCTATGTTTGTCTTGATTGATCTACTTATACTTAGGAGGATAAGTGGGAATATAAATGACATTATGCAAGGAGAATCTGTTCTATTTTTGCGATAAAAAAGAGGAGACCATCTTGATCTCCTCTTTTGTAGACGTTGATCTGTCTATCTATTTATTCTCTCTTAATTAGTAGCCAGTCTGCTCATCGTGAAGGATTTTCCCACCGAAGATTTTATGTACATAGAATGTGTAGAGAAGAATCAATGGTAGAACAATCGCTACTCCCCAGAGGGTGAACTCTAGTGATTTAGGCGCAGCACTTGCTTCCCAAATATCGAGCTTTCCAATAATAATATCGGGGAAGATACTATAGCCAAAACCGATAAAGGTACACAATACAATTAAAACAGAGAGGAAGTAGGGAACCCAGTCACGCTTATAGGTGGTATCTTGCTCAATAAATTTAAGACTTCTAAAGATAATGAAGGCAAAGATAACACAAAGAAGTGGGATCGGCGCTAAGTAGTAGAGATTTGGAATCGTAAACCACTTTTTGAAGATCACGTCACTTGTGTAAGGCATCGCTAATGAGACTAAAACGATCGCTAAGAATGCCAAGAGAATGGAGTGACGAATCGCTTTAGCCGCAAAGAGACGTACATGACCATCTGATTTAAAGATTAACCATGCAGATCCTAAAAGTGCATATCCAAAGCAGAGAGCAACCCCAACACAGATCGCAAAGATCCAGTTAACCATTGTATGCTCAAGTCCTGTTGCATAGAGGCCAATCATAATCCCTTGTGACATCGTTGCAAGATAGGCACCAAAACAGAAGAGCGCATCCCACATCGGTTGACGATGTTTAGGGGCTGTATTTCTGAAGTCGAAAGCAGCACCTCGAAGGATAAGCCCTCCTAACATCAACACCGTTGGGATATAGAGAGAGACTAAGATATCTCCATACGCTTTCGGGAAGGCGATAAAGATTACCCCAATCCCAAGAACAATCCAGGTCTCATTTGCATCCCAGAAAGGATCTACTGTTGCTACCATCTTGTCACGATCACTACGCTCTCTCATAAATGGGAAGAGCAGACCGACGCCGAGGTCATAACCATCGAAGATGATATAGAAGAAGACCGCAGCGGCCATCAGACCGGCAAAGATAACGGGAAGTATTGTTGCAGCATCCATAACCATAATTATGCTCCTTGTGTTTCTGCAGCGATATTGTTTTTAACAGTCTTGTTTGTGAGATAGAAAAGTACTGCAAGATAGCTCACAAGAACGAAGATGTAGATTAAACAATAGATGAGTAAGGATGAGATCATCACATTAGGACCATGTGGCGCTGCTGCATCTGCTGTCTTAATTAAGTTATAGACAATCCAAGGTTGACGTCCGATCTCAGTGGTGTACCAACCAAAGAGAACAGCCACCCATCCTGAGAAGGTCATGCCAATAAAGACTTTGAGCATCTTAGGTCCAATTTTTTTGCGACGCATCAACTGTACCGCACCAATCCATGATGTGAGTAACATTAAGAGACCAACGCCCACCATGATTCTAAAGCTCCAGAAGACGATAGCAACAGGAGGATGCTCTTTAAACTCATTGAGTCCTAACACTTTTCCATCAAGAGAGTGGGTCAAAATAATACTACCTAGATGGGGAATTTGCAGCGCAAAATCATTACTACGAGTCTCTTCGTTAGGGAAAGCAATAACGTTGAATGCCATCGGCGATTCAGTCTCCCAAACGGCTTCAATTGCCGCAAGTTTGTCAGGCTGATGTTTTAATACTAAGAGTCCTGATTGGTCGCCAACAAAGATCTGAATCGGAATAAGAATTGCCGCAATAATCACGCCGGCATTGAGTGAACGACGGCTCGATTTAGAAGGATCTCCTTTAACAATCTTATATGCTGAAATACCGGCAATTAAGAAGGCTGCTGTGAGTCCTGATGCTAGAAGCATATGTGCTAAGCGTGTTAGGAATGAGGGTGTAAAGATCGCATCCCACCAGCTTGTCACATGCGCAATACCATCGATCATCTCATAGCCTGCAGGGGTCTGCATCCATGAGTTGAGTGCAATAATCCAGAATGCGGAGAAGGTTGTTCCCACTGCCACAAGGAAGGTTGCTAAGTTGTGAATAAAGGGTGAAACTCTCTTTTGACCAAAGAGCATGACACCTAAGAAGGTCGCTTCTAAGAAGAATGCAGTTAATACCTCATAACCTAAGAGAGGGCCGGCAATATTTCCGACATGCTCCATAAATCCTGGCCAGTTGGTACCAAATTGGAAACTCATCGTTACACCGGTAACGACACCAATGGCAAAGCTTAAAGCAAATATCTTCACCCAGAAGTTATATGCATCTAACCAAGATTGATCATTGGTCTTTTCAAATCGTAGTTTAAAGAAGAGGAGTATCCAAGCAAGCGCAATATTGATACTTGGAAAGATAATATGAAAGGAGATATTGATTGCGAATTGTATTCGCGCTAACACTATCGGATCTAGTTCCATAGGGGGCCCTTTTTGTTAGTGAGTGTAGTTTAAGAGATTAAGTTTCATGACATCCCGTACTTAATCTCACGACCTATTGCAATAGAGAATGATCTCTTTAACAATTAAGGCGACTTCATAATCGCTACTTACCATTTAATTGAAACTTATGGTGACAGTTTTCCAATGTCGACTTTTAAAAGATTCCCCTAGTGCTTCTTAACTCTCCTAATCGCTAGGATCATAAAATGAGTTAAGTTTTAAAAGTCTTTTGGGATTGCCGCTGAGATGATTCGAAGCTATTAGCCTCCACATCTCTACTATGCATAATGGGCAATCGATAAAACAGCCTTCTCATAAGATCGATCAAATGATTCATGTCGATTACTGTTGAAATCGCTTTAACAGCTATCGAGTAATGCCGTAACAGTTTGAGCCGCTCTGGCATGGTAATAATCTACTGTGAATAAGATTATGTTAATAGCAAAAATATTCAATGCGTGGGCGTTTACACTTTCCTCTGTAGAGAGGAAATCATAATGCCCTCTACATTTGTTCATCATTTTACAATAATTGATACTTATTATGAAGTATTGAAGAACTCTTTTCTTAAAGAGTTCTTAAAGAGATGGGCAGAAGTTGGAAAAGAGATGGGAAAGAGATGAGAAAGAGCAGGGAAGATTAGAGAAATAGTAAGAATGATAACTAGTGAAAGAGCTCTTTGCTTGCTTCCATTATCTCACTAAAGGTTCATGCAATAGTGGTGAAAACGTGCGATAATTGAGAACAATTTTATTCAACAGAAGATAAGTGAAAAGAGATGGCTGAAGAGTGGATTTATGGCTTTCATGCAGTGGAAGCAGCAATCAGAGAAGATCGAGTTATTAAAGTTGCGATTGATCCTTCCCGGAAGGATAAACGCATGCAAGGGATGATCGCCTTGTTAGAAGGGCTTAAAATCAAACCGGAGCATCTTCCTAGTGAACGGTTAGAAGAGTTGGTGCGAGAGAGTCGTCATCAAGGCGTTATTGCAAGAATCGCTGTGCGTCCCCCTGAGAGTGAAAACTTCCTCTATCAGCTTTTAGATCAGCTCGATCACCCACCATTTCTGCTTATTTTAGATGAGGTGCAAGATCCACATAATGTAGGGGCTTGCCTTCGCAGTGCCGAGGCGTTTGGGGTTGATGCGCTGATTGTGCCTAAAGATAATGCCTGCTCATTAACGCCGGTAGTGCGTAAAGTCTCTAGTGGTAGCTCGGAGCGTGTCCCTTTTATTGAGGTGACTAATCTTGCGCGTGTTTTAGAGAAGTTAAAGGCGAGAGGTATCTGGATTTCAGGATTAGCAGGTGGTGGTGAAAGTACCATTTTCTCTGCTGATTTTAGAGGACCTCATGCAATTGTGATGGGCTCTGAGGGCTCGGGAATGCGCCGATTAACGGAGAAAAATTGTGACTTTATCGTCAAGATTCCTATGGAAGGAGAGATTGAGAGTCTCAATGTCTCTGTAGCGGCTGGCGTGACATTAGCTGAGGCTTATCGTCAACGTCATCAGCTCTAAATGAGCAGTGATAGCTTAGTCGTGATAGCATCTCGTTTTTGTAGCAAGATGTGAAGATGAAAAACAGAAAGAGATAACGAGAAAGTGATAAAGAGAAAGAGATAAAGAGAAAGAGGCTGATCTATTCAGCCTCTTTTTTTCTGCTCCTGTTTCTACTTCTACTTCTACTTCTATTTTTCTATTTCTGTCCCAGTTTCTGGGGTGGTCTGGGTTAATTTTATATTTATTAGGTATTAGGTTGGGGTCAGATGATTGCCATTTTAGTCTGGTACTTGGCGCTGATAACGCTGTGCAGCATCATGAGCACGATCATCTTTCTCTCTAAGAGAGTTGGGGCGTAAAAATGTATAAGCGACAAAACCTGCAAACCACATCAAAAATCCCACCGGGACACAGATCGTTACAAGATAGATGCCAATGGTTTTCTGACCAAGAATCAGTAAGGGTAAGCCGACAACGGTGCCGATGACGCTAATAATCATTCCGGCATAGAACATAAATTTGTTGAGTGCAAGCATTGTTAGATAACCTCAATGGATGATACAAGAGAAATGGGGTGATCCATCATAAAAGATCAATAGAAGATGATCAATGATCGAGATTCACAATCATGATCATAACATATTTGCACTCTCACTTTTTGAGTGCCTTTTTTACTACTTAAAGTCAAAATCCTCTTAAACTAGGAGCAACTACTAGTAACTACTAGCAACTGCCAAGTACTAGTAAGTACGTTTGAGGTCAACTAGATTTAAAGCCTTTTTACCAGCTTCAACACGGCGAATATTCTCCACCACTTGCGCTGCTGCCGTTCGAGGATTTGTCGATGCAGCAACATGAGGCGTGATCTCAATTTCAGGAATTGTCCAGAAAGGATCTGTTTTAGGGAGAGGCTCTTCGGCAAAGACATCAAGCAGAGCCCCCGATATCTGTTTCGATTCAATAGCGGCAATAAGATCTGCGTGATTGAGGTGTTCTCCGCGAGCGGCATTAATGAGATAAGCATTGGGGTTGAGTTGATCGAAGAGTCTGCTGTTGAGGATCGACTCGGTCTCTGCGGTTAACGGTAAGAGGCAGATCAAAAGATCTAGATTTTTCGCAAAAGAGAGAAGCTCCTCTTTGCCGGCATAGCACTTTAGAGAGGGGATCGCTTTCGGGGTGCGTGACCAGATACGAATATTGGGGAAGCCATTTTGTCTCAATCTTTCTGCGGTTGTTCGCCCTAGTTCCCCATATCCTAAAATACCGATGGCAAACTCATCATGGAAGTTTCTAGGTTCTGGCGCCCATTCGGCGCGAGCTTTTGCGGCGCGATAATGATGAAAGTTACGAAAGGCCGTTAAAGCGCCATAGAGGGAGTATTCACTCATCTGATTTGCCATATCAGCATCGATAATTCGCGCAATCGGCATTGTTGGCGGTCGATCTTTTGTTTTAAAGAGATGATCAACTCCCATACCTAGCGATTGAATTAATTTTAGGCGCGTCAGTTTTGGGAAGATGCCAGCAGGAGGTTTCCATGCAAGAACAACTTCGATGGTATCTGGATCGTAAGGATCATTTAAGCTGTGGAGTGTGATGTTAGGATCGATTTTAGCGATCTCCGTACGCCAACGCTCAAGGCCTCGATCATTTTCTGTTAGATAGAGTAGATGTGTCATGATTGCCCCCTTTCTGTTATTTTTGTTTTTATCAACTATCAATTATCAATTATCAATTATCAATTATTAACTTAATCAACAAATCAACTAATCAATTATTAGTTATCAATGATTCTATCAGTGATTCGCTTGTTAGCTAATAGGGATAGCATATCAAGCGGGAGATCAAAAGAGGGGAAGAAAAAAGAGAGTAGAAGGATTACTTATACTCTCTATCGATTAATTTTTTAGTCCGTTATTTTTTACTCAAAGAGTAAAGTCGATCGATAATCGATGATTAAGACTTTTTCTGCCCCTCTTTAAGGAGATCGCGGATCTCAGCAAGGAGAACCTCTTCTTGAGTCGGCTTAGGATCTTCTACTGCTTCTTCAACCGCTTCAGCAATTGCTTCATCCTGTTTTGCGCGTAACTTATTCATCACACGAATAGCTAAGAAGATAGAGAATGCCACGATAATAAAATCGAAGATATTTTGAATAAACATTCCATAGTTGAGGATAACGGCAGGTTCATCTCCTACGGCATCTTTAAGTGTTAGGGCAAAATCTTTAAAGTCGACGCCCCCAAGAAGTAACCCTAGCGGTGGCATAATGATGTCGGAAACGAGGGAAGAGACGATCTTATTAAATGCAGCTCCAATAATGACCCCAACAGCTAGGTCGATTACATTGCCACGCATAGCGAATTCTTTAAATTCTTGAAGAAACTTAATTTTCATACTTTTACTCTATCTTTTGTCAATATTTCAATATTTAGGTGAAAGGAGGAGACCTTTATAAACCGCTATAGACTGACTTTGCCATCAATCAACGTTACAGCCTCTATCAGCGAAAAGTTTATGACTATATTTTGATGACTATATTCATTGCTTCTAGATTATATCTTATAAGATTATATCCAATAGATTATTGCCGATAGCCTACAGCTTATTTAGGTGTAAGACGATGTAAGCAATGTTGAAAGTAATGATGCAAGTAATATTTATATGATTTTTATATGGTTTTATAAAATATTATATAAATATGTCAATATTTTAGCGGCGCACTATTTTAGATTATTTTGTTGGAATAGACTATTACTATTTTAATTTTCTCTACTTCCATTTAATCTCTTTTAATTTTAAGCTCTTTTAACTTTAAGCCTGAAAAGGCTTGATCTTTTTCATGTCACCTCAACCTCTATCTAATATTTAAATTGGCGTTAAAGAGGCAATAGGATAAATTAGTAGGGTTATAAATAAGGAGGTTTGGATGAAAATCGTAGTAGCTTTGGGGGGCAATGCGCTCGGAAATAGTGTCAGTGAACAGGAGAAGATCTTAAAGTCGACGGTGGTGCCTATTGTCGATCTGATTGCAGAAGGACATGATGTTGTTTTAGCCCATGGTAATGGGCCCCAGGTAGGAATGATCAAGCTGGCAATGGATGTTGCGGAAAAGAATCTTGGTAAAGAGGGTGTTCCTATTACAGAATGTGGGGCGATGAGCCAGGGATATATCGGCTATCATCTACAACGATTTTTACGAGATGAATTGCAGCGCCGGCAGATCGATAAAGAGGTTGTGACCATTGTGACGGAAGTATTAGTAGATAGTGATGATCCTGCTTTTGCAAATCCGCGTAAACCGATCGGTTCCTTCTATAGCAGAGAGGAAGCGGAGAAGTTAGAAGCTGCCGGTTACCCTGTTATGGAAGATGCGGGAAGAGGATATCGAATTGTTGTGGCCTCTCCACTACCTCAAAAAATTGTGCAGATTAAGACTATTGAAAACCTTATCAATGCCGGTGAATTGGTGATTACTGTCGGCGGTGGTGGAATTCCTGTTGCGGTAGAAGAGGGAGTTACTGTTGGTAAATTAGCGGTGATCGATAAGGATTTTGCCTCAGCAAAATTAGCCGACCAGATTAATGCCGATCTTTTAGTGATTTTGACTGCAGTGGAGAAGGTGGCGATCAACTTTGGTAAGGAAAATCAAGAGGAGATCTCCGAGATGAATTATGCCGAAGCAGCCAAATTTATTGAATCTGGCGAGTTTGCGCCGGGATCGATGTTGCCGAAGATTCGTGCGGCGATGAGCTTTGTGGAACAAAATAGAGATAAACGCGCTTTGATCACCTCTTTAGAGCGAGCAAAAGAGGGTTTTAAAGGAGAGACAGGAACCTGGATTCGTTATGAATAGACGATTTTGAGGTTGTTAACGTTCTCTTTTTAGACTTCTTCCCGCTCTTTTTCTCATGATCAGGTATCATAATAGCGAATAAAGTGGCTTCATGAATGAGATCATTTCAATCAGATCATTCCCATAAGATTATTTCAGTGAGATTACTCAAATGTGCGATGGCAACTTATGGGGCGACTTTGTGGGCAGAACTATTCTGCCCTTTTATTATTTGAGGTAGTTTGAGAGAGAATCTCAGATCCATATTAGATCCGAATCAGAGATAGGTTAAGTGTAGAGGAAGAGTATGAATAGCAAACGTCCGACCGATTATTTTCATCAACAATATGGTTTAACACTCCCCCATACAGATGTTGTGGCGCTGATTGAAGAGTATCAAGTAGCGCCGGGACGCCTGCTCGATCTTGGATGTGGGCAGGGGCGAAACTCCCTCTATTTAGCTGAGCAGGGATTTGATGTCACCGCTTACGATCTCAATCCTAGAATGTTGCAGACGATCCGTGACATTATTGAGAAAGAGGGGATTACAAATATTACGGTGGAAGCGAGAGATCTTAATAAGATCGAGATCACCGGGGAATATGATCTGATGATCTCTACGGTGGTGATGATGTTCTTGCAAAGGGAGGCGATCCCCAATCTTATTACACAGATGCAGCAACACACTGCTCATGGTGGATACAATCTTATTGTTTCGGCGATGTCGACAGAGGTTTACCCTTTTGATGGATTTCCATTTACCTTCGCCGAGGGAGAGCTTCGCCGCTACTATGAAGGGTGGGAGCTGATTCATTACAATGAAGAGGTGGGAGAACTCCATCGTCGTGATGCTGATGGTAATCGCCTTAAATTACAATTTGCAACGATGTTGGCAAGAAAGCCGGCCTAATAAGTAGCGGGTTGAATAAGATGGAGAGAAGAGAGGGGAGCTGTGAAGATTAGTGAGGAAGATAGAGCCCTTTTTCGTGGGAGTGTTGGCAATGTTGTTAAGATTAAAAATCAAGAGAATGTCTTAAAATTGCCACGACCACAATTGAAGGTGAAGATTCGTAAGGCGTTACGAGAGGATCCTGAGATGGTAGATCTTATGAGTGATGATCCCACTTGGATCAATAGTGATCCAACCTCAGAGATGCGATTTCGACGAGAAGGCGTTGCTCCTAAGTTATTACGACAGCTGATTCAAGGAAAATTCGCTCCTGATGCTGTTATCGATCTTCATGGTTTAACCGCGTCAGAAGCGCGTGATGAGCTTCAATATTTCCTCTATTCTGCCTTAAAACAGAATCTCTTTTGTGTCAAGATTATTCATGGGCAGGGCTATGGCTCTAAGGGCGATCCGATTATTCGAGGATTGATCGATCGTTGGCTTCGATTGCAACTCGATATCTTAGCATTTGCGAATCCTCCTCAAAGGATGGGGGGAAGAGGGGCGACACTCTGTCTATTACGCAATCAATACTGTTTCGATGAGTGATGTTTTACGCTTTCAATCTACAGCAGTGAGCTGACTTCATGTTACTATGGGGCTCTCTGATTTTATCGACAATAGATCAGTTTTAATATCAGTTTTAATATTAAATTTAATATCAAGTTTAACATCAAATTTAAGATCCAGTTTGAGATCGAGTTTAAGATCAAACTGATCTATAAATAAATCTAATTTATAAATCTAATTTAGTTTAGCCGCTGTTTAATATTGTTGATGATTCTTGTTGATGATTCTTGTTGATGATTCTTGTTGATGATTCAGCTTAAATATTACTTAAATATTATTGCTTAAATATTGAATTAACAGATTGTTAATAATTATTGAACACTATTGAGCGGTTATCGAATGGCTATTTAATGTGAGTCAAGAGTTCTATTGCTATGCATGATCAATCTTCTATTTCTCCTTATCCCATTTTAGATCCTCAAACGGTTCCTATCACCGGAAATATGATGATAGAAGCCTCTGCAGGCACGGGAAAAACCTACACGATTACACTCTTAGTATTGCGATTGTTGCTCGGCTTAAATGAGGATAAGACGCCTAAAAAGCTTCCTGAAATCTTGATAGTGACCTTTACTAATGCCGCAACTGCAGAGCTTAAAGAGCGTATCTATAGTCGAATTGTTGAGTTAAAACGTACATTTTTACAACATATGTTGGGAGAAACGGTAGCTGATTCGGCACTTTTAGCGCTTGTTGAAGCTTATCTAGCGGCCCCTCAGCCGCTCTCCTTAGCTCAGGAGAGTGAGGCAATATTTGCGGAAGATTCCCCTCAAGCTCCACGTTATCATGCGGCGCTTAACCTTCTGATTGAAGCGGAAGGCGCGATCGATCAGGCAGCGATTTTTACAATTCATGCATTTTGTCAACGACTTCTAAAAGAGAACGCTCTCGATCTAGGGCAACCTTTTAACTTCGAATTGGTAGAGGATCTCTCAGATTATTATCGAGAGGCGGTTTACCATTTTTGGCGAGAAGAGTGTTATCCCCTCTCTTTAACGGCGGCAAAGACCGTACAAACAATTTTCGGTGTACCACTAGCACATGAGGTGCGAGATAACCGCTTCTTTCAACGAAGAGGACTTAATCTTCTCGATAAAATCTCCCCACTCCTTCGGGATCCTTCACTTATTAGAAGCGATCTCTGGCAACAGAAAGGATGGGGGCAGATCGATTGTCTACAGCAACTGTTAGATCAGTTGCAAATAGAAGTTGAAGCGATGAAAGCGGTGATTCGCAGTGATTTTAGCCTCGATGATTTTATCCATCTGATAGATCTTGTCGGCTTAAAGAAGCAATCTTACCGCTCCGATCTGATAAGAAAATATCATGCCTCTTTGATGCATTGGGTGGAGAGCGATTCCATCCTTCCTTTTCCCGATCAAGATAAGTTCTCTCTTAGCCATATGGAGAGCCGTTTGATGAAAAATGGCGATCTGCGCCAAATGCCGGAGAGGCTCTATCAGCTCTTTACCGATTTAGAGTCACTCCATACGATTCCTATCATCTGCTGCCACTATGCGGGATATCGAGTCTCTGAAGTTTTGCAACAGATGAAGCAAGAAGCACATATCTTAGGATTTGATGATCTACTCTCACAGCTCGATCAGAAGAGTTTAACGGCAACAGAAGGTTTTTTGGAAGCACTGCACCTTCGTTATCGCGCTGTTTTAATTGATGAGTTCCAGGATACGGATCATCAGCAACTTGCGATTTTTAGCCGGCTCTTCTTCGATTATCCGGAGATACCTTTTGTGATGATTGGTGATCCAAAGCAATCGATCTACCGTTTTCGTGGGGCTGATATTCACTCCTACTTAGGGATTAAGGCGCATATTACAGAGATCTATACGCTCAATACTAACTATCGCTCTGGTGAGCTGCAGGTTGCTGCCGTTAATCGTCTTTTTGGTTTAAGAGCGGCAATTAATCCCCCTTTTATTGAGAAAAATATTCCCTTTATCGAGATTAAGACACCTGCATCCGCGGCGGAGACTCAACTTCTCCTGCCGAATCAACCCGCCTCGGGTATCACCTTTTTGGAATATCAGCCGACCCCTGTAGAAGGGGAGAGAGATGCCGAAGAGAAGGAGGATGAAGCAAAGGATGCTAATAGCGTTAAGAGTTTTAAGAGTCCTAAGAGCCTTAAAAGTACAAAGGCTTTGACCCTTAACAATAGCGATTTTCAAGAACAGATGGCCGCAGCAACTGCACAGGAGATCGCAACGCTTTTAACAGAAGGGGTGCTAAAAAGTGAAGATGGTGTTCGCGCGATCTCCCCTGAGGATATTACCATCTTAGTGCGCTCTGGTTATGAGGCGGATATTATTCGGAATGCTCTCCGAAAAGTTGGAGTGAATGCGGTCTATCTATCGGAGAAGAGTTCCATCTTCGATGCCGGCAATAGTATTGCGCTTGATCTCTACCTCTTTCTCTATAGCCTACTCTTTATGCATGATCGAAAAAAGGTGATGCAATCGATCGGATCTCTGCTCTATGGTCTTTCAGTTGCGGAGTATGAAGCCTTGATGAGTGATCCCGATGCCTTTGAAAACCTCTTAACGGAGCGGTATCAACTGCGTGAAATTTGGGAGAAGCAGGGGATTTTAGCGATGATTCGAACCTTTATGGTCAGGGAGAATCGTCTTGCAAAATTATTAAAGCTCGAAAATGGTGAGCGATATGCGAGTGATCTTTTTCACCTCGCCGAGATTCTTCAGCGTGAGTCATTTAGCAATGGTGAGGCATTACTTCTCTGGTTGCATGACAAGATCTTTAATGTGGGAGGAAAGCAGCAAGAGAAGATTCGGCTTGAGAGTGACTTTAAGACATTACAGATCATGACGATCCATAAGTCGAAGGGATTAGAGTTTCCGATTGTATTTCTGCCTTTCGCTCTCTTTAAAGGGCGTACTGAAAAGGGGGGAATCTATATTGATGAGGCTAAAAATCGGCGCTATATCTATCCTGAAGAGAGTACGCCGGAGATTGAAGCCTATTTTCTAAAAGAGAATTTAGCAGAAGATATCCGCTTACTCTACGTTGCTCTGACACGGGCAAAGTTTCATACTTATGTTGGTTTTACTCGTGTGTTGGATAAAAAAGCGTATCAAGATAATGCACTCTCTTACTTGATGGGGATTGGTGGTCGTGATGAGGATCTATCTCGCTTTTTTGAGGCTGCAATTGCACATCGACCTTTTTCTGAAGAGGATCTAAAAGCGCCCCAATCGATTCGACTCAATCTTATTAATGAGCAACTTTCACCTCGAGAGCCGGCACAATTTAAGCGACATTTAGCCCCCTTATGGCGTTTCACTAGCTTCTCTAATCTCTCTTACAATGCCAAAAGTAGCACGCCGATTCCTCAGTTATTAGATGATGAAGTTGAGATCGATATTCAGAGTGATAGGGATAGTGATAGAGGTAGTGATAGAGGTAGTGATCTCGATCTTGCGCCATCTTCCACAGTATCGTCATGGGAGATGGCAGATGAGCCGATCGTTTTAGAGCGATTCTCCCATTTTCCTAAAGGTGCGATTACCGGTAACTTCATCCATGATCTATTAGAGCGTTATCAGCCCACACAATTGGAAGATCGGCAACTTTTGACGCGTCTAGTCGAGGAGAATTTTATCCATCTTGTCTCCGTAGCTGATCTTCCGATATTAGTGGAGGAGCTTCAGCTCTGGCTGACCTCTATCTTTAATGCAGATCTCTCTTTGTCTCAAAATTTAGCGATGATTTTGGAGGGAGATCGCAAGGTTCGGGAGTTGGAGTTTATCTTCCCCATTAATCAGCGAATCGATGCTCACTCTTTCAATCATCTTCTCAATCAGCAGCAGCGGCGAGAAGTGGAGAGTGCGTTAGATTTTGAGAGATTAAGTGGTTTTCTCCGAGGATTTATCGATCTCTTTTTTGAGGTCGATGGAAAGTTTTATGTTGCTGACTATAAGAGCAACTATCTTGGGCCACTGCCGGAAGATTATAATCAAGATACGATGCAGCGCTCTATCGATCACGCTTACTACGATCTACAATATCTACTCTATACAGTGGCGGCAGTTAAATTTCTACAAAATCAGCGTCCTGATTTCGATTATGAGCGTGATTTTGGGGGTGTCTACTATCTCTATCTACGAGGAATGGTGCCGGAGGGTGCAAGTGGTATCTACTATATTAAGCCTGATTATGCTTTGATTGAGTCATTGATGAAATTATTGGGATTAGATCGAGCTGAGGACTCCTTCAGTGAAGAGAGCGTAGAAGAGATGGAGCAAGATCAATGGATGGATGAGGCGGAAATGGATGAGGAGGATCAGTAGATGAAGATCGAAAAGAGAAATGAGCGGGAAGAGGTACCGAGCGTAAGTGTCTCTCTTCCCATCTATTTTCAGCAGCTCTTCCCGGAGGTTGAGGCGTTAGAGGCGCTTCTACAAAAAAAACATTTAAATAGGGCGGAGCGTCGTACTTTGCAACGCTTGCTAAAATCGCTATTACAGAAATGGGTAGAGCGTCGTTACTTGAGTTATATCGATCTCTATTTTGCTGAATTTATTGCACAAAATTGTCAGATTGAATCTCCTCGTCATTGGCTCGGTTACACCTTTATCCTACTACTTTTGAGCCGGGCTTACGGTTATGGGCATACAGCATTACCGATCGCTTACTTAGAGAATCCTAAGCAGTGGTTTTCTGAGGTGGAAGATCCCGCACGGTTGAGTATTATCTCTGGTTTTATTGCATTGCTCTTAGGGAGCGATTCGGGGCGAAAATCGCAAGATGAATTGAATGAATCCAATCGGTTAAATAGATGGAATGAGTCGAATAAGTCGAGCGAGTCGAATGAGGGCGCTAGGTTGGCTAATTTTTGGCAGGAGGTTTTGCAATCGATTCAACTTCCCTTAGTTCGGGTAGAGCAGACACTCTATCTTGATCGCAATTATGCGCAGGAGAATGTGATTATCGACTTTTTTGCGCAACAACGCTCTATCTCGCTTCTAGATGAGGAGGTTAGCTTCTTAAAAGAGCGACTCGATGACTATTTTGGTGTGGATAAGTCGCTCAATTGGCAGAAATTTGCAGCGGCGAATGTTCTTCTCAATCCTCTTTCTGTTATCTCCGGGGGGCCGGGAACGGGAAAGACAACGACAGTCTTTAAGATTGCTCAAATTTTGGTGGATCTTCATTTGCGGCAGCGCCAGTTAAAGGCGCGAAAGCAACCGTTTACAATTCTTTTAACCGCTCCGACAGGAAAGGCGGCTGCTCGATTATCGGAGTCGATTTTGGGGCAAATCCGCACTTTACAGCATGATATTGCAACGCTGCCTGAAGTTGAGGAGCAGGCTGTACGACAACAGTTAGCGCTGATCCCGTATAGCGGGCAGACAATTCATCGTCTTCTTCGAATCGATCCCTTAACACGAAAGCCTCACTTTGATCGCTTCAATCCTTTAAGTTTCGATCTTTTGGTGGTAGATGAGGCATCAATGATCGATCAACAGATGATGGTGCAATTGATTGAGGCACTGCCGGAGAAGGGACGAGTGATCTTCTTAGGGGATAAGGATCAGTTAGCCTCGGTAGAGGCAGGGGCCATTATGCATGAGCTCTGCGCAAGAGAGAATTATTCTCAAGAGCATTATCAACAGTTACAGCGTCTGATGAGTGAATCGTTAGAGGCTATTCCCGTGATACCTAATCAGGCCGCTTTTAATTATCTCAGTTTTTTAAAGAAGAGTTATCGTTTTAGTGATGATTCAGCTTTAGGGGCATTGGCGAGAGAGATCAATAATGAAGGGCAGAGTGCTATAGCGGAGCAATATCGAGCGGTTGATAAGCTCTTTAAAAAGGTCTCAACGCCGGCTGATCTCCAAAAGGAGGAGGGATCCCTTTTTTGGAGTCAGCTCCCCTTCTCAACGACACAACTGCTACACTATTTTAAAGAGGCTTATCATGATTATTTGGCGCTTCTTCCGACGGGGCGCGGGATTACATTTGCCGAGAAAGCCTTTAAGTGCTTCAATCAGTTGGGGATTTTAAGTGCAAGAAGAACGGGAGAATATGGGGCGATTGCCCTGAATGAATTGATACGGAAAACGCTCTTTCCAAAACTCTATTTACGGGAATTCTTCCATGGATTACCGATTATGATCACTCACAATAGTATCGATCATCAGCTCTTTAATGGAGATATTGGCCTTATTTTAGAAAATGAGGAGGGAAATCTTCGAGCCTATTTTGAAGGGGTCGATTCAGCGAGAGTCTTCTCCATTCATGCCTTACCTAAATTTGAACCAGCATTTGCGATGACAATCCATAAATCGCAGGGGAGTGAGTTTCAGAAGGTAATGCTCTTTTTAGGGAGTGATGCTTCTAGCTTTTTAACTAAAGAGCTTTTCTATACGGGGGTTACTCGGGCGCGTTCTTCAGTTCATCTTTTTGCAACGGATGAAGCATTAAAGGCAGCATTAATGGGGCGAGTCGATCGTTATAGTGCGATTCATGATAGACTAAGTCAGAAGCTATTGACGACAGAAGTTACCGCAAAAGAGTACTCATAGAAGTGAAAGCTTGCGACAAAGACTCTAAATGAGAGATCGGGGAAAATGAGATCGTAGCTAAAGTTGTTACTGAAGATGGTTACAGGAAAGAAATAGAAAAGTAACAGGGAAGTAGAGTGGTGATAGTCGAATAATAAGAGAAACAAGAACAATAATAGGAATAATAACAATAAGGATCATATGGCAAAAATAGATCAATTACAGGAGCTAAGAGAAGCTCCCATTAAAAAATTGTTGTGGAAATACTCACTGCCCGCCATTATCGGAAGTAGTGTTGCTGCACTTTACAATATCATCACTCGATATTTTGTCGGGAATGCAGAGTATCTTGATGATCATGCATTGAGTGCTATGGGCATAGCCTTACCCGTTATGACAATGATCGCTGCCTTTGGAATGTTAGTCGGGGCGGGAGCGGGAAGTCGCATCTCGATCTACCTTGGAAATGAGGATTATGATCGCGCCGAATCGGTCGTAGGAACATCGCTTCTTCTTACCTTAACAATAACCTTAACGGTCTCTTATGGAATGTATCTCTTCTTAGATCATTTGGTCTATCTTTTAGGGGCGGATGAGTTTACCTACCAATACACCCATGATTTTCTACGCTATTTTTTGCCGGGGGCGATCTTCTCTAACCTCTGCTTTAGTTTTAATAATATGATGCGGGCATCGGGTCATCCTCGAAAGGCGATGTATACGATGCTTCTCACGCTTGTTGTTAATCTTGTTCTAGCGCCCCTTTTTATCTATGTTTTAAAATGGGGAATTAAAGGTGCGGCAATTTCAATTGTGTTGTCGATGGTTGTCGGAACCATCTTTGTTATGGCTCACTTTATGAGTCACTCGACACTTTTACGGTTTCGGCTTGCGAAAATTCGATATAACTGGTCGATTACAAAGGCTGTCTTAAGTATCGGGATGTCTCCTTTTATTATGAATGTTGTCTCTGCTGCGATTATCTTTATTATTATTCGGCAGGTTAAGATCTACGGGGGTTCATTAGGCGTTGCCGCTTATACAATTGCTAATATTACACTGATGCTAGTTGTCTTAGTATTATTGGGATTGACGCAAGGAATGCAGCCGATAGTAGGGTATAGTTACGGTGCTGGTGCATTTGATCGCCTAAGAGAAGCATTGCTCTATACCATTAAAGTAGGCATCTGCATCGGTCTAATTGCCGCTGTGATAGGGGTATTCTTCCCTGCATTGGTGGTACGACCTTTTAATCCCTCTGAAGAGCTTGCGCAGGTTACGATGAGTTCAATTCGGATCGTTACTTTGCTCTTTCCGCTTGTGGGTTTTCAGATGGTGGTGACAATCTTCTTTCAGAGTATCGGGATGGTAGGGCATTCGATCTTCTTGAGCCTCAGTCGTCAGATTATCTTTCTGATCCCGGCACTCTTTATTTTGCCAAATTTACTGCCGAGCTGGGGAGTCTCTGCGATTGATGGTGTTTGGGCGGCAATTCCGGTGGCTGATTTTCTCTCGGCATTTTTAGCAGCCTTACTCTTATGGTTGCAATTGCGCGAGTTTAAAAAGATGAGATTAAGAGGAGAGATGGATGAAAACAAGAGATAATGAGAGCGAAAAGAGAGATCAATACTCTCAAGAAATCGACTCTAAAGTTAGTCATTCTAAAGAGGGCACTTCCAAAGCAAGTGGGCGAAGGATCTTAAATCGAGACTTTCAGAAGATGAGTTACTCAAGAATGATTTTTTCAGGATTAGGGAATCTTGTCTTACTTATTATCTGTTTCTGGATTCATTGGAGTTTAGGCGTTCTCTTTATGATCTTCTGGCTCTTTATTTTACCCTATCTTGATATGCGCCGGTTACGGCGTTATGAGGCTGAAAACCCTACGCCGCTCCCTCCTAAAGATTCATTTGATGATACCCCTTTTTTAGATGATCCATCCGAGACTCAATCCAATAAGCAGGGGGATGATCAATGGAAAGCGTGGGATGATTGGGATGCGTGGGGAGAAGAGGGTAATGGAAAGGGTGCTGGAGAGGATGATATAGAGAGTGGCAAAAAGGATTATGGAAAGAGTGAGGGAAAAGAGTAGTGATCAGAGAGTAATGATCAGCAGCAGGGGTGATCTTCTCTAATCATCCCTGAGCTTCTCTAATGACGAGATCTAGATGTTACTGATAGATCTCCTCATCATCCATCTCTTCCATTTCAATTGCTTCAATCTCCTCAATTGCTCGGATCTGCTCTTCACTCATCGGCGTGTCATCAGGCTCGATCATCTCAATCTCTTCGATAAAGAGCTCTTCATTATAAGCCGCACAATGGGCAAATCCCTCTTCAAAGCGGGGATCATCAATCTTTGTCATTAAGGTTTCAATAAAGGGAAAATCAGATTCTTCAATATTAGCGTAAGAGAGTTTTCCACTTAACGCGACAATGAGGAAATCCTCCTCTTTTTTATCAAGAGGAATATTGGGGAGATTATTGCGATAGACATCAGCAACACAGTGGCAATACTCATCATTGGCGATCTCCTCTTGTTGACAGTAGAGAAGATAGGCATTGGCAATTCGATCTGCAGGACGCTCTTTTATTTTGCTCTTTGCTTCAGTAATCGAAAAAAACGAAAGCATTCCAAGCAGCATTAAAAGAGTTATCTGTAAGGTTGATCGAGTTATCGAGCGCGTTAACGATGCCATCATAGAGAGATCCTTGTTTAAATTATGTCCTAGTCTGTTTTTTATAGTTTTTATCGATTTTATTAATGAAGTCGCCGATATAACCATCGATATCGTCACTGAGTATACTCGCTGAGTATCGTCATTGATCTGAGTGATCGATATTAGTTATCGATATGAGCCATAGATATTAGTCATAGGTATTAGCCATAGAGATAAAGAATCTATATTAGATCTTTATCTCGATAGATCCCTTCGATCGATATATCATATACTCTATAAGCTTAGTTTCAGTTCGTTCAGTGTAGTCGATTGTACCTTTGATCGCAATGTTACCGCTTCTATCTTCGCTTTTGATATCACTATTATTATCCCAATAGCTTATCTCAATAGTTTATTTCAATAGCATTGCAGCTATTCTCATTGTACCTATTTACTTTGACTATTATGAATATCGGAAGGGATTAAGATTGCTCTTTCTCATAGAAACTCTCAATCTCTGCAATGGGTTTTAAGCGCATGGTACCTTTATCAACGGCAATAAAGGCCGAGGAGAGGAAGAGTGCCTCTTTAACATTATGTGTTACATAGAGAATAGGGATATTGAAGCGATCGGGGATTTCAATCAGATAACTTAAAATCTCCTCTTTTCGTGCTTGATCAAGTGCCGATAAGGGTTCATCCATCAGAAGAATGTTCGGTGAGCTCAGCAGTGCCCGCCCGATTGAGATTCGCTGCTTCTCCCCACCTGAGAGATAAGCGATTCGTTTTTTAAGAAGAGGTTTAATTCCAAGAAGTGTCACAATATCTTCAAAAAGTATCTCATTTTGCTGCTTCATCCCATAGTGGAGATTTTTTTCTACCGAGTAGTGGGGAAAGAGCGTTGGATCTTGAAAGACATAGCCAATTCCCCGTTTATGAATAGGAAGAGAGATCTTTTTATCAGTATCTAAGATAATTTTATCATTGATCTCGATGAGCCCTTTTTGTGGTGTCATCTTGCCGGAGATAAAGTTAAGTAGCGTCGTTTTTCCCGATCCGGAAGGGCCAAAGATTGAGGTAATTCCTTTTGGGGGAAGTGTTAAGTCCGCTTTAAAAGTGAAATCTTGAAAAGGATGGGTAATATCGATTTTAATCATAAGATGGTTACTCTTGTTCGACTGATCAGGTTTAAATATTGTTGCAAATTAGAGGGCACTAGACATTAACCTATTAGCAGCGTTAAGTGATAAGTTACGCTAAGCCTAATCGTTTTTTATGCGCTCGCTGAAGGGCTTCAGAAAGAATTAAAGCAACAAAGGAGATACCGATGGCGATAATACAGAGTCGCATCGTTTCTGCTTCCTGATTGGGCGTTTGAATCAATGTATACATTGCAAGAGGAAGCGTTCTTGTTTCACCTGGAATATTGGACACAAAGGTAATTGTTGCACCAAATTCCCCTAAAGATCGGGCAAAAGCTAGAACGACGCCGGCAATAATACCCGGCATTGAAAGGGGGAGTGTCACCGTAAAAAACATCTTCAATCGTGATGCCCCGAGGCTACGAGCTGCAAACTCTAAGTTTCGATCAATCGATTCAAAGCTAATGCGAATCGCCTGTACTAAGAGCGGAAATGAAACTACAGCAGAGGCGAGCGCAGCCCCTTTCCAGTTGAAGCTAAAAGAGATCCCAAATACTTGATCGATCCACTTTCCCACATACCCATTTTTTCCCATAGTGATTAAGAGAAGATAGCCGATTACAACGGGGGGGAGAACAAGGGGGAGATTGATAAAACTATCTAGGATACTTTTGCCTTTGAAATTTTTTCGGGCAAGAATCCAGGCAAAGAGGATGCCGACAGGTAAGCTTGCCGCAATGGCAACCCCACCAATTTTAAGACTTAAGAGAATGATCGACCATTCATACTCGGATAGAAACATTAATAGAACCCTCTACTTAGATTAACGCGATGAGTCTTAACGCAATAAGTCAATTTCATGATGGTAGTTTTATGGTAAAACTAAAAATTGAGAGATAACAGAACAATATAAAAAAACGGTAAAAAAAATGATATAAAAAAACATATTCACATAAGTTAAGGGGGACTTATGTGAATATGTAGGCTCTACCAGCAATTAGAAGTGATTTTAAAGAGAGATTCTAACAGCTTGGTATCTTTTATTGTTCATCCCCTTTCGATTATTAAATTTGTAACTAATCGCTTATTGCCTCTAAAGTTAAAGATGACAAGCGATTGAAGCTTAGGGAGAACATTAAAATCGATTCATGCTAAAAACCACTACTTTTTAGCAGGGATAGCAAAACCATATTTTTTGAAGATAGTTGCTGCATCATCACTTAAGAGGTAGTGATAAAATCCTTCTGTTGCAGGTGTTGCTCTATCTTTTAAGATCGCAATAGGATATTCGATCGGCTCATGAAGGTCATCAGGGAAGGTTGTAACTGTTTTAACTTTTTGGCTCACACTTGCATCTGAAGAGTAGACAACACCTAAGTCTGCCTCTTTAACTTCAACAAGCAAAAGGGCGGCGCGAACGTTTTGTGCTGCAGCTACTCGAGGCTCAACCGTTTTCCAAACCCCTAGTTTCTCGAAAGATTCTTTCGCATAGAGACCTGCTGGAACGTGATCAGGATCACCTAAGGCGATACGTGTTTTAGCTAATGCTTCTTTCCAAAATTCATTCGAGGAGAAATCGACCTTATACTCAATTGGATTTTCATTGAAGGTGATCAGTGCAAGCTCATTTTTCACAATATTGGTGCGAGTTGCATTATCAAGAAGGCTCTTCTCTTCAAGATAGTTCATCCAGCTTTGATTAGCAGAGATAAAGATATCAGCCGGCGCACCCTGTTCGATTTGGCGAGCTAAGTTAGAAGAGGAATCATAAAGTGCCTCAATCTCCCCTTTTTTATCTTCTGTTTGATAAGCTACTTTAATCTCATCGATAGCATTTTGGAGTGATGCTGCAGCAAAAACAGTGATGTTGTCTGCCTGAGCAAAGAGACCTGTGGTTGCTAAAATAAGCGTGAGTGCTGTTTTTTTGAATTTTAACATAGTATTCCTTAAGAACAGTGGTAAGTGATTAAAGTTGATATAAAGTGTTAAAGAGAAAACGTATTTATGCTTCTTCGGAGTGAGGGATGTTTATATCATTTTTGGATTATTAAATATTATTGTAAATAACATCCTTGAAATCCTTACAATCGAGATGACAGTGGAAGTAGCAGTGATTAGATAATATTGCTTATTAAAGACTATACGATGATTTTCCCCGATTCGTAATTACCCAAAGTAACTAGATTAAGATCTCAAAAAGAGGCATTCTTGCTATAAATAATTGATATTTTTGAAGATCTAATCTGGAGATCTAATCGATAGAAAGGGTATCGATGGGAGTAGGAAGATGAGAGATTGAAGGGTATGGCTTTAGAGAAATGCCCATTGGAAAGAAAATTCTCTTTAAGTGATTCCGGTATAATGTAAAAATGAAGTTTAAGAAGTTAATTAAGAAGTTAATTATTTTAATGAAATAGGTAGGTAATCAAATAGCTGATCAATACCAAAGCTTACAAATGATTGATTTCAAACAACTAATCACAAACATCTAATCACAAAGATTTAATCAAAATATTCAAATATTCAATTGCAAATAGTCAATCATGCTAATCAATCATCGAGGTAGAGTATGTTAAAAGAGCAAGCACCTAAATTATTATGGCAACACTTTATGGCAATGAGCGCCATTCCTCGCCCTTCAAAGAAAGAGGAGAAAATTTGTCAGTTTTATCGAGATTATGCGAAGCAGAGAGGTTTTCTCTATCGGGAAGATGAAATTGGGAATATTGTGATTGAAAAGCCGGCAACGCCTGGCTATGAAACGGCACCTAAAATTATTTTGCAAGGGCACATCGATATGGTGTGTCAAAAGCGTGAGTCTAGTGATCATAATTTTGATGAAGATCCTCTACAGTTACGGGTAGAGGGCGATTGGCTCTATGCCACGGATACCACTTTAGGAGCAGATAATGGGATTGGTGTTGCTGCTGCCATTGCGATTTTAGAGGATGAAACAGCAGAGCATGGCCCATTAGAGGTGCTTCTCACCGTTGATGAAGAGCAAGGGATGGGGGGGGTGCGCCATCTTCAGCCCCATTGGCTTAAAGGGGAGTATCTTTTAAATCTCGATAGTGAAGAGGAAGGTGTTTGTATTGTCGGTTGTGCCGGCGGGATCGATCTTGTCTTAACAAAACCACTTCACTTTGATCAAGAAGCGCGAGGACTCTTCTATGAAGTGACTGTTGAAGGTCTGCGAGGCGGGCATTCCGGGATCGATATCGATCAAGAGCTCGGGAATGCTAATCAGCTTTTAGCGGAACTTCTTGTGGATTATGCTCATCAATCAGCATTGCGTTTAGCCCTTTTTGAAGGGGGAACATTACGAAATGCGATTCCCCGCTCAGCTCGAGCAATTGTTGCCATTCATGAGGCGCACCAAGCTGATTTTGAAGCGCATCTAAATGAGAAGCGCATCATCTTTAAGGAACGTTTTAAAGGTGTAGATGAAGGTGTGACCGTTCGAGTGGCTAAGGTTGAGCCTCAAGCAACACTTGATGCCGAGAATTCCCAAGAGCTCTTAAATCTACTGTTACTTCTTCCAAGTGGCGTGATTCGCCGTTCAACTGAACTCCCCATTGTTGAGACAAGTTGTAACTTAGGGGTTGTCACAATCAATGAAGAGATGGGGTTGATGGCCGAACTATTAGCGCGTTCTGTGACGCATCATGGCGTTGATCAAGTCCGCTCTTGTGTGAAGGCATTAGCGATTATGGTGGGCGCATTTCTTGAAGAGGGGAATGATTATCCTGCATGGCAACCTAATTTAGAATCGCTCCCTTATTTGAAGCTGTTAGAAGTATATCGTGCTCAAACGGGCGAGGAGATGGAGGTCTCTGTGATTCATGCCGGTTTAGAGACAGGATTGTTAGGTGAGAAATATCCTCAATTACAGATGGTCAGTTTCGGTCCTACAATTAAGGGTGCACATTCGCCAGATGAGCGGGTTAATATTCCTAGTGTTGAACGTTTCTATGAGTTGTTGAAAGCGCTATTAAAGGCATTAAAAGCATAATTGTTCCCAATAACATTTTTGTGACATTAAGGTGTACACTAACAGTAGCTCAATTTTAAAAATAGCAGAAGGAGAGAATAAGCCATGAGCCAATATAAGAAGATCTATGACTTTGATCAGATCATTAATCGCCGAAATAATAATTCCGATAAGTGGACAGCTTACTCGAAAGAGATCCTCCCGATGTGGATCGCAGATATGGATTTTGTGGCGGCAGATGAGATTATTGAAGGGCTTGTTGCGATGTCACAAAAAGGGGTTTACGGCTATGGAAAGGTGAGACCTGAACGCCTTTTAGAGGCGATTGTCTATCGATTACAACGCCTCTATGGTTGGACCATTGCAAAAGAGAGTATTGTGATGTTGCCAAGTTTAGTCACCGGCTTTAATATTGCTGCCAATATGGTTTATCGCCGTAATCCTAATGCACACTATCTCTACCACACACCTGCCTATCCGCCCTTTATTTCAATTGAGCAGAATGTTGGGACAAAGGGGATCGGTGTTCCTTTAAAAGAGATTGTAGAGGGGCATATTATCCGCTATGAGATTGACTTTGCTTTAATGGAGGAGATGATTACGCCGGAGACAGAGATCTTAATGCTCTGTAATCCGCAAAATCCTTCGGGGCGTGTCTTTACAAAAGAGGAGCTTTTAGAGATAGAGAGATTTGTGATAAAGCACGATTTACTCGTTCTCTCAGATGAGATTCATGCAGAGCTTGTTTGGGAGGGAGAACATATCCCCTATGCAACGATTTCAGAAGATGCAAAAAACCGTACGATTACATTAATTTCAGCAAGTAAAACCTTTAATCTTCCTGGTTTAAGTGGAGGCTTTGCTATTATTGAAAATGAGGCATTACGGGATGAGTATCATAAAGCGATGATTGGATTGGTCCCTAGAATGAATGTATATGCAATTAAAGGGGCAGAGCTTGCTTTCGATTATGGTGATGAGTGGTTAAGTCAATTAAAAGAGTACCTTATTGCTAATCGTGATCATGCGGTTGCTGAACTCTCTAAAATTGAAGGATTACGTCTTGTTGTTCCAGAAGCGACATTTCTACTTTGGCTCGATTTTTCTAATACAGCCCATAAAGATGAAGCTTATAAACGGCTTCTAGAGGCGGGCGTTGCCTTAAATGATGGGAAAACTTTTGGCGTCGGTGGACATTATGTTCGATTAAACTTCGGAACCTCAAGAGAGCTATTAGATAAAGCGATCTCTATTATTCAAAATTCTTTACAGTAATAGGATCTTTAATAGGATATTTGTGGAAAATAGATCGTGATCAGTTTTCTGTTTCCTATTTTCCGTTTTATTGGGGGAATCTGTTGATGATAAGTATCCCCTTCTAAAAATGTGGGAATGCTTGTTCAGTTTTGCATAAAAAATCATCATCCTTGTGAAAACTCTTTTACCTATAGTAAAAGAGTTTTTTTTATGGGATCTCTTTTAAAAAGTCTTCGATTTCAATTCTTCAAATGATCGCTCTATTAGCGCTTTATCTTAATAATGATTTTCTGGTTATTGTTGATAATTTTAATCAATTTTCATTTTTTTAATCAACGCCTCAGCTCTATCTACAAACAATTACATTGCTATAAATAATTTTAAGATAAAGTTGCTATTGTGTTACTCATCTTATTGATTTTTATCTTCTTTTTATTTTATTTTTATTTCTATTTTCATTTAATATTCTGTTTTGTGAGGAGATATGAGCAGTATTTAATTGATGAAATCAGGGTTATCTAGCCGTTAATTCGAATACTAGGGTGTCCGTCAGTCGTTAATGGAACACCATGAGATCGGTAACGGAGAATTAAAAGATGATTAAAAGATGATATTACCGATAGTGATATTAATTTCTGTATACCAATCGTTATTCACTGAATATTTTAAGAGCTGTCTTATGATTAAGAACGAATCGTCTAATGATATATATATTTATATACTATGTGGGTGTTTGTGCTTATCCTTACCTTAAATGCTGTTTAAGATTCTGTTTAGGGTATAGCTCTACTTAGCGTGATCTTAAGAGTCAAGTTGACAGCATTAGTCAGATTATGGTGCGGATTTGCCGATGATTCATTAGATGAGTAATTAGACGGGTAATTACTTAAAGGTAAAACAGTATTCGATATCACTACGCAATGAAGAGGGATTATATTTTTATTAGTTAGAGGGTAACCCCATTTTAAACGATCACCTAGCCCACAATAAAAACGGGCTAGGTTTTAACGTGCTAAATTTTTGTTACATCTTAGCTACTAGATTCATTAGAGGTAGACATTTTATGAAAACAAGTCGAAAAACTCACCACCATCTATTAGAGGAAGAGATTCAATTAGAGGATTTTCTAGAGTTAGATACTCCTGCGGTTGATGATGCTGAGGCGGAGGGGATCGATGAGTTTGAGTGTATTTTACAAAGAAGTGATGATCAATTTCGCGGGACAGATGATCTTCTTTATCGCTATTATACAGAAGTTGGGCGCTATCCGCTATTAACGGCAGAAGAGGAGAGAAAATATGGACTTCTAGCCCAAAAAGGGGATAAGCGAGCGAGAAATATTTTGATACAGAGCAATTTGCGTCTTGTTGTCATGATCGCTCGCCGGCAGCAACGGCAAGGAATTGATCTACTAGACCTGATATCGGAGGGGAATTTAGGGCTTAATCACGCTATTGAAAAATATGAAGCCGAGCGAAATTATCGTTTTTCAACCTATGCGGTTTGGTGGATTCGGCACTATATTAGTAGTGCAATTATGAATCAGAGCCGAATTATTAGAGTTCCTGTCCATGTTAATAAGGCGATAGCTCGTTTAGTTAGAATCGCTAAAGAGTTAGCGCAAACGCTTAAGAGAGAGCCGACTATCAAGGAACTGGCAAAGGAGAGTGGTCTGACCATTTATGAGGTTATGAATCTTCTAGCCGATAATGAGGCGATCTTCTCTCTCGATGCATTGATTACTCAAGAGGGAGATGGGCAAGATTTTCACCATATTATTCCCGATCAGGAGAGTCTCGATATTCCCGATCAATTGACAAAGCTAGAGAAGTCTTCAGTATTAGAATCGATCTTAGATTCTTTAGAGGAGAATGAGAAAGCGGTGATTATCTATCGTTTCGGCTTAAATGGACGTCGGCAGAAGACATTAGATGAGACTGGTGAAAAGCTCTCTTTAACACGGGATCAAGTACGCTATCTACAGATGAAAACATTAGAGAAGATGAAGCGGCTTCTTGATGATCAGAAGGTGGAGATAAATGATCTGCTCTATGAATAGAGGGTATCGAAGGGAAAATATGCTTGAAATCTTAAAATAAAGCCCCATTAATTCTCTGTAGGCTCTCCCATTGAGAGAGTTAGAAAATGCGTTCCCGCGAAACATTCTAAGTATCAGAATCGAATGAATCGTGTTATAATGATCCGCTAAAAAAATATAAAGCTAGCGGTAGCGCGTTTGTCCGTGTACTTATTAATTGAGGGTGTCATTCTAAGTTATGAGCAATCAGTCAGATCAAAAAAAGCAGGATCAGCTTAAAAAAGAGCAAATTAAAAAGCTTATCGCTTTTGGTAAAGAGCAGGGATATCTTACCTTTGCTGAGGTTAACGACCATCTTCCAAAAGGAATGGTAGACCCTGAGCAGATCGAAAGCATCATTGCGATGATCGAAGATATGGGGATCTCTGTGCATGAAGAGGCGCCAGATGAAGACACTTTAATGTTAAGTGAAAGTGTTGATAGTGACGACGCGGTTGAGGAAGCAGCAGAAGTATTAGCCAATATTGATGATGAAGAGATTGGTCGTACCACAGATCCTGTTCGTATGTATATGCGCGAGATGGGAACGGTTGATCTTTTAACGCGTGAAGAAGAGAAGCAGATTGCGATTCGTATCGAAGAGGGAATTCAATCTTCACTTAACTCTTTAGCGCTCTATGTTCCGGCGACTTATCATCTTATCGACTCTTATCATGAGGCGATCAAAGAAGAGGGGCGTATTACCGATTTGGTGGTAGGCTTTATCGATCCAAGTTTCTTCCTTGAAGATGAGGAGAAAGAGGATGAAGAGGTTGAAGTTGAAGATACTGCAACCGGTCCAGATCCTGAAGTATTAGCAACAAAAATTGCAGAACTTCAAGCGATTGTTGATGAACTCAATGCTATTAAAGAGAAAGAGGGGGCAACGAGTAAGTCTGATCGTATCAAAGAGGTAAAATCAGCGCTTCGTGAGAAATTCCTCGAGTTTCAATTAGCGCCTAAATTCCAAGCTGAAATGTATGATCGTTTACGTGAGACGATCGATCGCATTCGTCCTTTAGAGCGTAAGATTATGCAGATCTGTATCAGTAAGGCAAAGATGCCGAGAACAGAATTCTTAAAAATCTTCCCAAGAAATGAAGCTAATAAGTCGATCTTTAAAGATGATATCTTTAAACGTAAGGCAAAATATGTTGAAGCGTTATTAGAGTATGATAAGCATATCTATGAGTATCAGGATCGATTAGCGAAGATTGAACAAGAGACCGATTTAACCATCTATGAGATTAAAGAGATCAATCGTCAAATCTCTATCGGTGAGGCACAGGCGCGTCGAGCTAAAAGAGAGATGATTGAAGCAAACTTGCGTCTTGTGATCTCCATTGCGAAAAAATATACTAACCGAGGCCTTCAGTTCCTAGATCTTATTCAAGAAGGGAATATTGGTTTGATGAAGGCGGTTGATAAGTTTGAATATCGCCGTGGTTATAAGTTCTCTACCTATGCAACTTGGTGGATTAGACAGGCGATCACGCGTTCTATTGCTGACCAAGCAAGAACAATTCGTATCCCTGTACATATGATTGAGACAATCAATAAGCTCAATCGTATCTCTCGTCAACTTCTTCAAGAGCTCGGACGTGAAGCAACACCTGAGGAGATTGCAATTGCAATGGGTGAAACTGAAGAGCGTGTTCGTAGAGTTTTAAAAATTGCTCGCGAACCTGTCTCGATGGAGACGCCGGTAGGTGATGATGAAGATTCAAGCTTAGGTGATTTTATTGAAGACGTTTATGCTGTCTCACCCATTGAATCTGCAACTGATGAGGGCTTAAATGAAGCAACTCGTGAGGTATTAGATACCTTGACAGCGCGTGAAGCTAAGGTGCTAAGAATGCGTTTTGGAATCGATATGAATACCGATCATACCTTAGAAGAGGTGGGTAAGCAGTTTGATGTAACTCGTGAGCGTATTCGTCAGATTGAGGCAAAAGCATTGCGTAAATTACGCCATCCTAATCGCTCAGAAGGCCTTAAGAGCTTCTTAGATGCGGATTAAGAGTGATCGGTTTCTTACTTAAAGCGATCTCATTAAAAAAGATGTAAGCTATCGATTAAACGGTGAGAGATTCATCAATTAAAAATTTATCAACTAAAAATTGATCGATTATGAATAAGCCCCGAGTTATTATTTGAGTGATACTCGGGGATTTTTGTTTCTTTAGATAGCATCGTTTTTATGGCATCTGCTTTTATGCTGTTTCTATTGCGCTTGTTTTATTCATTGCCTACATTGGTGGTATCGGTTTGCATAGGTTTACTATCTAGATTTCTATAATATTTTCGATATTTTCGATATTTTCGATATTTTGAAAGACAAATTAAAGATAAAATAATGAAGAGTATAAAATTTTCTGTAGCACCCATGTTAGATTGGACAGATCGACATTGTCGTTACTTTTATCGGGTTATGAGTAAAGAAGCGCTTCTCTATAGTGAAATGGTAACGACCGGTGCTATTTTGTATGGTGATCGAGATCGCCATCTCTATTTTGAAGAGGCAGGTCCTGTGGCTCTACAGCTAGGAGGATCAGATCCAGAAGATTTGGCGAAAGCAGCAAAGATCGGTGAGTCCTATGGATATAGTGAGATTAACCTTAATTGTGGTTGCCCTTCAGATCGAGTACAGAAAGGAAGCTTTGGGGCATGTTTAATGGCAGAGCCGAAGCTTGTTGCGGAGTGTTATCAAGCAATGGCAGAGGCGACCTCATTGCCGGTGACTATCAAGACCCGCATCGGTATTGATCATGAAGAGAGTTATGATTTTTTAGCCAATTTTATCGATCAAGTGGCGGGTAAAGGTTGTCAGCACTTTATTTTACATGCCCGTAAAGCTTGGTTATCGGGGCTCTCACCTAAAGAGAATCGTGAAATACCGCCACTCAATTATGAGAGAGTCTTTGAGATTAAACAAAATTATCCAGAGCTTGAAATCGCGTTAAATGGAGGAATTGCAGATTTAGTGCAGGCAAAGCAGCTTTTAGAAAGTGTTGATAGCGTGATGTTAGGCCGCTCTATCTATCATAATCCTTACCAAATGAGTTATGTTGATCAGCAGATATTTGAAAAGGATGAGCCGATTAAGGATCGTTATGAGATTATTATGGAGATGGAGCCTTATATTACAAAGCATCTCAATAATGGAGGGCGATTAAATCATATTGTTAAACATATGTTAGGATTGTTCCATGAAGTCCCAAGAAGTCGCCTCTGGCGTCGCTATTTAAGTGAAAATATGCATAAAGAGGGAGCTGATTTTCAAGTTGTATTAGATGCTTATCGTCAGTTAACTGTATAAATTTTGATTGTTTTTCATAGATTAATCACACTTTTTTAGTATATTAGAGACTAATTAATAGAGAATAGTTAGAAAATTAGTTAGAAAGTTAGTTAGGGTATTCATTAAAATTAAAAGATTAATTGAAAGCTTTAAGAAGAGGTTAGAACTTTCATTAGAAAGCTGGCTGAAAACTGAAACCTAACTAGAAATCTAACTATAAACTAAAACAATAGGGCCTTGGTGGTACTTATCTGTGATGGAGCGAGTTTTCCTTACATTTAGAGACAAAGCCAGTCCCCAATTTCCGATATAAAAGGATTTATTATGAAGAAGCAGATTATTGGCTATACGCTCTCCTTAGCACTTTTTGCTGGGAGCGTTGGTTATAGTGCTCCCCTAGATCTCTTTGAAGAGAATTATGAAAATATCAATAGAGAGATTATCGGCCCTGGGCTTATCTCCCAGTTATCAGATTATGCAATTGAGATAGAATCAACGACAAAGAGTGAAAATGTAGCTGATTTTACAACGAATCTCCTGATGGATTTTGGCGGGACATCAAATCAAGTTTTAAAAGGCAGTGAGAAAGGAGAAGTTGTCTTTACCAATTATGGTGAAGGGCAAGGAGTTGCGACTCTTCTCTCAAAGGGAACTCTTTCTCTCTATCAGGAGGAAGAGGGTGAATCAATCCTGCTCCTAAAAGCAGAAAATATTGAGCATCAAGGGCAGATTGATCAGGAAAATGGTCAATATAAATTAAATTATCACTACCCACAAATTATGCTCTTTAATGATGATGGTTCTGTTAAAGTTGCTACAGTAGATCAGATTGAGCTTGATGGCGTTTATGGCTTTAGTCAAAATTTTAAGAAGCGTGAAAATGTCAATATCAACTATAAGTCGGGTAAAATCACGATAGAGCCCGAAGATCGCGATGAAGCATTAGTAATGATCGAGGGAAGTAACGGTTATTGGATTGAAAATAATGGTGAAAAGGTTCAAAAATTTCTCTTTGAACTCAATAAAATTGCAGTAAAAGAGAGTGATGAAGATCAGCCTTTTAGTGAGATTTTAATCGATCGCCTAACCTATGCTGCCGGCGCTGAATTATTGGAAGAGAAGCCCTATATTCATGGCCATTTTGGGCTAGATAAGATTGAGGTTAAAGTTCCCTCTTATAAGCATGAAGCTTTAACATTTGGTGATGTTTATCTTAAGCTTCAGCTAACAGAATTGAGCGATGATCTTTTTGAAAAGCTGGAAGTTCTACGTCTTAGCGAAGCTGAAACACTCAATGAAGTTTTAATCAATAGTTCATTTAAGGTAAGTGATTTCGTTGTCCCAGGTAGTCGTCTTAATCTGGAGCTTGCCGGCGATCTTGATGAGAGTAGAGCCGAAGTGACGCTCTCCATCATGCCAAATGCTGCTTTTATTGAGAAAGTTTCTACCCTTGATTTAGAGAGTCCTGATGCATTCTTAGAAGCTTTTTCCGGATTAACTTTCTTTGAGTTTGTTAATCAATATGTTGATGATTTAGTTGCGAAGCTTATGGTTGATAAGCGCTATTTTATCGATCTTGGAAGTAATATCTTATTAAGTCAAGATGAAGCGGAAAATCGGGATATGGCAAAGCGCCAAATGAATGAATTCTATAAAGAGTTTATGGTGCTTGCAATGGTGGTCAATAGTGGAATGCCGGTGATTGAGTTTTCACCACAAGGAATTAGTTCAGATATCCGTTATAATAACGGAGTATGGAGCGTTAATGGTCAAGAGATCGATCTAGAATTGATCGCTTCGATGTTCAGTGAATAAAGTGAAGTGACTGAAGAGGATCGAGTGAGTAAGATCTAATGAATAAGGTCTAATGAGTAAGATTTAACGTTTATAATTGAGATGGAGGGAGGCGTAAGTCTCCCTTCTTACTTTGTAAAAGAGAGGAAAAGATGAAAGCAACAATTCAAAGTGATGTTAAAGATGCAATGCGAGCAAAAGAGCGTGAGAAAGTAACTACACTGCGTGCAATTTTAGCCGAAATTCAAGAAGCAGAGTTACAAAAGCGTGGTGAAGGGCTCTCAGAGGCTGATTATTTAACAATTCTTAATAGAATGGTTAATCAGCGCCGGGAATCTATCGATCAATTTAAAAAAGCAGATCGAGCAGATCTCGTTGAAAAAGAGGAAGCACAGCTAGCCTACATTATGCCTTATCTTCCAGAGCAGCTTTCTGATGCGGAAATTGTCGCAATTATCGATGCGGCGATGGCGAAATTAGAAGTGAATGATATGAGCGGAATGGGAAAATTGATGAGTGCGATTCGCCCAGAGCTTTTGGGAAAAGCAGATATGGGCGCGGTCAGTGCTCTAGTGAAGAGTCGTTTAGGGTAGTTTTACCTTATTAGAGAGGGGAAAATGGTAGTACAATGTGGAAATTCTCTATCTTCAGTATCTACATAATATCTAATATAGAATCTGCGTTTGATCTACCATTTTTATTCATCTTCTCTAGTAACCCCCTAATTCTCCCTAATAATCTGATATCTGATTGATATCAGATAGTTTATAAAGAGCAATCTGCAGATATTATTGATGTAGATTGCTTTTTTAAAATCTATCGATTATTAGAGGAGTGTAGATAGTGTGTAAGTGTTATACAAGGTTATTGCTTATCGATTATTGATCTGTAATCTATCTTATGAAACTGAATAGAAATGTAGATAGAAATAGATAGAAACGTAGATAGTAGCATAGATAAAGACGTCGATAAGTGTGCTGATAAAAGCGTAGGCTAGACTAAAAGAGCAATAAAAAGTTTTAGGAATATTTGGAAGCGTGAAATTGAGAGGGAATCGTCATTATGAGTCGTGGTAAAGGGTTTATTCCTCGAGAGTTTATCGATCAACTAATAGCAAGGGCTGATATTGTCAATGTTATTAATCAGCGTGTTCCCTTAAAACGTGCCGGCAGTAACTATAAAGCCTGCTGCCCTTTTCATGATGAAAAAACACCCTCTTTTACCGTAAGTGAACCGAAGCAGTTTTACTACTGTTTTGGTTGTAATGCAAGCGGCAGTGTTTTAGATTTTCTGATGAATTATGAGCGATTAGAGTTTGTTGAGGCTGTTGAGGTTCTTGCACAGATTGAAGGGTTAGAAGTACCTTATGAGAAACGTAGTACTCGTCCTAAATCAGAAGTTAAGCGAGAACGTGGACTTCTTGAAATTATGGCGCTCGCCCAAAACTTTTATCAAAAAGCACTCAAAGAGGGGGAAGAGGCGCAAAGAGCGGTTCAATATCTTCAAAAAAGGGGGTTAACAGGAGAGGATGCAAAGAAATTTGCCATTGGATTTGCCCCTGTAGGTTGGAATAATTTGATGACGGCCCTTATGCGTGAGGGGATTTCGGAATCTCTTCTTCTAGAAGCAGGTCTCTTAAGTGAATCAGAGAATCAACGGCGATACGACCGTTTTCGAGATCGAATTATGTTTCCAATTCGTAATCGAAGAGGGGAGACGATCGGTTTTGGTGGTCGAATTTTAGACCAAGGCGAACCGAAGTACCTCAACTCACCAGAAACGCCTATCTTCCACAAAGGGGAGGAGGTTTATGGCCTCTATGAATTGCGAAAGTATCATCGAGATTATGAAGAGATTTTGGTGGTTGAGGGTTATATGGATGTCATTATGCTCTCCCATTATGGTATTGGAAATGCTGTTGCGACATTAGGAACGGCAATTGCATCTCGGCAGATTGAGTTACTCCTGCGATACACGTCTCGAGTTGTTTTCTGTTTTGATGGCGATAGAGCCGGGATTGTGGCTGCTCATAAAGCAATGAGTGAGTCACTTCCGGTATTAAGTGCCGGAAAAGAGATCTCTTTTCTCTTTCTCCCTGATGGTGAAGATCCCGATAGTTATGTACAAAAGAGTGGAAAAGAAGCCTTTTTACAATTGATTAAAGAAGCAGAGCCCCTCTCTAAATTCCTCTTTGATGCCGCTGAGCAAGAGGTTAATATGGGCTCTTTTGAGGGGCGCTCACAATTTTTAGAAAATGTTGGGGAGAAGATCAATAGCATGCGAGATATCCCCCTCCGTGATTTTTTACGTGCTGAATTAGGGCGAAGAGCCAATCTCTCTGCCGGTATTCTTAATCGCTATGTGCAAGAAGGGAGAACCTCCCCACGACGTCAGCGTGTGGATTTTAGCTCAGGGCTCTCTTTGATCGAGCGAATAGTTATTTTATTATTAACAAATCCTAGCTTAGGAAGAAAGCTTCAAGGAATGCACTTTCTTCTCGAGAGCGAAGATCCTCAACAAAATTATCTTTATGAGATTATTACTGCAATCAAAGACTATCCGCATCTTGAAAATGCGGCACAAATTCTTCTACATTTTCAAGATGAATCTTGGAGTGGTTGGTTACGAAATTTAGCTGCACAAGAGCTCTTAATTGCAGATGAGCTGCAAGAGAATGAATTAAAAGATCTTCTTAAGCAGCTCACAAGAGGAGAAACACCTCTGAAAAAGGTTTTAGCCAAACTGCAAAATAATGAGCCATTAACAGCAGATGAGTTAGCGCTTTTGCGGAATCCTTAAAGCGATAGTTAAATAAATTAATATTTTAATAAGATTAGACTTTTATGAAGAATTTTATAAATTGTCTGAGTTACGTAAGCTTACCTTTTAGTTTAAAAGAAAATCAATCAATTCTATTTTTGTTTCAGTGGAAATGTTTATATCTAATTTTCGTTCTAAAAAATCTAAAGAAGTCGCAATTTTTTTATAGTAAGAGCGTAAATTAAAGTTTCTGTCCTGATCTAGTCCATTCTCGCCAAATATTAAATACTCTATATTGAATCCTAAGTGGTATAGAGAATATAAAAACTTTAAATTTGGAACTGACTTATTAGACTCATAGAGACTAATAGACATTTGGGACATGTTAAGCCCTTTAGCTAGTTCAGCTTGGGTCATAGAGAGCTTCATTCGCTCTGACTTTAATCTTTGGCCAAAAGATTTTAATAAATGATTAATTTTATTACTCCTTTAGGATTATGTATAAAATGTTAGCCAATAATAAACATTAGATATATGTTGTTTTTATAATACTAATAATTTAAGAATTTTTAATGAATGCTGATTTTAACAATAATTTTAGTTGTAGACTAATTTTTTATAACTAGTTCTTATGTAATTATATTCTTTTATCATTTTATAAGAAAATATCCTATATTTTAATAGTTATACAAATATTTACACTATTTTAGCTATTTTTACGCGATGTTATTTTTTTAATTTCAGTAGATATCAAGGGTTTATTTTAATTTTTTAAATAAATTAAATTTTTTTATTTGGTTTTTATTTCTTATAAAAAAATAATAGAAGAATAATAACTATTTGTATTTGTTCGATTTTGTGTTTTATCTGCTAGGAAGTAGCATGCTCTGATATAGATTTTCCTAGATATTCATTATATGTAAATTTTCAGTTATAGCTCGCTTTGTCGGTATCTCTGTTTTGAGATAAATTTATATGATCTATGATTTGACTAGCTTGAGTTAACTATATATTTTATATATGTATTAGTTCTTCAGGATTTGTTTGGAATATTAGGAATCTATTAAAAACTAATAGTGAAATAGAACTTTAATATGGAACAAATATGAATAGAATTTATCGCGTTGTTTGGTGTCATGTCCGAAATATTTACGTGGTTGCATCAGAACTAGCTTCACGAAAAAAAGTTAAAAGTAGTAAAACTGTTAATGTTAAGAAGAGAATTTTGTTAGGAGCGGCTTTTGTTACTTCAGCCACCATTGGATCTTTTTCTCATGCTGAAGATGTTTTTATTTTGAATGAAAATAAAAAAGAGATTTCTTTGAATCAGTCGATTTTTGAGCAGGATCAAGAAGAAGTCGCCTTTATTTTAGGGATTAACGCTAAAGCAGAGAAGATTATTAGTAAAGATGGGCTGAAAGATAATATTGATGCTATTATTTTAGGAAATGATGCCGTCGTTAAGGATGAGCGTTCAATCGCGATAGGAAATAAAACAGAGAGTACGTTAGATAGTATCGTCTTAGGATATGGAGCTGAAGCTTCATCTTTTCTTAAAGATCCACAGGGACCCACAGACAAATCGTATGGGATGATAGCTATTGGAAGCTATTCTTTTGCTGAAGGAAAGACAGCCACAGCATTAGGATTCAGATCAAAAGCAGTGGGAACGTCATCATCAGCTATTGGTGGTGGTGCTGTTGCCGTGGGAGAATACTCAACAGCAATTGGGGGCACATCATTAGCAAAAGGAAATAATACTGTAGCTATCGGTGTTGATAGTATTACTGACGGGGATAGCTCTGTAGCCATTGGTATGGGAGCTAAAGCTTCGGGCAGCTCATCGACTGCTTTTGGTACAAATGCTGAGTCGCAGGGTTATGCCTCTGTAGCTGTAGGAACTGATTCTATAGCAGTGGATCACTATACAGTATCTTTTGGACATGATTATATACCTGCGCGAAAAGATGAATATGGTGATGAAATAGCGGAAAAAAAAGAACTAAATAGGCGTTTAGTACATGTAGATAAAGGGCTTATTACAGAGACCTCAACAGATGCAATTAATGGTTCCCAGCTATATTTAACTAATAAGTTAACTGTAGATGCACTGGGTGGAGGTGCTCAACTAGATGAAAAAGGCACTATCAAGTTGCCTAATTATAAATTTAAAGATGAATCTCAGCATAATAATGTGGGAGATGCATTAACTAATCTTGATACTAGAATCAACGAAGGTCTAACCTTTGCTGGTAATGCTGGGTTTGTTAACAAAAAGCTTGGCGAGACTTTAACTATCAAAGGTGGCTTAGCAGATGGTGCTGAAGCAACGGCTGAAAACCTCCGTGTTGACGTTAATGAGAAAAACGAGCTTGTTATCAAAATGTCTAAGGACTTAAAAGGTCTTGAAAACATCGTTGTTGGTAGCGACGGTAAAGATGGTAAAGCAGGCGTATCGATCAACGGTAAAGATGGTTCTATCGGCTTAACGGGTCCTGCAGGTAAAGATGGGAAACCCGGTGCATCGACGACTATTACAGTCATCAAAGATGGTAAGCCAGGCGTGGATGGTAAGGATGGTGAAACAGAAGTTCGAGTCGTTTACAAAGACAAGAATGGTGATCAACAGCAGATCGCGAACCTTAACGATGGTCTCAAGTTTGCAGGTGATAACCCTAATGTCAAAGGTGGCGTTAAGTTAAATGAAGTTGTTAACCTTAAAGGTGGTGCAGAAGGTGATTTAACTGATAACAATATCGGCGTTGTTGCTGATATTGATGAGAAGGGAATGCTTAAATCTCTTGA
>NZ_QEWW01000003.1 GCF_003121895.1 Ignatzschineria cameli
GCAGAGGGTAATTTCTCAATTACCGGAAATCACACCTTAACGATATTCTCCCGACATCATCGATGCCGAATGGCGGGCATGCACCGGTAAAAAGAACGAAATAGTTGGTTCCCGCCGCTCAATGAACCTTCTTAAGAACCATAAAAAAGGTTTTAAACAGAACTGTTTAAAACCTCTCTTCATTCAATACAGAATTTTCAATATTGTATTTACATTCTCACTAAGGCTGAGCCCCAGGTAAAGCCACCGCCGAAGGCTTCCATTAGAACAAGGTCACCCTTCTTCACGCGACCATCTTTACGTGCAACATCGAGCGCTAAAGGAATACTCGCTGCCGAGGTATTCGCATGTTGATCCACCGTAACAACCATCTTCTCTAAAGGCATACCAGCACGTTTTGCTGTTGCCGTCATAATCCGTAAATTCGCTTGATGTGGAATCAACCAATCGATATCGGAACCGGTGAGGTTCGCCGCTGTTAAGGTCTCATCTACAATCTCATGAAGTTTAGTCACAGCATGACGGAAAACTTCATTCCCCTTCATCTGCACATAGGGATAGACATCTTCACGCGAGATCACACTCTTCTTCACTGATAGGAGATCTTTATAAGCACCATCAGCATGAATATGTGTTGAGATAATTCCCTCTTCCTCTGTCGCTTCTAGGATCACCGCCGCTGCACCATCTCCAAAGAGAACACAGGTAGTACGATCACTCCAATCGAGAACGCGCGAATAGATCTCAGAACCGATCACCATCGCCTTTTTCGCCGAACCTGCTTTGATAAAGTTATCAGCAATGGCTAAAGCGTAGATAAATCCAGAGCATGCCGCACTAATATCGAAAGATGCTGCACGATGATTGCCGAGCATATCTTGTACTAATGTCGCTGTTGAGGGATATGTCTGATCGGGCGTTGTTGTTGCAAGAACAATCAAATCTAGCTCCGTTGCATCAATGTTCGCATCTTCTAATGCTTTCTTTGCCGCCTCATAGGCTAATCCCGCGGTTGTATCGCTCTCATCGGCAATATGGCGCTGACAGATTCCTGTCCGCTCTAAAATCCACTCATGCGTCGTATCAACAGTTTTGGACAATTGCTCATTTGTCACAATATTTTTCGGCAAATATTGCCCCGTTCCGATTATTCTTGAATTCATCCTTATCCAACCTATTCGTTTGACTGCTGATTCTCCGCAGTTTCAAATTGTTTTCTCATCTTATCAATTATTTGTTGCTCTACAAGCTTAACAGAAATCTCTATCGCATTTTGAAAAGAGATACGATCTGCATTCCCATGAGATTTTACAACAATTCCCCGTAAACCTAAGAGACTTGCGCCATTATGTTTACGTGGATCCATACTATTTTTAAGATCTTTTAAAACCGGCATTGAGACAACTGCCGCACATTTTGTCAGAAGATTCTTCTTAAAGGAGTTCCCTAGCTGCTGGACAATCATCTTCACTGTCCCTTCTAAAGTTTTAAGGGCAATATTCCCGGTAAAACCATCGGAGACAATCACATCCACATCATCAAAGAAGATCCCATCTGGCTCGGTAAAACCGATATAGTTGAGGTTTGATCCCTCCATGAGCGGAACTGTCCCGCGAACTAACTCATTCCCCTTCATCGCCTCTGTCCCAATATTCATCAAAGAGACTTTCGGCGCCGGATCACCACTGACAACAGAGGAAAGAAGCGAACCCATCACCGCAAATTGGTAGAGATGCTCAGGGGTTACATCCACATTCGCACCAAGATCTAAGAGATGCACATAACCCCGCTCACGCAGTGAAGGGATCGATGTACAGATCGCCGGGCGCATAATGCCAGGGAGCGTCTTTAAGACAAATTTAGCCGTTGCTAAGAGTGCGCCTGTATTTCCAGCAGACATCGCCGCATCGGCCTGCCCCTCTTTCACACAGTTGATCGCAACACGCATTGAGGAATCCTTCTTATTACGAAGGGCGCTTTGTGGCGCATCATCCATCTCTACCACTTCTGTTGCGGGAACGATGGTAATTCGCCCCGATTTAAAGTGGGGTTGATCTGCTAAAAGGGGTTGTAAAATATCCTCTTTTCCGACAGCAAGGACAGAAAGATTATCATGTGCATTTAACGCACTCACAACTGCGGGGATATACTCTGGTGCGCCGTTGTCACCACTCATCATGTCTACTGCGAGCTTTACTGGCACTTGATTGCTCTTAATCACGTTGCTGATTCCTAATTTTTAACATCAACTGATAACAGATTCTCATCCCGCTCTGTTATCGCTACTCAAATTGCGGGAAAATAGGAGAGAAACTCATAATAAAAAACCTACGCTATCTTCGAACAAGACAAGGCGTAGGTTTTCCGATATATGTCTATCAACCTCTAACAGTCGTTAAAGATTATTCTTGATCGACAACTTGTTCGTTTTTAGTGATAACTTTACGGCCACGATAGAAACCATCAGCAGTTACGTGGTGACGTAAATGCATCTCTCCTGAAGTTTTATCGATGCTTACTGGGCGTGAAGTTAAGAAATCATGCGCACGACGCATTCCTCTTTTTGAACGAGTTACCTTCGATTTTTGTACAGCCATTTTAACTACTCCTAATTAAACTATATTCTTTCAAGTGATAGAAAGATCTACCTAATCCAATAGATCTGACAGAACGGCAAAAGGATTCTTCTTCTCCTCTTCTTCTGGCAGCTCTTGATTCTTTAAAAACTCACGTCCTTCGCAAGGCTCATCATCCGGATGGTAAGGTATGATTGGCAATGCCATCAATAACTCATCTTCAAGATGATATAAGAAGCTGATGATATCGACATCTTCAATAATAATGACATCTGCATCATCCCCTACAAGCTCAGCTTCATATTCACTTTTGACAGGAAGCCATCGAAAATCGACATCCAGATCAATCGGGAATGGCTCAAGACAACGTTGACACTCAACATCGACATTGACGAACGCATGTCCAACAATGCATTTATGCTGACTCTCATCGAGTCCCGCCTCAAAAGACACAACAATATCACCATTGACCTTTTCAACCGCTTCCTCTAATCGGGGAAAGAGTTTTTTCGGTAATCGTACATTTTCAACAACGAGACGTTGATCAATGGCCTGCCATATGGTTAATGTAGAGTAATTCAAAGAACACCATCAATTCTAATAAAAGAGGGATATAGTAATCTATTGCGCAAATTTTTGCAATAAATCAGTTCGCACTAACGAACAAAGTCCCCGCTTTTCCCCCCTGTTTTTCGATCAAGGGCGATATCGGAGATCACCATTCGTTTATCAATGGCCTTTAACATATCATAAATGGTCAGTAACGCAACAGATGTTGCCGTTAAAGCCTCCATCTCCACGCCGGTAACACCATTGGTAACCACCTCTACCGTAGCGATGACGCTCTTTCTCTCCGGTTTAAGGGTAAATTCCACATTCACCTTTGTCAGTGGAAGGGGATGGCAGAGCGGGATAAGATCCGCCGTTCGTTTTGCCGCTTGAATCGCCGCGATTCGGGCAACGCCCAAGACATTTCCTTTCGAGACACGCTCTTCAACCAATGCCGAGAAGGCCTCTTCACTCATCGAGATCTCTCCGCTTGTAATCGCTCGGCGTTTTGTGATCACTTTATCGCTCACATCCACCATATGTGCCTCACCCTCAGCATTAAGGTGGGTCAATTTCCCCACTAAAGAGTTCTCCACTGCACGATCCTCATCTCTCTTCATCTCTCAATCTCCTTGATTAATAGCGCCGTTAGTATCAATCTTCCGGTCAACCCCGCGCCGGATAGTCTCATTACTTTCACAATAACAATATTGTAACCAAAAAGCGGATCAATTGGGGATGAGTTTGACCTATTGAGAGGAATAATGAATATTGAAATAGAAAAGCTGATGAATTGCCGGAGATTACCACCGCGAGCTTCCATCGATCTCGCGCCGGCAGATGGCAATTTCCCAATTACCCCCAAAAGGTATCGCTTTAATGATATTCTCCCGGCATCAAGGATGCCGAATGGCGGGCATGCACCAGTAAAAAGAGCGAGATGGTCGACTCCCGCCCCTCAATAAACCCTCTTAAGAATTATAAGAATAATCAATTGAAACAAAAAGAGTTGTTGAATTGCCGGAGATTACCACCGCGTGCTTCCATATACCGCGCGCCGGCAGATGGCGATCTTCTCATCGCCTATTTTTGAAGTGAAAAAGGCTGAACGTTGCCGGATCTCACTATCGCGTGCTTCCATATACCACGCGCCGGCAGATGGCAATTTCTCAATTACCCCAAAAGGTATCGCTTTAATGATATTCTCCCGGCATCAAGGATGCCGAATGGCGGGCATGCACCGGTAAAAAGAGCGAAATGGTCGGCTCCCGCCCCTCAAAAACTCTCTTAAGAATCATAAGAATAATCAATTGAAACAAAAAGAGCTGATGAGTTGCCGGTCCTTACTATCGCGTTCTTCTCAAAATCGTGTGCCGGCAATTCGTGATCTACTATCACCGGTTAATTTTGAAATAAAAAAGTTTGAACGCTGCCGGATCTCACTATTGCATGCTTCCATATACCACGCGCCGGCAGATGGCAATTTCCCAATTACCCCAAAAAGGTATCGCTTTAATGATATTCTCCCGGCATCAAGGATGCCGAATGGCGGGCATGCACCGGTAAAAAGAGCGAGATGGTCGGCTCCCGCCCCTCAAAAACCCTCTTAAGAATTATAAGAATAATCAATTGAAACAAAAAGAACTGTTGAATTGCCGGAGTTTACCATCACGTGCTTCCAGAAATCACATGCCGGCAAGTGGTGATCTACTATCTCCGGTTAATTTTGCAATAAAAAAGTTTGAACGCTGCCGGATCTCACTATTGCATGCTTCTATATACCACGCGCCGGCAGATGGCAATTTTCCAATTACCCCAAAAAGGTATCGCTTTAATGATATTCTCCCGGCATCAAGGATGCCGAATGGCGGGCATGCACCGGTAAAAAGAGCGAGATGGTCGGCTCCCGCCCCTCAAAAACCCTCTTAAGAATTATAAGAATAATCAATTGAAACAAAAAGAACTGTTGAATTGCCGGAGTTTACCATCACGTGCTTCCAGAAATCACATGCCGGCAAGTGGTGATCTACTATCTCCGGTTAATTTTGCAATAAAAAAGTTTGAACGCTGCCGGATCTCACTATTGCATGCTTCTATATACCACGCGCCGGCAGATGGCAATTTTCCAATTACCCCAAAAAGGTATCGCTTTAATGATATTCTCCCGGCATCAAGGATGCCGAATGGCGGGCATGCACCGGTAAAAAGAGCGAGATGGTCGGCTCCCGCCCCTCAATAAACCCTCTTAAGAATCTACTTAACCGGCTTGATCTTATCGATAAGGAAATCCTCTAAGGATTCATCATCACTTAATGCCGATTCATGTAGCAACTGCAATTGCGGAAAGGGATAGATCTCCCGAACTTTAAAGCGATCTTTTGAAAGAAGATGGTGCCATGCCGGTAGAGGCTGCCCGGCTGCACGTAATCGATAGGAACAGCTCTCCGGCAACCAACGAAATTGTGCGATATCTTGTAACTGAAGCGAGATACACTCTGGAACATATTGATGTCGATTGCAGTAGTGCCGACAAGTGCCGGCGCTTAGATCTAATAGATTACAAGCAACCCGCGTGTAGTAGATCTCCCCATCATCCTCATCTTCTAATTTGTTAAGACAACAGAGACCACAACCATCACAGAGCGCTTCCCACTCCTGAGTTGTAAGCTCTTCGAGCGGTTTCTCCCAAAAGGGCGTTTGATCACTCACACTGCCCCCTACTTAGTCAGAGAATCTGAAGCCGGTTTTGCAGAAGAATCTCCCTCCGCTTGTGAAGAAGTTGTGGAGATCTCAAGATGATCTGTCACCTCTACCCCCATATCCTTCTCCATCGGTGTCAGCGTAATCACCGATTCCACCTGCCGATCATCACTACAATGCGGCACTTTCCCCACCGCTGGCGGCGAAATATCCACCGACTCACTTGAAAGATGCTTTACAAACCACTCATTACGATCGGTATCTTTCGCCTCAAGACAGAGACGAATCTCCACCTGACTAGGCTTAACTTTGACCTCATCATCATGAGCAATCAAGGATTTAAATTGAAGATAAAAGGCGATCTGACTCCCCACTAATACAATTAACCAGGAGAGATACATCCACATAATAAAGAGTACAACACTGGCAAAACCGGAATAGATCTGCGATTGCTTACCCGACATCACCACAAATTGGGTAAAGAGCTTACCGATAAAGTACCACGCATTGGCCGCAATAAGCGCCCCAATCAGCGCCGGGATGAGATCCACCTTACGGAAAGTGATAAAGAGATAGGCAAGCCAAATCACCACCGTAACCACCGCGATGGTAAAAAATTGCCCTAAAAGAAAGGTGATCACCGGATCGGTAACAAAACCGGTCACGCGCAGAACGATAGAACTTGAGAGGAAAGAGAAAGCGATAAAGGCGAAGATCGGGCCGATCAGAATCACGACCACATAGGAGAGTAAACGCTCCTTAAATGAGCGCCCTTTCGCCACGCGCCAGATTCGATTAAAGGCCGATTCGATCGTCGTCATCAAGTTGATGGCCGTATAGAGAAGAACAAGTAGCCCTACTCCCCCCAGAATAATCCCCCGGGTATTTTCTACAAAACCGATCAGAATCGAGACAAAATCATCGGCATTCTTCTCACCTAAAAAGGAGAGCGCACTCTTGAGCAGCGGTTCTAACTCATTGTGAACCCCAAAGCCCGCCAAGATGGAGAAGGTGATCGCCATCAAGGGCACCAAAGAGAGCATTGTGGTATAGGTTAATGCTTGCGCTCGCTCTTTAAAGTTCGCCTCGCTATATTGCACAGCAATACGATAGAGCAGCTGCAAAGCCCGGCGAAACAATAAAAAAGAACCTGTCTCCGACCAGAGCCAGGCTTCTATCTTTTGAATAATCGATTTCATAAATGCCTTTTATGAAGAAAAACAGAGACTACTATGCCAAAATTAGGCAAGTTTATCAAAAGCATCCTTCAATAATTTAATGCGACGCTCTAATGCATCCGCGGCATATTGTGTACTTAGCTCAAAATAACCCCATACAGGATTAGGCCAGGCTAAATCGGTCTCATAGCGCGCAATCACATGCAGATGGAGCTGACGGACAATATTCCCTAACGCACCAATATTGAGCTTATCGGCATCAAATTGGGTCTGCATCACCTGTGATGCCATGCGTAATTCTTTGAGAAGTTGCTCCTGATCTTCAATAGAGAGATCGATAATCTCCTCAATATTACCCCGCTTCGGTACTAAAATAATCCATGGAAAACGCGCTTCATTCTGAATACGCACCTCACAGAGAGGGAGATTCGTTACAAGGCGACTATTTTTTGCTAATTCTTCATCTAAAATCATACGCGCTCCTCATGCATATCTATTGTTACTCTTATTATTGAAATTATTGCTTACTAGCTACTTACCCACTACTTGCCCACTACTTGCCCACTAATTACCCACTATATAACTCGATCAAGTACATGACTCAATGACGTCATAAAATTACGTTATAAGGCTTCATGATAGATAGACCAGCAAGAAAGGTATTACAGAAATTGATCCACCTTTTTCGATAGCGCGACCAACTCTTCTCGTAATTTAAATTCCGTTAACTCTACCCCTTTCTCCGCACGAACAAGCTCACTGGCAAGAATAATCCCCGCCATGATCGCTGCTTTTTCGAGAGAGAGACGCCCTTTTGAGCGCAATTTAGCAATCTCCGCATCGAGACGAAGGGCTGATTCACGCAACACCTCCTCTTCCGATTTTGGGGTGCTAATAGGATACTCTTCATTGGCAATTTTTACCGATACAACTACAGTCTCTGACATCTTGATTCTCCTACATTCCTACATATTTTGGCTCATCGATTCCACTCGGGAAACGAGCTTATTTAACTTCTCGGAAAGAAGGGCATTATCGGCCACTAATCGAGCATTCTCCTGCTCCATATTTTGACGATAAGCACCAAACTCCAGTTGCAAAGCCTCATTTTTTGCTTCAGATTCTTGCAATTGTGTAACGAGCTGCTGCTTCTGCTCGCCTAATGTCACCATCTTCTTCTCTAACGTCTCGAAGGCTGTTTTCAATGTATCTGACACAGTTTCTACCTCTATTTTGGTTTAACAAAAGCGGGAATATCGCCATAATATCCCATCGCAATTTTAGCAAGTTTTCGCTTCACAAAGGGAAGTTTATCGGCGGCGGATAGCCCAATATTGCGAATCCCCTTTATGATACCAGATTGGCTCGTTGAGCTTCGCTTAAAGAGATCCATCGATCCCATAATAAACATATTATGTGCTTTTCGCCGTTTTTCATAGCGTTTTAACATCTCTAAGTTCCCTAAAGGAATTCCCGCCTTGCGCGCATTGATTAACTCTTCTACCAATGTGGACGAGTCGAGATAACCGATATTGACCCCTAATCCCGCAAGAGGATGGATTGAATGCGCCGCATCACCTGCTAGAGCGAAGTTCTCGCGCACATAGGTCTGTGCATGATTGAGTCGGAGGGGATATGCACCTAACTCCCCGGCAATTTCGATCCGCCCAAAGCGCCATTCGAAACCTTCTGAGAGACGATCAGAAAAACTCTCTGGATCGAGTGCTAAGAGTTCATCTGCCTCCTCATAGGTGGTATGCCATGCTAAAGAGCAGCGTCCATCATTGAGAGGAAGCAGCGCTAGCGGACCATTGTTAAGGAAGCGTTGCCAACAGGTATTGTCGTGACTCTTCTCCGGGCGCACCTGGCCAACAATTGTCTTCTGCCCATAGCTCCAGCCTGTTGTGGGGATATTGGCCCAATCGCGCACTAAAGAGCGGCCTCCATCAGCGCCAACAATGAGCTCTGCTTCATATTTTTCACCATTATTGAGCGTGACCTCCACGCGACCATCCTCAAGACGAATAAAGGATTCGAGCTTGCAGTGATCTAAAATCGTAATAAGATCTAATGTTTTTGCCCGATCGAGAAGAACACCCTGCGTCGCTTCATTATCCATAATCCAACCTAAGGCGTCGGAACCGGTACCAGCAGCATCAAAGGTGAGCTCACCGCGCCCGCCCTCATCCCAGACATGCATATGGAGGAATGGGGTGATACGGCCGGTGTGTTGTAGCCCATCCCACGCATCCACATATTCGAGCCATTTCCGGCTAGAGGGGGTAAAAGCAGAGACACGAAGACCATAATCGTCCGTTGGATAGAGCTTCTCTAGCGGATGAAACTCAATAATTAACACCTTCAATCCCGCTTTTGCAAGACCAATCGCAATACTTGAACCGACTAAGCCGGCTCCATTAATAATGACATCGTAACGATTACTCATCTCTTCCTCTCTTCTGCTAGCGATGATCTTTTCGACGATCGCGCAAGATTATCGATCAATATCCCATTCCAAAGCGAGCGATGCGCTTCTTCAAGGGTTTTAAGAAATTAATTCCCCGGAGGGCGATATTACGCAATTGGGGCGCACAGGGCCAATCGATCCCAAAGCTTCGCACTAAGAAATCGGTGGCACCTACTACTTTTACCACATCTTTCCGGCGCGCTCGTTGATACCGCTCAAGATCATGCAGTGTCGGAATATTACCCGATTCAAAATAGGGGAGTAGTAACTCACAATCACGAAATCCTAAGTTGAGCCCCTGCCCGGCAATGGGATGCAGTGAATGGGCACTATTACCAATCAATGTTAAACAGGGTTTACAGACCGATTTAGGGATCATTAAGGTGAGATCCCAGACATGGCGCTCCGTGACCGATTCAATCTCCCCAAGATCATAACCGAGGCGGAAGATCACCTCATTGGCAAATTGCAGATCGCTCGCCTGCTGCCAATGGGCTTTATCGGTACTATCGGCGATTAGAACTACCGCCATCTCATGGCTGCCTACAGGAAGGAGCGCCAGAGGACCATCGCTTGTAAAGCGCTCATAGGCCATATTGTGGTGTGGATGCTCAAATTTAGCGCGCGCAATCACCGCAACCTGTCCATAATCGCTATGGAATGATTCAATCCCCGAGAGCTGGCGCAGGTGGGAATGCATCCCTTCTGCCGCAATAACCCAATCGAAGATCTCCTCTTCCACCTTTTCCACTTTTTCCATCTTGCTTTCGCCCCTCTTTGTCGAGAGGAGCTGACAACGCGCCACCTCACGATGGGACTTATCCGCAGGATTAGCAGGGTTAGCACACTCTAATTGGTAGTGGCGTAGTGCCGTCTGATCACGATACTCAATATTGGGGCATTGATCGATCGCTGAGAGCATCTCTAGACGCAAGCGCCCTAAAGGCACTAAAGCACCAAATGATTGGAGATGATGCTCTGAAGCGAAGAGCTCCACCTTTGTGGCATACCCCTTCTCTGAGACATGAACACTTTCGATCGGTGTTGCGTAAGGTTTTAAAGCTTGCCAAATATCGATCTTTTCTAGATATTTAACCGAACGGTAAGAGAGCGCAATCATGCGCGTATCTTCATTGAGTAGCTCTATCGTCGGTCTTGGATGCTGATCGACAATGGTGATCGCTAGCGAACTCTCTTTTAAGCCTAACGCAAAGGAGAGCCCTATCGGACCGGCACCTGAGATCAAAATCCGTTTCTTTTCTCTGCTAGACTCCACCGATTTCTGCCCCTGCTGATTCTGCTGATCTTGCTGATTTGGCTTTTCGGCCGAATCTTTCTGGTCTTTCTGATCTTTATGGGCTTTCTGCTCGGTAGCGACAGGCTTATTTCCGGATACTTGAGCCGCCGGCTGCTCTGGCTTTTGCCCCTTCTGAGCTTTCCGAGTTTTCTGAGCTGCCTTTTGACCCTTTTGAGCTTGTTGACCCTTTTGACCTGTTTGACCCTGCTGAGCTAGGGATTGATCTAGCTGTTGATCTGGCTGTTGACCTTTTCTCTGTTCCATAGGTGCGATCCTCTTTTTTGCATGCCATCCATTGTAGCGATCTTTAAATAAGCATGATTGATATATCACAAGTTAACTGCACAACTGCAAAGGCGAGAGCGATTAGATCGTTGGGAGACTGAGGATCTCATAGCCCTCTTCGGTCACCAATACCGCATGTTCCCACTGCGCCGTTAAGGAGCGATCGCGAGTTACTGCCGTCCAACCATCACCTAAGACCTTCACTGCCGCTTTACCGACATTGATCATCGGCTCGATCGTAAAGATCATCCCCGGCTCCATAATCTCCGTCACTAATGGGGAGTCATAATGGAGTACTTGTGGCGCTTCATGCAGGCTAAGACCAACGCCATGACCACAGAAATCTTGAACAACGGAGTAGTGATGCGCATGGGCATGTTTTTGAATCGCACGACCAATATTTCTAAAAGGCGCACCCGGTTTAACCTCTTCGATCCCGAGCATCATGCACTCATAGGTGACATCCACTAAGCGTTTTGCCAAGATCGAAACCTCACCGATGCAGAACATCTGGCTCGAATCTCCAAAGAAACCATCTTTTGCCAAGCAGATATCGATATTAACAATATCACCCTCTTTTAGCGCGCGATCGCCGGGAATTCCATGGCACACTACATGATTGACAGAGATACAGGTCGCACCGGGAAAAGGAGGCTGCCCATAGTTGAGGCTTCCTGAGATTAACCCTTCTTCATCCATCCAGCCGTGGATCATATCGTCGATCTCTTTAGTGGTAACGCCCGATTTTACATAAGGTTTAACTCGCTTTAAGAGATTCGCAACCGCTTGGTTCGCTTTCCGAATTCCTTCAATCTGCTCTGCATTCTTGACAATAATTTTTGACATAACATTCAATTCCTAATTCTGTATCTAGTTCTGTATCTAGTTCTGTATCTAGTTTTATATCTAATTCTAGCTCTAGCTTCGTATCACGAAGTCCGGTTTCACTAACCTGAGCGATCTGCCTGATACGCCATCAACGATCTCTCAAAGGGTAGAAAAACGAGAAGCTCCTTAAGAGGAGCTTCTACACTTAAAAAGGGCTACTTTAAGTTCTTGGAAGCGTCACGCCGGTCTGCCCCTGATACTTCCCACCACGATCTTTATAGGAGATATCACACTCCTGATCGGACTCAAAGAAGAGCATCTGCGCGACCCCTTCGCCGGCATAGATCTTCGCCGGGAGATTGGTGGTATTGGAGAACTCCAAGGTGACATGCCCTTCCCACTCAGGCTCTAATGGCGTGACATTCACAATAATGCCACAACGCGCATAAGTGGATTTACCTAGGCAGATCGTTAACACAGAGCGAGGAATACGGAAATACTCCACCGTCCGTGCTAATGCAAAGGAGTTAGGAGGAATAATGCAGACATCAGAGACAAGATCAACAAAGCTATTCTCATCGAAGTTTTTAGGATCGACGATGCTCGAATTGATATTGGTGAAGATCTTAAACTCATTACTACAACGCACATCATAACCATAGCTTGATGTCCCATAGCTAATAATGCGACCGGTTTCATTCTCTCTGACTTGCCCAGGTTCAAAGGGCTCAATCATGCGATGCTTTTCTGCCTGCTCTCGAATCCAATGGTCTGCTTTAATTGACATACGTTTTCCTTCCTACAAATAGAGTATGCGATAGCATCTACGCTACCTTAACTTCCGTGTTCCCTTCAGTACCCACTTCAGTATTGCTTTAATAATTTTCTAATATTATGGCTTTCTAATATTATGATTTTCTAATCTTACTTTAACTCTTTACCTTGCGACTGCTGCACAACGACCTTAGGGAAGCCCGCCATTCGATCACGCTCTCGCAAGGAGAGTTTTGCCGCCATCTTAATCGCGATATCTTGATAGAGTTTCGCTAAATGGTCATCAGTTGTTGCTGTTGGCTGACCGCGATCGGCCTCTTCTCGAATCTTCATATCGAGCGGCATTCTGCCTAAGAGGGTGATTCCCTCCTTCTCTGCTAAAGTGCGCCCGCCATCTGTGCCGAAGATCGCCTCTTCATGACCACATTTTGAACAGATGTGGTAGCTCATATTCTCCACGATCCCTAAGATTGGAATTCCCACTTTTTCAAACATGGTAATTCCCTTACGCGCATCGAGAAGTGCGATATCTTGAGGCGTTGTCACAATAACACTTCCTGAGACAGGCACCTGCTGAGCAAGTGTTAATTGGATATCTCCTGTTCCCGGTGGCATATCGACAATGAGATAATCGAGATCTTTCCAGTTGGTCTCTTTTAACATCTGTGCAAGCGCTGAGACCGCCATCGGCGCACGCCAAATTGCCGCATCACGATCGGCAATAAGATAACCGATAGAGTTGGTCTGTAATCCTTGTGTCTCCACCGGCTCCATCGATTTGCCATCGAGTGAAACGGGTTTTTCATGACTATTGAGCATCGTCGGTAAGCTTGGGCCATAGATATCGGCATCCAAAATCCCCACTTTTGCCCCTTCATTAAGTAGCGAGAGGGCTAAGTTAACAGAGGTTGTCGATTTACCAACGCCCCCTTTCCCTGATGCCACCGCAATAATATTGCGAACATTAGGAAGCGCATGGAGCTGACCTTGCACCTTATGAGCCACTACTTTTGTCGTGACAGAGACAAGCGCATCAACACCTGTTGCCGCTTTAATCGCTGTCTCTAATTGTGCTTTAATCGCTTCGCTATGTGCTTTGGCATAGAAACCTAGAACAATATCGACCTTAACCGCCGGCGATGCGCCCTCATTGATCTCAATCGACTTCACACACCCCGCTGAAAGAAGATCAACCTCTAAATAGGGGTCTTGATGCTGCTTAATAATCTCTTCAATCGTCGCTTTTGTTACGTTCATAGGTTCATCCTCGCTAAATTAAAATGAGTGGATCTATTCTAACACTGCTTGACAAATAAATTAACCGGGATTCTTCCCTACTCTTGATTTTGCGCCTCAAGTGTGGCAAGAAGTTCCTCGCCAAGAGGACTCTGTGGACTCATCCGCAGACTCAGCTGCTCGCCCTCGCGCATTAAATTGAGCTCAATATCCGCTAGCGGCAAGACTCCATCCCCCTTCTCCGGCCACTCAATAAGCCAGATCCCCTGCTCTTCGAGCAATCCTAAATCATAGAGCTCTAAAGGGGAGGCTAAACGATAAAGATCGGCATGATAGATGGTCATTACATGATCGCTCTCACCCTCTTTCTGCTCCTGACCCATTTTTGAATTTGTTTTCGACGCCGACTTCCCACGCCCCTTCTCTGATGCAAGCTCTGCCAGGAGAGTAATCTCATAAGGCTCGATCAAAGTATAGGTGGGGCTCTTCACCGCACCGGTCACACCAAAGGCTTGGATAAAGTAACGTGAAAAGGTGGTCTTCCCCGCGCCCAAATCGCCATGGAGATAGAGTTTCAGATCATGCCCCGGAGCTTGTCGCTTCTCTTCCCGCTTATCCTGCTTCTTCTCAGCTCCATCCTCTGCGCTCATAAAGTGCTCTACAATCAGCCCTGCCAATTGCGTTGCAAAGTGAGCCGTTGCGGCTTCAGCCGGAAGTTGTAGATTAAGGGTTCCATCACCATTTCGGCTCAGGGTGAAGGAGGCATCAATAATGGCTTCAGCCCCATTGCTCTCTCCCTCAGCTCCCTCATACTCATCACAACTATCGTATCCATTTTCCGTGCGATCATTGATCACTTGATCCACATCGCTTGCTTCTTTCTCATTGATCATCTTTCACCTACTCTGCAAGAATCTCTTGCGCTACGCTTAAATCGTCTCTCTCTCTAAATATCTTTCTTAAGTATCTTTCTAAATATCTTTCTTAAGCATCTCTCTCATCTAATATTACGCTTAATATCGCTCCGATATTGCTCTGAATATCGTTCTGAATATCGTTCTGAATATCGTTCTGAATATCGTTCTTAATACTGTATCTCTAAAAACGTTAACAGCTCTCAACCTAAAACTCATTTAAAACTCATTTAAGACTCACTTAAGCGACTTTAGGTGCCGGTAATCGGCGCGTTAAGATCGCTAAACGAATATTGAGGAAGAGCGCCGCCACCGTAAGACCAGCAATCAGCCCCATCCAGACTCCGGGCGCTTCTAAATGCTTCACCACGCCGAGGTAGTAACTGAGCGGAAATGCGATCAACCAATAAGAGGCGATACCAAGATACATCGGCACTTTGGTATCCTTCATCCCACGTAAGATTCCATTTGCGGAGATCTGCAATCCATCGGGCAGTTGGAAGAAGAGCGAATAGACAATAAGCGCCGCCGACATCTGGATAATCTCCGGATTGGTATTGAAGAGTTGCGGAATATGAAAGCGCGCGAAGAAGAGCATCAAACTTGTCACCAACATCAATCCTAAAACCACTAAACGCCCCATATCACTGAGACGTCGAACACTCTCATAATCCATCCGCCCCATGCGCTGCCCCACCATCGAGGTGAGAGCCATCGCAACACTTAAAGGGATCATAAAGGTCATCGAGGTGATCGCAAGCGATATCTGATGGCTCGCCACCACAATGGTACCAAACTGCCCCAAAATGAGCCCCGCCGCGGAGAAGATCGCCACCTCCGCAAAGAGAGTAGCGCCACTTGGAATCCCTACACGAATCATCTCCCCAAGGCGCGCATCAGGACGCTGAAAGCCCCGAAGAAGTTGCAAGCTCCGAAGTCGACGATCAACAAAGGTGATCCCCACAAGTAGAAGAAGCATCACCCAGAAGGTGAGTCCTGTCCCTAAGCCGGAACCGATAATACCAAGGCTCGGAAGATGGATCAGCGCCCAACCATTAACAAGAATATAGTTGAGGAAAGCGTTCACCAGAAAGCCGATACCACACACAATCGTGATCGGAAGCGGCCGCGCCACCCCTTCACACACCGCACGAAGGCTATTGAAGATTAAGATCGCCGGCGCACCGATACTAAGCGCACGCAGATAGGAGACTGATCCTGGAATCAAATGCTCCTCTACCGCCAGAAAGCGCAAAAGATGCCCAGAGAAGAGATTCATAATCAGCACAACCGCCACAATTAGAACTGAGGAGATCAGCAGGCCGTTATGCCAAATAAGGGCTACATCTTCACTCTTCCCCTTACCAAATTCATGGGCGCTAAAGATCGCAACACTCATCAAGACGCCGGTACTACAGAGAAGTAAAGGATTCCAGATCATCACCCCTAAGCCGACAGAGGCTTGCACATTATCATCAAAGTGCCCGGTGATCGCGATATCGACAACTCCCATTCCCACCAGAAACCATTGTGTAATCAGGATCGGTAATGAGAGAGTCATCAGCATGCTCAGCTCATCTCGCTGAAATCGAAATCGTCTATAGATGCTACTGCTCTGTGCCATTCTTTCCGCTCCTTCTCTTCTATCAATCTTCTATCACTCGGCCATCATTCTTTTGCGATCATTATCTATCGCATCGATACTGCCACTTCTTCGGCATCAACCGTCAATATCAAATCTATGGCAATCATCTACGTCAACCACCGACATCGATCATCGATCACCATTATCAAAGCGCACAATCGGCAGATGCTAAAAAAGTGAGCCTGCATTCTACCGCAACTGCTCCGGAAAAGTATTACAATTACATTAAGAATCCTTCAACTCATCTCTCAAGCCCCATTTAGCCAAGTTTGCGCCCCTCTCTTCGCGACAATAGAGTGAATTTTTAGGAAGACTCTCGTAATGCGGTAAAGACCACCTCTGCCAACTTATCACTAATCCCCGGCACCTTTGCGATATCTTCTACGGCGGCATTTTTAAGAGATTCCAAGCCCCCAAAGTGGGTTAAGAGTGCAGTTCTTCGGCTCTCTCCAATGCCGGGGATATCCTCTAATACTGAACGGCGACGCATCTTATCTCGCCGTGCGCGATGCCCTTCAATGGCAAAACGGTGGGCCTCATCTCGAATCTGCGTTAAGAGATGAAATGCCGGAGAAGCAGGATCGATCAAGAGTGGGGATTTATCACGAAGCCAAATAATATCCTTCCCGCGCACTTTCCCCTCCCCTTCCGAGATACTAATCACCCATTGATCCTCAATCTGTAGCGCTTCGAGCACCTCTAGCGCCACTTGTAACTGTCCTTTTCCACCATCGATCAGTAGTAGATCAGGGCGATCTCGCAATTCACCGCGTTTTTCGCCACTCTTCTCCCGGCTCTGAAAACGGCGCGTTAAGGCTTGGCGCATCGCTTCATAATCATCACCGGGCGTTACTCCCTCAATGTTGTAGCGACGATAGAGCTTCTTGGTAAATCCCTCTGCGGTATAGACCACATTAGAGGCCACCGTTCGCTCGCCAAAACTATGGGAGATATCGAAGCACTCAATTCGCTGAATCATCCGCTCATCGAGTAGCGCCTCTTTCTCTCTTCGCCCTGTCAATTGTGGAAGGAGAAGTTGATTGAGCACATAGAGCCGATCCTCAATCTGGGTTCGACTTGCCAATTTAATCGCCACCGAATGCTCAGCATTTTGCTCTGCCATCTCCAGCCAGCGACGTTTACGCCCTCGAATATTGTGGGGATATTGCAGTAAAATCGGATGTTTTGCCCACTCACCGAGTCCGAGTTTGAGCCACTCTGCCTCCTCTTCTGAGAGCGGAATATTGAGAATAATGGTCCGCGGGGGGAGACGATGCTCACCATAATATTGCCCCACAAAGGCGCTCATAATCTCCTCATCACGGGTATCTTTCGGCACTTGGGGGAAATAGGCTCTCGTTCCTAAGACGCGCCCATCACGGATCGTCATCACCTCGATATTATTCACCTCCGCTTTTTGGTAGAGCACCATAATATCGAGCGAATCACGGCTCTCCTCCATACGATTAGAGCCTTGAATCTCCCGAATATCTTGGATCTGATCGCGAATCTTCGCCGCCGCCTCAAATTGTAGCTCTGCGCTAAAGTGTTGCATCTTCTCAATCAAGAGATCCACCAGTTGATTCGACTCGCCACTCAAAAAGAGCACCGCTTCCTTCACCGCTTCGAGATAATCCTCCCGGCTGATCTTATCCACACAGGGAGCGCTACAGCGATCGATCTGATATTGCAGGCAGGGGCGCGTTCGATGGGAGAAGAAGGAATCCTCACATTCTCGAATGCGAAAGACCTTCTTCATCAAGTTGAGCGTCTCTTTCACCGCACCGGAAGAGGGATAGGGGCCAAAGAGGCGACCTCGGCGTTTACGGGTTCCGCGATAGAAACTAAAGCGAGGAAAGGGATGATCGGAGAGATAGATATAGGGATAGCTCTTATCATCGATCAGGCGAACGTTATAGCGCGGGCGATGGGCTTTGATCAGGTTTCCCTCTAGAATCAGCGCATCCTTCTCCGTTGCGGTAAGGGTCATCTCTACCGAGGCGATATTTGCCACGAGCGCCACTGTTTTCGGCGCATGTTGCTTCCCCTTAAAGTAGCTTGAGAGGCGGTTTTTAAGATTTTTCGCCTTCCCCACATAGATAATCTGCCCCTCACGATCCTTCATCATATAGATCCCGGGCGTTGTAGGCGCATGGCGGAGCAATTCATCGGCATCAAAATCATTCTCTCTCTCTGCCGGCATCACGGCTTGATCTGGTTGATCCGCTTGATCAGCCACTTCCGCAGTCGATTTTACCGGCATCTTTTCTGATCCCATTTCTGATCCCATTTCTGACTCATTCTCCGACCGATTCCCTGAGCTATTTTCTAGGCTATTTTCTAGGCTATTTTCTGGGCAATTTGCCAGCTTCTTCCCCTCTCGATCCATCTCAACTCCTGCCTCACTAGACTTCACACTGAAAAACTTCTTATCACATCTCTACATTGTAAAGACTCAACGAGTATGTAAAAATAGATAAAAATTATTATACAAAATTATAAGCGCGACTATTTTATCGATCAAAAAATCGGTAACAATCGTCCCTAAGTGATTGAATATTAGCTAATATTAACGAATCTTTTTAAACTAGCTAATGCCACTCACAGAGCCACCCAATCGATTTATCCCAGAAATAGCGCCCTCAGGCAACCTAACCCCTAACTTCTTTCGTTGATTAAAGGACGATATTATCATGCTCCAAAAAGAAGCATCCCTACAAGAGATTCTGCAGAACTTAGACCCTGTGATTGCCCCCGAGACCTATGTCTATGTCGGTGTCTCTAATCAATCACTTCTGAAGATCTTAGGATTTGATCCTGTTGCCTTCTTTAAGGAGCCGGAAGGCATTACGCTGATTCTAAAAAAAGAGGATGCGGACAATAATCTCTTAGGATATCAGAGTGAGTTTTGTCGCATCATTCTCAATGCCCCCTACACGATGCTCTGCGCCGGTTTAACGGCAATCGTCAGTAGTGCTCTTGCAAAGGCCGGCATCTCGGTTATCCCCATTCTTACAGCTTATAAGCGTTCGATTTTTGTAGAGAAAGAGGACGCCCAAACCGCCCTCGAAATCCTCAACGCCCTACAAAATAAAGTTCAAGGTTTAGGCGCGCATTAATATCATCCCGGCGCTGAAAGCGCCAACCAGCGGGCATGCACCGGTGAAAAGAATGAAATAGTCAGCTCCCTCCCCTCAACAAACCTTCTTAAGAATCATAAAAATAATTGATCAGAATTAAGTAAAACAAAAAGGGCTGAACGCTGCCGGTTCTCACTATCGCGTTCTTCCAAAAAAACCGCGCCGGCAGTTGGCATCATCGATGCCAAACAGCGGGCATGCACCGGTAAAAAGAATGAAATGGTAAGTTCCCGCCCCTCCAATAACTCTCTTAAGAATCATAAGAATAATTGATCAGAATTAAGTAAAACAAAAAGGGCTGAACGCTGCCGGTCCTTACTATCGCGTTCTTCCAAAAAAACCGCGCCGGCAGTTGGCATCATCGATGCCAAACAGCGGGCATGCACCGGTAAAAAGAATGAAATGGTCAGCTCCCGCCCCTCAACAAACCTTCTTAAGAATGATTCATCAAAACAAAAAGGGCTGAACACTGCCGGTCCTCACTATCGCATGCTTCCACGAATCGCGCGCCGGCAGTTGGTAATCCTCAATTACCGGCAATAAAATAGGCAACCTTTTGAGTTGCCTATCTTTAGATATTTTATCGATTATCTGATCTGACCTGATCAGAAAACTTCTTCCCTACAACCCCACCGAATTTAACCAGAGTTCTAAAAGTGCGGCGTGCCACAATTTTGAGCCTTGGATATTGGTGAAGCTTGTGGGAGCTTCTGGGTTTTTAAGAAGCTCATCGATATAGGTGGGATTGAAGATTCCGCGCTCTTTTGCCTTTTTACTGGTTAAGGTATCACGCATCATCTCTAAAAACTCACCACGCACATATTTGAGTGCCGGCATCGGGAAGTAGGCTTTTGGGCGATCGATAATTGAATCGGGAACGCGACCTCTTGCGATCTCTTTTAAGATCCCTTTTCCATGATGCTTCAATTTGTACTCCGGCGGAAGTGCCATCGCAAGCTCAACAAGACGCTGATCCATAAAGGGCATTCGTGCCTCTAAACCGTGCGCCATTGTCATATTATCAACCCGCTTAACCGGATCATCCACCACAAGGCGCGTCACATCAAGACGCAATACCTGATCTAAGAAGGTATCTGCCCCCGGGCGCGTTAAGTGTTCCCGAATATATTCACCGGCGATATTCTCCGTATGGTATTTCGGTGTGAATGCTGCTAACCACTCTTCATGCGGACGATCAAAATAGTGCTTTGCAAAGCGTTTTAGAGGATCTTGCTCTGTCTCTTCCACCATTTTCGGATACCAGAAGTAACCGGCAAAGACCTCATCTGCCCCCTGCCCACTCTGCACCACGGAGGTGACGGTCTTCACTCTTTCAGAAAGAAGATAGAAACCGATCGCATCTTGACCAAAGAGCGGCTCGCTCATATTGGCAATTGCCTCTGGAAGACGAGAGAGCGCCTCACTATTGGGAACTTCAAATTTGTAATGATCGGTCTGATACTTATCGACAAATTGATCGGAATAGAAGAATTCTGAACCCTTCTCTTCTGGCTGATCTTCAAAGCCGACAGAAAAGGTCTGAATCCCTTCAATTCCCTCTTCAATCGCAAGTGCGGTGATCAATGTTGAATCGAGCCCGCCTGAGAGAAGAACACCCACCTTTTCATTGGCGAAATTCATCTCTTTCTTAATAGCAGATTTGAGCGTACTCTCGATAATCTCGCGCCACTCAACATCATCATATTGTGGATAATCGCGCTCTGCCGTTAGCTCCCAATAGCTCACTGATCGGCTCGAACCATCGGCATCGATCCGTAGATAATGCCCCGGCTCAACTTTACGAATCCCTTTTAGAATGGTCCAAGGCGCCGGCACTACTGCATGGAGCGAATACATAAAGTGAAGCGCATGAGGGTCGATCTCTGTGTCGATATCCCGCGTCTGCAGAAGACTCTGCGTATTAGAGGCAAAGTAGAGCGCCGTCTCCGATTGACCAAAGCTATAGTAGAGCGGTTTTTTACCAAAACGGTCCCGAACAAGTAGGAGCGAACGATCCGCTTCATTCCAGATGGCAAAGGCATAAGCCCCATCGAGCTCCTCCACAAAGGATTCGCCCCAGCAGTGATACGCTTTTGTTAAGACTTCCGCTTGGCTCTCGGTTAGAAAACGATATCCCGCTTCGATCAAGCGCTCACGCAACGCATCTTGATTGTAGATCGTGCCGTTAGTGGCAACAATGATGCCAAAATCTTCATCAAAAAAGGGCTCTGTGCCATTGCTCACCGCAGCGAGCTTTGTCTGCACAAAACCCATATTTTCATATTGAATAATCGTTGTGCCGTCAGGACCCCGTTTCTGGATCGGCTCCGACATCTTCTGTAGTAATCCTTCCGCTACAGCTGTCTGATTTAATTTTAATACACCGGCGATTCCACTCATTCGTACTCTCCTTATTGATCGATCTGTCTGATCTTTTGAGATTGATTCTCACGAACCTTACACTACTGATTCACAACGATTATGCGCTTTCAACTTCTTGCTTCGATATCGGCGCAAGATTAGAGGAGAAAGCTCTCACCACAACCACACTCTGCTTTCGCTTCGGGGTTTTGAAATTTAAACATGCGGTTGATGCCATCTTGAATATAATCGAGCGTTACAGTCTCAAGGTAGGGGAGAATATCGGGCTCTGCCACAATCTTCACCGGCGCTTCCTCAAGGATGACTACGCGCTCATCCACCTTGTCACAAAAATCGATATAATATTTATAACCGGAACAGCCCGATTTCTGAAGCGCGATCTTAATCGCCTCGGCACTGCTCTCACCTAAGTTCTTTGCAAGTTGTGCTCTTGCTGCATCTGTCACTGTTAACATCGTTAAAACTCCATCACATTAGATTGAATCGTATTAATCCGTATCTTCGTATATCCACCATATATCCGTATATTGATATATTCATACTCATATATTGGTAGAAAATATCTATTTCATCATCTCTATTTCATTATCTCGATTTCATCGAAGAATCAATATAGGACTAATTTAGTTCTATATTACCTTATCTCCCGCCTGCTGACGACTATTACTTCTTACTTCAGCGCTACTTCTGCTCTTTTTCTGCTTTAGAGCTTGAGAGCTGAGAGATATCCACATAGACGGCATTATCCTCCCCTTGAAGATTCTTAATATCGGAGAGCGTCCCTTCGGCATAGATCACATCAAAGCCGATATGAAAGAGCTGATCCTCCGCCTTAAGCTTCTCTGCGGCATAGCGCTTCCACTCCTCTAACCAACGATAGGTGCGTAAGCCTTTAAAGGAGGAAAATGGTCTGCCGGCAACTACGCGCGCATCTTTAAGGAGGGTATCGAGCTTCTCATAGGTGAGATTGATCTTCTCAATAAAGAGCACGGCATTTTTAAAGCCCAAAGCATGGAGAAAATCGCCAATATCTTCAATATCGGGAAACTCATTGAGTAATGGCCCGCCGGGATAACTCACCTCGGGAAAACTGCCGGTGCCGATAGTGGTAAAGAAGAGTTTGCCCTTTGCATTGAGGCGGATCTGATAATCGCGCACCCGCTCCTCAAACTCCCACACATCTTGCAGATAGAGATTACTCACCACCAGATCAAAACGTAGGGTGGGATCGGTTAGCGATTCGATATTCTCCCAAATCGTCGCCTCCGGAAAGCGCGCTTGGAGCAGATCACTGAGATAGTGATCAAATGCGCCATCCACTAAAATCTTTTGCGGCGCCAATGACTCATCGAGATACTCCACCATTCTGCGGGCGATCTCATGATGCAGAAAAGCATGATTGCCATAAAGCTCCGGATGATATTGTAGCTGCTGACGGTTCACGGCATTGGTCCTTCTCATATCCATCTCTCTCACTATCTATGATCGATTAAACAAAGCCCATTCTATCACGCTTTTTGCCAAAACTGCGGAAGAAGATGCTTTATCCTTGTACGAGAAAAGCAGATAATCCGCCCACCAATCTCGCTAGATTTACTTTAAATTCCCTCTAGACTCATTCCAAAATCATTTCAGAGTTATTTCAAAATCAGAACAGATTTTTCGACAAAATATATATTCAATATTCCTATTCGATAATAGATAGTGATAATCCCCCTATTTAGGTTAGAATATCCCTCTATAAGCTAATCTAAGATCAATAGCTACAATCTTTCAATCATTAATAAAAATTAATCAATCATCAATCAAACTAACAAAATAATCCCATGAGCAGAACAGACCTTACAAACACTCCCGCCTATCATGATGATGAGATCGATCTCTTTGAACTAATCGCCACCCTTTGGCGCCATAAATGGCTGATTATTGCCACCACAATTCTTGGCACGCTAATTGCGGGATTATTTACCTTCTTAACGATTAAACCGAGTTACCGCGCATCTGCCACGATAACACCGCCAAATGTCTATCAAATTGCAGAGCTCAATCTCGGGGCGACACCGATTACATTACTGCCGGAGCAAGTTGCCTTCTCTGCAGATACTTTAATGCCACTGACAACGCAAGATGTCTTTGATCTTCTCACCTCTGTTGCACAATCACCGCGGGTACAGAGCGATTTCTTTACACAACTACAACAAGAAGATCAAAACGGATCACTTCAGGGGAATCTTACAGTGGATGTCGATGATAAGAAGTCGGCATTAACGATCTCTAGCCAAGGGCCTGTTGCGGAAGATACAGAAGTCATTGCAACGCGCTATCTCAATTATCTTGATCATGTAACAGCTGATATCCTCTTAAAAGATCGTCAAGCAGAGATCCATGCATTAGAGGCGAATCTCACACGTCAACTAAAGAGCTTAGAGCGGGTATTAGAGAAAGAGCGACTCTACCAAATTGCCGCGCTTGAAAATAGCTATCAAACAGCGGAAAAACTCAACCTCACCCTCCCGACCGGTAATGGGGAAGATCCTTATCTTTTAGGGACAGAAATTCTCGCGGCAAAGATCGCTTTTTTAGAGAAGCAGAAAGGTCAATATGGTGATAATCAGAGACACAATGAGCTCACCGCAAAGATCGATGCACTCCAAGCTTTTACCCTTCCAGAAGCAGATAATTTAGAGGTCTATACCCTCTCCCAGTCTGCAGCACTACCCACAGCACCACTTCCTACAAAGAAAAAACTAATTATCATCATCGGTTTCCTCTTAGGGGGCATGCTCGGAGTTGTCATTGTTCTTTTACGTGAAGCAATTCGTAACTATCGAGCACGCAAAGCGGCGGAAGCTTAAGATTTCCCAAAATTAAAAGACACAAAAAGAGCGCCACAAGGCGCTTTTTTCTTGTCTGTAATAAATACCCGGCATCGAAGATGCCAACCGGCGGGCATGCACCGGTGAAAAGAACGAAATCGTCGGCTCCTGCCCTTCCAATAACTCTCTTAAGAATCATTCATCAGAATTAATTGAGACAAAAAGGGCTGAGCGGTGCCGGTCCTTACTATCACGTTCTTCCCAAAAACTCGCGCCGGCAGTTGGCGATCTCTATCACCGGCACATAATGTTTAACTGCTGTTTAAAAACTGTTTAAATCATGTTTAATGATTTCTCCGGCATCATCGATGCCAAACCGGCGGGCATGCACCGGCGAAAAGAATGAAATGGTGAGTTCCCGCCCCTCCAATAACTCTCTTAAGAATCATTCATCAGAATTAATTGAGACAAAAGAGGCTGAACGCTGCCGGTCCTTACTATCGCATTCTTCCAAAAACCTCGCGCCGGCAGTTGGTGATCTTAATCGCCGGAAATCTTATTCATTCTTATCAAAGCTGTTGAGTTGCGGGAGATTACCTTTGCATTCCTCCCAAGATCACGCGCCCGCAAGTCTCGCTCCTTTGGCGATAGAATTCCGGCGCTGAAAGCACCAAACCGGCGGGCATGCACCAGCGAAAAGAGCGAAATCGTCGGCTCCCGCCCCTCCAAAAACCTTCTTACTTGAAAAATAGAGAATAAAAATCTCCATCTAGCGAACAGATTGTACAATCGGCTAATGCGAAAGTGACTGAGATCACGTAAAATAGAGCCACGATTTACTAAACCATTAAATAATATAGAAGGTGACTGCCATGAGCAGCCCCAATAAAGAGGATTATTATGAGCGAGAGAACTGCCGTCTATCCCGGCACATTTGACCCGATTACCAGCGGCCATTCCGATATTATTATTCGCGCTGCCCGCATCTTTCCGAAATTGATTGTTGCTGTGGCGAAGATTAGCGGCCCGAAGAAAAAACCCCTCTTCACCTTTGAAGAACGCCTCGATATGGCCACAGAGATCTTTAAAGGGCATGAGAATATTGAGGTGATCGGCTTTAATGACCTCCTTGCGCGCTATATGGATACCATCGATAGCCATATCTTAGTGCGAGGGCTCCGCGCCGTATCGGACTTTGAGTATGAATTCCAGATGGCGAGCCTCAACCGCCACCTCAACCCCAAAGTGGAGACCGTCTTCCTCACACCGAGTGAGAAATACTCCTTTGTCTCCTCCACCATGGTGCGCGAAGCCTCCATGCTCGGCGGTGATGTGAGCGCCATTGTCCACCCCTATGTGTTAGCAGCACTTGAGCGTAAATATCAAGAGCGCCTAGCGCAATCTGAATAAGAACCGGAGTTAACACCCCGTGAGTAGCAATGACACCTATAACTCGCCCCAATTTATCGCTAAATTGCAGGCAAAAGCACGCGAAATCGGGATTAATGAACTCTCGAGTAGTGATATCGATCCCGGTAAAAACCGGGATTACTTTATCGAATGGCTCGGCGAAGGCTTCCATGGTGAGCTCGACTATATGTATAAACATGGGGAGAAGCGCTACCACCCCGATCAATTAGTCCCCGGCACGGTATCGATGCTGACCGCACAACTCCACTACTTCAATCCAGAAATCGATGCCCAAGCACGGCTCGAAGACCCAAACCACGCCTACGTTGCCGAATATGCCCTCGGGCGAGATTACCACAAGGTACTCCGCAATATGCTCACCAAATTGGGCAAATGGCTCCAAACGGAGATCCCCGATCTTGAGTTCCGCGCCTTTGTAGATAGCGCCCCAGTGCTAGAACGCGCCTTTAGCCAGAAGTCCGGCCTCGGCTTTTTTGGCAAAAATACCATGATTATTCACCCCAAACGGGGCTCCTTCTTCTTTTTGGGAGAATTATTACTTTCAAAACGGATCGAGATCCCGAGCGAGCCGATCACCAACCATTGCGGCCAATGCACCCGCTGCATCAAAGCCTGCCCGACCGACGCCATCGTCTCTCCTTTTAAGATCGATGCGCGCAAATGCATCTCCTACTTAACAATCGAACATTTCGGCCCCATTCCCGAAGAGTACCGCACCGCTATGGGTAACCGCATCTTCGGCTGTGATGATTGCCAAATTGTCTGCCCCTGGAATCGCTTTGCGATCGACTTAACAACCGAAGACTTCTTCCCCCGCCATCAGCTCGACTCATCTACCCTACTGCAACTCTTCAATTGGAGCGAAGCAGAATTCCTCCGCAAAACAGAAGGTTCCCCCATTCGCCGGCTCGGCTACGCAAGATGGCTCCGCAATATCGCCATTGGTATCGGCAACAGCCCCTATGCAGAGGCAAATATTGAGGCATTAAAAGCAAAGCTAGAGTTTGAAGATGAGGCAGTGAGGGAACATGTAAAGTGGGCGCTTAAAGAGCAGAATGAAAAAAAATAATTCATCTATTTCCTAATCTGACACTCTCCAAAAAAGCTTATTTATCCCCAATAAAAGCTGATTCCCAGAAGGGATCTGAATACCAATCCTCAGGTATCCTCATTGCTTTTCTTGATACGTTAGGATATTTTTCTAACAAATGATGTAATCGCATCGCCCACCCTGAATGTGGACTCACTGTATATAGAAAATATTGGAGCACACATAAAACACCATAAACCCTTCTCATTATTTCTAAAGAAGAATAACCTCTATGATTTTCTATCCACTTAACATGTTTAGATTTAGGTTTCGCCAATGATGTACCAAAAACTCTATTCCACAAGCGAGAATGATGAGCAATAATATTACGTACATTTGAAAGTGATAACATCCATGAACTCAATAACGGAAAAGGCAATTTAAAATTCTTTGCGATTCTCTTCTTCACTTTTACATCTGCTAAATTGTTATAAATACGACAAATTTGCCCAAAAGATAATATTTCAAATACCATCCAAACAGGTGGGTAATCCCCTTGATAAACAGAGAAATAATGCTGTATAGGTGTTTTATGACAAAAATATTTAGCTTTTTGAGCGCTCTCCAGCTCATTGTCTAATCTAGATATAAAATACGCATATGATTTTTGATCTTTAAAATTTCTTTTCTCATAAAGCCAAAATGGATCTTGAGTTTCATCACACATGACATTGCATAATTGTGACTTAATCGCTACTTCAACACGCTCTAAGGCATCAAAAGCTAATAATCGTAACTCTCTATCAAAAACATATGTTTCTAAAACTTGATCAAATGTAACACCTTCATTAAATCGATGCCCAGAATCACCTTTAATTTGAAATGGAATAGTATATACAGAGAACCGATAATAATTAATGTAACTTAGATAACGACTAGTACGCTCTCTGTCCTCAATAATTAAACCACGCTGTTCCCACTGATCAACTAACTCTTGCACTGATTTTGTGAATTTAGAGAAAAAAGGCTTATTCATATAATTCTTAAATAATCCTGAAAACAAAAAACCTGCTCATTTGTGCATAAATTAAAATTAATTAATTCAGAGGCATGGCAGGTGTGATGCTCAAATTATAACAAGATAACTTAAAAAATGAAAACCTGTTTTTATCAAAACAAATATTCTAAGAGCTTTTTACCTAAGTAAAGAAATTCCTCCGCAAAACAGAAGGCTCCCCCATCCGCCGGCTCGGCTACGCGAGATGGCTCCGCAATATCGCCATCGGCATCGGCAACAGCCCCTATGCAGAGGCAAATATTGAGGCATTAAAAGCAAAGCTAGAGTTTGAAGATGAGGCAGTGAGGGAACATGTAAAGTGGGCGCTTGAGCAACAAAACCGTGCTAAAAACAGCAGAACTTTATCATAAAAAATGCAACTACTTGATCTTTATATTTGAAGCGGATGATTAATCGCCGTAGAATTAACCCTTTATTAAATAGGGTAACTTCATAATAGTAATGGGTTTATTGGTGTCATTAATCTATTTCCAATATACCGCTTCTATTATGAGTAGATTGATAAATCACTAATAAATATAAAGGTTTTTTATGGATAATCTCTCTCGTAAACAATATTGGATACTGATCATTCTCTATCTTCTCTTCTTCTTTGGCTTGAAGTTTTTAATTGTTGAGCTACTCGATCTCTTCCCTGATTTTACGATCTGGCTTACTAACCTCATTATTGTTCCTTTAGGTTTTGTCTCCTTTCTCTTTGCCGCGTACTTAATCTATTACCGCGTGAGTGATTTTAGTAATGAAAAGATCGTCTTCGCCCTCTTCTTTGCTCCCACAGCAATCACCTACTTTCCCGATCTTCTCGCTAGTTTTAAAGTAAGCTTCTTAAGCTCTATTCACGGCAATGCCCCTTTAGTGATCCGCTATTTTCAATATCAGCAACAAGCCTATATCGATGGCTTCTTAGGGTTCGACTATCAAGATATCGCTCTTGTTAGTATCGCCCTTCTCTTTATTTTAGGGCTCATTCCCTCTAAAAAACAGATAAAAAATAGCGAAAAACCGTAATAACATTCACAGAAAAAGGAGAGGTTTTAATAAGTAAATCGATCATCTATCGATATTCATCAAACCTCTCCCTACTAAATATCACACCATCGGTAATACTGGCTCTACTGTTTATCGATTAATCTCAAGATGCATAAAATCATTAATTGATGATTATTAAAGATAATTTTTCATATTAAAAAAATAAAACAGCAATGCAAATAAGACTCCTTTGCATTTAGTTCTCATTTAACAATAAGTTAAGACAATATATTTAGATATATTTACGTCATTAAAGTATCATACCCTCTTAGGAAAACATCTTGGTTTATTGCAAAGTTGAGGTTTGGATTTGACTCAGAATTATCATCGCCGCCACTCCCGCTGGTATGAAGTTATTATCTTTAACTTCTGGTTTCAGATTGTAATCGGCTTTCTCCTAATTGTCCTTCTACCACAATGGTTACGTTATGGTGGATTGGTGGATGAGGATTCACTTCAATCCAATGATGAAAACAATTTTGAGAAACAAGTTCTTCCCAAGATCTTTATAGCCTCAAAAGCATTGGTGTAAAAAATGTCTCAAAAATCATCTTTAAAGCGAAATGCTTTTGCAGTACTCACAATGCAAGCAATAAACTATCTAGTACCTCTAGTTACACTTCCTTATTTGACAAGAACATTGGGAGTGGATCAATACGGAGCTCTTAATTTAGCCTTAAGCCTAATTCAATACGGAATACTGTTTGTTACATTTGGTTTTAATTTAAGCGCAACAAAATATATTGCGCAGCATCGACATAACCATGTAATCGTAAGCAAAGTTTTTTGGGAAACAATAGTTGCTAAACTAATACTTTTATTCATAGCTTGTATAGGTCTTACTGTAATCACATTAAATGTTTCAAGCTTTTATGAAATCCGTTGGATTGTTTTTATTCTCTTCATTCAGTTATTGTCTGTAGCTATTGATCCCCTTTGGTTTTTCCAGGGAATCGAAAAACTTGAAAAGGTATCTCTAATTGGCTCAGGAATTAGGCTATTCAATATTCCTCTATTAGTTCTATTTGTTCACAGCCCAGAAGATGTTGTCCTTGCTGCTCTTATTCAAGCCAGCACATTGTTAACCATAGCTATAATCAACATTATTCTCGTAAAAAAGGAAAGCTTCATTACTCTTATAAAATTCAATCAATTAAGAGTTTTAAACGCTCTCAGAAAATCTCTACCCTTATTTATAGGAGCTGCTGCAATCAGTCTCTATAACACAAGTACTCCTATTATACTTGGGTTAGTGAGTAGTTATGATCAAGTTGGGATTTATTCCGCGAGCTTTAGAGTGCAAACAGCTGCAATTGGAGTGTTCACTGTTTTAGGACAGGTCATATATCCTCGAGTTAATCATCTATTTGCGACTGATGTTGACTCAGCCTATCTTTTTGTTAAGAAACTATTGATCTATATGTTTCCTACCCTATTAGTGGCAAGTCTTCTGTTCTATCTATTAGTTCCGATTCTTGCACCTTGGATTTTAGGAAAAGGCTTTAACGAGTCAGCAGAAACTTTAAAGATTATGGCTCCGATGTTGTTTTTAATACCTTACTCTGTAGTCTTTGCTCACAACTTGTTGCTACCGTTAGGATATCAACGTATCTACTATTTAGTTCCTTTAATAATAGGGTTATGTCACTTAGTTTATAGTACTTTTCTAAGTCATTACTATGGAGCGATTGGTGCATCGTATTCTATTTTGATTACGGAAATCGTAACCACAATTATTTTATGCATCTGTGTCTTGCATTGTACGCAATTAAAAACATATATTAGGAATTCATCAGAATGAAAATCTCAGTTATTGTGCCTGTTTATAAAGTAGAAAAATACATTGAAAAATGTCTTCAAAGCCTACTGGATCAGACGTACACCGATTTTGAAGCCTTAATCATAGATGATGGAAGCCCCGATGGGTCTATTGCTGTAGCAAAAAAGCTTGTTGGGGATGATTCTCGTTTTATTTTCTTGGAAAAGGAAAATGGGGGATTATCTAGTGCAAGAAACTATGGTTTAAAATATGCTAGAGGTGAATATATAGCATTTTTAGATTCTGATGACTATTTTACTAATAACTGTTTTCAAGAATGCATCAAGATATTTGATACAAACCCAAATGTGGAAATAGTGTTATTTGGGATTAATTTGGTGTCAGTCAGTGGCAAGATTCTAGGGGAAATCACTCCTAATCTTGATGCATATTATCAGCAGTCGGATATACTATTAACAAAAGAAACTATTAATTATAGTGTCTGGAGCAAAATATATAAGTCGGATATTTGGAAAAACAGATGGTTTGTTGAAGGGATTATTTATGAGGATAAGGAAATAATTCCAGCTATTTTATATGAAAAAAAATTATTCGCTATTGATGAGCCATTGTATAACTATGTTCAAAGACCAGGCTCGATAATGAATACATATAATTCTAACTCTTTGAGTAGTCTAATTACGATTTATAAAGGTCATTTGTTATTTTTAAAAGAAAATAGAATGTATTCAAAATATGAAGATTATTATAAGGCTTCTTATCTGAAGTACTGTCTATATTCTCAAGCATTAGAAATTACAAAATATTCAACGAACTTTTATGAGGATCGTTTCAATCTTATAAGCTCTTTAGATCCTAGTATAGTGAATACATCGACGATCCTCTATTCTTTTAAAAATAAACCGAAATATTTACTAGGAAGTTTGCTATTTTTAAAGTCACCAAAATTATTTAAATTTATTTTCAATATATTGAAAAGGTAAGAAAAATGCTTGTTAAACATAAGGTTAAACCATGTGATGCATTAGAATCTTTTTTCTTTACAGTGTTGACAACATTTTTATTGTTTAATATAAAATTTAAAGGCCTACCACCTACTTTTTTTATCTCGTCCGCCATTTTAACAATTATGGCGCTATACTTTATAGCAAAAAACGGAACCATCTCTTCTCGTTTTTTAAAGCTATCATTTTTATATGCTCTATTTTTTATTACATTAATGCTCTCTTTTGCAGCTAATGCTGGTAATCCTGATATACATTTAATAAAAATGGGAGGTACTATATTCTTTATTTCAATTATAGTCCCTTATGCATACTTAGCTTATTTCAAAAATAGAGAAGTTATGATTTTACGCTATATAGCATTAGCTGGAATTATTAATGCTATATTTCTGATTGGAATGTTTTTATCTTATTCTTTTAAAGCAACTTATTTATCCCTTTTGCTTAGTACAGATTTAACAAATTTAAAAGGGGATATAGATCTTACAAGCTCTTTGTATTCAATGAGAATGATAGGTTTAACTGGAAGTGCGACATATGGAATGGCTGTTACTCAAGTTGTTCTAGCATTTGTATATGTTTATTATGTATTAACAACAGCACAGAGATTTACTATAAAAAACTCTATAGTGTTAGGGACTATCCTATTATCTGCAGTTCTTTCAGGTCGTACAGCTTTTGTGGGAATTGCTCTACTATTTATCTATCTATTATTATTCTTAAATTTTAAAGATATTATTAAAAATACATTATTACTTATAGTGTTTTTGGTGGTTTTATTTTTAACATCTCAATATTTTTTACCCGAAAATTTCTATTCATTTTTTGAAAACTGGATGCTTGAATTCTTTACCAAAGGCAAGGACACTGGCTCATTGAAAGCTAATTTAGCAATGTATAAGTATGGCTGGGATGATTTTTCACTATTAGGAGATTTTAGATGGTCCAAATCTGAAATCGATAAATCATATTATATGGATACAGACGTTGGTTGGTATAGACTTTTATTCGCATTTGGATATCTTGGTAGTGGCTTCTTAATAATTTATTTTGTTTCATTATTAGGTTTTCAGACAAGATTAAATATCAAAAATATAACCTCGTTATTTATAGGAATATTTTTACTCGTTGTACTCTTCAAAGGTGCAATATTATTCGATTTTTATATCTGTTTTTTTATATTAGTGATATTGCAATTATCATATAGTGGTAAAGAATATGTATCATCAAGTGATAGAATTTACGAAACTTCAATGAGTTACAAGGCATCATGATAAAATAATATATATAAGATATGTTAATAATTAAATAAATCTTTAAAACGGATAATATGATGAATAATAAAAAAGTTGCTTTAATAAATCATAACCTAGGTCCTGGTGGAGTTAGTAAATACGTTTATGATCTTGCAAGGAAGTATAAAGAGAAAGGCCTAAGTTTCTCAGTTATCGCTTTAACTGGTGGAGATGATATATATGGAAAGGAGTTATTAAAGCAGGATATTGAGGTGCTTTTTTTAAGTGGAAAAACGAAAATATACGACATTAGGTATATAAGAAAATTGATACAGATTTTAAAGAATTACGATATCATCCATGTAAATACATTTCCATCTCAATTTTGGACTGCTTGCGCCAGTATTTTTTTAGCTAATAAATTATACATATTAACAGAGCATTCAACAACGAATAATAGGAGAGAAAAATGGTGGTTTAAATATATTGATAAATGGATGTATAAGCGTTATAGCAAAATTATTTCTGTTTCAAATGAAGTGAATAAAAATCTACAAGATTGGCTTACCCCTTCAAAGAAAGAAAAATCAAAATTTATAGTTATAAACAATGGTGTTGATTTAGATAGATACTCAAAAGTAGTAAGAATTAAAAGACAATTAATAAATCCTTCGCTAACAAATGATCAAGTTTTGATTTGTATGCTAGCCCGTTTTGCTCCTCCAAAAGATCAAAAAACATTAATTCGTAGTATGACTAGGCTTGATGATAAGTATAAATTACTATTATTGGGCAGTGGGGACCAGTCAGCCGAAATTCAATTAGTAAAAGATCTGAATATTGAAGATAAAGTCATTTTTTTAGATTATAGGCTCGATGCTGATTCGCTTGTTAAATCTTGCGATATCTCTATTCTGTCAAGTAATTTTGAAGGGTTACCCTTAGTAGTGATTGAAGCTATGGCGATGGGAATCCCCACCATAGGTAGTGATGTAGATGGTTTGAGAGATGTAATGCAAGATGGAGGATTATTATTTGAATGTGGCAATGATGAAGAACTTGCAAATAAAATAAAAATGCTTGCTGAAGATAAATTATTTTACGATAAAATATCGAAAAAAGGGCTGTTGAATAGCAAAAAGTATTCTTTAGATAATGTGATTGATAGCTATCTCACGATATATGAACTTTTAAATAAACCGAGAGAGTTAAAAAAATGACTGCTTCTTTTTCCGTCCTTCTATCTATCTATTACAAAGAAGATCCAACTCACTTCGATGAGGCATTAACAAGTATTTGGGATCACCAAATCCTAAAACCTAATGAAATTGTATTAGTAAAAGATGGTCCATTAACACCTGAGCTCGATGATGTAATTAAACATTGGAAACAAAAACTTGGTGATATTTTTATTGTATCTGCCTTAGAAAAAAATGAGGGAACAGGCCGAGCTAAAAATCACGGTCTACAATTATGTAATTATGAATATATAGCAATAATGGATACAGATGACATTTCTGTTTCTAATAGATTCCAAATGCAAATAGAATATTTAGAAAAGCATCCTAATATAGTCGTGCTCGGTGGGCAACTGCAAGAATTCGTTGGATCTCTTGATAACATCATTTCTGAAAAAAACGTCCCATTATCACATAATGATATTACTTCTTTCTCCAAAAATAGGTCGCCATTTAATCATCCTACTTCAATCTATAAAAGAAAAGAGATTACAGAAATAGGTGGGTATAAACACCATCTATTTATGGAAGACTATAATCTTTGGATTAGAGTATTATCGAAAGGATATCAAACAGCAAATTTGCCAGATATTTTATTGTACCAAAGAATAAGTAATGGGATGCATGGACGCAGAAGAGGATGGCAATATATAAAAAGCGAATGGCAAATGTTTAAGTTAAAATGCTCCTTAAAATATCAAAACAGATTTAATGCATTTTTATTATTCTTATTAAAATCAAGTATTAGAATATTACCTACTTCATTGCTTCAAAAAATCTATAATACTTTTCTTAGAAAAAAAATAGATTCATCAAACTAATCCGAAACTAAAGGAACTATCAGTGACCAGAGAATTTATGCCCTTCTCCCTACCTGAAATTGGAGAAGAAGAGATTAATGAGGTTGTCGATTCATTACGTACAGGTTGGATTACGACAGGTCCTAAAACAAAGCAATTTGAAGAAGATTTTGCTAACTATTTAGGGGGTGATGTTTCTGCCCTTGCCGTTAACTCCGCTACAGCGGGATTGCATCTTGCGCTAGATGCTGTAGGTATTAAGGCGAGAGATGAAGTGATTGTCCCTACCTATACATTTACAGCAACTGCGGAAGTTGTGCGCTATTTAGGTGCTGACCCTGTATTTGTGGATTGTGACCCACGTACCTTAAACATTGATCCTGATGCAATTCGTGCGGCAATTACTGAGAAGACAAAAGCGATTATGCCGGTGCATTTTGCTGGTCTTTCATGTGATATGGCAGAGATCATTGCTATTGCAAAAGAGCATAACTTAAAAGTTGTGGAAGATGCCGCACATGCATTCCCAACACGTTTTGAAGGTGAGTTAGTCGGTACCTTTGATACTGATGCGACAATCTTTAGTTTCTATGCCAATAAAACTATGACAACTGCCGAAGGTGGTATGATCGTCTCTCGTAATAAAGAGGTGATTGAGCGCTGTAAGGTAATGCGCCTACATGGTATTAGTCGTGATGCCTTTGACCGCTACTCCTCTAAAACTCCCTCTTGGTATTATGAGGTGATTGAGCCAGGATATAAATATAATATGACCGATATCGCTTCTGCGATGGGAATTCATCAATTGAAAAAGATTGATCGCTTCCATCAAAAACGTGTTGAAATGGCGAAGCGTTATGATGAAGGATTAAAAGGCTTACCTTTAATTCTCCCGGCACGTCCAGAAAGAATTGAAGAGCATGCATGGCATCTCTACCCTATTCGCCTTACTGAAGATGCACCGCTTGAGCGTGATGAGTTCATTATAAAAATGGCAGAAAAAAACATTGGTTGCTCTGTCCACTTTATTCCTCTTCATCGTCAACCGGTTTGGAGAGATGGTTATCATCTTACTAATGAGATGTTCCCTCATGCAGAGAAGGCTTATCTCAATATTGCATCTATCCCACTCTTTACAAGAATGAGCAGTGAAGATCAAGATTATGTGATTCAGACAATTCATGAGTTATTAGGCAAATAGGTTTCAGATGATCAAACGCATATTTGATATTGTGTGTTCTGCAATGGGGCTAATAGTACTAGCCCCATTATTACTATTTATTGCTATTTGGATTAAAAAAGATTCTAAAGGGCCGATCTTCTTCCGCCAAGTTCGGGTGGGATTGCATGGAGAGCCTTTTCGGATTCATAAATTCCGGAGCATGTATACAGATAGTGAAGCACACGGGCAATTAACAGTTGGAAATGATTCACGCATTACGCCAAGTGGTCACTTTATTCGTAAATATAAGCTCGATGAATTAGCGCAATTAATTGATGTTTTTAGAGGGAAGATGAGCCTTGTCGGTCCTAGACCTGAAGTGCCCAAATTTATGGATCAATACTCTAAAGAAGATCGTGAGATTATCTTATCGGTTCGCCCCGGCATTACAGATCGCGCTTCTATCGAGATGGTAGATGAGAATGAGATTCTTAGCCAATATGAAGATCCTTCCCAAGCTTATGTTGATATCATCATGCCGATAAAAGCAGAACATTATAAGGCATATGTTAAAAATCACTCCTTGCTTGGAGATATCAAAATCATATTTCAAACGATTCTAAAAATCATTAAACGATAAAGTATTCTGATCAATGTAGAGGCGATCTTCACCATGATAAAAAACAGGCTCCTAAGTCTCCCTAGAAGCGTTAAAAGATTAATCCAACTTCTAACTGATCTTTTCTTAATTTGGTTATCAATAATATTGGCTTTTATTGTCCGCATCGGTTGGGATGATACATGGCTCCATCTCAATGATTATGAATGGCTCTTTATTGTTGCGCCAATTATCTCTCTACCTATCTTTATTATGATGGGGATGTATCGCGCTGTTATCCGCTATGTTGGGAAAGAGGCGTTAATCACGATTGCTAAGGCTGTCACTTTAGCGGCGCTACTGCTCTCTGTCGTTATCTATTGGTATGATGATGCACCTAAGGTAGTTCCCCGTTCACTTATCTTTAACTATTGGTGGATTAGTCTGCTAGTTATCGGTGGGTTACGACTTTTTATTCGGCACTACTTTTTAGGGGATTGGTTAGATATCTTTAAGCACCCCTTTGGTGGGCACCATAAAGGGCGAGCGAGAGTCTTGGTGTATGGTGCGGGGAATGCCGGTAAGCAACTTGTTTCTGCTTTACGAAGTGGATCGCATATCGAGCCGATCGCATTTATTGATGATGATCCCCATATCCGATCGGGGAATATTGATGGCTTAAAGGTCTATGCGCCTAATCAAGTTGAGATGGCGATTAACCAGACAAAGGCAACGGAGCTACTCCTTGCGATTCCATCGGCAAGCCGATCGAGACGGCAAGAGATTATTACATCTCTCTCTCAATTCCCAATCCGTGTCCGTACTATTCCTGGGTTTATCGATTTGGCAAAAGGGAAAGTGAAGGTGCAAGATCTGCAAGAGATCGATATTGCTGATCTTTTAGGGCGTGATCCTGTTGAGCCCCATCGTGATCTTTTCGATTTCTGCATTAAAAATCAGGTGGTAATGGTTACCGGCGCAGGTGGTTCTATCGGTTCTGAATTATGCCGGCAGATTCTTTTAAGTGGTGCAAAACAGCTCATTCTCTTTGAAAATAGTGAATATAACCTCTACAAAATCACACGGGAACTGCAAGAAGAGATTAAGAAAGAGCAACTTGATATTCAATTTACCCCCCTTCTCGGCTCGATCCAAGACCGAGATCGCCTCTATAACGTGATGACGAAGTTTAACGTCAATACGATCTACCATGCAGCGGCTTATAAACATGTCCCGATTGTAGAGAATAATATTACCCAAGGGGTTTTAAATAATGTTTTAGGCACCTACTACACGGCAGAAGCGGCAATCAAAGCGAGAGTGAATAACTTTGTTTTGATCTCCACCGATAAAGCCGTTCGCCCCACTAATGTAATGGGAGCGACAAAACGCCTTGCAGAGATGGTTTTACAATCCTTTAGTAAAGAGCGCGCAATTACCTTTTTAGGCGATAGCGATCCAACACAGAATAAGACGCGCATCACCATGGTTCGTTTTGGAAATGTATTGGGTTCTTCCGGCTCGGTAATTCCTCTCTTTAGAAAGCAGATTCAAGAGGGAAATAATGTCACCGTCACCCATCCTGATATTACCCGCTACTTTATGACAATTCCTGAAGCGGCAGAACTTGTGATTCAAGCAGGATCAATGGGCTTAGGTGGTGATGTTTTTGTTTTAGATATGGGGCAGCCGGTACGCATTTTAGATCTTGCGACTAAAATGATTCAGCTCTCGGGCCTAACAATCCGCAACAAAGAGAATCCCAACGGCGATATCGCTATTCAATTCACCGGCCTTCGCGCAGGGGAAAAGCTCTATGAAGAATTACTAATTGGTGACAATGTCACCGGCACAGAGCACCCAATGATTATGCGCGCCCATGAAGATTGGCTCCCGTGGTCAGAAATGAAGACGTTACTAGAGAAGCTCAAAACAGCGGCCGATCATAACGACTATCCCACGATCCGCGCCCTGCTTCTGCAATATGTTTCAGGGTATCAACCACAGTGTGAGATTGTGGATCTACTCTATTTGGATCGGTAAATTAATTCAATGATCTAGCATAGATAAAGATGCCGGCGATATGAGTGCCGGCATTTTTTTGTTTAGGCTTTTATATTACACATAATGATTACAGATTCAAATAGATAGTATTCCCATGGATCTTTATTATGTTTTAGATCGTACACCCGAAAAACTCAAAATTGAAAAGGATTATTCCTTAAAATATGCGATAATCGTATCCAATTAATTTTCGCTAGTTATTTTTTTAACTGTTCCTTAATTCATCACTTATCCGTTTATCAAACGATGCTATTTCTATGAAGTTATTACAAAACAATCTCTACCTCTACTTCTTTATAATTCTCTTCTCGATGGTTTTAGGCCGTTTTGTATTGGAATCCTTCACTATTATCGGAACGCTTGTTGCTATCTATCTTTTGATGTGCAATTGGCACTTCTACTTTAATGAGCTAAAGGGGAATCGCTATCTCTATGCTGCCTTAGCTTTTCTGATTCCGGTGGCGATCGCCTGTATTGATTCATTAAATCAATCGATGTCTCTATCTGTATTAGGCCGGTTCGTCCGCTATCTCTTTATCGGCGTTATTGCTGTTGCGATGGTGCAATATCAGGGGAATGAGAAGCGCCTAACGCTAATCACCTTTATCGCTGTTCTCTTTATCGCGATAGATGCCATTATCCAGTGGCAGACCAATTACCATATTTTGGGGTATGACCTTGTAATAGGGGATCGAGTCTTCGGTGTATTTGTAGGTAAAGCACATTTGAGTTACTTTTTGGGGACTTTCGCGCCGATCGTCTTCTTCTTTCTCTATCAAAAAATTGAAGAGAAGTTCAGCTGGCTTCGAATCTTACTTGCGGTTATCACAGTACTGATTCTAACAACAGCGATCTTTATCGGCGGTGCTCGTGCGGGGATGATCTCCCTCTTTGTCTCTGCCCTGCTCTTTATTATCTATCTTCTTTATAACGGCAAAATTAAGCATAAGTTGCGTTTTTTTGGAGCAATTGCCATCATCGCTATTGCCGGGCTTACGATCGTGAGCCAATCGAAGATTGTGCAGAAACGCTTCCAATCAACCACCTCCGCTTTTGGGACAGATCGATTCTTAGCACAAGTCACATCTCATCGTACTAATATCTGGAATGTAGGCTTTGCCGAGATTCCTAACTACTGGATCAATGGTGTTGGCCCCCGAGCTTTTGATGAGGTTTATCAAACCTATCCAGAAGAGTATAAAATCTTTGACTACGTATGGCAGCCACATCTACACGGCTTAGAGGTATTAATCGAAACAGGAGTAATCGGCTTTATTCCTTATCTCTTAGTGCTTCTCTACCTCTTTATCCGTATGTTTACAGCAAGAGCGGGAAATATGTGGATTATGATGGGCTTTGTTGCCATTATGCCGATCAATAGTCATATCGGCTTGTATGAAGGCTATTGGATGTCACTAGCTTTCTCATCAATTATGATTGGTCTAGCGCAAGCATATCAGGCTGATAAAATTAATAATCAGAGAGGGAAGGTTGTTTGTAATTTCAATAAGTAAAGTTTGCCGAGTGGCAGATAAGAAATAGATACTACAATATGGCAAGCATTACATAACTTATATAATTTCTTTCAAAAACTACGTTTTACTAGGACATTATGGCTCAAAAAGAAAAATCGGTATCTACAGGGTACAGTTTTATCAATGAAGAGCTTTTACTTAAAGCTTGCGATTTAGGGAGAAACGAAGCGTTAGCCTTAATTGTTATCTCATCAGGTACCCTTCATACAAAAGAAGAAACTTATTGGTCTGCTCAAGCTGTTCAAAAAAGGTTACTAATAGATTGGAAATATGCAAAAACTGCTTTAAATAACCTTGAAGAGCATGGAATAATTACGGATCTAAAGCGAGAAGAGAATAAGAACAAAAAGAATCCAAGACCAAAGTATAAAATTAATAGCACGACAGAAAATCGTATTTGGTTTCCCCAATCATTCATTGATCCCATAGTGGATCATTCCACTGGTTTAATTATTCAAAGCCCTCTAGAACAGATAAAGAAATTCAATGATGTCAATTTAATAAAATTTATATTTTATCTCTATAAACACCAAGATTTGGTTAATGAAGCGGGTATTTCAAGGAATATTTGCTATAAAGAGCACAAAATAGAAAGGGTTGGCAGATGGGCTAAGTGGGATATGTGTATCCTCGGAGAGGTTGAGTTTAGAGCAACTTATACGATAAATGCAAAAAGACTAAATGATGCAATATTCCAGTCCATTGAAAATAATTTACATGAGAGTGTGGCGGAACAGGATTGTCACTGGATTTGGTATTATTTAGACTTTGTGAAGGAGATTGGGCTTATTGAAAGCGGAACATATGTTTTTGAAGGGAGAGAGACTGGATTAAGTTATCTCTATCCTATAAAAGGCCCTATCGATATAGAAAATGCTATAAGTGAAGCTGCAATAAAGTATTTCAAATATCAAATTGAAAAAGTATCTATGCCTAAAGAGTTAAGAGAAGATGTTATATTTGAGCTTAAGAACGCTATCGAATGTGGGAGGACTATATTTCCATTAGATGCACGCATAGTGAATGCTGTAGTTCATACTGTTTATAGAATGAGGCATAGACCACATACTAAAAATACAGGAGAATGGATGAGTAAAATTAATCAGCAAGCCAATGAAGTCAGTGATGATTTTTTAAGGAATATTAAATAAATATCCTGACATTAATGGAAAAATCAAAAATTACATGAAAAGTATACAGCCTCTGCTTTATGAGACAACCTCTGAAGATTATCCTGACTATACAGAAGAGCGGTATTTAGAGTATGAGTTAGATAAAAACAGATGGATTGTTACGGGAACATGCTTCCCTGTTCTATTTAAAAAAGGCTTCTATTTTTTAATAGCAAAACATTGTATAAACGAAAAAAGTTATCTAGCTAAAGATCCAACCAGACTTGCCTACAAGTATCCTGATAAATCAGAGCTAATAACAGCAAAAAGAACAGTAGTATCACGGTCTATTGGGGATGAGGAGCTATATAAGGATCTATATGCATTTTATCCAGATAAAGGAATAGATACATCAAAGTTTAACGCATTTGATTTAACTATTTCTCCACCGTAAACTTACCCTAAAAAGACACAAGCCAAAACTAGAGATTTCTGTCATCATTATTTAGATGGAGGAAATCATGAAACGATCAAAATTCACAGAAACATAAATTGTAAACATTTTAAAACTGGCAGAAAAAGGCGTTAAAGTGACCGATATCTGCCGAGAGTACGGCATTAGTAGTGCTACGTACTATCAATGGAAAAGTAAATATGGAGGCTTAGAAGCCTCTGATTTGATGCGATTCCTTTAACAAGCGACTTATTTCTTTTAACAAAATCTGATATTGCCAGCAGATTATTTAAATCTTTACCAAAACCTGAGTCATACTATTCTAACTTCTTTCATAAAACAGGCTGTTGTGCTGAAAAGATATTTCAAGAGTACGTTAATTGCTCTAAGGTATTATCAAACACCATTAACAACTCTACGCTTAAATGGTGATGCAGCAAATATAGGGAATAAATTCCCCAAAAATTTTTATACTATGATAGCAGAGGATGAAGATTATGCAGATCTAAAAAGAAAAGTTATTAAATATCGAATTACTTCGCCTCTCAGGAATTATTCTTCTAATAACTTTTATAGTCTTATCGTTATAGACTAACTTTTAACTCTTTTTCTCTTAAAAATAAATATACCGATGAAATACACTCAAGTCTTATCTAATACAAAACTTCAAAAAACAGATCGAGTTCTATTTTTAATCCACTTAGCTATTGGTGATTACACCTATATGCAAAACATGTTTAGAGCTTTTCATCAAAAGTACCCTCACATAAAAATAGACTTATTCATATTAGAAAATCGCTGTACGGAAGATGCAAGCAAATGGCCAGCTCTCGAGAACTATGTAATCTACGATTGGTTGGAGACTTGCGGTTTTTATAATAAGATCTATCGTCGTAATTACGCTCCCAAATTCCTAAAAGAATCAATTGCAGAAGCCCACCAACAAAAATATCCGATAGTGATTACCCTAGGAACATTACAAGATGAACAAACAGAGATTTTAGGACGGAAAATAGCTGGAGAACAAGGGCTACTTGTCGGATTAAAAATTAATTTAAAATGGTATCGCTTTAAACACCATTTAATTAAAAGGCCATCATGGAGAGTTTTAGATTTAGCATTCTATAGCAAACCTTTAAAGCCTGGAGATCATATCAGTGCAGTTTATAACTCATGGGCAGAGCAACTTGCAGGTGTAACACTATCACCACAAGATAGACTACCATTTGTCGATATTCCTGAACAGTGGCTTAAAGCTGCTCAAAAACACCTCCAAAATTTAAAAATAGTAGAATCCTCACCAACGATCTTTATTAACTACATAGCAAAAGACCCTAAAAGGTCTTGGAAAGTAGAACAGGCTCTTAAGTTAGTCGAAATAATACAACAAAACGAACGGTTTCAAAAAACTACTTTTCTGATTAACACGCTACCCGAATTAATCTCATCATTAGACAAAAATATTAAAGAGCATAGTTTATCTAACACCTACTCATATAGTGCTACAGAAAATTTTTATCAACTCCCCGCTATGTTAGAACTTTCTGATTTGATAATTTCAGTAGAAACATCTGTGATTCACTTAGCCAATGCAGTTAAAACACCGGTAATAGCATTAATGAGGCAACGAACTCCTCACTGGGTTCCTTTAGATAAATCAATTTCAACGGTAATCTGGGTTCCTAAGAAAAAAGACAATATCGATAGTATTTCCCCTGAATTAGTTGCCAAAAATGTATTTAAAGCACTTACTATTTAAAGATTCTCCCGCGTTCTATACAGTCAATAAAACTATTTAAATAGTTACTCGTCTCATAGCCCTGAACGCTTGCTTGAATCGCTTCGGGGCTTGGGAGTTCTAGCTCGCCATCGAGGATCTTTTGGAGATATTCTCGGCTTTGAAATTCTTCATCCATCGGATAGAGCCAGCCATTTTTTCCAACTGTAATAAGATCTGCCGGGCCTGTAGGGCAATCGGTAGCAAGAACGGGTATACCGCGCATCATCGACTCGATAATAATGAGTGGTAAACCTTCTCTAATAGAGTTAAGCAATGTGACACCGGCACTTTGTACTTGATCCCAAGCGTCTTTCTGCCAGCCGTGGAAGGTTACCTTTTGCTCTAAATTGAGCGCCGAAATATGGGCTTTAAACCTCTCATCCCCTTCAGGATTCCCTGTTGAACCGAAGATATCGAGATGCCAATCACCTTTTAGTGAAACAAGATTTTCTAAGAGGGAATCGACCCGTTTAATATCACTAATGCGACCAATATAGACAAAGCGATTCTTATCCCGCTCTACCAGTTCCGCCGCATCGACAGGATTATAGACAACGGTAACATTCTTCACTTTATAATCATGCCGAAGTTCATCGGCAATGCCGTGACTAATGGCTAAATGGGCATCAAAAAGATCGATCTTTTTCGCCACTTCAATTGCAGTTGCTTCGCTACTTCCCGTTAAGGAAAGATGAATCCAGGAAAAGAGCGGAATTCCCGTCTTCTCTTTAAAGCGTTTTAAAAATGGATAGTTGGTCAAAAACTGTTTAGAGAGATCCATCGTGATTAAGGCATCGAGCTGATCCTTCGCCATCTCATCAAAGAGTTTATCACCATTAAAGCGAACATAAGCCTTTTGCAAAGCTCTAAAAAGCGTGCGCGGGAGAATTCCTTTCAACGCCATTATACTTTTAGGATAAGAGAGATATTTAAGGTGCTTAAAATCTTTTGTAAAAGCATCATAACGGGGCTCATATAGACCATAAAAAAAGAGCTCGACATTCTTCGCCGGCATTGCACGGGCAAAAATTTCAAGCACCTTCTCAAGCCCGCCGGGACCATCGTGGCGATTGCGAAGGAGTATTCCTATGCGAAGTGGTTGATTCACTTTATCCATTTAAACTTATGTTCCATGAAAATCATTAATTTAGATATTGATAGATTCTATCATCTATTACGCTGTTATAGGGGAGATATTACTGCTTTATCGATATCAATCATTCACTTTTTTAGATTTAAATAGAGACTACAATAAGTTGGGATAAACCAGCGAAATACGCTAAAATAACCGGTTATATAGGAACTATCGATTATTTCATACACTTTTTAGATGGAATCACAATGATTAAAGAGACGCTACTGATTGAAATTGGGACGGAAGAGCTTCCTCCACGAGCATTGAACAATTTATCCAACGCTTTTAAAGCGGGTATTGAAGCAGAATTGAAAGCGAAGAAGTTAGAGTTTTCAGAGATTAAAGCGTATGCTACCCCGCGTCGTTTAGCGGTTGTGATTTCGGATCTGCAATCGGAACAGGAAGATTATAGTAATGAACGTCGTGGGCCTGCGCTTCAGGCGGCGATGAAAGAGGGTGAGCCGACGCCGGCACTTTTGGGCTTTGCGCGCTCTTGTGGGGTTGATGTTGAGCAGTTGACGCTGCTTGAGACCGAAAAAGGGGCTTGGTATACCTTTAAAGAGGAGGTGAAAGGTGAATCACTCGCTTCCCTTCTCCCGGCGATGATCGAAAAAGCGCTCAAAGGTTTGCCGATTCCAAAACGGATGCGTTGGGCTGATCATGATTTTGAGTTTGTTCGCCCCGTTCGTTGGTTGGCGGTTGTTTATGGTGATGCGGTGATCGATATTGAGATCTTCGGCATTCAAGCGAGCAATGTGAGCCGTGGCCATCGATTCCACACTACAGCACCGATTACTATTCCCCATGCAGATCAGTATGAGGCGATTATGGAGTCTGAAGGGCATATTATCCCGAGCTTCCATAAGCGTAAGGCGATGATTGAAGAGCAGATCAATGCCGCAGCAAAATCGATCGGTACGCCTATTATCAATGCCGGCCTTTTAGATGAGGTGACGGCGTTAGTAGAGTATCCGAATGCGATGATTGGGCAGTTTGAATCCCACTTCTTAGATGTGCCGCAAGAGGCGCTCATTATCGCGATGGAAGATCATCAGCGTTACTTCCCTATTGTTGATGCTGAAGGTAAATTGGTCGATAAGTTCTGCTTTGTAAGCAATATTGTGAGCGAAGAGCCGGAAGCGGTGATCTCTGGGAATGAGCGGGTAATTCGTCCTCGCTTTGCGGATGCGGAATTCTTCTGGAATGAGGATAAGAAAAAGCCATTAAGTGATTATTTAGCCGATCTTGAGAATGTTGTTTTCCAAACGAAGCTCGGTTCACAAGCGGATAAGATTCGCCGTGTTGCAACATTAAGTGAAGCGATTGCCGCAGAGATTGGCGCAGATACAGCATTAGTGGCTCGCGCTGCACGCCTTAATAAAGCGGATCTCATTAGTGATATGGTGCAAGAATTCCCCGAACTTCAGGGAACGATGGCGCGCTACTATGCTAATGTCCAAGGGGAAGATGCAGTTGTGGCGGATGCTTTAGAGCAGGTCTACTGGCCCCGTTTTGCCGGCGATCGCTTACCGGAGAGCAAAGAGGCGTTAGCATTGGGGCTTGCTGAGCGTTTAGATACCATTGTTGGCATCTTCTCTATTGGGGAGATTCCTACCGGTTCGCGCGACCCGTATGGGCTTCGTCGTAATGCACTTGCGGTATTACGGATGTTGATTGAGTCGGAGTTGAATCTCGATCTACTAAAATTGATCCAAATTAGTGCCGATACTATGCCGGCAGAGATCGATGCGGAAAAATCTGTATCTACCATCTTCACCTATATCTTCGATCGTCTTCGTGCTTATTCGGCGGATCTTGGCGTGTCGAGTGATGTCTTTGCTTCGATCTCTGAATTGAAGTTGACCAATCCGCTCGATATCTACCATCGTCTCCTTGCGGTTGCGAAATTTAAAGCGCTTCCAGAAGCGGGCACATTGATCGAGACCAATAAACGAATTCACAATATCTTAGAGAACAATCAATCAGAATCGGCATCAAGCGCTGTCTCGGCCTCTCTCTTAGAGAATGATTCGGAAAAAGCGCTCTACAATGCAAGCCAAGCACTTAAAGAGGAGATCGGTAAGCTCTCTGCTGCGCGCGATTATCAGGCGATTTTACAAGCGCTAAGTAATTTAGCAACGCCGCTTGCGAACTTCTTTGCCGATACAATGGTGATGGCGGATGATCTTGCGGTGCGTCAAAATCGTATTGCACTTCTCACAGAGATTCGGGATTACTTTGAAACCGTCGCCGATATCTCAAAGTTACAGCTCTAGATCGAGATATTGAAACTAAAAGATGACGCGCTAAGAGATGATGCCCTGAGATGAGCTTAACTCTTTATGCTGAGTATTTGAGTCGCGTAAGTGACACTTAAGAGAGAGGCATCAGCGTAGAATCGATCAGCAGAGGGGAGCATTCAGATGAGTGGCTCCCCTCTCTCTTTCTGATTCAGAGACGATATAACTCAGAGATTATATAGAGATATGAGGATAAGGTAAAAGATGAGTAACAAGCCTATCAAACCTATGGTGGAGCAGGATTTTGAAAAGGGGCGCCGGCTGCCCTTCCCCGATCTTGTGATTTTAGATCGTGATGGAGTGATTAATCAGGATTCAAGCGCCTATATCAAATCACGCGATGAGTGGATTCCGATTCCCGGCAGTTTAGAGGCGATGGCACGTTTGCATCAAGCAGGGGTGAAGATCGGCATTGCCACCAATCAGCGGGGAATTGCGCTCGGGCTCTATGATCATCAAGCGCTCGAAGAGATGCATCAGAAGATGGCAGAACTCTTAAGTGATGTGGGAGGCGCGATCGATGAGATTGCTTTCTGCACGGCGGATGATCCACTTCATCCCGATCGAAAACCGAATCCCGGCATGTTACTCACCATTATCAAAGCCCTTGATCTGCCCAAAACGAGTGTGATCTACTTTGTCGGTGATAAAAGCTCCGATGTGGCGGCGGCAGAGAATGCCACATTGCAGAGTGATTATCGCGTCATTCCCGTTTTAGTCCGCACGGGGAATGGGATTAAGAGCGAAAAAAAGCTCAACGATCGAGAGCGACTTACTTATAATGATCTTGCATCGTTTGTGGATGCGTTACTATTTGATTCATCAGATTTATCAGCCCTATCAACAGAGGAGTAGTCATTGCGTATGATCACTTGGATTCGCTCACTTATAACCTTTATCGGCTTTCTCTTTATCTATCTTATTATCACGCCGGTGATGCTGATTAGTACTGTTCTGCTGACCGGTTCGTGGTATCGCAATGTGACGATCGCTTGGTCGAAGATTTTAGTGGGCTGGATGCGGATCGGTGCTGGTATCGATTATCGTATCATCGGTGCGGAGAACCTTCAGTATCTCAAAGAGCGCCCGCACTTTATTATCTCCAATCATCAATCAGCGCTTGAGACATTGATCTATACCATTATTCTCCCGCCCCACTCTTTTGTCCTTAAAAAGGAGCTTCTCTATATTCCTTTCTTTGGCTGGGGTTTGGCAAAAGCAAAGCCAATTGCGATCAATCGAAAAGATGGAAAAAATGCCTTAAAGCAGATCTCTACACAAGCAAAAGAGCGTTTTGCTGAGGGGCGTTCTGTCATTATCTTCCCCGAAGGGACGCGCGTGCCATTTGGGCAAGTAGTGCCTTTTAAGAAAGGGGGCTTTATTGTGGCCAAACAGTTAGCCGCACCGGTATTGCCGATGGCGATCAACTCCGGGATTGCGGCACCTAAAGGGCGTTTTCTAAAAGAGCCGGGGATCATCACCATTGTGATTGGCAAGCCGATTGAGTCAGAATCGCTCTCTACCGCAGAGTTAGCCAAAGAGACCGAGCGCTGGATTCGTGGCCATATTGTCCCCACACTCAATGTGAAAAAAGAGGCAACAGAAGCGGAATTAAGAGCCTTAACCGCGACAGAAGTAGAGGTGAAATAAGGATGAGAGATGCGGTACAAATTATCGGGGGGGAATATCGCTCACGGAAGATTGAAGTGATCAATGCCGATGGCTTACGCCCCACCGCTTCTCGCGTTCGGGAGACACTCTTTAACTGGTTACAGACAACCATTCCCGGTGCGTTAGTGATCGATGCTTTTGCCGGCACAGGTGCTTTAGGCATTGAAGCGCTCTCGCGCGGAGCTAAACGAGCGATCTTTATCGAAAAGGATGCCAATGTCTTTCGCACCTTAGAGAAGAATCTCCGTACGCTTAAAGTGCCGGAGGAGCGTTATCGCTTAATCAAAGGGAGTGCTTTAGAGGTTTTAACAGCAGGATCGAGCAGACATCAAGAACTTCTAGAATTAGCCACACAATATCCTCGGCAGCATCTCTTCCTCGACCCGCCCTTCTTCCACGCGCTTTACGAACCGCTTCTTGAAGTTTTAACAGAGAATCCACTTCTCTCTACCCTCAGCTCCCTCTCCATTGAGATGCCGGTCAAAGCCAGCTTCAACCTAGAAACCACCCTCGCCCCACTCCAACTAAGTCGCGAGATGAAGACAAAAGAGAGTAAGGTGTTTCTGTTTAGAGCAAATTAAAACGGCTTATCAATAGCGGCGACATTTAAGTTAAATAGATCTCGCCAAGAAAACAGGTGGCTAAGAAGATGATCGGCATAATTCTCAACCCGCCGCTCAACAGACTCTCTTATTTATTGAAACAATATGGGTTGATGAGTTGCCGGATCTTACTACTGCGTTCTTCCAGAAACTACGCGCCGGCAATAAGGCATTATCGATGCCAAACCGCGGGCATGCACTGGTGAAAAGAATGAAATGGTAAGATCCCGCCGATCCAAAAATCTTCTTAGAGTCATTCGACATTTATATGATGAAATATGGTGATAGGATCGACATATCTCTCGGATATTGTGGGGTACTGATCATTGTGGCACATGGAGAGGCTTAAGAAAAACCTCGATGAGCTTTGATGTTATCGGCTTCACCGAGGTTTGCTGCAAAAAACGGCCTTTGGCACAAAATGCTAATTCATGTTAGTTTTTTGCGAAATGATTGGCATATTATTACAAGTGTTTAATAGGTGTTTAAACGTTTATTAAACAGCTGTTTGAAAGATTAGGTACTTTCAACTTTAAACAGTGAACTATTAAAAAATGATAGGTTTTAATAGTTCAGGCAAAAATACTTCAAAGCAGTTGCAATGACTGGTTTTTGGAGATTTTTAGGCGATTACTAGGATGTAAGTAACTCTAAAGTACTTTTTACATACTACTTTAAAGTTACGGCACATTACGACCATGCCAAACGACTCTACCAATTGCGCCAAAATCGTTTGGTTGATTGCTTAGATCTATCTCAAAGGGTCTATAGACATTATTGGTACTTGAGACCTCAATTTTGTTACCTGGTAGCTTTTGGATACGTTTAACGATGAGATCCCCATCGATTCGGATGACGTAAATCCCATTGTTAAGGTGCTTATCTGCTGTATTAATGAGAATGACATCCCCATCACTAATCTCACCTTCCATAGAATCACCCTTTACGCCTATAGCGATCAAATCCTTAGCGCCTACACCAAGAACGTTATCCACCCAATACTTTCTAAATGCCATTGAGTGCATATACATCTCTTGACTTACATCGCAGCCATGGCCGGCGCTTGCACTGATGTTATAACGTGGAATAAATACAAACTCATTTAAATCAATAGGTTCCCCTAGTGTATTAGTAGCCACTAGATTAGATGTATTGACGCTCTCTGAAGATAAGTATTTTTGTCCAATACCTCTACTTAGCCAATCGCTACTTATATTAAATGCATCGCATATTTTAATTAATAGAGGCATTCCTGGTGTTCCACCTTCCATCAATCGATGAATTCCGGATGGAGATACTCCTACCTTATTAGCAAAAGCATTTGGGTTCCCGACTTCTTCTACTAAAGAAACTAATCGTTTGTGAAAAGAACTTTCGCATTCAAGTTCATTTTTTAAACTTGAATGATTAGCTGTTTCATTCAACTTCTCATTTGACATCACTTATCTCCTTGATATATGCGCTAGAACATACTAAATGCTCTTTTGTATACGATTAAGAACTTGAATGATGATATCGGCATGATCATTCAAGTTGACTATCTTCTTATTTGGCTATATCATCTACTCATTCGTTAACATCTTTCACTAAATAAAGAGGGTTAGTAAATGAACGTATTAAGCAAAGAAAAAAACAGCCAACGTGATTGGCATCGCGCTGACATCATTGCAGCTCTTCATAAAAATGGTTGGTCGATCAGGCAATTAGCCTTTAAACATGGTTATGCCGGATCTTCCTCTTTAAGCCAAGCATTATATAGACCATTTCCAAAAGGAGAAAGAATTATCGCAAATGCGATTGGAATTCCACCTGAACAAATATGGCCTACTCGCTTTCAGGAAAGAAAACTAAAAGAATCTCGTATGTTTGGGTAATCTTATGAAACTTTTTTATAGTGCGAAAGAATTGTCAGAAATGAACTTACATGGTTTACCCAGTACTGTTCAAAATATTACTGCAACAGCTAATCGCAACAACTGGAATAAGCAAGAGAGACAAGGTCGAGGCGGTGGCTACGAATATGAAGTTGCTTCTATGCCTCCCGAAATTCAACAACAGATCCGCGAATACGAAATTGCGAACCTGGTTATTGAACCGCGTCATGCAAAAGTTAAATCTCTAACGATTCCGGAATCTAAAGAATTAGATCAGCTTACAACTGAGCAGAGAGAGATTGCCGATGCGCGTCTCTATCTTGTTGCAGCTGTTGCGGAGCTTGAAAAAACAACGACTCGTTTAAACGCTGTTAAAACGATTGTTAAACAAGCGAAATCGGGAGAGTTAGAACCTTCATTACAAGAAGCTGCTTACTTAGCGAATGCTCGTCGCCAAAAAGGCCGTGTAATCTCCGAGCGCTCTTTGATGCGCTATGTATTAACGGCAGTTAAATGCGAAACACCGGCGGAAAGAGTGCAAGCGCTTGCACCAGGTCAACCAAAAGCGAAACCTTTGAAGTCTATTCCTTGGTTACCGCTCTTCTTGAAGATCTATCAAGTACCAAGTGGCATTAGTGTTGAAGAGGCTTATGTTGAATTTGTCAATGTCTGCATTGAGCAGAAAAAAGAGTATCCAACAATCCACCAAGTGCGCTATGCATTGCGTCGTATGAGTGAAATTGACCGCGAAAAAGGTCGCGTAACTGGATCGGATCGTAAAGCGGTATTGCCATATGTGAAGCGCAATTGGGAAGTACTTGGATTAAATGGCGCTTGGGTGGGAGATGGTACTTCGATGAAACTCAAAGTGCAGCATCCTGATCATGGTCGTCCATTTATCCCTGAACTTACGATGATCATCGATGCAGCGAATCGTTACATTGTAGGTTGGTCGGTATCCCTTGCAGAGAACACATTAGCAGTTGCAGATGCCTTCCGTCACGGTGTTGAGAAGCACGGCCTTCCGCTTATCTACTACTCAGATAATGGTGGAGGTCAGACAGCTACGCATCTAGATCACGATGTTACCGGTATCTTTGCCCGTCTTGGTGTTGAACATAAAACAGGGATTCCTGGTAATCCACAAGGTCGAGGAATCATTGAGCGCTTAAATAGAACCGTAGCACAACGCATTGCCAGACAGTTTCCAACCTATTTCGGCGGTAATGCAGATCGCGAATCAACACGTAAGATGCTTGTAGCTGTTGAGAGTGCCTCAAATGCGGTAGCGAAAGGAAAAGAGCTTACGGTACAGCAATCTTCAGCGGTTAACAAAATACCGAGTTGGGCGGAGTTTATCGCAATGTGTGAGGCAGGTATCGACTGGTACAACAATGAACATATTCATAGAGAGCTTGGAACAACGCCGGCAGAAGCTCGTAAGAAACAGCTTGAAACAGCTGAAGTTGATTATCTAACGGATGCGGAGATCCGTGATCTCTTTAGACCAAGCGAAATCCGTACCGTTCAGCGTGGCTGGGTATCGCTCTACAACAACCAATACTTTTCGATGGATCTCGCACCGTATAACGGCTTAGAGGTTCAGGTGAGCTTCGATATTCACGATGCTTCGAGCGTCATTATCCGAGATCTGGATGGCCGCTTTATATGTGAGGCCGAGTTTGATGGCAATAAACGTGATGCCTTCCCGAAAGCCTACATTGAAGAAGTTAGAGAAAAACGCCGTAAAAATCGTCTACGTACGGCACAGCGCAAGATTGAAGAGATTGAAGCGGAAGCACGTGGAACGATCGATCACCAACCCGATTTTGGCAACTTCATCGAGATGCCCAAAGAAGAGAAAGAACCTGTCTTCTTGTTTGAATCAGAACGTGAAGAGTTTGAATTAAAAAAAAAGAAAGCCTAGGAGTTAAACATGATTAATGAATTAAAAGCCTATATGCAAGAGCATAAACTCAGCCAACGCCAAGTATCGGCACAACTCGATGTTTCAACAAGTGTCATCAATCAGTACCTCAAAGGTAACTATCCTGGAGATATCAAAAACCTTGAGAACTCTATCAGAGGACTCTTACAGCGTGTTGAAGAGAAAGTATTAGATCGTTATACCTTTCCTTACGTGCCAACGCCCAAATCACGCCGAGCTTTGGATGTGATCCGTTATGCGCATCTTGAGAATGATATTTCACTCATTACGGGTGCAGCAGGACTCGGTAAGACTCAAACACTCAAAGAGTATGTCCGCCAAGAGAAGAACGTGATCTTTATCGAGACTGAGCCAACTTATACCGCGAAGGTCCTACTTCGTGAGATCTGTATTAGATTGAATTTATCAGAGAAAGGATCTCTACACGATATGAGCCAAGCGATTATTGAGCGCCTTAAAGGTACCGGTCGCTTAATCATTATTGATGAAGCGGAATATCTCCCATACCGCGCACTTGAGACATTACGCCGTATCCACGATAAGGCTGGCGTGGGATTAGTGCTTGCAGGTCTTCCGCGTTTACTTATGAATATGCGCGGGCGCAATAGTGAGCATGCACAGCTCTACTCAAGAGTTGGATTTCACTACTCAATGGGGGATCGCTTAGAGAAAGAAGATATCTATGCACTGGCGGAAGCAACGCTTAACACTGATGAGTTTAATGGGCTTCTCTTCGAGAAATGTGGTGCTAATGCCCGTAGGCTCAATAAATTACTGCGCGGTGCTATTCGAACTGCTGAAATCAATGATCGTCCGATTGATCAAAACATCATTAACCAATTTTCTGAAATGCTTGTGCATTAATAAGGAGCGAATTATGTCTAAATCAACTCAACACTTTTTGAATGAAACAAAAAACCTCTTTTCAACATTGAATAGACTTCAATCTGCCGGAATCTCTGTGATTGATGTTTCCTTAACGGGTCATGAAATCAAGATTGAACGTCCAACCTCACAGCAGATGATGCAGCTACGTTACGGCGTAGCTCATCGTGATGATCTACGGAATGAGCTCTTTATTTCGATGAGTGGTTTCAAAATCACTTGGAAGCAATCTGCACCTATTAGAGAAATTAAGCCAAAGCGTAAAGTTTGGGGGTGGGTATGAGTATGCAGATCGAAAAAGAGTTAGTGAGATATCAAGACGATAACTTCACGAAAGAACTCAATATTATTTGTGATGTAATTCCTCAAGTTCGGAGGATCGCGAACCAAGTCCATAAAATCATTAAAGTACAGTTGGGCTATCACTTATATAGCAAAGAGGATGTGAAGTTAGCTTCAGTGAGTATGAATAAAATCTCTTCTCATCTCGGATCATGGAGGTATTAGATGTTTGCAGTATTCAAAAGAAATAGCGATCGCAATCAACCTATCAGCCCAATCTATGCGAATTTTAGTACCGCTTTGGAGTATAAACATTATCTTAGCCCTAAAACGCAAGATCATCATGTTGTTAAGCAGATGTGCGGTAATGCCGGCTGGTGTGACTGTGAGAAGGCTTGTGTGATCTGCGGTACTGTTTCGCATAAGCTTCTCTGCTCAATGCCTTGCTATGAAATTTACAAGGAGGAAGGACGATGAATAAAGCAGATCGTAATAAGCGAATAGCTCGAATCAAGATTATGCAAAGTAAGATCTTAGGGCTCTCTGATCGTGATAACTATGAAGCATTTCTCTACCGCTTAACCCAGAAGCGTTCCACAACAGAGATGACCAAAGATGAGCAACTATTAGTGATCAAAGAGATGGATAAGCTCATGTTCCAAGAGAATGACCGCGCTAGAAAAGCTCTTAAGCCCATGTTCCGTAAGCTTTACGCCATTCTAAAAGAGCAAAACCTCACTTGGAATTATATTAATGGGATGGCAAAGCAAATGTTTGGTGTTGATCGTGCAAATTGGCTCTCACATGATCAGCTTCATCGATTAGTGGCAGCACTTCAAACGCACGCAAACCGGAACAACAGGAAGGAGATCTAAGATGGAACGATTAAAGTTACTACCGCGAACGACCCAGATGATCATTGATACGATCGGTATCAAACTAACACTAGAATTAGTCAGAGAGTTCGGCGGTTCAAGCTTTGCAGTACCAAGCGAACACTTAAGTGGTTCAGTCTATAACGCTTTAAAGCATATTCTCGGCAATCAGACAAGACCTCTTATGGAGGTCTTCCGAGGCCAAGATCTCATTATCCCTAGTGATCTTGATGAGATTGAATCTGCCTACTTAGAGCGCTTAACCCAGAGTGAGCAGTTCTATGATGAGATCAGCAAGTATAGCGAGATCTTGCCGGAATCTGGAAAAGAGTTAGTGGAAGTGATTGGGATGCGAAACGCGATTGAAGTTATTAAGAAGTACGGTGGCAATACGATGCTCATCACGAACGCCAAAGATAGTTACGCATATCAGGACCTGCTCTCTATATTAGATAAATCTACGGTTGAGAAAATCGTACAGCACTACCAAGGCACTAGGCTCTATATTCCCCGCTGTTTTGAAGCGATTGTTAAGATCCGTAATGTGGAGTTTTGGAAAGCCGTAGAGAAGTTAATCATTGATCTCGGGATCAGCCAAGAGCGTGCGATCTTTTTATTAGGTCCTCGATTTGGAATCACATACCGTCAAGCCTTCAATATCAAGAAAGAGATGAATGCAGAACGGGAATCTAACAGACAACAAGCATTGATATAAAAGATGAAAGCCTGAAACCTAACACCCTCAATCCTTTGTAGCTGAAAGCTACCATGAACCTCATCAATAACAGATGAGGTTTTTTTATGTCTAAAGCAAAGTATCCAGCGCAATTCCTTGCGTACACCAATATCATCATTGACCACTTAGAAGGTGGCTTTGTTAATCATCCATCAGATCCCGGCGGTGCAACCAATTATGGCATTACAGAACGTGTAGCCCGAGCGAATGGTTATACCGGTCATATGCGTGATCTCCCTCGTGAAAAGGCCATTGAGATCTATTTTAAAGATTACTGGGATGGCAAGCTGATGAATCATATTAAGAATCATGTGGCATTCCATCTCTATGATTGCTCCATTAATAGCGGATATTCCCGTGCGATTAAGCTTCTACAGCGTGCTGTAGGCGTTACCGAAGATGGTGTGATTGGCGCGAATACCATCAATGCGATTAGCAGATATAGCGAAAGTGAATTGATCCTCCGTTTCAACATTGTCCGTATGCACTTCTACGGCACTTTAAAGCACTTCAACACATTTGGCCGTGGCTGGATGAACCGCTTATTGCTCTTATCAAATATCAACTGGAAATTGGAGACCGATAAATATGAATAAGATTATTAATACCATCGCGCTGATCTTTGTGATTACCGTAATTGCTGCTTGTCATCCTAAACCCATTTATGAAGAGCCAGGCAATGATGTCTTCTCTTGTGATACGTGGGAGCCTGAAATTGCGCACCCTGATGATACGCGACAAGAGCTATACGATAAATTATCAAGAAATACGGCAATGCAACGTTTATGCGAATAGTAGGAGGAAGTTATGAAAAATCTATTACGCGAGATTATGAGCAACGATGATGGACGTTATAGCACGACCAACTTTATCCAGGTGTTATCGATCATCGTACTAGCTGTAGGTTTTATCTATGCCGTGATTACACAGAATGCCATTGCTTCAGAGATCGCGCTTTTTCTTGCGGGTATTGCAGTAGCAACGCCGGCATCGAAGGGCTGGATTACACATAGACGTGGTGAGAATAATGAACACGATTAGTTTTATCTCAATGATCACGGTTATCGCTGGTTTAACGGTTGCAATCTTCTATCAAGTGAAGTTTAACCGGCGTTTAAACAGTGAATTAAAAGCGGTTAAACGCGAAAGAGATGATCTTATTTTAGGGTTTAAAAGGATGCAACAAAATGCCAAAAAGTACCGCGTTATTAAAGAAGATGCTTTTCATAGTGATGTTGATGAGCTTCTTAAGCGCATGCGCGCAAAGGGTGAGGTATATCCCGAGTGATGTGGGTTTATGTTTAGATCCCCCAAAGATGAAGGTTCGGGAAACGACCGAACCTCTCCTTATTCAAAATGCTTTTATCGTTAATCGCTGGATTGATCTTGTATGTGAGGATACAGATGGATAAGAAAAAATGCCAAGCATGTGGAAAAGATCTCTTCATCAACTTCTACACCGAAGAATCAGGAGATCTCTGTATATTCTGCTTTGTGAAGTCAAAGCATCCAGATAATAAAGATAACAATAAGGAGGCACCTAATGACCTTTGAATTAGCGTTTAATATTGCGCTTGGTCTTATCTCTACGCTTTTCGGTTTTCTCATCAAAACGCATTCGGAAAGATTAAAAGAGGAGCGTGCAGAACTAACAAAGCTACGGGAAGACACTCAGCGTGAGTTGACTCGTATTAAAGTCGATTATATTCAAAAAGCAGATTCATTAAGAAACTATGACCTGCTCTCAACTCAACTCACTAACATCACCAATAAGATCGATAAACTTGCAGAAAAACTCGATCAGAAAGCAGATAAATAGGAGAACATAATGGTGCGCCACTCAAATGAAACCCCAGACAAAGAAATCATAATTCTTCTAACCGATATGAACCGTAAGTTAGATGCGCTTCATGAGAAGACAGACAAGATCGAACAGAAAGCGATCACTAAAGGAGCGATTGCTGGCGGTGTCTCAGGTGGAATTGTTGCAGCCGGCATTGCAATTATTAAGTCTAAGTTTGGGCTCTAATATGTCACGGAAAAAGAATAGCAGACAGAACTACTCTCCCGGCATTAAAAATGATGTTCGTAAATATTATGTCTTTGAACAGATGCCGTTAACACAAGTTGCCGCAATGAAAGGCATGCCACCAGTTGCGACTTTATATCGCTGGAAGCGTGAAGCCCTGGAGAAAGGCGATGACTGGGATAAGGTACGAAATGCCCATTTAGTGGCCGGCAAAGGTGCAGATAATGTGGCAAGTATCGGTCTTACATCTCTGATGATTCTTTTAAAGTCTACGATTGATCGCGTCAATGCTACCGATGAAGAAGGTAATCCGCTTTTAGATCCATTGGAGGCTACTAAAGCAATTGCCAGCCTCACTGACTCTCTACATAAAGTAACTTCGGCATCACGCAAGATGTTGCCCGAAGTATCAGAATTAGTGGTTGCGATGAATGTCATCCAAGACTTTGGGCAGTTCTTACAAGATAAGCACAAAGATCTATTGCCTGCATTTGTGGATGTATTGACAGATTTCGGATATGAGATCCAGCAGAAGTATGGGAATAAATAAAAATGAAAGATAAAGACTTTATAAGAAGTATAGAGGAGCTAGCAAATTCCCTTCGTGAGCAGATAGAAGCTGAAGTTGATGGATTTGATATTGATGAAGTAGCTAAAACTGAACGTATCAAAAAAGTATTTAATAAAGAAACGGGATATCGTTTTTTTTTAGAAACTTATTTCCCTCATGTAATTCGTGATGATTCCCGTGCAGAACTTCATCTTTGGTTATTTGATGAAATCCCTAAAATTGTCTTAAGTGAAGAATCTACAAACTTAGGAGTAGCTGCTCCTCGTGGTGAAGCAAAAACAACATACATTACGCATATTTTCAATCTTTGGACAGTAGTAACAGGTTATAAACACTTTAATGTGATAATCTCCGACACATTTGAACAAGCATCAATGTTCTTAGAACTGACAAAAGCAGATTTGCTCTTTAACCCAAGATTAAGAAGTGATTTTCCAGAAGTCACTGGAAAAGGAAGCACTTGGCGTATTGGACAGATCATTACTCGTAATAACGTTAAAATTCAATCGCTCGGAATGGGAGAAAATATCCGAGGATTGCGTCACGGTAGTTATCGTCCAGAGTTAGTTTTTATTGACGACTTAGAGAATGATGATAACGTTAGAAAGAAAGAACAACGAGATAAAGGTGAAGCTTATATCGATAGCGCTGTTAAAGGGCTTGCAGAAGTTGGTGCAAAATTTGATATGATTTTTGCTGGTACAATTTTGCATTATGATTCTGTACTAATGAGAAAGCTACGTAATGCCTTCTGGGTATCGAAGATTTTCAAATCAATTATTCAATTTCCTGATAATTTAAAGTTATGGGAAGAATGGGAGGCTATGCAACCCCACGGAATTATTGATAATGACCTTAAAAGAGAAAATGCAGAAAAAGCCAGACAATTCTATCTTGATAATAAAAAAGAGATGGATAAAGGTGCAATTTTAAGCTGGAGTAGACGAAGTCTATATTCAATGATGCAATATAGAGCGGAATCACCAGAACAGTTTAATAGAGAACAACTTAATGAAGCAACAAATAAAGATGCAACTTTTAATGAGTCAATTCAATATTGGAGTGAATTACCGCCAAAAGAAAGATTAGTCTATTTTGGAGCAGTAGACCCAGCGATGGGAATAAGATCTACAAATTGCCCGAGCGTAATATTAATCGGAGCAAAAGATAGAAAAGAAGGGAAAGTTTATATTATTTCTGCTGATATTCAACGTCGTGTTCCTGATAAGCTTTTAAATGATATTATCGAACATCAGCGCATTTATAAAACAATTGGTTTTGGTTTTGAGTCTGTATTGTTTCAAGAATACTTAAGAACACAATTAGTAAAAATCTCTGCAAAGAAAGGAGTACCTGTTCCTGCTATTCCTGTTACCCAGAAAGATGACAAAATACTTAGAATCCAGTCAATACAGCCTCATATGATGAATGGATTGATTCTTATACATCAATCACAAAAAACTTTAATAAATCAGCTGTTACATTTTCCTGATGGTGATATAGATGGACCTGATACGATAGAAATGCTTTGGCGTATTGCAACAAAATTTTCTCAGGAATGGGAATATGAACCTGTAGATAATAATTATAAAATTGATCCTGATGATGATAATGCTTGGTTTGGTCGTTAAGTCAAAATTATTACTAATAACATTGATTTTATAATTTTTATCCCCATATTAAAAACGCTATTCAATTATTTTATATGGAGGAATTATTAGTATGAATGATATTGATTTTTATATAACAAATGTTTCATATGTTGATAATGTTATTGATAGTGTAAAAATACGATTAAGACTGGAACCATTTACGGGGGAAAGTAAAATTGGCACTCCTAGAACTGTTTCAAGGGACTTTATTTATGATCTGTTGAGAACGGGAAAATTAAATATTTATACAGGAATTAAAACTCAGTCGGGTTACAGAGCTGGTGAGAAAGTAGTTTTATATGATGAGTTTATTACTACAGTAAGTAATAAATCTAAAAAAGATAATTTAGAAAATCTTCCTAAATTTTAATCGAGGAGCTTAATTAATGACTAAAAGACTTACTAGACGCTATGAAATGGTTGATACAAAGGCCTTAGAAGATGCTTTAACCGTTATTGTTAGCAATATTGAAAATTCTTTGTTAGCACATGGTGCTGAGCCGGGAAAAGATTATACTTATATGGATTTATATAAGCTAGCTATGGAATACTTAATTGCTATAAAACAAGATCCTGAATGTAAGATGGCGACAGAATATACTTTAGGATAACCCCTGAACCCCATCACCCTCACACGGTGAACTGAAGAGCCTACATTACCGCTAATGTAGGCTTTTTTTGTGGGGAGAATAATGAACATCTTTAAACGAGGTTTAAACGCACTTTCAAGTGCCGTTAAAGCAGCTTTAAAACCGAATAAAACACAGGTGGATGATCTCGATCGGGATCAGATGCCCACCTATTATGAGAGCAATGCGCGGACGATAACGCCGGTACAGTTAAAGCGCTTGTTGGATGATGCGGATAAGGGCGATATCAGCGCGATGCATGCACTCTTTTTTGAGATGGAAGAGCAAGATGGACATATCTTTGCGGAGATGCAAAAGCGCCGTAATGCGATTCTCACTTTAGAATGGAGCATTAAAAGCGTTAAGAATCCAACGCCGGCAGAAGAGAAACAAGCCGAGTTTATCCGGGATTACTTGGAGAACATCTCCAATATTGATTCTTTACTACTCGATCTCTCAGATGGAATCGGTGCCGGATTCTCTGCGATTGCGATGACCTGGGATTACTCCGATGGGAAACTGCTCCCCTATAAGTTCGATTGGGAACCGCAATCCCATTTTAAATATGATATCCAAACTAATGAGTTTCGCCTCTTAACTCCGGGTAACTTCGAAGGGGAAGATTTATGGCCTGATACGTGGATTATCCACCGTCACAAAGTGAAATCAGGCGCGCAAGCACGTTCCGGCCTCTTTAGAGTATTAGCTTGGATATTTGCGCTGAAGAATTTCTCAGTCTTAGACTTTGCCGAGTTCTTAGAGCTCTACGGGCTTCCGATCCGAATTGGTAAATACCCAGAGGGTACGACTCAAGCGAACCGCCGTATTCTCTTAAATGCTTTGGCATCCATTGGCCATAATGCCGCCGGGATTATGCCGGAGTCGATGAATGTGGAATTAATCAATGCGGCACTTGGATCAGAAGATCCTTATCTTGCCATGATTGAGCTTTGTGAAAAGTGGATTTCAAAAATCATTCTAGGTGGAACACTCACAAGCCAAGCAGATGGCAAGACCTCAACAAATGCTCTAGGGAATGTTCATAATGAAGTGCGCCACGATATCTTGATTAGTGATGCTAAGCAGATTGCACAGACAATCACTATGCAACTTATCGGACCAGTCCTACAGAAGAACTTCCCGGATGTAAACCTAGGTCGTTTGCCGTATTTTGAGTTTGATACACGGGAGAAGAAAGATCTTTCCCTTGTTGTCCAAACATTCGATCAAGCCCGAAATATTGCACCAATAAAAGCCGATGAATTTTACGAGCAAACAGGATTTAGTAAGCCTTCAGAAGATGATGAGGTATTGCAAGCAAGTCATACCGCGCCAGCATCGCCTTTCTTTATGAGTCAGCAACCTCCTAATAATGCTCTTCTTCATACATATTTGCCCGGCAATCAGAAATGCTCTTGCTGTTCGACGCATACTGTGGCTCTCAGTCAGAATCCGCCTCTTGATGATGAGGCAACCAGTGCGATCGAATCACAAGAGGAGCTCGATAGCGCTGTCCGTGGCTTACCGAGTAAATATACTCAGAGCTATGATTCAGTCGTTCGGAAAGCCGTGGCAAAGCTGAAAGAAGCAAAGAGCTATGAAGAAGCAGAATCGATGCTTGAAACAATGATGGAAGAGATGAACCAAGATACCCAATTTAATGAAGCGATGAGCCAGGCTTTGTTGGTGGCGGATATCGCCGGGATCTTAAGTGTTGATAAAGAGAGTGAGATCAGTGATGAGTAAGAGAATTAATTTGGGGTTTGCGCTCAATCTCCCAAACAAGCGCGCGATTGATTACTTTACAAGAAAGAAGGTATTACCTTCAGATGAAATGGTAGCACTCGGCGAAAGTATGCATGCTAAAGCGTTTACATTGAAGAATATTAACAATATTAATCTGCTTCAAGATTTTAAAGATAGCCTGGATGAAGCGATTAAAAGTGGTAAAGGATTTAATGCATGGCGTGATGATATTCTCAATCAAACCAAAAAGCGTGGCTGGATTAATGATGGTGATGTTGTGAATCCAGACACTGGCGAGATTCTAGCCCCGCATCGCATCGGTACGATCTTCAATACCAATATGAATTCAGCCTATCAGACGGCGCGTTATCAAAGACAGCTTGATAATGCGATGGCTATGCCGTACTGGGAATATGTATCGGTCAATGACGATAAGACAAGAGCAAGCCATGCCGCGCTGAACGGTGTCATTAAACGCTATGATGACCCATTCTGGCAGACATTCTATCCCCCAATCGATTATCGTTGTCGCTGTACCGTAATTGCACGTTCTGAGTATTACGCACAAAAGCGCGGGATTGAAACAAATAGTGCTGAAGTGCATGAAGATAAAGAAGGTCGCCAATATTTCGATCGTGCCGGCACAAAAGTCTACCCTGGCAAAGACTTTGGCTATAACGTCCATCGCCACGGTTATCGGCCAAACTTAGATCAGTATGATCCTAAGATTGCTAATCAATTTGCGGTTCAAGAGATGAGTGGCCCGGAGTTCAAAATGCAGTATGAACGATTACAAGGTGAATATATCGCCGAGCGTAAAAGGCTTGGTCTATCAGACAGTGAGAAAATCGATAGAAAGTCACTTAATGAGTTTAGAAACAGTCGGCGTTATCAATTGAACTTTACGGCGGGCGTAATTAATCATGAAGTTGGTTTTGATTCTAAAACCGTTTGGTTATCTGATGATACGTTGCTGAAGCAATTTGATAGTAGATTGAAAGATGATCTATTTGACATCGCGACTTATGCAAAGCTTCCAAGCTTGATTAATAAACCAGATTACATTTTAGAAGATGGGGATTTAAAGCGAGTCTTTGTAAAACAAGATGGTGAGCGTTGGCTTCGAGCCGTTGTAAAAATTACTGCAATAAAAGAACTCTATCTTGATTCTGTTTATTTAGTTAGAGATAAGAATTTTCAAAAAGAGCTTAAAAAAGCAGTAGTCATAAAAAAACCTTAGAAGGTATAGCTCCCACCTATACACGCGGTCATGAATAAAATTCAAGCCTACGGCAGGGAGATTCACCGTGTTTCTTCTAAGGTCTATCTTTATAATAACGAATATCTAACGGGGTGACAATATGATTGATATTCAATTCACTATTGATTCTAAAGAGTTACAAAATCAGTTAGATCAATTAGCAGAGCGTTGTACTCAGCGCCAACCGCTGATGAGACAGATTGCCGGAGTGATGGAAGCAGGTGTACAAGATAATTTTCGTGCCGGCGGTCGGCCTAAATGGGCTCCGGTTCGCCGAGGTGGTTTACCTCTTACATTAACTGGACACCTCGCCGGGAGTATCAGCTCTCTATCAGATAATGATAGTGCCGTAGTGGGAACCAATGTTGTCTATGCTGGTATTCACAATTTTGGTGGACAAACCAAACCGCACGTGATCCGTCCAAAGCATAAAAAGGCCTTAAAGTTTAATGGCCAGGTAGTGAAAAAAGTAAATCATCCAGGATCGAAAATTCCAAAGCGTGAGTTCTTAGTTTTAACGGATGATGAAATTGAAGAAATCTCTCATACAATCTCAAAATATTTAGCAGGCGATTTATAGCCCTTATTTGCCACGTTGATACTTTTAATTAAGATTCACTCGTTAAAAATTTATTAAACGTTTTTAAACGCTATTCTGAACGTTTTAAACACTATTTAAAAGCCAACTTTTCTCCCGTTCACCCTTTTCTCATTAAAAATGACTTTAAGAGCCCTTTTAGATCCCTGAAAGGGCTCACCCTTTTTTGTGTCTTATTACTCTTTAAATTGAAGCTCTATACCGCAGATGAATCAAGATTCTCATTGAGGACTTTTATAGAGGATGTCATGAATGAATAAGTTTCGAGAAAAATGGGCGCTAACAAAAGGCGCCAATAAACAACCTGATCACCCCGATCACAATATGGTGGCGCTCACGCTCACGATCGATAAGAACATTGATAGTGACGGCAATGGTGAGATCCAGATCTTCCCCGATGGGCGCTTTTATGCGAAAGACGGCCGCCGTCCCGAGGGCTGGCAGTTAACTGCTGAGTTTGCCAATAAGCTTATTGAAGCCGCCAATGCTCAGAAAGATGACTATATGGTCGACTATGAGCATCAAACGATCTACGCAGCAAGTAATGGGAAACCCAATCCGGCCGCTGGATGGTTTAAAGGATTGGAGTATCGTGAAGGTGAAGGACTTTTTGCCAAAGTTAAGTGGACTGCTACAGCCGCACAGCAGATCAAAAATGATGAGTATCGCTATATCTCTCCCTTCTTTGAATCTGATGAAGAAGGCAACATTCTTTCGCTCTTTAATGTCGGTTTAACCAATACACCGGCGATTGATGGGATGGCGAAAGTGGTGGCTTTGAGTGAGCTTGTGCCGAGTACCCGAAGCCGTAGTAGTTTCTTAGAGCAGCTCAAGGCACTGATTGACAATGCCGAAGGATTATCTGCTGATCAATTAGTTGGAGCTGTGAAAGAGATGGTCACTCAAGTTGACTGGTTAACGCAAAAGGCACCTGAAGCACCTAAAGCAGATCCTGCTCCGAAAGAGCCTGAGCCAACACCAGATCCTGTAGAAGAGCCGGAAACAAACACAGAAGCATCGGCTGAAGCTCCTGATCCTGAAAAGTATGTGCCTATCGAAGCTTTTAACGAGATCAGGGATCAACTTGCTGAACTGCAAAAAGCACAAAATACCCAAGCACTCAATAGTGTTGTAGAGGAAGCGCTACAGGCTGGCAAGCTTCTACCGTCCCAGAAAAACTGGGCGCTTAATCTCGGTACTAAAAATATCGATTCACTCAAAGAGTATCTTGCAAATGCTCAACCTATTGTTCCTATCGGCAAAACCCAAAGCGGTGGCGCTCCCACTACTGATGCCTTAACCCCTGAGCAACAACGCCTAGAGCAATTAACAGGACTTTCATTCACTAATGCTAAATCATCCCAAGGAGAATAAGCATGGCTAAAAACAATATCCCAGAGATCCTGCGCGGTCTTAACACCCTCTATCGCAAAGAGTTTGCGCGTATCTTAGAGACCACTCCAACGTTGTATCAAAAGTTTGCGATGGTCATTCCTTCCAATACCACTTCCAATACCTACGGCTGGTTAGGTCGCTTCCCGCGAATGCAGGAGTGGCTCGATGAGCGAACGATCGAAAAAATGGCAGCACAAGCAATGGTCTTAGTGAATCGTAAATTTGAAGCAACGGTCGGCGTCCGCGCTGAAGATATCGAAGATGACAATATCGGACTCTATACCGATATGATCCGTGAGATGGCGATGAGTGCTGCTGAGTTGCCCGATGAGCTGATTTTTGAAGCTCTTAAAAATGGCGAAACAGGCATCTGCTATGACGGCCAAGCCTTCTTTGATAAAGAGCATCCCGTTTATAAAAAGGTAGATCAGGAAGGTGATCCTGAGTTTGTCTCCAATATTACCGAGGATAGCGATTCTGAGAACGCATTCTATCTGCTCGATACCACTCGCCATATCAAACCGCTGATCTATCAAAACCGTGTTAGCCCTGAATTCAATGTTCAGAATGATGCGGATAAATCAGATCGTGTCTTTATGAAAGATGAATACCTCTACGGCTCCCGTGCTCGCGGTGCTGCTGGATATGGTATGTGGCAGTTTGCGCATAAAGTAAAAGCGGATCTTACCAAAGATGCCGTGTTAGATGTTCGCGCGAAGATGCGCACGATTAAGGGTGATGGTGGCCGCATTATCAATGTGAATCCTAACATCCTCCTTGTTCATCCGAACGATGAAGCGAAAGCATTGGAACTCTGCAATGCAGATGTAATCGGCGGTACAACTAACACCTTAAAAGGCTTATTAACACCGGTTGTAGCACCGTGGTTAGCCCTTTAATCCGTGGTTAACCACTCTTTAAATCGTGTTTAAACGTGGATGCCTCACCAGGAGGCATTCACAAATGGAGAGATCAAATGAGTAAAGAGACCAAAACAGCAGAAACGCAAGATCTTGCAACTTTAGAAGCAGAAAACAAAGCCCTTCAAGCAGACCAAAAGAAGCTTGAGACAGCGCTTGAAACTGAAACAAAAGCCCATGAAGCAACTAAAAAAGCGCTTGAAGTGGCAGAGAAAAAGTTACAAGAACTCGAAAGTGGCAAAACAAAAGAGGGCTTAAATATTGTCTATCTACAAACTCCGGTAGGCATTAAGGCAAGATTTAGAGCCGGCATCAAAGTCACGAACGAACGTGTCCGGCATGAAGTGAGTGATGAAGTACTTGCAGAGTTGCAGCAAGATAACGCGATTCTTATTTCACAATAATTGATAAGGAGAAGATCATGATTTCATACGCATCGATTGATGATTTAGTACGCCAATTTGGAGAGCAAGAAGCGATTGAACTTTCTGATCGTGTGCGTGATGGCGTGATCAGTAATGAAGTTCTTCAGATCGCTTTAGATGATGCAACACACGAGATTAACGGTTATCTCGGGCGATATTCATTACCGTTTAAGAAGACTCCTCCAATCTTAAAGCGGCACTGTGTGAATATCGCTCGCTTTTTCTTATGTGAAGCCTCTTATCTCATGATGAGTGAGAAGATCGTTGATGCGTATGAGCGAGCAATTCGCTTTTTAGAACGAGTGGCCAATGGATCTATTCCACTTCTGGATGATGAAACGGAACAAGTTGCAGAAGCAGATGATCTCATCATGTTCCCTAATCAGAGTCCTTCTGTCTTTAGCCGCCAAAATCGTTAGAGGAATCTTATGATTGAGCAGATTGAAAATCGGATTGTTGAACGGCTGAAGGAAGGCTTAGGCGAGATCGTTCGAGAAGTTAAATCCTACGGCGGTGAGCTTGATGGAGATGATCTCTTTAATACGATTCGTGCTATGCCCTCAATTTGGGTGACATATGCCGGCGCATCGCTTGAAGCGCGATCTACTTCAAGAAGTCGCTACTTGGAAGAGCATCGCTTTGTTACGATGATTGCCGTTCAATCAGTCAGATCAGAAGAATCAGCCCGCAAAGGCGGCGCTTATAAGTATGAGATCGGCACTTACAATCTAATTAAAGCAGTGCGTTATCTCCTCACCAATCAGACATTAGGCGGCATTGTCTATCGAGGATTAAAGCCTACCGGCATCCGTTCTCTCTTCAATCATTACATTGTGCAACGCAATGCGCTCTCTGTTTTTGCGATTGAATGGAGTGCGGTAGTTGATAACTCACAGCTTTTGGAAGATGGTGCCTATCCTGAAATTACCGATGATCCAAATCATAAGGATTACTGGTTTAACGAGTTCCGCCGTACAGCACTGATCAAACCATTCGAGGATCTGCATGAGATTAATGCCGAGATTAAAGATCCCACCTATGATCCTGACTCAGCCGCAAAAGTAGAAATGAAGCATATCACCCGTGATAGTGCGCTTCAGAACAATATCTTAGATATGTTGAAAGGAAAGAAAGATGAGTAAACCACTATTTGTAAAAGCCTCTCCCGGCTTAAAAGTCCCTTATGAAAATCGCGCCAATCGCTACATTACAGATACTGCCGTAGAAGTGCCAAATACGCTCTACTATCGCCGGCGTATCAGCGATGGCGATCTCATTGAGGTGCCAGAGCCTAAAGCAGTCCGTAAGCCAGCAACCAAAACAGAAAAAGGAGATCAGTAATGGCAAGTCCTAACGTTAGTTTTGAAACGATCCCAAGCTCAATTCGTGTTCCTGGGCGTTATATTGAGTTTAATACGAAGCTCGCAGTGCGTAACTTACCTGTGAACCCTCAACATGTACTGATTGTCGCGCCGATGCTAGATTCAGGCACACAGAAGCCCCTTGATCCTGTAATGGTCTTCTCTGATGTTGAAGCTGGCGAAAAGTTCGGTTATGGCTCCTGGGCGCATCTCATGGCACAACAAGCGATCCGTAATAACCAATATATCAATCTCTCCATCATCGGTTTACCGGATGACTCTGCCGCAGTAAAAGCAGTTGGTAAAATCGAGATCGAAGGCTCTGCAACCCGTGAAGGTCAAATTATTCTCAATATTGGGAAAGAATCGCTTAAGATTGCCGCAACCCGTAGCGAAAGCGCTAAAGAGTTGGCAGAACGTCTAACCGCTGTGATTAATGCCAATGAATCAGTCTTAGTAACAGCTGAAGCGGAAGATGCCGGCATTACATTGACTGCGAAAAATGGTGGGGAGATCGGCAATGAGATCTATCTCGATGGCGAAAGCAATGCGCCAGGCGTGACATTAAAAGTGGGTAATATGGAGAATGGCCAAGGCAATGCCGATATCTCTGAAGCATTGGCAGAAGTGGCTGGTAAACGTTACCACATCTATGTGAGTGCATTCTCTGATGATGAGAACTTAGCGCGCTTAAATGAGCATATCGAAGCGGTCTCTAATGCGATTGAAAAACGTGGTGGAATTGGTGTTGCTGGTTGGAATGGTACGCTTGCACAAGGGATCACCAAGGCAAGTAAGCTCAATTCGGGACGCATGATTTTGCAGTGGTATAAAGGCTCGAAGATGGGTAATGCTCTGATTGCTGCGGGATTTGCAGCAGTGATGGCTTCAGAAGAAGATCCCGCAAGACCTTTAAATACTTTAGAAGTAAAAGGCTTAGATATCACGCCTGAAAGTGAATGGCCAACATTTGCGGAGTTTAACAATGCGCTCTATAACGGTTTGTCACCGCTTCAAGTGGTGAATAATAGAGTTCAGATCATGCGCGCCATTACTACCTACACAAAGAACGCTACTGGAACAGATGATCCGGCGCTCTTAGATGTCACAACGATCAGAACGCTCGATTATACCCGGGATGCTTTAGATCAACGCTATGCGCTTAGATTTCCGCGCGAAAAGCTCTCTGATAAGACACCACCAAAGGTTAGATCTGAAACCCTTGATGTCTTGATGAAGCTCGAGGATCTCGAAATTCTAGAGCAAGTGGAAGAGAATAAATCACTCTTAGTCGTAGAACGTGATCTCCAAGATGCCAACCGCCTAAATCTTATCATTCCGGCAGATGTGGTAAATGGTCTACATGTTTTAGCAGCAAGAATTGATCTTTACCTCTAAACCACTCTAATCACCATAATCACTATTAACCTCGATTAAACCCTGAAAGCCTGCACGCTCGTGTGGGCTTTTTTATTGCTTAAGATACGCATATGGACAGATTAATTGACCCTAAGACCGGGGATTACTACAACGACCAACGAGTCGGAAACAGCTTAGAGAATGCTGTTTATGTTCGCCTTGAAACACCCAAGGGAACTTACTGGGCAGATGCCGAACTTGGATCATTGCTGCATACATTGCAGCGTGAAAAGAATGTGAGCCGTGTTCGCTTGTTAGCGATTCAGTATGCAGAAGAGGCACTACAACCCATCTTAGATGAGAGACGTGCAAAAACCATCGATGTAGACGCAACTCAAGCGAACGGCTCCCTTTTATTACATATCACTGTTGTCGATATCGAAGGTAAGCGCAACAGTTTTAACCACCTTGTACCAATTATCTAAGGAGAGAATATGCCGTTAATGGTGCCGAGCTTTGATGAGATCAGAGAGATGATCCTCAACGACATCACTTCTCTCGATCAAAGTGCAGCGATTCATTCAGATAGCGATAACTATATTCGCGCCTCTAGCTTAGCTGCTCTTGCAGAAGGGCTCTATGCCCATCACGCATGGATTGCACGCCAGATCTTTGCTGATAGCGCCGATAGTGAGTTTTTAGAAAAACACGCTTCAACTCGTGCAATCTATCGTAAAAATGCCGTTAAAGCGGAAGGTATCGCAACGATCACTGGGGGAAAAGGCCGGAAGATTCCGGCTGGAACAGAGATCAAAGCGAATGATTGCTACTTTCTAACGCTAAGTGATACAACGCTAGAAAGCAACCAAGCAGAACTCAAGATCAGTGCCAAAGATCCCGGCACAAAGAGCAACTTTGTAAAGGTGAATGGCATCTTAACCGCAGCACCTGCCGGCATTCGTTCAGAGTGTATCGTTAGCACCAAAGGTGGAACCGATATCGAATCAGATGGTGATCTCTTAGCTCGTTATCTTGAAATCCTAAGACGGCCACCTGCTGGCGGAAATCGCTACGACTATAAGCGATGGGCGCTAGAAGTTCCCGGCGTGACCAATGCTTATGTCTATCCGCTTAGACGTGGACTTGGAACAGTGGATATCGCTATCACATCAGGTGATGATCTACCGAGTGAATCAGTGATTAACGCTTGCCAAGCTTACATTGACGATGTAAGACCCGTAACGGCAAAACGTACTTATGTAGTTGCACCGCTCATTAAGCGCATTGATGTCGTGGTTGAAGTCCAACTCAAAGGGATCGCATTAGATGATATTACCAAGACACTCAAAAGAGTCCTGGAAGATCACTTCTCCCGTATTGCACCGGCAGAGACACTGATTATCTCCCAGATTGAGGCATTGATTAGTGACCAAGTAGGTGTCGTGGATAGAAAGCTCATTACACCAAGCAAAAACCTCACGCCAGATGCATTACTGATCGAATGGTATCGCTTAGGCACGATTACAGTGAGAGAGATGAAATGAACAAGCGTAATCATATCTACAGTGAACAAGCCTATTTAGAGCGCTTACAGAGCCTTCTACCGCCGGTATCATACGATCGAAACGGTGAGCAGATGGTGCCAACATTAACGGTTGAGGCTCGATTATTCAACCGTATCAATGCCCATGGACAAAGAGTTCTCAATGCCATTACACCACATGATTCCAATGAATTAATAGCCGACTGGGAGCGCATGCTTGGAATCCCAATAGATTTTGAAGAGAACTACCAGTTCCGCGTTAATCGAGTATTGCAGAAGCTGGCTGAGGTGGGTGGTCTATCTATTCCATACTTCATCAATCTCGCCAAAAAACTTGGGTACGAGATCACAATCATCGAAGGAGATGATTATATCTTTCGCTCTGGGGAGAATCGCGTGGGCGATAGAATTGGTCGACTAGATCAAATGTGGGTTTGGTATGTCAATGTCCAGAGCAGTTATACCGAGCAATATTACTTCCGAGCAGGTAGCGCGAGAGCTGGTGAAAGACTCTTAACAATACGAGATCCGATTATAGAAGAGATCTTTAACGATCTAAAACCCGCGCATACGCTCTGTATCTTCAACTATTCATAATCACTTAAACCCTGTTTAAACAAGGTTAAAACAAGCTTTACAAGAGGAGTAACATGAAAAAAGAGTATCCTGATATCCTCAAACTTGAGGGAGAAAAGTGGCAAAACCCCGACCCAGCCACTGGCAAGCTAGGAACAAGAGTCCCGGCAGAATGGCTTCAAACAACCGAAGACTCTCTAAAATCACTCACATTGGAGATGCTAGAAGTCTTAAAAGCCGCCGGCATCAATCCCAATAGACTTAATAACACACAAGTAAGGGATGCGATAAAAAAAATAATACTTAATAGTAGCACTTCGAAATTATCTGATCGAACAGATCAAGTCGCGACGATTAAAGTTGTGAATGATGTCAATCGATCAGCATCAACAGCGCAGAAGACAGCTAACAATGCAGATGCAAAAGCAGTTAAGGCTCAAAAAACAGCTGATAGTGCGATTAAAAATGGTGGTTATCTCGGTACGAAAGATTTAAACACATTAAATTCCGATAAGCACGCCGGTATCTATCATCAAACAGCTAACGCAAATGCGCTTGCTGAACGTCATTATCCAGTCAAACTTGCAGGAACTTTATTTGTTTTAGAATCAGCAGGTATCACTCAATTATATATTACATATAATCAAGGACAGCGAATATTCACAAGAAATAATTACGGTGGAAAATGGGATAAGTGGATTGAGTTACTAGATACATCAGATATTTTAAACAACTTAGGGACATCTACGAATAAAACAGTATCTCAAAAAGTAGTAAATGACGTTAATACGAAAGCAACTACAGCCCAAAAAACAGCTGATGGTGCATTAGTAAAAGCACAGAACTTGAAAGATTTAACCAATAAAGCAACAGCTAGAGTGAATCTAGGATTGGGTAACTCAGCAATCAGGAATATGACATCATCATTGGGTGACTCGAAAATACTTGTTGCGAGTCAAGCGTTAGTGAATAGTGTCAATTCAAAAATCAAGATAAATACAGCATCAAAAGGAAGGAATGGTTGGTGGAAATGTGGTGCGACAGGTGTGATTTATCAGTGGGGCACAGTTGATTATGAAAAATATCCAGGAGAGATAGATGTTCAAGTTAAGTTTCCGATTGCTTTTAATATACCGCTGAATGCGCAAGTAACAAGAAAATCTTTAGGAGGTCATTACGCAGATGCTTGGGCCAACTTAGTAAAAATAGATAAAACAGGGATGCTAGTTGACTTACAGCATGAAGGTGGAAGTGTTAGAGATGCTCGCGGTTTTACATGGTTCGCTATAGGCTATTAAAGGAGAAATAATGAAGCAGTTTTATCTATATTCAGCAACAACAAATTCATTTTACCCTGTTTCTGCTCCGGCAGATTCGGTTCAAATTACAGAAGAAAAACATACAGAACTTTTCAACGCTCAATCAGAGGGTAAAGCAATTAAACCGAACAAGAAGGGTTTGCCGATCAATGTCGAGCAAGGAAAATCTTATGAAGTTTGGGATCGTGAATCAGAATCGTGGATCGTTGATGATGAGCTTTATCAGAAGCATTTGAAAGAAGAAAAGCAACGAGAATTACAACAACTGCACGCTGATCTAGAAATACTAGAACGAGATATTTCTCGCTTAGAACGGATCAGGGATCGTAATGAAGATGAAGAAGCGAAGCTTCAGCAGTTATATGACGAATCAACGCAGTTATATCGTGATATTCAAGCGATTGAAAATGATTAAAATAAGTAGGCCTCGATTAACGAGGCCTTTTTTTAGATGCATTATATATTATGAAAATTGGCATTTATGTCCAGATAATGGTACCAACCATGATAGTCTGCCCCCATTCTAGCAAATGCTATAGCCTGGTCTCTATCTGTAAAACCCTCTAATATAATAGTTGCGGTATATTTTTTACTGTCAGTATCATAAGTTACCTCTTCTACTATTAATTTTGTTTCTAGTTTTACGATGGAATCAAAAATATTGAGACCAACAAAAGGTGCTGAAGGTAATTCTAAATCCTTATACACACATACAGGCATAAAACTAGGATACTCTTTGCCTGCGCATAAAACTAATTCTAAAGTTACATTAGCAATCATTTAATTTTCCTTTTAATTTATCAAATTACTACAACTTATTTATAGGTAATTACTTCTGAGAATCTCTCACTTCTATAGATTTTTGTAAGTTATCAGGGTCCAATCATACAATTTTTGCATAAGTCCTACAGATTTAATTAGATCAACAACTTTTCTATTTTTTATAAACGTTATTATAACAACAAATATGGCTTTATCTGTTTTATTAATATAAAAGAGGAAAATATGGAGAAGAGATTATCAAATAAATATGTGCTATTAAGCTAGAAAATTAGTAGATTATTGTAATATTTATGAATTTTGGAGGATTTATGAAAAGATTATTAATCACACTTTCGCTCTTAATGGGCATTGCCATTGCATCTGATGCCTCATTTCAAAAGCAATTGAAGGAGTATAATGAGAAGAAAAATGAAATCTACACTATATTAGTAACAGCCCAAGAGAAGTTATCTACATCAACTCAAGTGCTAAATGATTATGAGAATGGTATAGATATGCAAAGTGCAATAGTATTGAGAAGAGAGCTTAATAAGTTAAGTAATCAATCAGATGAAATTATTGGTAGTCCTTTTGGATCTCCATTCGCTTCTTGTTACGCTACGATACAGATGTTATCTAACCAATATGGTGCGCGATTTGATATGGTTTATGATATCTATAATGCCCGTAAGAATGGTAAAGATGATATGGGGACACTCAATAAAATAGGTAGATTACATGAGACCTGGATGTCGTATAGAGATCAGTACGATAAAAGCCTTCCTGCATGTTTGCGCGAAATCTTTGAAGGTCCTAAAGATGAATATAGAGGTGTAGTAATAACTCCTTCAAAGTAATATCCCTGAAACCCCACATCATTCCCTGTATTTAAACAGTGTTTAAACTAGCCCTAATATCCATTTATTAGGGCTTTTTATATGTCTAAAAATCTTAAATATCATGTTGCGCTTACCGTTAAAGATCAAGCCACGAGCGGAATTAAAAAAGCAATGGCGGAGATGGAGCGTGGTGAAACGAAACGAGCTCAAAGCTATAAGCGCTTTTCCGATGCCCGGAGAAACTTAAGTATTCGCGCAGAAAGCGATATACAGCGCGAAATTAAGCGCACAGAAGCATCTTACAATCGTTTAGCTCGTGCAGGCTTCTCTAGTGCGAATGAACAGCGCCGGGCTTACCAAGCAATGACGAATCGTGTCCGGGAACTCAATGCAGAAATGGGTAAAACCAGTAAATTATCCGGTGCTTTTAATAATCTTGCCAGGATTGGTGGAGGAATTGCCGCCGGTGCTACAGTCGGTTATAACCTCGCAAAAGAGCCTGTGAAAAAGACTTTAGATTTTGATTATGAAGTGGCTAATGCCGCTAATACTGCTTTCTCCGATCGAGATGCTGAAGGGCGAATAGAAGGCGCTAAAGATATCCGAGAATTAGTATTTCAAACAATTCAGCAAGGTGGTAGTAAAGAAGATGCTTTGGCCGGTATTAATAAAATGCTCTCTTTCGGTACTTTAAGTTATGACGAAGTCGCCGAATTAATGCCAACGATCCAAAAAACAGCGGTAGCAACTGGTTCATCAACTGAGGATATCTCGATGGTAGTCAATGCGCTTATGCAGAGTATGAAGTTAGCGATTGATGAGATCCCATTAGCACTTGATATGGCATTGAAAGCCGGTCAAGGTGGTTCTTTTGAGCTTGGAGATATGTCTAAATGGCTTCCGCAACAATTAGCTTCTGCATCATCTCGAGGTATGCGTGGAATGGATCACTACCGGGAAATACTGGTGATGAATGAGCAAGCCGCTGTAGTAGCGGGTACGAATGACCAAGCAGGTAACTATGTTGATTCTTTCTTACTCGCACTGCTTGATTCCAGTACCAACAATGCTCTTGCTAATAGTGACTATAAGGAAGGAAATAAAAAAGGGATTGATCTCGCTAAAAGCATGATGGCAGGTGTGGATGCAGGCTTAAGTCCTGTCCAAGCCTTTATGGGGATTATGGATAAATATATTGCCCAAGATGCGGAATATCAAAAACTCGAAAAAGAGATCCTGTCTGTAGATGGTGCAGAAAGAGAAGCTAAATTACAGCAGTTAATGACCATTCTTGAATCATCTAAAATTTCTCAAATACTGGGAAATAAGCAGGCTCTTATGGGCTTCCTTGCTGTTAGGTTGAATCAGGAATATGGAGAAGAGTTAACAAAAGAACTGGAGGATGCATTAGGGGCTGTAAATGTCTCTCACCAAGTCGTCTCATCGCAAAACAAGTTTAAGGCTGATATGGCAATAAATAACCAAGAATGGCGAGAAATGGATGCTTACCGTCCTGTTGCAGATGCTTATGCTTCTTTATTAGAAAAGTTAGAAGCTTATGGTTCTGAATATCCAGAATTAACGAAGTCGATCATTTTAGCAAGAGATGCGTTGATTACTCTTGGAACAGCTGCCGCTGGAATGGCGCTACTTAGTAAAGTATTAGGTAAAGGTGGAGGAGGACTGCCTTGGGGAAGACCTCCAACAACCTCGCCAGGGGGAGCGAGACCACCAGCACCTGGGCCCTCTTCATCTCCCGGTCGTCCGCCAGCCCCAGCCAATACTAATAATTTAAGATTACCCGGATTAGCAATGGGGGCTCTGCGCTGGGGATTTCAAAGAGCTCCCCTCATTGCTGAAGCATACGCGCTATATGAAGGCTCAAAAGATGATATTGGTAATATTGTCGATAAGCATGGGGGTTTTACGCCAGATGCGGCTCATGAGATTACTGAAACAGGTTATGAAAAAACAATCAAACCGATTGTAGATACTGCTTTAACGCCCTTTTCTGAGGCTTTTAAAAGCTTCGTGAATGCTTTTGGGCTTGGTGATGAAAAACCGGCAGAATCTACAGAAACTCCATTTCATCCCGGTGAGGTACCTGTAATTGGTGAACTTTATTTTAGAGAGCCACTATTAAAAGAGCGGACGGAAGAAGATTTTACAAGCAATACCGATAATCGTGAAGATAAATCTGCCCCATATTCAGAGCTAATTAAAAAAAATGATATTGATAATTCAAAAACAGTGATTAATCAAAACTCTGAATATCACTATTCAGAAGCTCTTGTAACAGATAAGCCTACTCCTGATAGAGAGCAGCGATGGGAGGATTTGCCTGAAGAAGCTATTACAAAGAGTATCGATAACCACATAGAAAATCATGATACTTATTTAGAGTCGATTGAAGAAACCCAAAATATTGATAAATCAGAAACAACCATTAACCAAATTCATGAAGGAATACAAACTCATGAATATCATCACTTTACAAAAGATGAAAATCAGGGCGTAAATTGGGATCACTTACCTATTGGACAGGTAATGGATAATTATAACAAATTAATAAAAGAGCAATCTATGCCTGTTATTTCTTCACTGCCTAAAGTAGCAAAGAATCCCGATTATCAGCCTCTAATTATTGGTGGTGAAATCATGAACCTTGTAAAACAGAATCTGGAGCAAATTAAGCAACAGCATAATGAGATCAATAGTCGACCAACCATTATTGAGCTTCACGTAAACGGTGAAATTGATGGTCGGCAGGTGATGGAGATTGTTGAACAGCATACGATTGATCGAATGAATCGAGGGAGTAACTACTAATGTCCTGGCGAAATAACTTACAAACAGCATCTTATCGCGGTATCCCTTTTGATGTGAAAGATATCGATGATTCAAATACGAAAGCACTCGTACTGCATCAATATGCCTATAAAGATGGTGCAGATATCGAAGATCTCGGCAATGATGCGGAAGAAGTAACACTTACAGCGGTCTTTTGGGGTAATGATTATGAGTTTCGCTTTAATCAACTTCTCAAAGCTCTGGCCACCAAAGGTGGTGGAACATTGGTGCATCCAGTACGTGGCAGAATACCAAACATGCACCCATCAAGTTATCACTTTACACACGAAGCGGAGAATATTGACTATGTTCGCTTCTCAATCACTTTTCGTAAATCGATCAACGAATTACCAATCTTCTCGCTAAGCTCAATCTTCTCTGTGATTGATAGTCTATTCAATCAAGCAGAAAACCTCATTGCATTGGCAACAGACTACTTTAGCGCTTTTAGAACCTCAATCAATGAAGTTAAATCCTATCGTGCCCGTGCTCGAGCGATTGAAGCATCACTTATTAATCTTAACTATGAGATTCAGAGATTAGCGCGTGGCGATAATGAACTTCTTTTCGCTTCAAATAGCGGTAAATATGCAGAATCAGGCTTTGATAATGAGATCGTCACCAAGCTATCAGAAGGCATCACGACTTACATTGATAACAGTACGATCCGTAATAGTGCTCTACCTAATGTGGAGCTTAATGCATTGCAAACATCGATCGATGTGCTTGAGGCTCTCCCGATCAAAATCGGGAAAGGTGATAGCCGTTTAGATCTCGGTGTGCCGATTGCCATTGGAGATGTTACTGAGATTAATATCATGTTTAAAGCGCTATTAAACGCTGTTTACATTATAAAGATTACGGAGATTATCTCTGAAGATCGTCTATCTGTCATTGAGATAGAGAATATCGTTAATCACGCAAGAACTCTCACTGCATCAACAATTGAAGCTATTCGTGGAGCGGTGAATAATCCCGATGAGGTTTATATCATGGTGCAATCTTTAAGAGATATTCAACACTATTTAAAGCGCTTAGCTGTCAGTTATATCGCTAAAAGGCCACCCTTAATCGTGATCCCAGCACCTATATCTGGAACATTACAACAGATCGCTTTTGATCTTTATCAGGATCGTTATCGTTTTAAAGAGCTATTACAGCTTAATCCTCAGATTATTCATTCTAGTTTTATTCAACAAGGAGCGCTATTAAATGCTTATTCTGAATAATAGGCCGAATTGGATGATTAAAGATAGTGTCATCGCCGTAGAAATCGATGGTTTAACACACGATAAATGGCAAGAGTACGATATTGAAAATAGTTTTGAAACGCCGGCAGATGCTTTCAGTATGCGCATTGGTATCCCAGATGGCACGATTGTTCCACTCATTAATGAGGGTGCGACTTGCACAGTAAGGATTGATGGAAAGCTCATTCTTACAGGATTTATCGATCGTATCGAACACTCCCTGACAAAATTTAATCACTCTTTTAGCATCAATGGCCGCGATAAAGGTGCGATCTTAGTCGATTGCGATGCGGAGATCACGAGTTTTGTTGGCTTAACACTTAAAGAATCGATTGAAAAGATCGTTAATCCCTTAGGAATTGACAAGATTGAGTTCAAAGGCAAGGAAGATATTGCTTTTGATAAGACAGAGCTCGAACCCGGAATGAATGCTTGGGAAGCAGTAAAACGCTTAGTTAATAGCGCCGGCATGCACGCCTGGTTTAAAGCGGATGGCACTTTAGTTGTGGGAGAAGCCGACTATACTACGCCACCAGTAGCGAAATTGATCTTAAATTACAATGGCCATCTTAATAATGTTACTGAGCTAATAATGCAGCAATCTGCGGCGAATCGTTATAGTGAAGTAACATTCTTAGGACAATCTCACGGCCGTAAAACAGATAGTGCTAAGCATGATCTTAAGTATGTTCATAAAGATGAAACCGCTCAATTTGAGAAGAAAAGAACGATTATTCTAGGGAATGTTGAGAATCAAAAAGCGCTAGAGAAAGCCGCGAAGAAGTGGCTTGCAGATGTGCAATTAGAAGGATTAACGATCAGAGCAACAGTCCCTGGGCATTATACAGATCTTGGAATTCTTTGGGAGAATGGCCAACGAGTCCATTTAGAGAGTGATGTATTCGGTATCGATCGTGTCTTTTTTGTGATGTCGAGGAGATTCCAATCATCTCGAAGCCAAGGAAGGATCACTATTTTAGAACTTAAAGAGGATGGCGTTTGGTTGCCAGATTCGCCGGGAGCATCAAAAGCACGCTCAAGAAAAGGTAAAAAACAGAAGAAAGAGCTAGCAGTGATTACACCAACTAAAGGATAAACTATGCTTAATAGAATAAAACAGGAAGTACAGAAGCTTCTTAATAATATCAGATCTCCATTCCGTGGGATTCTCAATAGTAGCGATAGCAGTGCTGGTATCCAAAGACATCAAGTATCAGGCTTATCGGATGAAACGCTGCAAGATGTGGAGCTCTATCAACACTTTGGCTTTACCTCTAATCCTCCGGCCGGCACAAATGTGATTGTTGTGCCACTCAATGGGCTTACAAGTCATTCAGTAATTATTGCAACAGAGAATGGTAACTATCGGCTAGCAGCTCTGAAACCTGGTGAAGTAGCGCTATATAGCTCTTTTGGCTCTACTGTTGTACTAAAGGAAGGAAACATTATCGATATTAATGCCAAAGAGATCAATCTCAAAGCAACAAAGATCACTGGAACTGCTGATGATATCGAGCTTAACGCAACTCAATCTACAACGATTACAGCACCTGTAATTAATCTCAATGGTGCATTGAATGCAGGTGGAGGCGGTGCTTCAGGCGCAACAGCTACTATTAATATGCCGTTAGATGTGAAATCGAAAGTAACCGCAGATGATGATGTGATCGTTGCCGGTAAAAGCTTTAATAATCATACGCATCCAACACCTGCTGGAGAATCTGATAAGCCCTCCTAAAATACTGAAGCCCCGCAGGCTCTCGTGCTTCTTATATCTATCTATGATGGCGTTATTGAATTGTAATCAAGAGGAGATTAGAGATGTCTAAGAACGCACGTTACGTGGGCTCGGTTGTTATAGAGATTGATGGAGTTGAGATTGAGGCGATCAATTTCAAATATGATGTAAACACAGGTCGAAGAAGAGTCAATACGATGAACTCGAAAGGCCGTTCTCTCGGATACGCCAAAGGTATTGCAACGTTTGATCTGAATTTTGATGTTCCTATCCTCATCGACGGTAGTCAGGATATTAACTGGGCAAGCATCACAGCAAGCAAGTTCACCTATTGGCCATTAGATAATCCTTCACGCCGTAAAACATTGCGGGATTTTGCAGTAGAAACAACCGCAGAATCATCTAGTGCAGAAGGTGAAGCAACAGTATCAGTCACAGGTTTCGCATTTGGAGAGATCAATGAGTAATTTAAAAGAAACAGGAAAGCTACTCTACGGCTATGCAGATAAAGATGGCAATCTTCATTATGACTTTGAGTTGTGCTTATTAACGATCAGAGGAAAGATGAATACTCTCAATATCCTCTTAAGTGAATATCCCAATCTCGATGAATTACCCGAAACCGAGCGTTTTACAATTGAAAGAGCTGTAACACTATCGGAAACATTAAGAGTGGGTGGCCAGAAACTTACCGTAGATGAGATCTTAAATCTAGCTTCTGAAGAGTTTACGATCTTATTAGATGCGGAGATGAATTTAAGAAAAAAGCGCTCAGAGCCTACCCAATAACAAAGAGTAGTACCCAGCAATCAACATTAAGAGAGCGCCGGGAATGGACTCAAATAGCTATCTTCACATTAGCAAAATCAGGGCTAGATACAGAGTTCATTTCTAATTTAGCGCTGATGGAGCTAGGCTCTTGGATCAATAGTCTAACAACATTAACAACTGGAAAGCGCCCGATAGATCCGACTATTAAGCGAAATATGGCGAAGAAGAACAGCGCTGCACTTAAAGAATTAATAGCAAGAAAAAGCGCCTAAAGCTACGCCTCTATAGATCACTTATAAAAGTTAAATAAAAACCCAAATTTATATTATCAGTGAATAGATAAAAAGGAAATAATTATGAATCATATCGTTATCTTAGACGGTAAAAGATATTGGAAAGATCCCAAAGGGAATCTTGTTCCAGAATCAGCAGTAAAAGAACTCGATAAGTTTGAAGATCAGACAGTTCGCAAGCTTGTCGTCTTGGCTGAAGAGTACCAACAGGCAGGGATTGAGTTTAAAGGGAAGATCTTCAATGAAGTGAGAGAGTTCATCGAACTCAGCGCTACCGAGTATGATACGGTTATTCAAGGCTCTAAAGGTGGTGCATCCCTATATGCATTTAACGGCGAGTATCGCATTCAGTATTCAGTTGCTGATCATATTAACTTTAATAATAGTTTAGCAATCGCCAAACAGCTCATTGATGAGTGCATTCTCAGTTGGTCTAATGGTGCATCTGATGAAATCATGGCGCTTATTAACCGAGCATTCAGTGTCGATAAAGAAGGATCTATTAACGTTCGTAATGTCTTAAGCTTAAGATCCCTCGATATTAAAGACGAAAAATGGTTAAAAGCGATGGATGCTATTAACGATTCAATCAAAATTATTGGTTCCAGTGAATACATTCGTATCTATAAAAAAGATGAATTAGGTAAATATAGACAAATCGTCCTCGACTTCTCCAAACTTTAAACAGCATTTAACCACTGTTTAAACGCAATAAAAAAGCCCTGCATTCAGGGCTTAATTTGTGCCAAATCTGTTACAATCTTCATAAATTGTCTATGCCAATCAAATTGTGAAAACGTGCCAAAAATTTTACGAGCTTACAATATATTTAAAAAATCGAAAAAAATCGACACGTTTTAACAATATGTTGATGGGATCGACATATAAAATAAGTTTATAAAAAACAGAAGCTAATGAGTTGCCGGAGATTACCACTGCACGCTTCCAAAAACCGCATACCGGCAAGTATCGCTACCTTAACGATTAATCATCTTGAGATAAAAGCTGTTGTGTTGCCGGTTCTCACTATTGCGTTCTTCCAGAAATTACGCGCCGGCAATAAGGCATCAGAGATGCCAAATAGCGGGCATGCAGTAGTCATAAGAATGAAATGGTTGGCTCCCGCCACACTATAAAACTTCCCATAATAAAAAAACATCTCCTAGAATAACAAAAGTCGGTTTTAATAAAAAAGTTAAGTATTCTAATACTTTCTTAATCTCAATTTGGGCTATATTTTCGGAAGATATATACTTAGAATATAAACAACTATCATAGTTCCATGTGACAACTATTTTAAATAGAAGGAGTTTAAACATGAGTAAGCTAAGTAATAAAATCTTAAACTGGTCTAATAAACTAATTAATTTCCCTGATATTCCCAGTACATCAACACACTATACAGATTACTTATCTTCCATTAAGCCGGCAAAAGTTAAATTAAGAAGTCCTGAAGAAGATATGCAAATTGTAGCTAAAGATATCGCAAAGGCTACGGCTAAAACACTGGCACATTATGGAGATGACTATAATGAAAAAGGAGATAACAAAAAGTGATAAGCCTAGTAAAACAAACCAAACCTCTTCAAACGAAACCAAAGATAATATAGTTACCGATGAAGTTGAAAGGATCACTCAAATAGCAACAAGTGATCTCCCAAGTGATATTAAAGAAGAGAAAATAAAAGAAACCCTTCAAATTGAGAGCCAAATTTTTTCTGGACCACTACCCCCTCCAATTTTATTAGAGGAGTATGAAAAAATTATTCCTGGTTCGGCAAAAGAGATTATTGAAATGTCAGTAGCTCAAAGAAAACACACCATGCAAATTGAAAAAGCTCTAACAGATTCTGAGATTAGTCGTGTTGCTAGATCATTAAAACTAGCTGAAAAATCTAATACAAGAGGAACATGGCTAATTTGGGGGTTAATTATTGCATCTCTTATTAGCATTTGGAGCAACGCTCATCCTGCAGTTAGTATCGCATTTTTAAGTCTACCAATTATTATGGGCCTAAAAAACTTGCTCTTTAACCATGCAAATCATAGAGATAGAGACACTGACTTATAAATATAAAAAATAAGATCAACCTGCACTGATCAATTGCCACCCATTACTATCACGTTCTTTCAAGAAACACGCGCCGGCAAATAGACATCAAAGATGCCAAACCGCGGGCATGCACCGGTGAAAAGAATGATATCGTTGGCTCCCGCCGTTCAACAGATTTTCTTAAGAATCATAAAATAATTCATTGAGGCAAAAGAGGCCGATGAGTTGCCGGAGATTACAACTGCACGCTTCCAAAAACCGCATGCCGGCAAGTATCGCTACCTTAACGATTAATCATCTTGAGATAAAAAGCCACTGCGTTGCCGGTCCTCACTATCGCTCGCTTCCGGAGGTTGCGCGCCGGCAAAGGGCATTATCTAATAACTTAAAGTCGCTATTTGTAGATCTCTTTTCGATGCCCGACATTAATCACTTCGATGATGATCTCTCTATCTAAGATGTTACAGAGCAGATGATAATCCCCAACTCTATAGCGCCAATCAGCAAGGTTACCTTTGAGCGCCTTCCCCTTTACCCGAGGATCGGAACAGCCGACTAAATTCTTTTCAATCCAATTTAGAATAAATAACGCCTGCGTTTTATCAATTTTTTGTAAAGATTTTAAGGCTTTCGCCGTATAGATCACTTGATACATCTATAATCCTAATGCCTTTTTAACTTCATCATGAGTATAGGTTTCAGGGTGCTTCTCATTGTAAGCGATCGCTTCTTTTAGGAGCTTTAAATCGAGTTCATCTTCCATTTTCTCAATCACACTCTGTTTAAATAAGGCTGATAAGCTCTGTCCATGAAAAGCGGCATATTCTCTAAAGATCTTCTCTTCTTCTCTATTTAATCTAATACTAACGATTGTCATAACTTCACCTCTACATCAATGATGTCATACATTGTAATACGATTGAAGATCGATAACAATTGAGCAAAATAGAAGCTGATGAGTTGCCGGATCTTACTATCACGTTCTTCTAAAAACTGAGCGCCGGCAAATAGGCATCAAAGATGCCGAACCGCGGGCATGCGCCGGTTAAAAGAATGAAATAGTCGGCTCCCGCCCCTCAACAAACTCTCTTAAGAATCATCAAAATGATTCATTGAGACAAAAGAAGCTGAACGTTGCCGGATCTTACTACTGCGTTCTTCCAGAAATTACGCGCCGGCAATAAGGCATTATCGATGCCAGTTGACGGGCATGCATCGGTAAAAAGAATGAAATGGTAAGATCCCGCCGATCCAAAAATCTTCTTAGAGCAACTCGACATTTATATGATGAAATATGTTAATAGGATCGACATATCCCTCGGATATGTTTAAAAAATTGAAAAAAATCGACACGTTTTCACGACATGTTGATGAGATCGATATATTGAGAAATCAGAAAGCTTCTATCTAAGCATTAAAAAAACCTCCGCTTGGGAGGTTTCTAATAAAACTAATCAATACAAAGTAGACGAGTATCAAATTCTTCTGCGTAATAAGCTAACCAATTCTCTATATATTCCCGGTCATACTTTTTAGAAGCTACTCCAACAACCATATCAAGAATAACCGCCTCATCCAATGGCGGAATTCTGTAACCATTCATAAGCAAAAAATCAAAAGTAGCTTGTGTAGCCGTTCTCTTATTACCATTAGCAAAACAATGATTATTGATAAGACTAAACATTAGAACAGATGCTAATTCAAACATATCATCCGTTTGCTCATAGAATCTATATTGAGCAGGACTTGCCTGAGAAGATTCAAGTCTTTCCATACTAAGAACAGCTATTGGCTCACTATCTTTAAATGGGCCTTGTAATATTTGTTCTCGATTAATGCGGATTAGATCTTCTACTGTTAGCCATTTAATACTTCCATCAGATAAAATCTCTCCACATAACTCAAGATTCATACATCAATTAAACCTCAGCTAAAAGATAAAATGTATTTTTATGATCTTTAAAACTAATTTCAGATGCTTTTCTAGCTTGATGCTCATGGTTGCAAGTAAAACCCTTAGCTGGGCGCGGTTTTGCTATCTTACTTTTATCACGAGCCGGTATATCAATATACTGATCTTTTAAGACTGCATTTGACATAACTTACTCCCTCGATCCAATCGAATCATTAAACAAAAAACATATAACAATCGTTATATGTCTGTGCAGTATATCACTAAACCAACTCCAAATTAACTAAATCTCATTCCGGCATCATAGATGCCGGCTGGCGGGCATGCACCGGTAAAAAGAATGAAATAGTCGGCTCCCGCTCTTCCATAAGCCTTCTTATTTGTTGAAACAAAAGAGGTTGATGAGTTGCCGGAGAATACCTCTGCATGCTTCCACAAGGTGCGTGCCGGCAAGAGGGCATCAAAGATGCCGAACCGCGGGCATGCACCAGCGAAAAGAATGAAATAGTCGGCTCCCGCCGTTCAACAGACTCTCTTAAGAATCATCAAAATAATTTATTGGGACAAAAGAGGTTGATGAATTGCCGGAGATTACCACTGCAAGCTTCCCAAAACTGCATGCCGGCAATAAGGCATTATCGATGCCAATTGGCGGGCATGCACCGGTGAAAAGAATGATATCGTTGGCTCCCGCCGTTCAACAGATTTTCTTAAGAATCATAAAATAATTCATTGAGGCAAAAGAGGCCGATGAGTTGCCGGAGATTACAACTGCACGCTTCCAAAAACCGCATGCCGGCAAGTATCGCTACCTTAACGATTAATCATCTTGAGATAAAAAGCCACTGCGTTGCCGGTCCTCACTACCGCGCGCTTCCGGAGGTTGCGCGCCGGCAAAGGGCATTATCTAATAACTTAAAGTCGCTATTTGTAGATCTCTTTTCGATGCCCGACATTAATCACTTCGATGATGATCTCTCTATCTAAGATGTTACAGAGCAGACGATAATCCCCAACTCTATAGTGCCAATCAGCAAGGTTACCTTTGAGCGCCTTCCCCTTTACCCGAGGATCGGAACAGCCGACTAAATTCTTTTCAATCCAATTTAGAATAAATAACGCCTGCGTTTTATCAATTTTTTGTAAAGATTTTAAGGCTTTCGCCGTATAGATCACTTGATACATCTATAATCCTAATGCCTTTTTAACTTCATCATGAGTATAGGTTTCAGGGTGCTTCTCATTGTAAGCGATCGCTTCTTTTAGGAGCTTTAAATCGAGTTCATCTTCCATTTTCTCAATCACACTCTGTTTAAATAAGGCTGATAAGCTTTGCCCATGAAAAGCGGCATACTCTCTGAAGATTTTCTCTTCCTCTCTGTTTAATCTGATGCTAACGATCGTCATAATTTTCCCTCCCTATTAATGTAATACATTGTAATACTGCTAGAGATTGATGACAATTGATCAAATTAAAAAAATAGGCTGATGAGTTGCCGGAGATTACCACTGCATGCTTCCAAAAACTACGCGCCGGCAATAAGACGTCAAAGATGCCGAACCGCGGGCATGCACCGGTGAAAAGAATGATATCGTTGGCTCCCGCCGATCAACAGATTCTCTTAAGAATCATAAAATAATTCATTGAGACAAAAAAACTGATGAGTTGCCGGAGATCACCACTGCATGCTTCCAAAAATTGTGCGCCGGCAATAAGGCATCAGAGATACCAAACCGCGGGCATGCACCGGTTAAAAGAACAAAATGGTTGGCTCTCGCCACTCAACAAACTCTCTTAAGAATCATCAAAATGAACCATTGAGACAAAAGAGGCTGTTGAGTTGCCGGAGAATACCTCTGCATGCTTCCACAAGGTGCGTGCCGGAAGGGGCGATCTTCAATAGTGATTTAATAATCAGCCCACGAATGTGGGCTGAAGTTGTTACATCCAATATGAAAGTTAACTTTCTGGAATAACAGATAGATATTAAATAGTTATTAAATATTAATTAATGGGGCTGTATAAGACTTCAGCTCCCATTATTGGCATCCTTGGAATGACGCTGATGCTATATTCAATTGCGCTATTCAATGATCAATTGTTCCACTTGATAAGGATTTAGGGCTTAACCTCAAAAGTTAAAGTTGCACTCTCTGTAATTGTTTCACAATCTTTATTGCCACTCTCCCGATCTTGCTCCGCTTTGAGATACCAAAGTCCGTCTTTGAGCGGTCTAAATTCAAATTCACCCTTTAGATCTGTTACTGCTCTAAAAGGAACGCTCATATCGTTACTAGCATAACCGCCATAATTTCCTAAAATCGTCGCTTGCTTTACAGCTTTACCATCTTGAGTGAGTTTAAACTTCACCAACTCCCCTTCTTTAATCTTATTGGGAGAAACGAGGGGCGTAAGCTCGAGACCTTTATTGAGCGGTTGAGTTGCAAACTCACCATCTTTATCACCAACAGATAAGATCATCTTGCCATTTTTTGTCACAGTACCACAATAGACAACCTCATCACTCGTATCTTTTCGCGTCTTACCCATCTCCCAACTGCCATCACCCTTCTTGATCCATGTGGTGGGCTTATAACGACTTAAGACAAGATAAGTTCCCTCCTTAAGCGCTGTGCCTTCAAAGTGATAATCATGCTCTCCGCTCTGCGTTAATGTCTCTTGATAATTTTTACCGATAACGCTCATCGGCTCAAAGAGTGCTACGCGATCTTTCGCTATCGGTTCGGGCGTTGGGAAATGGTGACCATATACGATATCAGCCTCTAAAACAGAGCCATTTTTTGCCACACTCCATAAATCATGAGCATTAGCTTGAAGGCTCAATAACGCCGTGATCATTCCCAATAGAGATACTGTTTTTTTCATGATAATTTCCTCGATCTGTGAGTTTTAACGCTTTAATTCTTTAACTCTTTAATTTTTTGATAATGGAGACTCTTCCCCGCCGGTGATGTCGATTTCTGTAATGACGATTTCTCTAACCCTTTAGGCTGACAACTTTGGCGCTTGCCACACTCCTTTTTAGAAGAAGGACAACCACTACAGCCCTTCTTCTTCACCAATTTAAAGTAGAGATAGAAAAGAGCGGCCAGAAAGATTCCTAAAACGATGAGTCTATCCATGGCTATTGCATATCCTTTGCTTGAACCCAAATCACCGCATCTTGACTTAGCTCCTTGCCTTGATACTCCTTGTCAGGACCGACACCTAATGCTGCAAATCCCCACCAACCCGCTTTAGGGATTCCAAAGGTAAAGGTGCCATTCTCATCGGCTTTAATGACTAAGGTGACGAAGCTATCTTGCGGGGCAACAACTTGCGTAGGCCCTGTTTTATTTGCGGTAAGATCGATATCTGAGTTGAGATATTCCACCTCGATCTCAGCAAAAGGCACCGGCTTACCCTGACTCATCACCACCCCTGAAAAGGTTGAGTTTGCCCAAACACCATACGGCTTTGTTAAAGGGACAATCTCTGCTTTTAATCCAAGATCACGATCCCAATCGGTTGGCATCCCGGCCACATTCACCAATAACTTGGTAATCTGCTGAATATAGACCTCTTCATTTTGCTCATAGTAAGGCGCTGGCGTTAAGACGAAGAGATGATCGCCCATACTGCGCGCTCGATAGTTCGATTCAAAAGCTTTAGCTTGATTATTATTCCCCTGCCAAGTAATCGGCTTGAGGCTCTCTTTAAGATCGCGTTGCTGCCCTTTATGGACTACATAGAACGATTCCGGCGCCTCCATATCCATGGCATGTTCATCGGCAAAGGGGTGGGTGAAAATCATTTTAAGGGGGATCGTCTCCCCTTGATTGAGCGCAGATTCAGGCGTATAGAGCATCTGAAAATGGGCATTAGCGCTCCCCATAAACCCAAATAGCAGGGTTGGGAGTAAAAGTAATTTTTTCATCGATTTTTTCATGGTATTCCTCTTCTCTGTAAGTGATCGTATGTAGAAGTGATTCAGTAACTTAGTGATAAAGTGATAAAGTGACATTATTCAGTTTCTATTTCGGTGCCTGTCACCCTATCGCCACTTCTGCCATACTTTCGATCTTGCGGTTATGCGCAGTGATGCGTAGTTATACACAGTTATTCATGGATATTTGTGGTTGTTAATTAATCTGAGCGCCTTTTAAAATGACGCGGTGCCCATCACCACCATTAAAGACAGCGGAGTAATCACCTTCAGGCTTTTCAAAATTGACACTATTTAATTCATCGAACTTCATTTCGAGAACCTTTTTCCCCTCCTGTTCAACATAGAAGTCAACACCACTTGCGCTACTGCCATCGCTAAAACCGCCTTCACAGGTGATAGTGCCATCCCCTTCATCAAAGCAAGAGAGCAGTGCTGTGTGGGAGAAAGCCGCGGGAGAGAGGGCTAAAAGAGTGACGGTTAAAAGCATTTTTTTCATATCCAAATTCCTCGTTTAATGAAATGATAATGAGATCAAGATCTAAATCAGCATGATTTAGAGATGGTTAATAAGCTATGGGCGACGATATCGATAGGTTCCATCTACCCTATCGAGCGCCCCGTTATTTTCCGTACGCCGGACAAAACCTAAAATCAGCGTAATCAGAACAATGAAGCCGTAGAAATAACCCATCGTCTCCAGACCGCTCCAGGAGAAGTAATTGCCGAGCGTGTAAAAGAGAGAGGCGAAGAGCAACCCGAGTATAAAGGGCATAAAGATCGCCAATAGCATCAACTTATAGGAGTTAACGTTGAGCTTGACGACCACCATGGAGGCGATACAAGGTGGCGTAAAGATCATAAAAATGAGCATCGCAACCGCATGAAGCGCGTTATATCCTGTGGCCTCACTTCGAAAGGCCTCTTCCGCACGCTCTGCTTTACCCGATTCATAAATCGATCCGATAGTTGCCACAGCGCTCTCTCTTGCGGCAAAAGAACTTAAGAAGGCAACATTGATCCGCCAATCAAACCCGGCCCATTTCGTGACGGGTTCTAAAAATCGACCAAACATTCCTAGAAAAGAGTTGGTAATTCGTTCATTTTTAATCTCGTTTTGAAGTAGTTGTCCCTGTTGTGACAGCTTTCTAATCTCTCGATTGATCAAGCGTTCATCACTATTTTGGGGCTTAATAAAGCGAAAGAGTTGCGGCGCCATCTTTTCATATTTTGCATCTACGCCAGAGGCTTTTTCTGGTGATTGAGAGGCCACCATTCGAGCAGCGCGATAGTGATTATTCAGATTAATCAATTGATAAATCACCGCAGGTTCACTCACCTCTTGATAGTAGGGGGAGCTGTGAATCGCTTCATCATATTGAGCAAAGAGAACTTCAACTCGTTGATCGATCTCTTGTTGCTTCTCCTCAGAAAGCCCTGGAAATTGTAAAAGTACAAAGAGAACTACAGCGACCGCCATCACAATAGTGCCCACCTTGTGAATATAGAGCCAGATGCGCTCAATCGCACGGATGAGGACACCCTTTATTGTTGGGAGATGATAGGGAGGAAGCTCCATAATAAAGGGTGTACGCTCATGATGCTTTAAAATAGTCAGTGTTAAAAAACGGGCGATACTGAGTGCGATAAAGAAGGTAATCGTTGAGATAAAAAACATCATCAACGACATAGAGGTAGCAAAGAACGCCCCTAAAATAAGGGTATAGAAAGGGACCTTTGCCAAGCAATTCATATAGGGAACGGTCAAAATCGTAGCGATACGAGCGCGCTCATCAGCAATGCCCTTTGTAGCCATAATTCCGGGGACAGCACAACCGCCGACAAAAGCGCCACCGAGGACAAGGGGAAGGGTTGATTGCCCATGAAGTCCATAGCGATTAAAGATGCGGTCGAGAACAAAGGCGATTCTCGGCATATAGCCGGTATCTTCTAAAATAGCGATAATGATAAAGAGAATTAAGAAGATAGGAATATAATTCAGCAGCGCTAAGGCACTATTGACAAGCCAGATCCCAAGCTCCGTTACCATCGGAACCTCAATAAATTGAGGATCGGGGAGTAGCGAAACAATAAAGTTTTTCACGGATGCTAAATAGGGCCATGTATAATTGGTCAGCTCATACCCCTGCACAATCGAGAGCTCATAGGTGCCATAGATCACAAGCCCTAAGATAAAGAAGGAGAACCAACGATTAAGGACGACCTTATCGATCAAGGCAGTGAGTGTGGGTTTTTTATTAGTGGGCTCCGTCACCACTTGTTGATAAATACTATTGGCGACCTGATAGCGCTCAGCAACCACAATGGCATCGACCTTCGCCCTCTTTTCACGTCGTTCTGCGCTTTCAATCTTTTCAGCTTTTTCGGCCCCGTCGAGGTTCAAAGTTACTGCGGAATGTTTCAGAGATTTAGGAGACTCAGAAGATTTAGGCGGTTGTAGTTCAAAATCTTCAAAACGCGCCATAAAATCGGGCGCTTCAGTAGCGATTTGCGCTTTAATAATCTGATTATCTTCCAATAATTTGAGTGCTAACCATCGTGGGGAGATACGCTCGCATAGAGGGGTTAATACGCTTTCAGCCATTAATGCCGCCTCAACGCGATCAAGATCATCAGCAATTTGAGCGTAGTGACATAATGATCGCTTCTGTGGATTGAAAGTTTCATCCCGATTGTTGCGCGCTTCTTCTCCACTTTTTGCTGCTAAAAGATTCTCTAAGATCTCCTCTTTACCGATCCCTTTTGAGCCGACAGCTTCAACCACCGGAACGCCTAAGAGCTCTTCTAATCGTTCTCTATCAAGGCTTAATCCTCGTCTTTGAGCAACATCCATCATATTGAGGACGACGATCACCGGTTTACCGATTTCAAGTAACTGAAAAGTTAAGTAGAGACTACGTCGCAGGCAGGAGGCATCAATCACATTGATAATGACATCAGGATCACCATCGATTAGATAACCGATTGTCGCTTTCTCCTCCATCGAAAAGGCACTAAAGGAGTAAGTTCCGGGGAGATCAACAAGTTCGATCTCTGTCGCTTGATAGCTCAATCGAGTGCTCTTCTTCTCCACGGTGACGCCGGGATAGTTAGCGACATGTTGTTTAATGCCGCTCATCATATTAAAAATTGTGGATTTACCGCTATTCGGTTGTCCTGCTAAAGCTGCTTTTATCATTGCCCCACCCGCTCAATCTCAATCTTTTCTGCTTCTTCTCGACGAAGCGTCACGAAATAGCCAAGGATCTCCACCTCAAGAGGATCAAGCAGGGGTGCTGAACGCACCATCAACACCTCGGCACCGGGGATAAATCCCATATTGAAAAACTTCTGCCGTAACGCACCATCCGTATGAACGGCCTTAATAATCGCCCGCTCTTCTCTTTGCAATTGATTCAGCGCTAAAACCTGTTCTTGAGACATTTTGCACCTTTATTTAATATGAAAATATAATGGTAATGAGAATCATTCTAGTTAGCCCTTTTTAATAATGCAAATAATTCTTAAATGCATTTGATAGCTATTTCTTATTAACAAAGGATATTATTGAGAAATAAGTTATCAATATCGAGAGGTTAGCGATAATGGATGATCATAATTGATATGTAAAAAAATTTAGCGAATTGAGATATTGAGCCGGCAAATAGGCATCATGGATGCCAATTGGCGGGCATGCACCGGTGAAAAGAATGAAATAGTCAGCTCCCGCCGCTCAACAGATTCTCTTAAGAATCATAAAATAATTTATTGGGACAAAAGAGGTTGATGAATTGCCGGAGATTACCACTGCATGCTTCCCAAAACTGCATGCCGGCAAATATCGTTACCTTAACGATTACATCATCTTGAAAAAAAGAGCTGTTTCGTTGCCGGTCCTCCCTATCCCGTTCTTCCAGAGATTACGCGCCGGCAAAAAATAGAGTAACTCCTTAAAATTGCACTCTGTTTACAGATCTGATTAAAGCTTCTACAATAACGCTATCTCAACGGGGTGCTGTGAACCTTTCAACATAGCTGAGAATCACCCGTAGAACCTGATCCGGACAATACCGGCGGAGGGATTTGAGAATCGAGATGCCTGCGGGCTCTTCCTCAAATCCTGTGACACACTTACACAGGAGCCGTTATGATAAATCGAACCCTTTCTTCCCCCCTTAAGCGCCTTTCCCACTCGTTTCGTAAACCTCTTCGCCGAACTTTGTTGGTGGCATCGCTATTATTGTCGAGCTTAACGACGCTGGCTTTTGCTGAAAAACCGACATTGACCGTCTATACCTACGATTCCTTCGTCGCCGAATGGGGTCCGGGGCCACTGATTAAAGAGCGCTTTGAAAAAACGTGCGATTGTGAGTTGAAACTTGTCTCCCTTGGCGATGGCGTCTCCCTCCTCAATCGCCTACGTATGGAGGGGAAAAGAAGTAAAGCTGATCTGATCCTTGGCCTTGATAATAACCTGATCGCAGCGGCAGAAGAGACCGAGCTCTTCACCCCGGCGAATATCGATCAATCGATGCTGAAACTCCCAATCGAATGGGAGAATAAGACCTTTATCCCCTACGATTATGGCTACTTTGCTTTTATCTACGATAAGCGCAAAATTCAAAATCCACCGACAAGTATGGATCAACTCTTAGATCCCGACAATCAGTGGAGCATTATCTACCAAGATCCACGTACAAGTACGCCGGGATTAGGCCTACTTCTCTGGATGGAGAAGATCTATGGACAGGAGAGTGAATCTGCTTGGCAAAAAATGGCGAAAAAGACCATTACCGTGACAAAAGGTTGGAGCGAATCCTACGGCCTTTTTCTAAAAGGAGAGAGCGATTTTGTCTTAAGTTATACCGCATCCCCCGGCTATCAGATGCTCTATGATCATGATGATAACTATGCAGCAGCCCTCTTTGATGAAGGACATTATCTCCAAATTGAAGTGGCAGCGAAATTGAAAGCGAGCCCCCATCCGGAACTTGCTGATCAATTCCTCCAATTTATGTTAACGCAGGAATTTCAAGAGACTCTCCCGACAACCAACTGGATGTATCCGGTGATCGATATCCCACTTCCTGCCATCTATAATGCCTTGCCCTTACCGGCAAAAGCACTGCTCTTTAGTGCAGAAGAGGTGGCAAAAGAGCGACAAAATTGGATCCGTATCTGGCAATTTGCCGTTAGTCGCTAACGATTAGATCACTATTAAACCGTTAATGATTAATCGACAACTGATTCCCGGGCTGTTGGCCTCATCGCTCTTGGTGATAGTGGCACTCCTTGCTTTTGGTGCGCTTTGGTTCTTCGCCCCTAATGTCTCGCTCAGTGAGATCTTAGGGGATCGCTACCTCTGGCATGTGATCGGCTTTACCTTCTATCAGGCATTGCTCTCGGCCCTGCTCTCTGTGGTGCCGGCTATTTTACTTGCCCGCGCCCTCTATCGCCGGCGTTTTTGGGGGCGTACCCTGCTCCTTCGCCTCTCGGCAATGACGCTGGTGCTACCGGTATTAGTGGCTGTCTTCGGCATTCTCTCCATCTATGGCAAAAATGGTTGGCTTGCTACCCTTCTTCACTTTTTTGGGCTTGAATATCGCTTCTCCCCTTATGGGCTACAAGGGATTCTCCTTGCCCATGTCTTCTTCAATCTCCCCTTGGCAACGCGCATGTTACTGCAAGCGCTTGAGGGAATCTCGGTGGAGCAGAGACAGATATCGGCACAATTAGGGCTCAATGAGTGGCAACAATTTCGCATTATGGAGTGGCCCTATCTTCGCCGGCAACTGCTTCCTACCGCTGCGCTCATCTTTATGCTCTGCTTTTCGAGCTTTGCAACAGTCCTCGCTTTAGGGGGCGGACCACGCGCAACAACCATTGAGCTTGCGATCTATCAAGCCTTAAGTTATGACTTTGACCCCGGAAGAGCGGCGATTTTAGCGCTGATTCAACTCTTCTTCTGTATCGGCCTGATGCTGATCAGCCAGCGGATCAATAGCGCCTTTGCCATTGGCACCACAACGCGCCGATCGTGGTTTGATCCTGCTGATAATCGTTTTCGACAGGTGCGAGATTTTATCATTATAAGCATCGCGCTTCTTCTACTCCTACCGCCACTGATCGCCATTATGGCAGATGGGCTCAATCGCCGAGTGTGGGAGGTATTGCAACAATCGGCTCTCTGGCAAGCCACCTTCACCTCTCTCTTTATCGCCCTTTGTGCCGGGCTTTTAGCGGTAACTTTAACGATGATGCTCCTCTGGAGTAGCCGGGAATTGCGCCTTCGCCGCGCGGTAAAGCTAGGGCAAGCGATGGAATTGAGTGGCCTTCTGATTTTAGCCATGCCGGGGATTGTTCTCGCCACAGGATTTTTTATCCTCTTTAATGAGACGATCGGCATTCCAGAGTCCCCCTACGCCTTAGTGATTCTGACCAATGCCCTCTTAGCGATTCCCTATGCTCTTAAAACATTGGAGAATCCGATGCGAGATCTTGCGGAGCGTTATAACCCCCTATGCCACTCGCTTGCCATTAGTGGTTGGCGTCGGCTCTCCATCATTGAGCTTCGAGCACTTAAGAAACCGATCGCCCAAGCGCTCGCCTTCGCCTCTGTTCTCTCCATTGGCGATTTTGGTGTCGTGGCGCTCTTTGGAAATGAGGATTTCCGGACTCTACCCTACTATCTTTACCAACAATTAGGCGCTTATCGCACCAATGATGGCGCAGTGACAGCGATGCTTCTACTGCTGCTCTGCTTTATTCTCTTTACCCTCTTAGAGATGATCTCAGGACGGACTATAGAGGAGGAGAGATGATACAAAAAAGGATTTTAACGATGACGCAAGAGATGACGCCAGCGATGATTCAGCTCAACAATATCCACTACTATTTAAGACGCGCAAAGGGAGATCGAAAAGGGGACAAGAGTCATCACAAGATTACTCACGCTTCCCACTCTGACAACTCTGCCCTCTCTATTCCCTCTACCCATGTGCCACTACAGATGCACTTCGATTTTACTATCGCACAAGGGGAGCGAGTGGCCATTATGGGCCCAAGTGGTGCCGGGAAGAGTACGCTCCTCAATCTGATCAGCGGTTTTCAATACCCGGAAAGCGGAGAGATCTACCTCAATGGGGAAAACTTCACCACAGCACCGCCGGCAAAACGGCCGGTTTCGATGCTCTTTCAGGAGAACAATCTCTTTAACCATCTTACCGTTCGCCAAAATATCGGCTTAGGCATTGCACCTACCCTGCATCTTAAGAGGGAGGCGAAAGAGCGTGTCACCGATATTGCTGTACAGGTGGGCTTAGGAGATCTACTCAACCGACTTCCCGGAGAGCTCTCTGGCGGACAGAGACAACGTGTCGCCCTTGCTCGCTGTTTTATTCGGGAGCAACCGATTCTTCTCTTAGATGAGCCTTTTTCAGCCCTCGACCCGGCCCTGCGCCATGAGATGTTGCGCCTCTTAAGAGAGCGTTGCAATAGTGGCAATATCACCCTACTGATGGTATCGCACAATATTGAAGATGCTCATCAGATCGCGCCCCGCACCTTAGTGATCGACCGCGGAGGAATCGCCTATGATGGTGCCACAGAAGCGCTCTTAACCGGGGAAGACCCTGCGGCACTGCTATTGGGAATTACCCAAGACTACTCCAAATAATTTCTAATAATCCAAAATAATCCGAGACAACCCAGCATAGAGATAAATGAGATTCAAAAAAAGAGTGCCACCCTATGGATAGCACCCTTTGATAACACTCTTTGATAAACGCCTTATTAAGTACGCGCTCCTTTTCGGCGGAAATGCACCACGCCCCAGATAATGAGCAGAAGCAGAATCACTCCGCCGATCGCCATTCCCGGTAGCATAAAGGGTTGCGCCTTTAAAAGTAACGGTGCCGGACCGCCTAAACGAACCTCGCGCACCATCTCTGGTGTAATCTTCACCGATTGATTTCCATACTTTTCATAGACAAACTGTACAATTCTAGCGATCTGGGTATCATCTAACGCCTGTGTCGGTGAGTTGACCCCAAAGTTAGGCATATAGTAACGGGTCTCCCCCACTGTGCGATCAACCCCATTGAGAATTGCGGCAATCGCATTACCCGGATTGTAATCTCCCGTTGCCGTATTGTGATAGAGCGATGGATAGAACTGCTCAGGCGTTCCGCTCCCATCATTCTGATGACATGATGAACAGTAGGCACTATAGAGGCTCTCCCCACTCTTTAGAGTGTGATAGGCATCAACAGGCTCTGTTCCTCGAAGGAGAATATCCACATCAAATGGCGCACCGTAACTATCTCGAGGTGCTTTCTGCTCACTACTCTCGATCGCTTTTACACTGCGAATATAGGTCGCAATCGCTTGAAGGTCCTCGATCCGAAGATGTTGAAAACTATCGGAGACCGCTTCTGCCATCGGTCCGCCCGCTTGTGCTTTGCCATCGAGAAGCCCTCGCTGAAGATAGGTGACCAGATCATCTTGAGACCAATTACCGATCCCGGCATTGATGCTTGAGGTGATATTAGGGGCATACCATGAACCAAGCTGTCCGCCGGCAAGGTATTGACTCTTCTCCTCCCCCATCATCATATCTCGAGGTGTATGACAGGTACTACAGTGAGCAAGTGCCTCTACAATATAAGCCCCACGATTCCACTCATCACTCTGTGAGGTGTCTGGCTGAAAAGGGCCTTTATCGAGAAAGAGTCCATTCCAAACAATCATCATCGAACGCATATCGAATGGAAAAGGGAGATCTGTATGATGAGTCGGCGCGATATTAACAGGCTCTACCGCCGTCATAAAGTAGGCGTAGAGATCAGCGATATCTTCATCCTTCAGCTTTGTGTAAGCAGTATAGGGCATCGCCGGGTAGAGATGCTCACCATCGGCGCGAATACCTTTTCGCAAAGCATCACGAAATTGCTCAAGCGTATAATTACCAATCCCATACTCTTTTGAAGGGGTGATATTACTGGAATAGATATCTCCTAACGGAGAACTCACCGCATAACCGCCGGCAAAAGGTTTACCCTCTGCAGCAAAGTTGGTGTGACATGCCTGACAATCCCCTAAAATGGAGAGATACTCCCCGCGCTTGGGATCTCCCTTTATGGAATCGAGCGAATCTGCCAATGCTGGCGTAGCGTAACCCAAAGTGAATGAGAATGTTAGCAGGAGAAGTTGAGATAATTTTTTCATAATTTACTCCATACTTTTAAGTAGATCATCCGCTGCACGCAGACCGAGTGCCGCCATCGAGAGCGTTGAGTTGACAACACTCGATGAGGGCATCGCACCGCCCCCAGGGAGCCAGAGATTATCATGATCATAAGTCCGACAATAGCTATTCACAACCCCATTTTGCGGTGTATCGCCCATAATATTGCCCCCCATAATATGGTTATTAGGAACAAATTCTGTAGTCACAACCACCTCTTGCCCTTTAAAGAGTGCGGCAATCTCTCGCAATTTCTCCTGCGCAGCGATACGACCACGACGGGTATAATCCCCAACATCGTAGTAGATATCAGGACAGGCTAAACCTAATGCATCTTTACGAGTTTTACTCAAGGTGAGGCGATTCTCCTCAGAGGGGAGAACCTCTAACATGATATCCCAATAGACCGAATGGGTTGTTCGCTCCCGAATTTCGCGCTGTAACTCTTTTCCTTCATACCCTTTCTCAAGCGCTACCTGCGTTTCGGCAAGGTTTCGATTAAGGTTATTCATAATAATTAAGAAAGCCGCATGATCTCGGCGGAAGCTCCCATCACGATAGCCCACCATTGCGGCACTCTGCGCCGGACCTCGACCTACCCAGAGCGGATCTTTCGATTGGAAAGAGCAGTGAATACCGGAGTGATCCATCATATTTTTCCCAACTAAACCAGAGCTATTGTTGGCAATACCATTGGGATTACTCTCATTAGCGGCAAGCAGCAGAAGACGCGGCGTTTCGATCCCGTTACAAGCAAAGACAAAGCGTTTTCCACTCACCTTGTGGGATTTCTTCTCTCGATCGTAGTAGTGAATCGCGGTAATACGATTATTTTCATCATTATCCACACGATAGACAACCGTTTCCGAGAGAACTGTTGTACCATTTCGCTCTGCACGCACCACATGATGAATCCCGTTATACATCGCACCAATGGGGCAGATCGGCATACAGTTATTGTTACCGCAACAGACGGGGCGCTCCTCCCACACTCGTGAACTTCGCCCTTGTGGAATAGGGACTAAGTGACAACCAAACGCATTAGTCGTTGCCGCAACTGAACGCTCAAAATAGGACCAGGGAATCATCTCCATGGGATAGGGTTTACTGCGCTCCGGTGGCGATTGCATCTTAGGATCTCGAGGTCCGGCGACACCGATCTCATACTCTGCACGGGTATAGTAGGGTTCAAGATCATCATATGTGATCGGCCAATCTCGGCCCACGCCGTAGAGAGACTTCATCTTAAAGTCATGAGGGGCATGGCGCCAACAAGAAGCGGCCCAGTGCCAAGTGGTTCCCCCTACCGTTTTAAGATAATCTTGCGCATAAGCTGCGGCATTGGGGCCGGAGAGCTTAAGATATCCATTATCGGGGAAGTAATCGGGGAAAGGCGCATTGGGAGATTGTGGATAGAGGCTCTGATAATCGATCCCTGTACGATTCTTTTCCGGCATATTACGAGAGTTCTCAACAATCTGCCCCCGCTCAACACGAAGACCGGCATCAAGCAGGAGGACGCTATGCCCCTTTGCAGAGATCTCCGTTGCCATCATCGCACCCACAATTCCACTACCGACAATCACAACATCGGCTTCCCAATCCCCATTTGCTAACTGCTTTGCTCTATTTTTTACCATATTAATTACACCTTATTATTTTTAATAGCTTGATGACTTATTCTGATAATGTGGTTCTCTTAAAGTCTTCAATATCCAACTATTCCGAGAGATTCGGATAGCGACTTATCATGATTTTTCGCTTCCAAAGCAAATCAAATCACAAAGCTAAAAAGAGATCGGAAAATTGGGTTCCTTAGTAATCCCAGGGGGAAGCGCTTTAAACCAGAGTTCACCGCGAAAGCAGTAAGTAGGTGTCGGCAAACCATCCGCCGTTGGGCGATACATAAATGCATCCTTATAGGCAATAACGCGCACCTGCCCCGCTTCATTAGGGCCGACAGTACCGGTATACCAAGAGTGAAGAATCTTCTTCTGAAGAGCGCGATTGCTAGCAAACTGGGGGGATTCATCAGGAAAGAGCTCTAGAAAAGCGGCAAGATAACGTGCGCCTAACTCTCGATTAAGCGTTTCATAGCCGGTTAGTTTTCGCGACAGATCTAAAAATGCATCGAGATGTTGCTCCACAAGAGGAGAGGCTACCTGCGCCACAGAAAGTGGCGGTAAAAGAGCGGTAGAGAGAAGAAAGCCACCCGCATAGATAAAGCGACGGCGAGAAAGATCATTTTGATACATAGAACTCCTCATAATAATCCCGATCAGGAACATATATATATAAAATTAAGCAAACTAAAATACTAAAATAAACTAATATTTAATTCCCCCAATCATAATATTCTCCTTAATTTGTATTATTTAGATAGCCCACAAAAGACTAGAGCTTACAAAATAGATGAGTCATTGATATTAAACTTAATGAAAGGAAATAAAAGGAAATATAAGAAATATAACTATTAATGGCATACTTCCAAAAATATAGAGATAATAACCACACTTTCATTAAATCACATAATATAAAAATAATTTATTTATATCCATCTATATCAATTTAAACATCTAATCATAAAATAATATTAATCAATATGATTTATCATCACTTCTAGTTTTTAGTTTTCCTCCTAGAAGAAACAGAAAAAATTTTATAAAATAGCATGCTTTTTATTCTTTTTAATCATCATTCTAAAGAAATAAATAGAGAAATACCGCTATGCAACACAAATACTTACCACCTTCCCTTTTCAATCAAATCCTCCCCTTTTTTAAAACGGTTCTTATACTTTCCTTGATCTTAATTATCGGAATAGGTATCTTTTACTTTATCTCCTGGGACCAATTATTGATCGATATTATAAAAACACAGACTCTATTGCAGCAAAAGCTGACCCAAAAACTACATCTTATTGCAAAACATGGCTGGGAAGCGAGTGGGGCATTGATTAGCATTAGCTTTTTGTATGGTCTTTTTCACGCTGCTGGCCCCGGGCATGGAAAGGCTGTGATCATCACTTATCTAGGGAGTAGCCCAACGCAATTACGACGAGGAATATTACTATCCCTGATCACGGCGTTAGTCCAAGGATTAGTAGCTATTCTGCTTATTGAAATTTCGATGCAACTGATCCATTTATCCTTGAGAAAAACTCAAGAAACAGCGCTCTATCTTAACCGTATAAGTTTTATATTTGTCATGATCATTGGCTTATTGCTGATCATTAAAAGTGTCCAGAAACTCTACCAATATTATCGCATACATATTCATCATAAAATCTTCAATAACGCTCAACTCGAGGAGGAAAACGCTGAAAAAGACCCATATCAATGCTGCACAACCACCCCCCTGCACGCTTCCTATCTCGAGCAACCCATCACTTTAAAACAACTTCTTACCGTGATATTGGCCATAGGCCTACGCCCCTGTACCGGGGCTATTTTAATCTTACTCGGTGCATATTCCATGGGGTTACGCTGGGTTGGGATTATTGCTGTATTAGTCATGTCTATTGGCACGGGTATTACCGTCAGTTTTATCGCAATTTTAACCGTTTCTTCCCGTAACTTTGTATTAAAACACTTAACAAAAGCACAAAAAAAACATTCCCGTTATCAAATTTTTACCAACACCTCCATGCTATTAGGCGGCATCTTGATTTTTACAATGGGGATCATGCTCCTGTTACAAGGTATACAGCAGCCGGTGAGTCCCCTGCTATAAATTTATATCTCATAAAGCCCCTTAACCAAAAGGTACTTTAGAGTTGATAACAGCTATTAACGACTCACCAACATTAATAAGTACATTCAAGATGAACATTCAAGATGAACGATCTCCGCAAATAACTCCCCAAATTGAGGATCTACTTGTACCCCATAATCGATCATCGCTGCTTGAAGGAAATCATCTGCCGTAGGCTCTGGATATTCGATATAGAGTCGACAATTATCAATAAGCCCCTCTATCTGTGGTGGAAAATCTGCAGACTGTAATATCTCGATATAAAAAGAGGGGTCATAAGCTGCTAAGGTAATATTTTGATTCTTAATATCAATCGGTGAGCTAAGTAACATTGTGAAACTGAGCACTAAAGTCTCATCGATTAACTCGCCTCGATATTGCGCCACTTCACTTAAAGGAACGCTTTGACCATTCACACTTAATTTTAAAAAATAATCATAGGGGGCTAATTTTCTTAGAGTCTCTTTTGCCCACTGATCTAGATGAAAATTCTGTTTTGATTTAGGATAATTTAAATCTTGTAATACGACATCAGTTAAGAGATTATCATAATGCCAACGCTGCTTAATACCCATCAATTTTCCATCATTAGAGACTAGAAATGTTGAACCTGTATAAATCCAAGCATGAGGATGAGCCAATATTATTATCGGCGAAAAAAGAAAGAGTAGTCCCCATAATATCTTTTTCATAATCAACCACATTTAACTGACAGACCTCTATTAATGCCAATAATAAACCCTTTTTTACTAAAAAGCATCCTCATCATCAAATAACCATGTTTGATACTCCTCCCACAACTTTTTGATGCGTTCAAAGAGGATTAAAGGATCTGCCTTTTTACTAATAATGCCTAAGAGCGCCGGCGGGCGAGGAAGAGAGTGCAGTACTAAACGATCATTTTGCGTCACAATAATACCCGGCACCTCTTTCGGAGCGAGCTGTTTCTGTAGGAGATCTAAGGTCTCAACGCCGGTGATAACCGGCAAGATCAGATCCACAACAATAAGATCGGGCGTATAACCGGCATTTAAGAGGCGAGCAGCCTCTGCATAGTGATAACAACATTGACATTGATCCTGCGAGAAGAGCCCACGAAATTTCTCCTGCAATGTGGCATCTTCCGTCACCAATAGAATATTTTTCAATAACATTCTTTAAGCCTCCAAATAGAGAGTGCCGTAGCATTTGCCCGGCACTCAGCATCTTATCTGCAATCATTAGGGATCGCTCTAGAGATGAATAATTGATCTTAAATTGGGAACCTGCACACCGCTCTAACGACCGCCGGAGACTCTTCGATCATACGCTAAAAAGGTATCTGACCAGAGAATCACCTCCTGCACACGGGGGGTCACTCGGCGCAACGCTTCTGCGCGCGTAACCCAAGCCCATTCGCTATGTTCAGGACGCCCAAGATCGGGATTGATCGGCAAGCGAATACCGCGTCGTTTCGTCTCTGCAAGATAGTAACGCGCAACCTTTTTACCGCGAAAGTAGGGATCTGTCTCAAAGTAGTCATAGCCCCAGGGGAAGGTGAGGTCACGAATGGTTGTCTCTTCACGAACCTCCCGCAGTGCTGTCTCTAAGGGTTTCTCTCCCGCTTCGATCTGACCTTTAGGAAAATCCCAAAAGTTGTAAGCTCGAAGCAGAAGGTAGCGAAACTCTCGTCTATCCCATCGTACGATGACCGCTCCACAAGATAAAATCTCAGGAGGACTCTGTTTCATCTTTAACCTTTAGTGGTACTCAGGGCTAAACTCACGAACAGCGTCAACCATTGCTTTAACATTCTCAGGATCGATTCCCGGATGGATACCGTGACCTAAGTTGAAGATATGCCCTTCATCTGCTGCAACTTTACCAAAGCCCGCAAGCACCTTCTTCACATTTTCACGAACAATTTCAGGCGTTGAGTAGAGAACACCTGGGTCCATATTTCCTTGAAGCACAACCTCTTTACCCACTAAAGCTTTCGCTTCAGAAATATCGGTCATCCAGTCTAAGCCTAAGCCGTTAGCACCAATTGCCGCCTGCTCTTTCAACCACATGCCACCATTTTTGGTAAAGACGATTGAAGGAATCTTCTCGCCATCATACTCTTTGATCAAGCCATTTAGGATCTTCTCCATATAGCGCAAAGAGAACTCTTGATAATGCTCTTTAGAGAGAATACCGCCCCAAGTATCAAAGATCTGAACGGCAGCGGCACCATTTTTAATCTGAGCATTGAGGTAGTCGATCACGACATCAGAGAGCTTATCGAGCAATTGATGCATCACTTTTGGATGCTCATACATAAAGCCGCGCACCTTACCAAAATCTTTACTACCGCCCCCTTCAATCATATAGGTGGCAAGTGTCCAAGGGCTTCCGGTAAAACCGATTAGTGGCACTTCATTCTTCAATGCTTTACGAATGGTTGATACCGCATTCATCACATAGCCTAAGGAGTCTTCCACATCAACGACCGGGAGTTTTGCAACTTGTGCAGGATCGGTAATCGGCGTTTCAAAGACAGGACCTTTCCCAGGAACAAAGCTTAAACCTAAGCCCATTGCATCTGGGATTGTTAAGATGTCAGAGAAGAGGATCGCAGCATCAAAGCCGAAACGATCGATGGGCTGAAGGGTCACTTCACACGCAAGTTCAGCATTACGGCAGAGCGCCATAAAGTCACCCGCTTGTGCGCGCACTCGGCGATACTCTGGTAGATAACGCCCTGCTTGACGCATCATCCAGACCGGTGTTCTGTCTACTTTCTCTTTTAAAAGGGCACGAATAAAACGATCATTTTTATAAGTCATTGTTCTGTCCTAACACTTAGTTTATATCTAATTTATATCGGCACGATTATATCATATCCCCCTTTTCTCCTCTCTCTTTATTATTTTAAATCGCTAGCTTATAAGGCTTTTTTGGACTATAATACGGGGCTTGCCATTTTGATTACTTTCTACTCATCGAATCACTCACTGAGAGAGGTAACAAGGGCAAAGAAGGCTGGATTAACCCTTTTTATGACCCATAAACGGAAGGGATATTCTGGTAAAACTTAACTTAAACTACTCACAGATGAAAACTCCAAGACGGGGGTGCTCTGTAGGGCTTAACTTCTCATAGCGCTGAAGATTGAGTCATCGCAGCACTGATAGAGGTCGATCGATAAATATTGATCAATCCATCATGGCAGAAATGCGATAACTTCACTTAAGAGGAGAGGTGCAAAAGCCATATATGAGTTACGTCTTAGGAAAATCTGGAGGCTTAACCCTAAATTTACAAAAGGAAATAATATGTCACAAGTTTCAATGCGCGATATGCTCGAAGCGGGCGTTCACTTTGGTCACCAAACTCGTTTCTGGAATCCAAAAATGAAGCCTTACATCTTTGGATCACGTTCTAAAATTCATATCATTAACTTAGAAGAGACTCTTCCAATGTTTAATGATGCGATGAACTTTATCTCTAAAGTTGCTTCACAAAATGGTCGTATCCTTTTTGTGGGTACAAAACGCGCAGCATCTGACATTATCACAGAGCAAGCGAAACGTGCAGGTATGCCTTACGTTAACCATCGCTGGTTAGGTGGTATGCTTACTAACTTCAAAACTGTTCGTAACTCAATTCGCCGTCTTCGTGAAATCGAAGAGATGAAAGAAGATGGTTCTATCGAGCGCTTGACGAAAAAAGAAGGTATTTTATTAGAGCGTGAAGTAGCGAAGCTCGAAAAAAGCCTTGGCGGTATTAAAGATATGCCTAATATTCCGGATGCGATCTTCATTATTGATGTTGGCTATGAGAGCAACGCAGTAGCTGAAGCGAAAAAAATGGGTATTCCGGTAATCGGTGTTGTAGATACAAACAGCTCACCAGAGAACATTGACTATGTCATTCCTGGTAACGATGATGCTATTCGTGCAATTCAACTCTATGCAACAGCAGCAGCGGACGCGGTAATTGAAGGCCGTGGTTCAAATGCACAACTTATCTCTGAAGATCTTCAAAAGAAAGATCAATTCGTAGAAGTTGAAGAAGTTGTAGTGGTAGAAGAAGCCGCAGAATAATCAGTAAGGTTAAGCGCTCATCTTGTATGGGCGCTTCACTTTATCACCAATTTCCGATTCACTTTTCATTTATTAAGGTATTTATAATGGCGACAATTACAGCAGCTATGGTAAAAGAACTCCGTGAACGTACAGGTTCAGGGATGATGGAATGTAAAAAAGCGCTCACCGAAACTAACGGCGATATCGAAGCAGCAATCGAATTAATGCGTAAGAGCGGTCAAGCAAAAGCTGACAAGAAAGCAGATCGTGCAGCTGCAGAAGGCGTTCTTTTAATTCGTAACGATGACAAATTTGGTGTAATCGTTGAAATTAACTGTGAAACTGACTTCGTTACTAAAAACGAAGACTTCATCGCATTCTCAAACAAAGTAGCAGATATCGCATTTGAAAAACGTGCGAACACAATTGATGACTTAGCTGAGATCACTGTTGATGGTGTATCACTTGATGAAGCGCGTAAAAACCTTATCGCTAAAATCGGTGAGAATATCACAGTTCGTCGCGTAGCAGGTCTTCATGCTGAAGGTCGTATCGGTGCTTATGCACACGGTATCCGTATCGCTGCACTCGTTGACGTTGAAGGTGGAAATGAAGAGCTTCCACGTGATATCGCAATGCATATCGCAGCTTCAAACCCTGTTTGTGTTGATGCAACAGGTGTTCCTGCTGAGCTTTTACAAAAAGAGCGTGATATCTTTACTGCACAAGCAGCAGAGTCAGGCCGTCCTGCAGATATCCAAGAAAAAATGATCGAAGGTCGTATCCGTAAGTATCTTGAAGAAGTTACTCTTGTCGGACAAAGCTTCGTGAAAGATCCTGATATGACAGTTGAAAAACTTCTTAAATCAGAATCTGCAAAAGTAAACGCATTCGTACGTTTAGAGCTTGGTGAAGGTGTTGAGATTGTTGAATCAGACTTCGCAGCAGAAGTTATGGAACAATTAAAATAGATCTCAATAGATCAGAGCTGATCACAACAGATCCCGCAATAAAGCATTGCACGATCTCAATGTTAAATCAGCAGAGACTATTTTGTAAAAGAGAGAGCCACTTCAATGAAGTGGCTCTCTCTTTTACAACATCTCTAAAATATATCTCTGTTATCTCTTTAAAGCTTTCTGTCTAATAAAAAATAGTAATCCCTTATAACTAACCAGCAATATAGTGATATAAAGTCTGAACACTTAAAATAGTCATAACAATAACAACTATCGCCCCAAAAACTGTTTGCCACACAGGGTGCTTATAATCTCCCACTACATCTTTACGATAAGCAGCAAATAAAATTGGACCTAGTGTCAATGGTAAAATTAACCCGTTTAAAGCACCTACAAAAATTAATATCTCTACAGGACGGCCAATACTTACAAAAACAATTGTAGAAATAAAAATAAAAGCAATAATAACCTTATTTTGATGCTCCGCTATTTTACTACTAAAAATACGAAGGAATGTAACAGATGTATATGCTGCACCTATAACAGACGTGACTGCAGCTGCCCACATAATAACACCAAAAATCAGATATCCGATATTGCCAGCCGCATGTTCAAATACAGATGCTACTGGATTTGTAGCTGCTAATTGAAATCCTTGACTGATCACCCCTAGAGCTGCAAGGAAAAGAATAACTCGCATAATTGCAGTTACGCCAATCCCCATTAAAGACCCATTAGAAACATCTCGAATTGCTGACTTACCATGTACTCCTGCATCTAATAAGCGGTGTGCTCCGGCAAATGTAATGTAACCACCGACTGTCCCGCCAACCAAAGTAACAGTTGCCAAGACTAAAGCAGAAATAGGAGCATCCGGGACAAAAGTTCTATAAACAGCCTCACCGACCGGAGGATCCGATTGAAGTACAATATAAATTGTTAAAAAGATCATTATAATGCCGGCTAACTGAATAAATTTATCCATAATCCGCCCTGCTTCTTTAAAAAGAAAGATAGCTATGGCAATAGCAGCACTAATCATTGCACCTGCTTCAACAGATAAACCAGTAAAGACATTTAGCCCTAAACCGGCACCCGCGACGTTTCCTATATTAAAAGCCAATCCACCCATCACGACAAGAATAGAAATAAAATACCCCAAACCAGGTATTACTTTATTTGCAATATCCTGTCCCCTCATATTAGAGATAGTAATGATTCGCCAAATATTTAGCTGCGCACCTAAATCAAGAATAATTGATAAGAAAATAACAAATGCAAAACTAGCACCTAGCTGCATCGTGAAAGTAGTTGTTTGCGTTAAAAATCCTGGCCCAATTGCAGATAGACCCATTAAAAAAACAGCCCCAAGAATTGCACTACGCCGCGCTTTTGTGTTCTCGTTAATATTATAGGGCTGAGTTGAAATATCCCTTTCCATAGATGGCTCCTTTGGTTTTAGATAATCTATTATATTTATTGTTTATTATTTTATGGCTTATTTCATATATAGATATAGCATCAAATAGATATTTTTAATTTATTTTTTATCTACACAAAAATTATTAAATTTCAAGCAAATGTACTATTTTGAGATAGTTCATCGATAATTAAGCTTTAATTTTAATTCCTTGTTCTGTTAAAGATTGACTAATTTTTTTCACAAATTTTAATGCCGCAACCCCATCACCATGCACACAAATCGTCTCTGCTTTTAATGGAATGGTACTTCCTGTTACGGTAGTTACGGATTGTTCCCTTACCATCTGAAGAACTTGCTCAGTAGCAATAACATGATCAGTAATTAAGGCATTAGGTTCGGAACGAGCTGTTAATGTACCATCTGGCTGATAACTTCTATCTGCAAAAACTTCACTTTTTGTTCTTAAACCAATAGATTCTCCAGCTTCAATTAACGCACTCCCAGATAAGCCATATAAAATAGCATGACCTTTAGATATATCCGCTACAGCTTGAGCAATAGCAAAGGCAATAGTTTGATTTACTGCTCCCATATTATATAAAGCACCATGAGGTTTTACATGATGAATGTCTCCTCCTAAAGCATGAGTAAACCCTTGCAATGCCCCAACTTGATAAATAATCAAGTTATATACCTCTTCAGCGGTTATAGCTATATTTCTTCTACCAAATCCTTGCAAATCAGCAAAACCTGGATGGGCTCCTATAGCAACATCATGATCTAGTGCTAACTGAACTGTTTTATGCATAACATCTGGATCACCGGCATGAAATCCGCATGCTATATTAATAGAACTTACAAAGGGCAAAATAGCCTCATCGTTTCCCATTTTCCAAATACCAAAGCTTTCACCTAAATCACAATTAAGGTCTACTGTTTTCTCCATAATTTTCTCCCAAGTCTCTTAAGATTCTTGCAAAATATATTCAAAGTTATTCAGATACTGCTGTTGTATGCTTAACTTTTTTCTAGCCTCTTCTTCATTAATTAAAAGAAAACGCACCTTATTTCTCGCCGGCAAATATGCTAACTTCCATAATTCTGCCTGAGGTATAACTGCTATCCGAGGATAACCTCCGGTACTTTGACACTCTGCAGCAAGGACAAGTGGTTGCCCATCTGGTGGAACTTGAATAACACCCTCAAAGACTCCCTGGGAGCGCATCTCTTTTACACTCTGAAATTCTAATGGATCTCCCTTTAGACGAATTCCCATACGATTGCTATTGCTATCAACTTCCCATTCTTGAGTAAAAAATTTTTTTTGGGAGTTAACATCAAATTGATCAAACTCTGGTCCCTTTAAAACAGAAACTGTACTGCTAATATAGGTTCGACTAAATGCCCTTACCCCAATGGCTCGAGTAATAGTGTGAAAAGGTTCATTTAAATGAAGCTTATCTCCTTTTGATAGCGGAGTACCATCTCCTTTATGCCCACCGATACCATTTTTAAGATCAGTACTACAAGATCCCATTGTAGGGGCTACATCAAACCCTCCTGCAACAGCTAAATAACTATACATTCCAGAGTTATAAGTAGGTCTTAATTCAACAACTTGCCCTTTATGAATATAAGTTCTCCAACCATGCCAACCTTGACTATGCCCATCAATAATAATTACGCAATTAGAACCTGTTACAGAAATCCAGGTACTACTATGAAACTTTAGTTTTACCGGGGTAATGATACTGACTTCAAGTGCGGGTGTATTCCCCTTGTTTCCTACTAAACGATTTGCTAAATGAAGTGACACTCCATCAATTGCACCCGCTTTGCCTACTCCTGATTGAGCGTAAGAAAATCGACCATAATCCTGGATGCTACTTAAAATTCCAGGGGCAAGAACCTCGATCATACTAATATCTCCTCTACAACAAAACGTAATTGATCTCCAGGATGAAATAGCGAAGGATTATCCCTATTTTGATCAAAAAATAGTAATTCAGTATTACCAATAATCTGCCAACCTCCGGGGGACTCTCTAGGATATACCCCTGTTTGAGCGCCCCCTATTCCAACACTACCAGCAGGTATACTCATCCTTGGTTTTGATCTTCTTGGTGTATGGATTTTTGAGTCTAACCCTCCTAGGTAAACAAAACCTGGCATAAAACCTATAAAGTAGACTGTATAAATAGGTGCTGTATGAAGCTTAATAACTTCATCTATTGTCATATGATTCTGCCGAGCCACGTCGAGTAAATCTGGGCCTTTGTTTCCACCATACACAACAGGAACTTCTAATAATTTTCCACCCATTTCTTGTGAAAAATTATTTTTTTTAGAGTCTTCCCATAATTGACGAAGTTGTTGTTTCAATATATTTCTATCAATATCACTATACGGATTAAGTAATATTGTTAAATTATTCATACCGGGAACAATATCAATAATAGAGGTATCCTCTCCATCTTCTAGTTGTTTCCCAATCCACCAAATTTTCTGTTGGTTCTCTAAACTGATTTCACCATCAACTGAAAGTGTAATTCCCCGATCACCAATGGTATATATGCTTACAGACACAAAATCCTCCTATGATTGTTATAATTATATAATTAGCATACAGTGCTCTAGGGTATCTGTATATTTACTCAAAAATAAATATGTTGTTTATTTTATATTTTGTGAAGAACTAAGATTACTTCTTCGGTCTAAACGCTGTTGTCACCGCTTCATTGACTTCGATATATCCAGCTCCAATCAAATCAAGGCAGTAAGGAATTGCCGAAAAGATGCCATTAACCACTGTCTTCCCCTCTTTATCTTTAACACCGGCGAGAGTCTCTTCGATCGCTCTTGGGCGACCGGGGAGATTGACAATTAAGCTCTCTTTACGAATCACCCCCACTTGGCGGGAAAGAATTGCGGTAGGAACAAAGTAGAGACTCACCTGACGCATCTGTTCACCAAAACCGGGCATCTCCTTATCGGCAACCGCTAAGGTGGCATCGGGAGTGACATCTCGCTTAGTTGGGCCCGTTCCACCGGTGGTTAAAACAAGATCACAGTGTAGATTATCCACTAGATCCTTCAATGTCTCTTCAATAATCGGTTGTTCATCAGCAATCAGCCGCTCATGAAATTCGATCTCATTCTTAATCGCTGAGGAGAGCCACGTTTTAAGGTGGGGAATTCCCTCATCTTGATAGACACCTTGACTTGCTCTATCAGAAACAGAGACAACACCAATCTTAATCACTTGCATATTTACTCCCTCTTCTCATCTAATCTTATTTAAATCTCAATCTTATCTAATTCTATTTTTCTATAATACTCGAAATCTAAAACTTCTGAAAATAGCGTTTAAATCAATTATAGAGCCTCATTTTACCAAATCACCCTACGAAATGCCGGGGATAAAAAAAGATCTTGTAACCTTAGATTACAAGATCTTTTCATTTTTATTTTAGTTCTACTTCTATTTCTACTATCACTTCTATTGTGAGGGAGGAATCAATCTATCGATCCCTCAATCAGTGATGCTTACTACAAAGCTTTAGAAGAAGCTGTAGAGAAGTGATGGGAAGAGACCTAAAAGAATTAGGAGCATCACATTGATATTGAAGAATACTTGGCTTGTGCCTGTTGCTTCTAATGTTAGCTCACGGCCAGCAACCTCTTCATCAAAGAACATCACTTTGATAACGCGGAGGTAGTAGTAAAGACCGATCACAGACATTAAGAGTGCAAAGATCACAGTGTAGAGATGCCCTGCTTCGAACGCTGCACGCAATACTACAAATTTTGCATAGAAGCCGACGAAGAAGGGGATTCCTCCCATCGATAACATCACACATGCAAGAAGAATCGCATACCATGCATGCCCTTTAGCAAAGCCTTTAAGATCATCAATTGCTTGAATCTCTTTACCATTGATCTTCACAGAGAGGATAAAGCCGAACGCTGCGGTAGTCGTTAATGCATAGGTGATTGCATAGAAGATACCTGCGCTCAATGCGTTATCTGACTCTGCAGTAATCAGCAGACCTAAAAGGATAAATCCGGCATGAGATACTGCGGAGTAACCGAGCATACGGCGGAGATTATCCTGTTTAAGCGCAACTAAGTTACCGATCACAAAGGAGATAATAGAGATCGCAATAATAAAGGGCTGCCAGCTAGGTGCAAATGCTTCTAATGCACCAATTAAGAGGAATGCTCCCATAATAAAGCTTGCAATCTTCGGCGCTGCACCGATATACATCGCAACAGCTGCAGGTGCTCCTTCATACACATCGGGAACCCAGTTATGGAACGGCGCGCCCCCTAACTTAAAGACCACTCCCACAATCAAGAAGACTGCTGAGAAGAGCATTAAGCGTGCTTGGCTATCGGTCATGCCATCTGCGATGACATTATTGATATCGATAAATTGGAGTGAGCTTGTTGCACCGTAGAGAAGCGCCATACCAAAGAGAAGAATCCCTGATGACATCGCGCCCACCACAAAGTACTTCATCGCAGCTTCTGACCCTTTTTGGCTACGGCGATTGAGCGCCACTAAACCGTACATCGGCAGTGACATCAACTCAAGACCAACATAGACCGTTAAGAGACTTGCGGCAGAGACTAAGACCAACATTCCTAATGTACTTAAGAGAATCAATACATAGTATTCTGCATTGGCAATATCATTATCGGCTAAACGCCCATAGCTATAGATCAGACCAAATGCTACCACAATTGTCATCGCCACTTTTAGGAGAAGGGAGATCGGGTTGTAGGTGATCTCCCCAAACCAGAAAGCATCTGCCCCCATAATGCCGCCTGTAAGGTCAACATTATATTGGTAGAGCGCTAAAATTGCGGTTCCAAAGAGCGCAATAAGAGAGAGCGTATAGAGCATCGACTGCTTCGCATTCTTATTTAAGCTCTCATATAACAAGATGATGACGATCATACTCATCAAGAAGATCTCAGGAAGAGCAACGAGTATATCTGTCAGTTTAAATTCCATCATTTTTAACGTCCTTTAGAATTGAGCTGTCAAATGAACAAGAAGTCCATCAATCGTTGTCTGCATGAGATTCGCAATTGGCTCAGGCCAAACCCCAAGAAGAATGACAAGAATTGCTAATGAACCTAACATGAACCACTCGCGACCATTGATATCTTTCATCTGTCTGACATGATCATGAACGATATCCCCTAAGATCACTCGTTTTGTTAACCAGAGGTTATATGCCGCACTGAGAATTAATGACAATGCAACTAAAAGAGCGATATAGACTGAATAGTGGAAGCTTGCAAGGATCGTCCAGAACTCACCGATAAACCCTGAGGTTCCTGGTAATCCGGAGTTTGCCATCGCAAAGAAGATAAAGAATGCCCCAAAGACTGGCATCGCATTGATCACACCACCGTAATCAGCAATCTCTCTTGAGTGAATACGATCATAGAGCACCCCAATACAGAGGAACATTCCAGCAGAAACAAGACCGTGAGAGATCATCTGCATCATGCCCCCTTGAAGCGCCATCTGCATCGCTTCAGGATCGAGATCCCCGCCCCCTAACATCGCAACAGGAAGGATAAAAGCTAAAGTCACAAATCCCATATGAGAGATAGAGGAGTAAGCGATCATCTTCTTCATATCACGTTGAACAAGTGCAACAAGCGCAATATAGAGAATCGCAATCACACTGAGTGCTACAACCAACCAAGCAAAGTATGCCGCGCCTAATGGAGCGATCGGTAACATAAAGCGAACAAAGCCGTAACCCCCAATTTTAAGGGTAATTGCCGCAAGAATCACCGAACCACCGGTAGGTGCTTCAACGTGCGCAGAAGGTAACCAAGTATGCACAGGGAACATCGGTACTTTCACCGCAAACCCAGCAAGGAATGCGAAGAAGAGCCATTTCTGTGTGCTCTCTGCGATCTCAAGATTTTGGAATCCTAAGATATTGAAGTTGCCACTTTGGAGATAGAGATAGATCAACGCAACAAGAAGGAAGATCGATCCTAAGAAGGTATAGAGGAAGAATTTAAGCGCCGCAGTGATACGACCTGGTCCACCCCAAACCCCGATAATTAAGAACATCGGGATTAACATCGCTTCGAAGAAGATATAGAAGAGAATCCCATCAACAGATGCAAAGATACCATTCATCAATCCTTCAAGGATTAAGAATGCTGCAAAATATTGATTTGGACGATCTTTAATAATCTCCCAACCTGCGATCACTACCAAGATAGTGACAAAGGTTGTCAGTACGATAAAGGGCATGGAGAAACCATCAACCCCTAAGTGATACCCAATTCCAAGATCTCGACTCCAGACATAGTTCTCTACAAACTGCATCGCAGTTGTGTCTGAATTGAACTGGAATATAAGTGGTAACGATATAATAAATGTAAGAATAGCAAAGGCTAATGAGGTCCAACGGACTCGGGTTGGTTCATTACCAACCGCGAGCACCACTAACCCCCCGATAATCGGAAGCCAAATGACTAAACTTAACCAAGAGATTTGCATTGTTTCCATTGTTTATTCCTAGTTAAAAAATACGACCCATGTCATAAGCGCTAATAGACCAACTACCATTAAGAATGCTGCATGATAGATGTACCCAGTTTGAATACGACGGATAACGCCACCGACAAAGGAGGCTACATGTGCCGCACCAAATACAATCCCTCGGTCGATCAGTTTGTCATCGATCTTCTGCCAGAAGAAGCGACCTAAGCCCACAGAGCCATTAGCGATCACCTTCTGATTGAAATCATCGAGGTAGTATTTATTCTCAAATACTCGATAAAGACCAGTCTTTTCAAGCACCTCTTTACCCTTCGTTGCCACTTTCGGCTGGATAAGGAAGCTATACCAAGCAACAGCAATCCCTAAGAGCGTGAGATAGAATGCCGGCGCAGTTAAAGCCTCTTTGGTCATTGCCCAAGAGCCTTCAAAGCCCTGCTTCATAATCTCTGTTGCTGGATTGACTGCATTATTGATAAAGACAGAGTCCGCTAAGAAGGTATTTTCAAACATCATAGGTGCCATATACCAACCGAGAATTACGGAAGGAATTGCAAGAAGAATCAAGGGAAGTGTAACAACCCAAGGTGACTCTTTTGGCGTCTCTGGCAAGATGCTCTCATCTTCACCGTGATGATCATGTCCTAAGGACTCATCAACAGTGTAACGCGCTTTACCGTGGAAGACTAAGAAGTACATTCTGAAGGTGTAGAGCGCTGTCATAAAGACCCCGATCTCAAGTGCTAAATGGGCAAAGCCTGAACCGAAGGTTGAGCTATGCTCGAGCGACCAGATGATTCCCTCTTTTGAGTAGTACCCTGAAAAGAATGGCATCCCCACAAGGGCAAGAGAACCGATCAACGTTGTAATCCAAGTGATTGGCATCTTCTTACGAAGTCCACCCATAAAGCGCATATCTTGAACGTGGCTCATACCGATAATAACTGAACCTGCGCCTAAGAAGAGGAGCGCTTTAAAGAAGGCGTGCGTTGTTAAGTGGAATGCTGCAAGTGAGTAAGCAGAAGCCCCTAATGCAACGGTCATATACCCGAGTTGTGAGATTGTTGAGTAAGCGATAACGCGTTTGATATCGTTTTGGAAGAGACCTAACACCCCCATAAAGAGTGCTGTAATCGCCCCTAAGATCATCACCATCGAGAGCGCTGTTGTAGAGAGCTCATAGATCGGTGACATACGCGCAACCATAAAGATCCCGGCTGTAACCATCGTCGCCGCGTGAATCAATGCGGAGATCGGTGTTGGACCTTCCATCGAATCAGGTAACCAGACATGAAGCGGAACCTGTGCCGATTTACCCATCGCCCCAATAAAGAGGAAGACAGCTGCAAAGGTCATGATATTCCAATCTGTTCCTAAGAAGTGGAATGTTCCTGCCGCTTCTGGAAGACGATCAAATGCTTCTGTATAGGTAAGTGAGCTTGTCATATAAGCGACACACGCAATACCGATTAAGAAACCGAAGTCCCCAACACGATTCACTAAGAACGCCTTCATATTGGCATAAGTTGCCGATGGCTTTTTAAACCAGAAACCGATCAAGAGATAGGAGACAAGACCAACTGCTTCCCACCCAAAGAAGAGCTGCATGAAGTTGTTTGACATCACAAGCATCAACATTGAGAAGGTAAAGAGCGAGATATAACTGAAGAAACGATTATATCCAGGATCCCCTTTCATATACCCAACAGAGTAGAGATGAACCATGGTTGAGACAGAGGTGATCACCACCATCATCATCGCGGTAAGGTTATCGACTAAGAAACCGACCCCAACGCTTAATGATCCTGTATCCATCCAGGTATAGATATTTTCATCAAAGATCGGCGCACGTCCTGACATATGCTCAATAAGAACATAGCCTGAGAGAAGTGCAGCAATCGCGACAAAAACGATTGTGACTGTATGTGCCACCTTTTCATTAATTACTCGGCAGAAAAGACCCGAGATAATTGAACCAAAGAGGGGCAATAAAACAATTAAAAGATAGATATACTTTAAGTCCATTGCACTAGCCTCTTAATTCCGTAATTTCATCGACATTAATGCTACCGCGATTTCTGAATACTAACACTAAGATTGCAAGACCAATCGCCGCTTCCGCAGCTGCAACCGCTAATGTAAAGAAGACAAAAATCTGCCCATTTAAATCGCCCGAGAACTGTGAGAATGCAACAAAAAGCGTGCTACTTGCTAGTAACATTAATTCGATACACATCAAGAGAACAATTAAGTTCTTACGATTGATGAAGATCCCCGCAGTACTAATTCCAAATAGAATCGTCGAGAGAATAATATAATCATCTATGACTAAATTCATACCTATTTTTCCTCCTCTTCTGTAACTGCGTCTTCGCTCTCTTCCTTCACAGGTGCCGGCGCTAAAACCGCAGAATCCATCTTCACCATACGAACGCGTTTTGTTGGATCTGCCTTAATTGCCCAGCTGACAGAGACATCTTTACGACGAAGTGGTCCGATACGGCGTGTTAAAGCGATCGCCGCAATCATCGCTACTAAAAGAATCAATGCGGTTGCTTCAAAGGCATAGATATAGTTCGTGTAGAGAAGCACCCCTAATTCCTGAGCATTTGTCAATTCAACGCCTGAACGGATCGACTCAACGCCCCCTTCAAGTGCAAATTGATTCGCAATAAAGCTATCGCCCCCTAGGATCACAATCAGAATCTCGGCAATAAAGATAATTGCCACTAAGACTGCAATAGGAAGATAACGGACAAAACCCTCTTTTAAGAGATCATGCGGAATATCGAGCATCATCACCGCAAAGAGGAAGAAGACCATCACCGCACCACAGTAGATAATAATCAAAGAGAGTGCTAAGAATTCTGCTTGTAGCAGTAACCAGCAGCAGCTCACCATCACAAAGATCAGAACTAGGTGTAGTACTGATGTCATGGTATTTTTGGCACTCACCACTCTAATCGCTGAATAGATCGTGATTAGTGCGAAGATATAAAATAGTATCTTAAATAACATCTTCCCCTCCTAGTATAAGTGAGAATCTGCAGCACGATCTTTAGCGATTTGTACTTCATACTTATCGCCAAGTGCTAAGAGAGATTCTTTTGTGATGATATTTTCGCCCTTCTCTTCCATATGGTATTCAAAGACGCGTGTTAAGACGATTGAATCCACAGGACATGCTTGTTCACACAATCCACAGAAGATGCATTTAAAGAGATCGATATCGTAACGTGTTGTCCGGCGAGTGCCATCACCACGCTCTTCGGTATCAATCGTAATTGCTAATGCAGGACAGACCGCTTCACACAACTTACAACCAATACAACGCTCTTCCCCATTAGGATAGCGACGCAATGCGTGAAGCCCACGAAAACGCCCAGATTGTGGGGTTTTCTCAAACGGATACTCAATCGTGAATTTCGGTCTAAAGAAATAACGTAAGGTAATTCCTAAACCTTTACGTAATTCTTTTAACGTAAATGTCTCGTAGAGTGATTTTAAATATCTAAACATATGTTAGTTCCTACCTATTCCTTTAAAACCATGGTTTTAAACCGACGCCGTACATTACGAGTACTACCGCAATCCACACAAGAGCAATCGGAATAAAGAATTTCCAACCTAGACGCATAATCTGGTCATAACGATAACCCGGGAAGGTTGCTCGAACCCAAATCATGGCAAAGAGGAAAAAGGCCATTTTGATAATCATCCAGAAGATGCTATCTGTCGCAAGTAATGAAAGAACAGGAATATTCTCTATCGCTTCTACGCCAGAGAGCGGTGCTAACCATCCACCAAAGAAGAGCAAGCTCATCAATGCTGAGACCAAAATCATATTGGTATACTCTGCAAGGTAGAAAGTTACAAAGCCTGTACCTGAATACTCAGTAAAGTATCCCGCAACAATCTCTGATTCCCCTTCTGTCACCTCAAAAGGTGCACGATTTAACTCCGCAAGACCGGCAATAAAGTAGATCACCGCCATTGGAAGAAGTGGAATAAAGTACCAGTTCACAAGCCCGAGCGATCCTGCTTGTCCTTTAACGATCTCTGTAAAGTTAAGACTTCCGGAGATCATCACCACGGTAATGAGCGCGAAACCTAAAGCTAACTCATAAGAGACCACTTGCGCCGCACTACGTATCGCACCGAAGATCGCAAATTTTGAGTTAGAACTCCATCCTGCCATCAATGAGGCATAGACCCCAAGCGAAGTCATCGCCAAGATGTAGAGGATCGCTGAATCCATTGAGGAGCTGACCCAACCATCATTGAAAGGGACCACTGCCCACACACCAAATGCTGTAGTAACAGCAATAAATGGTGCGATGAGGAACATTGTCTTATTCGCAGCTGATGGAATGATAAACTCTTTAAAGAGCATCTTTAAAAGATCCGCAAAAGGCTGGAGAAGCCCTTTAGGGCCCACTCTATTTGGACCTAAACGGATATGCATATATCCTAAAACCTTACGCTCAGCGAAGGTAAGGTATGCCACCGAGAGTACGATTGGCAAAAAGATCACCAATGTCTTTATCAGAGCCCACACAAGCGGATAGTGAATAATCGCCATTACGGTATCCATCTAATTTGCCCCCTTAATTGATTGATAAAACTTCGTCGTTCCTGCATATTCTGTCGGAATACGAACACAGCCTTCTGCTACCTTCTCTGAAATTCTAGAGAGGAAGGTATTTTCGCTATTGAGTAGAGGCATAATCGCACTCTCATCATTCGCATTATTAAAGGCGATACGGGCACGCTTTGCTAAAGGTGTCTTCTGAAGTGCAACACCACGTCTGACATAAGCATCGGTGGAGTAGAGTGAAGTTGTTGGTACTGCTAACAATCCCTCTTTATTCAATGCTTGATAGTCAAAGGAGACTCCTGAAACCTCATTTTGGTTCTCTGCTAATTTTGCGCCATTCTCCGCTTTCCACTTCGTTAGAAGTTCATCAGAAGAGATGTAATCGAAGCCATCGATCTCAAAATGGTTACCTAAGACACGTAAAATCTTCCAGATAGGACGCGCTTCACCATGTGGGAGCGATGCGGCTTGTAATGTCTGTAACGTTCCTTCGAGGTTAACGTAACTTCCTGAGGTCTCTGTCCAAGCAGCACCCGGAAGAATGACATTCGCAACAGATTTTAATGTTTCACTCGCAAATGGGGTAATTGCAACGACAGCTTCAGCAGCTTGCAGGGCATCAAGCGCTAATTTCGATTCTACAAAATCAAATTCAGGATCGATCGCACCTACTAAGAGGTAAGCTTTTAACTGCGCTTCTAACATCGTCGCAGTTGAGTGACCTTCAGCGGTCAATGCAGTTACTGCAGCACCAGAGCTATTTGATCCTGGTGTAAAGTAACCCAATTTTGCCCCGGTTAAGCGTGCAAGCTCTGCACTCAATGCACGGATTGTGGCAAATTGTGGATGACTGATTGCATCATGACCTAAAACGATCCACTCACGCTCCCCTTTGAGGAACTGCTCAGCAATTGTAACAATTGCTGCTTCATCAGCAGTATCGTTATTGATCACACTGATCAATTCGGTACGCACTGATTCACCCTTCATATTGGCGACTTTCGCAACAACGGCAGCAAGCTCATTCACCCAATTGAAAGGATGCGCAATAATCTCGGCATGGAAAGGATGGAGCTGATCTGCACTATAAGATCCTAAGAAAGAGACTTTTGCTCCCTTCGTCACTGCATCACGAAGACGAATAGCTAATACGGGGACTTCCATACGAGGATCTGCCCCGACAAGTAGTACTGAATCAAGCTCATTAACTTCAGGAATAGAAAGACCTAAAGCACGGAAGACAGGTTCTGCACGATCACCACTAAAATCACGCTGTGTTAAGCGATAATCAACATTCTTAAGGCCTAAACCCTCTTTTAACTCCTTGATGAGTTGCATCTCTTCAAGCGTTGCCATCGGCGAAACAAAGATTCCAACCTCTTCCGGACCATACTTTTCAATTGCGCCTTCGATCAGAAGTTTTGTCGCTTTAAGGGCATCATCCCATGAGCTTTTAACCAACTCACCTTGACCATTATCTAAAAGAGGATGGGCAGCACGATCATCACTTGAGAGCGCTTCATAGCTGAAACGATCACGATCAGAGATCCAAGGCTCATTGATCTCATCATTACGGCGAGATACAACACGCGCCACTTTTCCACGGAGAGTATGAATCTCGGTATTAGTACCGATTCCATCATGCATGCTAATAGAGTCATGGTTGAGATACTCCCACGGACGCGCCCCATATTTTGAAGGTTTTGCCGTCAAAGCACCAACGGGGCAGATATCGATAATATTGCCCGAAACTTCAGAAACTAATGCATGCTTAATATAGGTGGTAATCTCTAAACGATCACCACGATCAACGCCCCCTAACTCACGCATGCCGGCGATCTCATCACCAAAGCGAACGCAGCGGGTACATTGAATACAGCGATTCATAAAGGTCTCTACTAAAGGGCCGATATTGATCTTTTCAACGTGACGCTTCTCTTCAATATAGAGTGATCGATTTTGACCATACTCTGCGGAGAAATCTTGCAATTCACACTCCCCCCCCTGATCACAGATCGGGCAGTCGAGTGGGTGATTGATCAGCAAGAACTCCATAATTGCTTTCTGCGCTGCTCGTGCTTTCTCATTACGAGTTCGCACAATCATGCCATCCATAATCGGTGTAGCACAAGCAGGTGCCGGTTTTGGCATGCGCTCAACATCAACAAGACACATACGGCAACTCGCCGCAATGGATAATTTATCGTGGTAACAGAAGCGAGGAATAGTGATCCCTTCACGATCTGCCACTTCAATCAACATTGTTCCGGCGGGTGCTTGAAACTCTTTACCATCGATATTAACGGTAAACATCTTCACTTCATTACTCATTATTTCGCCCCCTCAACCATACTTCTGCCATGTTCAATATAGTATTTGAACTCTTCTGGGAAGTGTTTGACAAAGCTGAGTACCGGCATTGCTGCTGCATCACCGAGCGCACAGATTGTTCGACCCCCAATATTATTGGCAACATGAACAAGACGGTCGAGATCTTCTGGACGCCCTTCCCCTTTGAGAATGCGATCCATAATTCTAAACAACCAACCTGTCCCCTCACGGCATGGCGTACATTGGCCACACGACTCGCTAAAGTAGAAGCTTGAGAGTGTGCGTAATGCCTTCACCATGTCGGTGGTCTCATCCATCACGATCACCGCACCTGAACCCATCATCGATCCCGCTTTCTTTGCGATCGAATCGTAATCCATATTGGTCTCCATCATAATGTGACCTGGAACAACAGGAACAGAGGATCCGCCCGGAATAACCGCCTTCAATTTACGACCTTTCCAAATACCGCCGGCAAGCTCTAAGAGATCTTTAAAGGGTGTCCCCATCGGAATCTCATAGTTACCCGGTTTCTCAACATGACCAGAGATCGAGAAGATCTTCTGCCCACCGGCACCAGGAATACCATGCTCTTTAAACCAATCTGCGCCATTACGAACAATGCGGCCAACAGAAGAGAGAGACTCACAGTTATTGATAGTGGTCGGCTTTCCATAGAGACCTACAGCTGCAGGGAAAGGCGGTTTAAAACGGGGTTGCCCCTTCTTCCCTTCTAAAGATTCAAGAAGTGCTGTCTCCTCTCCACAGATATAAGCCCCAGCACCTAAAGCGCCATAGAGCTCGATGGAGATTCCTGTCCCTTGGATATTTTGCCCAATAAGACCCGCATCACGCGCTTCTTGTACAGCTGCTTCAAAGCGTTTGAAAGGCTCTTCGCTAAACTCTCCACGCATATAGTTGTAACCCACTTTTGCGCCGATCGCATAGGCGGCAATTGCCATTCCTTCGACCAAAGCATGCGGGTTAAAGCGGAGAATATCTCTATCTTTACAGGTGCCTGGCTCCGACTCATCTGAGTTACAGACAAGGTAGCTGCTACCATCATCATTTTTCGGCATAAAGCTCCACTTCACACCCGTTGGGAAGCCTGCGCCCCCACGACCACGAAGTTCTGAAGCCTTCACCATCTCGATGACTTCCTCTTTGGAGAGTTCCCCTCTTAATATCTTTTTCCACCCATCGTAGCCCCCTAAGCTCAAGTAGGTCTCGAGAGACCAAGGCTTATCGTGCCCGAGAGTGAAGTAACAAACTTCGTTTTGTACCATTAGTTTGCCTCTTTATTATCTGCTCTTGATTCGATACGGTCGAGAATCTCATCAATCTTCTCAATCGTTAAATTCTCATGATATTCATGATTGATTAATGCCGCTGGCGCCGCTGTACATGCCGCAATACATTCATCCTCATTCTTAAGCGAAAAAAGACCGTCAGGAGTTGACTCCCCGGCCTTAATCCCTAAACGCTTCTCAACATGCGCTAAAATCTCTTCTCCACCACGAAGCATGCAGGAGATATTAGTACAGATCATAATGGCATTTTTACCACATGGTTTTGTTTCGAAATTGGAGTAAAAGGAGGCGACTTCATATACCGCAATTGGAGGCAGTTCCAGATATTCTGCAATAGCATCCATAATCTCAACCGTTAAATAACCACCATTTTCGTGTTGAGCTTCACGCAGTGCAGCAAGAAGTGCGGATTGCTTCCGATCTTCAGGGAAGCGTGCGAGCCAGCGATCGATCTCTGCTCTCGTATGGCTACTTAATATACTTTCTCTATTTTTCATCTTAGCTACTCTATACTCTGTAATTGATTAAACTAGCGGTCAATATCCCCAAACACCATGTCTTGTGTTCCAAGTATTGCAACTAAGTCAGATAACATATGGCGTTTTGCCATCTCTTCTGTTGCGGAGATATGGGCAAATCCTGGCGCTCTCAATTTTACGCGGTAAGGTTTATTCGCTCCATCTGATACGAGATAGACACCAAACTCCCCTTTAGGATGTTCTACAGCAGCATACGCTTCCCCTTCAGGAACACAGAAGCCCTCTGTAAAGACCTTAAATTGTTGAATGAGTGATTCCATACCCTCTTTCACATCCCGTCTTTGGGGAATTGTAACGCGGCTATCGGTACTCATAACTGGCCCCTTATTTTCACGGAGCCATTTGATACATTGCATCATCAAATGTGCTGACTGCTCCATCTCTTCAAGTCTTACCAAGAAGCGGTCATAACAGTCACCATTTACCCCAACCGGCACTTCAAAATCGAGTTGATCATAGACAGAGTAAGGTTGTGTTTTACGAAGGTCCCATGCAACCCCTGAACCACGAAGCATTGGGCCGGTGAAGCCTAATTCAATCGCACGCTCAGCAGAGACAGCACCAATTCCAACAACACGCCCTTTCCAGATACGGTTACCGACGAGTAAATTACGATACTCCACCATATTCTGCTTTAAGAAACGCTCACAGAAATCTTCTAAATAATCGAGTACATCGCCTTGACGCGCCGCATTGATTCGCTCAAGTTTCTTCTTCGAACGGAATTTGCTCGGCTCATATTTTGGCATTGTGTCAGGAAGATCTTTCGCAACACCACCGACACGATAGTAGAAGGGATGGATACGCGCACCGGTGATCGCCTCTTGCGCATCATAGAGTTCTTCACGGTCACGGAAGCAGTAGAGAAGCATCGCCATCGCCCCTAAGTCATGTCCATGTGCTCCCAACCACATCAAGTGGTTCATAATACGAGTCGCTTCATCCATCAATACGCGGATATATTGCGCTCGAATCGGCACCTCAATTCCGAGAAGCTTCTCCACCGCTAAGACAAATGCATGCTCATTATTTAAGCAGGAGCAGTAATCTAAGCGATCGAGATAACCGATCGATTGAGTATAAGGTTTTGCTTCCATCAACTTTTCAGTACCACGATGGAGTAGACCAATATGAACGTCAGCACGCTCAACCGTCTCCCCTCGGAGTTCAAGAATCATCCGCATAACACCGTGAGCGGCGGGATGTTGAGGACCGAAGTTAATTGTATAGTTTTCAATATTTGTCGTTGTTGTCATCTCTTACCCCTTACGAATCATACGTGGAATATTGACGCGTGATTCAATCGATACTGGTTGATAGACCACACGGCGTAACTCTTCGTCATAGATCACCTCCACATTTCCTGTGAGAGGGAAATCTTTACGAAGCGGATGACCGATAAATCCATAGTCAGTTAAGATTCTGCGAAGATCGGGATGATTCTTAAAGGCAATTCCAAACATATCGAAGACTTCACGCTCATACCAGTTAGCGCCGCTCCAGATATCGGTTACAGAATCCACCATAGGAATCACATTATTCTGCTCTCCATCGAGATAACATTTCACCCGAAGACGCGCATTATGACTCAAAGATAAGAGATGATAGACCACAGCAAAACGCTCACTCATCGAGGCTTTGTAGGCAGTTGCTTCAAGATGTTCCCCTGCACGGCCAACCGCCTGAGGTGTCGTTCCACGGCTAAAGCCATGATTGGAAGCTTCTACATCCCACTCAGTTAAACCGTAAGCGGCATAGTCAACAGCGGTGATATCGGTCACCTGCTCAAACTTGATCGCTTCATTATGGGCTAAAACCTCCATCACTTCATGAACGTTGTTAGACGCAATCGTAATGGTTAACTCTCCGTATTGGAGGACCGACTTTAAGATCTTGTCACCGAGCGTACTCTCTAATGTCTCAAGTAGCTCTTCTGGATTTCTAATAAATTTAGCCATCTTACACCTACCCTAATCTTGCAATCGTGCTAGTTCTTTTGATCTTATCGTGAAGACGTAAGATACCAAACATCAATGCTTCCGCAGTTGGTGGACAACCAGGAACATAGACATCAACAGGAACGACACGATCTGAACCGCGAACAACTGAGTAGGAGTAGTGATAGTAGCCCCCACCATTAGCACATGATCCCATTGAGATCACCCATTTTGGATCAGGCATCTGGTCGTAGACTTTACGCAATGGAATTGCCATCTTATTTGTCAATGTTCCAGCAATAATCATCAGATCCGATTGTCTTGGGGATGCTCTAAAGACGGCGCCTCCAAATCGGTCTAAGTCATATCGCGCCGCACCCACGTGCATCATCTCCAATGCACAACAGGCAAGACCAAAGGTCACAGGCCATAAGGAACCTGTCCTCGCCCAGTTAATGGCTGAATCGAGAGTTGTTGTGACAAACCCCTCTTCTAATCTAGCTTCTAATCCCATTCAAGCGCTCCCTTCTTCCACTCATACGCAAAACCGACTGTCAGTAAAACCAGAAAAACTACCACAGCCATTATGCCGGGTAGTCCAATCAGTTTCATGGCGGTCGCCCAAGGTATCAGGAAGATTAACTCTAAGTCGAAAATAATAAAAAGAATTGCGATAAGAAAGAAGCGGACATCGAACTTCATACGGGCATCTTCGAATGCCTCAAATCCGCTCTCATATGGAGATAGCTTTTCAGCGTTAGGGGCATTCGGCCCTAAAAAATATCCAAGGGCTACCAGAATGCCGGCGAAGACAATACTGAAGCCTACAAAGACCGCTACAGGAAGATATTCCATCATAGCCAATTTTCCTCCAAGACTTTGATTTTACTCATAGATTGATATAAACAAGTGCAAAGCCTACCCGACTCGCCACCGAATATGCTTCAAAACACTGACATGAAATTGTATCCTAACCCCACTATACTAATGGATTAATGGATAAAATTAAAGTTTATCCGCAATTATACTTTTTGGATACTGATCCCAATTGGAGACCGCTATGAACAACTATGACCGCATCTCAAGACTCCTTAAAAACCCCGACTCTCCGCTGATCAAATTCCTAAAGGAGAATGAGGTTCAGTTCAGAGCGTTACGCCAAAAATTACATCGTTACCCAGAGCTCTCGCGAGAAGAATTTAATACCGCAAACTTGATCGAGGACAAACTTCGTGCTTGGAATATTCCCACAGAGCGTCTAACAGAGACAGGTGTTATCGGTATTTTACAGAAAGGGGATTATCAAAATGCGCCTCGCGTTGCCCTTCGTGCTGATACTGATGCGCTTCCTATTACAGAGAAAGGGGATCACCCCCACTGCTCGCAAACACCTGGAGTGATGCATGCATGTGGCCATGATGGACATACAACAATGCTCCTTGCCGCGGCACAATATCTTGCACTAGAGGCGGAGTTTGATGGCACCATTATCTTTATCTTCCAACCTGATGAGGAGGATCAAGCCGGTGCACGACGCATGGTAGAAGCTGGCCTTTTTGAGAAATTCCCCGTCGATGCTGTCTATGCGATGCATAACTTTCCCGGCGCTGAACAGGGTGAGATCCTTATCCGGAAGGGTCCGCAGATGGCAGGTACCTGTGAGATCCATATCGATATCCTCTCTAAAGGCGGACATGCTGCACACCCTTATCAGACCACCGATACCGTACTTGTCGCCTCTGAGGTTGTCGTAGGCTTGCAATCGATCGTCTCGCGCAATATCTCCGGCATCGATTCTGCGGTGATCACTATCGGCGCTATTCATGGGGGTAATGCGAATAATGTTATTCCCAATAGAGTCTCCCTCTTAGGCACATTACGCTACTTCGACCTTGAGATTCGAGATCGAATCAAAGCGCGGATCAAACAGTTAACGGAAGGAATCTGTAGTGCTTATGGCGCTACCGCTGAAGTGCGCCTAATCGATGGCTATATCCCTACAATCAATCATGATCAAGAGACCGCGATTGCGATAGAGGCAGTCAACAATCTCATGCAAGAAGATTTTATTATCCGAAATAAGGTCCCCTCGATGGGCGCGGAAGATTTCGGCTTTATGTTACATGCTTGCCCGGGTGCCTACTTCTATATCGGCAATGATCGTGATGGAAAATTTGTAGGACTCCATACCGATCAATATGATTTTAATGATGACAATATCTTAATCGGTGGCGCACTCTGGAGCGAGCTTGCTCTCCATTTTTTAAAGCGAAAAGCAGCTTCTTCCGATCAGAACAAATAACTAAAAATGGAATAAGATGAAAATGATATACTATTCACCTTTGCAAGGAGGAAGTCTATGAATATCACAAAACCCCTATATCGCCCCCGCAGAATGCGCCGTAATCCTGCGATTCGTCAACTCGTTCAGGAGAGCTTTTTTGATCTCAATGACCTCATCTGCCCGATCTTTGTGGAAGAGAATATTGATGAAAAAGTTGAAATTAAGACCCTTCCAGGTGTCTATCGCTATCCTGAAAAAGAATTAGCAAAAGAGGTAGCAGAACTTCAGGCTTTAGGAATTCGCTACATTATGCCTTTTGGGATCTCTCACCATAAAGATGAGACAGGAAGCGATACCTGGGATGATGATGGCTTTCTTGCACGCATGATCCGCACAATTCGTGAAACAGCGCCGGAGATGGTGATTATTCCTGATATCTGCTTTTGTGAATATACCTCACATGGCCATTGCGGTGTGATCTGTCACGGTGAAGTAGATAATGATGCCACCATTGAAAATCTTGCAAAACAGGCGGTAACCGCCGCAAGAGCCGGCGCCGATATCTTAGCGCCTTCTGGCATGATGGATGGTCAGATCCGTGTGATCCGTGAAGCTCTTGATGCTGCTGGATTTGAACACGTCGGGATTTTAGCCCATGCGATTAAATTCTCCTCCGCTTTTTATGGCCCTTTCCGCGAAGCGGTGAACTCCGAGTTAAGTGGAAACCGAAATGGTTATCAAGCTGATTTTGCAAATGGCCGACAAGCAATGATTGAAGCTGCGCTTGATGAGGAAGAGGGTGCCGATATCTTAATGGTGAAACCTGGAACGCCTTATCTCGATCTCTTAGCACGCTTACGGGAGAGAACCGATCTACCATTAGCATCCTACCAAGTGGGAGGTGAATATGCGGCGATTAAGTTTGCAGCACTTGCCGGAGCACTTGATGAGAAGGCAGTCGTTGCAGAGACACTTATTGGATTTAAACGTGCAGGGGCAGATATGATTGTCAGCTACTACACAAAAGAGGTAGCAACTTGGCTGAAAAATGGAGAGATCTCCAGCCTCAGCCGATAAGATCACAATTGATCAGAGGATCTTTTATTACGATATGAAAACAAGTCAATTTTTAATTAGTACACTCCGCGATACGCCTAATGATGCGGAGATTAAGTCACACCAATTGATGCTTCGTGCCGGCCTTATTCGCCGCGTTACTTCCGGAATCTATAGCTGGAGTCCACTCGGTCTTCGCGTCCTTAAGAAGACAGAGGCGATTGTCCGAGAAGAGATGAATAATGCCGGTGCATTAGAGATGTTAATGCCCTCAGCGCAACCGGCAGAGCTCTGGATTGAATCGGGACGTTGGGAGCAATTTGGCCCAGAACTTCTCCGCTTTAAGGATCGTCACACCCGTGAATATTGCTTAGGACCGACCCATGAAGAGGTGATTACCGACTTTGCTCGTCAAGAATTAAAGAGCTATCGTCAACTACCGATCAACTTCTACCAGATCCAGTGGAAGTTCCGTGATGAGATTCGTCCCCGCTTCGGTGTTATGCGCTCTCGAGAATTCTTAATGAAAGATGCTTACTCATTCCATATCGATGCTGAGTCGCTCGATGAGACCTACAACAAGATGTATCGCGCCTACTCCAATATTCTTGATCGCCTCGATCTCGAATATCGCGCCGTTTTTGCAGACTCAGGCGCTATTGGCGGTAGTAAATCACAAGAGTTCCATGTGATCACCCAAGCGGGCGAAGATGCGATTGTCTACTCAACCGAATCAGATTATGCGGCTAACGTTGAAGCGGCAGAAGCGATCGCCATAGGTGTTCGCGGAGAAGCAACTAGCCCACTTAAGAAAGTGGAGACCCCAAATGTTCACTCTATTGAAGATTTGGCAAAATTCCTCAACTCTCCGGCGGAGATGCATCTCAAGACGCTTATTCTTCATGGGAAAGAGGATGAACTTATTGCCGTCTGCCTCCGAGGCGATCATGAGCTCAATGAAGTGAAGGCGGAAAATAGTGGCCTCTTTAAAACCCCTCTTCAATTTGCCACCGATGAAGAGATTGCTGAACAACTCAACACAACGCCGGGATCGATCGGTCCTGTTAATCTGCCGATTCGTATGGTATTTGATCGTCAAGCGGCATTGATGAGCAACTTCAGTTGTGGCGCTAATGAGACAGGATTCCACTATATCGGCGTCAATATCGGCCGTGATCTTCCTGAGCCAGAAGTGCTCGACTTAAGAGAAATTAAGGTGGGAGATCCTTCCCCTTGTGGTAAAGGTACCATTGCGATGGCACGCGGTATTGAAGTAGGTCATATCTTCCAATTAGGAGATCGCTACTCTAAAGCGATGAATGCTACCGTTCTTGACCAAAATGGAAAAGCAACCGTTATGCAGATGGGCTGCTACGGTATCGGTGTTACCCGAATCGTTGCTGCCGCAATTGAGCAGCGCAATGATGACGCCGGCATTATCTGGCCTAAAGCGATTGCCCCCTTTACCCTCTCATTGATTCCGATGAACTATGGGAAATCGGCCTTAGTAAAAGAGACAACAGATCGACTCTATGATGAGCTGATGGCGCTTGGAATCGATGTTCTCTTAGAAGATCGTAATATTCGTCCAGGTGAAGCTTTTAGCGATCATGAATTGATCGGGATTCCTTTCCGCATTGTTGTCGGAGATCGCACCTTGAAAAATGGTGAAGTGGAATTTAAAGCTCGAGGTGATGAAGAAGCAACGATGGTCCCGCTCGATCAAGTTGTTGAGTTTGTAAAAGCGCAGATTCTCGCTTAATCGCAACGATTCTTTCAAGATAGAAACTCTTGCCAAACAAAAGATCTACCAAATTACTCTGGTAGATCTTTTTTATTTGTATCTCTCTTGCATCTGTCTTGCATCTATCTTAGATCTGCTTCATAGCTTGTAGCCTTTTTAGGCTTTTTAATCTTTCTTAGGTTCTCGATCTGATCTCTTCACCTAAGAAAAGCTTCAGCCAAGGGCTTAACCCTCAGCCTTCTCTTTTGCCTTCTCCGCGCGAAAAGCTTTCTGCTCTTCGATGGTCATTGCGATATTGTGCCGCAGATAGACCGGAGAGACTTGATCGGCATAGAGTCCTAAACCTCGCTCAAGATCCCGTTTTGCCAAAAGCGCAATATCACCAGCCCGAGGATAGTGACGATCCTCTACCAAGGTCGCAGCTAATCGTGTCAGTGCTTCCTCATCTAAGAGCCAGCCATCGCCAACGCCATAGAGTGTGACATTCTCATATTGACCTGTCTTCGCCTCGATACTCTCTCGAATATCTTCCACGCGCGCATAGATCTCCGCTAAAGTATTGACCTGATCTTTCTCAATAATCTTGAGATCACCCTCTTCATCGAGTCCATAGATCGCCCAATAGACCTCATTCATCTTGGCATCGATCATCGGCATCACTAATGCATCTGGATGCTCCTCTAAAATGGGATAGGCTAATGCCGCAAGCGTCGAGATCGGAACAATCGGCCTTTCAAGACCGGCACCTAAACCTTGGATAAAGCCGCAAGCGATTCTTAAACCGGCAAAGCTCCCAGGACCTACCGCAAAGGCTAATCCATGAAGCTCACTCAATTCAATCTCCGCCGCCTCAATCACCTCTTCGGTCATCGGCTTGAGAAGCTCGATATGTTTCCGCGGTGCCACAGAGAGCCGTTCGACAATCTCGCCATTGACATAGACCGCGGCCGAACAGGCTTCCATTGATGCATCAACTGCTAAAATTTTCATGCTTATTCAACGATATACTCTGTACTACAGTAAGGACAACGCACTTTCCCATCATCATTTGGCGCAAGGTAGACGCGAGGATGATAACCCCATGCATCAACATCGATTGGGGGACAACAGATGGGAAGTTCCGCTTCTGTTAATTCTACTTCTTTCTGCTCTAGTGCCATAATCTCTACTCCTTAGCGTGAAATCGGTTTGTACTTAATACGTTGTGGATTGTCTGCATCATCCCCTAAGCGACGGCGACGATCCGCTTCATACTCTTCGTAGTTTCCTTCAAACCATTCTACATGAGAATTTCCTTCAAAGGCTAAAATATGTGTTGCAATTCGATCGAGGAACCAACGGTCATGGGAGATAACGACGACACAGCCAGCAAAAGCTAAGATCGCATCTTCCAATGCACGCAAGGTCTCAATGTCGAGATCGTTCGTCGGCTCATCGAGCAGAATCACATTCCCGCCGGAACGAAGGACTTTCGCTAAATGGACGCGATTGCGCTCACCACCGGAGAGATCTTTAATAAACTTCTGCTGATCCGAGCCTTTAAAGTTAAAGCGGCCACAATAGGCTCGTGATGGCGTCTCATAGGTACCGACGCGAATAATATCAGATCCGCCGGAGATCTCTTCCCAGACAGTTTTAGAACCATCGAGCGTATCGCGGCTCTGATCAACATAGGCTAATTGAACGCTCTCCCCGACACGGAAAGTTCCCTCATCAGCCTCTAATTGTCCGGTCATCAACTTAAAGAGCGTCGATTTACCGGCGCCATTTGGCCCGATCACCCCAACAATCCCTCCACGTGGAAGATTGAAGCTTAAATCTTCATAGAGAAGCTTATCGCCAAAGGCTTTTGCCACCCCATTGGCTTCAATCACTAAATCACCTAAGCGAGGACCTGGTGGAATATAGATCTCCATTGTCTCATTACGCTCTTGGAACTCTTGGCTCTCAAGCTCTTCAAAACGTGCAAGACGTGCTTTCGACTTCGTTTGACGTCCTTTAACACCTTGACGTACCCACTCAAGCTCTTTCTTAATCGCTTTTGCACGGGATTCTTCCTGCTTAGCTTCCTGCTCTAGGCGTTTGTTCTTCTGCTCAAGCCAGCTTGAGTAGTTTCCTTCATAAGGAATTCCATGACCACGGTCTAACTCTAAAATCCAGCCCGCCACATTATCTAAGAAGTAACGGTCATGCGTTACAGCAACAACAGTTCCCGGATAATCATGTAAGAAGCGCTCAAGCCAAGCAACCGATTCTGCATCGAGATGGTTTGTCGGCTCATCGAGCAGTAACATATCAGGCTTAGAGAGAAGCAATTTACAGAGTGCAACACGGCGACGTTCACCCCCTGAGAGCGTTGCTACATCACGATCCATCGGTGGAAGGCGTAGCGCATCTGCAGCGATCTCTAATTGACGCTCTAAGTTATGTCCATCTGTTGTTGCTAAAATAGCCTCAAGCTCAGCCTGTTTTGCAGCTAATGCATCAAAATCTGCATCTGGCTCTGCGTAAGCGGCATAGACCTGATCGAGCTCTTCTTGTGCTTTTTTAATATCACCTAACGCTTCTTCAAGGTTGCCACGAACATCGAGCTCCTCATTGAGCTTTGGTTCTTGCTCAAGATAACCAATCTTCGTCCCAGGTTGAACGCGTGCTTCACCCTGAATATTGGTATCTACCCCCGCCATAATGCGAAGAAGTGTTGATTTACCGGCACCGTTTAATCCTAAAACCCCAATTTTCGCCCCTGGAAAGAAGGAGATTGAGATATCTTTTAAGATCTCACGATTAGGCGGTACGATTTTACTGACACGATTCATCGTGTAGATAAATTGTCCTGACATATAACTTAAATCCTTATCTTAAAGATTATAGATGAGGAAGGCTGAGGGATTCTGACGGCTCAATGCCGATCTTACGAATTGAATCTTACTCATCGATATGAGATTGACTCACTATCGAATCCCGCGAAAGGCTCCCTCAACGATCTGTTTACAAATAATTTCCCCGATATTCTACCCCATATTCCCCTAAATTGATCCTTATGATGGGAGAATTATTTCATTGGCTTAAAAAATATATTCCCCTTTTTGTGGGGAAAATGCTTCTACAATCACAATCAATCCCTACTGACAGCCCCCTTCTGACCGTGATATGGTAAAGGTCGAAGGCGGATAGAAAGCCCATTAGAGCGCTTAAGAGAAGCGTATTACACAAACTGTAGCGATCTGATCTATAACGATCTTATATAGAATCTTATATAGATCATATAAATGAGTCTGAGGAGAAAATAATGAGTTACCAAATTACCTTAAAAGCCCAGGGCGATATCTCTAACTTTGAGCAGCAGGAGATCACCCTCTCCCCGCCTCAATCGGGAGAAGTGCGCATTGAACAGAAAGCCATTGGGCTCAACTTTATCGACACCTACCATCGAGATGGGCTCTATCAATTAGAGACCCCCACCGTGATTGGTCAGGAGGGTGCAGGAATTATCACTGCTGTGGGAGAAGATGTAACCCAATTTAATATTGGCGATCGCGTCTGTTATGCCAGCGTTTTAGGGGCTTATGCCTCAGAACGTAATATCACCACAGATCGATTAATTAAGATTCCAAGTAGCATCTCCTATGAAGAGGCTGCCTCCTCCCTCATTCGTGGGGGAACCGCGAGCTATCTTCTCTTTGATCTCTTTCAACTCAAGCCGGAACATACCACACTGATCCATGCCGGTGCCGGCGGTGTCGGCCAGATCCTGATCCAGTGGGCAAAAGCGATCGGGGCTACCGTGATCACCACCGTTAGTACAGAGGAGAAGGCTGAGGTTGTGCGGATGCTTGGCGCTGATTTAGTGATCAATTATCGCACTGAAGACTTTGTGAAGAAGGTTCGAGAGTTTATTCCGGAAGGAGTTGATGTGGTCTATGATGGGGTCGGCAAGGAGACCTTTATCCCCTCATTAGATACATTAAAGCCTTTAGGAATGATGGTCTCCTTTGGGAATGCATCGGGGGCGCCACCGGCAATCTCTCCGCTTCTCCTTCTCGAAAAGGGAAGCCTATTTCTAACGCGTCCTAACCTCAATGCCTACACCGCAACAAAAGAGCGCTATCGAACAGTCATGGATCGCTGGTTCTTAGCGCTCAGTAGTGGAAAGATTAAGCTCTCTTTACAACAGAAGTTCCCTCTCTCGGAAGTCGGCCGTGCCCATCAGGCATTAGAAAATCGCGAGATTATTGGCTCGGCAGTTCTTATTCCTTAAGGATTTCTAAGCAGTAAAGCGTGATTTAAAACAACATTATGAGAAAAGAAGAGAAAAAGCGAGGATTCCTCGCTTCTTTTATTTCTATAAAAGATTACAATAGGAGGTTATTTCATTCTATCGATTTACATTATCTGTTTAGACTATCTGTTTAGATCTTCTATTGAGACTCAATTAAGAACCCCTAAAAGATCTTCTAAAGGATCAGTCGAGCACTTTAACTTAAGTTGTCTAGTCAAGTTGTCTAGTGAGCGATCTATTGAAGAGCTAGATCACTATTTGACACTGATTAACCCCCATCCTTAACTATGAGGTAATCTCTTAATTATGACTGAATTTATTGCGATGCTCTCCGGCGCCTTCTTTATCGGTTTTGCAGCACAGACCCACTGTGTGGGGATGTGTGGACCGGTGATTGGTATTCTAGGAATGAATAACTCCTATAAACGTATTCCGGCAGCCATTCTCTACAACCTTGGCCGGATCTCCACCTATACCCTCTTAGGTGTATTAGGAGGATTGATTGCCGCCTCCGTTTCCGATATCACTTCGATTCAATATGTGATTCGTTATGTGGCAGGAATTATTATGATTCTCATTGCGCTACAACTCTTTGGGCTTCCCCAATTTTTAGGTTTTATTGAGCGCCCCTTCCAACATATCTGGAAACCGATTCAGCGCTTCTCACAACGCTTCTTCCCTATTCGAACAGCGAAAGGAACCTATCTCGTGGGAATGATTTGGGGACTACTTCCTTGTGGCGCCGTCTATGGTCCACTTGCGGTGGCAATGGGTGCTGGTTCAGTCGCTAAATCAGCCGGTATTATGTTTGCCTTTGGTCTTGGAACGCTCCCTATTATGTTGGGACTTGCAATCTTTGGAAACTATATTGGTCACTTCTTTGCGAAAAAGGGGATTCGTCTTCTTGCAGGTTTACTGATCTTAGTGATGGCGATCTACTATCTCGGCTGGATTGCGCCGCAAGAGAAGGTGACTAAACGCGCTGCGATGGTTAGCCAACAGACCGATAAAGTGCGCGGTGGTGAGATGAGTGCTGCCGAAGTATTAGAGCAGATGCAAAAAGGGAGCATGAACCATGGTAAAAAGATGGAGATGAAAGCGGGAGATGCAGAGCAACCGATGCCCCACGCTATGACACCATCGATGCCGATGGAGCAAAATACCCACGACGCTAACCATTAAAATTGATGCTTTTACAAACAAGCGTTCTACAAACAAGCGTTCCTATAAGACCTTAAGCCCGATAATACGATTCATTCGTTAATTCATTAATTCGCTAATACACATTTATCTTATCAGCCATTGCGTAGTAAGGGTGTAACGAAGAGGCTTGAGGTCTTTTTTATCTCCATTTTTTATCTTCATTTTTTTGCGATTAAATTTCCGCTGTTAAACCGCTGTCATAAAGAATTTTTATACTTCTAACGTATTCAAAACCCTTGTTCAATGTTCCATTTCAATGTTCACAACTTTGTCATCAATACGTTTAAGGAATCTCTATGATATTGAAGATTAAAAAAATAGCAGCACTCTCCCTCTTAAGCGCTACTTTTATCTCTCCCCTTGCACTCGCTCAGACTGAAATTGAGTGGTGGCACTCGATGGATGGAGCGCTTACCGATTGGGTCAATGATTTAGCTGACGGTTTTAATGAATCGCAAACGGAGTTTAAGGTTATTCCTATCTATAAAGGGGATTATGAGCAATCGATGACCGCCGGAGTTGCCGCCTATCGAGCAGGAGAAGCTCCCGATATTCTACAAGTCTATGAGGTTGGAACCGCATCGATGATCTATGCCGATGGAGTGACAAAATCGGTAACAGAGATTATGCAAGAAAATGGGATCCCCTTCGATCTAAACAACTATATTCCTGCCGTTGCCAGTTACTATACAGCTCCTAATGGTGAGCTCCTCTCCCTCCCTTTTAACAGCTCCACCACGGTGATGTATTACAATAAAGATGCCTTTAAAAAGGCGGGGCTTGATGCGGAAAATCCCCCTAAAACGTGGGATGAAGTTCGTAAAGCCACAGAAGCTTTAAAAGCTGCCGGAGTGAGCTGCCCGATGACCACTGAATGGATGGGCTGGACGCAACTTGAGAGCTTCTCTGCCTGGCACAATGCCCCTTACGCTTCTGAAAACAACGGCTTTGATGGTTTAGGGGCGGAGTTACTTGTCAATCAACCGCTGCAATTACGTCACTTTAATAATCTCGATGCGATGGCAAAAGAGGGATTATTTCACTATAAAGGACGCGCAAGTGAAGCGGGACCTGCCTTTAGATCGGGCGAATGTGCCATCACCTTTGGCTCCTCTGCTAGTTATGCTGGCTTAAAACGAGATGCCAAATTTGAGTTTGGAGAATCGACCCTTCCCTACTACGCCGATGTTGAAGGCGCGCCACAAAATACCGTCATTGGAGGCGCAAGTCTCTGGGTTATGAATGGTAAACCGCTCGATCATTATAGAGGTGTTGCTCAATTTTTTGATTATATCTCTCAACCTGAGATTCAGGCAGCAAGCCATATGCGAACGGGTTACCTTCCTGTGACAAAAGCCGCCTTTGAGATCACAGAGGCAAGTGGTTTTTATGAGGAGAATCCAGGAGCAAATGTCCCGGTAGAGCAGATGATCCGAAAAGCAACCGACAATACCCGCGGGATCCGCTTAGGTAATATGCTTCAAATCCGCGCGATTGTCGATGAAGAGACAGAGCAGATCTGGAGCGGTCAAAAGAATCCGGAAGCGGCTCTCAACAATATTGAAGAGCGCGGAAATCAACTCCTTCGCCGTTTTGAGCGCGTCAATAATCGATAGTATCAACTAAATAAACGGGGCGATTGCTCAAGATCGCTTCGTTTTTTATTGTCAAAAATAAGCGATCTACTATGAAATTATATTTTAAAGAGCAGCGTTGGCTGCCCTGGTTACTGATTCTCCCTCAGCTCGCCGTGATTGTCATTTTTTTCTACTGGCCTGCAGTCCAAGCGATGATTCAGAGCTTTCAGCTCGAAGATATCTTTGGGATTAGCCGGGAATGGGTGGGCTTTGAAAACTTTGTCACCCTCTTTAATAATCCCATCTATCGAGAAGCGATCTACACGACGCTCTACTTCTCCTTTTGGGTTACCTTTTTAGGCCTCACCATTGCGCTCCTCCTCGCCTTCTTTATGCAGAAGGTCTCCCGCGCCTTAGCCTTCTATCGAACGGCGCTCATACTCCCATATGCAGTCTCCCCGATTGTTGTTGGAGTACTCTGGACCTTTATGTTTGCTCCCTCCTTTGGGCTGATTTCATTTCTCTTAAAAGAGATAGGAATTGAGTGGAACCATCAATTAAATGCCGGGCAGGCGATGTGGCTTGTAATTATGGCCTCTATCTGGAAGCAGATCTCCTACAACTTTCTCTTCTTCTATGCCGGCTTACAGGCGATTCCTAAATCCCTCTCTGAAGCGGCGGCAATCGATGGCGCCGGTCCATGGCGGAGATTGATCTCCATTGAATTTCCGCTCTTATGGCCAACAACCTTCTTTCTCTGTGTGATCAATATTGTCTATGTCTTCTTCGATACCTTTGCCATTATCGATGCTCTAACCCAAGGAGGTCCCGGCAATGCCACCTCCACATTGGTCTACCGTATCTATTTTGATGGCTTTAAGAGTATGAATTATGGCAGTTCCGCAGCGCAATCGATTGTCTTGATGGGATTTGTTCTCCTTCTGACCATTATTCAATTTCGTTATATCGATAAAAAAGGAGCATAACCGTGATCGAAAATCGCAAGGGGCTAAAAGTCTTGGCCCATCTTACTATTATTGTGACGTTGCTGATGGTCTGCTTTCCGATCTATATCGCCATTATTGCTTCAACGCAGAGCGCAGAAGCAGTGGTCACGGCACCGCTCTCTCTTCTGCCGGGCGATCACTTTTGGGAGAATTATCAAACAGCCCTTTGGGGAAGTGGAAAAACAGCGACAATCTCCGCAGGAAGAATGCTCTGGGTCTCACTTGTGATGACATTTATCATCGCCATTGGAAAGATCGCTATCTCTATCACCTCAGCATTTGCTATTGTCTACTTCCGCTTTCCCGGCAGAATGATTCTTTTCTGGATCATCTTTATCACCTTAATGTTGCCGGTAGAGGTAAGGATTATCCCCACCTTTGATGTGGTTGCCAATCTTCACCTTCTCAATAGCTATGCCGGCTTGACCATTCCGCTTATCGCTTCGGCAACCGCAACCTTTCTCTTCCGCCAATTTTATAGCACGGTACCCGATGAGCTATTAGAGGCCGCTAGGGTCGATGGAGCGGGAGCGATGCGCTTTTTCAAAGATATTCTACTCCCTCTCTCGCGCCCAACCATCGCTGCGCTCTTTGTCATTCAATTTATCTATGGCTGGAATCAATATCTCTGGCCACTACTGATGACAACTCGCGAAGAGATGTTCTCTATTTCGGTCGGGCTACGACAGATGATGGGGAGCGGCGATGCCCTCGTCGATTGGAATATCGTAATGGCAACAACCGTCTTAATGTTAATTCCACCAATGATCATTATTCTCATAATGCAAAAGTGGCTAGTCAAAGGGCTGATCGACAGTGAGAAGTAAATCGGTGGAACAACACAATAATCTAATCACTCAACCACACAATCAAGTAATTAAATCATTTAGTAATCCAATAATTCAGCAATCAAGTAAGAAAGCAATAAAGAAAGCAATAATATAGCGAGGAGCAACAGAAGTGGCGAAAATTCAGTTACAAGGGATCACAAAACATTATGGAACAAAGCGGAAACCGGGCGCTCTTATCTTAAAAGGGATCGACATCGATATCGAAGATGGGGAGTTTATTGTCGTAGTGGGCCCATCGGGCTGCGGTAAATCGACACTCCTACGCGTTATTGCGGGATTAGAAGAAGCATCGAATGGGCGCATTATTATCAGTGAACATGATGTGACAAATCTTGAGCCATCCCAACGCGATATTGCAATGGTCTTTCAAAATTATGCGCTCTACCCTCATATGACTGTTCGGGAAAATATGGCCTATGGTGTTAAGCTCGCCAAAATGCCTAAGGTAGAGATTGAACGCCGCATCAAAGAGACCGCAAAGATGCTCGATATTGAGCAACATCTCGATAAGAAGCCGAGTGCACTTTCTGGAGGGCAGCGGCAGAGAGTCGCGATGGGACGCGCCATTGTTCGCAAACCAAAACTCTTTCTCTTTGATGAACCGCTCTCCAATTTAGATGCAAAACTGCGTACTTCCACACGCCTTGAGATTCGCCGGCGCCATAATGAGATCGGAATTACCTCTCTCTATGTAACCCACGATCAGACCGAAGCGATGACCCTTGCCGATCGGATGATTATTCTCAATAATGGCATGATTGAGCAGTTCGGCACACCGGAAGAGATCTTCCAACAGCCGGCATCCACCTTTGTTGCACATTTTATGGGATCACCGGCGATGAATCTTCTTCCTGTTACGATCGATAGAGAGGAAGTCTATTTTAAAAAAGAGAGACTCAATGGTGTTCGGGCTCCACAAAAGCTACTTAAAAAAGCGCAGAAAGAGTGGATCTTAGGCATTCGCCCTGAGCAGATTCATTTAGTTTCAAAGGCGTTAGAGTCCTCTCTAAAATCGGCTACAAACTCAGTTTCAGATTCGACTCAAATGCCGACAACAGACTCCACTTTAGAGAGCGCTTCCCTCTCCATTGAAGCAAACCTAACACTCACTGAGAATCTCGGCTCTGAGGTCTTGCTCTATTGTGATCTTGCCGGAGAGATGATTACTCTCAAGATTCCCCATACTGCTCAAAAAGTCGCTCAATATCGTTCTCGAGAAAAACTTTTCTTACAATTTCCAGAGCAACATCTCTTCTGGTTTGATCCAATAACTACTCAACGGATCGAAATAGATCACTCCATCTCCAAACTTTAAGGATCATTATGATAAGAGTTGAAAAAGAGACCACTCCCCATACGCTTACTAATCCTAACGCGTCCCCTTATCCCACCCTGATTGCCCATCGAGGTGCCGGTAAGGAGGCTCCCGAAAATACATTAACTGCATTCCGCTATGGTAGTCAGCAAGGTTTTACCATGTTTGAATGTGATGTGAAGCTCTCACAAGATCAAGAGCTCTTTCTGCTCCATGATACGACCTTAATGCGAACCACCAATGGTAAAGGGAGTGCTTATGAGTATTCTTGGGATGCGCTCTCTCGTCTAGATGCCGGAAGCTGGCACTCTGCTCAATATAGCGGAGAACCACTCGCCCGCTTTGAAAGCCTGATCAATTTTATCCTTAATAACCACTATCTCCTTGATGTAGAGATCAAACCCAATCCTGGAGAAGCTTATAAAACAGGTGTTGCAACGGCAAGCTTTCTCCAGAAAAAGATCATCGAATATCGATCACAGATACTTGATTTACCGCAGCCTCCTTTTCTTCTCTCCTCTTTTGCGCCAGAGGCACTACAAGGGGCCAAAGAGATTGCACCAGAAATTCCAAGAGCCTTACTTGTGAATGATTGGTCTCAGGGGGAGGCGACTATTTTTGAGCAGATCTCTCAATTATCCTGTTCTGGAATTATTCTAAACTACCAGATTGTCTCCTCCGAAATTATTGAAAAAGTGCATCAGATGGGAGGTTTTATTATGGTCTACACTGCAAATGAATGTTTACAGATCAATAAATTACTGAAAATGGGGGTCGATTCGGTTATTACCGATAATATGGATCTCTATAATATGGATCTTTCGCTGTAGATCTGAGCTTTAAGTTTTATATCTCAACCCTTACCAATAAACTTTTTAAGAGGCTGCATAACTTAAGAGTAATGATAGAGAGTAATCATAAAAGCAACCTAAAAGCTTAACTTTCGATCCTTTCAGCCATACGCTTGAATCTTGGCAAATAAGTGTGCATTTATCTCCCAAAGGGACCATAATGGAGGGATAATCACAGAAGTTACAGCTATAAAACAACGATAAAATTTAGGAGTAGCAGATGAGTAAGCGTTACAAAATTCATTCAAAAGTTTATGAGCGTTATGAAAACTTTATGCATATTATTGAAGATCTTGAGACACATGAAGCGATCATTATCGATCCTGCTTGGGATGAGGAGTACTTTACAGATGAGATCGAGCGCCTTGGCGTAAAACCTGTTGCTATCTGGTTAACCCATGGACATCATGATCATGTGAGCGCAGTGCAGATGCTACGAGATTTCTACCCAATGCCGGTCTATGCTTCTGAAGTTGAGATCGATTTTATCAACTCCTATCCTAAAGGGGATCTCCCCCCTGCTTTTCGTGAATTACCCGATGATGTGATTCCCTTGGCAGATAATGATACTCTCTCCTTTGCCGGCGAAGAGGTTAGAATTATTCATACCCCTGGTCATAGCCCTGGATCGATCTGCTATCTCTTCTCTGATGATATTATTACCGGCGACACCCTCTTTGTCGATGGTGCCGGTCGAGCTGATCTGACAGGATCCGATCCGGAAGCACTCTTTCACTCACTCAACCGCCTTGTAGATGAAGTTCCCCACCATGTCACAATCCATACCGGACATGCCTATGGACCATCAGCAACAGCGACCTTAAAAGATCAGATCATCAGCAACCCGTTCCTACAACGCATTAATGATCAGGAAGAATTTATCAATTATCGGATGAGTCGCTAAGAACACAGACTCATAGCATTGATTGAACATTGACTGAGATCGCCCAACTAGAGATCGCCAACTGCGATCTCTTAAGATCTCTTAATTATCGTTAGCTATCACTCACGATCCCCGGCTTCAACTGAATCAAATCAATTGATTCAGCTTATCGACAACAATACCAATCGACCCTTATAAAGGACATCACGATTAAAATTAAGGTCAAAATTAAGATCAAAGTTCAAATTCAGTTTTAAGATCTAGATTAAGATTGGAATGCGCTAATATTCATCGATTATCAAAATGTAAATTAAAATAATAACTTGAAAATCATTCACCCCTCTAAAATAAATAATTGAAAATATTTGTTAGCATCAATACGTCATTATCGGTAAGTGACGGATATTATTAGCAACTTCCCTCAAGTTATAGCTCACTTCTTGCGCCCCCCCCCAACAGAATAAAATTATTGTAAACGTTATTTATTTTTTTAAAAAAAATGCGATACTAATCGCAAAAATGATAATAAAATAGATTATCGTGCCAGTATGATGGTGATTATTTCACCATAATAATCAAAATATTAATGTTTGTTAATGTTTATTAATGTTTGTTAACCGATCCCGGTAATATTGGGACGGAAGCGCACTTTGATAAGTCCGCTCTAATCATTTAAATATTGATATAGCACCATCAAATAAATATTAAGGGAATATTGAGATAATAGTAATGAAGCAAATAATGAAGCAGATCATCCATATTTACCACTCAACTATTACATACCTTCTTACAGCACTTCTCCTCTCACTGCTCTCTCTGCCGATGTTGCTCGCAGCGCCCGCAACCAATGAGAAGAAATTGCAAGAATCGCTCGATCCCCGCTACTATGACCTCGATGGCGATCTCCTTGCTGATACCCCACTGCTCCCGCAGTTACAGATCGATCCCCCCACGTTGATTATCTCCATTGTTCCTAATGGTGATGAGCACGCTTATGCCCATCAATTAACCCCATTCTTTAACCATCTTCGAAGCTGCTTACAGCGCCCTGTAATCTTCTATCCGATGCAGAGTAGTTGTGCGGAGGTAGAGGCGATGCGCAACGGCTTTATCCATATTGCAAGCTTCTCTGCTGGGGCACTTATTCATGCCGTTAATCGTGCTGGGGCAATTCCCTTTGCCAGTAAAGGGACAGAAGAGGGACTCCTCAAAACCGATATGATTGTAATTGTACGCCAAGACAGCCCAATCTATACGCTACAAGACCTAAAAGGGACACGCGTCGCACATGTCAATTTCGCCTCAAGTGCGGGGCATCTTGCTGCGCTCTCCCTCTTTCCTGCCGAAGGGATTATTCCGGGAGAAGATTATGAGATCTTCTTCTCAGGCAAACATCGGCAATCGATCTTTGGGGTGAAAGCGGGGGATTATGATGCCGCCCCAATCGCCCAAGAGGTGCTCGATCGCTTAGTAGCACTCAATTTAGTGAGCTATGATGATTTTCGTATTATCTACCGTAAAGGCTCCGCCCCTTTTGCCGCTTTTACCTATGCGCACAATTTAACCCCCGCCCTTAAAGAGGAGATCCAAAGTTGTTTCTACAACTACCGCTTTCCCGAGGAGATGCAGCAGATCTATTTAGGTGCCGATCGTTATCTCCCCATCAATTATCAAGAGGAACTTCGGGCGCTTCAGCAGATCTGCACGCCATAAAAGCATCTATCCCTTTCTCATCAAGAAATCAAGAGGGCTCACCTTCAAGCGATTGATTAAAGCGTAAGGCATGGTAATAGAAACGATTGGGATGGAGCGCACTTTTTAGCGCATCTGACAGCGGGGTTAGAGTGTACTGAGCCCTCTCTTCAGGCGCCCCAACAATATACTCTCGCAAGAGTGCCGCACTAATAGGCGCGGAGATCATTCCTCGCGAACCATGTGCCGTTGTTAGATAGAGTCCTCTCTCCCAAGGTACAGGTCGATCAGGAACTGCTTTCGCATCAGCGCGAATAGCCGCAAAATCCTCCATAAAATGGGAGCGATTAGCAATAGGTCCCACAATCGGCATCGATCCCATTGCGCTAGCTCTTGTCGCTGCACGCCCATCAAGAGCTTTCGCCTCTAAAGCATCCTTCTCCATCTCTTCATCTAGTCCGAAAAGCGCGGCTAACTGTGGCGAGCTCTTCGTTAACATCGCAATATTTTCTCGATGCTCCTCTTCAGTGAGATATCCACCAGGCTGATGCCGGCGAAATGTCGCACCAAAGGTACTCTTTTTGATCATACCACCCTTTGCAGGTGCAATATATCCTTCACCACTAATTACCATCTTTAAAGGATTATCTTGCTCAATTGTAGTGGTCTGCCCTCTTACCACCGTAAAGGGAAGATGACAGCAAGGATCTAGCTGCGCGACCCCTTCTGCCATCGCTAAAATAACCCCTTTACTCCAAAAGTGTGTACCATCTTCACAATGCACATGCCACAATGGCGTAGATTCCCCCTGACTCTCCTGACAAATCTCAATAACCCGTTTATGACATAGTGGCTCCACAGCAGCACTATTGAGAAGTGCTGAGACAAATGCCGGCGGTGAAACCCAACCTGATGTGGGAAAGTAGAGCCCACCGGCAGTCACCGATACTCCGGCAAGTTGCGTCGCCTGTTCTTGATCTACCCACTGCAATAGCGAGTCGGGATACTGCTGTGCTAACTGTTGCTGCTTCTCCTGCTCTTTCGGCGAACGTGCTAATTGAATCAAACCACAATCATCCCAGTCGATACCTCGCGTTAAGAGTGACTGCTCTGTCAATTGGTGCAATAGCGCTCGAACATAGTGCAATCCGGAGATCAAGAGCTCATTTTGAACTGGCGTATAGGGGGAGAGTTTAAGATAGAGCATTCCTTGCAGATTCCCTGATCCTTGTGTCGCAACCTCTCCCTCCGCTTCTAACAGAAGTATCCGAAATCCTGCATTCGTAAGTTCATAAGCAGCTGTAGCCCCAGCAATCCCCGCTCCTACAATAATAAAATCATACTGTGGAGCCTCTAGCGCAGTCTCAATCGAGTGCGCATCCTCTTCCCAATCGATCTTAGGCGCCTGATACCAAGGAACCGCCTCCCCTTTTGTCATCCTTAACCTCTCTCTTTTAATCTCTTTTAGTTTCTTTTAGTTTCTTTTAATTTCTTGTATCTCTTTTTAACATCTTTCTCAGTCTCTTCTCTAGCATCTCGTCTCATCTCCCTGACAGATCTTTGACCCATTCAATCATTGATTGCTCATTTTAACGGATCCCCACTTTTATCAGCAGGATCATGGTCATCTATTACACATTCTATGACACACTCTCCTCTGCTTATAACAAACCACCTCGCAAATGAACGATCACCACAATTTTAATGCCCATTCTTAAACTCTAGCGCGAAGATCATAGCATCTCCGCGCTTTGTTCTATAGAATGGAAACCATTGAGCTATTTATCAACAATCGAAAAGAGAGTAAGAGACGAGAATGAAAAACTTATTGAAGATCGGAGCCGCGCTGCTCCTTGCCGTAACCCTTGCCGCCTGTATTGAAAAAGAGAGTACCCCCATTGAGCAAGAAGTAGCTGTTTATGAGCTTAACCAGCCCGGCATCACCATCGAGATGACACTCGTAGGGGAGAATGATCAGCTCGTTGAGCAGAGTACCGAGAGCATTATTGAGTATCAATTAATTGGCGCCAAAAATGCAGCTGAAGCAAAGGTGATTCTCGATGAGTTAACTGGCTATGTTGATTATAGCAATGTTAAAGGGATTACCTATGAGATCACTTATGGCGAAAAATCTGCCAATGAGAAAATAGCTGTCGATCTTAAAAGAGCAGATCTTGTGGAGTTAGCTAATCTTCCCGGCACTGCTTTTGAGGGCGATCCGACAATGGCGATCAGCTACTCAGCAACCGGCGATATGTTAGAGAGCTCAGGATTTATTAAACAACGCCCGACTGAAACGCCGGCAACCGAAAATAATGAACAAGAATGAAGAACGAAAATAAAAAAGTAGTGGCTAAAGAATCTAGCATCCACGACTAGGATCAAATAGAGACAAAAAAAGCTGAAGCAAATTCTCTTCAGCTTTTTTATCATTTCTCATAATCGATCTACTTCTCTCTACCTTTAGCTTCTTCAGCTCCGAAAGTAGCCTCAGAAACGGCTGTATCCGTCGCCGATTTCGCCCCCCTCTTCTTGAGAAGCCGCTACTGGAGAAGCCGTTACCGGAGACGTAACACTCTGTTCTACGATAAGCCCCTTCTGTAGACGGCGATAGTAACGGGTCATCATAAAGAGCGCTAATAGGCCATAGACCCCTAATTGTATCACCAAGAGTATCAGCTCCGGAATAATATTACTAAAGCCACCGCCCATCTGATTTATAGTAATCATGCTTGTAATTGCAGGAAAGACGGGCATGAGGTAGGTAAAGATTCGCAATCCCCAAGGGATCATCTCTGTTGGCCAACTCATTCCGGAGAGGAAGAAGATCAGCATACTAGAGGGCAGGATAATTAGGAAGACAGAGTCAAACTTTCTAAAGAAGAGACCAATAAAGGTACTCATAAAGATTGTCGCTGAGAGAAAGAGCAACCCAAAGAGCATCAATCTCGGTAAAGAGCCATGAAATGGGAGCTCATAGAAGATCGGTGTTATCCCCATATAACAGATAAAGATAACAATACTGACCATAAAATATGCCAGCCATTTACCGGCTAAGGTCATAAAAGCGACCACAAAGGGGGAGGCCTTCTGAGGGGCGATCAATCCCTTATCAAAATCTGAATTGCGCCCTAAGATCAGTGAGATCACCAATGCCAAGAAGAGGCATTGGAAGACAATGAGAACATAGACCGGAGGAATCACATAGGTCGCATACCCATTTTGGGGATTATAGAGGGGAACAACCACCGGTGTAATGGGAGTACTATTACCAAAAGCGATCGCAGGATCGACCCCCATCTGCACCTGTTTCGCCGCCCCAATTGAACGACTCATGGTCTTAACGACACTCTGGACCGCCGTCATCATCCGGCTATAGATAATGACATAACTTGCATCACCATAGAAGGAGAATCCACCACTTCGGCCACTTAAGATATTCTGCTCAAAACCAGGAGCAATATAGAAGATGCCATAAACCTCACGATTACGCATCATATGCTCTGCTTCATCCATTGTATGGACATGGCTAACAATCTCAATCCGATCTGTCGCGTTGAGTTTTCGTAAGATATCACGACTTAAGGTTGAATTATCGAGATCCACCACAACCGCCGGAGCATTACGCACCTCTTCATTATCATAAGGGATAGGATAGTAGAAGAAGTAGAGGAGCGCACCGGAAACGAGGATACTTACAATCGCCTCCACTGTGAAGATTCGATTAAACTCCTTTAGAAAGATCTGCAAAATAGTCTTAAACACGTTTTGCCCCCTTTTTATAGAGATGGAGTCTAATAATCACCACAATATAGGTCACCAGCGCAATTACCATCAACCAGAGAAGAGGCGATAGGTTATAGGGTAACTCGTGCCCACGAATAGTCTGATCGAGACGAACCTCAACATACCAGGTGATCGGAAGCACTGCGCCCCAGGCAATGGCATACCAACTCATCGCAATACGAGGGAAAAAGAGTCCAATAAAACCAAAAGCGGGAGAGGAGAAGCTACTCGCCGCTCCATAGTTGATCACCTTCTCCGGCAACCAAAGGGCAAAAACAGCAGCCCAGAGCTGAGCGGCAATAATAAAGAGTGCCGTCCCTAAATAGAGAATAAAGAGTGAACCGCGTATCGGCATATCAAAAAAGAGAATTAAGACTGCATCTAACACAATATGAACCGCCAAGAACCAGAGCAGATAGGGAATCATCTTATTGAAGAGGTAGCGGAAATAACTACCATTGGCCATTGCTAAGGGAACTGCAATTCCCCCTAATTTATATTTATCACGCACGATTGTAAAAACCATCGTTACCATAATAAGAATCTGTAACAAGGTCGGTACTACACCATTTGTTAAGGTGTAGTTATAATTCAATGTAGGGTTAAAGACCGGATGAATCTCTAACTCTATAGGAGAGAGTTGCTCTGCAGCAATAGGGCGAGCAACCCCTTGATTCATCATTGTCTCCGCTTGATAATTGGTGATAATTGATGTTAATGCTGAGGAGAAACCACTCTGTAGTGCAGAGCCGATCGACATATATTGATTGTTATAGAAGGTGGTCAGCTCAGGCGACTCATTGGCCAATAGAAGCTTCTCAAAGTCAGTTGGAATAAAGACAATCCCATAGACCTCCTGATTGAGAAGTCGCTGCTTGGCATCATGCAGTGAACTATCTCGCGCTGCGACTAATACCTGTGGCGATGCCGCGATATCTTGAATCAGCGAACGAGAGGTCACTGTCCGATCCATATCGACAACGGAGACCGGCATCTTCTGAATCACCCCTTGTGAAAGGAGGGCACTATAGAAGATCACCACCAATAACGGATAGATAAAGAGGGCGAAAAAGAGACTCTTCTCTCGAAAGATAAGACGCATCTCCCGGTAGAGAATGGAAAAATAGTGCTCTTTGACAACCGCTTCAGTAACTCTCGTTTCCATCGAAGTCCCTTGCATTACTCAACTGTACGGCGTGATTTCCAATCGGCAATAACACTCATACCGGGCAGTAAACCCTCTTCTGCTTTCACCGGCTTTGCTTTTACCTCAAAGGTACGAAGGTCAAAGTCACCCGTCGCTTTTGTTGCCTGCCAGTTAGCAAATTGTCCTAAGGGATTGATCGCTTGAATATAGACCTCGACATCTTTCTTTAATGCCGGAACATAAACATTAAAATGATCGCCCACCGCAGCGTAGTTTAGGTAATCTTCACGGATATTGAAGGTTAACCATAAGTTATCCATATTGATAAGAGAGTAGAGAGGCGTTCCGGGATTATAGAGCTGCCCGACTTCCGCGACTCGTACAGTCACTTGACCGTCAGATGGAGCGTAGACCGTCAAAGTATCATAATCTGATTGAACTTGAGAGAGTGCAGCTCTTGCCTGCTCAACTTGTGCATCTGCTAATGCTTTCTGTTGTGGACTACTACCACTGACCGCAAGCTCATAGTTCGCTTTTGCTGCAGCGGCTGCTTCCATCGCTGAAGAGAATGCATTTCGAGCAACATCTAAGTTTTGTTGGGAGACGCCCCCGCGAGGTGCAGCACCCTCCATACGATCGAGATTACTTTTTGCTAAGAGAAGATCCGCTTCCGCCTTCTCATATTGAGCACGCATCGCTTCAATCGTTTCAGGGCGTGTACTATAGACCACATCTCGATTTGCTTGTGCGACTCGATATTGTGCTTCCGATGTTGCTAATTGCGTCTCAAGAGCTGGGCTCTCAAGCTTTAATAGGAGATCCCCTTTCTTAACTTTATCACCAATATCAGCCATGAGCTCCACTGCCCGTCCTTGGACACGCACCGAAATATCCACCCGATTGGCCGCAACCTCGCCCTGAATTACAAGCTCAGGTTTATGATGAGAGATATAGAAGAGAGCCGCTACTAAGAGCAGAATCACAGCAATGATAATCGCGATAGTCGTTGTAATCTTTTGCATACGTTTTAATATCCGCGCTAAATCTAATTCTTGAAGAAAAAAGGTAAATAATTGTGCTTATCATAGCATGAATGCTTTTAATGCACACCTTTCAAGCGTGGATCTTTACAAACCTTTTCATGCGCAAAAGGGGGATTATTCGCTACTTTCAGCCCACTTGTTACAGATGGTGTAAAGGAGTCGTGTAAAGGAGTCGTGTAAAGGAATTTTTAAGCAAATTTTCAAGTGAACTTTAATGGATAGAAAGATAGAAAGAAGAATGCTCAGTCAAATCTAGGAATCACAAATAGAGGAATAAAATAGTAGATGACGAGCAATAAAAAAAGACTTTCACCTTGCGGATCCAGTCTCTTCTCGTTCGATTAACAGTGCCAAATAGGCATCATTTGATCACCCTCTAGCTAGTATAAGACCTCTTGAGGTACTCTTTCACTATTGCTGTTAATCATGGGGAATAACTTCCCCATCTATCTGCTCAGGATAACGCTCCTATCCTTCTCTAGAGCCCCGATATCTTAGTTTGCCATATTAGGAGATTGCTCTCTCTAATCTTTATCATCAGCATTATGAGCGTGAAGTAGAATATCGCTTTTATATCGATTTGTTTTCCCTTCTGCTGTGATAGGCAGTTCCTCCTCCACCTACTAGTGATATATTTTGCCTTCTTTAACAATGAGCTATTTTTTATTTTTATTAGTTTTTTATTAGTTATTACTAAGATCGGTAAGTGCTATTTAATACTCTTTAGCAGAAAGTCTCAAATGACATTATCTCGGAAGATATAACTTTTGGTTATACTCTTTGAGCCGTCTATTGAGAAATTTTTGAATAAGTTTTTGATAATCTTGCGATATTTTTCGCAAAGGACGATCTGATTGATAGAGCATACAGAGGTCTAACATCATTGGTTCTTTCAACGGATAGATCATTGAGAAGGGAAGAACCTCGGCAGCAGAGAAGAGATCGCTGATTGTACAGCCTACTCGGCGCTTTACAAATTCTGCCGCCATATAGTAGGTATGGACATTGAGCTGTGTGGGCTTAAAGGTTCGATATTGATGAATCATTGTCGAAAGCGAGTCTGCGCCGGGGTTGATCCAGCGATTATCATCGATTTCTTCAAGACTCATAACCGCCGGTTCTAGGGGCTCGGCATCGAGATAGACCACCGGAATTTTTGCTAAGGTAATAGAGCTGATCCCCTGCTCCTGTATGGGACGAAAAGAGATGGCAAAATCGAGTTGATAACGATTCAATAGATGGATCAATTCATCCGTATGATAAGTTGATACCTCCACTCGCGATTGTGGATAACGCTCCAAAAAGAGCTTGGTCACCTCAGGAATCAGACTCAATCCTAGACTCGGCAAGCAACCGATCGAAATATTACCGCGCGGTTTTTCTGCAAGATTCTCCGCCATTAACTGAAAGTCACTAAGCTCTTGATAGATCATCTGCGCCTTATCATAGAGAATGCGAGCCTCTTTAGTAGGAATCAGCTTCCCTCGCGTTCGTTCAAAGAGAAGATAACCTAAACGCATCTCCGCATGTTTTAATGTTTTACTCACCGCCGGCTGAGAGATATGCAACATATCAGCCGCTCGTGAAATTGACCCACACACCATAATGGCATAAAAGACCTCTAAATGCCGCGTATTCATCGATTCCCCCTATTTAATAATCTTCGCTCTGCTTCAAATATTGGTTAACTCACCCACAATATACATGGAGGTATATTGTTTTTTCTTAGTTGATTCGTTACTCTACAGAGGCTACTCAACATGATATACCGGAGTTGCCCACAGAGTTATCCACAAGCGATCCCTCTAGTGTATCAGATAAATCAGATAAAAAAGGAATCTCATGAGCCAAAATAGATTTGATCGATATAAGCTTCATCCAAGAATGATGCATCTTCTTGTCCCGCTCTTTCTCTCATTTGGAATGTCTTGTATTGTCTCGTTAGTCAGTACCTTGATGAGTGTTGGACTTTCTGGTTTTGTTGCCAGTGAATGGTTTGGCGCCTGGATGCTCTCCTGGCTCGTCGCCTTCCCTTCTGTCTTAATTTTACTCCCTATTATGAGACGCTTAGCACTTCTGCTTGTGCGAAAACCAGAGTAATCTCAACGCTCTAGATACAACAAAAACCCCAATTCATTGAATGAACTGGGGTTTTTATATGATTTTACTGAAAATCCTAAAAATCCTGAAAATCTCTTAGAATCTTTTAAGTTTTCTCAAAAATTTCTTAAAGATTACTCAACATCTTTCATCGTTAAGCGAATACGGCCTTGACGGTCGATCTCAAGAACTTTCACCTTCACAACTTGTCCTACATTGAGATGATCACCAACATTGGAGATGCGCTCTTCTGAAGGAATTTGTGATACGTGAACCATTCCATCTTGACCCGGACGAAGATTAACAAAGGCACCAAAATCCATGATACGGACAACCGGTGCATCATAGATCGCACCGATCTCAATATCAGAAGTGATCTCTTCAATACGTTTCTTCGCTGCTTCCGCTTGATCATTATTCACTGCAGAGATGCGGACTTCACCAGTATCTTCAATCTCAATGATTGCGCCTGTCTCTTCAGTAATTGCGCGAATGGTAACGCCCCCTTTACCGATTACATCACGAATCTTATCAGGATTGATACGAATCGTCGTGATACGAGGTGCAAACTCAGAGATTGAGTCACGTGATTCACTGATCACACGATTCATCTCATCTAGAATATGAAGACGAGCCACTTTTGCTTGTGAAAGCGCAGTATCCATAATCTCTTGAGTAATACCATCGATCTTGATATCCATCTGCAATGCAGTGATACCCTCTTTTGTTCCGGCAACTTTAAAGTCCATATCACCAAGATGGTCTTCATCACCAAGAATATCGGTTAATACCGCATATTGCTCCCCTTCCTTAATTAAGCCCATTGCAATTCCGGCAACAGGAGCTTTCAAAGGAACACCGGCATCCATCAATGCAAGTGAGCTACCACAGACAGATGCCATTGAGCTTGAACCATTCGATTCTGTAATCTCAGAGACAACACGAATTGTGTAAGGATACTCTTCCATGTTCGGCAATACTGCCGCAACACCACGTTTTGCAAGATTACCATGACCAATCTCACGACGTTTTGGTGAGCCAACACGTCCTGTCTCACCTACAGAATAGGGAGGGAAGTTATAGTGGAGCATAAAGTTCTCTTTATATTCCCCAGAGATGGCATCAATAATTTGAGCATCACGTTCCGTTCCTAAAGTTGCCACAACTAAGGCTTGTGTCTCACCACGAGTAAAGAGTGCAGAACCGTGAGTACGCTTTAAAACACCAACGCGAGAGACGATTGGACGAACTGTTTGTGTATCACGACCATCGATACGTGGCTGACCTGCAAGAATCTGACCACGAACGATATCAGCACTAATACGACCCACTTCTGCAGCCACATCAGCTTCGGTAAAGCTCTCTTCTGCATCGGTAACTAACGTTGCAATTGCACGCTCTTTTGCCGCATTAATAGCGCTACTGCGCTCCTGTTTTACAGTAATTTTAAATGCTGCTTCTAAATCTTCACGAACCAGATCAGAAACTGCTTTTTTCAATGCTTCATTAACTGCAGGCACTTCAAATGGGAAAGGATCATTACCCACTTTATCAGCAAGTTCAGCGATATTATCGATCACAACTTGCATCTCTTTATGACCAAAGATCACAGCACCTAACATCACCTCTTCTGAAAGAAGATTCGCTTCAGATTCAACCATCAAGACCGCGCCTTTAGTTCCGGCAACAACAAGATCAAGATCTGATACTTTCAATTCAGAGAGCGTTGGGTTTAAGAGATACTCACCATTGATATAACCGACACGCGCAGCCCCTAATGGACCATTAAAAGGGAGACGGGCAATTGAGAGTGCTGCAGAAGCACCGATCATCGCAACAATATCAGCGCTCACTTCTGGGTTGATCGAAACAACGGTTGCAACGATCTGTACTTCATTTGTGAATGCTTCATGGAAGAGCGGACGCACAGGACGGTCAATAAGACGCGCCACTAAGATCTCTTGCTCTGAAGGACGCCCTTCGCGGCGGAAGAAGCCCCCCGGAATTTTACCGGCAGCATAGGTCTTCTCTTGATAATCCACCGTTAATGGGAAAAAGTCACGACCGGGATCTGCGCTCTTTGCTGCAACAACAGAGACAAATACCGTTGTTCCCTCAATATCCACCATCACGGCAGCAGTCGCTTGACGTGCGATCTCAGCTGTTTCAATTGTTACCTTACGACCACCGTAGGTGAACTCCTGGACAATCGGTTTTAATTCTAATGTCATATATTAATTTCCTCTATTCTGACCTTATTTGGATCTTCATTGAATTTTCTTCAAATTCTCTCTTTGAAGGCTATTCAAATCACTATCCATTTCTATCTCTTTTTATCTCTTTTCATCTCGTTGCATCTTATTGCACCTTTTGGAGACGCTCTCTTTAAATAGAGATCTTCAGATAAAGAATTCTAGAACTCTAAGGGAACTGCTCTATCTCTCGACTCCTGTAAACAATAAGCGGTGAAACAAGAGATGGAGCAGTGCCCCTACAGATAACTCTATTTCTATTTAAAAGCGTTAACAATCAGGCAATAAATAAGCAATAATAAAAAGGATAAAAAGCCAAGCTACAAAAAGCCCCCACAAAAACTGCGGGGGCTCAATTTTACAGGTACATTACGCCTAGCGCATTATGAGTGATGAGCTGGGGATAATCTACAAAAAAATACATCTTTATCAATACAATTAACGACGTAATGATAAACGATCGATAAGATTTTGATAACGATCTAAATCTACAGATCTTAAGTATGTGAGTAACTTACGACGCTTGTTTACCATCTGTAAGAGACCACGACGTGAGTGGTGATCTTTCTTATGCTCAGAAAAATGTGCTTGAAGCGCATTAATGTTGAACGTTAAGAGTGCTACTTGTACTTCTGGTGAACCTGTGTCGTTAGCGCCACGACCGAAATCTTTAACGATCTCTGCTTTTTTTTCTACTGTTAACATGTATAAAAACTCCAAAATTTTATAAATAGTGTCAATGGCGATGACAGCATTTAATCTCCGCATTATAGTATGTTTCTTACAAAACACCAACTACTAAAATCGCTTCTCACAAAACCTTGCATCAAAGAGCGCTAAAAGCTGAAAGCAAAGGTGTTTGAAGTGAGCATCACCAAAACGTTCAACAAAATACTCAATTTAGCGTAAATCAATTTATCGTAAAAACGACACGCTCAGCAAAATCTTCTTAGGGATTATTCTTAGAGATTACATTACCGCCAGTGCCAATTTAGATTATCGCCAACCTTCAATCCCAGCTTCTCAGCCATACCGCTATTTAACTCCAGAACATATTTCCCCGGAGCTTTAGCCGGATAAGAGGGGCATTGTCGAGTACGGCACGGTTCAGCCTGCACAATATCGATAACATCACCCGCTTCACTAATATAGATAATATCGAGAGGGATTAAGGTATTTTTCATCCAGAAGGAGAGTGGTTGTGTCTGTGGAAAGAGAAAGAGCATCCCCCGATTCTCCGGCATCACTTCACGCCCCATCAAACCCTTCGCTTGTGATGGACTATCAAGCGCAAGTTCAACGATGATCGAGGTACCATGAATCTGCATCTCCCCCTCTCGCAATCCCGACTCAGGAGAGAAGCCAAAACCAGGTTTAACAAGCCCTCCGCCCTCTTTTAGGAAGTGGCGCAAATCAGCGCTATCACGCCTTATCTCTGTCGCAAAAGGGAGTGTTGGCAAGAGCAAAAGAAGCAATGCCAATAACAGTGTGCCCCAAAAAAGTCTATTTCGGCGATCAACACATGTTCCCATTACGTGACGATATTGCTGATATTGCTGATATTGCTGATATTGACGATCCATCTTAAAAATCTCTCCTTATACTGATCATTCTATTGATCATTACTTATATCGACCATTAGATTGCTCTACGCAATTACGATCTCACCCATTCAATTGAACTAATCATCCTCAAATGCTTCATCATCTGTATCATCTGCACCATCATCGAGAAGGAGAATTCCATCATTGATCAATTGTAGAAGAAATTGTTGATTTAAGTGGGAGTCGAGACTTTCTATGAGCGCATCATAATCCCACTCTGTCGCTTGAGTTAACTGCTCAACAAGGGCTCTTTCACTCAGCGGCAATGAATAGCTCTTTCCTGCGGCAAAGAGAAGAATCTTATCATCCGATGCATAGTAAAGGAGCGTAATTCCGGGATGCACTTCTAGATAACCCCCATCATCGAGATACTCAAGGAGCGCCTCGATCGTCAAATGATCTTCAAGCGCTTCGGGCGTCTGAAACATCTTTGGCTCAGTAATAAAGGCACCAAACCATTGAACAATCTCTGCTCGATTCTGCGTTAAAGCTGACTCTAAAATCGCAACAACACGATCAATAGCGGCATCACTTAATGCCCCCGGCGTTGTTACCACCTCTAATTCAGGATCACAATAGCGGGCATCTTCTGCCACCGCATCAAACTTCATCTCCATATAGTCACGCAACATCTCCCGATGCTTCGGTGCGCGAAAACCGACCGACCAGGTCACGCTTCGACCAATATTCACGCCATAGTGACCAATTCTTGGGGGAAGATAGAGAAGATCACCCGGCTCGACAATCCACTCCTCATCAGGGCGAAAATTCTCAATCAGACGAATATCGACCCCTTTGACAAAATCATCTTCAGAGACAGGGGCATAACTAATCTGCCAACGCTTCTTCCCCATTCCTTGTAGAAGAAAGACATCATAATCATCCCAATGAGCGCCGACATTTCCCCCCTCTTCCCCTAAACTTACCTGGAGATCATCTAAGCGCCAATGGGAGATAAAGCGAAAAGGATCGAGCATCGATTTTAATTCGGGCAGATTCTTCTCCACATCATTGACAACCAGCATCCATGACTTCTCATGAAGGGTAGAGAAATCCTCTTCCGTTGCCGGCCCCATCTTTAACTGCCAAGGTCGTTCGCCACCACTTTCATAAATAAAGCGAGAAGGAATAAAGGGTTCAAAGGCCAAGCCGGCAATCTCATCCGCTGTTAGAGGATCTTCAAAATTGGGAAATGCACCTTTTACAAAGAGTGGCTTCTTCTGCCAATACTCCTGAAGAAATTGCTCGGCGGTTAAGCCCCCTAAAAATGGTAACGGTTGATTCTTCATCGATCATTCTCTCTATCTTGCTATCGCTTAATTTAGTCTCTTTAACTTCTTTGACTTCTTTGACTTCTTTGATTTCTTATAACTATTTCTTATAACTTCTTTAATGCTTTAGATTCCTGAGGCTCTTGAGATTCTTAAGATGTTCAATAACGCTTAAAATAGATAATCGGTCCGATACTATCGTCTAGAGACTCGTTCTACCATGGGTAATAATCGAAGTTCTCGCATAATATCAGCAAGATGTTTTCGATCTTGAACATCCACAACGAAACGGATCTTCACAATATCGTCACTCATCGGCTCAGAGGTAAACTCGCCAAAATCGAGATTCATCTCCGTCACCTTAGCACTCACAGAGGCAATTGCTCCGCGACGATTCTTTGCAATAAGCGTTAACTGAACAGGGAAATCTCCACGTGCCTTTTTACTCCAAGCGAGAGGAATCCAACGATCTTCATGCTTCTTATAATTCTCCACATTGGCACAATCGACCTGATGGATCACCATGCCGTGGCGCTGACTGAGGTAGCCGATAATCGACTCTCCCGGCAAGGGGTAACAGCAGCGTCCTAAAGTGGTCTTCATCTTCTCAGCACCGATAATAATATCGCTAGAGACCTCTAAGCCATCTTCATCTTCATCAGGAGCTTCATGCATCTCCACCTCTAATCCCTGCTTTACTAAGAAGCGGTTGATGATGTAGTGCATTGGGTATTTTCCGCGCCCAATCGAAATTAAGAGCTCCTCTTTCGATCCAAGCTCTAGCTCCTCTAGAAGAACCTCTTGATCCTTTTCACCAAAGTCATCGAGAATAATACCTTTATTCTCTAGCTCTAAAGCGAGGAGTCGCTCCCCAATATTGTACGCCTCTTCACTCGATAATTTAGAGAGGTAGGCCAAAATACTGGTTCTTGCACGAGCACTGACAACATAGTCGAGCCATTTAGGGGAAGGTCTTCTCTCCTCCTCGGTGATAATCTCTACCGTCTGCCCATTATGGAGCGATTGAGAGAAAGGTACCTGCTGTCCATCGACAATAATCGCGCGGCAATGATTCCCCACCTCAGTATGAACGGCATAGGCAAAATCGATCCCGGTTGAACCTTTAGGAAGCTCGATAATGCGCCCCTTAGGAGTGAAGAGATAGATCTCTTTCGGGAAGAGATTCGCTTTCATCGCCTCCATAAACTCTACAGAGGAGATCGCACTATCTTGTAATTCTGTTACAGAATCGAGCCATTTATTGGTTCGAATCTGATTCTGTTGCCCTTCATAGGCATCTTTATAGCGCCAATGAGCAGCCGCTCCTGCTTCGGCAATAACATGCATATCACGCGTTCTAATCTGCACTTCAACCGGCAATCCATTGCGTCCAAAGACGATGGTATGAAGGCTCTGATAACCATTGCCTTTAGGGATCGCAATATAATCTTTAAAACCACCAATAATCGGCTTATAGAGTTGATGCACCATCCCTAATACGCGATAACACTCATCAACGGTTGAGACAATCACGCGAATGGCGAAGATATCGTAGACCAATTCGATCTTACCCTTCACCTTCAACTTATTATAGATACTCCAAAGATGCTTCTTGCGAGTTGAGATACGTGAAAGGATATTCCCCCGTACTAGACGATCATAGATCGTATCTTTGATTCGCGTTAAGTTCTCACTCTCACTCTCATACTTCTCCTCGATCGCCTTAGAGAGTACGGCATAGCGCATAGGGTAGATATTCTCAAAGCAGAGATTCTCGAGATAGACCTGCAACGCATACATTCCTAAACGTGCGGCAATGGGCGCATAGATCTCCAAGGTTTCATTGGCAATACGGCGCTTCTTATAGGCAGCGAGTGCCCCTAATGTCCGCATATTGTGGAGTCTATCAGCAAGCTTGACCATAATGATGCGAAGATCTTTCGTCATCGCTAAAATCATCTTACGGAAATTCTCCGCCTTCGCTTCCTCTTTTGAGCGGAACTTAATCTGCGTTAATTTCGTAACGCCATCGACAATCTGTGCAACTTCTTCCCCAAATTCATGGGCAATCTCATCGTAGCCGATCTCGGTATCTTCAATCACATCATGCAGAACCGCCCCGACTAATGAGGCTTTATCAATCTGCACTTCCGTTAAGATCAAGGCAACTGCCAGCGGGTGAAAAATATAGGGCTCGCCAGAGGAGCGAAACTGTTCCTGATGCGCAAACGCACCATAAATACATGCTCGTTCAACCTCTTTTACTTCTTCTTCCGAAAGATAGCGACCTACGATTCGCAATAAGCGACCGACCTTAATCTCAAATTCTTTACGCCAGGGAAGAAGATTTGGAGGCAATTGATATTTCTCCATAATCTACTCCTAATGAATAACTGTAAGACTGCATCGATTGCGTAGCAGCAGCCATAAATAATATCTATCGATCACACCTAGTGTATTGACTAGTATGCTCATTTGCTAAAATGCGCATTACAAAAATGCTCACTCTTACTTCTTTAAGGATACGCTAAAAACAGGATAACCACTCAAAATATTTCGTTAATACAGAGTGTTATCAGTCACTACCGAGGGCTATCATTCACAACCGATCACCGAAAGATCATCCCTACCTCTAAGAGCATCTTATCCTTTATAAAAGCAATAATCTATTGGGAGATAGAATCAGTCAAAACTGATTCCAAATGCCCCTGAAATTGATCAATATCGTGGCCGATTAATAGTGAGTCGGCAATCATTTCTACCCTCATTGCAGCTCGATTTTTTGCCCTACGCTATAGAATATTTTCTACCATAAATTTTCTACCATAAAAGATAAAAGAAGATGAGAAGCTATAACTTCCCATCTTCCTATCTACTCTTACTCAACTTCTTAGTTTTAATTCTACTTAGAAGCCTGACTGAAAATCTGCCTCTTTTGCCGTAATCTCAGCAGGGCTAATCTCCCCTTTCGCAATTTCACGAAGTGCAATAACGGTCGATTTCGATGCACGACTGCGGCTGACAGTAGGCTCTGCACCGCGCTCTAATTGTCTTGCTCTCTTTGCTGCAACTGTGACTAACTGAAAACGGTTATCAACCTTCTCTAAACAATCTTGTACTGTTACGCGTGCCATAAACTTATCTCCTAACTAACACTGTCTAATGTCTAATGTCTAATGTCTAATTATTAATATTTCATATTAAATACGAATATACAGATTTTTAATACAGATATAACGGATATAGCGTGTATAACAAATATAAAATCTCTGTAAATCGAATCAATCTAGCTGATACTGCATCGAACTCCCGATATGCCCTATCTGCTCCTACCTGACCTCTTATCTGATCTTTTATCTGATCCTGATATTAAGATGAACCAATGCCGGACTCTCTCATCGAGAGGCGCATATTATCACTCATCGTCCCGATTTTAAAATATCGGGAAAATATCGAAACTTAAATGGCAGATGATGGGCGTTCTAAGAGCGTGGTCAATAGTTCGCTATTTTTAACTTGTTGATAGGCGGTTCGTAATCGATTGACATGAAAAATTTCTCGCAAATCACTCAATGCTCGCTCAAAATCATCATTGATGACCACATAATCAAACTTCTCATAATGCTTAATTTGATTAACAGCATCTGCCATTCGCTTCGCGATCACCGCAGGATCATCCTGATTACGGGAGGAGAGTCGTTCTTCTAACGCTTCTAAAGAGGGGGGAAGAATAAAGATCAACTCCGCTTCCGGCATAATCTTCTTCACAGAAGCCGCTCCCTGCCAATCGATCACCAGCACCACATCTTTACCGCTACGGGTATGTTTCTCAACCTCCCAGAGCGATGTCCCATAGAGATTGCCAAAGACTTCGGCATACTCTAAAAACTCGCCACGATCTACCATCGCAATAAACTCCTCTTTAGAGGCGAAATGGTAGTGGACACCATTCTCTTCACCCTCTCTAGGAGCTCTTGTTGTATGCGTTACCGCTCGTGTCACATGGGGATCATGAGCCATCAGCCCCTCTACCAATGTTGTCTTTCCACCTCCTGATGGCGCAGAAATTACATAAACCTTACCATTACCTAATGTGCATTTTTGCGATAATTGCATTTTACCCTTCCTGAACAGATATCTACCCATCTTAACAAGGCTTCCCTTGATCGATTATCGAACTAGTATATAATAAACCTCTTGTAATGTTATTCTATTTCCATCAATAACAGTAGAATAGTAAATCATTTGTAGCGTTCCTAATTATATGGAGTAAAAGCCAATCATGTTGAAAAAATTACTACTTAGCGCCAGTGTTGCTCTCCTTTTAGGAGGCGTAGCTGCGGCTCAAAACCAAACTGAAGTTGTCTATCTTAAGCAACACGGTGATTGGAAAGTTGAGTGCTTACAAGACACAGTTCCAGAAGGAACGTTTGAAAGCTGCTTAATGTCGACCACAGGCGATATTGAATTAACCAATCCGGAAGATGAGTCACAAAAACAGAAGATCAAAGCATTAAGAGCCTCTGTAATCTATATCGATGGCAATCCAACGCTTATTTTCAGTGCTCTTCCAGGGACTCTCTTAATTCCAGGTCTTGAGTTTAAGATCGATGGTAAACAGCTTGAAATTGATGGCACGAAAGTGACCGGCTTAAGCTTTGAGCGCTGCTTACCTGATGGCTGTATCACAGGTCTTCCGATCAATGACCCAAAAGTCCTCAACTCTCTAAAAAATTCAGGTAAGCTCAATGTTAGCTATACTCACGATTTCTTAGGTCCAGAGCCAAACAACGTTAAGATCGACCTCTCAATGAAAGGTTTTACAAGCTCATTAGAAGATTTGGCAAAACAATCTGAGAAGAAGTAACTCAAATTGTAATTGAGTGATCTACAGATCATTCTGAAGATGAGAAACAATTTTTGAAGGGATCAACATTGGTTTGATCCCTTTTTTAGATTATAATTACCGCTAAAATGTATCATTCCTAGTCGCAGCGATAAAAGTGCAGCAATAGCAGATGGTAATAGAGCAATTTAAAAATTCAGATAGATGAGTGGCTCAACAGCGATTCACTTGCAATTCATTTACGGTTCATTTGTGGTTCATTTGTGGTTCATTTTCAATTCATCCCATTGATTTTGAAACTCAAATATTGGTGATCGAATATTGATAATCAAATATCGACAACTAAATATTGGCAACCGAATGTTGGCAATTGAATATTAGCAATAGCTTCTTAGATCCTCGCTTCTGCCCCGCTCATAGAAGAGTCGATAAACATCCCCTCATCCATAGAGTCGTGGTCTCTGAAGACGAAATCTTCCACCGAACCTCTCATCTTCTCCTCACTTATCCATTCGAAGATTACAACTAATCAACCAATCAACTAATATATAAACTCATATAACTCATATAACTCATATCAATCTATTAAAAATCTATGAACTACCCACAACATTTTGGCGTCATTGTTATCGGCGGCGGTCATGCAGGAACAGAAGCAGCACTTGCATCGGCTCGCCTTGGTGTTCCCACACTTCTACTTACCCACAATATTGAGACTTTAGGTCAGCTCAGCTGTAATCCTGCTATTGGCGGGATTGGTAAAGGGCAGATCGTCAAAGAGATCGATGCATTAGGGGGATCGATGGCACATGCAACCGATCTTGCCGGCATCCAATTTCGTATTCTAAATGCCTCTAAAGGCCCCGCCGTTCGCTCAACACGCGCACAAGCGGATAGAACGCTCTATAAAACAGCGATCCGTAAGATCTTAGAGAATCAGCCTAATCTCTATCTCTTCCAACAGGCAGCAGATGATCTTATTTTAGAGGGAGATAAAGTTGCGGGAGTCATTACTCAGACCGGCATCCGCTTCCATGGTGAAACCGTTATTTTAACAGCGGGAACCTTTCTCTCCGGCTTAATCCATATCGGTATGGAGAATTATAGTGGCGGTCGAATGGGAGATACGGCATCCATCTCTCTTTCTCATAAATTAGCGGAACTTAATCTCGGTAAAGGGCGCCTTAAGACAGGAACCCCACCCCGTATCGATGGAAAGAGTATCGATTTTACCAATATGACAGAACAGCCAGGAGATGAGCCAACACCGGTCTTCTCCTACTTGGGTTCTCGTGCAGAGCATCCACGCCAAGTCTCCTGCTGGACAACCTTCACCAATGAGCAAACCCATGAGATTATTCGTGGCGGACTCGACCGCTCACCGATGTATGCGGACAATAAAACAATTGAAGGATTAGGGCCACGCTACTGCCCTTCAGTTGAAGATAAGATTATGAAGTTTGCCGATAAGGATCAACATCATGTCTTCTTAGAACCCGAAGGACTCGATACTCATGAGTATTACCCTAATGGAATCTCTACCAGCTTGCCATTTGATGTTCAAGTGAATCTAGTTCGCTCTATTCCCGGCTTAGAGAATGCTCATATTACGCGCCCAGGTTATGCCATTGAGTATGACTTCTATGATCCGCGTAACCTCAAATTCACCCTAGAGACAAAAGCGATCAACAATCTCTATTTTGCCGGTCAGATTAATGGAACCACCGGTTATGAAGAGGCTGCAGCACAAGGTCTCTTAGCCGGCCTCAATGCCGCGCGACGCTATCTTGAAAAAGATCCATGGTACCCTAAACGTCATGAGGCTTATACCGGCGTTATGATCGATGATCTGATCAATCTCGGCGTTCGGGAACCTTATCGGATGTTTACCTCCCGCGCAGAACATCGCCTGATCTTAAGAGAAGATAATGCCGATGAGCGCTTAACCCCTATCGGCCGAGAATTAGGGTTGGTGGATGATTATCGTTGGGAAAAATTCCTCGAAAAGCAAGAAGCGATTGCTCAAGCTGAACAACGATTTAAAGATTGGATGATCCGAGTTGACTCCCCTGCTGGTGAGAAGATTATCAAAGAGAATAATGTGGCGCTCAAACAAAATATTCGTGCCATCAATCTTCTCAAGCGTCCAGAAATATCATTAGCAACTTTAGTAGAACTCGAAGATGAGCAAGGACCGGATCTCTCTCAATTCTCAGAAGAAGTGCTCCAAAAAATTGAAATTCATACCAAATATGAAGGCTATATCAATCGGAGCATCGAGGATATTAAGCGCAATCAAAAATTTGAAAATGCGCCACTTCCTAGTAATGTAGATTACAGCCAAGTGGAAGGTCTCTCTATCGAGATTCAGGAACGGCTCAATCAAGCACAACCTGAAACATTAGGCCAAGCCTCTCGCATTCAGGGTGTAACACCAGCAGCCATCTCATTGATACTCGTTCACTTAAGAAAAGGGAAACTCCCAGTTAAAAACCGAGAAAAGGATTAATAGCATTATGCGTAAAGCCATACTAAGAGTCGCGTTATCATCACTACTTGCACTATCGTTAGGCTCTGCAAATAATCTTGAGTCAATCTTACAGCAGACTCAAGACTCTAAAGTGACCTCGCTCTTACATTACCAAAGTGATCCTTTACTTCACTTTAAAGATCATTATGGCTTTACGCTCTATGATTATGCTTTAACTCAAAAGAAGGGAGAGCTACTCGCTTGGCTCAAAGGGGAAAAGATTGATAGCGGCGTGGAATCTAAGCTAGTACAACAGGCTCAAGTGTGGCTCTATCTCCTCAAATATCCGGTCGATAACTTAGAGGGCCATATTACTGAAGCCTTCCAGAATGATATCGCCTATTATCAAACGCAGGAGAAGCTTCCTCATATCAATGCAATCACTCCCGAATGGCTTATTCCATTAGAGCGAAAAGCATTGCAGCCCCTGATCGAATCTATTAAAAAAGAGAACCCCAAGATCACTGAAGAAGCCCTTATCTCGAGACTCAACGAAGTAATTGTGGAGAAGCTGCCCTCATCAGCGAAATTATTACAAAGCCCCTTTGTAACAGCAACGATGCTGAAAAATATTGAAGCGGGGACCATCACTTTCACCCTAGATCAAGCAGGCTCATCAGCAACCGCACTTCCCCTAACATTTCTCACGCCAGCAGAAGAGCTTAACAATACGCCCCCCTTCCCCGGCCGTCAATTGCAGCTCTTCTTCGATTTCACTCCCGATGAGATCACATCGTTCCTCAAACAGAAAGGAGGTAGAAGTAAGATTTTTACCCTTCAGACCTGGTTGCGAATGGCGGGCTACTTCCCGCTTCCTCTCAAAATTGATGGTCAAAGAGGCGCTAATACACGTACCGCTATTGAGCGCTATCAAGCTTCATTAGGACAGAAGCAAGATGGGATTCCTAACGCAACTTGGGAAGCACCTTTGGAAAAAGAGGTGCGTAAAGATGTCCAACGTCAACTGACGCTTTTAGGATTTTATGACGGTGAAATTGATGGTATCAATGGTATCGGTACTGAAAATGCTATCAAAGCTTTTGAAAAGAGCCTCAATCTCCCTGAGGTGGGAACGCTCTCTCCCAATATGCTCTTCCATCTCTTCAACCCCCGATTTTTACCAGAATCGATTCTCAAATCAATAGAAGCAGAACGTAAAAAAGCAGCCGAACAACGTGCGCTCCCCCCCCTAAAAAAAGACAATGAAGGAAGAGATCCTACTTCGATCGATTCTCCTGCGACTGAAAAAATCGAAGAACCATTACCATCACTTATTCCGCCTCTTTTACAGATAGCCCTGGAAAAGCTTGCAGAACCACAGTTAACGACTGATGAGAATCAAACAAAAGAGGTAGCGCCTACCGATCCTTCTCACGGTGCTCTTCAAGATGAGAAGCAAGAGGTCATAGCCTCTGAAGACTCAGAAGAGCTCGATGAGGCGGAAGAGCCAACCATTGATGAAGTGCGCTCGCTTATTACGCTCGATGAGCCTCTTCGCAATTTCTCCCTCTCTCGTAATGAGATCGATAATCTCGTGATTAAAGCACGAGTTCCTAAAATATTTTTCACACAGACAGCTCTCTATCTACTCGATCTCTATGATGGCCCGCTCGATGGCGCCAATGGACCGGCAACACGCGATGCGATCCGAGCCTTTGAAAAAGCGTTAGGACAGAATGAGACGGGCGAGTTGCTTCCTCGTTGGGAAAATCCACTTCGTCAAATTATCTATCGCTTTGTACAGTATCGTCTAAAAGAGGATGGATTCTATAAAGGTGATATTGATGGATTAAGAGGTCCCGGAACACGCGATGCAATCAGAGCATATGAGCAATTCACCAATACGGAAGCTGTAGGCGCACTGACACCCGTGCTTCTCTTAACTCTCTTCAATGATGATCTCTCCGATGCTCCCTTAAGTGGTGAAGAGGTTCCAAGTGATTCAGTTGAAGATGTCACAGAAGATGGCACTGCACCTATCACCGCAGAGGAAGATCAGGAACTCCAAGCAGATAGCAACAAGATGATAGAGCCCTATAAAACCTCCGTTAAGAGGTTTGATCTCTCCCACGCAAAAAGTAGTGAAGAGACTGCATTAGAGCAACTACAACTTGCCTACTTAGGCTTCTACACCGGCACTGTTGATGGGCTAAAAGGTCCCGGTACTAATCGTGCGATTGAGGCCTTTCAGAAATCCTTCTCGCTTCCTGTTACCGGCAAACTAGATCAAAAGAGCCGTGCATTACTAGAAGAGGAGAATATCAATAAGTTTCAACGTTACCTGCAGCGAACCGGCTATATGAAAGATCGAACAACCGGAACGTTAGGGCCAAAGACACGCCGAGCAATTGGGATTTTAAAAAATCGTTATGGTTATCAGGTTAGCGATAAGCTCGACCTACCAGCCTACCTTATCCTGATCGATGAAGAGCAGGAGACTCAATTTGCAAAGACCTACTACGAGAAGGTTGTCAAAGAGCGAGAAGCTGCAGAAAAGGTGGTCGATACCCAAGCCTATCTCATTGGATTTGGCATCTTAAATGGGCGAGCAGATGGTAAAATGGGGCCAGCAACAGAGGGTGCTATTCAAACCTACCGTTCTCAACAAGGACTTAAAAAAGGAAAAGAGATCGATACTGCGCTCTTAGAATCCTTTAAAAAGAATGCGCCCAAACAGGCTCAGACCTACCTACAACAGTTAGGATATCCTGTAAAACCGGATGGTATCTTTGGTAAAAACTCGAAAAAGCAACTCAATGCATTTTTAACGAAAGCTAAGAAGCCTCAATCAGAAGTTGTAACAGCAGACATCTTAATGGAGCTGCAGAAAGCTGTGACGGCCAAAGTCGCTAGGGAACGCACCGCAAGTAATAGCAATCGTAGCAGTAGTGCACCGCGCCCGACAGCAGCTGTGCCACCACTGAAAAAAGGGCTACAACAAGATGCAGCACTTGCTAGAGCACCCGGTGGTACCGTCAACGGTCGCTTACAGATTGTTAAAAATGGTTCGGGACAGGTCATTGGCTGTAAGGTCAACAATATCACCATGGCAGCAGATTGGTGTACTGGCAAGCGTAATGGCGCCCAGTGTCGTGTGCTCTATAAAAATCAGCGAGTCCTCTCTATGAACTGTAAATAGATCAACAAGCAGTTAAGACTCCACTTACAACAGAAGACCCCAAAAGTTTAAACAGAACTTTTGGGATCTTTTTTTACCGGCAGGAATGAGATCTCACCCATCCTCAAAGCTCTCGAAGAGAGAGATCTCCCGAAATAATTGGACGAATCTCCCCATCGGGAAGTTCCACAAGTAGCGCGCCACTCTCATCAATTCCAACTTCACGCCCAATAAGCAGATCTCTATCTGAGCTCAACTGAACCCGTCGCTGATAGAGAAGACTGATCTCAGACCAGATCACTCTCAAATCGGGCAATTTTTTGCTAAGTGGAATCCCTTGCTCTAAAGCATATGATTCTGCTTCCACCTGCTCACAAAGATGGTAGATCTTCTCACTAAGTCGTGCAATTAAGAGATTTCGATCGAGTGGTTGCCCCAAAATGGCTTCACAACAAGTCGGATGATTACCAACTAGCTCAAGCGCTGCATCATATTGATTATTCACACCAATGCCAATAATCACCTCAACATCATGACGATTAAAGAGGCTCTCTACTAAAATTCCCGCTAACTTCGACTCCCCAATCCAGATATCATTGGGCCACTTTACCTTACCCCCCTTAATACCTAACGCCTCTAAAACCTCTAAAAGGAGCGCACCAATACGGAGACTGAGCGCACTCAAATAGGGAACCGATCGATGAGAAAATCGATATTTAAAGGAGAAGTAGAGATTTTTTGCAAGTGGTGATACCCAACGCTTAGCGCGTCTCCCCCTACCTCCAGTTTGCATCTCCGCAACCGCAACTTTCGCTTTTAACGATTCTTCATCCTTAGAAGAAGTATCCTGAAGACTCGGCAAGGATTGATAATATTGTTGCGCCCAATATTGAGCATCTTGGGCTGAATGTCGCTGGAGATCACTATTAGTTGAGTCAGTACTAAAACGTCGCAAAAAGTGGAGTCGTCCACTTAAAGTCTCTGGCAGGAGATCAACTATTCGCTGAAGATCGATCGGCTGATAGCCTTTTGATAAGATTCTTCCCGACTTTAGATCAACAGTGATCAAATCTGTTAAGGTCGATAGATATTGAAGCGCCTTTTGAAAATGTGCTTCTCCCCCCTTCTTTTGCAACAAAGGGGCCGTTTCCGCTCTCTGTAATAGCTGCTGATAGAGCTGATAATCTTCATACTCTCCTGCCTTAGCTAACTGCATAAAGAGCTGATCAAGCAAAAGCTGCTCTGCTCGATATTCCCACTGTCTCTCTGATAATTCGCTCACCAATCTTCCCCTTAATCCTTCACTTTAATCCTTCACTTCAACTCTTCATTTCAGTTCTTCATTTCTTTGCAGAACTTTGCAAAACTTTTTCAGAAATGCAATTGAAATCACTCCACACCCATACACATACACACGTATACACGCTACGCCTATGATATTATTTATTATCGCAGACAAAGAAAAAGAGTGCTAAATAGCACTCTTTTTACAACCGCTCTATCTCTTCGATCCCTTTAATTAGCTAAAAAAGATAACACTAAAGAGAAGCGCCCAACCAACAATACAGAGTAAGGCAATGATGTAGAGCGGAAGCTTATATATAAATACACTTTCTGACATATAAAAACCCCCTACAAATAGATGAATCAAATGCTGTTATAGTACATTAACTACCGCATTCGCCGCAAGCTCAATATTCTGGTCATTTAACGCAGCAATACAGATACGACCGGTATCAACCGTATAGATAGCATAATCCTTTTTCATTTTTGCAACTTGATCTGCGCTAAGTCCTGAGTAAGAAAACATCCCTGCTTGATCATTGATAAAGCTAAAATCGATCTTATCCTGCTTGCTATTGAGCAACTCAACAAATTTTGAACGCATCGATTTAATTCGATCACGCATCTGTGTAAGTTCCGCTTCCCACTCTGCACGCAATTGATCATTTGCTAATACATAGTGGACGATCTGCGCACCATATGAAGGTGGTGAAGAGTAGATTGCACGAACCATAATCTTCAATTGTGAGGTAACACGCTCTTGCTCCTCTTTATCTGAAGTGATCACAGTCAATGCGCCAATTCGCTCACTATAGAGTGAGAATGACTTAGAGAAGGAGGTGGCGATAAACACCGGCATCTCTTTTGCAGCGAAGATATGAATCGCTTCCGCATCCTCTCTAATTCCCTTAGAGAAGCCTTGATAAGCCATATCTAAGAAGGGAATTAAATTACGTGCTTTAAAAAGATCTGCTAATTGCTGCCACTGCTCAGTTGAGAGATCTGCTCCTGTTGGATTGTGGCAACATGCATGAAGAACCACAATGGATTCTTCTGGAATCTCTTCCATTTTCTTAAAGAATGCCGCAAAATCGACCCCTTTTGTCTTTGGATCAAAATAGGGGTACTCTTCTACTTCAAAACCGGCACCGGCAAAGATAGCAATATGGTTATTCCAAGTTGGCTTTGAGACATAAACTTTACTATTAGGTTTGATACTGTGTAAGAAATCAGCCCCTACTTTTAATGCCCCTGTGCCCCCTAACGATTGAACAGTTGCCAAACGCCCTGTCTGATAGAGCTCATGATCTTCTGTAAAGAGAAGCTTCTGAACACAATCGATATAGCTGCCTAAACCTTGCATCGGAAGATAAACGCGTGGTCCTGAATGTTCAAAAAGATATGCCTCGGCGGCTTTAACCGCTTTTAATACCGGCACTTTCCCTTCTGCATCAGAGTAGATACCAATACTTAAGTTGACCTTTTCATCTCTTGGGTCATTCTTATATGACTCTACTACACCTAAAATCGCGTCATCCGGCGCTAATGGAACATCGTTAAATAGTTTCATCCTAATTCCTTATTATCTTTACTTTTATAGTGGCCAAAAATAGATCACTGCCGGTACTGCCGCTAATATCAAGAGCAGGTCGAGCAGTAGCCCCATTCGCCAATAATCCCCAAACTGATAGCCTCCTGGTCCCATCACCAATGTATTTGAATGGTGCCCTATCGGAGTATTAAAAGCACAAGAGCAAGCGATTGCAATGATCATTAAATAGGGATCAATATTATGCCCCATCATATTTGCAACACCCACCGCAATAGGGGCCATAATCACCGCTGTTGCTGAGCTATTAATCACATCGGTAATCAGCATCGTTACGAGCATGATTATAGACAATACTAGCATAGCAGGAAGCCCTTCTAAAAGGGGAACAATCGATGAGACAATAATATTTGTTGCCCCACTCGAGTCGAGCGCAGCACCCACGGTGATAAAACATCCTAAAAGGACAATAAGAGGCCCATCAATACTCTGGTAGACCTCTCGCAATGAGACAAGACGAAAGATGATGAGAAAAAAGATCGCTAAAGGAAAGGCGATATGAGGCGGTAAAAGCTGAAATGCCACCAAAAGTATGGAAATAATAAAAATTCCCACTGTTGGTAACAATTTTGAAGAGGGTTTTAGACGGATATTACGCTCTGCTAACGGCAGACAACCAAGGTAATTCATCGTTTCAGGAAGCTCTCTCTTATCCCCTTGAATCAGAAGAATATCCCCGGGCTTTAAGGTTAATCGAGAGAAGCGCTGCCGGATACTCTCACTCTGGCGAGAGATCCCTAATATATTAATTTTATAGCGCTCTCGAAGATAGAGCTCCGAGATCATATGTCCTGCAATTCTAGCACCAGGATTGACAACAACTTCTAAGGTCTGCAAGGTGTCGACTCCATCACCCTCTTTTCCCTCTTTACTAAAGCGGATATTCACCCCTGAGAGCAACTCTAACTGCTTTAGATCTTCCGGTTGTCCTTCAATCAATAGAACATCATTCTCCCGTAAGATCTCCTCTTTACTTGGCGAAAGTAGCCGTCTTGCTCCTCGAAGAAGCGTAACAACATTAACATGATCTTCTGTCACCTTCTCAAGTTCGGCAATCGTCTTCCCAATAAATTTATTATTCGGTAAGATTTTGGCTTCTAAAAGATAATCATCCGTCTCAAAGAGGCGGCTATTATTCTCCGTATCCCGAATAGGAATCAGGCGCCAACCAATAAAAGAGATATAGAGGAGGCCTACAATCACCACAACAATACCGACCGGCAAGAAATCAAACATGGCAAAAGCACCCGCCGCCGGATCTACAGTCTCCCGATATTGAGCAATAATCATATTGGGAGGAGTTCCGATCAATGTAGCCGTTCCTCCTAAAAGAGATGCGAAAGCCATCGGCATCAACAATTTTGAGGTAGGAATGTTGTAACGTTGTGATACTTGTAGCGCTACCGGCATAATAAGCGCTAACGCTCCAACATCATTCATAAAGGCGGAGAAGAAAGCGACAAGCCCCGTTAAAGTTAGGACTAATAGTACGGGCCGATCTGAAAAGCGGCTCAAATGTTGTGAAAGATGGTAGGTCACGCCGGTATTTCCTAGTGCATTACTAAGCACTAAGACAGAAGCGACGGTAATAACCGCACGATGACTAAAGCCAGAAAAAGCGTTATTGAGCGGAACAACACCCACTAAAACCATCGCCAATAGCGCACCGAGAGCGACCACATCAAAGCGCCACTTTCCTAACATGAAAGCGATAAAACTACAGAATAGAATCAATAACGCATAGAGTTGCGTATTGGTGATTCCGCTGATAAGTGGATCAGAAAATATTGTCAGCATGTGACTCCATCTACTTCCGAATGTCTACTGTCGGGATATTAATAACTTTTCTTGTGCTGAAAGCATAGCGCCTCTCTCCTCCATTGTAAATGGTTCCTGGGAGTATTCCCCACTTCGACCATCGAGGATCCAAGCCGTATAATCAGCAAAATAAGAGAGTAAGCCTTCATTGATAATATGACGCTTAATAGAGGGGTGCTCAATCGGCACTGCTACCTCAATTCGGCGGAAAAAATTTCGATGCATCCAATCGGCACTTGAGATATAGACCCGCTCTTCTCCTGCGCGATAAAAATAGAAGACGCGTGAATGCTCTAGAAAACGCCCAACAACGGAGTAGACACGAATATTTTCTGAAAAGCCCTTCAATCCAGGACGTAAAGAGCAGGCTCCACGAACAAGTAGATTGATAATAACTCCGGCATTAGAGGCTTCATAGAGCTTTTCAACAATTCCTTCCTCTAGGAGCGCATTCATCCGCGCCATAATTGAGGCCGGTCTTCCCGCCTTTGCCTCCTCTATCTCAAAATTGATATGGGCAATCAAATTATCATAGAGATTAAAAGGAGCTTGCCAGAGACGCTTCAACTGGGGTGGTCGGCCAAGACTCCCTAAATTGACAAAGATATTGGTTACATCCTGAGCTACTTCTCGATTCCCCGTCATAATAGCAAAATCAGTATAGAGCCGCGCGGTGCCTGTATGGTAATTGCCGGTGCTCAGGTGAGTATAATATTCAAGGTGATCCGGATTCTCCTCTGTTGGTTCATTTCGAACAATCAAGAGCATCTTTGCATGGGTTTTATAGCCAAAGATTCCATAAACAACCTTAACCCCTGCCTCTTCCAAAATAGCAGCCCAAGCGAGGTTGGTCTCCTCATCAAAACGGGCCATCAGTTCACAGACGACATTAACCTCTTTTCCATTCTTCGCAGCAGTAACAAGATGCTTCATCAACTGTGAATCATTGCCGGTACGATAGATTGTCATACGAATCATCTGCACTTGGGGGTCATTTGCGGCAACCTCAAGCAATCTTACCGTTGGCGCAAAGCTATCAAATGGGTGATGAAATAGCTGATCTTTTTCTTTAATAATCGAAAAAATATCATTCGTATCAACCCATTTCTCTGCATACTTTGGGTAAAATTCAGGGTAAAAAAGCTCACTTTGCTCCTTTAAAAAGTGATTCAATTCCCGAAAGCGACAAAGATCGATAAAATGCTCTATCGGATAGATCTCCGTTGCCGGCAATTCAAACTCTTTTGCAAGAAAATCTACCAGCTTCTTGGGCATATGGGCACTAATCTCTAAACGGACAGCATGACCAAAATTTCGTTGATGGAGCTCCCCTTTGAGGGCTTGATGTAAATTAGTAAGCTCCTCCTTGTCAATAAAGAGATGGCTATTACGCGTTACTCTAAATTGATAGGCGGCTTTTACCACAAATCCATCGAAGATGACCTTCAATTGATCTCGAATCACCTCACTGATCGTGGTAAAGCGAACACGTGAAGGGTCGCTCGTCAGACGGATCAATGCCGGCAGATTTTTAGGTATAGAGAGCATTGCGGTATCAACTTCTCGCCCATAAATATCCTTTCCCTTTAACTCAATAATATAGTTGAGTGATTTATTGTAGATATGGGGAAAAGGATGAGCGATATCGAGTGCAATCGGCGTTAAAAGTGGATTGATCGACTCATTAAAATAACTTAAAAGCTGTGCTTTATCTGCCACTGTCCAATCTTTTCGGTGCACAAACTCAGCATTCGCCTCTTTTTTTAGAAGCGGTAAGATCTCCTGATCTAATAAGGCATATTGCGCTTTTACTAAATCCGTTATCCGCTGATAGATCCCTTTTTGCCAAAGATCGATAGGCTCCCCATCAATAAGTGTCTCTCCGGCAAAAATACGCTCTTTAATATTGGCAAAGCGCACCTCAAAAAACTCATCGAGATTAGAGGAGACAATGGTAATAAAATTGAGCCGCTCCAATAATGGGATATGCGGATTTTCTGCCTGTTTTAAGACACGCTCCTGAAAAGCGAGAATCGATTTCTCTCGATTAATTAAGGGTAATTCAGCTGATTCAGGCAATTCAAATTCCATACTTATCTCTCATTATTAAAATAGCAAGGTGGCAAGGTTATAGGAGAACAAAATAATACTTAAAAGTAGCATTTAAATAAGTTTTCAGATAACTATCTGAATATCCAAAATAGATTCCAAATAAATCCAAAATAAACATTCCAATAAATTCTTAGTAATGTTCAAATTAATACTCAAGTGATATTCAAATAATATTCAAGCAAATAGAAATGACTATTCTCTACACCTCTTCCTATTATAGCGCAGCTAATTTCTATTTAAGAAAATGATATTAGGAGCGATTAACGGTATCTCTCTCTATTGCTATCTATCTCTATTAATGACTGAATACCTCAACCTCATATCATAACCTCGATATATTACAATTCGATATATTTCAGATATCTTCCAAATATATTGCAGACACAACTCTCGGCATTATGCATCAAAATGTCTCAATAGATCGCTCCCCAAAGTATCAATGTTTCACCAATATCTCTAAAGTAGAATTAAAGAAAACAAAACACAAACACAAGGATAAGGATAAGGATAAGGATAAGGATAAGGATAAGGAATCAGAATAAAGCGTAGAAATAAAAAAACCCACATAAGATGTGGGCTTTTAATATTATTAAAAATCTTAAAGATTTTTTAATCTGTTTACTGCATCTAATTGAGATTTTGCTAATGTTAATTCAATTAACGCCTTCTCAATATCGAGCTCAGGTTTACCTGAGTCAAGTACAGCCTTAGCTTCAGCTCTCGCTTTTTCAACCGCGGCTTGATCAAGATCTGCAGCACGCTCAGCACTATCTGCTAGAACAATCACTTCATTCGGTTGTACTTCGAGAATACCCCCGGAAATCCAGAAGACCTCTTTGGTACCATTCTCGAGCTCTAAGCGAACTTGCCCTGGCTTGAGGTGTGCTAAAGTTGGAACATGACCAGGATAAACACCTATCTCACCAGTAATTGCTGTAACTGCAAAGAATGCTGCAGTGCCAGAGTAGAGCTCTTTTTCAGCACTTACAATAGTGACTTTGATAGTTTTCATATTATCCCCTTATTACTTCTTGGTCTCTTTCGCGTAACGATCAAGAACTTCATTAAAGTTACCGGTCATATAGAACATTTGCTCAGGAATATGGTCACCTTCACCTGCAAGAATCGCTTTAAAGCTTGCAATAGTGTCTTGAAGTGATACATATTTACCTGGTGCACCTGTAAATACTTCTGCAACGTGGAATGGCTGTGATAAGAAGCGCTGGATCTTACGAGCACGAGCAACTGTTAACTTATCTTCTTCTGAAAGCTCATCCATACCAAGAATCGCGATAATATCTTTTAACTCTTGATAACGCTGAAGAATCATCTGTACACCACGAGCAACATCATAATGCTCTTGACCAATAACTAATGGATCAAGCTGACGTGAAGTTGAATCAAGTGGGTCAACTGCAGGATAGATACCTAATGATGCGATATCACGTGAAAGAACGATTGTTGCATCTAAGTGAGCAAACGTTGTCGCTGGTGATGGGTCAGTTAAGTCATCCGCAGGAACGTAGACTGCTTGTACCGATGTGATCGAACCTTTTTTCGTAGAAGTAATGCGCTCTTGAAGAACACCCATCTCTTCTGCAAGTGTTGGTTGGTAACCTACCGCAGATGGCATACGACCTAAAAGTGCTGATACTTCAGTACCTGCAAGCGTATAACGATAGATATTGTCAATAAAGAGAAGAACATCACGACCTTCATCACGGAAGTACTCAGCCATTGTTAAGCCTGAGAGAGCAACGCGTAAACGGTTTCCAGGTGGCTCATTCATCTGACCATAAACCATGGCAACTTTATCTAATACGTTAGAGTCTTTCATCTCGTAGTAGAAGTCGTTCCCTTCACGTGTGCGCTCACCAACTCCAGCAAAGACTGAAAGACCTTCATGCGCTTTAGCAATGTTGTTGATCAACTCCATCATGTTTACGGTTTTACCAACACCCGCACCACCGAAGAGACCAACTTTACCACCTTTAGCAAACGGACAGAGTAAGTCGATAACTTTAATACCTGTTTCGAGAACTTCTGTAGAACCTGCTTGATCTTCGTAGCTTGGCGCTTTTCTATGAATCGCCCAATGCTCTTTAGCTTCAACTGGACCTGCGTAGTCTACAGGGCGACCTAAAACGTCCATGATACGACCGAGTGTACCTTCACCAACGGGTACTGAGATCGGTTGTTTAGTATCAACAACTTCAACACCACGCTTAAGTCCATCTGAACTACCCATTGCGATCGTTCTTACAACGCCATCACCTAATTGTTGTTGTACTTCAAGTACGAGATCATCTTTCGATCCTACAACATTAAGTGCACTATATATACTTGGAACAGCATCGCGTGGGAATTCCACGTCAACAACTGCACCAATTACCTGTACAATTTTTCCTGACATACTCTATCTAAACCTCTATTAACCCAAATTTTTGTTAACGTCGTATTAATTGATTGCTGCTGCACCACTAACAATCTCAGTAATTTCCTGAGTAATTGCTGCTTGACGAGCTTTGTTATAAACCAATTGCAACTCATCTATTAAATCGCTTGCATTATCGCTTGCGGCCTTCATTGCAATCATACGAGCTGCCATTTCACAGGCAACGTTTTCAACGACTGCTTGAAAGATCACACTTTCAATATAACGATCTAATACAGTATTCATTAGTTCAACAGGCTCAGAGTCGTAAACATAGTCCCATGCAAGATTTGACTCCTGCGCTACACTCTCAATACCTATCTGTCTCTGAAGCGTTCCGGGAACGACAGGGAGAACCTGAATACCGATTGGCTTTTGCGTCATTGTATTCACAAACTCGTTAGCAAAAACATGGAGTTCATCAATTTTCCCTTCTTGGAAAAGATCTAGCATTGCAGTTGTAATACCAATCAGATCTTTCGACGCAGGTGCATCACCTAAATTATTCACAGTCGCAACAAGATCATGTCCAAATCGACCGAAGAAAGCATTTGCTTTGTTACCAATAGTGGCAACTTCCATCTCAATACCTGCTTCACGCCACTCTTTCATCTTTGTGACGACTAGCTTAAATAGGTTATTGTTCAACCCACCAGCTAAACCACGGTCGGAGCTGACAACAATCACGCCCACGCGCTTTACTTCTCGTGGTATTAAGTATTCATGCTTGAATTCTTCAGGTGTTGCCTCAGCCAAATGCGCAGCGAGCTTGATAACCTGTTGCGCATAAGGTAGAGATCGATTGCGTCGAAGTTGCGTAGCACGCATCTTACTCGCTGCAACCATCTCCATCGCACTAGTAATCTTCTGAGTATTACTAATACTTTTAATCTTACTACGTATTTCTTTTCCAACAGCCATGAAATTCCTACCTAATTGCTATGTGTTATGAACTGAAAAGCAACTTATTAAGCTACTTTCCAGCTTCCACCTTTCTTATACTGACTAACAACTTTATCAAGCGCATCTAACACATCTTGGTTATAGGCACCTTTGCTGTTGATGTCTTTTAAGAGCTCTTGGTCTGTTGCATTCGCTGAAGCGATAAGACCTTGCGCAAATGGACGAACTTCTTCAACTGGCAAATCATCAACATATTTGTACTCGATTGCATAGAGGATAAGTGCCATCTCTGCAATTGTATATGGACGATATTGCGCTTGCTTCATCAATTCCATAACACGAACACCACGTGCTAACTGTCTACGTGTTACTTCATCAAGATCCGAAGCAAACTGGGAGAACGCTGCAAGCTCACGATATTGAGCAAGTGCAAGACGAACACCACCACCAAGCTTACTGATTAACTTCGTTTGCGCTGCACCACCAACACGAGATACGGAGATACCCGCATTCATCGCTGGGCGAACGCCTGAGTTAAAGAGGTCTGTTTCAAGGAAGATCTGACCATCTGTAATTGAGATAACGTTAGTTGGTACGAATGCAGATACGTCCCCACCTTGTGTCTCAATAATAGGTAATGCCGTTAATGAACCTGTTTTACCTTTAACTTCACCATTTGTGAACTTCTCAACGTAGTCTGCATTAACGCGAGCTGCACGCTCAAGAAGACGTGAGTGAAGATAGAAAACATCCCCAGGATATGCTTCACGACCTGGTGGACGACGAAGAAGGAGGGAGATTTGACGATATGCAACCGCTTGTTTTGAAAGGTCATCATAAATGATTAACGCATCTTCACCACGATCACGGAAATATTCACCCATTGTACAACCAGTGTACGCTGAGAGATATTGAAGAGCTGCCGACTCTGAAGCACTTGCTGCAACAACGATCGTGTGATCCATTGCACCATGCTCTTCTAATTTAGCAACGATATTTGCAATTGTTGAGTTCTTCTGACCAATTGCTACATAGATACATTTAACACCACTATTTTTTTGGTTGATAATAGTATCGATTGCAATCGCTGTTTTACCAGTTTGACGGTCACCGATAATCAACTCACGCTGACCACGGCCGATTGGAACCATTGAGTCAATCGCGATATAACCTGTTTGCATCGGTTGATCAACTGATTGACGATCGATAACGCCAGGTGCGATCTGCTCGATAGGTGCAGTTAACGTTGTACCAAGCTCACCTTTACCATCGATAGGATTTCCTAACGCATCAACAACACGACCAAGAAGTTCTGGACCGATAGGTGCTTCAAGAATACGTCCTGTACACTTAACTTTATCCCCTTCTGTGATCTTTTCATAATCACCTAAGAGAACAACACCCACTGAATCTCTCTCAAGGTTCAGCGCAAGACCACGAACACCGTGTGGTAATTCAACCATTTCACCTTGCATCACAGAATTAATTCCGTGAACGCGAGCAATCCCATCAGTTAAACTTACTACCGTACCTTCAGTACTCTCTTCGGGCTTGAGCTCAAATTCTTCAATCTTGGATTTAATGAGATCACTGATCTCAGATGGATTTAATTGCATCTTTTAAATCTTCCTCTTATATTCATTAAACTTAATTCATTGATCGGATCATGCCGTCTAAACGACCTAAAATCGAACCATCAATGACTAAATCATCTATTTTTAAAATAGCACCACCTAACAAGGAAGGCGAAATGGTTTCTGTTAATTCGATCTCTTTATTAAAACGCTTCTGAAGAGCTTTAACAAACATCTCTTTCTGCCCATCCGTTAAGGGATATGCACTCTGCACTTCAGCCTCAAGAATGTTTCTTTCCGCTAATAAACGCGCTCTGTACTCGTCATAAACAGAAGGCAAAATCCCAAAACGCTTATTTTCACTAATGGTTAGTAAGAAATCATTCTCTTCTTTAGTAAGCTCTCGCTTTAAAATCTTAGCTGATAACTCACCTAAGAATGCTTTTTTCTTTTCGAAACCTAATTCTGGTAAGCCCATCACTTCACGAGTCGCCTCTGTTCCCATTAATAGCTTTAATGAGCTGAGGAAATCCAACCAGTGATCTGCACTTTGCGGATTTTCCTTCGCAATCATAAATACGGCTTCAGCGTAAGGTCTTGCTACTGTTGCTAATTCTGACATATTACTCTTACATCGTTTATTAGTTATCAAAATGCTCTTCATAGTGAAGAGCAGGCGATTACAGTTGTTTTGCCAACTCTTCTAACATCTTAGCATGAGTCGTTTCATCAACTTCTTTTTCTATGATCTTGCTTGCACCCATAATACTTAAAGCAACTACCTGTTTTCTCAAGCTCTCTTTGACTTGACTTAACTCTGCTTCAATTTTAGCGTGCGCTGCATCAATCTCTCTTTGCCCAACTACCTTGCTCTCTTCTTTAGACTGTGCAATTAAGCTATCCGCTTGAGCTTGTGCTTTACTCACTAGGGTTGCCGCTTCAAGATGAGCTTGCTTAAGAAGACCATCTACTTCAGCTTCAGCCGTAGCTTGTGCTGCAACACTCTCTTCTGCAGCTGCTAAACCTTCAGCAATTTTTGCACGTCTCTCTTCAATCGCTTTGATTAAAGGTGGCCAGATAAACTTCATAACCACCAAAACCAAAATGAAAAAGACGATAAATTGGGCAATCAAGGTTGCGTTAATATTCATTTTACTACCTATCCTTTATATGCCTGTACAACAAATGTCTTTACCACTTAGCTTTAAGTGTAGTGGAATTACGCACCTGCGAATACAGTCATACCGAAGAATACAGCAATACCAACACCAATTAAGAACGCCGCATCAATAAGACCAACAAGGATAAATACTTTTGGTAAAAGTGAATCCATGATTTCTGGCTGTCTTGCAGATGCTTCGATATATTTAGAACCCAACATTGAAATACCTAATGCTGCACCGATCGCACCAAGACCTACGATGATACCACAAGCGATTGCTACTAAACCCATAATATAACTCCTTAAAATAAGATAATACTAACGTTAACAAATAATTATGAAACACAATCTTTCGATTGATTCTTTAATGAGATTCATGCGCTTGACCAAGATAAACAAGTGTCAAAGTCATGAAAATATATCCTTGTAAAATAACGATCAAGATATGGAAGATTGCCCATGCTGCACCTGCAAATACATGAAGACCCATTCCCCATAATGTTCCTGTCGCCCCTAATAAAGCGATCAACATAAAGATCAACTCACCTGCGAACATGTTACCAAAAAGTCGCATACCTAATGAGAAGGCTTTAGAGATGAACTCAACGAGGTTTAACACAAAGTTAGCAGGCGCTAACCAGATACCGAAAGGTGCACAGAAAAGCTCTTTTACAAAGCCCATGCCTTTCGCTTTAATAGAGTAGAAGATCACAACTGCAAGTACAGCAATAGACATACCTAACGTAGCACTCACATCGGCAGTTGGAAGAATTTTGTGATATGGGAGAGAATCTGAAAGACCTAATACATCAATCATCTTAGGAGCAAGATCGATCGGTAAGAAGTCAAGAGAGTTCATGACGACGATCCAGAGAAACACAGTAAGACCTAAAGGCGCAATAAAACCTTGTGGCCCATTGACCAATGTTCTCGATTGTTTCTCTGCAAACTCTACTAAGATTTCAACAAAAGCTTGGAAACGTCCTGGCACTCCAGATGTCGCCTTGCGCGACGCTGCCCAAAGGAATAGAACGACAATAATACCACACAAGATTGACCAGAAAACGGTATCGAGGTTGATGAGACCGAAGTTAACAAACTCATGAGCTTCTTGCGGCGTCCCTCTTTGGTTAAGGTTAACGAGATGGTGTCCAATATACGATGCATTTGTTAATTCACTAGCCATAGTTCTCTCTATACAATTACTTTATCTCTTCTAATAGAAGATATTAACACATATCCAAGGGGAACTTGCGATACGACTATAATTCCAATTAGGAACGCGAATAGATTCGGGTCCTTGATCAGCAGAATACTCACTAAGAAGAGCATTAAGATGATAATTTTATTGAAAAAGACGCCAATCCAGAAAAAGACCTTATGGAATCGCACCATAAACATATTCGCCGCCATAAACAGATTGGGTATTAACATTGAAATACCCGCTGCAAACAAGGATACCGCTGTTACACCATCATATAAAATCCAAGCTGCTGTAGCTGTTAGGATTAAAACAGCGAGTTGTGCAATCACAATTTTAGGAATCATCAGATCATCGCCTTTAAATTCATGCCAAGATTATAGTCGGCAAGAGGGTCTAGGTCAAATTATTCGTAGCGATTTTGTAGCAGCTTAGCAGCGCTATTACCACTACCCTTTAATCTACTGTTTAATTTTCCCTAAAATCCCATCAAGTTCTTCTAGTGAGTTGTAACGAATAACGACCTCACCCCTTCCTCGGTTTTTCTGTTTAATCTCTGTTTGAGCTCCTAAAAACTCACTCAAAGATCGCTCAAGATTGAGAACATCTCGATCTTTTTCAACACGCTTTACAGAGCTCTCTTCATCGCTCTCTGGCGCTAATAATTTTTTAACAAGTTGCTCTGTTGCTCGCACTGTTAACTGCTCTTTGATCACCTGCAATGCCACACGGCCCTGCTCACTTTTAGGAAGTGCTAAGAGTGCTCGTGCATGCCCCATATCTAACTTTTGCTCTGCCAATAACGCTTGAACAGCAGCATCTAGCTCTAAAAGACGCAATGAGTTTGTGATAGAAGAGCGCGATTTACCAATGACTTCACCCGCCTCTTGATGCGTTAAGGAGAATTCATCAATAAGACGCTTCAATGCCATTGCAGTCTCCACCGGATTGAGATTCTCTCTTTGAATATTCTCAATTAACGCAACCGCAAGCGCTTCCTGATCACTCATCGGTTTAAAGATCACAGGGACGCTCTTCAGCCCCGCAAGTTGGGACGCGCGCCATCGTCTCTCACCGGCAAGGATCTCTACCTGCTTCTGCCCTTCAACCTCACGAACAACAATAGGCTGAATAATTCCCTGCGCTTTAATGGAGGAGGCTAATGCTTCTAATGCCTCTTGATCAAAGTGGCGACGGGGCTGATACTTACCGGGCACTAAGCGCTCTATCGGTAACTCTTTAATCCCCTCTTGCTCCACTTTTACATTATCCGTTGCAATCTCTGCACCTGTTTGACTTAAGAGCATCTCTAAGCCACGACCTAATCCTCGTTTCTTCACAGCTACCTCTTCTTACTTCTTGAAATCACTTCTCGCGCAAGCTCTGTATATGCCATTGCACCCTTAGATTTCGCATCATAAACTGTAATCGGCACACCATATCCCGGCGCCTCAGCCAAACGGACATTTCTTGGAACAATCGATTCAAACATCTTATCGCCGAAGTGAGCGGCTAAGTTTTCTGAAACTTGGACAGATAAGGTATTACGCCCATCAAACATTGTTCTTAAAACCCCCATAATATTAAGATCTGGGTTTGTTGCTTCTTTAACCGTTGAGATCGTATCCATCAATGCCGATATTCCCTCTAATGCATAATATTCACATTGAACAGGAATCACGATATCGGTTGCAGCTGTAAGCGCATTGAGCGTCAACATATTAAGAGATGGCGCGCAATCTAAGACGATATAGTCAAAATTACTACCGATCGGCGCTAAGATCTCTTTCAATTTATAGATCCCATTTTGGGCTTGCGCTAACATCACCTCGGCACCCGTTAAATCAGCATTTGCACCTATTAGACGTAAGCCGGCTTTATCAAGATCTAAAATCACATCTGCAATGGATGCTTCCCCTAAGAGCAGATCAACGACACTACTCTCTAACTCATTCTTATTCACCCCGATACCTGTTGTGGCATTCCCTTGAGGATCGAGATCGATTAAGAGCACATTAGGCCTCATTTTGCTCTCTGTTAAGCTTGAGGCTAGGTTAACAGCGGTGGTTGTTTTACCAACCCCCCCTTTCTGATTTGCTACTGCAATAATTGTTGCCAACGGAGATTCCTACCTTTCCAAATTAATCGTCAAATTATATCAAATAACCTTTTCGATAAAACTATTTCGATAAAAGTATCAAATGCCGCTCTTCATTTAAGCCCGGCACTCTCAACTCCACAACTTCTTGAATGGGGAAATCGGTAACATCTTCCCACTCTGAATGAATCACTTTCCCTTTCATTGCGATCAACATTCCTCCCTCTTTTAGAAGGTGCTGTGACCACTTTACCATGTCATTACCACTTGCAAATGCACGCGAAAGAACCCCATCAAATCGCTCATTAGGCTGATAATCTTGCACGCGAGAGGTGACTACCGTCACATTAGGGAGCCCGATCTCAATCTTCATCTGCTGAATAAAGCGCGTTCTCTTAGTTGCGCTATCGAGCAAGGTAAATTGAAAGTCAGGCAACACAATTGAGAGGGGAATACCTGGCAGTCCGGCACCGGTGCCGACATCGATTAAGGCAGCAGACTGAAAACGCTGACGTAACTCCGGCACGAGGACTAGTGAATCGAGAAGATGCTTGATAATCATCTCCTTTGGATCTGTAATTGCCGTTAAATTATAGGCTCTATTCCAGAGCAGCATTCCTTGCAGATATTGAGTTAACTTCTCGCAGGCAGAATCATCAATTGGGAAATTGAGCTGATCGAGCGCGATTCTCACCTCATCTTTGACAATATTATTCATCACAACCTTTATGCTTTCGCGACCTCTTTAGGCAAAGGATAGATTCTAACACGACTACCTTTTGCCGTTGCCTGATTCTCTTTCATCTCAATAAGGCAATTTGCATAACTAAGACCGCTCAACATCGCAGAACCTTGCAATCCAACACTATCGACAAAATATTCACCGCGCTCATCTTGGTAGTAATTTCCACGCAAAAATTCTCTACGAGGCTGAATACGATCGCTACCAAAATTAATTGTTGCCATTAACTGAGGCAGTTGTGGTGAAAGTCCCATCAGTGCTTTAATAGCAGGATAAGCAAGCAAATAGAAGGTTGCATAGGCGGAAACAGGATTCCCCGGCAACATAATAATATGACATTGGCCAATTCTGCCCCATCCAAAAGGCTTGCCTGGCTTAATAGCCAACTTCCACATATGCAATTCGCCGAGCTCAGTAATCGCCTTTGCGACAAAGTCCGCCTCACCCACCGAAGCACCTCCACTTAAGATAATGAGATCATTCTCTTTTGCTGCCGATGATAAAGCCGCCAATACCGAAGCATACTCATCTTTTAAGATGCCCCCATCTTTCGCTTTAGCAAGCGATGAAACCCACGCAAGTAACTGATAGCGATTAGCATCATAGATTTCACTGCCGGTGATATTCTCCCACGGCTCTTTTAACTCATTACCTGTGGAAAAGATCGTCACGCGCAGGTCCTGATAAACCTCAATCTCCCAAACCCCTTGCGAGGCTAATAGTGCAATCGCCGCAGGGTCGAGCACATGCCCAGCATGAAAAAGGATCTCTCCTTTCTTAATCTCTTCACCACAATAACGAATATTTTGTCCTTTCGGGCAATCCTCTGTGAGATAGAGCTGATCACCTTCAACTTTCGTCAACTCCTGCATCACCACTGTTGTAGTATTTCCGGGCGTTTTTGCGCCGGTGAAGATTCTTGCTGCTTCCCCCTCTTGAAGTGAGAAATGAACATCATCACCTGCCATAATTCGCTCAACGATCTTAAACTCACTCCGCCCACCAGAAAAATCACAAAGAGCGTAGCCATCCATCGCGCTATTATCAAATTGTGGCGTATCATAATTTGCCACAACATCTTGCGCTAATTTGCGTCCATATGCTTCCGCAAGTGTTACACGGTGAACCGCTCGATCTAACTTCATTCCCGCTAATAACTCTCTTAATGCAACATCATAATTTTTCATCACAATTCCTCTCTAATGCCTCTAGATCCTGCGGTCTATTACAATTGATAAACGCGCGCTCTTCATCAAAATAGATAGGCGCTGCAGATAACTTCTTTAGCAGCGCTCGAATTCTTAAATCACCTTTCTCTAACAGCGGCAGCACCACCTCGAGATCCTTTGCAAGCGCCTGAAGATAGATATAGTGCTCTCGCTGATCAGTCACAGGATAGACCGCTTTAATCATTGCATCTTCCCGTTGCAAGCGAGCTAATGCCTTCGCCAACTTTTCAACTAAATCAACAGGAATCAAAGGACCATCACAACTGACAATCTGCACCTGTTGATTCGCCTCTAAATAGGGTAATAGCGAGGCGATGCCGGCTAACGGGCCCATTCCTTCCCATTGAGGCTCATCAGTAATAATTGGCAATCCCAGCGACTCATAACAGGTTAAATCTCGATTAGCTGAGAGATAGAGTTGATCTACTTGCGGGGCAATTCGCGCCACAACATGCTCAACTAAACGTCGTCCCTGTAGTGGAAGAAGCCCTTTATTCTGATAGCCCATTCGTCGCCCTTCCCCGCCGGCGAGAATCAATCCTACGACTTTTTGCGCCACTTCGCTAACTCCTGCCAGCGCGATAAGATCGCTTGGTCACTCTTTTTTGCCTCAACCCAATATGCTTCTCCATTCACTAGATGCTCCTTTTTCCAGAAAGGGGCTTCCGTTTTTAGATAATCCATAATAAATTCAGCAGCTAAAAAGGCATCTAGGCGATGCTTTGCAGTCACAATAAGCAGAACAATAGGATCATCAGAGAAGAGCTCACCTATACGGTGGACAACGCGGCATCCGGCAATATCCCAGTGACTTTGGGCGATCTCAATAATTCGTATAATCTCCCGCTCTGTAACGCCGGGAAAATGCTCAAGAACCATCTTCTCAAGCGGTACCTTTTGGTCAAACTCGCGCACCATTCCCTGGAAAAGTACCAGCGCACCGGCATCTCCTGATTTTGCAATTAAATCAGCACTCTCTTGGTCAAGATCAAATGCCTCACGCTGAACACTAACTGAGATAACCATATTATTAACCTCCTGTAACGGGGGGCAAAAGCGCAACGCGATCACCCACATTTAATACCGTGGGTTCAAAGGTCATCTCTTCATTAACAACGATACGAAAGATATTTTCCGGCGCTAAAGCTTCCGCCCAGAGAGCTCCCCGATCTCGCAGTTGTGTCAACAATACTTCGGTATCACCACCCTCCCAAGAAATTTGTTCTTCAGTCAGCTGTAAAAGATCTTTTAAATTCCCAAAGTAAGTTACTGTAATCACGATCTATCCCTTGTTCTAATAAATTCTTAAAAATGCTTAATTAAAAATACTTAATTCTATATTTTTGATTCTATGATTCTATATTGCTTAATACACACATATATGTATATATATCGCTTTAATAATATAGCACTCTTAATGTTTTGAAGATTCTTGATGTTTGTTGATATTTTTTTGATATTTTTTGACGCTATATATCTATTTTATGATATTTCACAACGATTTATAATATTTCTATGCTTTCCGGTGACGCCGCATCCCTTTACGCCTTAAAATACCCCCCTCTAGGCCAAACAGCAAGGAGATCAGATAGAATGAAGCTAATACAATAATAATCATCGGCCCTGATGCAATATCATAATGAACTGAGGCAACTAACCCGAGATAAGCCCCTATTGCCCCAAGTGTAATGGCGATTAGAAGAACTACTTCCATACGATTACTCCATAAACGAGCAGAGATCGCCGGAATCATCATCATTCCAACCGTCATCAATGTCCCTAAAACCTGAAAAGAAGCCACAAGGTTGAGAACTACTAAAAAGAGGAAGAGCGCATAATAGAAGAGGCCACCACTGCTCTTTAGCTTAAGGTAGAGAGGGTCGATAATATAGAGCAAAAGCGCCCGATAGATAACAGAGAGCAAAAGAAGGGTTGTCAAAAGCACGCCCCATACAAGGTAGAGTGACGAAGCATCAACTGCCAAAACAGAGCCAAAGAGGATATGCAGAAGATCCGCTTGAGAGCCGATCTCCATAATTAAGACAACACCGATCGCCAACGAGAGAAGATAGAGTGCCGCAAAACTCGCATCCTCCTTTAAATTGGTATAGTTAGAGATAATCGAAGCGATAATAGCAATAAGTAACCCCGCAACGACCCCACCAATACTCATTGCATAGATATTAAAACCAAAAAAGAGAAACGCGATCGCAATCCCAGGCAAAACGCCATGACTGAGCGCATCCCCGACTAGGCTCATTCTATTTAGAAGTAGGAAGACGCCCACCAAACCTGAAGAAACCGCAATCATCAGCGATGCCGCAAGCGCTCTTCGTAGAAAGGGGAGATCCAAAAAAGGATCGATAAAAATTGAGTTTAAAAGATCGATCATCAGTTACACCTCACACCAAGAATCACTCTCCCAACCGAGAGAGACAGACTCTGCTTTAAGAAGATTCGCTTCCGTCAATACAACCTTACTCGGCCCAAATGCGATCTTTTCACGCGCCAAAAGAAGGGTATTTGTAAAGTGCTGTTTCGCTAAGTGAAGATCATGAAGTACTGCAATAACCGTTTTTCCGCTCGCCTCCCAGCGTTCGATAAGAAGACAGAGCTCCTGCGTTGTGCGAGCATCCATTGCGTTAAAAGGCTCATCAAGAAGGATTAAATCGGCCCCCTCCACTACAATCCGCGCAAAGAGAGCTTTCTGAAATTGCCCGCCTGAAAGTGAATCGATACTCCGCTCTCCAAAATTTTCTAACCCCACAAACTCAAGCGCCTCAAAGACCCGTTGATGAATAGAGGATGAGAGCCGACGAAATAATCCGACTTGATTAAGCGCACCAGCACTCACTAATTCAAAGAGCGTTAAAGGAAGATCTCGCCGAATATGAGAGATTTGTGAAAGATAACTCACCTTTAAAGCCTCACTGCGAGTAATCACCCCTTCAGAATAGGGCACTAACCCCATAATTGCTTTTAGTAATGTACTTTTCCCCGCACCATTAGGCCCGACAATGGCGCAACTCTGCCCTAATGGGAACTGTGCCGTCAGGTGATGCACAACAGGATGCGCTTTATAACTCACCGTTAAGTTAGAAATCTCTAATGCTCTCATCTAGATCCTTAAATTCTTTTACCTCGAAATTACGGAATTATGATCATACTGATCTCACTCAGAAGAGGAGCTTAAAAGCGACTTTGTAGCTGCCAAAGTTTGATCAACAATCGATTATTCTGCAAGGGCTCTATCATACCGCAAAATCGATTTTGCCACCTCTTCTGCCATCATTTTCCATCGCTTTGTAAAAAAAAGAGACTCTTTATTCGCTCGATCTCGAATCTCCTGCTACTTCATGCAATAATAAGGGATCAAAGTGTTAGCGCAGAGAGGGAGTCAGAGAAGGAGTATTAATATTGTTCTTATCTTATTCCGGATCTGCTTCTAAAGTGTTTCTAAAATGTTTCTAAAAAGATTGCAAAAGTTGCAGATAGAGAGATCATTGACCCTATGAGTAACCCTAAAAAGATTGAAGCGAAATTCGCAAATGCGAGCCAAGTTCCCCAATATTATCTCCCCTTTCTTAAAAATGGTGGGTTCTTCTTCAATACTGATTTCCCCTTCCAGCTCAATGATCTCATCATCTTAGAGATCACGCTTCCTGATGGGGATCCGACCCCCATTAAAACAGAAGGCCGCGTTGCACTAATCACTGCTAAAACGGCAGAGACGATTCATCACATCACCGATCATCAAGGCATCGGCGTAGCTATTGAGAAGGAGCACCATCTTCTCCAGACAAGAATCAATGCACTTTTAAGAATGCATGAAGCAACAACGCGTTCATGATGCATAGCCCTCAATCAACAGCCATAATCAACAATCATCAATAGAAGATAGAAATGTTAAATATCGCAGATACTACTCACTTTATCGATTCACACTGTCATCTCGATATGGTGGATCTCTCCCCCTATGACAATGATTTTCAAAAGCTGATCGCCGCCATTAAAGCGCAGAAAGTTTCACAGATGCTCTGTGTTAGTGTCGATCTAGAGCGCTGGGAGGCGATGGCACAATTGGTTGCACCTTATGATGAGATCTCTCTATCAGTGGGCGTTCATCCCGGCGCAATCCCGGCAAAGATCGCTCCTTCGATGGAGAATTTTAGACCGATGTTAGAGAACCCTAAAGTCATCGCTATTGGGGAGACTGGACTCGACTACCACTATTCGGTCGAACATAAACTTGCACAACAGTCCGCCTTTATCACACAGATCGATATTGCAAAAGAGACACAAAAACCACTGATTATCCATACACGCGATGCTCGGCAAGATACTATCAATATCTTAACCCATGAAGAGGCGCGCGATGTTGGTGGCATCTTTCACTGCTTTACAGAGAATTGGGAGATGGCAAAGAAGGGATTAGATTTAGGCTTCTATCTCTCCTTTAGCGGAATTATCACCTTTCGCAATGCAGCTGAGTTACGGGAAGTTGTGGCCAAAGCGCCGCTCGATCGCCTCTTAATTGAGACCGACTCCCCCTACCTCACTCCAGTCCCCTATCGCGGAAAACCGAACCACCCAGGGCTTGTTCCCTTTGTGGCAAAAACGATTGCGGAGGTAAAAGGGGTCTCTATTGAGGAGGTTGCTAAGATTACAAGTGACAACTTCCGGAGACTATTTCATAAAGGCTTAGAAGCGATCACACGCTAATCGATGCCTGATGATGATTACACCTTAGGATTCTATATTCTCCTAATTTTCTCATTTTCCTATTATCCCTAAATTTTAAGCCCCTTTGTACCACCTGTTACTTGAGGTCAATATGAAAGACTCCATTGGTAAAATTGCTGTTTTTGGCGACATTATGATCGATAGCTACTGGATCGGCTCAACAAATCGAATCTCCCCTGAGTCACCGGTTCCCGTCGTCAATATTAATCATACTGAGAATCGTTTAGGAGGTGCTGCTAATGTCGCACTTAATATCAGTAAGATGGAGTGCCCTGTAACCCTCGCCGGCTTAGTCGGTATCGATAGCAATGCACAAGAGCTACAACAGCTCTGTGAACAGAACCAGATCGCAACAGAGTTTGTAGCTGAGCCGAGCTTCCCTACCATCAAAAAGCTACGCATCATTAGCCGGCAACAACATATCGTTCGCTGCGATTTTGAAGAAGCACCTGAGCTGACAACAACATTAATAGAGAAGATTACCCAATCCCTCAAAGCCACGATCGATGAGAATGACCTTATTGTTCTTTCCGATTACAACAAAGGCTTTCTCTCTGACCCTCAAGCGCTGATCCAGCATGCAAGAGCTCAAGGAAAATTTGTTATTATCGATCCCAAAGGGGATGATTTCTCAAAATATCGAGGTGCATCACTTCTAACGCCTAATACCAGTGAATTTGAGATCGTTGCCGGCAAATGTCGTGATGAAGCTGAACTCTTTGCTAAAGCAGAGAAGCTTCGCATCGAACTCGATCTAGATGCTCTCCTAATCACTCGCAGTGAGAAGGGGATGACACTCTTTGAACGCGATAAAGATCCGGTCACATTTTCAGCCAAAGCCCAAGATGTCTTTGATGTTACCGGAGCCGGCGATACTGTTATCGCGATGATCGCCACACAGATTGCAAAAGGAACACCGCTGCCCCAAGCATGCAAGATTGCCAATATCGCAGCATCGATAGTCGTTGGTAAAATGGGCGCCTCCTATGTGACACAAGAGGAGCTCGACTATGAGCTAGGTCACTCAGATCGCCCACACAATCTTGTTCTCTCAAAAGAAGCACTTCTACATGAAGTCAAACGCGCTAAGATGAACAATGAGACCATCGTTATGACTAATGGTTGTTTTGATCTTCTCCATCGTGGACATGTGAAGTATCTAGAAGAGGCAAGCAAGTTGGGACACCACCTTATTGTTGCACTCAATTCAGATGCTTCTGTCAAACGGCTAAAAGGGGAGTTACGCCCTATTATGGATGAAAAGAGTCGCGCAACAGTACTCGCGTCTCTCTCCTCTGTTGCCTGGGTGACCCTCTTTGATGAAGATACGCCTGAATCGTTAATACGTGAGATTCTTCCCGATGTGCTCGTCAAAGGTAGTGATTATACAATTGAAGAGATCGCCGGTGCAGATGCCGTCATCAACAATGGAGGTCGAGTAGAATTGATCGATTTTGTTGATGGTTACTCAACAAGTCGCGCTATTGAAAAGATTATCGCCACTCAACAATAAACTAAGATACGATTGAGAGAGACTAAAGTAAGTGCGTCTAAGTAGAAAGCTAGATACGATTAAGTTAGATAAAATAGTTAAAATGAGATATTTAAGCTGTGTTGTTTAAGCTGAGTTATTTAAAAAAAGTGAATTGAAAAAGCTAGATTAAAAGCACTTAAATGTAATTTTTGCAATGATTTTTGTGGCATAATGAGTACTTAAATGTAATATTATAGCCCTCCCGTAGATAAGGACTTTATAAAATGGATGAAAACAAACGCAAAGCCCTCCAAGCTGCCTTAGGGCAGATTGACCGTCAATTTGGGAAAGGCTCAGTTATGCGCCTAGGAGATCAGCAAACTCCAACCAATATTATCCCTGTCTCTACCGGTTCAATCGGTCTTGATATTGCATTAGGCATTGGTGGCTTGCCAAGAGGCCGTATCGTTGAAATTTATGGTCCAGAATCCTCTGGTAAAACCACATTAACGTTACATGTTATCGCTGAAGCGCAAAAAGCGGGAGGTACCGCTGCCTTTATCGATGCTGAACATGCCCTCGATCCAACCTATGCGGCAAAACTTGGAGTCGATGTTGAGAACCTCTATATCTCTCAGCCTGATAATGGCGAGCAAGCGCTCGAAATCACCGACACATTAGTGCGTTCCGGCGCAATTGATATTGTTGTTGTTGACTCTGTTGCAGCGCTCACCCCTAAAGCAGAGATTGAAGGCGAGATGGGAGATTCTCATATGGGACTTCAAGCACGCCTTATGAGCCAAGCTTTAAGAAAATTGACAGCTAATATTCAAAAATCAAATACACTTGTGATCTTTATTAACCAGATCCGTATGAAGATCGGCGTGATGTTTGGTAACCCTGAAACAACAACCGGTGGAAACGCACTTAAATTCTACTCTTCCGTTCGCCTTGATATTCGCAGAACAGGAGCGGTGAAAAAGGGTGATGAGGTAATCGGAGCCGACACTCGCGTACGCGTTGTTAAGAATAAGGTCTCACCTCCTTTCAGAGAAGCGAAATTTGAGATCATGTATGGCGCCGGCATTGATACACTAGGCGAAGTGATCGATCTTGGTGTTGATGCAGGAATCGTTGATAAAGCTGGCGCATGGTATAGCTATGGAGATACTCGCCTTGGACAAGGTAAAGAGAACTCTAAGCAATATCTTCGTGAAAATGAAGCAACCGCTAAAGAGATTGAGCAGAAAGTGCGTGAGCATTTCCTCAATACCAGCGCCCCGCTTGCAGGATCACTCGATGATGATGAGAAAGAGGATGATCTACTTGCCCTCGATAAAGAGTAGATCGCGTTAAAATAATTAACAGTAAATCTAACAATAAGCCTCATAATAAATATGTAACAATGAATATGTAACAATGAATAGCTTCCTTCTAGGAAGCTATTTTATTTTAATTACTCACCTCGGTAGAAGGCTCACTATGTCAGACAATAACGCTTTTGAATTTATCCCGGCAACAATGGTCACCATTACAGAACACCAGGAGACACAGCGCTTAGACAACTTCCTTTTAACCCATTTTAAGCAACTCCCTAAAAGTCGAATCTATCAGATGATACGCAAAGGCGAGGTGCGTATTAATAAAGGTCGGGCAAAGCCAACAACTCGGTTAAAAGCAGGCGATCAACTTAGACTCCCGCCAGTTAAGATCGAAAAGAGTATCGATATCTCTATTCCAATTGAAGCTTGGCAGAAAATCGAAAAGAGCATTATTTTTGAAAATGATAATTTTCTTATTATCGATAAACCCTCAAAAACAGCGGTTCATGCCGGCTCACACATCCCTTATGGCATCATTGAGATCCTGAAAAAACATGGTCAACACGACTTTTATGAGCTAGTTCAGAGACTCGATCGAGAAACTAGCGGCTTACTGATGATCGCAAAAAATGGAAAGAGCCTAAGAGCACTACAGGAGACCGATATTCTGCGCGAATACTCTCTTTTAGTAGAGGGACGTTGGTCTGATCAATATCCTGATACCATCACGATCGACCTGCCGCTTAATACAGAAAATCGTGAGCAAGGAGAGCGCCATGTGGTTGTCGCGCCTAACGGAAAAGAGGCAATAACCCACTTTCAACGACTTCAAACCGAGGGGAATATCTCTCTTTTAAAAGCACGACTTGAGACTGGACGAACACACCAAATTCGTGTTCATAGTGCGCATATCGGATTTCCATTACTCGGTGATAATCGCTACAACCCAAACTCGGCATTAAAGGCGCAATCACCCCGGTTAGCTCTCCATTGCCAGCATCTTAAGTTCACCCTTGATGGAGAGAATTACCAATTTGAAAGCCCGCTTCCTCAAGAGCTTAAAGCAATACTCAATAAGATAGAAAACAAATAAGTTCACTACTATAAAGATAAACGGCGAAATTTAGACAAAGATCAGGTAAAATGGCGCTGTTTATGACCTTAATTCATTCTAAAAGAGAAGACGGCCCTATTCACAATGGAACAAAAAATCGATACCTTTGAGCTCCCGATTCGGGTCTACTATGAAGATACAGATGCCGGCGGAATCGTCTATCACTCGACCTATCTTAACTTTATGGAGCGAGCACGAACAGAATGGCTGATGGCTAAAGGAGTTAATCTCAATACCCATGCGGCAACTGCCAATGAGATGTTTGTTGTTCGCAAGCTTGAGATTGAATATCTACAGCCGGCCTACCTCTGTGACGATCTCATTGTAAGATCCTCCATTATTAAGCGCAGTAGAACACGAGCACTATTTGAACAATTAATTGTGCGTAATGATGAGATTTTAACAAGAGGCGTTGTTGAAATTGTCGCACTTGATGTTGAGTCTCGACGCCCTAAAGCCCTTCCCAAATTCTTTTAATTTCAGGAGTTTTACGATGTCCTCTGATTTACAATTTTGGCACTTAATTGCCAGCGCAAGCTTTCCTGTAAAGATTATTATGTTGATTCTGGCCATAATGCTCATTATCGCCATCTTCTTAATATGGAAAAAATATATCTCTATCAAATTAGCAAAGCATCGTGTAAATCAATTTGAGCGGATCTTTTGGTCAGGCGCCGATATTAATCAACTTGCATCTGATGCCATCAAGAGAGGGAAAAACTGCCGGGATCTAGAGAAGGTCTTTCTTTCAGGATTCCAGGAGTTTACTCGTCTTCGAGGTTATGCCAACTACTCTCCCGATTTTATTGTATCGAGTGTCAAAAATGCGATGTTTGCCGAGACCCAAAGAGAGGAGACGATTATTCAAAAATTCCTCTCGTGGCTGGCTACAATCGGCTCTGTTGCTCCCTATATTGGTCTATTAGGGACAGTAATCGGCGTTATGAACTCCTTTGCCGCATTAGGAACGGTCAAACAGGTAACCCTCGCACAGGTAGCGCCGGGAATTTCCGAAGCTTTAGTGGCAACGGCAATCGGTCTACTCGCAGCAATACCGGCAGTAATGGCTTACAACAAATTTAGTAATGATATCAATAACCTTATGACTCGTTACGACAGTTTTATTGATGAGTTTGCCAATATCTTAGCGCGACAATATGTTCAAATGTCACAAAAAGCAGCACCGCAACACTATTCATAATCTGCAGAATAATTTCTAAGGGATATATCGTTATGAGACGACGTAAACGGATCAACAAACTCTCTTCAGACATGAATATTGTCCCCTATGTCGATGTTATGTTTGTTCTACTCACTATCTTTATGGTCACGGCAACAACTATCTCCGTTGGAATTGATGTTGATCCCCCACAGATGGAGTCGAGCCAAGCAGTTGCTGTTGAAGGGGAGGAGATGATGGTGATCTCTGTCGATGCAACGGGATCATTCTTCTTCAATCTTGCGGATAATCCCAATATTGCTCTTCCAGAAGGGGAGATTGAGGTTTTAGCTCGCAATATTTTTGCAGAGAACAATAATATACAAGCATTAGTTAAAGGGGATAAAAATGCCCCTTACGGTCGTATCATTGATGCTATGGGGCTCCTTCAGGGCGTCACCCAGAAAAATGTCCAACTTATGACCGCTCCAACAGAGTAGCCCACCATTGTGCTTAGGAAGAGTAGATCATTATGAATCGCGAAACACAAGATAGAATTATCAATCTCAGTAGTGCACTCTTAACTGCGCTCGTCATCGCTATTGTTGGCTACTTCTCATTCTCTTCATTTCAGAAGATTCAGATGGCAAGTATCGATGATCCTTCCCTTAAAGTGAGTGATGAGAATCGTATTGCCAAATCTGAGAGAATCGATACCGAAGAAGTGATCGAAGAGATGAATCGAATTGCCGAAGCACAGCGACTTGAGAAGGAGCGTCTCGAAGCGGAGAGACGTGCTCGAGAAGAGGCTGAAAGACAACGGATCGAAGCGGAAAAACGAGCTGCTCAAAAAGCCGCTGAAGAGAAAGCCGCTAAAGAGAGAGCCGAAAGAGAGCGGATTGAAGCTGAAAAGCAAGCAGCACAAAAGGCAGAAGCGGAGCGAGTCGCTCGAGAAAAAGCGGAAAAAGAGCGAGCAATTGCAGAGAAAAAGGCTGCGGAAGAACGGGCAAAAGCAGAAAAAATAGCGGCCGAGAAAAAAGCAGCGGCTGAAAAGGCAGCTAAAGAGAAAAGATTAGCAGAAGAGAAGCGCGCAAAAGAAGCTGCTGAGAAGGCGGCTAAAGAGAAAGCAGCAAAAGAGGCGGCAGAAAAAGAGCGTCTAGCGAAAGAGAAAGCGGAAAAAGAGCGCGCTGAAAAGGAACGTTTAGCTAAAGAAAAAGCGGCTGCTGAGAAACGCGCAACTGAAGAGAAAGCCGCAGCTGAACGCAAAGCGGCAGAAGCAAAAGCCGCTGAAGAAGCAACCCGAATTGCAGCTGCGCTCAATAATGATTACTTTGCTAAGGTTCACTCCTATCTCTATGCCCTATGGATCACACCTCCAGGTAGTTATGGGCTAACAACAACCATCCAATTTAAAGTTAAAGAGGATGGCACCATTATTGGCACTCCGGTTGTGACAAAATCGAGCGGAAATGAGGAGTTTGATAATAGCGTCTTTGTGGCGATCTTAAGTGCCGATAAAGTCCCCATGCCAGAGGATCCTGTTGTGCGAAAATATCTAGCCAAAGAGGGTTTTGAGATTAGATTCCGCCCAACAAACTAAGAGCAACCCTGAACCTAGAGCAATAAAGCAAGATAATCAAGCACACCGAATAAGTGTTATGATTGCAGTATCAGCAATACCTCAATTGATAAGGAGAGAATAGATGATAAAAGTATGGGATCTACCCACGCGCCTCTTTCACTGGATATTAGCGCTGGCGGTATTAGTGTGCGTCTACACATCATATAACTTTTCAGATTATTATGATTTAAGCTTTTTAGGCAGTTATTCTGCAATGGCAATTCATCAATATGCCGGCACTCTAATTCTTGCTCTGCTCATATTTCGCCTTATTTGGGGTATTATTGGCGCAACAACGGCTCGCTTTAGCAACTTCATTCGCGGCCCGTTCCATATTGTGCAATACCTTAAAAAATCAGTGACGCCAACTGAAGGGCACAATCCTTTAGGGGCATTGATGGTTGTTGCCTTGATCCTTCTACTCCTCATCCAAGTCGTAACAGGTCTCTTCTTAGAAGATAATACCTATATGTTTGCCAATGCTCCTTTAGCAAAACTGGCAGATAGCGATATGAGAAGTAATATGATCGCCATCCATAGCAATGGTCGCGCGATTCTCTTATGGTTTATTGGTCTTCATATCACCGCAGTCTTTGCTTACCTAATTGTCAAACGCCAAAATCTTATCCGTACTATGATTACCGGTACACGCGATCGATCTGCAGCTCATACCCCAAATCCAGAATCGATCAAAGCAGATCGCCCTCTCGTTGGCATTGCATTGATGATAATTATTATTGCCTTAACCTTTTACCTACTCTTTTAATTATGCATAAACAACCTAAAAGCCTCTTTCTCAATTCTGTAGCACAGAGGCTTCTCTATGCGGTGATTCTCTTAATTCCATTAACCGCCCTGCTCTATTGGGCATTACAATAGAAGAGAATATCGAGAGAAATGATCAGAAAAGAGCTATTAAAAGTCGATAAAAACTGATAAAACCAATAAAAAGAGCGATCAATAGATCGCTCTTTTGTTCTTGGCGCTTTGTCATCACTGCTACTTTAAGAGTGTTTTTTTCAGCTGCTCGGTATCAACTTTCAAAACCTTTTCAACATAAGGGACTGCACCCCCATAATTCTCCACTAATGTCTTATCTAAGACATCGAGATATTCAGGAACGACATAGCGAATCTTCTTAAAGAGCGCTTCTAATTCCTCACTAATTGTCAGATGCTGCCCTGCTTTTCGGCGGTTCTCTCTAAAGAGCTGATGGAGCGCCTCCGCATAGCGATTAGATTCTAAATAGTTTTCCATAATGTCATCATAAGGAACGCCTAATACAGAGAGAATCAGATAGCTCATCACCCCAGTACGATCTTTACCGGCACTACAGTGATAAACAACTTTCTCATTAGCCAATATCGCCTCAAAAACCGTCTTAAACTGCACCGCACCGCAGGTTGGAAACTCCCGGTACATCTTTTCAAAAAGTCGCCCAATATCTTCCGATTTTAGCTCACTCAACGCAGAGATCTGATCAGGACTGAAGAAGTTACCAACATCGATCGGCTTCGCCTGATAATCGATAGAATCGAGAATCATCTTAATTCCCTCACCCTGCTTCTCTCCCTCGAGTCGAAAATCAACCACAACATCAGGGGCTAGCGACTGGAGTAGATCCATATCATGAGGGGTTGCAAAATCGAGCAATGCACTGCGATAGATCCGTCCATCTTTGATCGTTGCGTTATCTGCAGTCTTCAATCCGGCAAAACTTCTAAAATTTACAATCTTTTCAAAATTAAATAGTTGACCCATCTATCAAAACCCTTATACTCTATAACCCTTAATCAATAGACCTTTTCAGTAGATCATCTATCCTACCATGTTTTCAATTTAGCAGGATAATCCACCAACAAATGGATCATTTTTAATCAGCTGTTGCTTTTTAGAAATTTACCCTGTATCATTTGTCTTCTACTGAGTTACACCTAATGCCTGGGTGGCGAAATTGGTAGACGCAGCAGACTTAAAATCTGCCGACCCTTATACGGTCGTGCCGGTTCGATTCCGGCCCTAGGCACCATTATTAAAACGAACAGCCCGCTAAATAGCGGGCTTTCTGCTATCTGTTTATTTATTTGTCACAAATCTTGTCACAATGCATTATGCATTCAATATTTGACATCTTTCTACATTCTTTCTATTAAATCTCCTGATAGGTGATTTAATAGAAAGACTAGTCGCACTCTTAATTTATAAGTGCTAAACATATATATGTTCATATTAAAAATAAATATAGAAACTCATGAAACTACTTTCTCAAAAAACCATTACATACCAGTTAATTAGAGCTAAAAAAATGCAATTCCGAAGCTTTCGAAAAAGAAAAAGAAAAAGAAAGCACCATATCATACGTGTGTCGTCACGAATTAAAGTTATTGCTCCAGAAACACTCAACTTATTTACTCAAAATGAATATGCTAGTTTTATTGAGTTTATTACAATAATTCGAGATCATGTTTATAATGGCGAACAAATTTTAATTGATTTCTTAGAGACTAAATCAATTAAAATTTGTGCTCTCACTGTTTTATATGCTCATATTGACTTTTTTCAAAAGCTCACAAAAAACAAAAAAGTTATCGCTCTTACAAGATGTAAAACTTCACGACTTAATAATTGGTTCAAGGTATGTGGCTTATGGAAATTAACGAGACATAATAATTGTAATCCTGAGATATCAAATTCTATGGAAATAGTATCAGCTGTTGCTGGATTACCGCCAGATTCAGATGAAGCAGCGCTTGTAAAATCTAAAATAAGAAATATACTGATTTTTATTAGAGATACCATTTATGATGGCAGGATATCACCAGAGGAAAATAACAACCTTTACGCTGCCTTGACAGAATCAATTAGTAATGTGGGATTACATGCATATTCTAATGATAAATTGTTTTTAGAATTTATCACAGAGATAGGGAAAAGATGGTGGATATTAGCACATAAAGTCGAAGATCAATTGTTTTTGATAATTTATGACATGGGTGAAGGTATCCCAATAACACTAGTTCGAAGAAATTTCTTTAGTCTCATTCAACAAATGTTTAATCCTGAAACTGATTCAGATAAAATAAGTGCAGCGATTAAATATGGTGAAACTCGTATGCAAAGCGATAAACACGGAAAAGGATTAACTGATATAAAAAGATATGTAGAGGATAATCCAAAAGGAGAACTACATATTTTTAGCGGAATGGGTAGATACTCGTATCATACCAATTCTGGACAAGTAGAAACTACAGACCTTCCATACTCTATAGGTGGTACTTTAATTCAATGGAACATTAATTTAAGAGGCCAAGAATGAAAATAAAAAAAATATATGTTGCCAAAGAGTTTTCAGATATGCCATATGGTCGTTATATGAGAGATGGGGTTGATAATGGAGAGCGTTTTAGGGAGGAGTTTCTTTTAAAAGATTTTAATAAATATGATGAAATTCATGTTTATCTGGATGGTGCAATGGGATATGGCTCTTCTTTTCTAGATGAAGCTTTTGCTGGCCTTTATAGAACAAATGGCATTGATAAACAGACTATAAAGGAAAAAATAAAAATTTTTACAGAATTAAATTTTCTAAAAAATAGCATTTCACAATATATTGATGAAGCCAAAAAGGAATAAATGAAATAATGGGAGTAATTAAAACATTATTCGTAGACACTGGATTAATGGCCATTATTACCGCTCTTATAGGTTGGATTTTTATTTATAAAAACTCAAGAGTCCTACAAAGAAGGTCAGAAACATGGTCTATAGTCAAAAATCTTTCAGATACATTAAAAGAAATAGAAACTAGCTCTCAAAAATTTTGGACTCCATATGATAATTCAAAAAAGTTAGAAGCAATATCCTTTCAGAATGAAATACATTTATTATTAGCTGAAACCGAACGTTGGATGGAACTATTAAAGAAAAGACTGCCTATAGATAAAAATTATAATTCCTTAATTAGTGATCTTTTTAAAGATATAACTGATGATATAGAGAATATACAATTACACGATATAAATAAGCGAAATAGACAGGTTCACTTAATATCTAAAAGAACTATAGATATCAAAAAATTGATAGATGAATCGTATCATAAAAAATTCTTTTAAAATCTATCACAAGATTAAATCTTAACTTGACTACAAAAACATGTAATAAGCGTAACAAAAAATAAAAATCACTCAAACTAATTGATTTAACTGATTTATCCAGAGTTATCTATGTGTAACTTTTATGTAACAAAGCTGTAACTTTGTTGCAAAGCTTCTATTTTTGATGAATGCGTTACATGCTTGTTACTTATTTGTTACACCTATTTGCAACAATAACTATTAAGTGCTATTGTAATCCTCCCCTTTTTAAGACTATTTAAAAGTAGAAGATTTTTCTTGGTTTATTAAAGTTGGCACGGTGGTACAGATCCAATGGCTGAATGAGGTCTTTCGTTATTATAACTCCATAGCCATTTAGTGGAGTAAATTTGTGCCTCATTGATTGTTTCAAACAGATAATTCGATAGTAATCCCTCTCTTACGGTGCGGTTAAATCGTTCGATATAAGCATTTTGTGTAGGTTTCCCCGGCTGAGTATAAATTAGAGTGATCTGCTTTGAGTTAGCCCAATCGTAAGCTTACCGTCAAGCGCACAGTTCATAACTAGAGACTTTTTCGGTTAATTGTTTTTTAAATTCACTGGGAGGTAAATTTCCCAGTGACTCATGAGGTCTTTCTTCGTTATAACTTAACATCCAAGCCCGACTAAGTTCTCGCACCTGCGCTAGTGAGGAGAATAAATGGGGGTTTAATACTTCCGTTCGATAACTGCGATTAAAACGCTCGATATAAGCATTTTGATTTGGCTTTCCTGGTTCAATATAACAGATCCTAACGTGATTATTTTCACACCATTTTGTAAAAGCTGAAGACGTCATTTCACTGCCATTATCGACACGAATCATTCTAGGAACACCTCTTTCTTCTTTAAGTTGCTCTAAAACTCTCACAACTCTAGTGACCGGTAGTGAGGTATCAACGACAATATCTAAAGCTTCTCGTGTATCTTCATCAATAATATTCAAAACTCTAAAGCGGGTACCGCTATAGAGTGCATCACTCATAAAATCGAACGACCAACTATAATTAGCCTTTGCAGGTACTGCTAAAGGTGCAGGATGACGCTCTGGTAACCGTTTTTTAGTACGTCTCTTTTGATTTAAATTCATTGCACAGTAAATACGCCACACGCGTTTAAAGTTCCATAAATTGCCATCGAGTCTTAATCGGTGAAAACACTTCCAAAACCCCCAACGAGACCGTGTGGAATCTTGAATAATTGTATTAAGCGCATCCACTATAGGCTGATCACGTTTTAGACGGTTTTGTTTCGGATCAGGCCGGTACCAACTGCGACGAGAGAGACCTGTCAATCGACAAGCCTTAGCTATCGAAAGTAATCCTTGATATACCAAGTGTTGAGTCGCTTCTCTGCGTCGTTCCGGCGTTACAGCTTTCCCAATAAATCCTTAATTGCTGCATTTTCTAAAGCTAATTCAGCATACATTTTTTTGAGCTTGGCATTTTCAGCTTCAATTTCCCGTAATCGCTTCAAATCCGAGGCTTCTAAGCCTCCATATTTACTTTTCCATTGAATAGTACGTAGCACTACTAATGCCGTGCTCTCGGCAGATATCGGTCACTTTAACGCCTTTTTCTGCTAATTTTAAAATGTTTACAATTTGTGTTTCTGTGAATTTTGATCGTTTCATGATTTCCTCTATCTAAAATAATGATGACAGAAATCTCTAGTTTTGGCTTGTGTCTTTTTAGGGTAAGTTTACGGCACCATTACAAAGTCTCAAAGCCCGCTATTTAGCGGGCTTTTTGCTATCTAGAATTCGGTTTGGCGGGAATTTTGGCGTAAATATCTCTACTTTCATCCCCATTTAAGATCAACTAGTTATCTATCTCCTGCATAATTTATATGCCAGATCATTATAACTTAACTTTTCTGGATATTTGTCTCTAAAATCGATTCTAACAGCTAGATTAGCCCTCAGAGAACTGACGAATACCATTTATATCTCTATGCTCTAGAACCTCGACTTTTTGGCATTGAATCTCCTTTAATACTCGACTTAAAGCCTTTTCTTGATAACTTGTTGCCGCCTCTGGTCCTTCATATGTAAACAGTATCTTTGTCTCTTTACTTAAATGCCCAAAGCTCCGTAATCTATCAACTCTAATCAACCAACTATCTGATTTCTCATAAATTTTACTAGGTTCATTCTGTCCTAAATAGATAGGCTTAATAATTTTATTCAATCTTTTCTCTTCATCTCTTTGAACCAAAGAGAAATTTGTATTAAATTCATCATCTCCTATTTTTTCAGCTAAAAAAACTGACCCCAGCTCTATACTCTCGTCCCTGTAGCTTAGGAAAAAACTGGGTAATTCGACGATACTTTCTAGCTATCCTATAATCAAAAAAACCTATCTTAGGGCTCAATGCAACTATACCAATATTGGCAAACTCGCCTGTTTCAATGTAGGGCATAAATTGAATTACAACATATCTCAAAGCGACTTTTTGATTCATATTGCCCCTCCATAACTCACCTGACATCTTTACTCTACCAAGAGTTCTACGCACAAATTCAAAATCATAATCTGCAGGAAGATCCTCTTCTAAATTCGCCCACTTCCAAGAAGTCGGTAGTGTATTACAAGTATCAGCAATTCTTCCCATACAATCCTCTTTTCCTATATAGATAGGGATAATGGCGTAATGTCGCCCAAAACAAAATGTTTCACATAAAACATTTTAGAAAATAATGACTATATCGATCGATAAGTCAAAAAGTAGGATAATTTAGAAACACTTAAAATATCGTCGGTTTATAATGTGAAAATAATTTAAAAATATTGATTGAAGCGATACTTTAGGAGAGCTTATGAGAAAAGCCGCGATGATGCTCTGTGCAGTAGGTTCTATTGCGACAGCTGCTTATGCTACACCTTTCACCTGGAACAGTGGGTTTGGACAAGGTTATCTTGAATATAGTTTAGAAAATAATGACGGTGCCGAGCTATTTATTAGTTGTAATGTAGGGGCCGGCGAGGATTATGATCATGGCGTTACTATCTACTTTCAAGGGAATCAAGTCCCTGCCTACGATGATGATGGCGTACTAGCGCCGATTGAACTTGCCATTGATGGGCGATCCTACTCCGTTCCAGAGGAGACCTTTAGTGATAAAGGCGCTCGAGAATGGAATCAAATGACACAAGCGCTCTCTCAAGCGAGCTTCTTTGAGCTCTTTTGGAATGGAGAATACTTAGGGGGATTTAACCCACAAAATAGAGAGATTAGCAAAAATCTTACTGATTGCCGGGCAATGCGAGATCAGAATAGTCATGATATCGAAACTGCTATCGATACAGTCAACCCTACAGTGGCGGAGCAAAAAAGAGCGACTAACCACTTAGATTCCTCGGCATTGTTAGCACCCAACTCCACACAGCTCGCAGCAGAGTATCGTGTTAGCAGAGAGACTCTTAATAGCTCAATAACGATGATTCTTCTCACAGCGCCTCATAGTCCAGTAACAATCCAAGGTATCTCGCTCAATCAGGGAAATTGTCCCCTCTTTAGAACAGAAAAAGGGGCTGTTGTAGGGCATGATTATCTCCCTCAACCGCTTAAGGATCTCTACGGCACAAAGCCCAATTTCCCCCTTATTATCAAAGCAGGGGAACCAAGCTATCTTCTCTTTAAAAATTGCCCAGAGCCTAAAATACTTGAACTTGAGACAGATAATGGCAACGAGTTGATCACTTTTTAAGTTGATGATCCGTATCGCTAATATCTCTGTCCGAAATCTCTATTGTGAGCTAAATATCGCAACAAAAGAGTATAACCCCTTTAAAACGAATCTATTAAGTAGAGAGCTATTTATGAAAAAAGTATGGTTACTTGCGCTTCCACTTATTATCGCCGGTTGTGGTGAAGATAGCGCTAGAATTGAAACAGTAAAAAATTCCTTTATGGATGATGAGAGAACAATCCAAGTCGGAAAGATTCTCGATAATCGCAAAATTTGTCAAACAACAGATTGGAGTAGCGCAACAGACAATCTTAGTCGAGATCTTGTTGTGTATGAATGTCAGTTTATCGATACTTCTAAAGAATTTAAGGCACGCAGAGATGCACTACTCTCCTCGCTTAAACGCTCTCTTCAAGAGGAGTTAACAGCCGCAAAAAATATTGCCGGTAATCTACAAAATAGTGCTGAACAGCGCTTTGATGCAAAAATTAAAAAGATTGATGAAGTTACCCTCGCCGCAGAAGAGCAATTGAGAATTCTTAATGAAAACCCGCTCGTATCTCCAACGGATCTAGGCTTCAATAGCTATGCTATCGATGGCTTATCAGGAATCGAATACCATATCTCTATGCTAGAGTCCTTGATCGAGAAATTCCAACAATTTAGAGAGGATCTTCCACCCCCTAATCCTAACGATTTTAAATATCCTTTGGATTACCAAAATAACCTCTCAATGTGGAAGAGTATCCGTAGCTCAAGAGTTGAAAATTTTCGTCATAACCTGATTCGCAGCGATCTTCCATCATCACTTTCAAATAACCTCATCTTGCCGCTCTATTTAACGAATGACACAAGGTTTCATGGTGCACCGCTCTCTGACATCTATCTTCAAGAAGCAGATTTTGATGTTATCAAGGCAAATCTCCCCAAGATTGAGGCTGAATTGCAATCACAGATCAAAGATCTTTTAGTCGCTCGCTATGAGTTGGTATCCAACCTCCTAACAGAAGGGATCGCTCAATTGAAGCAAGAGCGAAAAAATCTTCTTGCTAATCGCCCTGACCTCTCCGATATTTTACCCCGTAACGAATATCAACGTTATGAAGCTGCTCGAAATGAGGAAGCACGTCTTCGGGCTATTTTAGATAATTTTGATAATTACACTGCGGATTACTACAAAGATTTCCAATATCAAAACATCAAAGAGACATTAGTTTGGGTCGTCAATGATCGTAAAGAGGTCTTCTTCCTTGAAGGAGTTGTGGAAGGGGATCGAAATAGATCTAACGATACCCTTTTTGAGTACCAAAACTACTTCTATATCCTCAACAACTATGAGAATAACAATGTTATTGACTACCTACAGTTGAGCAATGAACCATAAGCCATTATGGTCCATAAAGTTAACCCATAAAGTTGTTCTATAAAATCGTTCACAACATAGCAATAAAAGCGAGATCACAATCACGAGTCAGGTTATTCTCGATTGATGACTCCTAGCTATTAAAAATCCCTAATAGTCGCAAGCTCCATCGATTTTGCGTCTATTAGGGATTATCTATTTTCGTTTAGCCTATTGCGACTCTACTTATACCGCAATAACACCCATAATAATGGCTGCAATCAGCAATAAGATACCAATCGCCCACATCCAGAAGAAGGAGTAGCGGATATAGCGCCCCATCTCGATATTCGCCAAACCAAGCGCGAGCCATAGTGCAGGAGAGAAGGGGCTAACAAATGTTCCTACAATATTACCAACAATCATCGCATAAGCTGTTGAGGTTGATGCTATTCCATAAGTTGTCGCTATTTGGTCAACAACGGGCAGTAATGCAAAGTAGTAAGCATCTGTACTTAAAAGAAGATCGAAAGGTAATCCTAAAAAGCCAATAATTAGATGGATATAACGCCCCATAAATTCCGGCATAATATTGATAAGATCTTGCGCAATAGAGGTTAACATTCCTGTACCATTTAAAACGCCCAAGAAGACGCCGGCAGCAAGAATAATTGACGCCATCGATAAAGCATTAGGCGCATGACGTTTAATACACTCATTCTGTAGCTGAATTGTTCTGAAATTCACCGGTAAAGCGATCGCAACCCCGATCATAAAGGCAAAGCCTGCCGGAATAATTCCCGTCACTAAGATAGCGATGATGCCAATCGTTAAAAGGAGATTAAAGAGATAAAGTCCCGGCTTAAGATCAGATGTCATCGGCGCTAAATCTTCATCACTTCCCTCTACCTCAGATGATGCCGGCAATGCCGCAATACGACGCTTCTCACGCATTCCCAAAACGGTTGCTAAGCCTACCATAAGAATCATTCCCACAACCTGCACCGGGATCAATGGACGCCAAAGCTCTGTAACATCCATATCGATCACGCTCGCCGTTCGCCCTAAAGGACCACCCCAAGGAATCATATTCATGATACTTGCGCTCCCCCCGATCAACAGCACTAAAAGATAGGGGCTAATCCGCATCCGTTTATAGAGCGGTAAGAGTGCCGGAATGGTAATTAAGAAGGTTGAAGCGCCCGAACCATCGAGCTGAGCAATCGCAGCAATAATCACACTACCGATACAGATCGTAATGATATTTCCCCTCGTCAATTGAATCATCTTGTTGATCAGAGGATCGAAGAGACCTGCATCTTGTAAAATTCCAAAAAAGATAATGGCGAAGATAAACATCACCACAACATTCATCACCGAGCCTAAACCCGATTTAAAGAAACCACCAATCTCCTCCATTCCAAAGCCCGCCACTAAAGCACCAATGATAGGTATTAGCGTTAAGGCAACTATCGGGATCACTTTCCCCCGAATTAATAAGGTAACAATTGTTAAAATTGTGGCAAATCCAATCAGACTTAGCACTCCATTCTCCTTTACTGTTTTCTATATAAAAAGTTATTTATCTACTTATAGAGGAGATTAAAGCGAAGAACAAGAAGTTAAGATGATTTGTCTACAAATTAACTACCAACAAGCTACAAAGGATGCGATAAAGAGACCGATTCAACCCTCTAAAAATGGAGTTAAAAATATCTTTTCGCCCCACCTCATTTATTCGATATAATTCTTCTATCAATTTTGAAAAATAATTCAAATTTTTTAAAGAGCATCTCTTTAAAAGAATCATTATCTACATAGTTCTATCTACAACATTTATCTAAAATTATATCTCTTATATGAGCATACGGAGGAAGCGCGCATTATGCAGAAGTCTACACCAGAGAAAGAAAATTTTCGCACCCTCCACTTTATTCACAACACCATTCTGTCTCGCCCCCGCTTTCTTGTCTCTCTCATCGTGGCGATCACTATCTTTTGCCTCTTGATCTCGAAACATACACCTTGGATGAGTTTTATCATCAGTTGGAATGCTTTCTCCTGGAGCTATATTCTCTTCCTAGCCCAAAAGATTATGCGCCACAAAAATCACGACATTCGCCATCTAACGCGTAATGAGGATGAGAGTGCGCGCATGGTACTCTTCTTTCTATTAACGGGATGCTGTGCAAGTCTCCTCGTCCTCTTCTTCGGTTTGGGTGGCCATGATGGATTAACGGGAGATGAGAAGATTTTACAATATGTCCTCACAGCATCGACTCTAATCTCCTCTTGGCTTCTACTGCCAATGGGCTACACCATGCATTATGCCCATCTCTTCTACAGCAGCCCCGATATTGAGCAGAGCCCTTGGCTACTCTTCCCCGATAAGATCACCCGTCCTGGCTATTTTGATTTTATGTATTTCTCATTTACGATTGCAGTAGCATCACAAACTGCCGATGTGGAGATCGCTTCCACCCCAATGAGACGCGCCGTACTCCTTCAATCGATCGTCTCTTTTATCTTCAATATGGCCATCTTAGGACTCTGTATCAATATCTCTGCAAGCCTCTTCTAGTGTTGAAATCATGATAAGAGCAATCCCGCCCGTAGCGCTCTAAATTGGCGGGAAGATTTTGCAGAGAAGCTATAAGCTCTGTTATGATTTGCAATAGCCCTGACGACAAGAAGAGGCGTCAGCCGAAAAGTTAAAATTAAGCTAAAGTTACATTAAAAGATATTATCGATATTGAAGATCGATCAAGAGGATGAAATAGCAGGGAATGAATAGAAATCAAGTCATTGCACTATCGGCAGTATTACAATCAGCGATATTGGTTGATCGAATTGCAACGATCGGCTCTATCCCCAATGAGGAGCGCAACCCACTCCTCCATAGTATCTTTGTTCTCAAACCGGAAAATATCGATGATGTCTATGATGGAGTGAGCAATATTAAACCTGGTCTATCAGCATTTGCCCACGGATTAAAAAATGTACCGGCGCCGGCAAAGATCTATCTCTACTCTCTCATTTCACTAGAGGCTTCCCTTAGAAAAAATCCTGAGATACTCAATATTTTAGGAAGTGGCCTTGAGAATATCGCTGCCCGATTACAACATTTTGAGATCACTCATGAAAATATCATCGCAGCGATCGCCGATCTCTACTCGCAAACCTTAAGCAAATTAACACCTCGCATTATGGTCAAAGGGGAGCAATCTATTCTCTCCCAACCCCATATTGCCAATGAAATTAGAGCTCTACTTCTCGCCGGTATCCGCTCAACAATGTTATGGCGCCAATATGGTGGCTCACGCCTCAACCTACTTCTTCCTTGGAACCGTATTCCGCAGACCGCTCAAGAGATTCTGCTAACTCTATAAAAAGCTATGCTAACACCCGCTTTCCCTCACCTTCTGGAATCTCAATAATAAGACGGGGGATACAGATTCCGGAGATCTCTTCTCGCAATTGATTGATCAAAGCAATACCTGCTTCATTACTCACCACAAAGTGGCTTGTTCCCCGAGCAAGATCCATCTGATGGAGATAGTAAGGTTTAACGCCATTTTCCACAAAGGTATACATCAACGCCTTTAATGCCGGAAGATTATCATTAACGCCCTTCAATAATACTGACTGAGAGAGCAACATCACCCCCTTACTACGCAGAGCACGCAAGGCCGCTCTCCCCTCCGGTGAGAACTCCGCCGCATGATTCGCATGAAGGACGACAGTAAGCATCTTGCCACTTGCCATTACCTCATCTAAGAGCGCTAAGAGTTCTGGAGAGATCTTTTCAGGAGAGATCAATGGGATTCTCGAGTGAATTCGAATACTTTTTAGATGGGGAATTGCCGCTAATGCCAATAATACCTCGCGCAACCGACGGATAGAGAGAATCAGAGGATCGCCACCTGTTAATATCACCTCCCACAGCTCTTGATGCTCAGCAAAATAGTCGAGCGCATTTTGGAGCTCAGATTTTGTTAAATTCTCCCCTTTCTGCCCAATCATCTCTTTACGAAAGCAGAAACGGCAATAGACTTCACAAAGCTGGGTAATCTTCAACAATGCTCGATCTGGATAACGGTGCACAACTCCCGCTACAGGGGTAAAACGACCATCACCAATAGGATCATCTAACTCTTCTGGCAGGATATGATTCTCTGCTATCGAAGGGATAAATTGGCGCAACAGCGCCTCTCGCTCTTCCCCTTTTGCACGGGAAATCTGCTGTTGCATTGTCGGACTAATCTTAATCTGAAAGGATTGAGCAACTTGATCAATCTCCGCTCCCGGCTCAAGTAACTTTTCTATATAAAGGTGATCTAAGGTCGTCCAATACTGGCTCATTGCGCTATACTATCCTGTAAAAAATAATCTTATTATCATAAAGGATTTTACATGAATAAGAGAGTAATTTGTTTGATGGGCCCTACCGCTACCGGGAAAACGGAGCTTGCGATGCGAATTGCCGATCAAATTCCGGTAGAGATTATCTCGGTAGATTCGGCCATGATCTATCGGGAGATGAATATCGGGACCGCTAAGCCTGATGCCGAGACCTTAATCCGTTATCCTCACCGCTTGATCGATATTTGTGAGCCGACCGAACGTTACTCTACCGCTGAATTTCGCCGTGATGCGATCTATGAGATCGAAAGAAGCTTTGCTGCAGGAAAGATCCCCCTTCTTGTCGGAGGGACCTTTCTCTACTTTCAGTCACTCTTAGAAGGAATCTCCCCGATTCCACAAGTCTCATCGGATACTTTAAAGCAGCTGACAGAGCGTGCGGAGATAGAAGGGAGCGCAGTACTACATCAAGCGCTTAAGGAAGTTGACCCTGATAGCTTTCAGCGCCTCAACCCAAATGATACTCAACGGGTAATTCGGGCGCTGAGCGTCTACCTTGAAACAGGAAAACCTCTGACCTACTACTGGAATCTCCCTAAAAAACCGGGAATTGCCTACCCATTTCTTAAAATTGCCTTAGCAAATAGTGATGAAAAGAGACGCAACCAACAGATCGCCCAGCGTTACCATAAGATGATCGATGCCGGCTTAATTGAGGAGGTTGCAACACTTAGAGAACACTATCCCGAGCTCAATCTCGACTACCCTTCAATGCGTGCTGTCGGATATCGCCAGATCTGGAACTATCTTGAAGGAGAGATGACCCTATCTGAAGCAGTAGAACGCGCAATTATCGCCACAAGACAATATGCTAAACGGCAAAGAACATGGCTTAGAAGCGAAGAGAATCTCTCCACATTTGAGGTTAATACGCCCCATTATGCCGAGGAAGCACTCCATCAGATTCAACAATTTATTGAGTCATAACAGTATTGAGCCATAAAAGCGATCACACTGATCAACTAATCTAAAGTGCCTAATAATGACTCATTAGAGCGCATAGTCACCCCTTCTGTTGCCAATTCTGCCTGAAGCTCCTCTTGAAGCTCTTCAATAATTTCATCTCCAACCTCATGAAGCGGGGTCTGAAGATTATTGTAATTGAGGAGAATAGAGGCTTCTGTGACAGGAAGAGAGCGGTTATATTCAAGCTCATCGATAAAGCTGCTCATTAGCGCCTCAAGCTCATCACTATCATAACGGTTATTAACCGCTAATAGATGGCGAATACTGAGCGTTTCAATATCCTCTGGGATACGCCAATAGAACTCCTTAGGAACAACCGTTTTATAGAAATACCGATGCTTTTGGAAGAAGTTTTTAGGAAGTGCTGCAACGATTGAGAGAGGCTCGCCACCACAAAGGGTATTGATCTGTCGAACAATTCGACTTGGATGCGCACCCGTTACAAATGCCACATTGATCTCAAAACTACAAAAATCATCAATCAGTGCTTGTGATGAGAAATGGCGAAGCGGGAGCTTTTTACGATTAATATTCATCGCCTTTAAGACATCAGCTAATACCTTTGTCTGAGTAGGCTGATCGAGTACACCAAAATTTTGCCCATCAGAAAAGAGTTCATCACGAGAGATCCCCCTAGCCACAACCGTAAAGGCCTGATGATAGAGAGGCAATACTAACTGGAAATCTTTTGCTAATGATTCATTGTAAAACTGCTCAGTAGTGATAATAAAGTCATACTCTTGTAGCGCTTTTCGATCAAGATCACCCTGATCATAATAGCGCTCTAAACAGCGATGATAGGGATGAATCACCTCATAGCTCATACAGAGATGGTCACTAATTGCCCGATCGATCTCTGAAGGTGTCTGCCTTAGAATCTTAATCTCGCGGCGATCATGATCATCACCTAATAGGAGCTCTCCACTCCAACCCCAAAAACAGACCATTAGGATTACTATAAAAAACTGTCTCATCAATCCTCTCTTATCTAAATTTAAGAGCTATTGAATAAAAAAAGCCCGAATCAGCTGATCCGGGCTTTTCTTAATTTGGCTCCTCGACCTGGGCTCGAACCAGGGACCCCTTGATTAACAGTCAAGTGCTACTACCAACTGAGCTATCGAGGAATTAAGAATTGTTATTTTAGAGAATCATCCTAACTCTGTCAAACAAAATGAGCCTGTTGTTAATTATTTATGCAATTATGCAATTTTTACACAATTTTCTAGCCACAGATAAGGAAAAGAGTGTGTCGATAACACGATGCCACTATGACACGATGATACTATGAGTTTTCCTTAAAGGTTAATTCTACCTGGCTAATATAATTTCCGGTAAAGGGGAGTATTTTAAAACACATATCATCGATCATTACCTGATCATTCTCAGCCGGGAGGCTGCCGGCAGTCTTCATAATAAGACCACTCAATGTCTCAACATCTTCCTCTTCAATATCTCGATGAAAATAGCTATTAAAGTCCTCTAACGGAATTAAGGCATCGATTCGATAGTGGTTCTCACCTAAAACCATCACCTGCTCTGCCGGCTCCTCGCAACGATCATGCTCATCATCAATATCGCCGACAATCTGCTCTAAAAGATCCTCGATTGTAATAAGACCCGAGACCGAGCCAAACTCATCAACCACAAGCGCCATATGCGTTCGCTTCATTCGAAAGTCATTGATCAGTGCAGTTACAAATTTACCTTCAGGAACATACTCTACAGGACGGATCAGTGGCTTAATATCAAGCTCTTTCTCCCCGACATAGGGTAGAAGATCTTTTGAGAGAAGCACACCGGCGATCTCTTCATGATTATCAGATAAGACGGGGAAACGGGAATGGCCCGATGCAATAATTCGCTCTAGAATGGATTCAGGTGATTCATCAATTGCAATGGTGATCATCTTTGCGCGCGGCACCATAATATCCCGCACAATCTGTTGCGACCCAGCGATAATAGCGCGAATCATCTCCATAGAATCATCACTAATTAATCCCTGATTTTTCGCCTCTTCACAATCGCGAATCAAACCTTCAATACTAATATCTTTATGTTTATCGAACCCTAGTCGTTGCAACCAAGATTCGCCTTTCCTACTACCTTCTTCAGCCATTATCTCTATTCACCTCTATAGAATTTAAATACTAATAGGCTCATTATTTTAATAAGTTAAGATTATACCGATATGACGAAAAATGCTACTAAGAAAGTTGATATAAACTATATTTTTCATTAGAGAGCGGATCTTATATAATGCAAAATCGTAAACAAAAAAGTCAAAAAGTAGATTATGCAGATCATCTCTCTGAAGATCGCGATATCTATTGAAGCCACTACTTTTTAGAGTACTCCCCTATTTCAGAGCTGGTATCCGTTATTTCATGAAAAACAAAAAAAACCATCTAACTACTGGTGAACGTGCTAATCGTGCTGTGGCATACCTTATGCGACTCATCATCTCCATTATTGTGATCGTTGCTCTTGTTACGCTCCCTATCTTTGGTTACTTTATTATCAAAGCAGATCACGAAATTACCCCCGAATTTAAAAACCGCCAATGGGCACTTCCGGCACGGGTATACGCTCGTCCTTTAGAGCTCTACACAGGTAAAGAGCTCAAGCCTAAAGAGATGCTTCAAGAGTTAGAGTGGATCCTCTATCGCTCTTCAAAGTCGTTGCGCCAACCGGGCACCTTCTATTTTGATCAAGACAATAATCGTATCTCTGTTCATACTCGCCCCTTTACCTATAGCGATGGGACAGAAGAATCTCAGCAAGTTGAGGTCAATTTTAAAAATAATCGTATCACCAGCATTAAAAACCGCTCAACAGGTGAAGAGATTCCTTTAACCCGTATTGAACCCCTCTTAATCGCTTCTATCTATCCAACACACAATGAGGATCGTATTCTCTTGAAACGAGAAGAGATTCCCCCGATGTTGATCGATACGCTTCTTGCGATGGAAGATCGTGCATATTATCAGCACTTTGGAATCAACCCTAAAGGGATTATGCGGGCGCTAGTAACCAACTTTAAAGCGGGTAAAAATGTCCAAGGGGGATCAACACTGACTCAACAGTTGATCAAAAACTACTTCCTAACGAGCGAAAAAACCTTAGAGCGTAAAATCCAAGAGATGTTTTACGCTATTGTTCTCGATTGGCGCTTCGATAAAGATGAGATTTTAGAGGCCTATGTCAATGAGATCTATCTCTCACAAGATGGAGATCGTGCGATCCATGGATTTGGACTCGCGAGTGAATTTTTCTTTGGAAAACCCGTCAACGAACTCTCTATTGGGGAGATTGCCACATTAGTTGCCGTTATTCCTAGCCCAAGTAGCTATAATCCTCGTCGTAATCCCGAGATCGCTATTAAACGTCGCAACTTAATTATTGATGTATTGGTTGAGCAGAATCTCTTAAGTGAAGAGGATGCGATTATCGTAAAAGCTGAGCCTCTTAAAATTTTAGAAAACCCACCTCCAGCAAAGACCCGCTTCCCGGCATTTATCGAGCTTGTCTATAAGCAACTCAAAGAGCAATATAGCGCCGACCAGCTCAACTCTGGGGGTTTAAGAATTTTCACAACGCTCGACCCTATCGTCCAAAATTATGCTGAACAATCGGTGATGAGTACACTCTCACGGATCGAAAAAGATCGAGGACTGACCCCCAATATTTTACAAGGATCGATCGTTATCGCTAAAAATAATACCGGTGAAATTGCCGCTATTGTTGGTGATCGTAATGTTAGACAAGCAGGATTTAACCGAGCACTCAATACAAATCGTCCCATCGGCTCTTTAGTAAAACCATTTGTCTATCTTCGTGCGTTAGAGGAGCCGAGTCGTTACTCATTGGCAACTCCGCTCGATGATGCCTCCCCCATCAATCTAGTCATTAGTGGTAAAACTTGGAGTCCTAATAACTATGATCGCCGATTACATGGCTGGGTTCCCCTTATTACCGCGCTAGCAAAATCCTATAACTTACCGGTTATTCGAGTAGGGATGGATATTGGTGTCGAGAATGTTGTCGATACGCTCTATCGCCTTGGCGTCAATCCCATCAAATATAATATTCCGGCGGTTCCCTCTTCCCTTCTCGGCTCGGTAGATCTTCCTCCTATCGAGGTGGCACAGATCTACTCAACTATCGCCAATAATGGTTATTACACACCTCTTCGCTCCATTCGCGAGGTAACAGATAGCGATAGTAAACTTCTTGCTCAGATTGAGGTTGACCCTATCCAAGCAATTGAACCGGCGCCAAACTATCTCATTACAGAAGCGATGATCGATGTCGTGAATCAAGGAACTGCCGGCTCATTACGCAATAGTCTTGGTAAAAATATTCGCGTCGCTGCAAAAACAGGGACAACCAATGATTATCGCGATAGTTGGTTTGCAGGCTTTACCGGCAACTATACTGCGGTCTCTTGGGTTGGACGCGATGATAATAAACCGATCAGACGCTTAACAGGGACTGCTGGCGCCCTGCCAATCTGGGCGGGAGCGATGAAAAACCTTCACCTTGAGAGTATCTCACAAGAGAAACCGGCCAATATTATCGATGTCGCGGTTGATCTCTCTACCGGACTCCTGCCTCCGAGAAACAACTGCCCTGATACTAAAATTAGAACGCTTCCTTTCATAGCAGGTTATCAACCTACCTATGCGAGTGAATGCTTCTACCTCCCAGAATCTCCGGAATCTGGTGGCTTTATATTTGAGTAACATCCCCCTATGTTGGAATGCAACTCTCACTGTATTACAGAGATAATCTGTGGTAAATTATAACGACTATTCATCAGTGATTATTCCATGATGCAACAGAATTTGTTTAAGGATATTTTCGTGAAAAGAAATGCCATTTTTTTAATAAGTCTATTAGTCTTAACGGCCTGTGCAGCCACAGCGCCCGAGGGAGCTCGCGTTCGTCCGATCCAAGGACAACCTTATGAGCCTAGCTTCCCTGACAATAGCGGTGCGGTTAAAGCATACGCGTTACAAGATTCACCGGTTCAAGCTCCTCAAAGTAATGAGGTTGGTTTTTTAGGTTCTCAGCAACCACAACAAATACCAACGGAGGCACCTGTATTCCCTGCCCCTTCGTCGTCTAACTGGCCTGCTACCACTACTGGTAATGCTACGCCTCAAGCGACCTTCCCGGCAGCACCTACAGCAACAGCTCCTGCTATTCCGGCACCTAACAGTGGTGTCAAGACAGCAGCGGCAACGCCTCCAGCTCCCGCAGCGCCTGTAGCGCAAACGCCTCCAGCAGCACCCTCTGGCGGTAATGCAGTAAAAGTTCTCCTCGATGATGCGCGAAAAGCAGTTCAAGAAAATCGTCTCGATAAAGCGGCTAGTTCGCTTGAAAGAGCAGTTCGCTTAGAGCCTAGAAATGCAAGTATCTGGTACGATCTTGCACAGATTCGTCTTCATCAGAAAAACTACGCTGCTGCCGAGCAGATGGCCAATAAATCTATTAGCTTTACTAAGAACGAAGATCTCATTAAACGAAATCGTCAAATTATCGCGGCAGCGCAAAGTGCTCGCTCAGCGGGTAACTAGATCGCCCAGATAATTGAATAGTTCATTTAAAACGTAAGCTTGATCTAGCCCATTTGACTGATCGTCTCTTGGGCTACATCTGCATTGAAGAATAATAAATAATAATTTTTGAGCAATAGAGATCTTTCTTTCCTGCGTTTTCTGCTCTCCTACAAGGATAGGATGGGGCGATAACGCTTGTAAGCAACCTCTATTTCTCTACTGGAGAAAAAATGAAGCGGATGCTAATTAATGCAACTCAACAAGAAGAGATGCGAGTTGCCCTTGTTGATGGACAACACCTATATGATTTAGATATTGAAAATGTGGCCACAAAACAGAAAAAGGCTAATATTTACAAAGGTAAAATCACCCGAATTGAGCCCTCTCTTGAGGCTTGCTTTGTCGATTATGGTTCTGAGCGACATGGCTTTTTACCCTTTAAAGAGATCTCTAAAGAGTACTTTAAGAACCCTCAAGATCATCAGATGGCAGTAAAAGATCAGCTTGAAGAGGGCTTAGAGCTAATTATTCAAGTAGAACGCGAAGAGCGGGGAAACAAAGGGGCCGCCCTTACCACCTATATCTCCCTTGCAGGACGCTATCTTGTCTTAATGCCCAATAACCCCCGCGCAGGCGGTGTTTCACGCCGCATATCGGGTAAGAGCCGCGCAGAAATTCGCGATGCAATGGCTGATTTAATTGTTCCTGAAGAGATGGGACTTATCGTTCGTACAGCAGGAATGGGAAGAACCTCAGAAGAGCTACAGTGGGATCTCGACTATCTCATTATGCTCTGGGAAGCGATTCAAGATGCCGGCAAACAACATTCTGCGCCTCTTCTTATTTTCCAAGAGAGTAATATCATTATCCGTGCGCTTCGCGACTACTATCGAAGCGACATCGGTGAGATCTTAATCGATGATGAAGAGGTCTTTAAAGAGGCGGAAGTCTTCATCAACACGATCATGCCCCAAATTGGCGACAAAATTAAGCTCTACGATGACCAAATTCCTCTCTTTACAAGATTCCAGGTTGAATCTCAGATTCAAACGGCTTATGAGCGCAATGTCCGTCTACCATCGGGCGGAGCACTTGTCTTTGATCATACGGAAGCGCTCGTCTCAATCGATATCAACTCAGGTCGCTCAACAAAAGGGGCGGATATTGAAGATACTGCGCTTAACACCAACCTTGAAGCAGCTGAAGAGATTGCAAGACAATTAAAACTTCGCGATTTAGGGGGATTGGTTGTTATTGACTTTATCGACATGCTCGATAGCAAAAATCAGCGTAAAGTTGAATCAGCACTTCATGATGCCCTCGCTTCAGATAGAGCGAGAATTCAAGTAGGTCAAATCTCACGTTTTGGGCTTCTTGAGATGTCACGTCAAAGATTACGTCCATCACTTGATGAGACCTCCCATATTGTCTGCCCTCGCTGCGAAGGACAAGGGACAATTCGCGATACCAAATCATTAGCATTAGGAATTTTACGCCTGATTGAAGAGGAGTGTTTAAAAGAGCGCACCTCAGAATTAGTGATTCAAGTCCCGGTAAATGTCGCAGTCTATCTCTTAAATGAGAAACGTGCAGATGTTGAGGATATTGAAACTCGCCTTAAAGTACGCGTGATCGTGATTCCCGATACTGAGCTTGAAACACCACACTTTAAGATGACCCGTTATCGCATCAATGATGAAGAGACCGGCGCTGACAGTGAAGCACATATCATCAAAGAAGAGCTTACGATCGATGATATTCGCAATCAAGCGGTGATCGCTAATAAGAAGATGATTGAAAAACCGGCTGTTTCCGGAATCTCTCCAATGGCGCCTCCACCGAAGGTAGAAGAGGTTGCTCCCATAGCAGAGAAAACCTTTATCCAAAAAACAGAGGCGGCTTTAAGCTCAATCTTCAACTATGTAAAAGCACTCTTCAACAAAACAACAGAGAGCGACAATCAAGGCGGGAAGAAGAAAAAAGAGGAGAAAAATCCTCGCAATGAGCAGCGCAATAATCGCAATCGTGATCAACAGCGCAATAATCGCGGTCGCAATAATCAGCAGCGCCAGCGTAATCAACGCCATAATCATCCTAGTCGCAATACCATTGAGACAGTCGAGCGTGAAGTTGATGTAAATGCGGAATTCAATCAAACAGCTCAACAAAATGAGCCTAAAGAGAGCAATCGCCGTAATAATCAAAATCAACAACAGAATCAACAGCAAGAGCGCAATAACCAAAATCAGCGTCGTAATCAACAAAGTCGAGCTCAGCAAGAGACTCAAAGCGGACAAGAGAAACAGCGAGAGCGTAATGATCGTAAAAACACTCGCAATGAGGCGGATCATGAGAAAAACCAACCTTCAACTCAAACGCAACAGGTAGCCGATAAAAATACGCAAACCCGCGACAATGATCGAAGCAATGATCGAGGTAACGAAAACGTTCAACGTAATAATGAAAAAGAGCGTAATGAGCGTCAAAATGAGCGCCAAAATCAACGCCAAAAGCGTCGCGAAGAGAGTATTGATGAAGCTCGTAAAGAGCAGCCTGAAGAGCGCAAAGAGAATCAATCTGAAGAGCGATCAGAAGAGAGAGCACCTCGTCAACGCAATCGTCGTGATCGCGATCAACGATCTGATGCCAAAAAAGCAACAAGAAATAACCGAACTAAAGAGGAAGAGGTTATTGAGGTAAAAGTGGGCGAAGAGATTCGTCAACGAGTTGTTAGAACAGGTCGTCCGAGAGTCGCTAAAGAGGAGCTAGCACAACCAAAACAGGTTGAAGCGGTAGAAGAGAATACGCAAGTGACCGAAAAAGTTGAGCCCAAGACAAAAGCTGTGGTCTCTGAAAAAGTGGATGAAGGACAAAAGCCCGAGAACCAATCTTCAAAGGTCGAAAATAAAGCTGACGATCAAGTGATCGGCAAGCAGACCCCTGAAAAAGAGGTGGCAGCATCTAAAAAAGCAGATCAAGCAACAGAGGCTACTGATACCCCTCAAAAGTCACTTACTGACAAGGCTCCAACAGAGAAGATTGATCGAGAAGTAGAAAGCTCAGAGGGAGCGCCGAAAGCCCAAGAGAAGCATGAAAAAAGAGATCAGAAACAGAATGAGTCTGAAAATAGAAGTACAACTCAAGAGTCATCTGCCGAAGAGAAGAAAACTCCGGTGAAAGAGATCCCGTCAGAGTCTCAAGTCTCACCAGAAGCTTCTGATGTGAAGATCACAGAGACAGAGCCGACATCTAAGGGAGAGAAGGAAGCAACGACTGCAACAGTAGAAGCTGCTCACCATGAGATAAAAGCGCCAAAAGTAGAGCAACCTACAACTCAATCTCCTGCCGAGGTCAAAGAGAACGCTGAGATTGAAGCATCAAAAAAGGTTGAAGTAGAGAAGAAACCAGCCGCTGCCTTAACTGCCCCACAAAAGGAAACAGATCAGGAAGCGACAAAGGAAATACACTCGGAAAAAGTGGCAGAAGTTCAGATTCAGACAGGTGAAAATGAGATCGAAAAAATCGCCGATAGTGAGGTAAATAGAGCCTCATTGCGTGATTAAGATTATCTATAAGAGCCTTTCGATAATTCAATGAGCCTTTTCATTGAATTATCGAGTCAAAGCCCCTATTATAAATAGTGTAACGAGATCGAGATACTTCTTGCTCTCACCGAATTCCGAATCACTTTCAATATAAAGGAGTTTTCAATGACTTTTGATACAGACTTTACTTATCGTATTCCTAAAACTGTTGGCAATACTTTAGAAGCATTTGAAGTTGTTGCAGCAAAACCTGGTTTTAACAACCCAGAAGAGAATGGTGTTTCTGCTTTTGAAACAATCACAGAAAAATCATTCCCAGGTAAGTGGAAAATTATCTACTTCTATCCAAAAGACTTTACATTTGTCTGCCCAACAGAGATCGTTGAGTTTGATAAAATCGCTAAAGAATTTGAAGACCGTGATGCTGTACTTATGGGCGGATCTACAGATAACGAATTCTGTAAATTAGCTTGGAGACGCGCACATCCAGATTTAGATAAATTAGGCCACTACTCATTTGCTGACCCAGCAGGTGATTTAGTTGACATGCTTGGTGTTCGTGATGAAGAGTCTGGCGTTTGCTTACGTGCAACATTTATCGTAGACCCACACAACGTTATCCAACACGTGTCTGTAAACCCAGACAGCGTTGGTCGTAACGTTCCTGAAGTTTTACGTATCCTTGATGCACTTCAAACTGATGAACTCTGCCCATGTAACCGTCCTGTAGGTGGTGAAACTCTCTAATTCCTCTCGGAATTAAGTGAGCATCAACAAGATGGCGATAGCACATAGCTAAGCAGTCATAAAGATCAAATAATATTTGAACAGAAAAGAGGACTACTCATTGTGAGTAGTCCTCTTCTTTTTCTATGCCTCTTCTTACGCCTCTTTTTTGTTTCCAGCCCTACTTTTCGCCCGACTTCCCCTTCTACTTCTCTTTTTTACGCTTCGCACGAGGATGCGCACTATCAAAAACCTTCGCTAAATGATTAAAATTGAGATGAGTATAGACTTGGGTTGTAGAGATATCAGCATGCCCTAATAACTCCTGCACTAACCGTATATCTTGGCTCGATTCTAAAATATGGGTTGCCATTGAATGGCGCAAAAGATGGGGATGAAGATTAATATTGACCCCACTCCTCTCTGCATAACGCTTCACCCGGCGGCTAATTTGCCGATCTGAAAGCCGTCCTCCCTTTTGAGAGATAAAGAGCGCCTCATCATCCCGATCGAGCAGTGAAGCTGCAGATAACCACTCTTGGCGAATCGACAACCACTCTTTAATCGCTATCAGTGCAACCTGACCTACAGGCACTAAACGATCCTTCCCCCCTTTACCATCAATAACTCGCACCAAATGCTCATTAAGATCGAGATGCGGCAAATTAAGCGCCGCAACCTCGGCAAGACGCAGACCACTAGAGTAGAGGAGCTCTAAAATCGCAAGATCACGCTTCTCTAACAGATCCTCCGGCGGACGATCTAAAATGGTCTTTAAGAGCTCAGCTTCTACAACTTTTGGTAAACGTTCCGCTTTCTTAGGGGGGGAGATTAACCTTGCGGGATTATAAGTCACAATCCCTTTCTCTAATAGATAGGTGAAAAAAATTCTCAAGGCGGCAAGATGAGTTTCAAGACTAGCGCTACTAAGACGCTCACGCTGCTTTCGGCGACCTCCTTTCGCCCTAAAGATCAGATATTCCCGCAATACTCGCTCATCACATTCAGGCCAAGCATCAACCTCCCGCTCTTTAAGATAGACAATCAATTGACTCAAAGCCTGCTGCTTTACCCTCACACTATGGGGAGAGTAGACCTTTTGATACCCGCTTAAAAAAAGATTCGCCTCTTGACACAAAGGCGAATCGATCTCTTTATCAATTTCAATAATATTGAACATTCTCTCTTATTTATATCTCGCTAAGAGAGGAACCTGACGTCCCCTCCTACTATGCGATCCTTAATATAGATCCTTAATATAGATCCTTTAATGTAGACCTAATGTTTTACGGAGATTTTCTAATGAGAACATCTCATCAAACTGATCTGCCCCCATTAAGCCTCTCTCTAAGACCACATCCCGGACACTCTTACCTGTCTTCGCACAGATACGACCCACAATATCCCCCTCTCCATGACCAATAATAGGGTTGAGATAGGTGATAATACCGATCGAATTAAGAATATAGTTAAGACAATAACTCTCATTCGCTGTGATGCCTGAGATACAACGATCTTGCAGAGAACGGCAGGAGTTTGTTAATAACATCATCGACTCAAATGTTGATTGTGCAATCACAGGCTCCATCGCATTAAGCTGTAGCTGCCCTGCTTCTGCAGCAGTTAAGACAGTTGTGTCATTCCCGAAAACTTTAAAGCAGGCATTATTAACAGCCTCTGGCAACACGGGATTAATTTTTGCCGGCATAATCGAACTTCCTGCTTGTAACTCAGGAAGATTGATCTCTTTCAATCCTGCACGAGGACCCGATGAAAGAAGACGAAGATCATTTGCCATTTTTGATAATTTAACAGCAAAACCTTTTAATGCAGAATGGAAGTAGACAAAATCAGAAAGATCTGATGTTGCTGCAATAAGGTCATCCGCCGGCTTGAAGGGGAATCCCGTTATTTCTGAAAGGTAGTGAGCCGCAAGCTCAGCGTAACCATCTGGCGTATTGATTCCCGTACCGATCGCTGTCCCACCTAAGTTAATCGAGAGCAACGTTTGTCGAGCAAGTTTTAAATAATCGATGCCCGTTTTAATCTGATACGCAAATGCGCCAAACTCCATTCCTAAAGTCATAGGTACAGCATCTTGTAACTGTGTCCGCCCCATCTTCAAGACTTCAGAAAACTCCTTCTCCTTCTCCTTCAACCCTTGGTATAGATAATCTGCCGCTTCAATTAATGCCTCAGATACTTTATAAAAAGCGACCCGCATTCCTGTTGGATACGCATCATTTGTCGACTGAGATTCATTAACATGGTCATTAGGATTAATAACATCATAACGCCCCTTCTCAAGTCCTAGCGTTTCAAGTGCAAGGTTGGCAATCACTTCATTCACATTCATATTGAGTGAAGTACCCGCGCCCCCTTGGAATGCATCAATAGGGAAATGCATATAGTAAGTATCATCCTTTAGAAGGAGATCACATGCCGCAATAATTGCATGACCCACCTCCGGCTTGATAGCTCCTAAATCCATATTCGCCTTTGCTGCTGCTTTTTTTACTGCTGCTAAGCCATAAATAAATTGTGGATTATCTCGGTTCTTCTGGGTTGAAATGGTGAAGTTATTGATTGCTCGCTGGGTGTGGATGCCGTAGTAAGCATCACTTGGTACTAATAATTCCCCTAACAAATCAACTTCTGACCGATAACCCATTTTCTTTCTCTCCACTTGATATACGTCACTAAACGTATTTATATTACGATTTAAAATATTTCCCTTGTTTCACGTCTCTTAAACGTTTTTTATCTCGACTGCTCCTCGATTCTGAGTGAGGCTGCGGAGATAATCTGCGAAGCTCACGCTCGTGCTCTCTTCGAGCAATACTCACCTCTGTCTCTTGATACATTGTCATTGCTACAGATGCTGGACCGCGCTGCTCGATAAGCAAGCACACTTCGACTTCGTAGATCACTTGTAACTTTCTTATCGTTACCAAATCACCTACGACGATAACTCTAGAAGGCTTGGCCTCAATGCCATTGACTTTTACGCGCCCTTTATTAATCTCATCCGTAGCAAGACGGCGAGTCTTATAAAATCGGGCGGCCCATAACCATTTATCTAGACGCATAAGTTTTCTTCACACTATTTTGTTATATTAGATCAAAAAAAAAATTGCAAGCTTTAACGAAAAAATAGCCGTATTTTCCAATACGGCTACTTTATTATCAATAAGTTATCGACCTTTTTGCTCAGATAATGATCTACCGCAGTAGTACAGAATATCACCTATTTTTCATCATCCGACAAAACGATATTTAACTCTAAAACGTCACAGTCTCCGTCGCGTTCCATCGCTATATTGATCTGCTCAGATTCAACTGGCAAATAGCGACGAACAACTTCCAATATATCTCGTTGAAGATCTTGCATAAAATCTGGATTTCCATCCATATTCTTTACACGTTCATGCGCAACAATAATCTGTAAGCGCTCTTTTGCAATCGATGCCGTATTTGATCTACGACGCTTGCCGAACAACAGCTGAAACATCTCTAACCTCCAAAAATCCGTCCAAAGAAGCCTCTCTTAGGCGCTTCAATAAAACGATGAGGGAGATCTTTTCCAAGAAAACGCTCAACAATGTCATTAAAGGCTTGTCCTGCATCTGACTCTTCATTCATAATCACAGGTTCCCCTGAGTTAGAGCATTGCAATACGGCCTGAGACTCTGGAACCACTCCTAAAAGGGGAATACCAAGAATATCTAAAATATCATTAACAGAGAGCATATCACCATTCGCTGCACGTGTTGGGTTATAGCGATTGATCACAAGGTGCTGATTAACCTCTTTACCCTCTTCTGCTCTCTTTGTTTTGCTTGCAAGAATTCCTAAAATTCGGTCAGAGTCACGAACTGAGGAGACCTCTGGATTGGTTGTTACGATAGCATCATCTGCAAAATACATTGCAAGCTGTGCACCCTTCTCAATACCGGCTGGTGAGTCACAGATGATAAATTCAAATCCCATACCATCAAGCTCCTTCATCACCTTCTCAACACCCTCTTTTGTGAGGGCATCTTTATCGCGTGTTTGAGAAGCGGGAAGAATGTAGAGATTTTCAAGACGACGATCTTTAATCAATGTTTGTGCCAATGAAGCCTCATCATTCACAACATTCACAAAGTCATATACGACACGACGTTCACAACCCATGATTAGGTCTAAGTTACGCAAACCTACATCAAAGTCGATCACTGCGGTCTTATGTCCATTCTTTGCAAGCCCTGCTGCAATGCTCGCACTCGTCGTCGTTTTACCTACACCACCCTTACCGGATGTTACAACTATGATTCTTGCCACTCGTGCCCCCACATACAAATTCTATCTATTTAGATTACCTAATTAAAATTCTTAAGAAATATTAAATTCTTGTAAAGAATTTTCGAGAGAATTACTCTCCCATTTATTGAGCCTTTGCGCTACTCTTTTCTCTACTTTAATCAAGAAAAATCAAATAATGAACCTTTAGGATCCATTATGGCAAAGGAGCTATCGCTTCTATTTATCATTCTTCTATATCATAAATTTAAACGATAAGTGATCATGATACTAATAATATAGCGATAAATAATAGCGATACGAATAGAGGTATCGATAAAAATATTCGATAATATTCGATAATATTCGATAAAGATACCAATAAACAAAATAGCTATAGAAGATACAATATACCTTAAACTAACGTCTAATTAATAATCATTTATAGCTACTTATAGCTATTTATAAGTATGTTTATAAATTTATAACCATTACATAAACATTCCATAACTATTACATAAATATCTCTGATGCATTAGGGATATTTAGTAAGACTTAGTAATATAGAGTCATAATATAGAGCTTAAGCATCATGATGCAACTGATTCCTTGATACAGCTGATTAATATCACAACTTGATCACAACTCTATAATCATAACTTGCTAATATTAATCTTAACCACTTATTACTATCTACTTGATTATCGTTGGTGTGACTGCCGCTATTAAAACAGTAACTCAATAATCATTATCAATAGAGTGCTCCTTCGAGCATCTATCAATATCACTTAATTAATTGCTCGATCTTTAATTCATCTTGATCAAGATAGATCTGCACCGTTTTGCCTCGTAATTCAGAAGGAATATCCTCTTGCATTCGATAAAAACCAGCAATCGCCACCAATTCAGCTTCAAGCGATTGGCAGAAGATTCTTGCAGATCGATTCCCATGAATACCGGCTAAGGCTCTGCCTCTTAATGCGCCATAAACATGGATATTACCATCAACAAGAAGTTCAGCACCTTCATTGACGGAGTTGATCACAACTAAATCGCCTTGAGAGACCGTCAATTGTTGACCTGAACGCACTTGCTGAACATGCATCGTTGTCTCAATAGGCTGAATAACCTCGATCTCTTTCTCTACGACCGTTTGTTTCTCCGCATCTATAGCGGCACGATTCTGCTCCTCTAAAGCGATCTCAGCACTATTGAGTTCTATTTCACGCGCACGACCACTATTTCCCGCCAATAATGCCCACCCGGCACTACCTGCTTTAGCAATGAGATCTTCATTCGCATTTCTAAGACCGACAGGAACAAGATCCTTCGTCAATAGCAGATTTTTCAGCCAGTTTAGATCTAAGCTATTACCAACGGTAATCGCAGAGAGATCAACAATGATAGGAATACCTCTAAACAATTGAGGAGAGCTATCAATTTGTCTTGATAGCTCATCTTCTAATAATTTTAGATCTATTCCTCTCAAATAGAGAACCATCATTGTCGATAGTTCCCCCTTCAATTGATAAATTTTACTTTGAGACATAGATATTTTTTATAAATCAAAAATTTTAAAAATTAATGATCATGACCATCGGCATGAACGTGACCATGTGCAAGCTCTTGCTCTGTCGCATCACGAAGGCCGACAACCTCAACTTCAAAGTTAAGATTTTTGCCTGCCAATGGGTGATTTGCATCTAATTTAATTGTTTCATCTGAGACTGCAAGAACTCTAAATGCCTGCATTTGACCATCAGGTGTTGTACCTGTTACCTGCCAACCCACTTGAACTTCTTCATCTTCAGGGAATGCTGTACGGGGAACTTCAATAATAAAATCATCGTTTGATTCGCCATAGCCTTCAGCTGGAGAAACTGTGAATGAGAGTGTTTGCCCTTCAGCTGCACCTTCAAGCGCTTTCTCAAATCCAGGGATCATCATTCCATGCCCTTGAATGAAATCCAAAGCCTCTTGACCTTTGTTTGTATCAAGGAGCGTACCTTGGTCATCAGTGAGGGTATAAATTACGCTAACTACTTTATCTTTTGCTACTGTCATTGAATGTTCCCTTTATCGATTTTACGAGTATAATTAGTCCGTACACTATACAGCAAAGCACGTAGTATATAAACGATTAAATCCTTATCATTTGAGCGTCTAGACTACTTTCCACTTTTATTCCTAATTATTGTGACACTATATTATGAACGCACAACAACAAAAAGAAGCTGTTGCAAAAGCAGCGCTACAATATATCCCTGAAGATCAAATCTTAGGTCTAGGCACCGGCTCCACTGTCGATTGCTTAATTGCCCTGCTTCCTACGCTTCCTTTTAAGATCAAAGGGGTTGCATCGAGCTCAGAACGAACCTCAAAACAGGTCGAAGCCCTCGGCATTCCTATTGTCGATCTTGCTGATATCACACTTATCGATACTTATATTGATGGCGCCGATGAGATCAACCACAACCTGGCCATGATCAAAGGGGGCGGCGGTGCATTAACTCGTGAAAAGATCGTTGCCGCTCATGCTAATCGCTTTGTCTGTATTGCTGATCAATCAAAACTGGTAAAAACATTAGGGCAATTCCCACTCCCGATCGAAGTGATCCCGATGGCGGCACATTACGTGATGCGTAAAATGGAGCAGATGGGAGGAAGAGCTCAAATTAGAGAAGGGTTTATCACCGATAACCATAATCTCATTGTTGATGTCTCCGGCCTTAAGATCACAAGTCCTATTCAATTGGAAGCATCTATCAATCAGATCACCGGCGTAGTAACTAATGGTCTCTTTGCAGCGCGAGGGGCAGATATCCTTCTGATGGCAGATGACGCATTAAATATCCAAACATTGACTAAAAAATAATAAAACCTCTTAAAAATTATTAAAATATTTTAAAAACCATTAAAGAAGTTATTAAAATTTTATTAAAAGGTAAATAAAAGGCCATTGAAGGTCGGCGATCGTCATTGATCAGAATAACCTGATGAAATTGACGATGACTACTAAGATCGGCCTATAAAACTGCCTGATAAGATGACCTAATAAGATAATCTGATAGATAATCAGATCTTATTAGGTCTATCTCGTAAAGTCCCCAATTTCCCTGACAACCTCAGGCCGACCCTTTAAAAGGAGCCCTTATGACAACTGCAGAGATCCTCAAACGTCTCCTCTTGCTCTTTATCTTAGGCATTCTCCTCTACTTTGCATGGGTCATCTATCAAGATAGTCGTGGGCAAGAGAAAGTAGAATCAACAGATCCACAACTCTCTCTCAATGACTTTGAGGTCTTTCGATACAATAGAGAGGGAATACTTGAATATCTCCTAATAGGAGAGACCCTTGTTCATTACGATAATGCTGAAGGAGGATATTTAACCGATCCACTCCTTAAACATTACAACTTAATGGCCCTCAATGCCGATGAGCGCCCACTCAATGAACTGATCGAATGGACTGCAAAGAGCGATTTTGCTCGCTACACAGAAGATAAATCGCTGCTCACTCTTATTAAAAATGTCTATCTCCATAAACCTGATCGAGAGAAACCTGAAGATGATATGGTCATTACGACAGATCTACTCTATATTCATGATGAAGGAGATAAGGTCACAACTGATCTCTTTGTTGAATTAGAGATGCCTACACGAAAACTCTCCGGCTATGGATTAATCGGTTATCCCCGTAAAGAACACTTTACGCTCCATAGAGATGTAAAATCTACCTATATAACTGAACCAGATACAGGTCATCACGATGAAAAATAGTTTGTTAACACCGCTCTCTGCCCTCTTAAAAAAGGGCATGCCACTCCTCCTTCTTCTCAATAGTATCGCTTTAGCACTCCCGGAAGATCGAAAACTACCACTCCATATCGATGCCGACTGGTCGGAGTTCCAGAGCAGCTCCCCGACAGAACCTACCGGGATCTATCGGGGAAATGTGGTCATGGTTCAAGGAAATCTAACAATCTATGCCGATGAGGCGCATTTTCTCCTCGAAGATGGTGAATTAGAGTATATTATTGCTACCGGGGATCCGGTGAAAATTAAAGATCTTCCTAAGCCAGATGAACCTTGGGTCTTTGGTGAAGGGCAGACGCTCCGCTATTTCCCTAAACGCGCAATATTAGAGCTTGAAACCAATGCTCAAGTAGAACAGAACAAAGATATCGCGACAGCCAATAAAATTATCTACGATCTAGATACTCGAACGATTAATGCTGAAAGAAGCCCTAAAGAGCGAGTCCACTTTACCATTCAGATGGATAATCGGGACTAATAGCCTATCGCTCTATCGTATCGCTCTGATATGTTTTAGCGCAATAGAATGATTCTGAACAATCTCTTACGAGTGAAAGGTAAGCAAACAATGCTACTAACTGCACAAAATCTCATTAAACGCTTTAAGAATCGCACCGTTGTCAATGGTGCTTCATTCCATATTGAACAGGGTGAGGTCGTCGGGCTCTTAGGCCCTAATGGCGCCGGGAAAACAACCAGTTTCTATATGACCGTTGGTCTCATTACCCCAGATGAGGGTGAGGTCTTTATCGATGATAAAGAGATTACTCAAAGTCCGATGCATATCCGTGCCCAATTAGGGATCGGTTACCTCCCGCAAGAAGCATCTATCTTTAGAAAGATGAGTAGTCGCGATAATATTTTAGCAATCTGTCAAACTCGCAAAGATCTCTCGCCACAAGCACAACAAGAGCTTACCGACGAGTTACTTGAAGACTTTAAAATCACTCACATCGCAAACTCCCTAGGAATCTCCCTATCAGGTGGAGAGCGTCGCCGTGTAGAGATTGCCCGAAGCTTAGCGCTCAATCCTAAATTTCTGCTACTCGACGAACCTTTTGCCGGCGTAGATCCGCTCTCTGTCTCTGATATTCAATCGATTATTCTCCAACTCTCTAAGCGTAATATCGGTATTTTAATTACCGATCACAATATTCGTGAAACGCTCTCGATCTGCGAACGATCCTACATTTTAAGTGCCGGCACCGTTATCGCAGAAGGAGACACAGAATATCTTCTCAATCATGAAGATGTCCGTCGCGTCTATCTTGGAGAAAACTTCTCACTCTAAAGGGTCGCATCAATAGAGCCCCATCATAGATTTTGTTATCATGCTCTCTTATCGCCGCAAAGCGATAATTAAATCGCAACTCAAATAGCAATCGATAGAGGAGATGTCATGTCACCAAGCTTCTTTTTTTATGATCTTGAAACCTTTGGGATTAATCCTAAAGAGGATCGTATTGCGCAGTTTGCCGGCATTAGAACAGATGAAAACTTCAATATCATTGAAGAGCCAATCAATATCTATTGCCACCCCCCGGAAGATTATCTCCCTGATCCCAATGCGATTCTTATCACCGGCATTACCTTAGAGGAAGCTCAAGAGAAAGGGCTTTCTGAAGCTCAATTTGCTACCCAAATAGCGGAAGCATTCTCTCGACCTAATAGCTGCATCTTGGGATATAACAATATCCGCTTCGATGATGAGATGATTCGTTACCTCTTCTATCGTAACTTTATCGATCCATACGCCTATAGTTGGCAAAATGGAAATTCTCGCTGGGATCTGCTCGATATCGTTCGTGCCACTTATACCTTTCGCCCAGAAGGGATTGAGTGGCCCCAAGATGAGAAGGGGAATGTCAGCTTTAAATTAGAAAATCTCTCAAAGGCGAATCATCTCCTCCATGAGAAAGCCCATGATGCCCTCAGTGATGTCTATGCCACCATTGGAATGGCTAAATTGATCAAAGAACGGCAACCGCGCCTCTTCTCCTACTACTTCAATCATCGGCGCGCGCGAGATCTTCAACAATTAATCGATCTACAAAAACTCAAACCACTGCTTCATATCTCAGGAATGTTTGGATTAGAGCGTAATAATATCTCCATGATCACGCCGGTGCTTTTTAGCCCACAAAATCGTAATGAATTAATCTCTATCGATCTTATGGGAGAGATAGAACCACTCTTAGAACTCCCTGCAGAAACGATTAGAGAGAAGCTCTACACCCCAACCGCTGAACTGCCTGAAGGAGAGGCAAGAATTCCCCTTAAAGGCATTCATCTCAATCGTTGCCCCGTTTTAGCACCCACAGCGCTTCTCTCTACCCTCCCCTCAGATATTTTAGATCAACAACATTGCCTTAAAAATCATCAGCTTATTATCGATAATCGAGAATTGATGGAAACAAAATTGATGGAGATCTATCAAACACCACGCGACTTTGAGAGCGATCCTCACAGTGAACCGGTAGAATCACTGCTCTACCAAGGATTCTTTGAGCGTAAAGATCGTCATCAGATGGATCTAGTGCCTAAGATGAATGGCGAGGAGCTAAAGTATCATGAGTTCTATTTTGATGACCCTCGCCTCGACCCCCTTCTCTTTATCTACCGCGCACGCAATTACTTTGAAACACTCTTTGAAGATGAGCAGGAAGAGTGGCAACGTTATATCCTCCTTAAACGAGAGTATTATCGTACCCGCTATCAGCCTACCTATGAAGCGCTCTTAGAAGAGGCTACTGCGACAGACGATCACCATAAGATCGCTCTTTTACAATCGATTGGTCATTACTACCAATCATAGCGCTACCCTATTGACCTTTCCCACAAAACATCATTCATGCCACTAATACTCGATCACTCATTCGATCTCTCGATTGCTTCTTGCAATGTACAAAACCTCTATGAAGGCTCTTCTATCCAGAAACTCTTTCACTTCATTATTGCGCTTGATGATCCCCTCAATTTACCGGACATCATTGCATTGCAAGAGATCGGTGCTAAGACAAAGAGCGATCATCCAAGAGCCGAAGCGATTATCGGCGATTGGATCTGCCAACAGATAGCACAACGAAGTGGTATTCGATATCGTTATCTCGATCTTCCTCCTACAAATGAGAGTTCTGGTGGTGCCGCTGACCTCAATATTCGCCCCGCATTTCTCGTTAAAGAATCTCTCTCGGTACAACAACTACAGACGCTACCTACAATGAGCTGTTTTTCGGGTGATGAGCAGCAGTTCTTCTCGGCCTCCCGCTACCCACTTGCGCTAACGATCGATTATCATGGCCATCCTCTCATGCTGATCAACTGTCATCTCAAATCACAAAATGCAAAAACAAATCAAGATAAAAAGCGCGCACGAAAACAGCGAAATCAACAGGCACAAGCGATTTATAACTTCTATACTCAACAGCTACCTAACCACTATATTATTCTCTTAGGGGATTTTAACGATACCCCCAATAGTCAGACGCTAGAGATATTACAAAGTAAAGAATTAAGATCTATCTGGAAAGATCTTCCGGGAAGACTCTACACAACAAAGCATCGAAATCGGCCGGTAATACTAGATTATATTTTGGTTGATCATCGCCTCTCATACCATAATCCTCAAGCACATCACATCAATACCAACCTATATTACACCTTTCGCTATTCCGACCATGATCCTATCAGTGTTCAAATTAGTGCGATCCCCCCTCTCAAACCACTAGAGGAGGCATCCTCCATTTGCCACAATATCCCAAGCAAGTGATGCCAAAGGTCATTAAACAGAAGATAAAAAGTCGAAAAGGTGGGTAGATCAAATAAAATTACAACACAATGTATTCAACACCTATCCTTAGTAGCCATTCCCTCACTCATAACGAAAATAATAAGAGGAATAGCAATAAAATTAATAGACTTAATAGACTTAATAGACTTAGACTTAGACTTAGACTTAGACTTAATGAGAGTAATGAGTAGCAATGAGGGTTATGGAAGCAATCCGATTTAAAAGCCAATTTTAGGAACAGTTTCGAAGAGTCAATTAAGCGAGAGCAACAATGAAGCAATCGATATTAGAGCGTACAAAATATCTCTTAAAGTCACTATTCCCACCTTTTTGCACCCTCTGCCAGCAAAAAATTATATTAGAGAAGTATGAAAATCTCTGCCAAAGCTGTGTCTCAAAAATAATTTTTGCCGATCGAAAGTGTATCTTTTGTGATACAACCGGAGCCTTTCTGTGTCATTTTTGCAAAAAAGAACACCCTAAACTTCAGGATATTTTTGTCTGTTTCAATTATGAGAACACTGTTCGTAAGATTATTCAGCAATTTAAATACTCCCTACGCCCCTATTTAGCAAAAACATTAACTCAGTTAATGTGGCAGCAAGCACCCAACTTCTTTGCTCAATTACCGATCGATACAACCATTATTCCTATGCCAAGTGGCCGTCTTCGCATTGCGAAGCGAGGATACAATCCCGTCAGTGAAGTGGCTCGACATCTATCGAGACGTAGTGAGCTCTCCTACTGTGATAACTATCTAAAAAAGCGTGCCTTTTCTATTCCTCAGACAGACCTTAAACGATCTGAAAGACTTACAAATCTACAAAACCACTTTATTAAAAATCATGCTGTTCTATCGCCTGCAGAGCAGAGATCATTCCTTATTATCGATGATGTTGTGACAACTGGTCGCTCCTTTAAGCAACTCCTTAAAAAGATGGATAGTCCTCATACAGAGGAGCTTTACGGCCTTTTTATCGCCCAATCTTAGGTTGATAATTTATGGTGATTATGTCAAAATGTCGTTGGTGCGTTTCTGTTATGTACGAGCGTTTTTATCACCATACACCTCTTGATCCTAATTTTAATACTTTGGATCGCCGACATTAGAGTTTGGTGTGCAAGCTGATTTAGTTCAGAAGCCTAAAGAACTCTATTAGGTATCCACTTGAACGTACGCGTTCAAGAGTCTTGGTGATTTGCAACCGACTACTACGGAAGCGCACCCTTTTTTTATCTAAAAAAAGCCAGAGAAGAATCATCTATCGAACCTCTATCGATCTTTGTTGATGCTCCTTTCATCAGCCTCGGAGACTATATTCTAGGCTAAAATCAGAATATTACCTTTTCTAAATTAATATTAGAGTGAATACTTGGCTAATAGTGTAAGCTCGCCATTCTAAATCCTAAATATTACATCAGCAAGTTAACAATTAACAATGAAATATGCTTTTACCTTCTCAAGCCTCATGCTTCTGCCCTTATCTGATCAATCCTTATATGCTCATTGAGAAGTATTATAAGATTAAAAGCACCCCTCAGGCTTAGAATATCCGCTTTAATCAAACCGATGAGGTTCTAGAGTGGAATAACTCTCATAAAACAGTTGATCGCTACAATCGCCAATAATCGGCGTTAAATGGTGGCTGTTGCCGCAGAGTTTATCGCAGAGTGATAAATATTAAAATGATTACAAAAATAGAATGCACAAAAAAAGCACTCTATTAGATAGAGTGCTCTGAACATTACCCCGATGAAATTATTATCGGAGCAAGTTGCTCAACAATAGAGAAATTGTTAATTAGTTAACGTTTACTTCTCTTACTGCTTCAATTTTAACATCTACACGACGGTTTTTCGCACGGCCTTCAGCAGTTGCGTTGTCAAATGTGTAGCTGATACCTTCACCCTTAGCAGTGATAATTGCTGGGTTAACACCTTTCTCAACTAAGTAGTTGCGTACTGCATCTGCACGACGTTGTGAAAGACCAAGGTTGTATTTCTCGCTACCGATCGCATCAGTGTGACCTGTAAGAGTGATTGATTTTACATCGTTTGCATTCTTAACAAGCTCTGCTGCTACTTTATCAAGTAACTCACGGCCTTGTGGACGAAGTTCTGCTTTATCAAAAGCAAAGAATGTATCTGCTGAGAAAGTTAAATCTTGCACAACAACACCACATCCAGGAACGCCATCTTTAACTAAGACACACTCGCCTTGACGATCTTTTACAAACTCACCTTGTCTATCGATTAACGAATCTGTCGCTGCTACAGCTGTAGAAGTCGCGAATAGACCTGCTAATGCAGCAATAGTTAATTGCTTTTTCATATAAGTCTCCACTTAATTACTAATTATAAAATAAATGTATTACAGACAGTTGTAACAAGTTACCTTCAGATAATACAAACTAACGGTTCAATCATATCTCATTTTTATTAGAATTGATACATATTTGCATCAAAAATCCAAATTTGTGGGATTTTTAATACAAATATCTTTTTTGATACAACCCCGATCAAGCCCGGGTGATCCATCATGGAATAAAAATTATTTATAATAAGATAAGTCTATTTTTTATCTACCCGATAGAGTTTGGCATAATATCCCGCCTTCTCAAGCAAGCTTTGATGTGTACCAACTTCAACAATTCGTCCTTGATCAAAAACAACAATCTTATCGGCATGCTCTATCGTTGAGAGTCGATGAGCAATAATAATCGTCGTCTTCTCACGACTCAGCTCTTTGAGTGCCTGTTGAATGGCATACTCACTCTCATTATCTAAACTACTTGTCGCCTCATCAAAGATTAAGATCGGAGCATCTTTCAAAATCGCCCGCGCAATCGCAATCCTTTGACGCTGGCCTCCTGATAATTTTGCCCCATTCTCACCAATGACTGTCTCATACTGCTCAGGTAACTTCTCAATAAAAGCATTGGCATTTGCAAATTGAGCTGCTTTTTCAATCGCCTCTTCAGTCGAAAATTCGTTACCAAAACTGATATTTTTAGCAATCGTATCTGCAAAAAGAATGACATGCTGCCCAACGTAACCGATCGCTGATCGATAAGCGGCGAGCTCAATCTCCTCAATATTCTTACCATCTAAAGAGATCGAACCTGAGGTTGGATTGTAAAATCGGGAAAGCAGATTCGCAAAGGTGCTCTTTCCACTGCCGGAGGCACCTACAAGCGCTACCGTTTCATAGGGCTTAATCTCTAAAGAGATCTCTTTAAGTGCCGCTACCTCACTTCCCTCATATTGGAAAGTCACATCTTTAAATTCAATATGCCCTTTCACCTGCGATAACTTAGCATCGCCTTGATCTTTTTCTCCTTCCGCATCTAAAATACTAAAGACCCCTTCAGCACCGGCCGCTCCCCGTTGTAACGCCTCATTCATACTGACTAAACGTTTAATCGGCGTTAACATTCCAACCATCGCTGCTAACAACGAGATAAAACTTCCGATAGTAACCTGATCTGCCGAGGCTTGATTTGAGGCATACCAGATCACAAAGGCGATAAAAATCACTAAAAAGACTTGGGAGACAGGGCTTGCTAATTGGCTAGCGACCAAGCTCTTCATACTCAAGTGTCTTAGATCCTTATTAACCTTAGAGAAACGTCCATTAACTTGATCATAAGCTTCAAAGAGCTTGATCTCCTTCTGCCCTCTAATCCCCTCTTCTAAGATATGATTAAACTCGCCCATATGCCCCTGCATTCTTCGAGAGATCCCCCGCAAACGTTTAGAGACATAGCGTAAAATCAGATAGAGAAATGGCGCCATTAAGAAGACAAGAAGTGTAATTTGCCAATTATTCACAAACATCACCGTAACCAATCCGATGATCATGGCACTATCTTTAATAATCGATACTAAGGTAAGGGAGCTGACAGCCATCAACTGTGCAACATCGAAGGTCAACTTCGACATAAAGTAACCAGTAGAGTGCTTATCAAATGCTGTTTGCGGTAGATGCAGTAATTTATCAAACATTGCGACTCGAAGTGTCGTGATCACTCTCTGAGAGATCCACTGCATCCCAAAGCTACCTGCGAAATTGAGTACGCTCGTTAGGATAAAAGCACCGACAACAAGCCACGGCATCAACTCAATAAAGAGCCGATTCTTATCGACAAAGCCTTCATCTAGAATCGGTTTTAATAACCAAAATAGACCCGCTTCTGCAAACCCACCGAGCACGACACATAAAAGTGAAGTAATTAAGATCAGCGGATATTTGAAAGAGTAAGATAAGATCCGTTTATATAAGCCCAAACTCTCTTTTTTAATCACAAAACTTCCTTCTTAAAAGTAGAAAAGCACCTATGCTACTGCTGCACAGGCGCTCTCTTTATATCGATCCTAATTCGTGATGCGGAACCTTAATTAGTAGACAATCTCTACGCGACGGTTTTGTGCCCACGCACTCTCATCATATCCTGAGACTGCTGGCATCTCTTTTCCGTAGCTTCGAACTTTAATCTGATTTGGATTTGCTCCTGATTGGAGGAGAAGATCCCTAACGCTCAATGCTCGGCGTTCGCCTAATCCCATATTATACTCGTGCGATCCACGATCATCGGTATGCCCTTCTAACCAAACACCTCGATTAGGGTTTGCTTTAAGTTCCTGTCCATGCGCACGAACCACATCATAAGACTCACGACGCAAACGATCTGAGTCAAAATCAAAGTAGATAATACGATCTGCTGTTCCACGTTTACCATAGTCGGCATCATAGTAGGTACTAGCAGGCCCTTCTCCGTAACCATAGCCATAACCTACGCCACCAGGACCGCCGGTGCCACCGACACCACCCGCTCCACCTGTAGAGCTACACGCTGCAACCACAGCTCCTAATAGCGCTATGGAGATACCTCTCATCATTAACTTACGCATTTTAAACCCTCTTGAAATCTATGTAGTAGTAAATCTTTTATTGTTATCTATCGAACATTAGGCGACCAGCTCGGTTTACGAACATCGGTTCCGATTCCATAGAATCGTTGCTCAACATTTCCATCTGTAGAGATAATTTTGAGCCCACCGCGACCATCTGAATAGAGAATCATATGGCTATTACCTGAAAAACTTGGCGCCTCATCCTTACCACCATTTGTCAATCGTTTAACATTACCTGTTGTTAAATCCATCACTGCAATTCCAAAGCCTTGCCCTGGATTGCGCTGCATCATCGCCAAATGTTTTCCATCCGCTGAGATTGTCGCATTGGCATTATAGTTACCCACATTAGAGATACGAACAGGTGCTCCACCATTTTCTGGCATTCTATAAATTTGTGGAGTACCTCCACGATCTGAGGTGAAGTAGATCATCCCATCAGGACCCCATGCCGGCTCTGTATCGATACTTGGACTATTTGTTAAACGGGTTAAATTACTACCATCTATATTTGCAGTGTAGATCTCTGGATTTCCATCTCGTGAAAGAGTGAAAGCTAGACGGGTACCATCAGGCGACCAAGTAGGTGCTGAGTTAATCCCAGGCTCACTAATCACAACATGGCGCTTTCCACTATAGAGATCTTGCACCATAATCTGATTCCGCTTCTTCTCAAAAGAAGCATATGCTATTTTACGACCATCCGGCGACCAAGTAGGTGATAAAATCGGTTCATTTGACTCTAAAATCACCTGTGGGTAGGCGCCATCGGCATCAGCTACAACTAGTGAGAAGGTACGGTTATTACGAGAAACATAAGCTACTTTTGAGCTAAATGAACCGGGAACACCAGTAATTGCTTCATAGATAAAATCAGCAACTTTATGAGCTACTGCTCGTTGCCCCTTCTCATCATTCACATATTGAAAATCTCGACTCGCTCGCACACTCTTTGAAAAGGTGTCACCCACCTCAACATGGAGCATATTCCCTTTCGGCGTTAAGATCGCGATAAAGTTGATGCCGGCAGCACGCCAAATTCCACTATCTGCCTGCCCCACATTATTCAACTGCTCAGGCACCGCAAGCCCCACCTTAGGGATAAAACGCCCAGAACGATGGAGATCATTGATCACCACTTCTAAAAATTTCTGATTATTTGTCGCATGATCAACAATTGCTATGGGATAAGCTTGACTCGATGCTTTAACAATCTCTAATTTTACTTGTGCATGAAGAGGAACTATCGCTACTAATGAGAAAACCATCAGCAGTAGTAACTGTCGCGCTCTTATAATTAAGTTTTTACTCATCTCACACCTCTGTTATCTTTCTGTTAGCTCTCTATTATCTCTATTAGTCTACTCTTTTAACGCCCAAATCCCGGGAAGATTACGCCAATACTCATGATAATCCATGCCACAACCAAAGATATAACGATCAGGCACATCAACACCAATATAATTTACTTTAAAATCTTTCGGTTTACGCTCATGGACTTTATTCACCAATGCTGCCGTATAGACCACCTGTGCGCCCATATTCTCAATAACGGAGACAATCTCCTTGAGTGTAGTTCCCTCATCAAAGATATCTTCAATAAGTAGTACCACCCGATCTTTCACATCAACAGATGGCTTTACTTTCCACTCAAGTGTTGCACCCTCAATATCCCCGTTATATCTTGTTGCATGAAGATAACCGATCTGAAAAGGGAAGTTCAAACGAGTTAAAAGTTGTCCAGCAGGAATCAATGCTCCATTCATCACCACTAATACTAGTGGATCTGAAAGTTCTAAATCATAGGTGATAGCACGACCCATCGCATCATAAGCGTCCTGAATTTCTGAAGCTAAGATAATCTCTTCCGATTTAGCAATAATATCTTGCGCCTCTTCAAACGTAATTGACATACCAATCCTTGAGTAAATAAAAAATGAATGGGGTAATTATACCAAATTACCTCTTTTTTAAATCTTAAATTGTGTTAAAAGCTCGGCAACAGTCGCCGTCTCTTCTGACTCTTCTAATGACTTAAGATGTTCAATCATTGGGTGAAGGATACGATTGGTCAGCTGAGTTGCCATCTTTTCGATTAACTCCGCATCAAATTCGCTCTCAAGTTGATTGAAGAGGCGACGAATCGCGTCATCTCGCTCCCTCTCGGCATAAGCGACTATTGTTTGTACAGAATGACCTATTTCTGCGATTTTATACCATTCACACCAACGTACAAGCCCTTTCTCAATATATTGCTCTGCAAGAATTGCAGCCTCTTCTCTAGCACGTTGATTACTCTCAACAATCTCATTGAGATCATCAACTGTGTAGAGATAGGTGTTAGAGAGTTTATCGATCTCTGGTGAAATATCACGCGGAACGGCAAGATCAATTAATAAAATTGGGCGATTTTTTCTGATCTTTAAGGCAGCTTTAGCCATCTCTTTTGTAATTAAGGCATCCTGAGCCGCAGTAGAAGCAACCACAATATCGGCTATCGGTAGAAGCTCTGGCAACTGTTCTAAACCATGCGCTTGCGCTTCAACCCCTAACTCTTCAATCATCAACTCAGCTCGCTCAACGCGTCGATTAGCAATTGTGATTTTGCGAACGCCCGCTTCAATTAAGTGACGCGCCACAAGCTCAATTGTCTCACCTGCCCCTACTAGCAATACATGATGATGCTCTAAACCATCGAAGATATTACGCGCTAACTGCACAGCAGAGAAGGCAACCGAGACAGCAAATGCACCGATATTTGTCTCTGTACGAATCTCTTTGGCGACATTGAAACTCATCTGTAACACTCTTTGAAGATACTTTTTAGCAGTTCCATACTCTGTCGCTAAGGTAAGAGCATCCTTCAACTGCCCCATAATTTGAGGCTCACCAAGAATAAGGGACTCTAAGCCGGCAGCAACGCGAAAAATATAACGCGCGGCCGCATCCCCTTCAATTTGATAGAGATGAGATTTTGCCGTTTTTGCATCAAGCTCCGAGTACTTCGCCCAAATCTCACAAAATTCTTCTACCGATATAGAGAGCTGATAAAAATAGAACTCTGTTCGATTACAAGTCGATAACACAACAACTTCGCTCGCTAATTGATGACTTCTTGCCATCTCTAAAAATGCTCGAATATTTTCCGGCACTAATGTTGCGCGCTCTCGAATTTCTACCGAAGCAGTCTTATGTCCTATCCCTAATACTAATAAACTCATGAGCTATTAAAATCCAATCTATCCTCAAATATAATAAGCGCCCAAATCATACCAAAATTCAGGAGATTACGCATTGAGATCTACCCTTTATAAATAGCGTCTTTGCCATTTATCTCTCTTTTTTTGAGATAAATATTTCCACTCACAAAGACCCTTCCAAGCCATCTACTGCTCTATTTTCTACAAAAGCAAGAAAGAACAAAACTCGACAAGCTTACCTAGTACCTTGCGAGTTTTATACTAACTTTCTTTTTTCTGCTCTAGATCAACGTTCTATCTAGCTTTATCTAACGTTTATATTAATGTTCATCTAACATTGATCTATCTATTATCGACTCTCTAGTTATCTTAAACATTATCCCGTTTTTATCTGTCTGTTTTCTGTTTACTATCTCTTTGTTAGCTAATTTCGCTCGAAATCAACGCTGCTCTATTCTATCACTTCAATCGCCTAAATTTTATCACTTAATCATCCTTAATAGTAATAGGGTGCGTAGGGACTAAATCCAAAACCCCAATTAGGTCGGTAAAAACCGAAACCGATAGCTGGGCTGTTAAAGAAGGGTTCATCATAGTAGATCTCTCGTTTCGGATCGCGCCAAAACTGATAGTCAAGCGCATCTAAGGTGATGACACGCACCCGCTCCCCACCTAATGAGACCTCCTCTGCAGATTTAACAATCCCTACTGCCGTAAGATAATCCCCCGGCGAATAACCACGAACACGAATCCCCCCCGGAATATCAACAATCAGACGATTATTATCCATCTCCCCATTTCGAAGAGGATAGCCATCTCGATTGAGTTCATAACGCACCAGTTCGATCCGTGTTCCAAATGCCGGCTGATTCATTGTGATAATCATTCCACCTAAGATAACCTCTTTGCCGATCAATTCCTGATTACTCATCATATCGACCTGATAATCACCATAAGCATTAGGATTATTTGTAGAGATATTTCCGCCGCCTAATGAAGCACAACCCACCACAACAAGAGCCATCATATAGAGGATGCCCATTTTTAGTAACTTCTTCATCTTTACTCCTTCTCGCTTCAGAAGCGATCTCTTTCCATCACCCATTTTCGATCGCGGGCATTCCACCATCAACGACTCATGATTCAATTGTTGATCATCAATCAAGGGCTAGCCAAAATTAGTCAAGACCCATCTCTAAGATCAATCAAAGATCTTCAAGCGATCCCACTTTGCATCAACTTTGGCAACAATCTCAGGATCTTGAACAATCGGAACTCCCCATTCGCGATCGGTCTCCCCTTCCCACTTATTGGTAGCATCAAGCCCCATCTTCGAGCCTAAGCCAGAAATAGGCGACGCAAAATCGAGATAATCGATCGGGGTATTATCTACCATCACGGTATCTCTCGATGGATCCATTCGCGTGGTAATCGCCCAGATCACATCTTGCCAATTACGACAATTGACATCCTCATCGACAATCACAATAAACTTGGTATACATAAATTGTCGCAGATAGGACCAGATTCCTAACATAATTCGTTTTGCATGCCCAGGATACTGCTTCTTAATAGAAACGACAGCCATCCGATAAGAGCATCCCTCCGGTGGAAGATAAAAATCGACAATTTCCGGAAACTGCTTACGCAAAATAGGGACAAAAACCTCATTCAGAGCAACTCCTAACACAGCTGGCTCATCGGGTGGTCGACCCGTATAAGTCGAGTGATAGATCGGATTGACTCTTGTTGTCATTCTCTCAACAGTAAAGACCGGGAAAAAATCTGTCTCATTATAGTAACCGGTATGATCACCATAAGGTCCCTCTTCTGCGAGATCATCTGGATAGATATATCCTTCTAATATAATCTCCGCAGTTGCCGGCACTGAGAGTTCTTGATGGAGCGTTGCACGCGCGATCTTTGTTCTCTTTCCACGTAAAAGTCCGGCAAAAGCATATTCTGAAAGGGCATCTGGCACCGGTGTTACAGCGCCTAAAATCGTGGCCGGATCAGCACCTAGAGCAACAACAACAGGAAAGGGCTTGCCGGGATTTTTAAGTTGAAAATCACGATAATCGAGCGCACCACCTCGATGAGCTAACCAGCGCATAATCAGACGATTTTTACCTATGACCTGCTGCCGGTAAATTCCTAAATTTTGTCGGCGCTTAGAAGGCCCTTTTGTAATGGTTAAGCCCCATGTAACAAGCGGTGCCGCATCTCCTGGCCAACAATGTTGAATCGGCATCGCTGTCAGATCGATCTCCTCTTTTTCAAGGATTACCTCCTGACAGAGTGGCTTTTTAACACGTTGAGGACGCATCGATAAGATCTGTTTAAATTGTGGAAGCTTCTTCCAAGCATCTTTTAAATTCTCCGGTGCTTCTGGCTCTTTTAGAAAAGCTAAAAACTCCCCGACATCACGAAGCTTATCCACCGATGCCTGCCCCATTCCAAAAGCAACACGCTCCGGTGTTCCAAAAAGGTTAGTCAACACCGGCATATCGAAGCCTTTAGGATTCTCAAATAGAAGTGCAGGCCCCTCTTTTCTTAAGGTTCGATCACTGATCTCGGTCATCTCTAAATAAGGATCGATCTCTTCTGTGATTCGTTTAAGCTCTCCCCGTGCCTCTAAAAAAGCAATAAATTCCCGTAGATCTTGAAATTGCATGCACTATTCCTATTCTCAAATTATCGAAAGATGCTCTATTTTAGCATAGACAGCGGGGATATCTCTCTACTATCCTCTTCTGTTTGTCAAAGAGAGGATCCCTTATTTTCTCCCTCTTCTCCCCCTCCTCTCTGCATTTTCTCTGTATTATATCGCTATTTTAGAGAAAACCTGCCACCAGATATGAAATTGCCTTTAAAAACCTAAAGCGCCAATGAGCACTAAAGATCGATCTTCTATTACTCAACTTGAAAAATGATCGGTATAATGCAAGCTTTCTATCCATTCCTGAAATAGGAGCAAGAGCCTCTATGCGCCTTCTGAGTAAAATTATCTTAATTGCCCTCGGCTTTATTCTGATCAATTACCCCTTCATTGAGGGAAAAGCTTACTACTACATCTCAATTGAACGCCCTGACCGGCTGATTCGGCATCTCTTAACCGCACTCTTTGCTTTAACAATCATTGAACTCTTTGCCTTTACAAAGATGCGCTACCGAATTCCGCTCTACCTGCTCTTTCTGTTTGGCTCAATGACCTATCTGATCTACTACTTCTCTGCGGGCAGTGAGCCTGATTATGAAGATTTTCGTACTTTGATGGATGCTCGGGTCATGATTAAGGATGCCGCTCTGGGCTACCAAGATGCGATCTGGATGGCGATTCTTTACCATATTCCTATAACAATCGGCATCTTTCTCTTCCCTAAGATCTATATGGGTTGGAAAGGAACAACAACGGCGATTGCACTCTATCTGATCGCCCTTGCTGGAATGTTAATGATTATCTACAACAAAAGTGGAAAAGGGACCAACGGACGCGCCTCCTATATTACGCCGGTAGCACAAGTTGTTACTTTCACCTACCTCAACTATCTCCGTGCCGATAGTGCAAGCTTTGAGCTCTATCCTCGAGAAGCACCTACCGCCGCAGATCTAACAACACCTAAAGCTCGCCATATCATTGTTGTGATGGATGAATCGATCCGCGGGGATATGGTCTCTCTTGATAATCGTGCCGGCACCACACCTGCGCTCACCACATTTACACCTGAAAGTGTCTACGATTTTGGATTAATAGCCTCATTCTCTAACTGTAGTGATACCTCAAACCTTGCCGCGCGCAAACTGCCTCGACTCAATAAAGAGCCTAGCGATCTCTTTTTAGATAAAACAACCGTCTGGGATCTTGCAGAAACTGCCGGCTTTAAACCCTATGTGATCGATGCACAACATAATGCTTCAGGCCACAACTTCTATACTGATAAAGAATTAAAAAATGTTGTCAATATCCCAGGATCACAATTAAAGAGTGATGGTGAAGTGATCGATATTATTGCAGAGATCTTTGCAAAGAATGAGACTCCTACCTTCATCTATGCCGGTCTGAAAGGCTCTCACTTCCCATTCCAAAATACAGGCTTCCCAACACCCTTTGAGCCTGCAATGAAAAATACCGTTCTTGCCGATGCGACCGCTGAAGAGGCTCTTAACTCCTATAAAAACTTGATTTTAGCAAATACCAATCAGTTTTTTGTAAAACTTAAGACACTCTTAGAACAATATCCCGATACTATCGTGATCTACACTTCAGATCATGGACAAGACCTCTCTGACCCCAAAAATAAGAAGACCCACTGTGATGCGAAGACAACCTCCATGGAAGAGGGAATTGTTCCACTACTACTTTTTGCGGATCAGTCTGTCTTAGAGAGCCCTCTAATTGAGCGTTTAATAGAAAATCCCGGCATTACCAATCAGATGATTATCGCACCAATGGTGATGGATTTTATGGGCTATAAACCCTCCGTAATCGAAGCATTTACAGAGTATCCTGCACTCCTTAATCGCACGGGAAGTGATATTGGATTTATCTATAAACGTCCTATTCCTCACTTTAGAAGCGAGATCGAGCGTTTCGATATTACGCCGGAAGATCTCCAATATTTCCGGGAACATGGACGATCCGATAAACAGCTCGAATATAACTTCTTTGCTGATTAAAATAGAAGGGATAATCACGCCTAGCCATTAGAACGCTAATTAGACCAGTCATTAGACCGATAATTAGACCGATAATTAGACTCACAAGACCAATAGCACTCGCTATAAAATAGCGTCAAAGAGATAAAGAGCCAATGTAATAATGTTTGTTACATTGGCTTTTTAAATAAAAAAACGATCAGTAACGACTAGTAACGATATATGAAGACAAAAGAAGATAAATGAAGATAAATGGGGGCGCTATTCTCCTAGCTCATCTTCAAACTCTTCATCGGTAATTCGCTGATAACGATGATAAAACATAAAGCTGACTGGAACTGCAAGAATAACTGTAGCAATGGGCATCGTAAGCCAAACGCCATCTAATCCCCAGTATTTAGGAAGTAGGTAGAGGAATGGCACCTGTAGTAGAAGATTTCCTACCGATATCACCAATGCTTTCTGCCCTTCTCCAATCGCTTGGAAGAACATAGTTGCCGTTACAAAGAGTCCATCTAAAAAGAGAACTGCTAAATGTAATCGTAGGGCATAGACCGTCACAGAGACCAATTCTGGATCATCGGTAAACCAACTTGTGAAAAAATGGGGAAAGATCAGCAATAGCGCTGTAATGATAATTCCGACCCCTAATCCTACATAGATCATTAAACGGGTCACATAGCGGGTAGACATCACTCGCTCTTCACCATAAAAGCGGCTAATTAGCGGTTGGGCACCATTTGCAACCCCCTCTACAGCGAAGTAATAGATGGTTAGAAGATAGCCGGCAATGGTATAGGCTGAGACTGCGACTGTTCCACCATACTCCATTAAGAATTTATGGTGCAAGGTCATAATAAAGCCGATATAGATAAAGGTGAAAAAGGCGGAACTTCCGGTTAGAAGAATACGACCTAGAAGGCGAAAATCTGGCTTAAAATCTGCAAGAGTCAATCTCTCATCACTCTGCTTAAGCACATAGTAGCCACCAAGTACCATCGCAACCATCTCTCCGCCAATACTCGCTAAAGCGGCGCCTAAAATACCAATTTTAAAATAGGAGATAAGAAGAAAAGAGAGCAGGATATTGACTGTGACGCCAGCAGCGATATAACCAGTTGCCCGCAAAGGTGTTCCCACATTACGAACAATAAAAGGCATCGCTAAGCTACCAATAACAAAGGGCGCGGCAAAAGAGAAAGTGCGGATAAAGAGGATCGACATCTCTGCTGCTTCACCTGAAACGCCCAAGATACTCACTAGCCATGGCGCAAGTGTGTAGAGGATAATACCGATCAAGATCCCTGGGATAAATTGCAAAAAGAGTGCCTGCCCCAAGATCTTCCGAGCGCGAGAATGCTCCTCTTCCCCCTTCGCGATAGAGTAGAGACTACCAATTCCCACCCCTACCAAAAATCCAAAGCCCAAAAGGAGCGTAATATAAGACCAGCCGATATTGACCGCTGCTAACCCTTCAACCCCGATAAAATGCCCTACAAAGAAACCATCAACAATCTGATATGTTCCACTAATAAACATCGCAAGCACTGTAGGAATCACATAACTTGCAAATAGTTTAATCACAAGAAGATTATAACGGCGCACAAAAACCTCAAGGTAGCTGATAATAGCTCTAGTTTACTCCGCTTTTTCATAAAAAGGATAGTGAAAAATAAAATATAATTTCACCCCTTATCTACCAAAATAGCAGCAACTTTCGCCGAGGATTCATTTAAACAACATGTTAAAACATTGCCATAAAGGTATGATATGGTAAGTGCTCTCTTTTTTGACAACCCTAACTTCTTGCAATAGAGGTGTAAAATGCTTGATTTTGACAAAGTTTGGTCTCTTTATGATACCCATTACAATCATGACCGACTCTTTCCGAACAGTAGTGCTCCCATTAAAGCTGTAGAGCAGGTTGACTCCCTACTCGCAATCAAAGATCAGTATGATATCTTATTGCTCGATGGCTTCGGCGTCCTCAATATCGGCGGTACAGCAGTTCCCCATATGCCCGATACCATCAAAGCACTACAGAGTGAAGGCAAGGAGACATTTATCCTCACCAATGGAGCATCCTATCCTACCGATGTTCGTGCCAAGATGTATCCTCCATTAGGTTACGATATTCCCGCCTCCCACATTATCTCTTCTCGCGATGCAGTGGAGCAGGAACTTCCCCACTTCGAATTAACTCGTGCCGGTGGCACTTGGGGGGTTATTGTCGGTGATGGGGCTTTTATAGAGCGATTGCCGGCAAATACAGTACTTCTCTCAAAAGAGAATATCGATCGTGTCGATGGTTTTATCTTTCTGGCAACTAGCTATTGGAATCAGAAATGGCAGGAACGACTGACAATCTCCTTAATCAAACGTCGCCGACCGATCATTATCGGTAACCCTGATATTAGCGCTCCTCTTGAAACCTCGTTTTCCGTTGAGCCGGGCTACTACGCGATTGAGCTACTAAATATGATTCCTGATCTTGAAATCACCTATTGTGGCAAACCATTCCAAAATACCTACCAAGCGGCTTTCCAGAGAATAGAGGAGGTTGTTGGAGCGTTTGAGCCTCATCGCGTTCTAATGGTGGGAGATACTCTCCATACCGATATTTTAGGCGGCAATGAAGCGGGCTGTAAAACCTTACTCAAAGCAGATTGGGGCTTCCTTCGAGGTCGTGACCCCCTTCCCTATATCAAATCTGCAAATATCTATCCCGATTTCCTTATTAAGAATAGAAATTAAAATACTCGATTTGTTGGATTCATTGGATTCATGGGATTCGTTGGAGTCATTATCTATTATAGATCCCAGATAATCCGAAAAAAGAGAGAGGGCGTAGCGCTCGTCACTAATTGGGTATCGAGCCCTCGCCTTCTCTCTTTACTCTTTACTCGTCATAACGAATCAAAATACGTTTGCTCAAATCCTTCTTTTTCAACGTATTCTTTTTTATAACTTTATTCCTATCACCAGATAAGATCGATCCCCGCTTGACGTAAGAAGCGCCGCTCACTCGAGAGATCTTCTAAAAAGAGCGGATGCTCTTTCAACCAATCTTTCTCAAAATGGAGCCGAATCTCATTATCGGAGACAATAATCTCAACCGTTGGAGACTCCTGTAAGTAACGCCCCCGATTAAAAAGAACAGAGACGCGCAGAAGTAGCGTAATTTTCAAGAGATAATCGGGTAGTCCCACAAAGTCATCAAGATCGATTTTACGTTGATGGTTTCGAATAATTGTGGCCAATATCCGTTGATCCTGCTTACTAAAGCCATCGAGATCAGCATGTTCAACAAGATAGGCTGAGTGACGAAAATGGCGATGATGGGAGATTGAAAGGCCGATCTCATGAAGATAAGAGGCCCACTTTAGGTAACGAAGCGCTTCCTCACTTAAAAGGATCTTTTCTCCCTCACTATTTTTCAACATCTTAGCGAGTTTAAGGCTACTAATCGCCACCCTTCTCGCCTGCCCCTCATCCGCCCCTAAACGGGTAATAAGACTATTAATTGTCTCATCCCGGCGATCTTTCTGCTGAACTCGCCCTAATAGATCAAAAAGGATACCCTCTCGCAGCGCCACATTTGTCACGCTCATCTGCTTAATGGAGAGAATTTTAAAAGCGGCCTGTAAGATTATTAACCCCGCCCCAATTACATCTGCCCGCAATTCACTAATATCAAAAAATTTTGCAATCTTTTTCACAGAACCTAGAGCAATAAATTTTCGTACTAGCCGTTTAAGCGCCTCCCCGGTAATAAGCTCATCTTCAAAACCTAAGTAGGTTATCAATGTCCCTATTGTCTTAATCGTGCCCGATGTCCCGACAAAATAGGCATCCTTATAGGGAATAAGATAACGTAATGACTGCAATTCAGATTCAATATAGACAAGCGCCTGATCATACCCTTTCTGGGTAAATGCTCGATCTGGGAAGAAGCGCTTCGTCATATTGACACAGCCCACATCCCGGCTGTAGGCCGATTTAATATTGCTCTGTTGCCCTAAGATAAACTCCGTACTACCTCCGCCAATATCCATCACAAAGAGATCTTGATTCTCAACATGAACATATTGGGAAACTCCTAAGTAGATTAAACGCGCCTCTTCTCGCCCCGATATAATATCGATCGGCAGACCTAAAGCGGCCTCTGCCTCCTTAATAAAGCGCGGATCTTTCATCTTACGTAGCGTTAAGGTGCCAACTGCTCGGCAATTTTGAGGCGCAATATTGATCAGTCGCTCTCGAAACATCCGCAAACAGTGAAGCGCTCGCTCTCTAACAACAGGATCAATGCCCCCACCATCGAGTAAGCCATACCCTAGCTGTACCATCTCTTTGATACGATCAACCACCAAAATCCGACCATGATCTTCCTGCATCACCGCCATATGGAAGCTATTAGAACCTAAATCGATGACCGCATAGATATTATCTTTCATGTCTGCTCCATTCATCGCAGAAACAATAACGCTAATATAATGACAACTTATCTTTCAGCTATCGTTCTGCTAAATAGTTACTTAAGCGGACAAAATCTTCGATCTGTAAATTTTCTGCCCGAATTTTAGGATCGATATCGAGGGATTCAATCTCCTCTTCACCCATCAATCCTTTCAAATTATTACGCAACATCTTCCGCTTCATCGCAAAGGCCGCTTTAACGACCTCAAAAAAGAGCGCATCACTCTTAATGCCATAAGGATTGCCCTCGTAGGGAATCAGCCGGACAAATTGACTCATCACCTTTGGAGCGGGATCAAATGCATGGGGAGGAATCTCTAAGAGCGGAACCACCTCACAGTAGCGCTGTACCATAATAGAGAGTCGCCCAAATGCCGATTCTCCTGATTGAGCGGCCATACGATCAATAACCTCTTTTTGCAACATAAAGTGCATATCTTCAATCAGCTCAACATGCGCAAGAAGATGGAAGATGATCGGTGTAGAGATATTATAAGGAAGATTACCCACAACCCGCAGCTTTCTTCCCCCTTCACATAACTTTGCAAGATCCACCTGTAAAATATCATTGTTGATCACAGTTAAACCGCGCAATGACTCTAAGTAGGCGATCAGATCTCGGTCGAGCTCAATCACGGTCATCTCTTTTGCCGCGGCAAGCAGCGGACGTGTCATTGCTCCGAGGCCAGGTCCTATCTCAACAACTTTATCGCCCGGCTGAGGCATGATGGCGGCAACAATTTGAAAAATAATACTCTCATCTACCAAAAAGTTTTGGCCAAATCGTTTCCGTGCTCTATGTTGGGGTTTATTCATTCTGATAACCTTTCTCTCTACTTTAACCGATCTGAATACGCTCAATATTCTCGACATCTTGATACCTTGATACCTTGATACCTTGATACCTTGATATTTTGATATCTTGATATCTCAATATTGAATTTATGTTGAAGCTAAAACGGAGCTTCATCACTCCGCTAAAACATTACTATAAAAAATATGATTGAAGAGCCATTTTAAAGGGTAAACCCGATTCTGACTATCAATGCTGATAAAAAAAGAGCTCCGATAGCCTATCTCTAGATTATCGGAGCTATGTTTTATGATCTGCTGCTACTTCTCTTGCATTTCTGACAATTTCTTACGCATCTGATTGCAGCATCTTATGCGACACCTAACCATTCAACAATTATTAATTAAGTGATTTAGATAATTTTGATGATTTTGATGATTTTATTAAGCGCTTATCTTATTAAGCGTAAGCGATTACCTAATTCTTCGTAGGAGTACCGACTCGCTTCTCAATATGAACATCCGACAACATTCTATTGAGCCACTCATCAAAGGTATCTCCCGCTTTTTTCCGGAAATAGAACTCACGCGCAACGTTACGGATCGTCTCATCATCTTGGAAACCTTTGCGTCGCTCTTCCACCTTAATTAAATGATATCCATAAGGCGTTCTCACAGGCTGACTAATCTCTCCAACAGGAAGCGTCATCATTGTTTTTTCAAAAGAGGGTGCTAACTGTCCAAGACCGACCCAACCTAAATCACCATCTTGTGCCGCTGAAAAGGGATCTTGCGAGTTTGCTCGGGCAATATCTTCAAAGGTTCCATCACCGGAGATAATGCGATCTCTTAAACGATTCGCCTCCTGCAACGCCTTCGCCTCAGACTTATCTTTATTCACAGCCACTAAAATATGGCTTACCTTATGTTGCGGCACATCCGCACGCATCATCTCTTCTTTAAGACGCTTAAATTCTGCCGTCTTCATATAGAGATCAAGCTCTTTCTCTGTAATATTGATCCCTTGAACAACCTGATTTTGTAAACGTGAAGCTAACATCTGCCCACGAATATTCTCACGATACTGATTAAAGTCCATTCCTTGATAGGCGATATACTCTTTTAAAGTCGCAACATCGGTACCATTTCGTGCAGCAATCTCCATAATTGCGGCATCAACTTCATTATTTTGCACATAAAGACCTAGTTGTTTTGCAAATTGATCCTGAAATCTGCTCGTAATTAAGACACGAGCCACATGGTCTTCAAGCGCTGTTCCACTCATTCTCTGATTTGGCGGAAGATAGGCCATCTCCTGTTTTGCAAGATCTAATTCTCGTTGCCAGTCAGATAATGTGATAATGTCATTATTGATCACTATCGCGATACCATCAACGGTTCCAAGACGCGCCATCGCACTTGGAAGGGATATAAACAAAAGAGCTATCAAAGATAAAATACGCAGTTTCATAAAGGCTCACTTCTGAAAAATTCAATGAGTTATATCGATCGATTACCTCTCTAAAGAGTCATCTCAACACGTGTGTAAACAGAAGAATTTTACCACCTTAATGCAATTATCGCTAAGATATAATAAAATTAGCCTTAGCAAAAATTTTATAGATCTAGGTTTTGGAAATAATGTCAAACGAAAATAATATACAACTAGAAGCATCGGCTCCCCAAGAAGAGGTTCATCTCTCGCCGCAAGAAGCTCGTCAAAAGCGCATCGAAATCTCCCAGCAGCTTCTTCAGAAGTTATCAGAAGAGTTTCCGAATATCTTTCCTAAGCCCAAGGATGGTCGTCCTGTTGCATTAGCGATTGGTATTCATAAGCAACTTATTCCGATCGTAACTGAATGGGGTTTTAGCGCGGTCAATCTCCGCTCTGCACTCGCTTGGTATACCAAGCAACTTCGCTATCAACAAGCGGTTGTCCATGCTCCTCATCGAACAAACCTCGATGGAACAGAGGCTGAGGCAATTGATGATGAGCATCGCACCCTTGCTAAAGAGAATGTGGAGAAGATTCAGACGCTTCTAGCTAAGAAAAATCCAGAAAGAGCAAAAAAACGCGCTGAAAAGCAGGCACAAAAAGCACCTAGAAATCGCAAGCCGAAAGCCCCTAAAGCGCATGCATCAACCGCGAAAAAAGCGGTCGAGAAAGCGCCACAGCAGACGCTCGATGAGAAGATGCAATCGCTCCTCAACAAGTTCAATCAATAACACGAAAATTCTCTAGAGTCGCATTAGCGCATTATGCATTATGCATTATGCATTATTCAATGAGCGTTAGATATCAGCTTGATCTGTAATCTGCAATCTGCAATCCATAATGAACTATAACGCTAATAGCGACTCTTTTTTCTCTCGTGTCTATTTTAGAAAACAGACTAAAAGTACCGTATGAAACAGATTCCTATCCGTATTATTAAACAGGCCCTCCAACAAGTTGCAGAGCGTGAAGAGGTCGATATCGATCTTGCGCTTGCTGAAAAGAGTGTCGAGAGAACCCGTGACCTAAGCCATGGTGACTTTGCTAGCAATATTGCGATGATGTGTGCTCGCCCCTTTAAGAGCAATCCTCGCGCTTTAGCTGAAAAGATTATCGAGGCTATAGGCCAACAGCCTGAAATTGCAAAGATCGAAATCGCAGGCCCAGGATTCCTCAACTTTACCTTTAAACCTGAGGTCTATCATCAAGAGCTCCAAGAGGTGCTTGCGAAGAGTGATCAATATGGTCATAACAGTAGTGGAAATCGTGAAAAAGTACAGATTGAATTTGTTTCTGCAAATCCAACCGGTCCTCTTCATGTCGGTCACGGCCGTGGCGCTGCTGTGGGGGACTCCATAGCGCGTCTTCTAGAAGCGAATGGTTTCGATGTGACTCGTGAATTCTACTATAACGATGCCGGCGCTCAGATCGACAATCTTGCTGCATCAGTCAAAGCGCGTATTGATGGAAAAACACCGGAAGATACAAGCTGGCCAGAAGATGGTTATCGCGGCGAATATATTATCGATATTGCCCGAAGCTATCTAGCAAAAGAGAGCGTTGCCGCAGATGATCGCGAAATTACAGCTTCCGGTGATCCTGATGATATAGAGAATATCCGCGACTTTGCCGTTGCTTACCTTCGTCGTGAGCAGGATCTTGACCTTCGTGCCTTCGATATCAACTTCGATGTCTACTATCTCGAATCCTCTCTCTATAAAGATGGCGCGGTCGATCGCGTTGTCGAGAGATTGATTGAAAAAGGGGTTACCTATGAAGAAGATGGTGCGCTCTGGCTCAAAACGACAGAATATGGCGATGATAAAGATCGTGTCATGCGCAAAAAAGAGGGGGGTTATACCTACTTTGTCCCCGATGTTGCTTATCATGAGAAGAAGTGGGAACGTGGTTTCCGCTTTGTGATCAATGAACAAGGTGCCGATCACCATGGCACAATCTCTCGAGTAAGAGCGGGTCTTCAGGCTCTCGATATCGGCATTCCCCAAGGATGGCCAGAATATATTCTCCATCAGATGGTTATGGTATTACGTGATGGTAAAGAGGTGAAGATCTCTAAACGGGCCGGTGCTTATGTTACATTGCGTGATCTAATCGATGAAGTTGGTAAAGATGCAACTCGTTACTTCCTTGCCGCGCGCAATCCTGATTCTCAACTTCAGTTTGATATCGATCTTGCACTCTCACAATCGAGTGATAACCCAGTCTACTATATCCAGTATGCGCATGCTCGCATCTGCTCAATCTTGGCGGAGAGAGCTAAACAAGCACAACCATTCGACCCTCAATTTGCAGCACAACACCTCTTAGAGCTAACAGCTACGGCGGAGTATCGTTTAATGCGAACTCTCTCAAGCTTTGGAGAGATGGTTGCCACGGCGGGACGTAATCGTGCTCCTCATCTGATTGCGAATTATCTGCAAGAACTCGCGGCAGATGTCCATAGCTATTACAATGCAAAAGATGAATCAGGCAATACGATTCGAATCTTAACAGATAATGAATCAGAGAGAGGACGTCAAGATGCTAAACTCTATCTTTTAATGGCGGCAAAACAGATTCTCGCAAATGGATTAACGCTATTAGGACTTTCAGCTCCGACAAAGATGTGATGTATAGAGTATGCCAAAAATTGATCAAGTACAGATAAAAGGACAATGGAGAAGGGTGAAAGCCTTTCTCCGATTCTTTCGTAGAACACCGACTCGTGGTGAGTTTGTAGTCTATGCGATCATTGTTGCCGCAGTCATTGCAATCTCTCTCTTCTTTGCCCATCATGCAGAGAAACGTGCGGCTGAAAAAGAGGCACGACGTATTGCTCAGGAGGAGCGCGCACTAGCAAGAGAACTTGAGAAGCAGAAACCCTTCTCTCCAGAAGAGATTCAGATTCCAGAATCGGAATTCTCCTTCTATGAACAGCTTGCTAATCGCTCCTTCCATATGCCAGGAGAGGAGACAATCGGTGGCCGAAATTTTAGCGAGGTGCCGATGGTTCCTAAAGAGGAGAAAAAACCGCTCAAATTTGAATTAATTAGCCAGCCTTCCGGCTATGAATCGGTCGATAAGGAGATCAAGAGTGAATTAGCGCTCGAGCTACTTTCTGTCTCTGAGTATGTAGCACCTGAACCCGATCGGGATCAAGGGGTACAGAAAAAGTTGCAGACAGGAAGTTTTTCCTCAACTTTTGAGGCCAATATCCATAAATCACAACTCGAATCGATGGGATATACACCCACTGTTAATAAAGTAACGGTCAATGGAAAGACTGTTTATCGTGTACAGATTGGCCCCTTCAGCCAGAAAGATCTTGCTCAAACAAAACGTTACCTCGATGAGCAACGAATTCCTTTTATTGAGGTTAAACCCTAAGTAACCCCTTCAATAGCTGATGTTTTGACGCCGCCTTTAATCACTTTAATCAAAAAAATATTTCTTCTCCTACCCTTATAAAGAGCGCTACTTATGAGTGGCAATACTCACGCTCTAATTCATATCAATTGCCGATCAATAAATTTAAAATAACGCCTAAATAGCGTATAGTGTAACAATCCTATTTATACTCATTACATGATTTAAGGTTTTTACTATGTCTCGTGGAATTAATAAAGTTATTCTTGTTGGTCGTCTCGGTAATGACCCTGATGTTCGTTACACTGCGGCAGGTAGCGCCGTTACTACGATCTCTGTTGCAACATCAGAGAGTTGGAAGGACCGCAATACTGGACAGCAGCAAGAACGCACTGAGTGGCATCGCGTAGTCTTTTTTGGTCGTTTAGCAGAGATTGCAGGACAATATCTCAAAAAAGGAAGCCAAGTCTATGTCGAAGGTTCACTTAGAACTAATAAGTACACCGACAAAAATGGTATTGAGCGCTACTCAACAGATATCAATGCAAATGAATTGCAGATGTTAGGAGGCGGTGGTGGCGGTAATAACTTTGGCGGCCCGGCGGCATCCTCTGGTTACCCTGATTTTAACCAAGCTCCTCAACAGGACTCATATGGTGGAGGCGGAGCACAACAATCAGCACGCCCGAACCCCAACCAAGGATATGGCCAACAAGGGCAAAATCAAAGCTTTAATCAACCAAAACAGCAAGATAGTGGTAGCGCTATGGATGATTTTGATGACTTCGATAATGATATTCCCTTCTAGAGAGCTATCTCTAAAGAAATTCACTCTCTGAATACTCTTGATATCTAAAAAAACATCTAAAAAGAGATCGTAGCCTAGCTTTATGCTAGGCTTTTTCATATCGCTATAAAATCACCCTTTAAATCCCTATAATGAAGAGGAAAAGCAATGCCTTAATGGAGGCTTATCTAAGCTACGAAAATTGTCATTACCGATTTATAAGGAGGATAATATGATGGAGCACCAGCCCCCTCTCATCGCAAAAAAAGCGGATCTTAGAGATCTCTTTAGTAGAGCTAGAACAGAATTATCAACAGATCAATATCAACACTATTCCCAACAAGTTCGTCAACAGCTTTTGACCTATCTCTCTGAGCAAAAAACTGCATGCACCCATATTCACCTCTTTCTTCCTATTGAAGCAAAACGGGAGGTCGATCTTCGTCCATTATTACCGACATTATGGCAACAAGGTATTAAGATCACTGTCCCTAGAGTAGTAGAGGGCTCTCTTGAACACGTTCCTCTTACCGCAGAAACCGCATTAGAGAAGAATCCGTGGGGCATTTGGGAACCCGCACGCCACTATGCACCCTTAATGCCAGAAGAGATCCACACCATTACAACGGTAATTACCCCCCTCTTAACCTGTGATTTATCGGGTAATCGTGTCGGTTATGGGGGTGGCTTTTATGATCAATTTTTTAAGGAGTACCCTCAACTTAAAAGAGTTGGTATCGGCCTCTTTCCTCCGGTAGAGAGAGTAATAGATAGCTACTCCGGCGATATTCCCCTCGATGATTATCTCTCCCCTAAAGCGATCATCCACTTTCAAAATAGAAAAGAGAGACCAATGAGATAATATCGAAGATAATACCGACGAGACAATAGAGTGATAAAATAGCCCTTCCCTTAGCGATGGAGATCAAAGAGATGACGAGAATATTTGCGCTCACCAAGATTGTAGCGCCTTTTTACAATAATTATCTCCTCTATAGCCTAAAAATATTGATCATTATGGTAGGCGTTGTCCTCATTCCAATGGCAATTACTGGAGATCTTCAGCTCTCCCCTATCTTAGGAGCAGTTGCAGCAGCACTCTCCGATCTTGATGATCATATTAAAGGAAGAGTTAAAAATATAGGATCCATCCTTCTGATCTTTTTTCTAGCCGCAACAATTGTCGAGATCCTCTTTCCATACCCTCCCCTCTTTCTTCTCCTCTGTATCCTTGGAACTAGCGCCTTAATGATGCTTGGCGCCTTAGGAGAGCGCTATGCAACGACCGCTTTTGGAACTTTAGTCTTAATGGTCTATGCTATGCTCACTCTGGAACCAGATCGAGCTTGGTATATTCAACCATTAACACTGCTAACTGGCGCACTCTGGTATCATCTTATTTCCCTACTTTTTCATATTATCTGGCCCGCTCGCCCTATCACAGAATCATTAGGTGAGGCCTATCGAGATCTTGCTCACTTTTTAGAGCTTAAAGCACGTTTCTTCGATCCTGATGAGGGGGAAAGCATTCAAAAACTCAAATTAAAACTCTCTATTGCCGGCAAAACATTAACAACGCGCCTCAATAGTATTAAGGGTGCTTTAATACGAAGATTACAGAATGAGCAATCTAATCAGCCCTATTCAGAACTTCTCAATTACTACCTTGTAGCACAAGCGATCTACGAGCGCGCATCATCTATCCATGTAGAATATGAGATCCTGCATAAAGAGTTTCTCTATAGTGATCTGCTCTTTCGCTATCAGCGTGTCATGATGCAGCAAGGCAATGCGGCTCAAAAGGTGGCCGAAGCTCTACTTCATAAAAAAGAGTATCTCTATCCACAATATCTCTCGCGCATCACGAGCCGTCTTGAAGAGACCACATTAAGACTCAAAAAAGATCATGCCGCATCGCTTGAAATTATTATCTCTATTGAGAATATTCTCCATAATCTTAAACAGATCAACACATTGCTCCTTAAGATGGAGAGTGGACTCACAGACTCAGCACTCTTCCAAGCAGAAATTAAAGCGCTCATTCCAGATAAAAGGGGCTCTAAGATTGCCAAGCTCAAAGAGATGGCTCTCAATATCTATCAAACTATCAACGCCCATTTAACAAAAGAATCGGAAATTTTTCGCCATGCAGTGAGAATGGGATTTGTTATGGGAACAGGCTACCTCATCATCTGGGGTATTAATCTTATTAATATCAATATTCTTGAAAATGGCCCTGTCACTAATCGTATCTACTGGATTGTATTAACGGCAATTTTTGTCTGCCAACCGAATGTTATTGTGACTAAAAGTCGTATCTTAAAGCGACTCTCCGGTACCTTTATCGGCGTTCTATTGACACTGCTCTTTCTTCAATTCTCTCCATCAACATCTCTTCAGGTCCTTCTTGTTATTGCAAGTAGCACCCTCTTTTTTAGCTTAAGCGCCCTAGGTTACTCCTTCACAACGGCATTAATCACCATTATGGTGCTAATTAGCTTTAATCTAAATGATTACGACTTTATTGCGCCGGAAAGGCTAATCGACACAATCATTGGCTGTGCAATTGCCTGGTTCGCTGCACGCTATATTCTTCCTGATTGGCGTTATCACAATATTCAGCAGGCCTATCATAAGGTTGCGGAAAAAAATAGTGAATACTTAAAAGAGATCCAAGCACAATATCATCATGGGCGTCACGATAGCTTAAGTTATCTTTCAGCACGAGCGCGCGCTAATGAAACTGATAGTGAGCTTGCAGCACTCTTCGCCTCCTTATCAGAATCTAAAGGTCAAGATGAAGCTTTACTCTCAGAACTTTTTAATAACCTCTGCCTCAATAACACATTTTTAGGTTATCTATCCGCGCTCGGGGCTCATCGCACCGCTATTGAGAATCAGCAAGTTTTACAGCTTTTTAATAAAACGAGCGATTTCATCATTCAAACCTTACAACAGCAGCAATTTAATCGACCCGCTTATAGTCAGCTAAAACGGGAAATTGTTCAACTTCAACAGCATTATGCACAGAGCGACCTAGTCTCTTCCCTGCTATTGCAGCAACTCACCTTACTTCTACGCACATTACCCTCCTATCTTAAAGCACTCTTTAAGGCTTAAAATGGTTGAGTGATTTAGTGATATAATAGATCATTAATAAATTTTCTATTCATAAACCTCTAGTCATAAATTTTAATCAAAAAAGCTCATATTAGTTTTTATTAATAACCTTTTGATTAATTATTTTTTGATTAAGAGATCTCTTATTTATAATTTGTTTTTTATGATCTATTGTTTATGATTTGTTTTATCCGATTAGTCGAGATGTTGAGATACTTTAAGATACGCTTTATCAAAAAGTTACTTAATTAAAATATCACTGATCGAAATAGTTTATAAAAATAATTTTTATAAAAATAAGTTTCAGAGATAGAGCAGATATCGTATCGCTTCTATCTCTCTTAGATACCTATATTCCTATAAGGAGTTTGCAGATATGCCAAACCGTATTCGCTACGATATCTATCCACCTAAAGGATCGATGGATCTGATCTCCCATACCGAAAGCGCCATTTTGAAAAAAACGGCCAAAGGAGAGCTCTACCCTCTCTTTAGAAATTGTACGCTCGCGGTTCTCAATACTGGCAGTAAAACAGATGATCCTCAGCTAATTGCAAGTCAACATAAAGATTATGATATTGAATTAATCCGCACTGAGAGAGGAATCAAATTACGTCTCTTCAATCCCCCTCAATCTGTCTTTGTGGATGGGAAATTAACCAATATTATTCGTCGTAATCTCTTCTCCGTTTTACGCGATACCCTCTTTATCGATTCAGTAGCAGAACTCTACCATGAGTATAAAAATGGCAATGATACCGGATCGCTCATCAAAGTTTCTGAGAATCAACGAAACTCTTTAACCACTGATTTTGTCTTTGCAATTTTACGAAATGCCAATGCTCTACTCACCGATCAGGATCCCAACATCATTGTCTGCTGGGGAGGACACTCCATCAACCAAATAGAGTATGATTATGGTTATGCCGTTGGCCAAGAGCTAGGCGTTCGCCATCTTAATATCTGTACCGGCTGTGGCCCAGGAGCAATGGAAGCACCCATGCGTGGAGCAGCCGTAGGTCATGCCCGCCAAGCGAATAAAGAGAGCCGCTTTATTGGTATTACAGAAACCTCAATTATTGCAGCAGAGCCACCCAATCCTTTAGTCAATGAATTGATTGTGATGTCCGATATTGAAAAGCGCCTCGAGGCCTTTGTCCGTTTAGGTCATGGGATTATTATCTTCCCAGGAGGCGTCGGAACAGCAGAAGAGTTTTTCTATATCCTCGGCCTTCTCCTTCACCCTAAAAATAAAGATATCTGCCTCCCTCTGATTTTAACGGGACCACAAGAGAGCGAGAGTTATTTCCGCACATTAGATACCTTTATTGGTAAAACATTAGGTGAAGAAGCCCAAAAACTGTACGAGATTATTATTGATGATCCCGTCTCTGTTGCTAAAAAAATGAAGCTATCGATGCCTCAGGTTAAAGAGTGCCGAGAGCTACGTGGCGATGCCTACTGCTTTAACTGGCTTCTCACCATTCCTAAAGATTTTCAGCAACCCTTTATCCCAACGCATGAAAATATGGCTAAACTTGACCTTCATCTAAATCAGCCAAAAGCTCGTCTAGCAGCCAACCTGCGTAAAGCCTTCTCTGGTATTGTTGCCGGAAATGTAAAAGAGTTTGGAATCCAATCCATTCAAGAACATGGTCCCTATGAATTATCAGGAGATCCTGAATTAATGGAGATGATCGACCAGCTTTTACGAGAATTTGTAGAACAACAACGGATGAAGTTGCCGGGATCTGAATATACACCGTGTTATACGATTAAGTAGCAAGAGCAAGAAAGTAGCTCACTTCAATTTGAAGTGAGCTTTTTTACATCTTTAAACTCGCTAGAAGTTAACTTAACAACAAGCTTATCGAATTGTTGCTTTTTTCAAAGCATCAAGTAATTGGCGAATATTTTGTTGCGCCGTTAAATTTCGAGCATCGATCGCTCTTGCTGTGCCTAGATAAGAGACTTTTAATGGGGCCTCTGCTTCTGTTTTAATATTTTGATTAAATAAGATTCGTCCTGTTCCCGAATCAACAAGTTGGTAATTCACTTCCATAACAGTCGGGAAATGTAGACCAACACTTAGCTGACTAAATCTTAACACTGTCGCTTTTAAATTAACCTCTCGTTTCGCACCACTAAAGAGCTGCGATTGATCTAGACTCTCTTGAAGTGCTTGGGCAAAAGCCGATTTAAACTCAGACTCATACTTATTTTTATTCTCTAGATTAAAGAAAAATGCTTCACTAGGAACATTCTTCGCAACATCAACAGAAACATCACCTAAATGCATCGGCATTCTTTCTGCTTCAGTAACAGCGATAAAATCACCCTCCGGAGTATATTGGAAATTCGCTACAGTACAACCTGTCATCAATAGCGCTAGTGATAAGATGGCTAATTTTTTCATTATTTTCTCTCCTGATTTTAATAGTCATAAGGCTGATAGAATCGAGACTAACACCACAATTGTAACGCAAAAATTAACGAACAACTCGCTATTTATTCTATGTATTTATCTTTTTTTATAAAAAATATCAAGCAAGAGAATCTCATTACCCCAGCTTTCAACTTCTGCTACAGCAGCTAATTTAAAAGTCAAAGTATAATCTTTTTGCATACTCTTAACATACGCTGTCATCTAACTTCTCCTGTTAGGATTGATACAATTGTCAACGTTATTTAGGACGAGTCGTAGATATAAAAAAAGGCCGCACAATGTGCGACCCTCTATCTAATAAATAGATAATTATTAGAATTATATAATTACATCATGCCTGGCATTCCACCCATGCCACCCATGCCGCCCATATCAGGCATACCACCATCTTTCTTCGGTAGATCTGCAATCATGCACTCTGTTGTGATGATTAAAGAAGCGACAGACGCAGCATTTTGAATCGCTGAACGTGTTACTTTCGTTGGGTCTAAGATACCCATCTCAACCATATCGCCATATTGTCCAGTTGCTGCGTTATAACCGAAGGAATCAGTCTTGCCTTCTTTAACCGCATTAAGGACAACATCAGCTGGCTCACCCGCATTAGTAACGATTTGACGGAGAGGCTCTTCCATTGCTCTAAGCGCAACGCGAATACCTGCATCCTGCTCATCATTATCACCCTTAAGGTCTGCAATACGAGTCAATGCACGAACAAGAGCAACACCACCACCAGGGACGATACCTTCTTCAACAGCTGCACGTGTTGCATGAAGCGCATCTTCTACACGTACTTTCTTCTCTTTCATCTCAACTTCAGTTGCTGCACCTACTTGAATCACGGCAACACCACCTGCAAGTTTAGCAACGCGCTCTTGGAGCTTCTCTTTATCATAGTCAGAGGTTGCTTCAGCCATTTGTTGTTGGATTTGAGCTACACGCGCATCGATAGCAGCTTTATCACCATTACCATCAACGATTGTTGTTGTATCTTTATCAACCACAACGCGTTTCGCAATACCAAGATCTGCAACAGTTGCTTTCTCTAAGCTCATACCGATCTCTTCAGAGATTACAGTACCACCTGTTAAGACAGCGATATCTTCAAGCATTGCTTTACGACGATCACCAAACCCTGGTGCTTTAACCGCTGCAACTTTCACGATACCACGCATATTGTTGATAACCAGTGTTGCTAATGCTTCGCCTTCAACATCTTCAGCAATAATTAAGAGTGGACGCCCTGCTTTTGCAACTTCTTCTAAGATTGTAATCATCTCACGGATGTTACCAATCTTCTTATCGCAAAGAAGAACAAATGGGTCTTCTAGCTCAGCAGCCATTGATTCTTGATTATTGATAAAGTAAGGAGAGAGGTAACCGCGATCAAACTGCATCCCTTCAACTGTCTCAAGTGAGTTCTCTAAACCTGAACCCTCTTCAACAGTAATAACACCCTCTTTACCAACTTTTTGCATCGCTTTTGCAATGATCTCACCAATCTCTTTATCTGAGTTTGCAGAGATTGTTCCTACTTGTGCAATTGATTTATCATCTTCACAAGGTTTAGAGATATTACGGAGCTCTTCTACAGCTGCTGCTACCGCCTTATCGATACCACGTTTGATATCCATTGGATTCATTCCCGCAGCAACGGCTTTCATACCTTCACGTACAATCGCTTGTGCTAATACTGTTGCGGTTGTTGTTCCATCACCCGCTGTATCTGCAGTTCTTGAAGAGACTTCACGAACCATCTGCGCACCCATATTTTCAAACTTATCTTCAAGTTCGATTTCACGTGCAACAGAAACACCATCTTTAGTCACAACCGGCGCACCAAAGCTCTTATCTAATACAACGTTACGACCTTTAGGGCCAAGCGTTACTTTTACTGCATTCGCTAAGGTATTAATACCTGCAACCATCTTTTTACGAGCGTCTTCACCAAAACGTACTTCTTTAGCCATATCTATTAATTCCTTTTATGTTTGAATTCTTCTGTAACTTTGATCTGTGAAAGATTGAGTTAATCATCAATAACGATGAGGAGCATACTCTTCAATAGAGCCTCCTACCGACACTTTGAACGATTAGCCTTCGATAACTGCCATGATCTCATCTTCACGCATGACTAATAACTCTTCTCCAGCGACCTCTACTTCAGAACCTGAGAATTTACCGAAAAGAACTTTATCCCCAACTTTGACATCTAAAGTCTTTACCTCACCACTTGCTAATACCTTACCGTTACCTACGGCAAGTACTACGCCGCGTGAAGGCTTCTCTGTCGCTGTCCCAGGAAGAACGATACCACCTGCAGTTTTAAGCTCTTCTTCTTCACGTTTGATGATTACTCTGTCATGTAAAGGACGTAATTTCATACTCTATTCCTCATTAAAAAATTCATTAATATCATTAATATTTATTAAATAACCCTTAACAATTACCCATTAACCTCTAATTATCAGTTAATAAACAACTATTTATAGAATTATCTAATCTGATGCTTTATCAATTGTTATTATCAGGAACCTTATCGATCTGCCCCTAGCAGAGTCTATTGACAAGGTCCGGCCTGAGTTACGTCTTAATTGATGGGGTCAAAAAAATAGGTTTCAAGCGTTTGAACCCTATTTTTCTACACTTTGAGCAATAATTATACACCTATATAAAAGAACGATAAGAAGTGGTGACCCACTTTCAATGCAGCCACAAAACTTCTCTGATAAGATCCCTTTTCACGCACACACATACCGCTATTAGATATATCTTTCAACATTTTGCATAACCTTGTATAACCTTACAATAATCCTTCATTATTATAGTGGCCTATAATGATCGATTTATAGGTGCAGATTTATAACAATCAAATTTATAACAATCAATCTTAATAGCGATCTAATTAAAATAGAATTCAAAACAGAGTTCACACTATACAGTTCAGGAAATAATGGGTAAAAGTCTCTTTTTAGCTTGGAATAACCTTACTATTCATCATCGAGTCTGGGCATTGACACTGCCGATGATACTCTCAAATATCTCTGTCCCCCTTGTCGGCACAGTAGATACCATGATTGTTGGTCATCTCAATGATGCAAATCAGATGGCAAGCGTAGGAATCGGAAGTAGTATCTATCTCTTTTTAATTGCTATTTTAAACTTTCTACGCATGGGAACAACCGGTTTCACCGCCCAAGCTTATGGAGATAAAAATGGAGCGATGATCCGCCTTATTCTTATCCAAGGAATTCTTCTCGCACTCTTTTTAGCATTTGTACTTCTATTGCTAGCTATCCCCATTACAAAACTTGCCTTCACCCTTATCAATCCAGATCCCGAGCTTTATGAAGGTGCCTCTCAATTTTTTGCATGGCGCTTAATGGGGGCTCCGGCGGCACTGATCAATTTTGCTTTAATCGGTTGGTTTTTAGGAATGCAAAATGCTCGTATTCCCTTCTATATGCTATTAGCCACCAATATTCTTAATATTCTCTTAACCTTACTTTTTATCTTAAAACTCAATCTCGGTATTACAGGTGTTGCTAAAGCGGCGGTCATTTCTGAATACTTTGGTCTTCTTGTCGGCCTTGCTATTTTGCCAAAAATCTTGCTAAAAAATCGAGGTAAGTGGATCTTCTCACCTCTTAAAAAGTGGCATAACTGGCAATCTTTAATCTTTGTAAATCGAGATATCTTTATCCGTAGCTTAACATTGCAACTGACCTTCTTTCTTGTGACCTTACAAGGATCTCGTTTAGGAGGCGATGTTGTTGCGGCAAATATGATTATTCTTAATGGCCTTTTTATTCTCTCTTATCTCCTCGATGGCTTTGCTCATGCGATCGAAGCGTTAACGGGTCGAGCCATTGGTGAAAAAAATCGAACAGAGTTATGCGCCGTAATGGTGATCGCCGGAGGATGGGCACTCATTATTACCTTGCTCTTCTTTCTCCTCTTTCTTCTCTGGGGTACTCAATTTATCGATCTGATCTCCAATATCGATTCTGTCCGAGAGAATGCTTATCCTCTGATTACTTATCTAACAGTCTTACCCTTAATTAGCGTTTGGAGCTATCTTCTTGATGGCCTCTTTATCGGAGCTACTCGCGCTAAAGAGATGCGAAATGCAATGCTCGGCGCTTTCTTTATAGCGTTACCGATCGGCATTATTCTCACCCCCTTCGGTAATGATGGTCTTTGGATCACCTTTCTCCTCTTTATGCTTCTCCGTGGCATTATTATGATCTATTTTACCTATCGTATTGAACAAAATAAGGGCTGGATTAACAAGTCAAAATCGATTACTAACAATCTATAGTTCCCCGCATAGCGCCTAATAGGGATTGATAGGGGAATAAGAAGTGAGGAATAAAAAAGCACGTTTAATACGTGCTTTTCTCAACGATAATATGTTGCTCTATCTGTCGCTCTTCAAAAGAGATTCTCTTCTCTCCGTTTCGCTCTTTGAAAGTCTGCCTTCGAGAGTGCATTCTAAAGAGAGAATGGCGTCTCCGTGAGCGTAAATCTTTAGGTTTTTTTGGAACCGTTCTTTCAAAAATCAAAGGGGCAAGCTCTGTTAGCGCTTTATCATAAACTTTACGTTTAAAATGAATCACATCGCGCAGTGGTAACCAATAATCAACCCATTTATAGTGATCAAATTCAGGATGGTCCGCCGCATTGAGATTAAAATCCTCTTCATCACCAACAAATTCAAGCATATACCAGACCTGTTTCTGACCGATACATGTTCTCTCATTCAGATGGTTTCGACGAATCAAATTATGGGGTAAACGGTAACGTAACCACCGATCCGTTCGACCTAAAATTTTAATATGTTCAGGGCGTAATCCAACTTCCTCATAAAGCTCTCTATACATGGCTTCTTCTGGTGTCTCATCTGGATCAATTCCCCCTTGTGGGAATTGCCAAGCATCTAATTGACCGATGCGATGACCCCAAAATAGTTGCTGATTTTGATTACACAATATGATTCCAACGTTTGCCCGAAAGCCATCATTGTCTATCATTTTGTGCCTTTATCTAAAAATTAAAATATCAACTCTATTGTTCCACAAGGCGCCTTTAAAGCCAAATCTTATTTAAAAGAACGGGGGGAGAGTCTCGCTAATATGCGCCTCTTTACCCTTTAAAAATCTTTATATTACTTCATCATTGAAACATTAAAAAATATTAATATTCTTAAAATTAAAAATGTTTCTATCATTGCAGATATTATTAATGATTATTGTAAAACCTCAATGATAACCCCGAAATAGGATCTATTTCCTGTATGATTAAAAGAGAGGCGTCGACGAGAGCATCTCGAGCTATAGCCTCTTCACCCTATTTCTACTCTCTATAAGATCTACACTAAAATAAAGGAGAAACAATGTTTTCATTAAATAAACAGATCGCCATCGTTACAGGTGGTGCAAAAGGAATCGGTCGCGGTATTGTTGAAGCGCTGATCGAAGCAGAAGCAACTGTAATTATCGCAGATATCGACACCACAGCGGGGCGCAAAACAGCACAAGAGTTAGATTGTGATTTTGTAGAATTAGATGTAACAGATCAATCTCTTTGCCAAACGCGCATTAAAGAGGTGATTGAAAAGTATGGCAGACTCGATATTCTCTGCTCTAATACCGGTATCTTCCCGCAAGCGACAATTGAAGAGATGACCGAAAAAGAGTGGGACTTTATGCAGGAAGTAAATGTAAAAGGCACCTTCTTTATTGTTCAAGCGGCGCTTAATGCGATGAAGCAGCAGGGTTATGGTCGAGTCATCATCACCTCTTCTATTACTGGCAATATTACCGGCTTCCCTGGCTGGAGCCATTATGGTGCTTCGAAAGCTGCGCAGTTAGGCTTTATGCGAAGTGCAGCCCTTGAATATGCTCGCTTTGGAATTACTGTGAATGCTGTTCTCCCCGGCAATATCTTAACGGAAGGGCTTAAGGCGCAAGGGGAAACCTATCTCAACCAGATGCGTGCAACGATTCCAACACACACATTAGGGGAGCCGAAAGATATCGGTTATGCTGCTGCCTTTCTAGCCTCTAAAGAAGCTAAATATATTACAGGACAGACAATTATTATCGACGGTGGACAGATTCTACCGGAGTCTCCGGAAGCGCTACTTTAAAATGGTAGCGACGAAACGCTATCTCTGTTGATAAAGATAAGAGAAGAGCCATAAAAAGCTCTGCTAGAAGTATTAAGCGTTAAACATTCAGCATTCAAAATGTAGGATAAAAAGGGAGCATACTCTATACACTTATTATAGCGGTATGCTCCCTCTCTTTTTCGCTCTATCTTTTATTCTCTATTCTTGGTCTATTCGCTGCTCTATTCGTCACCTTTACCTTATACGAATTTCCCCTATACGAAAGAATATCTCTTAAAGATAACTCTTCATCGTCTCTCTGCCTAAGTAGAGACTTAAGAAGATTCCTAAAGCACAGAGGAAAAGAATATAATATGCAATAAACATCGGGTGGAAATGCTCGGCAATAATAGGAACTAAAAAGGTTGTTAATCCTGCAAAAACAGCATTACCAATATTGTAAGAGAATCCCATCCCCGTTAAACGAATATCTGCCGGGAAGAGTCGAATAATAATCATCGGCACACAAGCAACGATCCCTAAAAAGAAGGAGGCGATGGCATAGAGGATACCAACCTCTGTTAAATCACTGCTTCCTAGCGCATTAAAGAAGATAAAGCTTGTCCCCGCAAGGAGTAATGCAAAACCAAATAGCGTCTTCCTCAAACCGATCCGATCAACCAAAAGCCCCGCAGCTAAACTTCCTACAATATTCATAAAGGTGGCAACTAAGGCCGCTTTATTAACAAATCCCGCCTCAATATTAAAGACCTCTGACTTCATTAAATTAGGTGCTAATAAGACTAAAACAACTCCGGTAATTAAGAGCCAAGTACTCAAAGTTGCAATAAAGAGTTGAGGACGGAAGTCTTTTAAAAGCGTCTTCATCGGCGTACCAGCGTGTAATGCTTTCTTGCGCTGCATCTCTAAAAAGACGGGAGTCTCTTGAAGATAACGACGCAGATAGACAGCTAAAAGACCGAGTATGCCTCCTAAAATGAAGGGAATACGCCAAGCATATTCTAAAGTCTCTGATGCAGTAAACGTAAGATTCATCATTGTTGAAACAAAATGACCAATTAAGACTCCAAAGGTCAAACTTGCCGCGATCGCACTATTTGCAAATCCAAAACTTCCTCGAGAGACATGCTCTGTTACAAAGACATGGGCACTAGGAACTTCCCCTCCTAAGGCAACGCCTTGTAAAATTCGCATCAAGAGTAGCAATGCCGGAGCAAAGTACCCTATCGAATTATAAGTGGGTAATAACCCAATTGCTAAGGTGGGAATCGCCATCATAAAGAGCGAGAACATAAAGACCTTCTTCCGGCCGATAAGGTCTCCAAAATGAGCAAGAACTACACCACTTAATGGGCGAACGAAATAGGCAATTGCATAGGTGAGATAGGTCATCACTGTTGCTACTAACTCCGATTCTGCCGGGAAAAAGAGCACCTTTAGTGTCGATGCAAATGTCAAAAAGACAATAAAGTCATAAAACTCTAAGGCGCCTCCTAATGAAGAGAGCGAAAGTGTCTTTACCTCATCCCGCGTTAAACCCTGCGCCATAACCTACTCCTTTACTCGATCTAATTCCGGCACCAATAACATACTATCTCCATAACTAAAGAAGCGATAACGCTCTTTAACTGCATGTTGATAGATCTCTTCAATACGCGCCTTCCCCATCAGGGTTGAGACAAGAACAAGGAGCGTCGATTTAGGAAGATGAAAGTTAGTTAAAAGCCCATCGATCACTTTAAATTCAAAACCGGGCTTAATAAAGATATCCGTATCACCGACAAAGGGGCGCAATTCTCCAGAAAGCGCTGCACTCTCAAGTGCTCTGACCGCAGTTGTACCGATCGCAATCACTCTTTTACCCGCCGCTTTTGTCGCTTTAATCTCTTCTACGGCAGAGGCTGGTACCGAGATCCACTCTTTATGCATCTGATGCTCATCTAAATTTTCGCTACGTATTGGTTGAAAAGTACCCGCGCCGACATGCAACGTGATCTCTGTAATATCAACGCCCTTTGCCCGTAACTGATCGAGCAGCTCTTCGGTAAAATGAAGCCCTGCTGTTGGAGCGGCAACAGCTCCCTCCTCTTTATTAAATACTGTCTGATAACGAGATTGATCGAGCTCTTCATCACTTCGTGTAATATAGGGCGGGAGCGGAAGATGCCCGTAAGTCTCTAGCAGTTGTGCAATCGGCGTTCCATCAGTTGTTCGTAATTGGAAGAAGTTTTCATCCCTTGCGACCATCTCTAAACGAGGAGCTCCCTCAATCAAAACCTTCTGTCCCGGCTTTAAGGCTTTACTCGCCTTAATTTGCGCTAAGATCTCACTCTCTGTTAAAAGACGCTCAACCATAATCTCCACTTTACCCCCGGTCTCTTTTTGCCCAAAAAGTCGAGCAGGTAAAACACGGGTATTATTGATAACAATACGATCCCCGGGGCGTAAATATTCAACCAAAGCATCAAAACGATGATCTCGAATCTCTCCTTCATAGGGGACCAGTAATCGAGAGGTGCCTCTCACTTTAGGGGGAAATTGGGCAATCAATTCCTCGGGAAGATGATAATCATAATCTGATAATTTCAACATCGGTTATTCTATTCCTACTTTATTTCTACTGATATAGTCACTATTTCAACCACTATTTCAACGATTTCAGCGGTATGAAATCTATTCTGCAAAAGAGATTATGTGAAAGAGAAAATCCCAAAGTCCACTAAGGACATTGGGATCTTAATATCGATAATTCTTTCTCTTTCTGCCTCTTTTTGAAACTTACTCTCAATCACTAGCACTCATGCTAAATTCATGCTGATGATTCATACTGATGACTGATCCTAATGACTCATACTTAATGCTATAGATACTCTAACTCATCAATATAGAGCGACTCTTCACTCTCTCTTTTTCGAATTAATTTAGCATCATCTCCCACTAATAGAACCTCCGCAGCTCGGCCACGAGAGTTGTAATTAGAGGCCATGGTAAAACCGTAAGCACCTGCATGGGTAATCGCTAAATAATCTCCTGAAGTTAAGGCGAGCGGACGATCTTTTCCTAGAAAATCCCCCGTTTCACAGATAGGGCCGACAATATCATAATTTTTAATCTCCCCCTCATCGCGCTCATCGAGATTGATAATATTCATCCACGAGCTATAGAGCGCCGGGCGGATTAGATCATTCATCGCCGCATCAACAACTGCAAAATTTTTCCCCTCATTCTCTTTAGTGAGAATCACCTGTGTCACTAAAACACCGGCATCCCCAACAATAGAGCGACCTGGCTCGATCAAGATTTTAAGATCCCGATCACCGATCTTTTCAATCGCCTGCTCAATCCACTTTGCAGGGTCGATTAAGGTCTCATCCTCATAACGAATGCCTAAGCCCCCGCCCATATCAAGATATTTAAGATGAATCCCTAGCGCAGAGAGCTCATCGATTAAGGAAAGCGTAATATCGAGCGCTTCGGCATAAGGCTCCATCTCGGTCAGTTGTGAACCGATATGAAAATCGATCCCCTGAATATCGATGTGGGGCATCCGTGCCATCTCACGATACATCGGCAAGGCATCTGTCATGCTGATACCAAACTTATTCTCTTTCAAACCTGTTGAGATATAAGGATGTGTTTTTGCATCCACATTAGGATTAATTCTCAAGGAGACAGGCGCTTTAACCCCCAATTTGCCGGCAATCTTATTGAGCATATAGACTTCAGCGACCGACTCCACATTAAAGCAACCAATGCCCGCTTTAAGTGCAAATTCCAGATCACAATTACGCTTTCCAACTCCGGAATAGACCACTTTTATAGGATCTCCACCTGCGGCCAATACACGCTTAAGTTCACCACGAGAGACAATATCAAAACCTGATCCCGCTTCGGCTAATAACTTTAAGATCGATAAGTTACTATTTGCCTTTACGGCATAGCAGATCAGATGAGGATAATCCCCAAATCCACGTCGATAAGCCTCATAGTTTGCTAAAATTTTCTCTGCAGAATAGATATATACCGGCGTCTGAAACTCCTCCGCCACTGCTGTTAAACGAACCTGATCAATTTTCATCTTTCTCTTTTTTATAACTTGTCATAAAGTGTCCATCATTATGCTCTGCCTCGCTTTTTGCAATATAGAGCGCACCTGTTTGCCCACAACCGACCAGAAGCCCCACCACAAACAGGAGAAGGATCCCCTTTCTATAATTCTTTAACACCCGACTATCCTTATACAATTATCTGAAAAGCTTCTGAGATGATTATCTCCTAAGAATATCCCCCTAGAAGGGACAAATCATTCTATTACAATTAACACAGCTTGGCACATTCGAGCTACTGCTTTTCATCTTTCCTTAAAAAAATTCCTTGAAACCCCCTTGAAATCCCCTTAAAAAATGGATACACATACTTTTCACTGATTACCATTACCCTACTTATTGCTTATTGCTTATTGGCTTGTTGCTTATTGGCTTGTTGCTTGTTGCTTGTTGCGATCATCACATTTTTAGCACTTTTTATAGGAGGACGGCGCATTATTCGCTAAATATTCCTATTTTTAAATATAATTTTTCTCCTGTAGGGGGATAGCAGGAATAATATTCCCTCGCTCAATCCGCTAATTTCTATCTTAAACAGGCGAATTAATCAACAAAATGTGTTACAATGACATGTTGTTTTTAAGTTATCTATCGTTTTTCAGTAAAGGTTGGTTCAATGAGTGATTTTGCCAAAGAGATTGTCCCGATTAGCCTAGAAGAGGAGATGAAAAGCTCCTATCTTGATTATGCCATGAGTGTTATCGTCGGCCGTGCTCTTCCCGATGTCCGCGATGGATTGAAGCCCGTACATCGACGCATACTTCACTCAATGAATCAGACAAATAACCATTGGAATAAACCCTATAAAAAATCGGCTCGTATAGTCGGGGATGTGATGGGTAAATATCACCCTCATGGTGACTCTGCAATCTATGACTCTGTTGTCCGTATGGCGCAAGATTTCTCCCTCCGCTATATGTTAATTGATGGGCAAGGTAACTTCGGTTCGATTGATGGAGACTCTGCAGCGGCAATGCGTTATACCGAAATCCGCATGAGTAAAATCGCCGAGACACTCCTTCAAGATATCGAAAAAGAGACGGTCGATTTCATCCCTAACTATGATGAATCTGAGATCGAACCTTCAGTTCTTCCAACGCGTATCCCCAATCTTCTTGTCAACGGTTCTGCCGGAATCGCGGTGGGAATGGCAACCAATATTCCACCTCATAACCTTACAGAGACAATCAATGCCTCTTTAGCACTCTTACATGATCCTAATCTAACAATTGATCAACTCATGGAGTATATCCCGGCACCGGACTTTCCAACAGCGGGGATTATCAATGGTACAAGAGGCATTCGCGAGGCGTACCATACCGGTCGTGGCCGTGTTGTCATTCGTGCGAGAGCAGAGATTGAGCATGATGAAAAACGAGATCGTGATGTCATTATCATTACAGAGATTCCATACCAAGTTAATAAAGCGCGTCTAATCGAGCGTATTGTGGAACTCTACCGCGAAAAAATTATTGAAGGAATCGCACCCGATGGACTCCGTGATGAGTCCGATAAAGATGGGATGCGCATTGTTATTGAACTTCGCCGAGGAGAGATGGGAGAAGTTGTTCTCAACCAACTCTATAAACATACCGCCCTCCAATCGAGCTTCGGGATCAATATGGTGGCTATCGATCGTGGCCAGCCTAAACTCCTCAACCTCAAGCAAGTTTTAGAAGCCTTCCTCCTCCATCGCCGAGAAGTAATCACACGCCGAACAATCTTTGAATTGAAACGTGCCCGTAGCAGAGCCCACCTATTAGAGGGGTTGACGGTTGCACTTGCAAATATCGATGAGATGATTCAGCTGATCAGAACTTCGGCAACTGGTGCGGAAGCGAAAGAACGAATGTTAGCGCGTCAATGGGCACCGGGTGAAGTTTCAGCCATGTTAGCACGCGCAGCAGAATTGAAGACAACACCAGATGGATTAGAGGGTGTCGGTCTTATTGGATCGACTTACCAGCTCTCAGAAGAGCAGGCGCAAGCAATCTTAGATATGCGCCTCCAGCGCTTAACGGGCTTAGAGCAAGATAAGATTTTAGAAGAGTATCAAGGTCTTCTCGATACTATTCGTGAATTGATCGAAATTTTAGTCAATCCTGATCGTCTTCGTGATGTAATTGAAGAAGAATTTATTGCGATCAGAGATGAGTTCGGTGATGAGCGCCGTACTGAAATTCGTGAAGCGGCAGAAGATATCAGCTTAGAAGATCTCATCGCAGAAGAAGATGTTGTTGTCACTCTCTCCCGTCGCGGTTATATCAAATATCAAAAACTTGATGAGTATCGAGCACAACGCCGAGGGGGTCGTGGTAAATCAGCAGCGCGAGTAGTCGATGAAGATGATGTTGAACATCTCATGGTTGTCAGCACTCATGCGCAATTGATGTGCTTCTCCTCTTATGGTCGCGTCTATTGGCTCCGCGTCTTCGAATTGCCTGAAGCGGGTCGAGGCGCAAGTGGTCGTCCTATCATCAATCTTCTACCATTAGAAGCTGATGAGCGCATTACCTCCATGCTCCCTGTCGATAGCTATGATGATGATCGCTACATCTTTATGGCAACCAAATATGGGGTTGTTAAGAAAACGGTTCTCTCTAACTTCCAAAGTCAACGTTCAAGCGGTCTCATCGCCGTTAACCTCGATGAAGGTGATGAGTTGATCGGAACAGAGATCACCAATGGTGAAAATGATATTATGCTCTTCACCAATACCGGTTTAGTGAATCGCTTTAGCGAAGAGGATGTCCGTCCTACAGGACGTGGTTCTCGCGGTGTTAAAGGGATCACCCTTGTTGAAGGGCAGCATGTTATCTCAATGATGCTTGCAGTAGAAGAGGGTGTGGTTCTCATCGCCACAGAAAATGGTTATGGAAAACGCACTTTAATTGAAGAGTTCGCACGTCGTAATCGTGGTGGTAAAGGGGTGATTGGTATCCAGACCTCTGAGCGAAATGGCCAGATTGTCGGCGCCTCCATTGTTGAAGAAGATGATGAAGTGATGTTGATCACCTGTAATGGGGTATTGGTCAGAACATCCGTTGCCGAGGTCTCTATCTTAGGTCGTAATACCCAAGGCGTTCGCTTAATTCGTCTCGATGAAGGAGATACTCTTGTTGGTATGTCTCGTATTGAAGAGAATGATGCGGATGATGAGGCTCACGATGATGAGAACGAGCTTGAGCACAATCTAGAAGAGCATCAAACTGATGAAACCGATGAAACCGTTGATCTAGCAACCGATACCACTGAAGTTGTGGAGATTATCGAGGTAGATGAGGATAAAGAGTAATCTACATCATCTACTTTAAAGGTAGAGATCACCGCCTTAGAAGAGGCGAGATGATAAATATACTATAGAGAAGAGCCGATCAAATATGATCGGCTCTTTTATTTTTTTGTTTTTTGTTGCTTTTGATATTTGTTATTGTGGCAACGCAACAATGATCTTCACCTCAACCTTCCAATTTGGATTCATCAAGCCCGCCTGCACGGTACAACGAACAGGGGCATTCTCCTTGTCGACCCACTCATCCCAAGCACGGTTCATTCCTCCAATATCTAAACTGCTAACAAGAAAGATGGTGACATCTAAAATATGGGATTTCTCTGCACCCACCTTCGCTAAGAGCTGATCAATATCCCCTAAGAGACTCTGCATCTGTCGATAGATATCGCCCTCTTCTACTAACGGAATAGCGGTATAGTAGAGGGTATTGTTATAGATCACCGCATCTGACATTCGCGGTCCTTTATTAATTCGTGTAATCATAGTGATCCTCTTATTGCTGCCGCTACTGTTGCCGGCAATTGATAGATAAAATATGTCGATAAGAAATATATCAGATAAAAATATTAGATGAAAAATATGGAAATAAGATATTAATGACGATCAATGGCTATTAATAGAATCTACTCGCGAAGATATTTCCCGGCTCTCCACGCTACTTCTTTCGGCGTTTTCGTCTATTTCGCTTTTTCCGCTTCTTTCGTTCTGCCTCCTCCACCTCTTCCAATATCGCTATCGGTTCGATCTGCTCTTCAACCAATCCTAAAAGATCCAAATGATGGTGAATATAGTGCTCCTTAATCGATTGATAAGCGCTATTTTTCTGCTCAGCTAAAAGTGAACGAATCTCCTCTGCCAACTCTTCGAGTAACTCCGGATCTCCATCACACAATTCACACCAGAGAATAAACTCCTCCTCTAACTGCTGAAGAGGTTCAAGGTGCCGTCTTCGGAGACTCACTAACGCATTATGATTGAGATTAAAGCCTCGAATAGTCTCTTTAGCACGATGATAATTATAATCTGATAATCCTGGTTTTACCGAAATTCGGCCATTAAGATAGTACCTAAAGTAAGCATGAGGATCTTCCTGATCAGGCTTAATCAGTAACTCATGGATCACTTTATGCGGATTATGCGCTCCATCTTTATAGATACCACAGCTATTATTGTTGTTACAAGAACCAAATAAATTTTTCCATTCAAAGGTTAAAGCTTCATATTTTGCACGCGGATAGAGATGCTCAATATGGCTATCTTCCGTTGTAAAGGGTGTTTCACAATAAGCACAAATGTGATGTTGCATCTCATTGAGCTTTGACCAGATCTCTCGCCGATCACCCCCTCTCAGTCGTTGCCAATTTTTTGTGCCATTCTTCTGAGCTCGTACTAAACATTTAGGCACCTCTTTCGGCCGCACTAATTTTCTCATCCCCTACTCCTTTCTCTCCTGAGCAGGTCTTCGATTACGCAGTCGCGCTTTGAGCTGTTGCAATTTTTTCTGATGACGAAGCTTCTCCATCTCGATACTCTCTCGACCAAAATGCTTCTCTAACATCAGATAGAGCGCCTCCCCTTCCGGCGTCTCATCTAAGCCATTTTCAATCATCTTCTCTAACTGCTGATATTGTTGATGTTCGTACACATCAGGAACATCCGCAATATTTAAGATGCGCAACAAGATATTATCTGAAGAGAGGCCTCGAGTCTGAAAGCTTGGGGAATGAACTCGAACACGATTGGTTTCAAAATCATTTTTCAGAAAGCGAATTCGATCTTTATGAACAGTGGAGATAACTTGTGGGCTATGCGTTGTAATAATAAATTGCATATTAGGAAAGATTTTGAGTAAGGAATCGATAATCGTCTGCTGCCATGTAGGGTGAAGATGGAGCTCAATCTCATCAATAATCACAACTCCGGGACTCTCACGCGGATCCTCTAAATGGGGGTTTAAGATCTCTAATCTTGAGATCAGATCTGCCACCATAAAGAGCACAGAGCGTTGCCCATGGGAGAGATGTTGAATATCATGCAACTCCCCATAGATAGAGAGAACAACCCGATCTTTTCCTGTAGAACGATCGACAAAAATTCCGGTTGCATTAGGGATAAGATCACACACAATCTCATTGACGATCTCTTTTAATTTCTGTGCAGTATTAAGAGGACGACATTGAAGTGCGGCGATTTTCTCATCGGTCTCTTCAATCTTACGCTTCAAATCCGATAACATATCATCTACTAAAACCTGTTTCATCGGATCCCCATTTTGATGGGCTTCGACAAATTCCGTTGCCGTCTGCTCTAAGAGCGCTTTAAATTGATGAAGATCTCGCAATTCAGTTCCCGATTCTTGACGAGAGAGATTCTCTAACATCACAAACCACTCAATCATATCGGAAATTCGAACCTTATCATCTAACGCATAATCGTATGCACTTGCCCGATGAAGATGAATTTTACGTGCCCCTCGCACAAAATTAGGACGATTGACACTGTAGAAGATAAAAAGGGGAAGCGTAATATTACAATCATTGAAAGTGATGCAATCTCGGATTACTTTAGCATAGGCATTGAGTTCACTAAAATCGGAGCGTTGGGCAATTGCTCCCTCTTGCAGCGAACGTTCAAGCATAAAGTGGATCTTATTATGTGCATCAACCTCCATCTCAAGAGAGATCTCCGCCCTATTTTCACCACTTTTAATCTCCTCCTCAGCGATCTCTAAACCTGCCTCCTCTTCGCGATTAATCGCATTGAGTACCCAAGAGAGCCCCTTCGTTAAACACTCACAAACAGTGGTCTTTCCTGTTGCATTCTCGCCTATCAGGACGGTAAGTCGATCATCGAAAGTGATCTCTAAATCATTCAATCGACGCAGATTTTTAATTCTAATCCGGCGCACCTTAAATGTTGCTTCATTAAGAATCGACTCACAACGAGAAAAAGCTGATTTTGCCTTCTGCAGATTAGGATCTTGCGAGAGTGAAGCACGCGCATCAAGATCGACCTCTCGAAGATAGCGCTCTGCCTGATCATAATTTTTCAATAGCGAAAATTCCGATTCTAGCGATCGATCGGCTCCATAAGATGGTGAGCCTTTCGATAGATTATGATTATCGGATAGATTATCTGATAAATGACGCTGCTTCGCCGGTGTTAATTTCGCACCCCCATCTCTCTCATTCTGCTTCATTCTGCTCTCCTTAAAAGTGCTCCTAAAATAGCCTAAAAAAGGACTCTCCTTTCAAGATATCATAGAAAGGTCAAAAGCAGGAGGCTCACAAAAAAGAGCCGTTACCTTTCAATGATAACGGCTCTCTCTCAATACAGATACTGAAGCTGATTCTCTTGAATTTGACTCTCTTTAATAGAGCTTCTTCTGAGGCGGACCTGCGAAGTTTAAAGGACCGATAGCTGTCATATCGACCTCAACAACAGTAGGCCCATCAATAGCCATCGCCTCGCTTATTACCGATTCAAACTCCTCAACAGAACTTGCTAAAAAGCTGACACATCCCATCGACTCCCCTAGCTTTTTATAGCTCGGCGTATGAAGCTCATTATAGTATTGACGTCCACCAAAATAGTTATTTTGAATGCCACGCATCACACCATAACCCTGATCATTCATCACTAACAACACCATATTCAGCTTCTCCTGAACCATCGTTGCAATCTCGCCAATGCCGAGCATTAAACCGCCATCTCCCACAAGAGCGACAACTTTCTTATCCCGATTAGCAATCGCCGATCCGATCCCATGCGCTAAACCTAAGCCGATAGCACCGGCTAAAGAGTGAATATTGCGAAGGGGGGCTTGTACAGGGAAGAGTCGACTCCCCCAAGTACTACCAGACATTGTGATATCTCGTACTAAAATACCGCTCTCCGGCAAAGCTTTTCGAAGCGCAAAACAGATCTCTGCATAAGGACCTAATTGCTCTGTTAAAGCGGCAATTGCGGCTTCTTTTGCAGCTTTAATCTCTTGGTCATATGCCGGATCGATAAAGGAGTGATCTGCTAATTTTATCGCAAGATAAGCTAATGATGCTTTTGCATCCGCACAGATAAAGTGATCAACACAGTAGTTTCTCTGCTGTGCAACCGGATTGGCATCAATTTGAATCAATTTCTCTGGAAATTGAATGCTATAGGTCTTTGTCTCATTGCTTCGCAGACGAGATCCTACCACCAATGCAATATCTGCAGATTGTAGAAGCTCCTCAACCTTTTGGGAGTTATGAAAAGCGCCTAAGCTACGAGGATGATGATCCGGTAATACTCCTCTTGCATGGGTCGATGAGAGAACGGGAATACCAAGATCGGCTAAGGCCTTCACTTCCGCTTCTGCCCCTAAACAACCGCCACCGATCCATAAGATGGGTCGTTTAGCTGCTCTTAATGCATTTGCAACATTATCTAAAGCGCTACTCTCTATGGCGGGTAACTGTAGAGCACCCACCGGTGAGAGCTCTTTAGGTAGCTCAATCTCCATCGCTTGAATATCGATCGGGATCTCCACACTCACAGGCCCCATCGGTACAGTTTGTGCCACACGAATCGCTTCACGCATAATACCGATGGCATTATCGGGACTCATAATACGATAGGCGGCTTTGCTCGCGGCCTTTAAAAAAGTTAATTGATCTTTTGCTTCATGAATAAATGAAGCATCTCGATCGAGATACTCTCGCTCAACTTGACCGGTAATATGTAATACCGGACTTGCAGCATTACAAGCCTCAATCAAAGACCCAACCGCATTCCCCGCACCGGCACCCGTACTTGTAATCGCAACCCCTAACCCCTTAAAACGAGCATGAGCATCAGCCATTGTTAAACAACCCGCTTCTCCACGAGAGCAGACAAAATTGATCCTCTCCCGACGCCCAATCGCATCTGCAATGGGAAGATTATGGATCGAAATAACGCCATAAACATCCTCAACACCATGCGCCTCTAGTAAACGTGCAATCGCTTCTCCAACTGTTACCTTCATTCTTTTCTCCTACGGCATCTAATCTGCACCGATCTCTATTCAATTACTACGTGATCTTCAGCAGCGCTGCTCTTTTTCCTATCTGTTTTCTATCTGTTTTCTATCTTTTTTCTTCTTCTCTACTGATCCTAAACTACTCACACCAAGGATTAGGTCTCTCATCTAAGCTTAAGAAGATACTCTTTTGTTGCATATAAGCGAGGATGCCTAAGCGCCCCTTCTCTCGTCCGATACCACTCTCTTTATAACCACCAAATGGAGTAGAGATTGAAAATTTCTTATAGGTATTGACCCATACTGTTCCTGCTTCTAAAACTCGCGCTAATTGCCATGCACGACGATAATTTTCTGTCCAGATGCCGGCTGAAAGCCCATAGATGGAATCATTCGCTTCCGCAATTAAGGTCGCTTCATCATCAAAAGGTAGCACCACCAATACCGGGCCAAAGATCTCCTCTTGACAGACAGAATCACTATTTTTTAAACCGGTAATAATCGTCGGAGCATAATAACTTCCCTTCGCTAATGATCCCTCTAATAAGCGCTTCCCCCCAATCTCGATTTTCCCCCCTTCTGCAACGGCCTGCTGAACATAGCGATCGATACTCTCTAGATGTTGCTCGCTAATCACAGGTCCAACCTGAGTTGTCGGATCTTCAGGATGCCCCACACGTAAGGCGGAGCTCTTTTCGATCAATTTTGCTAAAAAAGGAGCATAGAGTGAACGATGCACAAAGAGACGAGAACCGGCAATACAAGCTTGTCCGGCAGAGCTGAAAATACCATAAATAACCCCATTAACAGCTAACTCTAAATTAGCATCCTCTAAAACAATCGTAGGCGATTTTCCCCCGAGCTCTAAAGAGGTTGTAATAAGTCGCTCTGCCGCAATATGGGCAAGTGCTCTTCCGGTATTAGTCCCGCCGGTAAAGGAGATCTTCTTCACCAATGGATGATTCACAATCGCATTCCCTACGACTGAACCACGTCCGGGTAAAACACTTAAGATCCCTTTTGGTAAACCCGCCTCTTCAAAACACGCCGCTAATTCTAGCGCAATCAAGGATGTGGCTTCAGCCGGCTTTAAGATCACCGCATTCCCCCCAGCTAAGGCAGGAATCAACTTCTGTACTTCAGAGGCGATCGGAGAGTTCCAAGGTGTAATGGCAGCAATGACGCCTAACGGTTCATAGAGACTCAGTGTAATCGCATCATGCATTCGCTGATTTGTTAACTCATTATCCATTGTCTCCAATGTAGAGGCGACATAACGGGTTGTCGCTATTGCGCTTGCAACTAATCCTCGTGTTTCATAGAGAGGCTTACCATTATCTCGCGTCTGAAGCTGTGCAAGCGCCTCACGATCCCGCTCTAAAATATCGGCAAATTTAAAGAGGATTCTCGCTCGCTCAGTCGGTAATAGATCACGCCAAGAGGGATCTCTCCATGCTCGATCAGCAGCAACAATTGCCTCCTCCACATCCTCTAAAGAAGCTGTAGAAAACTCCGCATTAAGACTCATATCGGCAGGAAAAAAGCTCTTTGAAGGCTCTCCACGACCTAATCTCCATTCACCGGCTAAAAATATCTTTTTCACAATGACTCCTTCTCTCCCAATAATTCTAAATCAGGATCACATCATCTAGTTGACGACAGAAACGCGCAACACTTAACGCCGCTAACATCGAGGTCTTAGGATTACTCTCTAAGGGAACACCCATCATAAGAATCTCCATTGCTCCAAATACGCCCTCTGCCACTATTTTATGTTGATTTCGTGCTACCGCAGGATCTGCAATCAGCTCAACTTCCGTTGCATCCATACCTATACCCGCAAGCGCTAAAGTTGCTGCAACATTCGCATTGGCAGGAAAACGTTTTGCCGCCTCTCTTGCGCTCCCCTTAAAGAAGGTTGTTGCACTCTTTAATTGATCAATATCCACAAGCTCTTCGGCATAACTTCCCTTCCAACTACGAGGATTTTTTCTTCCTTGATAGAGAACGGAATCTAATCCTGCCAATTTTGCTGAAGCGAGACCATCAATACCGGCGATCGCACCCGATAGAATTGCGATCTTTGCCCCTTTCGCTTTTGCTGCCGCTTCAACCTGCTGCTGAAACGTTTCATCAGCAAAGCTTCCTACCGAAATCACCCCAACATCAATTCCAGCAGCAATAAGATCAAAAATATGTGCTTTCAATCCTGCTTGTCCTGCCATCTCAACCGCACAATCAGGTTTCCCCTCAATAGCTGAAACAGTACTGACAACTTTAATATCATCTCCAACTACAGCTTGAATTTTAGCCACATCTTGTGGCATCACCACCAACCAGCCAACTTTGACATCTGCAGGTAGTAGTGGCATAACCGCTTGTGCCATTGCACCATAACCGACCATTACAATTTTTTTCATTATCTCTCCCCCTCTCTTATCTCCATAAAGCACTTTTCATTATATTTCGCGACTAAATCCGCCGGAGACATCGATCACCGATCCTGTTGTATAAGAGGACATCGGGGATGCTAGAAAGAGAAGTGCTCGCGCAGCTTCTTCTGCCTTACCGAGACGCCCCATAGGAATTCCTCGCTCTTGAGCAATACCGGCGATCCACTCTTCCCAGCTCTTAGAACGATCTGATCGATCCTCATAGCGTCGGCGCCACTGACCTGATTCCACCATCCCGATTAAGATCGAATTAACTCGAATCCCCTTTACCCCTCTTTGAGCGAACTCTTGTGCTAAGGTTTTACTTAGATTGAGTAATCCAGCTCTTGCCGCCGATGTTGCAATCATATGGCGCTCCGGCTTAAGTGCTAAGAGCGAGTTAACATTGGTAATTGAAGCAACATCAGATTGCTCCAAATAAGGTAATGCCGCCTTGATCGGATTTAAGACACCAAAATATTTAAGAGTGACCTCTCCGAGCCAATCTTCATCTTGTGTCTCCTCAAAGGTAGCTACTTTTCCCTGCCCGGCATTATTAATTAAAAAATCGATGCCCCCAAAGTGATCTACCACCTTCGTGATCATCATTTCGACAGAATGACGATCTAAAACATCGGCAACAACAATTAACATATCGGAGGATGAAACTTCCGGAAATGCTGCTTTTACCTCTGCTAAAGAGGCTTCAAGACGCGCCTGATTACGTCCACACCAAGCAACTTTAGCGCCTCCTTGTAAGAGTAATTTTACCGTCTCTAAACCGATACCTGACGATCCTCCCGTCACGATTGCGACCCGATTCTCTACACCAAAACTCATCGACTGCCTCCTCATCTTTCTATAATTTATGATCTCAGCTGATCCTCTCTGATCTCATCTGATTCCATCTGCTCTTTTCTATAATAATTTTATCGATCATCTTGCAATGATCTTGCCGGCACTTATCCGGCAACTTGTTAATTTCCCCATAGAGGAGTCGATCCTCTTATCTCATTTACCCCTTACTCCTCAATCCGCCCACTCTCTATTGGTAGCTGTCTAATTGTCACTATCTGTAGTTACCTGTTGCTACCTATTACTCTCTGCTTCATCAACTTCTTCAAAATATAGAAATGAAATAGCGTAGAAATACAAAAATGGAAGGATCTCTAGGAACAGGATTATTCTGAAACAGCCTTAAAAGAGTCTCTCCTTAAAAAAGAGTGGCGCATCGATATAGGCAAGGTGTCCCGCATCGGCAACCTCAATGAGATTAAGACGCGGATATCGCTCTTTGAGTGCCCACATCCCATCGGGTGGAGTAATACCATCGTTGAGACCAAAATAGAGATCAATCAACAATTGTGGCTCAATCTGCGACAATGCTCGATCGATTGAATCGTAAGCAAGCAGATAGGAGGCATTAGTAAAACCCTCCATGGTTAAACGTTTAGAGACCTCACTAACAATGGCCATATTCTCAGCAGAAGGATCTCCAAGCAGGTAAGGTCCTCGCTCTTTTGCCATTCCGATATTTCCTAACCGAGCCAATAGTTGTGGTCGGCGCTGATAAATTTCCGCTTTAACAGAAGCACTCTTATCGGCATATCCCTGTGCCGGCGCAATCAATTGCAACTTCTCTAAATATTCTGGATATTGTGCGGCAAAAGAAGCTGCCATCATCGCTCCAAGAGAGTGACCCACCAAGATGATACGCTCAAACTCTAACTCATTGATAAATGCTAAAAGACGCTCAGCATAATCTGCCGCAGATGGTGTATCACTCATTAACTCTTCACTTTTGCCATATCCTGGCGCATTCCAAGCAATAAGGTGAGCGGAAATGTCACAATCCTGAAGCTGCTTTATCCAAGAGTATGCCCCCGAGCTGATTCCATGAAGTAGAATAAAAGGTATTCCTTCCCCCTTCTTCTCTAAATATTCGATACCACTCTTTGGTGCTAATTGATACTCAATCTGATTCATAACATCTCCTCTCAATGATCTATCACCACTTAAAAAGAGAGTGAGTGATCAAAATCTCTCACCCCATTTTGGCAATGTGAGCTCAATAGGCCTTGACCATTGCCCCTTAACCAGACTTTTATTTTGATTACATCTGATCATATAGAGCCATATATCACTCACATCTTACCCACATCACTTTCTCTATTAATTTCGTTTTACTTTAGAGAGCGGATGATCTTCCGGATAGGTAGGGATCTTTGGCTTAGAGGTTCCTAACATGACACACATTAAGGCATCCTCTTGTGTATAGTTATAAAGTCCACGATAGATACCTGGAGGAATAGAGATCAGATCACGCTCCTTTAAGATGACCGAATATTTCTCCCCTTTATCTTCTAAGAAGAGCTCGATTGAACCTCTTAGAAGGAAAAAAACCTCTTCCACATCATCATGCAGATGAAGAGGTCCCTCACATTGTGCCGGTAAAACCATTGTTGAGAAGGTAAAATTTTCTGCTGGTACGGTATTACTATCTGATGCAACACCTGTTGCCCCTGTCCCCATATAACGCATCTGTGCACGGCGATATTTAGGGTCATAATCGGCTTGAAACTTCAGTGCATCAAAATCGTACTTACGATCTTCTAAGCGTGCGATACGGGTATTCATCCACTCTTCTAAACTTTTGCCTTCTGGGCGATTCCAAGTTTCAAATTCTCTAGTCATCTCTATTCTCCTTTGTGAATAAATCTTGATAAATAAGATCCCCTTTGGGCTCTCGATAAAATATTTTTATAAACTTCTCTTATAAACAGTAGCTAGAAACTACTTTGTAAAAATTTTATTAAAATGATCTGATTTAGCCTTTTAAGACAACGATTTACCTAATAACGTCTCAATAGTGGAGCGAGAATCATTGATCCTGCGACAGCAACAGCAGCAAGGAAGATAATGCCGGTATTAAAATTGCCAGAAAATGCGACAATATAAGCGATGAGAACCGGTACAATGGCACTAGTGAAGTTTGCAAGCCCATTGAAAATTCCTCCGGCTGTTGTTGCAACATCTCGATCACTCACATTTGAAAGTAGTGCAAAGACTGCCGATACAGATACACCCCACATTAAAGAGCTAATAGTCATCATCGTAATCACTAATAGATTGCTCTCTACGATCACCATCAGATACATAGCGATCCCGGCACCTAATAGACCGATAAAGACTTGAGGCGCGCGACGAATAGAGAAACGATCAGAATAGAGTGCGCCCCCAATTTCCCCAATTAACATCCCAATAAATGGAATCATCGAGAGTGCGCCAAACTCCTTCAAGTTAAATCCTTTCTCCTCCATCAAATAGGTCGGAATCCAGCTGTTTAATCCCCAGAGGTATGTCATCAAAGCGATATTAAAGAAGCAGACTAACCAGAAAGGTCCATTACGCATCAATCGCTTAAGATTCGCACCGTGAGCGCTTTTAACGACCTTCTTACGTCCTGAAACTTCAACATTACGCAAACCATAATGGACTAAAATTGTCGCAATTAAAGTTAAGCCACCCATCACGTAGAAAGTGGTATGCCAATCATAATTTCCCAATACGTAAGCTGTAATAGGGAAACCTAAAGCAGCCCCAATAGGCGTTCCTAAGATAAACATCGTTGATGCTCGCGCCTGCTCTTTATCGGAGTAACAGAGCTTAACAATGCTATAGCAGAGCGCAAATAGTGGCCCTTCTGCAATCCCCAATAGAATCCGGTTTACCAACATTCCTTCATAAGTTGTGGTGAAACCCATAATTAACATCAAAACGCCCCAACTTAATACAGACCAGAAGATTAACTTTTTGGGACTAAAGAGATCTCCTAAGAAACTTAAGAAGACAGAAGAGAATCCGTAGGAGAGAAGAAAGCTAGTCATCAACCAACCGAGTCGACTCTTATCCTCTACCACTCCCATTGTGGCTTGAAATGCGGGATCTGAGAAGAGTACCGCTATACTGATTTTATCGAAGAAGGCCAAGACTACACAGATCATTAAGATCGTTGCAGGCGTCCAGTGTGCTATTAAATTTTTGGGTACAAAAGGTAGCCTTTCAGCTAACGCTTCTTTCATAAAACTCCTCCTAGTAGATATCCCTACGCATAGACTTAATCCGAGCCGATCTCTTGATACCGGCAATTGATGTGTTATGTCGATGGTGGTCTCTATTCTTATCTCTTATTGTTATTACTATTTATTATTGCTGTTCTATTGTTATATCGTTGTTATACCACTATTTTATTACTGCTCTACTAGTATGCTCTTCTCTCCCCTCATCTTGCACTCTTCCCATTTTTCACCCCTACTCCTGCCATGAGGCACTCACCTCTATGATTAAGGTTGCCTATAGTAGGAATAGGGACTCTGATCAATACTGCTCAATGAATCTTCATTATCGTAATGTCATCACATTGAAAGCAGGATCACCGATCTCTATTGCCTTTAAGACTCTATCTGCCTTGATCCAACGCTTTGCAATCTGTACAACTCTCGCATCATTGATCGAGACCAAATATTGCAATCGACCTTCTGGCGTCAGATAGAAAAAGCTCTTCTGTCGTGGCCCGCTATCACGCACAACAACTTCCGTAACATCAAGCCCAACCGGAGTACCTAAAATCTGAATATTACAATCATATTGGTCAGACCAGAGCCAAGGTGTTTCCCGGTAAGGTGTTGCCCGTTCTTCTCCTAACATCGCCTTCGCCGCAATAACCCCTTGATGTTGCGCGTTTGCCCAAGACTGGATAGAGAAGCCTAAATCTGGATGGATCGCCACATCACCTGCCGCATAGATATGGGGATCGCTCGTTTGACAATAGTGATCCACAACTATGCCATCTCGTGTCTCAAGTCCTGCTTCAACGGCAAGTTCCTTATTGATATGAGCGCCGGCACCAACAACAATTGCATCAAAGCTTCGCCACTTCTTCCCATCACGAAGAAGAGTCAATTTTCCATCTTCTGCCACAATATCGAGAAGTCCACATTCAAAACAGAGCTCAACACCCTCTTCATGATGAATCGATTCGATAAAATCAGAGACTTCGACCGATACACTTCGCGCACAGAGGCGCTCGCCTAACTCTAATAATGTGACAGCACAACCCTGTTTCCGTAGAGAAGAAGCAATCTCTAAACCGATCCAACCTCCACCAATAATTGCAAGTGACTTAATCGATGGGAGAGCGCGCTGCAATGCTAAACTATCCTCAACTGTGCGCAGTGTGAAGAGATTAGGTAGAGATCGCCAGGCATCAACAGGAACTCGTGCTTGACTGCCGGTCGCAATCAGAAGCTTATCGTAAAGAAGCGATGAACCATCTGAGAGTGTGACCACCTGTTTATCACGATCGATTTTGGTAGCAGAGAGGGGTGCGTAGAGTATCAAATTGAGCGCCGCAATCTTCTCTGGTGGGAAGAAATGGAGATTTTGATGATCCATCTCTCCAAGCAATACCTGCTTCGATAATGGTGGTCTTTCATAAAAGAGTTGTGATTCATCTGAAATCACGGCAATCTCACCCTCAAAGCCCTCTTCTCTTAAGGTATAAGCAGCCCAAGCAGATGCCTGTCCACCCCCAATAATAACCACTCTCTCCATCTTCTCTCCCTCTTTTTTCTATTTTGATAACAGGTTTCACATGAAACAATAGTGACGCTTTAAGATTCTTTGACCTGGCGTCGTGTTTCATGATCCAGGCCACCCTCAATCGCCCACTCCGTAAAGAGCTCAAGCGCATAATCATAGACTCGGGGGGTCCATGCCGGCGTCACATAATCATCATTGGTGTAATACTCAAAAGCGCCACCTAAAGGTGAATGAACATACCAAAAGTAAGCCGATGAGACAGGATGACGACCAGGACCGATAAAGGAATCCCATTTGAGTCGATTCATATTGAGCCCCCCACCAATCACCTCATGAATATCTCGCACTACAAAGGCAACATGATTGAGCCCCGCTGTTTCACGTTGTGGCAGTTTCAATAAGAAGAGATCATGGTGCCAACCTTCTGCTGCACAACGCATAAAGGCGCCACGCCCACGATAGGCATCTGAAAGATAGAAGCCTAACTTCTCTTCATAAAACTGCTGCGTCTTTTCTAAATCCGGGGTAAAGAAGACCACATGTCCGATTGCTACAGGAGCTGCCTTCTCATAGACAGGGCTTGGAGCATTGATGCGATTAATTCGCCCAAACTGATTGATAGGAAGCGATGTGGCCTCTAAATCTGCCTTTAAAATCGCCTCCTCAAAACGGAGTGTCATTCCGTTTGGATCTTGACACTGAATAATACCATCTGCAAAGTGATATCCTGGCTCTGAGCGGAGTCGCTCCGCTAAAGTTGCTATATCTTGCTGACGATTAGCAGCCCATGTCACTTCTCTTAAAGTAGATCCGCCTTCAAATGCCGGAGGTAAGCGCTCATCATCAATCGCAAAGACGTAGATTGAACTACCATTACTAAGCTGATATTTTGCCGCCCGCTCAATATCACTTTCGACCTCATTAAGACCAAAGTCTGCAAGATACTGCTTCGACTTTGCAATATCTTCAACACCAAATTTTAATGTTTTAATTCCATTTAACATCTATAAGCTCCTCGCTGAAATGTCCGAATCACTCGAACAAATTGGGGGGGGGGTAAAATGCGCAATACTCTCTCTACTAAACCCTCATAAGTTCTAAAATGAAGGCCTAATTAAAAACAAAGCCACCATTAACTGGGATATTTTGCCCTGTCACAAAAGAAGCAAGATCAGAGAGTAGGTAGAGCGCCGTGCCACTGACATCTTCCGGAAGTTGTTCCCGTTGGATCGCTCGGCCATTAACATAGAGCGAGTGGCGCTCTGCCGGTACATACTCGGTCGCCTCGACAAGTGTTAATCCTGGAGAGAGACTATTAACTGTAATATTAAACTCTCCCAATTCACGAGCCATGGAACGGGTCATTGCTAAAATAGCCCCTTTACTTGCGGTATAAGCCATCAATCTGGGAGCTCCCCATAAAGCGGTATCAGAGGCGATATTAACCACTCGCCCTGCACCCGATTTTTTAAGAAAAGGAACCATCGCTTGCGTCATCAACCAAGTGCCTTTTACATTGATAGTCATCACTCGATCCCAAAGGTCAGGATCATAATCCATCATATCCACACCCCCAACGCCGGTAGCAAGAGCTGCGCAATTGATTAAACCATTCACATAGGGCCATGCTTGCGCAACAGTTGTCGCCACTTGATCGATTGCTTCGGGTTGACTTAAATCTGCGATAATATAGGAGGCAGCTAAGCCTTCCGCCTGGAATGCTTCCGCTCTCTCTTTTAACAGATCTCCTAAGATATCGACCATTAATACTGTCGCACCTGCTTCTAATGCCACACGGGTAAAGTGATACCCTAACCCCCGAGCAGCACCGGTGATCACAATATATCTATCCTCTAATAATCTCTTCATTATGACCCCAATTATTCAGCAGGATGGATAGTCGCGCCAACAGCATCTACATTTGCTCGACTCGCTTGATACGCCTCATACGCCTTAAATTGCTTCTCCGCCTCACGCTTAAAAGTACGGCGAAGACGAGTGATCCCAACATCATGTTGATAGAGGAACTCATGCTCTCGTGCATCTGGAGCTAAGAGCTCTAAAATAATACGATCCTGCTCTAAGACATCCCAGTGCAAGCCCTCTAAATGATTGCGATACATAAAACGCCAAGTATTACGTTCCCAGCCTGAAACTTTGCGACAACGCCAGAAGAAAACACGAGTATTATGCTCATCAATAGGGGTCGCGAAACCTACAATCCAGAAACTTCCACCAGGACCAAATTTAGATTGATACGGAATAGAGAGTCGTAGCCACGCACCGCCCGTCTCCCCATATTCAACCCAGTCAAAATTCACCCCAGATTGACCATCTTTCTCAAAGATAAAACCTGTCTTCGTCATTTTCAGACTCATCTCCGCTTGGCGATCACCCTCAGACATTGAGTGAGAAACGGAGTGAAGATAAGTTCCATGCATAGGATCCATCACATTATCAACTGCATATTGATAATTGACTTTCCAATCTGCAATACAGAGGAAATGACTCCACTCATCACTATCGAGTTGCTCCGGAAAAGTGAGTTCTGTAGGTGCTTCATCACCGACACCAAACCAGAGGAAAATAGCACCATGAACCTCTTTCACATGATACGACTTCACACAAGTAGCCCCGGTCATAGGACAACTGGCAACAGCAGGAACATCCTCAACAACACCATCAAAACGAACTTCAACCCCGTGATACCAGCAAGCCACACGATTCCCTAAATTCCAACCTAAAGAGAGTCTTGCGCCACGATGTGGGCAGCGATCTTCAAGTGCATGAACTTTCCCCTCTTCATCACGCCATACAACAATATTTTCACCTAAGCGGGTAATTCCCACAGGACTCGTTCCTACTTCCCAGCTCGCTAACACTGGATGCCACAGGTTACGTAAACCAAAGTTGAGGTACTCTTGTGCGTCCTTAAATTTTCTAGATGTCATAACCTTCTTCTCCTACACTCTTAAAATCTTAGTAACCTAAACGAGCCATCTCAGCTTCGAAGCGATCTTCTGTAAATTGTTCGCCACTTTCTAATAACATTCCTTGCTCATTAAGGGCCGTTACCACCTCAGAGAGTGTTGTTGCCCCTTTTGAAAAAGCGGTAATTAAGTTCTCTACAAGACTTAACTCATAGGCTGATGGTTCATGTGCTCGATTTTGCCAAACCACATGTTTCACATCTCCCGGGATCTGAATATTATTAATACCTGCATCTGGATTAGGTTTATTCTCTAACCAAGTCTTAAGCTTCTCATTATAATTTGCCATCTACTTCCTCCTCTGTTTTCTCTCTTATCTGTTTCATCTGTTTCACCTGTAAACCTTCAGAACACTATCTCACTTACAAAAAAGTGCCATTTCACCCAACAGCTTGTTAAGCAAAAGAGAAATGGAGGTCTATAGGAACTAAAATCAATCAAGTTAAAGCGAATTTAAATCGAACTCTAAATTATGAGGTTAATCACGATTTATTGCTTTGATGATGAAACAATGAAAAATATTTCAAATCGTTTTTTATCAATATTTTTTTATAGAGATTTTTTTATAAAAATCTTTTAAGAATGGGGCCTAATAGAGCTCTACTGCTCAAGGGCGATCAAAATTGCCCCATCCTCTACTTTTACAGGATAGGTCAATAAATTACGGCATCCTGGCCCACTCTCTAAATTACCCGTTTTAATATCAAAAATAGCTTCATGAAGAGGACATTCAACTGTACCATCTTCAACAAATCCTTCCGTTAAGAGCGCATAGGCATGGGGACAAATATTTTCAATAGCAAAATAGTGATCACCCACCTGAAAGATCCCGATCTTCATATCACTGACATCAACAGATTTAGGCATATACTCTTCAATTTCATCCACTTGGCATACTGAAACCCACTTCATCTTCTTCCTCCTCTAAGATTCCTATCCTGCTCGATAAGAATAATCAGAAAATGGTGATCTACTCATATTTATTGTTCTCTGACAGATTGTGATTGGTAGATCATCGATTATTAAAATAAAAATTTTTGTAATAGAGCAGATGGCATTTTAATTAATCTAGCTTCAAGCTACTTTTAATCTATTTTAGTGTTCAAATATTTTGACATTTTAATAGTTATTTAGTTTTATATATAAAACACCATTTACTTTATAAAACATTAATGCAAGAATACGATTAATAAAAGAAGCTTGTCAAGCCTATTTTCCTAAATAGAGAGTCTTAACAAGTCAATATCCCGATAAATGATAAGAATAAAAGTGAGGAGTTTAGCGATGATAGAAGAGATTAATACGGAAAAATATCTTGTGCCAGGATTGGTAAGAGGTTTAAAAATTTTAGAGAGTTTCACTGCAGTAAAGAGTGAAATGACTTTAAGTGAGATCGCTAAAAACTTAGATATTAATCGATCAAGTGCCTTTCGATTGGTACAAACATTAGAATATTGTGGCTACCTGATAAGAACGCCCCATAAAAGTTACAAACTTAACGTCAAAGTCTTACAACTCGGTTACACAGCGATTGAATCGATGAATATTCCACAACAAGTGACCGCAATTATGCAGCAATTGCGTGATCAAACAAAAGTCGCGGTTCATCTCTCGCTACTCGATAATATTGAAATTGTCTATCTCAATAATATTCAAGCCTTAGGCGCTTTTACCTCCAATATTCGAGTGGGAACACGATGGCCGGCATATGCAACTGTTATTGGGCAGATGTTACTTGGATCATTAAGTAATGAAGAGATCAGAGCACGCTACGAAGGGTCTTCTGAATGGAAACAATACTCGGCATCTACCGCAAAAGATGTCGATGAGTTAATTGAAAAAATTGAGGTCGCAAGAAACTCTGATTATCTTATCAGTTGGAAAAATTTCAAACCCGATATGATTGCCTGCGCCGCCCCCATTCGCGGAAAACTATCGAAAGGGATCCAATATGTTCTCTCTGTCAGTTGTCCGGCAACGAGTTATAGTAATCGTGAACAATTTGTTAAAGAGGTTGTCCCTCTTCTCTTAGCGGCAGCTCGAGAGATCTCGGAACTTATGATTCAATAGCAATTATTCATCACAATAAGAGATCTTATCCCCAATCTTGATTGCGATTAGTATAAAATAGGCAGGATATGATGATAAAAAAGAGCTAGAAGGCAATTTACAGCTATAAATTTCACATATCGCCATATTTACACAACAATAGATCACCGATTATCAAATAGCGAAAACATCCTCCTATTTTAACGCAATTAATTCAATTTAGAGTGAAGGAACATTCCCGTGAATAGTAATAATCAAGAGTTTATCAATACCTATCTAGCCATTAATGCTAATAAGTATCCTAAAGAAGCGCTCACAACGGTTACCTCTATCCTCCAACGACTGACACCGAATCAGCAAACGGCACTTCATGCTCTACCCATCAAAGATCCAACATTAGCACTGCTACTCTCTTTTTTCTTTGGTTCTTTTGCTGTAGACCGCTTCTATATCGGCAATATTCTATTAGGAATTCTTAAGTTAATTACACTTGGAGGCTTTGGTATCTGGACTATCGTCGACTGGTTTATCATCTCCAAACAGACACGGCAACAGAATCTGGATCTACTCTTAAATTTTGCAGATACACTCTAGTCTCTATAAAAAATAGTCATATACAGAAAAAGATTTACTCGGTAAATAACCTTACTTAAGAGTAGATGCTAACGAAACATAAGAAAAATAGTATCAACAAGGACTGATAGGTATCAAACAATCAATGCTATCAATCCGATTTTATATCCAAACTATTCTCTAAAAACCAACTATATAATGATAGAGGAGCTACACCGATCTTATGATATTACTTGCTATTGCCTTAATGATTATTGTCGCTTTAATCTACTTTCTTCGTTACCAAAGGGCACTTATTCGATATGGAGTCCCCCTACTCGCTATTTTAGTGGCTCTCATTCTCTTCTTTATTTTGCAAAATATTATCTATCCTTATGATGAACACACTCCCATTCGCGCGAGTGAACAAAATCAACAATTAGAAGAAAAAAATCGCAATAGCAGAATGAGATCTCGCGAACGACAACCCCAACGAGGAGAGATTGAGGCGGTTAATTAAACCTAATAATAGATAATAAATTAATACTTCTATTCAATTCCGGCTCGAAGATGCCTCATTCGCGAGCATACGGGCATGCAGTAGTTAAAAAGTGAAATAGTCAGTTCTCGGCTTCCTAGACTTTATTACCAATGCTTTACCAAGAATCTATTGAATAAACAGAGACTGATGAGTCGCGAGAAATCACTACGGCAAGCTTTTATTGATCACTTGCCTGCAAATATGTGATCGTTCTACGACTTAAAATTGATCTTCAATATCAATAGATCTACCCACTAAGACAATGAGCGGAGCCGCGGGAGCCTACTATTTCATTCTTATCACTATTGAATGCCCGCGGAATGGCATCTTTGGTGCCGGCTTCATGTCTACTACTCTAGACCTACCCTATCTATTTACAAAGCCGGTAAACGCGAGATTGTTTAAAATGATTAATTCCAATATATCTATCATGCTTATTGATAATAAGAAAAGCTGATG
>NZ_QEWW01000004.1 GCF_003121895.1 Ignatzschineria cameli
GATGATATCGCTAAAGTAGCGATATTTGCCGGCATGCAAATTTTGGAGGGATGCAATGGTCATCTCCGGCAACTCATCAACCTATATTATTTCAAAAAAATAAGAAAGTTATTGGCGATAGAAGATCGCCAGCTGCCGGCGTGCGATTTATGGAAGTACGCAATAGTGAGGACCGGCAGCGTTCAGCTTTTTCTGTCTCATTTTTTTATCTCAAACAATGATTCCTAAGAAGGTTCATGGAGCCGCGGGAACCGACCATTTCGTTCTTTTCACCTCTGCATGCCCGCTGTTCGGCACTTTCAGCACCAGGATGATATCGCTAAAGTAACGATATTTGCCGGCATGCAAATTTTGGAGGGATGCAATGGTCATCTCCGGCAACTCATCAACCTATATTATTTCAAAAAAATAAGAAAGTTATTGGCGATAGAAGATCGCCAACTGCCGGCGTGCGATTTATGGAAGTACGCAATAGTGAGGACCGGCAGCCTTCAGCTTTTTCTGTCTCATTTTTTTATCTCAAACAATGATTCCTAAGAAGGCTCATGGAGCCGCGGGAGCCGGCTATTTCGTTCTTTTAGCCGGTGCATGCCCGTAAATTGGCATCTTTGATGCCGGCACTAAAACTACATATTACCTACGAAAATATCCATAAAAAAAGCTAATGTGATCTGATCGATCATCATTAGCTTATTTAATACTTGATATTTTAGGACGCCGCTATTAGCAACGTATCAACATTGATTAACCTAAAAGTGATTTAACTGCTTCTGCTTCTTCACGAAGTTCTTTCTCAGTTGCATCCATCTTCTCACGTGAGTAGTCAGAGATCTCAAGACCTTGAACGATCTCAAAATCACCATCTTTACAGATACATGGATATGAGTAGATGATTCCTTCTTCGATACCATATGAGCCATCAGCAGGTACTGCCATAGAGACCCAATCGCCCTCTTTCGTACCTAATGCCCATGAACGCATATGATCGATTGCAGATGATGCTGCAGATGCCGCTGAAGATGCGCCACGTGCTTTGATAATCGCTGCACCACGTTGTTGAACTTGTGGAATATACTCGTTTTCATACCAATCACGCTCAATTAACTCAAGCGCTGGCTTACCATTAACAGTTGTAAAGGTAAGATCAGGATATTGTGTTGAAGAGTGGTTGCCCCAGATTGTCATCTTTTTGATGTCATTGATGTGTGAACCTGTCTTCTCTGCAAGAAGGCTTAAACCACGGTTATGGTCTAAACGTGTCATTGCATGGAAATGACGTGGGTTAAGATCTGGTGCATTCTTCATTGCGATCAATGCGTTTGTATTTGCTGGGTTACCAACAACTAATACTTTAACATCACGGCTTGCGTGATCATTAAGCGCTTTACCTTGTGGACCAAAGATCGCACCGTTTGCTTCAAGAAGATCTTTACGCTCCATACCTGGACCACGTGGACGCGCACCAACGAGCATCGCATAGTCAGTATCTTTAAATGCAACGTTAAGATCATCTGTTGCGATGATATCTTGCACTAATGGGAACGCACAGTCATTGAGCTCCATCACAACACCTTTAAGCGCTTCTAACGCTGGGGTGATCTCTAGAAGCTGAAGGATAACAGGTTGATCTGGACCTAACATATCGCCTGCTGCGATACGGAATGCCATTGCATAACCGATATTACCTGCTGCACCTGTGATGGTTACTCTTACTGGTTTTTTCATATTTGCTTCTCCTCATAAATAGAATGCACTGTCATTAAAATCTTGTTAAAACAGATCTTGCTAAAATTGCTTAACAAGCGATCGTGCGCGAGTTCAAATCATTTTTCATATCTCTTCTCGACAATTGCACCATCTGTTGTTTCTGTTTTGTAGTGAATATGTAATTTTTTCTATTATACGCCATTCAATGGGAATGTCTTCTCTATTGTCCCCACTTTTATAAAAGTTTCCGCCCGACGCTCATCTTAAGCCGGCGATAACACCTTTGATCGATTAACGAAGTTTAATTGAGGCAAGCCCTACTAAAACTAAGATAAAGGTGAAGATCCAGAAACGGACAATAACGCGTGGCTCCGGCCACCCTTTTAACTCAAAGTGGTGATGAATCGGCGCCATTCTAAAGAGTCGCTTTTTACGCAACTTAAAGGAGGCAACCTGTAGGATCACAGAGAGTGTCTCCATCACAAAGAGCCCACTCATAATAAAGAAAACTAACTCTTGGCGCACAATTACAGCAATCACCCCTAATACGCCCCCTAAAGAGAGCGCACCAACATCCCCCATAAAGACCTGTGCAGGATAGGTGTTAAACCATAAGAAGCCTAATCCCGCGCCAACAATAGCGGCACAGATAATTAGCATCTCCCCTGCTCCTTCCACATAAGGAAGTGAGAGATAATCAGCAAAGACCATATTACCGGCAATATAAGCAAAGATCGCCAATGCCCCGCCGACCATAATAGTAGGCATAATCGCTAAGCCATCTAAACCATCGGTCATATTGACTGCATTACTCGCACCGACAATAACAAGATAGGTAAAAGGGATAAAGAGAATCCCTAAGGGGATCGCTAAATCTTTAAAGTAGGGGATTAAAAGATCGGTATCTGAAGGTACTTCTGCCGTAAAGTAGAGCGCACATGAGGCGAGTAACCCTGCGGCACTGAGATAGAGATACTTCTCTTTTGCCCGTAATCCTAAGGATTGCTTCTTCACCACCTTGCGATAATCATCAAGAAATCCCACAGCGCCAAAGCTTAGGAGAACAAAGAGCACTACCCAAACATCAAAGTTAGAGAGATCGGCCCATAAGAGAGTGGAGATAAAGATCCCAAAGATAATGAGAACGCCCCCCATGGTTGGCGTTCCCTGCTTAGAGAGATGACTTTCCGGCCCATCATTTCTAACAAATTGACCAATCTGCTGCTTCTGCAGATAGCGGATAAAGCTTGGACCAAAGCCAATACTCAAGACTAGCGCTGTTAAGGCCGACATAATTCCGCGCATCGTAATGTATTGAAAGACGCGGAGCGGCGACCAATATTCCGCTAGAAAAGAGAGAAGCGCATACAACATAGTGGAGAATCCTTTAAACGAATAATGCTAATGAGTAATGTGTAATGTGTAATGTGTAATTTAATGAGTAATAACTTAGTAATGGTTTAATAAGAGTTTGGTAATGATTTTTAATCATCATCGAGCCATAATCTAGTGATCAACTGATCGAGTCATGACTCGGCAATCAATTAAGGAATTAAAGGGCTGAGGGAGGCTTATTCATCATCCCGATACTCTCGCTCCCGCAATAGTGCCTCATAGAAATATTGCATATTCATGCTATTAGAGCCTTTAAGGAGAATCGTTAAGAGTGTTGAATCATCATAGCCATCAATCGCCGCCCTCAATTCCTCAAGCAGTGATTGATGATCCTCAAAACTGATGGCACCGGCACCAAATCCGGTAACGCTAGCTTTTGTCAATTCACCTAACGCAAACAGCTTAGAGAAACCGGCCTCTTTCGCATAGAGACCACACTCTTGATGAATGGCGATCTCCTCTTTGCCAAGCTCCCGCATATCCCCTAAAACTAACCAGCGAACGCCGGCATTACAGGCATCAATTCCTGCTTTTAAGGAGTTAGGATTTGCATTGTAGGCATCGTTGACTAGTTGCACATTCTCTTTGAGCTTCACAACTTGTAATCGCCCTTGAACAGCTTCTAAGCGCTCAAGCCCTTTCTGAATCGTGGTGATCGACTCGCCGGCGGCAACTGCAGCGGCAGAGGCGGCTAAGGCATTGAGAATATTGTGGCGCCCTAACAATTTTAATTCGATCTTGCGTCGCTCTTTTAAGGGTTTTAGCTCTAACTCAAAAGATCGTCCTTCAATCTGATGCGCCATCACATCGGAGGCAGATTTAATCCCGAAGGTCAGGTGTTTAAAGTCGGCAACATCTTTAAGCCACTTCTTCGCAAAGGCATCATCGGCATTGATAATGGCTGTTCCCGTTTTTGCCAATCCTAAAAAGATCTCCGCTTTTGCCTCAGCGACCCCTTCAAGAGAACCAAATCCCTCTAGATGGCAGGCGCCGGCATTATTGAGAATAGCGATATCGGGTTGAACAATTTTGGTTAAATACTCAATTTCATGAGGATGATTCGCCCCCATCTCAATTACCGCATGGGTATGATGCTTATTGAGTCGTAAGAGCATCAAAGGGCAACCGACATGATTGTTGTAGTTGCTCTCTGTGGCTAAAACTTCATGTTCTTGTGAGAGAATGGAGGTGATCATCTCCTTTAAGGTAGTTTTACCATTCGATCCAGTCAGTGCGATCATGGTTCCTTTCCACTCTTTACGCCACGCTTTCGCAATTTTACCTAGCGCTTTTTGGCTATCTTTAACCACAATCTGTGCAATTTGAGCCGAAGGAACAAAGCGCTCAACAACGGCGCCGATCGCCCCTTTGAGCTCAGCACTCTCAAGATAATCGTGCGCATCGAAGCGATCCCCTTTCCATGCAAAAAAGAGCTCGCCCGGCTTTAGTTTACGCGTATCACTTGCGCCACCAAAGAAGTAGGCATCTTGCCCAATCAGCTCACCATTCATAATTTTGGCCGCATCTGATAGCTTCATACTATAACTCCTCGTTATTCTTCTCTACTTCAGCAAAGTCGGAGAAATAGATCTCTCTATCTCCTAAAATTTGGTAATCTTCATGCCCTTTTCCGGCAATCAGGATAATATCGCCCGGCGCACTGGTGCGAATTGCCATCGCAATGGCTGCTGCACGATCAGCTTCAATAGTAATATGGGTGCCTTCAGGATCTTTTAATCCCGCTTTGATCTCCTCAATAATCGCCATCGGCTCTTCAAATCGAGGATTATCGCTTGTGATAATCACCTTATCGGCATGCGCTTCTGCAATCTCCGCCATCAATGGACGCTTCCCTTTATCACGATTGCCACCACAGCCAAAGAGTACGGTAAGCGCGCCTTCATCGAGATGATCTCTTAAAGAGAGAAGCGCCTGCTTTAACGCATTAGGCTTATGAGCATAATCGACCACCGCTACCGCTCCATTTTTAAGATGGAGCATCTCCATGCGCCCTTTAACATGGGGAATATGGGAGATAATCTCCACAATCCACTCGATGCGTAGGCGGAATGAGAGTAAAACAGCGATCGCTGCTGCTAAGTTATAGGCATTAAATGCGCCATAGAGCGGACTTTTAATCGGGTAAGCCGCGCCCTCAAAGTTGAGCGTAAAGCGCAGCCCTTCCGCATGAAGCTCTAGATTCTCAATATGGAGGTAGCGAGGATCATCAACAGGTTTCGTCCCAAAAGGGAAGAGTCGCACCTCAGGACGTTCCTGCTTTAAGCGCTGATAGAGTGTCGCTCCAAAGGGATCATCGAGATTGATAACACTATTTTTTTGAGGATACTCTAAAAAGAGGCGAGCCTTTGCAGCACCATAAGCCTCTAATGTGCCGTGATAATCGAGGTGATCACGATTGAGATTGGTAAAGACAGTGGTCTCAAAAGTTAATCCCTCTACCCGCTTCTGATCGAGCGCATGTGAGGTAACCTCAAGCGCGATCGGCAAGCGACCATCGATCAAGACACGAACATTATCATTCTGATCGATCTCTGCGAGAGATTGATAGAGCGCTAAAAGGTCGGGCGTTGTATGGGTATTCTCCTTTAAATTATGGAGAAAGCCGATGCCATTTGTTCCGATTAAACCACAATCGATATTGAGTGCTTCAAACGCTTTCACAATAAATTGGGTCACTGATGTTTTTCCCTCAGTGCCGGTCACACCGATTAGTGCAAGCCGTGCTTGTAACTCTTCGTAGTAGCGAAAGGTGAGAAGACGCATCAATTGATCGACCGATGCCACTTTAAAGGCGGGAATCGTTGTGGGATGAGGGATCGTTCCGTGAGGATCTTCATAAAAAATCGCAGCAACACCGATCGTTTCAAGTGCCGGGAGATAATCGAGGCCGTGACTGCTCTCCCCCTGCTTTGCAAAAAAGAGATCACCCTCTGCGGCATAACGGCTATCCGATGCCAAACCAGCAATCTCAAGGATTAAGAACTCGGCAGGAATATCACCGATGATGTTGGTTCCTTCTAAAAGTGTTGCTAATTTCATCCATCACTCCTCTGCTTAAAATTCACTGCTACTTCACTACTACTTCACTATTATGCAACTACTAAGATCGCTCTTTTCGCCCCTCGCCCTACTTCGCAATGAGCTTAATATTGGGCTCATCGAGCAATGCATCGGGCTTGGTTCCCATAATTCTTAAGGTGCTGCGCATCACATCACTAAAGATGGGCGCCACTACTAAACCACCGTAATAACCATCTTTTCGAGGCTCATCAATCATCACTGCCACAACATATTGAGGATCGGAGATCGGTGCGACACCCACAAAGAAGCTACGATGGTGCGTACTACTATATTTACCATTGACGATTTTACGAATCGTTCCCGATTTTCCACCTACTCTAAAGTTAGGTACACGCGCACGCCAACCGCCGGCTCCTTTCGATTTATCTGTTGCGGCTTCCAACATTAAGAGAACCTCGCCTGTAACGCGAGGGCTAAAGACCTCAACCGTTTCAGGATAGTAATCATTCTTCACAATACGAAGGGGTCGATATTGCCCCTCATTACCGAAGACGGTATACATCTGCGCTAATTTTAAGGTATTGACACTGATGCCATAACCATATGCTTTTGTGGCATATTCAAAGGGATCGACTTGCCAACGACGAAGGGGACCGAGTCGCCCCGCCTCTTCACCGGTTAAGCGTAATTGGCTCTTCTGGCCGATCCCGATTTTGTCATAGATATTGTAGAGAATAGAGGGTTCTAAGGTCTCTGCAATCCGCACAACACCGATATTACTCGACTTCATCAAAACAGTAGTAACATCCATCGTGTCAGAGGAGGAGACGTCACGAATCACATTTTTCCCGATTCGATAACCCCCACGTCCCGTCTTTACAATTGAGTTTGGACGCCACTTTCCTGATTCTAATCCTGCAGCAACAACAAAGGGTTTAATTGTTGAGCCAGGTTCAAAGATATCGGTAATAACACGATTTTTCAGAAGTTCAGCACGGCGCTCATCTAGACGATTTGGATTTCCCGCAGGTTGATTCACCATCGCGAGGATATCGCCTGTTCGCATATCGGCAACAATGACCGCACCGGCAACCGCTTCATGCTTAATCATTCCTGTTTTCAAGGCGCGATAGGCAGAGATCTGAATACGGCGATCGATGGTTAATGTTAGATCTTTACTCTCACGGAAATTATCCATATCGATAATCTCTTCCCGCTCAATCACTCGACCTTTCGCATCTTTTAAGATTCGTGTCGTCGTATCATCCCCTTTCAGCCAATCTTGATAGGAGAGCTCTAAGCCTTCGATCCCATCATCATCAATATTGGTAAACCCTAAAAGGTGAGAGGTGATCTCCGCATCGGGATAGTAGCGTTTATACTCCACCTGATCGTAGACCCCGGGGATTTTAAGATCCATTAAGACTTGTGCTTCATGGGGAGGAAGTTGACGCTTTAGCCAGTAGAATCGTGACTTTTGACGTGAGAGGATGAGCTGTTTAATCTCCTCTTCGGAGCGCCCTAAAAAGTAGGCCAGCTTAGGAATTTCATGGAGGTTTTGACTTAAGATACTCGGATCGATCCAGATGGAGCGAACCTCAGTTGAGAGCGCAATCGGCTCTCCATTTCGATCATAGATGGTGCCACGAACAGCGGGATTCTTTACATGGCGAACAAAACGATTATCCCCCTGCTCGAGGAGAAAATCGGTCATATAGTATTGGAGGTAGAGGGCTCTAGCAACAACGGCAAACGCTATCAGCGTGAAAATCCCTAAAACTAATATTTTCCGCCAATTACGCTTCCCTAGCGATTTCAATGCGCGCTTCATTCGTTTCTCTTACTCGCTTTTATGCACTATTTTAATTTTAGTTTTAACTATCAGTATTGATTCTAAGTATTGATTTGAGATTTCAAGTTTTAATTCGAGATTTCGATGCTCATCGAAACTACTATTTTCAGACTCATTTGCATCTCTTTCGAAATCTTTTTAACGCTTCAACACTTTTAAATCTTCTAGACCTTCTAGGTCTTCTAAGATTTTCTAAGATCTTCTAAATCTTAATAAATCTTTTAGCTCTCATTTTAAAATGAGTCTTAATATGGGCTTGAATATAAAAATCATGGAATAATAAAAGCCATGAAAATCATAAAAATGACACAATAATAAAAAAGAAAATAGGAAGACCGGCACCTAAAGCACCGGTAACTTCCTTCATTTTATTGCTCTTACTGTGCATTAACCTTAGGATCAAGGCCAACATATTTCACATCAGTATTGGTCTCAATAACATAGACAATAGCACTCTCATCAGGGACGACCATCTTCAATTGCTCTCTTGTTTCACTATCGAGAAGCGCCTCTGTAATCAACATGCTCTCTTCTAACTGCAAGCGACCATACTCTTCACGCAGAGCGATATTTTCACGTTCGATCTTATCGATCTCATTCCACAGCTTATAGCTCTGTTGGATTGTCACTGAACGATGAATCCCCAATGCAACAATTCCAAACATTACTGCAATAATTAACTTATCTACTCTCATAGAACCCTCTCCGCAACCCGTAGGATTGCACTTCTAGAACGCACATTTGCCCGGCACTCTTCATCGCTTGCTTTAATTGGTTTCCCAATCACTTTTAGCGCCGGTTTACCTGTACTTATTAAGATTGGAAGATCTGGGTAGAGATCCTTCACTCTCGATTGATCCCGCATAAAGTGTTTTACAATTCGATCCTCAAGGGAGTGGAAGCTAATCACCGCTAATCTCCCCTCATGACCTAATATCTCCACTGACTGGGCTAATGCAGCTTCTAACTGCTCAAGCTCACCGTTAACAGCAATACGGATTGCTTGAAAAACTCGCGTTGCCGGATGAATCCGCCCCTCTTTAAAGGGCATCGCATCACTGACAATATTAGCGAGCTGTAATGTTGTTGTGATGGGCGTCTCTGCTCGCTCTCGCTCAATTGCGCGGGCGATTCGATGAGAGAAACGCTCTTCACCATACTTTTTAAAAACTTCGGTCATCTCTTCGACGCTGCTCTCTGCGACCCAAACTTCAGCGCTCAATGGCGACGCTTGGTCCATGCGCATATCTAACGGGCCCTCTTTCATAAAGCTAAAACCTCGTTCAGCTTCATCAAGTTGTGGCGAAGAGACACCAATATCCATTAAGATGCCATCGACCGCTGAGATCCCGATCGATCTTATCAAGGCTGCAATGCTCCCCATCTCGCCTCGCAAGAAGCGGAAATTTTCATATTGCGAGAAATGCTCTTTCGCATAGGCTTCTGCCGTTAAATCGCGATCGATACCGATTAACAACCCTTCATGACTCAGATATTTTAAGATCTCACGAGAATGTCCGCCGCGCCCAAAAGTAGCGTCAACGTAGATTCCATTGGGCTTAATATTGAGTGCAGTGATCGACTCTTCTAAAAGAACCGAAATGTGTTTATCTGTTGGGCTGCTCACGATGATCCTTATATCTCTATTATTAGAGCAAATATTACACTTTCTATAAAATATTTTCCACTTTTCGCCACTTTTCTCCACTATTTTGTTTTTATGTCAATATTTGTCGATCTTAATCTTCTCTTTTCCAAATAAAATAGCGCTCTCCACGCAACTTAAGTTCATCTAAAAATAGATATGATTTTGATAATAAAATGCCGGCGATTTGGAATTAATTATTTTCTATCGGCACGAGATTTATGGAAGCACGCGATAGTGAGGACCGGCATCTCATCAGCCCTTTTCTATCAACATCTTTCAACCAGTCATTCTTAAGAAAAGCTGTGGAGCGGCGGGAACCGACTATTGCAATCTTTTCACTACTGCATGCCCGCCCTTTGGCATCTTCAATGCCTACTGCCGGCGCGAAATTTGTTGGAAATACGCGATAGTGAGGACCGGCAGCGTTCAGCTTATTTTGGAATGAATGATTCTTAAGAGGATTTGTTGAGCGGCGGGAGCTGACTATTGCAATCTTTTCACTACTGCATGCCCGCCGGTTGGCGCTTTCAGCGCCAGGATTATATTACTAAAGGAGCACCATTTGCCGGCATGAGATTTGTGGAAGCACGCGATAGTGAGGGCCGGCAACTCAACAGCTTTGACAAGAATGAATAATGTTGTCAGCGATTGAGATTGCCTACTGCCGGCACGAGATGTGTGGAAGCACGCGATAGTGAGGACCGGCAGCGTTCAGCTTATGTTGTTCCAATATTATCTATCGTTAAAGTAGCGATATTTGCCGGCGCAAGATTGATAGAAATATGCGATGGTAAGATCCGACAAATCATTAGCTTTTATAAAGATAAGATCTATTCCGGCAATCGAATGATTGCCTACTGCCGGCGCGAGATTTGTGGAAATACGCGATAGTGAGGACCGGCAGCGTTCAGCTTATTTTTGGATGAATGATTCTTAAGAGGATTTGTTGAGCGGCGGGAGCTGACTATTGCAATCTTTTCACTACTGCATGCCCGCCGGTTGGCGCTTTCAGCGCCAGGATTATATTACTAAAGGAGCACCATTTGCCGGCATGAGATTTGTGGAAGCACGCGATAGTGAGGACCGGCAACTCAACAGCTTTGATAAGAATGAATAATGTTGTCGGCGATTGAGATTGCCTACTGCCGGCGCAAGATTGATAGAAATATGCGATTGTAAGATCCGACAATTCATCAGCTTTTATAAAGATAAGATCTATTCCGGCAATCGAATGATTGCCTACTGCCGGCGCGAAATTTGTTGGAAATACGCGATAGTGAGGACCGGCAACGTTCAGCTTATTTTTGGATGAATGATTCTTAAGAGGATTTGTTGAGCGGCGGGAGCTGACTATTGCAATCTTTTCACTACTGCATGCCCGCCATTTGGCACTTTTCAATGCCGAGAGTGATTGCTAAGAGAGCAATCCTTGCCGGCATCAATGATGCCGAATCTATCGACGACATTGTAGCGGCGTGATCGGCATCGGTAGATCGCCACCTCGGCACTCCACATTCCCTCGCGTTAAGTGATCAAGGGAGATGAAAGAGAGTTGCAATGTTCTTGTGGGAAGATCAATCAATTTTGGAGAAAAGGTTACTTCAAGGTAATTACCTGGGTAGATAATAATATCGGTAATATCGGGAGCACGCGTTGCCAAAAAGGCACTTGATACCGCAAGAGGACCACTCATCTGCTCTATCGTTAAACTTAAAGCAACCTCCGATATTAAACTCTTCGCCTCTTCTAATGCCTGATCAATACGACGTCGCTCCATAATATCACGCGCAATAATCGCCACTAAAGCTAAAACGATCAGCCCTAAAATGAGGGTAATCATCCATTCCGGTTTTACTCTACGCAATAGTAATCTCTTCACAATTAACGGCTCTGTTATCAATAATTTTAAGGAGAATAAAAGAGATAACCGATCAAAAACATTATTTCGATCGGTTGCCAATTCACTTCCCTACCAACTTGAATCTTCTGCATCACCACCACTTTGCTATTTTAGCGCATGATATTTTAGCGCATGAATATAGATCTTATCTGAAGCTTGATAATGAAGACCCGCTGATAGGGTTATTTGAGAGAAATTATATCACACCCCTAAAACAAAACCTCACTGAAGATCACGCTCTTTAGGGAAGATACCATTAAGGAAGACACTCTTTAGGGAGATGATCTTCCGCAATATTCTCACCGGAGCAGCGCCAGCGGATCGTCCCTCCGGGAGCTTCTGCTCTTAAAATCAATCTTGCCGGCCCACCTTCTGCCCCCACTTCATCATTATAGGTGATGGTGATCTCATTGCCTTCAAGCGCGATTGACTCCACACTATTGCCACGATAATCGCTCGCCTTATCAAGCCCTAAAGCTTGATGTGCATTCTCCCGTGGCCAATCACCATTGAGCGCATAGTAGAGTTCTGCTTCTAGTTGAATACCTTTTGCTAAAGTTAAACCCTCAGTAATCTTTGCTCGTTGAAGATAGTTACTATAGAGGGGAATAGCGATCATGCTGATCGTAGCAATTAGCGCTAAAACAATGAGAAGCTCCATCAATGTAAAACCGCTCTCTTGTACAAAAGCATGCTCTCGCCGGCGTAACATCATATTGCGAACTCTTGAGTTTTGCATACTTGAGTCTCGAATACTTAGGCCACTTTTGATGCCTCTTGATACCACTGCAGCCTCAATAGCATCTACGTATAATCTCTCTCTGAAAAACTTGATCATCGATCTCATACATCCTCCTACTATTTTCTGCCGTTTTTCAATAAGATCGCCCCTAAAAGTAGTACAATGGAATCTTTTAAGGTGAAAAGGAAATAGTACGTATCTCCCCACCTCAAAAAAAACTTTAGTACCAAATGATCGAGCAACTGAATGAGAAGTCTTACAAATCGCTACCCATATAAACGGTAAATCTAAGCGGTAAGTCCGAATAATACGAACAATAGGGATAAGGCGGACAATACGAATAAGACGGATAAGACAGATAAGACGAATAAGTGCAAATTGCTAAGAATAGAGAATAAGAATGATAGGAGAGTAGAGCCGATGAGTATCAAGAAGATCTATCAAAGAGTGCAGATGGGAATTACAGGTAAAAAGGGATTACTCCCCATTGTTGCGGCAACCCTGATTTTAAGCGCCTGTGCTAGTAGCACTCAAGCAGGATTGACCGGCGTTACACGATCACAACTACAAATCATTCCTGCGGCAGAACTGAATGCTCAATCGAAGCAGGCATATCAAGGGATGATTCTTGAAGCGAAAAAAGAGGGAGCGATCGATCATAACTCCCGCACAGCACAGCGAGTCAAGCGTGTCTTTAAACGGTTAGTACCTCATACTCAAAATTTCCGCCCCGATAGCGATCAATTTGAGTGGGAGATCAATGTGATTCGTAGCAATGAGCTCAATGCTTTTGCAATGCCGGGTGGGAAAATGGCGGTCTATAGCGGTATTGTGGAGAAACTCAACCTCTCCGATGATGAGATCGCTGCAATTGTCGGTCATGAGATGGCGCATGTCTTAAGAGAACATAGCCGAGAAAAAGCATCACAAGCGTTAGTGAAGAGTTCTGGTATCTCTATTGTCGCCTCTGTCTTAGGCGTGGGGGATATTGGCAATGAGTTGATGCAGCAGGCAGGCGATGTTGCTTTTTCCCTCCCCTTCTCACGAACCATGGAGAGTGAAGCTGATATCTTAGGATTGGAGTTGATGGCACTTGCCGGCTACGACCCTAATGCCGCCGTCACACTATGGCAGAAGATGTTAAATGCCTCCGGCAGTAGCGGTAGCTCAATTCTCTCTACCCACCCTTCAGGCCCTGAACGAATCACAAACCTTCAATCCCAAATCCCTAAAGTAGCCCATCTTGCTCGATAGTATAATTCGATAACATTATTCGATACCGTTACTCAATAACGTTACTCGATAACGTTACTTAAGAATCAGGATTAGAGAACATCACTAAGGAAGCTAAGGGAACTAAGGGAAAAAAGAGAGGAACCATGCTTCAAGCGCCCAATCGGTTCGAGTCTGCTCCTCTCGAAGACGACTCATCTCCACAAGCGCCTCATATTGCTGTAAGCGCAACTGTGGGGAGAGTCGCGAAAGGTAGAGAAAGAGCGCGGCTAACGTTGGAAATCGCTCCCCAATTGTGGGATCAAAAGAGCTCCGAAGAAGGAAGAAGAGAAAAGCAAAAGTGAGCCCCTCAACTTCTAACAATAGCGTCATCTCACGACTCGGGAGCGTCTCTCCTAAAAGGAGGCGCTCAATACTCGCCTGTAGCGCCGGCAATTTTTCAACATCGCCCTTCTTAAGATATGAAAGCGCTAAGAAAGGTGCATCAAAAGTGATAGCAAGAAGAAGCCGTAACTGCTCCTCATTGAGGCGATATTCCCCTTCAATCTGCGTTTGAAGATAGCGAAGAGCATCCGGCTCTGATGGTGAGGCGACAAAGTAGAATTGTGAACGACTGCGAACCGTAATCGGCAACTTCTCCGGCTCGCTACTCTCTAAGAGAAAGAGAAGATCTAATGGAGGCTCCTCAAGAACTTTCAAAAGACTATTTGCCGCATTGAGATTCATTCGATCTGCCTGCTTGATGACGACAATTTTACGCCCCGTTTCGGCGGTTAATTGGGCAAAGTGGTGAATTTTCCGAATATCATCCACCTTAATCTCACTCTCGCCTGCGATGATATAGAGATCGGGGTGAAAATCTGAGTGCAACCACCGGCAACTCTGACACACTCCACAGGCATGATTCTGCTGCGGCTGTTGACAGAGTAATCGCGCAACAAGCGCATCAATTAAGTAACGTTTGCCAACGCCAGCCTTCCCATAAAGTAGTAGCGCATGGGGAGGATAGGGGCTCTCAAGACGATTCATCAGATCGGCATAACCTGCCTGCAACCAAGGAATCTCTCTAAAGAGAATCGGCCGTTCAATCTTCTCCTGCCCCGCTTCTTGCTGCTTATCTCTCATCATTGCTCTCCCTTCTCTTCTCAACAACTTCTCTGCTGATAGGCCGGTAGACTCTCGATTTTTCTTAAGATCTCTGAAGTCACCTGATCAATCGATTGCATAGCATCAATGATATAAAATTGTTCTGGGCGCATTTTCGCAAGCGCCGCAAAACCAGCTGCGACCTGCTCAAAAAATTGGATATTCTCCGCCTCAAATCGATCCTTCTTACCGCGAGATTGAACACGCTTCATCCCCTCTACCACCGGTAAATTGAACCAAAAAGTACAATCGGGGCGAAGATCCCCTTGAACAAGCGTCTCTAAGGTTTCAATATCGTCAAGCGGTAGCCCTCGCGCATAACCTTGATATGCATAGCTCGATTCTGTAAAACGATCACAGAGCACCCATTTTCCTGCGACTAATGCCGGGAGGATCACCTTTTGAAGATGCTCTGCTCTTGCGGCAAACATCAAGAGAAGTTCTGTCATCTGCGACATCTCTTTTGTTAGGAGCAATTCCCTAACAGATTCCCCTAAAGCGGTACCGCCAGGTTCTCGCGTGGTGACTACCTCAATTCCATGCGCCTCTAAAAAGTGTTGCACATAGGCGATCTGAGTACTCTTTCCCGCCCCTTCTGTTCCTTCAAAGGTAATAAAAGAACCCCGAATGGGGTTCTGACTCTGCGGAGTATTCTCCATAGATAATCTCGCTTGCTTTATCACTGCTGCTTTCCTCTGACTCGATCTCGATACTGCTTCACGGCTCGATTATGTTGCTCTAATGTCTCTGAGAAGAGATGCTCCCCGGAACCATCTCCTTTAGCAACAAAGTAGAGTGTCTTTCCCGGTTTAGGATTAGCTGCAGCATAGATCGCCTCTCGACTCGGCATTGCGATCGGTGTTGGGGGCAGACCATCGCGGGTATAGGTGTTATAAGGCGTATCTTTCTGCAGATCGCTCTTATAGATCACGCCACGATAACGATCTCCTAAGCCATAGATCACGGTAGGGTCGGTCTGTAGACGCATCCCCTTTTGCAAGCGACGCACAAAGACGCCGGCAATCTCTGGCCGTTCACTAGCAACGCCGGTCTCCTTCTCCACAATAGAGGCAAGCGTTAAGAGCTCCCCTTTATTCTTAATCGGTAGATTAGGCTGACGCGTCGCCCACGCTTGATCCACCACTTCATTCATCGCGGTGTAACTTCGCTTAAGGAGTTCAGCATCGCTATAATTTTTAGGAAAGAGATAGGTATCGGGGAGGAAATAGCCTTCATAGGGCCTGCCTTCTAAACCGATCGCCGCCATCACCTCCTCATTACTTAAACCCTTTAAGGTCTGATTGAGATGGGGGGATTTCTCCAATGCTTGCCGCAACTGAGAAAAATTCCATCCCTCAATAATGGTAAAGTTATATTGCAACACCCGACCACTGGTAATGATGGAGAGCAGCTCTAAAGGATACATCTCCGGCAAGAGCGCATACTCCCCTACCTTTAACTTACTTGCATCACCAGTAAAACGGGCATACCACTTAAAGTAGAGCGCATTGCGAATAATATTTTTACTACGCAATATCCCGACGACATCATCGATCGTCATCCCCGGTTTAATCTCCAATACAATTCCATCTTCCGGCAAATTGACCGGCGTTTGGAGAAAGTCCTCCAGATCTTTAGAGACCACGAAGAATCCTCCTAATAGAATAATTAAGAAGATAATAACGCTTACTTTCGATAGAAGATAACGAAAAAAGGTCTGAATAACTCTACCTAACAATCTCAAAAGAAACCTCTTTACTTAAGCTATTTGGTCTATTAGTTCGATCAATCGACTAATGATTAATCATTAACCACTAATTACTAATCGCTAATCAAGACTCATTAGCCAACTGATCAGCAGATCAACTGCCTAACAGGTCAATTAGCAAATGAGTCTATTAATGCATCGATTAATGATTCGATTAATGAATCGATTAGTCAGTCAATTAATCAATCTACGCTCTTTAATCTATTTTTTTAAAGATTAGGCTACCATTGGTCCCGCCGAATCCAAATGAGTTAGAAAGTACTACATTCAACTCAGCAGGTTCCGCCTTATTGGCAATAATCCGATACTCTGCAACTTGTGGCTCAGGATTATCAAGATTGATAGTTGGGGGAATAATCTGATCACGCAATGCCAAAATAGAGAAGATCGCCTCAATCCCACCGGCAGCGCCTAAGAGATGTCCCGTCATCGATTTAGTTGAACTAATGGCAACATCTTTAGCAGCATCACCAAAGCTATTTTTAATCGCCTCAAGCTCCATCAGATCCCCAACCGGTGTTGACGTTCCATGGGCATTGATATAATCGATCTCCGAAGGATCAATTCCAGCATCTTTAATAGCGGCATTCATACAGAGTGATGCACCTTCACCATCTGGAGAGGGGCTCGTGATATGGTAAGCATCAGAGCTCATTCCAAAGCCAATAAGCTCACAATAGATATGGGCGCCACGCGCCTTAGCATGTTCATACTCTTCTAAAACAATTACACCGGCACCATCGCCTAAGAGAAAACCATCACGATCCACATCCCATGGACGAGAGGCTTTTTCTGGTGCATCATTTCGGCGCGAAAGAGCTCTTGCTGCAGCAAATCCGGCAACACCAAGAGGCGTTGTCGCCATCTCCGCTCCACCTGCTAACATCACATCTGCATCACCATGCTCAATTAAACGCGCAGCAAGACCGATGGAGTGGGTCGCTGAAGCACAAGCGGTTACCGCAGCAATATTAGGACCTTTCAACCCGGTTAAGATTGAGATCTGTCCTGATACCATATTGACAATCGATCCAGGTACAAAAAAAGGGCTCACCTTATTGGGCCCACGATCGATCAATGTTGAATGATTCTCTTCAATCCCTGGTAAACCACCAATTCCAGAGCCGATTAATGCACCGATGCGCTCGGCATTCTCTTCTGTTACCTCTAATCCTGAATCCTTTAAGGCATCTAATCCCGCAGCGATTCCATACTGAATAAAGAGATTGAGTCTTCTCGCATCTCTTGGAGAGATATATTGAGCGATATCGAAATCTTTTACAGGGGCGGAAAATGTGACAGGTGAGTTACTCACATCAAAATGGGTAATCGGCGCAGCGCCACTCTTCCCGGCTAAAATATTTTTCCAAGATTCTTCATAACTATTCCCTACAGGCGTTACTGCTCCTAATCCTGTAACAACCACTCGTCGTTTCATTTAAAGCCCCCTTGTCTGTCAGCTTTATCTATATATCAATCAAGTAAATCGGTATTGCTTCTGTTCAATAATCAATAATCTATCAATAAAAAAAAGCGACTGTATAGAGCTTAATATAAGTCCTAAACAGTCGCTTCTATTTACATATGTTTTCTCGAGCAGACGCTCGTCTCCAAACACCTACTCAAAACTACATTCTGTAAATCAACTACTATAGGTTAGCATTTACGTAGTCGATAGCCTGCTGAACTGTAGTAATTTTTTCTGCTTCTTCGTCTGGAATATCGCAGTCAAACTCTTCTTCAAGAGCCATTACTAACTCAACAGTATCAAGAGAATCTGCACCTAAATCGTCTACGAAAGATGCTGAATTCACAACTTGCTCTTCTTTAGCATCAAGTTGTTCCATAATTACTTTTTTGACTCGTGCTTCGATGTCGCTCATAACTTTAAATCCTTAAATTATTATAACAAAATGGCTCGTGCCAATTCTGTACTAAAAAAACGACTGTTGAATTAACAGTTCACCAAAATTAATACAAAGGCAATTATAACGAATAAAAAATCATTAGTCCATCAACATACCACCATTAACATTGATGGTTTCGCCTGTAATATAAGCAGCAAGATCGGAAGCTAAAAAGGTGACTGCCGCTGCAATCTCCTCAGGTTGACCTAATCGTCCTACAGGAATATTGGCTAAAAGAGCCTCTTTAACAGACTCTGGTAAATCTTTAGTCATATCGGTATCGATAAATCCGGGAGCGACGCAATTGACGGTAATTCCGCGTGATCCCACCTCTTTAGCCATCGATTTTGTAAAGCCAATAACGCCCGCTTTTGCCGCTGCATAATTTGTTTGTCCTGCATTGCCGGTAATTCCAACCACAGAACTAATATTGATAATACGACCATATCTAGCCTTCATCATTGGGCGAAGAAGCGCTTTAGAGAGGGTATAGACACTTGTAAGATTGGTTAAAATAACATCATTCCACTCATCATCTTTCATGCGCATTAAGAGCTGATCTCTTGTAATACCGGCATTATTGACCAAAATTGCAGGTGATCCTTTCTTCTCAGTGATCGTCTTTAACACCGACTCAATACTCTCTTGATCGGTCACATTGAGCACTAATCCTTCACCAGAATCTCCTAAATAAGCGGAGATCGCCTCTGCACCCTTCTCTGAGGTTGCTGTTCCAAAGACATAAGCACCTTCACGCGCTAAACTCTCCGCAATCGCCTTACCAATTCCGCGCGTTGCGCCTGTTACTAATGCAATTTTTCCATCTAAACTCATAAATACCTCATTCAAATAAAGGAGTGAATCATCTAACTTAACAGTTGAGTCAAAAATTTACGTTAAAATTAAGTTAAAAATTAAGGGTTAAATCAGGGGTAAATCAAAATCTTAGTAAAAATCTCACTGAAAAATTCAATAAGAGCTTTCAATAAGCGTTTTCAATAAAAATTCAATTAAGCTTTCAAGCAAAGTAGATTAAGCAGACCAAACAGACTAGGCACCGCAAATTTCAACCTTTAAGGTGATATCGGTATCTACTTGACGCGGTGGTTCCCAAGGAGTTGATTGGGCAACAAGACGAATACTAAGCTGATGACGATTACCACTAAATTCGGGAAAGAAATCGTAACCTTCCGTATTTAAGCGTAAGAGTCCTGCTTTCCATTTTACCGAGCGATAGTAGAAACCGTGCTTAAAGATGCACTCCTCCTCCACCATTTTGCTCCGAAGATGGGTTAACACAAAGCGGACTGCGTGCATGATATTATCGATAACCGACATCCATTGATAGAAATGTTGCTTGCGAAGCTCAAAGGGCATATTGAGCCAATTGTGAAGGACGGGAAGATCAAACGCGCAGATTCCGCCAACAATCACAAATCGTTGCCGTAAGGTATTGAGGAAGACATTCTCCTTAACATCATCGTAGGCACGGAAAGATTGCCGGCTTAAAATATTCTTTAGTTCAACTGCCTCTAACTGATCTTCACCCTCTAATTTCTTCATCGAGATCATCTGATCGAGCTGTTTAATCAATTCAATCTTCGTATCATTTTTAGAAACGAGTGTCACTAGATCTAGCAATGCCCGAACAGCAGCTATGGTACTATATTCTGAATCATGCTCAATATAGACAACCGCTTGTTCAGCTAACATCTCGATTCTTAAAAAGCGTCTAATACCTTCTGTTAATGGAAACTCGTAAATCATTCTAATCCTTATCTGTTATTTCACGATCTCGCTTTAGCAATGAGCTCAAAGAGTAGTCTATCACTCTTACAACTCCTGTAACCCCAGCAACTACTGCAACTACTACATGTCTAAGCCAAAACGATCGGTTCTATATAGTGTTGATGAAGCTTATCGAGTTGCCGCTTCACAAACTGATTGTTTTCATTGATGATAATATGATTACCTAACTTGCGTCGATCTAAACGAGAGATTTGAGCATTAATAATCTTCTCTGCTAACGCTTGATCAATATTATCACGCGCCATTAAGCGCTGTAACTGTAATTGATAGGGAACCTCAACGACTAAGACTTCATCACATAAGAAGAGATAGGGAGATTTTAGATCAATAACCGGCACAACGACGACAATATAGGGGACATTTTCTGCTTCAGCTATCATCTTCTCAACAGCGCTTCGAATTCGCCCATGCAAAATCGCCTCTAGCTGCTGCTTTGCATTGAGATCATTAAAGATCAGCGCGCGCATCTTTGCCCGATCAAGCTCACCCGATTCTGTAAAGAGATCGGCACCAAAATAGGCTCGAATCTCTGCAAGTGCCGCTCTTCCCTGCTCATTATCGCTTTGTGTCATCGAGCGAGAGATCTGATCGGTATCGATAATCATCGCCCCTTTAGATGCAAGGTAATCGGAGACAAATGTCTTACCACTTGCTATTCCGCCCGTCAAAAGAAGGCACCTTGCTCTTTTACCCAAATCACTCTTTTCTTGATGATGATCATCTACGATCAATTGATCACGCTTATCGCCCATCGCTGTTACTCTCCCTCATTGCTACCTCTCCTACTCTACACTCAACTCGACTTATCAACTAGATATCGATTAGATATCGATTAGATATCACTAGACATCGACAAGGCATCAACGCCCTTACGACTCTGATAATGTGCCGGTAGATACGCTGCAATCGCTCCTCTTTTTCGATCAATAACCGAAAATTTGTAAGTTAAAGTAGAGAATTATACCTGAAAATCCTAATGCCGGCGCAAACGGAATCACTTTCGCTGCCGATTGATCTCTTCTCTCTTCTTGCAAAAATAACCAGAGATAGCTCAGTACACCATAGAGCAATCCCAAAAGCGCACTTAAAAGAAGCAGTAATGGTAAATTCCCCACACCTATCCAAGCAAGTAGTGCCGCAAAGAGCTTAATATCGCCCCGCCCCATCACCTCTCTTCTACTCAAAAGTAGCCCTATCCAATAGATAGACTCAAAAAGGAGATAACCTAAAATGACACCCCAAAGCGCCCCCTCCACCACAAAAGGGGTTAAATGGAGAAGTGCTAGAGAGAGTCCCGACCAGAGAAAGAGATACAAAAGTGGATCTGGAATCAGATAATAACGACAATCGAAGAGAATTAAGGGCAGTAAAAGCAACAGAAAAAGGCCATCTTGCCACTTAAGTAAATAGGCAAAGAAAAAAGAGAGAATCAAGGTCAGCAGAAATAGTAGCCCCCATAAAAGGAGAAAGAGAAAGGAGAGATTCTGCCAAAGTCTGCGTAATCTTTGATTGCTCACCCATTGCGGTAGACACCAATTGAGTAACCTTAAGGGTTGTTCAAAGAGCTGTAATCTTCGATTCTCCCCGGGTTCTCTCATCTCTTTTGATTCTCGCCACAAAGCAAGATAGATTCCTTTACGAATCCACCAGAGCCAGAGGGTCAGTAACGTTACGCCAAGGGCAACCGTTGCTGATTGGGCAAGCGCCTTCAATATCAAAATCACTATCTGAAGAAAAGAAGATTCAGAAAGGCTCTGCTCACTCAATAGCATTCTCATAATATGCCCCTACAATGCCGATCCAAGATTGAAGAGTGGTAGATAGAGCGCGATCAAGATTACACCGACTAAAGCACCAATAAAAAGTAACGATAGCGGATCGATCAGAGCAATAAGCCCTTCAATTCGCCCTTTTAATCGAGCATTATGGTAATCGGCAATTCGCTTCATCACAGAGGTTAACTCTCCACTCATCTCACCAATTGAGATCATCGTTAAAGCCACATCACTCATCAAGCCACTATCGGTTGCACTCAGATGAAGTGATTGTCCGGCACTTAGCGCGGCAATCATCTCCTCCAACTTCTCCTTCTGATAATGATTTTCAACGCTCTCGCCAAAAAGCTTAAGCGCATTCACTAAGGTAACACCACTCTGTAACATCAAATTTAAGACAGTCGCACAGCGGACAATAAAGCTTTCCTGCAAAATCATCCCCAATAACGGGAGCTCTAATACGATTCGATCAAACTGATAACGAAAGCGCCCTTCAGCGCCGTAGAGGCGAATAATACCCCACACTAAAATCAAAAATGAGGTCAGCCAATAGAGCATGGCCGGTGAGAAGAGAAAATGGGAAAATTGGATCACCTTTTGTGTCAACAATGGCAGAGATTCACCGCCAGCGCGATAGATCGATTCAAAGGTAGGTACAATTGCAATCAAAATAAAGAGTAGAACAGCTATCGCTACCACTAAAACCGTTAATGGATAGCGCAAAGCATTACGAATCATCGCTACTCTCTCATGCTCGGTGCGTTCTAAGGATTCTAGATAGTGAAAAACAGCAGATAATTGCCCTGATCGCTCTCCTACCCTTATCAAAGCTAGATAGAGTCTTGAAAAGCTACGGGGTGCTAAGGCTAAGACCGTCGAGAGCGCTTGCCCTGCCATCACGCTTTCTTGTAGTTTTCGAAAGAGAAATTGCAAACGTCGCCGGGTACTATGCGTTGTTAATAGCACTAACGCTTGAGTCAAAGGAACGCCGGCATCAAGTAACAATGCCATCTGCTCTGTAAAGAAGCGTCGCTCTTGCCAACTTAGCTCTAAACGCTCTAATTTCTGCATTCGCCTCTCCATCAAACTATCTCTTCTCATCGGTATCATCTATTCGTTATCATCTAAAATGATCAACTCAATGCTCAGATTGCACCCATCGATGGAGATAAGCGTAGTGAAGTGGACGTATTTTCGGGAAGAGAATATCAGAGGCGGAATATTTACCGGCGCAATACAAAAAAACTTAAGAAGCGCTAATAAAAATTGGACAAAAAAGCAAAAAGCTCTAGCATTTCTACTAGAGCTTCTCTTTGTATGGTACCGACGCCCAGATTTGAACTGGGACGCAGTTACGCACTACCACCTCAAGGTAGCGTGTCTACCAATTCCACCACGCCGGCATTACTCAATCAACTTTTAAACTGCTTGCTGAATTGAGGAAAACAATATTACAACCCTTCCCAACATAAAACAAGCAGATGAGAAAAAATAATACAAAACAGTAAATACTCCCGGCATTATCAATGCCAAATGGCGGGCATGCACCGGTTAAAAGAATGAAATAGTAAACTCCCACCGCTCCACAGATTTTCTTATTTGTTGAAACAACACTGGCAGATGAGTTGCCGGTAATTAGCGATACTTTATCATCGGCAATGAAAGCGCCGATTGGCGGGCATGCAGTAGTGAAAAGAGTGCAATAGTCGGTTCCCGCCCCTCAATGAATCTTCTTAAGAATCATTCATCAAAAAATAGGCTGAACGCTGCCGGTCCTCACTATCGCATATTTCCATCAATCTCGCGCCGGCAGAGGGCAATCTCAATTACCGGCAAATATTTGTTAGATAGAAAATATTCCCGGCATCATCGATGCCAAATGGTGGGCATACACTAGTTAAAAGAATGAAATAGTAAGCTCCCACCGCTCCACAGATTTTCTTATTTGTTGAAACAACACTGGCAGATGAGTTGCCGGTAATTAGCGATACTTTATCATCGGCAATGAAAGCGCCGATTGGCGGGCATGCAGTGGTGAAAAGAGTGCAATAGTCGGTTCCCGCCCCCTCAATGAATCTTCTTAAGAATCATTCATCAAAAAATAGGCTGAACGCTGCCGGTCCTCACTATCGCATATTTCCATCAATCTCGCGCCGGCAGAGGGCAATCTCAATTGCCGGCAATTAGCGATACTTTATCATCGGCACTGAAAGTGCCGAGTGGCGGGCATGCAGTGGTGAAAAGAGTGCAATAGTTGGTTCCCGCAGCTCAATGAATCTTCTTAAGAATCATTCATCAAAAAATAAGCTGAACATTGCCGGTTCTTACTAAAAATATATTCAACAAAATGTATTTAATAGAAAAATAAAAAAATCCTAGATAGCTTTCACTATCTAGGATCTCTGTTGGTACCGACGCCCAGATTTGAACTGGGACGCTGTTAGGCACTACCACCTCAAGGTAGCGTGTCTACCAATTCCACCACGCCGGCATAACTTTTAAAATCTGCTGCAGAGTTACTTCGTTACAGGCTCACTGCCACCAATCACAGGAACTTCCTGAATTGGGAGTGAATCGATCACACTACTGCTAGCGCTAATCTTACCTGAATTAAACATCATTACAAGACTTGTAATGAAAAAAAGCGCAACCATCCACTTCGTAAGACGTGCGAGAAAGTTCGCTTTCCCCGCCGCACCGAACACCGTACCTGATGCGCCCTGTCCGAAAGAAGCACCTATATTCGCGCCCTTACCTTGCTGTACAAGTACTAATGCAATAATAATAAGACATACTACAACATGAAGAACATAAATTAGATTTTCAAGCATCTTTCTTACTCTACCTTATCCTAAAATTAGGCTAAAACAATCTTTGCAAACTCTTTAGCTTTCAACGATGCGCCTCCAACGAGAGCCCCATCAATATTCTCTTGTGCAAAGAGTGATTCTACATTTGATGCATTCACGCTACCGCCATAAACCACTCTTACAAGGTTCGATATTTTATCATCGTAACTTTTTAAAGTACAGAGAATAAAATCATGAACACTCTCTGCTTCTTCTGGCGTCGCTGTTTTACCCGTCCCGATCGCCCAAACAGGCTCATATGCAATAATGGCATTCTTAAATGCTTCAATTCCAATCGCATCGATCACTGAGGTTAACTGCTTTTTGATAACCGCTTCAGTCTCTCCAGCTTCCCGCTCTTCCAAAGTTTCACCCACACAGATAACGGGAATTAAACCGGCATCAACCACCGCTTTCATCTTTTTCGCCACATCGGCATCGGTCTCACCATAGAGGGTTCTACGCTCTGAGTGACCAATTAATACATAGCGACATCCAAAATCTTCTACCATCGCTAAAGAGATCTCACCTGTAAAGGCGCCCTTCGCTTCTGCCGAGACATTTTGAATTCCCACTTTAATATTGCTCCCTTCTGTAATGGAAGCGACTTGCTGAATATAGATCGCTGGGGGGAAAACAACCACTTCAGCATCGGCATCTTTGACAAGCTCCATCAACTCATTGAGAAGCTCACGATTCTCCGCAAGTGATCCATTCATCTTCCAGTTACCCGCTACAAACTGCTTTTTACGACCCATCTAATTCTCCTTCAAGACTCGATAACAATAAAAATTTTCTAATATTTTAATCATCTGGCGCCATTAATTGCTATAATCGTACCTTATTTTCTAGGAGCCTGCCTACTTTATAAGAAGAGTTACTCAAAGCTTTATACAACTTGATATTAAAACTTGATATTAATTAAATATTTGATTGATATATCGATTACCTATCAATAGATCGCTCCGTTGCAAGCGATAGATAGGATAGCAATAGATTGATCAGCAAATAAAGACAAATAATCAAGTAATAGATAGTCAGTAAAGTAGTAAGTAAAGATTTGATCGGCAGGTTAATACGTTAACCGAATTCACATTGAGTATTAATTATGATCCCAAAACGTTTGAAGGCTTTCTTTTCCAGAGATCTCTCTATTGATCTCGGTACGGCAAACACTCTGATTTATATGCGCGGTCAAGGGATCGTGTTAAATGAACCTTCTGTCGTCGCCATCGAGCGCGATCTAAAAACGGGGCGCCCGCGTCTCTCTGCAGTGGGTCAAGAGGCAAAATTAATGCTCGGTAGAACGCCCGATACGATCGAAACAACTCGCCCACTGAAAGATGGTGTGATTGCCGATCTTCCGAAAACAGAGATTATGCTCGAAAACTTTATTAACCAAGTCCTCAAGCGCAATATCTTCTTAGGGCGTCCTAACCCTCGCGTTATTGTCTGTGTTCCATCTGGCGCAACCCATGTTGAGCGCCGTGCGATTAAAGAGGCGGCTGAAAGTGCCGGGGCTCTCGAAGCTCGCCTTATTCCAGAACCGATGGCTGCAGCTTTAGGTGCCGGCATTCCTGTCCATGAGGCAACTGGATCGATGGTCCTCGATATTGGGGGCGGAACATCTGAAGTCGCTGTAATCTCCCTAACCGGTATTGTTTATGCTAACTCTGTTCGTATCGGTGGAGATACCTTTGATGAGGCGATTATCAACTACGTTCGCCGAAATTATGGCATGCTCATTGGGGAACCTACCGCAGAACGAATCAAAAAAGATATCGGCACTGCCTTCCCGACAGCAGAAGTGTTAGAGACACAGGTGCGTGGCCGAAACTTAAGTGAAGGCTTACCAAGAACCTTCTCTCTTACCTCTAATGAGATCTTAGAAGCCTTAATGGAACCGCTACAAGGAATTGTCAGCGCCGTTCAATTAGCGTTAGAGTCTACACCACCTGAGCTTGCAGCAGATATCTCTGAGCGTGGTATTGTAATCACAGGAGGCGGTGCGCTTCTTCGTAATATCGATCAATTGATCTCTGAAGAGACCGGCTTAGATGCACTGATTGCTGATGATCCGCTGACCTGTGTCGTTCGCGGAGGTGGAAAAGCGCTCGAGCTTCAAGGCGTCTACGGTTATAATGCTTTCGGCTTAGAGTAGAACTTAAGACAAAACTTAAAGTAGAATCTTTAAGAGCGCACTAAAAAAATAGCAAAGCCCCTATCTTGAATCTCTCGGTAGGGGTTTCTCTATCATCCGCAAGATGGCGCCTCGCCTCTTTCACCCACTATTTTTTGCAGTAAACGAGCGAACATTTATGGATAAGCAAGATAAAGGGCAGGAACAGTTTGAGTTCCAAAGCTTTGGCCTAAAAGGAAAAACGATTTTTTTCTGCTTGCTCTCGATCGCCTTAATGTTTCTTGATCATCGGACCCCCTACCTTCGACTCCCTAAATATTACCTTGAAGAGATGATTCATCCACTCTCTTTAATTGCTGAAGCCCCTTACCGAGGGATTGAGACTTTAAAACAGTGGTATACCGAAAAAGAGGAGCTGCTACAACGGATTGCCACATTAGAAGAGAAAGAGCTCTATCTTGCTTATGAAACGCAACAGATGGCAGCTTTAACTGCAGAGAATAGGCGTCTACGCCTGCTGTTACAATCCTCCTCAAAGCTCGATCACTCCACGATTATTGCTCAACTGATCAATATCAATTCCGATCCTTACCGCCATATTGTGCTACTCAATCGTGGTGCTAATCAGGGCGTTAAGGAGAATCTTCCCGTCTTAAATAATCTTGGAATTGTAGGGCAAACAGTCTCTGTCTCCCCCTCTTCAAGCAAAGTAATTCTCATTACAGACCCTCACCATTCACTCCCGGTGGAGGTCAATCGTAATGGGATTCGTGGGATTGCAAATGGTAATGGCAAGCTCAATGAGATTGAGATCTCCAATATCGCTTTCGATGATGATGTAAAGGTGGGCGACCTACTTGTTACATCGGGATTAGATGAGCGCTTCCCCCAAGGTTATCCTGTTGCTGTAATCAAGACAATTACAGTCGATTCCACAGGTTATTTTGCAAAAATTATTGCAACCCCTACTGCCAAGTTAGATCGAATTCGTGAGGTCTTAATCTTAACGCCGGGAGAGTATGATGACCTTCATTAAACGATTTATTATTATTTTGATCACTTTTGGTATCGCCATTGTGTTAGATACCATCTCGATGCCCAACTTTTTTGAGGCGATTCGTCCTAACTGGACCACCATGACCATGCTCTTTTGGGCAATTAAATTGCAGAGACACTTTGGCATCGGTTCTGCTTGGCTGATGGGACTCCTTCTCGATATCTCTAAATCCTTTGTCTGGGGCCTGCATGGATTTACCTTTGCACTGCTTTGCTATATTGTAAAACGTTACTATCCTCGGATAAAATCTTTCACATTACCGGTAAAGACCTGCCTTATCCCTATACTTTTGATCATACAATCTCTTATTACCATCTGGGTGAATGGCATTTTAGGTAATTCAACTCCTAGCTTTACCCATTGGGTGATACCGATAGTTGTCTCTAGCCTCTTATGGCCGATTCTCAATATTCTTCTTTCGGAGATCTGTGACGTTTTTGGTATCACTGATAAGTAGATCGGCTCTCTATTGATCGGTATTGAATCGATATTGATCAGTATTAATCACTCTAAACCAATACTTTCTACTCATAAAAATAGAGCTTTAGACAGCAGATAGATTAGATAAACCTATGAATGTAACTCGCAATAAGAAGAAGACCAATAGCAACTCGCTCTTTCTAGGGCGGGCGATCTTATGCGCTATTCTCGTTCTTTGTGGTTTTCTCTTCCTCATGGGGCGACTCTTCCACCTTCAAGTCATTGAGCATGAACTCTATACTACGCGCTCAAATGATAATCGCATCAAGCTTCTTCCTCTTCCCCCAACTCGCGGGCAGATCTTTGATCGTAATGGTGAAGTATTAGCCACCAATATCCCCATCTATAATTTAGAGATTGTTCGGCAAGATTTAACACTCCCTCTCGATCAGGTTTTAGCTGAGATCAATACTCTTGTTCCACTCACCGAAGAGGAGATCAAGCAATTTGAACGTGGCCTTCGTCGCTCTAATCGTCAAGAGAGTGTCGTCCTTAAAAAGGGGTTAACGGAAGAGGAATCGGCGCTGATTGCGATCAATCTGCATAAGCTCAATGGTGTCAATCTACAAGCAGATCTCGTCCGCGTCTACCCTTATAAAAACCGTGCGGTGCATGCTATCGGCTATGTGGGAAGAGTTGATACCCGAGATCTTAAAGAGATTGAAGAGCAAGGATTGCAGCATGAGTATAGCGGCATCACCCACATCGGTAAACGAGGAGCGGAAAAGAGCTTTGAACATATCTTACGAGGCTCGATGGGCTTTGAGACTGTCGAGGCGAGCTCTTCCGGTCGTACTGTCCGCAAAATCGATGAAGTCCCCCCTGTCCCTGGGAAAAATATCTATCTAACGCTCGATCTTCGTCTTCAAATTCTCGCCGAAGAGGCGCTTGAAGATTATGATGGTGCAATTGTCGCGCTCGATCCTCAAAGTGGTGATGTGCTCGCCTTTGTCTCAAAACCGACCTACGATCCTAATCTCTTTGTCGATGGCATTACTCATAAAGATTTTAATGAGCTCAATAATGATCCTTCCACCCCTTTTCTCAATCGTGTTATGCAGGGGCTCTACCCCCCTGGATCGGTGATTAAGCCACAGATCGGCCTTGCTGGTCTTGAAAATGACTTTATTACAGAAAATACCATTATCAACTGTAAGGGATACTTCTCGGTTCCCGGCAATAGCCATAAATTTAGAGATATGGGCTACTATGGCCCCTCTGATCTCCGAAAATCGATCGAGCGCTCTTGTGATGTCTTCTTCTATGAACTTGCCTACAATATGGGCGTCACTATTATGACCGATTTTCTCAAACCTTTTGCCTTAGGAACTCCGACTAATATCGACCTTTTAGGAGAATCGAAGGGAGTAGCACCAACGCCTGAATATAAGCGTCAGCGATTTAAGCAACCCTGGTATACCGGTGATACGATCACTGCGGGGATTGGCCAGAGCTATTGGTTAACAACTCCGCTTCAGATTGCACAAGCCACCGCCATTGTCGGGATGCGAGGAGAGGCCTTTGAACCCCATATCTTAGGGGCAACAGCAATGCCACCCTCCAATCAGAAGGAGTTTGTTATTCCCAACCCTATCAAACCGATCGTCCTCAAAGATGAGAAGTATTGGGATGTGGCGATCGATGGAATGGTTGCGGTTGTCCACGGTGCAAGAGGAACCGCAAGAGCGACAAAATCAGATCACTATAAAACAGCGGGGAAAACAGGAACGGCACAAGTGAAGACAATTGCCCAAGGGGCGAAATATGATGCAAATAAGCTCGACCGCCGCCACCGAGATCATGCTTGGTATGTGGCCTTTGCCCCAGTAGAATCCCCCAAAATTGCCATCTCGGTTATCGTTGAAAATGGAGGATCTGGCTCAAGAGTTGCCGCACCGATTGCGAAAAAACTTTTAGATGCTTGGTTACTCGACTTTGATACCCCTTATGCCAAAGAGACACTCGCTCGCGTCAAGGCTGAGGAGGGTGCTTTTGCCCAAGAGGAAGCCGTTACACTTCCGCTACTAGAACTTGAGTCGATGCCCTACCTTGAAGAGATCCCTTTCGACTCAGAAGGAAAAGACTCTCCACCAGAGAAAGAGATCCCCAACCTTAAATCATTGATGAATATTCGTTTAGGCTCCAAAGCACCCAAAAATAATCTTCTTATAGAGAGAAGCGAGCTCTACCCGAAGGAGGATGAGTTATGAGACATGAAGAGCTCTACCACACAATTGAGGTGAAGCCCAAAGGGCTACTCGCCTTCTTTCATCTCGATACAGTTTTAACCTTTCTTATCTCGATGCTCGCACTCTTTAGTATTGCTGTTCTCTGGAGTGCATCAAATCATGATACCGCTTATATCACCTCTCAAGCATTAAAGATCATTGCCGGCTTTGTGATGATGGTAATTATCGCTTTTATCCCGCCAGAGCGTCTAAAGCAGCTCACCCCTATTATCTATATTGCGGCTCTTCTTCTCCTTCTTGCCGTGATCTTTATCGGGATTGAAGCAAATGGCGCATACCGCTGGATCGATCTTAAGCTCTTTCGCTTTCAGCCCTCTGAAATTGCCAAGTTAGCAGTGCCGATGATGGTGGCTTACTATCTCCATAAAACAAAGATTCCCCCCACTTTCCTCAATGTTATCGGCTCTCTACTCCTTATCGCCCTTCCCGTTGCCCTTATCTTTCTTCAGCCCGATCTCGGAACGGCGATTATTGTCCTCTTCTCTGGCGTAATTGTGCTCTTTTTAGGAGGATTACAGTGGCGCTATATCTTAATTGCTTTCGGAATTATTGCCATCGCCATTCCCTCACTCTGGTTTTTTGGGATGAAAGAGTATCAGAAAGATCGTGTAGAGACCTTTCTTAACCCTGAGCTCGATCCGCTTGGAAAGGGGTATCAAATTATCCAGTCGAAGATTGCGATCGGCTCTGGTGGTATCTATGGGAAAGGATGGGAAAATAGTACCCAAGTCTCCCTACAATTTTTGCCGGAAGCCACCACCGACTTTATCTATGCCATTATTGGTGAAGAATTTGGACTAATAGGTTCGGTTCTCCTCTTAATCTGTTATCTTATGATTATTTGGCGCGGACTCTATATCTCCTACTATGCTCGGGATAGCTTCTATCAGCTTGTTGGAGGCGCTGTCTGCCTTGTGTTCTTTTTCTATGTCTTTGTTAATACCGGAATGGTGAGCGGCGTTCTTCCTGTTGTCGGAGTACCGCTCCCATTTATTAGCTATGGAGGGACCTCGATTATGACTCTCTTTATCTCCTTTGGTATATTAATGAACATCTATTCACATCCCGCATCTATCACAAAGAGGATTCAATAAATGAGATTACGACTTTTAACGGTAACATTGATCAGCGCAATGACGCTCTCCGCCTGCGCATCGAATAGTGCTAACGAGAGTAATTTATCGCAATCTCAAGCGAGCGAACCGGCCCATATTCAACAATCGATTCAACGATCAACCCCTCAACCTAAAAGGACCGCGGCACAGATCAATCCTAATACTCGCCCCGACAAGAGCGATTTAGCACAGCGTCAAGATGTACAAGAATTTATCAATAAAGTGAGTCGTGAACAGAATCTTGATCCTCGCTGGATGAGCGAAATCCTCGATCACACAACGATTCAACCTAAGATTATCGCCGCAATGAATAGACCTGCCGAAGGGGTGATGAATTGGGGTAAATATCGCCCAATCTTCCTAACTGAGAAGCGAATCAATGATGGTGTTAAATTTTACAACCAATATAAAGAGGCTTTTCTTCGAGCAGAAGAGATCTATGGCGTAGATCGCTTTGTGATTGCCGCAATTATTGGTGTTGAGACCGGCTATGGACAGAATAAAGGCTCTTGGAAAGTGGTCGATGCGCTCTCCACACTTGCTTTTGATTACCCAAGACGCGCGAGCTACTTCTCGGGCGAATTAGCCAACTTCTTTAAGATCCTCAATGAAAATGGGGGTGATCCCTTTAGTTATCGCGGTTCCTATGCCGGCGCAATGGGATATCCTCAATTTATGCCATCAAGCTATCTTGCCTACGCGGTGGATTTCGATGGCGATGGTAAACGCGACCTTTGGAATAATCCGGTGGATGCCATCGGTTCTGTCGGTAACTATCTGATGAAAAGTGGCTGGGTAAGAGGAGGCAAAATTGCTGAACAGGTTGAAGTGAGCAGAAATAACCTCGCCTATCAAGCTCTTAAACAGAGTGGCCGTTTAACACCCCCTAAAGAGACAATCCAGATGTTACGCAATGCTGGGGTGATTATTCCACAAGGAACACCTAATGCTAAAGTGACTCTCTTTGAATTTGAGGTGAGTGCTGAACCGAAAGTGGATGAATGGTGGATCGGTTATCAAAACTTCTATGCAATTACACGCTATAACCACTCTAAACTCTATGCACTTGCGGTCTATCAAGTTGCTGAGGCAATTCGAAAAGGGGTTCGTTAATGCAATTAGGTCGTTATCAGAAGATCATTTTTGGCTCGCTGCTACTTCTCATTGCTGCGAGCTGCTCTTCTACAGGTCAACATCAATATCGAACGAGCGTTAAAGGGGCAACACCTCAAGATCACCCTCTTAGTAAGTCGGGAAATCCCGCTAGCTACGTGGTATTTGGTAAAACGTATCATCTGTTACCCACTTCGAAGGGATATAAAGAGAAGGGAATGGCCTCTTGGTATGGCGATAAGTTTCATGGCAAACCAACCTCAAGTGGTGAGCCCTACAATATGCATGCTTATACTGCCGCGCATAAGACACTTCCTATCCCCTCTTATGTTATCGTCACCAATACAGAGACAAATAAATCGATCACCGTCTTAGTCAATGATCGTGGTCCTTTTGTCAAAGGGCGAATTATCGACCTCTCCTATGCGGCAGCGAAAGAGCTTGATGTGGTTAAAAATGGTACGGCGCCTGTTATTGTCGAAGCAATCGGACCGTACCAATATCTCGATCCGACAAAAAAGCCTAAGAAAAATCCTGTTGCCGAGATTAAGGTGAGTAATCCGGGAACGGTACAGATGGCAAAATTAGAGGAGAGTACAATCTCCTATCAAGGAGAGCCGATCGAAGTGACTTGGCAAGAGCCGCCACCACAAGCATCAGCAACAGCAACTACACAGCAACCCTATTTCAATGGAGATGGAGATGCATATCGCTCACCATCGCCCCAGTTTATTGAGGAGAGCTATCAGCAGCAAAATAGTACAGCGACGATAACTTCGATCGATAAACGCCCGGTGCAACAGAATGCTGCAAGCTACCATATTCAGCTCGGCTCTTTTGGGAACGAACAAAATGCTATCAACTTCCAGCGAAGTATGGCAAATAGGCTACAGCAGCCAACAGAAGTCAAGTATGATAAAGGGCTCTATCGAGTCTATATTGGAAACTATCCGACACGAGAAGAGGCGGGATATGCCGCATTCTCTCTCCCTGTATCCACAACTGTTATCCACTTTTAAGAATGAAAACAACTATGTTTAAAAAAATCTTCAAAATTTGCGCGATCGCGATGACAACCGTTTCACTCTCATTTGCGCAATCGCCCAGCACTTTGCAGCTTCCTGAGTATGCCGTAAAATCTTGGATTATTATGGATTATGATACCGGTGCTGTCTTAGCTGAATATAATAGTACCGTTCAATTTGAGCCGGCGAGTATCACCAAAGTGATGACCGATTATGTCATTGCCGATGCGATCGAAAAAGGTCTTATCAACCATAATGATCAAGTTCTCATCTCCTCTAAATCTCGCAATATGCCGGGATCAAGAATGTTTGTTGAGGAAGGAACATTGGTCTCTGTCGATAATCTCTTACAGGGACTAATTGTACAATCGGGGAACGATGCAGCGGTTGCTCTTGCAGAACATGTCGCGGTCTCCGAAGAGGCTTTTGCCATTAAGATGAACGAAAAAGCGGCAGAATTAGGCATGAAGAAGAGCCACTTTAAGAATGCTAGTGGCCTGCCTGACCCAGAGCATCTTACAACAGCTTACGATCTTGCGATCCTCTCACGAGCATTGATCAATAATTTCCCAGATCACTACAAATATTATTCCCAAAAAACCTTTACATGGAATAACATTAAACAGAACAATCGCAACACACTCCTTTGGGAAGATCCTTCCGTTGATGGCATTAAGACAGGTCATACAAGCAGTGCGGGTTATGCCCTTGCTTCAAGTGCAGAGCGTAATGGATTTCGAGTTATTGTGATTGTAATGGGAGCAGATACTGAAGCGTATCGCCAACGCGTATCGCGTGAGCTGATCAACTTCGCATTCAACAACTTTGACCGAAAACAGCTCTATAGCGCTAATGAAGTGATTGCCGAGGCAAATGTCCTTCATGGAATTGAGAAGCAGGTACCGGTAGGCGTTAGCGAAAGCATCACAGCGACACTTCCTCGCGTGCAATATGATAATCTCAAAGCACAGATTCAGATCAATCCTGGCTTAGAAGCACCCATCACAAAAGGGGAGCAGATCGGGAATTTAGAGTTCTATATCGACAAGCATCTTCTCTACAGTTTCCCCGTTATTGCGCTCGATAATGTTGAGAAAACCGGGATATTCCATCGTTTATGGAATAGTTTTTTAATAAAACTCAACAATAAAATCAATAAGTTCAAAGAAGCGCTCTAAATTTAGCCACTTTTTTGTAGTATTTTTGTAGTTTATTAGTTATCATACTTCCCCATAAACAAGGTGTGTTTATTTTTTGAATTAAATTTTTAGGAAACGAGAGACATGTCACAACAGATTATTGACGATCTAAAAGCACAAGGTATTACCGCAACAGAAGTTATATACAATCCAAGCTATGATGTTCTTTTCAAGGAAGAGACTGACCCAAGCCTTACAGGCTATGATAAAGGGACTGTCACAAACCTAGGTGCCGTCGGTGTAGATACTGGTATTTATACAGGTCGCTCGCCTAAAGATAAATATATTGTTCGTGATGAAACGACTAAAGATACCGTTTGGTGGGCAGATTCCGGCAAAGGTAAAAATGATAACAAACCAATTACTGAAGAAGTATGGGCACAATTAAAAGAGCTCGTATTAGACCAGTTATCAGGCAAACGCCTCTTTGTTATCGATGGTTTCTGTGGTGCTAACGAAGAGACTCGCCTCGCGGTTCGCTTTGTGACTGAAGTTGCATGGCAAGCGCACTTTGTTAAGAACATGTTCATTCGCCCAAGCGAAGAAGAGCTTAAAAACTTTAAGCCTGACTTTACCGTTCTCAATGGTGCAAAAGTTACCAATAAGAACTACAAAGAGATGGGTCTTAACTCTGAAACTTTCGTTGCGTTCAACTTAACTGAAAATATGCAGTTAATTGGTGGTACTTGGTACGGCGGCGAGATGAAGAAAGGTCTCTTCTCTGTTATGAACTATCTTCTCCCATTAAAAGGCATCGCTTCAATGCACTGCTCTGCAAACGTAGGTAAAGATGGCGAAACAGCGATCTTCTTCGGTCTTTCAGGAACAGGTAAAACAACACTTTCAACAGACCCTAATCGTCAATTAATTGGTGATGATGAGCATGGTTGGGATGATGATGGTGTCTTCAACTTTGAAGGGGGTTGCTATGCAAAAACAATCAACCTCTCAAAAGAGCATGAGCCAGAGATCTATGGTGCGATTCGTCGTGATGCGCTTCTTGAAAACGTTGTTATCAAAGAAGATGGTTCTGTCGATTTTGATGATGCATCAAAAACAGAAAATACTCGTGTTTCATACCCGATCTACCATATTGAAAACATTGTAGAGCCTGTATCAAAAGCAGGTCCTGCGAAGAAAGTTATCTTCTTAACTGCAGATGCTTTCGGTGTTATCCCACCGGTATCGAAATTAACACCTGAGCAGATGCAATACTACTTCCTTTCAGGCTTTACCTCTAAACTTGCAGGTACTGAGCGTGGTATTACTGAGCCAACACCAACTTTCTCAGCATGTTTCGGTGCGGCATTCCTTCTTCTTCACCCAACACAATACGCTGAAGTATTGGTAAAACGTATGGAAGAAGCAGGTGCATCAGCATACTTAGTGAACACTGGTTGGAATGGTACAGGTAAACGTATCTCTCTTAAAGATACACGTAACATTATCAATGCAATCTTAAGTGGTGATATTGATAAAGAAGAGACAGAGATTATTCCAATCTTCAATCTCGAAGTGCCAAAAGCAGTTGCAGATGTTGACTCAACAATCTTAGATCCACGTAACACCTACGCAGATCCAGCTGAGTGGACAGAGAAAGCAGAAAAACTTGCTGAACTCTTTGAGAACAACTTTGACAAGTATACCGATACAAAATTAGGTGCTGAACTTGCTAAAGTGGGTCCTAAGAAGTAATTAAGGTATCAGTTATATAAGATCTATCTTTCACAGATAGCATCAAATAAAAAGCAAAAGCCCGAAGATAAACACTTCGGGCTTTCTTTTATCCTCAATTTCTCTAACATCATCGGTGCCAAACCGGCAGGCATGCAGTGGTGAAAAGAACGAAATAGTAGGTTCCCACCGCTCCACAATCTCTCTTAAGAATGATTAATTGAAATAAATAAAGCTGTTGAGTTGCCGGAAATCACTATCGCATGCTTTCACAAATCTCATGCCGGCAAATATCGCTCTTTTAACGATATCGTCCCGGTGTCGAAGATGCCGAATGGCAGGCATGCGCCGGCGGAAGAACGAAATCTTCACGACATCAAGGATGCCAACCGGTGGGCATGCAGTGGCAAAAGAACGAAATAGTAGGTTCCCACCGCTCCACAATCTCTCTTAAGAATGATTAATTGAAATAAATAAAGCTATTGAGTTGCCGGAAATCACTATCGCATGCTTTCACAAACCTCATGCCGGCAAATATCGCTCTTTTAACGATATCGTCCCGGTGTCGAAGATGCCGAATGGCGGGCATGCAGTGGCGAAAGAACGAAATCTTCACGGCATCAAGGATGCCAACCGGTGGGCATGCAGTGGTGAAAAGAACGAAACAGTGAGCTCCCGCCGCTCAACAATCTCTTTTAAGAATCATTTATCACAACAAAAAAGCTTGAACGCTGCCGGTCCTCACTATCGCGTACTTCCATCAATCACGCGCCGGCAGTTGGCGATCTTAATCGCCGGCAAATATCCCTACTTTAACAACAAAATGATACTCAAGATAATCAGAAACTTTACTTCACTCGTTCTAATTTAAGAATCTTAAAGTGATTATTGGTGGCGATCTCTGTCGCTTTCACATATTGGGCATAACAGATCTCTTCGATGGCTAAAAACTTATTAACCACAAAGTAGGCAATGCCTCGACGACGCAGTAGACGCTTACTATTTTCAACAAATTTTACCGTCAACTCTTTAGAAGTTCCAAAGCCTTGATGAAATGGGGGATTACAGATAATGCGATCAAAGCTACGATCCTCTAAAGCAGAACCACAATCATCGAGCGTTACAAGCGCCTCTATCCCCATATTCTCAAGATTATAGGCGGCAAGCTGAACAGCCGCGACATTACAATCGGTTGCTACTAACTGCTCGATCTTACTATTTTTTCCTACCGATGCCGCAAGATAACCATATCCACACCCTAGATCTAAAACCTTTCCTTCTAAAGCAAAAGGATCACTATTGAGTGTTTCAGCTAAAAAACGACTCCCTTCATCGATCTTTTTATAACCATAAATTCCCGGCTTACTGACAAAGGTGAGCGCTTGCGCCTCATCCTGAATCTCTAAAAATTGACGATACTCTGCCCCATTTAGATCGAGACTTTTATCTGCTTCCTTAACAATACGCGCATAACGCAACCCTTTTCCTAAGAGCTCAAGCTCTGCTAAATGCCCCATCTTCTCCGCATGCTTAATAACACTCTTAATTCCCTCTTGATTATTTCCGGTCAAAATAAGGCTACCCCCCACCTTCAAGAGACGCGCCGCAGACTCTAAAAGATAATGGGTTAAAACTTTAGCCTTATTGAGTCTAAAGAGAATAAAGTCAAAATGGTTATCAGGAGCCTCTTCTAATTCAAAGTCGCTTAAATTGCCATCAAAACCGATCACTTGCAGAGCATGATCAATATCCTTACGATTGGTGATGTAACGAATATTATCCCGCGCACTGATGCCGGAGAGCTCAAAACTCTCATCTGCAATCAATAACCCTCTCCCTTCACCTATCAACGCACTATCTCGAAAGAGCGCAATACTTGCTTCAGCCATCTCTAAAATCCTTTAATCTCTGCTTCTGTCAAAGGGCGATATTCACCCTCTCGTAATCCATCTAATGTTAGATGACCAATTTGTGATCGATGCAATCTCTCAACATGATTTCCCACAGCGGCTAACATCCGCTTAACCTGATGATAACGCCCCTCTGTTAATGTGAGTCGAATCTCCCGTTCCGAGAGTATCTCCACCTTTGCCGGCTTTGTGATAAGATCATCCCCTCGTAATTCAACACCCGCTTCAAGCTGAGCCACCATCTCAGAGCTCATCAGCCTTGCAAGCTCAATCTCATATACCTTCTCAATATCATCTGAGGCTCGATCCGTCGGATGTGTTACGCGGTGAGACCATGCACCATCATCAGTAATTAAGACCATTCCCGTGGTATCGGCATCAAGGCGACCCGCGATATGTAAGCGTTCCAAAGCGCGCTCATTTTCCAATAATTTAAAGAGTGAGATATGCCCATCATGACGATGACTTGAGACATATCCTGCCGGCTTATAGAGCATAAAATAGCGAGGCTGACTGCTATAGATCAGCGGCTCACCATCGATCTCGATTTGATCCGATTCACTCACCTTAAAATCGCGGGCGCGAATCTCCTCACCATTGACTGTGATCCACCCATTACGAATGATTTTCCCCGCCTCTTTACGAGAAACCTCCATCGCTAACTGCAGATATTGATCGAGCCGATAGCTCTCTTGTCCCTTTTCCGCCATTCCTACTACTCCGTCGTAACGCGTAAAATCTCTTCTAATGAGGTTCTACCAGCTAACACCATCTCAATGCCGGCAGTTCTTAAATTCTTCACCCCTTCGCGCTCTGCTTGTTTTGCAATCTCTAAAGGAGAGGCGCCCTCTAATAAGAGTTGTGAAACTCGTTTTGAAACCGGCATCACTTCAAAGATCGCAAAACGGCCGCGATATCCATCATGACACTCCGAACAACCACTCGCCCGATAGAACTTGCTCGCCGCTTGCATCGGAGTGAAACCTAATGTCTCAAGATAAGCAGAATCTACAATATCTTCCTCTTTACAGTGACAGAGTTCCCGTACCAGACGCTGAGCAATAATGAGATCTACCGTCGAGGCGATATTATAGGGTTCAACTCCCATATTTTTGAGACGAACAAGACTCTCGACTGCGCTCTTTGTATGGAGCGTCGAGAGAACAAGATGTCCGGTCTGTGCCGCTTTAATAGTGATATCTGCCGTTTCATAATCTCGAATCTCCCCGACCATTAAAACATCAGGGTCTTGACGCAAGAAAGCACGTAATGCTTCGGCAAATGTTAGCCCAATTTTAGGATGTACCTGCAGCTGATTGATTCCTTCTAAGTTGATCTCAATAGGATCTTCAACCGTTGCAATATTGCGCGAAACATCATTGAGATAATTGAGGCAAGCATAGAGCGTCACGGTCTTTCCGGAACCGGTTGGACCCGTTACTAAGATTAATCCTTGTGAGCGCTCAATCGATGATTGAACCAAGCTCTTCTGTGTAGCTGTTAAACCGATCTTATTGAGTGAGTAATTGAGCTCAGAATTATCGAGCAGACGGATCACCACCTTCTCTCCCCATAAAGTGGGGATCACCGAGATTCTCGCATCGACCTCTTCCTCTTCTAAACAGAGGGTAATATGTCCATCTTGAGGTAAGCGCTTCTCAGCAATATCGAGCTCCGCCATCACCTTTAAGCGCGAAGCTAAAGTATCGCGATACGCTTCTGGCACAACATAGACCTTATGGAGAATGCCATCGATCCGAAAACGGACACGATAGCTCGATTCATAAGGCTCAAAGTGAATATCAGAGGCTTTCTGTGTGATCGCATCGAGAAGAATAAAATTGAGATAATCGACAACCCCATCACTCGTTTCAACACTGATCGCAGTTGTGGCTTCTTCCGCTTGATTCTCCTGTTGAATCTCTGCGAGAACCGACTCTAAGATCTCCGTTGAATCTTCTAAGGCGGGCATCATTTCATCCGAAATAGAGAGATCACTCGCTGTTGGCGTATCTTCAACGGCTGCTAACACTTCTTCTGATAAACCAGCAGCGAATGACGCAAGCGCACCCTCCTCTCTAGATGCGATTTCCACTTCAGATTCATTCTCATCTAATCTCGATTCAATTTCGGAAAGATCGAGTGCCGAGTCGCGCAATGCTTCCGATCGAGGATCTTCTTCCATCTCTTCCTTGATCTCTTCCTTGATCTCTTCATCCATCTTTTCGTCCGTCTCTTCTCCCATTAATGGCTCAAGATCTCGCATCGATTCAATCTCATCTCTCTCTTCTTCAAGATCACGATGGTGAGCAAAATCTTCCGGCATCTTGCTGACGATATCGGAGGCATTATCAACTTCATGATGAGCAACATCATTGGGTACTTCTCTCGCTTCCGGCGCAACTTCTTGAACCTCCGGCAACGGCATCGCTTGGGTCGGGATTGTGAGTAACTTAATCATCGCGCTAATTTGATCACTATCGCCCAACCAATACTCAATTTTTCCAGGATAACGGAGTGCTAATGTATCGAAAAACTTCTCATTGCCGGGATCTCCCGTCACCACCACTAAACGATCTGGGAGGATCACTAATGGCACACTATATTGCGCTAAGAGCTCCTCTTTTGTGGCAAAAGTACCAAAGTCGAAATCTTTGATGGAGGAAAAGTACACCAAATCCACAATAGGAAGTGGTGTATGGCGTCTCTGATTGACTGCAAGAGCGGCTTCAAAGATCGCCTGACTAGTCAATCCATGTGCACGCAACTTCCCAACTACAGAACGCTCATTCTCATACATCTTTGCGGAGAGGAGAGGAACGGCCTCTTTTGCCATCCACTTTAAATCAATCAGCCCCTGAATCAACGGATTATGTTCCAATTTCACACGTAACCTCTTCATTAAATATTGAGCAACTTTATCATTCGTCTTACACTTCAACACAAATATAGTTGCGCAAATACCTTGTATTATCGCTTTTTGCCCCAAAATTGTAGCTATTATAACACTACTTCTTGAGTCTATAGAGCTCATAATGATAGAGTTATAAAGCATTTTTTCCGGATTTCGATAGAGGATAATAGAAGAACGAATGACTACAATCACACTCGCCTTTGAGGGCGATAATGAGCGCTTATCAAACCTTTGCGGCAATCTTGATGAGCATCTTCGATTAATTGAGAAGCGCGTAATGGTTGATATTGGCAACCGTGGTGCTGAATTTCAGATCGCCGGCAATGGAGATGATGTCAAAAGTGCGAAAGAGATCTTAGAGGAGCTCTATCGTCAGACAAAAGAGAAGTGGTTAGAACCGAATGATGTTCATCTTGTCATTCAAGAGTTTGGCCCGGAGTTTAAGGCACTCAAACAGGATAAGAAAGATCGCGTCATTAAGACAAAAGCGGGCTTAATTAGAGGCCGAACGCCGGCGCAGAAAGAGTATCTCTACAATATGGGCAAGCACGATATCAACTTTGGAATCGGCCCTGCTGGCACCGGTAAGACCTTTCTTGCCGTCGCTTCTGCTGTAGAAGCGCTTCAAAAAGATGAAGTTCGCCGTATTATCCTTGTCCGCCCTGCTGTTGAAGCGGGAGAGAAGTTAGGCTTTTTACCTGGTGATTTAACGGAAAAGATCGATCCCTATCTTCGTCCTCTCTACGATGCACTCTATGAGATGCTCGGTTTTGAGACCGTCAATAAATTGATCGAGCGCCACACCATTGAGATCGCTCCGCTCGCCTTTATGCGTGGAAGAACCCTCAATGATGCCTATATTCTTCTCGATGAGGCACAAAATACAACAATCGAGCAGATGAAGATGTTCCTTACTCGAATCGGTTTTGGTTCAACAGCGGTCATTACCGGCGATGCATCACAGGTAGATCTACCGCGCCACGTAAAATCGGGGCTAAAACATGCGCTCGATATCTTAGAGAATGTCGATGGAATCTCTATCAGTCACTTCTCATCGGTAGATGTTGTCCGTCATCCGATGGTGGCAAAGATTATTGATGCCTATGAAAAGGCCGATAAGATCGAGCGAGAGAGAGCCGAGATGAAAGCCGCAATTAACGCGGCAAGAGATGCCGAAAAAAGTAGTAAAGCAACCGCTGAGGAGCAGTAGCAGATGACAGATACAAATACAGATACAGATACAGATAATCTACAAGATAGAGAACTCTCCCTCTACACCGAGCGCGTAACCACAATCGATACCGCAAGTGATGAGCAGTTACAACATTGGATCACCACTGCACTACTCCATGCCGGCTACCAAAAACCTGCCGAGATCAATATTCGCTTTACCGATAATGAGGAGATTCAACAACTGAATCGTGATTTTCGGCAGAAAGATCGCCCGACAAATGTGCTCTCTTTCCCCTTTGAGGTCCCCGATTTTCTAGAGGAGGAGATCTTCACCTTAGGAGATATTATTATTGCGATGCCGGTGATTGAAGCGGAAGCTAAAGCGCAAGAGAAACCGATTGAGAATCATCTTGCCCATATGGTCGTTCATGGTACGCTCCATCTCTTAGGATTTGATCATATTGAGGATGTGGAAGCAGAAGAGATGGAAGCACTTGAGATCGCAATTTTAGCAAAATTGGGAATCGACAATCCCTATCAAGAACGTTAAAAATCGGTATAATTGTGAAACCCTTTAACCCTTTATAACTTTTTAACCTTTTCCTCTGCTTTTAAAGGGGTTTTTCTGTGAAGCGTCGCCATTGTTGATGGCGCTTCCCTATTTTATCGATATTTGCTAACTGAGTAGATGAATAATTATGACAAATACAGTACAAAAAAATAATCGTACCGCAATCTTTATTGTTGCGTGGATTGGACTCTTTATCTTTAACTTCCTCTTTGCTCGTTTAACGACCATGGTGCCGGTCTCGCTAATCTCGATCTTTATGTTCTTTACTGCCGGCGCGCTCTATAAAGATAATCCTACTCTTCGCCCCTTTGCCATCATTGGTATTTTAATCGGTATTCTCTTTATTGCATTGACCTATTTTGGCACAATCTGGCTTCGTTATGAGGTTGTCAGCCTGCTCGATATTGGCGGCCCTAAAGCGTTTCAAGTTGGATTCTATCTCCTTGCCTTTCTCAATGCGGCAGCCTTTACCACAATCGGTCTTGCACTCTTTAAGGCGCTACGAACAATGCGCGGCATGATCATCACCTTTCTTATCACTGCGCTGATCTATTTTCTTGTCAGCTACCTCTCAATGGATGTAATTAAGGTGATTATGGAGATGTCAGCACAGATTCCTCAAGGTTAGGATTAAGATTAAGCATCATAAAAGCTGATAGAAGTGAGATGCCCCGTTGATTAACGGGGCTTTTTTGCATGGATCACAGCACGAATTGGCGCAGGATGCCCCTCTATCGTTCGTGAATCATCTTCCGGATCTAAAAAGTCGGAAAGAGAGAGGTAATCCATCCACTCCGTAGTTCGTTGCTCCTCTACCGTTGTCTTTGCCAGATCAACACACTGGACATCGACAAAGCCAACACGCTCTAACCAGAGAATTAGCGCTTCAACAGAAGGGAGGAACCAGACATTACGCATCTGCGCATACCGATCTTCCGGCACTAAAACCTGCTCCTTATATCCCTCAATAACAATCGTCTCTAAGAGAAGCTCGCCGCCGGGGCGTAGTGTTCCCTTTAATTGATAGAGATGATCGATCGGTGATCGGCGATGGTAGAGAACACCCATAGAGAAGACTGTATCGAAGAGCTCAAGCGCTTCTGGCATCTCCTCTAATGTCATCGGCAGTTGCCAAATGGGTGCTTCCGGCAGATACTTTCTGACAGCTAAAAATTGGTAGAGAAAGAGCCAATTAGGATCGATACCAATCACACTCTTCGCTCCGGCACCTAACATACGATAACCGTAATAACCATTTCCAGAGCCAACATCGAGAATATTTTTATTTCTCAAATCGATATGTTGACTCACTCGATTCCACTTAAAATCAGAACGCCATTCAGTATCGATATAGGTATCACAGAGCTGAAAAGGCCCTTTTCGCCAAGGCTTCAATCGTTTTAAGGCATCTTGTAAGATCGCTTCATCACACGCTCCTTTTAAGATCACCCCCGATGCTAGATCAGCTGTGAAATCTTCAATCTCAGGAAGATCTAAAAGTGCATGCTCCCAACGTGGGCTATCACCATGTTTTTTTCGGAGGCGCTCTGCTAAAAATGAGGGCAATGTTGCGCTAAATCGCTCCATCTTCTGCCCTTTAAAATGATTGAGTAATTGATCGAGATAAATCATCTTATCCATATTCTCTCTTCTATCTGTTGTCTGTCAGTTGTCTGTATGTTGATCATCTATAAAGCTACTTAATAGCTAAAATTGAGGAGAAGTTCATACATTGAAACCAGAGGTAGACCTCACTAAATCCCGCTTCCAATAACCGAGCTTTATGGGTTTCAAAGCTATCGATCTTCATCACATCCTCCAGAGATTCTCGCTTTTGAGCAATCTCTAACTCGGAATAACCTTGGGAGCGCTTAAATTGAATATGGAGGTTATTGAGCATCTGATGCTCGCTCGGATCACTAAAGCTCAGCTTTTCCGATAGAAAGAGCGCACCGTCCGGCAAGAGTGCATCGGAGATCTTTTGCAAAAGCGCAAGCCGCTCTTCTCGCTTAATAAATTGGAGCGTAAAGTTCATCGCAAAGAGAGAGGCCTTTTCAAAGGGATAATCGGTAATATCTGCCTCAATAACTTCAATAGGGAGCAGAGATTCGATCATCATCTCCTGCGCTTTGAGATATTCTCGTGATTTCTCCACCATTGCTGATGAGTTATCGATAGCGACAATAGAGGTGTTAGGTGTCTTAATTGCACTTCGCAATACCATCGATACTGCACCAAGCGAACTTCCAAGATCATAGATTTTACTATTCTCCTGCGCGAAGAGTGGTGCTAAATTCCCAATATTCTCTACAATCGTCGTATATCCCGCCGCTGAGCGCCGAATCATATCGGGGAAGACTTTTACCACCTCTTCATTAAAGGTGAAACGATTACAAGGACGCTTCTGAGCATAGATTGCGTCTGCTTCTGATTGCTCAAAAAGGTATTGAATAGATCGATCATTCACAAATGTATCTCCTAAAACAGCAATAGATCTAGAGGCACAGCCCCGATTCCATCTGAATCTGCGGTGCCACTAGATCTATCGATAATATTGAAACAGTAATTAAAACAATAATTGAAACAATAAATTGAAACGGTAATTACAACGATAATTTGAGCGATAACTTGAGTGATGTAATGCTTAAATATAATTGCATATAACCGAATATAGCCGAATATAGCCAAATATAACCTTTAGCGTTAACGAGTCTTAATCGTAACGAATCCTATTGATAAGTCTTAATAAACTCTAACGATTCAACTCTAACTGCCGCAAGGTCATTCGGCGGCGGATCTCATCTTGACTCAAGAGATTTCGTGCCTCTTTTGCTTCCATCAGCGCAAATTGCAATGCGACCTTATCGTTCTCTTGCGCGGCAATCTCTGCTTGACGCATCCGCACAATACGCGCAATTAAAGCGTGACTATCGAGTTCATCACTAGGAGATGCCACAAGACGTTGCCCATAATTTTTAGGCGGTGCTGTCATAACGGCACCCTCTGCTGCATCCGCGATAAACTCTGCCTCCCCTTCTAGGAACGCATCATCTAACTCAAGATCAAAGAACTCCTCATCATCAATCGTATCATCTTTAATAACGGACTTTTTCCCGCTCTCTTTTGCCACACTTTCTGGCTTTTCTGAGATATCAAGATAGCGATCGACCTTCTTCACCTCATTCTCAACTTGAGATTGGGTATCAAGAACAGTGGATTCCACTTTCCGTAAAGATTGCGTTAACTCCGATTTAGTGCTATCGATTTCGCTCTTTAACTTCTGTAATTCAGAACTCTGCTTTAACTCCTCAATGGAGCGCTTAATCTCATCAAGCTCTAACTCATTGGTCAGATCATTCTTGATACTCTTCGTAAAGTGCTGAATCTTACCAACCCATTTACCAACAGTACGAATCATCTCCGGCAATTTTTGCGGACCAATGACAACAAGCGCGATGACGAGAATAATGAGAAATTCCGTGCTACTAATTCCAAACATGCAGCATCCTTCCTCTTATCCGCGCCAATCACGCTTTAAATTTGATGAGAAACAGTTGCAGAGATTACTCCACACGACTATTTTTCTGCTCATCAACAACGCTCTCATCCTTCACTTGAGTATCTGCTTTTTTATTCTCTAAATTTTGGGGTGTTGCACTCTCTTTTGCCTCTTTCTCCCCATCTTTTACTGCATCTTTAAAGCCTTTTACCGCACTTCCAAGATCCTTTCCTGCATTTTTTAATTTTGCAGTACCAAAGACTAAAAGTACGACAACAAGAAGAATCGCCCAGTGCCAAATACTAAATGAACCCATAATTACATTTCCTCTAAGAGTGTACGAGTATTAAATAATTTCTCCTTAATGATACTCTAAAACCATCGCTTTATATAGCCTATTATCAGCTAAATTTCATCGCAAAGCGCATCGATAAGGAATCATTATTAATAACAATCAACAATAAACGACTACCAATGACTATCAATGACTATCAATGACTATCAATGACTATCAATGACTATCAATGACTATCAATGACTATCAATGACTATCAATGACTATCAATGACTATCAATGACGACCAATAATCATAAACAAATACGGATAAATAACGGATAAACAGGAATAAACAACTACTAAGTACCTACAATAAACACCTAAAATAAGTACTCATAAAATAGTTATAAAGTAGTCATAAAGTCCCCATCAATCCTTCGTAAGCCTCTTCAATCAATTCCTCTGATATGGCATCGAAAAGTAGCACCGAGAAGCAGAATTGAGAAGAGGCTTATCGATCTACCGAAGTACTCTAACAGAGTAATATGACAAAACTGTCACGATCGAATCTTAACGCGCAACCTGAATGCCACCTTCAACCCCTAATGGACTCCAGAGAATCTGCCACAACTGGATGCTTCTTGCTCGAAAAGCGCCGGCACAAGCCATTAGATAGTAGATAAACATCCGCTTAAAGCGAGGAGAGTAATTAGATTCTAACTCCGGCCAATGCGCTAAGAAACGTTCAGCCCATGCCATTAGCGTTCGATCATAATCGGCACCAAAATTATGCCAATCCTCCATCACAAACTTTCCTTGACTCGCATTTGCAATTTTTTGGATCGAAGGAAGCTCACCGTTAGGGAAGATATACTTCTCAATCCAAGGGTCCACATTATACTTATTGTTATTCGAGCCGATTGTATGGAGCAGGAAAAGGCCATCCTCTTTAAGATTGCGATGGGCGACTTCAAAATATTTACGATAATTTTTCGGCCCTACATGTTCAAACATCCCCACCGAAACAATGCGATCAAACGATCCTTGAAGATCTCGATAATCCTCTAAAATAATCTCCACATCGAAAGATTCGCAGCGCTCTTGCGCCAATTTCTGTTGCTCCTTAGAGATCGTCACCCCAGTAACAGAGACTCCATAATGTTCAGCTGCATAAGCAGAGAGCCCACCCCAACCACAACCGATATCAAGAAGCTTCATTCCCGGTGCAAGTTGAAGTTTTCGGCAGATGAGATCCAATTTTGCCTCTTGTGCCGCTTCTAATGTTGTCGCCTCAGCCCAATAGCCGCAGGAGTATTGCATATAAGGATCGAGCATCGCCGTAAAGAGATCATTGCCCAAATCATAGTGCTCTTCCCCAACAATCCAAGCTCGCTCTTTACTCTGTAAGTTTCGAAGCCGGGCAAAGAGGACCTTTAACGTATCTCTAAAACGACTTGGAAGCTTCTCATCAAGCTTCTCCCGCATCACTTTTGTAAAGAAGAGATCGAGCCGTTCACAATCCCACCAACCATCCATATAGCTCTCACCGAGTCCGATCGACCCCTCTTCTAAGACACGTTGATAGAAATGATCATTATGGATCTGAATATCGTAGGGACGGCTTCCATTAATCTCGATTCCCGCCTGATCTAATAGATCCTGCGCGATACGTTTCCACTCGGTTGATTGACTTGCTCTCTTTTGAATACTGCTCATTTCACTCCTCAACAATTAAATCAGCTATTCAATTAGCTCCTAATTAATATTAAATTCACGCTAAGTTTTCGTTAAATTTGCATTGTTAAATTCGTATTAGATGAAGCGCTTCTAGACAAATCTTTAAACATTTAAATATTTATTGCTAATTTGTTGATAATTTATAAACAAATTTACAGACAAACTATAAACAATTATTATATCAAAATAACAAAATATAACTCTTCTTTTTATCTCTTCTTTTTTCTAAATAGATGGTGAAAGTATGCCATTAACCGCTATTATCTTTCCCCTCATATCATCATACTCAAATCTACTCTCTTAACATATCTATTGATATTCTATTGATATTCTATTGATCTACCATTGGCATATCGTTGATCTGCCATTGATATATCGAATATCTCTCTGAGGCACCACCATTATCACACTTAATTAGAAAGATATATTATGGCTATTCATTATGATGCTAAATTATCTCAAGATCATTTTTATCAAGAGCATTATTAATACTTCTCTGATACCTCTCTTAATCTCTCCTACCATATCTACACCAGCTTCCAGCGATATTATGCATCAATGAAGCTCTAAGCTAGCAAACGGTAACGCCCTAAAAGGAATTCTCCCTCAGCCCCCCTTTTTCGCTATAATGAACCATTAGATAACATATATTAAGTGTTCCCCTTTAAAGTAGGCTCATCACCGCCTCTTTAGAGATTCAAGGGGATCACTATTTGTAAGTTTTAAATTTCGAGTTTTAAGTTTTAAGTTTTTTAAAATCATTTCAAACAAGGAATCACGCATAATGTCTAGACCTAAACCGATTGTGCTCACCATTCTTGATGGCTGGGGATTTCGTAACGAAGTTGAAAATAATGCAATTGCAGCAGCTCAAACCCCTAACTGGGACCATCTACGTGAAGTGGGTGCTGTTACTTTTATTAAAACCTCCGGTGAAGCGGTGGGATTACCAGATGGACAGATGGGGAACTCAGAAGTCGGTCATATGAATATCGGTGCCGGTCGTGTTGTAAATCAAGACTTTACCCGCATTACCCAAGATCTCCGCAGTGGCGAATTTGATCATAACCCTATCTTCAATAAGGTGATGAGTGATCTAACCACAAATAATCGTGCGCTCCATATCTTTGGCCTACTCTCTCCCGGCGGTGTTCACTCGGATGAAAAGCATATCTTTGCATTGATTCGCCTTGCTGCCAAAAAAGGGGTCGAGAAGATCTATCTCCACGCTTTCCTTGATGGCCGTGATATGCCACCGCAATCAGCAACACCCTCTCTTGAAAAAGCAGAAGCACTCTTTAAAGAGCTTGGACATGGCCGAATTGCAACGATTATCGGACGCTACTATGCGATGGATCGCGATAGCCGTTGGGATCGTGTTGAGAAGGCCTACGATCTTGTGAGCCAAGGTTTAGGGGAATACCATGCAGCAACGGCAGAAGCAGGCTTAAATGATGCCTATGCTCGCGGCGAACATGATGAATTTGTTAAAGCTACGGTGATCGGTGACTCTGTGAAGATGGTCGATGGTGATGCCGTTATCTTTATGAACTTCCGTTCAGACCGTGCACGCGAATTGAGCTATCCCTTTGTAGAGGATGATTTTTCTGGCTTTACACCTAAATATCGCCCTAAACTCTCCCACTTTGTCTCTTTAACACAATATAAAGAGGGGCTGAATACCGAAGTTGCCTATCCTCCATTAGAGCTTAACAATGGCTTAGGCGAGGTATTAGCGAAAGGGGGTTATACTCAATTACGGATTGCGGAAACAGAGAAATATCCCCATGTCACCTTCTTCTTTAATGGTGGAGAAGAGAAGGTCTTTACAGGGGAAGAGCGTATTTTGGTTAACTCCCCTAAAGTAGCGACCTATGACCTTCAACCTGAGATGAGTGCGCCGGAAGTGACGGCACGTCTGGTAGAGGCGATCGAATCAGAAAAATTTGATGTCATTATCTGTAACTATGCAAATCCTGATATGGTGGGACATACCGGCGTTTTTGAGGCAATTGTCAAAGCAATTGAAGCGGTCGATACCGGTTTAGGAAAGGTCTATGAGGCTGTTAAGAAGGTGGGTGGCGAGATGTTAGTTACTGCTGACCACGGGAATGCCGAGCAGACTTGGGATGAAAAGACCAATCAGCCCCATACAGCTCATACTACAACCCCTGTTCCACTAATCTATGTAGGGCGCAAGGCAACATTAGAACCCGATGGCGCGCTCTGTGATTTAGCGCCAACAATCCTCTATCTCCTAGGTGAAAAGCAGCCTAAAGAGATGACTGGAAAGAATCTAATCCATTTCCAATCATAGTGCCCAATTATGGCGCCGGGTCACATCAAGCGAGATTGGATCAGTCAAAATTAGATCACGCAAAATTGAAATAAAATTGAAATAATCAGCGTGAAATAATCAACGCAAGATTAAGAGAGGCTCTTATCGGGATACTCTTATCGGCATCAAGACCGATAAGTACTCTCTTAATCGCTCAGCTTTCCCGAAGTAGCTCAACTTCAACATCGATTCGAGCGCCGACTTAAAGAAGCAACCATTTAAAAACATCAACAAAAGCATCATCGACAATCACATCGATAAGTTCGCTGGCCCTCTCTCCGGCCATTCCTCTGACATTCTCAGTGATATCATTTAAGGAACCTATTTATGAAAAGAGCGTTCTCCCACACCCTTCTCCTCTCAACTCTCCTGTCACTTAGTTTGAATCCCCTTGCTTACGCAGAGCCAAAAGCCGCTCAAGAACAGAGAGAATCGATGGGGCCGATCGATCTAATCTCCACGCCGGCAGAACCCACCATTCCGGTAGATGATCTACGCCGGTTTATTGAGGTCTTTGATGAGCTTAAACGCAATTATGTCGATGAATTGAGCGATGCCACTTTGATTCAAAATGCGATTATCGGCATGTTAACGAACCTCGATCCTCACTCAAAATATTATAGTGCTGAGCAATTTCAGAAAATAAAAAATGAGACCGCTGGTAAAGAGAGCAGTATCGGCATTACATTGCAATATGCTGCAAAAGAGCAGACGCTCGAAGGGGAGAAGAGTGTGGCAAAACAGCGAACACTGATTGTTCAAGCTGTTGCCCCTAACTCTCCTGCCGAGAAGGCGGGGATTGCTGTCGGAGATCGAATTGTGAGTATCGATCAGATTCCGGCAGATCAACTATCCCTCAAGCAAGCAGATGCCATGTTACAAGGGGAAAAGGGGACAAATGTTCACTTGGAGTTCTTCCATCAAGGGGAGTTGCAGGAGCGTACTATTCTTCGCACAGATATCTCCTTACCAAGTGTGACGCAGGCAAAGCGATATGGTCAATTTGCTTACATCTCCTTAAGCCGCTTTCAAGAGAGTAGTAGCGAAGAGATTGCCGATGCCCTTCTCGCCCTTGAGATAGAGGCAACGACTGAAGCAAACCCTATTAAGGGGATGATTCTTGATCTGCGCAATAATAATGGCGGGCTTCTCTCTGCCGCCATCGATGTCGTGGATCTCTTCCTCAACCAAGGCATTATCACCTACACCACCGGTCAAGCGGCGCAACATCAGAAACAATATCTTGCAACTGAGCGGGAGATCCTAGCTGAGGTTCCAATCATTCTTTTGATCAATCAACAGAGTGCCTCTGCAGCGGAAATTGTCGCCGGTGCCCTTCAAGATCATCAAAGAGCGTTAATAGTTGGTGAGAATAGTTATGGCAAAGGTTCTATCCAATATGCCGTTCCTCTCAATAATGGCGATGCGATTCGTTACACCATTGCCCGCTACTATACCCCTAATGGGCAGAGTATCCAGGATGAAGGGATTACACCCGATATCACAATTCCTGACCTTAAAGTCAGCCCTAAAATGAAGAGTGACAATCTTCAAGGTAAGAGAAGAAGTGCCGATAGAGATAAAGCTTCTTCTGAACGCTTCAGACAACAGAAGCAGTATCTCCTTGAGCATGACTATCCGCTCTATGAGAGCATTCTGCTCTTAGAAGGGATTACCCGCTATCCACAATCAACCTCCGCTAAAGGTAATGGTATGAAAGGAGATAGCGCGTTGAAATAGCCTCTTCGATCTTGAAATTTCGAAGATTCACCCTATATTCTCACATAGTACAAATTGACATAGTACAAAAAGATTATTTAAGGGAGTCGGCACTTTTATTGGAGACGCACTTAAGCGCTCTACCCCGGCTCTATCTCTCTACCTCCTATTTGAAGGTTTTATGGAAGATATAATTATTCAAGGTGCGCGCACGCACAATCTTAAAGATATTAGTTTAACCCTTCCCCGCAATAAACTTGTGGTGATTACAGGGCTTTCAGGCTCAGGAAAATCATCACTTGCGTTCGATACACTCTATGCAGAAGGGCAAAGACGCTATGTAGAGTCTCTCTCCTCTTATGCACGACAATTCCTCTCTGTTATGGGAAAACCTGATGTAGACCATATCTCCGGTTTATCGCCGGCGATCTCCATCGAGCAGAAATCCACCTCACACAATCCGCGCTCAACGGTCGGAACAGTCACAGAGATCTACGATTATCTTCGCCTTCTCTTTGCTCGTATCGGTACGCCGCACTGTCCGACGCATCATCTCCCCCTCAATGCTCAAACCATTCCGCAGATGGTAGATATGACAATGATGCTCTCTGAGGAGTTACGCCTAATGTTGGTAGCGCCCATTGTTCGTAATCGTAAAGGGGAGCATCTTAAACTCTTTGAAGAGCTAAAAGCACGAGGATTCCTCCGCGTTCGTGTTGATGGTGAGACTTACGAGATCGATGAACTTCCAGAGATCAATCCAAAGCAGCATCATGATATCGATGTTGTCGTCGATCGTTTCCGGGTGCGAGATGATATTCGGATTCGTCTCTCAGAATCATTAGAGACAGCGCTCGATCTCACAAACGGTTTAGCCGCTATTGTCGATATGAAGAGTGAAGAGACCCTACTCCACTTCTCGGCAAATTATGCTTGTCCTGAGTGTGGCTTTACCATTGCCGAGTTAGAGCCGCGTCTCTTCTCCTTTAATAATCCTGAAGGGGCATGCCCGACCTGTGATGGCTTAGGGGTGAATCAATATTTCGATCCTGATCGAGTCATTGCCGAGCCCTCTCTTTCATTGGCAAGTGGCGCTATTCGAGGTTGGGATAAAAATTCGAGCTACTACTTTTCGATGATCGAATCCTTAGGACGCCATTACGGCTTTAATCCTGAAACCCCTTTTGAGGCGCTACCTAAAAAGATTCAACAGATTCTGCTCTACGGATCGGGTGAGGAGGAGATAGAGTTCCATTATCTGAGCAATCGAGGACAACGCTCTATCCGTATCCATCCTTTTGAAGGGATCTTAAACAATCTAGAACGCCGCTATCATGAGACCGACTCTCAGATTGTCCGTGAAAGTTTAACGCGCTTCTTAGCGATGCGTGTCTGCCCCGATTGTGAAGGAAGCCGTTTAGGTCCAGCCGCAAAAAATGTACTGATTGAGGGTAAAGCGATCCACAATATTACAGCCCTTCCTATCAATGATGCTTTGATGTGGGCAGAGAATGTTAAGCTCTCAGGCGCAAAGAAGGAGATTGCCGATAAGATCTTTAAAGAGATTCAGGAGCGCTTAGGCTTTTTAGTCAATGTCGGACTCGATTATCTCAATCTCTCACGCTCAGCTGAGACGCTCTCTGGAGGCGAGGCGCAACGAATTCGACTAGCCTCCCAAATTGGTGCCGGCTTAATGGGCGTTCTCTATGTCTTAGATGAACCTTCGATCGGTCTGCATCAACGCGATAATGATCGTCTACTACAGACCCTTTTCCATCTTCGTGATCTTGGTAATACCGTCATTGTAGTTGAACATGATGAAGATGCGATTTTAGCCGCTGATTATATTGTGGATATTGGCCCCGGCGCTGGGGTTCATGGCGGTTCTGTTGTTGCCGCCGGCACGCCTCAAGAGGTGATGAAAAATAGAGATTCTCTCACAGCGGATTATCTCTCTGGGCGCAAAAAAATTGAAGTTCCGAAAGAGCGAACACCACGAGATCCTAAGCGAGAGATCAAGCTCATTGGTGCTACCGGCAACAACCTCAAGAAAGTAACCGCCTCCTTCCCATTAGGGCTTTTAACTTGTGTAACGGGTGTCTCTGGCTCTGGGAAATCGACCCTTGTGAATGATACGCTCTATAGTGCAATTGCCCGTATTCTCAACAAGAATAATAGTATTGAAGTTGCACCCTATCAAAAAATCGAAGGATTAGATCAGATCGATAAGATCGTCAATATCGATCAGAGCCCGATTGGTCGAACACCTCGTTCAAATCCCGCAACCTATACCGGACTCTTTACCCCTATTCGCGAGATCTTCGCTAATACGCCAGAGGCGCGTGCGCGCGGTTATCAGCCTGGACGCTTTAGCTTCAATGTGAAAGGGGGTCGTTGTGAGAATTGTCAGGGAGATGGTTTAATCAAGGTAGAGATGCACTTTCTCCCCGATGTCTATGTGATGTGTGATGAGTGTCAAGGTAAGCGTTACAATCGCGAAACTCTCGATATTCTCTATAAAGGAAAATCGATCAATGATGTACTCAATATGACGGTAGAAGAGGCCTATCAATTCTTTGATGCTATTCCTGTTGTTCATCGTCGCCTCGAAACCTTAATGGAGGTGGGTTTAAGTTACATCACGCTCGGTCAAAATGCGACAACACTCTCCGGCGGTGAAGCGCAGCGGGTGAAGCTCTCTCGAGAGCTTTCAAAGAGAGATACAGGCAAAACAGTCTATATCCTCGATGAGCCAACAACCGGTCTCCACTTCCACGATATTGCGCAACTTCTCAAGGTGATTCATACCTTACGGGATAAGGGTAATACCATTATCATTATCGAGCATAATCTCGATGTTATTAAGACAGCGGATTGGCTCATCGATATTGGTCCTGAAGGGGGAGCGAAAGGTGGGAATATCATCTTTGCCGGCACCCCCGAAGAGATCGCTCAATGTCCAGAGAGTTATACCGGAAAATATCTTAAACCGCTTTTAGAGAAAAAATAATAATTGCACCAACCCTTAAAAACAAAAGGTAGATTCAAACTAGAGTCTACCTTTTTTCTTTATTGAAATTTTGTAAAACTTATTTATTAAAAAATACTAAAGTCCATGGAACGACATATGCCTGCATTATGGTAATAAATCCTACAAATGAACAGAAAATCAAACTATGCTTTACGGTAAATTTAAACAAATCTGACTCTTTACCAACCATTCCCGTCGCAGCGGTTGCCACGGCAATCGATTGTGGTGAAATCATTTTCCCCGTAACGCCTCCTGTGGTATTTGCCGCAACTAACAGCTCAGGAGAAACATTCAATTGATGCGCCACATTTGCCTGTAGTGAACTGAATAAGGCATTTGAAGAGGTATCTGAGCCGGTTAAAAACACTCCTAGCCAACCTAAAAAAGGTGCGAAGAATGGAAAAAACACCCCGGTTTGAGCTAGCAAAAGCGCTAATGTGGAAGATAAACCTGAGTAATTTGCAATAAACGCAAACCCTAACACTAATCCAATAGAAAGAATAGGGAAACGCAACTCAACCAATGTTTCTAAAAAGGTTGATACAGCATCTTTCATTCGCATCTTAAGTATTATCAAAGATAAAATAGCAGCAATAAAAATAGAGGTTCCAACTGCCCCTAATATATTTAAGGTATAGACTGCAGCATAAGGTGTATCTTGAGGAACAACGGGAGTCGTCTTAATGACCAATTGATGTAAAAATGGCACCTCAAACTTCAACGTTGCAAATGTTAATAAATTTTGGATCGTCTTAAAACTCCACAACGTGACCATTATTGTCAAGATAATAAATGGAGACCAAGCAAGGAAGATCTGTCCAAAAGAATATCCACTTGGCATTTGTTTTTGAGGTTTTTTCTGCCCCTCAAAAGTGAATATCTCCTTAGGTTGCCATACGCGCAAGAAAATCGTAAGAGAGATTAAACTGACTAATGCTGAAGTAATATCGGGCAATTCTGGCCCAATAAAATTAGACGTCAAAAACTGCGTCACTGCAAATGAAACACCACAAACTAAAACAGCGGGCCACGTCTGTTTAATACCACGCCATCCATCCATCATTGCGATTAACCAAAAAGGGACAATGATAGATAAAATGGGAAGCTGTCGCCCTACTACTTGTCCAATATGAAATGCATCAAGATTTGCAACTTCTCCCGCGACAATAATGGGAATCCCCATTGCCCCAAATGCAACAGGTGCCGTATTTGCAATCAAACATAAACCTGCCGCATAAAGTGGCTTAAAACCTAAACCCACTAGTAACGCCGCCGTAATCGCAACTGGCGCACCAAAGCCTGCAGCGCCTTCTAAGAAGGCACCAAAAACAAAGCCTACCAGTAATAATTGTAAGCGTTGATCCTCAGTGATAGAAATAATAGAAGATCGAATAATGTCAAATTGGCCTGTCTTAACAGCGATTTTATATAAAAATACAGCGGTAATAATAATCCAAGCAATAGGCCATAGGCCATATAAAAAGCCATATCCTGAAGCTGCTAATGCCATAGTTACCGGCATTTTATATACAAAAATTGCCACGATAATCGCGATACTTAATGTTAATAAGCCGGCAATGTGCCCCTTTAGCTTTAAAACGGTTAATCCCAGAAAAAAAGCCACAATTGGCATAATTGCAAATAGTGATGACACCCCTAAATTCATAATCGGGGTATAGTTTTGAATCCACGTCATATTTTACTCCTCCTACATCTCCTTAAAAGTTATAGCATCCTACTTCTAATTAACTTTTAAGGTGATTTGTTTATGACATTATTATTGATAAATACTTTTATTTTTATTCTTTAACTTCATGCGCCTTAAAGGCCTATTTTCGTATTTGTGTTTTGCATTACCCCCTAACCTCGATTTATTAATTCGAACATTGATTCAATAATGATTCAATGCTGGCATATGACATCCCTGAATGCTCCGTTAGACCTATTTGACAAGTACGACTCATCGAAACGCCATGGTCACAACCTTTAGGAATATTATTATTTAAAAGTCTTAACCCATTTTGATTAAGTTCTGGTAAAAACATTCCCTTATTTCCCGCATAACCACAGCAAGCGATACCACTCAAGCTTAAAGAATCTGTAACTGCCCCTGCTAATGTCTGTAATGCCGTTCCTGATCCCATCTTGGTCGTAGAACAGGGGATATGTAGATTCAAAGCGGGCTTTTTATTTGTAATCGTTAACTTCGGTAAAATATTTTCAACTAAAAAAGTTGCCGCATCATAAATTTTTAATCTAGCATCTAATAATCCTTCTTTTTGGGCTTCCATAAGACGAAAAGCACATGGGGCATTGTCCGCATAAATAGGAATTTCCCCATTATGACTCGCTTGTAAAAGCGCACTATTCACTTTATTAACAGATTTATCTGCGGATAATTCCATTTTTAAAGAATCAAATGGCTGACCACAACAAAGAGATTGGTAATCACTAGGAAAAATAGCCTTATAACCTGCTTTTTGAAATAGTGCTAAGGTATCATTTGCAACGGATGTCGTCCCTTTTATGCCCTCAGCAAATGTACGATTAACGCAAGAGATAAAATAAACTACGGATTTTCCTGCTTCAGTCGTTGAAGCGCTTAAGATCGCCTTTGATAAGGCGCTAGCGCTCGCTGCTTTAGGCAAAGTTTCTGGAAGAACGGGAATCCCTTTAAATCTTTTATGAAGATTCGTCGATATTTTTTTACTCAAAGATGCCCCAATCATATGCGATAACTTAATCCCAATACGAGCACCTTGAGTCATCGTATGAATATGGTCTACTGCAAAATTGACAACTTTATAATGCGTATTAGGCACCTTTAGTTTTTTCATCATTTTGCCCGTATCAATGCCTATAGGGCAACGCGTTGCACACATACCTGTCATGGCACAAGTTTCAATCCCCATTTCTGGATAAACTTTTTGAATGGATGATAGTAGCTCCGGGTCTTTACCTGTCTTCACTAACATTTCATGCTGTCGCCATAAAACAATTCGCTGTCTTGGCGTTAGAGTAAATCCATCAGCAGGACAAGCGGGCTCGCAAAATCCACATTCCATGCATTGATCAATGAGAGGATCTGCCTCCGGCACTTCTTTTAAATTTTTTAAATGCAGCTCAGGATCATCGGTAATAATGACATCTGGGTTAAAAATACCTTTGGGATCAAAGAGCTTTTTAATATCACGCATAATATTATAAGCATCCTTACCCCATTCAACCTCCACAAAAGGCGCAACATTACGCCCTGTCCCATGTTCAGCTTTAAGAGAGCCTTGATATTCGACAGCAACTAACTGCGCTAAATCATGCATAAACGCATTATAATTTGAAATTTCCTCTGCCGTTTCAAATGTCGGCGTTAACAAGAAATGTAAATTCCCCTCTAGCGCATGCCCCATAATAATGGCTTCTGAGTAGTGATACTTTTTAAATAACAACGTTAATGCCTTGACACCCTTTGATAAATTTTCAATAGGAAAGGCCACATCTTCTGTAATAAGATTACTTCCCACAGGACGATTAGCACCAATAATGGGTAATAACCCTTTACGGACACTCCAATAAAGGTCTGTTACAATCGGATCTTTCGAAAAAGAGCTTTGATCATTACAGTAGAAATCTGCAACAATCTTATTAATTTGCACGATTTGCTCATCTAAGCTTTTATCGTTATCAGCACGAGTCTCAATCAAAAGACATGCGGCATTATCCGGAATATCTTGATAAAAAAAGCCAGGGAGATCAGACGTAATATGCTCAGCAACACAGCGAATACTAGGAGCATCTAATAATTCTACTGAGTCTACTATCGCCGCTTTTCTCAGTGCTGTTACCGCATCACAACAATGATCCATCGACTCAAAATAAATGAGCGCTGATGCTTTATGAGGATGATCAATAACTGTTTTATAAGTAATTTCACTAATAAAACCTAGCGTTCCCTCCGCGCCAATCATTAAATGCGATAAAATCTCTATAGGATCATCAAAATCAACAAGTGCATTTAAACCATAACCTGTTGTATTTTTTAATCGATATTTATGTCTAATTTTTGCCTCTAATTCAGGCTGACTTTTAATGCGATTCGCTAAATCCAGCAAACCTTTTAAGAAGGTATCATGAGTTTCTCGAAACTGCACCACGCTCTTAGGATCACCTGTATCTAAAACAGCGCCATCAGCAAAAATTACTTTAATAGAATCAAGGGTATGATAACTATTATCTTTAGTCCCACAACACATTCCACTTGAATTATTAGAGGCAATGCCCCCAATTCTAGCCGTATTAATTGTCGCAGGATCCGGGCCAATTTTACGGCCAAAAGGTACTAATAAGTTATTCGCATTTTGCCCGATAGTCATAGGTAGTAAGCGGATTTTTAATCCATCATCTATAACATCCCCTCCCACAAAACCATCCCCTAATAACACCAATACAGAATTAGAAGAAGTTTGTCCGGAAAGCGACGTTCCTGAAGCACTAAAAGTAATAGGGATCAGATATAAATCAGCTAATGCGATAATCTCTTTAACGTCTTTTTCATTTTGAGCTCGAACAACAATCTCAGGAATATACCGATAACAACTAGCATCTGTTCCATAAGCAAATCGAACCGCTAACTCAGTATATATCTGCTTCTCAGGAATTACTTCCATTAACGCGTCCAAAAATATTTGATAATTTCCCTTCTCTTCTATCAAAGCCATAAATCCCCCTCATTTCTACTTTTTTTACATGTTACTTCATAATTCTTATACTCTAATCGTAAGCTTACCGTCATAAGCTCATTTATTTTCATTTATTAAAATTAATACTATTTGCAATTAATAAAACATTTTTTTTAACAAAAAGATAGCCGAATGAGTAGTTGATTGATATCTTTTAAAGATATCAATCAAGAATCATATAAATTAGAATAATAATGATCATCAGAAAGAGGAGCTTCCATGATAATTTCAGCTTCAACAGACTACCGCAAAGCTGCGCAAAAAACTCTCCCACCATTTTTATTTCACTATATTGATGGAGGAGCTTATGCAGAACATACTCTAAGACGTAATGTTTCCGACTTATCAGATATAGAACTCAAACAACGTGTCCTAAATAACATGGAGAATGTGAGTACTGAAACAACGCTGTGGGATGACAAACTTGATTTACCCGTCATCCTTGCTCCTGTGGGTTTAACAGGAATGTACGCGAGAAGAGGGGAAGTTCAGGCCGCTAAAGCTGCGGACAATAAAGGCATTCCTTTTACACTCTCATCAGTATCTGTTTGCCCAATAGAGGAAGTTGTTCCTGCTATCGATCGACCTATGTGGTTTCAGCTCTATGTCCTCAAAGATCGTGGTTTTATGAAAAATGCTTTAGAGCGTGCAAAAGAAAACGGCGTTAAAACTTTAGTATTTACTGTAGATATGCCAACACCAGGAGCAAGATACAGAGATGCGCACTCGGGAATGAGCGGACCTAATGCCAATCTTCGCCGTATGATTCAAGCATCTCTTCATCCTAAATGGGCGTGGGATGTTGGTTTAAAAGGCAAGCCGCACGATCTTGGCAATATTTCTAAATATCGAGGAGAGCCTACACATCTTGAAGACTATATCGGTTGGCTTACTAAAAACTTTGATCCCTCTATCTGCTGGAAAGATTTAGAATGGATTCGAGAATTTTGGGAAGGTCCAATGATTATTAAAGGAATCCTTGATCCTGAAGATGCAAAAGAAGCTGTCAGATTTGGTGCTGATGGCATCGTTGTCTCAAATCATGGAGGGCGACAATTAGATGGAGTATTATCAAGCGCGAGAGCCCTGCCTAAAATCGTAGATGCCGTTAAAGGGGATATAAAAATATTGGCAGACTCAGGAATACGTACAGGTCTTGATGTTGTGAGAATGATAGCCCTAGGCGCAGATAGTGTAATGATTGGACGCGCTTATGCTTATGCTTTAGCCGCTCAAGGCCAAAAAGGCGTTGAAAATCTTCTCGATCTTTTCCAAAAAGAGATGAAAGTTGCAATGACACTAACAGGCGCGAATAGCATTAAAGATATCACTAAGGATATTTTGGTAGATTATTAAGTTCTATCTTACGTTCTATACAAATAACAACAGTATAAGAAGCCTTGCAATAAAGCTTCTTATACCTTTTCGTCCCTCATCAAAAGATCAAAAATTATAGTAAAATCGGTTCAAAAGAAGCTAGCTTAAATGCCGGCGCATCGACAACTAGAGGCAAGGAGAGAGTTCTATCCGGCACCCTGCAAATCTATTTATGTCGCTCTTTTATCAATGAATGCAAAGCTGGGACGAATGTTTCGTGCTCGTTCTAAAATCCTGTACCAGCAGTTTTTATTGAACCGATTTCACTAGGGATATAAAAAAGCCTAGAATAATATTCTATTCTAGGCTTCGATGTTTATCCCTAATCTGCGGAGTGATGCTAAATTACAGCATATTCAACTCTAATTTTGCACGAAGTGACATTCTTTGTGGCGTCCAGAACGGTTCCCAAACTAGATCAACCATGCACTCTTTAATCTCAGGGATGGAGTAGACCGCATTTGAAACCCAACCGGGCATCTCACCGGCAACCGGGCATCCTGGTGCGGTTAAAGTCATATCGATCCGGATACGAATATTGTTCTCCGTCAGATCAAGAAACTCAATTGCGTAGATCAATCCTAACTCATAGATATCTACAGGAATCTCCGGGTCATATACTTTCTTAATAGCATCTACAATCCCTTCAATCAGTTCATCTACCTTCTCATCCGGCGCAACACCCTCTGCAAAGAGAATCTGCGGGAAATTAGGCTCATCGCGATTCATATCCATTTAAATCTCTATCCTTCTAATTCTTAATTATTAATTTAATTAATAATTCAATTAATGATTCAATTAATGATTCAGCTAAAATTACTAATCTAATCTGTCTACTATGTCTAATCTGTCTAGTACTGTCTAATCGATCTCTTAGTGAGATCTATTCTGCTCATGCCGACATCGACAAAAGTATTCCACTTCTATTCCACTTCATCCGATATTCTACTCTGTCTGAACAACCTCATCTTTTGCATGAATGGCTGAGTAGAGGGCATGCCATGGTAATGTGGCGCACTTAACACGTGCAGGATATTCGCGAACTCCCGTTAGAATCTGGAGCGCACCTAATCCTTCTCCTGGCGCATCTAGCGTCACCGCATCATGAAATCGCTGAAAGAGCGCTTCTGCCTCAGCAATACTCTTCCCCTTTATCGCCTCTGTCATCATGGAACTTGAGGCTGTTGAGATGGCACACCCCTCTCCTTGAAAAGCAATATCGGTAATAACACCATCTTCAATATTGAGATAGACCTCAATCTGATCGCCACAGAGCGGATTATGCCCTTCTGCATGATGAGAGCATGGGTCAATTTTATGGAAGTTTCGAGGATTACGATTGTGATCTAAAATCACCTCTTGATAGAGCGCTTTAATATCCGCTCCACTGCCCGCTTTTATATCAAAACTCATGGTAAATAATCTTCAACCTTAAATTAGCACTAAATTCGTACTGATTATAACGGATCAAAATTCCATTTACGAGCATTGATTCATTGCTGCATCTATTTTCTACCGAAAAAAGAGAATCTCAAAGCACCTCATTAGAGAATCGCTCCTTCATGATTCGAGAAAATCCTCATTGGCTATTTCTCTCTTTTATGAGAAAATTGAGTATTCAACTCGAAATCTTCATATTTTTATATTTCGAAACCTCACAACTTGATTGGCGTGAGTTGATCATTACAAATAGATCGACTCATGTAGCAACCGATACTAAAGAATATATTAAAAAAGGATGGTTATAGAATGAACTGGTTTGAGCGTATAATTCCAATGATCCGCACAACGAAGAAGGAGAATACAGTTCCGGAAGGTGTCTGGGCAAAGTGCCGTTCTTGCGATGCCATTCTCTATCAACAAGAGCTTGCAGCGAACCTTGAGGTTTGCCCAAAATGTAATGCTCATATGCGCATCGATCCTCGTACAAGATTAACAACATTTTTAGATAAAGATTCGACAACTGAGATTGGTGCAGAGATCGAATCGGTTGATTTTTTAAACTTTAAAGATAGTCGTCGCTATCGTGATCGTCTTCTCGATGCACAAAAATCAACAGGTGAAACTGAAGCGTTAATTGCAATGTCAGGAACCCTTAAAGGAATGCCAATTGTTGCCGCTTCTTTTAACTTTAACTTTATGGGTGGCTCAATGGGCTCTGTTGTCGGTGAGCGCTTTATTCGTGCGGTCAACCATAGTCTCGAGCATAAAGTTCCACTCGTCTGCTTTATGACAAGCGGTGGTGCGCGGATGCAAGAGGGCTTAACCTCCCTTATGCAGATGGCGAAAACATCCGCAGGGATTGCCCGTCTTAATGAAGAGCATTTACCCTTTATCTCTGTTTTAACAGACCCCACATTTGGTGGTGTTTCTGCAAGTTTAGCGATGTTAGGAGATATCAATATCGCTGAACCTTATGCACTTATCGGCTTTGCGGGCCCCCGCGTTATTGAACAGACTGTTCGAGAGAAATTACCAGAAGGATTCCAACGCTCTGAGTTCCTCCTTGAGAAAGGAGCGATCGATATGATTGTCGATCGCCGAGAACTTCGAAATGAGATTGCAAGCCTCCTTGCAAAATTAACACATCAAGGTAAGCCGTTAGAAGAGGTGGGTTAATCCTCAATCATCACTAATACTAATCGCTATTGAGATATCCCCTAACAGATAGTTTCGGGATATCTCCTTACCTCTATTTAATCACTCCTATTTAATAAGACTTGATCAATACCTGATCGACGCTTGATCGGCATTTGATCGATATTTGACTGACATTTAGTCGATACTTGAGCAACATTGTTACCTAATCAATAACCTAATGTATCACCTTATTAGTTTGGTAGTTTAACTCCCAATCAACCCATTAATCGCTTATAGATTCTACTAAGGGCAGAGATGACTATGGCTTCGAATCGTTCCCTTCAATCCTGGCTCACCTACTTAGAGGCTATTCATCCTCTTTCGATGGACTTTAAATTAGAGCGTATCAAAACCGTTCTAAAGAACCTCAATCTTGGCAAGATCGCGCCGCTTATTATCACCGTTGCCGGTACGAATGGAAAAGGTTCAACCTCAACCACAATCGCCAATCTCTACCATAGTGCCGGAAAGCGAGTTGGACTCTTTACCTCTCCCCATATTTGGCGCTTTAATGAGCGGATACGCATCGATCTAGAAGAGGCAGAAGATTGCGATATTATCGCTGCATTTGAAGCGATTGAAGCAGCTCGAGGCGAAATCACTCTCACCTACTTTGAATTTGCCACATTAGCGGCATTCTATCTCTTTAAAGAGAAGCAAGTTGATGTTGCGGTTCTTGAGGTAGGACTCGGGGGGCGGCTCGATTCAACCAATATTATCGATGCTGATATTGCCGTCATCACCCCAATCGGTATCGATCATACAGCACAACTAGGCAACACTATCGAAGAGATTGCCCGAGAGAAAGCGGGCATTATTAAAGATCGTGCTGCTGTTATCACTGCTGAAGCCTCACCCAATATCTCCATTACAAAACGCGTTACTGAAAGCTCGGCAACGCTCTATCAAAATGGACGAGATTTTCACTATCAGCTGCAAAAATCGGGGAAGTTTCACTATCAATTTCAAAAGATGCCTGAGCTTACTCTCCCTGCTCCCGCTCTTAAAGGATTGCATCAATATCAAAATGCGGCAACAGCAATTACCGCCCTCTACATTGGTGCTTCAAAACTTGGCATAACGCCCTCTCAAGAGATCATTGTAGAAGGATTAAAGCGAGTAAAATTAGAGGGGCGCTTTCAGCAACTCTCCCGGCCCGATAGCCCCTTAATCTATCTTGATGTGACACATAACCCTCAAGGAGCACTTGTGTTAAAATCATTAATTGAGGATCTTCGGTCTGAAAAGGGGGAATCATTTGAGATTATCGCCCTTTTAGGGATGCTTAAAGATAAGGACTCCGTGGCATTAGCAACGCCCTTAAAAGAAGTGATTCAATCATGGATTACTGCAACAATTGATGATTGTGATCGGGGTCAATCGGGCGAGGCTCTCGCAGCAAAGATTCAACCTATTATTCAACAAACCATTCTTGTGGCGCCTTCCATTGCCGCAGGTTGCAAACTTGCGTTAGAGAAGGCTCGACCACAAGATATTATTATTGTTTTTGGTTCATTTCATATGATGGCAGATAGCCTCAACTGGTTTAAAGAGAATCGATATGTCTAATACGCTAACAAAATCACTACTACAGCGCCTGATCGGTGGAATATTTCTTCTTGCTCTTGTAGGGCTCATCGCAGTGCTTCTCCTACAGCCTTCCGATAAGTTACCGAGCACAACTCCTCAGGCAAATAATGCGCAAAAGCCAGCCATTAGCATCACCTCTACAGCGAAAAAAGAGCCGCAAGAGATTGCTCCGCCGATTATTCTCGAAAGCCAATCTGGAAAAGAGATCACTGAAATTGTTAGCAATAGTAATGCACCCGGCGATATCATCGGTGAAGAGCTCTGGCAAAGTGTTGAGCAAGGCAAGAGCATTAAAGAGGAGAATGCCATTATTTTAGCGAGTATCGAGCCACCTAAAGTGACCCCAGCGCCTAAAAAAGAGGTTGAAAAACCGAAGACAACTGCAAAAAAAGAGCCGGTGATGCCAAAGATTGAGCTAATTGCCGATAGTGAAAAAAATAGCGCGAAAGCGCCGCAAAAAGCCCAAACACCCCAAGCGCCCAAAGTGGCAGCGCAAGGATCTTGGTATGTGCAGTTAGGTGCTTTCGGCAATAGTGCAAATGCACAAAAGTTGATGAATGAGTTTAAACAGAAGGGATATAACGTTCGAATCTTAAAAGATAACAAATTAAATCGTGTGCAAATTGGCCCTTATGCTACCAAAAAAGAGGCTGAACAAGTACAATCACGTACTAGAAGCGGGTCATTAAAACCATCTGTTGTACAGGCGAAATAAGTTAATAAAAAAGTATAGAGTTACAGAAATACAGAAGTACAGAAGTACAGAAAATAAAATACAAAAACACAGAGATCACTTTTACCTCTTCCCTCTTACACCCCCTCAAAGGATAAAAGAAGTGATAAGAGAAATGAGAAGAGAGGGAAATAAACGTGATCTATCTACAAAAAACTATTGGACTAGGAGCTCATTAACGTGGATATCTCAACCATTATTGATGCCATCATTATTGCTATTATTGCTATCTCTGTCATTGTGGCATTCTTTAGAGGCTTTATCTCAGAGGCTCTCTCATTGATCGTCTGGGTATTAGCATTTATGGGAGCTGTCTTCTACTATCAAGATGTGGGCAAGATGCTCCCCAACCTCTTTGGCGGTAGTGCAAATGCCTTAAGTGGTGATGAGTCGATCTTCGGCGATCTTATCAGTTTTGCTATCACCTTTATCGCGCTCCTTATTATTTTAGGATTGGTCAATCTTTTGATCACCTTTGTTCTTCGCAAATTGAGTATCTCCTGGCCAGATAGACTCCTCGGTACTATCTTTGGGCTTTTAAGAGGGATCTTTATCGTTGCTGTGATCTCCCTCTTTATTATTGAATCCCCCTTTAAAGAGAGTGAATATTGGAAAAATGCTAAATTTTCCGGCATGGCATCATCGTGGGCGGAAACTCTTGGCTCGATGATTCCCGAAAACTTCCTAGAGAGCATCAACACCACTGTTATTGAGCCTGCAAAAGGAGCTGCTCAGCAAAATAGTAATAGCATTAAAGAGGCTGCTCAAAAAGCAGCAATCGAACAGATGACGCGCCTACGCGAGGAGGCTACACGTAATGAGTAATGTATCACACGATGAAATTGAGAAGTTTAATGATCAAGATTGGTGGAATCGCGAAGGTGAATTGAAAACCCTACACGATATCAATCCTACCCGTTTTGAGTTTATTGAGCAGTTTGTTAATCTTGCCGGAATTAAAGCCCTCGATATCGGTTGCGGTGGCGGAATCATTACCGAAGGCTTAGCTAAGCGTCATGCCAAAACGACCGGAATCGATATGGCTCCTAATGCGATTGCGATCGCTAAAGCGCATGCTCAAGAGAATCATCTTAAGATCGATTATCAAGTGACTACCGCTGAAGAGTTTGCCGAAAATCATCATGAGGCATTTGATCTAATCACCTGTCTTGAGATGCTCGAACATGTTCCTACGCCAAGTGCAATTATTGAGGCGGCGAGCAAAATGTTAAAACCGGGGGGCGATATCTTCTTCTCAACCATCAATCGCACCTTAAAATCGAGAGCTCTAGCACTCTTTGCGGCTGAGAGTATTCTGCGCATCGTTCCGAAGGGAACCCATGACTATAACAAGTTAATCACGCCCCTAGAACTCTATGAGATGTGTGAAAGTTACGGCTTAACTGTCAAAAAGATTGTAGGGATGAGTTATAACCCCTTTACGCGAGTCGCAACTCTGACCGATGATGTCAGCATGAATTATCTCCTCTATGCGACAAAAGCGTAAATGGCAGGGCTAAAATCCTTGGTCTTCTAACAACGATCAAGGATTGATTCACAATATTTGATTCAACTATAGAGATAGATTTGGGTATCAATTTAGAGAAGGATTTTATATGTCAAAACCATTAACAGGTCGTATCATTTTAGTCACTGGTGCTTCAGGTGCTATCGGAAAAGAATCTGCTTTACGCCTTGCCGATCTCGGTGCGACCATTATCCTCATGGGGCGAAAAGAGGAGAAGCTCAACCCCATCTATGACATTATTGTCAACCGAGGGGGAGCAGAACCTGCTATTGTGGCAATGGACTTTCTAAAAGTAGAAGATCTCGATTACTACAATCTTGCTCAAAACCTAGCGTTAGAGTTTGGAAAACTTGATGGTATTGTCCATGCAGCCATCAACCTTGGTTACTTAACTCCCCTTGCCCATACCAGCCCTGAAAAATGGCATCATGGACTTGATATTACCCTCAATGCGCCCTACTTTTTAACTCATGCAATGTTGCCACTTCTTGATCAATCTGATCGCGCTTCTGTGATCTTCTTTACCCATGATGAAGTTGCGAAAGGTGATCGTGCCTATTGGGGCAGCTATGCGATTGCTAAAGCGGGCTTAGAGACAATGATGAAGATCTTTGCCTTAGAGAATGAATCAGAGCAGAAGATCTCCTTTAATGCTATCGATCCGGTCTGTATCAACTCAGCCCTTCGTATGAGTGTGATGCCGGAAGGTGCGCCTAACCCGAAAGAGTTACGTAAAGTGATCGATCTTGTATGGCAGCTCAATGACCCTGAACAACCCTTTGTCACGGGGACAACATTAACTGTTGAATAGATGGGCAACCTGCCCTATTACATCAATCTATCTTCTATTAGGAGGAGACTATGAAAAAAGTACACCCTCTCAAAAAAGCGGCAACTCTCTTTATTGCCGCTTTTTCTTTTTCCTCAATCATCGCTATTGCCGAAACAGCAACCGAAAGAGTACGTATTATCGATAACACCTATGAAACTGAGCTCGATAATGGCTTAAAAGTGATCGTCAGAGAAGATCATCGGGCACCGGTTGTCACCTCAATGGTCTGGTATAAAGTAGGATCGGTAGATGAACCGCGAGGCCTTGGGGGAATCTCCCATATGCTAGAGCATATGATGTTTAAAGGAACCGATACTTTAGGCCCTAATGAGCATTCGATGATTATTGCTAACCTTGGTGGTCGAGATAATGCTTTCACCTCCACCGATTATACCGCCTACTTTGAGAATCTACCGGCATGGGAGCTAGAGACGGCCCTCAAATTAGAGGCTGATCGAATGCAGAACTTAGAGCTTCGCGCAGAAGATTTTACCCCTGAACGACTCGTTGTTGCAGAAGAGCGCCGGCAACGGACCGATAGTAATCCGCAAGCACAACTCTATGAAGCATTTAATGCCAATCTCTTTACCACAAGCGCCTATCGCAATCCGGTAATTGGCTGGATGCCGGAGATTGAAGGCTGGACTTTAGAGGATCTTGCAAATTGGTATCAACAATTTTATGCCCCCAATAATGCCACAGTTGTAATTGTTGGTGATATTGATCCTAAAAAAACGATCGCCCTTGTTGAGCAATATTTTGGAGATATTCCTCCGAGCGAAGAAATTACCCGCCCTCACAATTTTGAAGTTGCACAAAAAGGAGAGAAACGGATCGATCTTGCAATCCCCGCTAATATGCCGCTTCTCTTTATGGGTTATAAAGTTCCTAGTATCAATGAGGTCGATCCTGCAGAGAGCCAAGAGCCCGATGCCCTTCTTCTCGCCTCTTTAATCTTAGATGGCACCTCCTCTTCTCGCCTTCCTAAACGCTTAGTGCGTGATGAGCAGATTGCATTAGAAGCTGGCAGTTACTACAACTATGGTGCTCGCTACACAACGCCCTTTACCTTTGTCGCTGTTCCTGCAGAAGGGGTCTCTTTAACACAACTTGAGCAGAGCTTAAAAAAAGAGATTGCCCTTCTACAAAATGAGCTTGTCTCTGAAGAGGAGATCGAGCGTATTATCGGTCTCTATGAAGCGGGAAATATCTACAGTCAAGATTCCGTAGCAACGCAAGCGATGTTAATCGGTCAAGCTGAAACTACCGGTGAAGGTTGGCAAAATGCAGAGAATCGTGTCGAACGCTTGAAGAAGGTCACCCCGGAGATGATTCGCGAAGTCGCACAAAAATATCTCAATGATCAGCAAGCCACAATCGCAACACTCCATCCACAACAAGCCGCTCAAGAGCGCCATGAGATCGCACCGCTTTAAGCGTTCATGTTGCTTTAAAAAGGAATGATAATGAGACAGATTATGAGAAAGTTCTTCACAACCCTCCTCTTCACAATCCCATTTTTTGCCAGCTTAAGCGCACAAGCTGCAACCGATGTTGAGACTTGGCGTACCGATGAAGGGGCTGAGGTCTACTACCTTTATGCGCCAGAAATTCCGATGGTTGATCTTATCCTCTCGCTCGAAGCGGGATCGATTCGTGAAGGCGATAGCTATGGTTTAGCGGCGATGACCGCTAAGATGGTTACCTCAGGAACGCAATCGCTCGATGAAGAGGCGCTTCTATTGAAGCTCGACCAATTACAAAGCTCAATCACTGCGTCAAGCTCTACCTATCATACGCTCTTCTCCCTACGCTCACTAAGCAAAGCATCCCTGCTTCAACCAAGCTTAGATCTGCTCTATGAGATGTTGCAATCACCGCGCTTTGAGGAGAAGGTCTTCAAAAGAGAGATCACCCAAGCAATCGATAGCCAAAAAGCTCGCCTCGATAATCCCTCTGCGATTGCCAATGAGCTCTACTATGCTGCGCTCTACCCCAATAGCGTGATTGGCGCCACTTCAGAGATGTTACAAGCATCACTTACAAAGATGAGTCTAGGCGATGTAAAGGCATTCCAAGAGCAATATTATGATGCTCATGGCGCAAAGATCATCTTTGTTGGGGATATTTCAGAAGAGGATGCCAAAAAGGTATCGGCTCAAATTAGCCAGATTTTAGGGCCCGGCGAGATCCATCCGGCAATAGCTCAAATTGAGCCCGTCTCCATGAATCTCACCTATGAAAAATATTTCAATAGCCCACAGACACAAGTCATGATGGGTCAACCCGCAATCGATCGCTTTAGTCCCGATTATCTTCCTCTAATGATTGGGAATCATCTTTTAGGTGGAAGCGGTTTAACCTCACTCTTAATGACAACGATTCGAGAAAAAGAGGGATTAACTTATGGTATCTATAGCCGTTTTTCCCCCAACTTCTATGAAGGTCCTTTTACAATTAGCTTCTCTACCAAAAATGAGAGCGTTGAAGATGCCATTACTCAGACCAAAGCTGTCGTGAAACAATTTATCGATAATGGACCTGATCCTGAGCTTTTAGAGCGTGCAAAGAATAACTATATCGGCTCATTAGTGCTCGATCTCGATAGTAATCTTAAACTAGCTTATGCCATCTTAAACTTAGCAACTTATGGATTACCACTCGATTATTATGAGACTTTGCCAGAAAAAGTGAGAGCAATTACCCCTCAAGAGATTCAGGAAGCCTTTAAGCGTCATGTCAACCCCCAAGAGATGACCACTGTGATCGTCGGTGGCGATGTTGCACCCGATACAGAGACCGAAACCCCCTTCCAAGACCAGTAACAATCAAGCTTTAGAAGGTTTTTGCTAACTAAATAGGGTTATCCCCTCTTATCCCCACAAGCTGTGGATAAGTTTTGGGATAGCCCTATTATATTGTTAACGCTCCCCATAAGAATGCGCCTCTCAGGAATTGCGCAATAATAGATCAGCATAAAGAGTGACATTGTTCTATATTGATTAGTTCCCCCTAATATTTATCTTCTTTAGATATCTACCTTAAATATCTACTGTAAGTTTCTATTCTGTTAGAACTTCAAACTAGCAACTCGCAACTAAGCGCCGATGATGCTTAAGATCGTTTCTAAGATCAATAAATGGCCTAACACCTCCCCAACTCTTCTTCTGCCCAAATTCATTGCAATAATGGGGCTTTCCTCCTCCGCCAATTATCTCCTCCCGCTTCTTTGAAAAAAACGTTACAATAGTCCCCTCTTATCCTCAGATCTAACCTACGGTAGAATCAAAATCTTATGAATAGAGATCGTATTACGCAATTTTTCGCCCAAGATGGCGCATTAAGCAGCATCATTGATGGTTATCAGCCACGTGATGAACAGATTGAGATGGCTGAGGCAATCGCCCTTGCCATTGAGGAGCAAGAGACCTTAATCGTAGAAGCAGGTACAGGAACAGGAAAGACCTTTGCCTATCTTGTGCCAGCACTCCTCTCTAAAAAGAAGACATTAATCTCAACCGGAACGAAACATCTACAAGATCAGCTCTATGAGAAGGATATCCCCTTACTGAAGAAGGTGATTAAACACCCGATCTCAACAGCACTCTTAAAGGGGCGCAGTAACTATCTCTGCCTCTATCGAACAAAGACGCTACGCGCTCGTGGACGATTTGAGAATAAGAAACAGGTTGAGCAATTTTTTCGAATTGAACGCTTCTCACAACAAGATGCTATCGGCGATATTACGCAGCTCTCTGGTATTACCGAAACAGAGCTCTGGTCACAAGTGACCTCCACAACCGAAAATTGCCTCCACAATGAGTGCCCTGATTATGAGGAGTGCTTTGTCTTTAAAGCTCGAAAAAAGGCGATGGACTCTGATGTTGTGGTCATTAACCACCATCTCCTTTGTGCCGACTTAGCACTAAAACAGGATGGTTTTGGCGAGCTTCTGCCAGAGGCAGATATCATTATTATCGATGAGGCCCACCAACTTGCAGAGACTGCCGGGCTCTTCTTTAGTACACAAATTTCCACGAAGCAATTTCATGATTGGATCGATGATCTCAACAAAGCGATTGCCGTAGATGCTCCTGACTTCAGCGGTCACGATACCGCGGCAGATGCACTCTTTAAAGCGCTCACAGAACTACGAAAAGCGCTCCCTCAATATAATCAACGCTACGCTTTAACAGAGTTTGCCGATAACCCCATTATCACAAATCTCTACCAAGAGGTTTACGATATTCTCAAAACCTTACTGCAGATTGTTGACCCGCTCAAGGTTCGCGCGCAAATCTTTACAAAGTTGCTCGATCGTTTAGAAGAGCTGACGATGACCTGGAAGATTCTCCTCTTAAGTGAAAAGACCCCAGATTCTATCAATGCCATCAATTGGCTAGAGACCTATACCTTCAACATCACATTTCATTCAACGCCGCTCGATATCTCCGAACAGTTTCGAAAAAATAGCGGCTTACTCAATGCTAGCTGGATCTTCACTTCGGCAACTTTAGCGGTCAAAGATGATTTTAGCTACTTCTGCCGCCCCTTAGGGTTATCGAAGAAGAATACCTTAAAACTAGAGAGCCCTTTCGATTATCCCCGAACCTCTCTACTCTACCATCCTGATCATCTACCACTGCCGAGCGATCCTCGCTTTCTGCCGGAGATGATCGATGCGATTATCCCGATTTTAGAGGTAACAAAAGGACGCGCTTTTATCCTTTTTACCAGTTATCGAGCGCTCAATGAAGCAAAAGAGCTCTTAGGACGAAAGACCGATTACCCCCTCTTTGTACAGGGAGATCTTCCTAAGATGCAGCTGATCGAAGAGTTTAAAGAATCCGGCAATGGTGTGCTCTTAGGAACTATGAGTTTTTGGGAAGGGGTTGATGTTAAGGGCGATGCGCTCTCTTGTGTCATTATTGAGAAATTCCCCTTCGCTTCTCCGGGCGATCCGATTGAGCAGGCGAAGATGGATCTAATTCGCGAACAGGGCTATGACCCTTTCAATACCTATCAACTCCCAAAAGCGATTATTGCACTGAAACAAGGAGTTGGCCGGCTGATTCGCGATCATGATGATTATGGATTACTCGTTATTGCCGATCCGCGCCTCTCTAAGAGTCGCTACGGAAAACGATTCCTCGATAGTCTTCCGCCGATGACGAAAACATTAAAAGCAGAACGAATCTCCCGATTCTTTGACTATATCGAAAGTAGAGAGAAGGATAAAAAATAGCAAAATAACCAAACAGCCAAATAACAAAGTTATAAAATCATATAGTTATAACCTTATATCACCTTATGTGACACAATAGACAGCAGTAAACATAACAAACTCAAGAGATATAAGATGCAAGAAATAATATCTTGAAGTAAAAGATACTTCGGTTACAACGCCCTATTTAAATTCCCACTTCTAACCCTTTTCTAATAGAGGTTTCACCCCATGAATATCACATTCCTAGGACTCCTACTTATCATTGCAAGTTACTTAATCGGCTCGCTCTCTTCGGCGATTATTCTCTGTAAACTTGCTGGACTACCCGACCCAAGAACTGAAGGCTCCGGCAACCCCGGCGCCACTAATGTGATGCGCATCGGCGGGAAAAAACTTGCCGCTCTCACCCTTTTAGGGGATCTACTTAAAGGCTTAATCCCGGTTCTACTTGCTAAGATCCTCGGTCAGTCTCCCACAATTATCTCTCTTGTGGCAGTCGCGGCCTTTTTAGGTCACCTCTATCCGCTATTTTTCGGCTTTAAAGGGGGCAAAGGTGTTGCAACAGCTTTTGGTGCGGTCTTAGGTCTCAATCCTTTCGTGGCTCTCTGCGCTTTCGGTGTCTGGTTACTGATCTTCTTTGGAACTAAAATCTCTTCACTCTCTGCCCTTACTGCGGCAATCTCCGTTCCTCTCTTTCTCTATCTCTTTAATACTCCGGCAGCGATCGTTGGTGCGGTAATCTTTATGGATCTCTTTTTAATCTATCGCCATAAGAGCAATATTGAGAGACTTCTCCGAGGAGAAGAGGGAAAATTGAAGTCTAAAAAATAACAATAAAGTGCCGCAAAGCAGACAATTGAAGCATTATCAGACAGTCCTCTCTCAGCAATTCTACGAGAAACCCCATCGATAGTAATCGCTTACTATATGAAATGAAATGAAGATGAGAGACCGATAAGGTGAACTGCATAGTGATAAGCTAAATGATCACTATAAATCGATGCTTTGATCAGCTATAATAAGACCTATTTAATTGAAAATTCCTATTTTAAGGACAGCATGAAAGAACGTTTACAGAAAGTTTTAGCGAACCTAGGATTTGGTTCACGCCGGGAGATTGAGGGTTGGATTAGCGAGGGTCGCATTAAGGTGAATGGCGAAGTCGCAGAGCTCGGTTGCCAAATAGATGGAACAGAGAGTGTCCACCTAGATGATCGCCGAATTTCTATCGACAAAAGTGAACAAGAGCGTCGCGTCTTAATCTATTACAAGCCCGTAGGTGAGATTACAACCCGCCACGACCCTGAAGGTCGTCCTACTATTTTCGAGAGCCTGCCGAGCATCCGCGATGGTCGTTGGATCACCGTTGGTCGTCTCGATATCAATACCCAAGGGCTTCTCCTTGTAACTAATGATGGCGAACTTGCCCATCGTTTAATGCACCCTTCCCATGAGCTAGAGCGCGAATATGCGGTACGTGTTATCGGTGAGTTTACCGATGAGATGGCAGATAATATGCGCAATGGAATTGAGTTTGAAGATGGTGTCTCAAAATTTGAAGAGATCCTCTGGTCAGGCGGAAGTGGCGCAAACTTCTGGTATCACGTCACCGTTAAAGGTGGGAAAAACCGAGAAGTCCGCCGTCTTTGGGAATCCCAAGGTTTAATGGTTTCACGCCTTATTCGTATTCGTTATGGCAACGTGGAATTACCACCAGGATTACGTGAAGGACAATTTATCGATATCGATCCTGAAGTCTTAAAAGAGCTAGTAGAATCGGTGGGTCTTGAGCATCAACATGTCGTTCTTGATGAGAAGCAAGAGCGTCAAAGAACAAAACCGCGTCGTATCGGTAGTGTTCAAGAGCGTCGCCGTGAACTGAGCCGTTCTCCTCGTCCAAGAAGTGATGAGCGTGGAGAACGCAGTGATCGTGGTGAGCGTAGTAACTTCGGTCGTAGTAATGATCGTTTCGAGCGCCGTCCTTCATCCGATCGCCCTGACAATCGCGGAGATCGCGCAGGTCGTGGCGAGCGCAGTGATCGTGGTGAACGTAGCAACTTCGGCCGTAGTAATGATCGTTTCGAGCGCCGTCCTTCATCCGATCGCCCTGACAATCGCGGAGATCGCGCAGGTCGTGGCGAGCGCAGTGATCGTGGTGAACGTAGCAACTTCGGCCGTAGCAATGATCGTTTCGAGCGCAGATCATCTGATCGTCCTGACAATCGCAGAGACCGTGACAATCGTGGCGAACGCAGTGATCGTGGTGAGCGTAGTAACTTCGGTCGTAGCAATGATCGTCTCGAACGCAGATCATCTGATCGCCCTGACAATCGCGGGGATCGCGCAGGTCGTGGCGAGCGCAGTGATCGTGGTGAACGTAGTAACTTCGGTCGTAGCAATGATCGTTTCGAGCGCCGTCCTTCCTCTGATCGCCCTGATAATCGCAGAGATCGTGCAGGTCGTGACAATCGTGGCGAGCGCAGTGAACGCAACTTTGGCTCACAAGATTCACGTCGCCACAATCGCTCAGAAACACGCTCTTTTAACCGCGACCGCAATGAAGGTCAACGAGGAGCAGGAAGAGGTAGAGATTCTGGTCGAGATTTTAAACGAGATGGGAATCACGACTCTGACCGCCGATCTCGCTCATAACCCCAGATAGCGGGAATATCTTATAAAGATCTTTTGCACTGCAGGAGGTCTTTATTTATTTCTAGCGCTCTCTGAGCTTTCAAATTTTAAGTTTTAAGTTTTAAGTTTTAAGTTTTTAAGAAGGGATCTCAAAATATCTAATAAAGAGATCTCTCAAATATCTACTCACCTATAACAATCGATGAGATCGTGCGATTTTAACCCATAACACTTAGAGTAATCGCCCTAGATACTGATAGTGACAGCAATAGTGGCAGTGATATTAATATTAGCCTAAGTGTTACTATAGGTTGTAAGATCAATACCAATATCAAGATTAATATCAAGATCACCATCATCGAACAAACTAATGAGGATCGTTTATGTCAACGCCATTAGCACTCAAAATCACAGACCTAAAAAAGCAGTATCAAAATGGAAAGGTTGCCCTAAAAGGGATCAATCTTGAAGTGAAAGAGGGTGACTTCTTTGCACTCCTTGGCCCCAATGGCGCGGGGAAATCAACCACTATCGGAATCATCACCGATCTTGTACAACCCTCATCGGGTCATGTTGAAGTCTTTGGGGTTGATGCCCAAAAAAATCGTAATCTCGCTAAATCGATGATCGGTCTAGTGCCACAAGAATTTAACTTCAATCCCTTTGAGCCATGTGAAGAGATTGTGATCAACCAAGCAGGTTATCTCGGCATTCCTCGCGCTGAAGCTAAAAAGAGAACCGCGGAGTTACTTCGTCTGCTCGATTTAAGCGATAAAGCAAAAGTGATGGCGCGCGAACTCTCCGGCGGTATGAAGCGACGCCTAATGATTGCCCGAGCTTTAGTCCACAATCCACGTCTATTAATCCTCGATGAGCCCACTGCCGGTGTTGATATTGAGATTCGCAGACAGACCTGGGAGCTAATGAAGCGCGTTAATGCTGCTGGAACAACCATTATCCTCACCACCCACTATTTAGAAGAAGCGGAACAGATGTGTAAAAATATCGCCATTATCAATCATGGTGAGATTGTGCAGCAGAGCTCAATGAGCGCCCTTCTTCGAGAGTTACAATCGGAATCTTTTATCCTCGATCTAAGCGCTCCGGCAACAGCCCTTCCTGAAATTGAAGGAATTGAGCTAAAATTGATCGATCCGATGACATTAGAAGCAGAGATCACAAAGCCACATACCATCAATGATCTCTTTATAGGTCTCAACACTAAAAACATTAAGATCGATACCATGCGAAATAAAGCTAATCGCTTAGAGGAGCTCTTCCTTCGCATTACTAATCAACCACAAATTACAGGAGCAAAAGATGAGTAACCGCGCTTATTGGATCGCTTTTTATACTATTTTAACAAAAGAGATCTACCGTTTTGTTCGTATCTGGCCACAAACCCTACTTCCGCCACTAATCACGACAATTCTCTACTTTCTTATCTTTGGAAAGGTGATTGGTGATCGAGTGGGAGCAATGGATGGGGTCACCTATGCGCAATTTATTGCGCCGGGACTCATTATGATGACAGTCATTAGTAATAGCTACTCCAATGTTGTCTCCTCCTTCTTTAGTGCAAAATATTCACACCATATAGAAGAGATGTTAGTCGCGCCGGTTCCAAACTTGGTCATTATCGCCGGTTATGTGATGGGTGGCGTTGCGCGAGGCTTAGCGGTGGGTGGAATCGTAACAATTGTGGCCCTCTTCTTTATCGATATGAAGATCGATAATATCCTTCTTATGTTACTGATCTTCCTCCTTACATCACTTGTCTTCTCCCTCGCGGGCTTGATCAATGCAATCTTTGCCCGTAGCTTTGATGATATCTCTATTATTCCAACCTTTATCTTAACGCCGCTTACCTATCTAGGGGGTGTCTTCTACTCAGTCTCTCTTCTGCCTGAGTTTTGGCAAAATATCTCCTACTTTAACCCCGTGCTCTACATGGTAAGCGCTTTCCGTTACAGTATTTTAGGTGTCTCGGATATCAATATCGTTACGGCAATTGCCCTACTTTTAGGATTTTTTATCCTACTCTTTTCGGTTGCGTACTATCTATTACAGAAAGGCACCGGCTTAAAATCTTAATTAGAGTAGCACCGATCCTACTAAGATCTCTAATGATCGATATCGTTTCAAGATCGCAAGTGGTAGAATTGTAAGTTAAATTTCTTTTAAAGTTCTTTTAAAGTTCTTTTAAAGTTCTTTTAAAATTCTTTTACAAATATTCATTCTTATCACCACTGCATTCTTGCAACGATCGATCAATAAGGATCTAATAACGTTGAATAAGATTCAATAGAGATTACCAAGAATTACTTTTCTGATTTGAGACTTTTTTATGAAACATCTAAAACGCTTCTTAACGCTCTCTTGCGCTTGGATTGTTGCGGCATGTGCCGGTAATCCGCCTAACCCCTACGATCCTTATGAGGGCTATAACCGAGCGACCTATGAGTTCAATACCGCAGTTGATAACGCAATCGCAAAACCGGTTGCTAAGGGCTACGTTAAGGTTGTTCCTAAAACGGTTCGGACCGGCGTCAGCAACGCGCTCGAAAATCTAGCAGATACACGCTATACCGTTGTTAATCTTACCCAAGGTGAGCCTGTTGCCGCCCTTGAGAGTCTCCATCGCTTTGTCTTTAACTCCACCTTTGGTCTTTTAGGCTTAATTGATGTTACAGAACTCTTCAATCTACCGCCTAAACAGAAAAATGATATGGGGGTAACTTTTGCGAAGATGGGGTGGGCTAATAGCAACTACTTTGTTGTTCCCTTAATCGGTCCTTCAACTTCAAGAGATACCGTTGGCGTTGTAGCGGATGTCTTTGCGACACCTTATGCATATGCTTTTAATGATTGGGTCAGTTTAGGCGTTTTAGTTGCCGGAGGAATCGACCTTCGGAGTAAACTTCTCGATGTTGAGTCGGTGACAACGACTGCAGCACTCGATCCTTATGTCTTTCAACGAGAAGCCTATCTACAATTTAGAAATCAGCAGCTTAAGAATCATGGGGTGAAATATATTCAATCCGCCCATGAGCGCGAATCACTCTATGAAGATGATGAGGATGATGCAGGACTCTCGATCGCAGAGTTAGCTCGTCAACGAAACCAATAAAAGAGCACGATAAAATCTCTTTTAAAAGGCGTTTAGTCAATTGATTAAGCGCCTTTCACTTTCTAATCTTTCTAATCTTTCTAATCTTTCCAACTCTACTCAAGCGATAAAGGAGTCTTCATGCGTCGCTACGTCAATCAACCTTTAGCTATTGGTGCCGATATTATTTTAGAAGATGAGGATTATAACTATATTGTCCGCGTCTTACGTCACCGTGAGGGTGATTCTATCGTCCTCTTCAATGGCGAAGGGGGAGAATATCATGGTATTATTATTGAAATTGCAAAGCGCCACTTAACGATTCGTCTCAAAAAATATAATCCAATCAACCGAGAGAGTCGCCTCAAAATCAATATTTTACAATCTCTGGTAAAAGGGGAAAAAATGGATTTTGTTCTCCAGAAAGGAAGTGAACTCGGCATGAATGCGATCACCCCGATTATCACGGAGCGAAGCGTTCTTCATCTCAAAAAAGAGCAACTTCCAAAACGTTTAGAGCGCTGGCACCATATTATTACCTCTGCCTGTGAACAGTGCGGACTCAATCTACCGCCAACGCTGCATGCGCCAGTAGAGCTTAAAGAATGGCTCGAAGAGTATTACGCTAAAGAGGAGACGCTTCTGATCACGCTCTCACCAACGGCAGAGCAGAGTCTTGGCCATTTTCTCTGCCATGATCTGCAAACGCGCGAGACAATGCCCGCATCCATCACTTTTATTATCGGTCCTGAAGGTGGCTTGAGTGAAGAGGAGATTGAGCAACTACAGAAAGTGGGAGCCCATAGCGTTACGCTCGGCCCTCGAATCTTACGAACAGAGACCGCAGCGCTCTCCGTTATCTCCACCCTCCAAGGCATTATGGGCGATTGGAGCGAAAGTGCGGAGAGAACAATCGAAATAGAGAATGATGAATATCTCCAAACCCATGAGTCATTTGATTAATAGATCACAAGAGAGATCATAAGAGCGATCACAAGAGATCACGATCGATTAGAAAGTGGTAAAATAGCGCTATCGATACTATGAGATGGGATTTGACCCCACAAAAGGAATGTTATGACAAGAGAAGCTCGAATTATCTTTATTATGGACCCTATTGAGTCCCTTCCTGCCCAAAAAGATACCACAATTGGGATGATGATGGGTGCTGCTAGCTTAGGTCTTCCCATCTACTATAGTCGTCAAGAATCGATCTATCTTCTCGAAGGAGCGGTTCAAACAAGAGCGAAAAAGATTACACTTAAGTTGAAAAATGAGCGTGAGCTTGCAAGCTTTGAAGATTGGTATCAATTAGATGAGGCGGAAAATATCATCTTTGGTGAGAATGATATTGTGCTACAGCGAAAAGACCCTCCTTTTAATATGCACTATATCCACGCTACCTATCTTTTAGAGCTGATGGAGAAACAGGGAGCTTTTGTCTGCAACCGTCCCGATTCACTTCGTGATTGTAATGAGAAGATGTTTACCGCTTGGTTCCCAGAGTTAACGCCTCCTACTTTGGTCTCAAGCCAGAGTGATAAGATCAAAGCCTTTATCGCCCAACATCACGACACGATCGTTAAGCCGCTCGATGGCATGGGGGGAAGCTCTATCTTCCGTGTGACAGAAAATGATCCTAACTTAAATGTGATCCTTGAAACTATGACGGAGCATAATCAGACCTCCATTATGGTTCAGCGCTATATTCCAGAGATTAAGAAGGGAGATAAGCGGATTATCCTCATCAATGGCGTTCCGGCACCCTACCTTCTTGCCCGAGTTCCTGCGGCAAATGAGACGCGTGGAAACCTTGCTGCCGGCGCAACAGGTGTTGTTCAAACCCTCTCTGAGAATGATCGTCTCATCTGTGAAAAGTTGGGGCCTGAGCTTGTAAAACGGGGACTCTACTTTGTAGGACTCGATGTGATCGGCGATTATCTTACAGAGATCAATGTCACAAGCCCTACCGGCATTCGTCAGATCGATGCAGAAACGGGAACCTTCCTCGGTCGCGATCTAATCGAAGCACTCCTTTCGCTCTGGCAAGAACGAAGAAGCTAAGATTAACCCTCCCCCTCAACCCTATTTCTCTCTATTTACTCTCTATTGACCCTCTATTTAATATAGAAAAAGAAGGAGCCCTATGTCTCTTAACCTTGAATCCCTACTTCAACGACTTGAAAAAATTGTCAATATCCCCTCCCCATCGGGTTATACCGAAGATGCTCTAGCAGCGATTTTTAGTGAATTAAGCCAATATGATCTCCCAATAAAGATCACCAATAAAGGGGCTTTGATCGCCAAAGTGGAAGGGAAAGAGCGGGAGCGAGCACGACTTCTAACTGCTCATGTTGACACTTTAGGAGCGATGGTTAAAGAGATTAAGGGAGATGGCCGTCTTAAATTAACAAAGATCGGCGGCTTTAACTGGAATGCTGTTGAAGGGGAGTATTGCAAAATTCATACCCGGACCGGGAAAACCTTTACCGGTACCATTTTGATGCATGAGACATCGGTACATGTCTACCAAAAAGCGGGAGAGCTTCTCCGTGATGATCACCATATTGAGGTGCGCCTCGATGAGAAGAGTCGCTCTAAAGAGGAGACGCTTGAGCTAGGGATTGCGCCGGGAGATTTTGTCTCATTCGATCCTCGTTTTCAGTACACCTCAAGCCAATTTATTAAGTCACGCCATCTCGATGACAAAGCAAGTGTCGCACTTCTGCTCTCCCTTATTGAATGGCTCTCAGCAGCAGAAAAACCGCCTTATACCCTCTATTTCTACTTCTCTAATAATGAAGAGATCGGCTTTGGCGGGAATGCCTCTATTCCGGCAGAGGTCGTGGAGTATCTTGCTGTTGATATGGGCGCAATTGGAGATGGTCAAACGACCGATGAGTATTCAGTCTCGATCTGTGCTAAAGACTCATCTGGCCCTTACCACTATCAATTGACCAACCAATTAATCACATTAGCAAAAGAGAGTAAGATTCCCCATCAAGTAGATATCTACCCTTTCTACGGTTCCGATGCATCTGCGGCAATTCGTGCCGGATATGATATTCGTCACGCCTTAATTGGACCTGGAATTGAGTCTTCTCATGCGTTAGAGCGAACCCATATCGATTCGATGATCGCCACCTTCGATCTCCTCAAAGCATATATTTTTGCAGAGATGATCGACTAATTGAGATAATTTAAGAACGATACTGCATCGATTCAGCATAATCATAATAGTAAACGACGATAGAGAAAAATAAAGGATAATTATGTTACGTTCCATGACGGGATTTGCCCGCGAAACGACGACCACGGATATTGGTCAATTAAATCTTGAAATCCGTAGCGTCAATAGCCGCTATTTAGATCCCACCTTTAAGATGCCGGAGCTCTTAAGAGCTTTAGAGCCGGAGCTCAGAGAGCGATTACAGAAAGCGGTATCTCGCGGGAAGGTAGAAGTAGGTATTCGCATCAATTTTGATGAGGCAGAGAGCCAACAGCTCACCTTTAATGAGCAAGCAGCTAAAGAGATCTTAGCGATCCATCAAAGTGCAAATAGCCTTTTAGGAACTGAAGGAAAACTCACCGCATTAGAGTTAATCCAACTTCCCGGCGTTATGCGCCCGACAACGCTCGATGCAGAATCGATTAAAGCAGCACTGTTTGAGCTCTTTGAGAATGCTATTGAATCCTTTTTAGCCAATAGAGAACGAGAAGGCGAAAGATTAAAAGAGATGATGCTCGACCGCCTCAATCAGATGGAGGTGCTAGTTGAAAAAGCTCGAGAGCAGCGTCCTATTGCTATTGAGAAGATTGAAGAACGTCTTCTCTCTCGCTTAGAAAAATTAGAGATTGAGCATGACCCTCAGCGTTTTGAGCAAGAGCTCGTCTATATAACTCAACGACTCGATATTGATGAAGAGATCGACCGTTTAACAGCTCATATTGCAGAGATGCGTGATGTGTTTAATCGCAAAGAACCTGTCGGACGCCGACTCGACTTCTTAACGCAAGAGCTCAACCGTGAAGCTAATACCTTAGGTTCTAAATCACAAGATGTTGTTCTCACACAAATCGGTGTCGATCTGAAGGTCTTAATCGAGCAGATTCGTGAACAGATTCAAAATATTGAGTAGAAAAAACATTATTCCCATCTTCTCTATTCAATGTTATAATGGCTCACTTAAAAGCGCCTATAGCTCAGTTGGATAGAGTGTTGGTTTCCGAAACCAAAGGTCAGAGGTTCAATTCCTCTTAGGCGCGCCAAATGTTTAATAGCCCCGAATATCATACTATAGAAAATGTAGATATTACGGGGCTTTTCATTGGCTTAGGATCATCGCTTAATCTTCATTAATGAGCTGTAATCATAGAAAATAAGAACTAATGGTAGTAACATTGGTAGTAAGATTTAATAAAACATAGGATCTTACTACTATTATGGCTAAAATAATCAAACCTCTTACTACCAAAGAGATCAGGGATGCTAAGCCAAAGTCGCGTGAATACAGGCTTTATGACGGCAATGGTCTATTCATTTCTATTCGTCCAAGCGGAGCTAAAGTCTGGTGCTTTAACTACGTCAATGCAAATAAGAAAAGAACAGTTCAAACAATTGGACCTCTTGAGTTCTACTCATTAAGTGATGCTAGAAATATCCGAGATGAATTTAGAGAAAACTTAGCAAAAGGCCTCTCAATAAATACAAGTAATGAACCTACATTTAGAGATGTTTTTCACGAATGGATTGAGAAGTGGAAGCCAGAGATTACTGAAAAAACATATAACCGCTATAAAAACGGAATGAATAAGTATTGTTTACCTGTTCTTGCCAATATCCCGATCTCGAAAGTTGAACCTAAAGATGTTGTGAAATCCCTATCAGAGATGGAGAAAAAAGGGATTATCGATTCTCTCTATACAATGAAATCCGTAATCAGCCAAACTTTAGATTACGCGATAGCAAGAGGACTCTGTACGAGCAATTCAGCTCAAGCTGTGTCTAACAAAGCATTCAAGAAACAAGTAAAAGAGAATCATGCTTATCTTCCTCCCCGTGAGCTTTATCTACTTGTTGATATTTTCAAAGGAAATAGAAGCAGTATTGTCACTCGTTTATGCTTAGAGTTTACATTAAGAACAATGTGTCGCGTAAGCGAGGTTGCTCAAGCAAAATGGGGTGAGTTCGACTTCAATGAAAAAATATGGACCATACCTGCAGAGCGTATGAAGATGAGAAGAGAGCATGTTGTCCCCCTTACTGACCAGATGATAAGCATCTTAAAAGAAGTTGAGCATTTCAAAACTACAGATTATGTATTCCCAAGTTTTAATTTTAAAAGCCATCTAAATGGCGAAACAATGAGAATGGCCCTGAAAAGAAATGGCATAAAATCAACAGTACATGGTTTTAGACATCTAGCATCAACAATACTCAATGAGGCTCATAAAGGTAATAAAAAAATGTTTGATTCAGATGTCATTGAGATGTGTTTATCTCATCAAGATGCTAATACGATAAAAGCAACATATAACAAAGCTGAATATATAGAGCCAAGAAGAGCAGTTTTAAAATGGTGGTCAGACTTCATAGACAAATGCGACACGAAAGAGAATAATGAAAAAGCGCTTAAAGAAGCGGGAATTTCGCTAATTTAATAATTTATAAGAGCCAATGGATATGAGTGTTTTAGTTATTACAGGGAATGGGTTTGATATATGGCATAATTTGCCCACAAAATATAAGAATTTTTATAATAAATATAGCGATGAGTTATCACCGTACACAAAATATTTTGACGATTTTGGGAATAAAGATATTGAATGGGAATCCTTTGAAGAATCTCTGGGTTCATTTAATCATGACTACTTTCTCGATGATTCTTCATATAGGCCTTCTATTGAAGAAATGGCTGACGATGTCAAAATGATGTATGGTTATGAAGATGATATTTCGTTCAATACAAGAGAGTTAATCCAGAATATAACCAGCTCATTTAATAAATGGATTTCTTCAATTAAGGTTAACGCAGCAAAAAAAACAATAACAATGCCCGTCAATTGTAAATTTATAAACTTTAATTACACGACTACTCTGCAAAAAGTATATGGGATACCTGATTCTGATATATTGCATATACACGGGAAAGCTTGGGGGAAAATTATTTTTGGGCATGGCCGCCCTATATGGAGCAAACAAATCAATGACGATGAGCCTTGGTTTGATATACCTCAAAAAGATGCTGAGTCAATCTATAATGTATTCCGTAAGCCTGTCTCCGATATTATCCAACAGCACCAAGCACAATTAAAAAGCTATGGGAATATCAAAAAAATCATAGTGATCGGGCACTCAATTAATGATATTGACAAACCATACTTTGAGTTTATTTTAAAAGAATATCCTCAAGCAAAATGGGAAAACTATAATTATGGTAATGAAATACAAAATACTCATGACAGGCTCATTAACTTAGGGATTCCTAAAGGAATGCTAGTGTCAGGATCTACTGCTGATCTTCTAAAAATCTACCCTCTGCCTTGATTTATTTTTAATTTTAGGATCTAAAGACACCAGGGGTAACAGGTATTATTACTCTCACTAATAGCGAATCCTCAACCTAATTAGATAAATAATTACAACTAAATGAAAGAGAATAATGAAAGAGCGCTTAAAGAAGCGGGGATTTCATTGATATAAGGAGATATAATGCAAGTTATAAATTATGAAGATCAAATCAAAGATTATGAAGCTGACACAGAACTACAAGATTTAATTAAATATTTTGCGGAGGTTATGAGTGATGACCATATCATACATGAGGGAACTTCTATTCGGCTCTATTCTCTATTGCAGGATTACTCTGGGTATTTAAAAAGAAAAATAGCGGAATACTCTGATGAAGCAGCAGAGCCAGATGATTTTATGGATCTTGCGAAATATGACTGTAGAGAGGGAAATTTCTACTACATGTTTGATACGCGTTATTTGACACCGCCGCAAGCAGAAAATAGAGTGAATGCTTATTTGGATAAAAAATTTGCTGATAATTAGAGTTACTATCAGATGGTATTCCGAAGTATCACGAAATTTAATTTGTTAAAATAATAGACAATTTAAAGCTTTGATAGTTTAATGATACTCAAAGGGCTCACACAAGCATATTTTAAATAAGGAATGTTTTATGAGTAAAAATAAAAAAGAAACTTCAAAGCAGATTGCATCTAACGCTGCTAAAACATTGTCTAACCCAAATGCATCTAAAATACAAAAATCTCTCGCGGGTTCGGCTCTTACTCAAAGCAACACAAATAAGCAAACAGGAAAAGCTATGGAAGCTAAAGCTTCAAGTGCTCTAAAAAACCCTAATTCTGCTGCAAAAACAAAACAGCTCGCGGGGTCTATTGTATCTCAATCTAACAAAAAGAGATAAATTTATTACATTTCAGACAAAAAAAAAGACCCCGAACTTAATCGGGGTTTTGTTTATACTTCACGGTCATTATGAGAAGCTTCATATTTTCTCATCTCATCAACGACAGCGTCTATTTCTTGCTGAGTTAAAGCTCTGTCATAAAATCTGACTTGAGAAATATTAGAGCTACCTTTCTGTAAAACTCTTCCGGAAGCTCCTATTTTAATTGATTCGCTATTTTTGACGACTTTATAACCGTCCACCACAAATCTTTCAGTTTCAAAGCCGCTTGTGACACATTTTAAAGTCGCGTAACCATCGCCAAAAACAGCACAATATAACCCCCAGTCAGTTACTTTATGCCCGTCTTTCCCTTTGTACTCAAGATTCCATAGGGTTTCCCTTACATCATTGCGATAACGTCTTCCGAAACTTAAAGCGGTGGGATCGCTAATGGTTTGGTATCCCATAGAGATCCCGCCCGCACTCTGGTTTTCATTTCCTAAAAATAAAGAGAGGTTCTCATAGTCACCTGTTGTATTGTTTAATCTACCGACAACGAACACAGAAAAAACATCTGGTTCCATCAACTCTGTTTCTAAAAAGGCATCAACAGGATTAAATACAGCTCCATCTTTATTGACAACTATACCTCCATTTTTTACCAGCTCTATTTCACTTTCAAGTGAAAAATTGTTAGAAACTTTTTGAATTGATGTGTCAAAAAAGCACATTAATTGCAACCCATCTTGGACAGATGAAAACGCTTTAGTTGCGTAGCTAGACGCATCAACATTTGAAGTAATTACAATACCCATAATATATTTCCTTTTTAATTAAAAACCCGATTTAAGTGAATATTCAAACATTACACATGCATTATGTAATAAAAAAATGTTACCAAGTGGAGATATAGCAGTATCAACAAGACCTGCTTCGTCTCGCAAATTTCCTCTTGCGCCAGAAATAGGGCCCGACGCTTTCCTGTCTCCCGGCTTTCCTCTTGCGTATGTGATTTTTGCGTCAAGTGGAATAACATCTTTTGTTTTTATTAAAACAGCGTTACGTCCAACGAGCTCAACTGATGCAATAAAATCATCCATAACCACATCATCTTTATCTCGAAAAATAAAACCCGCATTCTCATAGCTTTCACAAAGAGCGTTATCAATCACAAGCTTTCCTGTCGGCACATGAAATTCAATGACTACTTCCATATCTCGGACTTCAACAGAAACAGGCTCAAGCGGTCTGAATTTTCCGGATCTTGCTATCATTGTTTGAAATATAGCTCTACTGGTATATTCGCCCATCAGCCATGATGCTTCATTTGTGAGATGAAGATCATCCGATGCTGTTTGAAAAATATAAGCTGGCGCAGCTAATATGACATCATCATACATTCTTGACGCTCTCCATTGAGCGATTGCTATGCTCATTTCATCGCTGTCATATCGACGATGAGCCGCAACTTGATAAGTAAAAAGATAAGGAGAAAATTCTTGTCCTGTAATCTTTGCGATATTTTTTTTAAGAGGCTCCCACATTGATGATAACCATCTTTCAATGTATGAGTAGCTATCATTGTCATTAGAGTTGGCGCTGTAATCACTCTCACCTTGATACCAAATCATTGACCAAACTGAATACGATCTCCCCTCTTTATCAGCAATTGCTTTGCAGTCTTTAATTAAGTTTACTGTGTCAGAAAATCTTCTAGAAATACCGAATTCAGAAAGACTCTGAATGGTTTGCCCGCCTTGTCCTGTAGATGAGCCGAGAAAAACCCAATCACTTCCATAACCTCCCGCATCTATTCTTTGAGACAACCCATTTAAACAACCCGACGTCGGAGTTTCCCCTTCATTCCCAACATCTTGCTCAATCATAGGGACAAACTCTGATGCGTCGTAATCAACGTCTCTATAACGAGACTTCACCCCACTCTTAATCATAATGTTTTTAAATTCTTGGTTTACACTAATCGCTGGCATTGATCTCTGCCCTCTGCTTAACGATTGTCCATATGTCAAAATATGATTTATATCGCTTTTTTTATGTCGCCCAATTTGTAGATTTTTTTGAGATTCTCTTTCTACTATTTCATTATTATGATTTGTTATTCCAAATATTCCTCGATTGCCGATATAAAAAACGACAAACCCGTTTTGATCTTTTATTACAAGATCTGCATTAGCGGGCTCTATTTTTAATCCATATAAATTGGAATAGGAAGCACCAAAATGAAGAGGTATAAATCCATTAGAATCCGCAACAGATATACCGTCCCCACCTGACGAAACAACCGTTTCATTTAATAGTATTTTCCGAACACAAAAACCGCCATCTTCATATAGTGATGCAATAACATTCTTTGTAGATTCATTATCAACAAAAGCAAAAGCTAACTTGTTTGTTTTATTTTTTGAGATAATAGACTCGAGGTCTTTTACATCTTTATTTTGAGCAGGTTGAATATCTGAATATATCCATTTCTCGCCATCCCAAACATAATATCCATTTTTATTAGGATCGATATCGTTTGTCACTTGAGCCATTGCCCCATTCACAGCAGACTTCGGGAGCTCAGAATGATTAATGTAAGCAGGCATAGCCCCAACTTCTGCTCTATCTGCCGCCGCCTCTGCCCTTCTTGCCTCCTCTTGAGCTTTCTTTACATTAATATCAGCTTCTTTCTGCAAGTTTCTAATAGAGCGGACCTTAGTTCCATCTTTTGCTGTATATGTTGCATCCTCATCACCGTGAACAAAGATATTCGCTTTATTTACATCATCTTCAAGCTGATTTGTCGCTTTTAAAATTCTACTCATCTACTATTCTCCAAATTTTGATGGCATATCTTCATTAATTAATTCATGCAATGGATCAATAGCCACCTCAAAAACATCAGGATTTCTCTCAAAGAAGTCATGTTCTTTCATTAGGCTTAGTTCCATTACTTCCAGTTGCGCAGAGACCACATAAACCTTATTTTCTTCATTACTTACAGTGAATGGTTCATCTGGATTCATAAACCGCGCTCTCATGTTTTTTACTTCATCATCAAACAAAAGCGGAGTGAGAAAATATCCCCACCCCGCATCTGCTCCAACGATCTCAAAAACAAAAAACCGAAAGTCTTTCATATCAACTCTCGGTATTTTCCACTTAACACTTACTACTGTTTTTATTCTTTTGCTTCGCCGTCGATGCCTTGCTTCACCACTTTCCATCTGGGTTCTATAAAATACATTTTTTGGTGCATAAGAATATTCCATAAATGGTATAGGAAGCCTCTCTGGCCAAGCATAAAGAGCTCTCTTATTACTCATCAAGCACTCCTTTAATAGATCATATAATTAATAGCTGATTCACTTCGATCTCCAAAACTATCAATTGCATAGGCTTTGAATTCAACTTGTTTCTCTTTCGGTATCTCCTCAGGATCAATAATTACTTCAGATTCAAACTGTCTAGTGATTGTGGCTTCCTGTCCTTTTAATAGAGTGCCAGTCCAAATAACAATTCCATCTTGTTCAATGAAGTAACTTATTGCAGTATCAAGATCAATACCCATGATAGTGATATCTGCATAGACTGGATTATTACCTCTTTTATCAACTCGTAATCCCGGTCTAGTTTTACTTATTGCAGATTCATCTGCCGTGACCTCTCCAACCCACACGAACCACTCTCCCGCATGGGTACCAATAACTCTTGCACGAATAAATACTTGTCCACCAAATGGGAGCTTGCTAGTGAATAATGGCGTTTCCCCTTTATATAGGGCTTCCCACTCTGCAGCTACCCCTACACGAACCTCGAATTCATATTCCAAAGCTCCCCTAGCCTGATTACAAGACACTTCAAAAATGTTTCGTTGGATTGATTTCTTAACTCTGATCCATGTAACTGCTAATACTTCTTCGATGTCATCATGCGGGGGAACAATAATCGGCATTTCTAACTCATTCTCAGCATTGTGAGGATAATCATCATAGATAACACCACTTAGGGATACTTGATTGTTACTACCTGGAACAACGCCTGTAATAACAAGTTTTCTACCTATGCGCTCGGTGTTACCAAAGATATAATGAGTCGGTTCACACCAGCTACCATCGCTTAAATTAGGTTGACCTCTTTCATCTAAAGGCAAATCTGGAATAATACCGCTAGTTGCTGAACGTCTTTCAATAGCATAAGTTCCTAATACGCTACCATCTCTTGCTCTAAGACAAATAACATTATTCCCGCTCCACTCAAGCTCTTCACTGGTATGGATTACATTGCCACTAAAATGTTGAATTCGTCCCGTCGATCCCCACTCGGGATTATCATAAGAAACCAAAACTTCATTACCGTAACTGACAGCCATTCCTTCAAGCTCAGTACTCCAACTGAGAAACTCTCTCTGTACTCTATGCATCGCGGCTCTATGGATTCCTTCCCTCCAAGCTTGTTGTGGGCTAGTAATTGAGTGCATCGCAATTCTCATCGGTTTTAACATTTTACTATCAGGTAAAGCGCAGATCATATCCGCCGACTTCCAAGAAACAGGATCGGTATATTCAACGATTATATGATCAGCTTCCCCTGTTTTAGGGAAAACATACTGCGTTTGATAACTATCTTTTACAATATTTTCAGGAGTAAACATTTGTGTTGGCGCTATTCTCGGCTCATTTCTTACAAAATCAATGATACCCGCAACATAAATAGGCTTAGCTCTACCTACTTCTAAAACTCTTGTTAAAGCTTCCCAAACTGTCAGTTGTTCAGTGAAATACCCATCAAAAAAATCGGAGCGGCCATACCAGATGCGATCAAGTCTCTCAAGCTCTTTCAAGTTAATTCGACTATCCTTAAGCCCTCTTCCATACTCTTTGTTTCTCAAAATATCAGCTGCAGCCCAAGCAATTGATCTTGTGGGTTGCTTAACCCATTCAGTACCATTAAAAACAGGCAAAATACGAGTGGCAATAACATTTACACGTCTTGCAATGTTGTTGTTTAAATTATTACTTGATCTGATTTTTACAGCTAACATTGTCACATTTCCGTAATAATGTTTATTTGGCATATATGATCGTAATCCTACCCACTGAATTTCATCACTAATTCTTGTTGAGTTATTAGCTGCTGTAGCCCTACCAACACGGACTTCATATCGTCCTTTAGGTACTTTAAATGTATAACTCAACGGGATAGCATCAATAGTTCCAGCATGAATCCAGATTCCTGTATTAAAAAAATCTTTAGTTGCAGATCTAAAAGGCCTATAAATTATACTGGTGTTATTTTTAGGTATTTCCCGTGTCTCTTTGGTAAGGTTAAACCAGTCTCCCGCAGGTTGATTGCTATCATCAACAAGTCTAGCTTGTGCAATAAAACCCACACTTCTAGTAGTAGGATTCCCATTATCATCCATATAGGCTAGTCCACGAGGAAGGTAAATATCAATTCCTATAGTGTCAGTTTGAGCCCCAAGCGGAGTGGCAATGAACCCTCCCTTAAATTGAATGTTTGCAGTCAACTCCGAATATACTGTTGTTTTTTCATAAGTAGGCTCCCAATAATCACTTGATGGAGGCCTCCCTTTTTTATCATTTATCGCTTTAGATGTCGTTCTTTCCCGATAGCCAATAATATGTTCATTACCATTTTCAGAACCTTCGAGCTTCAAGCCTTGCACTTCTGGCGCTGTATAAACGTTATCAGGAAATAAATCTACTTTCTCATTTGGCCCATAAACTTTGTATTCAATATCGTCATAATTATCGAATGGGGTATTTTCAATATATAACTCTTCAATATCAGCCTCTCCTTGAGTTACGATAAATAATTGATACAGATAAACCCCATCACCAGACATTTCGTTATATGGTTGCGCCGCTAAATCAAGATAAATTCTTCTACGCCCATACAATGTTGCGATCGGCGCTCCTGCTTTTGCTTGATTTGACTGTGGACCAAGAAAATTAACTTGCTTAGCTTGTGCTCCATCATTACTAAAACCGCCTCCTAACTGAGGTACCGGCAATAGTGCATTCACCAGTAGTGATCCGCCTATCATGATCCCTGCCTGCATCGCAGCTGTTCCGAAAGCTCCAAACCCAGCAAGAGGCGGTACATAAATCGCTGCGACCATCACCGCAACCATTAAAACAAGTCGAAGAGGATTACTTCCTCCACCACCACCTTTTAAGTGAGGAGGTAATGCAACAAGAACCACTAAGTTATCAGTACCAACCAACTGATCCCAATCTTTCTCAAGTTTATAATCTCCATCTACAGAAACAACAAAGGCACTATTTCTAGTGCCTTTCTCATCTATTACCCCTTGCTTTTTTAACAGTTCTCTAATTGATGTCGGCTCTGTTAATTTATAAAAGTTAGGATTTAGAGCCGGTCTAAATGGGTCTTGCAACTCAACAATATTTTTATCCATTTTTGAACCTATAAAATTTTAAATTTGCATAAAGAGAAGCTCTTAACTCATGTTCTTTTTGCCAAAGGACGCCATTGCCTCGCTCACAATGAAGAACACCGCCACCTTCAAAATCCAACCATACTCCGCAGTGAGGATCATTTCCTGAACGCATTAATACCCCGCAACCATGAAATGGCCTATCAATAATTTCCCAATTACCAGACTTCATCTGTTCACTATAAAGTTCAGCAAGGGGATCTCCAAGGCTTGTTTTGAGAAGTTCTATACCAAAAAATCGCCGTTGCACATCTCTAAGCAATCCCCAGCAATTAAACTTATTATCCTCACCATTTGCATTGTCACCATATTTGTAGTTAGTGACGTAATAAACGATATCATTAGGTGTTATAAGAGAGTGTTGGAAATCTGTCATGTATATACCTCGTCAATGGAAATGCTGCATGAAATACATCTTCAACATTTGCTGTTAATTGAATTTGATAGTTATTTGCAGTAGCCTCTAAAACCTCCATTTCAATAGGAACTTTCATCTGTGGTCCCGCATCTAAAGAGCTATCAAGATATGGCCTGAAAACGACCTTTACAGGATCTTCCCTCTTTACTGCCTCACTAATATGATTCGTTATCTCACGACTAACATTGTCAAAAGTTAATTGAATCTCAGGAATTGTTCCCTCTTCAACTTTTGGTAAACTGAGCTCCCAAGGTGCTCCAATAAACTCAACCATTTCCCCAGGATTAGTGTCAGCCTCATCTTCTAGCTTCGCGACTATATTATCGTTACCTTGAACTAATCTAATCGGTACTTCAAAAGCCGGATGGTTTATCTCAATAGTGTAATAAATAATTTCGTGACCAGGTGCTGATGCAAAAGCCTCCTGCATCGCTTCTTCAAATGTTGCCATTTATTTCTCCCATAAAAAAAGCCCGCAAAGGCGAGCTGTTGATATTTACCTTACTTGTCTTCTAAGCCCCCAATTTGATTCCATAGCCCTAGAAAACTGCCCTCCACTCGACATATCTTTTTGTAAAGCATTAGTCACGCCGTTAATAATCACATCTAAAATAGGCATACCGTTTTCATCAGATCTTTGCCTTGTTTCGACTTCTGCTGGCGCATTATTTGTGATGTTTACAGTAATTGGAGCGCTAACTTTTGCCCCCAAATTACCCCTTACCTTTTCAAGTGTCGCATCAAGACGCGCAGAAGTATTCGCCGTAACAACTCGCTCGCCTTTTTCTAAGAGCCACGTTCCTGTCTCCGGGACTTTATCGATACCGCTATGCGCCATACCTTTTAAGCCAGTTGCTGCAATAATCCCGGCATTGGCCAAGCCGATACCTGTGATCATTTTTGATAATGCAATCCCTGCTGGTCCCGGCATAACAGCTAGAGCTTTTGCTCCGGCCTCTTGCGCTGAAATGATCGCATTTGCGAAAGCTGCTGCTTTATTCGCTAGGAACATCGCTTTATAGATTCCACTTGCTTCCATTCCTGCCGCTTCAAGCGCGGACAAAGATTCCGCGGATAGATTTTGACCGATATTAAGTAGCTCTTGACTCATTTCACCTTCATATTGCGCCCGGCGTTCTCGATACTGTCTTTCTATCTCTTCTTTTCGTGCAATTGACTCCGCAAGCGCACTCTCTTCTTCCCCGTATGCTTGTTGAATCTTCTGTAATTGCTCCTCTCTCCATTGATCGAGTTCTGAGATATTTTCATTGATACGCGCCAATTGCGCCGTCAATGTGCTTCCAGATCCGTCGAACCCCGGAAGATCGACGCTCATAGACTCATAAGCTGCACGACGAACTGCTAACATATCTTCTTCAGACGCGCCATATTGACGGAGAATGTCGAGGTTTTTGGCAAGCTCTTGCCCTCTCCTCTCTTCATCTGAGAGCGTTGAATTCATAATACGCTGATATTCTTTAGCGATATCAACACCTTTAGATTTCGATTTATTCGTTTTTAGGCTCGCTTTATGATTCTCTAACGCTAGATCTTTCTCAGCATACAAAGCTCTAAGCTCTTTACGTTGCTTTTCTGTGAAGTCTTTATACTTATCTGTATTGATTACCTCGTAATCAAATAATGCAACATTACTGCTTAAGCCAACTCTTCCAATCTCATCTTTAATTTTTGATCTCATCTTTTCAAAGCGATCAATAATATTGCTTGTACTTGTTGTTGCGCTGTTTGCCAAACTTGATAGATGACCATCTAATATTGCTATCGCTTCTGACGCTTTATTGATAGCGCCCGTTGTATCATCAATCTCGCCTTTTACATCTTGTTGCTTTCTCTCCCACTCTTGGAGCTTCTGGTAGATCGCTTCGTAGTGCTTTGTTGAGAGGTTCTCTGTCGCTAATCGAGTACTGAGAGTAACAATCGCATCATCCGCCCTTGATAACTCCTCTTCTAGTACTTTTAGCTCTTTTTCTAGCTCTCTAATATCGTCATTAAATGAGTTTTTGGAGCGTATTGCCTGGTTCTCAGTTAATGTTTTAATATTTTGAGAAAGGCCATATATTTTTGCATCAAGCTCCTCAATATTCGTCACCGCTTTGCTTGCAGAAGTTCCAAACATCATTAAGCTACTCGCTGCAATAGCGAGTATACCAACCGGACCTCCCAATGCATTCATCGCCAAAGATGCAGTTCTTGCGGCTGCCCCCATAGCAGTTAATCCAACCGCTGCGCTTTTAGAGATGCCGGCCATTGACGCCAATGTTGCTTGATATCTTAATGCTTCTCTTGTTGATGCGACAAAAGAGGCAGCGGAAGCATAAAGAGATGCAACAAGCCTGCCAAGCAAGACAAGCGCTAATGCTTTTGCGGAAGTTACTGCAATATCAAAGCCCTTTTTAATACCGTTCAGAGCGTTTTGAATATCATCAGCAGAGATACTGTTGATAAACTTCTCAAGCGGAGGAAGCAGGTCTTCTAAGATACTGAATGAAATATTACTAAATGCCTGCTTTATATTGCCCATTTGAGTTAAAACCGAGTCGGCAGATTGCGCTAATTCAGTTGAGTAGACGTACCCCAGCTTCTCTGCGTTTTCTCTTGCTCTATCGATCTCTTCTGATTGCATCATAAAGAGAGGGACAAGCTGTCTTGCTGAATCGCCGGCAAGGTCTTGCGCAGCAGTTAATCGCTCTGCTTGCGTCTCTAACTGCTTCATAGATTCGCCGATCGCTTTTATTCGTTCGTGAAGCGGTAAATCTAAGAGCGCTTTAGCACTTAAACCAAGGCGATCAAGTGTTGCAATGGCGGGCCCTCCCCCGTTCTTTGCTGCTCCTAATCGTCTTGTGAGCCTCATCATAGAAGCATCAAAAGACTCAACGCTGACTCCTGTTTGCTCCGCAACAAATCTCATTGCTGTAAGGTCTTCCACTGCAACATCGATCCTGCTAGCAAAAATAGCTGTGCTTGCAGCTGCTTGCGCCGCGCCTTGAATCCAGCCCGTGAATGCATTTGCAGATAAACCGACGCCTAAAACCGCGGCAAACTTCTTGATATTGCTTCCTACTGTACTCAGCTTGTCATCAATACTTTGAATGCTTTTCTGTATTTCGCGAGAGTTTCTATCTGCATTTCTAGATGCCTCATTCAAACCGCTCGTAAATCGCCCGACTTCTGCTACGAGATCAAGCGTTAATGATCCTAAACTACTCATTTGCTGTACCTATCTTATTGAAGAAATTCTTGATTTTTTCAGCCTGACTTTTCGGTCTTGCTTGGCTCTCTCGCTCATTCGACATCTCATACGGCATATAATTTGAAAGGGGAACTTTCTCTTTGCTGTTAGCGCTTACCCATAATGCAGTGAAGAGACCAACAACCTGCTCGATTTTACGAGAAACATTAATCGTTCCTCTTTTTCTAAGATAGTTGAGCCACATTAGCCCCTCATCGTTAGAGATATTTCTCTTTGCTTCTTCTACTGTTTTTCCGCCGATTCCGTTGATAACGAGTTCACACCAGAATTCATCTTCATGAGTAAGTCCCCGTAAATCTTTCCCAAATTATTCTCCTCCACAATCACCTCATGTAGAGCGATTACAACATCTGCCGGCACCACTTTTACATCATTACCTAGCAATTGCGCTTCTGTAAAAATTGGACTGCCTTCTTTATCGACATAGCAGTGGGCAACACGCTTTGCTATTAACTCATTGCCACCGATCGCTTTCCCTTTCTCATCTTTCGCATCAAAAACAAGAGAAAAAGGAAGCTTTCTTAAATAAACATCAACACTTGCACTGGAGCCACCTTCGCCAATCGGCAGTTCAATTGTTTTTTGTTGTGCATCACTTACCAAGACATCTGCTAAATTCATTTAATAAACTCCAAAAAGAAGCCCCTTTTCGGGGCTAAAATTAATCTTCATATGATGAGAAATTTTTTGTTTCAGCTCCATCATCTAGCCAAACAAATCCACCTTCACCAGAAACCTGAATATTGATGTTAACCGCTACAGCAGAATCATCATTAATGACCGGAGGAAACGACTTTACAGAACCATCAAAAACAAACCATGTCCGACCTTTTGGCAGATCGAAATCATCACCTTCTAGCGTTGCGTCTTGACCAAAGCCATCATCTAGCCCGATCGCAAATTTAACTTTCTGATCCGTTTTATAAAAATGCTCTAAGTTTCGATGCCCTTTATTGCCTTTTCGTAAATAAATGCTAAAAGAGGCAGTTCCGGGATCTAAAAGTCCGTTCATCGATCTTTTCGCTTTATCTTCTAGCGTTGTGATAGGAATTTCATTTTTAGTTGCTTCTCCCGGCGTTAATCCGTGAACGCCATCAACTTTAAAGACAATCTTTTGCCCCTCGCTATCTTCTCCAAGCGCATAAAGTTGCGTCCCTTGTGTCCAAATTTCTTCGTGCTTACTCATATCTATTTCCTTTTAAAACACTCATATCAATCGTGCGACGATACATCTTTGTATCAACATCAAAAAAAGGGCCATTCCTCGCCAAAACAAGCCCTTTCCCATTCATCTCTTTCTCTAAATTGTCGCTTATAACAAATGCCACCTCCTCTTGTTGCGCGTAAATATCAAACTGCAACCTTACTTTCGATGTTTCGCTACGATAATCTATTGTCTGAAGTGGAACATCGCTAATAATCTGCCACGTTATGTAATTAGCCCCTCTTTTTGTTTGTGCTGTTCCTGCACTATGAAACGGCACGCCCATTTTTTTTGATACTTCATAGATCAAATGATTCATTTTATTACTCGCATAAAAAAAGCTCGCCGGAGCGAACTTTGAAATAAATCTCTTACATACTATTGGAAGAAACTCTGGATCTGCAAAATATTCTCTAATAGCTTTTTCTGCTTATTTGATATTTTTCTGTCGTTATAATAGTTCTTTCCGTAAAACCTAACAACGGTATTTTCACTTGAAACTATATCCTTAATCGTCTGAATCTCTTGATCAGTGGCATTGATATCAGCCCATTCCCAGATAATGCCTCCTGAGTTATCCCTCTTAAAATGTAAGTTATCAAACGTTCTTTTTTTATCATCGGTTTTTATAAGAACCTTTTCTACAAATAACCAATTATCTGCAACATAGTAAACCTTAAACCTCATCCAAGACCTCCCATCTTGAATTCCGATATAAGGCTGGATTGGTAATCTTTCTCTCATTCTAGTACCCATAGGCTCTTTTATGGATAAGAAAAATCTATCTTCAACATCATCATGAGTTATATCTATATCATCAATGATACTCATTAGCGTAATTTCATGCTCTTTAGGGATCTGCTCTAATAATGATCTTAATGCCAGAAACTCATCCCCCCACAACTCATCACCTGTTGATAAATGATATTTATAACCAATACCGTCAGTATCGAGAACCACTTTATCAACAATAATTGAGCTACCTTCAATTACAGGCTTACCTGCTTCTTGCAATCTTTTTTCATGTGAAGATAAAGTAACAAGCCCCCCTCTATCATTAAAAAAATCATCGCTCTTGTTGTGGAAATATAAAATACTATTATCTTTCATTTTGATTATATATATTTTTTTCCCAAACTCTTCTCCAACAGGTGTTGGATTCAGTTTTCCACCCATGCCATTATATCTTTTTGGGTCAGGTTTATCGCTGGGGCAAAGTGCTGTCTTCTTTTTACAAAAATCCATCATAGATATACTTTTAACAATAATATCTATCTCATTATCAGTTGCTTGAGCAATAGGAAGTCCAAAAACCATAAACAATAAAAAAGTTAATTTCCTCATTAATTTTATCCTTAGAGCTAAATAACCATTAATAGTTTAGTATAGGTCATTAAAATAATCCTAACTGATAGCATCTAAGAAAGAACTTTATCAAGTTGCTTTTTATAAGCCTCTACAAACTTATCAATAGCCTCTTTTTGTTTTGTATCGATCGCTGGCCTCATAAAAGGTTTTGCCGGCATCTTCGCCGTTCCAAATTCCAGAAAGCGCCAATAGAACGTATCACCACCCCTTCCTTTCTTTTTAGAATCTTTTTTAGCACCACCTAGTATGCCGACTTTGAACGCCGGATTACCTGTTTTTCGGAACGTTTTGCGATCCCACCTCACAACCACATTATCTGCAATGCGTTCTGGAGTATTGGGATCATCTAGCCTTTCCGCCCGTTCTTTCGCTTCTTTACGAATCACATTCGCTGCACTTCTCAATGCAGAGCGACCGCCTTTATTGATCATGTCATCGCTAACGCTTTTGAGCTTCTCTTTCAGCTCTTTTATTCCTGTTATGCGGGTTTTAATTATTCTACTCACACCTAGGACTTCTCAGCATCTGATAATAATGTTTGAAAAATACTACCAACAACCGGGGAACTAATCATGTCAGATAAAACCCCCTCTAATGATTTCTTATCAAAAACTTCACGCTCTAGACCATCATAAAATATTTTACAGGGGTACCCCTGATCAGACTTCCACTCAGCTATTACTCTTGTCGTATACCTATTACCATTCACTATTGAACTAGCCAATATAGCATCGCTTTGACTTAGGCTAACTTGTTCTTCTGACTCCAGTCCCATAATTTTATTGACAAATAATTGGTTTTTTTTAGAGAAATTTATCTGGTCTCTAATAATAGAATCTATTGAAGAGTTAGTGCTACATCTATCTTTTGTTTGGCTTTTTTTATTGCCTAAGTAAACTTCTATATTACCGTCAGTCACCTTAGATATTTGATCTTTTAAGGTTTTAAACAACTGAATAATTTCAGCTTTTTCCCTTTCTGCTCTCTTAGCATTAGCAATCCCCTTCTTAAAGGACTCTGTAAAATCTACCATCTAATTCACCTTTCTAATTATGCCCAAAATAGGAAAATGGTCCAGCTTAGACTCATTGTCTGTTATTAATGAGAACAATTCAGGGAATGCCATTATTCTATCCAAGAAATCAACTACCTCCCATTCTTTCCCATCAACAAATGCATGTGAATACATTATTTGATCAAGTGTATACCATCGGGTAATATCCCCCTTTTTAAAATAGTAACTGCCAATATGTTGCTGATTTTCTTTCAGAGATAAATCTCCCCAAAAAGGGTTGTAAAATAAATCTGGCTTTTTTTTAACTAAAAACTTATCTCTTGTAGATTTTAAATTCTCAGATAAATGAACACTAAAAGGCTCCTCATTATAGTCCCCTAAAAGTATTATAAAAGGCTCCCCTAATTCATCTGCTCTATATTTTTCTATAATGTCGCTCTCAATACTAAATCTCAATCTAGCTGACATCTCATTTCGCTTTTGAATATCTGTACCATATATTCGTGCCGGCCAATGGGAAAAAATAGTATGAAATATCTCTTTAGAATTCTTCTCAAAAAATTTTACACGCACACCTAACTTATAAGATTTATTATTAACGATCTTATCAATTTTTATCGGTTGACCTAGTATTTCTAATGTAGCGTTTTTATATATCACGCAAAAATCAAAATGAGTTTTCCCAACCTTATCAAAAATAGACCTTATCTTGTAACCCCTTAAGTTACATTCTACTCTAATCTCTTTAACGTCTTCTTCAGATATTTCAGTTAAAACAATGCAATCAACATCACTAGATGTGAACTTATTAATTGTATCAAATATGACTTTTCTCGACTCATCTTCAAGGTTTCGTTTTTTGCCAAAAGATAAGCTAGTATTCCACCAAATAAATGAAATTAATTGTTCTTCCAAATACACTTTAGATTCTCATAACATTACTTATAAATTACATATTAATCCATGCTAGACATTAAAACTATTTATTTACCCCAAATTTGGGGGCAGTGGGAATATCAGAGATTGATGTGATTATCTTTTCAATATTCCTGATAACGTGATGATGCCTCTTATTAAAGGCTTTAACTACAAGAAAACTATCCGTCACCACTTCTTTTCCATTGATGAATACAAAATCTAACTCTACTATTTCATTTGCCTTATTTGCTACATTTTCATTTGTAATGTCTCCGTGTTTTAATTAATAAAAACCCCCTAACCAGATTTACCCTGGAAAGGGGTTATTTTTTGCGAGTAGCTATCTCACAAACAGTATTTGATAGCGTCTAAAGCTTTGCACTATCTATGTTTTGAACTTGCAAGGAATCCTTGCAAGTTTGATTTTGGACAATAAAAAAGCCCGCATTTGCGAGCTATCTTTCTTTAAAATATTAAATATCTTATTTTGAAGCGTTTTCTTCTTCTAATATTCTGTCAAAAATACTCTGACTCAAATCTTGTATTTTAATAAAATTATATATGAAATAAATTATAGAATACACCATTACAAACAGTGAAAATATTGTCAGTATATCCTTCAAATCGAGAGTCAAATTAAACCTATCATAATGATAAAAAACATCATCTGAAAGGAGATTCACAAGTATAAAACTAAATGATGATACAGAAAAGAAACTAATGAAGGAATTTCTTACCAAATTAATATTTTTTCTAATAGTTGCTATGTAATCCCATCTCCTAATCCCCTGTAGGTTAAAGTTGCTAACAATCCCAAGCCCTATCGAAAACATAATCCCATTAATGGTAAATATTGTAGACAGCAAAGCACCTTCCCCTATCTTAATAAAAAAAGATAGGGGTATTGATATAATCAATGCTATCAATAAAACATACCAAAACTTTCTATTCATCTCTTATTTAGATTGATTTAATTCATTTAAGAATTTACTCATCTCCTGTTGCAGTCCCATTTCAACTATTTTACCTGAAGATGTATGTGCCACCTTAACTACTTTAGTTTTAGGAATTTCTTCACCTCTTATTAGTCTACCCTTCTTTGGCTTAATCGTCATGCCCTCTAAATCAGCAACAGGCTTAATCATGGCGCCCATTACTTTCTCATATTCTTCCTTACTCATATCTTTCGGCTTACTCCACTTAACTATTAAGTTAGCCTCTATGATTCTTTCTAAGTCAATATCAGATAAATCTTGGGTATCGCCAAAAAGATCGTCGATAATACTTGCAGCCATATTCTTGAGGTTAAAACTCCTAGTTTGGGATGATTGTGTTTTCACTACCTCTCCCTCAAAAGAAGAATCTATATAGCCATCGCTAAACGTAATATTACTAATATCCTGCATTGGAATATCATCTGGGATATTTACCATTGGAGTCAATATCAAAAGATCATTGCCGAGTAACCAAGATAGATATGTCTGTAGATCTTTTATCGTTTTATTTCCCCTGAGGTTTGTTACTAAATAATGTCCACAGGTAGAAAAATAAAAGCTCTCCTTGCACAGATTGGGCAAATTATGCGACTCTTGCAACTCCTCAACCTCATCCATAGAAAATTTCTTTTGCTCAAGTAATTCATCCGGAATATGCTGCGCATCCTCCCCTGGAACTATCCTTAACATTGTACAAAAAAAACTCTTAGGAATTATCACTTCATGGTAGTCTGAGATTAAATCCTTCTCATTATTGGGATCCGTTGGATTCAAGATCATGCATCGGTCAGAGGAAGATTCAAAGCCACCTAGCTTAACTTTTAAATCATCAAAAATATTTACTGCATTACTGACCTTCGTATCTCCAATACTAATCCTGAAAGCACGCAAAATTATATCTTTAGTTTTTGAGCTCATTTCTAATCCTGTTATTAATAGTTTTAAATTACCTATTATTATAGGTAAATACCTAAATTATTCATTATTTACTCTTATGAGCTTAAAAATCGGTAACACCCCGAGTCACAAAGACCGTCATCCACTGTAATCCACTTTCATTGTCCGGCATCACGCCCTCGATCTCGTAAAGCTCATCTCTAAACTTAATACGCATCTTTGCATTAATGCTCTTGTCGTATCTCACTTGTATTCGAGCCTTCACTTCTGATAATTCAGCACCACTGGCTACAATCTCTTTTGTGCTTAGAAATGTGACCTTTGCTGCCACATTCTCACGATATACTTTCCAGACCTCTTCCCGATATGGACCATCAATAACTTCTGGGGCTTCGATAGTAATACGATGCCGTAGATCTCCTGCTTTTAATCCGCTCATATTCCCTCCTACTGTACCGTTGGTTCACGAAGGGGATAAAGAATTGCCGTTACAAAATTGGGGAGCATACCGTGGGAATAATCTTGGTTTTCATCGTTATCACGATCTTTATACATCTTCGCCACATAAGCTAGAACGGCATATTTAGCCTCTATCGGGGCATTCTCTAGTGTTAGATCGTCTCGCTTAATATAATTGGCTACTGCACTGCTTGCTGCTTTGATATAGAGGGTAATCAACTCATCATCAAAATCATGATCGACATAGCATTGATGCTTCGCTTCCTCTAATGTTATTAACATCATGATCCGATTCCTCTTCTAATCCCTGCTAAATACTCTTTCTCAGAGCCTTTGAAGCCATTTTTTACGGCTAAATCATAAGCACTCATGCCGGGAAGTCCTTTATCTCCTTGGCGTCCATGTTTGACGGCTAATTGCCAATAACCTTTTTCTGCTGAAATGGGGCGTTCACTAGTTGCTTTAAGGCATGTCCAAAGACTTCCATTATCAGTGACAGTATCCCCAATTTGATAGTTTTGAGCGTCTTTATAAACGCCTTTGTATATCATCGCAGGAATAGAAAACTCATAAGATTTCGTATTTCCTTCCGCTACAAATTTGAGTGAAACCGTGCGCTCGCCATCGAATTCGACTTTAAGATCATCAAAACCGACTCCATCTTTCCCGTCACGACCATCCTTACCATTTTGTCCGTCTTTGCCATCTTTTCCAAACTGCTTTTGAGCGAATTCAAGCTGAGTTCCTTTAAAGCCATGATCTACTGCAATTTCATATGCTGATTTTCCGGGAACACCATCAGCACCATTTAATCCATCTTTACCATCTTGGCCATCTTTTCCATCCTTCCCAAACTGCTTTTGAGCAAACTCAAGCTCAGTTCCTTTAAAACCATATTTAACGGCAATGTCGTAAGCAGATGCTCCATCCTTGCCGTTTTGACCATCTTGCCCATCCTTACCATCACGCCCATCTTTTCCATCTTTAAGATTGGCCAACTTGATTTTATAGGGCTCAAACATCAGCTCTAGCATCTCTTTCGCAATTTGCTGATCGAAATCTTTTCCATCTTTACCGTTCTGGCCATCCTTGCCATTTTGGCCATCTTTCCCTGGCTTACCATCAATGCCATTAATAGCCTTCGTAGGAAGCGATGCTAACGTCTTTCGTAACTGAACATTTTCATTTTCTAATGATTTAACTTTTAACTCTAAGGATTCCAGTCGTTCATTAATAAAAGATTTAATAGTTTCTAAAAGCTGATTTCTTAACTCATCCATTCAATTTAAACCCCTCTATAAGCCCTTCTATTAATGCTTTTTCTATATCTTCTATCTCATCTGATTTAGGACTCTTCTCACTTTTAGAGAAAGGATCATCCTTTGCATCTCTTTTTGAGAGCGCTTCCAATGAGTAGTTTTGTTGCTGTAGATAAGGTGTGCTACCTCCCGTTACAGGATCTAATCCCTCCTCAGCACGAACCTCATTAATCGTTTTAAATGCAGCTTTTAATGCTTCGCTATGGGATTTATAGCGATTTAAAGTATCCATTCTTAATAAATTAGTGGTATCCAAATCAATTGACTCAGTCACACCATCTAAATTATGAGAATCATCAAGAACTGCTTCCATTGATTCAATGTGAAAATGTAGTGTTTTCTGTAGATACTCTAAATAGATTCCTTCAACGGTCTCTTGCGGTCTCTTATCTGATATTCCCGCAAGATAAGGGTTCACTTTAAATAATGCACAAACAACTTCTGCAGTTAACTTCAGTTGTTCAATAAGCTGAGAATCAAGAGCAGTCATCGCCATCGGCTCAAACTTCAACCCATCTCCCAAAACAGCAACTTTACCTGCGCCATTACCTGAGTAATTGCTTTCCCAATGTTTTTTCATCCTTTTGGCCGTATCATCGCTAATGCTTCCGGGGGCTGTTAACAATCCACTCGGAACGGCTTTATTTCCAAAGAATGTTGAACTGTTTTCTTGAATCTTTAACCCTTGATCCACTGATGCTTTTGCTGCATAGAGCGGAGAGATACCAACTAGAGGATGAAATAAACAGTTAAATCGATCATGAATAATCTCGCTCGCCGGCACCATTACCTCATCTATGCCTGCAAGCTTATCTTTCGCTAATTTATAGTAAACAGAACCACTATCAGATACGTAAGGCGTCACTGACTTCGGATCAAGAATATGATATCCGATGGTTTTTCCAGATCTATTTTTAACAATTAGAACATAGGTATTTCCATACATTAACTTTGAAAACATCCATGCTTCTTTAAACTGGATATGGTTTTGATAATAGTTAGGCTTTCTCAATGCTGTTAAATGAGGACTTTCAACACGTTGAAGAACATTACTACTATTTCGTTTTACAAATATAAAAGGTAACTTTGCAATATCTTGAGATATTAATGACAAACAAGAAAAAACGGCATAATGAGTTAAGAGTTCCTCGTTTTTTAATTCTCGGCCCTGTCGCAAACCACCAGAGAATAGATCACCGATAATCATCGGTCGCCAATTACCATCCCCGGCAGATTTAAGTTCCTTTTTTCTATTTCGTTTAAAAAAACTAAACATTCTCACCCCATTAAAAAAGCCCCTTTCGGGGCTATTTGTTATCCTTGATCTTTATCAGCAAGATACTTCTCAACATCCGGCTTCGTAATACTTCCCCCAGAACCTGTACCTGTGATTTCATTAAGGTCAACGCCATTCTCTCGCGCAAAATCTCGCGCTGCCTGAGTTGCATTAATGCCATCATCGGTTGGCGTATTAAATTCTGGGTTATCTACTTTCCCGGCTCACCATCATCGAAGGTCCAGTTCACTTCTTTGATATAGGAGACACTACCACTACGCGCCAATGACCAGTTGATATATTGATCCGTCTTGATAGCGACCATATCATTCTGGAACATGCTGACAGACTCTGCTCCAGAGTCATTTTCAGGATCTGAACTCATTTTGATATTCGCTTCCTGGCTATACTTCACACTAATATCATCATCTTTCGCAATTAAGATACTGGCTGCATCAGCAAGAATAAGCATCTTTCCAATATTGCTACTCACAATAACCGGTTTCCCTAAGAAGAAACCACCTCCTGGTGTCATTCCAGGGAATGCAGGAGCACCTGATTGTGTTGTCATGAGTGACAGAGTTAATGCCGTAGATGAACCCATCAACCACACTAATCTATCAGTAGGAATATTAGCTTTAATAAATGGCGCATGCATTGCTACCGCATCACGCTTAATTGCTGCAGAGTTATTCCCAACGCTTTCAATTGCAACGCCCTTATTTGTAATTGATGCTGGAGATAGGCGCGCTGATTCTGTCTTTGTCGGATCAATAAAATCTTTATCAATTCGACTTGAGATTGCAGCAATCAAAGTATCTCTTACCAAAATATCCGCTGCAGGAGAACTATCTAAAATCATCTCTTCAGTTAATACTGAAATCGCAGATAATTTCATGCGATCAAGCTTCGTATTAAAGAATCCTGCCGTGGTTACAGATGCGGCCTTTCCTTCCCCCACCCATGTAGCAGAGCCTCCAAGACTTTGCCCTGGCACTAAGACATTGAATGGGATCTCGCGCAAACTAGGAATCCCATTCGTTCCAAATTTACCAAGAATCGTTTCAGGCAATAGAAGCTCAATGAACTCTTTAGATGCTTCTTTCCCTTCTGTTAAAGCCCCTGCCCATTCTGTATTTTGCGTTGTTGCCGGAGCAACAGCTGCTTTTACAAGATTAAGGAGGCGATTGTCATTTGTTTTCTTCGCATCATTTTCTGCAAAGATAATAGCATCTGAGGCTGATCCTTTTGCTCGCGCGAGTGTTTTAACTAAACGCGCAAACATTACGCCTTTCTCTAACTCTGGTGTTATAACACGAACACTGGTTTGCCCTTGACGTGAATTATGTCCTGATTTTTCAGTATTCCCTTCAACAGGAGTAGCTGTATCTTTATCTTCAGTACTTGCTGCACGATAATATCGTAGATCTACATCTAGGCTTTTGATGGTGTCATCTAACTCTTGTAGCTCTGCAACATCTTGCTCTGAAAGAGACATTCCTTCATCAGCAGATTTTTGCAAAATAGCTGCTTTTTCATCTTGAGCTTTTTTCTTGGCAGCTTCGAGCCCTTTAATGTGTTTTGTAAACATATCATTATTTCCTTTTAATAAATTTTAATAACTTTTTTCTTCTTGGTCGAAGCGCCGACCGATTTGCGAGTAGGATCAATTTTGATAGGTAACGCCCTTTGCTGTAGATCCAGTCTCTTAATCTCAGTGATAATTGCGTCTGAGTTAGCAGGTATCGTCACTAGTGATAACTCATAACATTCCCATTCTTGAATATGCATGCCGTAAGTTTCATCGATCCATGCATATTTCAATGTTCTAAAACCAATAGATAAACAGCGAACCAGTCCATATTTGATAGAGTGAATCGCTTCATCCACCCGCTTCTTCAGTTCACCATCTTCCTTTATATAGGGGATTTTAGCGGTAAACTTTACCCCCTCATCTGTAGCCTCTTCAAAGTAAACGTGGCCTACAGGTTCAGCATGTCGATGTTGCCAAAGCAGAGGAACTGGGTTTTCAAATTCAATGCCTTTCGGCTCAACAACATCACCATGACGATCTGTTTTGGGTGTTGTCGCTATTCCTGAGAAAATAAAGAAGTCATCTTTATCCTCAAAATTTTTAACAGATACGACCGAATAAGCTCTATTATTCTTATTCAACATATCTTTCGGATCTTTGTTCATTATTTCCTTCCTTATATAAAGAATAATTCTGGCTCTTTCTTGACTTCTTCAGGCTCTTTTAAAGATGCCCCAATTGCCATACCAAAAGCCTGAATTCCATCGATTCTCCCTGTTGCTTTTCGTTTTTCTAACTTAATATTTCCTGCAGCATCCTCTACCGATACCGCATTAAATGAGCACATATTTAAAACAGGATTATCTCCATGATTAATTTTGTGGTTTAGGATGTACTCGGTCATTTTTTTTAAAGCGGGGTCCATGTCCTTGAACCCCTGCCCATATTCAATAAAGCACTCATCAATTTCTGCTTCAGTAATGCCGGCTTCCATCAATGCTCGTTTAAAGAATACAAATCGCCATCTATCAAAACCTATCTTTAAATCACTAAACCAAAGCCCATGATCTTCTAGGATTTCAATCAACTGATAGGCAACAAAGTCATAATCCACCGTTGCTCCCGGCGTTGTCATAATGAAACCTTCATCACGCCAAAAAAGGTAAGGTGCCCTATCGGTCTTATCTCGCTCTTCAATCTTGTGATTAGGCATCCAAAAATAGGGATAAACCTCTACTTCTTCACCAATTCCAATCAGTACAAAAGATGTCAGGTCTGTATTTTGGGATAAGTCGAATCCCCCAAATATCCTCATCTTTTCTTTATCAAGAACAGCGGGCTTTGCATTGCACAGCTTCCATTCATCAGCTTGTATAAATGCATCATTCGATACAATCCTTTGATTAAGTTGATATCTCCGAAAGGTATTGGCCAATCTTGGAGAGCGGGAGGCTTTATCTGCTTCTGCTCTCAAATAATTGATATCTTTAAACTCACCCAACGCTGGATTTGCATAGAGCCATTGCTCTTCATCGAGTAGATCACAATCTTTCTCAGCCTCATATAAGTGACAAACCTTGTCTACCGGCTGATGCTCTATCGCATCATCAATATCGAGAGAGAAATAATCATGATCTGTTTCAGACTGAGTACTAATTGTGATTCGCAGAGGATCATCATAAGCACCTCCTGCAGTCGTAATCGCTTCAATGAACTCTGAAGTATTTCCCTTTATCTGTCCTGCTTCATCAATAATTGTTAAAACAGGGTTATTACCATGTGCCGTCTTTCCCTCCGCGCTGATTGCTTTATATTCAGCATTCACAGGAAGTCCGAGTAGTGATTTTTGTGAAGGTGTCGCCCTCACCAAAGAACGAAGATCATCAGATAATTCAGCGCAGTTAGCTGCTGCACGATAGACTTCGGAAGCTTGCTCCCTACTCATGGCACCAGAGATCACGCGTGAATTGATTTTCGCCTCTGGTCCTACAATATGACCAAGCATTAAAAAAGCGATTAGCCCGGTTTTCCCGTTCTTTCGGGCTATGGATAAAATCGCTTCAGTTGTTTGATATGGATTATCGTAAACAGCATAGATAAAAGCTTCTTGAAAGAGCGATAACTTTGCCGGCTGACCTGCTAATTTCCCCTCTGGAATTACACAATGATTCTCTATAAAAGCGCACATTCGCTCGGCTCTTGTCAGCTGATGAAACTCCAACTCTCGCCAATTTCTTACTTTGGGAACAGGACCACTCTTGATTGCTCTGAGGATATGCTCTGGCAACTCAATATAACGTGGTTCAATCATTCAGTGGCAATCCTCCTGCAAGTAGAGGAGATCCTCCCGTCATCACATTTCGAGCATCTCTTACGCTTCTATTTTTTCCTCGCGCATCTTTGGCTCTGCCTCCTGTCGCTTCGGCATGTACATGAATAATGCGTGATAATCGAATAGATAAATCTACCTCTTTTATTTTTGCATCAATCTTTGGATTTGGAATTGTCGTATTCGTTCCTTCTTTTTTTACTAAAACTCCTTCCGCTTTAATCTCTTCTGTTAACTTCTGAATTGTAGCTTGAGAGATTGCAAGATTAGCTGCTTGAATTAAATCAAACTCAGTCCACGTTTCGTATGCTTTCGAGTTCATAATCGCTCGCCAAAAGTGCATATCAAAATCTGATAGTTTTATAAAATCTGGCGGGCTATGAATTTTGTTAGCTTGCTCAAATGCATTGATAGCACCGGTAGCAGTATCAATTTTACTCATAAAAAACCCTTGACAAATACAAACAAATAAAGCACACATGCGCGCGCACGCGTGAGGCAAAATGTCCAAAGCAATAAAGAAAAGGTAGGGGGGCGGTAAACAGAAGAGCATTCGCAAAAATAGAATCACTCCCCCCCGGGTACCTGAATCGGATAACCATCCGCACCAAATCTTATCTTGGCATTACCGCCGGATTCTTCTCGAGCTTTATCGCTGTCATGACACTGCTTACACAGCGATTGCAGGTTATTTTCATCCCAAAACAATGCAGGATTGCCCTTATGCGGAATAATATGATCCGCAACCGTCGCTTTAACTATCCGCCCTTCTCTCTTCTTGCAATAAAGACAGTAAGGTTTTCTCTGCAATAATCGCTTGCGCATCTCACGCCATCTTCTTGTCGAATACCAAGCGCGCCACCATCTTCCTACTTGACATTGCATTCAATCTTCCCCACAGATGCAACTTTAATATCCAAAATCTTATATGGCTTAGTCTCAACATCATTCGATACTGATACCGCTTTTAGATTATGTACAACCTTTTTCGTGATCTTATCGCGAACAAGAAGAACGCCCTGATCATCAAAAAATGGTTCTAACTCTATATAACTACTCATGCACAATACCCCTTGATGCTTTGCGTAAATCTAATCGAACCGCGCTCGTTGCTTCTTGCGCGTGATCAAAGTACACACTAATCACACCGATCATATTCCCACTGGTTGGTGGTACCGGAACAGAGCATACATGAGTAATACCATCGGTCTCACTGATCCGGCGTTCTATTTCGGAATGAGCAGTGAACTCACTGCAGGTAACATGGCCTTCTAATAGATATGTCATCTCCAATCGATTGCGTTCACTAGCATAAAGTGGTGCAGATTTACCTATCCATGATTCAGTAGTATGCTCTCCACCTTCTGAGTCGTAAGCAAACATCACTGTCTTAGCTGCTTGATTACCGCTGATGTCTGTTGCCCATACAACTACACTCTTCGCACCTAAGCTTTCAACAAGACGTTCAGACTCTTGCAAAAATTGTTCAGGACAAAACTGGGACTGCAAATTACGCATATCAATAAGTCTAGCAACTGATGTTTGCACTGGATTGCTTGTTGCAACCAATGTCACTGCACCAGTCACAACTAAGATCCACGTCGTGATAATCGCGCCCTTCCATGTCTTTGGGAATTTCTCTATTAAGCTTGCAAGTTTTACCATTACAATCCCTCGCAATACTTAACGTAACGTGAATTATGAGAGACTACATCTTCCTTAGTTGCTTTACTCAAGACATCATCTCGATCAACCAACACCTTCTTCCAACCTGCACAATTAATAGCACGGTAATCAATCTCGGTATGAACCAGTTTGCTCGAGCATGCTGTCAATATCAGACTCAGAAGCGCTACTGATGCTACTTGTAGCATTCTTTGTTTCTGTTTCTTGCTCAGCAATAAATTGTTGTTGCTCTGCTTTTGATTTATGTTGTTTGATTTCGTCATCTTTCTTCTCAAGCTCTCGATTCTTCTGCCGAATTAAGAGCATTAAAAAAGCGCCTATAGCGCTCATAACTGTTACTAATACTGATAAGACCTTATTCATGATCTTTTCTCTTTTGCATTGTATCGACAACGCCCTTCGATATTGTTGTACCTGCACCGGCACCAATCATCGTGATAAACAACGCCTCAGCAAAACTCGCTTGAACGATCACCGCATAAGTCGTTAATAAGATGCCGGCAACAGATGTCATAAAGAGAGTCGTTTTATTGAGATCAAGCCGAAGCTTCCCATCACTTGATCTACTTTGAAGCATTCTTAATAGCTCTTTGGTCATTGCAAATTAGCCTCTCCATCTGCTTTTAAACTTGGAATAGGCTTAAGCGACTTATACCCCTTCGGCATTACATATCCAATAAAGCGAGATTTTGGGAACTTAGCGATTGATACTGCTGATCCTTGATTACCACCAAGTAGTACCCAATTATCCCCATCTTCACCAACTAAGAACCCAACATGTCCGCCACCGGATCTTGTCATTACCGCAATACAGCCGTAGCAAGGGCTTACCTTTTCACCACCATCCCAATGCAACCAATACTGCGAGCTATCTTTTGTTCGCTTCTGATATATCGACTTATCTTTTGAATTCGTATTAATCCCACTAGCTTCAAGTGCTGCACCTACAAATGCAGAACACCAGGAGATTCTTTCGTTCTTTATTCCACTCATTCTGAACATCTTCCAATATTCAATAATTCGTGGATTACCGGCACCAATACCTGTTCGCTTAACCCCAACCTCTTTCATCCCCCATTTAATCCATGGGAAATTTAATTGATTTTCGGATACCACTTTCGCAGCCCCGCCTACTACTCCTGCATTCATTTTCTTTCACCCATAAAAAAAGACCGCCAAAGCGTTCTTATCTAAACTTAGTGCTAGTTACGCTAGCAAGACAATCATTTCCTTTTAATATGCTAATCTGAATTTCCTACAACTCATTAAATATTATAAGGAAACTGTTATGTTGAACTTAAATGATATGCCTATTGAAATTCCCTGCCCTGACTGCTCTCATAAAATCTCGGAAACTATCGGAAACCTTAAGAAGAACCCTACACTCGAGTGTCCCGTCTGCGGATTCCAATTCAAAGTGAATGCCGATGAACTTAAAGAAAGTATCAAATCCGCCGAAATGATGCTCAATCAACTGAGGGGTTCTCTGAAGAATTTTAAGATCTGATTCTAATGTGCCTATATCACATGCAAGGTTTAGTGTAGGTATATTCATATTATTATCCCCAATAAAAAAGCTCCGATTAAGGAGCTTTTACTTTCTATATAAAATTCGTTTATGACCCAACCTGTAGTACAGATATAAATCGCATGACTGATTTAGATAAACAACTTAAAGATCTTATTTTTGAGATTATCTATGATTACTATATATCCAACCTTTGTGTTAGGTTAGCTGAATTTATGACACTCATATCTTCAAATGTCGTTACACCATCATAGAATAACCTTTATTAAAGGTTAACCTACTGATCCACATACAATCTTATTTTCTCAACTCCTTGAGAATTTGCACATATGGCGCATGGTCTAAATTTTTATCAAACTGCTCTAATGGACTTCTAGCCAAATTATCTATTGTCATTTCCATCAATCTATCCCTCATTTTACTATTGCCATCTCTACTATCCCAGTACTTTTCAATTTCTTCTTTATAGCCTTCATACGCAAGAGCCGTTGCGTATTTATAAGAGTACTCTTCTTTTATTTGGTATAAAAATTGGCTCCGCTTGCTGACAAACCAAGACAGAAATATCAAGGGGGTTATCATTAGAAATCTACCATACATCTTTAGAGACTCGTCACCGATAACGCTATCAAAAATAAAATATGACATTATCCCCATAGCTACTAGACTGACGTAATTGATAATATCTAGCCAACGTATTTTTTTTGTCAAGCTGTCTACACTCAATTTGAATGATTTTGTTAACCCCTCCCTAGTAGCGGCATCAGCTATAAGCTTCATGTCTGAAAGAAGCTTCTCTGCTTCTTGCTTTTGAAGTTCTATTTTCTTAGAGTCCGAATGAATTTCCTCAATGGCCTGCATAGTACGTCTAAAATCTTTCGGAGCATTTATTTGTAAAGTAAAATTATCAGAAAATAACATATCAAATTTGATGCTTTGAATGTAGTTCAATATATTTGTCATTAAATCCAATAAATTAGTGCGTCGATAATTATTCATGACATTTTTCTTATCTTCCCCTAAAACAAACTCAAATTTCGATAAATTTTCAATTAAATTCAATAAAATAGTTAACTTTCCAATTAGTTTAATAACTCCATGCTCGCTATAGCTAGAAATCCAAGATTTGCTTTTATCAGCTTCAGCAAATAACACTTGTAATATCCACCTAGTACTTACTACTATTTCTTTTATAAATGCATCTGGATCTTTAACTTCCATATATTTACTGATTCCGTTAAGGAAATTTGTATAATCATCTGCTTCAATTTTTTTGATAATAACATCAAATGATTTCCGTAAATTTATTAAAATTTCATATCTTTCTTTATAATTAACTTCCATTTGAATATCACTCTATATATATAAAATAAATTATAGAATGATTATATATGATATGCGTATACTGTTTAATCTACTTGAGTTAAATCAACAAAAAAGCCCGCCTATTCAGCGAGCTTTGAAGTCAATAAGACTAACTTATATAAAATCATACATTTCAAAGTACTTCAATGCAAGTTTATTACGCCCTCTTTCTCCCCATCTTTTTCTCAAGTGAAGTTATATCTTTTAGGAGATAGAACATATCAAGCTTATGTGCAAACTCATTCAGTGCTGCCGTATATTCTTTTGGTGAAAACTTATCTAATCTTTGACATATACTTCCGACGCTTTCACCTTCCTTCCGCTCAAGATAAAACTCCTGTAAGACCTTCCGATGCTTTAAACTCATCTTATTATTTGGATCATTGCGCATTGCTAAGAATACAAATGTTGCATCTTGAGCTAATTGATCTTGCTCAATACCGTCCGGTAAACGAGATCCATCTGCCTCACTACGCATCTCACCAATACGCGCAAGCGGGCTTTCGCTTGGAAAACCATTACTATCAAGCGACCAACGCGCCCAAGCTTCTAATACTGCTCTTGCTTGATTTAGATCCTTTCTACTCATTACTCTCCATTCCCTCAATGATTATTCTTCCTACTTCGCCCCAGATCTTCGTTGTTCTGATATCCCATACGTGCGCGTCATCTTCATAGATTGCATCTAATAGCGCTTTTGTTAGGTTATCTACGTCTGGCTTTTGTTGGTGCGCCTCACCTAAATGTTCAGCTCTTTTTTTCTTGCTCCAACTTGCCGGCATTGGCATTACAAAAGTGATGTGAGTTCCCATTTCTGGGACATTTATGCCACGTAACTTCACTTCATTTTTAAACGCCCAATAACGCGCTGTTGCTGGTCTCTTTTTCCATTTATCTGCGCGTGTCATTCTGGGCTTTGGCACTGGTACTATGTCGTAGATCTTCTTTGTCACGCCATCCCCTTATTGGTTTTCTTTCTTGTCGCATCATTCGCGCATACAATCGGTAGTGATTTAGTTAATAAAAACAGAGTACGCGCAACCCCATCCATCAAATGAACCCTCATGGCTGGGTCACTTTCGGTCTTTTGGTGACAACTTGAACAGGACCATGCAAAGATTGGATCTGGAGCTTTAAATCCTGTGCCCGTATTACCGGCAATTCTTACGTGGGCGCGTTGATCTCCATAGTGCTGGCAGCCTTCTAATCGAATCATGCACGGTACATTGCCATCTAGTAACCACTTGCGTAGATCCGGTAGCTTTACCTCCTGTATTTCGATAGATAGTATTTCTGTGGCGGTGTTGATGTACTTTGGATCGTCTATTACGCTTTGAATGAGCGCCTTGATTTCTTGCCTATTCACTCTTTACTCCATATCTAACTTGATCGACTGTGTATCATCGATATGAACCGTTTCAATTCTGCCCTTTGAATCAACCTCAAACCCATCTACTAGCTGACTCATCACACTTAACGCAAATGCCTGGCCCGCTTTTGTGTTCATATAGGTCGCTAAAAGCTTTGGATATCTAGAATCACTCCTTAAAACCCTCTTACTCATAAACGCTCCCCTGCTATCTCGACTATTCCATCGCCTAATTCGATCATTCGATGAACTTTGATTCTGTATTTCGATAGTTGCCTCAATCTTCCCGGCAGTCGCTCTTTGGCAGATGAATTGACTCTTCTCATCCTTACTTTTGCATCATAGATTGTTCCTCTGTGAGGCTGATTGTTGATCTCTTTCACCGCATCGTTATATGCGATCTTTCTTGCTTGCTCTTCGATATATCGATCGACATCTTCCGGCGATAAACCTTGGATACTCTGAATTAAACGATAAGGATCTGAACCGATCCTTACCTTAATTTTTACTATTTGCTGATCTTGTTGCATTCAAAAATACCTGTATCAACTCTAAACATATTCATAGATAAACAATCTTTCACGACGCTCTCTCTTCCCATATCTATGCCTGATCCGAGTAGGAATATCACTAAAGTAGCAAGCATTAACCCGGTAAAAACCCCTATCATGTCTCTCATTGCTCATCACTCCCATGACATGCATTAAATAACCCAGTAGCAAGGCTTCTCACGGTATCTGCTAATAAATAAGCATTACTTTGAGCCACTGCATTCTGGTCCTCACTAAGCTCTAACTGCTCTTGATACTGATCGAGATATCGCAGGCGCTTGAAAATGAAGTCTTCACCCAGTGAAAATGTAACGATATCTTCAAATGAGAGACCTACTCTGGTAACGCTCCATCCTTCTTCTAGGTTTAGCTCGATCTCTTTTGAGTCTAGTGGAATTCCTTTATAACGCGCAGTACCTCCCTCCTCTTTTGAGAGCTCTTTCATTTCAACTTCATCTAAAAGAGAAAATTTTTCATTGATTGAGTTGTTTCTTACCCAGTCAGTCATAATGATCGACATCTCTACTTGTGGCGCGTATCCAACCACTGGCAATGATCCTAAGCTCTTTCTAAGAACAGCCGTCACTAATGAAGCTTTCTTCTCGCTTGGAGCATCAACAACTAACCAGCCTTTTTCTAAGTCGATATACGCGCAAATAGATGACTGCTCTGGCGCTGTTTTCTTGATGAGTTCATTTGTGATGATCTCTTCGAGCTCTTTGTATAAAACTCTATCGAGAAGATCGATATTGTTATCACGCGCACGCTTCTCAATGGCAGTTTGAATCGCTTTGCGCGGAAGCTTCTTAATCTCCATCCCTAATCGAATAAATAGCGACTGATTCATCTCTTCAACAAGGTTTTCGCCTTGACTAAATGCCGGCAACCAACCGTACGTTTCCAATTCATCCTGACCGCAATCTCGTAGTGGATGCTGTACCAATAACTCTTCCAGTTGCTCTGCTGTTAGATCAACTTGCTCGTCAAACTTATAAATCATGATATTTTTATAGGGTTTCATGCCATCTCCTCCTGTTCATTAAACACGCGCCACTGCTCTGCTACCCAGTTAACGCCTTTTGTTGTAAATAAAATATTGCTAAATGCCCTGCCATTTTCGGCAATGCCGGCTTTATGCTGAAATCTGCCGGCAGATAAATGAACCTGGTAAGCTGCCCAACCACCGTTCAATCGATACATGATTTTCTGACTGACCAGGAATGATCTAAATTCAGCCTCTTTAACATTGAGAAGCTTACAAACCTGTCTAAACGTCATTAGCCCGTTGCCTTTGACATATCGATCGACAAACTCAACCTTAGGGGCAACTTCGACTAACTTCTGCTGAGCTAATTGATTAGCTTCAACTTGATCTGCCCATGCGCGCGCTGCCTCCGCAGGATTATTAAAGTTTGGAAGTGCCGGTAAGGATGATTGGCTTTCCAACTCTAGCCATCTGTCAACGATTCTGGCTGTAAACTCCGGAGATAGACGCGCAACAACTACAATTGAGTCACGCTTTCCTACTTCTCCAGAAAATATAAGAACATCTGTAAACCGTTTTCGTCCAAAATTATCGACTGATTGTTCAACCACCATTGGTGGGTCTATCATTTTTGACGGGGAACTTACTCATGCGATACGCTCTCCATCTTGGTAGAAGTGAGGCTCTAAGTGATACATATTGTCGCCACTTCTTATAAGAAGTACATTGCATGCGTCGTCTACAGCAAAGTCTTCTGAGTTTATTGAGTCCACATATTCGCTTCTCGATGTATCCCAAAATTTAATCGTTATCTTGCTCATTGCGACCTCCTAGTGAATATCTTTCGGCACTGGCGTTTTGATTGAGCGAATCTTAAAATCAACAGCCTGATCATCTGATAGCTCAATTGAAATATCTCTCATATCGATTAGGTCGGCAGTTGCGGCTGCTGCAATAATTAACTTTCTTACAAAATTAACCATTCCTAAAGGACCATCCTCTTTAATAACTTGAGACCCAATATCCATTAATTGTTTTTCTATCTTGCAACTCATCTCTAAGCTCCTTGTGCCGCTCTGTAATCACGCCATGCAAACGGTAACAAGAGCCCTTCATGCTGAATACGGCTTGCAATACGCTGCCCAACTGCTTTTGTGAAGTCCTCGATTTTCAAGTTCGAGATCATGATCGTTGGCTTCATCTCTTCGTAACGACCGTTAATAATGTCGAATAAAATATTACGTTCGTTATCGCTTCCTGCTTGGACCCCGACTTCATCGATAATCAGAAGATCGATATTTTTATAAAGCTCAATTAACTTCGCTTCTTCACCATTTCTCCCCCAACAATCACGAATTGAGCGGACTAATGCAGAAACAGAACGAAAGATCGAGTTATAACCTCGATCTGCAATTTCATTCGCGATTGAACAAGCAAGGTGCGTTTTGCCCGTTCCAACTCCACCTAATAAAAGCACGGGAGTTCCCATTTCTAGGTGATCTTCAAAATCACGCGCAAAAGATTCCAAGATATCTTTAATCTGAGCCTGGCTCTCATGATTAACTTCATAATTATCAAACGAACAACGAGTAAAGCGTTTAGCGATTCCATCTTTTCCTCCAAGCTTAGATTTCAGCTCACGTTCTTGTCGGCACTTGGGGCAATCTGGAATGGCTCGACTTTCTAATCCTCGCTTTATTGAACTGATATACTCGCCATGCTTTTCACATATTTCGGTCGTATCGATTATCCAATCATTGGTAACAACTTCATTGATTGGCATTGGCTTGTTTAAAAACTGTTGAATTTGTTTCATGATCTTCCCCCTATTTCCGCATATGTTCAGGAATAACCGGTGCGCCGTAATCTTGACTGTTAAAGTCATTAACCGCAGGCGTGCTTATTGCTCCACTCCAATTAACATTAAAACCACCCCAGCCTCGGTCAATACAAGTTCTAATAACTTGTTCCAATGTATAATTTGCTTTTTTCGCCTGTTTTTCTAAACCTTCTACTGCTGACAGTGTCAAAGGCAAACGCTTGGCTTTTCTTAAAACAAGAAAATCTTTAGCAAGTTGCTCATCAATATTTCGTTCTAGCAATAGTTTCAGATCAGCAGGCGCTCTATTATGTTTAGAGTCACTTGTAGAAGAGTCTTTTGTAGAAGAGTCTTTGTTACGACATTTTGTCGTACCCTCTTTTAAGGCTTGGGGCGGTATATTGACATCAGCTACATATTCGGTAAGATCATCGAATAGCTGCGTGGGTTTAATGAAATAAAAGGTTCCTTTAACTCCCTTTTTTTCATATGAGACGTGTGAGTCAAACACTTTAGCTTTGCGCAGCTTCTCAAATATTCTTTGGATCGTTCTTAGTGATCCTATTATCGGAACGAACTCTCTTAGCTGAGTCTGATTTACCCAGACAAATCGCTCTCCATCTATCAACACACTTTCAACAGATGCTGAGGCATACATATCTTTTATGACGCTCATAACCAGAGCGTCATTGTTATCGAGACCATGCTCAATAAGCTTATGTTGCTGAAAGCCATGTATTGTGAATTTCAATCTACTCATTTGATTTCCTTTGCAAGCTTCTTAAGCGCTCGTAATAATCAACCCAAATTTCTTCTTTGGGTATGCCCGTTACTGCTTCAATAATTTCGGCATGTGCAATTGGAGGGACCTTTAATCCTCTTGATTTCCAGTGGAGCACTGCAGGGCGAGTAATTCCTAATGCAATTGATAACTTTTCAGCACCACCGGCTTTTTCAATTATTTCTTCTATAGACACCATCATAATCCCTATGTAACACTAAGTTTTCGATATTGTTACCTATGTAATATTTCAAGTCAACTCTGTTATTGCACTTGTTACATTTGTATATTGAATTTAGTTACACTTGTAACTAGCATTAAAGGTAAGTAGTATCGAACAACCAAAATGGGAAAAGGCTTAATATGCTAAAAGAGAGACTCAAAGAAGCTAGAAAAAGAATGGGGATTTCCAGAGAAAAACTAGCGGAATTAGCAGGAGTATCGACATCAACAATTACCTTTTTAGAAAATGGAAGAAATGATGGCTCTAAATTTCTAGTTGAAATAGCTAGAGTATTAGGTGTAACTGCCGAATGGCTCATGTATGGGATAGATTCGAATACACCGACTACAGCTGAAGTGAGACCTATGCCCAATACCACTCCTACAACACAAACAAATGAAGGTTCATTTGTTCCTGTTATCTCATGGGTAACTGCTGGTAATTTTCATAGTGTAGAAACATTGCCGGCTGATGAGCTAATCAAATGGGTTCCATGCCCCGTAGCTCATAGCGAAAATACATTTGCGCTAAGAGTTGTTGGCGTCAGCATGGAAAATCCAAATGGAAAACCATCCTTTGAAGATGGCGACATTATCTATGTCGATCCTGATCGAGTACCTGAAAATAAATCTCTAGTTGTCGTAACTCTAGAAGGAAGTTCTTCTGCTACATTTAAACAATTAGTGATAGAAACAGATGGTATGTATATCCAACCATTAAATCCAAACTGGCATGAGAAAGTTATCAAAATCAACGGTAATGCCGTGATTAATGGTGTTGTTATTGGAAAATGGACGGATGTTTAGTTATTTAAAGGAACTTTTATGAAAAAACTATTTTTTAGTGTCGCTTTATTTTCATTATCGGCAGCATACGCATCAAATTGCTCTTCAATTGAAAACGATATTGCTAGACTTGCTTGTTATGATAAAAATGCAGAAAATTCCAAAAATAATGAAAACGAACAGAATGAATCAGATAAATTAAAAAAAGAATATGATGATTGGATCGTTAATATCACTGAATCTCCTTTGGATGACTCTAAAGAGGTTACGATAATAAAATTTGCTAACGACTATAAAAATAAAAGAAGTCCGGCAATTTTAATGCTCCGCTGCCAAAGAGATAAAACAGATGCTTTTGTTTCATGGGATGAATACCTGGGATCGAACAACATGAAGGTAGCTTACCGAATCGATAAAGAAGAGGCAAAAAACTCTTGGTGGAATGCATCAAGCAATGGCCAAGCCTCATTCATTCCCAAACCCATCTCTTTTATAAAATCTCTAGAAGGTAAAGAAACAATATATATAGAAGCTGAAAAATATAGAGGTGGGAGAGTTTCGGCTACTTTTGATATTTCAGGTATTAAAGAGGTTATTGAACCTCTAAGAAAGGCTTGCAACTGGTAATTAAATAAAATTATTAGCTCAAAGACAAACTATAACAAGGTGATAAGTGAAAGACATAACTGAGAACAGAAGAATTAATCTAAGAAAATGGATAGATAAAAACCATAACGGCGTTCAAGCATCATTTATGGAAGTAACTGGAATTAACCAGGGAGAACTCTCAGGTCTTTTAAACAAGAAGTCTTTTGGCGAAAAAAAAGCTAGATCTTTAGAAATACTAGCCGGCATGCCTTTTCTATATCTCGATAAAGATCCTGTTGATAACGTAGAGCCTCTAGACTTAAAAGGGATTGTCCCTTTAATATCCTGGATTGCAGCGGGGAGCTGGGCAACAGTCGAATGTAGAGATATTGAAAATACAGTAGAGAGTTGGATTCCCTGTCCTGAAAAGCATGGAAAGGATACATATGCCTTAAGAGTTTCCGGGATCAGTATGAGAAATCCTATGGGACCAATATCTTTTGATGAAGGAGATATAATTTTCATAGACCCTTCTCTAGAGCCTGAAAATAAATCTTGCGTAATTGCCTACAATCAAGAAACAAATGAAACTACGTTTAAGCAACTGATCATAGATGAGATGCAAAAAAAGTTTCTTGCCCCACTCAACCCCCAATGGCCAGAAAAATCTCTACCGCTAAACGGAAGAATCAAAATCGTAGGTGCTGTTATAGGCAAATGGGTAAAGATTAGAGCGTAATTAAAAACACAACTATTAATTACGTTATTATTGGAAATTGGAGGAATATACAACATAAGTATTTATGTACTGTTATGCTCTTTTTATCTATTTTAGCAAAAAATAAAAGTCAGACCTCCCTAAAGAATCAAAAGAACTCTTTCCTTGTAGTAAAGAACTCGTACTCCTCTATTGTTGTTTTGAATTTAAAGTATCCCAAGCTAGTAACTTAGAAAACTAGAGCAAAGATGCAATCAGATAATTTGATAACTATTGATAACTACTTTTACTTCAAGATGATGCAGGTATAGAAATAATTATGCAATAAGATATTGACATTCTAACTTCAAATGGTAAAAGTGATTTTTTCACATCTATTTTTTTTCAGGTGTTTTTATGCTATATAATTATAGTTAGGAATCAATATCACTAATAAAGAAAGCCTTATATATGCTAATAAATTTCAGACTATTAAACTTCTTATCATTCGATACCCTTAATGAGTTTTCTCTCGTGAAAGGAAAATCACGACGCCACCCTGAACATCTATATAAATATAAAGATGTTCAGCTTTTAAAATTCTCTGCAATTTATGGTGCTAATGGAGCTGGAAAATCAAATCTAATAAAGGCTTTTAAATTTTCAAAAGATTTTATTTCAAACAACAATTTCCCCGAGTCCTCTACCCAGTCTTACTGCAGAACTAAAAAAAAGAATAAAGACTTAGAAACTAGTTTTGAATATGAAATCATTATAGATAACAAGATGTATTCTTATGGTTTTTCTATTTTATTATCCAAAAAAATAATAAAAAAAGAATGGCTATATGAAATAACAAATTCTACAGAAAATGCAATATTTACTCTAGACTTTGAAAATAATGATTTATTATTAGATATTGATAAATTAATATCGAACACTAATGATAAAGAAAGATTAAAGATCTATATAAATGACTTTAAATCTTTATCCAAAAGTGACTGCTCACTTTTTTTACATTTTATAAATAAAGGAAAGTCCTCCTTTGATAAAAAACATGCTGCAAGAATACTTAACCTTGTTTATAGATGGTTTTCTAATAAGCTAGAGGTTATATCCCCCTCTGACACAACTAATAGAGGCTTAACCTACCTAGATGAAAATGATGACTCTATAGAAAATTTTTTAAAAGATTTTGGTACTGGCATAAATTCTATAAAAATTACACCTATTTCTTTAGATGAAATGTACAAATTAGAAAGTGCCGAATTTATAGATTTTATCAATGATGATATAAACAAACATATTGATGCCATCAAAAAACATAAGTCCAATGTTGATATAGATATTACTGCTATAATGAGAACCTCTAAAAACTTATTCAGCATCAAAAAAATAGCTTCTCAAGATATTGAATATAATGTAATAAAATTCACTCACTACGCTGACAATGAAACATATAAATTAAGCGAAGAATCTGATGGTACAATCAGACTTCTTGAGCTTTATGACGTCATAAAAAACAAGCAAGATAAAATATTTATTATTGATGAGTTAGATAGAAGTTTACACCCCAATTTAACTTACAACTTTGTTAAAATGTTCTTATCTCTTAAAAACAAATCCCAATTAATTGTATCTACACATGAAGATAGAATTTTAGATTTAAATATTATGCGCAGAGATGAAATCTGGTTTGTAGAAAAAAATGATATAGGTGAAAGTAAGCTATATTCACTAGAACAATTTAAAACCCGTTTTGATAAAGATGTGATGAATGCCTACCTAGATGGTCGATATGGCAGTATACCCAAGTTTAAATTTCTAAATAATTATTAAAAGGAGTTTTGATGTCTTTTAGATTAAAAAGTACGGCTCCTGATACTTCTAGAAAAATAGTAACGCCCTCAGACCCAAAGCCGAAATTATTTTTTGTATCTGAAGGTGCTGAAACTGAAAAAATCTATGTTCAAGAATTATCTATCTTATATGAAGATAGAATTATTGGTGAGTTTATATTTCTTGATAGAATAGATATAACCCAGTCAAATCAATATATTGTTGTAAATACAATCGATAATTATTTAAAAATATCATCATCTATATCCTTGCAGGATATGGATCTTATTCTTAATATAAAAAATGAAATACAAGAAGAAATAAACCCATCTGAGGAATTTATTCAGCAAAAAATAATCGCTTTACAATCTCTAACTAAAGGGAATATTAACGGGTTAAAACTAATTACAAAAGAGAACTTACTAGAAATGATTAACGCCCTAGAGTCAGTAAAAAATTTTGATTTTGGGTATGATAAGATTATTATCCTACTGGACAGAGATAAACAAAGCTTTAAAGAAAAACAGTATGATGACGTAATCGATATCTCTAATCGTCATGGCTACGAATTAGGTATCACTAATCCTTGTTTTGAGCTTTTTTTGTTATTGCATTTAACAGATATTTCTGAATTAGATAAAAAATCAATTAGAGAAAATAAGCGTATCGGGAAGAATAATAAAGTTAGATTCATAAGTAAATGCCTTGATACAGAGCTAAAAAAACATAATAGAAGATATCAATCTAAATCCAACTACGATGCCAAATTTATAGCTATTAATTATCCTAACCTATCAAATAATATATCTAAATCTAATATAGCTACCGATCCAAAGATGCTTAAAGACAAGATAGGAACTTCCATATATCAAGTTTTGAGTCCTTATATAAAGTCTGAATAGGAAGCCCTATAAAGTATTCAATCCGCCAACCGGCGGTTTTTTTATGCCCTAAATAAAATAAGTTACATAAGTATTGTTTTAATATGTTACATATGTAATTATAGTTACATAAGAAACAAAAGGAGATACATATGTCTATTTTAAAAATAATCAAACAATGCGCACAACGTCACATAGAAAATAAACGCATCAAAAGAAATGCGCGTATTTATAAAGAGATCGAAATCTCTAAAGCTTATTCAGCATTCTCTCTCGCTCAGATCAAATATCTAATCATTCATGAAGAGCTGAAGCTTGCGCGTATGTTTGTTTTAAGCCCCAATAAAAAGCAGCAACAAGTCCTTGTAGCTGGACTCCATAGAGCTAGAAACCTGATCAGTGCGCGTGCTAAAGCTGCCGCTAAATATGAAAAGATGGATTCTATTGTTAATGCCCCAGTAGTTATTCTTCAGAAAAAGGTGGCCTAGTTATGAACGGTATTGAATGCCCATATTGCAAAAAATTGGATGCGGTCTCAAATGCTTTGGAACTCAGAGAAGGAGAGCATAAAGTTGAGTGCATAGCGTGCCAAAAAGAATTCTTTGCTACTGGAAAAACTTATTTAAAATTCCATTCAAAAAAAACAAATTGCCGGGAAGGTAAGCATGAGTTTACAGAGTGGGTAAGGCATGACTTTGAGAGTGATTGGTATATCCGTATGAATATTATGCCAAATATATGCGAACCCCATTCTATCTGGAGTAGACGCTGTGTTGACTGTGATGAAGTTGAAGCCAGCGACGAGCTTCCTTTTGGCTCAGCGCTTCCTGAACACCTAAAGGAGGCATGACATGCACGAAAGTAAAGAGCAGATTGTATGTCCTGCAGTTAGATATCTATTTAGCTATAAATTTGAAGATAGAACGATCAGGCTCGAAAAAACCAGGCTCTGCATCAAATATGATGATCAATTCGCAACAGACTTCTTTCAAAGCCTATCAAGTAAACACTACTTCTGGACATTAAAGCTTTATGAAGAAGGTTTTATGACAAACAAAGGTCGATTTGTTGATCCCAAAGAAGCACTAGAAATGACCGGATGGGGTGCTCAACTAAGATTTAAAGAGCGAAAACGCTTATTACCAGAAGATCTTTACCGGTAGGCACTTCATTAAATTTAAAAAACATCATTAAAAGGAGAGCTATCTATGTCAATGGCTGATAACAGAGATCGTACTTCATATTGGATCAATAACATCGTCAAGGCTCACTTAAGAAAAAACGGCTGCATATTAAATCGCTTAAGCAAAAAAAGGAATGGGCTCTTCATCTATCAAATTATCGATCAGAGAGGCAATGTACTGGCGGAGATAGATCGAATTCGAATGGAGTTAGATTGGAAGAGAAACAAACTACAAGATTACATTGACCAAAGAACAACATTTTAAAAGAGGGATAGTATGTCTCGTGGAATTAATAAAGTCATTTTAGTCGGACGTCTTGGGCAAGACCCTGATGTTCGTTATACAGCTGCAGGTAGCGCTGTTACTACCATCTCTGTTGCAACATCCGAGAGTTGGAAGGATCGCAATACCGGGCAACAACAAGAGCGCACGGAATGGCATCGAGTTGTCTTTTTCGGTCGTCTTGCAGAGATTGCTGGGCAATACTTAAGAAAGGGATCTCAAGTCTATGTAGAGGGATCTCTTCGAACCAACAAATATACTGATAAAAAGGGTATTGAACGCTACTCAACTGATATCAATGCCAATGAACTACAAATGTTAGGCAGTGGCAACTTTAATCCATCAAACCCTAATAATCAGCATGTCGATGACCAATCAATGGTAGGTGATTATCCGAAAAAAGATCCATGGGGTGCCCCAGAGAAGAATGTGGGATTTGATGAAGAGGATGATGATATTCCGTTCTGAAAAAATGGCGATTGCATCGTCAAGAATAAGCGCAGTGGTAAATATCATTACTGCGACACCGCCGGCAACTTATTTTGCATGAGTCAGCCAGCACCCAATAATCCACAATCAATTTATGAACAAAGTGGAAATGATCGAGATATGCATGGCAACTTTGGATGCAAAGTTTGCTTACGACAAATGAGAAAAAGGATTTTGAAATGATTAATCCAGTTTATAAAAATGGATCAACTGCAAAAGTTGGCCACACCGTTATTAAAGATAATGTAACCAAAAAGATTATTCGCATTGATACAAATACGCGCCAAGTGTGGTTTAAATTTGGTGGCTTTGAATGGTTTGAAGATATGAAGAGTTATATGGAGGTTTAAGATGGAAAGCGAAGAGTTAATCAACAACCAAAAATTCTCACCCCTCTTTATCAATCAGTCACAATTGCAATTGATTTTATCTGTAAACGGAGGAAAAGCTCATAATTATACTGTTGTTGAGATGGTGGAAAATGGTGAACTGCCAGAACCGAAAAACCTCGGTAGAATGAAGATCTGGTCTGTCAGTATTATATGTGAGACATTAGGACTAACTAAAGAAGATATATTCAGTTTTCTTGATCAACATAAATGCGCATGAGCATAAACAAAATACTAGATAATATTAATAGCGGTGAGACACTTTTTCTACACCGCTATTTTTTTGAATGATATAATCTGAGATAAGACAACTGAATGAAGCCCTCTCTTACCATATTCTAATTTATTCTAAGCTATAACCTTAATTATAGTAGTAAGAATGGTAGTAAAACTCATAAAAATAAAAACTAAGTCCAGTAACATCAATGCAAAACAATAATCGTTCGATCCCTCTTAGGCGCGCCATTTAGTGTTTAAAGCGGTTTAATAGAGTTAACTTAATTCTCATTAAACCGCTTTTTTACTGCCTCTTCAGAGATCAGGGTTAATTCTTGTTTTACCTTGTTTCGTTTACTCACTGAACTTTTTACGGTATATTTTACGGTATCAACCTCTCTATTTACATTTATACCGTAAAACTATGGCACTAACACTTAAAGAAATTAAAGATGCAAAGCCTCGTGAGAAGATTTATAAGCTTAACCTTAATAATTTCTTTAAAACCCTAAACTTAATTAGAGCTCTCTAGATTATTTTATTCAGATTTAAAAACATTCGACTGTAAAAGTGTTTTCACGATGTCATTAGCAGCATTATCTAATATTGATTTAGCATCCCCACCAAAACTATACGACAGGCTATCATTCTACTATTGATCAAACAGAGAAATTTCTCTTCTAACATTCTATATTCCTCCCCATCAATCAAATACAATCAAATTCCCTTAAAGTCCAAAGTAAATATCATTTTGGTTTTATTGTTTTATTTAAATTTAAATATACAATACTAAAAACTCAAAAATAACAACAATTCAATATAAGGGGCTATACATGAAGATTTTTACAATACCCTTCATGTTTATCATTTTCTTCTTTACTGCATTTACCTCAAACCTAGCCTATGCACAAAGTGATGATGAGATTAAAAATATTATTATTCAGCAATCCATCGCATCTTATCCTAAAAGTTGCGCATGCCCTTATAATTCCGCTAAAAATGGTAGCCGTTGCGGGAAACGAAGTGCTTATAGTAAAAAAGGTGGCTATACGCCGAAATGTTATCCCGAAGATATTTCTCCGCGAGAAATAAAAGAGTGGAAGCAACGAAATAACTCTCGGAAAAGATAAAGATCTTTTATAAGAGCCTTTAAATAAGGTCATAAAAAATTATAAGTTCAGCCCAATTCTCCCCTTTTTTCACAGCAAAAATCATCTAATTCCCCCTATTTCATTATATTTATGTAATTGAGTGCGCAATTGATTGACCATTGCAGTTATATAATTTACATTTATGTGTTAACTAGAGAGGTGTTAAAAATGAAAGAAGCAGCAAGAATTAGAGCAGAAAATTTAAAAGCATGGATTGATCGCTACTACGGGGGAAAGCAAGCTGCCTTTATTGAGAAGACCGGCATGAATCAAGGGGAGCTTTCGGCACTTATTAATGGTCGCCGTGTCTTTGGTGAGCGAAAAGCGCGTTCTATCGAAGAATTGGCAGATATGCCGAATATGTACCTTGAACAGACAGAAGAGCCTGATGTTCCCATTAATCCTGTAGCACTACAAGGAATGATCCCTGTCATCTCGTGGGTTGCCGCCGGTCATTTTAGTGATGCCGGACAAATTCCTGCAGATGATCTCATTAAATGGGTTCCCTGCCCGGCACCCCATAGTAAAGGAACCTTTGCGTTGCAAGTCTCCGGTATCAGCATGATGAATCCTAATGGTAGCCCCTCCTTTGAAGATGGTGACATTATCTTTGTCGATCCTGCCCGTATGCCGGAAAATAAATCATGTGTCATTGTAACCTTAGAAGGAAGCGATAGCGCTACCTTTAAACAACTGGTGATTGAACCTGATGGGAAAAAATATATTATTCCTCTGAATCCAAACTGGGGTGATAAACCGATAGAGATTCGTGAAAATGCCTCTATTAATGGGGTTGTGATCGGAAAATGGGTTGATATCTGCTAATACTTGTTTGACAGTACTCGCTTGATAACCCTTCACTTTACCTAAAACAATCTCACTTTCTCCCTCTTTTTATGATTGATCTCTTCGATAGAAAAACAAAAAGATAGCTATTACTCTTTTAATTACAATAAGATAAGTAAAAAACAATATCATCAGCTCAGCAGTTAGCTACAAAATATTACAAAAATGTATTGCAATAGCAATTACATAAATGTAATATTTATTACATCAAAGATCCCCACATGATCTAACTGCAAAAACAGATAAGAGTGATTAAGTCGATTCTAAGAGAGCTCAACTGCGTCACTAAAAGGAGAAGAGAGATGTTATTGACCGATCTATTAAACTTATTGCTGACTCAACGCCAAAAAGAGAACCTACGCTTTAGACAGGAGCGTCGCTTTAACAAGGTTCTACTGATCGCCAATGAATTTAGTGCTGAGACACCAACAGCCATTGAAGAGAAGATCACAAAAGCAGAAATTGAACTGCAAAAGAGCCCTTTTTGGAGACGTCGAGAGCAGAGAATCTTCACTGATGCACTCTATCATGCGCAAAAACTGATTAAGCGCCGGCATCAATTGATGCAAAATAGAGAACCTCGCTCACCGGTTCCCTTTGTAATCCTAAAGAGAGAAGCGGCATAATAGGAATTGTAAACAAAAGAGGCTGACACTTTATTAAGATGTCAGCCTTTTTTATTGCATGCAATTTCATACTATTGCATACTACTTCATGCTTTTTAGGGCACTTCAAAATGATTTTCTTGAATGCCCTTTTGATTATTCACCAATATGCTTTTTAAAATTGGTACTGCTCCCCATCCCTTTTTCAATAAAAGCAGCTTCAACCTGTGAGCAAGGCGTGGTCTCTCTTATCTTCCGCATCGCATTACGCTTCTCATCGGCAGTTAAACCACTATTATGCTCAACCTTTGCAACGCGATCTACACAACGATTATAGCTCGCAATAAAGAGCGCTTGATCTTGCTTATATTGCTCAACTGCTGCGTTATTTTTCTCTTTCCAGACACGCTTCCAAATATCACAATCGGCTGTGACTGCATGGTTCTCTGCACAAAATTGAGGATAAATTGCTTGCAACTCCATCAATGAAAGGGGCATCAACATCTCGTAACTCTTCTCATCTCGAACATCTTTCCACAATTGGCAAAGTGTAGACTCCGCAGCGTTAGTTCCACAAAACTGATGCTCATGACGATAGAGATTATCTAAGTTCTCTTCAAAAAGAACTTTCTTCCCCTCAATCTTTGCGTTCTTTACCAATTTATTGAAAGCGTTACACTCAACCTTCTCATGTGCAGTCGTCGCTTCATTACAGGCCATTGCATCATAGACCGAGAGAACTTCTTGCCAATTCTTTTCACCATGTTCACGCTCAAGTCTCGCTTCGATCTCAGCAAAATGCTCCATCTCTTGATCTAATGCAGCTTGGTCTAATGCTTTCTGTGCAGCGATACAAGCTTGATCATTCTCCACAAGCGCAACCCCTTTATCGCCCCCTTTTTTGCGAGCATTATCGAGGCGCTTCTCACAGTTTTTGACCATATCTTGGGCTTTATTGAGGTGCTTCATATAGTAGGTTTCATCATGATCACCACATGCGGCAAGTCCAAATACTAACCCTACAACTATTGCGATTTTCTTCATCTCTCTTTGCCTTTTATCTTAAGTACAATGGGATAGTAGAGATCAAAGATCAAAATACTGCTCCTCTATTCAATGGAGAGCTCCTTCGATCTTCAGCAATCATTTACTCTTATAAGGATCGATCACTGCCCTTAATCTGATCTCTACAACTATTCCGCTTCTCATTTCTAATATTTCTGTTTCTAATACTTCTGTTTCTAATACTTTTCTTTATTAATTTACATTAATATTTACATATTATAGATAATCAGCGCTTAAATAGAAAGATTCCCCTGGGGAAAGTCTACATAGATCAAGCTTCTGCGCGATATCTGCCCGATACCTGCATAATAATAACGCCTTTATCTCCTAGAAATATCTCCATTGAAAAAAGAGTGCCGGCACCTCTTTCTACTTTAAAAGTGCTCTGCTACAGTGGTAGGAATTTATTTGATTTAGATCAATCTCATCGATGGGGCTGATCGAACATCATCGCGAATAACACCTCTTCCCCTTTCATTGAGCACTTTTGTTATGACACTCTTTCTACAAGCCTTTGCGACGCAATTTTATGCCCTTCTTCCCTTCTTTATTCTCATCGCAACCGGCTATATTCTCGTTCGCTTCTTTCGTTGGAATAATACCTTTACGGAAGGGTTAACTCGCTTTCTCTTCAATCTTGCTATTCCCGTCATGCTCTTTGGGGTTATGAGCCGCTTTCATACTCAGGAGGAGATGGATCCTCGCCTGATTATCGCCTATTTTGGTGCTTCCTTTATCCTCTTCTTTATTGCACAGATCTATGTGAAATGGGTCTTAAAACGGAGCGCTCGGGAAGCCGCTGTTTTTGGAATGGGGGGAATCTTCTCCAATAATGTAATGATCGGAATTCCGCTAATTATGCTCTTTATGGGTAGTGAAGCGATTGCTGTATCGGCACTTGTGATCTCCTTTAATGCGCTTTTACTCTGGAGCTTAGTCTCCGTTGCGATTGAGTGGGCAGATCATGGTTCTCTCTCGCTTAAAGGTTTTTTGCTCACTTTTCGTGGCGTTCTAAAAAACCCAATTGTAGTCGGCATCATGCTCGGGCTCTTAGTGAGCTTTCTCCGAGTACCGATCCCCACCTTTGCGACCCATACCATTGAGATGTTCTCCGATATGGTTGCCCCACTTTCACTCTTGGTTCTCGGCATGGGTTTGGCGAAGTACCGGCTTGGTGCCAATCTGAAATTGAGCCTCAATATCACCTTCTTTAAACTCATTCTCCATCCGCTTATTATCTGGGGCGTAGCGCTTCTAATGGGATTACCCCCTTTTGAGACAAAAGCGATTGTTATTTTAGGTTCTATCGCAACAGGGATGAATGTCTATCTAATGGCATTAAAATTCCAAGTAATTGAAGATGCCGTTGCCTCCAGTATTATCTTAACGACAATTCTCTCGGCGATTACAACACCGATCATTGTGGTTCTGCTCTAAAAGGCCCTATATACTCTATATCTATACTCTATATCTATACTCTATATCTAGTCAGCAACAACAGCGATAATATCACTCCATCAACTTGATAAACCGGATCAACCAAACAACCAATCAGCCGGTTAAACGATCTAGGGATTAATATCTCAAGTCATGACAGATAAGCAAATCATCAGATCACCAAATCGCCAGATTATCAATATACAAAAATATATTCCATCTGTTAAAATAGAGGGGATAGAGCGACTCTATCACTCATATCGATCAACTGAATCATCGGCTAATCATCGATAGCGATCGAATGATCTATTTTCAACTAGTTAAGAGAGTGACTATTATGAAAAAATTGATTTTATCCTCCCTTTTTCTTCTTGCTTCATGGTCTTTTGCCGCAGAAGAGATGGGATTAACACCTCAAGAGGCCTATCAATTGAAGATGGAGAGTGAAACACCTGTGCTCTTTGTGGATGTCCGTGATCCTGTTGAGATTATGTTTGTCGGTAGCACAGATGTTGTTGATCTCAATATTCCCTTCCTCATTGTCGATCGAACAGAATGGAGCGATGAGCGAGGTGCTTTTAAGATGAATAAGAATGATCAATTTGCTGAAGAGGTTGTCGCAGCTTTAGAGGCGAGAAACCTCCCGAAAGAGACTATGATCATCACAATGTGCCGTTCAGGCAGTGAGCGTGGAAAACCAAGTGCTGAAGCATTACGAGATGCTGGATTTACCAATGCGCACTATGTTGTGAATGGCTTCCAAGGGGATGTCATTAAAGAGGGTGAAATGAAAGGCTTTCGTCTTCAAAATGGTTGGCAGAACTCTGATCTTCCCTGGGGCGCTAAAATGAGTGGCGATAAGATCTATCGTACTGATGCCGGTGATGCGGTAAAAGCAGATACAAAGGTGGCTGAGAAAGCAATTGAAGCCGCCGCAACCGATACAGAGACCGCAACAAATGCAGCGCTCGATCAAGCAGAAGTGGTCGTCGAAAGTGATGCGGCAACCGTTGAAGATGAAGCAGCGGATAAAAAGAGCCATCTCAATGAGATGAAAAAAGATCTTAAAAATGCTGTTGATAATGCTTCAGATAGCGTCAAAGATGTTTTAGAGCAGCAGAAAGAGAATCTCGATAATGCCGTTGATAAGGCGAAAGAATTCTTTGATCACAAAAAAGATGATCTCAATAATCTAAAAGAGATGCCTAAAAAAGAGGATGCTCCTGCGGTGATCATAGAAGAAGTTGCCGCATAAAACGATTCGCAACCAATCTATTTAAAACGCATTCGATTGTAGAAGCACTGATCATTTGATCAGTGCTTTTTTGTTGCTAGATCTCTCCTCTCTCACTTAAAGAGGAACGATATCCACGCTCTCATTCTCTCTTAGTTCTGCCGCTTCCTTTTCCTCAAAAGCACGCGCTTCCGCACGCTCTTTCTCCATCTCTGTTTGTAACTGCGCTTCAGTAATTCCAAGGAATTTAAAGGCGGGGGTTACAACAAATTCTGAAGAGACCTCTCCCGAATAGATATGAGATTGATTCTGCCCAAGATCGAGTTTTTTTACATTCTCTTCACCCGGGGAAAAATCGATTTTTTTAAGATCAACCCAGAAGATATTAGGAGAGATTGCCGATTCAAAGAAGTAGAGCCCTTCTTTATGATCCACTACTGTGCGCCAGCGAGTTGAAGAGATATTAGGTTCCTCTTCCGTATTGAGACCATAAGGAACAGAGACATTACGAATAACGCTAAAAACGCTAGAGATCGAATCTTTCATCGTCCCGCCGGTTGGAATCGCATTGATATAGAATGAAGCACGTGCAAAACGATCTGCAGCACGATTAGTCCCCGGCAATACAACCGTTCCCCCAATACCTTCCCAATACTCATTCATCGCTAACTGCTTATCGAATGTCGGAGAGTTTGTCATCACCTGATAACTCCGATCATGGTGGATCACCTGCTTCCCATCCACATACTCAACAATCGCGCTATCGCCGGTTGCATCAGACATCGAGAGATGGAGTGTTGCTAAACGGGTCTCACCTGGTACTTCTGCTGTCACAATAATAAAGGGTTCGCTCTCTAGGAACTCAACCGCTTCCGCCACCGTTGCGAAATTATCGAGCATATATTGTGCCCAAAGAGAGATCGCCATCGTCGGCTTATCATTCAGGACGGATGGATTAGGATATTCTGATTCAGCAAGCCAAAGAAGATTCGCATTGAGTCCCGCCTCATTGACCCCATCAGTTGTGGAGATATCGTAACCTGTTGCCACTAAGCTACCATATTGAGAGACCCACTCAATTGAGCGATTTCCTGCCTCACCAGTACGGGCCATTCCTTTAGGGAGAATCCATAAATTAGTCCCCACATCACTCTTCCAATCCATCGATCTTGCCGTAATATTACGATCATTATCACCATGGAACACAACGCGCGTACATGCTTCAGCCGCCGTTGTTAAGAGAAGTGCAGCCCCAACAGCAATAGCCACTTTCTTCATATTGATAAGGGGAGATTTGTTGAAGATATTACGCATCATTTAATAATCCTTCTTTAGCATAGCTCTGATTGAAGAGAGATCTTCGATCGACAATCCACGACAATACTCGACAATACTCAAAAAACCTCATCTTCGAGAACTCTCACTATCTTCGATAAAGCGCAATACAACTCAATACAGTTCAATATAATTCAAGACAATCCAATACCACGCTTTCAAAGAAGATTTTGCCGATCAGCTTTCTCTCTACTCGTTGCCCATTTTATCATTAGGTTGTGCAATTTCTTCCACTTTTTTTAAAAATCTCACAATAAAAAGAGCCGATAAGAGGTTCTAATAACCTCAATAGATGAAACTGAGGGGCTCTTCCCCTCTCCTCTTCTCCGTCTCTCCTCTATCTCCGCCTCTTTTAGATACCGCTTAAATACCGCTTCAAGCAAAAAAGCCTCTCTTTCAGATCTAGCGATCATTTTGAAAAAGAGGCTTTTACCTAGGTCTGTTTCGACCATCTTGGTGATCTATCTCAAATAAGACGATAGAACCAAGATGGTTTAATCATTTGATTAATCCTTCAATTAATCATTCGACTAACTACCAATCACACCACCATCGATCTTTTGAATCACAACAGTCGCTGAACGAGGACGTCCCGCTGCCGCGCCATCAGGCCATGTAGAGAGTGCTAATGCTGCGCTCGGCTCTGTGGTTCCATTATCAGGTTCACCAGGATGCTGGATATTGATAAAGAGCGTCTTATTATCGGGGGTGAAAGAGATCCCGGTAATTTCACTACGATTAGGACCTACGAGGAAACGTTTAAAGTAACCATCGGCAGGATCTACCGCTAACATCTGATTATTCCCCATACCGGCATAAGCTTTCTGATTAATTGTCGATGAGGAGACATCGGTCTGTACCCACAAGATACCATTATGGTCAAATGCTAAACCATCAGGGCTTCCAAATGCATCACCGCGATTTTGTGCTTTTAGATTAGGATCATCTGTCAAATCAGATCCCGCTAATGCTAAGATATCCCACTCAAATGTGGGTGAGGTCACATCAGCATTATCTTCCTGCCAATGGATAATATGCCCAAAGAGATTATTATCACGAGGATTTGCCGCATCTTTTCCAGGATAACCTGCTTTTCCGCGGTTACTATTATTGGTCAATGTACAGTAGATACTGCCAGGGTTTTTAGGATCTGCCGCAATCCACTCAGGACGATCCATCTTCGTTGCGCCTACAATATCAGCGGCACTACGAGCATTGATCACCACATCACCCTGATTTTTAAAGCCATTTTCTGCTGTTAATCCATTTTCACCATAAACTAGGGGGATCCACTCTCCTTTTCCATTCTCATCAAAACGAGCAACGTAGAGCGTTCCATCGGTTAAAAGCTGACTATTTGCTTTCCCTTTCGCCGGATCATATTGATCACGACTCACAAACTTATAGATATACTCAAAACGCTGATCATCTCCCATGTAGACGGCAACACGCTTATCAGGCCCGACGACCATCTCCGCACCTTCATGCTTAAAACGTCCTAGTGCCGTATGTTTGATCGGTGTTGAGGTGGGATCTTCAGGGTCGATCTCAACAACCCAACCAAAGCGATTGACTTCGTTCGGATGTTTATCCACATTGAAACGCTCATCAAACTCAACCCAGCGGTATGCGGTATCACTATCGGCAACGCCATAACGCTTCTCTAAAGCATTATGCTCACCCTCTGCTTTCACAAAGATATCGGCCCAGTTCTCCTCACATGTTAAGTAAGTTCCCCATGGCGTCTTTCCATTCGCACAGTTTTGCATGGTTCCTAATACTTTTGAACCTGTAGGATCTGCGGCAGTGATCATCAGCTCATGCCCTTCTGCAGGACCGGAGATACTCATCTCTGTATGAGGCGTAATACGACGCGCATATTGAGAAGGGCGAACTACCTCCCACTCTCCTTGATCATTCTTCATCACTTCAATAACGGAGATTCCCATTGCATTTTGTGATTTAAGAACTTTATCGGCAGACCAATTCGCTTCACCATCGGTAAAGAGAAGACCATTATCGACATATTCATGATTCATCGCTAAAAGACCATGGCGAGAAGCCTCATCCCCTGATCCTAATGGGAAGTACGCCATCCCATCATGATTCATCCCTGCTTGAGCTGCTTGATCGGCAGCGCTACTTGAACCATCTTTCTTAAATTCAGGATTATTACCGGGAAGTCCAATAGGATCACCCCACTTGTAGAAGGCAACTGCTTCATATCCTTCGGGAACAATCACCGTATCTAATACCGAGTAAGGAACCGGCTTAAATGAGACGCGTCCACTCGCTGCGGCTTTCAGCACCTCATCACGGGAGTTATCGGCAAAAAGATTAGAAGGAAAAAGCGACATAATGCCGGCGGTAACCCCTAATCCACCCATTTTAAAGAGTGAGCGACGTGAAATACGCGCATCCATCACCTCTGAGAAAGCTGAGTTTGTGGTCTGATTATTTACTTCAAATTCATCACGTTTACGTGTCATGATTGATCTCCAAAAAATCAAAAGCTATTGAATGACTCCCGTTCTGCAATCGGGTCACCCATTATCGTAAGCATCTTATATGACACCGTAATGACAGCCCTTGCCGATTCGCTTTACTCTCACCAGTCAAGTAGCTAATCTAGCACCCCCATTCCACGATCAATTTAGCAAATGGAAACCTCCCTCTTATAACACCTCTTATAACACCTCTTTAACATCTATTTAACACTTCTAATCATTCTCTCCCTCTGCCCATTATTTTGACAAAACCTTAAAATATTTTACAATCAAAAAATCCCTAAATATCGATCATCAGGAGGTTTTGAACGATTCATTTAAGTTTTTAATTTTAATTTTTTTGGATTTCACTATATAAAATTTCTCTTAACTTTTATCTCTGAAATTCACTATGAAAATAGACAATCTTATCGATGCGCTCACCACACAGGGCTACTATGTGTGGGATAATTTTCTATCCGCTTCTGAAGTTGCCCATATTAAAGAGGCGATCCCAGAGGACCAATTAAAAGATGCTCGTATCGGTCATCGCCATACCTTACAGGGAAATCGAGAAATTAGAGGCGATCTGACACTCTGGCTCGAACCAACAATGGGCGAGCCGATTGCCAACTATTTTGAAAAGATGGAGGATATTCGCCAATCCCTCAATCGGGAACTCTACCTTGGCTTACGCGACTTTGAGATCCATTTCTGTCGCTATCCAAGTGGTGCTTACTATAAACGGCATAATGATAATGCTCGGAATCAAAATCGCCGAAAAATCACTACGGTGCTCTATCTCAATGAGTCTTGGCAACCGGGAGATGGCGGTGAATTGTTAATCTATAGTCGCGAAAAACTCGATTCAGATGAGGTGATTTTAACTCTACCGCCAAAAGCGGGACAGATGATTCTCTTTCTCTCAGAGGATTTTCCTCATGAGGTGCTACCAACAAAAGAGATGAGAGAGAGCATCACCGGCTGGTATCTAACAGAACCATTTCTCTAATCCTATTACTGCATCATTGCAACACTTCATCATCTGTTTCGATAATCTCTCAATTCTCTAAACTCTCTCAACGCCCTCAATTCTGACTCAAAAGCGAGAGGGGAAATCTGCAAAATGAGATAGCCTTAGACTCAGAGAGATGGAAAAGATAGGAAAAACATCAAAAATGTTACAAAAAAAGAGCAGCATATCTTGTCGGCTGCTCTTCTTATTTTTACTTCTAAACTTTTTATGAATCTCTTTTATAACTCTCTTTTATGACTCTCTTCTTAACACAAATTGTTATTTACAACGATGAAGAAGATCGATAATGCGCTTATCATCACTATCGGCACGGGCATAAGTACTATCGATCGCGCGGTAGATCTCAATCACAAAATGATTACCACTTTGTAAACGAGTACCATTACCTTTGAGGGTCGATTCTGTCACGCGGTCTGATTTGAGGCCATTTTTAACACATGCAAGATAGCTCTCATAATGTTTATCTGAGACCAATTCCGTATCATGTTTATGGTTATCTTTATAATCGGTATAGCTCACGCTCTTTGTCGGCGCCTCTGTCGTCGCACAACCTGCAAGAATAAGCGCACTTAAAGTACTTACTGTAAAAAACTTTTTCATGATTTAATCTTCTCTCTTTTCGGAATAGTCAATCAGCATTTAGCTGATTTTATAATCTTATTCTCAACTTTATCTATTCACGAATAGGTCTACATTAATATTAATTGACATTAATTGATTGACCTCTCGCTCTTCTGCCCTAATTTACCCTAATTACAGAGTGAAGTTAACACTTTGGCCTCTAATTTTTCAGGTTTGATGGAGAGAGCAATTGGGATTACGGCGATATTTGAACTTCTGCCAACTAAAATTGAGCGCATTATAGAGACAGATCTCACCAACGGCGATTGAACCAAGCCCCATAATCAACTTAAGCGCTTCTTGTGCTTGAGTGACACCAATAATATGGACCACTGGTGAGAAGACACCAAAGAGCGCGCAATTACCATCATCGGCATGTTCTCCCCCAAAGAGACACTCATAACAGGCGCTCTTCTCATCACGAAAATCAAAGACCGTTAATTGCCCCTCATAACGGACAGCAGAACCTGAGACTAATGGAACCCCATTGAGATAGCAGGCTCGGTTGAGATCTTTGCGCAGGGCAAAATTATCACTACAATCGAGTGCAACATCGGCATCCTTAATGAGGGATTCTAATGTTGCAAAGGAGACCTTCTCCTCCACTTCAACTAGTGTAACGTTAGGATTGAGCTCCCGAAGATGCTTTGCCGCTTGCCGCACCTTTGAACGATCGATATCTCCCATACGGTATCCCGTCTGCCGATGAAGATTGGTAATATCGACCCGATCATAATCAACAAGCGTAATCTTCCCCACTCCCGCGCCGGCAAAGAGTGGTAGTGCCGCCATCCCAAGCCCGCCACAACCGACTACCACCACATGGGCCTGTTTCAGCTTCTCTTGGCCGGTTAGATCAAACTGATCCAACATAATATGGCGTGAGTAGCGGAGTAACTCATCATCACTTAAGCGCGAGCCATCGAGTAAACTCTCTGCCGCTTTTCGATCTCTCATCGATTCTCCCCTTATCCTTACAATCTTAATAAACCTAACTACCTTCATTGTCTTGAAAATTGTGACAATTTGGATAGTTTTGACACCCCTTTAACATCCACCGATCGCTCTTTAACTACGCTCTAAGCGCTCTGCGGAAATGGGTAAGTTTGGCACATTTTCAATCTTCGTCTTGAAATGGGCTAAAGACACCACATTATATTAGCATGCCAACTTAAAACGATAAGGAGTTAATTGTGGAACAATTTAGAGGGACAACCATCTGTGCAGTACGTCGCGGCAATGAGGTCGTCATCGGTGGCGATGGTCAAGTATCGATGGGAAATACCATTATGAAGGGAAATGCGCGTAAAGTTCGCCGTCTCTATAATGGAAAGGTTATTGCCGGCTTTGCAGGGGGTACTGCAGATGCATTCACACTCTTTGAACGCTTTGAAGAGAAGCTTGCCCAACATGGGGGGAATCTCACTCGTGCGGCTGTTGCTTTAGCGAAAGATTGGCGTACAGAACGTTCACTGCGCAAATTAGAAGCGTTACTAATTGTTGCAGATGAGACCGCTACATTTGTAATCTCCGGTTTAGGGGATGTCATTGAACCAGAACATGATATCGCAACCATCGGCTCCGGCGGAATGTTTGCCCATAGTGCTGCATTAGCACTCTTACAAAATACTGAGCTCTCTGCAGAAGAGATTGTTCGTAAAAGTTTAGAGATTGCCGGCAGCGTCTGTATCTATAGTAATACTAATCTTACTTTAGAGAAGCTCTCATTTTAAAGAGCGATCCAACCTCGGTAGAGGTCAGACATCTATCTAAAAATATCGAAGATCGAATATCGAAAAAAAACAGTAAAAAAAGGAATTATTAATATGAGCGCTATGACACCAAGAGAGATCGTGCAGGAACTCGATCGCTACATTATTGGTCAAGATGAGGCTAAACGTTCCGTAGCCATTGCCCTACGCAATCGCTGGAGACGTCAACAGGTCTCAGATGAGATGAGAAAAGAGATCACACCTAAAAATATCTTAATGATTGGACCAACCGGTGTAGGTAAAACAGAGATCGCACGTCGTCTTGCAACTTTAGCAAATGCGCCATTTATTAAAGTGGAAGCAACGAAATTTACAGAAGTTGGATATGTGGGCCGTGAAGTGGACTCCATTATTCGTGATCTTGTGGAAGCAGCTGTTAAACAGGTGCGCGAGCGCATGATTAAAGAGGCTTATCCTAAAGCGGAAGAAGCAGCCATTGAGCGTGTTCTCGATGCGATCTTACCGCCCCCTAAGAGTGTCGGTTTTGCCGATGAGCCCAATGCCCCTAAAGCAGAGAGCGCAACTCGTCAAAAATTCCGTGAAAAGATTATTCGTGGCGAGATGGATGATAAAGAGATCGATATCGAAATCGCAAGTACAGGTGTCGGCGTCAATATCATGACTCCGCCTGGAATGGAGGAGATGGCAGATCAACTACAATCACTCTTCCAACAATCAGGAATGGAGAAGAAAAAGAGCAAAAAGATGAAGATCAAAGATGCGCTCAAAGTGGTTCAAAATGAAGAAGCCGCGCGTCTTATCAATGAAGAAGAAGCTAAGCAGAAAGCGATCGAAATTGCTGAGAATCAAGGTATTGTCTTTATCGATGAGATCGACAAAGTCTGTCGCAAAGGAGAAACTTCCGGCGCTGATGTCTCTCGTGAAGGGGTGCAGCGCGATCTTCTTCCTCTTATTGAAGGCTGTACTGTCTCCACCAAATATGGAGCGATCAAGACAGATCATATCCTCTTTATCACATCAGGAGCATTCCATTTAGCGAAACCTTCAGATCTCATTCCTGAGTTACAAGGGCGTCTCCCGATCCGTGTTGAACTCAAATCACTCAATGCCGATGATTTCTACCGCATCTTAACAGAACCCTCTTCAGCATTGATTAAGCAATACAAAGCGCTTCTTAAAACAGAAGGTGTTGATCTTGAGTTTGATGACTCCGCACTTCGGAAAATTGCCAAAATGGCATTTGAAGTCAATGAGAAGACAGAAAATATCGGTGCTCGCCGCCTCCATACAATTTTAGAGCGCCTATTAGAGGAGATCTCCTTCTCTGCTTCTGATCGTGATGGCGAGAAATTTGTTGTCACCGAAGAGTATGTGAAAAATGAGTTAGAAGATCTTGTCGAAGATGAGGATCTCAGTCGCTTTATCCTCTAATCTCACTGATCACATCTGACTGATCACATCTAATTTAAATCAGTCGTTTTAATCAGTAGCAATAACAAGAAGCAGCTTATCAATCGATGAGCTGCTTTTTTATTGTTTCCAATGGGATTTTTTCCAATGGAGATTAGAGCGCAAAAATTCCTCTCGTCGCAATATGGAGATAGTAGGTCTGATCGAGCTTGGGTGCCTCTCCGATCGAATTGACCTCTAAAAAGAGAATCTGTCCTTGCCAATTGACCATAACTTCATAGCTTGCCCCCATATAGACAACATGCTCTATATGGCAAGCTTGACTCTCTTCGCCATGGGCTTTGAGTGAGATCGCTTCTGGACGAATTCCCACATGGCAGGCTCCATCTTCTCGCGCTAAAGGTTGATCGAGTGTAATACGATACCCATTAACCTCTAACTGTTGCGTCTTCGCATCATAATGCCCTTTAAAGATATTGGCATCCCCCATAAAATTGGCGATAAATTCTGAATTAGGCGCACGATAGAGATTCTCTGGCGTATCAAATTGCATAATCTCCCCTTTCCGCATCACCAACACTCGATCAGAGACTGCAAATGCCTCACTCTGATCGTGGGTAACATAAAAGGAGGTGATACCAAACTGCTGTTGCAACTCTCTAATTTTCTCCCGCATACTTCGGCGCAAGTTGGTATCGAGATTACTCAAAGGCTCATCAAAGAGAAGTACTTTCGGCTGAAGAATAAGTGCCCTTGCAAGTGCAACCCGCTGCTGCTGACCACCGGAGATCTGATCGACATAACGATTCTCAAAGCCGGCAAGATCAACAATCTCTAAAATCTCAGAGACTCGCTTCTCCCGCTCCTTTTTCCGAATGCCCAGCATCTTCAGCCCATAGCCTACATTCTCCCCTAATGACATATGGGGAAAGAGGGCATACGATTGGAAAACCATCGAGATATCACGCTCTTGAATCGAGCGCTTTGTCACATCTTCACCATTGATATAGATCGCACCTGATGTCGGCTGCTCCAATCCGGCTAAGAGTCGCAAAATCGTTGTCTTCCCACAGCCAGAAGGACCTAAAATTGAGATCATCTCCCCCTTTTCAACCTGTAAAGAGAGATCATCGATCACCACATTTTTCCCAAAGGTCTTATTAATATTTTTAAGCTCAACAAAATATGAGGTTGTCATGTTAAATCTCTCCTAATTACTGTCCATTTTTTGCTGCTGATCGTTGGGTTCGTGACTCCCCTACCAGATAGTCAAAGATCAAAATAATCGCCATCATCACGACAATAAGAATGGATCCATAAGCGATCGCAATTCCATATTCACCATCTTCTACCCGATTTAGGATATAAGCCGTTGCGACCCGAGTATCAGGCGTCACTAAGAAGATAATAGCGCTCACCGTTGTTACCGCTCGGACAAAGCTATAGACCAAAGCAGATAAGATTGCCGGTCTTAAGAGCGGAATTAAGATGAGAGAAAGAGTCTTAAATGAGCCCGCTCGTAGACTTAAAGAAGCCTCATCTAATGATTTATCAATCTGCCCTAACCCTGCAATCCCAGCCCGAATACCGACAGGAACATTGCGCATAATCATCGAGATAATAACGATCGCGGCAGTTCCTGTAATATAGATCGGCGCATCATTAAAGGCTAAGAGATAGGCAACCCCGGCAACCGTTCCCGGCACAGCAAAACAGAGCATTGTGGTAAATTCTAATGTCTTCTTCCCACGGAAATTTTGACGCACCACAATATAGGCGATTAAGATTCCAAAGAAGGCGGTCACCGGTGCTGCAATCGCTGCAAAGGAGATCGTATCGATAAGAGAAGGCCAAGCACCATCCGTAAACCCTTGCCCAAAGAGTGTCTTAAAGTTATCGAGGGTTAAGGTGTAATCTACACCCCAGTTAATCGTGAAACTGCCGTAGAAGATACTGCCATAGAGAAGCCCATTAAAGAGTGTCCAGAAAAAGAAGATGGCAATAATGATCCACTTTAAAGAGATCGGCAGAGGTTGCAGATCACCACGGGAAAACTTCCCTGAAACAGTGACATAAGAGCGCTTACCGATCCAGAGATATTGCGCCGAAAAAGCAGCTAGAGAGAAGAGAAGCAGAACGATCCCCAAAGTTGCCGCAGAGGTATAATTGAGCTGTGCGCCGGTAATATAGAAGTAGATCTGAGTCGCTAACACATCAAAACTTCCCCCTAAAACCAGCGGGTTACTAAAGTCAGCTAGGGATTGAACAAAGACAATCAAGAAAGAGTTCGCCAATGTCGGCCGTAAAAGCGGTAAAAAGATGGTGAAGAAAGTTTTATAAGGGGTTGCTCTTAAGGTGTAAGCTGCCTCCTCCATCGAAGGATGTACTGTTTTAATCGCACCATCGATAATCATAAAGGACATCGGTGTAAATGCTAAGACTTGCGCAAGCCAAATGCCGGTAAAGCCATAGAGCCAGTTAGTTGTGGTTAAGCCTAAATGGTTTGCCGCAAACTCCGTTAAGTAACCTGAGCGCCCCATCATTAGAGTAATCCCTAAACCCACCACAAAAGGAGGCGTGACAATGGGCAATAGTGCAAAGATCCGCCCGATAATTACACTTCTTTTCGCGATTCTTGCCGTATAGACTGCGAGAATTAAGCCAAAAATAGTGGCCGTCAATCCCACAGCGGTAGCGAGCAGAAGAGAGTTTTTAATAACCCGTAAAATGTAGTGATTATTGAGAACATGAAAGAAATTGAAGGGTGCAAAGCCCTCTTTTGTCATTACCACCGGGATAAAGATCTTAATAATAGGATAGATAATAAAGATAGCGATCAGGGCTACAATCAGTATCAATGCCGCAATAATAAAGCGATCTCCCCCTAAATAATCGAGCCGAGCGAGATTGAGCGTCAAGATCATACCAAAAGCCAGTGCAAGCAGAATCACACTATAGCCAAGCCCCAGCCCCATCAGACTCGATGAGATAAACATCACCAAGGTAGAGAGACTTAAAATCGCAATATCAATCCGATTTCTTCGCGGTGACTTTAACTGCTCTATCGTCGGACGTAACGGTCGTAGTAAGAGAAGAAGTGGTAGACCAAACCAGAGCCAGCCGACCGATAAGCTTGACCAGCCAAAAGCTTCTAAGATCTCCTCTTCTGTTGAATCCCACAATCCATAATCTAACGAGTAGGTCGGGAGTAGCAAGAAAGCGATGACACCCAATAATATCCAGAAAAAGATCGGATCGATCCTCCGTTGAGTTTCCATCATCTTCCCCTCCCTAAATAACAATCACAATCATCTTTAGAATTAATACCCAGTCGCTCCAGATTAATGCTAAGACCCTTCATAAAATATCCTCTTACATCGCATCCTCTTACATCGATCATCAACCCATCTTGCTGCTGTTAACCCCGGCAACCTATTGTGATATTGAACGATCTGATGCTTAACGATAAAAAACAACCTCAATTTATAGAACAGTGTCACAAAAAGCGGTAAAAAATCAGTAACCGTTATAAAGCCCCCAAGTCTTACTGACTCAAATGCTTCAAATAGAGTCGAGAGAGCGGGAGAATAAAAAGGGGCTTACCCAAAGGGTAAGCCTTGATTGACCCTGATAGTGATCGATCTTCCTTTTGTCCCGTTTTATAGCGGAGTTTACCGGATCATCCTCAGCTGATCACTTACCTCTGATTCGCAACTTCATTGATCATTCGTTACTTTTGCATCTTCACATCATTGACCCACTTCTCGATAAGATAGGTGCGCATCTCGCTATCCCCATATTTATCAAAATCATACTCAATGAGATTCACATCCTCTAATTTTAAGGAGTTAGGGGAAGCTTCTGCCGTCACGTTGGTGGGAACTTGATAGGATTGTGCTTTTTTCCAAGCAATCTCCTGTGCCTCTTTGGAGAGTGCCCAATCAACAAAGAGCTTCGCATTCTCTAAATTACGCGCCCCCTTTAAGATACTTACGCCACCGATCTCATAACCTGATCCCTCACAAGGAACAACTAGCTCAATCGGCGCACCATTCTCCTTCTCTAAAGCATAATCATGGAGGAAACCGATCCCGACCGTTGCTTCTCCACGCGCAACATTTCGCGCAGGGGCAAAGCCTGATTTTGTATATTGGGAGATATTTTGATCAAGATCCTTAAGGTAGGTAAATGCAGTCTCTTCATCCCAAAGTTGATTAAAGGTTGCAAGAGCTGTATATGCGGTACCAGAGCTTTGAGGATCGGCAATCTGAATCTCCCCTTTAAGACCATCATTTGTTAGATCAGACCAGCATTTAGGAATCTCTATCCCTAACTTCTCTGCACGATCGGTATTGACACCAAAGCCTAAAATACCGATATAGACTGCCGATGAGTAGTTCCCTTTCATCTTTGCAGGATCTTTAAATTCAGGAATAATCTCCTCTAAAACTTCAGATTGATAAGGCTCTAATAATCCCATCTCTCCCGCTTGTGAATGAGGATCTAACGTCCCTCCATACCAGACATCCGCCTGTGGATTTCTTCTCTCAGCTTCAATTTTTGCAAAGGTACTACCACTACCATTACGAATGACAGAAGTCTTGACATCATACTTATCACTAAATGCTTTAACTTCCTCCTCACAAAAAGCATTTGTCCCACTACAATAGACAACTAATCGTCCTTTCGCTTCAGCCGTTGAAAGGGTAAAGCTCAGCGCAGCACTGAGTGCACATAAAGTTAAAACTCGCTTTTTCATAATTGATAATCCTTATCCTTATAAATAGAAGATAGAAGCACAACAATAAACGGTATCGATAACCACTAAGATAATCTAATCGATCAAATAACTGATCAGATAACTAATCAGATAACCGATAATCATAGGTGTTACTCTACTATATGTTATCTCCTGCCCATTTTTAATAGAGATTCGCCTCTTTTTGCAACAAAGTTAGTCGCAAGATCAATTAAGACCATAATCGCTTAAAGTCTAGATAAAAAAATCCCCCAAAAGATTATCAGTAACTGATCACTCACTCTTGGGGGAATCCATTGTTAGCTGCAATCATTACTGATAATACAACTTAGCTATGACAACTCATTTTCCATCGTCTTCGATCTATTCTTCAATAGAAATTATGCCTTCTTACGGGGAATTTTAATAAAGAAGAGGACTAATAGCACAGCTAATAATTCTAACGCGCCCACAAAGTAGAGTCCCGATGCAAGGCTATCTGTCTTTGTCTTTAAAAACCCAATCATATAAGGCGCTACGAAACCGGCTAGATTACCAACAGAGTTAATCACAGCGATCGCCGCAGCCACAGCTCCTCCAACAAAGTAGAGTGAAGGAAGTGACCAGAAAACCGGGAATGCCGCCAAGATACCGATAGAACCAATCACTAAGCCCACCATTGCTGCAACGGCATTTCCCATAAAAAAGCCTGTTAAAATAAGCCCGATGCCGGCAAAAAGCGTTGCGATACAGGTATGATATTTTCGCTCATTGCTCTTATCAGAACTTGCTCCCCACCAGACCATTGCCACGGTTCCAAAGAGGAAAGGAATTGCAGAGATCAAGCCAATAACAAAGTTATTGCTAACACCAAGAGCTTGAACAATACTCGGCGACCAGAAGGCTATCGTCGCATTACCCGCAACAATACAGAAGTAGATTGCACAGCAGAGCCAGAGAATAGGCTCTTTAAAGATCGCCTTAATACTTCCCTCTTTCTCTACACTTTGATGATCTTTAGCAATATCTGCCACGATCGTATCTTGCTCCTCTTTTGTTAACCACTTAGCATCATGAGGACGATTAGGTAGATAAAGAAGGACAAATATTCCAGCGATCACAGATGGAATCCCTTCGATAATAAAGAGCCACTGCCAATTGCTCAATCCGCCAACATCACCCATAACGCTCATAATAAAACCGGCTAATGGATTACCGACAACACCGGCAATTGCAAAAGAGGTCATAAAGAGTCCATTAATTTTTGCTCTTCTAGCCATAGGAAACCAGTAGGTAATATAGAGAACAACTCCTGGGAAAAATCCTGCTTCAAAAACCCCTAACAGAAAGCGTAATACATAGAACATCATCGGGGTTGTTACAAACATCATCGCTGCTGAGGTAATTCCCCATAAAATGGTGATTCTCGCTAATGTCTTCTTCGCACCAATTTTCTCTAGATAGATATTGCTCGGCAACTCAAAGAGAAAGTAACCGATAAAAAATATTCCCGCACCTAAACCATATACCGCTTCACTAAATTGTAGATCATCGAGCATACTGATCTTTGCAAATCCCACATTGACACGATTGAGCCATGCCAGCAGAAAGAGCAGAATTAAGAAAGGAATTAGACGTAATGTAATTTTACGATACGCGCGATCTTTTATTATTGTTTGATCATTAAGCGCATCTTGATTTGTCAATGAGTGCATAACACCACTCCTCCTATGATGTAATCATCACATAATTGTGATCGATAAAGTAAAAATAATGTAAATTATGAAAATAATGAAAATAATGAAAATAATGGAAGCAATGAAAAAATCATGAAAGATCATGAAAGATCATGAAGAATCATAAAAGGGGGAAACTTACTATCACCCTTCAGACGATTCTGAGAGATATTTTTCAATACTTTTTGCCACCGTAAGAATATGGTGATCTTGATCTTTTAAGCCTGAAATACTTAAGCCGATTCCATCACCTAAAGGTAGTGACAGAGCACAGCCATCAAGAAAATTACTTACCGTTGTATTGCGGAGCACAATGCCATTGAGACGAAAGAATGCTTCTTCATCTGCTAACGCTTCTACTTTTGGAGGCTTGACCGCTACTGTCGGCATTAACCAAGCATCAAAAAAGGCCAATTTTTTCGCGGCAACGGCCTGTAGCTCCTCTCTTTTTCTTAAAATATGAAGATAGTGAGATGCCGTAATACTCCGCCCACGCTCAATTCTTTGAGCGACTAAAGGATCATATTGATCCCGTAGCTGATCAAAAAAGAATTCATGCTCGCTCCATATTTCCGCCGCGGTTAATCCCCCCTGACTATTGATATGGGGAATCTGTGATAACTCATAAAAATCACGATAGATAATCGTAGCTCCCGCCGCCTCTAAACGTGCGAGCGTCTCTAAAAATCGAGCTTCAACCTCAGCATCAAGATCTTCCATAACATAATCTTTTGTCACAAAAAAGCGCATTTGTGAAAGAGGGATATGAGGAATGTCATAATCGGTTTGTGATAAAACCTGATCCATCACAATCACATCCTCAACGGAACGAGTTATTGCACCCACGGAATCATAACTATAAGAGAGAGGGACAACCCCAGCGGTAGAGACTCGGCTTGCTGTCGGCTTAAACCCAACCACATCACAAAAAGCTGCGGGAATTCGTAAAGAACCGCCGGTATCTGATCCGAGCGTGGCGAAAACAGCTTTAGAAGCAACACTGACCGCGCCACCTGAGGTTGAACCGCCGGCAATATAATCTGAATGATCTGGACGGACAGGTGTTCCATAATGGGGATTTACCCCTAAACCAGAAAAAGCAAACTCACTCATATTGGTTTTACCAACAATAATAGCGCCTGCGCGCTTTATAAGATCGACCACATGGGCATCTTTCTCTGCCGCGCCATTTTGGGTAAAGATAACAGAGCCTGCTGAAGTGACCTCTCCGGCAACATCCATCGAATCTTTAATAGAGATCGGTAAGCCTAAAAGGGGTGCATCATCTCCCAAAGCGAGTCGCTGATCTGCAACTTTAGCCGCTGCCATCGCCTTTTGCGAATAGCAGTGGGTAAAAGCAAGTTGACCAATTGCTCCGAGCTCTTCAATTCGCGCAAAAGAAGCATTAACCAGATCAATACTCGTTACCTTTCCTGCCTGCAGTCGCTCTCTTGTTTCACTCAACGTTCCGCTTAATAACTGAGTCATAACATCCCTCCTACGCTTCCACTTCTAAAACTGCGACATCATATTGATGTTGTAAGGTACGATTTAAGAGAGGATCAAAGAGTTCAAGCTCAAAACGCTCACCAAAGCCTAGCTGCCCAATCACAGCTTGGGTTCCACAAAGTAGAGCTTCTCCCTCATCTAAATCGGGATATCCTTTCCATTTTTCCATCAGCTCTAATGGATGGAGTAGTGTTGAAACAGATCCCTCTTGATAGAGCTCGCGCTGACCATTTAAGGTGCGATAAGAGCGCATAATCAATTGATCCCAATGATCTTGCACATCTTGATAACGCCATACATTTCGACTAATAGGTTTCATACACATCTGTTTTGAAACGGTAATATCGTAAGCTTCTACTTTTCGATCAGTATGATCTGAGCCAATAGCTAGATAGAGCTCTCCATTTACCTTAAAAAAGAGCACCTCCACCTCACCTGAAGAATCTGCACGCGGTAGCGCAATTTCGGTGGCGGTTGTTAACAACAGAGGTTCTAACTCATAAAAGCAAGGAGTCTTCTTCGGCGGGGCAATTCCCATCTCTGCAAGCTCATCGATATGTTCTTGAATCGCTTTCTGATCTCTTCCAGCCCAACCGCCGACCATAAAGCGGCTCGGGGTGAAATCAAGCAATTCGCTTCCTTCTGGTAAAAGCACTTCAAGTGCTAATTGTTTCTGTTTCATCTCTATCTCCTCTCATTACATTTTTTATAAAAAATCATTCTGCTTCTGCGGCAGCGATAACTCACCGAAGTTATTGTCAGATTGTTGCCACAATATTTTTTCTAAAGTTCTCCACATGGCGAATCATTGCTTGCTCAGCCAAAGCACTATCCCGTTGTGAAATTGCTTCTACAATCTCTACATGCTCCTCATAAGCACGTGTCATCTGCTCTTTTGCTGAAAGGGAGAGAAACCAGAAACGAGCCTGTCGCTCATGTAACCCACTTAAGATATCGGAAAGAACACGATTACGAGAGGCTGCCGTAATGGCATTATGGAAGCGCAAATCGATCCTCATTAAAGCGGTCAAATCTCGATTCTCAATCGCTTTGGGGGTTTCAGATAGAATCTCCCGCATCGCTTCAATCTCTGAGGCTTGAGCCCTCTCGGTAGCTAATCGAACCGCCATACACTCATTAACGAGACGTACCTCTATCATCTCAATCACTTCATTGAGAGAGAGCTGGCTGACCATCACCCCTTTTCGAGGATAGATATCCACTAATCCTTCAACGGCTAAACGGTGTAATGCCTGATTAATAGGGGATCTACCTAATGAAAGCTCATCTTGTAAATAAGATTCATTTAAAAACTCTCCCGGCGCAAACTCACAGGTTAAAATTCGCTGTTTAATCTCCTGGTAGGCTTGCTCTCGAAGAGGAATTCTTCGTTTATTCTTGTTCACATCCATCTCCCTAACCTTAGTTGATACTCAACTAAAAAACTTGTGATATATCACAGATCAATTCAAAATTAAGCTATAAAAATAAATATTGCAACTACTATTGCACTGTTTACCACAAAAAAAGCCCTCTTCCATTATGCTTTAAAAGCTCAAAAATAGCTCTAAAGCTGATTAAAATGGGCTTCTCTCAATAATCTTTAGATCACTTAAAAGTGAATTATCCCTTTTTCATCATCTTCGCTAAATCAGCAAAGGGATTATGGGTGGCGATATCGCTCTTTCCATCTCTATTTTCAGTACCATATTGTGCCGCCTCTTCTAATCGTTGATGCTCATTATCATGGCAATAGAGACAGAGTAACTCCCAGTTACTGCCATCAGCGGGATTATTATCATGATTGTGATCTTTATGGTGAACCGTTAGCTCTCTCAGATTGCGGTGATCAAATTCACGTTGACAGCGTCCACAGATCCAAGGGTAGAGCTTTAGCGCTTGCTCTCGATAACCCTGCTCTCGTAAACGTCTATTTTGATGTGTCTCTGCAATAATCTGATCTAAACGGGATTTAGGTTGATTCATTCTCTTCCTCCAAAATTAAAAGAGATTAAGATTAATAAGGGTTAATAGGAATTAATAGGGAGCACGTAGCTCGAAATGAATATTGTGAAAATGACCTTGATCATCCTGCACCGTTAAACGATAAAGTCCCGGCATCATATTGGGAAGATCAAGAAGAGGGGCCGCCAATAGTTGTCCATTGAGATACCAATAGCGGGGGACATTTCCTGTTGCCGTTAATGGAAGCTGTTGATCATTTTGAAAGATGATACTCTCATCCACCAAAGTGGTGATCATCAATTTCTGTAAGGGATTCTCCCCTCTCTTACGCTCATCTCTCCCCAATTGCTTCTCTACTGATACTTCCCCCGATGCTTCTACCAATAATTTCCCTGAGGTAGGTCGTAAGAGAGAGTCACGCGTTTGCAATGATTGCAATAGAGCCGGCCAACCCGCGTGAGGAAGCTCCCCCGGCGCATCATAGAGAGTTCCGGGAATTTTTCCACCAATGGTGTCGATGGAGAATCGTTGAAGGCAATCACGATCCGCCACCACGGCTGATGAGCGCCCAGAAGGCCAGCAGATCTGTGCCGATTCAATACCTGCGGGCTTTGCAATCTCCCTTCTCTCTTGTGGTAGAAGTTGAAAGAGATCGAAAAGGAGCGGAACCGCACTATCACTAGCCATCATACCGATATTAGGGAGTCCATCGGGGCGCCCAATCCAGACACCAACACTCCAATCGGCAGTGACACCAAAGGCCCAAGCATCCCGATGGCCATAGCTCGTTCCACTCTTCCACGCGATTCTTCGACTATTGAAGCGTTTCTGTGGCGCCACCCCTCTCAATGCTTTTACCACAAGCCAACTCGCCTCAGGGGAAAGAAAGGCGCTCCCCTCGCCCTTTTCTCTCGGCACTTCAAATAATTCCGCTTTTTCAAACGATTCAGAGCGCGCTCTATCAAAAGCGTGATCTTGCTCAGATTGGATAAAGTGGGGCTCCCGAACCGATCTAACCCACTGAAGAGGATAGACCTCTCCTGCTGTTGCTAAACTACTATAGAGACGAATCTGTTCCTCTAAAGAGATGCCTACGCCACCTAGAATCAGGCTCAAAGTGGGAGTCTCACTATAGAGAGTAATACCGGCATCTCGTACCTTTTTGACAAAATAGTGGGGCGTTAATTGTTGAAAGATCTGCACAATGGGGATATTGAGCGAGAGCTGCAACGCGCGATAGGCGGGAATCGCCCCCCGATAACGTTTATCAAAGTTTTGGGGCTCATAACCATCAAAGGAACGGGGAAGATCTGTTAAGAGGCTCGCTTCATGGATAATGCCGTAATCGAGCGCTAATCCATAAGCGAAAGGCTTAAGTGTAGATCCTGGGGAACGAATAGCCTGCACCATATCGACATACCCCGCCCGTTCTGGATCAAAAAGGGAGAGGGATCCCACATAAGTCACCACTTCATGTGTTCGATTATCCACAATCAAGACTGCCGCCGAGAGTCGATCGGAAAATTGCTTTTCTCTCAAAGAGAGATAATCCTCCACCGCCTTTTGCAGACGATAATCGATCGTTGTCTCAATCTGGACGGCATCGGGATATTGCCGGCGTAGCCGTTCTGCTAAAAGAGGTGCAGAGAAAGGGGAGAAACTGGGCTGATAACGCACTGGATCGGCGATCGTTGCAAAGTAACGCACCTCATCGATCTGCCCAAAATCGTAGAGTCGCTTTAACACCTTATTACGCGCCTCTTGAGCGACTTGAAGTGAGCGGTCGGGCCGATAGATCGAAGGCCATTGTGGCAAGGCGACTAAAAGTGCGCTCTCAGGCAGGGTCAAGGCGATGGCCGGTTTTGAAAAGTAACGCTCAGCGGCGGCGGCAACGCCCTCAATATTTCCTCCCATCGGCGCTAAATTGAGATAGAAGGTGAGGATCTCCGCTTTACTATAGGTTAGCTCTAGCTGTAGAGCCCGAAAGATCTGCGTCATCTTCCCCATAACTGTTCGTGGATGGGGATAGAGCAGACGCGCCACTTGCATCGTTAAGGTCGAGCTACCGGAGACAACCTCCCCCGCCGAGATCCACTGTCCTAAAGCACGTAGCGTTGCAAAGGGATTGACCCCAAAATGGTGATAAAAGTAGCGATCCTCATAAGTTAATAGTGCCGAAAGATAGCTAGGCGCCACCTCTTCCGGCGTTATCCAGTGTCGCAAACGCCCTTCATGATCGGTAAATTGTCGTAAAAGTTGTCCATCAGCAGCGACCACCGTGGTAGCAACAGAGATAACGGGCGGTTGCAACGGAAAGAGAAAATTGAGAAGAAGAAAGAGCAGCGCAGATAGAGAGAGCACTATAAGCGGAGAGAGCCACACTAGGCGCCAAAAAGAGCGCCATCGTCCCCACTTTTTAGGAGCGATCCTTGATCTTATCTGAGGCTCCATCGGTAGATCGAGCTCTGACTCCACTTGTGAATCGACCGCTCGACCCTCCGCTGATCCCCCATTGTCACAATATTCCTGCTTCACATAAGCATCCTTCTTCTCAACGCTTCATCGCCACTCCCCAAACTCTTAGTTAACCGCAATGATTCCCACTATTTGGAGGCGGAAAGAGCGATCAACGCCCTCTAATAACCCGCTCACTCTTCGATACCACTGTCAGATCTCTCTCAAGTGGCCCTCTCAAATGGCGGCGCTATCCAATAGCTCTCTCAAATAACGATTTTCTATCTCGATCGTCTCTAATCACAGTTAAGCCATTCTATCGAACTTTAAGCCGATCATTGTAAAAAAAAGCATAACGAAAAGTTTTAAAGAAACATTCAAAGAGGCAAAAAACCCTCACATTAAACCGATCGATTGAATAAAAAAGCCACAAAAACTACACTTTTTTGGCATAATTGAGGTCACTGCCCCGAGAATCACAATAGAGAGGATCAAGATGATGAAGAGAAAAAAAGTACTGGAGAAGCACTCTCCCTTAAGCAAATTCCGAAAAGAGCGCCTCTTCCTGCTTCTGCTCCTCTACACCCTTCTTCTGATATTGATGCCCGCTTCAGCGCAAGTCGAGTCGATCAATGCGGCAACGATAGAAGGAGAAGAGACCCTCTCTATCTTCTTCGACACCCCTCAAAGTTTCCCCCCAACATCGCTACAAAAGCAATTTAACGTCAAACGTTTCGATGGCGAACAAGAGCGCTATATTATCGATCAACAAGGGCAGTGGCACTTGAGCAAAGATGGGTTTCGTCTCTCCTACTTCCCGGTCGATAGTGGTAGTTATGAGGTCACAACTGAACTCTTTCCCCATCAGAAAGAGCACTCCCAACGCTCTGCTGAGATCTATATTGGCGAGCCGAGCCAAAAGGTGAAAATTTTAGGGCGCGGGCCGGTCTTACCGATAGAAAATGGGGCTCTACCGATAGAGATGATCGGAACCGATCAGGTCGATCTAGAGTTTTATGCTATCGATAATCTCCCCTCACTGCTAGAGCAATTCTATATCGGCAATGATCTTAGTAGCTGGAGCTTTTCCCAATTGAGCCGCGAGATCACCCCTGAAGCGATCTTTCGCTACCATACAACTCAACCGGCGACTAAAGGCGCTAAAACGCATCATCACCGAATTCCTCTGCCTAAAGAGATCGCTTCCGGCGCCTATCTTGTCACCGTCAATCCTGCCGGTGAAATCTATAAAAATATCGATGCCCGAATTATCTTTATCACCGATATTGGGCTCCAAGCACGTCTCTATCCCCAAAAAACTCTGATTATTGCCAATCAATTCTCCACAGGTGAACCTCTCGAGGAGGGCTCACTTGAGGTTTGGCGCAATCAGAAGGGAAAACTGATCAAAGAGCGCAATCTCTGCCAATTTAAGGCGGGCCTCTGTGAAATCTCTCAAAGATTAAAGAGCCAAGATGTGATTGTTGTCCGAAAGGGAGAGGATCTCTCTGTGCTTCCTTTAAAGGAGATCGCCCTCGATCTGAATGAATATGCCGTCACCGGAGAAGCGAGCCGAGATGAAATCGCCTATCTCTATAGCAATCGAACCCTCTATCGCCCCGGCGAGGTTGCAACGATCAATCTCTTAATACGAGATTATGATGCTCGTCCCTTGCCGGCTCAGCCGATCACCCTCTCTCTCATCGCTCCCGATGGAAAGAGATATCGAGATTACCGACTTGATCCACAAGCTGATGGTTTCTATCAAAAAGAGATTCCCCTTCCTGCTAGCGGTCAATTGGGATTATGGCAGATCGAAGCACGCACAGATTTAGCAAGTGAAGCCCCTTTAGGCGCCTTAAAAATTTATCTTGAAGAGTTTCTTCCAGAGAGAATGGCGCTAACGCTTCTCTCCCCCAAAAAGCCCTATCTCTATCATGAAGATCTGCCACTAACCATTGATAGCCACTACCTCTTCGGTGCGCCGGCAGCGGAGAATCGTTACCGTTTAGAGAATCAACTCTCTATCGATCGGACCCCCTTTATCGGAAAAGAGGATTGGTATGCCGGAATAATTGAGTTCCCTTTCGATCGCTATCCTGCAGAATATCTACAAGAGGGATTACTCGATCATAATGGGCATGCAGAAGTCACCTTACAACTCCCTCAAAGCCCTGATACGGTGGAAACACCCTTCTCCGGCATCTTAAAACTAAAAAGCCATGTGGCGATTCTCGATGGCTCTCTTCTCGGTATTACCCGTGAGATTGAGCAACAATTTTGGCCCCATAAAGAGATTCCTGTTATTCGTCCTCTCTTTAGAGCTCGGGATCTCGGCTATGGCGATAGCGCCCGTTTTGAGCTCTTTAGTGCCGGCAGTGATGGAGAGATTGTCCCTAGCCATCTCCTAATCACCTTAAAATATCAAGATCCCTCCTGTATCTGGATCTACAGTGCCGCTCGCGGTTGGGATTGCCAATATAGTAGTCGCTATCAGGTTATTGAGCAGAAGAGCGTCGATGCAGATCAGATCATTCACTATGAGGTCACGCCCAATAGCTGGGGGGAGTATCTCCTCGAGGTGAAAGATCTCCAATCTGGCTTAATCTCCCAATACACCTTTAGTGGCCGTTGGGAAGAATCTAATAGTGGACAGTTACCCGCTGTCAAACCGCAACATCTCAACCTAACAACCGAGAATCCCTTCTTCACTCCAGGCCAAGCTCTTGAGGTGACGATCGATGCGCCCTTAGCGGGGAACTTAACCCTTCTTATCGAAGGGGAGGCGCTGCTCTATCATGAAAATTTAAGGGTTGAAGCGGGAAAAACATCGATCAATCTCCCAACCGATCTTCCCTGGGATCGACACAATCTCTATCTCTCAGCACTTCTCCTCTCTCGAAATAGTGAGGGGGAATTGGTTCGCTCATTTGGCGTCATTCCGCTTAAGGTCAATGAAGCCCATCGAGAGATTCGTCCCGAGATCGATCTTCCGGCAGTTGTTAAGCCTAATCAGCCACTGACTATTCGGGTCACGCTGCCAGAAGAGTCTACAAAAATGGCCGATAAGAGCCCTTTCTATGGCACGATCTCTATCACCGATAGTGGGATTCTCAATATGATCCCGCAAAAGCCCCTCTCACTCTTCGATGCCTTTTTTGGTCAGCGCCGTTATAGTGCAACCATTATCGACTACTATAGCCGTCTCTTTAAACGGGGAGAGGGTTCACTCCTCAACCCTCAATTTGGGGGCGATGGATTAGTGGTGGAAGAGGAGAATCAGCTTGCCCTCAACTTAACGGAGATGCCGACCGTTTCCCTCTCCTCCCCCCTTCTCTCTTTCAATGATGGAGAAGCAAGTTGGGAAGTTGAACTTCCTGATTTTAATGGCGAGGCGATTGTTGCCGTGAAGCTCTTTAATGATTCTCAAGTGGGTGAGGCAGAAAAAGCGCTGATTATCCGTGCGCCCATTATTGCCGATCTCCTTCCACCTCCCTTTATTCGTGTGGGAGATGAGAGCGCTTTAGCCTTAACGTTGATCAATATGGCACCAGAAGAGACATTGACAGAGACCTTAAAAAGAGAAGGGGTGCCTGTCACGATCACGCTAAGTAGCGATACCATTCAAGTTCTCGATACAGCGGAATCTTCCGTACAGAAATCTCCCGAGCAAACCCCCACTGTCTCAAAAGAGCTTGATCAAGCAAGAGAAGAGGAGCCATCTAACAAGATGCAAAGTAGCAAGGAGCTCCTTTGGCAACAGCATCTGATACTACCTTACAATGAGAAGCGGTTTGAACTGATTCCTATCACGCTCCCCTCATTAGCGACCGCAGAAGGAGCCGCAATAGAAGCTCCGGTAACCGTAACATTAACGCTTGAGAGCCCCCTCTATCAGGCAACGCGCCACTATCAAATTGGTATTGTTCCCAAAACGGTGCAGACGGCACAATATCACCGGCAATATCTCTCATCAAACCAGAAGATCGAATTAAGCCACTGGCAGAAGCAGTATGAAGCGGGAGCAAAGAGCTTCTTAACGCTCTCCAAAAATCCAACGATTAATCCGGCACTCTATGCGCTGGAGCTCTTCAATTATCCTTACGCCTGTAGCGAACAACTGACTAGCCAAACCTTCCCTTGGCTCTTTAAGTCGCCGGCACTCAACTTGGTGAAGAGAAGCTTCTACCAAGCCCATCAAACCAATGAGACAAGAGAGGAGAACGCAACTCAAGAGAACTCAACGGCTCACTTCTCAGCGTGGGAAGAGTCGTTCGTGGAAGATCACCTTGCACAACTCTTAGCAAGACAGCAGCCCGATGGAGGCTTTCCCCTCTGGAATAGTGGGCCGAGCTTTCTGCCGGCAACCAACTATGTCACCGATCTTTTAGTCACGGCAAAGCGGGATCATTACACAATTGTGACCCAAGAGGCATTAGATACCGCTTATCGCTACCTCCAAAGAGCCCTCAATCAGACGCTGGCAGAATTTAATCTCTATGGTTTAGAGATCTCCGATTATGCCAATGGGTTAACAAGAGATTCACTCGCATCGATCAGTTACGCAAGCTGGCTTCTTGCCGACGGTGGGAAGATCTATCTTGCTGATCTACTCTTTCTCCCCCAATTAGCGCCTCGTCTAACGCCGCTTGCAACCACCTACTTAGGAGGGGCATTGATGATTTTAGGGGATACCAAAGGAGGATTAGCTCTCTTCTCCACCTTGCCGAGCAAGATCGATCAAGCTGAGCAATATTATGGTTACTACCAATCCTCTATCTCAGAGTTAGCCTTGATGATCGACCTTCTCAATCGACTCACTGATCGTGGTTATCCCATCTCTCTGGAGTTGAAAAAGGGGCTTTTTGATCGACTTAATCAACGCTTAGCTCATCAAAATAACTTCTCCACACAAGATCGTTACGCCTTAATTCGTTTAGGAAGTGATGCGGTCAAAGAGAAGACCCCTTTAAAAGTTATGATCAATGGTGAGCAGAAGATTCTTCAGAGCAATCAACCGATCCCTGCAGATGAGATTGAATCATTTGAGGCACTTGAGCCCCTCTTTATTCAATATATGATCGAAGGGGAGCCGAAAGAGCTTACAACCGCAACTCAATTTAAGATGCAATATCGAAACTCCCTCGATGCCGCACAAGGAAGAAGTTACCAAGTAGGGGAACAGATTGAAGTGAGCATCGAGATAACACCAGAGATCGATCTTCCCAATGCCCTCTTAACTGCGATGATTCCGGGAGGATTTAATCTTGTCAATCCTCATCTGATTGCCGACATCGATGCAAAAGCGCCGGGAGATTTCGATGGAGAGAGATCAAGTTATTCGATCGAATCAAAAAATCTCTCCTGGGAGGATCAAGAGCAAATTCATGAGGAGTATCGCCTCGATCGTTATGTCGCTTCACTGCCCCTTAGAGCCGGAGAGAAGGTGATCTTCCGCTACCTCTTAGAGGCGAGTGTGCCAGGAGAGTATCAGATGCCTACCACAATCATTGAGGATATGTATCTTCCTGATCGTCGCAATGTGATGACGCAGCCGGGGAGAATAATCATTACCCCTTAAAGATCTCTCTTAAGCATCTCTCTCATTATCCCCTCATTAATTCCCTCATTGAAGAGGCACCTTTAAATGCCGTGGTTGAGGGGAAAGTTGAGTATAATATTGGGGTATCACCTATTTGAGTATCACTCTTAACGGTAATATCTAAGGTGAGATCTCAGTCAAGATTCTGAATAAACGATCTAAGTATAAGTAATCAGTAATAAGTAATCAGTAATAAGTAATCAGTACCATACTGTAAGGAATAGATAGAAAAAGATATGAGTTCATTTCAGACCTACCTGGTGGGCGGCGCCGTTCGAGATAAACTTTTAGGCCATCCTTACCATGAGCATGATTGGGTTGTTGTGGGTGCAACGCCTGAAATAATGACCGATGCCGGCTATCTTCTCGTTGGCAAAGACTTTCCAGTCTTCCTCCATCCTGAAACAAAAGAGGAGTATGCCCTTGCCCGCTCGGAGAGAAAAGTCGCCAAAGGTTATCAAGGCTTTGCTATCTCGGCAGATCCCTCAATTACCTTGGAAGAGGATCTTCTTCGCCGAGATTTAACGATCAACGCGATGGCGGAAGATCAGGCGGGCAATCTAATCGATCCTTATGGCGGATTTAGGGATCTCGAGGCGCGTATCTTACGCCATGTCAGTCCCGCTTTTGTGGAAGATCCTGTCCGCGTTTTACGCCTTGCTCGCTTCTATGCGCGTTATGCTCAATATGGATTTACCATTGCCGAAGAGACCAAAGCGCTGATTAAAACGATGATCGACTCAGGTGAGCTTGAAGCACTGACTGCGGAGCGAGTCTTCCAGGAGCTACTCAAAGCTCTCGGGGAGGCAACACCACACCACTTCTTTAATGCGCTTAGAGAAGTCAGAGCTCTTGAAATTCTCTTTCCTGAATTGGAAGCGCTCTTTGGTGTTCCACAAACGGCTAAATATCATCCTGAGATCGACTCCGGAGTCCATACATTGATGGCACTTGAGGTTTCGACTCAAATTACCGATGATCTCCCTACCCGTTTTGCCATTTTGTGCCATGACTTTGGTAAAGCGATCACCCCGCCGGATGAGTGGCCCAGCCATAAACTGCATGAAATTCGTGGTGTTCCCATTGTGGAACAATTTTGCGATCGGCTTAAAGTTCCTAAAGAGTTTCGCGAGATCGCCCTTAAAGTGACGGAATATCACCTCTTAATGCATCAGGCCTTTGTCCTCAAACCGAAGACCATCTTAAAACTGCTCAAACGTCTCGATGCTATTCGCAAGCCCCAAAATTTAATCCGCTTTGTTGATGCTTGTATGGCAGATGCTCGCGGTCGATTACATTTCACAGAGCGGGAGTATCCACAACGAGAATACCTCCTCACCTTACGAGATGCGCTACAAGAGATCGATCTCAAACCGCTTATTGCCGAAGCCGATCGTAAGGAGATTCCCCAAATCATTGAGCGAGCACAGATCAAAAAATTGCAGGAAACGATTAAAAATTACTCAAATATTTGACGCTATAAAAATAATAGCCTATGATACATTTCTTTCTTGGAAAGCAAGAATAAAAATTTCGGGGCATAGCGCAGTCTGGTAGCGCATCTGGTTTGGGACCAGAGGGTCGGGGGTTCGAATCCCTCTGCCCCGACCAATTTTTAATCTGATTCAAATGCGGCCCTAAAGTGCTTTAAGCGCTCGTAGCTCATCTGGATAGAGCATCGGCCTTCTAAGCCGAGGGTAGCAGGTTCGAGTCCTGCCGAGCGCGCCATTAAGCAGAAAGCAGCAGAAAGGCGTGCATTAGAGCCAAGAAAGAAAACGGTAAATCATCTATGGTGGGCGTAGCTCAGTTGGTAGAGCCCCGGATTGTGATTCCGGTTGTCGCGGGTTCAAGTCCCGTCGTTCACCCCAATTTACCTTTGCTTTAAAAGATTCCCCCAAAGAATCTTAAAAAATTTAAGTTCGGGGCATAGCGCAGTCTGGTAGCGCATCTGGTTTGGGACCAGAGGGTCGGGGGTTCGAATCCCTCTGCCCCGACCATCTTAAATTGATGATCTTTTACTCCCAATAATAGATCGATACTCTAAAGAGTATAAGAGAGAAGACAGCGTCCGATAGGACGTTTTTTTTCGTCTCAATAAAAGTAAAAGTGATCTGTGATCTGTAACCAATTATCAATCGATCGCACGCTTAATCTCAGTCTTCGTTTCAATCTCAGACTCAGACTCAACTTCTATTCTAATCCTCACATCAATATCTTATATCGATCTCAATATTAAAGGGAGCATCTATGCAAACAGCATCAAAAGAGTCACGTAAGAAGCAGATACTTTATCGAACCCTCAAAAGTGGAGCTCCGATACTTCTCTCTCTTCTTATTATGGCATGTAGCCATACGCCAAAGTCACTCCCCCTTCACCAGCCCTATCTCGATGCACAACGGCAGATTCAATCTCTCACCACAGATCAATACCAGATTCTTCCTGATCAGAGCATCTATATTGGTGAGTTAAAATCGGGAACTGCAACAGGATATGGAAAGATTATTATGCCCGATGGTTCTCACTATCAAGGTGCCGTAAAAAATGGTCGTCCTCATGGTTTTGGGCGAAGCGAGATGCGTAGTGGCGAGATCTATGAAGGCGAGCATAAAAATGGGCGTTTTGAAGGTCGTGGGCGCTTGATCTTAAGTGATGGCTCCACCTTTATCGGTACCTTTAAAGATCATAAGGTCGATCGAGGTGAGATCTTCTTTCCCGATGGAAGTCATGGCATCTCACGATAATCTACTCCATATCTACAATCGATCATCATTTACGCTTTCCGCTGATGAACCTTCTCATGCTGTGGATCTTCTTGATGGGGATTGAGTCTCTCTTGCTCCTCATCAATTCTCCCTGCCATTAAGTCACCATCATCATGCTGAAGCCGGGCAAAGATATAGGTGGCAAAGAGCGTTAAAAGCCCCATACTAATAAAAGTGAGTTGGAAAGCCTTTGCCATATTGTCTGAGATAAACCACGCCTGCCCCACATAGAAGTTGAGAAAGAGTGCCGCAAAAGCAACACCTAATGTTAGTGCCAATTGCTGATTAACAACCATTAAGCTATTGCCACTACTCACCTGCTCTTTTCGTAAATCCCCAATTGTTAAGGTATTCATCGCTGTAAATTGTGTCGAGTTACAAACTCCTAGCACAAAGAGTATCCCCACCAGAAGCGGCATAGGGATAAAACGCCCCACAAGGCCGATCATAATAATCAGAAGACTAATGAAGAGCGTATTCCAAATCAGTACTCGGCGATATCCTGTGAGTTTTAAAATTCGAGTAACAATCGGCTTAACAAAGAGTCCACCAACAGCGATAGGAACCAAGAGCCAGCCGGCATCACTCGGCGTATAACCTAAAGCAACCTGAAAGAAGAGCGGCAATAGAAATGGCATCGCACTGATCCCAAGACGCGCGATCAGATTTCCCAAAAGGCCGATACGATATGTTCGAACATCTAGCAACGTCGTTGCAAAAAGAGGCGCCTCTTTCCGCTTAGCATAGAACCAATAATTGATCAGTAGAATAAATCCGATAATCAGTAAGGGGAATGTGATCCATTTCTGCTCCCCATTAATGGAATATTCCAGACCAAAGGTGATCGCAAAGATACCGAGCGCAAAGATCAGATACCCTCGAAGATCAAAGCGAAATGGCTCACCCCGAAAGTCCGGCATAAAGAAGAGCGCTAAGAGAAGTACGATGGCGCCAATGGGAATATTGATCAGAAAGATCCAATGCCAACTCATATATTGCACTAAATACCCCCCCAAAACAGGCCCTAAAATCGGCCCGATCAGGGCGGGAGTAATCGCATAATTGATCACCCGCAGATACTCTTTACGATCATAAGCCTTCATCAGAGCAAGGCGTGCTACAGGGGTTAACATCGCCCCACCAACCCCTTGTAATACTCGCGATAAGGTTAATTGCAGTAACGTCAAGGAGAGCGCTGCAAAGAGCGATCCTAAAGTAAAGAAGATAACAGCGAGAAGAAAGGTGCGTTTAGTGCCGATCTTATCAGAAACAACGCCACTAATAGGCGCACAGATTGCTAAGACTAAGGTATAGACAACTAAAATCGATTGGATCTTCAATTGCGGCTCATTCAGATCAAGCGCAATAGAGGGGAGTGCAGTATTGAGTATTGTGGTATCGAGCATCTGCATAAAGATAGCGATCGCTAAAATTACCGGTAATAAAATTCGATAACGCTGATTCTTCAACTCGGTCTCTCTGCTAACGCCCATAGATTCCCCTTTTTCTTCAATATTTATAGTGAGTGTAACCCCCTTCCCTAAAAAAATATAGCCCCATCACCGCTTTCCGATCTCTTTAGTGATTACTTTAATGATTATTTTAATGATTGCTTTAATTGAAAAACTTAGGCAAAATGGTGCGCTTGAGTTAGCTAGATGATCGCTGGTTATTGCAAAATAACGAGAGGAAAGTCCGGGCTCCTCGGATCAAGATGCTAGATAACGTCTAGAGGGCGCGAGTCCATGGAAAGTGCTGAAGAAATTAGACCGCCTAAAGATCTTTCGATCTCGGTAAGGGTGAGAAGGTGCGGTAAGAGCGCACCGTACGAGAGGTGACTCTTCGTAGCTGAGGTAAACCCCATCTGGAGCAAGACCAAATAGGAGTACATTAGACGAGATCCGCGTTGTACTCGGGTAGGTCGCTTGAGCCTAGGAGCAATTCTAGGCCTAGAGGAATGATCATCCACGACAGAACCCGGCTTATCGGCTAACTCATCCCCATTCTATTGAAATATGCTTTATTGAAAGCTTGAAAATCACCCATCGATACAACGAGAGATATCATGACAATTGCGGATGCAATTCTTGAAGGGAAAAGACTGTTAGCACATCTCCCCTCCCCTCAATTTGAAGCAGAACTCCTCCTCTCCTATCTACTCGATCGCAATCGTAGTTATCTGATCGCCTTTCCAGAAAAAGCATTATCCTCCTCAATGATAGAAGCGTATCGCCAGCTCCTTATGCGCCGAGCGGCGGGAGAACCTTTTGCCTACATTAGCGGAGAGAAAGAGTTTTATGGCCTACAATTTACCGTTAATCAAGAGACTTTAATTCCGCGTGATGATACTGAAGTGATTGTAGAAGCTGCTCTTGAGCGGATTCCTATAACTGTAGAGAGCGCCTTCTCTCTACTTGATCTTGGCACCGGCAGTGGCGCTATTGCGCTAGCCATCAAAAAATATCGTCCTGATATTGAGGTGACCGCTGTTGATTACTATCCACAAACTTTAAAAGTTGCAGCACAAAATGCCCAGAGAAATAATCTCGATATTGAGTTTATCGAGAGCAATTGGTTTAGCGCACTTCCTAAAGCCTCTTATCATCTCATTCTCTCTAATCCGCCCTATATCGATCCCATCGACCCACATCTTGAGGGCGATGGTGTCAAATATGAGCCCAAACAAGCTCTGATTGCCGCAGATAAGGGATTAAGCGATCTCTTTCATCTGATTGAAAATGCTCCTCTCTACTTTAAAGAATCGGGATGGCTTCTGCTTGAACATGGCTTTGATCAAGGTGTAATCCTTCGAGAAAAAATGGCGCAAGTAGGCTATCAATCGATTGAAACTCGGCAAGATTATGGCGGAAATGATCGTGTCACGCTCGGCTTCTACTCGTCCACTAGTCGCCCCCCAGTCCGACTAAAGAATACTTTTAGCGTAAAAAAGCATCAAAAATAGCTTTTTTTGGTGAAAAGTACCGATTTATCTCTCAATAATACCTTTTTAACCCCCTCCTTTTTGCTATCGTGATTTGTAGGTTGTCATTACCAATAATAAAAAACCAAAGGAGGGAATAATGACAAAACTACCTGAAGATTATCGTGCAGAAAAGAATCGTCCATTTACCGGCGCAGAATATATCGAGAGCTTAAAGGATGAGAGAGAGATCTATATTTACGGCAAACGGGTGAAAGATATTACAACCCACCCTGCTTTTAGAAACTCTGTCGCCTCTATTGCGAAGCTCTATGATGCGCTTCATGATCCGGCAACAAAAGAGAAATTAACCTGGGAGACCGATACCGGCAACGGTGGCTATACCCATAAATTCTTCCGTTACGCTAAGAGTCGAGAAGAGTTAAGAGAGCAGATTAGTGCAATCTCTGAGTGGTCAAAATTGACTTACGGCTGGATGGGACGCTCTCCCGATTATAAGGCCGCACTCGGGAATACTTTTGGTGTCAATGCCGAATATTATGGTGAGTTTGCTGATAATGCTCGTCGCTGGTATAAGCGCCTGCAAGAGAGTTGTCTCTATATGAATCATGCGATCGTCAATCCACCGATCGATCGAGCAAAACCGGTCAGTGAGTTGAAAGATGTCTTTATCACGGTCCAAGAAGAGCGAGAAGATGGAATCATCGTCAGTGGCGCTAAAGTCGTTGCAACAAACTCTGCCTTAACTCACTACAATTTTATCGGTCCCGGTCCTGCTAACTTAATTGGGGAAGAGCCCTCTTCGGCAATGATGTTTATCGCACCGATGAATGCTAAGGGCGTTAAGTTAATCTGTCGTCCCTCTTATGAGTTGATGGCGAGCCTTACCGGCAATGCCTTCGATTATCCTCTCTCAAGCCGCTTTGATGAGAATGATGCGATCCTCATCTTTGATAAGGTCTTTATCCCTTGGGAAGATGTCTTAATCTATAAAGATCCTAAAAAATGCCAAGCATGGTTTGGGCAAGCAGGATTTGTTCAGCTCTTTCCAATGCAAGCTTGTGCGCGCTTTGTGGTAAAGCTTGAGTTTATCACCGCCCTTTTAGTCAAAGCGTTAGAATGCACCGGCTCTCTTGAATTCCGAGGTGTTCAAGCACAAGTGGGAGAGGTTGCAGGTCTACGCAATGCCTTTAGCTCCTTCTTAGAGGCGATGTGGGCAAATTCTAAAGAATGGAATGGTACTTTCCTACCCGACCAAGAGGCCGTTCATGCCTATCGCGCTAATGCGCCTGAAGCTTATGCTCGAATTAAAAATATTATTGAAAAGACAGTGGCAAGTGGTTTGATCTATCTTCCTTCAGGATCTCGTGATCTCCAAGACCCAACACTTGATCATTACTTAAGTATCTATTGTCGAGGTTCCAATGATATTAGCCACACCGATCGTATTAAGATCTTAAAACTTCTCTGGGATGCTATTGGCACTGAATTTGGCGGACGCCATGAGCTCTATGAGATCAACTATGCCGGAAATCAGGATGATATTCGAACTCAATGTTTAGGTCAGCTTCGCGCCTCTGGTGAGCTCGATAGAATGATCAGCTTAGTGGATCAATGTCTCTCCGATTATGATGTGGATGGTTGGAAAGTTCCCCACCTACACAATTCGGATGATATTAATGTGATTGATCAACTCTTAGCAGATCGCTAATAACGACTCAATAATCAATCTCTTATCGATACCCTTTCTGTTGTAGCTCCTTGATGCTCAAGCGTTGAAGCTACAATAGAGAGGAGAATAAAAATGATAAGACTTGAGATCGAAGTTTAGATCGAAGTTGAGATAAATGTAGAGCTCAGAATCGATTGATTCGTTGATTCTGAGTGAATTGAGTCATCATCAAAGGAGGAGAAGATGAATAAACCTCAACTAACCCCCATTCAGCAGCAATTTCGCGATGCCATGAGTTCGCTCTCGGCGGCAGTTAATATTATTACGACTAATGGTCGTGCGGGAAAATGTGGCTTAACCGCTACAGCAGTCTGTTCAATTACCGACTCACCCCCAACAGTTATGATTGCTGTCAATCGGCATAGTAAAACAAATGCAACGCTCAAAGAAAATGGTGTTGTTGCGATCAATATATTAGCTAAAGAGCATGAGGAGACAGCAAAAGATTTTGCCGGATTCACCCAACTCGATATCGAAGAACGCTTTCGTCGTCATGCCTGGTGTGAAGGTGTCCATCGCCTCCCCATTCTAGAAGATTCTTTAGCGAACCTTCAGGGCAAAATTATCCAAACGATGGAGATGGGAACCCACACCCTCTTCTTTATTGAGCTCTTTGAGATACGAAACCGCAATGGCGGCGCGGCTCTTGCCTATTTCTCTCGTGCGTTTCATGCCATTGGTGAAGAGATGCGATAACTAAAATCAGCGCTCAACATCTTCAAAAGCGAATGCTCAGCATAAGAAGCGCGCAAAGATACAAAGATACAACGATAAGATCGATAGTGATTCATGCTGAAGCAGATCAGGGATAGATCATAATAGGTCTGAAATAGAGCAAGCCTAACAACCACAATATCGATATTGATATTGATATTGATATTGATATTGATATTGATTTTAATAACAATTTTAATAAAAAATGAGAGAGTAACGGCCATTACTCTCTCATCTCTTTTTTCAGCCTCTCACGTCTCTCCTCTTCAATCACACGCTTCTAGATCATGATTCGGCACGATCTCTTCATCTCGATTATTATCATCAATTTTTTGCCGATATGCCGTTGGCGTAATGGCCGCATGACGTTTAAAAAAGCGGGTAAAATAAGAGGAATCCTTAAATCCCAATTGATGTGCGATCTCAATAATTGAGAGTGATTGGTACTTTAAGTAAAATTCCGCCTCTTTCACAAGACGCTGTGCAACATACTCTTTTGCCGGCAATCCCCCCAGCTCCCGGCAGATATTATTGAGGGTCGAAACCGTGATATTGAGATGCTTTGCATAAAGGGGTAATGCCCAATGCTCGCGAAAATGCTCATCAATAAGATGAAGATAACGCCGAAACTTCTCCGCATGTCGATGCTGACAGAGAAAGAGTGCCGATCCATGATGTGCTAAACGAAAAGAGACAATGTAAGCGAGCCGAATCCAACAGAGTAACAGCGCTCTAAGCCCCAAACTCTCCTCTTTGGCGATCTCTTCTTGAATTGATATTAAAGCATTCTCTAAAATAGCAATTTCTGAATGATTCTCCCGCTTTAACGCAAGATCGAGAATAAATGCCTCATCACGATAAGAGCGAGTGGCATCTGGCAATTTATTGAGAATATCCACCAATATCTCTTTAGAAATAAAGAGAAGATGTCCTTTGACCTTGCCGCGAACGGTTATTTTTTGAGCTCGACCTGGTGCCGCGTAATAGATAAAGGGACGATCACGAATCACGTTTTTCTGCGAAGCATGCTCTAAGATAGCCTCCCCTTCAGTGATATAGAGCAGTTGATAGAAGCTATTGCGTGTTGAATTTCGCGTTCTATCATAGAGAATATTCTGCTCCATCTTTGAGGCCGAAGCCTCATTGCTTGAGATCTCTTCTAAAGATTCATAGATAAAACCTAAATTCTCCCCAATGGTACTCTTAACAATTGGAAGATTATCGGGCAACAACTGACTCAATATCATTATTCGCTCCTCTGTCTACTAGATCGACCGCTGAGAGCAGATCCCCCATTAGAGAGATGATCTGCTCTATTTAAATGCCTCTTTAGATCAATTCTGCCGCTAAATCTGCCTCAAAAATTAAGGGGAATAGCAGATAGATAAAGAGAATGATCAAAAAGAGGGTCACGATAGTTAAAAAGGTTCCTTTCGATAACATATCTCTAAAGGTGATCTTTCCGGTTGCAAAGATAATGGCATTACTCGGCGTACTAATGGGCATCATATAGGCAAACCCGGCACCAAGTGCTGAGGCCGCCATCAATGGTAGAGGATGCGCATCTGTTGCAACCGCTAAAGTAATTGCAATAGGAAGAAGGATCGTTCCTGTTGCGGTATTAGGCGTAACCTGCGTCATTAAGATACTAATGATTGTCATTGAGCAGAGGACTAGGAAATAAGAGGTTCCCCGCAATGCTAAGAGCTGATCACCGGCCCAAGTGGAGAGATCAGTCTTGGCAAATCCGGTTGCAATAGCCATTCCACCGCCCACTAATAAGAGCACATCCCACGGCATCTTCTTCAAAGAAGTCCCATCAAGAAGGCGCCCATTATCACCACGTCTTGTAGGAACAAGATAGAGAAGAATCGCGCCGGCAATGGCAATCATAGTATCGCTAATACCAGGAATAACCCCCACCCAAAGAAATGAACGAGAGATCCAGAAGAATGCCGTTAAGATAAAGATTAGAGAGACCATCTTCTCTTCATAACTCATCGGCCCTAAATCTTTACGGGTCTGCTCAATAAAAGCGACACTGCCTGAAAGTTTCTTCACCTTCAAAGGGTAGGCAATTCGCGTAAGATAGAAAGAGGCACAGATCATCAAGAGCGAGATCAAAGGTACGGCAAAGAGCATCCAACGCGCAAAGGAGATATCGATGCCTAACAGCTCTTTTGAGAGCCCTGCTAGGATCAGATTAGTAGGCGTTCCAATCAATGTCGCACTACCACCAATCGTGGCACCAAAACCGATCGCAAAGATAATCGATTTTTGTACCTTAATCTCCTCTTCAGCACTATGCCCTGCTTCTTCGCGCATCAGCTCAATCACTTTACTTGCAATAGCCGTTCCAATCGGAATCATTAAAAGTGCCGTTGCCGTATTAGAGACCCACATCGATAAGAAACCGGTCGCTAACATAAAGCCGATAATAAGCCCGGATAGACTCGTTCCCACAAGACTGATCACCGTAATTGCGATTCGCTCATGAAGCCGCCAACGTTCAAGTGCTAAAGCGATAGCAAAGCCCCCTAAAAAGAGGAAGTTTAGAGGATCGGCGTAGCTTGTTGCAGCCTCTTTCCCTGTTACATTGGTAAAGATCGGCAATAAGATAATCGGCAGTAGTGAAGTAATCCCTAGCGGAAGCACCTCTAAAATCCACCAGATAGCAACCCACGTAATGGTCGCCAATACGCCTCGACCAGCCTCACTTAATCCCTCTAGTGGGAAGACCCAGTAGATTAAGATAAAGAGTAATGGTCCCAATATTAATCCCAAAAATTGGGTGAAACTATAGGTCTTACGAAGCTCCGGATTTAAACCGGTTTCATTATTAATACCCCCTGTAAACAGCATTCTTAGCCGTTTCATGGTCAGCATCTCTTTTGATCTATGATGGGAGTCCCATAGATAGTTATTAATTTTTTTCATGCTATCTCTCTTCTAACCTCGGGAGGTCTCTTCTCTTCAATACAATTGACTTAATTGACTTAATTGACTTAATTGACTTATTATCTGCAACATTAACCTTGCTCTCTGACCGGTCTGTTGCTTTATCTATTATTTTTTACAAACGGTAAGGCGCTTAACCTCTTTGCTATTTTTTTAGCTCAGCCAACGTAACCATCTCGAATATATCGATCCATTACTCCAATAGACTGGCCTAAAATCCACCTCCTTCTCTGCCAAATCCTCTTCTAAATCCTTTACCAAACCAGCCCGCTTAACCCCAAAAACCAATAACCATTACCCATCCTTTATCGGTGATCCTCTATTCAAACGACCAAAAACTCTTAGAAAGCTTTTAGAATTTTTAGATCTTTTAGAACTTTTAAAAGATAAGATCCATAAGGAGAACGCCCCTACTTAAAGAGGCGCTCTATTGATCGATTTACAGATAGATACTATCAAGCTGATAGCTACATAAAGGAGAGTCCCGTAAAGGTTAACGAGATAATGATGCCCGATAAGAAGAGCCAAATAAGACAATATCCCATAATGTCACGAGCAGATAAGCCGGCAACCCCAAGAAGTGGTAATGCCCAGAAAGGTTGAATCTGATTCGTCCAAGCATCTCCCCAAGCAAATGCCATAATCGTTTGAGGTAGATCCGCTTTTAATGCCATAGCTGCCTCAATCATAACAGGCCCTTGGATAGCCCATTGCCCACCCCCTGAAGGAATAAAAATATTGACTAATCCCGCTGCAATAAAGGTCATGAAAGGGAAGGTATGCTCGGTTGAAATCGTGATAAACCAGTCAGCAAAAATCATCACCAATCCAGAACTTGCCATCATTCCCGCAACACCTGCATAGAGTGGAAATTGAATAATGATTCCTCGAGTTGCAACTATCCCCTCTTTAACGACATCTAAAAAAGCAGCTGGACTTCGATGAAGTAGAAGTGCTAAAGAGAGAAAAATAAGAATAATCATATTAAGATTCAGGTTAAACCCTAGATCCTTAAAATGACTAATAATATAGATCACTGGCATTGCCGCTAATAGTAGATTAACCCAATAGCTATGCTCTAAACGCTCAGCAAAAGTCATCTCTTTTTTACTCTTACCGATATCGCCATACACTTTCTCTGCTTCATCATCACCTTGATACTCGACAATATTCTCTTTTTTAGGTGTCATACTAATAAAAAGCAGAATTAGAGCGATTAAAATTACTATCGATAAGGTAATATTCCAACCAGAATAGAGTGTTTCAGTGACCGGGATGATTCCAATTTTATCCTCTAAGAAATGCCCGGGAGTAGCAACAACAAGAGGAATAGATGAGGAAGGTCCTCGAACTAACTCCGCCCCATAAGCAACGGCGACCACCATCGGGAAATGAAGACCTTTCATCTTCTTCCCCATCTCTTTTGCTAAGATAGCACCAACAACAAAACCAAATCCCCAGTTGATATAACAAGCAATAAAAGAGATTAAACCCACTAGTGCTAAGGCTTGACGTGGATTCTTAGGAAGATCTGTCAAAAAAGTTAAAATCTTTCGGGCAATAGGTGTTAATGCTAGAGCATAACCGGTCAAAAGAACTAAAGTCATCTGCATTCCAAAGGTAAAAAGAGACGAGAAGCCTTTTCCCCAATGATTCGCCATATCGATAGATGATTGCTCGGCGACAGTGAGCCCCAAAACAAAAACAATGACTGTTAAAAAAATAGCTAAAATGAGCGCATCAGGAAGATAGCGCTGCATGATGCGAACTGTAAAATTTGTTAATTTATCCACAACTCCTCCTTAGGAAGTTATTCTATTCATATGACCTTGAAAGGATCGATACTTGTTTCGTTCGCAACTAGACTCGTTCAATAATCAAGGCAATACCTTGCCCGACACCGATACACATGGTACAGAGTGCATAACGCCCCTCTCGGCGCTGTAATTCATTGAGCGCGGCGATCACTAATCGTGCGCCAGAAGCCCCTAAGGGATGACCGAGAGCAATGGCTCCACCATTGGGATTGATACGCGCATCATCATCTTTTAAGCCTAATTCTCGAATACAGGCTAATGCTTGGGCAGCAAATGCCTCATTAAGCTCAATAACATCCATCTCTGCTAAAGTTAGATCGCATCGTTTTAATAGCTTTTTAACTGCCGGAACTGGGCCGATTCCCATCACTGAGGGCTCAACTCCCATGCTCTGCATACCGACAATACGTGCCCTAGGCGTTAAACCATATTCAGCAACAGCTCTATCTGAGGCGATTAGAAGTGCTGCGGCACCATCATTAATCCCAGAGGCATTACCGGCAGTAATAACACCCTCTTTTTTAACAAAGGGCTTCAATTTTGCTAACCCTTCTAAGGTTGTTGTGGGACGCAGATGCTCATCTTTTGCGATCACCAGATCATCTCCTCTGCGCTGAGGAATATGTACCGCCATAATCTCTTCTGCTAAATATCCCGCTGCTTCCGCTTTTGCCGCTTTCATCTGGCTCGCATAGGCAAAAGCATCCTGATCTTCTCGGGAGATCTGATAACGCTCTGCCACATTCTCTGCCGTCTCCGGCATTGTCTCTGTGCCATAGTGTTGATCTAACTTAGGATTGATAAAGCGCCATCCCATTGTGGTATCTTCCATAATCTGCCCACGACCGAAAGCGCTATCGCTCTTCCCTACCACAAAAGGAGAGCGAGTCATCGATTCAACACCGCCGGCAATCATTAGATCTGCCTCTCCAGCTTTGATAGCACGAGCTGCAGAGCCGATCGCCTCTAAGCTCGATCCACATAGACGATTGACCGTCACCCCCGGAACCTCTTGGGGTAATCCTGCCAATAATGCAGCCATACGCGCAACGTTACGATTATCTTCCCCTGCCTGATTTGCACAGCCCAAAATAACATCATCAATTACATCCCACTTCAGGTCAGGATGTCGGCGCATCAACTCCGTAATAGGTAGTGCGGCTAAATCATCAGCACGAACCGTTGCTAATCCACCACCATATCGACCAAAGGGGGTACGAATGGCATCACAAATATAAGCATTTCTCTCTCTCATCTTCTCTTCTCTCTTCTCAACTCTTCTCTACTCTTCTCTACTCGTCTCTATTTTCTCAATGCACTTAAGATAATGCTCTACGCTATAAGGCTTTACGCTCAGAAGTTGCATCGATTAAGGGGGCATCAGTTACCGCTTCTAACTCAGGGAAGGTAATTCCCCCGAAAAGCTCGGTCACATAGAGTTTTTGATCACGCACATCAATCACCGCAAGATCGGTGTAGATTCGATCAACACACCCAATGCCGGTTAAGGGATAGGTACAGTTTTTAACGATTTTCGGCGTACCATCACGCGTTGTATGATTGGTCGCAACCCAGACATTTTTCGCACCAATAGCTAAATCCATCGCTCCACCAACAGCAGGAATTGCATCAGGTTCGCCGGTATGCCAATTTGCAAGATCTCCATTTTCTGCAATTTGAAATGCCCCTAAGACACAGATGTCGATATGACCGCCTCGCATCATGGTAAAAGAGTCACCGTGATGGAAGTAACTTCCCCCTGGCAACAAGGTTACTAGCTCTTTTCCGGCATTAATAAGGTCAGGATCTTCCTCTCCTGGTGCCGGTGATGGCCCCATCCCTAATAATCCATTTTCACTATGGAGAAAGATCTCCTTATCATCCCCTAAATAGTTGGCAATTGAGGTTGGAAGACCGATCCCTAAATTGACATAAGCACCGTCAAAGATATCTTCAGCAACTCTAGCGGCAATCTCATTTCTCGTTAATGGCGTATAATTTTTTGTCATCTCTCTTCCCTATTGAATTTCCACAACATCAGTTACAAATATGCCGGGGGTTACTATACATTCCGGATCTAAAGCGCCCACTTCGACCACCTCATTGACCTGTGCAATGGTATATGTGGCAGCAGCAGCCATAATAGGGCCAAAGTTTCGTGCTGTTTTACGGTAGATAAGATTCCCGTAACGATCACCTTTATGCGCCTTAATAAGCGCAAAGTCAGCAGTGATGGGATACTCTAAAACATAGTGTTTACCATTGATCTCGCGCGTCTCTTTCCCCTTTGCTAACTCTGTTCCATAACCTGTTGGGGTAAAAATGGCGCCAAAACCCGATCCTGCCGCTTGAATTCTCGCTGCGAGATTACCTTGCGGCACAAGCTCTAGCTCAATCTCCCCGGCACGATAGAGCGCATCGAAGATGTAGGAGTCAGACTGCCGTGGAAAGGAGCAGATAATCTTCTTAACACGTTTTGCTTTTAAGAGTGCCGCTAAGCCAATATCGCCATTGCCGGCATTATTATTGATAATGGTTAGATCTGTGGCGCCATGCTCAATCAGCGCATCTATGAGTTCAGCAGGCTGCCCTGCCGTCCCAAAGCCGCCAATCATAACGGTGGCGCCATCGAAAATCTTTTCGATTGCTGCGTGAATAGATGGGCTAATTTTATTAATCATATTGATCCCTTATTGAATATCCCTTTATGAAAAAATTTAGGCGTAAGAGGGGAGACTCCAATCACCTTAAGATGTTGGTTCTATTGCACTTTAGTGCAGTTTGATCGGCTTTTATTACTATTTTTCGCTTCTGTTGTCGTTGCTGATATCGCTTTTACGATACTCTCATCACTCTACTCATTTAATTATTGAACAACTGATTCGTCGTTACTTATTCGTCATTACTTATTTGTTCGTTATTTATTCTTTACCTATGAGTTAGAGAGATAAAAAGAGATAGAGCCACGCTCCATAACGAAGACTGCGCGACCCTATCTCTCTTCCGGTGAGGTTATGGAGATACCTCACTGAAATAGCGATGCACCCCATCATCAAATTGTCATCGTGAGGGAATGCACCTCTAATAACGCCCTTTAGAGCGCAGCTCTTGCACGCGAACTACGGATCTCTTGATCACTATCGACCGCTTCTGTTAAAGAGAAATCAAATACGAGCTCTTTATAAGGACCTTTCATCTTCGCAGCTGCGATCTTCTCTGGATCAGTCACTTCCACTGCATCAACAATGAGCTCATCACGCGTTGCGTAAGCAAAGTCATCGTGACAGAAAGGATCATCACTTAAGTTAATTTGCGTTGTTAAATGGCGATAACCTGGCGCATGAACAAAGAAGTGAATATGTGCAGGTCTCGATCCATGACGACCTAAAAGTGTTAAGAGCTGCTCTGTTGGATTTCCTGGTGGAACAGAGTATCCGCTCGGAACGATACTACGTGCAGTATATTGACCATTGTCGGTCTTAATTGTGCGACGCATATTAAAATCAGATTGGCTCTGATCGAAGAAAGAGTAGTTTCCTTTACTATTACAGTGCCATACTTCAACCGTTGCATTAGGAATTACCTCGCCGGTAGCAACATCGACCACTTTTCCTGAAAGATGCATTAAATCACTTTCAGTATCGCTTCCATCATCAAGTTGCGCTTCCCCTTCCTCAACTGGCGCACCCGCAACATAGAGAGGTCCTTCAATCGTTCTTGGTGTTGCACCATCTTTTGCTAATCCTGCCTTCTCATCGAGTTCATCTTCACGTACATCGAGGATATGCTCTAAGCCTAAGCCCGCAACTAAGAGTGCTGTCTCATGCGCTTGACCTAAGCGAAGAAGGTAGTTTGCACCATGCCAAAACTCATCAACAGTAATATCAAGATCATCGATCGCTTTACAGAGATCTGATAATAGACGATGAACAATCTCCTTAACGCGTGGATTCCCCTCATCTGAATCGTAACCTGCTGCGGTACGTAGAAAGCCTTCTAAAAACTCTGGGCTCGAAATTTTTGTTTTCATCTTTTATTCTCCTAACTTTGGTGTTAATCACTTTTATATTCATTCGACTCTTAGGGTCGATCGTTTCTGCAAGCTTAATTGAGTCATCTCTTTTATCTTTTTGCTTTAATATCAATTATTCGATATCAACTGTTCAATTAAATTGTTCAATTATTAATTGTTCAATATTAATAGTGTGATCTCTCTTAAGCTCTACGCTCAATCGCTCTGCAGCCAATCTCAATGGCATTCAATTCGCCACAGAACGTTAAACTCCTTTCAATAATGCTTCTCTCAATAACTTATTGGAATCAATTATCGACTCCTCTTACTGCTACTTGCAGTAGCGTCAACTAGCGATCATCCTCACGAATCGAAGAGGGGTGACGACAAAGCGCCTCAACCGAAATCTCCATATAAGGATAGAGTGGTAAGCCAGTTAATAATGTATGAAGCTCTTCATTACTCTCAACATCAAAGATGCTCACATTGGCATATTGACCCGCTACACGCCAGATATGACGCCACTTGCCGGAGCGTTGTAACTCTTGCGAATAGGCTTTCTCCGTCGCTAAAATCTCTGCTCGGCGATCAGGGTCCATTGACTCTGGAATATTGACAATCATCTCAACTTTAAACAGCATGACTTCTCCTTCTGATTAACTGCTCGATCGATATAATATTAATCTCTATAAACTTGATCTATCTAGATCTACCTGAACCGATATGGTTCTCTACTTTCGGTTCTCCACTTTCGGTTTTCTATTTTTTAAATTTTTACTTCATCTCATTATGAGAATATTTCACGATCTCATAGATTCTCTCCCTCAGGTCATGAATCATTTACGATTTGCGGCGATAGAACTTCACCTTATCCTCATCAAGCTCAAGCCCCAATCCCGGCTTATCGGCCACTTCAACCCCATAATCACGGTATTGAAGCGGTTCGACGACAATATCATCTTTGAGGAGAAGAGGACTGAAGAGCTCCGTTCCCCACTCAAATCTCGGCAATGTTGAATAGGCTTGAATAGCGGCGCTTGTTGCGATCGATCCCTCTAACATCGTTCCACCATAGAGGCCAATCCCCGCAGCTTGAGCCACTTCTGCTAATGCTAAAACTCCAAGCACCCCCCCAGATTTTGCGGTCTTTAGAGCAAATGCTCTTGCGCCGGCAATCTTAGCGATATTGAAGCCCTCATAAGGAAGCCCGACCGATTCATCTGCTAAGATAGGAATATTAAAGCGCTCACTTAAACGCGCTTGTGCGGCAATCTCATGTTGAACTAAAGGTTGCTCAACAAGATCGATACCGGCATCTTGTAGTAGTTGCATCCCCACTATTGCTTCCGCCTCGCTCCAAGCTTGGTTCACATCAACAGTGACCATACTCTCTTCCCCTAGCGCCTCTTTAATAGCGATCACATGGGCAACATCCTCTTTCACAGGCCGACGACCAATCTTCAATTTAAAATCTTTATGTCGACCTGAAGCGATCATCTCTTTCGCTTCAATAATATCTTTCTCTGTATCACCACTTGCTAATACCCATAAAACAGAGAGATGATCTTGAACTTTTCCCCCTAGTAGCGTTGAGATCGGCACATTAAGAATCTTCCCCTGAATGTCGAAGAGTGCTGTTTCAACAGCATTTTTAGCAAAGTAATTACCTCGGATATTTTGCGCCATACGAACCTTAAGCGCTTTGATCGACCCGATCGACTGACCAATTAGAAGGGGCGCAATATATTGATCAATCGTTAGCTGCATTCCCTCCGGGCTCTCAGGGCCATAACTTAAACCACCAATAGTCGCCGCTTCCCCTAACCCTAAGATGCCAGCCTCTGTATAGATTTTTACAATCACAGAACTTTGGGTTGTCATCGTTGTCATCGAGAGTTGATGCCCACGAATGGTGGGAAGATCGACAATCAATGTCTCTATTTTTGCAATTCGATCTGTCAATAATGCTTGATTAGCTAGAAGCGCCATCCTCTATATCCTTATTCTGTCTCTATTCTATTGATTATCTCTAGACTCCCAATCCTCCAAGTATCTAACCTTCTTGGCATCTTGATCTCTAGCTTCTAATTCTTATTATTTTTTAATTGTTTTCTAATGATTTTTTATTACTTGCGGATTACTTGCGGATTACTTGCGGATGATATTGCTACAAACATCTTCAGCACTAACCTAGATATATTTCAGCTAATATTTCCGCTAATATTTCCACTAATATTTCGGCTATCGAGCAGCAGCTAACCATTCTGATAAAATTTGATTAAATTGCGCTGATGCCTCTACCGAGGGAACATGACCAACCGCTAATATCTCTAGCTCTCGCTCCCCCATTAAATCTGCTAATTGCTCCATATTTGGAAGGGCCATCGCTTTATCTTCACTCCCTGCAAGACAGAGAACCGGCACTGATTGATCACGGTTCGGAAGACGATCAGTCGCACTCCAAGCACCTAATGCCTCACATAACTGAGCGTAACCTTCATTACTTGTTGCAGCTAATGAACGTTTCCAATCCTCAATCTCTTCGATGGCACTCTCTAGATAATCAGAAGCGAACCAGCGAGGGACAATTGTGGGCGCCATCTCGGCTAAACCGATCTGACGAACATCTGCCGCACGGCTCTCCCAAGCAGAAGTTTCACCAATTTTGTGGCTACTATTGGTAATCATTAAACTTTTCAGACGCTCTGGCGCTAAAAGAAGAATCTCTTGCCCAATGGCGCCACCAATCGAGGTTCCCACGTAGTGAAAACGCTGATAGCCCAACTGATCTACCAATCTCAAAACCATCTCGGCTAATGCCTCAATTCGCCACTGCTCCTCTTCGCTAGGTGCTGGGCTATCGCCATGACCTGGAAGATCGAGCGCTAAAAGATCATATTCTGTTTCAAAGTGGGCGATAACCTCATTCCAAACATGGCGATTCATTCCTAAAGGATGAACCAATAGAATCAGGTCACGAGGAGTCTCCCCCGCAACATAGAGATAATTAATCTTGTCGTTATATCGCTGTTCTTGACGCTTCACTGCTTTCCTCTCCTTGATGATATTCGATATTCAATAGCCATAAGATCTCTCAATATAACGGTTTCATAACCCTTAGTGGGATCTATTGACTCTATTGCTCGATTACAGAATACTTTTTATTAGTTTTGTCAACTTTATCAGTTTTATGATGCTTTATTTATGATTCTTTAAAGGGGATCTAAGGCAAAATCTATTTTGTTCGACTATCGAACTTGTTCACCATTGATCGCCCGCAACTTATTAATCTCATACCCAGAAAGGATTGTCAAATCTTTAACGCTTTTCTAAATGAGATCTTCTACATAGAAAAAAATTATCGTCTATAATGTGTAAAAATTTATCGAGGATTGCCTTTTTTAAAAAAAACAGATAGGAATAGAGTGACGGAAACGATGCAGAATAACTATATGGAAGAGCTCTCGCCCCTTTTAGAGCAATATGCCGAAGACCCTGACTTCATTACCGCTTTTGCCCGCGGGCTTGTGATCTTTCAGGTCCTCTCAAATAGCAAACGCCCTAAATCGATCTCCGATATCGCGAAAGTGACGGGCTTTCCTCGCGCAACAGTTAGACGAGGGCTCTATACCTTAGTCAAGCTCGGATATGTCAGCCAAAATGATCGTGAATATACACTCACCTCTAAAATTTTGACACTATCCCATAGCTTTATCTCTTCCCAATCATTACCTAATGCGGCGCAACCTATTTTAGAAAATATTACTAAAGAGGTTGATGAAGCCTCCTCGATGGCGGTCTTAGCACAGAGTAATATTGTCTATATTGCTCGCTCATCAGAAAATACGCAGCGTATTATGTCCAATACCTTAGCTATCGGCAGCCAACTGCCGGCATGTTGCACCTCTATGGGTCGCGTTCTTCTTGCAGCAGAACCACGGGAACGCCAGATTGAACTTCTCGCGCTTCATCAACTAAAGGTCTATACACCCAACACTATTTATACCGAAGAAGCGCTTTTAGCTGAATTGGAGAGGATCAAAGCACAAGGATATGCCATAATTGATCAAGAGCTAGAGATTGGCCTTCGCTCCATTGCGGTTCCGGTCTATGATAAATCGGGCGCAATTATTGCGGCGATCAATATTAGTACCCATGCCATGCGAAACTCTGTTGAAGATATGATCAATAAGTTTCTACCGGTACTACAACGCTCGGCACAGCTCCTTCGAACCTTCTTGTAAGATCGACAAATTAATCTTTTAAGAAAAGCAGGGCTTAGAGGACATCTCTTGATACGGCTATACTTTATAGCGCTACACTTATAGGGAATATCGGTAGAATAGATCTCATCTCGAGCGATATTCCCCACCACCATGGATAAAACGCTTATGCAGAAAGAATCAATAGAAGAATATGGAAAAACATTGGAGAAACATGCAGATAATGCAGACTTTCTAAGCTCCTTTGCCAGAGGCTTGATGATCTTTGAGGTTCTCTCAACGAGCAAACGAGCACAAACGATCTCCGATATTGCCAAAGAGACAGGCTTCCCACGCGCAACGGTTCGCCGAGGGCTCTTCACCTTAGTCGAGTTAGGCTATGTTCTACAAGATGACCGCTATTATGAGCTCTCCCCTAAGGTGCTGATGATTGCACATGATTATATCAACTCACAAACACTATCAACCACGGCACAACCGATCTTAGAGAATCTCACAAGAGAGCTTAATGAGACGGCTACGATGGGAGTATTAGTCAAAGATGAGGTGATCTATATCGCCCGCTCATCAGATAATCGACAAAAAATCATGTCCAATACCTTAACGATCGGAAGCCATCTACCGGCATACTGCTCTTCAATCGGTCGTGTTCTGCTCGCAGCTGAGTCTAAAGAGCGGCAGATCGAAATCTTGGCACAATCTAATCTAATTCCTTATACCGATCGCACCATCTATGACCGAGACCAACTTCTCGAAGAACTCGAAAAGGTGCATAGAGAGGGATATTCCATTATTGATCAGGAGTTAGAGGTAGGCTTGCGCTCAATCTCCGTTCCGGTCTTTGATCGAAGTGGCAAAGTGATCGCTTCCATCAGCATTAGTGCTTTAACGCTCAAATATAGTATCGATGAATTAATTAGTAAATGTCTTCCTGCGCTCCAAAAAGCGGCGGCAATTTTAACGACCTTTATCTAATAGGGATCGCTCTTAAGCATAAAAGTCTCTTACAGACCATTTTTCCGGCTTTCTCCTTATTTTAAATAGATATATAGACATGTATAGATATAAAAACTCCAATCACTTTCAATACAATGATTGTTAGCGATTGGAGTTCTTTTTTATCTTTTCTCTAACTTTTTTCTATCCTATCTCTGACGATTTTCAGCCTCAAGCAGTGCCGCAATACGCTTCTCTAGAGGAGGATGGGTACTAAAGAAATCCCGAATTGAACCGGTAAAACCAAATGCGGCAAATTGTCCTGGAAGATCTTGGTTGAGTTCAGGTTTACGGCGCAATGCATCTAGCGCATTTGCCATTTGTCGATTAGAGGTGAGTCTTGCGCCTCCGGCATCAGCCCTAAACTCACGATGACGACTAAACCAACTTGCAATAATTTGTGCTAAAACACCAAAGACGATCTGCAATACAATCGTACTGATCATATAGATTCCACTACTGCTACTCTCACCATTGGAGTTTCCACGAGAGGCAATTGCTTCCGCAATAATCCGAGATAAGAAGACCACAAAGGTATTGAGAACCCCTTGCAGAAGAGCCATTGTCACCATATCTCCATTAGCAACGTGAGCCATTTCATGACCGATCACGGCCTCAATCTCATCTTTACTCATCACCCGCATTAAGCCGGTACTAATCGCCACTAAAGAGTTATTTCGACTTGCTCCCGTAGCAAATGCATTGGGTTCAGGGGAATCAAAGATCCCAATTTCTGGGCATTTCAAGCCTAATGCTGCCGCCTGACGCTGAACAACATTGACATACCATGCCTCAAACTCATTTTGCGGTGTTTCAATCACATGAACGCCCATTGAGCGCTTCACCATGCTCTTTGACATCAACAATGAAATAATCGAACCGGCAAAACCAACCACTGCACAGGCGAGCAACATCGGAAGAAGGCCTCTCCCTCCTGAGATAGCAGTATCTAAGCCGGTAATTTTTAAGATAATTGTGATCACAGCGATCACCGCAATATTCATCGCAACCCATAAAGCAACTCGTTTAAACATAGAGGCTCCTTTTCTCAGTCAATATCCTGTAATATCTTCAACTATAATATCTTCAGCAGATATCTTCAGCAGATTTTATCAATTGTTTTTCTATCTCTAATCCACTACAAATGTGTAGCATCATATCTCCATAATATGGGGGCATTTCTTCTAAACACAATATGATTTTATTTTGATATCTAATCTCTCTTCTCCCCCTCTCTCTTCTCTCTATTTTTAAATAGAGCAATTTAAATAGCGTAAATAGCGCAAAATTTAGATAGAAAAAAACCTTGGTAATTAGATCACCAAGGTCTTCATCTGGATTCAAAGAATTTCGAAAATTATGCAGTCGCTGCAGTTTTGCGCGCTGGTAATTTCTCTTTAATTCTTGCTGCTCTACCTGAAAGTTCACGCAAGTAGTAGAGCTTAGAGCGACGAACGCTACCACGACGTTTAACATCGATGCTCGCAATTAATGGGCTATAAGTTTGGAAAGTACGTTCCATACCAACACCGTGAGAGATACGTCTTACGATAAATGATGAACCCATTCCACGATTTTTAATTGCAATCACAACACCTTCAAATGCTTGAATACGCTCGCGATCGCCCTCTTTTACCCTTACATTTACAACGATTGTATCGCCAGGGTTGAAAGCAGGAAGCTCTTTGCCTTGCATTGCTTCTTGCTCTAATTGTTTAATAATATTCATGTCCGTTAAACCTTCTAATGAAATAACCATCTTACCCAGATTTATTCTAAGCAAAGCATTATACACCAATAATTGAATATTGGTATCACTTTTATTCAAACAAAGCTGTTGAGCCTTGCCCTTTTCGTAATACTTCAGGGGCCCCTTCGCTCAGATCAATAACTGTTGTTGGCGCCATACTGCATGCTCCGCCATCAATAATCGCATCTACATGATCCCCAATGATCTCATTAATCACGGTTGCATCATTTAACTCATGAGCTTCATAACCAGGAATTTTTAAGGTTGTAGAGAGTATTGGGGCACCGAGCTCTGCTAAAACAGCTTGGATTATAACATGATTTGGCACACGAAGTCCTACTGTATTTCGTTTTGGCATAAGAAGTTTTTTCGGAACCTCTTTTGTTCCGCGCAAAATCAGGGTATAAGGACCCGGTAAAATTGCTTTTAAAAGTCGATATTGGGGATTATCCACAACTGCATAGTGAGAAAGCTCTGAAAGATCCTTACAGATCAGTGAGAAATAGTGATCTTTTGCACTCTCTTGACGGATCTTCAAGATACGATCCATACCACGTTGATTTCCAACAATACAGCCGATAGCATAACTTGAATCTGTCGGATAGACGACAACCCCCTCATTACGAAAAATGGCAACAACCTGCTCAATCAATCTCGCTTGTGGGGTATCAGGATGGATAGTAAATAACATATAAGCCTCCTTCTGTTGCTTATGGCGTGATCAGATACTCTTGGTAATGTAATTTAAACCATAAAATAGCGATTAAGGTAAATTCATTATCGAGTCTTCCTTGATCTAATAATTGAAAAGCCTCTTCCCGAGGCATAGTAAATGCTTCGATATCTTCTCCCTCCTCTTCAACCCCATAATAGCCGCCGGCATGGCGAAGATCACAGAGTCCTAAGTAGAGATGCATTTTCCCCGGGCTTCCTCCTGTTGAGGGGTAGTACTGATAAATTGGGATCAATGTCTCAATATCAACTCCAGCCTCCTCCTTCGCCTCTGCACGAATAATCATCTCCGGCGTTTCAGCACGATCGATTGTTCCTGCAACAATCTCAATCGTCCAAGGCGAAGGTCGCTCTTCTCGCTCTAAGAGAGGCACACGAAGCTGTCTAACAAAGAGCAGATGATCTAATCGAGGATCATAGAGAAGAATACTCACCGTATCACACTTTAGAATCACTTCGCGACGAATATCATAGAGCATCTCTCCGTCAAATCGCTCATGATCGACAATGACCTCATCAATTTTAAAGAAACCATCAAAAATTCGACGACGAGATTTAAGATGAACGCTACTCTTATCGAGGGTCTTTCCAACATGATTTTGGTGATCACGTGTCGTTTCAGATTGCGTGCGACTCTCTAAGATCTCTTTCTCTCTCATTAGTCTCTCTTCCTCTTTAAATTCCTATTGATAATCTCTGAATAAATGTCTATCTAACCATCATAAGTATCATAACTGTCATAAGTATCTTCCTTACACCTACTCAGACTTCTCTATCTTACCTCTTCGAGAAAAAAGAGATACAAAAAAACCACTTCCTGAAGAAGTGGTTCTTAGAGTTTGAGTATTTAATAATTGAGCTAGTTATTAATGGTCATCACAACTATCTCAATCACTCAACAATTAACGACCCCAGTTTCTGACTGCACCGCTGTCGATATGCACAAAAGCTGAACGGCTATAGTAGCCTACTCCACCCGCTTTTAAAGAGAGCGCCGCATTACGAAGATTACGAGTAGCGATTCCAGGCATACGGATATCGATCGCTTTTGCCTGCATATGAAGGCTTCCTTTAGCTCCACGAATAGCACGATTCGTCTGTGGAGAACGGTAACCACTTAATCCATGAACCGGTTTGCCATATCCTAAACGGAGTTTTAGAGCGAAAAGTTGATCGAGCACATTAGGATCGTACAATTTAGAAGTTGTTGTTCGTCTATCTCTTAAAGCCCAAGAGATCTCATCTAAAGATTCTCTAATATAGCCTTCTGTTGGCGTCCAATAAACAGTACGAGTCGTCTCACCTAATGCCGGCGTGTAGATTATTAACTCACGCTCTTGCGATACCGCCTGCTTAGCTAATGCTGGATTTAATCCGAAGATACCGAAGACAGCTGATCCTGCTAATACGCCTGTCGCCACTTTCAAAAGATTACGTCTATTATCACATACAAATTCATTGTGCTGTTCTATGAAAGACTCTCTGTCCGTAATGATCAATTTACTATCCATGTATCTTTAACCCTTGCTTGTTCGACTAACAGACTTATTCATTTAGTCTCTTAGCGCTCTATTATCAACTGATTTCCTAAATCGAGAAGTCAGTGTAATGTTCATAACCTAAAAATGCAACCTTACAAGCTGTAAATTTATTAAATAATTAATATAGATTAATTAATTTTGATCAAGATACTTATACTATTAAATTATAGTTAATTATTTCATATAACAGATTGCAAGATTGAGTCCCATTTTTAATCCCTCAGATAACAGTAGGTTAATAGTCAGCATTTGCTACTACCCTACCCTTTAATCATTGATTCTCTCTAAATAAAGATAAGAATCATTCCAAGAATTCTATTATAAAAGTGTCATCAAGCGCAACGCTTTTTTGCCAACATGATAAAATAGGTTTCGTCATAACAGAGCCCTAATGGTAGCAGATCTAAGTAAGAAAAACGCATTAAAACAGCATTTTCAAGAGGATATTTATTAAAGCATCTTCTTAGCTGTTTTTAAAATTCTGTTTTTAAAATTTCTACCGCTTCTGTTATATCTTTCTATATCTTTTCGATAGTGCAATACTTGCTTTATAAGAGAATACATTTTAAAAGAGAATATGCAAAATAGATCATCACAAGATAGCGATATCGCACAGATCAAAACTCCGCCCCACTCCATAGAAGCTGAACAAGCTGTCTTAGGAGGGTTGCTACTTGATCGAGATGCATGGGATAGGATCGATGGACTACTATCACCTAGCGACTTCTATAGTAAAAATCACCGTATTATTTTTGAGACCATCTATTCTCTCTACAATGAGATGCAGACGGTCGATATCTTAACTGTCAGTGATCATCTAAAACAGAGAGAGATGCTCGAAGATGTGGGAGGACTTCCCTACCTTGCCACATTGGCACAAGATATGCCCTCGGTTAGTAATATTGCTGCCTACGCCAATATTGTTTATGACCGCTCTGTTATTCGTAAATTAATCGCCGTAGGAACTAATATTGCCGATTCTGGATTCAATCCTGATGGTCGTAGCAGTAATGAGCTGATCCAATTTGCAGAGCAAGCGGTCTTCGCAATTGCCGAACAGGGAACAAAGCAGGATGCCGGGCTGATCGATATTCGTGATGTTCTAAAGAGTACCATTGCGCGAATCGATGAATTGGCACAATCTCAAGGAGGAGTAACCGGTGCGCCGACAGGATGGGATCAATTCGATGAGATGACATCGGGTCTACAAAATGGTGATATGATCGTTGTTGCCGGTCGACCATCAATGGGTAAAACAACAATCGCAATGAATATGGTTGAACGCGTTGCGATGTACACAAATAAACCTGTTGCTATCTTCAGCTTGGAGATGCCCGCAGAACAACTCGTTATGAGAATGTTCGCCTCCATTGGAGGGATTGAACAAGGAAAAATTAGAACCGGTGAGCTCAATGAGATTGAGGCTAAAAAATTGAGCGATGCCACAAAAACCCTAGCTCAAACAAAGATCTTTATCGATGATACGAGTGGTTTAAGCCCTTCCGAAATGCGCTCTAGAGCTCGTCGATTACAGCGTGATCATGGGCAATTAGGCTTAGTGATGGTAGATTACCTTCAACTGATGAGTATCCCTGGAATGTCTGATAATCGAGTCGCAGAAGTCTCCGAGATTTCACGCTCGCTTAAACTGATGGCAAGAGAGCTCAACTGTCCGGTCATTGTTCTATCACAGCTCAACCGTAGTCTTGAGCAACGGCCTAACAAACGTCCTGTTATGAGTGACCTTCGTGACTCTGGTGCGATTGAGCAGGATGCTGACTTAATCTGCTTTGTCTATCGAGATGAGGTTTATAATGAAGACTCACCAGAAAAAGGAATTGCTGAAGTAATTATTGCAAAGCAACGTAATGGTCCTATCGGCACAGTAAAATTGAGCTTCCAAGGACGCTATTCACGCTTTATGAATCTCTCTACACGTGATTTTGCTGATCAGTTCATCGATGAGTAAAGAGAGAGTGTCAGCGAGATCCTACTCAGCAGGATAAAATAGCGCAGCCTATACAGATATTCTCTACAAATATCACTCCTAGAAGTTACCTTTCTAGGAGCTTTTTTAATGCGGAGATAGAGATAACATGCGCTAATCCTTCTAGCGCCTTCATACTCTCTTCATGAAGCTGAAGCGTCTTAGCTGCACATAACTCATCGACAACATAGACTCTAAATCCTAACTCATGAGCCTCCCTTGCACTGCTTTGAATCGCTAAAAGAGAGCTCACACCGCCTAAAATAAGGGTATCAATTTGCGATATCTCCAACCATTGGGCTAAATTATTACCTGTAAAAATGCTCACCCCTTTTTTAATAAAGTAGCGGTCATTTTCATCTTGCATTAAACCATCGATCCAATGATTATTTGGGGAACTAAGCCGTAGTGCGCCCCTCTCTTTCGCTTGATGAAACATTGGGGAGTGAGTGGGAATATCATGGTAATCATCAGCAAACCCTACCTTCACCCAAATAATAGGAACCTCTTCCAATCGAGCTAACGCAATAGCACGGTTACTCTCTTCTAAAATATTTCTCTGAATAAATTGTTGATAACTACTATTTGATAGCCCCTCTTTCCCTACTATCTCTTCAATTAAATCAATCAAAACTACTGCCTTAGAGCGCTTCTGCATCATTAGATCTCCCCTTATATTCTATTTCATCCATAATTCCTTTGTAACATAACAATCTCTATTAAACAAAGTGGCAACACTACGGTCGCAATAAGCATGAAGTGCACGCAAGAAAAAAGCCTCTAGCGGTTAAGCTAGAGGCTTTTAAGATAAAGCCCTGGGGTTGACCTACTCTCACATGGGATCTCCCACACTACCATCGGCGCTGCTACGTTTCACTTCTGAGTTCGGG
>NZ_QEWW01000005.1 GCF_003121895.1 Ignatzschineria cameli
TTGAAAGATTTTAAAAAAAGTTTATAACTCTTTTCAAAATCTGTTCAAAGCCAACTATTTAGAAGTAGAAAAGAGCGATAGATAGCATGTGCTATATAAAGATGTATTTAAGAATGTATTACTTAATCCTCAATACTATTTTGCAGATAGAACTGATCGATCGCTTCACGCCATGGGATCGCAGGATGAGCTCCTTTTTTAGTAACTGCCAACGCGCCCGCAGCATGCGCAAGCTTCACAGACTGTAGCAGTGACTTCCCTTCTAAAAGGGCCGTTACTAAGACACCATTGAAGGTATCGCCGGCACCTATCGTATCGATCGCCTTGACTCTATACCCAGGAATAAGTTCTCCTTTTATCTCTTGAAAAGCATTGATCTGACTAACCCAAGCTCCCTTTTTTCCTAATGTAATAATAACAACTTCTATCCCTTTCTCATGCAGCTTTTGAGAAGCTAATGCAGCATCTTCTTCAGTTTCAACCTTCACGCCTGTTAATAACTCCGCTTCTGTCTCATTAGGGGTAATGATATCGATATAGGAGAGAAAACGATCTGATAAAGCTCTAGCAGGTGCAGGATTAACAACAACACGTACGCCTGACTGTTTAGCATGCTCGGCCGCAAGATCAAGCGCTTCTTGGGGTGTCTCTAACTGCATTAAAAGAAGATCTGCCTGACCAATTTCAGGAAGTAGCGGCGTAACAACCTCTTTGGTCATTGCGCCATTAGCGCCCGCATAGATCCCGATCATATTCTCACCTTCACTATTGACGAAGATAAGCGCAACACCGGTCTTTTCATTCTCAATAACTTGAATTAAACCTGTATCGATCTGATCCTGCTGAAATTGTGAAATCGCAGACTTTCCAACATCATCATCCCCTACCGCGGCAATAAAGGTCACATCAGCACCTGCTCTGCCAGCGGCAACTGCTTGATTAGCCCCTTTTCCACCTAATGATACTTGATACTGATCACCTGCTAATGTCTCTCCTGGCGCTAAAAAGTGGGGAACATTTAAGATGTAATCCACATTGCTACTTCCTAGCACTATCAATTTTTTTTGCATAATCTCTTCCTATAGATCTCTATTATGTGGCGAACAGAATAAGGAGTTACTAAAAAGCCGTCAAGATGTCGCAACTCCCTACTATTATCCTCTAATTTATCAGAGATCAGAAGATCATTAGCGATCTATCTTAAATTGATGTGTATTAGATGTACATTAGATGTGTATCAGATATGTATTAATAATATGGTACTGGCCTTCATATGCCTTCACATATGTAATCTGTATCAATAGCTCAATATTAATTAAATATTGATTAAAGATTGATTAACATTTAACTAGCATTAATGGAGATCAATAATGTTGAGCTTACTTAAAACTTCTATCAGTTTTCTATAAACACCAAAGTCAGAAGCTCGATAAGCTATAACTTTAAGTTATATTGATAGCATAAAAGTCACTCATCATATATTGCCTTTTCTAAACCATTATCATATATCTAGATATGTACCATCAGAAATAGAGAAGTACAAAGAGGCCTTTTCTGGCATCTTCTCTCTAGCGATCACGCATATAAATATAACTATAAAAAATATAACAAAATAATCGTTGATGGTTTCACCACTAAATTACTCATTATTGTTGAAGAATAATGAACCCATAATCTGGAGGATAACAGATGAAAAAGTCTATTTTAGGACTCGCATTGTGTGGATTGTTGGCATTACCTACGCTATCTATGGCAGAAGAGCTAACGGGCACCCTTAAAAAAATTGATGAGACAGGAACAATTACCCTAGGTCATAGAGAATCATCGATCCCCTATTCCTATTATGATAATCAGCAAAATGTTGTCGGTTACTCTCATGAGATTAGTATGAAAATCGTTGAGGGTATCGAGAAGAAATTAGGAAAAAAGATCGATGTTAAACTTGTCCCTATCACCTCTCAAAACCGTATTCCATTGATGAAAAATGGAACTATTGATCTTGAATGTGGATCAACAACCCACAATACAGCAAGAGCACAAGAGGTAGACTTTACAAATACGATCTTCATCATCAATATTCGCATGATTACCGATGTTAATACCGGTATTGAATCTTTTGAAGAGCTTAAAGATAAGGTAGTCATTACCACCGCAGGGACAACTTCAGAGCGTGTGCTGCGTAATATGAATGCCGAAAAAGGGATGAATATGCGGATTCAAGCGGCAAAAGATCATGGAGATGCCTTTATGATGCTCGCTGATAATCGTGGAGTTGCCTTTGTAATGGATGATTCCCTTCTCTATGGTGAAAGAGCGAAATCACCTCAACCAGATCGCTGGGTCGTGACCGGAGAGTCACAAGGACAGGAAGCATATGCTTGCATGTTGCGTAAAGGGGATAGCGAATTCAAAGCATTAGCCGATCAGGTGATCGCGGATCTCTCAGGATCTGGGGAGATGGAGGTGATCTACAACAAATGGTTCACAGAACCGATCCCACCTCGCAATGCAAACTTAGAATTCCCCCTCTCTGAAAGTATGCGAGAGCTCTTTAATAATCCAACAGATAAGCCTTATCAGTAGCATCTTGAAGATCTTATTGGCAGATCTATTGGTCCCGCATCTCTCTATTAAGTTCTCTATATAGAATTCTCTATATTGAAACCTCTCTGAGATAACTCATAGAGAGATGCATTTCTATCTCACCATCTCTAGGAAGAGTTAACCCTCTTCTCTAGAGTTTCTCGCCTTCAATAAACTGAATCTCATTTATCCTCTCTATAAAAGGTTAATCTATGTTTGGATTAGATTTCTCCATGCTCTTACAAGAAGCTGTCATCAATGAAACATATCTCGATTGGCTTCTCGAGGGGGCAAAATGGACCATTATCTCCGCTAGCAGCAGCTGGTTTTTAGCCTTAGTGCTAGGCATCATTGTTGGCACACTACGCACGCTTCCGAGCCCCCTTTTACGTTTTATTGGTGCAAGCTATGTTGAGTGTTTACGCAATGTACCTCTTATTGTTCAACTCTTCTTTTGGTATTACGTTTGGCCCAATTTAATGCCGGAATCGATGGGTAATTGGATCAAATCTCAAGATCCTTTAGTACAGATGATGACCGCAGGGATCTTATGTTTAGGGCTTTTTACTTCGGCACGAATCGCCGAGCAGGTTCGCTCTAGTATTGAATCATTAGCAGGTGGTCAGCTAAGAGCAGCACTGGCTACAGGACTCACATATTCTCAAGCTTATCGCTATGTTATCCTTCCTCAGGCATTGCGAATTATCTTGCCTCCAATGACATCAGAGTTACTCAATATCTTTAAAAACTCTTCCGTACTCCAGACAATCGGCTTAGCAGAGCTCACCCGGCAAGCAGCACAGATCAATGATTACACAGCAAAAGCTTATGAATCATTCTTCCTGGTCACCATTGCTTACATCATTATCAACATCACCTTGATGTTTATTATGAAATTGATTGAGCGCTGGACACAACTTCCCTCGCAGAAAGAAGGAGCTTAAAAATGGGACAATTCTCTTTTTCAAGTCTCTTCGCTATCATTAGTGAAAACTACACATTTCTCCTCGAAGGAATGGGGGTTAGCCTACAGATTACTGCAATTGCTATTGTTGTAGGTATTCTTTGGGGGATTATTCTTGCTATCTTACGCCTCTATGGCCCAAAACCAATCGCTTGGTTAGCAACAGGTTACGTTAATCTATTTCGCTCAATTCCACTCATTATGGTTTTAATGTGGTTCTATCTGGCGATAGGTCCAACTTTGCAACAATATCTTGGCTTAGGAAATAGCACCGGCGTGAGACTTTTCTGGGCAATCGTTGCCTTCTCTCTCTTTGAAGCGGCGTACTACTCTGAGATTATTCGGGCAGGCTTTAAGAGTGTCCGCCGGCAACAGATGAGTGCCGCGCTCGCATTAGGCATGACAAGAGGACAGGCAATCTACTATGTCATTCTCCCCCAAGCACTACGAAATATGATCCCGCTCCTTTTAACTCAGGGCATTATTCTGTTTCAAGATACCTCTTTGGTCTACATTATGAGCCTCAATGATTTCTTTAGAACCACCGATATTATTGGCTATAACAATAATGCCAAAATGGAGATGATTCTTTTCGCCGGCTTTACCTACTTTGTGATCTGTTTTTCACTCTCCTACCTAGTTCGAACCTTACAAAAGAGAAGAGGGTCCCTATGATTCAATATCAAAATGTCAGTAAATTTTATGGCAGTTTCCAAGTATTAAAGAATTGCTCCACTGAAATTAAAGAGAAGGAAGTTGTGGTGGTCTGTGGCCCCTCTGGTTCTGGAAAATCGACCTTAATTCAATGTGCAAATGGTTTAGAACCCTTCCAAGAAGGGGATATTATTATCAATGGCCACTCTTTAGCGGATCCTAAAACGGATATTAATAAGGTTCGCGCTGAAGTGGGAATGGTCTTTCAACATTTTGAACTCTTTCCCAATATGTCGATTGAGCAAAATCTAATGCTGGCACAGATGAAGGTTTTAAAACGGGATAAAGAGATCGCCCATACTAAAGCCCTAGGGTTATTAGATCGAGTGGGTTTAAGTAAACATCTCGGGAAATACCCTACTCAGCTCTCAGGTGGGCAGCAACAACGTGTGGCAATTGCTAGAGCATTAGCGATGGATCCGGTTGTTATGCTCTTCGATGAACCCACCTCGGCACTTGATCCTGAGATGATTCATGAAGTACTTGCGGTGATGACCGAGTTAGCGCAAGAGGGAATGACAATGATGTGTGTCACCCATGAGATGGGATTTGCCCGCCAAGTTGCCGATCGTATTATCTTTATCGATGAGGGGGAGATCTATGATGATCTCTCAAAAAGTGAGTTTTTTGAGGGTACTCCGAGTGATCGCGCACAGACATTTTTGAAAAATATTTTTCATAATGATTAAAAGCCTGCCCTCTTATTGAGGGCAAGTGATCTCTAATAAGAGGGAGATTCTAAGATCAGATCTTCTCGAATCACTCTCTTATTTCCCCACTATTCTTACCCTTTCAGCTGCGATTTATCATTCATCGCCCATTACCTGGTCAACAGTAGGTTGATCAACCGCTACCTGATCAAGTTTAAAGCAGGCCACTTCATGTAATTCACCATGAATATCTCGATATTGCTTCATCTCCGGCTGAGCTTGGGCACATTTTTCAAACGCTTTAGGACAACGAGTATGGAAGGCACAACCCTGAGGGGGATTGAGTGGGCTAGGAAGCTCCCCCATTAATGTAATCTTTTCGCGCCGATTTTGATCATTCAACCGCGGTGTTGCAGAGAGAAGAGCCTCTGTATAGGGGTGCATCGGTGCAGAGAAGAGCGCTTTTTTACTCGCTTTTTCCACAGCTCGACCCAGATACATCACCATCACATCATCAGCAATATGCTCTACTACAGAGAGATCATGCGAAATAAAGAGATAAGAGAGACCTAACTCTTCTTGCAGATCCATCATCAAATTGAGAACCTGCGCTTGAACAGAGACATCAAGTGCTGAGACAGGTTCATCGGCGATAACAATATCGGGATTGAGCATTAATCCTCGCGCAATGGCAATTCGCTGCCGCTGCCCTCCAGAGAACATATGGGGGTAACGATCATAAAACTCCGGACGAAGTCCCACCTTCTCCATCATCTCTAAAACTCGCTCTTTTCGCTCTGCACGACTCAGATCGCTATTGATCTTTAAGGGCTCTTCTAAAATCGCTCCAATCTTCTTTCGGGGATTAAGAGAGCCATAGGGATTTTGAAAGATAATCTGAATCTTTTGACGCCGTAAAGCAGCCATTTCAGCTGCCGGGGTTAAAAGAGAATCTCCTCGATAGCGTAACGCTCCACTTGTAGGGGGCTCAATCATTGTTAATACTTTAGCAAGGGTCGACTTCCCACACCCCGATTCACCCACAACCGCCAAAGTCTTACCCGCTTCAAGCTCAAAGGAGATGCCATTTAAAGCCTTTACCTCCCCCTTTTCATGAAATAAGCCTCGACTGACAGCATAATATTTCGTTAATTCCTCCGCGACTAAAAGAGGCACTTTCTTAGCACCACTTCTCTCTTCCTGACTACTCATAAGCTCCTCCTGATACCGATATCACTTCCGCGCCATCCTCAGCCTCTGTGCCATCACCTTTTGATCTCAGCCCTGAGACACTCTTTTTAGCTAAAGGAAAGTGACACTTCACAAAACGATTCTCTAACTGCTGTAACGGCGGCTCCTCTTGCCGGCAGATCGCCTGACAATAGCGGCAACGAGGGTTGAGAAGACAACCTTGAGGCCGATCATAACGTCCCGGTACAACGCCGGGAAGGGATTCCAGACGCAGAGCTCCTTGAGAAAACTCCGGCAACGATCGAAGTAGCGCTTCAGTATAGGGATGAAAGGGTGCTTGAAAGAGCTCAGAAGCGGGAGCGATCTCTACAATTTGACCAGCATACATCACAATAATCTTATCGGCAGACTCTGCAACTAATGCTAAATCATGGGTAATCAAGAGAAGCGCCATCTGTTGCTCTCGTTGCAGCTGCAGAAGCAGAGAGATAATCTGCCCTTGAATCGTCACATCTAGGGCTGTTGTCGGCTCATCTGCAATCAGTAATTTAGGATTACAAGCAATCGCGATAGCAATCATTACTCGTTGACTCATTCCGCCCGATAATTGATGGGGATAGAGATCGAAACGATTCGCCGCATCAGGGATTCCAACCAAGGTTAATAACTCTAAAGCACGTGCTTTACGCGCCTTTTTTCGCCCACCTTGATGGACTTTTAAGGTCTCCATAATCTGATAGCCGATCGTAAAAGAGGGATTGAGAGAGGTCATCGGATCTTGGAAAATCATCGCAACATCATCCCCTAAGATCTTCTGCCGCTCCCGACGCTTCATCTTCTGTAACTCTTTACCATCGAAGGTGAGTGCTTCAGCGGTTACAACTCCGGGAAAATCGATCAAGCCCATAATAGCAAGGGAGCTGACAGACTTTCCAGATCCCGACTCTCCAACGATACCCACAACTTCACCCTGATTGACACTATAGCCAATACGATCAACCGCACGGAAGCGATCTCCTTTCTCGCCAAACTCAACCGTTAATGCTTTCACATCTAATAATTTCATTATCGCCTCCTTACACCTTCAGCTTTGGATCTAACGCATCTCGCAAGCCATCACCCATAAGATTGAAAGCTAAGACTGTCAATAAAATGGCAATCCCCGGAAATGCAACGACCCACCAAGCAGATTGGGCATATTGCAAGACATCTGAGAGCATTGTGCCCCACTCAGGCGTCGGCGGTTGAGCCCCCATTCCCAAAAAACCAAGCGCAGCCATATCCAAAATCGCATTGGAGAATCCTAAAGTCGCTTGGACAATCAAGGGAGCTAAACAGTTAGGTAAGACATTGATAAACATCTGCCGAAGATGTCCGGCACCTGCGACTTGAGATGCAACCACATAATCTTTCTCCATCTCTCCTAAAGCTGTTGCCCGGGTCAAACGAATATAGTGTGGCAACGCAACAAAGGCTAGCGCGATAGAGGCATTGATAATGGAAGGACCAAAGATAGCCACTAACACCAAAGCTAACAGAAGGCTAGGTAATGCCAACATAATATCGACAATACGCATAATAATCGCCTCAACAGCACCGCCGAAGTAGCCAGCTAAAAGGCCTAAAGAGATCCCTAAGATCAATGAGAGCAGAACAACGACAACCCCGACAAGTAGAGAGAGACGCGCACCATAAATCAATCGACTTAAGATATCGCGCCCTACATCATCAGTTCCTAAGATAAATTTCCAACTTCCCCCCTCCATCCAGACAGGGGGTTTTAGAAAGGAGCCTCTAAACTGCTCAGTAGGATCATGGGGAGCGATATAGTGGGCAAAAATCGCAACAAAAAGGATAAAAAGAATAAAGATAAAACCTAATAAAGCCCCTCTATTTCGACTAAAGTAGAACCAAAATTGTCGCAGGGGTGTCTCCGGTTTTCGTGCTAAAAGTAACGTCGTCGAAGGGGGGCGATCCGCCTCTAAAGTGGCCTCTCCCTCTTCTAAAATGACATTTAAATCTCGATCATGATGTTGAGCCATCGCTGCTCTCCTTATTGATGTCTAATACGGGGATTTACAACGCCATAGAGAAGGTCAACAATAAAGTTGACTAAAATAATGAGCGAAGCAACGAGTAGAACGCCACCCTGAACAACAGGGTAATCACGGCGTTGGAGCGATTCTATCAACCATCTGCCAACGCCCGGCCACGAGAAGATTGTCTCCGTTAAGATCGCTCCCCCTAACATGGTTCCCACCTGCAAGCCGATAACAGTCACAACAGGAATTAATGCATTTCGTAAAGCATGAATCAGAATAATACGCATCCGCCCTAATCCTTTTGCTCTTGCAGTTAAGATATAATCTTCACTGAGAACCTCAAGCATTGAGGAACGGGTCATTCGTACAATCACAGCAAGGGGAATCGTTCCAAGAACAATCGCCGGAAGAATCATATGATGAAGCGCATCCCAGAAATCTCCCTCTTCCCCAAAGAAAAAGGTATCGATCAACATAAAACCTGTTAATGGCTCACTATCATCGAGAAAAACCATATCGCTAATCCGGCCGGAGACCGGCGTTAGATCGAGATTAACAGAGACCAGCATAATCAACATCATGCCCCACCAAAAAATGGGCATTGAATATCCTGTTAAAGAGATCCCAACAGCCGCATGATCAAAGATCGATCCACGCTTCACCGCGGCGATCACGCCGACAGGAATCCCCACCACAACCGCAAAAATCATCGCACAAGTTGCAAGTTCTAATGTTGCTTTAAAGCGAGGGACAAATTCTGACCAGACCGCGCGCTGAGTTACCAGAGAGTTCCCTAAATCGCCATGAAACAATCCTTTAAGATAGTTCCAATATTGCACGATATAGGGTTGATCATAACCAAATTGCGCACGCAACTCAGCATAGCGCTCCGGAGTAATACCGCGCTCGCCGGCAAAAAGCAAAATGGGATCGCCCGGTATCAGATGAATAAAGATAAAGGTTAATAGTGTGATACCGATAAAGGTGGGGATAATCATCCCTAATCGGCGAAAGAAAAATTGAATCATGTTGCATCCTATCTCTAGAGAAGATTGAGGAAATGCGATAGCGATTGATCTCTTTCTTCAGCCCTTTTAATGAAGTTTCGACGGGGCATAATGCCTCTACATCTACCGTAGTAGCATCTGCTAGATGAAGATCTCATAGAGAAACCGTAGAAGAAAGATGATCTCAGCGATAAAAAGGAGCGCACAGGTTATCGTTATCACCAGACACGCGCTCCTCTATTCTCTCTTATCGCCGCTATAACCTCTTATTGAAGCATTTATTGGGTAAAACGCTTAAGAGAGTTTGAGCTATCGCGGCTCTATCTGAGTTTAATCCTCAATATCAACTTGATTGAAGTTATGAGTTCCCAATGGATCGATGACATAATTGACCACCTCTTTTCGAACCGGCATATAGACGGTCGAGTGAGCAATATTGAGCACAGGCTGCTCTCGATGTTGGATCTCTTGCGCACGCTGATAGAGCGCAACACGTTGATCATGATCTGTTGCGGCTTTTGCTTCCGCTAAGATCTCATCAAACTCACTATTACACCAGTTAGAGTAGTTTGATCCTGCCTCTGCGGCCACACAGCTTAAAAGAACTGAGAAGAAGTTGTCAGGATCCCCATTATCACCGGTCCAACCCATCAATGCTGTATCGTGTTCACCATTACGAAGACGCGTTAAATACTCGCCCCACTCATAGGTGACAATATTAGCTTTAACACCGATCTTCTCCCAGTCAGATTGAATCATCTCTGCCATTCTACGGGCATTAGGGTTATAAGGACGCTGTACCGGCATTGCCCAGAGCGTTACCTCAAAGCCATCCGGTAATCCCGCCTCCGCTAAAAGTGCTTTAGCTGCTGCAGGATCATATTCATAATCAACAATCTCATCGTTATAGCCCCACATTGTCGGAGGGATAAAGTTTTTCGCCGCTTCTCCATTTCCCTGGAAAATTGCATCGATAATATCAGCCTTATTAACCGCTAGACTTAAGGCTTTACGTACCTCTAACTTATCTAAAGGCGGTTTATCCATATTGAAAGCAAGATAGCCAATATTGAGTCCTGTTAACTCTTTCACATCAATATCGGAGCTTGCGCGCATCTTCTCAAGATCGGCAAGATTAGGGTATGGCATAACATGGCACTCACCCTTTTGTAACTTTGCAAAACGAACTGAAGCATCGGGAGTAATTGAGAAGATTAGACGATCAAGTTTAGCCGGCTCCCCAAAATAATCTTTAAATTTCGTAAAGAGGATACGGGAATCTTGCTCATAGGCTCTAAATTGGAATGGGCCTGTCCCAATCGGTTTAAGATCAATCTCCTCAGGCTTCCCTTTCGCTAAGAGAACCTCACCATATTCTGCTGATAAAATAGAGGCAAATGCCATCGCTAAATTGGCTAAAAAGGGTGATTCAGGCGAGGTTAATGTGATTTTAACGGTATGATCATCAACCTTCTCGACCGATTCTATCAACTCAGGGAATCCCATCGATTCAAAATACTCAAATTGACGACTCGAAATATTATGATAGGGATGCTCAGGGTTCATCTGTCTTTCAAAAGTGAAAATCACATCATCGGCATTAAAGTCCCGAGTCGGTTTAAAGTCCTTATTACTATGAAATTTGACCCCTTTTCGGAGATGGAATGTGTACTCTTTGCCATCTTCACTCACATCCCAAGATTCTGCTAAACCAGGTTCAAGTTCTGTAGTGCCTAAGACAAACTCGGTTAATCGGTTATAAAGTGGAATACCGCTGGCATCAAATGTTGTCCCTGATGATGCTAATTGGGGATTAAAAGTCTCTGGTGAAGCTTCTGAACAGTAGACTAATGTGGAGGCTTGCGCCGTTCCTAAAAGTAGCGCACCACCAACAGTAATCGTGGCTACAGCTCTTTTAACGCCTAATGAGAGGCGCGTTAATAGATGTTCTTTCCTCATACTTTCTCCTTTATCGATCCTTCTATTGATCACTGACTGATCACTGATTAATCATTCGCTGATCATTCGTTGATCATTTTTTGATAATGACAAGTCATCACAAGACTTAGCCCTTATCATCTCTCCGGGTTAATGTGATACCTTTTAGGCATCTATTTATAGTTATTATTGTTTAAAATATGTAACAACATATTAATCGACAACACTTTCATAATTACTCTCTTTCTTCTAAAAATGCAAGCATCGGGCGAAGCACTCCCTTATCCCCACAAAGAGAGGATCCATAAAGAGAGGGGATTTGAGGGCTCTAATAGAAGTTTGATTGCCATACCGACGCTCATCACAATCAAGAGGGGGCGAATCACTCTCCCCCCATATTTCACCGCAAATAGTGCTCCTAACTGTGCGCCGATAAAAGCGCCTAACGCCATTAAGAGCCCTAATAGAACTTGCATCTCTCCAGAAAAGGCGAAGATAAGGAGGGAGCCGATATTAGAAGCAAAATTGGCAAGCTTTGTCTCGGCAATGGCATTAACAAGGGTTGATCCGAGTAGTAACACAAAGGCCACCATAAAAAATGAGCCTGTCCCCGGACCAAAAATACCATCGTAGAAACCTATCAGTGGCACAAAAGTTAAGAGAAAGAGGTTTCTTGAGATCTTTGCTCGCCGCTCTCGTCCATCTAAATTGGGAGAGAAGAGAAAGTAGACCGCCACTGAAAGCAGCAATATGGGAACAATAATCTGTAGAAAAGTTGCCGGCAATCGCGTCGCTAAAAGTGCGCCCACCATACCACCCGCTAAAGCAAGAAAAAAGACCCATTTCGAATGATGCCACTGAATTAATCCTTGCCGGAAGAAAGCGAAGGTTGCCGAAAAGGAGCCTGCGGAGGATTGTAACTTATTAGTCGCCAATGCTTGTACCGGCGATAGCCCTGCTAAGAGTAGTGCCGGCAGAGTTATTAATCCTCCACCTCCGGCAATGGCATCGATAAATCCAGCCACCATTGCGACTAACATTAAAACCAGGAATAACTCTCCTGCCATAGGTTCCCCTCTTTATCCAATTATTAATTATTAATTATTAAAATATACTGCGAATCATTAAGACTTAAGACCAGATTTATTAAGGTCAGGTCAGATCACCCTTTCTACAATCTTCCCCGCTTTCCGATAGCGATTTGCTACAGTATAAAGGGTGATATGGAAGAGAGATCTCTTCACCTTCATCAGAGCGGGAATCAAAGGCGCTCGAGAAGTCAATTTAAGATAGTTAGCAGTGTATCAAACCTCCTCTATCTCTGAGGAAAAAATAGCTCAAAAGCGAATCTCTCAATCACCTTCGCAAATAGGGTAAAATGGAGTTTAGATAGTGGAGTTTAGATGGTAATCGAAGCACAATTGAATCGAAATACAATTGGCGCATAAGAGAAGAAAGGAGCAAAAGAGGTGGGGAAAAAAGTAACGAAGAACTCGCCTCTCCTTTAAAAGTGCTTATAATTGCTTCTCTCCACACTTATAAGTAGGTAAAGCAGGTTATGAAATCATCCACATCCCCCACCCATTTTGATCTCATTATTGTTGGTGCCGGCGCAGCCGGAATGATGGCGGCAAGTTATGCCGGTCGAGCGGGTCTATCTGTTCTTCTGTTAGATCATGCAACAAAGATTGGAGAGAAAATTCGGATAGCCGGTGGCGGTTTTTGTAACTTCACCAACACCCATATCGATGGCTTTGATGCTGCGCCCTACTATGTTTCAGAAAATCCTAAATTTGTTCGTTACGCGCTCTCAAACTTCACCGCAAATGATTTTATAGCACTTGTTGAACGCTATCAGATCCCCTATACCGAAAAACATCGCGGGCAACTCTTCTGTGATCGCGAACAGGGGGCTTCCTCAAAAGATATTATCAATATGCTGCTCAATGAGTGTAATGAGGCAGCCGTCGATTTTCGAACAGGTTGCAAAATTGATGCCATCACAAAGGTGGGAGAAAACTTTCAGCTAGAGAGTTCTGAAGGATCATTAACAGCTCACTCTTTAATTATTGCAACAGGCGGTTTAGCAATCCCTAAAATAGGGGCGACTGACTTTGGCTATCGTGTAGCTAAATCATTTGGTCACTCAATCATTCCCACTCGTCCGGCACTTGTAGCACTCCACTTCGATTTTTGGGAAACAGAAGGATATCATGCCCTTGCCGGAATCTCGATACCTGTTGAGATCTCAACACAATCGGGAAAGAGAGCTAAAGATCGCATCCTCTTTGAAGAGGATCTACTCTTTCGCCACAAAGGGCTCTCAGGACCCGGTATCTTACAGATCTCCAGTTATCTTCTTCCAGGACAAGCGATCACTATCAATTTTGCTCCCGGTATCGATCTGACAAAAGCGCTATTAGACATTAAGCAGAACAATAGATATCAGATTGAACGCGCCCTGACTACCCTCGTTCCCACATTGCCCAAACGTTTTGTTCAATTTTGGCTTCAAAAAGCACCTTTTAACACCTACTTAACAACGCCTCTGCCGGAGATTCCCAATAAGATTTTGGAGCGCTTAGGAGAGATGCTCAACCAGTGGCACATCATACCGAGTGGTACCGATGGTCATAAAACCGCCGAAGCAACCCGCGGAGGCGTCAATACCAAAGAGCTCAATCCTAAAAGCATGGAGAGTCGTATCGTAGAGAATCTCTACTTTGTGGGAGAAGTTGTAGATGTTGTCGGCTGGTTAGGAGGATATAATTTTCAATGGGCTTGGGGTTCAGCCGTTTGCGCAGCCACTGCAATTGTGGCAAAAAGCGAGCAAGGAAGCTCTCAATAAGCCCTTGTCAAGAGATTTATAACGGTTTATAGAGAGATAACTTCATATCCGCCAGGAATCTCTTGAGAAAAATTTTAGATCCTACGACAGCTTTCGATCCCTATTTTTTTTTAGATGTTTATAATAGAGCCTATTAGTCGATCTATTTAAGATCTTCACAACGATCTTTACTTTAAATACTCTTTAAATATAAATATGCGTTGTTTTAAAAGTAGCAACTAAAAGTCAGACGGCTTCACGCTACAATGTCTCAATTAATCATAAAAGGCCTTATGTCTTATAATAGTACCCATAGCCCTAAAATCGGGCAGATGAATCGTTTAACCATCATCGAAAAGAATAAATTAGGATTAATTCTAGAGGGAGACGTGCTTCTTCCCCATCGCGATATCCCTAAAGGTCAACCCACTCAAGTGGGCAAATGGCTAGACCTTTTTGTCTATCTCGATAATCATGGTCATGCAATTGCCACGCCTCAGCAACCTTATACCGCTGTCGGGCGCTTTGCCGATCTACAGGTCGTTGAGATCAATGATATCGGTATCTTCCTCGATTGGGGGTTACCTAAAGATCTCCTACTCCCTTTTAGTGAAGAGGTTGGAACAGTTCACGCAGGCGACTTTGTCATCGTTTATACCTACATCGATGAAGTATCAGGACGCATCACTGCAAGTATGAAGCTTGAGAAATTTTTAGATCAACAGCCGCACCATTACGAAGTGGGAAATCCTGTAGCGCTTATCGTTGAGAGTATGACAGATTTAGGGGTGAAAGTTATTGTAGATCACACCTATTGGGGGCTGATCTACCATAGTGATGTCAAGAGCGACCTTGAAATTGGGGATGAGATCGAAGGTTTTGTCAAACATATTCGTGAGGATGGTAAGCTCGATATCGCTGAACAGGCGATCATTAACACACCTGAAGCGCGAGAGTCATTAGAAGAGATGATTATGCGCCGACTCAGTGAATATGGCGGTACTCTACCGATCAGCGACAAGAGTTCACCTGATGAGATCCATAAAATTTTAGGGGTTAGTAAATCAGCCTTTAAGCGCGCATTGGGCTCCCTCTATCGAGAGAGAAAAATCATCATTAAACCAGATGTCGTGATTAAAAAGATCTAAAATTAAATTAACCAATCAACAAAAAAAGCGGGTAATTCCCGCTTTTTATATCTTATAGTAACGATATAACAATCTATCGATCTATTACTTAATTATTGCTTAATCTCGCTTTCTATCCGGCATCACCCGGAAATAGGCATCTTCTTGAAACTGAGCTTCTAAATCATCGCTCTGCCAACACTCAATCTCTCCCAACCAAGGGATATCTCTTGCATAAAATTGAGGATCAAATCCCAACTTCTTCTGCTCCATATAGTGTTCCCAAAGCGCAACAACCACATGCCTTAAGGAGAAGATCATAATAGAGTTAAGTACCGTGAGTAAGGAGATAAAGATCATCGTAATCGCAATTAATGCACTCATATTGATAAAGTAACTCGCAAGAATCACGATAATAAAAAAGAGTTTATAGAGATACTCTACCCATTTACGATTTTTAAAATAGAGAGCATTCACCATTCCATAGTAAAAACCACTAATGATTGAGGTTAAGGCAAAGAGAATTAAGATAAAGGAGAAGATATAGGGCGCTAATCCGCCCAGTGAGAGCCCTAATGAAGCTTGCATTAGAAGGATTCCATTGGCCACATTGGGGCTATAGAGTCCTGAAGAGAGAATAATAAAAGCAGAGAGTCCACCAATTACAAAGCTATCGATAAACACCCCAAAGCTCTGTAATAAACCCTGTTTTACAGGATGACTTGTATTTGCTGCGGCAGCTGCTGAAGCGGTACTACCAATACCAGCCTCATGAGAGATACTTCCCTTCTTAATACCCTCAACAATCGCAATACCAATGCCGCCACCTATCGCTTCCTGAAAACCAAAAGCACTCTTAATGATCAACCAAAAAAGAGCCGGCAATTCCTGAATATTGAGGAAAATAATGGCAAGAATAATCGCAACATAGAGAAAAAGAGTTATAGAAACCATTAATATTGCAATATGAGTTAGCCACCGAACATTTCCTAACACGGTCACTAAAATGATAATAAAGATAGCCCATAAGACGCGATCACCCGTCACTTCACTGTAGGTACTATGCGCTAATGAGGCAAGAACATTTGCATGGATTCCATTAAAGATAACGATAAAGAGCGCAATAAATATCAGGGCATAAAGCCCCCCTACTTTCGGCATATTGAGCCCTTTACGAATATAGTAAGCTGGTCCGCCACGATAGAGCCCGCGCTCTTTAGATTTATAGAGCTGAGCTAAGACTGCCTCCGCAAAAGCTAAAAACATTCCTAAAAAAGCAAAGACCCACATCCAAAAAATGGCGCCTGGCCCACCAATACTGATTGCAAGTGAAACCCCTACGATATTACCGATACCGATTCGATTTCCCATACTTAAACTAAAAGATTGAAAAGGGGTAATTCCACTATTATTTTTGCGCTTTTCAAAGAGAAGTTGCTTAATCTCCCTAAAATAAGGGAGTCGAAAAAAACTAATACGATAGATAAAGTAGAGCGCAACAATAATATAGACCGGTATGAGTAGGCCGAACCAGATATTGGCATCTAGTAAAAAATAAAATTGTTCTTTGAACATTAAGCCCCCAGCACTCTCTTTATAAATTTTATAATCACTACTAACAGTCTATGGAATATTAATTATATGAGTGTCTATAATAGATAAAAATATGTAAATTTTTATAAACGGCACATATTTATATAACTGCTTTTTAATTATTCTGATTATTTTTTAATCCCATTTAGGCGCTCACAATATTAATGTTAAATAACAATTTAATAACTAACTGATTTCCAATTATAATCGACAAATTACCAATAATTTATTGGCCATAGTGTCGATAAAAAACAGGTCAATAGGGATAAAGAAGAGTATCTAGACCACTGATAAATCAATGTAATCAGACTCCACCTTCACTTAGGTAACCGGTAACATTCTTGCCGATTCTATCTTTAAAATCGATATTAAGGTGATAAAATGTACCTCTTTTTTTAAAATCTTTTCAAGAAGTTACAGACATTTTATGACATTTTTAGAATCAACTGATCATGAGATCATGAATCTTTACACAGATTGACAACAACACTCTTTTTAGGCGCCACATCGATCGTCGCAGCAACAGGACAATGGTGCTCTACATGTGCAATCATTGCATCAATCGTCGCTCGATCCGCTGAAGTAGAGAGATGATAGATAGTACGAATTTCACTAAAACCGATTGGAACCGTTGGATCGCCCATATAACCGGCTGAATCAAAATCCCCTTCTACCTCAATATGACAAGATTCATAAGGGATCTTCTTTTGAGCAGCATAAGCATTAAAGACCATTGTTTTACAAGCCCCTAATGCTCCAAGAAGCAGCTCTACTGGAGTCATCCCCACATTATCACCATAAGGTTTAGGCTCATCTGCGATCACTAAGTGTTCCCGTGCTGTCATCGCAACCTGATATTTCTCCTTCATTTCACAATTGACTCGATAAACTTTTGCACTTTTCTTCAGCATATTAAAACTCCCCAAATTTTAAACGGTGCTACCTTAAGCCCCTCATCGCCAGCTCTATTTGATTAAATTTATCCTTAAATTTATCCCATTAGATCACAAGCAAGAGTAGCACTCAAAGAACGATAAAAGAGTAAGATTATATCGGCTTTGGATCAAAGTAACAGTAAAGTCATAGCAAAATCATAAATGAAACGTCCCCATTTACAATCATCTTTTGTAATACTGTAGCCGATGCTAAAGAATTAATTGACCCATCTTTTACCAAAAGTAAGCTACAATGAAAAATCGTAGCATCAATGTAACAGACCTAGGGAGGTTTTAATAATGGATCGGAAACCATTTCACCCTTCACGCCGACAATTTCTTAAGATCAGTGCGTTAGTTGCTATTAGCTCAATGACAACGCCGATTTCACACGCCCTTACACTGACCGGCGATAGAGATCAGGATCTCATCAATCCACCTAATAGACGCTCTATTTCCTATCAGGGAGATAAGATTCGCTCTCTTGATTTTGACTCCCACTATTTTCCACTGCGAAGCTATCAAATGGAAACATCTCTTCTTTCGATCTCCCCCGCTCTCTTCTAATACTTTTCCAATACGTTTCTAATACCCTTTCAATCATTGAAGATCGATAGCAATTATGGCAAACGAAAGACAGTAACTCCTGCAGAATACATCTTTTCAGAGAATAAAAAAGGCTGATAGAGAATTTCTCTACCAGCCCAATCATGATCAGCAAGATCGATCTTCTAATCTTTAGACAGATAAGATTAGATCACCTCAATCTCAGCATCTATCACATCCATATTGAGATCACCATCGATAATGACGCTATCTCCCGCTTTAAACTCACCTTTTAAGAACGCTTTTGCTAAAGGATTCTCAAGGTGTGTTTGAATTGCACGTTTGAGCGGTCTAGCCCCAAAGACAGGATCATAACCGATCTCACCGAGCTTATCTAAGCCCTCTTCTGTGACACTTAACATCACATCATGCTCAAGGAGACGTTTGACAACACGGTTTACCTGTAATTTCGCAATCTCACGGATATGCTCTTTACCTAATGGATGGAAGACTACAATATCATCGATACGGTTGATAAACTCAGGACGGAAATGTTGACCAACGACATCCATCACCGACTCACGCATCGCAAGATATTGATCTTTTTCACTCAGATCACTCAAACGACTCGCCTGCTCTTGAATCAGATGAGATCCTAAGTTTGAGGTCATAATGATCACTGTATTTTTAAAGTCCACGGTCCGACCTTGACCATCTGTTAAGCGACCATCATCTAATACCTGCAATAAGATATTGAAGACATCAGGATGCGCCTTTTCAACCTCATCAAGGAGAATCACAGAGTAGGGACGACGACGGATAGCTTCGGTTAAATAGCCACCCTCTTCATAGCCGACATATCCTGGAGGCGCACCAATCAAACGTGCAACGGAGTGTTTCTCCATAAACTCAGACATATCGATACGAAGCATCGCATTTTCATCATCGAAGAGGAATGTTGCCAAAGTTTTAGTAAGTTCTGTTTTACCAACCCCGGTAGGTCCTAAGAAGAGGAATGATCCGATCGGACGATTAGGATCAGATAATCCCGCTCGTGAACGGCGAACCGCATCAGAAACTGCAGTAATCGCCTCTTTCTGACCAATGACATTCTCCCCAAGAACCTCTTCCATTCGAAGTAACTTCTCCCGCTCCCCTTCCATCATGCGACTTACAGGGATGCCAGTCCACTTAGAGACCACATCCGCGATCTCGTTAGCGGTCACTTTCGTTCTTACTAAACGATGCTCGCGCTCTTCATAGTTTTCAGCCTCTTGTGACTCTTTCAATTGACGCTCAAGCTCAGGAATTTTGCCATATTGAAGTTCACTCATCTTCGCAAGATCACCACTTCGTCTTGCCGCTTCTAACTCAATACGCGCCTGATCGAGATCCTCTTTTAGAGAGGTTGCGCCTTGCATCAAGCTCTTCTCAATTTTCCAGATCTCTTCAAGATCTGCATACTCTTTCTCAAGTTTAGAGAGCTCCGCCTCAAGTGTCTCAAGACGTTTTTTCGATGCATCATCGGTCTCTTTCTTAATCGCTTCTCGCTCAATCTTCAACTGAATAATACGGCGATCAAGTTTATCCATCGCTTCAGGCTTTGAGTCGATCTCCATACGGATCTGGCTTCCCGCCTCATCGATCAAGTCGATCGCCTTATCAGGTAATTGACGATCGGTAATATAGCGATGTGACAATGTAGCAGCCGCGACAATTGCCGGGTCAGTAATTTCAACACCATGATGGATCTCGTAACGCTCTTTCAATCCACGAAGAATCGCAATGGTATCTTCAACTGTCGGTTCTTCCACTAAAACTTGTTGGAAACGACGCTCAAGTGCCGCATCTTTTTCAATATATTCGCGATACTCATTAAGGGTTGTTGCCCCGATACAGTGGAGTTCTCCACGCGATAGTGCAGGCTTTAAGAGGTTTCCGGCATCCATTGCACCATCGGTCTTTCCGGCACCTACCATCATATGAATCTCATCGATAAAGAGAATCACCTGCCCTTCTGCTTTCTCAAGTTCATTTAAGACCGCTTTTAAACGCTCTTCAAACTCCCCACGGAATTTTGCACCGGCAATCAATGCCCCAAGATCTAACGATAAAACACGTTTTCCTTTTAGACCTTCAGGAACTTCCCCATTAACGATACGCTGAGCAAGGCCTTCAACAATAGCTGTCTTACCCACACCCGGCTCCCCGATCAATACGGGATTATTCTTTGTTCTACGAGATAAAACCTGAATAGCACGGCGGATCTCATCATCTCGTCCAATAACGGGATCAAGTTTTCCAAGCTCTGCTCGCTCAGTTAAATCAACGGTATATTTGCTAAGCGCTTCACGCTTCTCTTCTGCATTAGGATCTTGCACAGTCTCACCTCCACGAATGGAATCGATCGCTCGGTTAAGTAATTCTTTAGTAACACCAGAATCTTTAAGAATCTCAGCAAGTCCTTTATTCTCATCTAAAATACCTAAAATAAAGACTTCTGATGAGAGATAACCATCGCCCCGGCGATGCATCTCTTTCTCTGCTGCAACTAAAACCCGCTGTAAGTTTTGACTAATATGGATATCATTGCTTCCAGAGATCTTTGGAAACTTATTAATCGCATCATTTACTTTCTGATTTAAGAGCGGGATATTAGCTCGGCATTGACGAAATAGCGGTAAAACCGAGCCCTCTTTCTGATTGAGCATGGCACTTAAGACATGCTCTGGTTCAATATATTGATTATCGTTAGTGAGCGCTAAAGTCTGTGCGCCACTTAACGCGTTTAAGAATGCTTGTGTAAATTTATCTTGGTTCATCTACCAAATCTCCCATAATTATGAATCGTGCTGGGGCTTACCATTCTAAATCTTTCTTATTCTTCAACTCTTTGCGATCTTTTCTGACACACCTTTATTCAGATATTAGAACCTTCCCCTGTTGATCAGAAGATGGGGATAATCTTTACCATTTCAAGTTTTCTATCTATTTTATTTATCTTTTTTTATCACTTTTTTATTCTTTTTTAATATCGATATGAATAATATGGCAAATAACCGAATCAATAACCCATTGAGTACTCCTGCTGAGTACTTATTAATCCTATAGATAACAGAAAAGAGAGCCATCAAACCTCTAATTGAGCTTCATAGAAACAGATTTCATCAAACAGAATTAATCAAAGCACTATTAGAGACCTGATACTCTCTTTTTATAAATTTTCGCTAAATATTTCAATAAAGCAAACATAACTTTCAAGATAAATGGATAAATGGATAAATGATAAAGGGAGCAATATAAATAGCGGTAATGCTATTAAATAGCCATATTAAAAATTTATATTAAACAAATATATTCCATCGCGATATAAAGAGTGATAACTAGTCTTGAGGTGTTAAGAGAACGATAACCTCTTGGTTTCCACTCTCTTTAGCTAAATCGACAGGTGTTAAATCATTATGGCTGAGACAATCGATGGCTGCCCCTGCTAATAAAAGTGCCTTTACCATCTTTGGTAATCCCATCGCTGCGGCACGATGAAGCGCAGAAAAACCATTGAGATCCACTTTATTAGGATCGGCACCTAATGTTAAAAGCGCCGCTAACCCCTTCTCTGACTTAATCTCTACTGCATCCATCAAGGGCGTTGTTCCATTTAATGAGAGAAGATTGAGATCAACTCCTTGCTCTGCCAAGAGCTTCATCATCTCATAATGATCGGTGTAGAGCGCCCAATGAATGGGAGTAAAACCATCTTGAGCCAATAGATTAGGATCGACTAATCCTTGCTGTAGAATCAATTTAACGCTCTCCTGATCATCATTGGCAATAGCAATATGGTAAGCCGTTGTTGTTCGTACTACCTTCTTGGAGGAGAAGAGAGCATCTTCGGCAAAAACACCAACTTTTGCTCGATGACCAAAGAGTGAAAAAGCCCAAACTGCGGCGCGATTCGTATCATGCTCTAACTCATTGAGTAGCGGAACGGGAGCACTCTCCCCAAGAACATGACTTAACATTAAAAAATTGAGTAAGGCAACTGTCTGATTCTCTGTCTCAAAATCACTATCGGTCATTCGCCCCTCAATTGCGTCAATTACCATCTGATTTTCTTCAAAACGTACGCTTGCTTTTGCCACAAGCTCTCTAGACCAGCTGCGAACAAAATAGAGGGCTTGACCATCAAAGAAGATCGCCCAGCGATCATCGGGAGTTTGAGGGACAAAGAGAGATCCCGGATAGAGCTTTCCATCAATTCGATAACGCAGATCAGCTACTATTTCCCGCTCAGTGACCGGCGAGGAACCTGAAAATGAGGCGCCATCCTCTAAACTATAAGAGTCTAGATTCTTCAAAGCACTCTCTTCTATATCACTTCCTAACTGATAGGTAATCGGGCGTAAATCTAATAGTGGTACGCCATATGGATTTTGATCATAACGAATCCAAGGTAACTCTTTAATCTCTTTCTTCCCACTCTCTTCTTTTACCATACAATAAACATCCCTATCTAATCTCATCAAGCCAATATTTTAGCGAACATGAATATATTAACGAATATGTAAAGAGTCTCTCAATAGCGCTTGACTATATAGCCCCTATTCCCAGATATCTCCTTAAACCATTGCGATTTTATAGGGCTAGTTTAACAAAATAAAATGATGCCACCGAATCATTCTCCCTATTTATCTTATGATAAGATAATCTCTCCCATAGAGACTCTCCCCTGTATCGATATCTAACCGAAAGGCACACTATGTTTAGAGATTTACCGATCGCAACACGATCCCTCATTTTTCTCAATGTGGGGATTTTTATTCTCTTAGCACTCCTGAGCGCTTTAGAGATCTTCGAGCTCCAATATTTTCTTGGTAGCTACTTCCCAAGCTCGCCATTTTTCCATCTTTGGCAACCCTTTACACATCTCTTTATCCATGCCGGCATCTCCCATCTACTCTTCAATATGTTTGCCCTTTTTATGTTTGGTGCAACAATTGAGCGAGTTATTGGGACAAAAAAGTTTCTTCTTCTCTACTTCGTTGCCGGAATGGGTTCATTTATCCTCTTTAATATTCAGAGCTACTTCACCATCAATAACTTAACCGCAGAGCTCTATGCACTCGACACCCCTACGGTTGTGAATCAAGTCTTATTCGAAGTGAAAAACAACCTTAAAATGGATCACCTCGGTATTATCACAGGTCCTGGTTATATCGATCGCATCCCTGAACTCTCAGCTCTTGTCGCTGAATATATTCGTCCAATGATGGGAGCATCCGGTGCGATTTATGGGGTATTAATTGCCTTTGGAATGCTCTACCCCAATGCCGGTTTAATCTTCTTCTTTATCCCTTTTCCCATCAAGGCAAAATACTTTATTCCCGGCATTATTGTTTTAGAAGTGATTTTAGGTCTTCTCAATCTCTCTTGGAACCCGATTGCTCATTTTGCTCATCTTGGCGGTGCTGCAGCGGGATTTCTTCTTATCTGGTATTGGAAAAAGCAAGGAGCTATTCGTCTATGAGTCTTATCCCATCTTTCCAAAAGCGCTTTAAAAAAGGGGCTTCCATTGCCCTTATCGCACTAGCATTGCAATCACTCTCCTTTGCAGCGCCACAACTACAACTCTCACAGGCAGAATTAGCGAAGGTCGGAGCACAAATCTATAAAAATGAGACCGGTGGTAAACGGGATAATTTAGCGGTTTGGAATCAAGGGGAGAACTTCCCCTCATTAGGAATTGGCCACTTTATCTGGTTTAAGACCGATGAACCGGCACACTTTGAAGAGACCTTTCCGGCATTAGTCACCTTTATCGCCAATCAAGGCGTTCCCCTCCCTAAAATTTTACAGAAAAATCGATCTGCGCCATGGAAAACTCGAGAAGCATTCAACCGAGCTAAAGCCTCCGGCGAACTCGATGAGCTGATACAGTTTTTAGAAAATACACAAGAGCTACAGACCCTCTTTATCTATCAACGATTGCAAAATGCTCTCCAAAAGATGAAGCAGGTATCCCAATATCCCGACTTTATCGAGATGAAGTTCTATGATGTTGCCGGCGTTCCAAATGGTCTTTACGCCTTGATCGATTATGTCAACTTTAAAGGAGAAGGAATCAACCCTAAAGAGCGCTATAAAGGGGAAGGATGGGGTTTAATGCAGGTATTAGAAAAGATGGATCTAGTAGCAACGGGAGATACAGAAGCTGCTAAAAATGCTGCTATTTTAAGAAGCTTTCGAAATGCAGCCGAAAGTGTCTTAACGGAGCGGGTTAAAAATGCAGATCCTCAAAAAGGGGAGGAACGCTGGCTCTCTGGCTGGATCAATCGATTAAATACCTATCAGCCTCAATAGCCTCAATGAGTACCATTTCAATAAGTGCCATTGACTCAATAATCTTTTGACTACGTTTTGACCGCATTTTGACTGCATTTTGACTAAAAAATCCTTCAAACCGATGCCAATAGGAGTACTTATACTTATCAAATATCGATTCCCTCTATTGAGCAATAAAAAAGACCCAAAATCAGCATATTGATTTTGGGTCTCTCTTTTATTGGTTGCTTAACATTAAGCTTTTATTTAATTGATCAGCTCTATAACGATATAACGATATAGCCATACATATAGCGATAAGCGATATAGCAATTAAATAAAATAGTGCCCTTACTTAAGCATCAACCTGCTCTTCTGCAGCCTCTGCTGCTTGCTGAGCTAAGCGATCGGCATAGATTGCCTCAAAGTTAATAGGTGAAAGCATTACCGGCGGGAAGCCTGCTCCTGCGATTAACTGATCTAAAGCAGGACGAATATAGGGGTAGAGAATATTAGGACAATATGCACCTTTTAAGTGTGCCTCTTGCCCCTCTTCAAAACCTTCAATTAAGAAGAGACCCGCTTGCTCTACTTCTGCTAAGAACATCACCTTAGTCTCACCCTCAGCCCCCTCTTCAGCTTCTGTTTTATAAGTCGCCGTAACCGTCACACGAAGCAGAATCTCATGGATATTAGGATCAACTTCACGATGATCATTTCCTAACTGAATCTGGATCTCAGGTTGAACATTTAACTTAAAAACTTCAGGAGTATTAGGAGATTCTAATGAGACATTTTTTGTATAAATTCTCACAATATCGAATGTAGGTTGTTTCTCTTGAGTCATCTCTTTGCCTTTTTAAATAGTTAGATCAAATCGATCAGCCAATCAATTGATTACTGGGGTAATTTACCTGAAAGATAGTCATCTAATTGACCTCTTGTCTCAAGCATCATCAGGTCATCACAACCGCCTACATGATGATCTCCAATAAAGATTTGAGGAACAGTATTACGGCCTGAACGCTTCTGGCACTCTTCCCAAAGTTTTGGATCACTATCAACATCAATTTTGACAGGTTCAACGCCATGGCGCGCAAGAATCTCAAATGCACGACGGCAATAACCACACGTTGCTTTAAAATAGACTTCTACTTTTTTCATCTGTTTCTCCTTTAACCTTTAGAAAGAGGCAAATTCGCTTCTTGCCATCCAACGATACCACCAACCAAAACATTTAAAGGCGCGTCAGGATGCATCTTACGCAACTTAATACACGCTTCATTTGCTCGTGGATCGGTATCGCTATACACAATAATCTTCTTCTCCCCAAATTGAGCTAAGCTCTCAAGCTTCTTCTCAAGCTCTGCTGCCGGAATATTGACCGCACTAGGGATATGTAATTTTTTATAATCTTTTTTCGAACGAATATCGATAAAGACCGCATTATCGTCATTATATTCACGTAATGCATCTGTAACACTCATTCGATATCTCTTTCCTCTTGCTGAGTTAATTTCATTCGCAATAAGGAGAATGACTACAACAACGAGTGCCGCTACAAACATCCAATTTTGTTGGATAAAAGGCATAATAGAATTCATATAGTTACTCTTTTTTAATTATTGTACTTATTAATACTTGTTTAATGCTATTTAATGCTGCTTTCAGACGATTTCAACGCTACTTCAATACCTTTTTTAATATTGAATAAAGGGTCGAAACGCTCTTTGTGCATCTACCTAGCCCTCTCTATCTCGTATACTGCGCTAAACCGAGATGGGTCGCGTAATATCACGATCGATAGGGACTCTATAGTGATATATAACCACTCAATATCTTACGCTATTTTCCCCTGAAATGATAGAACAGATCAATCACGATCACGGCTGAAAATCGGCAATATTGAATTGATGCCTCGTTATTTTTCCACGCTCTAATTTGAGGTAATCACCCTGAGTATCCCAATCACTCAAAACATAACGATACCGCCCACCTTCATAATCATGCGTCGCCGGGCGGTGAGTATGCCCATGAATCATCCGGGTCACCTCTCGCTTCTGAAAATATTGCTCCGTATAAGCCTCATTAACATCCATAATCTTACGTGCTGTCGATTGTGCACTCTTTTGCTTTATTTTTGCCGCCAACCGTAATCGGTAAGATTTAGGGAGCATACGTAGAAGGGGGAGAATAAAGGGATGACGAATCCAGCGTTTATAACGCTGATAAGCATGATCATCAATACAGAGCTCATCACCATGAAGTAGGAGAATATCCTCATTTTCTAAAATAAGCTCGCTCGGTGCGATCTCCATCTTTGCCTGCTTTGCATAACGCTTACCTAAGGCAAAATCACGATTGCCGGGGATAAAGGTGATCCTCGTTCCATGATCAGCTAAAGCAGCAAGATGATGCGCCAAGGCAATAGTGAGAGGCGTCTCAATATCATCTCCCGCCCAAAAGTCGAAAAGATCCCCCAAAATATAGAGGTGATCCGCCATCGGGGCTATTTGATCAATAAAATAGAAGAAAGCCGTAACGATATCGTTACGACTTTCACTGAGATGTATATCACCAATAAAGAGTGAGATAGAATCTGCTCGCATCAGCGATTACTCACTAATAACTTCAACATTCTCAATAATAATATCTTCAACCGGCACATCACCATGACCGCGACGAGAGGTTGTCTCTACCTTAGCCATTTTATCGATCACATCCATTCCTTCTACCACTTCACCAAATACAGCATAACCCCAACCTTGTGGCGTCTGCGATTTGTGATCGAGGAAACTATTATCCACTAAGTTGATAAAAAATTGTGAGGTAGCAGAATGAGGATCCATCGTCCGAGCCATAGCAACAGATCCGCGCACATTTTTCAGACCATTATCTGCTTCATTCTGAATCGGTTCACGGTGTCCTTTATGTTTATCCACCATTCCAGGCTCTAATCCGCCACCTTGAACCATAAACCCAGGAATAATACGGTGAAAGAGCGTACCATTGAAATAACCATCTTTCGCATATTGAAGAAAGTTTTCAGCGGTGACAGGTGCTTTTTCATGATTGAGTGCAATGGTAAAGTCGCCCATTGTTGTGTGGAACTTAAGCATTATTAAATACCTCTTTTTTGTTATAGATCTAATGGCAACTATCACTAACGATAGCGGTAGTTGCCATTAATGTTTTGTACTGTTTTGTACTGTTTTGTACTGTTTGTACTGTTTTTACTGCTTTTTGTGTGTTACTTGATGTAACTGGCGTACTACTGAATGTACAGATTAATGTATTAATGTACTATTCATAATCACTAGAGAGTGATCGATTGTACACTACTCTTCAGGTAATACCTTATGAAGTGTATAGTCAAAAGGTCCCTCATTAGCGATACGTTTTCCCTCTTTATCTGCAGGAAAGAGAACATTTTCACCGACAAAGTAACGAAGCGCACCATCTGGTCCGCCATCAGTGCCCTCTAATGTTACAACTTGTCCTGCTTTGTTCCACGTGAAACGCCCAGACTCATTAAAGGTTTCATCTTTCCCTTTAACATCGAGATAGGTCTGTTTAAGATCGTAACCACCATTATATTCAAGTGTAAGCTCTACATCGATACCGCTACAATCAGCACAAGGATATTGCCCTTTATAGACGCCGGCATAATCGAGTGCATTTTGTGCTGAATGCTCCTTATCAAATTCGATTGTTGTATTCTCATCAATCGTCGCCGGTGTTACCTCTTTATCATTACATGCCGTAAGAAGAAGCGCTGCACCTAACACAATCCATAACTTTTTCATTCTATTCCCTCTGTTTTGATCAACACTCAGTGCGGATCTATTCGTTGTTAACGATCAATAACTAGTAGCAATCAAGGGATCGACAACTAGCCGATAAATACATTTAAAACCTTTAAACCATTAAAGCATCGGTTACGGTTTTTCAACAAACTTAACACTCTCAATGACAACAGGTTCAGCAGGCACATCTTGATGGCCCCCTTTTGATGTGGTCTTAACCTTTTCAATCTTATCGATCACATCCATCCCCTCAACAACTTTACCAAAGACAGTATACCCATACCCATCCTGACCGGGATAATCTAAAAATGTATTATCTTGAGTATTAATAAAGAATTGGCTTGTTGCTGAATTAGGGTCCATTGTCCGTGCCATCGCAATCGTTCCACGCTCATTTTTCAAACCATTATTTGATTCGATCTTTATCGGCGCCCCACTCTTCTTCTGCTTCATCTCCTGATCAAAGCCACCTCCTTGAACCATGAAACCATCAATAACGCGATGGAAGATTAGACCATCGTAATAACCATCATCAACATAGTTTTTAAAGTTCTCAACGGTAATAGGTGCCTTTTCAGGGTCGAGTTCAACAACAAAGTTTCCTTTTGTTGTATCCATTTCCACATAGAGATGAGGCGCTGTTACTGCTTCTTCTGCCATAACGACTCCTGAAAAGAGGCTCGCTGCTAATGCACCGGCTAACATTAATTTTTTCATATTGACTCCTAGATCAAAACTATCCAAGCGAGAAGAGCGTAATCTGATAGCAATACACTTTTAAAGCACTGCTCACTACAACAGATCACAATTAATACTGACTATTATAACTTAATATCGCCTTTTTAAACGATTTCAAGAGTAAATCACCTCTTTTATAAGATTATTTTTTTTAATCACCCCTTTTACCTTTTATATCAATCCTTTTAGTCATGCCCTTTAACCTTTCATACAAAATGCTTATTAAGTAGGATCTCGCCGGCTTTAAAAGGATTAAGGAGTAAAAGTAACCACCTAAAAAAATGGTGTCATCTTGCAATGACACCATCTGTAATCAACGATAAAGCTGATAAATTTTAATAAAGCCTGTAACGCAACCGCAATTTACTCTTTGTTAACATCTTTGTTAATGTCTTTAGTAACGCCTTTATTTGTGCGTTTAGTTAGCGCGACTTGAGTACTCTCTTGTATCGGTATTGACCACAATCTTTGTCCCATTTTCAATATACTCAGGAACAGAAACCGTAATCCCTGTAGAGAGTTTTGCCGGCTTATTGCGCTTTGTAGCACTTGCACCCTTTAACTCAGGCGCTGTATCTATAACTTCTAACACAACAGTTTGCGGTAGAGAGAGCGCAACGGGCACCTCATTGACTAAGGAGACGTAATAGCCCTCAATGCCCTCAAGAATAAATCCTGCATCATCGCCTACAAGCTTCTCACTAAGATAGTATTGACTATAATCTTCACTATCCATAAAGACATAATTATCTCCCTCTTTATAGGAGTAACTTGCCTCACGTTTTGTTAACTCAACATCATCTAACTCATCATCAGCACGTAAAGAGAGATCAATTTTGTGATTATCGGGGATAGAGAACATCTGTATTCGAAAAGTGGTATTTCCCCCGCGGGCTGTCGGTGCAGATTTCTCCACCTCTCGCACTAAGTAGTAGAGGTTATTATATTGTACGACATCACCTCGACGTATCTCATTTGCTTTCTTCATACATCTCTCCTCAATAATCCTATTCATCACTAATCACATTAACATGATAAGCACTTGAAACATTACAAATGTATTACAAGTATTACAAGTATTACAAGTATTACAACTACAATACTGCCATTGTGCTTATCTCAAAGTTTAAGAGCAATACAGATCAGTAGCTTACCCATTTTATGCCGTCACCTTCTCTCTATACTGCTCACTTCACTGACTTCATCTACTTAGAGTAACCGATTGATCTATATTGCTCTCTTATTATGCCATGGATACTTTGAAGATCTATGACTTATGATCTCTCGGATCAATATCGAAGTAATCTAAACGTTTTTTTAGAGTTGAGCGTGTAATTCCTAAGATCTCCGATGCTTTGGACTGATTACCATCCGTGTACTCTAATACTTTCTCAAAAAGAGGTCTCTCTACCTCGTTGATCACTAAACGGTAAAGATTGGGTGGATATTTCCCATCTAACATACTGGAAATTTCGTCTAATGCTTCCTTGACTGACTCACGCAATGGAATATGATCTTTAAGACGCTCACGAGAAATCATGTTTACTACTCCTAGAATATCTATCTAATTAAAAAATAAATGAAGCGAATGAGATATTACTCAGCGATAACTAAAGGGCATGTTATACCTCTGCCATTCTTAGTGTAACCAACTCAATAAAAAGAGAATCTCTTCACACCACAAGTGAGCCATCAATTAAGCCATCAATCGTAGAATGTGAATCGATCTATCTATCCGCTCTATAAAACAGACCTATAGCAAATGATAATATTGTAAAATTATCACCTCTTAAGGTTATGAAAATTGTTCTTTATTGAAAAAATATTGCTGGATCTAAAAATATCTTGTCAATCCACGCTAACTGCTGCTCTGGAATCTTCTCGCGCAACATTGCGCTTCGCCACTCTTGTGGTATCTCTCGATCCCCGAGATACCAAAGGATATGCTTTCGAGCAACACGAATCCCCTTCTCAATCCCATAAAAATGGTGTAGAGCGGAGATATGCTCAGTAACGATTTGATAACGCTCCTCAAGGGTTGGTTGATAATCTTTCTCTTCAATAAGAGAACGAAACAACCAAGGATTCCCTAAAGCGCCCCGCCCTATCATAATGGCATCTGCCTTAGTGACCGCTAATACCTCTTTCGCTCTATCAAGTGAGTCAATATCACCATTGGCAATGACAGGAATGGAGATTGCTTCTTTCACTTTTGCAATCGTCTCATATTCCGCTTCTCCCAAAAATCGATCCTCTCGTGTTCGCCCATGAATCGCTAAAGCTTGAATCCCGATCGACTCAGCCATTTTGGCAATTGTTACAGCATTCTTGTTAGCACGATCCCAACCGGTACGTATCTTCAATGTAACCGGTACATCAACGGCCGCAACCACAGCCTTTAAAATATCACCAACAAGTGCTTCATCCTGCAACAATGCAGATCCCGCGGCCTTTTTACAGACCTTTTTCGCTGGGCAGCCCATGTTGATATCAACGATTTCAGCACCATTTTCCACACTAAATTGCGCCGCTGCTGCCATCATCTTTGGATCATATCCTACAATCTGAGCGCTCACAGGAGAGAGCTCACCTTCATAGATCAATCGCAGTTGTGATTTTTCAGTCTCCCACAGTTCTGGATTAGCATTGACCATCTCACTGACTGCAAGGCCAGCACCAAAACGCCGACAAATTTTACGGAAAGGAAGATCCGTTACCCCCGCCATAGGTGCAAGCACATAGGGCGATGATATTTGATAGTTGCCTATTTTCATTACGATCTCTTAATACCGTAGAGCCTTGTCCAACCGTCTAAACTTTTATCTGCTTGGAATTCAAATTGATCCCGGTAAGCATCCTTTACAAACTCCGCATCATGATCTAAGAGTCCTGCAAGAACAAGATGACCACCCGGCTCAACTAAGTTTGCTAAGATCGGTGCGAGCTCAACTAATGGTCCCGACAAGATATTGGAGAGCACAATCTTCGCTTTAGGTGGGGAAAATGATTCTGGAAGCGCTGCATGAATCGATACACTGTTCCGTTCAGCATTCTGCTCTGTTGCATAGATCGCTTGCTTATCGATGTCAGTGCTATAGCAGGCTTTTGCTCCCAACAATTTTCCAGCAATCCCTAAAATACCGGAGCCACAACCATAATCGACAATCGTCGCATCTATGAGCTGTTCACGATGATCAGACAGCCACTCTAAACAGAGCGCTGTTGTCGGATGGGTTCCTGTACCAAATGCCAGACCGGGATCTAAACGAACCGTAGCAATCTCCGGCTCAGGAGAGGGAAGATGTGTCGGACAGATCCAGAGATTCTCACCAAATTTAATGGGCTTATAGTGATCTTGCCAAGCACGCACCCAATCTTTATCTTCTAATTCATGAGTCTCAACAATTGGAAGATAAGGTTGGTCTAAATAACTCATCAAAAAAGCTTTAATCGCTTCAACATCACACGGGACTTCATACAATCCTGTCACTAATGTTTCACTCCATAATGGTGTCTCACCTGGAAGTGGTTCAAATATGGGCTCATCGCTACCATCTTTCATGGTGACAGCAACAGCACCTGACTCAACTAATGCTTCATCAAGCAGGTCAGCCGTCAAACGCGCATCAGCTTTTAGAGTTAATTCAAACCATTTATTCATAGCTTCACCACATGTCACAATTTTATTAAGGGGAGAATACTAGCTAAGATATGAAACATAATCAAGCAAAAGAGCGTAAGGCAAATTGCGATCTACTTCTTAGCAAGGCATAGATCATAACAAAATTCTCTCCCCATTTGCGCATTTTTTTTACGGGTTATTCTACAAAACGCTATAAAATGGGATTTTTCCTTGCTCTCTTCTCGTTAGCATCCACTATCTAAACCTACCAGAAAGTATCGGAGAGATTCATCCGTCGCTTTAACCTACTTCATAAAAAGAGATACCGAAATAGATCAATAGTGGGTAGCATAGAGTGAGTATTAGAAGTAACAAGCAAAAGATGCAATCGATAGAGAGCAGATAATAAAAGCGTGTGAATAATCATAAACAAAATGATTAGTCATACAATGATGATTTACACTGAATTTAAACTGAGCTTAATCACTATTTAAATCAGCTATAAATAGCTTTTTATAGCCTTTTATACTCTTTTATTGAGCATATCAGTGGCATCAATAGAAGATTTTTGAAGAGTTGCTTGGGATTTTTGCTCTCACTCTTATCGTGATAACGCTATTGACATCATCTATCGAGGCTATCTCTATCTGTATAATTGTCTGGCGCTATCTGTATATCTATGTCGTATGGCTATATGATCTATCGATAAGATCGTTAAGGTTTATAGGTTTATAGGTTTATAGGATCGAAAGTTAATAAGCTTTAATAAGAGTATCGATCATTAATAGGACTAATAGAGTTTAATAGCCTTTAATAGGCTTTAATAGGTTTTAATAGGTTTTAATATAGACTTGAGTGGAAATTAACTAAGATTGTCAAAATCGATATCGTTAATTGTTAAATATTAATTGGAGGCTGATGTAATGGATAATAAATATGATCTTCGAAAAATAAAATGGCGTTCACGTCGAGGGATGAGAGAGCTTGATGCACTTTGTGATCGCTATCTTGAAAATCACTTTGAAAGTGCTCCCGATAGTGAAAAAGAGCTCTACCTTTCACTCCTTGAGATGCAAGATCCTGAACTCTACTCACTACTGATGCATCGAGCAGAGTATCCTAGCCCTGAAATTAAAGCATTAGTGTTAAAGATGAATCCAGATGTTTTAGATACCCTATCTGAGTAATACATACGATCGAAGGGAGCACAGTAAAAAGATCAACCCCTAACATCAAAGATAAAGATAGAGATAAAAGAAGAGCCCAACAGTTAAACTGTTGGGCTCTTTATCTGGTGCCGGCACCACGAATCGAACGCGGGACCTACTGATTACAAGTCAGTTGCTCTACCAACTGAGCTACGCCGGCTTTCATAAATTTAATCTTTAAATTTAATCAAGAAGTGGAATTATAGAGTCCCAAACTCAAGAAGTCAACTCTTTTATCAAAAGCAGCTGAATTAAGCTTTTTAGAGGTTTTAAAAACCTGTCTCAATATCTTTAAAGAATATAAATAATTAACTAATTGAAATAATAAAAAAAACCCAACAGCTAATTGCTATTGGGTCTTCTATCTGGTGCCGGCACCACGAATCGAACGCGGGACCTACTGATTACAAGTCAGTTGCTCTACCAACTGAGCTACGCCGGCTAAACTATATTTGAAGATTATAGAGAGGAAGTAGACCACTGTCAACTGATGTCTAACAATCATTCACCTTCAGACTCTAATCGATCAGCTAGACCCTCTTTTTTAGCACGATAGAGTGCATTTTCCACACTATATCTTGCTCTCTTACCATAACTATAAGCATCAATCACCGCCACATCACGCGCATCAAAACTACCTGCGTTAACATAGAGAGTTAAGATCTCGGCAATCGCAGGGCGTTCTCCCATCTTTTTAATATTTAAAACCGCATCAGCGGCAAATTTACGATAACTCTCTTCAATCCATGGATGATCCTGAATCTTTTTAAGAACTACCAATGAGTAGAGACCGGTTGTCTTATCAAGATGAGAGCCTAAATGAGCTGGCTGAAATCCTAAACTCTTCCAAAATGCCAAAAGATCTGCGGTAAGCCCAAAGCTAACTGAAAGAAAATCAAGTGCTAACGATCTCTCTGCTTCAATGGCAGAGATCATCTCCTCACCGACTCTTAATCTTCGAAAAGGAGTGGCAACGGAGATACGAGAGATTCGTACAGATCGTGCGGTCATCGCCTCTGGAAAATAACTTTGACCGGCTAAAATTTGTGGTACCAAATTGCCCTTCGGGCGCCGTTCTCCACGAAAAACTGCTTCAGCAAGCGCAGTTGGTAACTCCCCTTCCCTGATCCCCCATGTTGCACCAATCAATTTAGATCGATAAAAAGCTAATACAAAGAGCTGATTAGGTGCATCGAAGAGCCGTCTTATATCTTGAATATTGGTCTGGTAATGGGTCTGATTTAGCAACTGATAGAGCGCCAATAATTTCTCACTATCTTCTCGTAACTGCGCTATATTTCTATCATCATAAAGCTCGATCACTAATGCTTCTTGTAACGCTTCCTTTGTAGGAACTGGTAAGGAGACATCTAAATCATACCGACTACTTTGAGTAAAGCGCAACGCCCCTACTAACCTAGCTAAAGGGTCGCTCTTATCAAAACGATGAATCACCTTAAGGCTATATTGTTTCTTAATGGAGATAAGATCATAGAGTTTCTCCCGTAAACCTTGTCCTGTTCCTTCATAATTTTCCACTGATGAGATCATCAATACCTTGCGAAATCGTTTCACTAAACGCTCAAGGTGCGAGAGGGGCATCTTTGCTGCCTCTTCAATAATCAATGTCTGCGCTAAAACGACCCCCTCTTCAATTCCTAAAAAGAGCGCATCCGGCGCTCGAAACTGACAATCCGTTAAAGATTGATACTGTTCAATAGCTAACTGGTTAGGGGCCGTTAAGATAAATTGCTTAGGATTGCTAGCGATCAATGCCGCACCTAAAGCTGATTTTCCACTTCCCCTTGGAGAAAAGAGCGTGAACACACCACTCTCCTCTGTTAGAAAATGGTTATAGATTCTTCGTTGCTCTTCGGTAAATTGTGCTTGATTTAAGCGTTCTTTTTTATTTTTAGAGAGCGCTACCGTTTCTCTCTTTATCGCGACTAACTTCTCTTTTAGAGCATCTTCATCTTGCTGAAATTGAGGAGTATATAATTTTCCTTGCCGGTAACAATAGCTGTAATAGCTCAGCTGTCTCGCTAAATAGTGATCGAAATAGGGTGTGGAGATCGCAATATCATGAAAGCGCTGACTCTCCTGCTCTCCTAATGGCATTGTGGCTAATAGTAATAAAACACCTCTAGTGCCTATCGTTGCCGCAATTGAAAGAAAGTAGTCGAGAGGAAATCCTCGTCGGATATCGAGCAGAACAGCTTCTGTCGTGGCCCCTAAAAAATGGCGAGTCGCTTTTAAAGCTTCTGCCTGATATTGTGTTTGTAATAAGGGATCATCAGAAAAAAGGAGTGCATTAGGATAATATGTGCGAAAAGAATGGATGATTGACTCAGTCTCTATTGTATCTTGATCGTGGGGATCAAGATTGAGCGTTAAAACTGTTCGAGATCGCTGCACTAATGCCTTCTCGAAAAAGTGTTCAAGCCACTTTTGCGCCATTCTCCCTCCTATATAACCCTTAATTGCACCTTCTTAAATAGAACTCTTACCTCTATCTTCTACCTCTATAGGATGATATATGCAATATAGACCGATCAATAATTTAACACCAATCTAGAATATCCTTTCTAGAGATACCCTCTACAAATGGGGGTAAAAAAGATATAAAAAAACCTCCCAATGATGGGAGGTTTTAATAGATGGTGGGTCATGAGGGATTCGAACCTTCGACCAATTGGTTAAAAGCCAACTGCTCTACCACTGAGCTAATGACCCTAAATCGAAAATAATTATAACCGATTTAGTAAGCTTGTCAACTATCGATCTCATTGCAAGCACTTTCTTCAGGTAAATTTGGTGGGTCATGAGGGATTCGAACCTTCGACCAATTGGTTAAAAGCCAACTGCTCTACCACTGAGCTAATGACCCTGAGAAGAGTTAGTATTATAAAGCTATTTTTATTGGCGTCAACCCCCTAAACCTATTTTTTCGCTTTTTTTATCTCTCTTCGACTCAATCTTCTCTTCCTAACAGCTTCTCACCCACTCACTTGTCCTCACTATAATCTCGCTATAACCTCGTTATAACCTTTTTGTAACATCTTCACAATCAGGCTCTAGGAGTGCCTTTAACTAGATCGATCCCCTCACTTTAAAGCCAACTCATCATCCTTATGTAGGAAGAGTATCTGCTGATCTTTTGTCCAATATCGATTAAAGATCAAAAATGGCAAATAGATCTCGAAAAGAGCTTAGACATCTATTTTATTCTCCACTATCATCATACGATCAAATAGTGCTTTCAATGCCTATCAATCTCTTTTTTTATTCATCAAAGGACAAACAACGTGAAAAGTCGTCTATTTGGCAGCACCTTAATTATTGCTGGAACAGCAGTAGGTGCAGGAATGTTAGCCATGCCTCTAACTTCAGCGCAGATGGGATTTGGCATGACCTTTATTCTCCTCTTCTCATTATGGATTCTCTTAACCTATACCGCCCTACTCTATGCTGAAGTCCATCAATATAGCCCTATCGATGCCGGAATTGCGACTATTACGGAACAATACTTTGGAATGACGGGGCGCCTTGTTGTCAACTTTATTCTCCTCTTCTTTATGTATGCTGTGCTAACCGCCTACATCACAGGAAGTGGAAACCTTCTCTTCAACTTAATTCCAAAATCTCTCAATTTAGATCCTGTCAAAGCACAAAAAATGGCAGCGCTCTTCTTTGCCCTACTCTTTGGCGCCATTATTACTATCGGGATCACACTCTCCGATATTACCAATCGCTTCTTCTTTACCCTTAAAGTAATTAGCTTTGTTGTACTGCTCTATCTCCTCTTTGGCAAATTTTCCTTCAGTAACCTCCATTATGCCCCTACCAATAATCTCTTGGTAATCTCGGCGCTGCCTATCTTCTTTATGACCTTTGGTTTTCATATCTGCACGCCAACCATTAATGAATATCTTCAAGGAGATCATCAAAAATTAAAATTAGCGGCGATTTTAGGATCAACAGGGATCTTTTTAATCTATATTATTTGGCAGATGGCAACTCATGGAGTCCTCAAACAGGAAGATCTTGTTGCAATCCTCAATAAGGACCCTAGCCTCAATGGATTAATTACCGCTTTTGAAATCACAACTGGCAGTAAAACCATTAGTGAAATTGTCCGTATCTTTTCTGTCTTAGCCCTTACCACTTCCTATATTGGCGTCTCACTTGGGCTCTCAAATGCAGTTAAAGATCTTCTTGCCCACTTCAATCTCAGCAAAAGTAATCTTATGGTCGGTGCAATTACCTTTATTCCACCTATTATTGTCGGCTTTACCTACCCTACAATTTTCCTTAGTGCCTTTGCCTTTGCCGGTGTTATTTTTGCCTTTATCGGCGTAATTTTACCTGTCCTTTTAGTCTATAAAGCTCGAAAAAAATATCCTCAAGGCAAGAGAATTCGAGGAGGGAATATCGCCTTAATCTTGGCGTTACTCTTTGCGGCAGTTATTATCTTTGTCGGGAGTTTTCCAGAGCTTCTCAATCTACCTAGCGTAGTTGAGTAACTTTTATAATCTTCATTCTATAGGTCTATAGGCTGTAGGGCTAACGTGATCACAGTGGCATCTCTTATAGTGTCAATATTGAGTGATCTAATATTGAGTGAAAATTATCGAATTTTTCAAGAGATAAAAAGAGAGCTATCACCCTTTAATTAGAGTGATAGCTCTTTTTATATCTATTTATAGAATAGCTACTTTGGTGGGAATCGCAGTAGTATCATTCACTGGCCGGATTTAATCTTACTTTACACAATATATCTACTGAATAGCTACTGAATATCTAAATTAACCATCTCTCTTAATGTATCGATATCAAGTAGCTTAATTTGACGATGATTAACTTCAATTAGATTTTGATCTTGAAGCTTTTTAAGCAGACGACTCACCGTTTCTACCGCTAATCCTAAATAGCTGCCAATATCTGCTCGTGACATACTTAAAGAGAACTCTGTTTCAGAATACCCACGGCGCTTCAAACGAGCAGAAAGACTTAGAAAGAGTGCAATAAGTCGTGATTTTGCTGGCTGAGAGCCGATCATTGTCATCATCTGCCCATCACATTTAATCTCATGACTCATAATCTTCAATAGTTGTCTTGAGATATTAGGAATCGTTACCGCAATCGTATCTAACTGACTATAAGGTATCTCACAAAGACTTGTGGTCTCTAATGTCTTGGCACCACAAGCATGTACACCTGAGCTTAATGCATCTAAACCGATAATCTCACCGGGCAGATAGAAGCTCGTTACATATTCTGAACCATCATTGGCAACCTTATAGGTCTTTACCGCACCGGAACGAACCGCATAGAGCGATGTAAATTGATCGCCCGGATAGTAAATATGCTTACCACGAGATAAAGGCTTTCCTCTTTGCACAATCTTCTCGAGCTTCACAAACTCACTATTTTCAAGCCCCACAGGAAGACAGAGCTGCTGTAAACTACAGTTCCCACATGCAACTTTAATCTTTTTTAGCATCCCTTTTACCTCAAACCAGCTAGTTAATACTCTTTCTCTCTTTAAATTTATAGATTAATGAAGAAGAGCTTTTAAAAATTAAACATCAATTATAGACCTATTATAACGCCAAGAATGTAAATTATTTATTACATCAAATTCCCAACCCCACTATTTTGACCTATAATTCTTCAACTCAATCACAAAATTGAGGAGATTATAGAGAATATTAATACCATTGCAATATTCAATTAATAGCAGAAATAGTAAAAAATCGAATAATTACCTATAAAATAGGGGGATTAATAAGAATAAAGAAGCGCGAATACTATTATTTGTTCTTCGTATGCTCCTCACTAAACTCCTATTTATAAAATTTGAAAAACGATTGATCAATATAGCCGGATATAGATTAATATATCGATATGTCTATATATTCTATATATCTTATATTCCTAGTTAGAGGTAGAAAAAATAGCATATCTATCTCTTAGAGAGGATCAATTAACTTTCCCTATCGCGCTAGAAAGTGCTATCTGCAAGATTTAATAGAATCACCCCTAATACAACAAGCGTTAAGCTAATCACTTTCTGCATACTTAAGCGCTCTTTAAAAAAGAGAGCTCCCGATAGCGTCATCAGAACGGTGGATAATCCGGCCCAAACCGCATAACCAATACTCATATCGATTCGCTGCATCACCAACGTAATTATAAAAAGAAAGAGTGAATAGCCTAGAATGACTCCTAGCAAGACAATCTTCGGCGATCCGCCTCCTAAGAATTTTAAGCTTGTTGTGGCAAAAGCACTACAGAAAATAGCAAATACAAGTAAGACCCACGCATTAATAGTCCCTAAAAAATTTAAAATTTCACCCATGCTTCACCTTTTTAGGTTGGGGTTCAAGAGAGAGCCCGGCAACACCTAAACCGATCAAGACAAATGCTACTATTTTCATTCCCGATAGATGTGCATCAAAAAATAGAATATCGATCACCGAGATAGCGACCATTCCAATCGCCGTCCATAATGCATAAGCGATTGAAATCTGTATTCGGGCAATACATGCAACAAAAGCGACAAATCCCAAACCATAAAAAAATAACATTAGTAGAGAGGGCAAGATCTCATTAAATCCATCTGATAGTTTCATGCAGACTGTCCCTAAAACTTCGAAACAGATCGCAATGCCCATTAAAAATCCTGCTGGCATAATTCCCTTTCTATCGCATCAATTGTTCAAAATATGAGAAACATTCTACACACTTTTTTTAGACTCTTCTGCCCTAATTGAGCATTAACCCTCTATTATTTAACTATAATAGGGGTTTCCACATAGATAATAAGCCCTTTTTTGGATCAATCCCTTCTAAAAAGAACTTATCACCTGAGTCTTACCTTCTCACCCTCTCCCTTATAATTGATATCAAAAAGAAGATCCTTTAACAGAAGCATCCACGAAAAATAGACTGATCGAAAATCTTATTATCAGCAACCATTAATAAGTGAACGCTGAATAGGCCATGAATAGGTCAGAATAGATCAGCTATAGAGAGAAGCGATCGAATCAAAAGAGAAGACCGCTAATAAAAAGCAGTAAAGGTATTGCTTTTTATTAAAGTTCATCTATAATAGTTTCTTCATTGACGCGGGGTGGAGCAGTCTGGTAGCTCGTCGGGCTCATAACCCGAAGGTCGTTGGTTCAAATCCGGCCCCCGCAACCAAATAATAATAAAAGCCCGTTTTTAAACGGGCTTTTTGCATATTTAAATTTTTTTATGGAAATCACTCTATATGCGTAAAGATCCTTATAATCTCTCAGAACTCTTATCTCCTTCTATTGAGGCGTTAGGGTATCAACTATGGGGAATTGAATTTCACCCAAATTCAAAAAATGCTATTTTGCGCATCTATATCGATAAAGAGGATGGCATTGGCATTGAAGATTGTGAAATTGTTAGCAATCAAGTCGCCGGTCTTCTAGATGTGCATGACCCTATCACAATGGCCTATACCTTAGAGGTCTCATCACCAGGATTAGATCGTTACTTCTTTACGCCGGAGCAGTTTGCAGCCTACCAAAATCAATTAATTGCTTTCCAGTTGCGTTCAGCAATCGATAATCGTCGTCGCTTTCAAGGGAAAGTTGTCGCTGTAACAGAGAGTGATTTAAGCGTCGTCATCAAATTAGAGAATGATCAATTCTCAGATGAACCGATATCAGTTCCTTTATCCAACATTGACCGAGCACAACTTGTGATCGATTTTTAAATTTTAAAGAGAGTTCTCAAATGAATAATAAAGAAATCATGCTCGTTGCAGAAACCGTCTCTAATGAAAAAGGCATCTCTCGCGATGAGATTTTTACCGCATTAGAACACGCCCTTGCAGCAGCTGCACGCAGAACTTATACCATTGATGTCGATCTTCGTATCGAAATTGATAGAACCGATGGTTCATACCGTACTTTCCGTCGTTGGATGGTGGTTGATGATCACTTGCCACAAGAAGAGCAAGTTCCTACTCGTCAAATTACGCTTTCAGCGGCACAGATTGATGATCCAGAGATTGCGATCGGTGACTTTATTGAAGAGGAGATTGATAATATCCCCTTCGCACGTATCGGTGCACAAACGGCAAAACAGATCATCTTCCAAAAAATCCGTGAAGCTGAAAGAATGCAGATGGCGCGCCGCTATGAAAATCGTATCGGTGAATTAATTCGCGGCACCATTAAGCGCGTTGACCGTGGCAACTTCTATGTTGATATCGGGGATAATGATGAGGCATTTTTGCCAAAAGAGAATATGATTCCTAGAGAATCTCTACGTATTGGAAACCAAGTTCGTGCGGTTTTAGAAGAGATCAGCATGGATAATCCTCGTGGCCCACAAATTATTCTCTCACGAAGAAGCGATGATCTGATCAAAGCGCTCTTTGAGATTGAAGTCCCTGAGATCAATCAAGGCTCTATCGAAATTATTGCAGCTAGTCGTGATCCCGGCAGCCGTGCTAAAATTGCGGTAAAGACGCATGATCAAAGAATCGATCCTGTCGGTGCTTGTGTGGGAATGAGAGGTTCTCGCGTACAAAATATCACTAAAGAATTAGCAGGAGAGCGTGTTGATATCGTGTTATGGGATGAAAACCCCGTACAATTTGTCATCAATGCAATGTCCCCTGCTGAGGTTATGTCTGTTGTGGTTGATGAAGATCGTCACATGATGGATATTGCCGTTAGTCAAGATAAGCTCTCTCAAGCAATTGGTCGAGGTGGTCAAAACGTTCGTTTAGCCTCAAAACTTACCGGTTGGGAGTTAAATGTGATGGGTAATGAAGAAGCCCAGCAGAAATATGAGAAAGAATCTGAACGTATCTTAGATCTCTTTATGGAAGCGCTCAATGTCGATGATGAGGTTGCAGAAATCTTAATGCGTGAAGGTTTCTCAACGATTGAAGAAGTTGCCTACGTACCGGTATTAGAGATGCTTGAGATTGAAGAATTCGATGAAGAGATCGTTGAAGCGCTTCGTGATGCCGCTCTTGAAGCACTCAAGAATAAAAAAGAACTTCTTCAAAACTTAGGGGAGTCAGCACCAACCCCAGAACTCATTGCCGTACTTGAAGATAATGAGTTACTTGCGATCGCTCTTGCAAAAAATGGCGTCCGCACGCTCGATGACTTAGCTGAGTTATCAACAGATGAGTTATGTGAATTAACCGGTATCGATGAGGACGATGCAAGCAAATATATTATGGCAGCAAGACAGAGTTGGTTTGAATAATATGAATAGTTAAACATTTTAAAATAGACATAGAGTGTCTACTTGGAAGATTGAGAATGAGTGAAATAGATAAAACAAAAAGCCCTTCAAAAATTACGATTAAACGAAAAACCCATACAGAACTAAAAGTTGAAACTGCACCAGGTCGTGCAAGAACTGTTCCTGTTGAGGTTCGTCGTCGTCGTACTTATGTGAAGCAAAAAAATGCTAATAATGCTGTATTACCTGAAGAAAACATTACTTCAGCTGCAGTTGATGAGGCTACTAAAAAAGTGGAAAATGTAGCTGAACAAGCAACAAAGCCTGAAGTACTTCCGGTAGACACAACAGAAATTAAATCTAAAAACGAAACACAAAAAGTTGTTGAAGATTCAACAACCGCTGATAAGGCTGAGATGGAAGCGAAACGAAAAGCGGATCAAGAAGCAAAAAGACAAGAGGCTGAACAACATCAGCTCGAACGTCAAAATGCAGCAAAAGAGCGCGCAGAGAGAGAATTAGAAGAGAAAAGAGAAGCTGAGAGAGCTAAAAAAGAGCAGCGGGAAAAAGCGCAGCAAGAAGAGATTGCGCGTCTTAACCGTATGGCTTCAGCTTCTGAAAAACCAGTTTCTAAAGTTGAGATCCAATTCCAAACTCAAGAAGAGGAAGTGAAGGTTGAAGAGCCAGCACCGATTGAAGATCTTATTGAGAAAGAAGTTGAGGAGATTTTAGCAAAACCTGTTAAACGCTCAGCGAAGTTAGATAGCGATAAAGTAGATAATAAGAAGACACGTAAAGTAGGATCTAAACGTCGCAGCCGTAATGACGATGATGATCGTACTGAGATCTCTTTAAAACGAGAGAATAAACGTAATCGTCGCCAAACAAGACGCAACCAACCTCAACAGCAGCATGGTTTCCAACTTCCTACCGCAACAAAACAGATTGAGGTGGAATTAGGCGAAACCATTAGCGTTGCTGATCTTGCGCATAAGATGTCGGTAAAAGCGGCAGAAGTGATCAAAGCCTTGATGAACTTAGGTTCAATGGTAACAATCAACCAACTTCTCGACCGTGAAACAGCCGCAATTATTGTGGAAGAAATGGGTCACACTTACAAATTTGTAAGTGAAAATCCACTAGAAGAGGAGTTAATCGCCTCTATCGAGCAAGGTGATGTCGATCTTATTAAACCTCGTCCTCCTGTTGTGACCATCATGGGACATGTTGACCATGGTAAAACATCCCTCCTTGACTATATCCGTAAAGAGCATGTTGCAAGCGGTGAAGCAGGGGGTATTACGCAACATATTGGTGCTTATCATGTTAAGACCGATAAAGGTGTTATCACTTTCCTCGATACTCCAGGCCATAGCGCCTTTGCGGCAATGCGAGCTCGTGGAGCGAAAGTAACAGATATCGTTGTTCTTGTTATCGCAGCAGATGATGGCATCATGCCACAAACAATTGAGGGTATTCAGCATGCTAAAGCATCAGATACGCCTGTTATTGTTGCAGTGACTAAAGTGGATAAACCGACTGCTGATAAAGATCGTATTATGTCTGAATTGACACAATATGAGATCGTTCCCGAAGAGTGGGGAGGCGATAACCTCTTTGCATTTGTCTCCTCAAAAACAGGAGAAGGGATTGATCATCTTCTCGATCAGATCTTAGTTCAAGCTGAAGTTTTAGAATTAACAGCAATCGCAGAAGGTCCGGCGAGAGGTTCTGTGATTGAATCTAAACTCGATCGTGGTCGTGGTCCTGTTGCCTCTGTCCTCGTTCAATCAGGCTGTCTTAAAAAGGGAGATATTCTCCTTGCCGGTTATGAGTATGGACGCGTAAGAGCGCTCATCGATGAGAATGGACAGCAAGTCGAGAGTGCTTCTCCTTCTATTCCTGTTGAAGTGATTGGTCTATCTGGTGTTCCAAATGCCGGTGATGAGGTGATGGTCGTTCCAGATGAGCGTAAAGCACGTGAGATCGCCCTCTTCCGTCAAGGAAAATATCGCGAAGTTAAATTAGCAAGACAACATAAGTCGAAACTTGAAAATCTCTTTAGCTCAATGGGATCAGAAGAGAATAAACAACTCAATATCGTTCTTAAAGCGGATGTTCAAGGTTCTGTTGAAGCACTTGTCAATGCTCTTGAAGAGCTCTCAAATGATGAGGTAACAGTTAAAGTTATTGCAAGCGGTGTAGGTGGAATTACAGAATCTGATGCAAACCTTGCTGTCTCTTCCGATGCTTTAGTCGTTGGATTTAACGTCCGAGCGGATAATACAGCACGTAAAATTATTGAAGATGAAGGTTTATCACTCTACTACTATAGCGTTATCTATGATGTGATTGATGAGGTGAAGAAAGCCCTAATTGGTAAACTTGCACCACAATTTAAAGAAGAGATTATCGGTATTGCCGAAGTTCGTGATGTATTTAAGTCTCCAAAAATTGGAGCGATCGCTGGTTGTATGGTGACAGAAGGGATTATCAAACGAAATAATCCAATTCGCGTTCTTCGTGATAATATTGTGATCTATGAAGGTGAACTCGAATCATTACGTCGCTTTAAAGATGACGTTAATGAAGTTCGCGCAGGCATTGAGTGTGGTATCGGAGTGAAAAACTATAATGATGTTCGCACCGGCGACCAAATTGAAGTTTTTGAAACAGTGGAAGTAGAGCGAAAGTTATAAAATGGATAGCAAAAATTCCCGTTTAAAACGTATCAATGAGCAGCTCCGTCAGGAGCTCTCACTGCTCATACGTAAAGATGTTAACGACTCACGGGCGTTAATGATCTCTGTAACTCAGGTCGATACAGTAAGAGATTTCTCTCAAGCGAAAGTCTACATTACCTATTTAGGACCCGATGAGGAGCGTCAAGAGATGATCTCCCTGCTCCATGAATATGGTCCTGAATTTCGTCGTCAATTGGGAAAAATTCTTCGTATAAGAACGATTCCTCGTTTCCATTTTATCTATGATGATCTTCTCGAAAAGAGTAATGCGATTACATCTCTTATTACAGAAGCTATTCGTACCGATGAGATGAAAGCTAAAGAGAGCCGCAGAGATGATTCAGAAGATTAAAGATAAACGCCGTCAACTTGACGGCATTTTGCTTTTAGATAAACCGAAAGGTTTAACCAGTAATCAAGCACTCCAACGGGTAAAGCGCCTCTACAATGCTGATAAAGCAGGTCATAGTGGTACGCTCGATCCGATGGCAACAGGAATGCTCCCCATCTGCTTTGGGGAAGCCACTAAGTTCGCCGGCATTCTGCTCGATAACTCAAAACAGTATCAATTTACCTGCAAGCTCGGTGAAAAGAGCAACACAGGCGATGCTGAAGGTGACATTATTGCAACTGAAGCGATTCCTCCTAATCTCACTGAAGAGAGGCTTACCGCTATCTTCTCCCAATTTATTGGAGAGATTATGCAAATACCACCCATGGTTTCAGCACTCCATCACCAAGGAAAGCGGCTCTATGAGCTCGCACGAGAGGGAATTGAAGTTGAAAGAAAACCTCGCAAAATTACCATCTCAAAATTAACCCTCGATCACTTAACGCCAGAGAGCTTTACGGCAACCGTTACCTGCTCAAAAGGAACTTATGTTCGCGTTTTAGCAGAAGATATCGCCAAAGAATTAGGAACTCTCGGCCATTTAACTATGTTACGTCGTATAACAATAGAACCTTACGGTCTTGAGAAGCTTATCTCTTTAGAAGAGCTAGAAGCACTCTTAGAGGGAGAAAACCCTTATGAATCATTAGATGCCCTTCTCCTACCTGCCGATAGTGCCGTAACGGATCTCCCCTCATTAATCTTCACCCAAGAGGAGGCAAGACGTATTCTCCATGGACAAAGGATACGCATTGAGGGTAAACTCGATCATAACTTATATCGCCTTTATAGTGACGATAACCAATTTTTAGGGATCGGTGCGCCTAACACTCCAACATCGATTGGACCTAAGCGCATCATCTCACAGAGTTAATTTTCTATTGAGATTCAATTTCGTTTAATTTTTATTTATTTTGGAGGTTTTATGAGTTATCAACATATTAAAGTTCCTGAGGGCGAAAAAATCACCCTTAACAAAGATTTCTCGCTTAATGTGCCGAATCAACCAATTATCCCTTTTATTGAAGGTGATGAAGTAGGTGCAGAGATCACACCGGTAATGCAAAAAGTGATCGATGCTGCTGTTGAGAAGGCTTATAATGGCGCACGAAAAATCTCTTGGATGGAAGTTTTTGCAGGGGAAAAATCGACAAAAGTTTATGGCAAAGATGAGTGGTTACCTCAAGAGACTTTAGAAGCTCTTAAAGAGTTTATTGTCTCTATCAAAGGTCCTTTAACAACACCGGTAGGTGGTGGAATTCGCTCACTGAATGTAACAATGCGTCAAACACTCGACCTCTATCTCTGTATGCGCCCGGTACAATATTTCCAAGGCGTTCCTTCACCTGTTAAAGAACCTGAAAAGGTCGATATGGTGATCTTCCGTGAAAACTCTGAAGATATCTACGCAGGAATTGAGTGGGAAGCAGGTTCAGCAGAAGCGAAAAAGGTGATCGACTTCTTACAAAATGAGATGCATGTTAATAAAATTCGCTTCCCAGAGACTTCAGGTATCGGTATTAAACCAGTATCAGAAGAGGGAACCAAGCGTCTTGTACGTAAAGCGATTCAATATGCTATCGATAATGATAAACCCAATGTAACCTTAGTTCATAAAGGTAATATCATGAAGTTCACAGAAGGTGGCTTCCGTGATTGGGGTTATGAGCTTGCGCGTGAAGAGTTTGGTGCAACATTGATTGGTAATGGTCCTTGGTGTGAGTTTAAGAACCCTAAAACAGGCAATATAATCACGATCAAAGATAGTATTGCAGATGCCTTCTTACAGAGAATTCTCTTCGAACCTGAAAAATATAGCGTTGTCGCGACCTTAAACCTCAATGGTGACTATATCTCAGATGCTCTTGCGGCACAGGTAGGGGGAATCGGTATTGCGCCAGGAGCGAACCTTTCTGACTCTATTGCGATCTTTGAAGCAACTCATGGAACAGCACCTGATATTGCAGGTAAAAATATTGTTAACCCAGGTTCACTCATCTTATCGGCAGAGATGATGCTTCGTCATCTCGGTTGGACTGAAGCTGCTGATCTTGTCATTAAAGCACTCAATGGCGCAATCTCCTCGAAGAAAGTGACTGCGGACTTTGCCAACATGATGAAAGATGCAACACAAGTCTCCACGAGCGAATTTGGCGATGTAATGATCTCTAATATGTAATCTTACATCAAGCTTTCGCTCTATTTAGAGCATATAAAAAAGAGATTAACACTTCTCCTGTTAGTCTCTTTTTTTGTACACTTTTTTCAGCTCTATTTTTATTCTTATCGTCGACCATCTCTTTACCTTTCTAGCCTCATCTTCGATAATCGCGAATATAGCTAATGTTGCTAATATGACTCATCTATCACCCTATCAACACAATAATGCATAAGGGGCATAGGGAAAGATGGTAAAGCGCTAAACCAACCATTTTAACCCCCATAGAACCCTCTAAAGCATTAGAAGTAGTGTAGGGAAAGAAATCGATAAGGTCAGATCAGATCAAATCTGATGAGATAAGATGAGATGAGGCGAGATAAAATTAAAGTATGACAAAAATGAAAAAGCCTCTAAATAGCTTAGAGGCTTTTTTATGTCCGGTTTTTGTCTGTTCTAGAGGTTACTAATTAATGCAATGCTAACTAACAATTCAATGGAACAACTAAACTCCGACTCTCATTACTTAAATAGAATTAAGCAGGTTTACAAACTGTTGTTTGAAGACCACGATCACTCTCTTTTGCTTCAAATTCAACTTTTTGACCTTCCGCTAAAGTACGAAAGCCATCCCCTTGGATTGTAGAGAAGTGTACAAATACATCTGCACCACCATCATCAGGAGTGATAAAACCGAATCCCTTGGATTCATTGAACCATTTAACAGTTCCAATACGCATAAAAAACCTCAAAAATAAAACTTATATGACCAACGATCATATTTAAAAATAGAATACTGTCTCAAACTTTTTATTTGTAGACAGGTTCTAACATTAAGCGTAAATTCCTCTAAATGCAAGATATATATTTTAATTATTTTTAAAACAGGTTTAAAAGACAGTATGAATATCGTATATCTCTCGCTCGGTTCTAACCTCAATAATCCCCTTTTGCAGGTTAAAACAGCAATTAATGAGATCCAAAATAGTTCACAAATAACCCTCTTAGCAGCTTCATCACTCTATGAAACTCCACCAATCGGTCCAAAACAGCCTAATTTTATCAATGCGGCACTCAAGATTGGGACAACCCTATCCCCACTACAATTACTTAAAATAACGCAAGGAATTGAAGCGCTACATCAAAGAGAAAGAACCATTCATTGGGGGCCGAGAACGCTCGATATCGATCTTCTTCTCTACAATGATGAGACGATTGATCACCCCGATTTAACCATCCCCCATCCTTTTATGCATCAACGCGCCTTTGTTTTAGTCCCCCTTTTAGAGATAAATCCCTCCTTAAGTACATCGATGCATGGTGCGCTCTCAAATCATCTCAACCATTTAGAGGATCGCTTCGATATTATCCCCATCGCCGATTCTCCTCTTCAAAATATCAAGATGAATAAATCAAGATAAAGAAATTCGATACCGATCAATAAGATACTTCTATCGGTTTTTTTGATCTATTTAATCTTTTTATTTTTTTATTTTTTTATTTTTTAATCATCTTACCGATTGATCCATTGACCCATTGATTTGATCGATTAACCCACTGTATTAAGCACACTTTTTCAAATGCTCTTTTTGAAATACTCTTTTTATGTCCTATCCACACTAATTAAGGAGGGTTCCCTATGGGACAACCATTACAAAAAATTTTAATCGCATCCAACAACCAAGGAAAAATTAAGGAATTTAAGGCGCTTTTTGCACCACTTGAGATAGAAGTTCTCTCTCTACAAGATCTCAATATTGACTCTGAACCAGAAGAGAATGGACTCACTTTTATCGAAAATGCATTGATTAAAGCGCGCGATGCCGCGAAAAAGAGTGGGTTGCCAACATTAGCGGATGACTCAGGGCTTGTTGTCCCGGCACTCAACGGAGAACCTGGAATCTACTCTGCTCGTTATAGCGAGTCAGGCAATGATCATGATAATAACCTCAAACTACTGACCAAGATGCGCCATCTTTCAGGCGTAGAACGCGCCGCCTACTTTAAAGCGGTTCTTGTGCTCCTTCGCAGCGCCGATGATCCCGTTCCACTCATTGCTGAAGGGGAAGTCCATGGTTTTATTACAGAAAAAATTGAAGGTAATGAAGGTTTTGGCTATGACCCTCTCTTCTTCTATCCCGAAAAAAAATCGACCTTTGGTCTTCTACCGGCAACACTAAAAAATCAAATTTCCCACCGAAACAATGCTCTTCAACAGCTTCTCAAGAAAATTTTATCTCTATAATCAATAACTTAATTAGTTATCCACATATACTGGGGATAAACCTTAGTATAAAGTTATCCACAAAAATGTGGATAACTCGTGGATAACTTTTTCTTTTTTTATCGACAAAGTGATCCAGATATTTATACAACTACTTTTCAACAGCTAAAATTAGGCTTAAGATGAGTTATTCACTGCTTTTTATCAAAAACTGTGGATAACTATGGCTGCTCATCATCATCAATCTTTATAAAAGAGATGATAATAATAAAAGGACACCAATAATTTATTATTTCGAAGAGCGCTTGGGTTCAGATGGCTTTAACAACTAAAAAAATCTGAGGAATTACTCTAAAAGACATCAAAATTGTTATAGGAGTAACTATCTGTAATTAATCAACTCACGCAAAAGCGCTAGTTGAATTGCATTTTCTAGAGATTAATTTGTATGTCTAAAAGAACTTTATTTATAGGATTTATGTTATTTGCGCTTTTTTTTGGCGCGGGTAACTTGATATTTCCCCCGACAGTAGGGCAATTGAGTGGTACTAACTTTCTTCCAGCCATTCTCGGTTTTATTGTGACCGGAGTAGGACTACCACTTGTCGGTATTATTGCCGGATCTTTTTCTAATGAGGGATTTCGTTCAGAGGCAAGACGTATCAGCCCACTCTTTGCGCTGATCTTTATGGTAGTGATCTATCTTACCATTGGTCCTTTCTTCGCAATTCCAAGAACTGCAATGGTCTCTTATGAGATGGCGGTCCTTCCCTTCTTAGATGGCGGGATTGAGACCTTTTCATCAAAAATTATCTTCTCCGTTATCTATTTTGGTTTAACCTTCTATCTCGCACTCAATCCTACAAAGTTGGTGGATCGTGTTGGTCAAATCTTAACGCCACTACTTTTAATCACTATTGTGCTTTTGATTATCAAATCTTTTTTTGATCTCAATACCCCTATTACAGAGGTATCAGCGCAATTTGAAAAAGCCCCTTTCTTTGTTGGATTCTCCGAAGGCTACCAAACAATGGATACCATTGCGGCTGTAGCATTCTCCATTATTGTTCTTAATGCAGTAAAAGCGACAGGATTAACATCACAAGCATCGATCTTTAAACAAGCTTCCATTGCCGCCATTATTGCGGGTGTAGGTTTAGGTCTGGTCTATATCTCCCTTGCATGGATGGGAAATAACTATCCTTTAACTGAAGCGGAAGCGGCAGGTGGTAATATGGGAACCTCGATCTTAACTGGGGTTGCACGTTTAACATATGGCGAAGCAGGACGTTTTCTCTTAAGTCTGATTGTGACACTGGCATGTTTAACAACCGCTATTGGCCTTATTGTTGCTGTTAGTAGTTACTTCAATGAGATCTATAACAAGATCTCCTATCGTGTCTATGCGGTTATTTTTACCCTCATCAGCTTTATTCTTGCAAGCCAAGGATTAAGCTCGATCATTATGGGGGCCGTTCCGATTCTTCTGATTATCTACCCCATCACAATTGTTCTAATTGTCTTAATCTTTATCGATCGCCTCTTAAAAGGAATGCCTAATCTTGCGTTCCAACTGCCGATCTATGTCACGCTTGTTATCAGCGCGATTTCAGTTATTTTGGGGTATCTTGATGATTCTGGATTTAAAGCATCTATCACATCACTCCTCAATTATCTACCGTACCAGGAGAGTGGTATGGGTTGGATGGTTCCAGCGATTGTAGCTCTTGTCGTTGGATTGATCTTAGGAAAAGCGATCAAACGTAACTAATACAGGATCAAATGAAAGATAAAAGATAGGCAGCGTAATTGAAGATGCTATCTAAAAACCGCTAATATTCAGCTATTAGCGGTTTTTTCCTTTTTAATGTAGAGAAAGACTTATTGGCCACTTACTCCCCCTTTTTAAAGTGATAGAAAGCATAAAAATATCACTTTAGGATAATTATCCGCAAAAAAGCGGTAGAAACCTGTGGATAACTTCGTGATAAAAAAGCTCCCGATTTATCCCCGAACTCATCCCACTATTTATGATGAGAGATATACACAGAAAAAAAGGGGGCTAATACTTGATTATTCCTCAACAAAGGCGGTAAATTGTGGATAACTCTGTCGACTCATCATTATCTTTTATTCTTTAAAGAGATGAATATAAGAATTATAGACAAGAGTATTGATCGATCATTCATTAGAGGTTTGCTATGTTAAAAAAATTAATTATTAGTAGTTCCCTACTATTTGCTACGCAAGTAATGGCTCAAGATGTCATTAAAATAGGGATCGAAGGCTCTTACCCTCCTTTTAGTTACATCTCTGAAAATCAGACAATTGAAGGATTTGAACCTGATCTAGCAAAATTATTTTGCGAAAAGATGGAACAGAAATGTGACATTGTTCAAGTGGACTTTGATGCTTTAATCCCTTCTTTAAACACTAAACGTATCGATGCGATCTTAGCGTCAATGTCAATTACAGATACTCGTAAAAAGGCGATTAACTTTAGTAACAAGTATTACCAAACACCTGCAAGATTCGTCATTCCCGTAGGTAAGAGTATCGACATTACCGATGAAGGTTTAAAAGGGAAAAAGATCGGTGTTCAAAGTGGTACAATCCATGAGATCTATATGAATGATAAATATCGTAGATCCGCAGATGTTCGCAGTTATCGTAGTTTAGATGAAGCAATGATGGATCTTGAAACAGGACGAATAGATCTAGTCTTTGCTGATGTTGTACCGTTAGATATCGGTTATCTGAAAGAAGATTATGCAGGAAAAATTGAATTTATAGGACCTGCCTTTTTTGATGAAGAGTGGTTAGGAGAAGGTGTTGGTGTCGGTCTTCGTAAATCAGATACTGAACTTTTAGAGCGTTTCAATAAAGCGATTCAAACAACTCGTGAAGATGGCTCTTATAAAGCGGTTGAAGCAAAATATTTCGATTATGATGTTTATGGGGATGCCCCTGAGAAAGGGCAATAGAGCTCTATTGATTCAAATGAGTCTTAATCGATAGAAAGAGTTAGTTGAAAACTAGCTCTTTTTTTATTTTTTAACCTTTTATTTTTTTCAGCTTTTTTAGTCTTTCGAGACTTTCCAGATTTTTTAGATTTTTTAAGTCTTCTTAAACGATCTGATCAAAAAAGAATAGAGTTGCACTGATGTGGTAAGATCATTACTCTAGTCAATTGCGTCTTACCTATGTAAGACTCTCTAAAATATTGATGAAGATATTGATTATTCACGACTTATGACTGCTGATCGGTATTTTTTTAAGAGAGATCGATCCTTAATTTACCCATCTTCTCTGTAATTTTCTCTGTAATTGGATTTAGCTACAATGATGAAACTGAATTTACCTCAAATAAGCGCAGCTGCTGGTTCGGTCACCATTCCTGGCTCGAAAAGTATCTCAAATCGAATTTTACTTTTAGCCGCATTAACAGAGGGGATGACAACCATTATCAATCTTCTAGAAAGTGATGATACTGAGAGAATGTTGGAAGCATTAAGTACTCTAGGAGTCGATATTGTTGAGAAGGATCCGGTTGCGCGTATCTTTGAGGTAAGAGGAAGCAATAGTGGATTTCCCAATAAGTGCGCGACACTCTTTTTAGGTAATGCCGGAACCGCTTTTCGCTCATTAACTGCCGCTGTAGCACTCAATCAAGGGGAGTATGAATTAACGGGAATTCCAAGAATGCATGAGCGACCGATCAAAGATCTTGTCGATGCCTTGCGTGCATTAGGAGGGAATGTTGAATACCTTGAAAATGAGGGATATCCTCCACTGAAGATCGGTAAGGGAAACTTTACAGCCGAGAGAATCTCCATTAAAGGGGATGTTTCAAGTCAATACTTAACGGCACTACTAATCGCATTACCGCTCTTAAAAAGGGAGATCACCATCGATATTGAGGGGGTTTTAATCTCAAAACCCTATATTGAGATCACCCTAACGCTGTTACGCCAATTTGGGATTGAGATTAATCATCATCACTACCAATCATTTATGATTCCTGCCGATGGAACCTTTGTAACGCCGGGAACATTCTTTGTTGAGAGCGATGCCTCAAGTGCTTCTTACTTTTTAGCTTTAGGGGCATTAGCGGGACCATTAACGGTTAAAGGGGTCGGAACTGCATCGATTCAGGGAGATATCCGTTTTGTCGATGCGCTTATTGCGATGGGGGCAGAGGTTAAATGGGGAGAGAATGAGATCTTTGTCTCAAGGCCTCAAAAAGGCTCTTTAAGAGGAATTGATCTTGATTGTAACCACATTCCTGATGCAGCGATGACTTTGGCAATTTTGGCCGTTTTTGCCAAAGGTAAGACCATATTACGCAATATCGGTAGCTGGCGTGTGAAGGAGACCGATCGAATTGCGGCGATGGCGACAGAATTGACAAAAGTGGGGGTCAAGGTAGAAGAGGGTGAGGATTATTTAGTGATCTATCCACAGGAGACGATTACGCCCAATATAGAGATAGAGACCTATGATGATCATCGTATCGCTATGTGTTTTTCACTGCTTTCGCTTAAAGCGCCGATCACAATTTTAGATCCGCAATGTGTTGATAAGACTTTCCCGACCTACTTTGAACTCTTTTCTCAAGTTACCAAGTAGATTTTAGCGAGGTCTCTTAAGATGTTTAAACATACATTTAAAACGGTCTATAAACAGGGATTTTCGCTTGTTGAGTTGATGATATTAACGGTCATTGGGGCGATTTTAATCATTATGTTTTCACAAAACATTTTGGAAATAAATGATGAATCGAAGCGTGTTAAGGTTAAGCAAAACTTACGCTCAATAGAGGGCGCTTTGGCGGTATTTCGAGATGATTTTTATCGCTATCCTACAACGGAAGAGGGGTTATCGATCCTTCTTTATTCTTCACAAGATGATCGTTGGAACGGCCCTTATCTTCGGGAAGAGATCTTGTTTGATCCTTGGGGCGCCTCCTATCTTTACGAAGCTTCAGAGCAAAATTATCAAATTATGACCTATGGTGCAGATGGCAAGCGCGGGGGCAAAGGGCTCAATAGCGATATTACTCAGCGCCGTGGTGAGGGGATTGAATCATAATGGATCAACCTAAATTTGGTCAGCAAGCGGGTCATCGAGTGCTACTGCCGGAAAAGAGTGCAGAGACCCCATTAGAGATCCTCTATCAAGATGACTTTTTAATTGCGATTAATAAGCCAAGTGGTTGGTTTGTTCATCGCTCTCTGCTTGATCCTAAAGTTACAACGATTGTATTGCAGCATTTGCGAGATCAAGTGGGAGCCTACCTCTATCCGGTTCATCGCTTAGATCGGCCAACGTCCGGAGTTCTCTGTTTTGCTTTTGATCAAGCGAGTGCGCGTTCTTTAGGAGAGCAATTTATGGCGCACTCAGTGCAAAAGGAGTATCTTGCGCTTGTTCGTGGATATGTTGAGCAGACGGGCGTGATCGATTCCCCCCTCTCTTTTATTCGAGATAAGATTGCCGATCGAGACCGTGGGGAGATTGAAGATCAAGAGGCTGTCACTTTTTATCAACCGCTTGCTCAATGTGAGATAGAGTTATCCACAGGGAAATACCCAACCTCTCGTTACTCTCTGCTCTCATTATCGCCGACGACCGGAAGAAAACATCAATTACGGCGACACATGAATCATTTTTCACACCCGATTGTGGGAGATACTACTTATGGTGACTTACGGCATAATAGGCTCTTTAGAGAGCATTATGATGTTGATCGACTTCTGTTACATGCTTATCGTGTGACCTTAGATCATCCTAAAAGTGGTCAACCTGTAACAATCACCGCGCCTTTGGATAAGCTGTGGATAACTCTGTTGACAAGGTTGGGATGGGATCCCTCTACAATTGGTAACAGATCCAGCGATAATTCTTAAAAATGATCTTTTGATATCTACTTTTGATATCTAGAGTGATAGAGAGTTATTGAGAAAAAGAGGCTGAATGTTGCCGGGTTCTGCCCCTTCACTCTCCTAATAATTGCGTTCCCGCAAGTCTCATGATCTTAGCGATTACTTAGGAACTAAGTGTGCTGATTTACACGGATGCCGTGGTAATGAGAACAAAAATAGTGAGTTCCTGTGGTTCGAAAAACTTTCTTGTGGGTTGAAATAAAAAAGATCTACCATTGGATAGATCTTTTGTTGATTGAGATTGTAAAAGAGAAATCTAATCGAGAATCTTTCCTTTTGTCTCGGGAATTAAGAAGATAAAGGAGAGCGCCGAAAGAAGATAAACCCCTGAAATAAGGCTCAATGCATAGCTAATATCATGTTTCATTGCTAATGTACCGATAATGACCGGTGCAAAGCCGGCAATACCACGACCTAGGTTGAAGATAATATTTTGCGCTGAAGAGCGAGCTTCTGTTGGATAGTGTTCAGAGAGAAGCGCTCCATACCCCCCCATCATGCCATTAACAAAGAACCCTAAAACTGCGCCAAGAAAGAGAAGAACATAGTAGTTTGATTGTTGGAAGTAGATCCAGACAAAAGCCGCACTCACTAAGAGGAAGAAGATATAGGTTGGACGTCGACCAATCTTGTCAGAAGTTGCCCCAAAGGTAAGTGTACCGATAACCATCCCGATTGTTGTGATAATTGTCCAGAAGAAGGTACCAGAGAGTGTAAAGTTATGCTCTTTTGCGAGCATCATCGGCATCCAGATCATAATCCCATGAAAGCCAAAGTTTTGAACGCTAGTGGCAATAATAAGACCGATTGTCGTTAGTGTTGTCCGTGAATCCTTAAAGAGTGGCTTAATGGAGATCTTATTACGATTTTCCCGCTTAATTTGTAACCAAATCTCCGGTTCATTTAGATTTCGGCGCGTCCACCAGACTAAAAGTGCCGGTAAAGCACCAATAAGGAACATTCCATGCCAGCCGATATAGGGGGAGAGTAGGCTCACTAATGCCGCTAAGACGATCCCCACTTGGAATCCGATCGCAACAACCGCCGTTGCGCGTGAACGTTTATGTGCCGGCCAGGTCTCTGCTACTAAGGTCATCCCGATTCCAAATTCACCTCCTAATCCTAGGCCAGCAATAAAGCGAAAGAGGGTAAACATCTCAGCACTTGTTGAGATAGCCGCTAAACCGGTAAAGAGAGAGAAGAGCAGAATTGTCCAGTTAAAGACACGAACGCGACCATACTTATCTGCTAGCATTCCAAAAAAGATACCACCAATCACCGTTCCGATTAAGGTGATGGTCTGAATCATGCCACCTTCGGCATCTGTTAATCCAAATTCTGCTTTGATAAGAATCATCGCAAAGGCGAGAATCATAATATCGAGGCCATCCATCGCATAGCCTAATGTTGAGGCGAGTAATGTCTTCCGATCACCTTTTTCGATAATCGGTACCTGTGTCTGTTGTTGCATAAAAGATCCTTTCTGAATGAGTAGGAGTGGGGAGATTAAAACGGGAAATATTATAGCAAGATCTCACTCGAACGGATAAAAAAGGCGCTATTTTGAGGAGGTGCGAAGGTGAAAATGATATTTTAAGCTGGAATTTAGAGAAGGAAGGGGCTTAATGATTTCTCTTTTAAAAGGAGAGTGTTATGATCTATCCTTTGCAATTTATTGTGGTTCGCAACCATCCCACATGAAAAAACTAGGAGAAAAGAATGACGGATAAAAAAGAGCAGTTAGAAAACTTAACATTATTGGGAAATCAAGCAACAGTCTACCCGACTGAGTATACTCCCACTATTTTAGAGACCTTTAAGAATGCCCATCCCGGTCGGGAATACTTTGTAAACTTTCATTGTCCTGAGTTTACCACGCTCTGCCCGATGACCAATCAACCGGATTTTGCCACCATCTATATCTCATATGTCCCCACCATCGAGATGGTAGAGAGCAAATCTTTAAAACTCTATCTCTTTAGCTTCCGTAATCACGGCTCCTTTCATGAAGATTGTGTCAATATCATTATGGATGATCTAATTGAGCTGATGGATCCGCTCTATATTGAGGTACGGGGAGAATTTACCCCAAGAGGCGGAATCTCTATCCACCCTTATGCGAATTACGGAAAAGCAGATACTCGATGGGAAGAGATCGCAACTCAGCGTTTAGCTAACTTTCAGTTTTAGAGAAAAGTGCGCTTATAAGTTGCTTTTTTAGCGATTTCAATACTTTTTTATTATTGATTAAATAAAAAGATTATTGAATTAACCTACGATTAAATGCGTTCTTTGTTGATTATTCATGCTCAATCTAAAATGAATTTCGGAGAAAAAGAGAATCTATTTTAAGATGAATTGGGAATATCGGCAAAATGGGTAAGAGTCATCGCGTTTCAAATAGATCAACTCTTTTTATAAAATCAATAGATTTGATAATTATTTATACATTCATAAACTTTTTTGTAAAAAGTTATCGCTTTCTTTAAAAATAGATATAAAAAAACAAATCTCTCAAGAGTGGCATTTATACTAACTTTTGAGAGATTTTTTTGTTTCTATAGTAGTTAAAAAAGCGAAAAAAGTAATTTTATAATTTGGGAAACGCTATCTCGCTTTGCTATGTTGTACTTAAGGATATGGAAACAGAAAAGAAGAAGAGGAGTGATTGATTGAAGCGGACTTATCGACCAGATAGAGCCTAAAAGATTAGTCAATACTGAAAGATGATGAAAATAGAGAGAGTAAGGATCAACATTTCTAAAAATCTCTAAATAGAGCCGAGTGATCTCTTAGCACTTCAATAGAAGTTTAATAAATATTTATTAAAAATTTTATTAGGATTTTATTTAAGTTTTTATTAAATGTTAATTCAGAATTATTAATATCATCAACATCAAAGAGCATCACACAACTGGCATCTATATTTTATATAAAAATATAATCTTTTAGCTTAACTTGAGATATTTCTCCCGCTTCTTTCAAGAAAATAACAATGATTAGGATCGATCAAAAAGGCTTAGCGAAGATCTGAGTGTCGATTGAAAGATCTATAAGTCTATAAGAGATAGGTAAAAGGATGTTTATTTTAACCATGATGTAGCGATACCAAAGGAGAGTTGTAATGAGCATAAAAACAGCAGGAGAGAGATTTCGGGAAGCATTAAAAGAGGAATCTCCCCTTCAATTAATGGGAGTGATCAATGCTAACCATGCACTATTAGCTGAAAGAGCGGGATTTAAATCGATCTATCTTTCTGGTGGTGGCGTGGCAGCGGGATCACTTGGAATTCCAGATTTAGGAATTACGACGTTACAAGATGTATTGATCGATATCGATCGCATCACTAATGTGACCGATCTACCCTTAATTGCAGACGCTGATATCGGTTTTGGCACTTCCGCTTTCAATGTTGCCCGTACGGTAAAATCCTTCATTAAGGCAGGTGCTGCGGGATTGCATATTGAAGACCAGGTGGGCGCAAAGCGTTGCGGACATCGTCCTAATAAAGAGATTGTCTCTAAAGAGGAGATGGTCGATCGGATTAAAGCGGCCGTAGATGCGAAGACAGACCCCAATTTTATGATTATTGCGCGTACCGATGCGCTTGCGGTAGAGGGCTTAGAAGCCTCATTAGAGCGAGCGGCTGCTTATATTGAAGCAGGTGCTGATGCGCTCTTTCCCGAAGCGGTAACCGAGTTGCCAACCTATCGCGATTTTACATCTAAGGTTAATGTTCCGGTTCTTGCGAACATTACTGAATTTGGTCAAACGCCCCTCTTTACGCTCGATGAGTTAAGAAGTGTTGGAATTGCCATTGCGCTCTATCCACTCTCTGCTTTCCGAGCGATGAATAAGGCGGCAGAAACGGTGTATAACACCATTCGCAAAGAAGGAACTCAAAAGAGTCTCCTCCCCATGATGCAGACCCGTGACGAACTCTACCAGAGTATTCGTTACTACGATTACGAAAAGCAGCTCGATCAGCTCTTTGCATCAAAAAAGTAGTAAAAACAGAGAAAACAGCAAAAAACAATAATAAGTCTACCTCTAGGCATCTGCCTAAAGGGTAGAGCTGTAGAACTGTCACAATTAATCACCTATATAAAGAGAATTCCTAGGAGGAAAAAAATGACGACTCAGAATGCGTCCGGCACTTTTCGCCCAAAAAAATCTGTTGCTCTTTCCGGCACGATCGCTGGAACTACCGAACTCTGTACCGTTGGTCGAAATGGAAATGAACTCCATTATCGCGGGTACAACATTCTCGATCTTGCTGAGAATTGTGAGTTTGAGGAGGTTGCCCATCTCTTAATTCATGGGAAGCTTCCCAATGAGAGTGAGTTGCGCCTCTATAAAGAGAAACTGCAAGCATTAAGAGGACTCCCCGTCTCGATGCGTAAAGCATTAGAGACATTACCGATGTCAGTTCATCCCATGGATGTATTACGTACAGGCGTCTCCCTATTAGGTTGTATCTCTCCTGAAAAGGATGATCATAATACTGCAGGCGCAAAGGATATTGCCGATCGCCTCATCGCGTCACTTAGCTCGATGTTGCTCTATTGGTATCACTATAGTCATAACGGCGTTCGTATCGAATTAGAGAGTAAGGAAGATTCGATCGGAGGATACTTTCTCCATCTTCTTCATGGAAAGAGGCCTAAAAAGTCTTGGGTGAAAGCGATGCACGCTTCCTTGATACTCTATGCTGAGCATGAATTTAATGCCTCCACCTTTACTGCTCGCGTGATTGCCGGAACAAACTCCGATATCTACTCTGCTATTACCGGGGCCATTGGCGCCTTGAGAGGCCCTAAACATGGTGGTGCGAATGAAGTTGCGTTCGATATACAGCAACGTTATGACTCGCCTGATGAGGCAGAAGCCGATATTCTCGAGCGACTTGCTAATCGAGAAATAGTGATCGGTTTTGGTCACCCTGTTTATACAGTTGCAGATCCTCGCCATGAGGTGATTAAGCGAATCTCTTATGATCTCTCCCAAGAGGCGGGAACTTTACGAATGTATGATATTGCAGATCGTATCGAAGAGGTGATGCAAAATCACAAAAATATGTTCCCCAATCTAGATTGGTTCTCTGCTGTCTCCTATCACATGATGGGGGTGCCGACAGCGATGTTTACTCCACTGTTTGTTATCTCTCGTTCAGCGGGTTGGGCAGCACATATCTTAGAACAACGAAAAGATAATAAGATCATTCGCCCAGGAGCTGAATATACCGGTCCAGAAGAGTTGCGTTTTATCCCCATTGAAGAGCGGGAGTAAATGTAGTGTATCTCTTTAAGAGTTTGACGTTACAAGATTAACGTTGAGAGGTTAATGATAAAAGGAGTGTGGAGTTCAAGATCGATTTTATACCCATAAGTTGACTCATGCGGGGGTAGAGAGCCACTTATGATCGGCCACAGAGCTCCACACTTTTTTCCAATCAGTAGTTAACTGATAGATCATTTACCACTATTTTTACCATGTTTCACCATGATTATTTCACCATAATAAAACTATTAGTGGGTAGCCACTAACCTCTATTTTATTCACTTATCCCCTCTATTGTGCTCTTTTTAAATGGTTGTTATTACGATGATAGCTCTGGCGATTATGAGTCACTATCAATCTTACAAAGCCCTTACAAAACATTTATTAAATCTTTATTAAACATTTTTTTATTAAGCATATTTTATTAAACGTTTATTTAACCCTTACTAATTATCTAAATATAAATAGGAGATATATCTATGTCTACAGAGAGACAAGTGAAGTTCGATCAAGTTCTCGTCGATATTGTCGATTATGTGCGTAACTATGAGATTCAATCTGATCTTGCTTATCAAATTGCGCAATATTGTTTAATTGATACTTTAGGATGTGGCCTTGAAGCACTCGATTATCCTGAATGTACCAAGCTTTTAGGCCCGATTGTGCCAGGAACTGTTGTCCCTCATGGTGCGAAAGTTCCCGGGACACAATTTCAATTAGATCCCGTTCAAGCGGCATTTGATATTGGAACGATGGTTCGCTGGTTAGATTTTAATGATACTTGGCTTGCGGCAGAGTGGGGACATCCTTCCGATAACCTTGGTGGAATTTTAGCCGTTGCCGATTGGCTCTCCCGTGTGGCGGTTGCAGCAGGGAAGAAGCCGCTGACAATGAAAGCTGTTTTAACAGCGATGGTTAAAGCGCATGAGATTCAAGGGTGTATCGCACTTGAAAATGCCTTCAACCGTGTAGGATTAGATCACGTTATCTTAGTTAAAGTTGCTTCAACTGCGGTTGTATCAGAACTGTTAGGATTAAGTGAGGATGAGGCGCTCAATGCACTATCACTTGCTTTTGTCGATGGTCAATCATTACGTACTTATCGCCATGCGCCTAATACCGGCTCTCGTAAATCGTGGGCTGCAGGCGATGCTACCTCACGAGCGGTTCGTCTCAACTTGATGGCTCAGAAAGGGGAGATGGGGTATCCCACCGCATTAACGGCGAAAGTATGGGGTTTTTACGATGTCTTATTTGAAGGAAAGCCTTTTCAGTTTCAACGTGATTACGGCACTTATGTGATGGAGAATGTCCTCTTTAAGATCTCCTATCCTGCAGAATTCCACTCGCAAACAGCGGTAGAAGCCGCAATGACATTGAAGAAGCGTCTCGATGAGTTAGGAAAGAGCTCAGAAGATATTGAACGTATCGATATTCGTACTCATGAAGCATGTATCCGTATTATCGATAAGAAAGGCCCTCTCAATAACCCTGCTGACCGTGATCACTGTATTCAATATATGGTTGCTGTCCCCTTAATCTTTGGTCGTTTAACGGCAAGTGATTATGAAGATGAGATCGCAAAAGATCCACGTATTGATGCTTTGAGAGATCGAATCATCTGTCAGGAAGATCCTCAATTTACGAAAGATTATTTCGATCCTGAGAAGCGCTCTATCGCCAATGGTTTAACCATTACTCTAAAAGATGGCACAAAGCTTGATGAGGTTGTAGTGGAGTATCCGATCGGTCATGCGCGTCGTCGTGAAGAGGGCATGCCTGTTTTAGTAGAGAAGTTTAAGCGAAATTTAGCGCGTCGATTCCCAGCTAAACAGCAAAAAGCGATTTTAGAGGTTTCACTCGATCGCGACAAGCTCTGGGAGATGCCAGTCCATGAGTATGTCGATCTCTATGTTATCTAATTTCATCTTTCAGCTTTAAACTTTAACTTGTGAGTCATAAGTCATAAGTCATAAGTCATAAGTCATAAGTCATAAGTCATAAGCCATAACTCATAAATTGTGATCTGTGCTTTTTAAGCCTATCACTATTAAAAATAGTCAAGGAGAGGAGATTTTCTCTCTGACAACAAGTTTCAGGCGTGATCTGTTGTAAGGTGTGGCAAATGCCAAACTTTATCCACAGATCACACTCTGAAAAGAGATCACTCTGTGATCATTTCTCCTTCAATATGAAGACTTTTGCTCGGCTTGCCGAGCTTTTTTTATTTATATATATATATTTGATCCTATATATATTTGATCCGGCCTAAATAATATTGCTATTCTTTCGGAAAAATTTAACTTTTATTTTGAGAGTGATGATCGGTTTTCGGGATGATCTGCAAGTTGCTTCATCGATTCTGTCATCGCGGCAAAGAAGGCATAACTATCGAGAGTCTCTCTACCGGTTGGCTTCGGTTGTGCGCCCCAAGCGGCAATAACGACTCCTTCTTGCGGGTTGATATAGATCTGTTGCCCAAAGATTCCTTCAGCGGTAAAAGCCCCCTCATTGATCGTTCCTTCTGCTTCCTCAACAGGCCATAACATATAACCATATTGAACAGTTTCACCATTGACGATCTTGGGTGATCCCGCTTCTTTTAGCCAATATTCAGGTAGCAGTTGCTCTCCATCAACATTGCCATTTTCTAAAAGAAAGAGGCCAAAGCGGGCATAATCTCTCAAGACTGCTTGCAATCCACTTCCACCAACTTCTAGGCCATCGGGTGATTCTAACCACCATGAAGCATCTGATTCCATTCCTGCTCTCTTCCAGATCCGTTCAGAGAGGTATTGACTGACGGGCATACCGGTTGCTGCGCGTACTAATGCACCGGCAACATGGGTCTCTCCTGTACTATAGTTCCAGCGAGTTCCCGGTTCAGCCGCTCTAGGTAATTGTTGCATCAATTGAAGAATTGCCCCAGGTTCTTGCGCATTTTGTAATGCTAACATAGCTCGACGATCGGAATTAGGATCTGTATAGGTCTCATTCCACGCCACACCAGAGGTCATCTGCAGCAGCTGTCTTACGGTCACGCCATCGTAACTACTTCCTTTAAAATCAGGGAGATATGTCACTATAGGATCATCAATATCTTTGATCAATCCCTCTTCGAGGGCGATACCGATCAAGGTTGCGGTAATAGATTTGACAACAGACATCGACATCCAGCGAGTGGCATTATGATTGCCTAGCTGATAATCCTCATAATAGATTTTTCCATCCTTGATCGCTATTAAGCCAGCAACACGATTGATATTGATATAGTCATAGAGATCGAAAGAGTCATCACCTGATTGAAATTGGAGGTCTTCCACCTGTACTACAGCATAGGGAAGTTCCCTAACATTATCGGGATCATGCTGCACAATCGCAGTGGGATAGAGGCGATCGATATTGCGAAAGGTACTAGCTTGCAGATCGGGCATCAACTTACCATCATAGAGCTGTTCAACAGTTCCGATCGGCTCTTGATCATGGGGGGTTTTCAAGACTTCTGCAAAGAGCAGTGAAGTGCTTGAGAGGGTTATTGTGGAGATAAAGAGTAAGTTGAGTACTCTCTTTTTGGTGGTTGTGAACATTGTGAACTCCTTCGAGATTGTTGTGGCTATTATTTATTATTATTGCAATGGGGTTAATACTAGTTTTTTTAGTTGTTCTACTTATTCTTCTTATTAAGAGGAGTAATTTTGGAGTCTAACAGAGAATAAAGGGGGATGAAATAGATTTTTTATTGGAATATTTTTTTAAGAAGAGAAGTATTGGTAGCACTTTTAGATAAAAATACCTTAAGATTTTTCATCTTAAGGTATTGTTATGATCGTATTGTTATGATCGTTAAATAGATCAATTGAGAGCGCTTGAGTTGAGCGGATTTATGATTCTCTCTCTGCTCTCGTTTCTCTCTTTTTATGCTCAGCGATCTCTTTTTCAGCATTGCCCGCTTCGATCTCTTTTCCTAAGAAGTAGGAGATTGCGGTTCGAATGACCACAATACCGCCGAGGATCAACATATCGTCGATCGAGGGATTCATAATAGTCTCGATAATATCGGATGCGATTAGAATCTCTAAGCTTAAAAGAATGTAGGAGCCAAGATAGACTTTGATGCCATTATTCTTCTGGGCGATAGTAAAGCGATCTTCTCTCGAACACTCATTTTTTATAAAGCCTAGGGCTGCTTTAACAACCCCGATAAGGAGAACAAGAATGGAGAAGCCATTGAGGATATCAACTAATATCTCTACAGCCCATTCAAGAGAGTGAAAGGTCATCATATAATCTCACTAATTGTCTATTGTTCTATTGTTCTATTGTGATTTGCCCCAACTGCTAGGATCTTTATTCCATTCAGTTAATGCAAGGCGCTCTTCTTCATTAATAATATTTTTAGCAAGAGCTGTTTCGACCAATGCCGGATAGTTGCTGAGTGTTGCATGGCGAAGGTTCTCACGCTTGAAGTTTTCATCTGCGATCGGCAATTCATAGGAAAAAATTGCTGCAACCCCTAAAACATCCGCGCCAGCTTCTCTAAGTGCGTGAGCACAAGTAATAGAGCTTCCACCGGTAGAGATGAGATCTTCAACAATCACCACTTTTTGCCCCGGTTTGATAATTCCTTCAATCATATTGCCGCGCCCATGTTTTTTGGGGGAACTACGAACATAGACCATCGGTTTTTCTAAGACAGCGCTGACCCATGAAGCATGAGGGATACCAGCTGTTGCGGTGCCGGCGATAACTTCCGCTTCTGGGAATTTCTCTCGAATCAATTCAATAAGATTTTTTGAGATAAATTTACGAACCGCAGGATAACTGACAATTAAACGATTGTCACAGTAGATCGGCGATTTTAGACCAGAAGCCCAGGTAAATGGCTTTTGAGGTGAGAGTGAAACGGCATCAATTGAAAGAAGTGCTTCAGCGACATTGTGTGCAACATTTGTTTTGATCATAGCGTTCTATTCCATTCTTCTTTAACAGTGTAATAAGCTTTGAGAGGATCTTTAGCTTGTGTAATTGAGCGACCGACAACGATATAACTAGCCCCATTTTTCTTCGCTTCAAAAGGGGTCATAATTCTCCGCTGATCATCTGCAGCATCAGATGCAAGACGGATCCCAGGAGTGACGCAGAGAAAGCTTTCGCGCGTATTCTCTTTTACCATCTTCGCTTCTAAAGCAGAGCAAACAACGCCATCAAGGCCAGAGTTATTGGTAATCTTACTATAGTGAATAACGGATTCGAGGAGGCTTGTTTGAATATTTTGCTCTCGCTGCATCTCAATTTCACTCATACTCGTTAATTGAGTAACGGCGATAAGACGTGGGCGTTTCGCATTACCACTACCAATCTCTAATCCTTCAAGAGCCTCTTCCATCATGCGCTTGCCCCCTGCAGCATGAACATTGACCATATCAACGCCCATCTTTGCAAGGCCGATCATTGCGCTCTTAACGGTATTAGGGATATCGTAAAGCTTTAGATCTAAAAAGACTTCATAGCCACGAGCTTTTAAGGTCTCTACTAACATTGGCCCTTCATTGTAGAAGAGCTCCATTCCGATTTTAATATAGAGCTCTTCTTCTTTCGGCATCATCTCCAAAAAAGCCTTTGTCTCAAGGTAGTTTGGAAAATCTAGTGCAATTATAGGTTTTGTCATTATCGATTTATCTTCTTTCTTTTTTCCAAAAAAAAACCGACTATTGTCGGCTATTTAAAACAGATAAGGAGAGATATAGATGACGGTGTTATTCACTTGCATAACCTACTCTCCTTATTGCTTACTATTTCTATAGATGTTTTGACATTTCGTCTACATAAAATTGGCAATATTCTAACATTAGAAGCTTCACTTGAAAAGAAACAGGTTTTAAAAATCTCTATCTTGCTGTTTTATATATCAATTATTTTTATCCATTAGACTCCATCCCTACTATTGATCTCTCTCTTTTCAGAGGTGAAGCAGGGGAGCTCTAAGATCATTCTCGGAGCTGCGGGAGCCCACTATTTAGTTCTTATTACTACTGCCTGCCCGCAGGTGGCATCTTTAGATGCCAGAAAAGATCCCTTGCCGGCGTGCGATCATTAGAAGAACAGGATAGAGAGATCCGGCAATCGTTCTGCTCTCTTATTTTATTATTTCATTATTTCAATTCATAAAGATTTTGGAGCTGCGGGAGCCCACTATTTAGTTTTTATCACTACTGCCTGCCCGCAGGTGGCATCTCTAATGCCGGTAAAGATTCTATTACCGGCGCGTGATCATTACGAAGAGCAGTATAGTGAGATCCGGCAAGCATTCAGCCTATTTTTCTCAATAAAACCTGTGGATAACTTTGTGGATAGCTGTGAGTAAAAGTGTGGATAACATCTCTTTATAAATGGAATGATCTTGAGAGATCTTAGCTAAGAATCCCTCCGGATCTTCTGAAGTGACCGCTTTTTATCGGTAAATTTAGAGAATTTTTCAGTTTTTTTAGTTTAAATAGCACTTAAAAATCGTTGCAGAGGAGAGGGTCGATGATTAGATAGTCGCTTACTTCTCTCTTATATTTCTGTAAAAAAAGGAGGTTAATCCCTGGTAAATCAATAAGATTGATATTTATTGTAAGGTGCTTAGTAAAAATATTTGATGATTGCTATAGACAAAGTGAATAAAAGCATTAATAATAAGAATCATTCTCAAAGGATAATGTTCTCAAAAGAGACTTAAAGTCAGTTGAGAGCCAGTTTTATAATTTTTGTCACTGTTATTTTTCATCTACTCTTTTGTGATTTAGGAATTGTTATGAAATGTTTTTTGAAAAAGAGCCTGCTCTCGCTCTCCCTCTCGCTTGCGGTCGCAATAGCTAGCCCCAAAGCGGTGGTGATGGATTTTGGTGCGGTGGATACTCTGCAAGCGCTTGATGCAGCGGATCTAATTGTAGCTCTTCCTAAAGGGAATCTGCCCCATTATCTTCAATCCTCAGATTGGGATAGCGTGGAAGATAGTGGTGGGATGAAGAGTCCTGATTTAACTAAATTTAAAGAGAGGCCGATCGATCTGATTGTGATTTCGCCCCGTTTAGGGAATCAGGTCGAGACCTTAAGTGAGTATGCGCCAGTCCTCAATTTTACAGTAGATTCTGATCACTATTTTGAATCGGTCTCAGAAAACATTACACAATTGGCAAAATTTGCAGATCGGGAAGAGGCTGCCGATGCGGCCCTCGCTAAATTAGCAGAGCAGATCTCTCAAATTCAGCGTGAGATCGCAAAGAGTGATCAGCAAGCGCTTGTGGTGATCCATAATGATGGAAAATTGATGGCAACACCGACAAGTGGCAGTGCGAAGTTTATCCACAATGTTCTGGGGGTTAAAAATGCTGAAAAAGCACCGAAAGAGGGGCGACAAGTAGCTGATTTAACCTATCTAACTGAAGTTGCGCCTGATCTGATCTTTATTATCGATCGTAGTGCCGCCATTGGTGCAACATCGATGGATCAGCAGAAGGTGGAAGAGACCCTAATTCAACCGCTTAATGAAGCACTCAATAAGCAGGTGAAGATGGTCTATTTAGATCCAACGCTCTGGTATCTCTCTGGCAATGGATTGATCTCAATTGTGAAAGAGGCTCAAGAGATTGAAGCCGCTCTTAAAGAGAAGTAGACGCGCCGTAATAGTAACCGTAATAGTAACCGTAATAGTAATATTTGATGGTGTATCAATTGAGTTGAGCATCATAGATTTAACAGATTTAACAGATTTAATATTTTACCTTTAGTTTCACCTTTTCTTTGTATCCTTTGGGATACTCCTTTCTAGCAGTTGTTTTTGTTGTTCTTTTAAACTTTACTTTCAACTTTTGAATCAAAGTTTCTGCTCTTGGCCCTGATTGATCGAGATAAAATTTGTTGACTTCCTCCAAAAAACATGCAAATTATATCCTAAGTATCTCGATTAAATCAGGGTCTTTTTTATGCCCCCATTTAGTAACGATCGATCTACTCTTAAATGTAAGGTGTGAGACATGAGATATTCGTTATTAGATATTAAAGCTGTATATAATCAATATATCGGTATGATAAGAAGTAATCGAGAGATCCTAAAATAGTAAAATAGAATAAGGATATAACAATAGATGATTCATTCGACACATTCAATCCGTTTTTTCCGTCGTTGGTGGTTACGCGCATAGTAGCGGGTAAGCACTTTTTTATGATGTTTGAAAAAAGAGTGTCGAAGAAAGAGGCCCGCAATATGCGGGTCTTTTTTTATGCTCCATATTGCGCTCATCAAATTAGAGAGAGTTTAATCAACTCTCATCCCAAAAATAGCAACCCTTTTTAACATTTTTAATGTGTTGTTTAAGATGCCGCTGAAAGCGTTAGTTAAATTGTAGGAGACCATATGGAAGCACCTGTTGCAGCAGAAATTTTCACCTTAAGTCGTGAGATCCCCTCTCACTTTGAGCCTTTTGACCTCTTTGAACTATTGATGCAAAAGCGTGATCAAGCTTTAGGAATGCTCTTTGAGTCGGCTCGCACCGATAATCAGAGTGCATTAAAGAGTATGATGATTACAAAAGCCGCTTTACGCATCACCGTATTAAAAGCATGTGTAACTGTGGAGGCATTAACGCTTTTAGGTACCCATTTGATTAATGATCTACAAAAGACCTTCGCAACTGCGGTTGTGGGGGCGATGGAATCGGATCGTGTTACATTCTCTTTTCCCTGTGATCAGTATACTCGTGGAGTTTTGACGATTTTAGATCCGCTATTAGCTTTGAAAAATCCTCAATTTTCTCCCTTTATTGGGGGATTATTTGGCTATGACCTTGTAGGAGAATATTATCAAGTTGAGATTCCCGATAAGGGAAGAAGTACAGACTTATGCCTCTTTTTGGCGGAAGAGTTGATTCAGATCGACCATAAAGAGGATCGGGTCATCTATGAGCATCTCTTCTTAGAGAGCGATAAACGGGATCGATTGGAGATCTATCGCTCCTTTAATCAACAAGCGGCGCACTATAGTGAATTGATTGATAAGCTCTCGGTGAAAAAAGAGACTTTCCCCACAATATCCCCAGAGTTATCCACAGATCATTTTGGGAATGAGGGTACAACTTGTAAAAATGGGTCTGAAAAGGATTTTAAAGAGGTTGAAATAGGGAGTTGTCCTAAAACTTATTCACAAAGTTATCCACAGGGGGCTTGTGATAATGAATCTCCAATATCGCCGGCTATTGAGATTAAAGAGCCGATTGTCGATGCTCAAAATGGTGTAAGAATCCCTGATCGAGCGATTTTTAAAGCAACTGTTGAACATTTTATTCAAAAGACAAAAGCTGGTGAATTGTTGCAAATCGTTCCCTCTCGGCGCTTCTCTCTTCCCTGTCACTCTCCTTTTAAGAGTTATCGGCAATTAAAACGCGCCTATCCTAGTCCCTATCTCTTCTATCTACAAGATCGTGATTTTACCCTCTTTGGTGCTTCTCCTGAATCGGCACTTAAATATTCTCCCTATACTCGAGAGCTTGAACTCTACCCTATTGCGGGAACTAAACGCCGAGGATTGGTTGATGGAGAGATCGATCTTGAATTAGATCAGAAGATGGAAGCGCTCTTAAAGAGTGATCCTAAAGAGTTAGCAGAACATCTGATGTTGGTCGATTTAGCACAAGAGGATCTTGCGAAGGTCTCTGAAGCAGGATCGATCTATGTGAAAGATCTTCTTAAGGTGGATCGCTATCGTTATGTAATGCATCTTGTCTCTCGTGTTGCAGGAAGACTTAAAGAGGGATTAACTCCGATCGATGCCTATCTTGCAGTAATGAATATGGGAACCTTGACCGGGGCGCCAAAGATTGAGGCGATGCGTCAAATTTATCAATTTGAAGAGGAGGCGCGCGGAAGTTATGGCGGTGCTATCGGTTATGTTGAAGGGTTGATGCAGGGGGATCGTTTCGATAGTGCAATTACTATTCGTTCTGCATATGTGAAGGAGGGGATCGCTTATGTACAGGCTGGAGCCGGTATTGTGGCAGATTCAGACCCTGAGAGTGAGATCGAAGAGACAGAAAATAAGGCTAGTAGCGTTGTGATGGCGATTTTAGAAGCAAATTATCAATCGATTTAAGAAAGCGTGCTACCTTTATAGATGCTCTTTTTTATTGAATAAGGATTGAATAAGGGTTGATGGAGAGAGGGATGATAATGGTCTTGAAAGAGTCTAAAAATTCTCTCCATCTTATATTTAAGCGTAAGCGCATTTAGTGATTTTCTTAGGCGCGATGAGTGGAAGCATCGGCAAAATTTAAATGATTTTTACCCAAGATCATTTAGAGGCGAAGGGACTTTATCTTACCAAGATCGAGGGACTAACGACCAATCACGATGCCTCTCAAATAGAGAGATATTGAAGATAAAATAATTTAAATTGAGATAGGAGTAATTTTAGATGCAAGCGTTAGCTCGTTTGAGTCAATTTGTGGGAAAGACATTTGCTTTTTGGGTACTGCTCTTTGCAGGATTAGCTTTTTTCACCCCAGATACATTTAAGTTTATTGGACCATATGTTCCTTGGTTATTGGGAATTGTAATGTTGGGAATGGGGATGACCCTAACTCTCTCTGATTTTGGAGAGATTCTCCGGCATCCCAAAGCGGTGATATTAGGGGTTGTAGCGCAATTTATTATTATGCCGTTGTTAGCTTATGGTTTATCGATGGCCTTTATGTTGCCGGCCCCGATTGCTGTAGGGATTATTCTTGTGGGCTCCTGTCCTGGAGGAACCGCTTCTAACGTCATCACCTTTTTAGCAAAGGGAAATATCGCTCTCTCTGTTGCTTGTACTTCTGTTTCAACATTGTTAGCGCCACTTTTAACCCCTCTAGTCTTTTATCTATTAGCGAGTCAATGGATCGATATCTCAATGGGTGCCATGTTTATGTCGGTGTTGAAGATGGTACTTCTTCCGATCGCTATCGGTGTTCTATTACGAATGCTCTTTAAAAAGCGAATCGCACAGGCAACAGAGGTATTACCACTTGTTTCAGTGGCGGCAATTGTATTGATTGTTGCAGTTGTGGTAAGTGGGAGTAAGCAATCGATTATTGAATCGGGATTACTGATTTTTGGTGTTGTAGTCCTCCATAATGGATTAGGTTTTCTCTTTGGATTTTGGATTGCAAAGCTCTTTAAGCTCGATTATGCCGATAGTAAAGCGGTTTCTGTTGAGGTGGGGATGCAAAACTCTGGTTTAGGCGCTGCATTAGCGAAGACCCATTTTGCTATTGATCCTGTTATTGCCGTTCCAAGTGCTATTTTTAGTCTCTGGCACAATATTTCAGGGCCGATTTTAGCGACCTATTGGGCTGCAAAGACCGATGATGCTGGTAAGCGCCAGAACGAGCAAGTCACTCAGTAAGGGTTGATGAGAGAATTATTAAAGATATATATGCCAGCATATTCAATCTATACTCAATCTATATTTAATCCATGATTAATGAATAGTTAATATATGTTTCAATATATGCTTTAAACAATAATTGAATTGTATTTAAAATGTACTAAAAATAAATTTGATTTATATTTAAATCACTTCTGATAGCAGAGAGGGTAGATAATGAAAGATATCTACCCTTTTATTTATTCGCTCATATTCATTTCACAACTGCTGATATAAATAATTTTTGATAAATCTGTAGAAAAAATGGTGATAAATATTCTGTAAAATTAAATCTTTATCGATTTATATAAAAATATTACAATGAGGGAGTAGCACATTTCCTATTTTCGATATGAATATGATCTATATGGAGTCATTATGTCTAAGAAGAAAGTTGCAAGAATTGTTGTAGAAGCGCTTGAGCAAGCCGGTGTTAAACGCTGTTATGGTGTGGTGGGTGATACGTTAAATGATGTGACAGATGCGATGCGTCATCATACCAATATTGAATGGGTTCATATGCGTCACGAAGAGGCAGGTGGTTTTGCTGCCGGTGCTGAAGCTTATATGACAGGAAACTTAACTGCTTGTGCCGGCTCTTGTGGTCCGGGCAGTCTTCATTTTATTAATGGACTCTATGAAAGTCATCGAAATGGTGCTCCAGTTGTTTTGATTGCAAGTCAATTACCGACCAATGTATTAGGCACTGACTTCCCTCAAGAAGTAGATTATATGCCAATCTATAAAGGTTGCTCTGTCTTTTGTGAAGAGGTTAAAAATCCCCATGAAGCAAAACGGGTGATTATGACCGCTTGCCAAGAAGCGATCGCAAAGCGGGGTGTTTCTGTTGTGATCCTCCCTTCCGATATTAGTGCACAAGAGGTAGAGGATACCCCTATTTTACAACCGCAAGCACCGGTTGCACCGGTTATTCGTCCAACTGATGGCGAGATTAAAGCGATTGCAGAGCTTCTCAATAGTGGTAAGAAGATCGGTGTTTTTGCCGGCGTAGGTTGTGCCGGAGCATTTGATGAGATTATTGCTCTTTGTGAAAAGTTAAAAGCCCCGATGGCGCATACCTCAAGAGCAAAGGATTTTGTAGAAGGCAATAATCCTTATAACGTTGGTATGACCGGTATGTTAGGAGTTCAATCAGGGTATGATATGATTAAAAATTGCGATACGCTCTTAGTTTTAGGGGCTGATTTTGCTTGGTCACAATTTTATCCTAAGAATGCCGAGATTATTCAGGTCGATCTCAATCCTAGTCGATTAGGTTTACGTCATGCCATAAAACTGGGTGTGATTGGTGATGTTAAGGAGACCTTAAAAGCACTATTGCCGGCGCTAGAGAGTAAGAGTGATACTGCATTTTTAGATCATTATCGTCAGTTACATACAAAATGTATGGCGAAACTTGATAAGAAAGCCGTAGCTGATCATGAAGGTTTAATCCATCCTCAATACTTAATAGAGTTATTGAGTGAGTATGCCGATGATGATGCGATTGTCACCGGCGATACCGGTTCAGCGATGGCTTGGGTCAATCGCCATTTCCATACGAATGGTCAACGCCGCACATTGCTCTCGATGAAACATGGAACAATGGCAAATGCGATGCCACAAGCGATTGGAATTCAGAAAGCCTACCCCGATCGTCAAGTCATCTCTGTTTCAGGAGATGGAGGACTCGCGATGTTAATGGGAGATCTATTAACCTTAGTTCAAGAGAAGATTCCTTTAAAAGTGATCGTCCTCAATAACGGCACCCTCGACTTTGTGGAGTTAGAGATGAAGGCGGAGGGAATCGTCAATAGCTATACCGATCTTCAAAATCCAGATTTTTCAAAAGTTGCGGAAGCGATCGGCATTAAGGGCTTTCTTGTGAAAGGTTCTCATGAGTTAGAGGCAACACTGAAAGAGTTTCTAGCATATGAAGGTCCGGCATTGCTTGATGTACATGTTGAGCGCTTAGAGCTTATTTGGCCTCCTCATGCTGAATTTACTAACTATGAGAATATGGCGCTTTATGGAGCGAAAGCAATCTTAGGGGGAGAAGGGCACACCTTTTTTGAGATGTTAAAAGAGAACTTTTTAGAGAAGTAGTGATTCGGCATTAATTGTTCGGTATTCATCATGATATAGAAAATGGTATGAAAGGAGCGACCTAACAGTTCAGTAAGAGCCGTGAAGGTCGCTCTATTTTTATCATTCTATAAATCGATAGGAAGAGAAAAGATGGCAAAGAAGAAAGTAGCACAGATTATTGTGGAGACATTGGAGCTCTTTGGAGTAAAGCGTTGTTATGGTGTGGTCGGCGATACGCTCAATGATGTTACCAATGCAATGCGTTTTCATACGGAGATTGAGTGGGTTCATGTGCGCCACGAAGAGGTGGGTGGATTTGCCGCTGGTGCAGAATCTTTTATGACCAAAGGTTTAACCGCTTGTGCCGGCTCTTGTGGTCCTGGAAGCCTACACTTTATCAATGGTCTTTATGAGAGTCATCGCAATGGTGCACCGGTGGTTTTGATAGCTAGCCAGCTTCCAACCGCTGTATTGGGCACCAATTTTCCTCAAGAGGTGGATTATAAACCGATTTATGAGGGGTGTTCAGTCTATTGTGAAGAGGTTAAAAATCCCCATGAAGCGAAGAGAGTGATTATGACTGCCTGTCAAGAAGCACTTGCAAAGCGGGGTGTTGCGGTAGTCATTCTTCCTTCTGATATTAGTGCAACGGAGGTTGAGGATCTCCCTATTCGCCAGCTCTATCAACCTAAACATCCATTGATCTATCCACAAGAGAGCGAGCTGGTAAAATTAGCAAAAATTATCAATAGCGGTGGTAAAGTTGGAATCTATGCCGGAGCGGGATGTGAAGGGGCGCATGAAATAGTGATTGCGTTAGCAGAGCGCCTTAAGGCGCCGATTGCGCATACTTCTCGCGGAAAAGATTTTATTGAAGGGGAGAACCCTTACAACGTTGGTATGACCGGTATGATGGGGATCAGATCGGGCTACCAGATGATAGAAGAGTGTGACACGCTCATTATTTTGGGCGCTGATTTTGCTTGGTCTCAATTTTATCCTAAGCATGCCAAAATCGTTCAGATCGATCGAGATCCTCAAAAACTTGGGCTTCGTCACGGCATTGAGCTAGGGCTTATTGGTGATATTGAGCCCACCTTAGAGCGATTATTACCCCATCTTGATCAGCGTGAGTCGACAGAATTTTTAGATCGTTGTCGTCATCTTTATCAGAAAACAGTGAAAAAACTCGATAAGAAAGCTGTTGCTGCAAGTGAAGAGCTCATTCACCCTCAATATTTGACAGAGCTATTGAGTGAATATGCTAAGAAGGATGCTTTTGCAACCGCTGATGGTGGTTCTGCTACTGTCTGGTTACTGCGTCATTTTGAAACATTGGGAACGCGTCGAACATTAGTATCACTTAAACATGGAACAATGGCGAATGCGATGCCTCAAGCGATCGGTATTCAGAAATCACATCCCGATCGACAAGTGATTGCGCTCTGTGGTGATGGGGGAATGACCATGTTGATGGGGGATCTATTGACGATTGTTCAAGAGAAACTCCCCGTTAAGATTGTCGTGATCAATAATGGAACGCTCGATTTTGTAGAGTTAGAGATGAAAGCTGATGGTATGGTTAATAGCTATACCGATCTACAAAATCCTGATTTTGCACTAATGGCAGACTCTATTGGAATGAAAGGATTCTCCGCAAAAGGTTCTCATGAGTTAGAAGAGACTGTTAAGGCCTTTTTAGAACATGAAGGTCCGGCATTACTCGATGTTCATACGAGCCGTTTAGAGCTGATCTACCCTCCTCATGCAACGCCCGGAAATTATCTCAATATGGCACTCTATGGTGCAAAGGCGATCATTGGTGGTGAAGGGGAGAGTTTCTTTGGAATGTTAAAAGATAACTATCTACGGAAATAGAGGCTTTCCATCAGTGGGAAATGATCATGTTTTAAATGGTTTGTAATTCGCTGTAATGATTCACTATTACTGCTAAAGAAAAGGTCTCACTTCAATATTGAAGTGAGACCTTTTATCTTCCTGTACCTGTTTCAGTTTCAGTTTCTGCTACTACTTCGATTTACGCTTGTAATCGATCATTTGATTATTTCATCTGATCAGATGGATCGTGATGTTAAGCAAGCGCACTATCGCCTTTATTGATCAACTTAATGGGAAGCTTTTTCACATTGATCGTGATAATTGAGAGAACAATGACTGCGCCAATTATGTCAGTTACTGTTTCAGGAACGACTAACATCAATGCCCCAGCAGCTAAGATAATGCGCCCAATAAAGCTAAAGTTACATTTAAAATAGCCCTCAACCGCAGCACTTAATGCAGTAATTCCAATAATGGAGGTGATCGTAATACTGATCATATCGAAGATAGGGGGAATTGGGAATTCCGTTGCATTCATCGGTAATCCAGTTGTATCGATCATCAACATTGCCGGGTTATAGACAAACATAAAGGGAACGATAAAGCCGGCAACAGAGAGTTTCAATGATTGCCAACCTGTCTTCATCGGATCGCCGCCGGCTATACCGGCACCGGCAAAGGATGCTAGTGCAACAGGCGGGGTAATATTAGCAAAGAGTCCAAAGTAGAAGACAAAGAGATGGGCGACAATCGTTGGAACACCGATATTTGCAAGTGCCGGTGCCGCGATTGTTGCGGTGATGATATAGGCAGGAATTGAAGGTAATCCCATTCCTAAAACCATCGATGCAATCATCGTTAAGAAGAGGGTCATAAAGAGCATCCCTTCTCCAGTTCCGGTAATAGAACCGATAAGTTCAGTTGCCGCTGAGGTGAGACTTAAAACACCGATCACAATCCCGATAACAGCACAGGCTGCCATAACAGAGAGTGATTGTCTTGCGCCATCCTCTAATGCTTCTAAAATATTTTTAAAGCTCATGCGCGTCGTTTTTCTAAATTGACTGACCACAATCGCAATTGCAATCGTATTGAATGCAGCATAAGCGATAGGCACATTATTGCCTAAGAAATAGACAAGCGCGAAGATTGGAAGAAGGAGATGACCTCGCTCTTTTAATACCTCTTTAACTCGTGGAAGATCTGCTTTAGGAATCCCTTTAAGATTATCTTTTCCTGCTCTAAAGTGAACTTGAGCAATGACGCCTAAGTAGTAGAGAAGTGCAGGGAAGAGTGCAGCTAACGCAATTGTTCCATAGGAGATCCCTGTTGTTTCCGCCATAATGAAGGCACTAGCCCCCATAATAGGGGGAAGAATTTGTCCGCCGACTGAAGCACTCGCCTCAACCGCACCGGAGAAGTTTTTACTATAACCGACTCGTTTCATCATCGGAATGGTAAAAACCCCTGTTCCCACAACGTTACCTACAGCAGAGCCATTGATACTTCCCATAAATCCACTTGCCACTACCGCAACTTTTGCCGGTCCACCCTGTTTATGACCTGCGAGTGCGAGTGCAAGATCATTAAAGAGTTGCCCCATTCCCGATTTGTTGAGAAATGCGCCAAAGAGGATAAAGAGGAAGATAAAGGAGACTGATGCCCCTACCGCAGAGGAGTAGAGTCCTTCGGTTGTGATATAGAGATGACCAAAGATATCACTTAGATCGAAAGGGCGCGTCTGCAATATTCTCGGCATAAAGTGATAGCTACTGATAAAGGGGTAGATGAGGAAGATTGCTACCAATGTTGGAAGAATCAATCCCATCACACGTCTCGCGGCTTCCATCACTAAGAGAATAGTCATAATGGACATGAAGATATCGGTATTATTAGCGATTCCGCCTCTAACAGTTGCAATCGCATTATACTCTGTAAAGAGATATCCCAATGAGATAAATGAGAGTGCAACTAAGACCCAATCATACCAAGCGATCTTATCGCGAGATTGCTTCTTATAGGTAGGGTAGATTAGAAAAACTAGCGAAATCCCAACAGCTACGTGAGTTGCCCGGTAGAGTAACTCCGGCATGGGATTATAGGTTGTCCAGAGGTGGAAGAGAGAATAGAAGATTGCAAAGCAGGAGATAAAGATCCGAAGATATTTGCTGCTTGGTGTTCTTACTATCGATTCACGATCAAATTTTTCTAAAATCTGTTCCGTGTCGGCAGGGATGGTATCTGCAATATGGTAAGCTTCTGCATTATTGCGGCTCATGACAGTTCCTTATAGATAAACGTTGCCAAAAATTAAAAGATCTATTGCGAAATTCCACTTCGCTATAACGATCAACCTCACGATAAATCTCCCAAGGTTGATCTTCAGAAAGATAGAGACTAGAACGGACATCACGATCAACAACCCAGTTGATCTCCGGCATAAAGTGATCGATTTGGTAATGAATCATATCGTCATTACGATCGAGTACGATGCCGTCATGGGGGACGCCCGCACCAAACGTTTTGAATTTTGTATGGGTTAAGATAAATCCCTCATCTTGACGCTGGTAAAATTCGATCCAAGGCGTCTTATCCACTGAGTGAATCCAAGAGAGAGTAAAGGTCGGTGACTCAATTTTACAGCGACCATTTTCAGTGATAATGAGGGTGATAGGCTGCGAGTGGATAAAGGTTGAGAGAAGCAGAGTAGTGGTCGCCATGATGACCACCACTACAAATAAGATAAGAGATCGTCTTCTACTCTTATTTTGCCGCTTGCTCATCATAGTACTTCTTAGCACCTGGGTGGAGCGGTGCTACTAAGCCTTCTTGTGCATGCTCAAGAGAGATGCCTTTAGCGGCTTGATGTGAGTTTGCAAGATCATTGAGGCTTTCGAAGAAGGTTTTTGTCAATTTATAGACATCATCTTCACTCAAATCTTTACGCGCCACTAAAGCATTAACAATAATTGCGGTTGGAATAGGTTCTGCATTGCCATAAGTGCCTGCAGGGATCTCCGCTGAAAGGAAGTAAGATTGATCTTTTGCAATCTCATCAACCATCGGTTTTCTAATCTCAACTAATTGAAGATCAAAACCTTGCTCAAGCTCCATAATTGAGGCATTTGGAAGACCACTTGTTAAGACTGCAGCATCGATTTTACCGCCACGAAGTGCATCGACCGCTTCGGCAAATCCTAAATAATCGACCTGAAGATCATCATAGGTAATTCCATGACCTTTGAGGAGAGCGCGAGCATTCATCTCTGTTCCTGAGTTGAGATCACCCACTGCAACGCGACGACCTTTAAGATCATCCATTGTTTTGATTCCCGATTTTTTCGAGGTGACGATCTGTACATAGTTTGGATAGAGTGCCGCAACCTGTACAACGTTTTCTAAGGGCTCTTTAAATGAACCTTCGCCGGCAACCGCTTGGCTTAAAACATCACTCATAGTGAGTGCTAATTCAGCCTTTCCTTGATTGACAAGGTTTACATTCTGAATCGATGCACCAGTTGATTGTGATTTTGAGTTAACGCCATAGGTTTTTGAGTAGATCTGACCGAGCGTTGTACCAATAATATTGTAAGGGCCTGATGATCCCCCTGTTGCAATGGTCACAAAGCGGGTATCTAAGCTATCCCCTTTATCTGCAACACTCTCTTTATCATCGCCACAGGCCACTAAAAGTGTTGAGAAGGCCGTCACCATTAACAATTTCTTTAAGCTAAATTTTTTCATAATATCCTCCAGAGTAGAGTTTTTAAAACTCCGCTATCTTACTCGACTTTTCTCCCTAAGGTAAAGCAATGATGGGGTCGAGTTATTATTGATAATAAAATATTGATAAGGTCATGATTAATGAGATCTTCAGCCCCTTATACCTTTGAGCCATGAAGCGTTATCGATTACTTGTAACGATTGCGCTAGGGATTCAATGGTAAGATGCAAGCGTTTGATCAATTCTTTACTGAATCATACTCTCAAATTAGTGTTGCATGCAACATATTAGTTGTAAATAGATAGGAAATATCTTTTTCTAATTGTGCAGAGAGCAACTTTAGATTAAAGGATATTTGATGAAGATGATAGACCCTTATTTAGCTCTATGTGTATACTGATGTTCTCTCTATATCAGTCACTATATTGAAGGAACTATGCGATTAAACTCATATGAGGTTATACCGACGATTCAGAAGGGAATGGGGCGGATAGCAGCGCTTTTAATCTCTGGCGATGAACCCTATCTCTCTTTGAGTCTTGCCGATCAGGTTCGTGCATTTTATCGAGAGAATGGATTTAATGAGCGAACTCTTCTAGAGGTTGATAATCGTTTTGATTGGGGGCTCTTTGTTAATGCTACGCAATCCCTCTCTCTCTTCTCAGAGAAGCAGATAATTGAGTTACGATTTACCTCTCTACCTGATCGCAAGGCGCAAATAGCGATTGAGAATTATCTTAATGCCCCTCAAGAAGATCTCTTTCTTCTCATCTCTATTCCGCTCCTTAAGAGTGCTCAGCAGAAATCAAAATGGGTTAATGCTGTGGATAAGGTGGGGATTGTTTCTATTCTCTATCCGCCACGTTTGCATGAGTTTCCAGGTTGGATCTTTAATGAAGCAAAGCGACGAAATCTCCATCTAGAGAAGGATGCTGTCGATCTATTAGCCCAAAATAATGAAGGAAACCTCTTCTCTGTGATTCAAGAGCTCGATTATCTTGCGCTCTACTATGGCGATAAGAAGATCGATGCAGAGAATCTGCGTTCTGCCTTAACACAGAGCTCTAAATTTATCGCTTTTGATCTTAGTGATGCCATATTATCTGGTGATGTTGATCGCATTAATCGTATTATCACCATTTTTGAGGATGAGGGTGAGCCGGCAACATTGGTGAACTTTCTTTTGCAAAAAGAGATCGCAACATTAGGTGAGATGCTCTTCTCTTTAGAGCAGGGGGAGAATATGCGTCAAGTCTTATCAAAAGTTTGGCGTAATAAACAGCCCCTCTATCAACAGGCATTGAGTCGTCTCAATCTTCGTCGCTGGCGTAATATTATGAAGATGGTGGTACAGATCGATCAGGCAATCAAAGGGCAGATTAAGGAGAATCCTTGGAATGCAATTCGGCGTGTTGCTTTTGCTATCTCTGGAAAACGTCTTCTCTCTTTAAGTGCTGTTGCAAGAGTGCGATAATAGAGCTCCTTTAATGAGCGTACTATAGGAGCGTGCTATAGATAGCAGTCTATTATGAAATCGGCTTATGAAGTCGATTGGCATAACTAATTAATAGAACGCTAATAGAATTAATAGAGCCGATTAATAATTGATTAAATAGTTGATTGCTCTTAACAGGATTACCCTTAACGATTAGATAGAGAAGATTAGCAAAAATCATGAATGATTATGAACAGGAATTAATAGCGTTATTGGAAGCGATCTTGATGGCATCGGACGTCCCTCTCTCCCTTAAAGAGATCTTAACAATATTGGATGAAGAGAATTATAGTGAGAGCGATATTATTCGTGCCCTCTTTACATTAGAGGCTAACTATCGTGAAGCGCAAGGGGGAATTGAGCTAGTTGAGGTTGCATCAGGTTGGCGTTTTCAGGTTCCTTCTCGCTTTTCTAAGTGGGTGGGAAAGCTCTTTGAAGCAAAGCAGCAACGTTTTAGTAGCGCCTTTTTTGAGACATTAGCGCTTATTCTTTATGAGCAACCGGTCACGCGGGGTGATATTGAAGCGGTACGGGGAGTCTCGGTCAGTAGTAATATTATTCGAAGTTTAGAGGAACGAGATTGGATCAAAGTGGTAGGAAGAAAAGAGGTGCCGGGAAGACCGATGCTCTATGGTACTACCGATCAATTACTTGATGATCTTAATCTAAAATCACTTCGTGATTTACCTCCGCTTCCCGAATTAGAGACTCTCTTTAAAGAGGCGACAACGGTAGAGGAAGAGGCGTTAGTTGTATAACTAAGCCTCTTAATTAAGACTCTATTAAGGTCACTATCAAAGGGGATAAAAGCGCCTTAAGGCACAAATTCCTTTATACTAAATTTTCCTATTATCTTGAGATTAATAAAGATCAACCATTATGTTTAGACCTTTACCCCTATTTATGGGATTACGTTATACTGCGGCAAAGCGTAAAAATAACTTCATCTCATTTATCTCTTTTGTCTCAATTGGCGGCATTGCCCTCGGTGTAATGACCATGATTGTAGTTCTTTCGGTGATGAATGGCTTTCAGAAAGAGGTTGCCGAGCGGAGCATTGCAATGGCTTTTCATAATCAGATTGTCAGCGATCAGAAGGGTTATATTGAAGAGTGGGAGCCTTTGATGACATTATCAGAGGGTGAGCGCAATGTGGTTGGAAGCGCCCCCTTTATTGAAGGGCAGGGGTTAGTCAATTCATCGGGAATTATGTTGCCGGTGCAGGTATATGGTGTCGACCCCCGTTATGAAGCGCGAGTATCTGCTATTGCTAATACTATTACAACAGAAGATCCTACAACAGGTCGCTATGTGGAAGGAAGCTTCGAGCTTCTTGATGAGACCCCTTTTGGCGTCTTAATTAGCCGAGATATGGCAAGTCGCTTAGGGCTCTCAATTGGAGATTATCTCTCATTGGTCACCTCTGATATTAATGTTACTGTTGCCGGCGTCTCTCCACGGATGAAGCGTTTAAAGGTGGTTGGCTTTTTTCGGGCCGGGATCTATGAATATGATATTAGTAATATCTTCGTTAACCTAAAAGATGCGGCAACGCTCTATCGCCTACCTAAAGACGCGATCACCGGGATTCGTCTACAGCTAGAAGATCCTATGAAGGCGCGTGAGACCGCCTACTATCTACAAGTAAAACCTGAGATTGAAGGAAACTACTCTGTCTATACCTGGGTTAATCAATTCTCGGCACTTTTTAAGATGATTGAAATTGAGAAGATCTCGATGTTTTTGATTATGAGTCTTATCGTTGCCGTTGCTGTCTTTAATGTGGTGTCGATGTTGGTAATGGTGGTTACAGAGAAACGTTCAGAGATTGCGATTTTACGAACACTGGGGATGCCCCCGCGCCACATTATGGCTGTTTTTATGGTTCAGGGAACATTTATTGGATTCTTTGGCGCATTGATAGGCATTATTTTAGGACTTTTGATCGCTTTTAATGTGGCAGATATTGTGCGATGGATTGAAAAGATGGTTGGAAAAACACTCTTTGAGCCGAGTATCTATCCTATTTCGGAGATCCCCTCAATTGTACTCTTCTCAGATGTTGCCACAATTGCCGGCATCGCCTTTCTATTAGCGAGTGTTGCGACACTCTATCCTGCTTGGAAGGCATCGAGAACACAACCTGCGGAGGCACTACGTTATGAGTAAAGATGGATCGATCGTTTTAGATGTAAGAGATATCTCAAAGAAGTTTATCGATCAAAAGAGTGAGATTGTGATCTTTCAAAATCTTACCTTTCAGATCCATAAAGGGGATCGAATTGCCATTGTTGGTGCCTCAGGTGCCGGCAAAAGTACATTGATGCATATTATCTCGGGATTAGATCAACCCACAAGTGGTGATATCTATCTCAATGGAGAGCACTTTAATCGCCTATCAGAAGCAAAGCGGGGATATCTTCGTAATCGCTATCTCGGTTTTATCTATCAATTTCACCACCTTCTGCCGGAGTTTACTGCGCTCGATAATGTTGCACTCCCTTTAGTGATCGGTGGAGAGAGTATTGCAAAATCGCGTCATGAGGCAGAACAGCTTTTAAATCGAGTAGGATTAGCGCATCGATTAACTCATCATCCTGGAAAATTATCGGGAGGCGAGCGGCAGCGTGTTGCGATTGCACGAGCCCTAGTAACTCAACCTTCAGCGGTTCTTGCAGATGAGCCGACGGGAAATCTTGATGAAGAGAATGCTCATGCAATCTTTGATCTGATGTGTGAGATCAATGATGAGATCGGTACAGCGCTGATTGTTGTGACGCATGACCACTCCTTAGCACGAAAAATGGATCAATGTTGGCGTCTTTTTGAGATGCAACTTCATCCTGTCGATCGTACAGCGCTATAGTAGTTAGCAATAGCATCATTATATAGCAACATTATTATTTAAATTTAAGAGAAGAAACGGTAGAGCGTCTAGAGTATCTAGTTCGCAGAGAGGCAATAGGGTAATGGATTGGTTGATGCAGGTGGTAGATATATTTCTACATGTGGATGATTATCTTGAAGTGATCATCTCTCAATATGGGTATTGGATCTATGGGATCTTAATTTTAATTGTTTTTTGTGAAACGGGGTTGGTGGTTACCCCTTTTCTCCCGGGAGATTCGCTACTCTTTGCGGCAGGGGCGCTCGCGGCTGCCGGCTTGATGAATATCTGGATCCTATTTGGCACCTTGTTGGTTGCGGCGATTATCGGTGATGCGGTGAATTATCAGATCGGGCATCATCTAGGTGTTAAGCCTTTTCGGCGTGATGCGAAGATCTTTAAGTTAAAATATCTTGAGAAGACGGAGGCGTTTTATGAGCGACATGGAGGCAAGACCATTATTTTAGCGCGATTTATCCCTATCGTACGTACTTTTGCACCATTCGTTGCAGGGGCTAGTCGGATGTGTTATCGTCGATTTGGAACTTATAATATTGTGGGAGCACTCCTTTGGACCGGGAGCATGTTGGGGGCTGGTTACTTTTTTGGTCAGACCCAAATTGTTCAAGAAAATTTCTCCCTTATTGTTCTTGGAATTGTCTTTATATCAGCACTACCCATAGGGATTGAGGTTTTAAAGGCCTTGATCACTAAATATCGAAATAAAGTTGCACGGGACGGAGATAAAGCATAAACTTTCGCTAATAATAAATCATCTATCCATTTCTCTCTATTAGGAGCCCAACTCAGAGTTGAGGCCTTTAAGGAAATGCGAGGGCGCGTCCCCTATTGATCTACAAAATAAACATATCTTATCTATTCTAAAAAGAATTTTAGAATCCTCTCTTATACTTTTTATAAAATCAATCTATGAATCTAACAGAACTAAAACAAAAAACAGCCCAAGAGCTAGTAGATATTGCCGAAGAAATGAATATCCAGGGTCTGATGCGGGCGAAAAAGCATGAGCTCATCTTTGCCATTTTACAAGAACAAGCAGAAAAGGGGGGTGAGGTTATTGGTGATGGGGTGCTTGAAGTCCTTAATGATGGATACGGTTTTTTAAGAGGGGTAGATAGCTCCTTCTTAGCAGGGCCCGATGATGTCTATATCAGCCCTTCTCAAATAAGACGCTTCAATTTACGAACGGGCGATACCGTTTCTGGTGTTATTCGGGCGCCTAAGGATAATGAAAAATATTTTGCTTTAGTTAAAGTTAATGAGATTAACTATGAGCCGGTAAGTAAAAATCGTCGTAAAATCGCTTTTGAAAATTTAACACCGATTCATCCTAATGAGCCCTTAAAAATGGAGTTAGGAAATGGTTCGAGTGAAGATATTACCGCACGTTTAATTGATATTGTTGCCCCCATCGGTAAGGGGCAGAGAAGTATGATCGTCGCGCCACCTAAGGCGGGTAAAACGATTATGATGCAAAATATCGCTCAATCGATAGCAATTAATCATCCTGAAGCATATCTGATGGTGCTCTTAATTGATGAGCGTCCCGAAGAGGTAACAGAGATGCAGCGTTTAGTAAAAGGGGATGTTGTTGCTTCAACCTTTGATGAGCCAGCGCTTCGCCATGTACAGGTTGCTGAAATGGTGATTGAGAAAGCTCGTCGATTAGTAGAACATGGTCGAGATGTGGTGATTTTGCTCGATTCGATGACCCGTTTAGCGCGCGCTTATAATACTGTGGTTCCCTCTTCAGGTAAGGTGCTCTCTGGTGGGGTTGATGCTAATGCACTCCATCGCCCTAAACGTTTCTTTGGTGCTGCTCGTAATATTGAAAATGGGGGGAGTTTGACCATTATTGCAACAGCAATGGTTGATACTGGCTCGAAGATGGATGAGGTAATCTTTGAAGAGTTTAAAGGAACGGGGAACTCAGAGATTCAGTTAGATCGCCGTATTGCTGAAAAACGGATCTTCCCTGCGATCAATGTTAATCGTTCAGGCACTCGTCGTGAAGAGCTCTTAATGGGACCTGAAGAGTTACAGAAAATGTGGATTCTCCGCAAATTGATTCACCCAATGGATGAGATTGAAGCTGCTGAATTTATGCTCGAACGGATGAGAGAGACAAAGACAAACGCTGAATTTTTCCAGATGATGAAAGGGTAACGCCCCTGAAAGTGATCGAAAGAGCGTAGTGGGATGCGTAATAGATTTGCATTAGCGCGCTCTTTACAGTAAAATTCCCGTCTTGATTATTTTTTTAATGCGTCAAGCATTTAGATTGACGAATCTAAATGGGCATTAGAGAAGTAGGCCAATAGATAAACATTAATTAATGGATAAAATATTATGTCAAAAGAAAATACAATCAACTACCGTCCTGTAGTATTTCAAGATGCATCGAGTGATTTTGCGATCTTAACACGTTCAACTATCGCAACTAAAGATACAATCGTATGGACTGATGGTAACGAATACCCATTAGCGCGTATGGAAGTAACCTCTGCGTCACATCCATTCTTCACAGGTCAACAAAATATTCTTGATGCGGAAGGTCGTGTTGATCGCTTCCGTAAGAAATATGGCCGTTAATATTAATATTAGTGAATATAACGCTATTAGGATTTTAGAAAGAGCATCTCATTGAGATGCTTTTTTTATGGGAAAAATATGGGGGTTTGAAAAATAGGTCGAGATTGAGGTCGATAGCGCTTATGCTTATTACCGATAATCTAGGGCTAAGGATTGAGTTCTTTATAATCTCTTAGTGGTAACAATTTTCTCTTATCGCTAGCTTTGTCTAGAAATAGGCGCATAATATTGCAAACAGAATGGTAAAGATTGTGCTGATGATAAAAAAAATTATTCAAAAACTACTCTTTAAGTTGGATCCTGAATGCTCACATCATCTCTCTTTTTGGGGAATTAGGGCATTAACGGCATTCCCCTTTTTAAAAAAACGACTTATTGATCGAGAGAAAATCAATGAAGATCCTCGGCTTCAACGGCAGGTGTTAGGACTCACTTTTCGTCATCCGGTTGGTCTAGCTGCCGGGTTTGATAAAGATGCAAAGTTATATCAAGCATTAGGAGAATTGGGTTTTTCTTTTGTGGAGATCGGAACGATTACTCCCAAAGGGCAACCAGGAAATCCTAAAAAGAGGCTCTTTCGTCTTGTTGAGGAGAGCGCTATTATTAATCGAATGGGATTTAATAATGATGGGGTCGATGCCGCTTATCTCCGATTACAGAAACGGCAACATCGATTGATTATCGGTGGTAATATCGGCAAAAATAAAGCGACGCCCAATGAGCGTGCTGTTGAGGATTATTTAACCTGCTTTCAGAGACTATTTGATGTTGTCGATTATTTTGTTGTAAATGTGAGTTCTCCAAATACCCCTAATTTACGAGATTTGCAGGAGAAGGAGCCTCTACTTGAACTTCTCAATAGATTGCAAAGTGAAAATCAGAAATATCAAAATCCCAAACCGATTCTGCTTAAAATAGCTCCCGATCTTTCAGAAAATCAGCTGAGAGAGATTGTCGAGATTGTTGATGAGTCAAAAATTGCCGGTATTATTGCTACAAATACAACGATCTCGCGAGAAGGTGTTCAATCTCCGCTGAAATCCGAAGCGGGAGGATTAAGTGGTGCCCCTTTAACAGAGCGATCTTTAGAAGTGATCCGCTTTTTAGCGAAAGAGAGTCAAGGGCGATTTCCCATTATTGGTGTGGGTGGGATTATGACGGCTCAAGATGCTTTAGATAAACTGGATGCAGGCGCCGCTTTGGTGCAACTCTATAGTGGTTTTATCTATGAAGGACCACAATTAATTACCGATATCAATCGTGCACTATTAGCGCGATTAGAAAAATGAATCACCGAGGAACGGTTGTGGCTATTTTAAAATAATTGTTTATGTACTAAGATGGTCGAACAATATTATTCATCTCAAGTTTGAGTTTTTATTAAAATAGAGCTGAAGTAATCACTCCATTAATGGGGGGAATTACCGAAAGCTGGAGGAAATTAGTATGAGTACAAAAGATACTGTCACCTTTAGAAATAATAGAACAGGACATGAAGCAGATTTTCCAATTTTGGATTCTGTTTATGGTAACTCTGTTATTGATATTGCGAAGTTAAACAATGAAATGTCGATGTTTAGCTATGACCCAGGATATGTCTCTACAGCAAGTTGTGAGAGTGCAATTACCTATCTCGATGGTGAGAAGGGTGAGTTACTCTATCGTGGTTATCCTATCGAGCAGTTAGCAGCGAAGAAAGATTATCTTGATGTTGCTTATCTTCTTTGGAACGGAGAGCTTCCAGATGAAGCACAATCAAAAGAGTTTAAAGAGATCATCATGACTCACTCTTTGATGCATGAGAATATGAAGAGTTTCCTTCAAGGATTCCGCTATGACTCTCATCCAATGGCGATGTTAGTAGGATCAGTTGCTTCAATGGCAGGTTTCTACCATGATAAAATGAATATCTTCGATCCAGAGCATCGCATGATTATTGCTCATCGCTTAATCTCGAAAATGCCAACGATTGCGGCAGCTTGTTATAAGCATGGTCAAGGTCAGCCGATCCGTTATCCGCGTAATGATCTCTCCTATGCAGGAAACTTCTTACAGATGATGTTCTCAACGCCTTGTGCTGATTATGAAGTAGATCCGGTTGCAGAAAAAGCAATTGATGTGCTCTTTACGCTTCATGCAGACCATGAGCAAAATGCATCAACTTCAACTGTACGTTTAGCAGGTTCATCAGGTGCAGATCCATTTACAGCGATTGCATCAGGTATTGCTTCATTATGGGGACCATCACATGGTGGTGCGAACGAAGCAGTTCTTGTGATGCTAGAAGAGATTGGTGATGTTAGCAATATCGATAAATTTATTGCAAAAGCAAAAGATAAGAATGATCCATTCCGTTTAATGGGCTTTGGGCATCGTGTTTATAAAAACTTCGACCCACGTGCACGTATCATTAAAGGTATCGCTGATGAAGTATTGGCGAAATATGGTAACGATCCATTGATGGAGATTGCGGTTAAACTTGAAGAGATCGCGCTTAAAGATGAGTACTTCGTAGAGCGTAAACTCTATCCGAACGTGGACTTCTACTCAGGTATTATCTATAAAGCATTAGGAATTCCTGTTGAGATGTTTACACCAATGTTCGCAATCGCACGTACAAGTGGTTGGATTAGCCATTGGGCAGAGATGATTTCTGATCCTCATATGAAGATTGGTCGTCCACGTCAACGTTATATCGGTCCAAAGATTCGTGATGTAAAATAAGCTCTCGATAGAGATTGTTTTCGATCGTTTTTGGAACGATTATCTTCTCAAGTTGAAATTTGAGTGATAACAATAAATAATAGGAAGGTGTAGCTATTTTGTAGTTACGCCTTTTGCTTTTTTATAATATCTATTTGGAGAAATTTATGTCAGCAATCAACTCGATCATTGCACGAGAAATTCTTGATTCACGCGGTAATCCAACCGTATGGGTAAAAGCTACTTTAGAGTCGGGTGTATCAGGTACTGCAGCTGTACCAAGTGGCGCCTCTACAGGGGCAAAAGAGGCGGTTGAACTTCGTGATGGAGATCAAAAGCGTTACGGTGGTAAAGGTGTATTGCGTGCATGTGAGAACGTCAACGGCGTAATCGCAAAAGCGTTGAAAGGTGTTGAAGTATCTGATCAGAAAAATATTGATGAGATCTTATTAAAATTAGATGGTACTGATAATAAATCAAATTTAGGTGCTAATGCTTTATTAGGTGTCTCTCTTGCTTGTGCGCATGCAGCCGCCAATGAGAAAGGCTTACCTCTCTATCGTTACTTAGCTGAGCGCGAGAGCTACACACTTCCTGTCCCAATGATGAACATCTTAAATGGCGGAGCTCATGCTGACAACTCTGTTGATGTTCAAGAATTTATGATCCTACCTGTTGGTGTTCCTACCTTCGCAGAAGCGATCCGTTGTGGTGCTGAAATCTTCCATGAATTGCGCACAGTCTTGACAGAGAAAGGGTTAGCGACAGGTGTTGGTGATGAGGGCGGGTTTGCCCCTAATCTTGGCTCTAATGAAGAAGCTTTAGAAGTGATTATGACGGCGATTAAGCGTGCAGGCTATGAAGCTGGGAAAGATGTCTTTTTAGGCTTAGATATTGCAGCTTCAGAATTCTATAAAGATGGGCAATATGTTTTGGCATCGGAGAATAAGAGCTTTACTTCAGCAGAGTTTGCTGTCTTCTTAGAAGATTGGGTGAATCGTTATCCTATCATTACCATTGAAGATGGAATGGATGAAGAAGATTGGGATGGTTGGGCGATTTTAACTGAAAAAATTGGTGATCGAGTTCAGATTGTTGGGGATGACCTTTTTGTAACTAATACAAAAATCCTACAAGAAGGGATCAAGCGCGGTATCGCAAACTCTATTTTAATTAAGCCTAATCAGATTGGAACTTTAACAGAGACCATCGATGCTATTAATATGGCAGATGAAGCGGGATACACTTCTGTTGTTTCCCATCGTTCAGGTGAGACAGAAGATACCACAATTGCAGATATTGCTGTTGCAACTGTAGCGACTCAGATTAAAACGGGTTCACTCTGCCGTTCTGACCGTGTTGCTAAGTATAATCGTTTAATCTGTATCGAAGCAGAGTTAGGTGATAAAGCGGTTTATGCCGGTAAAAATGCGTTTAAATCTGTAAAATTTTAACATCTTTTTCTCTGGTGAAGCATTGCTTGATTGAACGAAATTAATCGAGTCAAATACCAGGTAGAAGCTGTAATTATCAAAACAAATTTGAATTAGGACTAATATGGTACTATATTAGTCCTATATTTATTTTTAGAGAGTCTTAACATTGAGAATTACCCGAGAAACAGATTATGCCTTACTTGTTCTTACTAAGCTTGCGGTAAGAGAAGAGAGAATGAGTGCATCAACGCTAGCGGAGATCTGTGATCTAAATGTCTCTTTGGTGAGTAAAGTTTTGAAGCTTCTTGTAAAAGCGGAGCTCTTAACATCAACAAGAGGCGTTTATGGAGGATATCAATTACAGAAGTCTCCTGAGGAGATTACGTTACTTGATGTCATTGAGGCAATTGAAGGACCCGTTGCGATGAATGCTTGTAATGATCTTGAGAATCCTTGTGATAAAGCGATAGATTGTCAATTAGCACCGCATTGGCGAGTGATCAATCAGCAACTCTATAAGAGTTTTTCTGAGGTGACATTGCTATCTCTTCTCGGCTCACCGAGTGATCTAAAAGCAGAAATGAATGTGATAGATCTCTTATAAACTAATTTTTTAAGATAATAAAATAGAACGATTATGACAGCAGAAATAACAGAAAAAGATAGAATTGAGGCGCTTGCCGGTGAAGAGTATAAGTATGGCTTCACAACTGAAATCGAGCAAGAAACCCTTCCACCGGGATTAGATGAAGATGTCATCCGTAAAATATCCCAAATTAAGAATGAACCTGAGTGGTTGTTAGAGTATCGCTTAACCGCTTATCGTGCATGGTTAGAGATGGAATCTCCCGATTGGGCGCATCTCAATATTGATCCAATCGATTACCAGGCAATCTCTTACTACTCAGCTCCTAAGTCGATGGCAGATGGACCCAAGAGCTTAGATGAAGTTGATCCAGAGCTTCTCTATACTTATGAACGTTTAGGGATTCCTCTCGAAGAGCAGAAGATTTTAGCCGGTGTTGCTGTAGATGCGGTATTTGACTCTGTTTCAGTAGCAACAAGTTATAAGGATCGTTTATTAGAGCAGGGCATTATCTTCTGCTCCTTTAGTGAAGCGGTTCAGGAATATCCTGAGCTGGTCAGAGAACATTTAGGTTCAGTCGTTCCTCATGATGATAACTACTTTGCAGCTCTTAATGCGGCGGTCTTTACCGATGGTTCCTTTGTCTATATTCCAAAAGGAAAACGTTGCCCGATGGAGCTCTCCACCTATTTCCGTATCAATGCTTCAAATACAGGGCAGTTTGAGCGGACATTGATTGTGGCAGATGAGGGAAGTTATGTCTCCTATCTTGAAGGATGTACCGCGCCTCAAAGAGATGAGAATCAACTCCATGCGGCAGTCGTTGAGTTAGTTGCAAAAGCGAAAGCAACGATTAAGTACTCAACAGTTCAGAACTGGTATCCCGGTGATGAAGAGGGCAAGGGGGGGATCTATAACTTTGTAACAAAACGGGGGATCTGTGAAGGATTCCAATCGAAGATTACTTGGACTCAGGTTGAAACCGGATCTTCGATCACCTGGAAATATCCAAGCTGCATCTTAAAAGGGGATGAGTCTGTTGGTGAATTCTACTCCGTTGCACTTGTAAAAGATCGTCAGCAAGCAGATACCGGAACGAAGATGATCCATATTGGTAAAAATACTCGTTCCACCATTATCTCTAAGGGGATCTCTGCAGGTTATTCAGAAAACTCCTATCGAGGATTGGTGAGAATCGGACCTAATGCGACCGGCTCACACAACTATTCTCAATGTGATTCTCTCTTAATGGGAGATAAGTGTGGAGCGCATACTTTCCCTTATATCGATGTTCGTAACTCAAGCTCAAAAGTAGAGCATGAAGCATCGACTTCAAAAATCTCCGAAGAACAGCTCTTCTACTGCCAGCAACGTGGACTCACTGAAGAGGATGCAATCAACCTTATTGTCAATGGTTACTGTAAAGAGATCTTTGATGAATTGCCGATGGAGTTCGCAGTTGAGGCTCAAAAACTGATCGAGCTACGATTAGAAGGCAGCGTAGGTTAAGTTGGGACTAAATAGTGTAGCGTCATCATGATTGTTGAGAATGGCGTCAGAAATAACGATTACAAAATTAATAACGAGAGTAGAAATATGTTACAGATTATCAATTTACATGTAGAAGTAGATGGCAATGAGATCCTTAAGGGCGTGACCTTAAATATTGAAGCGGGAAAAGTCCATGCAATTATGGGACCTAACGGTTCAGGAAAGAGCACCTTAGCCAATATTATTGTTGGGAAAGAGGGTTATGAGATTACAGAAGGCGATATCCTCTTTGAAGGTAAGAGTATCTTAGAGATGGATCCAGATGAGCGCGCGCAGATGGGGATCTTTTTAGGTTTTCAATATCCTGCTGAGCTCCCAGGAGTCAACAATCACTACTTCTTAAGAAGTGCACTCAATGCAATTCGTAAATCTCGTGGTGAAGCAGCAGTTGACGCTTTAGAATTCTATGAGCTTCTACAAGAGAAGATGAAGACGGTGAAAATGGATGCCTCTTTCTTAAAGAGAGCTGTGAATGCTGGATTCTCTGGTGGTGAGAAGAAGCGTAATGAAATTTTACAGATGTTAGTGCTTGAGCCTAAATTAGCGGTTCTTGATGAGACCGATTCAGGACTCGATATTGATGCGCTTCGTGTAATCTCTGAGGGGATTAACTCATTGAGAGATCAAAATCGTGGCTTTCTCTTGATTACGCACTATCAAAGATTGCTCGATTATGTCCAACCAGACTTCGTCCATGTAATGACCGATGGCAAGATTGTGAAAAGTGGTGGTAAAGAGTTAGCACTAGAGCTCGAAAAAGAGGGTTACGTTGCCTTCCGTGGTGAAGAAGCTGGCGGAACTCGTATTCATAAGTAAGGAGAGATCAATGCTAACAGTATATAAAGAGAATGCTTCAAAAGAGCGGTTTAGAGATACCCCATTACGAAAAGTGATCTCTGTTGATTGGAAGGCTCCTGTTTCACGTGAAACAGCCGCCCCTATTACAGAAGTTTTACCTGAAAATGGTGTTGTTCTGCCGATCTATAATGGAGAGGTCAGTGTTCGTTGGATCAGCGAGTTGACGTTACCGGAAGGATTACTGGTACGTGGAACCGAGCAACGATTAGAAATTAAAGTGGTGGAAGGGGCAAAGATCGATCGCCCAATCGTGATTTACCATTTTTCTGATGCTAAAGATCAGGCGACTCAGATCGATTTCAATATCGATATTACGATTGAGAAGGCGGCAGATATCTCCTTACTTCTAGTTGAAGCAGGAGAAGGACACTACCTTAACTTAGGAAAAGTTCATGCGGATATCGCTTCTGAGGCAAAAGTAGAGTTTGTTCGAGCAGGGCTTAATGGCGCTAAAGGATCTTCTCTCTTTGATTTCACCTCTGAACAGGCAGAGAAGAGTCATGTTCATTATATGAGCTATCAAGCAAAAGGAGAGATCTCTCGATCTGATATTCATCTCCATATGAATGGTGAGGATGCTTTTACTGATCTTAATATCTTAAATATCGCAGAAGGAAGAGAGCATATCTCCCATATTGTCGATATGGACCATCGAGTTGCCAATTGTGAAAGTCGTCAACAGGTCAAAAATATCTTAAAAGATCGTGCGGAATCTATTTTTGATGCACAGATTCATGTCTATCAAGATGCGCAAAAGATCAATGCAGATCAGATGACCCGTTCGTTACTCCTCAATGATGGGGCTCGAGCACTTACCATTCCTCGATTACTAATCTATGCTGATGATGTTCGTTGTACACATGGTGCGACCGTGGGCTTTATCGATCCAGATCATCTCTTCTATCTACGTACACGAGGAATTTCTGATGCTGAAGCAAAGCGGATCTTAATTCGCGCTTATGCCGTGGAGATTCTAGAGTCAATTGAGTCAAAATCGATTAGTGCGTGGCTCCATCATCAATTAGATAAAGATATTGAACAATTGATGTAGTGATAGTAGTGGGGCAGTAGGATAGAGGTGATATCAATTATCTAAAATAGTTGATATGAAAGTATGTAAAGGTATCACCTTCTCGATCTTGGTATAAAGAGCGGCTATAACTATCACCGGCATCACCCTTTGCTGGCACCGGTTATAGCCCTTTTATTATCGAAAGGAATAGTCTTTATCGAGGGTCTATTTATTTTTGAAAGATGAGTAAGACTTATAAGCGCTATAATTTTTGTGGTTTTTATAGTTATTTGTATCTCTACCTACAACTCCTCTTTAAATAGAATTTTTTAAAAATGGAATCTTTTAAACTCTAAATCAAAAATCATCAGCAGAGGTATCGCATGATCGCATTGCCAGAAATTCGTCAACAGTTCCCTATATTTAATGAAACGGTGAAAGGAACGCAGGTAGCTTTTTTAGATACCGGCGCTTCTGCACAGAAACCTCAAGTGGTGATCGATGCCGAAAGAGAGGTTTATGAAAAATATTATGCCAATATTCATCGCGGGGTCTACTACTTTAGTGAAAAATCAACTCAAGAATATGAGTTGGTCCGTGATGTTGTTCGTCAGTTTATTGGCGCAGAGGATTCTCGTCAGGTTATCTTTACAAAAGGAACCACTGAGAGCATCAACTTAGTTGCTCAAAGTTATGGGCGAAAAGTTTTAACACCGGGAGATATAGTAATTATCTCAGAGATGGAACACCATGCGAATATTGTTCCCTGGCAGATGATCTGTGAAGAGAGAGGTGCAGAGCTCAAAGTGATCCCTATTAATGATCAAGGGGAACTTCTACTCGATCGCTATTTGGAGATGTTAAGTGATCGTGTCAAGATTGTCTCTGTAACGCAGGTCTCAAATGTGTTAGGAACGATTAACGATGTAAAATTGATTATCGATGAGGCGCACAAAATGGGTGCTAAGGTTCTGATTGATGGTGCGCAAGGTGCTGTTCATCAGCCTCTGAATGTCACTGAGCTTAATGTTGATTTCTATGCTTTCTCCGCCCATAAACTCTATGGACCCACCGGTGTTGGCATTCTCTATGGTAAAAGAGAGTTATTAGAAGCGATGCCACCCTATCAGACAGGGGGAGATATGATCGACCTTGTCACTTTTGAAAAGACAACATTTGCACCACTACCCAATAAATTTGAGGCAGGAACGCCTAATATTGCAGGGGTTATTGCTTTTGGAAAAGCTCTTGAATGGGTCGAGAGTGTGGGGTTTGAGACTATTACTTCTCATGAAAATGCACTGCTTGATTATACGATGGAGCAGTTAGCGCAAATCCCAGAGGTAAGAGTGATCGGTACAGCTAAAGAGAAGGTTGGTGTTATCTCATTTGTTGTTAAGGGGATTCATCCGCATGATATTGGAACATTATTAGATCATGAAGGGGTTGCCATTCGTGTAGGGCATCATTGTGCACAACCTTTAATGCGAAGAATGGATGTGCCGGCGACCGCAAGAATCTCTTTTGGAGTCTACAATAGTAGTGAAGATGTCGATCGTTTAATTGCCGGACTCAAAAAAATTATTAAACTCTTTGGATAGACTGAAAAGAGTCTATCTCATAAAAGAGAGATTATAGAAGAAGTTAACCTGTGATTAATCAATAGATTACTGAATAGGTTGTATCGTCGATGATTAAAGGCTAACTTGCCTTAAGTAATGAAAGTCAGTTAGCTTTTTTCTTCTCTTTCTATATATTTTCCTTGTTGGTTATCTTTTGATCAC
>NZ_QEWW01000006.1 GCF_003121895.1 Ignatzschineria cameli
ACCAGTTTTCCTGGGGATAATAGCGCTATGGAACCACCTGATCCCATCCCGAACTCAGAAGTGAAACGTAGCAGCGCCGATGGTAGTGTGGGAGATCCCATGTGAGAGTAGGTCAACCCCAGGGCTTCATTAAGAGCTCCTAGCTAATTAGCTAGGAGCTTTTTCTTTGTCTGGATTTTTTTATTCTTAAGAAAGCTCCTGGAGCTGCGGGAGCCAACTACTTCATTCTTTTAGCCAGCGCATGCCCGCAGTTTGGGCATTTTCGATGTCTCTTGCCGGCACGCGATTATTGGAAGAATGCAGTAGTAAGATCCGGCAACTCATCCGCCTCTGTTTGTTTTAGTGTTTGAACTCATAAGAGGATTTATTGAGTAGTGGGAGTCGACTATCTCACTCTTATCATAACTACATGCCCGCCGGTCGGCATCTTTGATGTCCTCTGATGAGTGACTTGCTTTGTGTCGGTAGTAAAAAAACCTACATGGGAATGATCCGATGTAGGTTTTAAGTGGATGCGTTATAGTTGACGAATTTTATCTAGAGACTTTATCGTAAAACTTTGGCTTATTTTTCTAATGATCTTAACCATGCAATCTCTTCTTTCCAGATCGCTGGTTCTATGGTTTCTAAAATGAGTGGCATATTACGAAAGCGATCATCTTGCATAATGTAACGGAATGGTGTTTCACCAATTTCTCCTTGACCTAGGCTATGGTGCCGATCGACGCGGCTAGCAAAAGCCCCTTTTGAGTCATTGAGATGGAGCGCTTTTAGATAATCAAAGCCAATAATTTTATCAAATTGGGTGAAGGTCTCGTCACATCCCTCTTCTGTCCGCAATTCATAGCCTGCTGCAAAGGCATGACATGTATCGATGCAGACACCTACTCGGCTCTTATCTTCGATATCATCAATAATTTGTGCGATATGCTCAAAATCAAAACCTAAGTTTGTTCCTTGTCCTGCCGTATTCTCAATTACAGCTGTAACCCCCGTTGTTTGATCGAGGATGATATTGATCGACTCGGCGATAGTGGCTAAACACTCCTTCTCACTCATTTTATTAAGATGACTTCCAGGATGAAAGTTAATGAGCTCGATACCTAATTGTTCGCAACGTTGAAATTCATCAAGAAGTGCTCTGCGTGATTTCTCAAGTTGTTCCGGATCATGATGACCTGGATTGATAAGGTAACTTGCATGGGGAAGAATATGTTTAGGAGAGTACTTGTAGACCTCCAAAAAGCGCTTGTAGTTGTCGATATCCCCTTGTTTAAGTGGGGGACCTTCCCATCGGCGATTGTTTTTGGTAAAAAGGGCAAACGCATTTGCACCAATTTCATGAGCGTTTTTGACGCTATTTTGAACACCTCCGGCAGCACTGACATGTGCTCCAATATAATATGTCATATTCAATCCTCTTCTAAAAAATCCTCCCTATTGTACGAGAAAATGGGGAGAAAAGGGCTGCTTGTCCGATTTAATTCCTCAATCTTGAGGATAATCTGCAGCATGATAGCAAAGTATAAGCTCAACCTCTTGAGTAGCCTCTTCTACTATCTCGTTTTGAATGGTAAATCCATGATGAAGATAGAATTGAACAGCTCGCTGATTTTGGCTATAAACTTTCGTCTCTAAATGACCCCATTGTGATGCAAATCGTTCTTTAGCATCTTCTAGTAAGCGGGTTCCAATACCGTGATGTTGCATTTCTGGTTTTACAAAGAGTGCTGCTAACTGTTGTTGATAAATTGCATAAAACCCTACAATCTCTCGCTCAATAACTGCCATGTAGGTATCCGCTGCCGGAAGATAGATATTGCAGATATCTGCGGCTTTAGAGCGCCAGTAGGACTCTGAAATAAAGGGGTGTGCTTCAATAGAGCTCTCTAACCAAATTTGAATGAGAGAGTGAAAATCTTCTGGGCGACTGAGCGGGCGAATAAGTAACGCTTCATGATCGATATTAGCGCTTGTTGTAGTCTCTTTTGATGGAATCTGTTTAGGCATCTTTTTCTCTTACGATATTTTGTTGAAAAAAAAGCACCTCTTTCGAAGTGCTTATATAAGAGTCGAGTAAAGTCGAACGAATTCTATTTTACTCGGAAGATGACTCCTTTACTAGAGAGTTCTTATTGTTATGATTTTTTATTAAAATCAGGGTGGTTTACTTGACGATACTGTTGAATTGCTTCAGCAATACCTTCTCCGCCCACTTGTGAACGAACATATTGTGTACTGAAAACTGCTCTTTCTGCTTTTGCCTCTGCAGAATTATCATTAATCGATACGATCATTGTGACAATAAAGGCAATTGGAATAGAGAAGAGTGCAGGGTTGTTGTAAGGAATAATGCCATCGCCATTTCCTAAGACTTTACCCCAAACTTCAGGACCTAAGATAATGATGATCACCGCTGATGCTAAACCTGCAGCACCCCCGATAACAGCTCCACGCGTTGAAAGTTTCTTCCAATACATAGAGAGGAATAGGAGTGGGAAGTTAGCTGAAGCCCCGATAGAGAATGCAAGACCTACAACGAAGGCAACGTTTTGATTCTCAAAGAGGATCCCTAAGAGGATTGCAATGATTCCTAACGCGATCGTAGTATAGCGGGAAATTTTTAACTCAGTCTTCATTACAGGTTTACCCTTCATGATGACATTTGCATAGATATCATGGCTAATTGCTGATGCGCCCGATAAGGTCAATCCCGCGACAACTGCAACTAAGGTCGCAAAGGTAACAGCAGACATAAATCCTAAGAAGAGGTTACCACCTACCGCATGTGAAAGATGGATTGCCGCCATGTTGTTTCCACCAATTAAGGAGTCACCGCTCATATACTCAGGAACACCCATAACATAGACGATTGCACCAAAGCCGATGATAAACATTAAAAGATAGAAGTAACCAATAAAGGTTGTCGCATAGAGAACAGATTTACGAGCCTCTTTTGCATCTTTAACGGTGAAGAAGCGCATTAAGATATGAGGAAGCCCTGCGGTACCAAACATAAGACCGATCCCTAATGAGATAGCATCAATAGGATTAGGGAATTGAAGACCTGGTTTCATAATATCAATACCATTTGGACTCTTTTCAACCGCATGTTTAAAGAGTGTTCCAAGGTCAAATCCAGACCAGTAGAGAACAACAACAGACATAACAGTTGCACCAAAGAGAATCAATACCGCTTTGATCATCTGTACCCAAGTGGTTGCAAGCATTCCTCCAAAGAGAACATACATCACCATTAAGACACCAACGATCATTACCGCAAAACCGTAGCTTAAACCAAAGAGTAACTCAATTAACTTACCGGCACCCACCATCTGCGCAATGAGATAGAGGAGAACGATTGCCATTGTTGAGAAAGCTGCAAGAATACGGATAGGACGCTGTTTAAGGCGATATGCCGTAACGTCAGCAAAGGTAAAGCGACCTAGGTTACGGAATCTCTCTGCCATAAGGAAGAGAATCACCGGCCAGCCGATAAAGAATCCAAAGGAGTAGATCAAACCATCATATCCTGAGGTAAATACCATTGCCGAGATTCCAAGGAAAGATGCTGATGAGAGGTAATCCCCGGCGATTGCTAATCCATTTTGGAATCCCGAGAGTCCACCCCCTGCGGTGTAGAAGTCAGAGGCAGACTTTGTCTTGTTCGCAGCCCAGAAGGTGATCCAGAGCGTTGCAATAACAAAGACAAAGAACATAATGATAGCAGTCCAGTTCTTCTCACCTGCCTGCTGTGCAAATGCACTCGTTAGAAGCGGCGATAAGAGAATCGCGCTTGCGGTTAATGATCTATTTAAGCGTTTCATCTGCCGCCTCCTTAATTAAGTTTTCAGTCATCGGGTCATAGACTTTATTAGTACGGCTGATATAGAGCGCCGTTAAAATAGTTGTCCAGATAATAAGGAAGAAACCTGCTGGAATCCCCCAAGTTGTTACCGAATCTTTAGAGATCGGCATACCAACTAGGTTTGGCGCAAATGCTACCGCTAACATCAATAGGATATAGAGTCCTAAAGTGAGTGCGAGCAGCGTTAAGCTAAAGGTCTGCTTTCTTCTGACAACGTCATAGAATTTAGGATTTTTGCTAATCGCGATTGTCATTGCATCATAATCGCGCTGCGTATTCTCCTGATTTGAATTGGACATAATATCCTCCTCGTATTTTAGATAGTGATGGTATTAAAAAAGTTACTGCAAACTGAAATCGAAATAAAACTGAAATAAAACTGAAATAAAACCGAAATAAAAATGAAAAACTGAATTAAAAATAAAAGATTAAACAGGTAATAAAAATGGTGAGATCTTCGATCGATCTTCTTAAAGTTGTGCTCCACCTTTATCCATCTGTTTTTGCTATCTGATTTATCAATGGATTGATTTATCTAAGATAGCGATTCGTAATATTGAGTGTTTGTTCTAATAGCGTTCTAATGATGTTCTAAGTATTGATCAAACTTCAATTGCATATTGATCAACGTTGTTAATCCTTTATCTCTCTATTTTTTTAATATCTCAATCTTAATCTCTGCTTTTATCAGTACTCCATGATCCATTAAGGGTGAGTCTTAGATCACTGATCTAATCTCTGCCATTAATTATCTGAAATCTGTAAAGGAACAATTTGGGTTTACTACGTTTTAGAGGAGTGTCTCCTCTTTGTAATCGTTTCAAGCCATAACTCTTCTGCTTTACTCTTCAACAAGGACTATTAGTGACTATTGATAACTACTAGTACATTTTGAGTAAAGCGGTGGCTTTTTACATTCTTGCTAACGTCTCTTATTTTGCCTCAAGCGCCTATGTAGGGAGTGAGGGGGAGATGCCAATATCACTCTTACGCCATTCGATATGGTCTCCTTTCTAGATAGCAAGTTGATATGTAAGTATTTCGATTACTTGAAGAGAGTAATATTGAGAGTTAGCAGAGCGGTGGGAGAATCGTTTATCGACCCCCCTCACCCCTTGCTAATCACCTATATACTGCCTCCTACTTGTGCGACTCCGTCCTTTTTGGATCTCTATGCGCACATTTGTTCTCCTAGAGTGGATAGCTTAAAACTATCACAGCTCTTTTTTTATAGCAACTCAGAAATAAAAATCGGGCGTTAACTTCTCAACTAGAGAGAAACTAACGCCCGATTAAATATTATTTAAGTTATTGATTCTAAATTATTTCTATTTTTATTCCTCTATTGAGGAATGTTTTGTACTATTTTAGATAACTCTTGAGAATCGATTATCATTTTTACGTAGATAAGCATCAAAAACCATACCGATATTACGAATTAAGAGTCGACCAGCATCTTGAACATAGTAGCGATCATTCTCGATAATAATGAGCCCATCATCCTGCATGGCATTGAGTTCAGGAAGATCATCTTTGAAGTATTCTCGTGCATCAATACCTAAATCTTCACTCACTTTATCGAGATCCAATTTAAGGTTACACATAATCTCTGTAATTACATGGCGGCGAATCAGATCATCTTGCGTCAGTTTTACTCCACGCATAATGGGAAGCTCACCACGATCGATCATCGCTTCATATTGCGGCATAATTTTGGCATTTTGCGCATAGATATCGCCAATTTGAGAGATCGAAGAGATTCCCATTCCAACAAGATCACAATCTGAATGGGTACTGTAACCTTGGAAGTTACGGTAGAGTAATCCCTCTTTTTGGGCAATGGCTAATTGATCGGTCGGTTTGGCAAAGTGATCCATACCGATATAGACATATCCTGCATCCGTTAAGCGCTCAATCACCTGTTTTAAGATGAGTAATTTCTCTTGAGGGGAGGGCATATCTTCAGGATTCATCTGCTTTTGTGTTTTAAAGAGATGGGGCATATGTGCGTAGTTGAAGACAGAGAGTCGATCGGGTGAAAGTTCAATCACCTCTTCGAGTGTCCGATTGAAACTATCGACCGTTTGGAAAGGTAATCCATAGATGAGATCGAGAGAGATTGAATTAAAACCTGACTCGCGTGCGGCGGTTAATGTTTCGATTGTGATCTCTTTCGGTTGAATACGGTTGACGGCGACCTGAACCTTCTCATCAAAGTCTTGTACGCCCATACTTAAGCGATTAAAACCGATAGAGCGCAAGAAGCGAACGGTATCCGCATCGGCTTCACGTGGGTCGACCTCTATGGAGATCTCCGCTTCATCATCAGAGAGGAGATTAAACTCTTCTCTGGTCTTCTCCATCAGTGAACGCATCTCATCGTGAGAGAGGAATGTCGGTGTACCACCGCCCCAATGGAGTTGTTTTACCGGTGCTCGATTATTAAAGAGCTCTCCTTGCATCTCCATCTCCTTAAAGAGACGATCGAGATAGGGTTGTGATCGCTTACGATTATTGGTGATAATCTTATTACATCCACAGTAGAAACAGATGGTTGCACAAAAGGGGATATGGAAGTAGAGAGAGAGCGGATTTTTTCTAGCATTAGATTCAGCTGCCGCCTGTTGATACTCTTTGTTCCCAAATGCTTCGGTAAATTGAACCGCAGTAGGGTAAGAGGTGTAGCGAGGACCCGCTTTATCGTATTTCGCGATGAGGGCTTCATTAAATATTTTATTTGTCATAATGCTCTATATTCTCTAATGATAAGCTTCTGCTCGAAGATCTATGAAGGGTGAAGATCTCATTAAAATAGCCTGATGATCTTGCTCACCCAGTATTTAGTGATGTTTTTATGGTTTTTAACTCATAATTTCAATTTCATTATAACGTAAAGGAGCGGATGATGATGCTTTTCTCCTGTTTTCTTAAGCGAAATGATCTAATTAGCGGTATACTTTTATTAGGGAGTCTCTCCCAGTATCAATCTGTTTTTTATGGTCATAAGAGGAGTCATTAAGATGCGCCGTACCAAAATTGTAGCTACATTAGGTCCTGCAACGGATAAACCTGGAGTTCTTGAGGGAATTATTAAAGCAGGGGTTAACATTGTTCGTCTCAACTTCTCTCATGGCGAGCATGAAGAACATAAGGCACGTGCCGAAGCGGTACGAGAAATCGCTGATAAATTAGGTGTTCGTGTGGGGATCTTATCGGATCTTCAAGGGCCTAAAATTCGTATTGAGAATTTTGTTGAAGGGAAGGTTGAGCTCGAAGAGGGGCAGGTCTTTGTACTCGATACCCAATTAGATGAGGATGCCGGCAATCATGAGCGTGTTGGTATCGCTTATAAAGAGTTGGTTAATGATGTGAAGATTGGCGATACGCTTCTGTTAGATGATGGCAATATTATTGTAGATGTAACAGGCGTTACAGAGACAGAGATTCAGACTAAAGTAGTTGTTGCCGGACCGCTTTCAAATCGAAAAGGGGTTAATTTAAAAGGGGGCGGCCTCTCTGCGGCAGCATTAACTGAGAAAGATAAAGAAGATCTCATCTGTGCCGCAGGTTTTAATACAGATTTTATCGCTGTCTCTTTCCCTAAAACTGCCGCTGATATCATAGAGGCGCGTGAGCTATTAAAAGCAGCGAACTCTAAAGCCGGTATTGTTGCAAAGATTGAGCGAACAGAAGCATTAGAGAATATTGATGAGATCATTGAAGCCTCTGATGCCATTATGATTGCGCGTGGAGATCTTGGTGTTGAGATCGGAGATGCGAAACTCGTTGGGGTTCAGAAACGTTTTATTAAACGTGCGCGTCAGCTTGATAAGGCAGTGATTACAGCAACACAGATGATGGAATCGATGATTGAACATCAATCGCCGACGCGAGCAGAAGTCATGGACGTTGCCAACTCCGTGCTTGATGGAACAGATGCCGTTATGCTCTCTGCAGAAACAGCTGTTGGGAAATATCCCGTTAGAACCGTTCGGGCGATGTCAGAGATCTGTCGAGGCGCAGAGAGTGAAGTGGAGTATGCACAAGGTTTGCAAGGGGGGTACTCTTTAAGAGAGGAACCTTTCAAATTTGAGCGCACTGATGAGGCGATTGCCATGTCTTCCATCGTTTTAGCGAATCACTTTGATATTAAAGCAGTTGCTTGTTTAACAGAGACAGGAACAACAGCGCTCTTGATGAGTCGCATTACGACGGATCTACCGATCTATGGTATTACCCGTAATCAAGATACCTGTGGACGTTTGACAATTTGCCGTGGTGTAACCCCAATTTTCTATGATTTTAAACCTTCTCCCGATGATGAGATTCAACGTCAAGTGGTGAGCGTCTTAAAAGCAGAAAATGCGGTGGAATCAGGGGATCGTATCTTAGTCACCTTCGGTTCTTTCAATTTCCAACAAGGTGGTACAAACTGTCTTCGTATTGTGACGATTGATTAATTAGCGGTCAAAAAAGGAGTGAGAATGAAAAATAGGTTGCGAAGTCATAACTTTTCATTATAATATTCATTCTTACCTATGGAGGCGTGGCCGAGTGGTTGAAGGCACCGGTCTTGAAAACCGGCAACGGGTTAAACCGTTCGTGAGTTCGAATCCCACCGCCTCCGCCATATTAGAAACCCTTAGCATTTGCTAAGGGTTTTTTTCTATCTTTAAAATAGAAAGAGAGAAATGACGATTGAACCTCGGTTAAAGACAAATTAAACATCAATTAAACGTTTCAATTAAATAGTAACTAAAGATCGATAAAATAATCGAGCATAAATGGATGCTTGGTCACACTTATGCCCACCGAGAAGACTTAACCTCTTTTGTTAAAATCCAAAAGCTTTGAACATCTCATTGGCATTCTGTTCTTGGATATTGTTGATCTCTTCCATCTGCCGAATCATCCCCAATGCCGCACCGACAGGTCCACCGACATTAAAGCCGACACTGCTCGATGTAGAACGTATTTTGCTGGTGCTTTTGGTTTGAGAGCTACTGCTACAACTACTTTTGCGCGTTTTGCTGACGCCATTGGTATGAAAGTCATGAGATTCATTTTCAACACAGCTTCCTTGAGTGTCAGTATTGCTACTACCGGAAGTACTGCTCGATTTTGTGGTATGAACCTCTCCATAATTTCCTGTAGGCATCATAATTGCCGGCGTATCAAAGATTGCAACTGTCCGATCTTCTGTAGGGAATGAGACTTCCGTGGAAGGCATCGGTGCTCCAGAGATAACATAAGGATAAGGTTGTTGAGGATAGGTGCCACATGCACTTAAGATTAAAGAGAAGGTGGTCGTTAAGGTGAGATAAGTTAGAGCACTTTTTTTCATTATTTAATTACTGTATCGAAATGGCTGTATAAAATTACCGCGTTAAATTTTAAATCTAAATATTGCAAAAGATCCAACGAACGCGGAGCATTGAATGTTGAATATCTGTTGTGCCATCCATAATATCTTTGCATAGCGACAAATCACGAGATCAGATCATCGAGTGAAATTTACCAAATGATAATCACTATCGACTTATAACGTTTCACATCTATGGAATGAGGGGCTATTTTACTGCCAAATTTATCTATTTCGCATTAAAAAATTAATAAGTTACGAAAAAACAGATACTAATCAATAACTTACTGCTATTGATTTTTTTTATTAATAAAAATAGTGCTCAAGATGGAAGAAAAAGGATCGGTTTTTTATCACATTTTCTCCTTTTAAGTTAATTCCTATGCCAAAATCCGCAACTTTTACTGCTTTTTTTATCAAGCGTAAAAGGGCGAAATCTTAGACTCTAGATCGACATGTCTATTTGAAATATTGGGCATGAGGAGAGTAGAAATAACAAAAATAACAATAAATAAGGTAAGGAGTGAGGAATGGCAAAGAAGAAAGCATCAAAGGAGTTGAAGCTAGCTGTTGCGGCATCAACGGTAGGATCGGTAGCGGAGTGGTATGAGTTTTTTCTCTATGGTACGGCATCCGCATTAGTCTTTGGACAAGTATTTTTTAAACAGACAGGGAATGCGATTGATGGAATATTAGCTGCATTTGCCCTCTATGCAGTCGGCTTTTTAGCTCGACCACTTGGAGGCATTGTATTTGGACACTTTGGGGACAAGTATGGGCGGAAAAAGCTCCTGCAAATTAGTCTGATCATGGTGGGGATTACCACCTTTTTGATGGGGACAATCCCAGGGTTTGATAGCATTGGCTATTGGGCGCCGGTATTACTTGTTTCTCTTCGTTTAATTCAAGGTTTTGCTTTTGGTGGTGAGTGGGGCGGTGCCGTGATTTTAGTCTCTGAGCATAGTCCGCCGGATCGAAGAGGTTTCTGGGCAAGTTGGCCTCAAGCAGGCGTTCCTTTAGGAAATCTTGTGGCGACCATTATTCTTCTACTCTTATCTACATTATTAACCCAAGAGCAATTTTTAGATTGGGGTTGGCGCGTTGCCTTCTGGTTCTCCGCTGTTGTGGTCTTGATCGGTTTATGGATTCGTAAAAGTGTTGATGATGCCCCGGTATTTAAAGAGGCTCAGCGACAGCAAGCCTTAAAGGCAGAGAAGCAACTCGGTATTGTCGAGGTATTGAAATATCATAAAAAAGCGATTGCAGCCGGTATTGGAACTCGTTTTGTTGAGAATATTCTCTATTACATGGTGGTAACTTTCTCGATCAGTTATCTTAAGTTAGTCGTCCATAAAGATACAACAGAGATCTTGGTGATGATGTTTGGTGCGCATCTTATTCATGTCTTTTTTATCCCGCTGATGGGGCATTTAAGCGATGTTTATGGGCGAAAACCCATTTTTATGATCGGTGCCATTTTAACGGCAACTTGGGGATTCTTCGCATTCCCAATGATGGATACCGGGCATGATGGCATTATTATGTTAGCGATTATTATCGGACTCTTCTTCCAATCGATGACCTACTCTCCATACTCCGCTTTAATGACCGAGTTATTCCCAACCCATGTGCGTTATACAGCACTCTCGCTCTGCTATCAGATTGCACCAATATTAGCAGGCTCATGGGCGCCACTTATCTCATTAGCGTTACTAGATCACTTTAATAGTTCAGTTCCAATCTCAATCTATCTTGTCTGTGCGAGTTTGATCTCTATTGTTTCAATCTCGTTAATTAAGGAGACAAAAGGACGCTCGCTCAGTTTTGATGATAAGTAGAAAGGAGATGATCTAATAATATGGATACTTTTTAGAATATTGATAATAAATACTAATGGGGATTGTTTTATCCCCATTTTTTTTAGATGAAAATGATTACAAAATCGATCGCTGCTTTATCGGTTTTGATAATATCGGTTTCATTTTTAATCTTCTCGCCGGCATCTTGTTGTACGGTCTGCCGCAGACTTGAGAGCTGTGCTATGGTCTCTTTATAATTTTGGCACAATATTTCTCTTGTTCTTTTCTCTCAATTATTATTTATCTTGAAAACAATCCTATGATAATGACTCCTAAACAAAGAGATAGTCGGCTAAGTCACAATTTTATCGGGATGAGCCTTTCAGGAAACTTACTAAAAGTTTAAGATTTATTTTTTATGTACCATATTTTTGTATAGACTCGTGCTCTCGAACTTCTGATTGTATAATTAGCGGTGTTATGAGAGGGTACGGGTCTTTTTTACGTCTTAAATTCTTTAATCTAAAAAAGATAATGTTCACAATATTAGGTGGAGAAGATTGAGGGAATGATCTCTTTTAGCCATGGTATTTTGCGCTACTCTATTTATTTTATTTCAAATATATAACAGATCATTCAAAAGATACTTATCTAAGATACCTACCTAAATATAGGGTGCCTGTTTTATATTAAAAAGAGTGAAAGGGAAATTATGATTTTAGAAATGTTACAAGCAAAGATACATAGGGCAACGGTTACGCAAGCAGAGCTAAACTATGTAGGCAGTATTACAATCGATGAAGCGCTCTTAGAAGCTTCAGGAATCAGGGAGTACCAAAAGGTTCAGATTGTGGATATCGATAATGGTCAGCGATTTGAGACCTACACCATTGCCGGGCCGAGAGATAGCGGTGTGATCTGCTTAAATGGCGCCGCTGCTCGCTGTGTTGCGGTGGGGGATAAGGTCATTATTATGGCTTATTCCGGCTATAGTGAAGAAGAGCTAAAAGAGCATAAGCCGCAAGTGGTCTTTGTAGATGAAAATAATAGAGTCCATAAAATGTCCCAATATGAGAAGCATGGGCGCTTAGAGGAGATGGATATATAGGCTCTGATGCTATCGCTATAAGAAGATCGATCTTGGGAAAAAAGAGCTGCCCTTTGGCAACTCTTACCATCTTACGTTATCTTCACTCGCCATTTGCCGGTGAGGAGTTGTTGCATCAATGCTATTTTCTCAGCTTTGAGGTATTCGAGACTCTCTTGGAGTAACTCAATTTCCTGATCCGCAGTGGAGAGAAGTTCGGCGATTTTCTCTTGTTCGGCAAGAGGGGGGATCCTAAAGATTGTCAATTTTTATTTTGCATTAATAGCTTTACTGCAATTAAAGAGGCGAGTGCACAATACTTTTTATTTTTTTATGAGATTTCGTTCTTGATCTGTTCTTGATCTTATATAGGCAACTAAAAACCTCACTCAACCTTACTTACGTTATGGGGCTCTTTATAACCTAAGCCACTTTTTTGAAAAATAGTTGCAGAGTTTAAAGTTTTCATTATAATAGCACTCTTACATAAATGGAGGTGTGGCCGAGTGGTTGAAGGCACCGGTCTTGAAAACCGGCAACGGGTTAAACCGTTCGTGAGTTCGAATCCCACCACCTCCGCCAGATATGTCAAAAAACCCTTGTTTAACTCTTTGAGTTCCAAGGGTTTTTTGTTGTCTTGTGAAATTGAGTGAAGAGTCTATCTCTCTGATTAATGGTATGCTTTGAGCCATTTGTCTTTGATTCTGCTATGATCTAACAATTAAATTCCCAAATTATTGGATCGTATACTACGTCAGGACAAAGCGAAATCGACGCTTTCTTCTGAGAGATCAAGCCGCAAATCGAATAGCAAAGACGGAAATTCGTCACCTATCAACAGCTGAAAAAGTGATGCAACAGCTCTTTGAAACACATTTAACACTGCTTATCGGCTTCATATTGGTGAAATCAAAATTTTCCTTAAAGCAATTTCGTTTCGATACTCTAGCTTTTGACAATGAGAAGCGAGCTTTTGTTGTGATTGAGTATAAGCGGGATAAAAATCAGAGTGTTTCTTATCTAATGTAGTTTGGAGAGCATTAGATAAACCTAAGAATATTTTCCGTGATATTAGTTATATCGGACATTATGGAAATATGGAAATGGAGATTATGAGATGATCAATTTACATAGTGATCAATTAGAATACTTTTTAAGTGTGATTAAGCAAAAGCTTTAAGGAGGAAAAAGAGAAGATGTTCACAGCTATTAAAAAGATGATGACTAAAACAGCACCAAAGCAGGCACCAATACAGCTCTCTTTGCCGAGTTTATTAGAAATAACAGATTATGTGAATAATAGTGCTAAAGCCCATAAGTTGATGAAAATTATTCATACCATTGATGATTGCAATGCCAATGATTTCAATTATGTAATATCGGAATTGTTGCAAAAAATGGGTTATAGCACGCAAATTATCGATGGTAAAAATGATAAAGGTGTCGATATTATTGGTTTTGTTGGAAATCAAAGAGAAATAGCTGTTCAATGTAAGGCTTGGAATCCTAAAAGAAATACAGAACAGGTTAGCAAAGAGTGCGTTCAAAGTTTTAAAGGGGCAACAATGAACGAATACCAATATGCGCTCTTTTTTACAACACATTATTTTACAATGCCAGCTCTAGAAGTAGCGGATGATTTTTTAATTTTAATCGACCGCAAAAAACTATTTATACTTTTAGCAAAATATTTTCCAGAAGCCTTTGCAAATAGTTACTATCAATACTCTATCGCCGAGTTAAATTCCTGCAAGGCTTGTCATAATGGGAAATTATTAAAGCTCTATTCGAGGAATAGTAGGATCTATTATTGGTGTGAAAACTGTGGAAATGTTGATTTTAATTTTCAACCAAAATCATGAGATTGCATGAGATAACTATTACTAATGGTTAACCGCCTAAAAAAGGAGAGATGGCATTAATAGAGGAATATTTTTAACGCTATTGATCTTTAGAAAGTGAGGGGGCAAAGGATCTATTATTCCATCTCATTTCTTTATTATTAAATTTAAGGCATATTCATATTTATGACGGTATGTTCCCCAAATATTGTTGTATTAATCGATGCAGATAATACATCTCACACCTTGATGGGTGCTATTTTAGAAGAGGTTGCCAAATATGGGACATCTTACGTTAAGCAAGTCTATGGTGATTGGAGCTCTCCGGCACTTAAAAGTTGGAAAGAGAAATGTTTAAGTTATGGATTAGTGGCCGTTCAGCAGTTTGCTTATACCCGTAATAGAAATGCGACAGATATCGCGATGGTGATCGATGCTATGGATCTATTACATAGTCAGCAATTTGATATATTTTGTATTGTTTCGAGCGATAGTGATTTTACTGGCCTAGTTTCTCGTATTCGTAAAAATGGTATTCAAGTCTATGGGATTGGTAAACAGTCAGCGCCAGAAGCATTTCGTAGATCGTGTGATAAATATATATTTATTGATAATTTGCTGATTGGAGATGAAGCATCAACTAAGTGTGTTGTGAGCCCCGTAGATAGTGAAAATAATTCTGTTCAGACAGGTCAAAAAGAGGTCTGGGATCAAATCTCTCTTAGGTCAGATTTATCATTATTGAAGTTGATTCGCAATGCTATTAAAGAACATGATCAAGATACGGGATGGGTCTCCTTAGGCGTTGTAGGAGCTTATATTAATAAAATTGATCCTGAATTTGATGCCCGAAACTATGGTTATTCCAAATTATCAGAATTGATTGAAGCGATATTTCTATTTAGACTGGATCGACAAAAAAATATACTCCATATTGCTTGTAAATTACCTAAAAGTGAACTTAAAGAAGTGCGAGAAGTTATCAAAAAATATAGTCATGATGGAAAAGATGGGGAGTTGTTGGATAAAAACCTAATAGGTCAAGCATTTAAAGATAGAGGATTTCATTATAAAGAGGCATTTGGTTGTGGGTCTTTAACCTCTTTTTTGAAAAAAATAGCAAGTTGGTAATAATGTTATTTTTTGATAGGGTTGCTATGCCTTTTCGTTTTGGCTAAAAGGCACTTGTGCTATTTCATTGTTGAATTTTTAGATAGATAAAATAAGATATTTAATTTTGAAATTTTAGTTAATCAATTTTTAATTTATTTAAAGCATACTTGTAAAAATATAATGACGGTATTAATTGTTTTAGGTGTAATTTTAGGAATCTTGCTCTTTATGGGGGCGATCTATCTCTTTAATCAACATTGTGAAGATGAGTTTGGTTATCAATTTCTCACCTTAGGAGCGACGGGTTTCTTGGGAATAGGTGCTGCCATATTTTATGGCGGATTGAAGTGGTATCAATCCTCATTGACCGGGACGGGAAGTGAGTTTTTAGGATTAGAGGTTAATCGGGAGACCTTGAATGGTCTTGTGGTGATGGGGATCGGCCTGCTTATGTATCTCTTGACAGCTGCGGTTAACTATAAGGAGACCGATTGGCTCTATGGTACGATCGGCACGGCGTTGCAATTTACCTTATTGCCGTTATTCGCCTATTTAGGGATCTATCTGATGATCCTCTATTTTTTTATTATGATTAGTCTTGGGTTAATCACTAATATGTTTAGTAGTAGCTAGCTATTTTTAATCAGTTTGAAATAAGGATGTGCCTTCTCTCTATTTTTTAAGGTCTATTCGCTCTGTAGATCTTGCATAGTTTATCATTTCGTATCGTAATTTATTTTTTATGAACCTGATGATAGCTCAACGAAAGTAAATATGATTCCTGATAGTAAAGAAGAATTAAGTACTCTTTCAATGTTCGGAATTTCCCAACAGTTCAGATGGAAGGATCGAAGTAGATTACAAAGAGTATTATCTATTTTGATCTTTCAAAATCTCAAACAACTCGCGCTTAGCAATCTCCCTATTGAGTTGATCAGTGGGAAGATAATGTTTCAGCTCCCCTTTTTTCATAATGCCGATATGGGTGGCGAGTGCGAGGGCTTCGCTAATATCGTGGGTGACGTGGAGGATGATCGGCGCATATCGCTGATGGATCATCTTCAGTACATCGCGCATTTCGTGGCGCGTTACATAATCGAGTGCGCTAGTCGGTTCATCGAGCAGTAAAATATTGGGTTCGGCGATTAAGGCTCTTGCAAGGGCGACTCGCTGCTTTTCACCACCACTTAAGGTTTCTACGCCATGATTTTTAAGATAAGTGATCCCTAAGAGCGTTAAGATCTCATCGATCAATTTTGCACTCTCTTCTGGTGATTTGCCCCGCATTTTGAGAGGGAAGGCGATATTCTCCCACACTGAGAGATGGGCGAATAGTTCATAGTGTTGATAGACAAAGCCGATATTGCGCTTCTCCGGCGGCAATTGATCGATCCGTTGTTGCTTGAAGATGATCTCCCCGGTCGCTTGTGGATAACGGCCGGCGATCGATTCTAATAAGAGTGTCTTTCCTGAGCCTGAGCGCCCTAGGAGAATACAGTAATCCCCCTTTTTTAGCGTCAGGGAGATATCGTGAAGCGCAAATTGAAAGAGCGCGAGATGAAGATGATTAATGGTGAACATATTTCGATTTTAGAAGATACTCAAAGATAGTAGAGCAGAGGAGCGAGATAATCATCAATATCAGAGCAATCGCAAGCGCAAGATCGAGATCGCCGGTGGAGATATTGAGCATAATAGAGGTAGGGAGAATCTCTGTCTTAAGGCGTGTAGAACCGGCAACCATCATGACCGCTCCAAACTCCCCTAATGCCCGCGACCAGGTCAGCACAATGACTGAGAGAAGGGTCGGTTTTAAAAGAGGTAGCGTGACATAGCGAAAACATTGCCATCTTGATGCACCTAAGGTTCTTGCGACAAATAGCTGCTTCTCATTTAAATTTGCTAAACCTAAAACAATAAGACGAATGGCAAAGGGAAGATTAACAAAAACTTGCGCTAAAATAATCCCCTCTTTAGTGAAGATAAAGGAGAGATTAAACCACTCATCGAGCCAGGTTCCGATCCCCATAAAACCGAAGAAAAGCAAAAGCGCAACGCCAGAGACAATATGGGGCAGTGCTAAGGGGAGGTAGAGAATCGGCATTAAGAAGTGCCGCAGTGAGGAGCGGGAGAGAAAATAGGCCACAGGTCCGGCAAGTAGCAGGCAGATCAAAGTTGAGGTGATCGATGTCATCAGACTCATCTTGATAGCAAATTGCACTTCGCGCGATTTTAAGGCCGTAGGCAATTGAATAAAACCCTCTTTAACGAGCATAAAGAGTGGTGCTGCGATAAAGAGGGTGATCAGTGCGACGATGAGATAGAAAATTAGCTGCCGCACAATGGTGATCCTATCGATCTCATCATGATTTTTTCCATAATCTCAATCTTTCTAGTTTGATTGGTCGATTAGCGTAATGGGGATTAGTTTTGGGTCGATCCGGGTTGATCCGCTTCTGATGTAATCTCAACAGTGATCTCTTCCACTGGTGCGAAACCATATTTAGCAAAGATCGCTTTTCCTTCATTAGAAGCGGCAAGATCCATAAAAGCTTTTGCTAATTGTGGCTGTTTGCTCGATGTGACTACCGCGCCGGTCACGATCTGATCGATATTTTTGGCAGGATCGATTGCGATCACTTCAACATTATCATTCATAAAGACGGCATCAACGGTCGCAATTGTGGCATCAGCATTTCCAAGTGCCATCTGCATGACCATCTCATTGATTGTATTTGCAGTTGAGACGACATTTTCATTGATCTTCTCGAGCTGATTTTTCTGAAGGATATTTTGCGCGGTCTTTCCGATCGCATTGGCTTTTGCATCTCCTAAAATAATCTTCATCCCTGGCTTCGCGAGATCTTCTAAAACCTCAATCCCTTTCGGGTTTCCTTTAAGTACCACAATCGCCGGAGTGTGATGTGAAATCGCGTAAGCATCGCCCACTAAACCTTTTTTATGGGCCACAAGATAGGTTGCATCAGATCCCACAATAAATGCATCGCCTTTGCGCGTTGTCTCTAATTGTGCAAGAAGCTGCCCAGAGCCGGCAAAGTTAAATTCAACCGTGGCATCATGCTCCTTTTCAAAGAGTGTCGCAATCTCCTCCATCGGCTTTTTTAAACCCGCGCCAGAGTAGACAAAGATTGACTCAGCGGCAAAAGCGGTAACGCTTAGAAGCGAGAGGAGTGTAACGGTTAGTGCTCTCTTTAATAAATTCATCTTAGTTCCCTTTCTATAATAGGTCGTGTGCATAGATGATGGATCAATCCTTGATCTAAACCCTTGACCTAAAGCCTTGATCTAAAATATCTAGCACAGTTAAATGTTAAAAATTCCCCCGTTATTATAGAAAGAGGCTAATAGAAGCACTATTAGCCTAAAGAGGTAGAGCGCGAAAAATTCGCATCTTGAGAGGAACTTTGAGCGCTCTTCTTATCTTTGAACTATGGGATTAAGAGTCTATTTCTCAAAGCTGTTTGTGTTTCCGGCGTGATGGCTAAGCCTTCGAGAAGATAGTTATCGATGGAGCCATATTGGTTCTCTGCTTCAGAAAAAGCCATCAAGAGCCAATCATCCTGCACACCTAAAAAGGGAGAGAAAGCAATTGCCGCGGCAACACCCTTTTCAGTCGCCATTTTGTTGAAGCTCTGTGTGATTGAGTGGCGAGAATACTCATTAGAAGCAAGGAAATCTGCCACGATCTCCTCTTGAGAAACGCCGGCAATATATTGCAATAGGGCAGAGACCCAGCCCGTTCGATCTTTACCGCCGGAGCAGTGGAAGAGTTGATTCCCTTCATTTTGCGCAATTTCCGTGAGAAGCGTACCGATCTGTGCGCGTGTGATAGGATCATTAACAAAGTTAAGGTAGATCTCTTCTGCACCGGCAATTGTGATCTCTGGCTTTTGGGTAAAGCCTACACGGACAGGCTCAATATCGTCCCAACCTAAGAGATTGATATTGTGCCACTTCGCGCCGGGGATCTCACTATCGGGATGGAGCGCTATCTCGCCGGGAGTGCGAAGATCGTAGATATGGGTGATATTGAGAGCGGCTAATTTTTCTGCCTCTTCCGGGGAGAGAAGAAGGGCATTTGCGCGATAGAGTCGCCCCTGTTGTAACTTTTCGCCACGATCATTTTGGTAAGCTTGTTGATTGCCGGCAACATCACGAAAATTATCCACCTTTTGAAAATGGATAGCGCTTGAATGAACATTTGAATGGGAATCTTGTTTCTGCATTATCTCCTCCCTTGGGGTTGTGCTATTTTCTGCCGCTTGAAGAGAGAGTGGGATACTTAATGCTGTCTGAAGTAGCAGGAGTGTTAACCATTGATGGCGTCGGATTTGTCTCTCGCTGTGAGTTTTCATTTGTTTCTCCTTATTTGAAGTTTGGGATGCGCAAATTATAGGGAGAGTAGATGACAACTTCTTAACAGCAGCGGGAAAATTTGTGATAAAAACTATTTTCGCTAATAATTTAAGCATCTATTTAAGCATAACTTTTTCTTTTCTTCAGGAGCGAGATGGTATCCTTGAGGCAGATTAAAGAGCGTTAGATCAAATTTTCTGATCGATTTTTTTAAAGAGTATGAAGGAGTTATATGATTGAATTGATCAAAGTGGTCTCAATTGGGGTGATGATGCTACTGCCATTGGCCAATCCTTTAACGGCGATAGCGATGTATCTCGGCTTATCGAGCCGCATGTCCATTGAAGAGCGAAAAAAGACCGCCTCTCAGAGTGCTTTCTATACACTCGCGATACTCTTGACGACATGGTATCTCGGCCACTTTATTATGGGGGTTTTTGGAATCTCTATTCCTGGGCTACAGATTGCCGGCGGGATGATTGTAGCCTTTATCGGTTTTATGATGCTCTTTCCTCCATCGAAGCAGGCGCCTGAAGAGGTGGAATCGGCGGGTAAGAGTAGTAGTATCAGTTTTGTTCCCTTAGCGATGCCGGCAACGGCAGGCCCCGGAACCATTGCATTGGTGATTAGTACCGGCTCAACCTTTCATACCAGTAGCCATATCTCTGAATTTGTCTATCTTGCGGCGCCACCTATTGTTGCACTCTTGATTGCTGCACTTCTCTGGATAGGGCTTCGTAGCGCTGCCACTATTATGCGAGTGTTAGGCGCGAAGGGGATTGAAGCGATCTCAAGGTTGATGGGTTTTCTCCTTGTCTGTATGGGCGTTCAATTTATTATTAATGGCGTATTGGCGATTATCCATCAGTATCAAGGATAGAGCGGAAAAGCAGATCGTAGGATCAAATTGCAGGATTAGAATCAAGAAAACCTAAGAAGAGACGATTCGGACGTCTCTTTTTTTACGCTTCCTTTTCAGCCTCTCTTTCAGCTTTCCCTTCAGCTCTCTTTTAATGTTTTATTAAGCTTCGATTTTTATACTAAGCCTCTACTTCAGAGGAGGCTTATTCCATTATGATTATCAGAGATGTAACATCCGCTTTACGGGGAACTGATGGCGGGCAAGTGCCGGTACAAGAGGCACACCTACCGAAGCAGGGCGTTCCCCTCTTTGTCGGTATTCTATTTGCGGCCTTGATCTCAGTCTTAACCCAAAATATTGTCTTTTGGCGCGGCGTGAGTGAGAGCTTGATTCTCGATTCCGCTTGGAGCGGATTTTTTCTCTTCTCCCTCTTTCTGACCTTATGGTGCCTTACAACGATTCTCTACTCGCTCCTCTTATGGGGGCGCTTACGGTTGCCACTGCTCTTTCTGATCTTTCTCTTCTCAACGCTCTTTAATTACTACTCCTACTACTATCAGATCTATATGGATCGCGATATGTTGATCAATATTATTGAGACCAATAGTGGCGAGGTGGTAAATCTGATTAGCCTGAAACTCTTCATCTGGCTACTTGTTGGCGCAGGCCTCCCTTTTTTAGTGGTTTGGAAGTTACCGATACGTCGGACAAAGGTGGGAAGCTCTCTTCTTCAACGAATACTCTTAATTGGGCTCGCACTGCTACTGCTATTAGGTAGTGCAGCGCTCTTTTATAAGGATTATGCCTCCTATTTTCGCAATAATAGACCACTTTTAAAGCTAACAATGCCCTTTAGCTATATCTCAAGTGGACTCTCTTATACTCGGAAGGTCTATGCTGATAATCTCCCTTTTCAGAAGATTGGGGAAGATGCTTCTCTTGCGAGACATCCAGATTCAGAGCAGGGCAAGCGCCTCTTTATTTTGGTGGTCGGTGAGACAGCACGGAGTAAAAACTTCTCCCTCAATGGTTATCAGAAGGAGACCAATCCGCTTCTCTCTCAAGAGCCCAATTTGGTGAGCTTTAAAGATGTCTCCGCTTGTGGGACCGCTACCGCGATCTCTGTTCCTTGTATGTTCTCCCGTTTAACAAGGGAAAATTTTGATAAAGTGCGCGCGAGTAAGGAGGAGAATCTTCTCGATATCTTACAACGAGCGGGCTATCAATTACTCTGGCGAGAGAATGATAATGGCTGTAAAGGCGTTTGTGATCGCATTCCGACTCAATATGTTGAGGAGTATCTCGATCTGCCAAAATCGGTGACCGGTTTCTATTATGACCAATATCTTTTAACGGGATTGGAGGATTATATCGCCGCGCAAAGTGATCATGATGAGAATTTGGTGATTGTTCTGCATATGAATGGCAGTCACGGGCCAACTTACTATCAGCGTTATCCAGAGCAGTTTCGACAATTTACCCCGAGTTGCGATACCAATAAGATAGAGACCTGTGATCAAGTTGCCTTAGAGAATGTCTATGATAATACGATCCTCTATACAGATTATGTTTTAGCGGAGACTATTGCCCTTTTGAAGCGTTTTTCCGGCGAATATGAGACGGCGATGCTCTATCTTTCGGATCATGGTGAATCTTTAGGGGAGAATCGATTCTATCTCCATGGCGCGCCCTATGCGATTGCCCCGATGGAGCAGAAGCAGGTGCCAATGATCTTTTGGGCCGACTCCAACTTTTACCAAAAACAACAATTATCCCAAGCATGCTTGCAGCAGATGGCAGAAGAGGCGGCATTGTCACAAGATAATCTCTTCCACTCCCTTCTTGGCTTGCTCTCGGTAGAGACGGCAGTTTATGATGAATCGATGAATCTCTTTAAAGGATGCCAAATATTATGAAGCTATTAATTGTCGAGGATGATCCACTCTTAAAACAAGGGTTAGAGCGCGCCTTACTTAAGGAGGATTATGTGGTCGATAGTGCAGAAACGCTCAAGGAGGCAAGAGCCTTTTTAGCGGTTGAAGAGAGTCACTATAGCGCTATTTTGCTCGATTTGGGGCTTCCTGATGGAGATGGATTAACACTTCTTTCAGATCTTCGTCAGCGGGAGAATCAGCTTCCCATTCTCATTATCACAGCGCGAGATACGGTCGATGATCGGGTGATCGGTCTAGATGCTGGTGCGGATGATTATCTTCTAAAACCCTTTGCCTTAGCAGAGCTCTATGCGCGTCTCCGGGCGATTATTCGACGCCATTGTGGGGTTGCTAATAATCAGTTGGAGATTGCCGATTTTCAGCTCGATCTGACGCAGAAAGAGATCCGTTTAAAAGGGGATATTCTCGATCTGACGGTTCGCGAATATCTGATTCTCTCCCGTCTTCTTTTAAAGTATGGCCAGGTTGTTGCGCGAGAATTTCTGCAACAGGATCTCTACTCTTGGCAGGATCAATTAGGTTCAAACACATTAGAGGTCTATATCCATCGATTGCGACAGAAGGTGGGGAGGGAGCGCATAGAGACGGTGCGCGGTTTTGGTTATCAATTGATCGATGAGACTCGAGGATAGTATGGGGATCAAGCGCAGATTATTTTTGGCATTAACGGGGATCATCTTAATTTCAGGGTTAACAATTATCGCATTGGTGGCTTATGAAGTAGGGGAGCAGATTGAGATCTTAACCGATCATGGTTTAAGTGATGCGGAGAAGGTTGATGCGATGCGGCATGAAGCTAAAGAGATCTTAATCGCGCTGACGCTCTTTATTATTCTGATTTTGATCGGTGCGCTCTTATCGATTCGTTATGTAACGCAGCGGTTACTCATTCCATTTGAAAGGTTGAGTGAGGAGCTCTCGCAGCGAAGCTCTCTTAATTTAACACCGATTGAGTTACCAACGCCATCGACAGAGATGGCGATGATGGTATTGAAGGTGAATCAGCTTTTGCAAAATATCGGGCAGCGGATTGAGTATGAGAAGGCTTTTTCTGCCGATGTTGCTCATGAGTTACGAACGCCCCTTGCCGGCATGCGGCTAACATTAGAGTTGATGGAAGAGCAACCTGAGACGCAGCTTTTGATCAATCGTATCGATGATCTTCTAATTACGATCGAGCGTCTGCTCCAATTCTCTCGAGCAAGTTATCAGCTTCGTCTAGAAAATGTTGCAGAATTTGATCTGATTCAGACGGTGATCGAGCCTCTATTAGCGGAGTATCAACCTCACTTTCCTCATCCTCTAAAGGTGAGTGTGCCGGCGAGATTAATGATGCGAGGTGATGCGAGTCTGATCTATCTTCTTTTAAAGAATCTGCTCGATAATATTCGCTTCTATGCCGCCGATGGGGAGTATAGTGAGATCATCGCTCGCGCAGAGAATGGCGATATTCTTTTGGAGGTAAAAGATCGCGGACCGGGGATTCCTCGAGAGGAGAAAGAGCGGCTCAAGGCGCGTTTTCATCGAGCAGATCGATCACGGCAAGGTTTTGGCTTAGGACTTCATATTGTAGAGAAGATAGTTTTAGCTCATCATGGTGAGATCCGCTTTTTAGAGCGAGATGATCACTTATCAGGTTTACAGATTCGTATCCTCTTTCCACAATAGGCGGTGGGGATCGCTATGAATTTGTGGATCTGTTTATTCGTTGAGAAAAAAAGCTGAACTGTTGCCGGATCTTACGATCGCGCTCTTCCAGCGATTGTGTGCCGGCAAAGGGCGATCTTTACGATATCGTTTTGGAGTTGAGAGCACCCATCTGCGGGCATGCAGTGGTAAAAAGAGTGCAATAATCGGTTCCCGCAGCTCCATGAGTCATCTTATTTGTTGAGATTAACAGAGGCTGAACGATTGCCGGATCTTACGATCGCGCTCTTCCATCGATTGCATGCCGGCAAAGGGCGATCTTTACGACATCGTTTTGGAGTTGAGAGCACCCATCTGCGGGCAGGCAGTGGTAAAAAGAGTGCAATAGTGGGTTCCCGCGGCTCCATGAGTCATCTTATTTGTTGAGATTAACAGAGGCTGAACGATTGCCGGATCTTACGATCGCGCTCTTCCAGCGATTGTGTGCCGGCAAAGGGCGATCTTTACGACATCGTTTTGGAGTTGAGAGCACCCATCTGCGGGCATGCAGTGGTAAAAAGAGTGCAATAGTGGGTTCCCGCGGCTCTACTGACTCTCTTACTCTTTAAACTCCTCTTTTGAGATAAAAAAAGCCTAGTCATAAGACTAGGCCAAAGTAAGTAGGTATTTAAAGGAGGAATAAAATACCGTAACTCTAATATGGGGATGATTATTCCTTTTCAAAGAGCGGTGTTGAAAGATATTTTTCACCACTATCAGGAAGAATCACTACAATTTTTTTATCCTCATTTCCCGGACGAAGGGCAACTGAGAGCGCCGCTTTCATTGCAGCACTTGCAGAGATTCCAATTAATAGACCTTCTGTCGCTGCGACCTCTTTAGCAAGTTCAAATGCGCCACTATCGGAGATGGTAATAACTTCATCATAGATCGCTGTATCGAGCGTATCAGGGATAAATCCGGCACCAATTCCTTGGATTTTATGGGGACCTGCTTCTCCTTTTGAAAGAACAGGTGAAGACTCTGGCTCTACCGCAATGATTTGAATATTAGGATTTTGCTTTTTAAGATAGCGACCTAAACCGGTAATGGTGCCTCCGGTGCCGATGCCGGCGATTACAATATCAACCGTGCCATCAGTATCTTCCCAAATCTCAGGGCCGGTAGTCTCTTCATGAACTTTTGGGTTTGCCGGGTTAACAAATTGCCCTAAAATAACGCCCCCTTCAATCTCTTTTGTAAGCTCATCAGCCTTAGCAATCGCTCCTTTCATCCCTTTAACACCCTCGGTGAGCACTAACTCGGCACCATATGCCTTAAGCAGATTGCGGCGCTCGATACTCATTGTTTCCGGCATTGTTAAGATGATACGATACCCCTTTGCCGCAGCAACAGAAGCAAGCCCGATTCCGGTATTACCACTTGTCGGTTCAATAATGACCGCACCCGGTTTTAAGATGCCCGCTTTTTCAGCCGTGTCGATCATCGCATATGCGATACGATCCTTAACGCTTCCAGCAGGATTGAGATACTCTAATTTCCCAATGATCGGCGTTTTTAAACCTTTCGATTTTGAAAAACGGTTAAATGCTAAAAGTGGGGTATGGCCGATAAGATCAGTTAAACTTTCATAAATTTTTGTCATCTTCTCTTCTCCTTGAGACAATCAATGGTTGCTTATAAGGTGCTTGTAGATGCAGATCGCGCTTATAAAAGAAAACTGCTATTGACGAATGATAAGCATACCATTATTATATGTTTACTCTATATCCTGTAGAGTATCAGGATCTGGAAATAGTTGTCAATTAATATTGTATTGAGGAGTTTCTATGAAGTTATCTGCAAAATCGCGTTATGCTTTAGCATCGCTTGTGAAGATGGCACTCGTCCATGAGTCTCAGCCTGTCACAACAGTTTTAGAAATTGCTGAAGATTTAGAGATTTCCAAAATCTATCTTGAGCGAATCTTCTCAGAGCTCCGTCGCGGTGAGGTTGTCGGTTCGATTAAAGGTGCGCAGGGTGGATATTACCTAATGCGCCCACCGAAAGAGATCACACTTTACGATATTTTAAATAGTGTTGAGCCAGCGCTCTTTACAGAGAATGATTCAACGGTTGAAGCAACGGCGCACAATATTGAACGCGCCCTTATTGAACAGGTTTATCGCCCGATGAGTGATGGATTGATGAAGATTTTAACCAATATTAAGTTATCCGATATCGCCTTAGAAGCACAGGAGGAAGAGGGTAACTATATGTATTATCTCTAACCTCGGTATCGAAAATGCCAATCTGCGGGCATGCAGTGGTGACAAGAGTGCAATAGTAGACTCTCGCAGCTTACAAACCTTCTTAGAGGTTATTCATAAAAAATGCGCCCTGTAAGGCGCATTTCTCTTTTTATGATTTTTAAAATCGACTAACCAATAATCGCATGTGGATAGAAGCGAGAGAGATCCTGAGTGATACGAGAGTGATCTTCTCGAATGTTGAGTCCACAAGCACTATCGCCCACAACCCAACTGCCGACAACAACATGATTACCATCAAAAACAGGGAGTGGTTCATAGGCTTGAATAATTGAGCCTTCAATACCGTAAGGGCCATCAGCACTCTCTAATACTTGACCTTCTGTAATGATCTCCACATTTGCCCCTTCTCGAGAGAAGAGCGGTTTTTTAACGTAGCTACTTAAGGTTTTAGCCTTGGGGTCATCGGCAAAATAGGTCGGAAGCAGGTATTGATGATCGGGGAACATCTCCCACAATAGTGGTAGGAGAGCCTTGTTAGAGAGAATCGCTTTCCAACCTGGCTCAAGCCAGAGCGTTTTGTTCATATCGAGATAACTCGCAAAATCCTCGCCTAACATAAACTCCCAAGGATAGAGTTTGAAGATCGCTCTAATCGGATCATCCTCTAAATCGGTATATTCCAGTTCACTATTAATTCCGATCTCTTCAATATAGAGAAATTGGGTCGCTAATCCCGCTTCTTGCGCACAATCTTCAAGGTACTCCACAGTGCCTCGATCCTCTTCAGAATCTTGACAGCAACTAAAGTGAAGAAGTTCAACCTGATGATAAGCGCGAAGTTCAGAAAATCGCGAGATCAATTGCTCCTGAATACTATTGAATTGATCCGCTACCATAGGGAGGTTCTTCGCTTCGATCTGATCTTCTAACCAGAGCCATTGGAAGAAAGCGCTCTCATAGAGTGAGGTCGGCGTATCGGCATTATATTCTAAAAGCTTAAGACGCCCAGCGCCATCGTAAGCAAAATCGAAGCGGCCATAGAGTGACGGCGCATTCTGTTCCCAAGAGTCACGAATAAAGCGCCAACTTTGTGGTGGAATCTGAAATCTTTCTAGTAATTTCTCACTTTTAACGACTCGCTCCACCGCTTTGAGCGCCATCTGATGAAGCTCTTCTGTCGCCGATTCGATCAGCTCAATCTCTTTAAGCCCAAATTGGTAGTAGAAATCTTCACACCAATAGCGTTCGCCATACATGGTGTGGAAATTGAAACCAAACTCTTCAGCCTGCTGTTGCCAATGGGGGCGTTCAGTAATGGGAATGCGTTTCATCGCTTAGCCACCTACGCTACGGCGGGTATTTGTTCCCGATGCTGATTTTGCCGGCGCCATATTCTGTTTGGAGACCATCTGTCCAAAGCCACCTCGGCGTAGGGTCTGTCCTGCTTTTCCAGGTCTTAAATCGGTAGGATTGACTTTAAACTTTGTTCCGGGTTTTACGTTGCCAAAATTTTTACCGCTTGAATCGAAGAATTGCCCTTTATTAGGACCTGCTTGAGGGGAGTAGAGCGGCTTATGGGCATTAAATCCACCCATCATCTTACCAAAGAGGAAACCAGCCATTAATGGCATCCAGAAGCTACCGCTCGATTGAGCGCTATTTTGTTCCTGATTTAAAGGTGCAGCTTGGCAGCCGGCTTCGCCAAACTCAGCGATACAATCTTCTCTTGTTGCAAAGCGGGGAGCGGTATCGATCGCTTCCTGTTGCGCTTGGGCGAAAGTTGTTTCACAAAGTGCTTTCGCATCAGGATTGTAACGCACACACTCTTCGACGTTTCGATACATGGAGACCTCCTCCTGTTGCGCTGTATTATCATTACAAGCGGCGAGGAAGAGCGCAGAGGCGATAATTACTGCAAGGGGTTTGAGGCGAAGTGATCGCTTTTTACGAAATCGATCAAGATTAACAGTTGTAGTACGTTTACGCATTTTTGCTCCTAAAATCTGGTTATTGAGATCACTCAATCAATGGATACGAATTCAATTTCAGTATCTATTTCAATATCGACTATTTCAATCTCTATTTGAATATCGTTTCTATTTTACCCAATTTTATGGGGAATAACTCGATATATAGTGATTTTTAATAATATTGGGAGTTAAAGAAGGATATCTTCTATCACTCACTATTTCGTCAACTATTTCGCCAACTATTTTATTAGAAGAAAAAAGGGGCTGAACGCTGCCGGACTTTACCATCGCGTTCTTCCAGAGATTAGGCGCCGGCAGATAGTGATCTTCCCATCACCGGCAAATATCCTTACTTTAAGGATCGATATCGACCTGGTATCACCGATGCCTGCTGACAAGTATGGATCAGAGAAAAGAATGAAATAGTCGGTTCTTACCGTTCGATAAATCTTTTTAGGAACTGATTATTAAAACAAAAAAAAAGCTGATGAGTTGCTGGGAATTACCTCTGCATGCTTCCACAAATCTCATGCCGGCAAGAGGCAATCTCAACTATTTTCTTAAAAGAAAAAGGATGTTGAGGAGTGTTACACTAAGAACTTGAGCGAATCCCCAAATGAGCGTAAGGAGTTACAGCGATGCCTCAAGGTGAAAAATTTAATATCTATAGTCATTTAATCGGAACCCTATTAGCGCTAGGTGGCATGTCATTTATTATTGTCTATGCAAGTCTCTACAATGATGCATGGAAAATTGTGAGTGTCTCGATCTATGGCGCGGCATTAGTTTTACTCTATCTTACTTCAACGATCTACCATCTTCTTCAGCCGGGGCCAAGAAAGGAGCTCTTTCAGGTCTTAGATCATTGTGCGATCTATCTCTTAATTGCGGCAAGTTATACCCCTTATACATTGGTGACATTAGGGGGCGGTTGGGGCTGGTCTCTTTTTGGTGTTTCATGGGGATTAGCGGCGATAGGGATTATTCAGGAGATCTTGATTGGTCGCCGGACGCAGGTCTTTTCTTTGACGATCTATCTTGTGATGGGTTGGTTAATAGTGATTGCGGCAAAACCGCTTTCGCTCGCGCTCTCATCAGAAGGGCTTTTCTGGCTAATTGCCGGCGGGGTTGTTTATACCCTTGGGGTGATCTTCTTTCTGTTAGATGAAAAGGTGAAGCATGCTCATGGCATTTGGCACCTTTTTGTGATCGGCGGAAGTGCCTGTCAGTACTTTAGTATCCTCTTCTATGTTGAGTAGTCGAAGTCATCAATCTACGGGCATGCAGTGGTGAAAAGAGTGCAATCGTTGGCTCCCGCGACTCGAGGAGTTTTCTTATTCATTGAGATAATTGGAGCTGATGAGTTGCCGGATATCACCGTTGCGCTCTTCCACAAATTGCGCGCCGGCAAGTGGCAATCTTAACAATATCGTTTTGGAGTTGAGAGCCCCATCTGCGGGCATGCAGTGGTGAAAAGAGTGCAATCGTTGGCTCCCGCGGATCGAGGAGTTTTCTTGATTCATTGAGATAATGGAAGCTGAATGATTGCCGGATCTTACTGCCGCATACTTTCATAGATTGCGTGCTGGCAAGTGGTGATCTCAATTGCTAGTAATGATCGATACTTTTATGATCATCAGCAGGCGATGGGTCTCCACCGCTTCGCTGATTGATCTATTTTATATGCGCTTAAATCATGTTGTCCTATTGATTAGAATCTTCTTCCCACGCTAAGGGCAGGTTATAGCCGGGGAATCGCTCTTGACTATATGCTTTAAAACCATTGGAGTTGATAATCTCTACAATCTCTGTGGCCCAAGGCGCGTTGAGGTTCTTCTCGTGGACGACGACCCAGTTAACAAAGTATTTACTCGGCTCAATGGTGAGCGCTTCGGTAAAGTGAATGCCGGCATCGAGAGCAAAGTTACCATTGATAATGGCATAGTCGAGATCATCTCGCGCACGAGTCATCTGTGCTGCTTCAATCTCCTTAATCTCTAATTGATAGGGGTTTTTCGTGATATCACGCTTTTCAATACGGAAAGGATCGGCAATATCATCGCGCAATTCAATCCAGCCTAAATTTTCTAAGATCCAGAGCCCCCGAGAAAAGTTGGTCACATTAGAGGGAATCCCCACGGAAGATCCCACCTCAATTTCATCGAGCGAGCGCTTCTTCCCAGCGTAGAGACCATAAGGTGCGGTAGGAACCTGAACGAGAGGAGCAAGATGACCATTACGAACACGATTAAACTCCTCCATATAGGGTTGATGCTGGAAGATATTGAGGTGAAGCGCTCCCTCTTCGACACTCACATTAGGGATAATAATATCGGTAATCTCTGTTAGCTCTACTTGATAGCCCGATTTCTGTAATTCAGGAGCAAGATACTCACGAACGATATCGCCAAAGTCGCCGGGAGAGGTTCCGATTTTGATTCGATTCTCCCCCGCTTGTGCCGTTGAGGCATCATCAGAACAGGCGGTAAGAAGAAGTGGGGTTGCTAAAAGTAGTAGCTGCGCGCCACGCTTAAGAGTCTGCCAGAAAGAGGGTTTTAATCCTCTCTTCAGAGGGGAAGTGGTGAGAGTGAGGGTATCTATATTTAATTTCATCTTATTCTCCTAGTTCGGAGCCGAGAAGGTGTTCGCTTAGCTGTTGTGCCCGCAAGCTTCTCCAAATCGGCATTTTTTGTAATGAGTGAGTCTCTATTAGTGAGTTTCTCTTAGTTAATATCTATTTTTTATTAAGCGCTGATAGTGCTTATAAAGAGGGGTATTAATATCACTATCACTATCAGCGATCTCTTCTTTCTCTATTGCTCGCTATTCATCGATAGAGATATCGGCATAGAAGCGCGCGGCAACATCAGGGTGGGAGCGTAAGCGTCCCTTTAAGAAATTTTTCCCAATCTGAGTAAAGAGCGGATTTTTAGGATCTTGAGTAATCGCAAAACGTTTTCCTTGCAATGCTTCTGGCAATGTTAAAAGGGGAACAGTGGCATCGAGCTGTGAGGTTAAAAAGTAGGCGAGAGAGTAGCGATCTTGCCCAACAGGGGAGGGCAGTACGCGATGGAGGGTCGCTTTAAGATATCCCTGAGAGGCGATCTCGAGGAGCTCACCAATATTGACAACAAAGGTCCCTTCGATCGGCTCAGCTAAGACCCATTCATCATCTTTCAATACCTCTAATCCCGCTTGATCTTCCTGCTGAACAAAGGTGATATAGCCAGAATCTTTGTGGGGGCCGACACCTTGTTCACCTCCTATGCCAGGATAGTGGATCGCTTTGGAGAGAACAGAGGGTTTATGGGCATAAGTGGGCGCAAAGATCGCTTCGTCCTGACCTAACGCGAGGGCAAAAGCGGAGATCATCGATTTTGCTAATTCTGTCTGCCGCTCTTGAAGTTCAATAAAGGTAGGGCGTAACCCCGGAAGAGAAGCGGGCCATTGATTAGGCCCTTGGAGCCGTAACCAGGGTTGATCCTCAGGGATCTTATCGAGTGGAATTGCTTCATACTCCGGCATAAAGTCAAATTGCTCACGACTATCGGGCTTTTCGCGAGTAATCTCATCATGAATGTTGGTATAACCCCGAAAATGGGGGGAGTTTGACATATGAATCGCTAACTTCTCCTCTAAGGGGAGGGCGAAGAATTCTTTGGCGAGTCGCTGTGCTCTTTCAATCAATTCTTGTGGGATATTGTGATTTTTAAGATAGAAGAAGCCGATCTCATGAGCGGCATAGCGAAGCGATTCTAAAAAAGCTCCTCTCTCCTGCCCACCTGCAAGAAATTGGTGGTAATCGAGAATAGGAAGTTGAGGATTCTCTAATGACATAAATTTTCTCCTTGTGATTATCAGGTTTTTAGCATGACGCTATTGCGGTAAATAGCGCGAGCGATCTGTGATTCCATCGGTAGATGGTTCTGTTTTGATCTGATTTGCCTGCGTGCTACAAGGTTTCTTACAAGGTTTCTATTTAAGGATCTCTATTTTAGGAGAATCACTCTTAAGAGGAACGCTTTAGCTGGTTATGCCCGCAAGCTGTTATCAAATCGGCATTGCATATATGTATAGACTGTATTGAATCAAATTGCAAATAAAGTGCAAATAAATTGCAAATAATATTGTCATTAATTGTCACACTCGTTTGTGAGCAGTATAGTGTTTTGATCCTGTTTTATCGGTTTTACCCGCTTGCTTTCAATCGTTTTAGTTGCATTGTTCACTATATGATTGAGGATGGTTGTGTGTGGTTGTGGAATTCCTGTTAGATTATTTTTGAGGTTAAATTTTTAGTATGACAACGATTACCAATATCGAAGATCTTCGCGTGCTTGCAAAGAGACGTGTTCCCAAAATGTTTTATGACTATGTCGATTCAGGCTCGTGGACAGAATCGACCTATCGTGCAAATGAATCTGACTTTCAGAAGATTAAGTTAGTGCAGAAAGTTGCGCGTAATATGGAGAATCGCCGATTAGAGCGCAATCTTCTTGGGATTTCGATGTCGATGCCACTGTCGATTGCACCGACGGGGCTTGTGGGCATGGTTCATCCTGATGGTGAGATTCTTGCCGCAAGAGCTGCTGCTCGATTTGGTATTCGCTACACATTGTCGACAATGAGTATCGCCTCCTTAGAAGATATCAAAAATGAGGTGGGTGAACCTTTCTGGTTTCAACTCTATGTGATGCGTGATCGTGACTTTATGCAGCGCCTTATCGATCGTGCAAAACGAGCAGGGTGTGATGCCTTAGTGATTACCCTCGATCTGCAGATGATTGGGCAACGCCATAAGGATCTTAAAAATGGTCTCTCTGTTCCACCTAAACCGACTCTTCGAAACTGGTTAAACCTCCTAACTAAACAGCGCTGGTGCTGGAATATGTTGAAGACGAAACGACGTCAATTTGGCAATATTGTTGGCCATGTTGAAGGAATTGATGATCCCAGTTCGCTCGCCTCCTGGACCAATCAGCAATTTGATCCTACCCTCAATTGGGATGATATCGCCTGGATCAAAGAGATGTGGGGCGGCAAAATTATTCTCAAAGGTATCTTAGATGCAGAAGATGCCAAGCTCGCTCATCAAGTGGGCGCCGATGCGATTGTTGTGAGTAATCACGGTGGCCGCCAATTAGATGGTGCGCTCTCCTCCATTGCTGTTCTTCCGTCGATTGTTGAAGCGCTTGCCGGCACTTCTACCGAGATTATTCTCGATAGCGGTATTCGTTCAGGGCAAGACCTTCTTAAAGCGGTTGCATTAGGGGCGAATGCTGGCATGATCGGTCGTGCTTATCTCTATGGTTTAGGTGCTATGGGAGAAGAAGGGGTCACAAAAGCATTGGAGTTGATCCGTAATGAATTTGAGACCAGTATGGCCTTCTGCGGTGAAACCGATGTAGATCATGTCGGTCGCCATATTTTGGTTCCTTCCACGATTCCAGATCCTTTTCGTTAAATTTCTGTAGTCTCTCTTTTAATGTTTCACATGAAACCCAATCGGTCAGGAGTCGTAAATCGTCTCAATCTGGTAAAGCGCAACTAACAAGAGCGCTTAAGATTACGCTACCCCGATTGCCGGATCGGGGCGTAATCCCAAGGTGTGGCAGATGGCATAGGTCAGCTCTGAGCGATTGAGGGTATAGAAGTGGAAGTCTTGAATCCCCTCTTTACGGAGAAATCTCACCATATCGATGGCGATACTCGCACCCACAAGGCTTCGTGTTGTGGGGTCACTCTCTAAGCCTTCATAACGTTTATGGAGCCAAGAGGGGATTTTGACATTTAAAGGACCGGCAAACTTGATCAATGATTCATAGTTAGAGACAGGGAGAATACCGGGAACGATCTCAGCTTCAATTCCTACGGCAACGCAACGATCTCTAAAGCGGAGAAAGGCATCGATATCGAAGAAGAATTGGGTAATCGCTAAATTCGCTCCGGCATCGATTTTACGCTTAAGATGGAGAAGATCAGCCTGTGCATTTTTTGCTTCGGGTGAATTTCAGGATAGGCGGCTACCGAGATATCAAAGTCGTGACGTTTTTTGAGTAGTTTGACTAGACTATCAGCATAGATACCTGGGTTTTCTGTACCCTTAGGGAGATCTCCGCGCAGTGCCAAAATATGGCGAATGCCAAGATCCCAATAGTTATCGGCGATCTGATTGAGCTCCTCTTCCGATGTATCGACGCAGGTGAGATGGGGAACGGCGGTGAGATCCGTTTTATGGACAATATCTTCAATCACTCGGTGGGTACGATCCCGTGTTGACGCATTCGCACCATAGGTGACGGAGACAAATTGGGGTTTTAAGACCTTAAGCCGTTCGATGGAGTTCCAAAGAGTGGTGACCATCTGTTCGCTATTGGGGGGAAAGAACTCAAAGGAGACATTGACATCATTCTGAAGTTCAAAAAGGCTCTGGTTTAATAGCTCAACATATTGCGCACTCATTTTTTTATCCTCTGTCGATTAGTGGTTATTGGGGGGTGATTCGGTGACTGAATGGTCTTTCCATTTTCGAACTGGCATAAAAAAAGCCAGCACTCTTTCTCATCAAGTGTTGGCATTACGCAAACTTATCTTTCGATCCTATCCATAGATAGGTCGAAGGAATTGGCACCTTAATTTTCATCAGGTTGCCGGGCATCACAGGGCCTTTCCCTCCGCCACTCTTGATAAGATCTTGGTATTGAAGATGGTTTCTTCTATTACCGTGTTCTCATCACTATAGAGGAATTGATCGATAAAAAGCAAATTTAAAAGTAAGTTTCCAATAAGTTTCTAATAAATTTTTAACAAGATCTTAATATTTTCTTAATTTTATGGTGGAAACCTGGCGTTTTATATCCCTCTTTATCTCTCTTTATCCCTCTTTTTTCACTATTTTAAGTTTTTGTTTTGCTATTTGTAAATTTTGAGTGATATAGTAAAAGTGTAGTTCTTATTAAGAGAGATGGAGGGAATTGGCCCAATGAAGTCTCAGCACCAATCTTTTTGTGCTAAGTCCAACAGATCGATGAGTCTGGCAGATAAGAAGCATTAATCAGTTAATGATGCTCTTCTTGTACCCAGGAAGAGCTTTTTTTATACCAGAAGTCTCAGGACAACAAAGGGAGTCACTATGATGAAAAAAGGTCTATTAACCGTAGCACTTTCCGCTCTTTTTTTAGCAGGATGTCAGACAGCAGGGAGCTCTATTGAGTTAGAAGAGGTTGTGGCAACACCGCAGTTAGAGGCAGCCATCAAAAAATTCACGAATGAGGCTGCGCCGAGCTATGCTGTCGCTTATGCTGATCTTAACCAAGATGGCATCGATGATGGTTTAGTCCTTCTTGAGGGGGAAGAGTGGTGTGGAACAGGAGGCTGTACACTGCTTGTCTTTGAAGGTTTAGCGGATGGACGTTACAAATTAGCATCAAAATCGACCGTTGCGAATGCCCCGATTTATGTCTTAGAAGCACGTTCAAATGGTTGGTCTGATCTCTCCGTTTATAGTAAAGGAAAAGGGCAGGTCGTGATGAAGTGGGGCGGATCAAATTATCCTGCTAACCCATCATTACAGCCCACATTAATTATCGATAGTAAGGCTGTGAAGCCCGTTATCTCTGGAAAGATCGATATTCCTGATTAATGTGTGATCGCTATCTATCCGTAGATTCTATCCGCTATAGCGCTTGATCTGTTGCGCTATAGCAGTTGATCTCGTATAGGCTTATCTTAATAGAGAAGTGCTAATGGCAGATTCGGTCTGCGGTTAGCGCTTTTTTATGGCCGATTCTATGATGGTCGATTCTATTTTCTCCTCCTTCCTCTCTATCAGAACGACTATCAGAATGATTATTAGACCGACTCAAGATGGCGATTAGAGCGGCGTTTTTTTAAGTGCGCTACAAGTTAAGATCGCCTCAAGAGTTAGCATTGTGAACTCAATCTCTATGAAAGAGGGGGTTGAGGAATTTATTGCGCATGCAAAATTGGCCAAAAAATATGGCGCAGCTATTGTTGTGATGGCATTTGATGAAGATGGGCAGGCGGATAACTTAGCGCGCCGGATTGAGATCTGTTCAAAAGCGTATGACATTTTAGTCAATGAGATTCATTTCCCGGCAGAAGATATTATCTTCGACCCCAACGTCTTTGCCATTGCTACCGGTATCTCTGAGCATAATCGTTACGGGTTAGATTTCCTTGAAGCAACAGAATGGATCCGGAAGAATTTACCCTATGTCCATATCTCTGGCGGAATCTCGAATGTCTCCTTCTCCTTTAGGGGAAACAATTTAGTCCGAGAGGCGATTCATGCTGTCTTTCTCTACCATGCGATTGCTCGCGGTTTATCGATGGGTATTGTTAATGCAGGGCAACTTGCGATCTATGAAGATATTCCGCAAGAGCTACGTGATGGGATTGAAGATGTTCTCTTCGACAGAGATCCGGGCGCAAGTGAGCGTCTTTTAGAGCTTGCACAGAAGTATCAAGGGGAGGGGGCTGCGCGAAAAGAGGAGAATCTTGAATGGCGTGAGTTGCCGGTCGGTGAGCGTTTAACCTATGCATTAGTCAATGGTGTTGATAGCTATATCGAAGAGGATACTGAGCTTGCACGACAAAGCTTTTCTCGGCCTATAGAGGTGATTGAAGGCCCCTTAATGATCGGTATGAATGTGGTGGGAGATCTCTTTGGTGAAGGAAAGATGTTTCTGCCACAGGTGGTGAAATCAGCGCGGGTGATGAAGCGTGCGGTAGCTTACTTAATTCCCTTTATTGAGGAAGAGAAGAAAAAGTTTGGCGATATGAGTCAGTCAAATGGCAAAATCTTGATGGCAACGGTCAAAGGGGATGTTCACGATATTGGGAAGAATATTGTCGGCGTTGTGTTGCAGTGTAATAACTTTGAGGTGATCGATATGGGGGTGATGGTTCCAACCCCGGCGATTATTGAGAAAGCACTTGAAGAGCAGGTGGATGTGATTGGACTCTCCGGTTTAATTACGCCTTCGCTTGAGGAGATGGTGGGTTTTGCTAAAGAGATGGAGCGGCGCGGCTTAGATATTCCCATCATGATTGGTGGGGCAACAACTTCGCTAGCGCATACGGCAGTTCGGATTGCACCACAATATAGCCATACCGTTGTTCATGTGCGTGATGCTTCCCGCTCTGTTGGAGTTGCGCAATCTCTCATTAGTCCAGAATTGCGTGAGCCATTTATGCAGGAGGTGAAGGAAGATTATGAAAAGCGCCGGATTGCCTATCTCGAGCGGCAGCGCGATATTAAGCTGATTCCCTTTAAAGCTGCGGTCGATAATAAGATGCAGCTCTCCTTCGATGCCATTGTTAAGCCGGCGAAGTTGGGAATTTATCAATTTGAAGTTCCATTAGAAGATCTTGTAGAGACGATCGATTGGACCCCCTTTTTCGCTTCCTGGCAATTGCGTGGGAAGTTCCCAAAATTATTAGAAGATGAAATTATTGGGGAAGAAGCGACAAAAGTCTATCAAGACGCAGAGAAGATGTTGGCAAAAATTCTCGAGGAGAAGTGGCTAACAGCGAAAGCTGTTGTCGGACTATTTCCTGCAAAAAATGCAGGTGAAAGTACAGTTTTATTTACAGATGATACTCGTACAGAAGAACTTGCACGTTTGCATCATCTGCGTCAACAGACAGAGCGACCCAATGAGATGCCGAATCGCTCTCTTGCTGATTTTATCGGTGAAGAGGATTATATCGGCGCATTTGCCTGTACGGCAGGTATCGGCATTGAACCCTATATTGAGGCATTTGAAGCTGATCATGATGATTACAGTGCGATTATGCTCAAAGCGCTTGCCGATCGTTTCGCAGAGAGTTTAGCGGAATATCTCCATAAATTGGTGCGGAAAGAGTATTGGGGCTATGCAAAGGAGGAAGCGCTAGATAATGAGGCATTGATTCGTGAGGAGTATCGCGGTATTCGTCCGGCGCCTGGTTACCCAGCTTGTCCTGAACATACGGAGAAAGCGACCTTATGGGAACTTCTCAGCCCCGATCAGCGGATCGGCCTAGAGATCACCGATAGTTTTGCGATGTATCCACAAGCGGCAGTGTCCGGCTGGTACTTTGCTCATCCTGAAGCGCACTATTTTGGTGTGGGTAAAATTGGTCGAGATCAGGTTGAAGATTATGCCAAACGAAAAGGTTGGGATCTGAAAGAGGCAGAAAAGTGGCTCGCCCCCAATTTGGGGTATGAGCCGGAAGAATAAAAGAAGTTTTATTTTTTTTGTTTGATGTATTGGATGAGCAGAGTTGTTGTTTCTTTTCTTTCAAAAGTCTTACGATCTAGAACATAGTCTATATTATGTGTTTTTAGGCACTCTTTAATTATGTTAAGACACTGCATAATTAAAGAGTTGCATTTTTCCTCATCAAGTAATTTTTTTTCAATTTTTTTACTAGCTTCTTCAGAGTGTCTATCAATTTTTTTATAGATTAAATTATGGTCACATAACAGATATTTTAAAAGCATCATTAAATGCCAGCGTGCTCTTCTTGCTTTTTTACCTTCTTCATTTGTTCTTATGAATCTATCAACTCTGTACCAAGCAAGTCCACTGACATAATAGGTATTTAGAAAAGCGAGATGATTATCTTGGAATAATGAACCTCGCGTACTTCTTTCAACCTTGCCGTATTGCCCTGAAACCTCATCTGGCAAATCTAAGAACATAGCAGAAGTTGATTTGATTTGGAGAGGAATAGTTATAATCTTTGTTTTCTGAACATTATCATCTCTAAATTGCTCGGTTCTCCTTTCATAGAATAGATCAAAATTATTAGATTTTTTCTTGGTTTCATAATATTGCTCAATGGCTTTTTGTATAGAACTTAGGGCCGCTAATTGTTCAGGTTTTAATGTAGTTTGACTATTAGTAGCTTTGATTATTGAAGACTTTGTTTCTTCATCTTCAGTCGCGATGAATCGAATAGGTAAATAAATATCTTCAGAATTATTATGGATATCATTTAATACTTCAAAAATCACATTACTTGTTTGGCAACCATTAACTATTTGATAGTTTTTTAAACTTAGCTCTTCCGAACTGAGGTTAATTTCGTCTGCAATTACAGTAATTCCATTGTTTAACATGCCAAATAGGTATGCTCTATCTCCTGTGATTTGTTCTTTCATCGTAGCATTCACCTCGATTTTTTCATCGGATCCTAGGTAATAACGAATATTATCATCAAAAATATGTCTTCTTAATACCTTGTTTCCATCGATATCTTCGGTCAGAATTTTAATAAACTCAGTTAATTGAATTAATCCATAGTAACCATTTTTTACTTTATTGCTTTGGTCTTTTGGATAAGCTAGTGGTGTTTTAGCCATTTTGATGACTACTTCTAATTCAGTATTCAGTTTAGAATTTAAAGTCATAATTTCTTGTATTCCTATAAAATTTATTTTTTTTATAGGTTCAAATAAATTTAAATCATTAATATCTTGTATGGATTGTCCTATTGTATGAGAAAGGTGAGGATCTTTAAGGTCTATGTTGTTGGCAGATAAGGTAATATAAAAGGTATTAAGTTTGGGTTGACCTTTAAATCTTGTTGCTTTGCTGAATATAAATTTTGCAATTTCCCAAAACTCTTGAAGTTCAAGTATGTTACATTTCACCGAAGAAAAATCAAAAAAGCGACGAATGGATGATAGGAAGTCAGTAATACTGTGCCGATCAAATTTAGGGGATGTTTTTGATTGTATGAAATAAAAGCTGACATCAAATTTTTTTACTTCATCTAATATATATTCGACATCTGAGATGCTCGTTATTAATTTATCAGCTACAAAGATTGCTATACCATCAATCCCAATAGCAGAACCTGTTTCCATGTCTAGATAAGAAGCATTTGGATCGTTACAATAGACAGACAATACTAAGTTATTTATGTAGTCTTCAAAGACTTTATGAGCATCTATTTCTCCATTTGATTCGATTTCATATTGCTTACTGAATTCTTCGACATAAGAGTTTATTATAGGATGCGAAATTGTTTTTTTGTTTGACATTTTTAGTTTCCTATGTAAGTCAATTATATTGAATAATGTAGAATATTGTTAACGATATACGGTTTCAATTAAATTTATGCGTATGCTAAAGCATCATTACTGATATAGCTAGTTTTTGGTTTATTCATAATATGAGTTACTAAGCCTCTGAAGCACTTTAATTTCGTGAAAATGCTTTTTATGATGTGTTGGTTTACATGATTAATTTTTATACTATTATTTATTTCTATTATGGATACTTATATAAATTTCATTTTTCAATAAATTGATTTTAAGGTCTTTTAAGATATATCCTCGATTGCCTTGTGAGTTTTCACAGGTATCTATAATCAAATGAGTTTTACTACTATTTTCATCGGCTTTTTAGCAGTTAGAATTTTTCGTTTCAGCTTTACTTTGGAATATAAACTATCTTAATTTACAACTTGATTCATCATTTAATATCTTTAAAAACAATATTATGTATTTCAAAGTAGTTTGGTAATATTGTTATGGATAGCCAGTTGTTAGAAGATATAAGATTCTGGTGAAAACATTTCTTAAATTAGGTTTGTAATAGATATTTCTAGAAAAATAGGTTTTAGTTTCAACCAAAACTTGTCATTAAGTAATGTTTGAAGCATAAGAATAGAGCGTTAGCATTTTTTTGGCGATTATATTTTATCATTCTCTATTTTTTTACTTCAAATGTTCAACAGCCCCTAATATTTCCTCCTCAACTTTTTTGATCTAAGATCGCAAATTTTGTCTAAATATTGCGCAGAGAATTCAGCAACCCTTTTAATACCATCATTAAAAGTGATGTAGTTAGGCATAAATAGGAGTTTTTCTCATTTATTCATCACAAAAAATGATCAATAGGGGGAGAAGGTATAGCGTTAGCTCTATTTGAGGCATTGAAAAGGAGCATTCTTGCACCTTAAAGGGAGGAGGCTTATACAGCAATGAGATTTTATATCTAATTAATATTTTTAATGAGATGCCCTAATTATAGAGAAAATATTAATTACAAATAGAAATCGAGCCTCGCTATCCTATTTTCAGATTAAGATTTTCAAGTTTTTAAACTTTATTGAATCTTATTGAATAATATCAGAGGCTTTTTTAGGGTTTGCGACTGATATTTCCAACAGATAGGTATTTGAATGAACTTCCCTAATGAGGAGCGATACCTTAGAAGCAATTCGTGGGTTCATTATCAGATATCTACCTAATAAGGAGATTTATGACAAACACGAAAAAACACCAACCGATGGAGTTGAGTGATATTACGATCGTTAAGAACGATCAATTTACCAAGGCAATTACCGCCGCTGCGCTCGGTAATGCCATTGAATGGTTTGATTTTGGGGTCTACGGCTTCTTAGCCTATGTGCTCGGAAAGGTCTTCTTTCCAGATGCTTCCCCTGGCGTACAGCTAGTGGCATCATTAGCCACCTTCTCCGTTCCCTTCTTAGTTCGCCCTATTGGTGGTGTATTCTTCGGGGTTTTAGGGGATAAATTTGGGCGAAAGAAGATTCTTGCTATCACCATTATCATTATGTCGGTGAGTACCTTTGCCATCGGTCTGATCCCCTCCTATGCCACTATTGGTATCTGGGCACCGATTCTGCTCTTAATTGCTAAATTAGCGCAAGGCTTCTCCGTAGGTGGCGAATATACGGGCGCGGCGATCTTTGTTGCGGAGTATGCTCCCGATAGTCGCCGTGGATTTTTAAGTAGCTGGCTCGATTTTGGTTCAATCTCGGGATTTGTTCTAGGTGCCGGTGTTGTCGTCTTGATCACAACGTTATTAGGAGATGCCCGTTTTGAGGAGTGGGGTTGGAGAATTCCCTTCTTTATTGCCGGACCTTTAGGAATTTTAGGCATGTATCTGCGCCATGCACTCGATGAGACGCCTACCTACTTAAAGCATAGTGAGAGTATTGAAGCGAAGCCGGTAGAGAAAGAATCTCTCTTAACCGTACTTCGTAATAATACAAAGAGTATTCTATTGAGTGTGGGGATCGTTATTTTAACTAACGTGACCTACTATATGTTGCTCACCTATATGCCGAGTTATCTCTCATTTAGTTTAGGCTATAGTGCGGACCATGGCGTCTTAATCATTATTGCTATTATGATCGGGATTCTCTTTGTCCAACCTATTGTTGGTCTATTGAGTGACCGTTTTGGTCGAAAAGTCTTTATTAAAATCGGTAGTGTCGGAATGTTGATTGGGGCGATTCCCGCCTTTTATCTTATCAATACCGGTAATGTGGGATTAATCTTTTTAGGTTTAGTCTTCCTAGCATTAATGTTGAGCTGTTTTACTGGGGTGATGGCCTCTATTTTACCGGCGATTTTCCCTACGAAGGTTCGCTATAGCGCGATGGCAACGGCGTTTAATATCTCTGTTTTAGTAGCAGGATTTACACCCACCCTAACGGCTTGGTTGATTGAGTTAACGAATAATCTCTATGTGCCGGCATTTTATCTAATGGTAACGGCCTTAGTGGGGATTATTCTCACGTTCAATATGAAAGAGACAGCAAATCGACCATTACGAGGTGAGACACCAATTGCATCGGATCGTAGCGAAGCTAGAGAGATTCTCCAAGCCCATTATGATCGCATTGAGAGTCGTATCGAGAGTATTGATGAAGAGATTGAGCGACTGCAGAAGCGTCGAGAGCGTCTTATCGATCAACATCCGGAGATCGATGGATAGATTCATACTTTCTGATGCTTTGATGTGGGGAGACTCCATCAAATAGAACCTCAATAAAAGTCCAATAAAAACCCCAAAGTTGAAGCATGATCACTTCTTCTTTGGGGTTTTTTATGTTCATTTTATAGAACTACACTTCTTGATTCATTGATTCATTGATTCATTGATTCATTGATTCATTGATTCATTGATTTATTAAGAAGTGTGAGTTCATAAGTATCTATAGCTTTGCTTCTCTTCTAACGATTAGCGCCATTTACAGAGGATCAACCCACTGTCGCTGCCGCTTCTACTAATAGATCACTTAGGAACCAGTAGGCGAAGCCGAAATAGATCACAACGCCGAGGAAATCCATAATGGAGGTGAGCATCGGGGAGCTGAGAGTTGCCGGGTCAACATTGAAGCGTTTAGCGATAAAGGGCAACATAATGCCGAAAAGGCCACCCATAAAGGTCACGGTGATCATGGAGAAGCCTACAACCATGAGAACATTGATACTAATCTCGCTCTTAAAGAAGAAGGCAAGAACCACTTCAACCAGCGCGACCATCAGCCCGAGAGCAAGGGCGACAGGGATCTCTTTTTTTAGAATAAACCAAAGATCTTTCCATTTGAGATGAATATCACCAAGCGCCATGGATCGAATTACTAAGGTGGCTGATTGGCTTCCGGTATTTCCGCCCATATCCACAATCGGTGCCAAGAAGGCGGCTAAAATAATTACCTCAGAGAGAATCTCCTCTTGCCGGGCAACAAAAGTACTGGTGAAGACACCAAAGATGGTAAGAATCACAAGCCAGAAGCCTCGGACGCGAAACATTCGCCAAAATCCAGAGTATTGATAATCGAGCTCAGGGCCGCTCATTGCCACGTTACCCCCAAGCTTTGCAAAGGAGCCGGCCGCCGTTTCGCGTAATTTTTCCATCGCATCTTCAATGGTGACAATCCCGATCAGATGACCATTATTATCGGTAACAGGAAGTGCTGGGAGGTCATAACGTTCAATTAGAGCGATCGCTACTTGGCTATTTTCTGATGCTTTAGCTTGAATAACATCGGTATCCATAATATCGCGAATAAGATCGCTATCTTTAGAGAGGAGGATATCTTGTAATGAGACAACGCCGATCAGATGGCGATACTCATCGGTAATATAGATTTGGGAAAGCGCTTCTTTAGTTTGTGCATCTTGGCGAACTTTATGCCAAATATCGGAGACCGTTCCATCTGCGGTAACGCTAACATAGTCGGCCGAAGCGATCGAACCGATACTCTCTTCCGGATAGGAGGAGAGCGTAATAATCGCTTCTCGTTCCTCTTTTGAGAGTGTTGGCATCAAGATATCGCGTTGCTCTTTACTCAGTGTGAGATAGAGCGTTACCTGCTCATCGGAGAGGAGGCGATTAAGGAGCGATTGGAGGGTTTCGATATTGAGATGGGGAATGATTTTAACCTTCTCTTCCTCTTCAAAGTGAGGGTAGAGTTCGGCTAATTTTTCCGCCGGTAATTTTTCAATCAGCGGAATAATCAATTCGGTCGGGAAGAGCTCTAAGGCATCGGCCATATCGATCGGCTGACTGGTATCGACCAATGCTTCAAAGGCTTGATGATCATTATCTTCAATAATCGGTTGTAAGATTTGATACAGATTGTTGCTTTCGTAAGTCACCATAAATAATCACTTCCTTGGAATGGGGTGAATAACATTGCTTAGAGCTAACGCGCGAAATCTATCGTTTGATGTCGATTCTCTGATTCTCAATAGAGGCGATCGGGAGGTGTAGAATGGTTACTCCCGCTAAGTTATCAAACTTTCCCCTATTTTATCATTGATTTGACTCTTTTTAGGATTTTCTCCAATCGGGACTTTGACTGGTCTTTTTATTCAATCATGAGAGTGTCTAGGTAAGAGGGTTTATGGAGCTGCGGGAACCGACTATTTCGTTCTTATTACATTTGCATGCCCGCAGATTGGCATCAATGATGCCGAGAATTATAGCGTTATAGTAGCGATACTTGCCGGCATGAGATTTTAGGAAGCATGCAGAAGTAATCTCCGGCACTTGATCAGCTTTTATTGATTTCAATAGATAAGAAAATCTGCGGAGCACGCGGGAACCGACTATTTCGTTCTTATTACATTTGCATGCCCGCAGGTTGGCATCAATGATGCCGAGATGAATGCTATTTAAGTAACAACAATGGCTAGTGATTGAAGATCATATTTGCCGGCGCGTAATCTATAGAGGTGCGCGATAGTAAGATCCGGCAATCGTTCAGCTCTTTTTATCTCAATGAATAAGATAATCAGTGAAGCCAAGGGAACCGACTATTTCGTTCTTATTACATTTGCATGCCCGCAGATTGGCATCAATGATGCCGAGAATTATAGCGTTATAGTAGCGATATTTGCCGGCATGAGATTTTAGGAAGCATGCAGAGGTAATCTCTGGCAACTCAATAATCTCTTTTGTGCTGATAGATTTATATCAATTTCGGTGATTGGATCATATTTGCCGGCGCGTAATCTATGAAGATGCGCGATAGTGAGATCCGGCAATCGTTCAGCTCTTTTTATTTCAATGAATAAGATAATCAGTGGAGTCACGGGAACTGACTAATTTGCTCTTATTGCATTCACATGCCCGCCGGTAAGAAAGCACAAAAAAGGAGGGAATTCCCTCCTTTTCATGCATAGTTGATACTTTGTGGTTAATTTTGGCGCTTAACCGAAGACTTTAAAGCGTGCGGCTGTATCGATATAGGCTTTAGGATCTGCTTCTGTTTCGATAGAGCCAAAAGGCATCTGTGCTTTTAGCGCCCATTTTGCAGGAAGATCCCATTCTGCCTTCACTGCTGCTTCAATCAGCTCATTATAGTGCTGTAAAGAGGCACCGATATTGACTTCTGCCAGAGCAAGCCAAACCGCATATGCCGTAATTCCATGCGCCTGTTCAGACCATTTAGGGAAATTAGCAGCATAAGCTGAGAACTGCTCTTGAAGATCTTCAACAACTTGTTGATCTTCAAAGTAGAGAATCGTTCCTGCACCGGCAGCAAAGCTCTTAATTTTAGCCTCTGTAGCGGCAAAGTTATCAGCAGGAACGATCGCTCTTAATGCCTCTAACGTGATGTCCCATAACTTTTGATGCGCATGATCATGTAGTAATACAACGCGAGAACTTTGGGAGTTAAAAGCAGAAGGCGTATCTTTCGTCACACGTTCAACTAATTGATTAATCTCCTCTTTTGTTTGAGGAAGATTGTTGCCAAGGTGATAGATTGTCCGACGTTTTTCAACAAGTGAGGTAAAGTTTTGCATAAGTTAATTCCTTTTATTGATCGATTGTGATCTGTTTTTGTTATCTTTTTAGCTCAATGATCGCGCTTTTTAGACCATCCTTAACTCTATTGCTCAATAGACTTTGCATTTGAGGCACAATGTTAAAGATCATTTATAAAGCACTTCTCTTAAGCTTCATCACTATCATAGAAGCTAATCCCCCTTTTGACTACAGAGGAGAAGAAAATCTTTAATGCCTAGCAGGCACAAATAGAGTGATGATAATGTAAAATGGAAGTTATAGTTAGTTAGTCAGTCATGGGCAGATGCATTACGCACTGTGATGATGAAGATCGATTGATTCAAGATAGCGCTCGGGAGAGATGATGACCTTACTTCATAATATGGATTTTAATGATCTGCAGATCTTCTGTAAGGCGGCTGAGAGCCGTAACTTTACAGATGCATCTATCGCCATTGGTGTAACGCCTTCTGCTGTGAGTAAAGCGATCTCTCGCTTGGAGCAGAAACTCAACATTAAACTGTTTCAGCGTTCTACCCGCTCGATGCGTTTAACAGAGGAGGGAAAGAGCTACTACCTTGTCTGTAAAGAGGCGATTGAGAATATCCGTGATATTGAACGGCAGATCAGTAGTAGCGGAGAGCTTCACGGTATCTTACGGATCAGTATGCCTGATAGCTATGGGATTAAGAAATTTCTGCCGGCGATGACCCCTTTCTTAGATGCACACCATGAGAGTATTCAGTTAGAGGTCTCTTTGAGTAACTCTTATGTCAATTTTACAAAAGATGAATTTGATCTTGCCATCCGGATTGGCGACCTTAAAGGGGATCGTTTGGTGGCAAAGGAGCTACATCGTGCGCAACTTAAATTAGTTGCCTCTCCCGAGTATCTTGCGCGCTATGGTCAACCTCAATCATTGGAAGATCTGCATCAAGCAGAGACAATCGCACTACGCTTTCCCCATACCGGGCAATTGTTACCGTGGGAGTTTGGCTTCGATTCAACCCCATTTCATTTTACTCCGGCCATGGTGCATTCAAACTCCTTAGGCGCATTTGAGACGGTTCTCAATGGTTTTGGGATTATGCAATTTTTCGATTATGCCGTCGACCGTGAGATCGCATCGGGGCGGATTGTAGAACTCTTTCCGGAACATCGACCTCAGCCTAAAGCGGTTCATCTTGTCTATCCCGAAAGTCGTTACCTGCCGGCAACTGTTCGCTCATTGATTCAATATCTCGATGCGCGATTAAATAGTACTTCGATCTAGGAGATTTTCTAACGAAGAATCCTCGACAATTATTGAGGGAGGATCTATAATTTTAACTCTTAATGACTACAATTGTAGCCATTGAAATGAAAAGAATATAGAAAAAGAATTAAAAGAGAATCAAGAGAGAATGGCTTTAGAAAGGCAGGGAATGTTAAAAGAGAAGATGACGATTGAGATTACCCCTTCTGAATGGGAAGTGATGCGTGTTCTATGGGCCAATGGAGTTGTCGGTAGCCGGGAGGTGACCCGGATTTTAACGAAAAAGAGATCATGGAAACCGACGACGATTAAGACGCTCTTGGCACGTTTAGTGGCAAAAGGAGCTGTCACCACAGAGCAGGTGGGAAATCGTTATCGTTATCGACCTAATATTGAAGAGGAGGAGGCTTGGGATAGTGCGGCCGCAACCCTCTTTAGTTTTGTTTGCGCTCGAGATCGGGCGGAGAAGATTGCGCGTCTATTGATGGCCTCCCCGTTAGAGCGAGCAGATATTACGCGGTTGAGAGAAGCTCTAGAAGTGGCGGAAGCGCAGGCGATTGAGCAGATCGATTGTGACTGTTTTGAGGGGCAATGTACCTGTCATTTAAAAGTAGTTCAGCACTGTTGTGCATCTATTGAGAGTGAAGAGAGAGGGGAGCAGTAATGAGAAAGAGAGAGGAAGAGCGAGTACTCAACGATCGATCTGAGCATGCTTTTTTACGCTTGGCAATTACCGGCATGACTTGTGCGAACTGCTCTGGGCGGATTGAGCGGGTCTTAGGGCGAAAGGCGGGCATCTACCGTGCTAATGTGAACTTAGCAAGTAAGCGGGGACTTTTTGAATATGATCCGACTCAAATCACGCCGGAAGCGATTATCGCTCATATTGAGAAGACAGGATTTGGGGCAATACTCGATGATAAAGCACATCAAGCGGTCTTGCAGAGTGCTGAAGCGAAGGCGACAGAGAAGATGCGTTGGGAGCTGATCATTAGCGCGATCTTAAGTGCGCCGATGCTCCTTGGGATGATAGCGATGATGCTCGGCAGCGAGGCGAGTTGGGTTCACTTTGTCCATCTTCCTTGGGTGCAGCTTCTCTTAACCACGCCGATTCAATTGGGTATTGGTGCGCGGTTTTATCGTGCCGGTTGGGCATCATTACGGGCAAAAGCACCAAGCATGGATCTTCTTGTCGCGATGGGGACAACTTCAGCTTATCTCTACAGTTTCTACAATGGCTTTTTAGGGGGCGATCCAACCCATCTCTATTTTGAAAGTAGTGCGGTAATTATTACTCTGATTCTATTGGGGAAATATTTTGAAGAGCGGGCAAAAAATCGAACAGGCGAAGCGATTCGTTCATTAATGTCGCTACAGGCACAAACGGCGCTACGAATCGATCCCTCACAAACGGGACAATACTATATTGAAGTTCCCATCGATGCCGTTGTTGAAGGGGATCTTCTTCTAGTACATCCCGGTAAGAGTATTCCTGTTGATGGCGTTGTAATCTCGGGGCATTCAACAGTAGATGAGAGCATGTTAACCGGTGAGAGTCTGCCGGTTGATAAGGGTGAAGAGGATCTACTCTATAGCGGGACACTCAATCAGAGTGGTGCGCTGGTGATGAAGGCATTAAAGCGGGAAGAGGAGAGTACTCTCTCGAAAATTATTGCTTTAGTGAATGAGGCACAGGGTAGTAAAGCGCCGATTCAGCAATTGGCTGATCAAATCTCGGCAATCTTTGTGCCGGCGGTGATTCTAATTGCATTGGTCACGCTCTTGATCAGCCGTATCGTATTAGGTGAGTGGGGCGACGCGATTATGCATAGTGTGGCCGTTTTAGTAATCGCTTGTCCTTGTGCATTAGGCTTAGCGACACCTACGGCGATTATGGTGGGGACAGGCGTTGGAGCTCGGCAGGGGATCTTAATTAAAAATGGCGAGGCTTTGGAGCGGGTTGCGAAGTGTCGTACGATCGTTTTAGATAAGACGGGGACTATTACAGCAGGAACACCGGAGGTGAAACATTTTGCTCTCAATCCGGATGTTTTCGATCCCAATTTAGGAGCAAGTACAGATGCAGGAGAGAAGATATTAAAGATCTTAGTTGCTTTAGAATCCCACTCTGAGCATCCTTTAGCAAAGGCGATAGTCAGCTATGGTGATCAAGAGGTAACGCGGCAGCAAGAAGCGGGGCAATCAGCGGCAGGCAGCAATAGCGATTCGCTTCCAATTGTTGAGAATTTTCAAGCTTTAGTGGGGGCAGGGTTAACCGGCATTATTGAAGGAGATACCTATTTTGTCGGTTCTCCTCGATTAATGGCTGCGCGGAATATCGATTTGACTCCTTTAGCACCGCTTATTGAGCAACATGAATCGCAAGGTGAAACGGTGGTCTTGATGAGCCGAGAGGATCAACTGATGGCGCTGGTTGCGATTGCTGATCCTGTTAAAGAGAGTTCTGCCGGGGCTATTGCTCACTTAAAAGCGCGTGGAATTAAGGTCTTGATGTTAACTGGAGATAATCAGCGCACTGCCGAGAAGATTGCTTGCGAGGTGGGATTAAATTGTGATGAGATTCGCGCAGAGCTAAAACCGGAGGATAAGGCTGCAATAATCTCAGAGTTACAGCAATCGGGAGAGCGTGTGGCGATGGTGGGTGATGGAATGAATGATGCCCCTGCACTTGCGCTTGCTGATATCGGCATTGCGATGGGAACAGGGACAGATATAGCGATGGAATCGAGTGATGTGACCATTATGAATGGTGATTTGAGTTCATTGCCTAAGATGATTACCCTTTCAGAAGGGACGATGCGGAAGATTCGTCAAAATCTCTTTTGGGCCTTTATCTATAATGTGATCGGAATCCCCTTTGCCGCACTCGGTTTTTTAAGTCCTATTTTAGCCGGTGGCGCGATGGCATTTAGCTCTGTCAGCGTTCTATTAAATTCACTTAGCCTCAATCGTCTTAACTTGGATCGTTTTCGCGCTCACACTCCTAAAAAATTGAAAGATTAGTGAGTAATAGTTTTGGAGTGTATAAACGCATAATCCCACAACTGACTCATTGTTATTGTTGAAGAGATAGAGCAATAAGAAGGTTAGTGGAGCTGTGGGAGAGAACGAGCTCATTCTTATAACAAGCGTATGCCCGCAGATTGGCATCGATGATGTCTATTTGCCGGCACGTGATTGATGAAAGAGCGCGATGGTGAGATCCGGCAACTCATCAGCTTTTATCGGTTTCAACAGATAAGAGAATTTGTGGGGTCGAGGGGCCGACTATTTTGCGCTTATAACAAGCGTATGCCCGCAGATTGGCATCGATGATGCCTATTTGCCGGCACGTGATTGATGAAAGAGCGTGATGGTGAGATCCGGCAACTGATCAGCCTCTCTTATCTCAATGGTTAATCACCATTTAGGGGATGTTGCTGAATATGGAAGATTATATCTGCCGGCACATAGTTTTGGAGTATATAAACGTATAATCCCGCAACTCAACAGCCTCTGTTATGTAATTCAACAGATTGGAAGGCTGTGCTGCGTTGCGGGAAATTCGCGATGCTCTATTTATGCAAATGAGAAAGCGAAGATAAGAAGAATCAATGCCGGAATCACAAACTTGATGTGATAGAAGAGTATCGGCGCAATTTTCTGATTAATCGTTCCTCCATTGGTCAACTCTTTGAGTGCAATATCACGCTTTAAGACAAAGCCGATAAAGATTGCCGAGAGAAGACTGGTGGTGATAAAGAGAATATTCGCACTGATATAGTCAAAGGCATCAAAGATATTCATTCCAAAGATACGAACATTGCTCCAGCTACTCTCTGCCAAAATACTTGGAATATTCCCGAAGATAAAGATCGTTCCAAGTGTAATGAAGGTTGCCATAGCGCGCTGCATCTTAAACTTCTCGATTAGTGTTGTAATGGTCACTTCATAGATTGTTAATGAGGTGGTCAATGCCGCTAATAGTAGAAGTAGGAAGAAGAGTGTGGCAAAGAAGCCGCCGAGAGGAATCGTTGAGAAGACTGCCGGAAGCGCTTGGAAGACAAGTGATGGACCGGAGGTCGGCTCAATGCCAGCAGAAAAGAGTGCCGGGAAGATAATAAAGCCGATAGCAAGTGGAATGAGCGTATTGATAATTCCTGCACTAATACTAATGCCGACAAGATTCTCTTTCTTATTGAGATAGGAGGAGAGCGTCACCATGACACCAAAACCGATACTTAGCGCAAAGAAGACCTGTCCTAATGCGAGCAGAATTACTTGTGAATTGATCTTACTAAAGTCAGGAATAATATAGAATTTCACCCCTTCTAGTGCGCCAGGAAGGAAGAGCGCTCTTACCATTAATGCTAAAACAAGAATGAGGAAGACCGGCATTACCCAACGAATCACGCGCTCAATACCATCGATAACACCTTTAACTAAGATGTAGTAGTTTACAGCGACAAAGATAAAGGTGTAGAGCGTCATCTTCCAGGGGCTATTTGTTGAGGTCTCAAAGAAGTTTTTCGCCTCCTCTGCACTTAAGGGTGTGGAGAGGTCGATCTCCCCAAGAGAAATACCGCCGATATAGCTCATGACCCAGCCACCAAGCACCATGTAGTAGGCGAGGATGCCAAATGCGCCTAAAATCGCAATAATTCCCACGCCTTTCCATAATTTTGAGATGGGGCGATCTAAACCTTTTCCACTGAAGGAGTCAACCACGTTGGTATGGAGTCGACGCCCAATAAGGTGTTCAGCGACCAACATTGGGACACCAAGGATCAACATTGCGATAAAGAAGACAAAGAGATAAGCTCCTCCCCCATTTTCACCAACAAGATAAGGGAAGCGCCAAGTAGCACCAAAGCCGATCGTCGCACCTGCGACGGTAGAGATATAGATTAGTTTATTGCTCCAATTTTCGCGAGCCATAACTCCTCCTAAAGAAATTTATTAGTTTTATACGATAGGCATCATTATTAACATAGATTCTCTTTTGATGTGAGATTGATTAGTAACCATCTGTTTTATCAGTGAGACATTTTAGGGAGAATGATGCGAGCTGAATAGCATTTTTATGGGGATCATCCATATAGAATAGCGCCAATAAAAAAGAGCAGACCGATATATATGATCTGCTCTTTTGTTGATATTTAAATGATATTTAAATGATATCAAAACAATATCAAAACGATATCAATATCAATATGATTAATATGACTCTTTTAAGCAACTTTCCGAAGGGATCTTGCGTGTTGAAAGAGGCGCTTACTTCTCGTCGAGAAGCATGGTGCCTTTTTCAGCGAGGTTGATATGCCATGAGAATGCTTCATCAAGAAGATGTGGAGTATTACCGCCACGTTTTGCTTTAGCATCTTCAAAGTATTTACGTGCTTGCGCTTTATATTTCGGATGCATACAGTTTTCAATAATCTTCTCTGCTGCATCTGTTGGGCAAAGACCACGAATATCCGCATAACCTTGCTCGGTTACGATCACATCAACTTCATGGTTAGTGTGGTCAACGTGAGTTACAAATGGAACGATCGTTGAGATATTGCCATCTTTCGCTGTCGATTGTGTAACGAAGATAGTAATACGTGCGTTACGAGCAAAGTCTGCTGAACCGCCGATACCATTCATAACATGAGTACCACTAACGTGTGTTGAGTTAACGTTACCGTAGATATCTACCTCTAACGCCGTGTTGAAGGCGATAACGCCGAGACGACGAATCACCTCAGGATGGTTTGTGATCTCTTGCGGGCGGAAAAGGATCTTATCTTTATATTTTTCAAGATCTGATGCTAAGTTATCAACACGTTTTTTCGAGAGTGAAAATGCTGTTGCTACCGCAAAATCAACAACGCCTGCATCGATTAGATCAAAGATACCATCTTGTAATACTTCAGAAGCAACGACTAAGTTTTTGAAGCGATCAGATTTCGCCATACCACTTAAGACCGCATTTGCAACAGAACCGACGCCTGATTGCAGGGGTGCAAGGTTAGGACCTAAACGACCCTCTTCCACCTCGTTTGCTAAGAACTCTAATAAGTTATCGGCAATTGCTTGAGTCTCTTCGTTTGGTTCAAAGAGTGGTGAAGGGATGTCAGGACGATCAGAGAGAATCACACCGCGAACTTTTGCCGGATCTACCTTAATTCCGATAGAACCGATACGCTTGCTAAGATCATCATAGACAGGAATCGCTTCACGATTATCACCTTGATCTTTTGGAAGATAGATATCATGAATTCCTTCATAGCTATCGGGTGTGCTTGTATTGAGTTCAATGATCACGTGATCTGCTTTCTCAACAAAGATGGGTGAGTTACCCACAGATCCTGTAGGGATAATTAATCCATCTTCGGTAATTGCCGCAGCTTCAATAACCGCATAATCAACTTTTCCGAGATTGCCTTGACGAATTGTCTCTGCAGTGTGTGAGAGATGTTGGTCAATATACTTCATCTCGCCACTATTGATCTTTTTACGCATAACCGGATTGGCTTGATAAGGGAGGCGAAGATTGATGATATCCGCTTCTGCCATCGCTTGGTCAGCATCAGGACCTAATGATGCACCGGTAAAGATATTGACTTTAAACTTCTCTTTTTTCCCTCTCTCTGAGAGCGCTTTAGGGAAGACTTTAGGCTCACCAAATAGGGTAAAGCCACTCATGCCGATGGTCATGCCATCTTCGATCCAAGAAGCGGCTTCTTCTGCTGAGACGATCTTGTCGAGAAACGCCTCATGGCGAATTTTTTTGCTTAAATCTGTACTCATAGTTGTGATCCTCTTTAATTATATTTATCTTTTTTCTTAAAGTGCTTGTCATTACTAGAAGATCCCTCTATGTTGAAGGGTATTTATCCTCTTGGTAACGTTATTTTCGTTCCCACTAATATAGACAGATAACTCTCAATAGTTCAAGTGATAAAGTTGCCTTGCATCAAGGAGGCGATGATCAAATATTGCAGTAGATAGCCGTAGTGTGTGAGGAAATAGTCAAGATTTAATATTTTGATAAATGGCAGATTTTATCTTTATAGCAGGTTGATTTTGCTAAATATATATCTATAATTGCGCCCTTATCTTGTTAATATAGGTTGTTTCGATCTTATTTCTATTTTGATTTATAGTATACTCCTCGTTTTTATATGTTTTGTAAGATATCTATCCTATTTTATATTCGGTTTTAGGAACGTTGAGTACTCTAAAAGAGTTCAATTGAGCTCTTTTAGAGCGAAGATGGAGCAATTATCGGGAGATAATAGAGATATTTTGGGCAAAAGCCATAATATTCATTGCATATTTTGAGTGATATATTAAATTAAATAGCATAAAAAATATGATATTAAGCTATTGAGTTATTGAGAATTCTTTTGGGATTTTTATTTTAAGATGTTGTCGACATGCACTATTAAATAGACAATTTTTTCAATTGTCGATTAAAATCTATCAATGCATTTTAGGTGTGCATTTTAAGGGGTCTTATCTCATTGATTGAAATAGGGAGCTACAGTGGCTATAAAAGGTATTTTTTTAAGATAAATCTTTTTAAGGTAAATCTTTCAAAACAGATCTTTTAAGGCAGATGTAGATCGATATTTTAAATCTCATCAACATTAATCAGTAGGCATCTATTTAATATCAACCGATTATTCAGTTGGTGAGCTTTTATTGACTCTTAAAATTTATACGTAATTGATACGCAATTGATACTCTTTTAACAGAGAGCCTTTTTAACAATCTTACCTTTTTAATCAAAATGGATTTAATAAAAATGGCGACAGATTGAAGGAATATGCGTCGGAAGAGCATAAGTTAATATCAGTTAAAAGGGGCAAGAGGGCGAAAGTTTTAAAAGGGTGCCGGCTAAAGTATAGGTTGGAAAAATGGGTAAAGAGAGATTGAGAGAGATTAATTGAAAAGGGATTAAAAGGGGTTAAGAGAAATTAGCGAACCGGCAAGGTCAGAATAGATGGTGCTGAGGCAATATTTGAAAATAAACTATTTAAAATAAACTATTAAAAATAGCTATTTTCAAAGGTGCTTTAAGAAATGTCTAAGTAGATAGCATAACGCCCCGATCGGAGATTGAGTATCAGCCTTAATAACTAATTAGATAACTAATTAGATAACTAATTAGATAACTAATTAGAGCGCTCTAGAGGCGTTATGAGCGGCACAACAAAAGAGTTGATGGATTCAGATCTGCTTAGAATGTTCAGTCTAATGTTCAGTTTAAAGGCTGATAGAGATGTAAGTATTGATCGATCGCGATGTGATCGATAAAAAGAAGTTTTATAAGTGATTATTAAGAGAGAGAAAGTAGACAAAGTATGGCCAAATTTTATGTAACCTGTGCTCAAGGGTTAGCCCCCTATGTGAAGGAGGAGTTGATCGCATTGGGGATCGATGCAGTTGAAGCGGGAACCGGTGTTGAGTTTCAGGGAGAGATCAAAGATGCCTATCAGGCATGCTTATGGACTCGTTGTGGCTCTCGTCTCCTCTTAGAACTGAAGTCGGGTTATTTTCAGTCTCTCGATCAACTCCACAAAGAACTGACCCTTTTCCCTTGGTCAACCCATATGCGTGAGACCGATACCTTTGCCACAAAGGTGACCGCACGGCGCGCAGGAAATATTCATACCCACTTTGCAGCGCTTCGGGTTAAAGATGCGATTGTCGATTACTTTAATGATCTGATGGGCTGTCGCCCGAATGTAGATCTTGATGCGCCCGATCTTCGTTTCTATCTCCATATCTTTGAAAACCGTTATACCCTTTATCTCGATTTTAGTGGAGAGCCCCTTCATAAGCGAGGTTTTAGAAGTGAGCAGGGAGCAGCGCCGATTAAAGAGAATTTAGCAGCGGCGCTCCTCTATCGCTCTCAATGGCCGGCAAAAGCGGCGGAGGATCAAGATTTTATCGATCCTCTGTGTGGTGCAGGAACGATCCTGATCGAAGCGGCATTGATGGCAAGAGATATTGCTCCAGGACTCTATCGTTCTCACTTTGGTTTTATGGGCTGGCGCCTCTTTAAACCGGCGGAGTGGGAAGCGGTCCTACAAGAAGCAAAAGCGAGAGCTGCTGCCGGTAAAGCGCGATATAAAGGGCGATTGATTGGGGTTGAGCGTAGCTCAATGATGATCGGGATTACAAAAGCGAATGCGGATCGTGCCGGCGTTCTACCCAATATGGCTTTCAAGCAGATGAGCTTTCAGGAGTATCCTCGAGATCCCGCACTCAAAGCGGGTCTTATTGTCACCAATCCTCCTTATGGTGAACGTTTAGGAGAGAAGAGTCTCTTGATGGAGACCTATCGTGATTTGGGGGATTTCCTCCGCCAGTATGAAGGGTTTACCGCTGGTGTTATTACTTCTGATCCCGAGCTTGGGCGTGTCATGGGCATTAAAGCGGAGCGCATTAATAAATTTTGGAATGGTCCGCTCAATTGTGTCTATCTCCAATTTCAGATTGATGAGCATTACTTTGTCGATCGGGAAAAGGCGGATCACAATGAGCAGCGTCTTGAACGTGAAGCGCTCTTTGAAGAGGGGGGCGAATCCTTTTTTAATCGCTTAACAAAAAATTATCGTCATTTATCTCGTTGGGCGGAGCGGGAAGGAATTGAAGCTTATCGCCTCTATGATGCCGATATTCCCGAATTTAATGTTGCAATCGATCTCTATAAAGATCAGGTTGTTATTTATGAGTATGAAGCACCTTCGACAATCAAAAAAGAGGTTGCCGAATCACGCTTTATGAAGGTTGTTCAGATTACCCCTTTAGTACTCGATCATATCGCTGTTGATAAGATCCATATTAAGCGTCGTCAGGTTCAGAAAGGGCGACAGCAATATGAGCGTTATGGTGAAGAGGGGCATCTATTTGAGGTCCGAGAGAAAGAGGCGCGCCTTTTAGTCAATCTGACCGACTATTTAGATACAGGATTATTCTTAGATCACCGTGAGGTACGATTTAAGATTGGAAGAGAGGCGAAGCGGAAACGTTTCTTAAATCTTTTCTGCTATACCGCAAGTGCGACAGTTCATGCGGCAAATGGAGGCGCTTCGGAGACACTCTCCGTGGATCTTTCACGCACTTATTTGAGTTGGGCGGATAAAAACCTAGCATTAAATGGGCATTTTGCCGGACATGAATTGGTGCAAGCGGATGTGCTTGAGTGGTTGAAAGCGCAAGTGGAGACCTTGCGACAGAAGCCCTTAATGGCACGTAATAAGGATAAGTTTGATCTTATCTTTATGGATCCTCCAACATTTTCAAATTCAAAGAGAATGGAGGGGGTATTAGATATTCAACGAGATCATACACAACTGATTACTGATGCGATGAGGCTATTAGTAAGCGATGGCGAGTTGCTGTTTTCAACTAACTTACGAGGATTTCGTCTAGATCCTCAGCTCAATGAGTTGTTTGAAATCGTTGATATCTCTAGAGCAACATTGCCTTTAGATTTTAAGAAAAGGCCAAAGATACGACAATGTTTTATAATTAAGCATAAATAAAGTTTTGTGATTAAGTTTTTGTGATTATTTAATAATATAAATAAAGAAGCATATAAATATAGTATATAATCTTAATCAGGTGACTATTTTTATATGATGAAAATCAGACGCATAACTTAAATAGTCATTATTATTGAATGGAGAAAAAAGTGATGAAAGAGATAGATTTAAATTTAAATGGATTAACAATTGATAAGATGGAGAATCTTATTACTGAATTGAGTCAAGAGATTGAGACACGTCGCGCGGCGGAAGCTGAGCAGGTTCGTAAAGAGATTGAGAAATTACTCGATCATTCAGGACTCTCATTCCATGATGTATTCAAGGATAAAGTCGATCGTAAAGGTCGTAAAGTTCCGATGAAATATGGTAATCCTGATAACCCAGAGCAGCTCTGGAGTGGTCGCGGTAAGATGCCTCTTTGGATGAAAGAGAAGGTTGAAGCAGGCGCTAAAAAAGAAGATTTTTTATTACCTGAGTTTCGTTAATTATCATCTTCACTAATAACAATTGTTAATTACACTTGTTAATTGATGAAAGACCTGATTATCGCTAATGACATTATTCTTTACGATTGATCAGGATTTGATTTGAGAGATTTAAATCTGAATATTTAAACCTCAAGATTGATCATTGAAGATTGAATATTTTAAATTGAGAATTGGGATCTAATCATTGTGAGCTATGTTGTTTGGGCATATCTGACAATATTAGATCCCATTTTATTGTCTCGGTAAAAAATATTTCCCGCTCTGATTCTACATCTAAGATAGTCAGCGTTAAGTGATCAGCGCTCTTTTGAGGCAGATAGAGCGCAAGAGAGTGGATATTATTATTGAAGGATCGGGTGCCGGCATAGAGCTTTCCTGCCTTAAGATCACCATAGAGCGCCTGTTCGATAGGGTCGATCTCAAGAGACTTTAACCCCTGTAGCCCTCGACCATCTGCTTTGAGGTAGGCCTCTTTTGTGGACCAGAGCAGAAAGAAGCGCTTCTGTTGCGCTTTTGTAAGCGAAGCGGGAAGATCGATTCTATGGAGAATTCTATTAAGAGGACGAGGAGTTGAGGGCTCTAAAATCCAGGCAATTTCAAGAGGAGAGAAGGTTCTTTGCAGTAAGGCTGCAAAGCTTTTTCGAGGCTGAATGCTCTCAAGATCGATACCGATAATATTCTCTTTCTCTCCAATAAGCGAAGCATTTTGATCACTATAATACCCTCGCGGTAAGAAGTTTGCTGTTTCGAATCTGCCTATTTGCGTCTCTATTTGTATCTCTAAGTGAGCTTCTAAGTGAGTTGTCCTATGAGGCAAGATGATAACCGCAACGGCATCTTCTGTATGGGTGAGATTAAAGTGGAAAGGCGCGTTGAGAAAATAGGGTTTTTGATGTTTATTATAAGCGATATCAGGGAGCCCGTTGAGTTTCGGCGCATAATATCGTTGGAGCGAAGAGAGAAGAAGCGCTCGGCTCATGAGATAGGTAAGGCGTCGCTTCTCTCCTAAGTGGGGGAGGAGAAATTGTGGATATCGCCATTCTGCCCAAGCGGTTGTCTTTGGATTGATCTCCATAACGGCGATCAATGGCGCCATTGATCCCTGATGACTCATCAATCTCCCTTAACCTTCAACAAGCTCTTTTTGCCAAAAAATCTCTGCACTGCCATCCTCTTTAGCGATCATTCTTGCGGTTACAAAGAAGTAATCAGAGAGGCGGTTGAGAAATTTCAAAGAGTGAGGATTGAGCGGATCGCGACTATTGAGCTCCCAAAGAGCGCGCTCTACTTTACGGCTAATTGCACGAATATAGTGAGTTTTTGCCACAAGAGGCGCACCACCTGGGAGGATAAATTCCTTGAGGGGAGAGAGCTGCTCATTATAGAGAGTTAACCACTCCTCTAACTGAATCACCGCCTCTTCCGTAATCAACTCGGTTCCCGGCATAGAGAGTTCGCCACCAAGATTGAAGAGCTGATGCTGTACAGTTGACCACTCTCTAATAATTTGGACATAGAGGGATAAATCATCGGTTTTCAGTGCCTCATTCATATCGGCGATACCGATACCAATAAGTGAATTGAGCTCATCAATCAGGCCGATTGTTTCAATACGAGGATGATACTTTTCAAGACGAATATTGCCGGCAATTCCGGTTGTGCCGCTATCGCCTGTTTTAGTGACAATTTTTGATAAGCGATTACCCATAATAATTCTCCTATTTGTAAGTCATAAGATCGTTCACCAAACGACCTAAGATTGAGCTTCTCTAGTTCCTCTAATTTAACATGTTACTGCTGAGATCTACCACACTTTCCTCGTTTCTTCTTTTCACTTCTAATCTCTACTATTTAAAGGAGATCGCTACGGGAGATAGTTGAGAAAGAGACCGATAAAGAGCGTTAATCCCACCCAATTGTTATGAATAAATGCTTTAAAACAGTTTAGGCGATCGTGATCTTTAATTAGTTTAATCTGATAATAGAACAAGCCGATGACAATAAAGATCGAGCCTAGAAAGTAGGGAGTTAAATTTTCAATAGCACTGATGGTGACCAGCAGTAGGCTCATCACGGTCTGTAGCGCGATAATAATGTAGTAATCCTTCTTTCCGAGCCAAGATTCAAAGAGCAGGGCGGAAGATTTGATATTGATCGATTTATCATCTTCCCGATCACTCATCGCATATTCTGTATCGTAGATTAAGGTCCAGAGAATATTGGTAATAAAGAGGAGATAAGCAGTTAAGGGTAGGGATCCTTGAATCTCCATAAAAGCCATCGGAATGCCAAAGGCGAATGCAACGCCAAGATGGGCTTGCGGTAGGGAGTGAAAGCGCTTCATAAAGGGGTAGGAGAGGGCAATCAAGAGCGCCGGGATAGCTAATAAGATTGTCTTAAAAGAGAGAAAGAGCGCCAATATTGCGGCAATAACAATAAGCAGTAGCAGGAGTGATACAGCCTCTTTTGTGGTAACTTTCCCTGAGGTTAAGGGGCGATCCTTTGTTCTCTCTACAAATTTATCGATATCACGATCTGCGATATCATTGATAACACAGCCGGCAGAACGCATCACAAAGACCCCTAACATAAATATAATCAATACCTTTGCAGAGGGAAGGCCATCACTCGCGATCCAAATTCCCCATAAAGTCGGCCACATAAGTAGATAGCTGCCGATCGGCTTTTCGACGCGCATCAGTTGAAGGTAGTAGGGAATATTTTGGATCTTTAGCATGGTTAAGGCTCTCTTCTTCTATTGGTAGATGATATTTTCTGTATGTTATCGGGATCTCTTAAGCTCACCTTTGCTCTTTGATAGGCGAGATCCGTGATCAGATAGATCGATCATGAATCTCCTTAGTATAGTGGTTTCAGCCATGATTTTCAGCTCTACTTCAAGGAAGAGGCACGGGGCTTTATCGTAGTTTTTGGGGGAGTATGGTAGAGTATTTGCACTATTTCCCTTTTTTAGAGAGTCGATAAATGATTGATACTGCTCATATTACGATCGCACCATCTTTTAAACCCTTCACTTTTAGTGCTGCAACTTTAGCGCGCCTTTCAGAGAGTTGCGCCTATCCTCTTTTTGGGGAGAAGATTCTCTTTGGTATTCGTGCCGGGAAGTTAGTGGATGCGCCCTATGGGAAGTGGTTGCCGGCGGTGACACTGGTAGAGAATGAACTCGATGGAGAGAATTTGCGCTGCCTATTGGGTATCTGGAATCGTACAACGGGAGAGATTGCACTCTTTCCGGCATCGACTATTCCCCATATATCATGGCAAGAGAAGCAGATTGCAACACCTGAGAAGCAGATTGCTAATGCTTTAGGTAGTGGTGCTTATCACTATCTTGTTGGTGCACATGAACCGAATCATCGTCCATTTGAGGAGGGTGCATTTCGTTTAAGTCGCGCGCAACCGGTGCTTGCTTGGCGCTTTTATCAATCGAATCATCAATATCGATTAAATTGTGCGACAGCAACGCTTTCAGTGGTTAATGATCATATTCATAGTGCGCAGAGTGAGTTGAAACCGGATGGAATCTCATTTTCCTCTGCAGGTTGTCAGGTCATTGAAGGGGATCATCGTCCGCCGGCAATGCCGACAGGATGGTATCAGCAGTTTCGAATCTATGCCGGGCAATCGGCGATGCCATCACCTTTAGAGATCGGGCTCTCTTATCGTTATCTTTTAACTCATGCACGCCACTTAGAGGCGATCAGTCAAGGTGATTGTTCATTACGACTCCTTCAAGGCTCTGTGGGAATGCCGGTTCGACAGTTACAAGAAGCTTTGATGCAACGACAATTCTTAGATGAGGCGCAGATCGACAAAGGGATCTTTAATGGTGCAACGGCAGCGGCGCTCTATCAATATCAGAAAGCAGAGGCGCTACGGGCAGATGGGATTGCAGCAGAACAGGATTTAAAAAAGCTTGGCATTAAACCCCATTTTTAAGACGCCCGCTAGACTTAATATGTGGCAGATTTAAATGCGGCAGATTTAATATTGATCAGTGGTTATTGATTAATTAATGGTGAAGATGATGTCATCACTAATCTTGTTGGTTTTGCTAGCTCTGCTGATTATTGCTGATATGACTGATATGGCTGTTCTTGCGGCTACTGTTGAAATTAATATTGTGGTATTGAGAATTGTAGTATCGAGATATTTTGAGGGAGTGGGCGTAGGGCGATCGTGATCGATTGTATGTGATTGATTGGATGCATTAGGAAGAAGTTGAGGTCAAGAATGAAGAGATTCAATTGGTTTTGGAATATTCCTTTTGTGCAGATGCTGCAAGGTTATAATCTGCACAAATTACGGCAAGATCTAATGGGAGGATTGACAGTCGGGATGATTGCTGTGCCGCTGTCGATGGCATTAGCAATCAATACTGGCGTTGCGCCGCAATATGGGCTCTACACTTCTATTGTTGCCGGATTTTTTATCGCCATTTGTGGGGGCTCACGTTTTAATATCTCCGGACCTACTGCCGCATTTATTGTTATTTTGCAGCCGATTACCAGTCAATATGGTTTAACGGGTCTGATCTTAGCTACAAGTATGGCGGGGGTTATCTTAGTTTTGATGGGGCTATTTCGGGTTGGCAGAATGATTCACTATGTGCCTTACCCGGTAACGGCAGGATTTAGTACCGGTATTGCGATTGTGATTGCGATGACGCAGATCCCCGATCTTCTAGGGATCAATGATCCGCTTCAAGCAGATGGTTTTATTGAACGAATCATCATTATTTTTCAGATGCTTCCCCGGCTCTCGGCGGTGGATCTTGGCTTGGGGCTCTTTACGCTTGCGGGCTTAATTATTTTGCCAAAGTTTTTTCACCGGATGCCACCTCACCTTATTGTTTTAGGAATCAGTGCGTTAGTCGGGGTCTTTCTTGCGCAGATGGGATTTGAGTTTCGGACAATCTACTCCGTCTTCAGTTATGAACATCATGGAGAGATCTATCAAGGGATTCCAAGCTTTCTACCGGAATTTAGAGCGCCTTGGATCGATGCAGAAGGGGAGAGTATTCTCTCGTTTAAATTGGTTCAAGAACTCTTGCCGAGTGCTTTTGTGATCGCCGTTTTAGGGGCGATTGAATCACTACTTTGCTCTGTTGTTGCCGATGGGATGAAGAATACGCGTCACAATCCAAATGCGGAGTTGATTGGGCAGGGAGTTGGAAATATTGTCGCGCCCTGTTTTGGGGGCTTTGCCGCCACAGCTGCACTTGCTCGAACAGCTGCGAATATTCGTGCCGGCGGAAATACCCCCGTTGCCGGCATTATCCATGCCCTCTTTGTTCTATTAACCTTACTCTTTTTTGCAAAATTATTGGGCTATCTCCCAATGGCAAGCCTTGGGGCGATGTTGTTGATGGTCGCTTGGAGTATGGCGGATGTTCGTTACTTTAAAGAGACAGTAAAGATGGCGCCGAGGGCCGATTTAGCGGTGCTCTTTAGCTGCTTAATCTTAACTGTTGTGTTTGATATGGTCGTCGCTGTTGCGGTGGGAATGGTTCTCTCAAGTTTCCTCTTTATGACTAGAATGTCAGCCTATACCGAGACCGAGTTTTTCCTTGATGATGACTTTGTTGAAAATGGTCGTAAAGGTCCGGCTGAGTCGCTTGAAGCGGCAGAGGGAATTGAAGGGGAGTTAGAGGCAGAGTTAAAGGCTTCGGCACCCCTTATTCTCCATTATGAAATCAGAGGACCATTCTTCTTTGGGCCTGCAAGAAAGACCATTGAATCGCTCGATCGGCTCCCTTATCTTGACCAACAGATTGAGGTGATGATTATCTATCTCGACCGTGTGCCGATGATTGACTTAACAGGGCTAATTGCCTTTAAATCGATGTTAGATCGCTTACAGAAGAAGGGAATTGAGGTGGTGCTTTCGGGGCTAAATAATGATACGAAAGCCGTTTTAGGGAAAGCGGGACTCTCTCCGAAGAAGCGGGAAGATCTCCATTGGGCAAAAGATCGAGAAGATGCAGAAGCGATCGCCTTCTCCCTCTGTTCAATCTGTGAAAATTCCCTATCGGATGAAGAGGAGCTGTTAACTTAAGTCGATAATAAGATCATTCTGAAATCATCTTGAAATCATCTTGAAATCGATCCTGCAATCGATTGATAAACTCAGCTTATGAGAGATGATTGTGATACTTCTTCTCTTCTGGATCGAGTTGATGAATCTCGTCGATAATTGAGCAGTTGTCCGCGGTATGATTCTGTGTGCAGCGCGCTTGGATATCGGCGAGCATCGCTTTGAGGGTAGTCAATTCCTGAATTCTCTCATCAATATGAAAGAGATGATCTTGAATGATCTCATTAATAGGAAGGCAGCTCTCATCTCCATTTTCCGTTGCATCGATAACCTGCCGGATCTCTTCAAGGCTCATATCAAATGCGCGACAATTGCGAATTAAGATCAATCGTTGTAAGTGATCGAAGCGATAGATCCGATAGTTATTGCTAGCGCGCTCAGGTGCTGCTAAGAGCTTCTCCTTCTCATAGAAGCGAATGGTCTCTACCGGCACGCGACTTAAGGTCGCTAACTCACCAATTAAATAGGTCTTATTCCCTTGTAAAGCCCGCTTTTTCATATTTTTTCTCCTTATCTCGATTGTTCCTTTCTATTCTACATCAATTGCTTGACCCTATAGTAACTATAGGGTGTTTAATAGCGTTCTCATAAGAATCTTTCATAACTTGAGGGAAGGTATAAAAATGGTAGGTAGAGTGAATGCTGAGAGTTGTTGCGCAGTAGCTAAGGAGAATCGAGAAGATGAGCGCATCATCGATTGCCATGATGCTCAGCATCATGATTGTGTTGCCGACTCAAAAGAGGGGGCAGATTGTCTCGATGCGCATGAACATCCAAAAGGAGAGAGTTGTTGCACATTGCCAACGCAAGAGTATGAGCCGATAGAGAGTGCCATTCCTGCGGGATATCGGCAAGATATTCTCTATGTGAAAGAGATGGATTGTCCGATGGAATCGAAGCTAATAGAGCGTGCTTTAGCCTCTTTTTCGGAGATAGATTCTTTAAATTTTAATTACTTAAAGCGAGAAGTTTATATTGTCCATAAAGGGGATTTAGCACCTTTTTTAGAGAAGATTCGAAAGCTCAATATGACGCCACAGCGGGTAACAGATGGGGCTGAGATTGTGAGTGAGCCAGAAGGAATCTATGCAAAGAGCGAGCGTTGGCGCTTGATACTCTCGGGGATTGCGGCTGCTACTTCAGAGCTCTTTGAGTTTGCTGGTTGGAGTAGTTGGGGAAGTGCCCTCTTTGCCTTTTTAGCCATTGCGCTTGTGGGGCTCTCAACATACCGTAAAGGTTGGGTTGCTCTTAAAAATCGAACGCTCAATATCAATGCTTTGATGAGTGTTGCGGTCACCGGGGCGTTGCTATTAGGAATCTTCCCTGAAGCGGCGATGGTGATCTTTCTCTTTACGCTTTCAGAAAAGATTGAAGCACACTCCTTAACGAAAGCACAAAATGCCGTAGAGAAATTATTGAAGCTCGCACCTGATAATGCCCAGGTTATTACAGAGAAGGGGATTATGGAGATGCCGGTAGAGAAGATAAAAATGGGAGATCTCTTACGGATTATGCCCGGCGGAAGATTGCCATTAGATGGAATCATTACTCGAGGGAGCTCAAGCTTTGATGAATCTGCAATTACCGGTGAGAGTCTGCCTGTGGATAAGTCTGTGGATGACACTGTGTATGCCGGGACGATTAATCAACAAGGGGAGATCGAATATCGGGCAACTTCAACAGCGAAAGATTCCACATTAGCCAAGATCGTTAAAACGATAGAGTCAGCACAGGTGAAGAAAGCGCCGGTGCAGCGATTTATCGATCGTTTTGCCGCTATCTATACGCCGGTTGTCTTTGTTGTTGCCCTCCTTATTGCGCTTCTATCACCGCTTTGGGGAATCTCCTGGTTTGAGGCGATTTATCGTGCATTAGTGGTTTTAATTATAGCTTGTCCCTGTGCATTAGTGATCTCAACGCCGGTAGCGATTGTAAGTGCATTAACGCAATTAGCGCGTCATGGCATCTTGGTAAAAGGGGGGGAATATATTGAAAAAGGAGCCCATTTGACCCATATCGCTTTTGATAAGACGGGGACCTTAACTGTTGGAACACCGACCTTTAGTCGAGTGATTGCCTTTTCAGAAAGTGGAAAGGAGAGCGATCAATTAGAAGAATCACTTGAGCAGTTAGCGGTGAGTTTAGCCGCGCGATCAGATCATCCCATCTCACAGGCGATTGTAGCTCACACTTCCTATCCGATTGTAGAGATCGATCACTTTATGGCGCTTCCTGGCGAAGGGATTAAAGGCGTGTGGCAAGGCGAATCCCTTCTATTAGGAAATCGCAAGATGATGCTCCATCATCAGGTATCCCTTGAACCCATTATGGCGCAATTAGAGGCGATTGAGGGGCAAGGATCGAGCTTAACGCTCTTTGCCTATTGTGGGAAAGTGCGGGCGCTCTTTATTGTTGAAGATCGGGTGAAAGCGAATGGATCTGAAGTTCTCGCTACCTTAAAGACACTCGATATGACACCGATACTACTATCAGGGGATCATCAAGGGGCGGTATCTCATGTGGCAGCTCAAGTGGGTATTGATCAAGCTTATGGGGCACTATTGCCGGAAGAGAAATTAGCAAAGCTTACCCGCTATCAGCAAAATGGGCAGGCAATTGCAATGATTGGTGATGGAATCAATGATGCGCCTGCATTAGCGCAAGCGGATGTTAGTTTTGCGATGGGAGCAATGGGTAGTGATATCTCGATTGAGACGGCAAATGTGGCATTGATGGATGATGATCTTGCAAAAATCCCCTACTTTATTCGTGTATCACGTCGTACAGTGACGCTGATTAAACAGAATATCGCCGTTGCTTTAGGGATTAAAGCGCTCTTCTTTATTGCGATTTTTATCGGTTACGAGAGTATGTGGGCTGCTGTTTTTGCCGATGTTGGCGCTTCTCTATTAGTTATTATGAATAGTTTACGGATCTTGCGAGAGAATTTTGATCACTAGAGATCGGCTAACTTCGTTCCATAAAAAAGCCCCTTACAAATCTTTTTAAAGACTTTATAAGCATGCTCGAGATCATCAAACTTAAAGTGATGTGTGATCATCTTTTCGAGTGGTAATTTTCCTGAGCAGCAGGTTTTAAGGAGCATATCGGTTGTGTTGGCATTAACAAGGCCGGTTGTGATTTTGAGGTTTTTAATCCACAATTTTTCTAGTGCAAAACTAACAGGCTGGCCATGAACACCGACGTTGGCGATATTTCCACCCTCTTTTACCACATGTTGACAAACATCCCATGTTGCAGGAATCCCTACAGCTTCAATCGCACAATCAACACCGCGACCATCAGTAAGGGAGAGAATTGTCTCAATAGGATCTTCCGTTGCTGAGTTAACAACATCGGTCGCACCCATTTCAAGAGCCATCTCTAATCGATTTTGATCAGTATCGGCAACAATAATTTTACTCGGAGAGTAGAGTTGAGCGGTTAAGAGAGCCGCCATTCCAATCGGTCCTGCTCCTACAATCGCAACGGTATCACCCGGTTTGACATCCCCATACTGAACGCCAATTTCATGGGAGGTTGGAAGTGCATCAGAGAGAAGAACCGCAACATCTTCACTTAACTCTTTAGGAAGATGGTAGAGGGAGGTATCAGCAAAGGGAGTACGAACATATTCAGCTTGTGTTCCATCGATCATATATCCCATAATCCAACCACCTTCATTTAAGCAGTGAGCATTAAGTTGTTTTTGACAGTTTTCACATGTACCACAGCGGCTGACACAGGAGATAATCACTTTGTCCCCTTTTTTGAAGTTCTTAACAGCGCTACCAACTTCTTCGATGATGCCGATACCTTCATGCCCTAAAATACGACCATTAAATTCGCCATCACGCTCTTTAGCTGTCGCCTCAATTTCAGGATTTTTACCCTTCATAATACCAAGGTCTGTTCCACAGATCGTTGTTTTTGTAAGTTTCACAATGGCATCTGTTGGGGCTAAAATTTTGGGGATAGGGCGCTCTTCAAAACGAAGATCATTTTCACCATAATAGACCATAGCTTTCATACTTTCTGACATAGCATTCTCCTTAGTATTGTGGGAAGTTGAGTAAAAAGTATCCTCTTTCATAGTAAGGGATCTCTTCTGAAAGTACAATAAAAATCCCGTACGTTATACTCTCGGAGGGCGCTGTTAAACGAGTGTTTGAAGGATTTTAACGCGATAGGTCTTTGATAAACAAAAGATAAAACATTATTGGCAATAATATAATAAATGCTATAAATTTACCTTTTATTTTTGTCTTTCATTTATTATTAATAATTTTTATGTCTGTGTTATATATATTTTTATATCTTATTTTGTCTTTGGCGAATCTTTGATTATCAGGATATACCCTTGGTTTTGAACCTTAGTTTGAGATTAAGTGCTGCTGATTGCTCTATTATCGGAGGTTACTACTGTCGGTGGTTAACTTATTGAATCTTATATTGAGTCTTATATGGAGTGTTGGAGAAGTTGGTAGGAGTATAAAAAAGAGTGCTTTTAAGCACTCTTTAGTCTATTGATATGATGATAGTGCTTAATTGTGATTAAGACGCTTTTTTAATGAGCTGTTATATCATATCAATCAGCATTACTCTGTTATATCACTTGCAATATCGGACAGCTATCTCATTTTCAGTGGTGCGAAGTTGTTACTACGCTTTTTTCATAAACTCTGATTTTAGCTGTAAGCTCGTACCGTTGACTTTACAGTCGATATCGTGATCACCATCGATAATACGAATATCTTTGATCATTGTTCCCTGTTTTACCACCATCGAAGATCCTCGTACTTTAAGATCTTTGATCACTGTGACGGAATCACCATCTTGTAGTGGCGTGCCGTGGGCATCACGTGTTACAGGTTTTTGTTCCTCTTCAACACGCTCTTCATTAACAGACCATTCATGACCACAGTCTGGGCAGAAGTAGAACTCTGTATCGGTATAGGTATGTGTCATTTGACACTCTGGGCAAGGGGGTAAGTTATGCATTGTATTCTCTCCCAAATCAAATTTTATCGGTTGAATTGGCATCATGGTAAGTTTTGTCGCCAATTCGGCACTGAGGCAATATACCTAAATAAGAGTTAAAAATCGAGGAGTTAAGCGAATATTGAGATGGATAAGCGCTAATATGATGATTTTGTAAATATCTCATTGGGTTATCTTTGGAGGATGATGAGAGCGAGATCCGGCATCGTATCCACCTTTCCTGTTTTACCGATAAGAGAAGTCGCTATAATGGTTGATGAGTTTATCGGTTTTGTAAGATGGGTGAATTAAGGTGAGAGAATCAATTATGGGAGTTATAGATGAGTAAAGAAATAAGAGCGGTAGCATTTGATCTTGATGGGACATTGATTAATAGCGCTAAAGGGTTAACAGAGGCGATCGATCTTATGCTGAAGAGCTTAGAGTATCCTGTTGCTGGCTTTGAAAAGGTCTCGATCTGGATTGGAAATGGTGCGGTGAATTTAGTTGAGAGCGCGCTTAAAGATGCCGGTGATGAGGAGGCTTTGCGCCTTTTTGATGAGGCATATGATCTCTTTAACCGCTTCTATGCTGATGTATTAAAGAAGGGGAGTGAGCTCTATCCTGGCGTGCGTGTTACGCTTACAACATTAAAAGCGCAGGGTTACCACTTAGCCTTAATTACAAATAAGCCTTCTCGCTTTCTGCCACAATTATTGAAAGATCTCGCTTTAAGTTCTCTATTTGATCTTGTTTTAGGGGCTGATGATGTTGCAGCAAGAAAGCCCCATCCTGCGCCTATCTATCAGACATTAGGGCATTTTGGTCTCTATCAGCATGAGTTGCTCTTTGTGGGGGATTCGCGAAATGATATTGAGTCGGCAAAAGAGGCCGGTGTAGCAACGGTAGGTCTCACTTATGGCTACAATTTTGGCCGCTTGATTTCAGAAGAGAATCCCACCTATGTGATCGATCACTTTGAAGAGCTATTGGCCATTTTAGGAATCAGCGCTTAGAAGGGTATGGCTGAGGGGTGAGAGAGCCAGAAAAGTGAGGAAAATTGTGGAAAAAAAAGAGCTAAGGTAACAGAATGATGCTTTTGAATCTGCAAAATCATTTTGTTAAACCGTTAGCTCTTTTTTAATGGGATATTTTCTAATTATTGATTAGCCACCTACAGCTGCAGAGGCAACTTGAGGGAAGAGTGGCGTCATAAGATAGAGCTTAATCACAATCGCATTAACAATATCGATAAAGAAGGCGCCGACCATCGGAACAACTAAGAAGGCTTTAGTGGAAGGACCGAAACGTTCTGTTACTGCCTGCATGTTAGCGATCGCTGTCGGTGTTGCACCAAGACCAAATCCACAATGACCTGCGGCAAAAACGGCACCATCTAAACCACGACCCATTGCATTGTAGGTGATGAAGACCGCATAGAGCGCCATAATAATCGCTTGCACTGTTAAGATGATTAACATTGGGATTGCAAGGGATTTAAGCTCCCATAGTTTAAGGCTCATCAATGCCATTGCAAGGAAGAGTGAAAGGCTCACGTTTCCAACAATAGAGACAGAGCGCTCAAAGATAATTTGATCACTGATGAGTGAGAGAACGTTATTGATAATGACCCCTACAAAGAGTACACAGACGAAGGTAGGAAGGGCAAATTTCGTTCCATTTAACGCATCAGAGATAATGGTTCCTAAGGTGATGGAGATCAAAATCATCGTGATAGTTTCAAGTAGCGCATTAGAGGTAATGCGGCGGCTAGCACGTGGCTGCTCAAATGCAGTGATATTATCAGATGCTTCCTTATCTTGATCCTTCCCCATAATGGTTGTATCGAGTGTCATTTGACGTTTGCGAAGTAACATTCTCGCAACAGGACCACCAACTAATCCCCCTAAGACTAAACCGAATGTTGCACAAGCCATCGCAATCTCTGTTGCATTGGTAAAGCCATACTCTTTAGAGAAGACTTCGCCCCATGCTGCTCCTGTACCATGACCACCGGCAAGTGTTACCGATCCGGCAAGAAGCCCCATAAGAGGATCGATGCCGAGGGCCTTTGCTAAGCCGATTCCAACGCCACTTTGGATAAGAAGGAAGATAATAACAACAACGAGGAAGATGAGGAGGGAAAGACCCCCTGAAAGGAGGCTTTTGAAGTTTGCATTAAGACCGATTGTTGCAAAGAACATCAACATCAACGGGGTTTGGAGAGCTGTATCGAATTTTATCTCAAAGTCGAATACAGTTTTTAAGATTAAGATCGTAAATGCAATGATCAAACCGCCGGCAACGGGGCTTGGGATTGTAAAACGATCGAGGAGAGGGATTTTTGCGACGACAATACGACCGAGAAGCAAGGTTAAACAAGCAATGACGATCGTAGCGTACACATCAAACGAAATCATGTTTGAGCTGATCATTAGGGTAACTCCTATATCTAAAATAACGATTTTTCAATCAATTCTCCTTCTAGTAGAAGGCTTCTATCTCAATACCCTAATCGAAAAATATCTATTGAAGATCGATTTTGAGATATCTCTCCATTAGGGTTGGTAGTTCTTAAAATGGGTGCTTTTAACTCTTTTTGAGTTATTACAAGCCGTTAATTTATTGCATAACGCAGTGTGATTTCTCATTTTATGGGGTGATCCTTTTCTAACTTAGGATCAAACGGTATGCCAATGAGGATACATTCTATAGTAAAGGGCAATCTGTTATAATTCAGTGATCTAAAACTTTGCAAAATTAACCTGAGGCCATCTGCGATGACAAAACGATTTCTACAATGGTTTTTCCCTTTAACTCTTCTCCTCACTCCGGCAATGACGCTAGCAAATCAGCAGTTTATCGTTGACTACTTTCAAAATCTTAAGACGCTTGAGGCGAATTTCACTCAAGAGATTATCACTAAAGATCGAGTCGATACAACTACCGGGGAATTAATCATTGAGAAAAATAATCCAACAGTTGAAGGAAATTCTCAACAATTATCATCGACAAAGGGGCAGAAAAGAGGGATATCATCCCCGAAGTTCCTCTTTGATTATCAAAAACCTTATCAGCAGATCTTAGTGAGCAATGGGGAAAAATTTTGGTTTTATGATGTGGATTTAATGCAGGTTATCATTAAACCGCTCTCAGAAGTTCTGAATAATCCGGTATTACAGATTCTTTTAAGTGCTGAGCCGTTAGATCAATACTTCGATATCAAAATGGTAAGAGATCGACGTGAATATCTCTTAACTCCAAAAGTAGGGCGTTCTGATTTAGAGGTGAAGGATATTCAGGTGATCTTTGCAAATCGTAAGATCTACTCCTTTAAGGTAGAGGATGTCACAGGACAGAAGATCTCCTTTGTGATGAAACGAGTTCAAGAGAATAGTACGATTCCAGCCTCGCGTTTCGATTTTACTATTCCTGCAGATGTTGATGTGATCGATGAGACAAAAAAATAGATGCCGTGGGGGTAATTTGTCACAATCACTGTCGCCCCTTTCTCTCCTTACTCCCCTTTTCCCCTTTCCACTTACAATGCCAATATGGAATAAAATAGATGAAAGATCTCTTTTCTGATTTAGCAGAGGAGACAAAATTACAATTCTCCCCTTTAGCTGATTTAGCTCGTCCTCAAACTTTAGAAGAGATTGTAGGACAAGATGCACTGCTAGGTGAAGGAAAGCCTCTCTATGAAGCTTTTCGTAGCGGAATACCCCATTCAATGATCTTTTGGGGGCCACCGGGCGTTGGAAAGACGACATTAGCAAATCTGATCGCCAAAGAGTTTGATGCAGCATTTATCTCCCTTTCAGCCGTCTTTTCAGGGGTAAAAGAGATTCGGGAAGCGATAAAAGAGGCAGAGGCTTATCAGCTTCAAGGGCGAAGAACGATCCTCTTTATCGATGAGATTCATCGTTTTAATAAGGGACAACAGGATGCCTTACTCCCCTTTGTGGAATCTGGTCTTGTTACCTTTATTGGCGCCACTACAGAGAATCCCTCATTTGAGATCAATCAAGCGCTCTTGTCGCGCGCATCAGTCTATCTTCTCTCACCACTTGATGAGCAAGCTCAGCGCACATTAATAGAGCGGGCAGTAACAAGATATTATCCGCAATATCATCTTGATGAGGCGGCAACCCTTCGTTTAATTGAGTATGCCGGGGGCGATGGGCGGCGACTCTTAAATCTACTTCAGCAGCTACTTGTCGTAGCGAAAAATGATGAGCAATATGGGATCGATTGTGCATTGGTAGATCGCATCCTTTCGAATCAGCCGAAGCGATTTGATAAAGGAGGCGATTATTTTTATGACCAGATTTCGGCATTTCATAAGTCGATTCGTGGTTCTGATCCTGATGCTGCTCTCTATTGGTTCTCTTTGATGATGGAAAGCGGTGTGGATCCGCGTTATCTCGGGCGAAGAATATTGATGATCGCCTGGGAAGATGTAGGCCTTGCTGATCCAAGAGGAATACAGATTGCAACAGATGCGTTAAGCACCTATGAGCGATTAGGAAGCCCGGAGGGGGATCTTGCGTTAGCACAGGCAGCGATCTATCTAGCCTGTGCGGCAAAATCGAATGCAGGTTATATGGCCTTTAAGAGAGCGCGACAATTTGTAGCGGCAGATCAGACGCGGCCAGTTCCGCTTCATCTCCGAAATGCGCCAACAAAGCTGATGGCAGAATTAGGCCATGGCCAACATTACCGCTACGCTCATGATGAGCCAAATGGATATGCTGCCGGTGAGCGTTACTTTCCTGATGGAATGGATGAGATTCAGTGGTATCACCCAACAGATAGAGGGCTAGAGCGTCAAATTGGGGAGAAGCTTAAATTTTTAGATCAATTAGATGAAGCGGCAAGGAAAAATAACCGCTCTAGATAATAATTAGAACTATCTATTTTTATAATTAATCATCTTTAAGAGAAAGAATAGTAGCTATGAATATGAATTGGATTATTCAGAAAATGGATCAACTCATTATTTCAGGTCTTGATGATTTACAAGAAGATATTGATATTGAGTGCAAATTGGCATCTGGGAAAGATGGAAAAGGACGAATACCTAATTCATTGTGGGAAACATATAGTGCTTTTGCGAATACAAATGGCGGTATTATTGTTTTAGGTGTGAAAGAGTTATCTTCAGGTCAATTTGAGCTTCAAGGGATAGATAATATTAATCAATTAAGGGCTGATTTTTTTAACACTATCAACAATAGTTCAAAAGTGAATAAAAATATATTGTCAGATAGATATGTTCGAGAGGCTGAGATTGAGGGAAAACAGCTACTATTTATTGCGGTTCCAAGAGCATCTAGGAGGCAGCAACCTATTTACTTAAACAACAATCCTCTAAATAACACCTATATAAGACAGAATGAAGGAGACTATAAATTAGACGATGATTCCGTGAAAAGAATGTTAGCAGAGCAGGTTGATATTCGAGATGATCAAATTTTAGTTCATTACGGAATTGAAGATTTGGCAATGGAGTCGTTGCAATCTTATCGACAAAGATATAGTAATTTGAAGCCGCATGCAGAGCTGAATGATTTAGACAATATTGAATTTTTGCGACGAATTGGGGCATATGGTATTAATCGGGAAACTGGAGAACATGGGTTAACAAGAGCGGGGTTGTTAATGTTTGGTATGCACCATGTGATTAATGATGTTTTTCCTAACTATATGGTTGATTATCAGGAGCGACCTAGGGCTAAAACAGAAGCTCGTTGGGTGGATAGAGTTGTACCTGATGGATCTTGGAGTGGAAATCTTTATGATTTTTATAGAAAGGTTTATACCAAGCTTGTTCAAGATTTAAAAATACCTTTTGAGTTGAAAGATGGGGTTCGTCAAGAAGATACTCCGATACATATTGCTTTGAGGGAAGCATTGGTTAATTGTATTGTCCACGCGGACTATACCGATAGAGCCTCTGTTTTAATTGTAAAAAGACCTGATATGTTTGGGTTTCGTAATCCGGGGCTCATGAGAGTTCCGCTAAAGGTTGCTTTACAAGGTGGGGAATCGGATTGTCGCAATCGAAAACTGCATCAGATGTTCCGATTGATTAATGTTGGGGAACAGGCAGGATCAGGGATTCCTAAAATATTATCAGGTTGGCAATCTCAGCACTGGTTGCCTCCATATTTGCGTGAAAAAAGAGAACCTAATAATCAAACTCTATTAGAACTAACCATGATCGATTTATTTCCGCAAGAGACAATGCAGCGATTAGCCGTTCAGTTTGGCTCGAAATTTAAGTTACTAAATGAAGAGGAGAGGGTGGCCTTGGCGATTGCAAAAATTGAAGGAGTTGTAACGCATACTCGTCTACAGGCGATTAGTACAAGTCATTCCGTCGATATTTCTCGTAACTTACAACATTTGGTAAAAGAAGGCTTTCTAAATAGTACCGGCGGTCGTGGAGCTGTCTATACATTAAGTGGAACAGAAGTACTGAAGCCTGAGGATGTGTTTGATAATACACATCGTCTCAGCACTGTAATTAATGAGGGTAGCTCTGTAATTAATGAACAGAGCACTGTAATTAATGAGGGTAGCTCTGTAACTAACGAGGATAGCTCTGTAATTAATGGGAGAGATGACTTAGGAAAAAGCAATCAAGTTAGAGATGCATATGGCCGGTTTTGTAGTGATAAATTAGAATTACCTATTATCGATAATATTGATAAACTTACGGTTGAGTATAAGATGCATCTATACGAAATGGCAGGAGAAGCTAGAAATAAGCAACGTCTAGCGAGATCTATCATGGAAAATTTAATACTACAACTCTGTGAAGATCAATTTATTACCCTGGTATCATTAGCGAAGATTTTAAAACGTAAACCAGAGTCATTACGGCGAAGCTATTTAACTAAACTAATTAAAGATCAGCGATTATCCCTAGCCTTTCCTGCAACGCCAACGCATGAAAGACAAGCTTATAGGTCTAATTTGAATCTTCTTACAAGATCAGAAAATTAATCAATGCTATGAGATAGCGATATAGGATAGTAAAAAGCGACCCCTTATATTTATTAAAGGATCGCTCTTTTTTATACGCTATTTTCTATTTTAATGGGTCTAGAAACTTGTAGAGAAATAGTTAATCAATCAGATTAATCGCCTTCTCTAAACGCTCAAGTGTTCGCTCTTTCCCAACAAGATAGAGTGTTTCATCTAGGTTAGGGGAGTTGGTGCGGCCTACGATCGCGGTGCGAAGTGGCATACCCACTTTACCCATTCCTATCTCGAGATTTTTTGTTACTGCTTTAACTGCAGCATCAAGTTCCGCATGCTCCCATGTCGTCACATCACTTAAGACGCGAACTAACTCTTCAAGAACAGGTTTGGATGCGCTAGTAAGTTGTTTCGCTTTTGCTGCTTCATCAATTTCAATTTCATCGACAAAGAGATATTGGATCATCTCTGCAAGCTCTACGAGGGTCTCTGAACGCTTCACATGCGCTTCAACCGCTTTTGTTAAGAAATTATCAAACTCAGGTGATGTTTCTGTCTGAATTCCTAATTTTTTTAAAAATGGTTTAAGTAACTGTCCTAATTCTGCAGGATTCTTCTCAATCATATAATGTTGATTGAGCCAGAGAAGTTTTGATGTGTTAAAAGCACTTGCTGATTTAGAGACATTTTTAAGATCGAAATATTTGACCATCTCTTCAAAGGTGAAGATCTCCTGATCACCATGAGACCAGCCAAGACGAACGAGATAGTTGATCACCGCTTCAGGAAGGAAACCGCGCTCATAATACTCCATGACACCAACCGCACCATGACGTTTAGAGAGTTTTTGACCATCATCTCCTAAGATCATTGCAAGATGGGCAAAGTGGGGTACCGGCTTTCCTAATGCTTTGAAGATATTGACCTGACGATAGGTATTGTTGATATGGTCATCGCCACGAATGACATGGGTAATTTCCATATCGACATCATCGACAACAACACAGAAGTTATAGGTCGGAGAACCATCGCTACGCGCAATAATTAGATCATCTAGCTCACTATTTTGAACGCTTAAATTTCCATGAACAAGATCGGTAAAGCTTGTGACGCCAACTTGTGGGTTTTTAAAGCGTACTACAGGACTGACACCTTCTGGAATCTCAGGAAGTGTTTTGCCGGGTTCAGGGCGCCAAGTGCCATCATAACGGGGCTTCTCTTTCTTCGCTTCCGCTTTGGCGCGCATCTCAGCTAACTCTTCAGGTGTGCAGTAGCAGTAGTAGGCATGACCTTTCTCTAAAAGTTCAGCAACCACTTCTTTATAACGATCAAAGCGTTTAGTCTGATAGTAAGGGCCTTCATCATATTGAAAGCCTAACCACTCTAAACTCTCCATAATTGCTGCAACCGCTTCAGGTGTTGAGCGCTCAAGATCGGTATCTTCGATACGCAAAACCGTTGTACCTTTGTTATGAAGAGCAAAGAGATGGGAGAAGAGTGCCGTTCTAGCACCACCGATATGGAGATAGCCCGTTGGAGAAGGGGCGAAGCGCGTTTTAACCATAATAATAGATCACATTATCCAGTTTTAAAGGTGAATAAAATAGTAAATATCTCTGTCAATATCGACAATTTGTAGCTCGATCTGCCACCTAGAATGAAGATAGAGAGGATATTTATAGATGAGGTAAAGAGAGCAATCTTATCGATGAGATCATCGCGATAACATCTATAAAAGCCCTCTTATAATGGAGGTAATTATAACACTCTTACTCAATTAAAGAGCAGATAAATCATCAACAGCGAGGCCTTTAAGCTTCTGAATCCTCTTGTTTTGCCACCTCAAAAGAACTCTCTTCTGCCGCTAATTTTGCCGCTCTTTTCTTCTCAATCCGTTTACCGATATAGAGCCCAAGCTCAAAGAGCAGTAGCGCTGCTGTTGCAAAGATAATCATAGAGAAGGGATCGGGGGGTGTTGCAATGGCAGAAACAGTAAAGACACCCACAATAATGTAGGGACGTTTTTTTACTAAGCTTTCTGTCTTAATAATCTGTAGAGAGATCAGGATAATCAGTACAATGGGAATCTCAAAGACGATGCCAAAAAAGAAGAAGAGGCGTAAAACCGTTGAGAGATATTTGCCAATATCAGTGGCCATTTCAACCCCTGATGGGGCAGAACCGGAGAGGAACTTAAACATAATCGGCATAACGGCATAGTAGGCAAATGCCATGCCGGTATAGAAGAGGAGTACGCTTGAGAGAATAATAGGAAATGCGACCCGCTTTTCATGTTGATAGAGTCCCGGCGCGACAAACCCCCAAACTTGGTAGAGTACCCAGGGAATCGCGATAAAGAAGGAGACCCAGAGCGTCAACTTAATAGGAACGATAAAAGGGGCAATAACATCTGTTGCGATCATCTTTCCCCCTTCAGGTAAGACATTGAGAAGGGGCGTTGCTACGAAGTTGTAGATATCATCTCGGAAATAGATTAGAGCTAAGAAGATAATAAGAACACCGGCACCGGCACGAATGAGGCGATCGCGCAACTCAATCAAGTGATGAATAAAGGATTGTTCTTTAGCGGTAGAGTTTGTCATAGTCGGATATCTATCGGGTTATAAGCGTTATCAACGAAAATTAAGAAGCTATTCAGAAGCGAAGAGAAACTCTTGAATAAGGCGAGTTCCTGTAATTCCAAGTAACAGAATGACCGCCGTCAGCATGATAAACTTTGCTGCAGGACGACCCCGTAAACCATAATAATGATGCGCCCATAAAATAGCACCATAAAGAATCCATGCAAGTCCTGTTAAAACAGTCTTGTGAATAAAATGGGGGGAAAACCACTGATCGAAGAAGGCAAAGCTCGTTACAAGGCTGACTGTTAGGAGGATAAAGCCGATGGTGAGCATTCGAAAGAGAAGAAGCTCCATACGTAAAATAGGGGGAAACTTCTGTGTGATTGAGCGACGATTCTTGAGTGCCCGATCCCGCAGATAGAGGAGAAGCGCCTGAACAGAAGCAAGTAGTAAAATGGCATAGGCGATAATAGAGGTTAAGATATGGATACTTAACCAAGGTGATGGTGTGCTAAATCCAACATTTTGATGATCGAAGAATGTTAGGAGCTGCGTCACAGCTGCAAATAGCATAATAGCGATCGCTGTATTGAGATGCCTTCTTAGATAGGGAATGATCAGAAGAACCATAATAATTGAGGCTAAAGAGAGCGCTTCAATCGCACTAATGACATCGAAATCGCCCAAACTGATCTGATGACTCAAGGTGATGACTTGCAAGCCGAGCGCTGAGAAGATTGTTATATAGCTAAGGGGCAACCACCATTTTTGTCCCTTCTTGAAGAGATATACAAGAAGAAATAACGCCGACAAAAGATAGAGTCCAATATTGAGTGATACTAATGTCATAATCTTAAGATTCTTACCTTTTTATATCTAAGGGGGAACTTTAAAGAAGTGCCCATATCAAGTAAACTATACAGTGATTTTACTAGAAAATTGATAAGAATTATAAATAAAAGCTAAAAAGGGTTTTTATGTTTGAAAATTTAAGTGGTCGTTTAAGACAAACAATGCGTTCCCTTAGAGGGCAGGCGAGATTAACAGAGAGCAACATCCAAGATGCTCTGCGTGAAGTTCGTATGGCGCTTTTAGAGGCGGACGTTGCGTTGCCTGTGGTTCGAGAATTTATTAACCAGGTGAAAGAGCGTGCTGTTGGTCGTGAAGTGATCGAGAGTTTAAACCCTGGACAAGTTTTTGTAAAAGTGGTTCATGAAGAGCTCATCAATATCATGGGTGAGAGCAATGAGACCTTAAACCTGCAGACACAGCCACCGGCAGTGATCTTGATGGCGGGTCTACAAGGGGCGGGTAAAACCACAAGTGTCGGGAAGTTAGCTCGCTACCTTAAAGAGCGAGAGCGTAAAAAAGTAGCGGTTGTGAGTGCCGACGTCTATCGTCCTGCGGCGATTGAGCAGCTTCGAAAAGTGGCGGCTCAGGTTGATGCAGAGTTTATCCCTTCCACAGGTGATGAGAAGCCACAAGAGATTGCGCGTCGTGCATTAGAGAGCGCCAAATTGATGAATGCTGATGTTCTGATTGTGGATACAGCAGGGCGCCTACATATTGATGAGACGCTCATGACCGAGATTCAAGAGATCCATCAAGTGCTCAATCCTATTGAAACGCTCTTTGTTGTCGATAGTATGACAGGACAAGATGCGGCAAATACGGCAAAGGCGTTTAATGATGCTCTGCCATTAACCGGTGTGGTCTTAACAAAGATCGATGGGGATGCACGTGGAGGTGCTGCGCTTTCCATTCGCCATATCACTCAAAAGCCTATTAAGTTTTTAGGGGTAGGTGAAAAGCTTGAAGCGTTAGAGCCTTTCCATCCTGATCGTCTTGCATCTCGTATTTTAGATATGGGTGATGTCCTCTCGCTTGTTGAGGAGATGGAAGCAAAGGTTGATAGAGAAGAAGCTGAGCGAATCACGAAGAAATTTAAGAAAGGGGAAGGCCTCGATCTTAATGACTTTAAAGCGCAGATGGAGCAGATGCTCAATATGGGGGGGATCAATACCCTCTTGACTAAATTGCCGGGAATGGGCGATATTGCGGAAAAAGCTAAAGGTAAAGTGGATGATAAGATCTTTGTTCAGAAGATCGCTATTATCAACTCTATGACGCCGGCAGAGAGAGCAGATCATAAGCTGATTAAAGCGCCTCGCCGTAAGCGAATTGCAGATGGTGCAGGAGTCAATATTCAAGAGGTTCATAAGCTTTTAAAAGAGTTTGATCAGATGCAGCGGATGATGAAGCAATTTAAAGGGGGCGGAGTTAGAAAGATGATGCGCTCATTAAAAGGAAAGTTGCCTCATCGTTAATTTTCGCTTTCAACATAAAAATAAGTTGTGCTGTTAGAGAGATTTGATCAAAAATAGCTATAGATAAGATCACCCTTATTGCTGAGCAATAAGGGTTTTTAGTAATAGAGGGAGATATCAATGAGTAGAGAGCCAGGGAATCATATTCCTCAATTAGATCGAGGAGCATTAAGAAGTAGCGCTCAAGCTAGTGAAGGAGTCGGTAGCGGGGTTGATTCAGCATGCCTAACTGAGGCATTAGCAAATGCACTCAATAGTGCTACGGTAGAGGCTCGGCGGAAAAGGCGTTGGGCAATCTTCTTTCGTCTACTCTTTGCCTTTCTCTTTCTTTTGATGGTTTTACTCTTTTTTGCTGGAAGATCGATCGACAGTGGAGCAATTAAGGTAGATTCAGAGGGGCGCCTTCTAGATCGTTATACCGCTGTGATCGATCTAAAAGGGATTATTGCGGAAAATAGTGATGCTAGTGCTGCAAGGTTGATCTCGGCATTAGGAAAGGCTTATCAAGATCCGAAAGCGGTCGGTATTATATTGCGTATTAACTCAGGGGGCGGATCACCAGTACAGAGTGGTTATGTCTATGATGAAATCAATCGGCTACGAGAACTCTATCCTCATAAGAAGCTCTTTGCCGTGATTGAGGATATCGGGGCATCAGGCGCGTACTATATTGCGGCAGCTGCGGATCAGATCTATGCCGATAAAGCGAGTTTAGTGGGATCGATAGGTGTTACGGCGGCAAGCTTCGGTTTTGTAGAGTTGATGGATAAGGTGGGAATTGAGCGCCGGCTCTATACCTCTGGGGAATATAAAGCCTTTTTAGATCCATTCTCTCCACAAAATCCTACTGAGACAGCGTTTTGGAAAGGGGTACTCGATGGGGTACATCAGCAATTTATCAAGGCGGTCAAAGAGGGGCGAGGAACCCGCTTAAAAGATCCTGATAATTCATTGCTCTATAGTGGTTTGGTTTGGAATGGGGAGCAAGCGCTTGATTTGGGGCTCATTGATGGCTTAGGATCTGCAGCTTCTGTTGCAAGAGATTGGCAAGCGCCGGCATTGATCGATTTTACAGAGAAAGAAGATCCCTGGAGTAAGATGATGCGGGAGTTAGGCTTAGGTGTGATCTCTGCTATAAAAGCGGCATTACCTCAGCTGGGGCTCTATTAAGGGCACTGTGTCGATCTTAAAATAAATCGGATAAGAAAAAGCGCTATTGGGAGGTCTCTCACTAGCGCTTTTATTCATTCGATCTTGCGTCTTCTAATCCTATCGGCATATCCGTAATTGATGCTGATAATGATAGGAGCTCTAATCTTCTAACTGATGGTCATAATCATTATCGATTAAGACAGCTTGCATTAAGAGGCTTGCAGTTGCAGTATTACAGGCAATGGGGATATTGTAGAGCGTTGAGAGACGAATTAAAGCCTTAACATCAACATCATGGGGCATCGGCGTTAAAGCATCGGTAAAGAAGATCAGCATATCGAGTTTATCGGTACAGATCATCGATCCTAACTGTTGATCTCCACCTAATGGACCACTCTTTAATCTTGTTAATGAGAGGTCAGGATAAGCCTCTAAAATATGGGACCCTGTGGTTCCGGTTGCATAGAGGTTATGTTGTCTAAAGTAGGGGAGATAATCTCCAATCCAATCGACTAGGAGTTTCTTCTTGGCATCATGGGCAACTAAGCCGATAGAGAGTGGCTTCATAGTTAATATCCTTTTAGGCGGTACCGTTTATGAAATAGTTACAGTAGTTAAAGTAGCTACGGTAGTTAAAATGGTGAAACAGTGAGGTGTATTAGCGCATTGAGTGCCAAATTGATGGCGTTATTCCGAGAGATCTCAGGGATGTGCTAAAACGTACTATTGATAATAGGTACTCTAATCTATTTTGCAACAGTGATGGTCAAGATCTCTCTTAGTTATCACTCTGATTACTCTAATCACTCAAACTATTCTAATTATTCATATGACTGTTACAGCTCCTATCGTGATTATCGTTTTATCGCTCTTATATCTTTCTTTTTCCCAGCTTTCCAAGAAGTGGAATAGTATGCCAAGAGAGCCCTGTAGTCTCCATCACAACGATCGGGGCAAGCAGTAGAAGCGCTGTGATATTAGGGAGAACCATTAAGCCATTGAAGAGGTCTGCTAACTGCCACACAAGATCCACATGGATAAAGGCCGCACAGAAGATGCCGATAACCGCAATCAATTGAAAGATGGGAACCGCCGCGCGACTCTTAAAGAGATAGCGGACATTGGTCTCTGCATAGTAGTACCAACCAATAATGGTGGAGAAGGCAAAGAAGAGCAGAGAGACCGCAATAAAGATTCCCCCTAGAGAGCCGAAAACCATCTCATAGGCATATTGGGTAATAGTGATGCCGGTGCCATGCCCTTCAAAAAAGGAGAGGAAAGAGGGATTATCACTCATCGAAGCTTCCCAACCACGTATGCCTGAAGTGATAATAACAAGACCGGTTAAAGTGACAATAATGCCTACTACAAAAACGCCCATCATAGCAATATAACCTTGCTCTTCTGGTGTTTTTACTTTTGCAACAGCATGGGCATGAGGGGTTGAACCCATGCCGGCCTCATTTGAGAAGAGACCTCGAGCAATTCCTAAACGCATCGCTTGCTGAATTGCGATTCCTGCTCCGCCACCTAAGACTGCTTCCGGGTTAAATGCTGCCACTACGATCATTTTGAAGGCGGGAAGAATATATTGGTAGTTCATCCCCAAAACGATAATGGCACCTAGGAGATAGAAAAAGGCCATTGAAGGGACAACTTTTTCAGTAAACGCCGCAATATTGCGAATTCCACCAATAATAACGAAGGCCACAAGCAGTGAAACTACCAGCGCTGTGATCCAAGTTGGAATTGAGAGCGACTTTTCAAAAGCAGATGCTATCGAATTTGATTGCACCATATTACCAATGATTCCGAGAGCTAAAATAATAAAGATCGCAAAGAGGATGGCGAGCCATCTTATGCCTAATCCCTTTTCTATATAGTAGGCAGGCCCTCCTACAATCTGCCCAGTACGATCATAGGTGCGATATTTTTGCGCCAAGATAGCTTCGGCATAGATCGTCGCCATCCCAAAGAAAGAGGAGACCCACATCCAAAAGAGCGCCCCAGGGCCTCCCGCGATGATTGCGGTTGCAGGACCTGCAAGATTCCCGGTACCAACTTGTCCGGCAATGGCGGTTGATACCGCTTGGAAAGAGCTCATCCCCTTTTTATCAGCACGTTTTCCTGAAAGTGAGAACTTCGCAATTAAGGTTTGCAAAGCACGCTTAAATTTTCGTATCTGAATCCCTCTTAAGAGAAAAGTGTAGAGAATCCCTGTTCCACAAAGAAGGTAGACCAGAAGATAGTCCCAAAGGATTGTTTGAAAAGCGGTTAATAATGTATCAAAAGACATTGATCAGAGTTCCTAAAACTGTGGGAAATAGCGCGGATTAGCTAGCTTTGTTCATGGGCTTAAGTCAACTATTACGGCAAATTTTTAAGCTAATTTTGAGAACTCTGTATAATGGATCTCTTCACAAATGCATTATGCTTCTAGTATCTCAAAAAGAGATTATTATAAGCATAAAAAGAGAAAGATGAAAGTCAAAGCGTATTTACTAGAGCCTAGGAGGGGCATGTAATCATGCAAGTATTGGTATTAGGAAGCGGTGCTGTCGGCACGTCACTCGCCTATTTTTTGGCTAAAAAAGGGTTTAAAGTAACGGTTGTAGATCGACAGGATGGTGCAGGACTTGAAACAAGTTATGGTAATGCGGGGCAGATCTCACCAGGTTATGCATCTCCGTGGGCAGCACCAGGAATTCCAATGAAAGCAATTAAGTGGCTCATGCAGAGTAAGCATGCACCTTTGGCAATTCGTCCAACTTCTAGTTTGAAGCAGTATAAGTGGATGTGGGATCTCTTCTTAAATTGTAATGAGAAGAGTTATGCGATCAATAAGGCGCGTATGGTGCGGATCTCTGAGTATAGCCGTGATTGCTTAAAAGCATTGCGTGCGGAGATCGATCTTCATTATGAAGAGAGAACTTTGGGAACAACTCAGCTCTTAAGAACAGAAAAACAGATGGAAGCGATTAAGAATGATATCGCGGTATTAGAAGAGTTTAATGTTCCTTATGAAGTTCTCGATCGTGATGGTATTGTTGCAGTAGAACCTGCATTAGCGAAGACCGTTGATAAGTTGGCAGGCGGATTACGTCTTCCTAATGATGAGACGGGAGATTGCTACCTCTACACAAGTCGCCTTGCAGAGAAAGCTAAAGCATTAGGTGTAGAATTTAAGTTTGGCTCGATTGTGGATAAGATCGAAGTCGATGGGAAGAAAGTAACCGGCGTTATTGTTGATGGTGAGCGCTTAACGGCAGATGCTTATGCGGTCTGTTTAGGAAGTTATGGTGCAGAGAAGTTAGCGCCGATCGGTATTGAGATCCCTGTTTATCCTTTAAAAGGATATTCATTAACCATTCCGATTACCAATCCTGAGATGGCTCCTAAATCAACGATTTTAGATGAGACCTATAAGATCGCGATTACCCGTTTTGATGAGCGGATTCGTGTCGGAGGAATGGCTGAAGTGATGGGATATGATCTTAGTTTAGATCCTCGTCGCCGGGAGACATTAGAGTTTGTAACAAAAGATCTCTATCCTGATGGTGGCGATATTCCTGAAGCTATTTTCTGGACCGGTTTAAGACCGGCAACACCAGATGGGACACCCATTTTAGGTCGCGCGAAATATGATAACCTCTTCCTCAATATTGGTCATGGAACACTCGGTTGGACAATGGCTGCGGGATGTGGTCGCTATGTGAGTGATCTTATTGCAGGTGAAACGCCTGAAATCAGCACTGAAGGACTCGATATTACGCGTTATAAACGTTAACGATAAGAAATAACGTTAATAAATCGCCAGATTGCATATTAGGAGGCTCATTGAAAAATGAGCCTTTTTATTGTGTTTATTGTGCTTATTTTGTCTATTTTATTTTTATTTACTGTGAATTATTTACTGTTAATGATGGCGGTTTTCTACTCGCTGAGCGCCGCGGTGAGATAGTGCCCTTTTTCTCGGTAGATCTTAACGCCAACAGCATCTGTCTGCTCAATGGCTTTGAGTTTATTGAGTTCAATCATCAATGCCGGAATATTAAACTCTTCAATGAGCTTTTTAGCTAATAGTTCGGTAAAGGTCTCTACCAATTGAAAAGCGGAGTTTTTGGCAAAATCTTTAATGTAGTTGCTAACCTTTTCATAGTCGAGTGTTAGGCTGATATCATCACTATTTGCCGCGGGGCGATTATCCCACTCCATCTCAAGATTGAGTGTGATAGGTTGTGGGGTCGTGCGTTCATGGGGATAGATGCCGATAATAACATCTAGTTGAAGATTTTTGATAAAGACAATATCAGGCTTAGGGAGTGAAATCTTTTCCATAGAGTATTCCTTACGGTTGTATGAATCCCGTTGATTGAGGGATGAGGTCATCAGTAATCAGATGAGAAGTTTTGAAGATCAAAAAGGGTCGGTAGATGCCGACCATTTTTCTCTATTTTTCTCTCTATTTTTATTATTCTACCATTGATGACCGTTGCAATGACTGCTGCATTTTTCCTTGAACTTACATGGAAATCAGTAGGCTGATCGCAATGATCGATCAACACTAGTAGAGCGCAACCGGGTAAGAGCCTAATACTTTAAAGAAAGAGGAGACCTCTTCAATCTCTTTAAGCGCTAGTTTTAAACCATGCTCTTCAAAATGCCCTAAGACATCGATAAAGAAGATATAGCTCCAATTACTATTTTTGGAGGGACGAGATTCGATTCTTGTCATTGTAATATTATATTTTGAGAGCGGTGCAATCAGATGGAGCAGAAGGCCAGGACGATCATTTGCGGAGACGACAATAGTGGTCTTATCATTACCACTAGGGGGAATTCGTTTTGTGCCGATAATTAGAAACCGCGTACTATTGGTGAGATTATCTTCAATATTTTTTTCCAATATGGGAACACCATAAACTTCAGCCGCTTGCTTCCCTCCTAAGGCCGCAGTTCCCGATTCGTTATTGGCGCGTTGAACTGCACCGGCATTGGAGTTTGTAGCGATACGCTCTGCATGAGGAAGATACTCATCGAGCCAGGAGCGACATTGAGCTAAGGATTGTGGATGAGCATAAACAGTCTTGATCGATTGTAGCTCAGATTCATGGGACATTAAGTTTTGGTGGATCTTTAACTCTGTTTCACCACAGATATAGACATTTGAGGTGGGAAAACAATCGAGTGTTTGATTAACCGCCCCTTCGGTAGAGTTTTCAATAGGGACGACACCAAAATCAAATTTCCCCGATTCGACCGCATGAAAGATCTCATCAATTGTTCGAATCGGTAGCCGTTTCGCCGCTGCACCAAAGTGCTTGATCGTAGCTTCTTCTGTAAAGGTCCCCTCCGGCCCTAAATAGGCAATATTAAGAGGCTTTTCTAAGGAGAGGCAGACAGACATAATCTCACGAAAGAGGCGCGCGATATCGATATCTGGAATAGGGCCAGGATTAGCTTTCATTTTGCTCTTTAAGACTTGAGCCTCTCTCTCAGGACGATACATCTCACTATCGCCACTTGCGATCTTAATATCACCAATGGCTTTTGCCTCTTTTGCTCGCTCATTGAGAAGGCGTAAAATCTCACTATCAATTTTATCGATAGCCTTTCGGTGAGGCGCTAAAGGATCTGCGTTTGCACTCTCTTCTGCTGTTATCTCTCGCTTTTGTTCTCCAGTTTGGGAGATCTGCTCTTCTGTTGTGACTCTCTTCTTCATTCTCTATTCCATACACGATTTGATGATTGAATATTTTTGTTAATCTATGATCTTCTGATGACGACGATATTATTAATAATTTTGGGTCGATCAAATTACTATAGAATGAATTGTTATAGAATGACAATGATCATTCACATTATGATCCTTAATTACGATTGATATTACGATTGATATTACGATTGATATTATGATGGATCAGAAGCATATAAATTTGTAGATTAGGGACAGTTTAGGAGCAGTCTAGGAGATACAGGAGATAGATTGATGGCAGAGTCGATGAGAGGAAATTTAGTGGCAGAGAATATTATCACCTTTGAAGGGATGCGCCCGAAGGTGGGAGAGAAGAGTTGGATTCACTCAAGTTCAACCATTATTGGTGATGTTGAGATGGGGGAAGATGTCTCAATTTGGCCGGGAGTAGTGATTCGCGCGGATGTGAATCGCGTAAGAATTGGGGATCGGACAAATATTCAGGATGGCTCTATTATTCATGTAACAAATGTGGGTGCCAATCCTCCTGATGGTTATCCTACTATTATTGGTAATGATGTCACGATTGGTCATGGCGCAATGTTGCATGGATGTACCATTGGTGATGGCGTTTTGATTGGAATGCGCGCTATTTTACTCGATGGCTCACGGGTAGAACCCCATAGTATTTTGGGAGCGGGTGCCCTTTTAGCACCGGGAAAGGTGGTAAAGAGTGGTGAGGTTTGGGTTGGCGCGCCGGCACGAAGAATTAAAGTTCTGAGTGAAGAGGAGATTGAAGGACTCTATCTTTCAGCTAGACAATATGTCTCCTTGAAAGATCGATATCTTAAAGAGGGGTTATAGTAGGTCATAACAGCTTATAACCGCTTATAGCAGTTTATAATGAGTTGTAACGGAGAGTTTTGTCATCTTTGATGCCTACTTTTGATAGTGATTGATTGGTGTTGTTAACAAGTTTGTGGATAAGTCTGGTAGAGCAAGATAATTCGTGGCTATTGCCTGAAATCGCCGATTTCTACTTGCTTTTAGCAATGGCAAGCTACTAAATATCATGCTATAATTTTGAAGATCAATATCTGCAAAATGTCAGATCTGTAATAGTGAGCGACATCTTATGTGAGACGATTTCAGAAAGATATTGGTTAACGTCGATATCTATCGCTCACCCAAGAAGAGACTAAAAGAGGACCTATGAAGTTAGTTATTCAAAGAGAACAGTTGATGAAGCCTCTGCAGGCGATCATCGGTGTAATTGATAGAACGCAGACGCTTCCCATTTTAGCGAATGTTAAATGTGTTGCGAGTGATGATGAGATTACGCTCACTACCACTGATTTGGAGATTGAGCTGACCTGCTCATTTCCTCATATCCCTGTAGAGCAGGGATCTATTACCTTTCCTGCAAGAAAGCTATTCGATATTTTAAAGGCGTTGCCGGAAGGGATAGAGGTGCAGATTGAAGTTGATAATCTGCGTGCAATTATTACAGCAGGTCGTTCACGATTTACGTTAAGTTGTCTTCCTGTTGATGAGTATCCAGTATCGGATCATCTTGAATTTGAGAAGACCTTAACTTTACCGAAGAATGAGCTTCGTCGTCTTATTGAGAAAGTTGCTTTTTCAATGGCCGTTTCAGATGTGCGTTATTTCTTAAATGGTCTATTGTTAGATGTGAATGGAACGGAACTGAATGCTGTAGCAACGGATGGGCATCGTCTCTCTGTTTCATATCTACAATTACCTGAGAGCTCTGAGATGCAAAAGCAGCTTATAATCCCGCGAAAAGGGGTTGAAGAGCTACTCAAGCTGATCGAAAATGAATCTGCGCCGGTTCATTTAGAGTTGAGTGAAAATCATCTACGTGTAGAGTTAGGAAGCATTGTCTTTACAACTAAGCTAATCGACGGCAAGTTCCCAGATTATAAGCGTGTTGTTCCACCTTTAGGGGATAAGATTATTGTTGCCGATCGCGTTGGGTTAATTGAGGCCTTAAATCGTGCCTCGGTACTTTCTCAAGATAAATTCCGCGGTATTCGTTTTACTGTCTCCGATTATTTGTTAAAGCTGCAGGTTAATAATCCTGAGCAGGAGCAAGCCGAGGAGGAAGTTGAGGTTAACTATCAAGGCGAAACTTTTACAACCGCATTTAATGTAGGATATCTCATCGATGCTTTGAAAGTATTAGATGATGATATGGTTCGTTTAAGCTTTACTGCGATCAATTCGAGTTGCCTAATTCAAAACTCAGATAGCGATGGCGTAAGCTATGTTGTTATGCCGATGAGACTCTAAATCAGAGTGATTATTCAATCTTTACAAGTTGAAAATTTTAGACATTTAGCGAGTCAAAAGTTTGATTTTGACTCGCAATTTAATTTAATTGTCGGAAAAAATGCCTCAGGCAAAACCTCTCTGCTTGAAGCGATCTATTTTTTATCCCAAACAAACTCCTTTAGAACTTCCCGAATTAATCAGGCAATCTGTGAGGGGGAAGAGTATCTACGCGTAATCGCTGAGCTTCAATCTTTAGATGGCACATTGACTTCACGATTAGGAATTGAGCGGACGAAAGCAGATTTAATCGTCAGACAGGATGGAGAAAATATTCGTCGACGTTCCCATCTTGCAAAGTTGTTGCCGATGCTTTTTCTCGGTCCTGATACGGGTACGCAGTTGATGGCAGAACCGAAAGCCCGTCGTCAATTTATGGATTGGGGGCTGTTTCAGAACTATGAGGCTTATCTGGCCATTTGGCAGCGTTATGATAAGGCGCTCTCACAGCGTAATGCGGCTCTGAAGGGGGGATACTCCGATGCGGTTTTAAATAGTATTGAACTGGAGTTGGCAGAATCAGGAGAGATCTTAAATCGCTATCGTCGCACATTTATTGAGGAGATCACTCCTGCAATTGTGGGGTTGCTTGGTAAGTTAGTCGATCAAGATGCTGTTTGGCGTCTCGATTATCTCTCTGGTTTTACAGAAGGCGCCTTATATGAAGAGCTTTTTAGCGCAAGAGCGCGTGACCGGCAGATGACATTCACTCGGGTTGGTCCTCATCGAGGAGATTTTACCTTACGTTGTAATGGGCGCATAGTCACGCAACATCTTTCGCGCGGCGAGATCAAATTAGCAACGATTGCGCTGATGCTTTCTCAGATTCAGTTGCATCAGCATCTACAAAGCTCTTCAACTATTCTCTTAATGGATGATCTGACAGCAGAGCTCGATCAAGAGAAGCGACTCATCTTGCTTGAGGAGTTAGTCGCCCAGAAGTCGCAACTATTTGTCACCTGTCTTGAGATTGAGGAGTTTCCAGAATTGATGGATAGCACTCTAATCTCACAAAGAGGGCATTATCAACTTAATGACGGGATTGCGCAAAAAATGGTATAATCGAGTGCTATTACGATAATAATTGCGAGTCAGTCGCCATTGCGATAATGGCAGGCAGATTACGAAATGATTACAGAATTATCATACAAAATTATCACATAAAATTATCATATAAAACTTATAGAATCTTCATGAAGGGGTAAAGATATCTCCGTATCGAGGTTCACATAATGGGCTCGACAGATTCATAAGTTTTTATAAAAGTTTTATCAGAATCAATAAAGAGGTATTGTGAATGACAACTGAAAGTCAATCTCCAAGTATCAAGGTTTTAAGAGGGTTAGATGCTGTTCGTAAGCGCCCTGGAATGTATATTGGAGATACCGATGATGGTACCGGTCTTCATCATATGGTGTTTGAAGTTCTCGATAATGCCATCGATGAGGCATTAGCAGGACACTGTGACGATATTAGCATCACAATTCATGTCGATAACTCTGTAACAGTGACAGATAACGGTCGTGGTATTCCCGTTGAGATTCATCCTGAAGAGGGAGTATCATCGGCACAAGTTGTTATGACTGTTCTTCATGCCGGTGGAAAGTTTGAAGATAATGCGATCTCTGGTGGACTGCATGGAGTTGGGGTTTCTGTTGTTAATGCGCTCTCCTCTAAACTGAAATTAATCATTCATAAACATGGGAAGATCCATGAGCAGGAGTATACTTTAGGAGATCCTGATTACCCTTTAAGAGAGATTGGTGAAACGGATCGTACCGGAACTACTGTCTATTTTAAGCCGAGCAAAGAGGTCTTCACAAATATCGATTTCGATTACGATACGCTCTATAAGCGCTTAAGAGAGCTCGCCTTTCTTAACTCTGGTATCCGTATCACTTTACGTGATGAACGTAATGATCGAGAGGATGTCTTCCAATATGAGGGGGGGATTAAAGCGTATGTAGAGCTAATCAATAAAAATCGTAATAAGATTCACCCTCAAATATTCTATTGTAATTGTCAAAAAGATAATATCAGTGTTGAGATCTCTCTTCAGTGGACGGATGGGTATCAGGAGAGCGTCTTCTGTTATACCAACAATATTCCACAAAGTGATGGTGGAACGCATCTTGCTGGTTTTAGAGCGGCGATGACACGGACACTCAATCGCTATATGCAAGAGGAAGGTCTTTTAAAGAAAACAAAAGTTGCTACAACGGGAGATGATGCGCGTGAAGGTTTAACTGCGATTATCTCTGTGAAAATTCCGGGTCCTAAATTCTCCTCACAGACGAAAGAGAAGTTAGTATCGAGCGAAGTTCGCCCTGTGGTTGATAGTATCTTAGCAGAACGTCTAGAGGAGTTTCTTTTAGAGCGACCTGAAGATGCTAAAGCGATCACTTCTAAGATTATTGATGCAGCAATGGCGCGTGAAGCGGCGAGAAAAGCGCGTGAAAATACACGAAGAAAGAGCGCACTTGATATTGCTGGGTTACCGGGGAAATTGGCAGATTGTCAAGAGAAGGATCCTGCAAAATCAGAACTCTTTATTGTGGAAGGGGATTCGGCGGGTGGATCTGCTAAGCAGGGTCGTAGCCGTAAATTCCAAGCAATTCTTCCATTAAAAGGAAAGATATTAAATGTGGAGCGTGCTCGTTTTGATCGCATGATCAGCTCTGCTGAGATCGGGACTTTGATTACAGCATTAGGATGTGGGATTGGCCGTGATGAATTTGATCCTGATAAATTACGTTATCATCGAATTGTTATCATGACGGATGCGGACGTGGATGGTGCGCATATTCGTACATTGCTTTTAACCTTCTTCTATCGGCAGATGCGTGAACTCGTTGAGCGTGGACATATCTATATTGCACAACCGCCACTCTATAAAGTGAAACGCGGAAGACAAGAGACTTACATTAAAGATGATAATGAGCTCGCACTCTACTTCTTAAATACAGCATTAGAAAATGGATCGATGCATCCAAGTAGTGATGCGCCGGCGATCTCTTCTATTGTAATGGAGTCGTTAGCAAAACAGCTGATGAGAGTTGAGCATATTATCCATCGAATTGGTCACCGAGTGCCGGAAGAGGTGCTCTATCATCTACTTGAGATGCCGGCATTAACGGAAGAGATGTTAGCAAGTGCTGAAGCCGTAGATTGGGCCAAAATGTTAGAGGTGGAGTTACAGCGTGATATCTCTGAGGGGGCTATCAACTATAGAGTAGAAGCAGATCCAGAGAGCAAAGAGATCGTGATCTTAAGTGAGCGCTACAATATTGTTGACCGTTATCTTATCGATGTTCGTTTTATTAATTCTAATGAGTATCAAGAGATTGCCGTTCTCGCAATAGAGTTGCATGCGCTGATTCAGCCTGGCGCTTTCGTTCAACGAGGAGAGCGCACTTATAAGATCTCTGGTTTTAAAGAGGGATTAGATTGGTTGATTAATGAAGCGAAGAAAGGACAGCAGGTTTCACGCTATAAAGGTCTGGGTGAAATGAATGCTGAACAGCTTTGGGAAACAACTATGGATCCAGAATCTCGCCGATTATTACAAGTTAAGGTAGAGGATGCGGTAAAAGCAGATGAAGTATTCACCATGTTAATGGGGGATGAAGTAGAGCCACGCCGTGAATTTATTGAAGAGAATGCACAGATGGTTGGTAATCTGGATATATAGAAAACTTTAGAAGCCACATTATAGCTGAGAAGCCCTGCCATTACGGTAGGGCTTTTTATCTTTTATAAAAATTAATGTTTATATTAACATTTTTCTTTTAAGGCGCAGGAGATGCAAAACAATTTCTTATAAGCTCTCAATAATTTATTAAAACAATACATTTCTTGAAGAATATTGACATATATTTTGTGCATATATATAATAAGTGAGTTAATTTTAGGCACCTGATGCTTAAAAGCAATTCCACATTATGATGAATATATAAAAGTTATATGAAAAAGCGTTTTTTAAAGATAGTCGGTAAAGGTTTCATTGCAACGTTTTTATTGCACTTAATGGTGCTTACAACGGTGAATGCCGCTGTAGAATATTATCCTCCTTTAGAGGGGAATTCGACAGATAAATTTCTTGTAAACGTAGAGAGAGACAGAAAGATTGGTGACAATAGTAAGTTGACAGAAAATAGTTGCCCTATTGAACTCTATATTAATGATCAATATGTTGGCAGTTATCTTATTAATGAACATCAGCAATATTACCTCAGCCCAGGGAGCTATAGTTTTCGTGTTGAAAACTGCTTAGGGCAGAAGTCGGTCTATGATATGGATATGAGTGTCAATAATAGTCAATACTATCAAGATTATATATTATCCGTAGATGTTAAAGGTAAGCCTTTTATTATTAAAAACACGTTAAAGCCACTCTATAGCTCAAATGCCCAATAATATTCGATTTTAAATTAGCTAATAAGCCGGCTATTATTAAATGATTTTAATTTAATTTAATTTAATTTAATTTATATTAATAGAATATATTTAAAATTGCACCTATAATATATAAATAATGGTTAGTATTCGTCTTTATTTTGTAAATATAATTAAACTCACTTAAAAACACTTAGTTAAAGAAGTAGCTTCTTTAAGTTGCCCTTCTTTGCTCGAAATTTAGGCCGATAAATAGTGTTCTCTTATCATTAGTTGTATGTAGCATGCCGACTTTAAACCTATTTATTATCCTTCCTCAGTAATTAAAAAAATCAAGGTTCCAGATTATGTCTAGCTCAACATTCTTAGTTGTTAATAAAAAATCATCTAACGAAATGACCGTTAATGGCTCCAAAATTGTGTTGCATGATGCCTCTATTGTTCACACAGGGCTATATCGTGCCGATGTTGCTGAGTTTATCCAAGAAGGTAATAACCTTGTTTTGAAGCTCAAAAATGGGCAAGTCATCGTTATTGAGAATTTCTTTGTTCTTCATGATGATCTTCATTCGGATGTTCTTTTTGAAGATGATAACGGCATTCCATGGTTACCTCTTTTAGCAGGAGGAGTGGCTGCTGGTGGGCTTGTTGCGGCATTATCATCGAGTAGTGATAGTGATGGTGCTGTTTCAAAGAAAGATGAGGCAAGCAATGGAGACTCACCTTTAACTGATGGTGGAAAACCAGGAAAAGAGGCTAATGATGGTGGTTCTACGGGTGGTGATAAGCCCGGTGCAGGCGATGGGGGTTCTACAGGTGGCGATAAACCAGGTGCAGGCGATGGTGGTTCTACGGGTGATGATAAACCAGGCGTAGGTGATGGTGGTTCTACAGGTGGCGATAAACCAGGTGCAGGCGATGGGGGTTCAACGGGTGGCGATAAACCAGGCGCAGGCGATGGTGGTTCTACCGGTGACGATAAACCAGGCGTAGGTGATGGTGGTTCTACGGGTGGTGATAAACCAGGCGTAGGTGATGGTGGTTCTACAGGTGGCGATAAACCAGGTGCAGGCGATGGGGGTTCTACCGGTGACGATAAACCAGGCGTAGGCGATGGTGGTTCTACGGGTGGTGATAAGCCCGGTGCAGGCGATGGGGGTTCAACGGGTGGCGATAAACCAGGCGCAGGCGATGGTGGTTCTACCGGTGGCGATAAACCAGGTGTAGGTGATGGTGGTTCTACAGGTGGCGATAAACCAGGTGCAGGCGATGGTGGTTCTACGGGTGATGATAAACCAGGCGTAGGTGATGGTGGTTCTACGGGTGGTGATAAGCCCGGTGCAGGCGATGGGGGTTCAACGGGTGGTGATAAACCAGGCGCAGGCGATGGTGGTTCTACCGGTGACGATAAACCAGGCGTAGGCGATGGTGGTTCTACCGCTGACGATAAACCAGGCGTAGGCGATGGTGGTTCTACGGGTGGTGATAAGCCCGGTGCAGGCGATGGGGGTTCAACGGGTGGTGATAAACCAGGCGCAGGCGATGGTGGTTCTACCGGTGGTGATAAACCAGGCGCAGGCGATGGTGGTTCTACCGGTGACGATAAACCAGGCGTAGGTGATGGTGGTTCTACGGGTGGTGATAAGCCCGGTGCAGGCGATGGGGGTTCAACGGGTGGCGATAAACCAGGCGCAGGCGATGGTGGTTCTACCGGTGACGATAAACCAGGCGTAGGCGATGGTGGTTCTACGGGTGATGATAAACCTGGAGTTGAGGATGAAATAATAAATACTGATCCAGAAGCAGATCCTGAGCAAGGCTTTACGATAGAAGAAGATACGGTGAAAGAAGGTCAGATTATTGCTACTGATGTGGATGGTGATGATTTAACCTATACCGTGGCTGAACAGCCTAAGAATGGGACGTTAGAGTTAACTCCAGAAACGGGTGAGTATACCTATAAACCTCATCCAGATTTCAATGGTGATGATAGCTTTAAAGTGATTGTTTCAGATGGTCAGGGCGGTGAAGTGACGGTTGAAGTTCCGATTATAATCACGCCTGTGAACGATGCTCCAGAGATTGAGGATGCGACGGTTACCTTTGATGAGAATATTGCATCTGGTACTAAGATCTATGATGTTAATGATAACTTGACAGGATCTGATCTGGACCTTGATGGTGATCAGATAACTTATACCATCACTGCCGGTAATGAAGAGGGGATCTTTGAGATCGACCCTAATACAGGCGTGATCACTATTGCGGAAGGAAAAACGTTAGATTATGAAACGTTGCCTACGCATCAACTAACCGTGACAGCGACGGATGGTACGTTTACAGATACCGCAGAGATTACGGTTAAAGTGAATAATCTCAATGATAATGCGCCAGAGATTGAGGATGCGACGGTTACCTTTGATGAGAATATTGCATCTGGTACTAAGATCTATGATGTTAATGATAACTTGACAGGATCTGATCTGGACCTTGATGGTGATCAGATAACTTATACCATCACTGCCGGTAATGAAGAGGGGAT
>NZ_QEWW01000007.1 GCF_003121895.1 Ignatzschineria cameli
TATCGGAATCGGAGTCGCTGTCGGAATCAGAATCACTGTCGGAGTCTGAGTCACTGTCGGAATCGGAATCGCTGTCCGAATCAGAGTCACTATCGGAATCGGAGTCGCTGTCGGAATCAGAGTCACTATCGGAATCAGAGTCACTATCGGAATCGGAGTCGCTGTCGGAATCAGAGTCACTGTCGGAGTCTGAGTCACTATCGGAATCGGAGTCACTGTCCGAATCAGAATCACTGTCGGAGTCTGAGTCACTATCGGAATCGGAATCGCTGTCCGAATCAGAGTCACTGTCAGAATCGGAGTCGCTGTCCGAATCAGAATCACTGTCGGAATCGGAGTCACTGTCGGAGTCTGAGTCACTGTCGGAGTCTGAGTCACTATCCGAGTCAGAGTCACTGTCGGAGTCAGAATCACTATCGGAATCTGAGTCACTGTCGGAGTCGGAGTCGCTGTCTGAGTCTGAATCACTGTCCGAATCAGAGTCACTGTCGGAATCGGAATCGCTATCCGAGTCTGAATCACTATCTGAGTCACTGTCGGAATCGGAGTCACTGTCCGAGTCTGAATCGCTATCCGAGTCAGAGTCACTATCGGAATCTGAGTCACTATCGGAGTCTGAGTCACTGTCGGAATCGGAGTCACTGTCGGAATCTGAGTCGCTATCGGAATCGGAGTCACTATCCGAATCAGAATCACTATCTGAGTCAGAGTCACTATCCGAATCAGAGTCACTATCGGAATCTGAATCGCTGTCCGAATCAGAGTCACTGTCGGAATCGGAATCGCTATCCGAGTCACTGTCGGAATCGGAGTCACTATCCGAATCAGAGTCACTGTCGGAATCAGAGTCACTGTCGGAATCAGAGTCACTGTCGGAGTCTGAGTCGCTGTCTGAATCTGAATCGCTATCCGAGTCAGAGTCGCTATCGGAATCTGAGTCACTGTCGGAATCTGAGTCACTGTCTGAATCTGAATCGCTGTCGGAATCTGAATCGCTGTCGGAATCGGAGTCGCTGTCAGAGTCAGAATCACTGTCGGAGTCGGAATCACTATCCGAATCAGAGTCACTATCCGAGTCAGAGTCACTGTCGGAGTCACTATCGGAATCAGAGTCGCTATCTGAATCGCTATCCGAATCAGAGTCACTGTCGGAATCGGAATCGCTATCCGAGTCAGAATCACTGTCGGAGTCTGAGTCACTGTCTGAATCAGAGTCACTGTCGGAATCGGAGTCACTGTCCGAATCAGAGTCGCTGTCCGAGTCTGAGTCACTATCGGAATCAGAGTCACTATCGGAATCTGAATCACTGTCGGAATCAGAATCACTGTCGGAGTCTGAATCGCTGTCCGAGTCTGAATCGCTATCCGAATCTGAATCACTATCTGAGTCAGAGTCGCTGTCGGAATCTGAATCACTATCTGAGTCAGAGTCGCTGTCGGAATCTGAATCACTATCCGAGTCAGAGTCGCTGTCGGAATCGGAGTCGCTGTCCGAATCAGAGTCACTGTCGGAATCTGAATCACTATCTGAGTCTGAGTCACTGTCGGAGTCTGAATCACTATCGGAATCTGAGTCGCTGTCAGAATCGGAGTCACTGTCGGAATCGGAGTCGCTGTCCGAATCAGAATCACTATCTGAGTCAGAGTCGCTATCAGAATCTGAATCGCTATCTGAGTCACTGTCAGAATCAGAGTCACTATCTGAGTCGGAGTCTGAATCACTATCCGAATCGGAGTCACTGTCGGAATCTGAGTCACTATCCGAATCAGAATCACTATCTGAGTCAGAGTCACTATCCGAATCAGAGTCACTATCGGAATCTGAATCGCTGTCCGAATCAGAGTCACTGTCGGAATCGGAATCGCTATCCGAGTCTGAATCACTATCTGAGTCACTGTCGGAATCGGAGTCGCTATCGGAATCGGAATCGCTATCCGAGTCAGAATCACTGTCGGAGTCAGAGTCACTGTCTGAATCAGAGTCACTGTCAGAGTCGGAATCGGAGTCACTGTCGGAGTCAGAATCGCTATCCGAATCAGAGTCACTGTCGGAATCGGAATCGCTATCCGAGTCAGAATCACTGTCAGAGTCTGAGTCGCTATCGGAGTCAGAATCGCTATCGGAATCAGAGTCGCTGTCCGAATCAGAATCGCTATCGGAATCTGAGTCACTGTCAGAATCAGAATCGCTATCGGAATCGGAGTCACTATCCGAGTCTGAATCACTGTCCGAATCGGAGTCGCTGTCCGAATCTGAATCACTATCTGAATCTGAATCACTGTCGGAATCGGAGTCACTATCCGAGTCTGAATCACTGTCCGAATCGGAGTCACTGTCGGAATCTGAGTCGCTATCGGAGTCTGAATCGCTGTCGGAGTCATCTGGATTCTCAGGATCTGTTGGACCTATGGGAGTCGTTAATGATGAATCACTACCTCCGGAAGATGATCCGCCTCCTGCAGCAACAAGACCTGCTAAACCACCGGCTAAAACACCTAACACCCAATATGGAGGAATGCAACTTGCTGATAGCCCTGCATCTGACACCTCATTTGCTAAGAGAGAATCAACATCAATATCAACAAATTCTTTATCTCCGTTAAGCCAGTAGAGCTCGCAGTCATCTTCTAAGATTAACTCACTATGCTCCCCCTCTTCGTTTTCATTATAGAACCCATAGAGGATAATTGTTTTACCAGACTTGAAGGTCAAAACTAAATTTTGCCCTACTCGCTCTGCACTCTCAATATCCTCTAAACTCCCTTTTATTTTAATCAACTGTGGTGCCAAAATTGAGTAATCTGCCAAAGGTACTTCTACCGGCTTTGCATCACTCTCTGCACGCGTTACAACCATCATTGACATAAGTTATCTCTCTCTATTTTACAGAAATGCTAGGTACAACTCGCGCCTACACACTATCTGCCTGTAGACACGACAAACCCAACTACAACTAATTATTCGATTGCAGTTGAGTATTTTTATTAAAAATAGGTAAACAATTTAAATTAATTATCGCCAAATATCAATAAAAGTCAATATTTACTCATTATGTATAGTGGTTTTAATATATAAAATGATATAAAAGATAGTGTACTCTTTTAATGATAACGTAAACTTACCGTCAAGCGCACAGTTCATAACTAGAGACTTTTTCGGTTAATTGTTTTTTAAATTCACTGGGAGGTAAATTTCCCAGTGACTCATGAGGTCTTTCTTCGTTATAACTTAACATCAAAGCCTAACTGAGTTCTCGCACCTGAGTTAAGGAGGAGAATAGATGGGGGTTTAATACTTCAGTTCGATAGCTACGATTAAAACGCTCGATATAAGCATTTTGATTTGGCTTTCCTGACTCACAACATAATAGATTTTAATATGATTATTTTCACACCATTTTGTAAAAGCTGGAGATGTCATTCCACTGCCATTATCAACACGGATCATTCTAGGAACACCTCTTTCTTCTTTAAGTTGCTCTAAAACTCTCACAACTCTAGTGGCCGGTAGTGAGGTATCAATGACAAGCCTTAGCTATCGAAAGTAATCCTTGATATACCAAGTGTTGAGTCGCTTCTCTGCGTCGTTCCGGCGTTACAGCTTTCCCAATAAATCCTTAATTGCTGCATTTTCTAAAGCTAACTCAGCATACATTTTTTTGAGCTTGGCATTTTCAGCTTCAATTTCCCGTAATCGCTTCAAATCTGAGGCTTCTAAGCCTCCATATTTACTTTTCCATTGATAGTACGTAGCACTACTAATGCCGTGCTCTCGGCAGATATCGGTCACTTTAACGCCTTTTTCTGCCAGTTTTAAAATGTTTACAATTTGTGTTTCTGTGAATTTTGATCGTTTCATGATTTCCTCCATCTAAATTATGATGACAGAAATCTATAGTTTTGGCTTGTGTCTTTTTAGGGTAAGTTTACGCTCATTGATTAAAACGAAACAAGATTTTCTTGGAACTCCCTTTAGATTGCTAAAGAGTAGAAATAAACCAAATCATACTTTAAGATAAGTCAAAGCTCCATGTGGGTACTTTTGCCTGATCGCACAGATAATGATGTATTCTATCTGTTACTTGCTTCCAACAGTTTTTAACATAAACAGGCATATTTTTAGATCTCATTGAATTTCTCATAGCAGCATTAATTTCAAAAATAACGACACCCTTCCGACGTTCTTCTTGGCTTAAAGCAAAATCTATCCCAACATACTCTAGACCTGTTTGCCGCATAATTTGCTCTAAAGCTTTCCAATTATCTGCCCCAATACTTTCTTCAGGAGAACGGCAATAACTAACTCCCATCTCCGTTAGCCAAGGATTAGCCGCCATTAATTTTTCAGAATTAGATAAATGGACATTGAAGTCATTGTCAGCAACAAAAAGATGGATAGGAAATAACTTTCCTCCTGTAAATAATGCACGATATTTAGGATAAAGCCTTGCACCAGGCAAGCGATTATCTTTAAAGGAGACATCAACATATTCAATAAGATAAATGTCCTTTGGTGTCTGAGAAACTATCGTTTCAAAATCAGCAAAATTATGTTGATCCATTGACTCTATCAGATGCATATTCTTGCCCACATGGTATCCCGATAAACGAACAATCAGTGGAAACTTCAATTGGTGCTTTTCTACCGCTTCCCTAATAAGGGCATGACAATTTTTATTAACATTCTCTAGTCTGATATTTTTAGGATAAACAATATGGGGCATATCATTAAACCGCCGATAATTATTATCTCTTGAAGTCGCTAAAATATCACTGGGATGATTCACAACAGGTACATTTGGAAATGCTGCACATATCGCAGCAGCCTTACAGAGCGCAACTTCACATCGCTCTGGATCTGTGATCGAATTATAGATAATATCAACAGAAATATTCTGTCTTTTTAACTCTTTTAGAGCTACATCAATATCATCAACGCGCAAAATAATTTTTTGAATGTCTCTATCGAGGACAGACATAAGATTATTGTGTCCATCGGGCATATGAAAAGATTGACGCTTTGCATTAAAATTAAAAGCGCCTGAAGCAAATGTCTGCAAAATAAGGACTTTTAACTTTCCTTCTCTACTCTTTGAAATCACGTTCTCTCTCGAATATTGAAGTGCGTATTCAGAACATTTCTCTTCATCTTTCAACTGATAGAAAAGGCTAGCCACAAGTCCTTTCTCTAAAGAAATAAGCCCCTCACTTTTCTCTTTAGATAAAAAAAGATCAAGAAGAGTTTTGCGATTTCCTGTATGCATAGCTGCCGTCATCAACGACTTTAAGTTTTTTTCTACCAAAATTCTATGCTGTAACAGGTAACTCCCTACTTCAAAGGCCTCATTATAATCTCTATTTTTTACCGACTTCTCTAGTAGAGAGTTAAGGGCTATATTTAGTTTTTGATTCATTTCACAATTATCCCGTAGGTATTAATTAAAACTTTAAAAGTATTGAGCAGGTTTGTATTTTCCATAAGGAATTCTCTCTACTTCTTTTAAAAGAACATCGTGTACTACAGCTCTTTTAGAACTAATCTAAGATAATGAAAAATCTCTGTGATAAAACATTCCCCTAACTGATTGCTTTTATAATATATTTTCTGCTCTCATCATTCCAAATTTTACCTCTCCCCTAGCCCCACAAATAAGTTTAAACCATTAAATAAAACAAGCACTTATATCTTTAAAAATGCCGAGCCAAATAAGAACTAAACCAAGATCAAGATTAACTTTCAAATACAAACCTTTTCTAATTATTTGGAGATACATTTTGACTGAAAGTACAATTTAATTAATGTATCATAATTTTATTTAGTTATTTTCTCAATAAAATGTTTCCATATAGGAGCAACGTTATCTTCACTAAAGCGTTGCGAACTTTTATAAGCATTATTTGAAAGTTCAGCATTTAGATCCTCATCCTTTAATACTTTGATAATTTTTCTTACAAAAATAGATTCATTATCTTTCTCTATCAAATAACCATTTTCACCATTTTCTATCATGGCAGATGGCCCATATTGGATATCATTAGATATCACAGGGCAGCCACAAGCTAAGCTTTCCATAACAACAAGTGGAAATGCTTCATATTGGCTTGTTAATAGGGATATTCTTGCCTTTGAGAATTTATCATAAATATCTTTTGTAAAAGGATTAACAGTAATATTTTTCTCCATACCAAGCTTCCGAATAAGCTGTTTCAGTTTACCTTCTAAAGGGCCATAACCATATAAATCTAGCGTTGCTGTTGGTATCTGTTCAACTACTTTTGCAAAAATGTTAATCATTAATAAGTGATTTTTTTCTGGTCGATAACGTCCAACTGCTATTACTTTATTTGCTATCCGACTATTAAACTCCACCTGTTTTGGAAAAGCATCCACTACATGAGGAATACAATATACGTTATTAAATTCCCCACATCTTGCTATAACATCTTTTCTTTGCTGCTCGGTGAGAATAATCAAACCATCAAGATTTTTTATATCTCTAAAATAGTAACTCCTAAAATTACTTTGCATATCTGATGGGTCTTTTAAATGTGACGTGTGTGATACTGGAATCATTTTTAAATTTGGGACAACGGTATTTCTTATCCTATCAATTAAACGTACATTTCTATCTACAATAACATTAACCTGATCATCTTTATCAAATGTATTAAAGTAATACTCTAGTAGGTATTTAATAAAGTCTTCATGTCTATCATAAAACTCTATTGGAATGCCCGCTTCATCATGAATGATAATTTTATTTACTACATTTTTTCCTTCTTTTTGTATAAAGAATTTCTGAAAACACAATGTGCCATCAGCACGGTAAAAAAATTCTGATATTCTTTCTTTAGTATCAGGTTTAAAAACACAAACTCTTGACAAAAATCCATCTGGGTCAAAATTATCTAATCTATAACGCTCACCATTATCATCATGATAATGTATGTATGAAATAAGTCCTGTCTTTAAGTCATAAAATTTTGTGATATATTTCTTCCCATCCCTAACTACTTCAATCTTTTGCTTAATAGGGTTATTTACAACATGTTGCACATCTATTGATGACTTAGTAGAACTTTTAACTTGATAAAATCGATAAAGATTTATGTGCTGAAAAGATTCAGGTATCTTATTTAGATTTTTTAGATCTTCAATTGTTGCGTCTATACCTAAGTTATAGGCCATAGTTAAAAACACGGGTGTAATTCTCAATTTTTCAATAAACAATTTGCTTCTTTTGAGTGCCGCACTTTCAATGCCTGAATAATTTTCACTAAGATTATTGTTAAAAAAAACAAAATATTGATTTTTAGGTTCGGCGTGTACTGTAAGTTTATTAACTATATTCATTTTAACTGCCTCAAAACTATTTTCTTTCTGAATTCTTTTAATATTAAACGGCGCTTTATTCGGATGATCTAATTTAATCTCTATAGGAAGATCAATAAAACTAATATTTTTATAATTATTATTTTCTGTTGATATTACTCGCACCTTTAGTTTTAACGGCACATTATCCCAGTTCCCCATATAAGAAGGTCGCAAGCCATAATAATCACGATAAATTTTTCCAACTTGACATCGTGTCATTGGCACTTGCCAGTCGCATAGCTCATGATGCATGCCTCTTCCCCAAGAGGTCATTTTAGACTTGCATATTGGCTCTGCTTGAAAATCAATACATAAGTTACTATCAATTGAATCTACACACTCCCAATATGACTCAACCCACAACATTGTTCTTTGTGTAATAACTCTAGGATGAACTCGCACACCAACTAATTTTATTCCACCAAATAAAATAGGTGATATTCGGGCATCATCCGGAACTTCTTTAACAACTAATTCTCTTGGCAATGTATTAAACTCAGGTTGTTTTAATACATTTAAATTATACGCAGTCTTTTGTAATGGTAGTAAGTTTTTACCTGATGGTAAATCTGCTTCTAACAAAGTACAACTGCCATTTTGAGTATTAATGACAACTTTGTTATTTAACTTTATACACTTATCTGCATATCTTTCAGATATATCAATTTTTGATTCTAAACTAGGAGTAATCGTATGCCCAAATTTTTGTATTAAAGGATGAAAAATGACTGAATGCACTCCTTTTTTAGAGACCCTTAATTCAAATAAACCTGTATCCCTAACTCTCCCAATAGAATCTAGAAGTAAATCACCTGCATCATAAATAATAGGTTTTCCCTGATATATTTCGGTTCCTTGAAGTCTATGGGCTGAAGCTCCCAATACAGCATCAACCCCAAGGTCTATCAAGAGTCGACCCAAATTCCTCTCATCTTCTGTTGGTTCTTCTTTTTCATTAGCCCCCCAATGAATTGCAAAAAGAATAATGTCAGAAATAGATTTAGCCTCTATAAATAATTTTCTATATCTTTGAGTCCAGGTAGAAACATCTGTTACAGATATAAAACTGATACCTCCAGTCTCATCAGATGCAGCAAAGTACCTCATTGTTGTATCAGCAGCAAAAATAGCAACTTTAACGCCATCTAAATCGATATATTTAGGAAGAAGAGCTTCTGCTAAAGTCTGTCCAACACCAACACATTCAATACCAATTTTTTTTAGTAACCTATCTTGTTGCATTAAAGCACCTACTCCATAATCAACGCTATGATTGTTGGCACAAGTTACAACATCGATACCTGACGCTGTCAGTATTTTTACCATTTCAGGTCTCGCTCGATAATAATAGGGCCCGCCCTCTCCTTTTTCAGCCCCTTGTTCACCCAGTACAGATACGACACATTCAAGATTTACAATGCTTAAATCTGCTTCCTTCAAAATATTACTTTGTATAACATTTTTTAAACCTATTTGTTCAGTAACATAATGTTGACGTCGACCTAAATTAACATCTCCACCCCAAACTATTTTACGTATATTTTGATCTTTCTTACTTTCTTTATTATCTGTAATAGTATTCATTGTAAATTTTATATTGTCTTCCACCTAAAAAAAGAATTATGGTTACTTATCCTTCGCATAGATGATGCTGAACATCAACTTATGTACACTCTAAAAAAATGGTGATAAATCAAGCGACCATATTAGGTTATATTTGATTTTTTATAGAACATAACCATCTTTAAAATAGCTCTATTATTTATAATGACTTGAAATAATAGCTTTTTCTCACTTATAACTATCTAATACAGAAGCAATAAACATATTGGCTAATTAACTTTGATGGTTTGTACCTTTCCAGTGATTAATTGGTAACTATAAATTCCTAATTAAGAATTTCCTCTAATTTATCGATTTTAGTTTTCGAATACTTTATAACGCATAAGTTATAACTTAACACCATACCTAACTTTGGCTTTTTTCTACTCTCTCCAAATACTTCCGGTACGCTACAAATCCTGAGAGATAATGTTCCACGTCATCGATCCGAACACGGAAAGCATGATGGCGAATAAAGAAGCCATCGAGAATCCTGCGTGGATTTTTAAAGAACATCGCAACTTCTGGATAGAAAAAACCATTCATTAAATAACGTGCACGATACTCCAATGCCCGATAAAACTTATCAATATCAAACCCTTCTAAAAGGTGTGATACTTTTTTATCTTCCTGCATACGCGATATCATTCGCTCAGCTGCCATCATTAACTCTAAAAGCGTAGGGAATGTTGTAATACGATTTAATACAAAATCGAGATGATCCCGAACATTATCTAATCCAAATTGATAATACTTAGGATCAGGATTATAAAGCGTTAATTCATTGACACAGTAACTTTGCCAATGATCATGTGCTTCCCAATGCTTATTCGCAATAAAATAATCAAACGCCTTCTCCACCGATGCTAACCAACGGGGATCTTTCGTAATACCATAAAGACGCATTAAGCCAAAAGCAGCTTCTCCATCATAATAGATGGTTCTATTTTCTGCCTTGATACTTAAATCAGGATAATTAAGCACATGAATATAGCGACCACCCTCTTGTTGCATAAAGAGAATACCATTTGCTAAATGCTCCATTAATTCTAAGTAGCGCTTATCGCCGGTAATCTCTGTATATTTTGCATAAGCTAAAATGGAAACCGCATTTCCGCCAAGCTTAATCTCATCTCCAACATCAACAAGAAATGCTGCTTTTTCTCCACTAGGTAATACTTCAATTTTAATAAGTTCTTTTTCTAAATAATCTAAAGCTCGATCAATTGCCTGCTTCTGCTCGGGCTTTTGGCAAACCTCCCATCCTTCCAATAATGCGTAGGTAGAACTAGCATGTCGCAGCGCGTTGTAGGTCGGAATGGGGCGATCAAAACAAGGGAACCATCCATAATGATAAAAACCATTCGACTTAACCTGTTTTGCTAAATATTCCGTACTTTTATGAACAATTTCTGTAACTGTTTCTTGATTCCACTGATCGATAATACGATAGCCACTGTTGCGCCCTTCAGACTCTATCTCATAACTTTCTAATCCATCAGTAAAAACTGCATATGTCTTAAAACGATAGATTAATTCACCCTCTGATTGTGGCCAGCTAAGTTCTCTCCTAAAGCGTCTTCGAGAATAGTTTTTTAAATTTCTCTCATTCGCAACTGCAACAGAACTATCTGAGTGATATAAGATCGCATTTCCATAAAGCTCATGCTCTAAAAGTGCTGTTTTGAAATCTTCTGTTAAAGATATTCCATAACGAAAATAACTTCTTTTCGTTCTTGCTAATCTTTTTTGAAATTCATCCCATTGAAGTGCTTCAACTTCCCGAACTATCTCAACACGCAACCAAGCAGGCTTTAACCAATTTTTAAGGCGCCAACGCTTTAAAGCTTCTACCCCTTTCTGCCAAGCATCTTCAAAATCATCTCCTGTAGCAATTTCAACATTTGCTCGCTCTTTACTATCCGATATAGCAAAAAATAGAATCGTAGGAGGATGACTTTCTGGAAGATCTATTTGAGGTGACTTTTCCAAAACAGTTAACATCTTCTCTTTAGCGTTATCTAACAAGCTTTTCAATGCCATGCGCTATTCCTATAAGTTGTGATTTACATTGGGTATTTTAGATACGACAAAGATTATATCAATATATATTTACATAAGAGCAAATAATCAATCAAAAATTGGCATAATCCTAAAGCAACTAAAGACAAAATATAAAAAATGAAAAATGAAAAATGAAAAATATTATTTAATGCAAACCATTAAACCACTCTAGAGATCGAGCTTACTAAGTTTTTCAAAAAATTAACTTATTATACTAAATATTGATAATTGCTCCATATATCGTCATAAAAAGTACATAGAGCGCCGGGAGTAGAATCATCACACCGATCAATCCACAGACAACAAGTAAAAGCTTCATGATTGTTGCTTTTTTTCTCCAAAACTTATAGACAAAGAAGAGAAATAGAATCGCAACGATGAGATAGATTGGCCAATAAAAAAAGGCAAAGAAAAAAAGGTCTGCCAAATATTCTTCCATGGAATGCTCTTCCTATTTTTGTAACTTATTAAAAATAATCTAGTTATCTGATTATCTAAATGGCGCTTCTACTAAACCAATCTAATCCAGAATATGAATTAAATAGTATGAACAGATTCTATTCTCTTCATTTTATGGAGATCCTTTTGATAGAGAATTGTAAAGATTTAATAGAGAATATTTTCGATTCCTCCATTACCAGCTCATTCTCTACAGTATCATAGAGAGATTTGAAAGAGATAAAACTAAAAAGAGAATAAACCTTAATGATAGGCATAAAAAAGAGCTATACAGCATTGCTTTTTTTGCTGTTAGCTCTTTCTACGAATCTTAAAGATACTCAATATTAGGATGATGGGGGTACTGAAAACCCCACATATGAAAAAGCCCTGAAAAATCAGGGCTTTATACTCTTAAAATGGCGGAAAAGGAGGGATTCGAACCCTCGATACGCTACTAACGTATATCCGCTTTCCAGGCGAACGCCTTCAACCACTCGGCCACTTTTCCTAATTTCTCTCAACCGATTCTTTTTCAGTTGAGGCAGATAAGATACTAAATATTTTCACAATTGACAAGTCTATCCCTTAAATAGATAGCGTCCACCACTGACACGATAGTCGAGCGGTCTCCGTGAGCGCTCAAATTGTTGATATCCCTCTTGCAGGTTATCCCAAAACTCATAGTGAAGTGATTGCTTCTCCCGATTGAGTCTAGACTTATCCATTTTAAAGGGATAAGCCTGCACTTCAACATAGGGTTGGCCATTTTTTAGCGCAAGCTCAACAAGCCCATAGATCTCCTCAATTTGCGGATCTGTCATCGCGTAACAACCGACTGAATCACATTTTCCATGCACCATCAGATAGCTTCCTGTCCGCCCTAATGCTCGATCGAAACTATTCGGGAAGCCGAGGTTAAAAGATTTATAGAAGCGGCTATGGGGATTAAGCGCCTTTCGATCAACACGATAAAATCCCTCCGGCGCTTGATAATCCCCTTCATAGATCTTAGGCCCTAAGGTTCCGGAATAGTTACAGATTGGATAATTGGAGAAATGGATAAACTCTTTCTTCCCCTTTGGTTTCATCCAAACCTCAAGCATCGCTTCCTCTTTAAAGATGCGAATTAAGACCTCATCTCCCGGTTTTAAGCCATAATTTTTTAGTCGCTCCGTCAATGGCCCTCCTGAAATATAGGAGGGTGAGGGAGCATTTGAGTAGGCACTACAAGCCGATAGGATCAACATCACTCCTATCACTTTGATTAGCGCTCTGATCTTCAATTTAAGCGTTGTCTTAACCTTCATCGGCACGCGCCTCTCAACTCTAAGCGGAATATTGAAGAAGATCTAATACTTGCTGATGAAGCCCCGGCGTTGCGGCAAGAATCGTCGTAACATCTAGATCGATCGCTTGACCATCGAGCGTCGTCATCACGCCACCTGCTTCATTGACAATAATAGAGAGTGCGGCAATGTCGAGAATATTAACATCCGATTCCACAATAATATCCACCTTACCTGTCGCTAAGAAGTGATATTGCAAGAAATCGCCAAACCCTCGTGTTGAGTTCATCTGCCCAACCAATTTGCCATAATTGCGCCAATTTTCAGGGTTTTGTGTTAAGCGCTTAAGATTTCCAGAAGAGAAGACTGCTTGCGAGAGTTGATCGATATCGCTCACAGAGATCTTTTTACCCTCTAAAAATGCCCCTTTCCCTTTTAGGGCATAGATACGCTCACCCCCATTGAAACAGGGCGCAGTAGAGACCCCTAATACAATCTCCCCTTTATACATCAACGCAATTTGACAGGAGAAGAGAGGACGACGACGCACAAATGCTTTTGTACCATCGATCGGATCGATCAACCAGATAAAGTCTGAGTTCATATTTTTCTGACCGCTCTCTTCCCCATAGAATCCATGATCAGGGAAAGCTTGAGAGATATGGTCATAGATTGCTTTCTCTACCGCAATATCCACCTCTGTTACCGGCGTTGCATCAGCTTTAATCTCAATCTTAAAGGCATTCTCATCATAAGCTGTTGCGATCAGCTCTCTTGCAATCTCTGAAGCCTCTAACGCACAATCTAAATATTTTTGCATATCCATCTCTATCTACTCTTTCTCTCTCAATCTATCTGGTTATTGAAACGCATCAGCGACATCGCTCATCAAGGTCCCGACCAACATCTCCATCAACATCTTCATCAACCTCGACATAGATATTGATATTGATGACTAGACTGTGATGACTAATATTGATAGCAATTTGATAGCAATTTGATAGCAATTTGATAGCAATTTGATAGCAATCATCACGATCACAATAATCGAGCGCTGTCTGCCTACTTTATCTCATAAAAAAGATGATGGAAAAACCATCATCTTCTACACTCTTTTTTTATGAATCACGCTTTAACATTGGGAAACCCAATTTTTCACGCGACTCGTAGTAACTCTTTGCCACCATTCCGGCCATCTTCCGCACGCGCAGAATATAGCCTTGACGTTCTGTCACAGAGATCGCTTTACGCGCATCGAGTAGGTTAAAAGCATGGGATGCTTTCAGAACCATCTCATATGCCGGCAATGCTAGATCTGCAGCAAGAAGACGTGTCACCTCTTTTTCATAAAAGTTGAAGGAGTTGAGAAGAAACTCAACATCCGCATGAGAGAAGTTATAGTGTGATTGCTCTACCTCATTTTGATGGAAAACATCTCCATAAGTGATCTTCCCAAAAGGGCCATCAGACCAGACAAGATCATAGACACTCTCAACTTCCTGAACATACATCGCAAAACGCTCTAAACCGTAGGTAATTTCCCCTAAAACAGGTTTACACTCTAAACCGCCCGCCTGCTGGAAGTAGGTAAATTGTGTAACTTCCATACCATTGAGCCAGACTTCCCAACCTAAGCCCCAAGCACCTAAAGTTGGCGACTCCCAGTCATCTTCTACAAAACGGATATCATGCTTTGTGACATCGATCCCTAACGCCTCTAATGAACCGAGATAGAGCTCTTGCATATTCTCGGGAGAGGGTTTAATCGCCACTTGAAATTGGTAGTAGTGCTGAAGACGATTAGGATTCTCCCCATAACGACCATCCGTTGGACGCCGAGAAGGTTGAACATAAGCAGCTGCCCATGGCTCAGGCCCTAATGCTCGGAGAAAGGTTGCCGTATGGAATGTTCCCGCACCTACCTCAATATCATAAGGCTGGAGTAATGCACATCCCTGCTCTGCCCAATAGGTTTGCAGCGTAAAAATCATCTCTTGAAAGGTCATTTTTTTCATATTCAATATCTTTATTAAGCTCTATCTTATTGTGTCTTTTATTGTGTATCTTGTTGTATCTTCACTTGATCTTCGTTTGATCTTCGTTTGATCTTTATGTGGCTTCTATCTTACTGAAGATCCATCGGAAGTTGATCATGCGCTGACAGATCCTCTAATCACATCTGTTTTGATAAATTTATTTTGGCTATTATACCCCAATTATTGTCGATTGCGCGGCTCACCCTCTGCTTCCTCTAAAAAGGTCTCATCATCGAGGATCTCTTGCTCGACACGCTCAATAGGAAGAACTTCTCCCTGACGAAAACGATGTTCACGCTGAGGAACTGGAATCTCGATATTATTATCTCTTAATGCACTGTCGATCGCCCACATATAAGCAGCACGAATACCATTAGGACGTTTCACTGCACGAGAGGTAAGCCAAACAACCAATTCAAATTCGTAGTAATAATCTTTAAAATCCACAAGCCAAACGGCAGGATTACGGCCTGGAATACCCTTCAATGTATGAGGTAGAGCCTCTGCTGCCGCTAACACCACTTCTCGTACAATCTCCTTATCGGTTCCATAAGCGACTCTAAAGGGGTAACGCATACGGCGCTGTGGCTCTTTGAGGGTCCAGTTGAGCATCTTGGTATTGATAAACTCAGAGTTAGGAATCACTATATCGACATTATCATTATCGGTAATAATCGTAGCGCGGACATTGATCTCTTTGACCTCTCCCCAAAGAGGTTTACCACTCTTTTGATCTTGGAGCTCAATAAAGTCTCCGACCTTAATCGAGCGCTCAAAGAGTAGAATTAACCCTGAAACAAAGTTATTAACAATCGACTGTAATCCAAATCCCAGTCCAATTGCGAGCGCCCCTGCAACTAAAGCGAAGTTGGTAAAATCGATACCGACGGCAGTCAACCCATAGAGAAATCCAAAGAGGATTATGGCGTAATAGGTTAAACGCCCTGCAAGATAGTAGGCGGGTAACTTATCATCCCCACGCTTATTTCCCATGCGGTTAAAGACGCGATTGAGCCAAAATGCAATCCACCAACAGACAAGGACAATTAAGAGAAATTGGAAGAAACTAATGGAGGTCACCGGCGTATCGCCCACGGTGAAGAGCGGCGTTCTTAAAAGCTGCTTCACATTGCGCCAAGCATAACTGAGTGTACTCTTCGTGCGATTGATGGTATTCATCAACACACCCTGAAATTGCAGCAACTGATTCTCTAAAATCCGCCCCATAAATTGGCTATCGGCAATTTCAGTCTGCAGCTTCTGAAGCATTACCGATGTCTCTTGAATCAAGGTTAAACGATCATTTGCAATGCCGGCCAGAAAACTATTTTCATTCACTCCCCCGCGAATTTCAATATCTGCTAAGAGAGCATTGGTATTACTCCGCTCTACCTCATTCTGATTAAACCAATCTTTCGCTTTAAAGGAGATCTCCTCTAAATTTCGTTGCCGCTCAGCATAATTTTTCTGAATACGTTCAACATCAAGTCCCTCCTCATCGGAGAGAATCGCTAAGATATCGCGCTCATTTTCATACATATCGAGACGCGCTTCTAAAATCGCTACATTGATCTTCTCTTTTGCAACACGCTGATTGCGTAATCTTGCAACAGCTTGATCCTCTACAGTCTCATCAGGTAGTAGTAGAAGCTGTGATTGCTCGCGCAGTAATTTAGTATTTGCTTCTTGAAGACGAATAATGGTGTTATCGATTCGATCATTGAGCTCATCGAGCTCATCGCTAGTATAGGTTAAGCGGGTAATTGCGACATTTTTGATATCCTGAAGCTCACGAGACTCCGACTCAATAATACTTAAGTTTTCACGCAATAAGCGTAAGCGCTCTGTCAATAATGCCTGCTCCGTCTGCAGTGTAATCACCTGCAATGAGGCTAAGAAACGAGCATGACTTCCCTCTGCGGTCTCAAGATATGAGACAAAGCGATTATTAAGATCTCGGGTAATATCACGATATTGAACATCTTGATCACGAATATCTTCTCGAACACTGACAAGTTCGGTGCTCAGCTCCCGCTCACGATGGATAATTGTTAGTAGCTCCCCAATACTATAATGCTCCTTCAATTCAAATTTGAAGCGCTTTTTCGTAACGCTCTTCTCTTTCAGGGCAACATAAGCAAAGAAGTTCGCACTAATATGGGAGATCTTAGGAAGCTCTCGCTTTAACGACTCTTCTGGGAGCTTTTGGGATTCATCATCAATTCGCTGGATAAAATCGATCACTGCCTGCCGAAGGTCTCCCGATTTTTTACTCTCAAAGTAGTTCCACCAAGCGGTATTGAGCGACATAGGATCAGGAAGCATCAACTCCTCTTCTTGACCACTTTCAACTGCGCCTAAACCATTTTGTAGTAGCGAACTGATAGGATGCACCTGAGAAAAAGCGATACTTAAACTCATCAACATTATCAATAGTAGCGTTGAAGCTCGCTTAATCTTGATCACAGGCACCTCTTTCTAGATGATTTTTGGGGAGAGAAAATAAACAGATCGTAAACTGGAAACTAACAGAAAAATTCTGGAAAAATCTGAAATATTGGGTCTCAAAGATCGAGCCCCAAATCTAAAACCGCTTAAAATCAGCGCCAAAGTGGATTGGACCCCTCAGCTTCGATTCGGTCAGACTTCGGTCTAATATTATTGCATATAGCGCCCACTCAATCTAGAATATGAGACCAAATTATTAATTATTTTAAGGAAATAATTGTGTCTGAAAAAATAAGTGAAAATAAGAGTGAGAGCTTAAGTATTGAAGCGCAATTAGAGAAACTGAGTAAAATTTTAGAAGCGCTAGAGAGTGATGAGCTTCCGCTTGATCAATCCTTACAGAAATTTGAAGAAGGGATTCGGTTGACAAAGAGCTGCCAAGCAATGCTCGAAGCTTCGGAGAAGAAGATTTCTCAACTCCTCTCAACAGAACGTGCTGAATAACCTATAAGCAGTATAAAGAATACAGTATAAGAATATTCAGAGACGTTTAAATAACAGATTGACCTATAAGGAGCTTAGCCACTGATGCCTACCGCTTGGTTTACAACGCAACTTCATACCTTTGAAGCCGCATTTACGAAAGCGCTTGAGAAGATCGATGCCCCTCTACGCCTTAAGGAGGCGCTACTCTATAGTACACTCAATGGTGGAAAACGACTTCGACCACTCTTGACCATCGCAAGTGGTGAACTGTGTGGAGCAAAGCTCGAAGAGACACTCTCTATCGCATCAGCAATTGAGATGATCCACGCCTACTCATTAGTTCATGATGATCTTCCGGCAATGGATGATGATGAGTATCGCCGCGGTAAATTAACCTGCCATAAAGCATATGATGAAGCGACTGCTATTCTCACAGGTGATGCGCTTTTAACGGCAAGCTTTGAATTTTTAAGTCATATCGAAACTCTCTCTGCAGAGAAAAGATTACAGCTGATTCAGCTCATCTCACACGCGGCGGGAAGTGCCGGAATGGTGGGCGGACAATATCTTGATCTTTCATCTGAAAATAGAACCATCTCTCTTCATGAATTAGAGACACTTCACCGCAAAAAGACAGGGGCACTGATTAAAGCCTCTATTTTAGCAGGAGCAATTGCCGGCAATACGAATCAATCAACTTATGATAAACTATCCGTTTATGCCGATAATATCGGGCTTGCGTTTCAGATTAAAGATGACATTTTAGACATTACAGGAACGCAAGAAGAGCTCGGTAAAAAACCCGGCAGTGACCTTCTCCAAGAGAAATCCACCTATATCTCTCTTTTAGGTTTAGAAGATTCGATCGGCAAACTAGATGAACTCACCAATGAAGCAATCGAGTTACTCTCCTCTTTAGGTAAAAAAGCCGAACCACTGATCGATCTGGCTCACTATATCCAAAAGCGCAATCATTAAGGTTTTAGCATGAATCCAACTCCACTTCTCGATCAAATTGTGTCACCTGATGACCTTAAATCCCTCTCCCTCAACGATCTTGAGACACTCTCAACAGAGCTTAGGCAATTTCTTATTGGCTCCGTTCTCGACTCAGGTGGTCACTTTGCGTCGGGGCTAGGGGTTGTTGAGTTAACAGTGGCGTTGCACCATGTCTTTAACACTCCTCATGATAAAATTATCTGGGATGTCGGCCATCAAGCCTATCCTCACAAGATATTAACAGGCCGTAAAGATCGCATTCATACGATCCGAAAAAAAGGGGGATTAGGCCCCTTCCCTTCTCTTAGTGAGAGCGATTATGATGCCTTTGGTGTTGGCCACTCTTCTACCTCAATCAGTGCGGCTTTAGGAATGGCGATCGGCGCAAAACATCATCATGACAATACTCAACAGCTTATTGCGGTAATTGGAGATGGCGCATTAACTGCCGGGCAAGCTTTTGAAGCACTCAATCACGCTGGAGATCTAAAAGCGAATCTTTTAGTGATCCTCAATGACAATAATATGTCGATCTCCCCAAATGTGGGCGCTCTTAGCACCATGTTAACGCGCACCCTCTCTAAACCGGCAATTCAATCGATTCGTGAAAGTGGTGCAAAATTTTTAGAAAATTTGCCCTTCCCACAAGCACTCGATCTAGCAAAACGTGCCGAAACGCGTGTTAAAAGTGCCGTGGCAGAACAGAGCATTATCTTTGAAGAATTTGGCTTCCAATATTTTGGCCCTATCGATGGGCACGATCTGCCGACACTGATCGCGACCCTTAAAAACTTAAAACAGAAGAGCGGCCCTCGATTTCTCCATATCACTACCAAAAAGGGGAAAGGATATGCTAAAGCAGAAGCGGAACCCGTTAAGTTTCATGCTGTCTCTGCAGCGAAGAAGGCGCCTCAAGGTGTCACCTCTACTGACAAAGCGCAATCTGCAAAACAGGCTGAAAATGCGGTATCAAAAAAAGCATCAGGATTAACTTATACCCAGGTCTTCTCACAATGGCTCTGCGATATGGCGGAAATTGAACCCGATCTGATGGCAATCACGCCCGCTATGTGTGAAGGCTCTGGCCTTGTCACATTTAGTCAGCGCTTTCCTCACCGTTTTTTTGACACCGCAATTGCTGAGCAGCATGCTGTCACTTTAGGTGCGGGAATGGCGTTAGGCGGAATTAAGCCTGTCGTTGCGATCTACTCTACCTTCCTTCAACGCGCCTATGATCAACTGATTCATGATGTTGCCATTCAAAATTTAGATGTCACCTTTGCTATCGATCGCGCCGGTATTGTCGGTCCAGATGGCGCAACACATGCAGGAACATTTGATATCGCTTATCTTCGTACGATTCCCAATATGGTGATTATGGCGCCTTCTAGCGAGGAGGAGTGTTACAAGATGTTAACAACGGCTTACCACTATCCAGGGCCGGCGGCTGTTCGCTATCCTCGCGGAAAAGGCATTGGAAGCCATATTAGTGATCAACCAACTGCAACCATTGAGATCGGGAAGAGTCAACTCCTCAAAAAAGGAGATAATCTCCTAGTGATCAATGTAGGGCCATTGATTACAGAATCCACAGCAGTTGCGGAACATTTTGGGGCAACACTCCTCGATCTACGCTTTGTAAAACCGCTCGATCAGGAGATGCTATTAAAATTAGCACAATCTCACAAAGCGATTATCACAATTGAAGATGGCGCCATTATGGGAGGTGCTGGTTCAGCGATTAATGAGCTTCTTGCTACTAACGGCATTTTTATGCCTATCAAACACTTTGGCATTAAAGATTACTATCCAGAACATGGCGAGCGGGAAGAGATTCTAGCAGATTATGGTTTAACTGCTGAGAAGATGATTTCGGAAATCGACCATTTTCTTAATCTCGTTCCCTCTGCCTCCTGATCTTGATCTTGATCTTCACAACGCTATCGAAGTAGATTGTAAAGATCGATTGAACTCAAAATAGAGAAAAGGGAATAAAAAAAGCATAAAATTAGGGTGATCCGGATAATCCGGATCAAACTGAAGATAAAAGAAGAGCCTTCTTATTTATTAATAAGTGAGGCTCTTTTGATTGTAGATCCGAGATTGATAAGATCGATAAGCATCATCGTAATATCAACCGTTTATTCATTTCTGATTAATCTTTAATTGATCTCTTCTGCTAAGACCGCAACTTGCGCCGCAGAGATCTGCGCGATACCTTTTTCGGCAAGTGTGATCATCTCTAATAACTCAGCTTTAGAGAAAGGCGCCTGCTCTGCTGTTGCCTGTACTTCAATAATCTGCCCCTTATTATCCATAATGACATTCATATCGGTATCGGCAGCACTATCCTCAAGATAATCGAGATCCAAAACAGGAACACCTTGATAGATCCCAACTGAGATCGCCGCAATTTGACTCACAAGCGGCGTCTTTTCAAGCAATCCCTGCTCTACCAATTGATGGAGTGCTAAGACTAGAGCAATATATCCCCCAGAGATTGAAGCGGTTCTTGTGCCACCATCAGCTTGTATAACATCACAATCGATAGTGATTGTCCGCTCACCTAATAGCGCTAAATCAACGGCAGCACGTAATGAACGCCCGATTAAGCGCTGAATCTCAAGCGTTCTTCCACTCTGCTTACCGCGGGCAGCTTCACGGCTTGAACGTGTGTGGGTCGATCCCGGTAACATGCCATACTCGGCAGTAATCCACCCCTTTCCTTCTCCTCGTAAAAAAGAGGGAACCCGCTCCTCGATCGAAGCAGTACACAATACCTTTGTATTACCAAATACCGCTAAAACTGAACCGGCAGCATGCATTGTAAAGTTAGGAATAAATTGTAAAGAACGCATCTCATCAGCAGCTCTTTTTGAAGGTCTTATCATTGTTTCTCTCTTCTGTTTCTTTTATAGGGATTGTTTCTTAGGATTTTTATAAAATTGAGTCATTCCTTAAGCATAACACTTTAACTAATTTAGGATCTGATCTCGCTTAAAATATCAAAAATCTAATCAATGTGTGTGGTCAAGATCTGCAGTAAATATCAGTGACTATATATGGCAAATATGATTGAATAAATCAAAATAAATTAAAATAAAATACACCATATAAGCAAATATAAAAAAGCCCGTTTATAACGGGCTTTTCTAATGAAATCTGACGGTATTAATTCATCATTTAATATGAATTATGTGGTAAATGTTAGTAACGACTAAATTTTTTTAATTGAATCTTCTTAATTAATCTACTTTAACTTATCTCTTTTAACGATTGTTAACATCTAACTAATATTAAACATTGTTAAATATTGAATGTCTGCTAGCTTTTACAACACTCTTGCAATAAATTTAAAATATCAAGTTAAAATAAGAGATTAAAAATAGGAGATTAACAAGCGCTATTGACGTTACTTACCACGATAAACGATACGACCTTTTGTGAGGTCATAAGGTGTTAATTCTACTTTTACTCTATCTCCCATAAGAATACGGATATAGTTCTTACGCATCTTACCAGAGATGTGAGCAGTGATAACATGACCGTTATCTAACTCTACTCTAAATTGTGTATACGGAAGGGTTTCAATAACCGTGCCTTCCATTTCGATATGATCTTCTTTTGACATATAACTCTTTAATAACTTAGTAAGATTGGTCGGGACAGCAGGATTTGAACCTGCGACCCCTTGCACCCCATGCAAGTGCGCTACCAGGCTGCGCCATGCCCCGACGAAATGAGATCTAAATAATAGCAAATAAAAAGTACTATGACAAGCCCCTATCCAGACCTCTCGATCTCCCCCTCTCTTGAAAGCTTAAAGAGAGGGGGTTTAACCCCATTTTTACTCTTGAACGACTGTTTTAACCTCTTCTAGCTTTAATCCTGAAAATAACGGCTCAGAGGAACTTGCTTCAGAGAGATGTTGCACCTTACGTGTCGCTACGATTTCTTTAGCAACAGGATTATCTTTCGCTTTTGTATCCATATAGACAGTTCTATGGGCCGCATCTATTGTCCCCACATTTTGGGCTCCGCCCCCTAATGCTGCATAGAGCATCACATCATTGATATGCTTATTAAAGTAGGTGGTTAATAATTCTTGGCGTGAACTAAAGAGTGTTCTTTGTGCATCTAAGACATCGAGATAGCTGGCAATACCATTGGTATAGAGCAGATTAGCTAAACGTAATTGCTCAGAGGTTGTTGCCACAAGATTTTGTTGTGCGCGCAGTTGATCGCTTAATGGTTTCTTCGAGACTAATGCATCTGCAACTTCTTGGAAGGCTGTCTGAATCGTCTTCTCATATTTGACCACTTCCACATTCTTACGGACATAGGCAAGATCTAAATTCTTCTGAATTTTACCCCAGTTAAAGATTGGAATAGAGATCTGTGGTGCAAAAGTCCAGCCACTATGGCCTGATTTGAAGAGATCTGAAAGCTCTCCTGAAGCATTACCAAAGGTAGATGTTAAGGTGATGCTTGGGAAGAAGGCTGCTCTCGCGGCACCAATATCAGCATTTGCCGCTAAGAGTTGATACTCTGCCTCAATCACATCAGGACGGACTAAGAGAACTTGTGAAGGAAGACCGACCGGCAACTCTTCTGAGAACTGTTTTGCACGTAGAGAGAGCCCTTTCGGGAGATCTGTGGCAACGGCACCCACTAAGGTATAGAGAGCGTTACGCGCCTTACCTAACTGCCCTTCAATGTTGGCAACTTGCGCCTGTGCAGAGAAGACCTGCCCTTTTGCTTGCGCTAGATCGAGATCATTAGCAATTCCTGCTTCAACCTGCTGCTGGACAAGATTGTAAGAGGCTCTATTGGAATTTAAAGTCTCTTTTGCAACGCGGAGCTGCTCTTGTGCTAATACCTCTGTTAAGTAGGCACGCGCAACACCGGAGACAAGTGCAATCTCAGCTGCTCGTTTCCCCTCTTCCGTTGCAAGGTATTTAGCAAATGCAGCGTCGCTCAAAGAGGCTGCTTTTCCGAAGAAGTCAATCTCGAAGCTACTAACCCCGAAATTAAGAGAGGATCCTTCTGCTACAGAAGGTTGACCTGGCATTGTATTTTCACGACCGGCCTTAGTTCTTGAATACCCGCCTGCCGCATTAAATCCTGGTAATTGATCCGCTACAGAGATCCCATAAGCAATTCGCGCTGCTTCAAGATTTAAGGTTGCCAATTGCAGATCCTTATTATTCTCTAACGCTAAAGCGATCAGCTTTTTCAGACGAGGATCTTTAAAGTAGTTCTCCCAACTAATTTGATAAGCAAAGGTTTGATCTGCTAATGTTCCTGCTTGAGCACCCGATGAGACTGGGAAACTATCAATAACGGGAAGTGCAGGACGCTCATATGTAGGCGCCATGGAACAAGCGGCTAAAATAAAGGGAGCACCGACGAGTAACAGTGATTTTTTCATATCTATGATCAACCTCTAGTTGAGTTTGGGGCAATAACAGTTCTGTAAAACTGACAAAGTATTATATTTTAAGTTATCCATTCCCACTATCGATTCGAAATATCGCGCTAAGATCAATATCATCACGAATAGTCTCAACAGCAATAATGGATTGAAAGATGGGTGATATTGTACCAAGTGACAACAATGTTGTCATTATCAAATCACCCCTCTCTCTGCCTAGATCTTCACTCGACCTCTAGCATCTCTATTAAAAATTTCTATCAGGCATTGCTATCAGGGATTTCTATCAAACATTTTTATCAGATACTTCTATCTTGAATCTCTTCAAGTATGCCGGCGCTCGCTTTAGAGCTTACCGTAACCATAGAAACGCTGTTGCCAATAGGGCGTATCAAACCGGGTAATCTCAACCCGTTTGCCAGAACTTGGCGCATGAATCATCTGATTATCGCCGATATAGATTCCCGCATGGGAGATACTCTTACCATTGGTGATAAAAAAAACGAGATCACCCGGCTCCGGTTTATCGGTACGTTTCGCGTAACGATATTGGCTTCGAGTATCTCGCGGTAATGAAATGCCGGCATTTTTATAAGCATATTGAATCAACCCACTGCAATCAAATCCCCGTTTAGGATCGGTCCCCCCAAAGAGGTAGGGACGTCCAATCTGTCCCTTTGCATGATAAATGGCTGAAAACTTTGCCCCGAGCAGATTCTCCTGCTTCACATCACTATCGGCAACGGCTAGTGAAATAGGGGTCAATAGTGCCGCTACAAAAAGAAAACGTTTGAGCTGATCGGTTAAGCGGTTCTGCATCATCTCTCCCATAAATGAATTAATCTACAATCAATCGATCTACAAATTGTTAAAAGCCACCGCTATGGCAGAAATCCCTCGATAAATTGGGGTGTTGATAGACATTTTTGCTATACTTTACCCCTTAATCAATCCCTAGAATTGCATCAAGGATACATATTTTATGCCACAGCACTTAAATAATAGAATATTAATTGTACACGCAAATCAACAAGAAGCTCAAAAAATTGCACGTCTTCTACGTGATGCTCAATTTTACTCAGAAATTGTTACCCTAAAAGATCTTGCCGAAGCCCTCAAAAATGGCCCAACAAAAGCGATCTTAAGTGACCAAGTTACAGCGATCGAAGCGCTTTTAGAGCGTGAATCTTTCACAACACCTCTCTTTGCCTTAGCAGAGGATAGCTCAGCGGAAGCGGTGATCGACTTTATTAAGGGAACAGGGGCAGAAGCGGTCTGGAGCGTTGATGCATTTATTGAGCATCACACTAAAGCGATTCAAAATAGCGTACAAAATGATGAGGTGATCTTAGGGCTCTCTGGTGGTGTGGATTCCTCTGTGGTGGCGGCACTGATCCATAAAGCGATCGGCCAACAGCTCACTTGCGTCTTTGTCGATACAGGTCTTCTTCGTCTCAATGAAGGGGATAAAGTGATGCGAACCTTTGCAGACAATATGGGAATCCATATTATTCGTGTCGATGCTGAAGCTCGCTTTTTAGAGGCGCTCAAAGGGGAGAATGATCCGGAGAAGAAGCGTAAAATTATTGGAGAACTCTTTGTTCGTATCTTTGAAGAGGAAGCGCGTAAGCTCCCTAATGCGAAGTGGCTAGCACAGGGCACCATCTATCCTGATATTTTAGAATCGATCAATACTAAAGATGGCGTTGCTGTTAAATCCCACCATAATGTTGGTGGCTTGCCGGAAGATATGGATCTCAAATTATTAGAACCTATCAGCTCACTCTTTAAGCATGAAGTTCGTGAGTTAGGCGTTGCTTTAGGGCTTCCAAGAGAGATGGTCTATCGCCATCCTTTCCCCGGACCGGGCTTAGGTGTTCGTATTTTGGGGGAGATTAAAAAAGAGTATGCCGATATCCTTCGTCTTGCCGATGATATCTTTATTGAAGAGCTCATCAAAGCTGATCTTTACGACAAAGTATCACAAGCCTTTGCGGTATTTGTCCCGGTAAAATCGGTAGGTGTCTCTAATGATAAGCGAGTTTATGATTACGTTATTGCCCTACGCGCTATTGAGACCATTGACTTTATGACGGCACGCGCAGCGCATCTTCCTTGGGACTTCATTGAGCATGTCTCTAATCGCATCATCTTAGAAGTCGATGGAGTTTCACGCGTCACTTATGATGTCTCTAACAAACCGCCTGCAACAATTGAGTGGGAATAATAGAAGAGATAAAAGAGCTTTCGAAGAGATATTAAAGATCGAGAAGATATAAAATTTTCGATATCTATCCCTTGATCAGCAAGTCAAGGGGCCTAGATCCAATTGAATCACTTCGAATCTTTCTATAGAGTGCCCAACATCATTCGTGTGTTGGGCCTTTTTTATCACTCCTCTTCTTTCAAGATACAATAAAAAAATCCTTAACCAATAATGGTTAAGGATCTTCATAAACCTCTATTGAAGGATCTATAATCTCTATTAGAACTCATCTTCAAGAGCGCATTTAGGGGATAACTCTCTTTCTAATAAGACTCAAATTTTAATCAATAGCATCCTATATCAACACCTTTTAACGATATTTCGATAATGGTCAAGATTCAATAGAGCTAATTTACTATCGTTATCCATAGAGATTAAACTAATGGCACTTCTGGAAAGTCGAGTTTTGGATCAACAATATTATTGAGCCAATTTGTAAAGCTATTGAGTGCCGTAAAGAGTGTCAATTGCACAATATCAGCTTCAGTAAAACCTGCTGCTTTTGCGCGCTCTACTAAGGCATCATCTAAATTCCCTCTATTTTTGAGAACCCCTAACGCAATATCGATAATTAACTGCTCACGAGCATCTGCCGCACGACCATGTTGCGCTTCGAGACACTCCTCTTCACTCATACCCGCCATTCTCTTTGCGGTAAAAGTATGAGCGCTAACGCAGTAGTGACAACCATTGTAATTAGCGACTGCTAATGCTAATAACTCTTGATCTCTTTTTGAGAATTTAGAGTTTTCCAATTTTGCTTGTAACGCTAAAAACGCATCTAAGCTCATTCCATCAATTCCTAACGCACCAAAGAAGTTAGGTAACATGCCAAACTTTCCTTTCAATTGCGTTAAAATCGGCTTTGCAATCTCATCTGCTGTCTCAGGCGTAACTAATGTAAATTGTGTCATTTCTTAATGGCTCCTAATCTTCAATTCCTAGAGTAATCTCTATCTCATTTATCTTGTTCGTCTTGTTTCTTAGCCTCTATCGATCTAGATTCAATTTCTAGATTTAGTTTCTAGACTCAATTTGAGCGATTTCAGTATTGAGCGCTCAAGTTGATTAAAACTTGATTAAAATGTGTGGCAGAAACAATTCATTTAAAAAAACTTATTAATGAACCTTCTATATACTAACTTACATTATATAATTTTACAATTTGTTGCCGACATTTGCCCATATTTTGCTACTATTTTGATCCCTTAAATAGGATCAGCCAGAAGCCTTTATCTCTTTATCCCCCTTTTGTCTAATTTATAAGCTAAAATAGCAGTTCATAATTGAGCGCACTCTGCTTAGCGTGTATTATGAAGAGATTATTAGGCAATCTGTACTGAACAGATTTTATAATTTAAGGAGAGAGTTATCTATGCGTATTGTCCTGCTTGGCGCACCTGGGTCTGGAAAAGGCACTCAGGCTGAAAATATTGTTAAAAAATTTGGAATTACCCACCTCTCTACAGGGGATATGCTTCGTGCGGAAGTAAGTGAAGGAACGCCGTTAGGTCTCGAAGCGAAAAAAATTATGGATGAGGGTAAACTTGTCTCTGATGAGATCGTGCTTGGCATGGTTAAAAATCATATCCTTAAAGCAGAGAATGGCTTTCTTTTAGATGGCTTTCCTCGCAACATCAATCAGGCAGAGCAACTTGATAAACTTCTCGATGAGATCAATATGCCGATCGATAAGGTGATCTACTTTGATGTTCCTTTTGAAGTGATCAAAGAGCGTCTTAAAGCACGTGGTCGTTCTGATGATACCGAAGAGACGATTCTTAAACGCCGCAAAGTCTTTGAAGAGGAGACTTTCCCATTAGTCGACTACTTTATCCTTCAAGGCAAGCTTAAAACCATCAATGGTTATGGTGATGTTAATGAGATCTCTCAAGAGATCTTTAAAGTGCTTGATCCATCACTCTAAGCGTCATATCTCTATCTCTTTACTATGCATAAGAGACTGACTTAGCGCGGTAATCCCCTCAGTCAGCTCTTAATAGAAGGGAATAAGATTGTAATAAGGCTACAAGCATCGCTTCGTAGCCTTTTATATCTCTCAAGGTTACATATGAAACGAAATATCTACTGGATCTTAGCGACGGTTCTCTTTATCGCCGTCTTCGCCTACTTCGCTGTCCCACTCTTTAAACCCCCTAAGCAGGGAAATATTGAGACAGATCCCTTCTGGGTCGTGGAGACATCACCACAAAATCCCGATTATCTGAAGGTCTTTGAGATTACCTTAAATGAATCGTCTCTTCAGGATCTGATCTACATCTTAGGCAATCGTCTCAGCCTCTCGCTCTTTGTTGAAGGAGATCAGAAGAGCCTTGAAGGTTATATTCGTGAAACCCATATCGGAGGGTTGACTGCCCGCATCCCCTTTACGCTGCAATTAGATGAAGCGGAGATTGAATCTCTAATGCCCTTTTTAACCCGAAGTAAAATGTCCACCTCAAAACGGCAGATCTATGAGATTCCGGAAGAGTATCATGGTCGATTCCAGCAGAATAAAATTGAGAATATCGCTTTTATCCCTATGGCGGTCAACCTCGATGAAACAGTTATTCTTGGCCGCTTTGGCGATCAACCTATTAAATTACAAGAGGCTAATAATGGTCCTTTCCACTATCTCTATCCTGAGAAAGGGGTTGATATCTCATTAGATGCAAAAGGGGAGTATCGAGCCATTGTGCAATATATTACACCGGCAGAGTTTGAGGAGAAGATTATGCAACCCCTCATTGAAAATGGCGCAGAAGAGCGCCCACTCTTAGGTGAGGAGTAGATCGAAAAGAATAGAGAATGGAGATTAGAAAATAAAACGTACAAAAAGAAAGGGGTTCAATATTGATTGAGCCCCTTTTTTGGGTCTAACTCATCCTATAACTGTGATAGAGCCGTTAATCACTCTAATAGAAACTGATTCGTAGAATCTGATGTATAAAATCTGACACAATTGATCTACTTCGATTGATAATGATTTAATGAAGGAAGATAGTACTCAATCAGCGAGAGCGATTCTGCCTCTTTAAAGAAGAGAGAGCGCCGAGCAATAATCAGTTCATCCACCTCTAACCCCTCTTGAGCAAAATCGGGCAGTAAAAAAGCAGGAATCAGCGCATACTCGAAAGAGGTTCGCTCTATCATATTCTCACCATTGAAAAGACGTCGTCCAAGAGATTGTGTTCCGCAGTTGAGATAGGTTTGCCAAAATTGGGAATGCTCATCACAGAGGCTTTCAGCGGCAATTACCGCCCGTCCCTCTAACCTTAATTTCACCCGGCGACTAAAGAGCGCACGATTATCAACCATCAACGGACCTAGGTAGAGTAGATCCACATCAAATGCTGGATTGAGCCCTTCTAACCCTTGCGTTAAGGATTGAATCGTTAAAAGAGGGAGATAGAGCTCAAGATCAAAACCAGCTTCCATAAGGAGCGATTTAAGAGCCGATTGCGGATGCCACTTACCCATTCAAAATTCCTTCAAAATGTCTTCAAAATGTCTTCAAAATATATTTAATTTTTTTAGAACATCTTTAAAACTCTAGATGATGCTAGATGATCTCGAATAACCTAAAAGATCCTTAGAGAAAATCCTTAGAGAACCTTTGTAATCTTATTGATAATATAACCAGCTGCCATGATTCCCATCGTTGCTGTGACCGTCATAATAGAGCCATATCCTTGGCAATTAAGCCCACCACTTGCACTCTTCTTCGCCTGACTATTCTCACGACTAAAAACAATCGGCACCCCAGCTCGTTTCGTGTGATCAGGAAAATGATACTCCTTTCGCAAAATTGATTTGAGACGGGCACAGAGCGGATCATGAAATGTCGCATTAAGATCATCAATTAAGAGAGCATCAGCACGACGCTTTCCGCCGGCAGCCCCCGTTGAAATAATCTTATAACGATTGCGTTTTGCATAGGCAATCAGCGCAGCTTTCACTCTAACCTCATCAATTGCATCTAAAATCCAGGCATTTTTTCGATCAAGTTGCAGATATTGCGCAAGATTCTCTTCAGTTAAGAAATCTTCAATCACCTCTACCTCACACGCTTGATTGATCTCAGCAATACGGCGCGCCATCTCAGCGACCTTTGAGGCCCCAATCGTTGAACTTAATGCATGAATCTGCCGGTTGATATTACTCTCTGCAATATTATCAAGATCGATTAAAGTTAACTTTCCAACGCCACTTCGAGCTAAAGCTTCGGCAGCCCAAGAACCTACTCCACCAATCCCGACAACCACGACATGACTGTCGGCAAGACGCTTTAATCCCTCCGCCTCATAGAGCCGTTCTAAAGTTGAAAATCGACGCTGATAATCTTGCTCAAACATAAAAATTCCTGCTATATCTGCTTGTAACGAAAAGCTAATGAATGCTCTATTCTACACAAAATAGAAAAGATCATCGCTTAAAAAGTGATGATAAAAAAAGAGGAGATATCGATATGATATCTCCACTTCTCAAATAGTGTAAATGATCGAAATTGCGATTAACCTAAACGCTCGTTCACTTTGTCCCAGTTCACTAATGCCCAGAAGTTTTCTAAGTAGTTAGGACGGCTGTTACGGTAGTCGATATAGTATGCATGCTCCCAAACGTCACATGTTAAAAGTGGTGTTTGACCTTCTGTTAAAGGGGTTGCTGCATTTGAAGTAGAAACTAATTCAATTGAACCATCTTTGTTTTTCACAAGCCAAGCCCAACCTGAACCAAATGTTCCGACCGCACATTTATCAAAAGCTTTTTGGAACTCTTCGAAAGAACCCCACTTCTTGTTGATCTCTTCTGCAATTTTACCTGTTGCAGCGCCACCACCTTGTGGTTTTAAAGATTCCCAATAGAAAGTATGGTTCCATACTTGTGCCGCGTTATTGAAGATAGGACCTGATGATTTTAAGATGATCTCTTCTAAAGATGCATTCTCAAACTCTGTTCCTTCAATCAATGTGTTTAAAGTATTCACGTAAGTTTGGTGATGCTTACCATAGTGATACTCTAATGTCTCTTTAGAGATATGGGGTGCAAGTGCATCTAATGCATAAGGTAACTTAGGTAATTCAAATGCCATTTCTTATTCTCCTTTCTTTCATTTTAATCTGATATTGACTCTCTTCATCACTACTCACTGAAAGCTATCGCCACCGAAGAGAGGTTCAATACCCCTTTACATAATAACAGGATTAGAGCCTTTCCGCTTATCTCAAACACCTTAAGCGATAGTTGCTGTAAAAAAGCCCAAAAGCAGTGGGCCTTTGGGCTTCAATCTAATCTTAGAGAGCTAAACTATTAAGCCTCATTAGATCGACCGATGGAAGATTTTAATATTTTAATATCAATCTCCCCTCTCTGCTCTGATCGATAGGCACCCATTGATCAACCCAATCTTCAACGACGAATCGAAAAGATTAATTGATAAAAGTTGCTGTAGATCAATTTTATGCCTTTTCACCTGTTAACTCAAGTGCAAGCATGAAGTATAGCGGGTCGAAACTACTTCTCACCATTTCGTAAGGGGACTGTTTTAGCAATTTTATCTAAAATCCCATTTACGTAACGATGACTTCCTTCAGCACCAAACTGTTTAGCAAGTTCAACTGCCTCATTGATCACTGATTTATATGGAATATCGAGCTGATATTGCAACTCATAAGTTCCTAACCATAAGATCGCATGTTCAATCGGATCAACTTGTGAGACATCACGATCTAAAAATGGTGCAATCGTACTATCTAGTTCAGATCGCTTTTGAACAATATTTTGTAATAGCTCATGGAAGTACTCACTATTAGCTTGAGCAAACTTCTCATTATCGGCAGCTAGATTTGCGCTGATCTCATTGAGAGAGCTCTGTGCAATCTGCCACTCATAGAGCGCCTGAATTAAAAAGAATCTTGCCGATTTTCTTGAAGCTATCAATTTACGCTTTGAAACAGACACGCGATATTTCCTCTTATATTGTGAATGAGAAAGCGCTCCCCTAAAGGAGCGCTCGATCAATAGTAGTTAATCAACAAGTTGACAACTATTTAGCTGCATTACGACGCTCTTGATGATAGATAAGACCCGTTCCTGCAGGAATTAAGCGTCCCACAATAACGTTCTCTTTAAGACCACGGAGATGATCTTTCAAGCCGCGAATCGATGCATCTGTTAAGACACGTGTTGTCTCCTGGAACGATGCTGCTGAGATAAAGCTATCTGTTGCTAATGATGCTTTTGTGATACCAAGAAGAACAGGTTGATAAGTTGCTGGAACTTTACCTTCCGCTTCTAAGCGATCATTCTCTTCGAGAACAGAGACATACTCTGCCTGCTCACCCTTAATAAAGGAGCTATCATTCGCTTCAAGAATCTCCACTTTACGGAGCATTTGACGAATAATAACTTCAATATGTTTATCAGAGATCTTAACCCCTTGGAGTCGATAAACGTCTTGAATCTCTTTTACTAAGTAAGCTGCAAGCTCTTTCACCCCTAAGAGACGAAGAATATCATGTGCGCTTAACTCACCATCAACAATGATCTCACCCTTCTCAACAGTCTCCCCTTCGAAGACGTTTACATGACGCCATTTAGGAATTAACTCTTCATGTGCAACACCGGCAGAGTCTGTGATAATCAGACGTTGTTTGCTCATTGTCTCACGACCAAAGCTCACAATACCAGTTGTCTCTGCAAGAATAGCCGCTTCCTTAGGACGACGCGCTTCAAAGAGGTCAGCTACTCGTGGAAGACCCCCGGTGATATCCCGTGTTTTTGAAGATTCTTGTGGAATACGTGCTAACGCATCCCCGATCGAGACAGCATCTCCATCATTTAGGTTAAGAATCGCACCAACAGGAAGTGTATACATCGCTGTTACATCTGTTCCTGGAATATTGAGCTCATTACCCGCCTCATCTACAACGTAGATTGATGGACGTTTACCACCAGTATTACGCTGCTTAGAGTCAAGAACGATCAAGTTTGAAAGTCCGGTAATATCATCTGTCTGTTTCTGAACGTTGATATTCTCTTCAAAATCAACAAACTTAATAAAGCCTGATACTTCAACGATAACAGGAATAGTATGCGGATCCCATGTTGCAACAACATCACCGATCTCAACACTACCACCTTCATCAACCACAATCGTTGCACCATAAGGCACTTTATAGCGCTCACGGTTACGACCAAATTCATCCATGATGATCAACTCACCCGAACGAGAGATCGATACAAGGTTATTATCCTTATTACGAACTGTCTTCATGCGAACAAGCTTCAAGGTACCTTTTGTCTTCACTTGGACATTAGAGACCGCTGCCGATCCCGATGCCGCACCCCCGATATGGAACGTACGCATCGTTAACTGTGTTCCAGGTTCCCCGATCGACTGAGCCGCAATAACACCGACTGCTTCACCAGGATTTACAAGGTGACCACGACCTAAGTCGCGACCATAACATTTTGCACACAATCCATAGCGATTCTCACAGGTGATAGGTGAACGAGCAATTAACTCATCAACACCTTTCTCATCAAGAAGATCTACTGCTGCTTCATCTAATAATGTACCTGCTGGGAAAAGAATCTCATCCGTTCCTGGAATATAGACATCCTCTGCGACAACAAGTCCTAATACACGATCACGTAATGGTTCAACAATATCACCACCTTCAACGATCGGAGTCATTAAGAGACCATCGGTTGTACCACAATCTTCATTAACGATAACTAAATCTTGTGCAACATCCACAAGACGACGCGTTAAGTAACCTGAGTTTGCTGTCTTCAATGCCGTATCTGCAAGACCTTTACGAGCACCATGCGTTGATACGAAGTACTGAAGAACGTCTAACCCTTCACGGAAGTTTGCCGTAATTGGTGTCTCGATGATTGAACCATCTGGTTTTGCCATCAATCCACGCATCCCCGCAAGCTGACGAATCTGCGCAGCACTACCACGCGCTCCTGAGTCAGCCATCATAAAAATTGAGTTAAATGAAGTCTGCTCAACTTTCTCGCCGGTCTTCTCATCAACAACTTCATCTTTACCAAGGTTATTCATCATCGTCTTCGCAACTTCTTCATTGGTGCGTGACCAGATATCGATAACCTTGTTATAGCGCTCACCATTGGTCACTAAACCTTGTGAGTATTGCATCTGAACTTCTTTTACTTCCGCTTCTGCACGCTCGATAATCTCCTGCTTCTGCGGTGGAATCACCATATCTTCATAGCTAATTGAAGATCCTGAACGCATCGCATAGTAGAAGCCGGTATACATCAATTTATCGGCAAAAATTACTGTATCTTTCAATCCTAAACGGCGATAACAGCTATTGATCAAGTTAGAGATTTCACGCTTAGTGAGCACCTTATCGATCAAGGAGAAAGGCAATCCTTCTGGAAGAAGATCTGTTAAGAGAATACGTCCTACTGTCGATTCAACGCGACGATAGGTTTCGCCCTCTTTAGCATCTTCAAACATTGAGATTGGGAGACGAACCGAAACTTTTGCATGAACATCAAGCTCTTTTAAGACATAAGCACGATGTACTTCTGCAGTATCGGTAAAGACTCGACCTTCCCCTTTAGCATTGATTCGCTCACGAGTCATATAGTAGAGGCCTAAAACAACGTCCTGAGAAGGAACGATGATCGGCTCACCATTTGCCGGTGAAAGAATGTTATTTGATGACATCATCAATGCACGTGCTTCTAATTGTGACTCAATTGAGAGTGGCACGTGAACCGCCATCTGGTCACCGTCGAAGTCGGCGTTAAACGCAGTACAAACGAGAGGATGAAGCTGAATCGCTTTACCTTCAATTAAGACAGGTTCAAACGCTTGAATACCAAGTCTATGAAGGGTCGGCGCACGGTTAAGAAGGATTGGATGCTCAGTAATAACATGCTCTAAGATATCCCAAACTTCTGGTACTTCACGTTCAACCATTCGTTTTGCAGCTTTAATTGTTGTTGCAATACCGCGTTGAATCAATTGTGAGAAGATAAATGGCTTAAAGAGCTCTAATGCCATCTGCTTCGGTAAACCACACTGATGTAGACGAAGTGTTGGTCCTACTACGATGACCGAACGACCAGAGTAGTCAACACGCTTACCGAGCAAGTTTTGACGGAAACGACCCTGCTTACCTTTGATCATATCGGCAAGTGATTTCAATGGACGCTTATTCGCACCAGAGATTGCACGGCCACGACGACCATTATCAAGAAGGGAGTCTACAGACTCTTGAAGCATACGCTTCTCGTTACGAACAATAATATCGGGCGCTTCTAACTCAAGAAGACGCTGTAGACGATTGTTACGGTTAATCACACGACGATAGAGATCATTGAGATCCGATGTCGCAAAACGTCCACCATCGAGTGGAACTAATGGACGTAGATCCGGCGGTAATACCGGTAAGTTTGTTAAGATCATCCACTCAGGACGGTTACCTGAAGCAATAAATGATTCAACTAATTTAAGGCGATTTGAGAGACGCTTAAATTTTGTTTCTGAACGAGTCTCTTGTAGCTCTTCACGAAGACGTGATGCTTCCTCTTCAAGATCGATCGCTTTTAGTAATTCTAAGATCGCTTCTGCACCCATTCGTGCATCAAACTCATCACCATACTCTTCAATCGCATCTAAGAACTCTTCATCAGTTAGAACTTGTCCATGCTCAAAAGGAGTCATACCAGGTTCAATAACTACAAATGATTCAAAGTAAAGGATTTTCTCAATATCACGAAGAGTCATATCAAGAAGAAGACCGATACGGCTCGGTAATGATTTAAGATACCAGATATGTGCCACCGGTGATGCAAGGCTGATATGCCCCATACGCTCACGACGAACATTTGAGAGTGTTACTTCAACGCCACACTTCTCACACACAACACCGCGATGCTTAAGACGCTTATACTTTCCACATAAGCACTCATAATCTTTAACTGGCCCGAAAATTTTCGCACAGAAGAGACCATCACGCTCTGGTTTAAAGGTTCGATAGTTGATGGTTTCTGGTTTTTTAACTTCACCATAAGACCAACTAAGAATTTTCTCTGGCGATGCTAAACCGATCTTGATCGCATCAAAGCCACCTTTATCTTCCGTCTTAAATAAATTTAATAAGTTCATTCGTTATCTTCCAATGTATATTTAAAGAAATGTCTCTACGACGCAATCCTCGATAAGGGATGATGATTACTCATCATCCTCATCATTGACTGTGTCAATATCGATACCTAGAGAACGGATCTCTTTAATCAGTACGTTAAATGACTCAGGCATTCCTACTTCAATGCTATGCTCACCATTGACGATATTTTTATAGACCGCGGTACGGCCGGCAACATCATCCGATTTTACTGTCAACATCTCTTGTAGAGTATAGGCAGCACCATATGCCTCAAGTGCCCACACCTCCATCTCTCCGAAACGCTGACCACCAAATTGAGCTTTACCCCCTAATGGCTGTTGCGTTACAAGTGAATAAGGTCCCGTTGAACGAGCATGCATCTTGTCATCCACTAAGTGGTTGAGCTTGAGCATATACATAAATCCTACCGTAACAGGTCGATCAAATGCATCTCCGGTACGACCATCATAGAGTGTGATTTGACCAGACTCTGGTAGATCTGCAAGGCGAAGCATACGGCGCATCTCTTCTTCTGATGCCCCATCAAATACTGGGCTTGCCATCGGAACCCCTTTACGGAGGTTGCCACAAAGCTCTAAGATCTCATCATCACTGAACTTATCAAGATCAACATTTTGAGCACTCTCATCTTTATTGTAGATCTCATCTAAGAAGCTGCGAAGCTCTTGGATCTGTGCATGGGATTTGAGCATCTTATCGATCTTCAAACCTAAACCATGTGCCGCCCAACCTAAGTGAGTCTCAAGGATCTGCCCGATATTCATACGGGAAGGTACCCCAAGTGGGTTAAGACAGATATCTACAGGTGTTCCATCTTCCATATAAGGCATATCTTCTTCCGGAACAATCATGGAGATAACCCCTTTATTTCCGTGACGACCTGCCATTTTATCACCTGGCTGAATACGACGTTTAACCGCAAGGTAGACCTTAACCATCTTCAAGACGCCTGGTGCTAACTCATCTCCTTGGGTTAATTTTGCACGTAACTCTTCAAATTTCTTATTCGATTCTTTACGTTGCTGATCTAAAAGCGCTTTCAATTTTACAAATTCTTCTGCAAGCTCTTCCGATTTCACTTTAAGATCGAGCCATTTTTCACGCTCAATTCCTTGAAGATACTCTTCAGTGATCTTATCGCCCGCCTTAATACCTTTATTGCCAGCAGCAACTTCAGCACCAATTAAGCTTTTACTAACACGCTCGAAAAGGTCATCTTCAAGAATACGTAATTGGTCATTTAAGTCTTTACGAACACCACGTAATTCGCGGTCTTCAATCTCTTTTGCACGACTATCTTTCTCAATACCATCACGCGTAAAGACACGAACATCGATAACGGTACCATCCATTCCGGAAGGAACACGAAGTGAGTTATCTTTTACATCAGAGGCTTTCTCACCAAAAATTGCACGGAGTAACTTCTCCTCAGGCGTTAAGGTTGTCTCCCCTTTCGGTGATACTTTACCAACTAAGATATCGCCTGATTTCACTTCAGCACCAATATAAGCAATACCTGCTTCATCAAGTTTTGAGAGTGCAGATTCAGAGACGTTAGGAATATCTGAGGTAATCTCTTCAGGTCCTAACTTTGTATCACGAGCAACACAGGTTAACTCTTCGATATGAATCGTTGTAAAGCGTTCCTCTTTCACCACGCGCTCCGAGATTAAGATGGAGTCTTCGTAGTTGTAACCATTCCATGGCATAAACGCCACTAACATATTTTGCCCTAACGCAAGCTCCCCTAGGTCAGTAGAAGGACCATCCGCTAAGATATCTTGGCGCGATACAATATCCCCCTCTTTCACTAATACCTTTTGGTTAACACAAGTATTAGCATTAGAGCGCTGATATTTAGTGAGGTTATAGATATCAACCCCTGATTGTCCAACAACCGTTTCATCATCATTGACGCGAATAATGATTCGAGTTGCATCGACATAATCGACAACACCACCACGTTTTGCCACCACACAGACGCCCGAGTCGCGCGCAACAATACGCTCCATTCCGGTACCTACAAGTGGCTTATCCGCATTGAGGGTTGGAACAGCTTGACGTTGCATGTTCGATCCCATGAGTGCACGGTTCGCGTCATCATGTTCCAGGAAGGGGATAAGTGCAGCAGCTACGGAAACAATCTGTTTTGGTGAGATATCGATATAGCTAATCTGCTCTTTTGTAAGAAGGGTAAATTCCCCACCTGAACGAGCAGCGATTAACTCTTCAACGAAAGCACCATTTTCATCTAATTGCGCATTTGCCTGAGCGATACCATAATTAGCCTCTTCATAAGCTGAGAGGTAATCAACCTGATCGGTTACACGACCATCAACCACTTTACGATAAGGGGTCTCTAAGAAGCCATAGCTATTAGTACGAGCATAACTTGCAAGTGAGTTGATAAGACCGATGTTAGGTCCTTCAGGTGTTTCGATAGGACAGACGCGACCATAGTGAGTAACATGAACGTCACGAACTTCAAAGCCAGCACGCTCACGAGTTAAACCACCAGGACCTAATGCAGAGATACGACGCTTATGAGTCACCTCAGACAATGGGTTGTTCTGGTCCATAAATTGCGATAATTGTGAAGATCCAAAGAACTCCTTAATTGCCGCACCAACAGGTTTCGCATTGATTAAATCGTGAGGTGTTAATCCTTCCGCTTCTGCTAAAAGAAGACGATCTTTAACGGCTCTTTCGATACGAACTAAGCCGATACGGTAGACGTTTTCAACCATCTCACCAACAGAACGAATACGACGGTTTCCTAAATGGTCAACATCATCAACCTGACCATGACCATTACGGATTGCAACTAGCTCTTTTAAGACATCTAAAATATCTTGATTAGAGAGTGTCCCTTCTCCAGTATCGGTATCACGGCCGAGGCGGCGATTAAACTTCATTCGACCTACAGCAGAGAGATCATAACGATCACTTGTGAAGAAGAGGCTAGCAAAGAGATTCTCTGCCGCTTCTTTTGTAGGTGGTTCGCCAGGACGCATCATTCGATAGATTTCGATCTGCGCTTCTAACTGACTTTTTGTTGTATCAGCACGTAAGGTATCTGAGATATAAGCACCGCAATCAACATCATTCGTGAAGAGAACGGGGATCTCATTGATACCATATGCCACAAACTTCTCTAATGTCTCTGCAGTAATAACATCATTTGCTAATGCTAATAATTCACCGGTCGACTCATCCATAATATCTTGCGATATTACTTTACCAACAAGATATTCAAATGGTACTTCTAACTCCTCAATTCCCGCCTCTTCAAGACGTTTAATATGGCGAGCAGTTACACGACGTCCCTTCTCAACTAAGACATCACCATCAAGAATAATGTCAAAAGCAGCCATCTCACCACGAAGACGAGCAGGAACTAACTCAAGGAAGAGTTTCTTCCCTTTAATTAAGAATTTATTGGTCTCAAAAAACTCAGCTAAGATCTCAGCATCAGAAAGACCGAGTGCTTTTAAGATAATGGTCGCATGGAGCTTTCTACGGCGATCGATACGAGCATAAACTAGATCTTTAGCATCAAATTCAAAATCCATCCAAGAACCACGATAAGGGATAATTCTTGCGGAGAAGAGTAATTTACCAGATGAGTGCCCTTTTCCTTTATCATGATCGAAGAAGACACCCGGTGAACGATGAAGCTGAGAGACAATTACTCGCTCAGTACCATTGATCACGAATGTTCCATTTTCAGTCATTAAAGGAATTTCACCTAAATAGACACCACCACGACCAAATTGATCGATATCCGCTTCACGGATCTCTTTAATTTCGCCGGTTTCTAAATCAGAAATCTTTAAGCGCATCCCAATACGTAACGACGCTGCATAGGTCGTTCCGCGCATTTGGCATTCGCGAACATCAAACTCAGGCTCACCAATATGGTAATCCACATACTCTAACGAGAGGCGGAAACCGTTAGAGGTCGCTGTTTTAGCTTTAATCGCTTCAATGGGGAAAATCGACTTAAACGCAGCGTGTAATCCTTGATCTTTGCGCTCACGTCGAGGGGTATGCTCTTGCAAGAAATTCTCGTAAGAGTCAATCTGTGTCGCGAGAAGAAAGGGGACTTCTTGAACTTCAATCTGCTGTCCGAAGTCTTTACGGATGCGTTTTTTTTCTGTAAACGAATAGACCATGCAATGTATTCCTCATGAGATGGGGAGTGTAAACATATAAATTAATCCTTTGGCCAAAAGGCCTAATTTATACGCTTGAAAAATATTTTTTAGAAGCTAGTAAAGGCTAGAGTCGTAACCCTAGCCTTTATGTTTCATTCTCAATTAAAAGAGTACCTGTTAATATCAGGCAGATAATTGTACATCTCTTTTAATTATAGCCTGATTATTTAAGTTCAACAGTTGCGCCCGCTTCTTCAAGCTCAGCTTTGATCTTATCTGCTTCTTCTTTAGATACTTGCTCTTTAACTGTTGCAGGTGCACCTTCAACGAGTGCTTTAGCATCACCAAGACCAAGACCTGTGATACCACGTACCACTTTGATCACGTTGATTTTCTTGTCGCCGACAGCTGTCATTACAACATCAAACTCAGTTTGAGCTTCTGCTGCTGCGCCAGCATCACCTGCAGGACCAGCTGCTACTGCAACTGCTGCTGTAACGCCAAATTTTTCTTCGATTGCAGAGATTAATTCCATAACTTCTGCGGTTTTCATCTCTTCAATTGCATTAAGGATATCTTCGTGTGAGATTGCCATAATATAACTCCTAAAATTATCTTAAAATTTTGATTAGTTAACGATTCTAAATTAAGAATTGTTAGCAGAGCGATTAAGCTGCTTCTGCTTCTTTCTTGTCTCTTACAGAAGCTAAAGTTGCTGCAAGTTTCTGAACTGGTGCTTTCAATACTGCTAAGAACATTGAAATCGCTTCTTCCTTCGTTGGGAGTGACGCGATTGCTTTCAGTGCAGAACCATCATGGACTTCACCATCATGGGCAATTGCTTTAACGACTAACTTCTCATTCTCTTTTTCCTTAAGGAAATTGTGAATAACACGTGCTCCGGCAACAGGATCTTCCTCGTTCATAGAGAAAGCCATGATGATCGGACCAACAAGACTTGGGATTGCATTTTCAAATTGAGTATCTTTCAATGCAAGTCTTGCTAATGTATTTTTCACAACACGGATATCAACATCAGCTGATCTTGCCGCATTACGAAGAGATGTAATCTGAGCTACCGTAAGCCCGTGGTATTCGGAAAGAACTAGAGAGTGTGCATTATTTGCTAACCCACTAACCTCTTCCACCACTACTTGTTTACTTTGCAAAGAACTCATTTTTCACCTTTACATATTTCGGTAATTACTTACCTGTTACAACACCCAAACAATGACGTTTGGCCCTACGGTAACCCTAATCTAGAACCACCGTCTACGTAGACCATCTTCATTGAGTTAAAGGATCAATCCTTTAACTCAACTTTGACAATTAAACCCTAAGGGAATCTACGGTCTTCGACTCACCTTTAATTTAGGCTAACACTTCATAACAACCTTGTGGATATATCTTGTGGATAAATTTTTAAGATAATTATGATAACTGTTATTCAAAATTAAAAGATAAGTTCACATTCTTTATCTTAAATTATACTGATGCTAAATCAACAGTAATACCAGGACCCATAGTCGTTGATACTGTTAATTTTTTAAGATAGACACCTTTTGCTGAAGCTGGCTTTAAGCGAGTCAACTCTGCGATAAGCGCTTTAAGGTTTTCTCTGATTGCATTCGCATCAAAGTTCACTTTACCAATTGCAGCGTGGATGATCCCTGCTTTATCAGTACGGAAACGAACTTGACCTGATTTTGCATTTTTAACTGCAGTAACCACGTCTGGCGTTACAGTTCCTACGCGAGGGTTAGGCATAAGGCCTCTTGGACCTAAGATTTGACCTAATTGACCTACAACACGCATTGCATCTGGAGTTGCGATAACTACATCATAGTTAAGATCGCCACCTTTCATGCTTTCAGCGAGGTCTTCAAAACCAACAACATCCGCGCCCGCTTCTTTAGCAGCCTCTGCGTTTGCACCTTGTGCAAATACAGCAACGCGAACATCTTTACCTGTTCCATTAGGCATTACCGTCGCACCACGAACAACTTGGTCCGATTTACGAGGATCAACACCTAAGTTAATAGCAACTTCGAATGACTCTTCAAATTTTGCAGCTGGAACTTTTTTAAGAGTCTCTACCGCTTCTTCAAGGGTATAAACTTTTTCAGAATCAACTAACTCTAAAATTGCTTTTTTCTTTTTAGTTAACTTCGCCATCTTACACACCCTCCACTTCGATACCCATTGAGCGTGCACTTCCTGCGATGATTTTCACTGCAGCGTCTAAGTCTGCTGAAGTTAAATCTGGCTCTTTAGTCTTCGCAATCTCTTCTAATTGCGCACGAGTCACTTTACCGACTTTTTGCGTATTAGGTTTTGGACTACCTGATTTGATACCTGCCGCTTTCTTTAAAAGATATGCTGCTGGTGGAGTTTTTGTGATAAATGTGAATGAACGGTCATTATAGACTGTAATCACAACAGGAATCGGCATACCGGGTTCCATCTGTTGTGTTGCAGCGTTAAACGCCTTACAGAATTCCATAATATTCACACCGTGCTGACCTAACGCCGGACCAATTGGTGGCGATGGGTTCGCTTTCCCTGCAGCTACTTGCAGGTTAATATAAGACATTACTTTCTTTGCCATTTGGCGATACTCCTAATAGTATGGGTCAAACGCTTTCCAGCTCCCCAAGTTTTAAAAGACTCGGTATTGTAACACCCTTTCAGAAAGAGCACAACCTTTAATCTTGTAAAGTATTCCCCGCTGTCATCCTAACATCACTAAAATCACATTCCCATTGGACCCACAGAACAAGAGAGCAAACGGAGATAGCATTAAAGATAGTATTAGAAATAGCCTTAAAGATAGAAATAGAAAAGAGCGTTAAAATCAAGAAATTACAATTAACACCTTGACTTCAACGCTCTCCTAAAGCTTTCACTTTTTATTCAATTTTCGCGATAACTTCCGCCTACCCTTCTTTCATCAGAAATGAAACGATAGGTTAACTTTTAGCGACTAGATCTTCTCAACTTGGCTAAACTCTAAATCAACCGGAGTTGCTCGACCAAAGATCATAACAGAGACTTTAATACGCCCTTTATCAGAGTCTACCTCTGTAACGGTACCATTAAACTCATTGAAAGGTCCATCAATAACACGAACCTCTTCACCAATCTCATAGAGAACCTTCAATCTTGGCCCCTCTTCTGCCTGAGCAATACGATTTAAGATCTGATTTGCTTCACGCTCAGAGATCGGGCTAGGACGGTCACTCTTACCACCAACGAATCCAATGACACGAGGAACACTATTAACTAAGTGCCAAACCTCTTCATCCATATCCGCCTGCACAAGCACATATCCTGGGAAGAATTTACGCTCGCTCTTACGGCGTTTACCATCTTTAACTTCTACGACCTCTTCGGTCGGCACTAAGATCTCGCCAAATTTCGACTCAAGACCTTCTCTTGCAATATATTCATGCAGTGCACGAACTACCTGTCCTTCGTACCCAGAATAAGCCTGTATCACATACCAATGCATCTTTCTCTCCTACGAAAATGACAATATAAATGAGATGATGTTTTTAATAATAAAATCAACAAACATCAAAAAGAGTAGCGTTATCACCATGACTACAATCACAAGAAGTGTCATTTTACGAGTTTCATCCATCGTTGGCCACACTACGCGACGCAACTCCATACGAGACTCTTTAAAAAAGACGATTAAATTCTTTCCCGTCGGAGAGGTGAAGAAGATTCCGACACCAACCACTAATCCTGCGATCAGCGCACCAAAAGAGTAGAGCATATTAACGCCCTCAAAGTAGTAATAGACAAAGATCCCTGCCAATACCACTAATACCGCAAGCCAGACTAAACCTTTACTACTCTTAACTTCTTGCCCTTTAGTTTGTGAGGCTCTCTTTGCAACTGCGGGTTGCTCATTCACCTTTACAGGCTTTTTCTTTGTTTTCATCTTATTACTTCTCATTCATGCACATTAAACCGGCATTATACTAGATAATTTTGATTAGATAAAATAAAAGCAGTCAGAAACAAAACTGACTGCTTTATATTTTGGCGGGCCAAGAAGGAATCGAACCCTCAACCTACGGTTTTGGAGACCGTCGCTCTGCCAATTGAGCTATTGACCCAAATACTGCTAGCAGTAATTATGCAATAACTTTAGATACAACACCTGCACCAACTGTACGTCCACCTTCGCGGATTGCGAAACGCAAACCTTCATCCATCGCGATTGGGTTGATTAACTCAACAACCATCTTGATGTTATCGCCAGGCATTACCATTTCTACGCCTTCCGGAAGTTCAACTGCACCTGTTACATCAGTTGTACGGAAGTAGAATTGTGGGCGGTATCCTTTGAAGAATGGAGTATGACGACCACCTTCTTCTTTAGATAACACATATACTTCTGCTTCAAATTTTGTGTGTGGCTTAATTGAACCTGGTTTCGCTAATACTTGACCACGCTCAACATCTTCACGCTTTGTACCACGGAGAAGAACACCAACGTTATCACCTGCTTGACCTTGATCAAGAAGTTTACGGAACATTTCAACGCCCGTACAAGTTGTTTTTTGAGTTGGACGAATTCCAACAATTTCAAGCTCTTCACCAGTCTTAACAATACCAGACTCGATACGACCAGTTACTACTGTACCACGACCTGAAATTGAGAATACATCTTCGATAGGCATAAGGAATGGCTTATCGATTTCACGTACTGGCTCAGGAATCCACTCATCTAATGCTGCAAGAAGCTTTTTAATTGCAGGAACACCGATTTCTGACTCATCCCCTTCGATTGCTTTAAGCGCTGAACCTACGATTACTGGCGTATCATCACCTGGGAAATCGTATGCATCTAAAAGTTCACGAACTTCCATCTCAACTAACTCGATCAACTCAGGATCATCAACCATATCTGCCTTATTTAAGAAAACAAGAATATATGGAACACCTACTTGACGAGATAAAAGGATGTGCTCACGTGTTTGTGGCATTGGACCATCAGCAGCTGAACAAACGAGGATTGCCCCATCCATCTGTGCCGCACCAGTGATCATGTTTTTAACATAGTCTGCGTGCCCTGGGCAGTCAACGTGCGCATAGTGACGGTTCTCAGACTCATACTCAACGTGTGAAGTTGAAATCGTGATACCACGCTCTCTCTCTTCCGGCGCATTATCGATCTGATCATATGCACGAACGTTTGCACCTACAGACTCATTACCTACTTTTGTTAAAGCAGCTGTCAATGTAGTTTTACCATGGTCAACGTGGCCAATTGTACCGACATTGACGTGCGGCTTATTACGACTAAAAGTTTCCTTTGACATAATATCACTCTTCTTGATTAGATTTAATTACACGGAAGGGGAATGGTGCTCATAACCGGAATTGAACTGGTGACCTCGTCCTTACCAAGGACGCGCTCTACCAACTGAGCTATATGAGCAGAAATGGAGCGGGTGATGGGAATCGAACCCACACAATCAGCTTGGAAGGCTGAGATTCTACCATTGAACTACACCCGCGAAACTCATTTATGAAGCTAAAATTTGGTGGTGGAGGTAGGATTCGAACCTACGAAGGCATAGCCGCCAGATTTACAGTCTAGTCCCTTTAACCACTCGGGAACTCCACCTGAGAAGCCATCATTATACATTGTGATTTCAATGTGTCAATTTAATTTTTGATTATTTTTTTATCACTATTTAAAAACTTTTTAAACCGATTTTAAAACAATTAAATTGAACTTTGGCTAACTGTGTAAACATCATTTCGAAAGATTACTGAGTGACTCCAGGAGCACTTTGTCTTTGCTGTAGATGTCAGCACGGAATGAGATACTATCATTCTCTACTCTCGTTGTCATGTATAAAGTATAGACAGGTATCTTTTTATCTCGATCTAAATTAACATGAGCCTCCGAAGATCGCTTAAATGCTGCCTTTATCCGCTTCTGGTCCCAACCCGCTTCGCCTAAAAAATACTCAGCAAGTTCTTCTGGATTCTCAATCCGAACACAACCAGAGCTAAAATCTCGCGATGTTCTATCGAAAAGATACTTCGACGGCGTATCGTGTAGATAGATTGCATGTTCATTGGGGAACATAAATTTAACACGCCCTAAAGAGTTATGATCACCAGGATCTTGTCGAAGCTGGAAAGGGAAGTTATTTCGGCTATATTGTGACCAATCAACACTTCCAGGATCGATCTCTACCCCATTACGAAAAATTCTAATTTTTGAGCGATTTAAAGCATAGGGATTCTGCTTCAATCTTGGAAGAAAATCATTGACCGCCATCGAGCGCGGAACATGCCAGTAGGGACTAAAGACTATATAGCTCATCGGCGACATAAAGACAGGAGTCTTCCGTGCGCCTCTCCCTACAACCGTCCGAGCATTGAGTACCTCCCGCCCCTCTTTCATAACCGAGTAGCGAAATCCAGGAATATCAACAGCAACATAGTGATTCCCCATTGTCTCCGGCATCCAGCGCCAGCGCTCCATATTGATCTGAATCTGCTCGATACGATCACGATTAGAGCGATTCAATTCCGTAATGGTCTTTGTACCTGCTGCGCCATCAGGTTCTAATAGATGAGTTTTCTGGAAAGCTTTTACCGCCTGCCCCATCTTGGCATCATAGTAATTCGCATCTCCCGCATCATACCCTTGATAGTTGAGGCGATCTCGCATCTGGATCACCCGCTCACCACTCATTCCCGGCTTAATAGTGGGTCCTTTGGCAATTAATGGAGGTTCTTGCTCAAACTCTTTTGCCTTAAAAGCCCGAAGCGCACGCTTTAAATTACGATACTCAGGATAGTTCGGTTGCAGTTTTGCAACCTCAACCTCAGGATTATCACTCGCGATTATTGTTACCAATTGCTCAGCAGGATCAACTTTACGTCCCTCTAAGAGCCAATCGGGATCTCGCTTCTTAAGCTCCGGCATACCAACAACCATATCGCGAATATAGGCAAGCATCCCCTCTTGTAGTAATTGATTGATCTCTGCACGATGTGCCTTAGGATCGCTCTGAAGAAGATTCTGAATTCGCCCGACATGGTAGAGCTGTGGTAAAAGCCCCTCCTCTTCACTTGCTAAGAGAATCTGATAGAGTTCCTCCCCTTTCGGCGTCAACCCTTTCTGATCCACAAGAAGCGAAGAATCTGATGCAGAGCTCTTAAACTGCTCATTAAAGCGCTGTTGAAAACGATTTAATATGGGATTACCAACACGCACCTGATAGGTGTAAACTTCTCCCGCTTTAGCCGCTCTCTCTGCCCAATAATTAGCGCGCGCTTGATAATCAATCGCGGCAGTTGGCATAGTAAATCGCTGGAAATTTTCCGCAAGAAGTGAGACTTCATCGTTCGCTTCATCAAGATCCTCTAATAGAAGTTCTGGCGAAGTAGTGGTTATCGCAGTTGTTGTCTCTACCTCTAATGGTGACTCATCTCTCTTTGCTGTAGAGGGTGTCGATAGACCTGCAGGTTTTTGGATGCTCTCCACTGATTCTGAAAAAAGCTCTACTGCCGCCGGCACCGCTAAAGGAAGCTCTGAAATTGCCCCACCTTCAAAAAGAGCGCCGATCGCATCGACATTATTAAGATCAACACGAATCGCGACTGACTCCTCTTCCATGGCTGAAACTGCTCCCGGAAAGAGTGCCATCCAGATCCCCGCTGCAATAAGATGTTTTTTCATCTTGATTTTACCTCACCACTATAGGTATTTATTTACAAAAATTTATTAATAAGAGAGCGTTATAATACACTAATTTATAAAATATTTTATAGTCATAATAGTGATAACCCTGCCTTACTCCGCCCCATAATAGAAGAGATAACCTATTTTAGTAGGTTATCTCTAAGAATCTCGGTGCTAATAGAGCGCGGCTCTAGCTCTTTTGCCACCTTATCGAGCAACGTCTATTGATTCATTGATGAATCGGCTGATGAGTTGATAACACCACTATTACGCTTCTCGCTTTTTAAGAGAGAGCAGATCAAATGGGGTCTCCTGATAGACGCAGTAATTTAACCAATTAGCAAAGAGAAGATTACCGTGGGAGCGCCAGGTGACTACCGGTGATTCAGCCGGATCATTATGACGATAGTAATTTTGAGGTGGAGCAATCTTATCACCACGCTCTAAATCACGACGATATTCACGATCTAATGTGTCATGATCATACTCTCCATGCCCCATCACATAGACATGACGCAGATCTCTATTAGCGACAATATGCACTCCCGCCTCTTCCGATTCCGCTAAAATCATCAGATCATCATGCGCTAAGATCTCCTCACGACGCACCTCTGTATGTCGGCTATGGGGCGCATAAAATTGATCATCAAAACCTCTTAAGAGCTTCACATTTTGCGCCGTTACTTCGTGGGAGAAGACACCAAAACATTTCTCCGCTAAGGGGTGCTTATTGACTCCATAACGGTAGTAGAGCCCTGCTTGTGCACCCCAACAGATATAGAGCGTGGAGAAGACATTTTTATCCGCCCATTCCATAATCTCCGTCAACTCCTGCCAATATTGCACCTCTTCAAATGGAAGTGTCTCAACTGGTGCCCCGGTAATGATAAAGCCATCAAAGGCATCCTCTTTAATATCATCGAATGTCCGATAGAAAGTATCGAGATAGGCCTTATCTGTATTTTTAGGCTGATAGCTCTCTGTCGCAATAAAGACGGGATCGATCTGTAGAGGCGTATTCCCTAAGACTCGAAGCAATTGTGTCTCCGTCACCTCTTTGAGCGGCATTAAATTTAAAATTGCAATTTTTAAGGGTCGAATATCTTGTGCTACTGCACGATCTTCATCCATGACGAAGATATTCTCATTTTTCAATACCTGATAAGCAGGTAGCATGTTGGGAATTTTAACCGGCATTTCGCCTCCTTCTATTCCATATCGATGCTTGAGCGATGGGATAACATCTTAATAATCTCAATAGCATCTCAATAACATCATTTTTACCAATGAGAAAAGAGCTGCTTAATAGTGATAAACAGCTCTTTTTATTTTGACGGTTGATCGATTAATTGTCTGTCGCTCTTAACGATCGTATCGCCTCTAACAATCTATCGGTAAAGAGTAAAACAATCGATCATCAACGTCGCTCTCTGCTTATGATTGCTGCGATTTCTCTAAAGCTTGATCGATATCGGCAATAAGATCATCAACATCTTCTAAACCGATCGAAAGACGGATCAGCTCCGGCAAGACGCCTGCTAACTTTAATCCCTCTTCATCGAGCTGTGAGTGAGTAGTCCCTGCAGGATGAATCACTAAGCTCTTAGCATCAGCAACATTGGCAAGCAGTGAGAAGATCTGCAAGTTATCGATAAATTTGATACTCGCCTCTTTTCCCCCTTTAACGCCAAAGGTAAAGATCGCGCCTACCCCTTTCGGGAAGTAGCGCTGCGCACGCTCATAATATTCGCTCGAAGGGAGACCTGGATGCTTCACCCACGCAACAGCAGGATGCTTCTCAAGATGCTTGGCAATCTTTAAGGCAGATTCTGTCATGCGCTCAACACGAAGACTTAAGGTCTCTGCCCCTAAAAGAATTAAGAAAGCATTAAAGGGACTGATACAAGCCCCGGTGTCTCGCAATAACTCAACACGCGCTTTTAAGATATAAGCCTGCTCACCAAGATCGGCATATTGCAAACCATGATAGGCTGCATCTGGGGTGTTAAAGCCGGGATAACGGGGATTATCCTTAAAGATAAAGTTACCATTATCAACAATTGCGCCCCCAATTGAGGTGCCATGCCCCCCAATATATTTTGTCAATGAATGCACAACGACATTGATCCCATACGACTTAAGATTGATGAGATAAGGGGTCCCAAAGGTATTATCCACAATGGTGACAATCTGATGCTTCTCTGCGATCTCAACAATCTTCTCAATATTAGGAATATTGATATCTGGGTTACCGATACTCTCAAAGAAGATCGCTTTCGTCTTCTCATTGATTAAACGCTCTAATCCCTCAAAATCTTCAGGCGCAACAAAATGCACTTTAATTCCAAATTGAGATTGCAAGCGATTATTAAAGAGGGTGTAGGTTCCCCCATAGATGGTGCTGAGAGTGATAATTTCATCACCCGGGGTTGCCACATTCAAAACAGCATAAAGAATAGCTGCCATGCCCGAGCTTGTTGCTAATGCTCCCACTCCTCCTTCTAACGCCGCAACGCGCTTTTCGAGCACATCCGTCGTAGGATTCATAATCCGCGTATAGATATTCCCCGGCTTTGCAAGCCCGAAAAGATCCGCCGCATGTTGCGAATCATCAAAGACATAACTTGAGGTTTGGTAGATCGGAACGGCTCTTGATTTGGTTTCATCAACCACTTGGCCGGCATGAACTTGTAGAGTATCGAAACTCCAGTTTTGGGTAGTCATTTAAAAGAACTCCTAAATTTTATTGGTTGCATATTCGATCCGCTCTAAAAAAGCGCTCTCTTATAGGTAGAAGCGCACAAATCACAGGATCGATATATGAAAAAGTAATCACGCTAAGTCCAAAAAATTAGAAACATAAACTTAGGCGCTTAAGAGATAGCTATATCGCACAGAAAAAGAGAATGCAACTAAAATGTTTTTTCTCAATGCTTCCTCAGCGTCTTTTCAAGCCGCTCTTCCTTATATCGAAAAGCGAGATCATCTCCGCTATCAAACCACTATTAAACTGCTATTAAACCGCTATAAAAATAGGAGACCCTCCTCGCTCTCCCCTAAAAATAGAAGAGTCATCACTAAAAGAGATTGGCGCTAATCCCTTGATTCTCTCCCACTATCACAGAGATATGACAAAAACTAAAAACTGATCCTTCCCTCTTTTATAAAGAGAGATAGATCTAAGCGATATCTTGCGGATACCTCCTTCAGCTTGCTCAAAATATATTTTTAAAAAAGAGTGAGCAATATCTTCTTTTTAAAAGAAGCGAGCGAAAAATAGACAATCTTTTTCTTCTCCCTTTTTCTTCTCCTTTTTTGCCTTTTCTTCCTTCTTTCTTCCCCCTTTCTTTACCTTCTCTTCTCTCCCTACTCATTCTCTTCTAGGGATAATTGGGGGATAATTTAAGGATAAAAATACAGAACAGAAAATAGCCCCACAAAAAAAGCCGGTAGCTAATCATAAACTACCGGCACTTTACAGCCCACTTTCGAAAGAGGTGTCGATTCAATTTTGGAGAGAGATCATCGCACCTCAATAAGAGATTAGGCAGTGTAAACTGGTTCTCCCGCAATATAGGTTGCCGCAATCGCTCGATCATCTCCCATCATCATCTGGATAAAGAGCGCCTCCTCTAAAGAGTCGGCATATTGCATACGGTATTCAATAATAGGGGTTGATTTGAGATCAAGAATAGCTAAATCAGCCTCCATTCCCACCGCAACAGCCCCTATTTTTGTCTCAAGGTTGAGTGCTTCAGCTGTGCCTCGCGTTGCTAGATAGAAGGCATGTAGTGAGGAGTAAGGCGCTCCATTGAGCTGTGCTGCTTTATACGCTTCATTCATTGTCTGCAAAATAGAGAAACTTGTGCCGGCACCTAGGTCAGTTCCTAATCCGACCTTGATCGCTCGCCCCTCCCCTTTCGCTGCTTGCAGATTAAACGCGCCACTTCCTAAGAAGAAGTTGGAAGTTGGGCAATGGGCAACAGCAGCCCCGCGCTCATGAAGGATTGAGAGCTCCCGCTCTGTTAAATGAACCCCATGGCCATAGATCGCCCGATCACGCAAAAGACCATATTGATCATAGACATCAGCATAATCACGCGCTTTTGGAAAGAGGCTACGAACCCACTCAATCTCATCAAGATTCTCTGAAATGTGGGATTGAATCAATGTATCGGGATACTCTGCCGCTAAAGCTCCCACCATCTCTAACTGCTCAACGGTTGAAGTTGGTGCAAATCGAGGAGTAATCACATACTCCGCACGCCCTTTTCCATGCCACTTCTCAATCAATGCTTTTGACTCATCATAGGCGCTTTGCGCTGTATCTAAGAGAGCTTCCGGGGCATTGCGATCCATACAGACCTTCCCCGCCATAATGCGCATATTGTGACGTGCTGCCTCGGTAAAGATCGCCTCAACCGATTCAGGAAAAACGGTACAGAAGATAGTTGAAGCGGTTACTCCATTTCGATGTTGCTCTTTTAAAAAGCGCTTTGCCACTTGATCGGCATAACTGCGATCTCTAAATTTCTGCTCGGCAATAAAGGTATATTGATTGAGCCAATCGATCAGTTGCTCTCCATAAGAAGCGATAATCTCTGTCTGAGGATAGTGAACATGGCTATCGATAAAACCTGGCAAAATAAGATGATCTCGATAGTGGGTAATAGCGATATTTTCTAAAGTGGGAAGCAATTGATCAGCGGGGCCTACTGCCGTAATGATTCCCTCTTCCATCACAATGATCGCATCTGCTAGATAGCTGTAACACTCAGCAATAGGTAAGAGAAAAGGATCTTGATGGAATGTTAATAACGCGCCACGAATCGCACGTTTTTCACCACTACGTTGATCTGCCTGCTGCATTGCTGCCGCTTCTACCACTCGACTCATCTTATCTACCCTCGCTCAATTTCCTTGCAAATGATCTCTGCATCATGATCTGTGCATCATCTACAATCATAAAAAAACTTCCGCAAATCTCTTTGTCGGAAGAATCTTTGTAGAAAGATACCATATTTTTACAAAAAACGATATCTTAAACAGTAGAACGATAAAACGCAGTCACGCAATAGGATTGCAACAGCGCTCGAATAATCTTCGAGCGATAATGCACCCTCTTAGCCATCCCTCTGCTAAAAGTGGGAAAAAAGCGTTATAATTAGCAACTATAACAGTTATATAAGGAGCGGAATAATGCCCAACGAAACCCAAAAGCCTGCCGATGACGGCATACTGATCGAAAGTGATACCTCTCTAGCGCCTGATCTTGTAGATCAAGTAATTGAGAAGTGGCAAGCAACGCCGCTCCGCGATCTCGACTTTACCGGGACTGAGATCATTGGTCGAATTGTCAGAATGGACTCATTTATCAGCAAGATGATCGATGAAAACTTATCGCGCTATCGCATCAATTTTGGGGATTTCAATATCTTAGCGGTTCTTCTAAGAGAGGAGAATCATCAACTTACGCCGGGGCGGATCCAAGAGCTGATCTTTGTCTCCTCTGGCGGCCTCTCTAATCGCATGATTCGCTTAGAAGCAAAGGGTCTTATTAAACGCTCAACGGATCCCAAAGATCGCCGTGGCGTAATCGTAACCCTCACCGAAGAGGGAAAAGCGCTTATTGAAAAGGTCGCCCCGACCCATATTGCGCTAGAGAACTCTCTAATCACTCATCTCTCCGATGAAGAGCGCCATATCTTTATTAAGCTTCTTAAAAAGACCCTATATCATGCAGAGAAGATGAGTTAATAACGATCAATCTTCAAAAAGACCGAATAATACCTCACCCTCTTTTCTCTATTTTCGACTCTCTACTTCTTAAAATGAAGCAATGGAGCGGGATCTTTCGCTAAGAGATCCCCAGCTTCTGGCTCTGTAATATCATAGATGCCATATCCTAGCGCCTCGATAAATTGCACCGCGCCCTTATTCTCACGATAGAGATCGATATAACTTGCGCCCTTTGCTTCTGCCGCTTGCATCAAAGCAGTACCAACACCTAATCGAATCCACTCTTTATCCACCGCAATACGCTCAACAGCATCCTCTTCGATAGCGACAACGCCAATTAATTCACCATCACAATAGGCGCCTAGTAATATGGATATTTCACTCAAAAGCGCGATTGTCTCTGCCTCAGTTGCAGGATAGAGCGGCTTTTGAACCGCGTTATTGATCTCCTCTAATCGCTGATAAAGCAGTGTTGCCGCAGAGGCTATCTCTTTTTCCGGCACCGGCGCAATACGATATGAGAAAGATTCCTTATCCACTTTATTACGCTCTTCTTCACCATTTTTTACAACATTCATCACGCGCTCCCTTTATCTCATTAAACTAACTAAACTGGCTGAACTCACCCGTCTGATTCAGCACTACGGCGCCTATCTTACACAAATCTTGATGACCATAAACCATCATAGACAAAAAAATGCCACCTTTAATTGGTGGGCAGCTCTATTACTATTGCTATTGCTATTGCTGTTACTATTGCCTATTACTGATTACTATTACTGATTAGGTAGGATCTTGCCCTTCCTACCCTTAATCACTTGACCTGTATGAGATTGCTTAATTAGGCTCCTCAATACGACCTGGCTTACGGTTAGGATTCTCATCATAGGCTTTTGCCACTTTAGAGAATTTAATTGCCACAACCGCACAGATATAGGCAAAGATCGCCCCTAAAACTGCACCGATCGGAACAATGATAAAGATCCGATAGGAGAAGGAGCTAATTCCCAACATCTGCGCAATCGGCTCATCGATAAAGAAGATAATACCTACGATCACTAGGAGATAGAAGAAGCTTAAGATAAATCCACGCTTTAAGGCTGTCAGGCGGAAAAGCCCTCCGAGATCCTGTTTCGCAAAGCTGCTCATCCAAAATCCTAAGATCAGTCCCAATGGTAAAATCGCAGAGAAGGTGATAGTTGAGAAGGGAACGATCTTACTCAGCTCCATCGCCGCATTATTGCCATCAGCTACCAACTTATTGAGAATGGTAAAGCCGAGAATATAGGAGATTAATGCAAATAGATTAAAGATGAAAAAAAAGGTTAAGGTAATTCTACCACTCTGATTCTGCTGATAGACTTGATCCGGCCGTGTTGTCATAACAAACTCCTTCCCACAAATATGCTAAGCTTGAGTCATTGCCATAGAGCGTCAATAGAAGCACAATCCCATTGTTCACCCTAATCGCGATAACCGATAGAGATGACCGATACCATTAAGCGAAAGATTCTTGCAAAAGAGCATACTTACAAAAACCTGCCAGCCGATAATGTATCGATAATGATTTAATTTCAATGGAATCATTCTAACATATTGACCCATTATTAAGATCGTTATAATCAAATTTAGTCTCAATTTTTATAATCAAACTGATAATCTAATTGATGACGATTCTTACAAATGGTTTTTTAAGATGGAGAGCTCAAACTGATCCTCAAAATGAGCGACTAAAAGAGGAGTTACCACAAGATCAAAGAAGATTTCAGCGATTAGGCGTATCCATTAGGAGTTATATGAAAATTTTACATACTGCCGATTGGCATCTTGGAAAGCTGATTCACGGCATCTATATGACAGAAGATCAGCGCGTTATTTTGGAGCAACTAACCGCTTACATCGAGCAAGAGCGCCCGGATCTTATCATCATTGCCGGCGATCTCTATGATCGAGCGATTCCCCCTGTTGAAGCGATTGAGCTCCTTGATCAATTTCTCCGAGAGATTGCGCTCAAAGCGGGGATTCCCATTATCGCAATTACCGGGAATCACGATAGTCCTAAGCGTCTTCAATTTGGCAATGAATTTCTCCAGAGCCAAGCATGCTACTTAGTCACTGAATTAGATCCAACCTTTACGCCGATTGTGCTCTCTGATTCATGGGGCGAGGTTCACTGCTACCCTATTCCCTATCTTGAGCCCTCTATGGTGCGCTATCTCTTGCAAGATGAGCAGATCACCGATCACGATAGCGCCCTAAAGGCGATCATTCAGCGGATCGAAAAACGATATAACCCCGATGTGCGCAATATTTTGATTCTCCATGCTTTTGTGACCCACTCCTCTTCGAGCGAAAAACTCACCTCCGATTCTGAGCGCCCCCTCTCCATTGGTGGAAGTGAATATGTCTCTGCCGAACATTTTGAGATCTTCGATTATGTCGCCCTAGGACACCTCCATCAAGCGCACTATATTAAAGATGAGCGTATTCAATACTCTGGCTCTCTCCTCAAGTACTCCCAATCGGAGGCAAATCATCGGAAAGCGATTTTAGAGATTGAGTTAGGCCCTAAAGGGGAGCTCTCTATTGAGAAGATCCACTTTACTCCAAGGCGAGATCTCCGGGAGGTTAAAGGATACTTAAAAGAGATTCTCCAGATGCCACAGAGTGAAGATTACTGCTTTGTCACCCTCCTAGATGAGACCCCCGTTTTGCAGCCGATGGCGCAGATCCGCACTGTTTTCCCCAATGCGATGCATGTTCAGCGCTTACCTCTCAATACGCCAATGTTTCACAAGGAACATTTAAGCACCCCTAAAAAGAAGCAGGAGGATGATCTTTCGCTCTTTACCGGCTTCTATCGCACTCTACTTAATAGAGAGCCCGATGCCGAGACCTTAAAAATATTTACCGATGCCATCGAGCAAGCAGAGAGAGAATAAAGGAGAATCACGATGCGCCCTATTCAATTAACCCTCACCGCATTTGGCCCCTATCATCAAACAGAAGTGATCGATTTTCGTCAACTTGCGCCACATAACCTCTTTGTGATCTCAGGAAAAACAGGTGCCGGCAAAACAACGATCTTTGATGGCATCGCCTATGCGCTCTATGGAGAACCTAGCGGAACCGATCGGAAAGAGGCGGTCTCTTCACTTCGCAGTGATTTTGTAACCGATGATCAGCCGACAACCGCGGAGCTGATCTTTGAATTACGGGGTCAGCGCTATCGTATCTTCCGGCAGCTTCCCTACCTAAAAAGGGGTAATAAGACACAAACACCGGGGAAAGCGGAGCTCTATCAGCTCAATGATGATGCACTTCAAGCTGATCTCTTTGCAGAGACGCCGCTTGTTGAACGGCAGATTCCCAATATGGTTAACCCCAAAATCGAAGAGCTCTTAGGGCTCAATCGGGATCAATTCAATCAACTTGTGATGCTCCCTCAAGGGGAGTATCAGCGCTTTTTAACCTCTAAAACAACGGAGAAAGAGGCTATTTTACGCACCGTCTTCAATACCGAACGTTATCAAACTGTGGTGGAGAATCTAAAAATGAGTGCCGATCGCGCGAAAGAGGAGGTAACAAAAACCCAAGCGCGTTATACCTCTCTGATCCAATCGATCCATCAGCAACTCCCCCAACGGGAATCCCCTTTCTTCGAGCACTTTCAAGAGGAGGGGGAGATTCAGATCAATAGTTTTCAAGCGATTGCTGGCCTAGAGATAGAAGCAGCATTTTATCAGGCAAAAGAGCGCACTATTCATAAAGAGATTGTGCAACAGGAAGAGATGATCAGCGCAGAGCAGGAGCGACTTGTAGAGAGTCGTTCGCTCAATGCTAAATTCCAAGAGTTAGAGAGTGCTCAAAAACATCTTCAAGCTCTCAGCGCAGAGCAGTTCACTATTAATGGCTTAAAGCATTCTGTCGATCTTTCGGAAAAAGCACTATCGATTGAGAAATTTGCCAATGATGCCATCCGGTTACGTAGAGAGCATGCTGAGGCAAAAGTTGAATTAGCAGCAGCTCAAGAGCGTTTCAAAGAGGCGGAATTGAGCCATCAATCTGCATTCGAAAAATATCAACTTGCGCAGGGAAAAGAGGAGCTTATCACCACCCTTAGTGAGGAGGTGACCCTTCTTGAGAGTCGAGAAAGAGATATTGCAACGCTTAACCAATATCAAATAGCTATCTCTCACAGCCAAGCGCAGATTACCCAGATTCAACAAGAGATAAATCGTTTAACCGATATTATCCAGAAAAAAGAGACGGAAAAGCGTGATTACCAGCAGAGAATAAAAAATGCTGAAGCTAGTAGCGATCCGATCGCGCAATATCAACAATTGCATAGCTACTTTCAACAGCTCTCCACACAACTTGAGAAGCAAAAGAGTGAACAAGCTGCTCTTCTATTACTTAAAGAAGAGAAGAAGAGAGGAGCAATTGCGCTTGAAAATGCGCAAAAAGCGCAGAAAGAGGCCGCGGCAAGATTCTATCAACAGCAAGCCTTAACGCTTATGCATACACTTGAAGCGGGCCAACCTTGCCCTGTTTGTGGCAGTCTCGAGCATCCTTATAAAACCGATGAAGCACCGATTGATCAAACAGATATCGATGTAACCGATGGATCTCCTATCAACCCCCAAGATGATTTTGAAGCGGCTAATCAGAATCTAATTACAACACAACGACGATATGATCAGCTGATCGATAGAGAAAAAGAGATTGATGAGCGGCTGCAACACATTGCTGAAGAGCTACAAGAAGAGTGGCAAAAAATTACCGATCTTCGCCAACAAGAGAGTGATTATATCGCGCCCTTGGCACTAGAGATCGCAACTTATGAGCTCACAGTTTCATCCCTTATTGCAAATAGCCAAAAAGTAGAGTCTGCCTTTATCGATAGCCAACACTCATTACAATTATTACGCACATTACGCCCCCAATTTGAAGCGATTGAAAGAGATTTGGTGCAGCATCAAACAGTGCTCGAACAACTGAAAGAATCTTATCAAAATGAGAAGCATCGCCTTACAGAGATGGAGAGTACGCTTAAATCAATCCTTCAAAATATTCCGGAAAATCTGCGCGATACTGCCGCCTATCGAAGCTATCTCGATCAGCAAAAAACGGCATTAACAACGCTTAAAACGCAACTTAAAGAGGCAGAAAAAAGAATACAGGAAGCAGAAAAAGAGCGAGCGCTGGCTTCTCAGAAGTTAGAGCAGCAGCAAATGCAACAAGAGAGACTCTCTCTTCACTTAGCGAAAGCGGAAGATGAGTTTCATAAGGCGCTCTTTCAAGCCCTTTTTATCAAAAGAGCAGATGATGGCACTGAGCTAGCAGATGAGGCACAATTTATCGAAGCGCAGCAACAGATTCCTCATCTTACGGTAAATCGCGCAAAGGTTGCCGAGTTTGAACGGCAATATCTCATTGCCAATGAAAAGGTCAATGCGCTAACAGAGGCTCTAACGGGGAAAGAGCCGATCGATCTCTCTGCCCTTGAGCAAAAGGTAAATTCAAATAGAGAACAGCTCATAAAGCTACAACGATCATTTAGTGAAAATCAGCAACTCATCTCTCATATTGAGCAGACGATTGCCGGGATTGGTAAGATCAGTACCGCTTTAGAGGCGGCGCGTTCTCTCCATGAAAAAACAGTTGAAGTCTATGATCTTGTCCGCGGGCAAAATAGCAGTCGTATCTCGCTCGAGCGTTTTATCTTGATCGAATATTTTGAAATGATTATTCACGCTGCCAATATTCGGCTTCAGCAGATGAGTAATGGTCAATTTCAATTTATGCGCTCCGAAGATATTGCTTCTCGCAATGTTCAAAGTGGTTTAGATCTCAATATCTATGATGCTTATACTGGGGAGAATCGGGATGTGAAGACACTCTCCGGTGGAGAGAAATTTAAAGCCTCGCTTAGCCTCTCCTTAGGGATGGCAGATGTAATTCAATCGCACAAAGGCGGGGTATCTATTGATACGCTCTTTATTGATGAAGGTTTTGGCGCACTCGATGAAGAATCTCTCCTCCAAGCGATAGATGTCCTTATCGAGCTCCAAGCCTCCGGACGCATGATCGGCGTGATCTCTCATGTAGAGGAGCTCAAGCAGACATTACCGGCGCGTATCGAAGTCACCAAAACAAAGAGTGGCTACAGCAAAACCGCTATTATTCATCACCAATAGTTTATAGGCACCATCGATGCCGACCCGCAGGCATGCGATGGTGATAAGAACAAAATGGTGAGTTCCCGCCCCTCAACAAACTTTCTTAAAAACCATAAGAATGATCCATTAAAACAAAACAAGCTGATGGATTGCCGGAGATTACTATCACACGCTTCCATAAGCTGCATGCCGGCAAATGGCGATCTTCTATCACCCACTATTTTCTTAGAACAAAAAGAGCTGTTGAGTTGCCGGAGATCACTATCGCATTCTTCCATAAATCTCACGCCGGCAAATGGCATCAAAGATGCCAAACCGCGGGCATGCACCGGTAAAAAGAACGAAATGGTTGGTTCCCGCCGCTCAACAACCCCTCTTATTGAATCAAAGATACAATAGATGTTGATGAAATCTGTATCGAAAAATAGAGAGGCATTCAGAAAACTATATTGAATTTCAATAGTGAATTTCCCACAATGGAAAAAGATCAACTAAATTCAAAAGGATTACTCACAATGACGAGGGAAAAGATGTTAGCGATAGAACTACCTGAAGAGATCTCTACACGATTGACTGCTTTAGCTCATAAAGCCGGTATCAGTGAGGAAGAGTATATTAAAGAAGCTCTTTTGGAACATATTATCGATATCGAAGAAGCTCAAATCGCAGAGCAAATTCTAGAACGTATCCATCAAGGTCAAGAGTCGTCCCATAGTAGTAAAGAAGTGAGAAGAAGACTTGGTCTGGAAAGTTGAATATTCTAATAAGGTTTTAAAAGTACTAAAAAAAATCGATAAAACTCATGCCAAACGTATAGTAGATGTCTTAGAGCTACAAATCGCTCAATTAGATGACCCCAGAATAAGGGGAAAAGCACTAAATGGAAATTTTAAAAACTTATGGCGCTATAGAGTCGGCGATTATAGGATCATCTGCGATATACAAGATAATCAATTAACAATTCTGGCTCTCTTTATCGGACATCGAAAGAGAATTTATAGATAACTAATCATATAAAAAATTTCTCAATCGCAGGAAATCACACCTTAACGATATTTCCCCGGCACTGAAAGTGCCGAATAGCGGGCATGCACCGGCAAAAAGAACGAAATGGTTGGTTCCCGCCCCTCAACAAACTTTCTTAAGAACCATAAGAATGATCAATTGAAACAAAACAGGCTGATGGATTGCCGGAGATCACCACTGCATCCTTCCATAAGTTGCATGCCGGCAATTGGCGATCTTCTATCACCCACTATTTTCTTAGAACAAAAAGAGCTGTTGAGTTGCCGGAGATCACTATCGCATTCTTCCATAAATCTCACGCCGGCAAATGGCATCAAAGATGTCAAACCGCGGGCATGCACCGGCAAAAAGAACGAGATGGTTGGTTCCCGCCTCTCCATAAGCCTTCTTAAGAACAATTCATCAAAATAGCAAAGGCTGAACGTTGCCGGATCTTACTATCGCGTATTTTCAGAAACCCCGCGCCGGCAGATGGCAATTTCTCAATCGCCAGCAATACCTTTTAGAGAGATGCTCTCGGCATCATCGATGCCAAACCGCGGGCATGCACCGGTAAAAAGAACGAAATGGTGAGTTCCCGCCGTTCAACAGACCTTCTTAAGAATTATTCCCTGATCATTACATTGGCCCTAAAGGCAGGCCTAAGCTGTAATAGATTAAAAAGAGAACCGTCCAACTACTGATAAAGATTAAACAGTACGGCAACATTATGGAGAGGAAGGTACCAAAACGAACCTTAGCATTATATTGCGCAATTAGGGCTAAAACCATCGGCAGATAGGGGTTTGTCGGTGAGATCACATTGGTGGTGGAATCCCCGATTCGATACGCCATCTGAATCGCTTCCGGCTCAACACCAACTAACATTAAGAGCGGCACAAAGACCGGCGCCATCATCGCCCATTGTGCAGAGCCACTAAAGACCACTAGATTGATCAACCCCGCTAAAATCACTAAAGCCCCCAACATCACCACATTGGGCAATTGAATCTCCGCCAATAGATCAGCCCCTGAGACTGCCAACCACATCGATAAATTGGTCCAGTTAAACCAACCGATAAATTGAGCAATAAAGAAGACTAAAACGATATAGCCTCCCACATTTTTAAGCGCATTTGCCAATAATGTAGGAAGATCATCAAAATGACGAATTATGCCGGCAAAGATCCCATAAACAATGGCGCAACTGATAAAGAAGGTCATAATAATCGGAATCATGCCACTTAAGAAGGGAGAAGGCACTAACCCTCCATTACTATTTCTTAAGGGGGAATCCTCCGGATAGAGCGTAGCAACAAGTAAAATAATAAAGAGTAACGCATAAAAACCGGTGATCTTTAATGCCCGCTTCTCTTTTGCCGTCACCTGATATGTATCACTCCCCACAGGAGCTAAGTTATCACGATAGTCGGCAGTAATGGGAAAACGGGGTTCGATAATCTTCTCAGTAATCCAAGTCCCTAAGATCGTTAAGAAAGGGACAGAGAGCAACATAAAGTACCAGTTTGCAGCCGGCGTAATCTCAACACCATTGATGATCTTAGACGCTTCATTAGTCACCCCCGAGAGAAGAACATCGGTCCCGGCAATAAAGATATTTGCAGTAAAGCCTGCCGCAACCGCAACAAACCCAGCACAGATCCCCACTATCGGATTTCGCTGCGTGGCAGCAAAGATAATCCCCGCTAAGGGAGGAACAAGTACAAAGGCCGCATCAGAAGCGAGATTCCCAACAATTCCAACAATAAAGATTGAAGCGGTTACAAAACGGCGTGGAGCATTGAGTAGTAGCGCCTTAATCGCCGAATCCGCTAAGCCTACCTCTTGCACTAGACCGACAGCGATCATCATACAGAGTACTAAACCAAGTGGCTTAAAATCGATAAAGTTACTCACCGTCGATTGCAGGATATAGACCAATCCCTCACCACTGATCAGATTACGAATCGAGACCACATCATTGGTAACCGGATGGATCACCTCTAAATTGATACCACTTAAAATCGCAGAGAGAACCGCAATTAAGAGACAAAAAATCACAAATAGATAGAGCGGATTGGGGATCTTATTCCCAAATGATTCCACCCGATCAAACCAACTACGTTTCTCCCCCACGCTTGAGGAATACTCTAAATTCTTCTGCTGCATCACTATCTCCTTTCTATTCTCATCCAATTGCACTCTTCTTTAAGGCAATTTTAACGCCAATCTTGACGTCCATTTTCACGCTCATCGGCACAACACTCTCTGCCATCAACCGATTGATAATGACTCGTAATTCTTCAACTTCCTCCGCTGCCCTACATCCGGCATCCATCTGTTATCTCCTTTCTAACTCAAAATGGCACTCGAAATCTCACTCGAAATCTCACTTGAAACTTCATTGGTGTAAGAGGTGACTAAACGCACCAAAAAGCTCGCTCCTAACGGCGTGATCTCATCATTGAAATCGTAACGACTATGATGAAGACCGATCAACCCGCCTCCTTCATCTTCATAGGCACCCCCATTTCCAATAAAGAGATAACAGCCCGGCACTCGCTCAAGATAGAAGGCAAAATCTTCACTAGTCATCTGCCGTTCAATATCGAGTTTTACACGCTCAGGTCCCACAAGCGCCCTGGCTACCGCCACAGCTCTTCTAGCTTCTGATTCACTACTGACCGTCACAGGATGGCTAATCGGTCCTAAACGCATCGTCGCCTCCATCCCAAAAGCGCGGCCCATACTCTCTACTAAGCATTGCAATTGTGCAAGGATTTTATGGCGCAATTTTTCATCATGAGTTCGAATCGTCCCCGCCATCGAAGCCTGACCGGCAATAGCATTTGTGGTCTCGCCGCCATGAATTTGGGTAATCGCTACCACAATAGGAGAGAGTGGATCCACCGTACGCGCTACTAAGCCTTGAATACCTTGATAGATATGGGTCGCAACAAGGAGTGGATCTTGCGTCAGATGGGGCATTCCCGCATGACCACTTACCCCCTTAATGGTGATAAAGATTCGATCAGAACTAGCCATAATAGAACCCGGCTTAATTGCAAAGGTCCCTGCCGGCAATGTGGGCCAATTGTGCATTGCATAGATCGCATCGAGTGGATAACGTGCTAGAAAATTCTCCTTGACCACAAGCTGCTCAGCACCGCCACGCCCCTCTTCAGCCGGTTGAAAGATCAAAATAACCCGCCCCGAAAAGTTGCGATGCTTGGCCAAATATTTCGCCGCCATCAATAACATCGTGGTATGCCCATCATGACCACAGGCATGCATCACGCCGGGATACTCCGAGCGATGAGAGAATTGATTCTGCTCCTCGATAGGTAACGCATCCATATCTGCCCGCAGACCGATCATCGGCCCCTCGCCATTCCCCTCAATCGTGGCGATCACTGCCGTCTTTGCAAAGGAGAGATCGATCTGATCGACACCATAATTTGTTAAGAGCTCCACCACTTTTGCCCGCGTGCCAGACTCTTCAAAGCCTAACTCCGGATGTTGATGCAAGGTTTGACGAATCGCTCTCGCCTCCGCTTGCCAGCCTTCAATCTCTTTTAAGATCGCCGCTGCCTCTCTCTCTTGCTGGGACACCCCAACATATTCAGAAATATTTCCCTGAATAGCGCCCTGCTCACTATTTCTCTCACTCTTTTGCATACAATTTTGAACGCTTCTTCGCTCACCTTCATTCATCGGTATGACTCCACTCTTCTACTCGATCATTCTGTTGATCTAGCAATTTTGCCCAGATCGCCCTAAAGAGCGCTTATTTCACCCTTTACCTCTTCCTATATACCCCATAATGGGGAAAGATGAAAGGTGGAATCGATCAGAGCGCTAAATCGAGTATCAGTGCCGAAAAGAGCGTTATCCCCCGAATAATATCGGCCGAATCACTCAACTCCTCATGATGATGGCTCAATCCTGCAACCGAAGGAATAAAGAGCATTGCCGTCGGCATCACCTGCGCCATAAAGGCAGCATCATGCCCGGCACCACTTAAGAGATGATGATAACGATAGCCGAGATGCTCTGCCCACTTGATCGCTTGCTGCTGTAAGATCGAATCGAAAGGAACCGGTGCCGTACTTGAGAGAAAACTGATCTCACTAGAGAGTCCCTCACATTGATCGATCTTTTGTTGATATTGCTCTAGTTGCTGCAAAAATTGATCCCGATATTTTCTCTGAGAGAAGCGGATATCCACCACCAATTGCGCCGATCCTGGAACAACATTGATTACATTAGGTGCCGTCAAGAGGCGACCACAAGTTGCGACAAAGTAGCCCTGCTCTAAAGTTGCTTTTTCGGCAATTTCACAAGCAAGTTGATTGATCTTCACAATCAATGCTGAAGCGCCGACAAGTGCATCAGCTCGTAGATTCATCGGTGTTGTGCCAGAATGATTACAGCGCCCAGAGATAGTGATCTCAACACGATCGATCCCCACAATGCCGGAGACAATCCCGATCTCTCTATCGAGCGCTTCTAATAGTGGCCCTTGCTCAATATGAAGCTCAAGAAAACGATCCCCCTCCCGCGGTTGCAAGCGATCGGTGATAAAAGGAGCGCGCCCGCCCATACGTACAATGGCATCTGCTAACAACTCATCCGTAAGAGGATGTTTACGAACGAGATCCTGAGCGCTTAAATACCCCGTTAAAGCACGGCTACCAATGCATGAGAGTCCCCAATCGCTACTCTCTTCTGCTAAAAAATCAATCAACTCTAAGGAGTAATATGGCCTAATTCCTGAAGCAACCACCGTGCGCAGTAGCGCGATACCGGCAATCACCCCTAAAATGCCATCATAGAGGCCTCCGCCCGGCACCGTATCACTATGGGAACCAAAGTAGAGGGTCTCCTCTCGCTCTCCCGCTAGACGCGCGCGCAAATTGCCGCCGGCATCATAGTAAGGTTTTAACCCTAAAGCCTCTAATTGCTCTATAATCCACGCTCTTCCTGCGAGATAGCGATCGGTAAAAGCTCTACGAGTATAAGGCAGCTCAGGATCGGTAAAGGATTTTAACGCGGCAAAGTCAGCAAAAATCTGCGCTTGATCGATCCTTTCCACGAATGCCGCTATTGCAAGATCACGATCTTCCCCCACCTGTCGCCCTGCTCTCTCCTCCTTATCTCTTTTCTCATTTTCACTCCATTGATCTCTCATCATCTTAGCCTCCATCTTCTTCATCTCCTTCATCTCTCTTTTCATCCGTTTTTATCCCTCTTCATCCCCCTTCAGCTCCCACATCACACCTCTTCTCCTCTACAATTATGCCGCTGATCTTCGCGACTCTGCGGAGAGACTCAACAGCACTACTCAGCCACAATACTCAATGGCAATTATTGGTGAACATGTTCCTGAACATGCTAAAATAGTACCCATTTTTAATCTGTGATTCATCATGAATGATGGGATACCACTTAATCGATCGATAAATCTATGAGGAGTTGTAGATGACAACCTATCCACGCGCCCAATTGCATCGCCGACTTGGCGCCCTGCTTTATGATATTCTCTGTATCTTTGCCCTCGAGATGGTCATTGCTGTGATCTTTCTTCCTTTCAATGGTGGCAATGCGATCGAGGCGGGCCATCCTCTCTTTCCTCTTCAGCGAACGCTCTTTGCGTTACTTCCCTTTCTCTACTTTCTCTTCTTCTGGCTCAGAGATGCCCACACCACCGGAATGCGCGCCTGGCGCCTGCGAATCGAACAGATCGATGGTCGCCCAATTACCGCACAAAAAGCGATTTTACGCCTCTTAGCCGCAATTCTTAGCTGGATTCCCCTCGGCTTAGGCTTTCTTTGGGTCTTTGTCTCCCCAACGCGCCTTGCCTGGCACGATAAACTCTCCGGCACTGAGATTATTCAACTTCCCAAAAAAGAGAAACAGTCTACCCAAAAGCACGCTTAAGTTATGAAAAAAATAGCCCTCCCCTCTCGCTCGATCCCCGCACAGAAACGCACTATTGAGTGGGAGATTGAAAATCCCGCCCACTTTGCACTCAACTTGGTCAACTCCGCAAAGAGTAGCGATCAAACCTTAGTGGTGATTGTCAATGATATGCGTAAGGCTGAGAATCTAGCGGCTGATTGTACCTTTTTTGGGGGCGATGCGGCGATCTTCCCTGATACGGAGACGCTTCCCTACGACCCTTTCTCCCCACAGATCGATATCATCTCCGAGCGTCTCTCGCTACTTTTTCATCTAAAGGCGGGAAAGCGCAAGATTGTTATTATCACCATTCCCACCCTTCTTGAGCGTCTTCCCCCACGGGAATTCTTCGATGCGAATGTCCTTCTCTTTAAATGTGGCGATATTATCGATCGGGAGCAGTTTCGCCTCAATCTTGAAGCGGCGGGGTATCTTGCTGTCTCTAATGTTCTCTCACCGGGAGAATTCTCCGCGCGTGGCTCACTCTTCGATCTCTTTCCGATGGGGGAGAAGGCGCCGCTACGGATCGATTTTTTCGACAATGAGATCGATTCGATCCGCACCTTCGATCCGGAGAGTGGAGATACCATTGCAACTTTTGAGCAGCTCTCTCTCCTGCCGACACGTGAGCTCGATATGAGCGAAAAGGGTTTAAAGACCTTCGCCCAAAAATATCAATCCACCTTTACCGATGATCCTGCGATCTTGGGTAAATCCCATATCTATCAAGAGACGATCAAGGGGAATCTTCCCTCCGGCATTGAAAATTATATGCCTCTCTTCTTCGAGAATAGTGCCACCTCCTTCGATTACTTACCGGCAGCAACAACATTGATTCTCTACCCCCATGTTGAGCAGGAAGCGCTCCGCTTTCAGGAGCTAATTGAGACTCGCTTTGAGCGCTATCGCAACGATCATCTTAAACCGATTCTGCCACCAACGCGGCTCTATCTCACGCCCAAAGGCGCCGAGAGCCTCATTGCCAACTATCCACAGATCGATCTACGCTTCACCACCCAATTTCAACCCTCCATCGATCTTAGAGCTTTAAAAGAGCAAGCAGAATCGGGGAAAAGCCCACTCTTTCTCTGTGCGGAGACCTCCGGACGCCGGGAAAATCTACTCAATCGTTTAGCCAATGAAGAGATTACCCCGGTAGTAAGCCCCTCTTTAAAAGAGGCGTTTAATGCACCAATGCCGCTCGTTCTTCTCACCGGCGCGTTGAGCCAAGGTTTCTCTAATGATAAGCCCCCCTTTCGGATGGTGACAGAGGCGGAATTTTTAGGGGTTAAACCGCGAGAGTATCGAGCAAAAGGGAAAGTAGCCGATATTGAGGCGATGTTAACGAACCTCGATACGCTCGAGATCGGTGATCCTATTATCCACATCAATCATGGGATTGGGCGCTATGCCGGCATGGATATTATCGATGATACCGAATTGGTGGTCATTCAATATCGCGATAATGCAAAGCTCTATGTTCCTGTCACCTCGCTCGATCTTCTCTCTAAATATTCCGGCAGTGAAAAAAGTAGCGCGCCGCTCCATAAACTGGGCTCCGACCAGTGGGATAAAGCCAGAAGAAAAGCGGCCGAAAAGGCTAATGATACCGCTGCTGAACTTCTCGATATCTATGCTCGTCGAGAAGCGCAATCGGGTAAAGGAATGACACTTCCTGAGGAGTATAGCGCCTTTGCTGAGAGTTTCCCCTATAAGACAACGCCCGATCAACAGCGGGCTATCGATGCTGTTTTAGCTGATCTTGAGATCGGGAAGATGGATCGCATTGTTTGTGGTGATGTCGGTTTTGGTAAAACAGAGGTGGCAATGCGCGCCGCTTTTATGGCTGCAATGAATGGTTATCAAGTCGCCATCTTAGCTCCCACAACCCTTCTTGCTGAGCAGCATGCTACCGCTTTTGAGGATCGTTTTGCCGATTGGCCTATTAAGATTGCAGCGCTCTCTCGCTTTCGAAAGAGTAAGGAGACGCGCGAGATTCTAGCAGCCCTCGCTGCGGGGGAGATCGATATCATTATCGGTACCCATCGCCTTCTATCAGAAGATACCCGTTTTCATAACTTAGGGTTAGTCATTATCGATGAAGAGCATCGCTTTGGCGTTAAACAGAAAGAGCGTCTTCGTGCTTTACGGGCGGAAGTTAACTTTATGGCAATGACGGCAACGCCAATTCCACGAACGCTCAATATGGGATTAACGGGACTTAAAGCGCTCTCAATTATTGCAACCCCTCCGGAGAATCGAATTGCGGTTCAAACCTTTGTGAATGAGTGGAGTGATGAGCTGATTGTAGAAGCTTGTATGCGCGAATTTAAACGGGGCGGACAGGTCTATTTTCTCCACAATGAGGTTAAAAGTATCGAGCTTGTTGCAGAGCGTCTCAATGCATTGATGCCCAATATCGCTATCGGAATGGCTCATGGGCAGATGCATGAAAATGAGCTAGAAAAAGTGATGCTCGATTTCTATCATCATCGCATCAATATTCTCCTTTGCACCACCATTATTGAATCGGGGATTGATGTGCCTAATGCCAATACGGTCATTATCAATCGTGCTGATCATCTCGGGCTTGCGCAGCTTCATCAGATTCGTGGGCGCGTCGGTCGTTCCCATCATCGTGCTTTCTGTTATCTCATTGTTCCTGAAGCAGCGGCAATGACAAGTGATGCAAAAAAACGGATTGAAGCGATCGCCACAACCGATACATTAGGTGCCGGCTTTATGCTCGCTAATCACGATCTAGAGATACGTGGTGCCGGGGAGCTTCTTGGCGATCAACAAAGTGGTGAGATCAATGCCATCGGCTTCTCGCTCTACATGGAGCTTTTAAGTGAAGCGGCGGAGATGATTAAGCGCGGTGGTAAGCTCGATGTTGCAGATCCTTTCAATAAAGGATTAGAGATCACCATCGGTGCGCCGGCCCTTATTCAAGAAGATTTTATCTTCGATGTGGCAATTCGTCTCTCCTACTATAAGCGAATCGCAAGTGCAAAAAGTATCGATGCACTCGATCAGATTCAGATCGAAATGATCGACCGATTTGGTCTTCTCCCCGATGCAACCAAGCGGCTCTTTAAACTTACAGAGCTCAAATTGAGAGCAAAACCCCTCAACTTGAAGAAGATAGAGGCCAACGATCAAGGTGTTCGCATTCTCTTTGGAGAGCAACCGCGTATCAATACACCAAAATTAATCAGCCTCATTCAGGAGCAACCCCAGTTTTATCAGCTCCAAGGGCAAGAAGCGTTACGCTACAAACTCCCTCTAGAGAGCCCCGAACTCCGAATCAATGCCATCAGCCGCCTGATCGATCTTCTCAGCTAATAACAAGAAGATCACAACCTGCCGGCGAGAGGTCCATGGAAATACGCGATAGTGAGACCCGGCAGCGTTCAGCCTCGTTTCTCTCAATTAATTCTGATTAATGATTCTTAAGAGAGTTTATTGAGAGGCGGGAGCCGACCATTTCGTTCTTTTCACCACTGCATGCCCGCCGGCTGGCGCCTTCAGCACTGGGAAATGCACTACTATTGCGCAATAATTGCCGGGGATTGAGAGCGCCTCTTGCCGGCATGCGATTTTTAGAAGTATGCAATGGTAATCTCCGGCAACTCATCAGCTTTTTTATGTCAAAAAATAGTCGGTGATAGAAGATCACCACCTGCCGGCGAGAGGTCCATGGAAGTACGCGATAGTAAGATCCGGCGACGTTCAGCCTCTTTTTTCTCAATAACTCTTTCTTAATAAGACAAAAATAGAAATGCCACCATGATTGCTCATTGGTGGCATTTTAATCACTTCTTTGATAAAGCATTTACACTCTATGACATTGATTTTGTCATAAAAGTGTTTCGATTAGTTTGCTTTATGAAGAATTTGTTGTACTAAGAGTTGAATTTTCTCTTGTGGAATATGTAAGTTAGGTGCCATTGGAATAGGACCCCAAACACCTGAACCACCATTTGTTACTTTCTCAACAAGATAGGTTTCTGCACCATCGTCATCTTTATACTTTTCATACACTTCATCATAGCTTGGGCCGATTAACTTGCTATCTTGACGATGGCAAGCGAAGCAGCCAGATGCTGTTGCAAGTTCAGGATCAACCTGTGCAAAGGTCGGAACTGAGAGTGCTGCAAATGAAGCGGCAATAAGAAGAATTTTTTTCATATGAATTTCCTTTTAATTGAATGATTCATCATCATTGAAGTCTACTGTGATACTGCTGATCTCTATTGTGATCAAATGCCTCTGCTCGGAGCGGATCCACAATAGATATAACCATCAATCACATCCATATCACTTCTATTCTACCAGAATCACCCACTATTCTACCGTTAAATGGGAATATTTACTCTATATTTTTGTATATCAATTTTCAAATTATTGAAGGGAGCACACTAGCCTCTTCCCTTCTATTATTGATCGCAAGACTTAATCGATCTACTTCTTGCTCTCCCCTTTCTTAGGCATTTCCCAATTTTCCACATGAATTGGCTCTAAACGATTACGAACTAAAGTATGATCTTTAACATCTTTCGGCACAATTGAACCTGCCGCCGTTGCCGCATGATGACCAATTTTAACCGGGGCAATCAATGAACTATTTGAGCCAATAAAAGCATGATCACCGATAATTGTCTGATGTTTATTGGCGCCATCGTAGTTGCAAGTAATCACGCCGGCACCGATATTGCTCTCTCTACCAATTGTGGCATCCCCTAAGTAGGCAAGATGAGATGCTTTTGCACCATCGGCAAGGGTACTATTTTTAGTCTCTACAAAGTTGCCGATACGGGTGTTATCCCCTAATTTACTATTCTCACGAATACGCGCAAAAGGTCCGATGGAGGCATTTGCGCCGATTGAGGCATTCTCAATTACTGAGTAAGGGTGAATAATGGTGTTATCGCCAATGACCACATTCTTTAAGACGCTACCGGTACGAATCACCACATTTTTACCTAAGACCACGTTTCCTTCTAAAATAACATTGGCCTCGATATGGCAATCGAGATCATTCTGAACATATCCTCGAATAGTCAAAGAATCGGGATGATCGATCGTAATTCCGTTAAGCATCAAGTTTTTAGCCATCTCTTGTTGATAATAGCGCTCAAGATTAGCTAATTGAATGCGATCGTTAACGCCTTGAATCACCGCAGGATCTTCACTAATCGTGTGGATCGTAATCTCATTTTGAACCGCCAATTTAGCAACATCGGTAAGGTAATACTCATTTTGCTGATTATCATTGGTAATTTGTGGAAGTGCCTCTTTTAAGAAGTTTTGGCAGATAGCAAAAATTCCGGTATTGATCTCTTTGATCTCTTTCTCCGTCTCATTGGCATCTTTCTCTTCAATGATGGCAATCATATGGTGATTATGATCACGGATAATACGGCCATAACCGGTAGGATCTTCCACCGAAGAGATCAGCCAATTAAGTCGGGTATTTTCCGCATTTTTAACCAGCTTCTCCAATGTCTCCGCACGAATTAATGGGGTATCGCCATAGAGCACTAAAACAGTAGAATCCTCAATGGTATAAGGAAGTGCATACTTCATTGCATCACCGGTTCCCTCAAAGGTCTCCTGTTTTGCCCAGGTGATATCATCATGATGGGTAAAGGCAGCTTGTAACTCTTCACCACGATGACCATAGACAACCACTAAACGATCGGGATTAAGCTTTCTTGCACTCTCTAAGACATGTTCAAGCATTGGCTTGCCGCCAATTTTATGGAGAGGTTTGGGAAGTGCTGATTTCATTCTAGAACCAAGACCTGCCGCTAGAATGACGATGGAAAGCTTTTTCATATCCTAAATTCCTTATCTTTTGATAATACTTATCTATTACTTATCTATTAATACATATATATCTTTATATTAATACTTATCTAATACTGATCGATGTCTGTTTATCGACCAGTAGTTTATCGACCAGTATCTATCTATTAACTTCTATCGTTCAAAATCGATCTCCCCATTTTAATCTTTTATGCCACCTACTTCAGGAAATTTTCGGTAAAACGGTATAAGGTCAAGCTTTAGGGGTCATTTTCCGGCATCAAGGATGCCGAACGGCGGGCATGCAGTGGTAAAAAGAGCGCGATGGTCGGCTCCCGCCTCTCAATGAACCTTCTTAAAGATAATTAATCAGAATTAATTGAGAGAAAAGAAGCTGAACGTTGCCGGATCTCACTATCACATGCTTCCAGAAATTACGTACCGGCAGATGGTGATCTTCTATCACCAACTATTTTTTGACATAAAAAAGGCTGTTGAGTTGCCGGATCTTACTATCGCGTACTTCCATGGACCTCGCGCCGGCAAGGGGGCATCATCGATGCCGAACAGCGGGCATGCAATTGCTAAAAGAACGAAATAGTTGGCTCCCGCCTCTCAAAAAACCTTCTTATGAATCATTGATCAGAATTAATTGAGAGAAAAGAAGCTGAACGTTGCCGGATCTCACTATCACATGCTTCCAGAAATTACGTGCCGGCAGATGGTGATCTTCTATCACCGACTATTTTTTGACATAAAAAAGCTGATGAGTTGCCGGAGATTACCATTGCATACTTCTAAAAATCGCATGCCGGCAAGTATCGCCACATTAACGATTAATGATATTGAAATAAAAGAGGCTGTTAAGTTGCCGGATCTTACTATCGCGTACTTCCATGGACCTCGCGCCGGCAAGGGGGCATCATCGATGCCGAACGGCGGGCATGCAGTGGTAAAAAGAGCGCGATGGTCGGCTCCCGCCTCTCAATGAACCTTCTTAAAGATAATTAATCAGAATTAATTGAGAGAAAAGAAGCTGAACGTTGCCGGATCTCACTATCACATGCTTCCAGAAATTACGTACCGGCAGATGGTGATCTTCTATCACCAACTATTTTTTGACATAAAAAAGGCTGTTGAGTTGCCGGATCTTACTATCGCGTACTTCCATGGACCTCGTGCCGGCAAGGGGGCATCATCGATGCCGAACGGCGGGCATGCAATAGTAAAAAGAACACGATGGTTGGCTCCCGCCTCTCAAAAAACCTTCTTAAGAATCATTGATCAGAATTAATTGAGAGAAACGAGGCTGAACGCCGCCGGATCTTACTATCGCGTACTTCCATGGACCTCTCGCCGGCAGGTGGTGATCTTCTATCACCAACTATTTTTTTGACATAAAAAAGGCTGTTGAGTTGCCGGATCTTACTATCGCGTACTTCCATCATTTGCATGCCGGCAAGTATCGCCACATTAACGATTAATGATATTGAAATAAAAGAGGCTGTTGAGTTGCCGGATCTTACTATCGCGTACTTCCATGGACCTCGCGCCGGCAGGTGCTCTCAATCCCCAGCAATTATTGCACAATAGATGATGGTTTTCTGGTGCTGAAGGGCCAGCTGGCGGGCATGCAGTGGCTAAAAGAACGAAATAGTTGGCTCCCGCCTCTCAAAAAACCTTCTTAAGAATTATTTTTTAAAAAGTGGCGCTAAAGCCGCTAAAACCTCTTCCACACTATCCACTAATGTCACGCGATCGAGATCTTTCGCAACGATCATCTCTTGAGAGAGAAGCTCATTGCCAAACCAGTCGAGAAGTGGTTGCCAAAATTGTCGGTCTACTAAAATGATCGGCTTTTCAACCATCTTTCTTGTCTGCATCAATGTTAATGCTTCCATCAACTCATCGAGCGTTCCAAATCCACCCGGTACACAGATAAATGCTTCTGAATAGGCTAAAAAGACTGTCTTTCGCGTTAAAAAATGATCAAAGTGAAGGGAGAGATCCTGATAAGGATTGGGAGATTGCTCCCGTGGTAATTTGATATTGAGCCCGATCGATGTGCCCTTCTTTCCAGCCTGACATCCATGATTTCCCGCCTCCATCACGCCAGGACCACCGCCGGTGATGATAGAAACACCCTGCTCGGAGAGCGCTTTGGCGATCTCAAAAGCAAGCTGATAACTGCGATCTTCCCTCTTCAATCGCGCAGAACCGAAAAGACTAACCGCCGGTTCCAAGTTACGCAATCCTAAAACCTCATCTGCTCGCTCTAATTCCGCCTTTACAATAGGAATATCATAGATGGGCGCCCGTCTTGCCCCATGACTTGCGGCTCTTAAAGTAGAATCTTCATTCACTGCTACAACATCGGTAATTTCGCGACTCATCTCTCTCTTCTTAACTCCTATTGACTATTCTTATCCAGTATTCTTATCCAGTACTCTTATTCATCACAGCGGCTCAAAATTGCCACTATGACCGAGTAATGCTTCTCAAATTTCTACCTATCGCTATCAACTCGGATGATCACAATGCCTTATGCGTAGAACCAGCAATAGACTAAAGCCACCTAGAGCACACCATTTCGATGCCCAAGATAGACATCAAAGCGAGTATTAGGAGATTCCACTGAATGATTAGGCTTTGCATCACCAACAAAAGGAGCCCCTTTCGGTCTTTTCACAACAACCCGCTCTGCCCCACTTCTTAAGGCAGCTTCAAGTAATGCCTCACTATCAGGATCATCACCGACAAGCTCACGAATAATGCGAAGCTCTTTCTTTACAAGGGCTGACTTCTTCCGCTCGGGATACATCGGATCAAGATAGATCAGATCGATCGGCTCCCGCTTCTCCGCTACTTCTCGTGCCGTTAAATAACAAATTGCATCCTGCTCCATCAAGCGCCACGTTTGGGAAAATTCCGCCTGTGGAATCTCCGCAAGCGCTACCTGGAGAAGTATCTGCAAAATGGGATTTCGCTCAAACATCGTGACATTAAAACCGGCAAAGAAAAGCAGCGCCGAATCGCGCCCTAATCCCGCCGTAAGATCGAAGAGATTTTTCCGTTCATTACTCTTCCACCCTAATGCACGAAGAAGTGGTTCTTGTGCCTTATTTAGATGCTGCATCCGATAGCGCATCTTCTTAGAGAAAAAATCGATCTTAAGATCGCCGGCGACTAAATCACGCCAAAAGAAGCTCTTACCATCCCAGATAAAACGATTCTCCTCTCGGTCACTCTCCTGCAGTTGTGCTGCAATTTCAGAGGGAAGCTCGAGCGGAACATTAAGGCCCTTCTTAGTGATCTCCAATGGATAGCGCATAGATCCCCTCTTGATCCGCCCTAGAGCGCACCATGCTCTTCTTCAATTAAGGTCTGCTCAGCAATTAGACGAATCTTCTTCATCATCTGTGCTAAACCGTTTGCACGATAGAGCGAAAGATGCTGCTCTAACTCAATTTCACGAATAAATTCAGGGGGATGATCTAAAATCTCTTGAGGGGTCCGGCCAGAGTAGACACGAAGTAGGAGCGCTAAAAGCCCGGATACGATCGCAGAATCACTAGTAGCTTGAAAATAGAGACGCCCTTCATGATATTGCGAAAGTAACCAAACCTGTGCCTGACAACCATAGAGGCGATTCTCCTCAATACGCTGATCATCGGGAAAGGGAGGCATCGCGCGCCCTAAATCGATAAGATATTCATAACGGGCGGTCCAATCATCTAAAAATTGAAAGCCATTAACAATCTTCCCTACCACCTCTTCGATAGATTGTGTAGGCGCTACAAGTGACTGACTCAACTTAAATCTCCTTCGATCGATTGATCTGATCGGTTATCTGCTTAAACATCATGCCTATGATTCATCTGCATATGTTAACTAATGAGTGAGGGTTGTAAGCGCTTAATCAGCCTACAACCTTAATAAATAGTATGTAAATAGCCCTCTAGTATATCCTCCTTTCCCTTGCAAGCGAAAGGGATCTCTTCAAGAAGCTGAAGGAAAAGTAGGCAGATTGCGCAGAATCAGATCTGAAAAAGGGGGAACTTTCAACATAGAATCAAAGGGATCGATGCAAACAGTGTCGATCCGCTTCTGATCCACTTCTGATCCGCCTCTACTATTGAAGTTGCTACTAGAAAAGCTAGAAAAAGCTAGAGATTCTGCTGATAACCTCGATCGAGCGCCCTAAAGGCGAGGCTCTCTGTTAAGTGGCGATTACTAATTGTTTCACTCTCTTCAAGATCGGCAATTGTTCGCGCGACTCGTAAGATGCGGTGATAACTGCGAGGAGAGAAATTGAGCCGCTTCTGCGCCATCTCTAGTAATTTTAATTCTCCCTCACCTAAGGGGCAATCCTCCTCAATCTCGCTTACCGTAAGATCGGCATTGATCTTCTCACGGCGCTTTAGTTGTGCGGCTCTTGCGATCTCAACTCGTGCTCTAATCGCTACTGATGATTCCCCTTTTTGTGTACTCTGTAGCTCCTCTGTGGAGATTCGTGGCACCTCAACATGTAGATCGATTCGATCTAACATCGGCCCGGAGATTCGCCCTTTATAGCGCGCAATTGCATAATCACTACAGCTACACTCATGATCAGGATCGCCGAGATAACCGCAAGGACAGGGATTCATCGCTGAGATCAGCTGAAATTTTGCAGGAAACTCCACCTGCTGCATTGCTCTTGAGATATGGATCATGCCCGATTCTAAGGGCTCTCGTAGAACCTCTAAAACCGTACGATTAAACTCCGGCAACTCATCGAGAAAGAGAATCCCATGATGCGCTAGGGAGATCTCTCCCGGCTTAGGATAAGTCCCGCCGCCCACAAGCGCGACAGAAGAAGAGGTATGATGCGGTGTACGGTAGGGACGAACCCCAAATTGCTCTGCACGAAATCCCTGCCGGCTAATAGAAGCGATCATAGCGCTCTCAATCGCCTCTTCACGTGTCATCTTTGGCAAAATGCCGACAAAGCGAGAAGCTAACATTGTCTTTCCCGTCCCCGGTGGACCAATCAGAAGTACATTGTGCCCGCCAGCTGCGGCAATCTCTAAGGCTCTTTTAGCAAAAAACTGCCCCTTAACCTCGGAGAAATCGGGAATGGGGCTATCGGTCTGAATCTGTAATACAGGAGGCTCCGGTAATTTAGCTCTACCATCGATAAAGTCCACCACCTCGCGTAGATTCTTCGCCATTAAAAAGTGCTGATAATTGAGAAAACCGATCTCTTCAGCGCCATCAAAGGGAACAATTAAACGCCCCTCCTGCTTCATCACCTGAATCGCAGTGGGAAGCAATCCGGTAATAGGTCGCAACTCTCCAGTGAGTGCTAACTCTCCCACAAACTCATACCCTTTAGGCGAATTTTGTAACTGTCCCGAGGCTTCTAAAACACCCAAGGCGATGGGAAGATCGTAGCGCCCTCCCTCCTTAGGGAGATCTGCCGGTGAGAGATTGATTGTAATTTTACGATTAGGGAACTCAAATCCAGAGTTGATAATAGCTGCAACAACCCGATCTTTACTCTCCTTCACTGCCGTTTCCGGCATGCCCACAATCGTTAAAGCCGGCAAGCCATTACTAATATGAACTTCAACACGTACCTCCGGCGCATGGAGTGCGCTTAAGGCTCTCGTATAGATGACTGAAACCATCGATATCCCCCCTTAACGCTATCGATCACGATCGATCGTCATTGTTCACTAACTGATGCTCTCTCCCATCACGATAGAGAGGCTAAATGCTCTTAAATGCAATAATCGTAGTGATTCTTCCCCTTTTTTGGGAGAAATAGCGCCATGCTCCAGCCATAATTCGTGGTAATATGGTGCTATTTAATGCCTATCGATCGGTGGGCAAAGATGATTCAATATTTGATCTCAAGTATCGGTGTATCTCTTCCCTCAAGGGATTTCCTCGGGAAGAGCCACTTAGCATATCAAACAGAAATAGAAAGGATTTAATATGGGTTTTTTAAAAGGTAAACGTGCATTAATCGTCGGTTTAGCATCCAATCGTTCTATCGCTTGGGGAATCGCCAAAGCGATGCGTGAGCAAGGTGCTGAGCTTGCATTTAGCTTCCATGGAGAGCGTTTAGAAGATCGCGTTAGAAAGATGGCTGCAGAGCTCGACTCAGAGATCGTCTTCCCATGTGATGTGGCAAGTGATAGCGAAATTGAAGCATTGATGACCTCACTGAAAGATGTTTGGACAGAAGGTTTCGATATTGTGATCCACTCAGTGGGTTTTGCCCCAAGAGAAGCGCTCGATGGTAACTATCTCGATACCGTTACAAGAGAGAACTTCCAAATCGCGCACGATATCTCCTCCTATAGCTTTGCAGCATTAGCCAAAGCGGCACGTCCTTATCTGCGTGAGAATGCATCTCTCTTAACATTAACCTATCTTGCAAGTGAGCGTACGGTTCAAAACTACAATGTGATGGGCTTAGCGAAAGCATCACTTGAAGCAAACGTTCGTTATATGGCAGCAGCGCTTGGTCGTGATGGTATTCGTGTTAATGGAATCTCTGCAGGTCCTATTCGTACTTTAGCAGCATCGGGTATTGCTGACTTTAAGAGCATGTTAACCGCATTTGAAGCAGCAGCGCCGATCGGTCGTTGTGTAACAATTGAAGAAGTGGGTAATGTTGCTGCATTCCTCTCTTCTGACCTTGCATCAGGGGTAACCGGTGAGATCACTTTTGTGGATGGTGGTTTCAATACTGTTATTGCAGGTATGTAGTTACCCTGATCGACTGATCGACTGATCGACTGATCGACAAACATTCTGCATCAGAAAATCGATCATCAATCTAAAACTAGAAAGGCTCTAATTGAATAAATATTGATCAATTAGAGCTTTTTTTATCATCTAATGATCTCCCTCGATCTTGTGCTAATTCTTCCATCCTTCCTAATTTCCCCATTTTTACCCCAATATTCCCGCAAAAATGGATACTTTTTTCACAAAAAGCGCTAATTTGAAAATATTCCTAAATTTTTTATCTTTTGCCTAAGATATTATTTGACAAGCCTCTAAAAAAGCACTACTATATGCGTGACGTTTGAGCAATCAGACGTTCTCCTCCATATCCTCCTTTGGTGGTTATTTTGCCGAGTCTTTAAGAGCTCGGCTTTTTTTTGCCCAAAATTTGTCGCCAGCCGACAGGCATGCTCCGACACCTACTGTTTAAGAACTATTTAAATCATCTTTAATGATTTTACCGGCATCATCGATGCCAACCGGCGGGCATGCACCGGCAAAAAGAATGAAATAGTAAGTTCCCGCCACTCCAAAAACCTTCTTAAGAATAATTAATTGAGATAAAAAGGGCTGAACGCTGCCGGTCCTTACTATCGCATTCTTCCAAAAACCCCGTGCCGGCAGGTGGCGATCTCCCATCATCGTCTATTTTTAAAATGCAAAAGGCTGATGAACTGCCGGATCTCACTATCGCGCACTTCCAGAAACCTCGCGCCGGCAGGCGGCGATCTTAATCGCCGGAAATCTTATTCATTCTTATTAAAGCTGTTGAGTTGCCGGAAATCACTATCGCATACTCCCATAAATCTCATGCCGGCAAGTACCGTTCCTTTAGCCATATAAATCTCGGTACTGATAGCGCCAACCGGCGGGCATGCAGTGGCGAAAAGAATGAAATCGTTGGTTCCCGCCGCTCCAAAAACCTTCTTATTGAGCTGATATTGTTTAGGTAAAATCGATAGGATCTACCTCGATTAGGAGGCGTAGATTAGAGCGAGTATTTGCTTCATAGAGAAGTCGAATACGATGCGCCATACGATGTAGAGAACTTCTTCGCTCCGATTGTAATACCACATGAACACGATAGAACCCTTGCCGACGCTTGAGATTATTGGGCATTACTGGAGTGACCTCAACTTCTGGATCGGGTTCGATATGATTGAGTAACCCCTCAAGATAATTTGTCGCCTCCGATTCACTTCGCGCTTCTACCTGCACTAAGATCTGATAGGAGTATGGCGGAAGATTGAGTATCTGCCGTACCTCAAGCGCCTCTTGTGCATAAGCTTGATAACCGATCTTTGGCAGTTGATGAAAGAGCGCATTGTCTGGAAACATCGTCTGTACCAAGACCTTTCCCTTCTTCTCTCCCCGCCCGGCACGCCCTGAAACCTGCATCAAGAGCTGCGCTAACTTCTCATCTGCACGAAAATCATTGGCAAAGAAGAGTCCATCACTATTGAGCAGTACAACTAAGGTGATATTGGGAAAGTCATGCCCCTTCGCTAACATCTGTGTTCCGACAATGATATCGGCCGATTGCTCCCCGATCTGGGTTAAATTCTCCACAAGCTCCCGACTATTACGTACATTATCCCGATCAAAACGGAGAACGTTCGCTAAAGGAAAGGCATCGGCTAAAACCTTCTCTATCTTCTGCGTTCCTGCCCCTAACTCCTTAAAGTGAGTTCCACCACAAGAGCGACACTTTGTTGGATAGGGATAACGCGTTCCACAATGGTGACAATGGAGCATCCCCGTTGTGCGATGAAAGTTGAGATAACTACTACAGTGATGACACTCCTCAATAGTGCCACAATCGAGACAGGTTAAAACCGGTGAGAAGCCCCGGCGATTGAGAAAGATCAAAACCTGCTCCTTGCGCGCGATGGTCGCCTCGATCTCATCTAAAACACGAGTGCTGATTCCATCATAATTCTTCTCCTCATTAAGATCGATAATCTCCCACTCCGGCATTGCGCCACTTACCCGCTCTGGCAGCTGATAGTAACTAAAACGCCCCTCAGCAATATTGCGAACACTCTCATAGGTGGGTGTTGCACTTCCCATCACTAGGGGAATATCCTCAAAATGAGCACGCCAAATAGCACTATTGTGAGCCGAATAACGCACGCCATCGCGCTGAATATAGGAGCTATCATGCGCTTCATCAATAATCATCAACCCTAAACGTGCAAATGGAGTAAAGAGCGCAGAACGGGTCCCGATTAGAAGATCGATCCGCCCTAATGCCGCATTACGCCACGCCTCTAAACGCTCATTATCACTCAGTTGTGAATGGATCACAGCAACACGTACCGCTAATGCTGATTCGATTCTTGTGACAAATTGGGGCGTTAAACCGATCTCCGGCACAAGCATCAAAACCTGCTCTCCTCGTGCAAGATGATGGCGTGCAATCTCTGTATAAACGGCAGTCTTCCCTGAACCGGTCACCCCTTCAATAAAGGAGAGTGGCGGGGCATCACGCACAATGCTATCGACTATCTGTTGCTGTGCTGCTGTCAATTGGAGGGGAGATTCTTTCGATGGCATCTGCGCCGGCAGGATCTCACTGTCGAGATGATCTTCACTCTCAATTAATGTGGCATCGAGAAGCGCCCGGCGATGATTCTTAAAATTGGGAAACTGTGTTAAAAGCGTCGACTCACGATAGCGCGCCCCCGCTTCAAAAAAATTTAAGATAGCGATTTTCGCTCTCGAGGCTCGATTAGCCTCCTCCTCCCGCCATGCAATCCCCTCTTTTGTAATCTGATAGTAGCGCTCTGAAAGATAGAGCGGTCGCCCCTGACGAAGTGGTGTTGGTAGAAAGAGCTGGAGAACCTCCCCAATCGGGGCATGATAGTAGTGGGCAATACGCTCCGCGAGAGAGAGGAGCTTTGAGGTGATAATGGGACTACGATCTAGGAGCTGCTCGATCGGCTTTAACTTTTCCCGTGGATAATCACTCTCTCTTTTAATCGCTAAAATAATGCCGATCATCTCACGCCGAGCAAAATTAACTGCTACACGCATCCCCTGCTGAGGCACGATACTTGTGGCAAGATCTAGGTCACGCTGATTAATCGACTTACACTTCCCGGCTCTCTCTTTACCAGCCGCGCTATCCGTCCCATCTTCTTCACTCCATCGAGCGGGTGCAAGGTATTCAAAGGTTCGATAGAGAGGGCATGGCAAGGCAACTTCCACCACAAGCTCCGCAAGATCGTGGTCGATTTCTTCCACGGCTTCCACGACTTCCACGGGCGCTTCACTTCTCTTAATAGCATTCTTAACCGCCGATAGCGCCTCTATTTCGCCACCTTGCTTACTATTGAGTGAATCCCCAACGGCGATCTCTTCCATGCCCTTATCCGCCATATTTACCCCTCTCCTCTCATCCGTAGCTCGATACTTCTTGCCCGGAGAATATCTCACAAAAAACCCCAATAACCGATCATTATAATCGCTATTGGGGTTGATCTCTATTTTCGCCAGAGAAAGCACATTTTCACGCCGCTCTCTTGTCGCGATTATATAACGCTTATCTGGCGCTTAAAATATCATCCGTTAGAAAGGAATTCGCTTCATAATCCGGGTTAAGAAGCGGGAGAGTCCTTGACGAACGGAACTCTTCTCCACATATTGAATGGTGTAGACATTTTTCTCCGACATCGCCTCTAAGATATAGGAATCACTGGTTTTAAGCTCATCCACAAGGCCGAGTTCTAACGCTTTTACCGCTAACCAATACTCACCGGTTGCAATCTGCTCAATCTCCAATTGTGGGCGATATTGTTGCACAAAATCTTTAAAGATATGGTGAATCTCATTGAGCTCGGCGCGGAATTTCTCTTTCGCCGCTTCACTATTCTCACCAAAGATCGATACCGTCCGCTTATACTCCCCAGCGGTAAATTGTTCATAATCGATATTATATTTTTCCAACAATTTGTGGAAGTTAGGCATCTCGGCAACAACACCGATCGATCCTACAATCGCAAAGGGGGCCGCTACAATCTTATGCGCTACAGATGCCATTAAGTAACCGCCACTTGCCGCCACTTCATCCACTGCAACCGTTAGATGTAATCCTTTATCACGAATACGAACAAGCTGAGAAGCGGCTAAACCATAACCATTGACGGCGCCACCTGGGCTCTTAAGACGAAGAAGAACCTCATCATCCTTCTCTGCGATCTGCAATAGCGCAGAGACCTCTTCTCTTAAGCTTCGAACCTCTTCTGCTTGGATATCGCCATCAAACTCTAACACATAGAGCGTCTGTGCTTTTTTCGGCTTATTCTTCTCTTTTTCTCGTTTCCAAAATTGCCAGAAGGGTGCTTTTTTTACCTGAGCTGTAGACGCTTGAGCATCATCGTGCTTATCCGACTCACTGCTCGCATCACCTCTTGCCTCATCATCTGTCTCATCACCTGCCTCATTGCGTTGATGATTCTCTTTAGTACGATCTGCCACGGCCTGATCCGCATTTGCCCGATCTACATCTGCCTGATCTGCCTTCGTCTGATTTGCCGCCTCTCGCGCCTCCTCCTTCTCAAGAGCTGCTTTAAAATCCTTATCATCAAGATCGCTATGCTTAAATTCTAAAAAGCCCTCTTTGATCTGCTGATAGCGTTCACCGAGATCTTTAAACTCAATCTTACCTCCCGATTGTTGCTGATTATTTCGCAAAGAGGCTAAAAAGAGGAGTGCCATAATAAAAGCTAAAATAATTGTGCCGGTCTTCGCCACAAAAAGAATAAATTCAAAAAAATATGCCATCAATTAACCCTAATGAACAAAAAGACCTGAATCCTCCCGGAGAGGATCAGGTCATTACAGAGCACCCAGATCAAGGGTGCGCTACTGATAGATAAGATCGTTACTGTGCTGCTTTTGGAAGCTCAACATTCACTTTCTCTTGAACCTCTTCCACATATTTTTGGAAGAGCGGTTGTGCTAATTGTAATTTAGTCTCTTCATCTAACTCATCAAAAGGTTTGATATCTAAACCTAAATCACGCACATCATCTAACACGATTACATGGTAACCAAATTGGGATTCAACAGGCGTTTCACTCATTTTGCCCTTCTCCATCCCTTTTAACGCTTCACCAAAGCTTGGATCCATCATTGAAAGACGGAACCAACCCCCGATACTACCATCACGTGATGCTGTTGCGGTATCGAGAGATTTCTCTTTTGCCGCTTCTGCAAAAGTAGTTTTACCACTCTTAATATCGGCGATAATTGCATTCGCTTCATCTTCAGACTCAACTAAGATATGAGATGCTTGATACTCATTCTTCTCAAGTTGCTTAACAGCCGCATCATATTGTGCTTTAAGCTCTTCTTGAGAGATCTCACCCTTATCGATCATATTTTGGAAGAGAAGATCCGCTAAGAAGAGATCACCGATTAGGCGCATCTTCAATTGATAACCCTCATCCTTATCAAGACCACGCTTCTTCGCTTCATCTGCTAAGGCATCTTGTGTACCAAGAAGTTTTACGAGTTGAATCGCCACCTCTGGGCTCTCCACTTCATCGACTTCAACCCCTTGAGAGAGGAGTAAGAAATTCTCTAGCTCTGCTTTAGAAACCTCTTTTCCATTGACGGTTGCCACAGGATCTTGAAGCTGATAACCCTCTGATACAACTTCCGCTTCAACAGCGATAGGCTGCGCCTCTTCTGCCATGGCAACTACGGAGAATGCGCCCATAAGTGCTGCGGTTAATACGGTCTTTTTGAATAAATTTTTCATTGCTACTCTTCCCTTATTTCGGTTGTTGAGTCGTAATTTGAATACTTAAGGCATGGATATCATGATCCATCATGCTATCTAATGCTTGATACACCAATCGGTGCTGCTTTAATAGAGGCAATCCGACAAATTGTGGTGAATCGATCTTTACTGTAAAGTGACCCGCGCCTCCTCTTGCTCCGGCATGGCCGGCATGAAGATGACTATCATCGATAATCTCAAGAGCTGTCGGTGCTAAAGCCACAGTCAATAAGTCTCTAATTTTATCTAATCTCGCTTGATTATTCATCTTTTATCTTAAAATCCCACAATAATATAATTAGTTAATGGTTTACTCTTTTGATTGCTCGCGCTCATTTAAACGGTGATTCTGACCATCTTCCACTTCCACCTCAGCGCGCTTTTTAGCCTCATACTGCTTCCCCTTCTTCACAAGATGCACCATCAGAAGGATCGCAAGAACAAAGGTGAGCAGTGGATTGATCACCATCTTAAAGCTCATCCAAACCTCAGAGGAGAGCCCTAACAGGATAATCACCGCATTAAGCCCTGCCATCACTAGCATATAGGCTGCCCACCAGAGGTTAGTCCGTAGCCACTCATGTTCCGGCAATTCAATATCGAGCGCTTTTCCAAAGATCATCTTAATAGGGGATTTCTTCAGATAGAACATCCCCACAAGCCCCACCGCAATCAAGATATTGACGATCGTCGTTCGCCACTGAATAAAGACCTCATTATCGAAGACAATTGTCATCGTCCCGAAGATCAATGTTGCCGAGAGAATTAACCAATCATTGCGGCGCATCGATTGTCGAAAGAAGAGACCCGAGACTAAAAGTGCAACCGCCGAGCTATAGACCAAAGCTTTTGTCGCTAAGACAAGATCACGACCAAAGAAGAGATAGGCCCCTAAAAAGATCGCCGTACAGACACCAAGGAGGATCTGCGGGATATTAGATTTCTTTGATAACACTCTCGAGAGTTCCTCCATCTAAGACATTATAGGTGGTCAAGGATTTATCGATACGGCGGATAAGACCGGTCAATACCTTGCCAGGGCCACACTCTACAATCGTTGTTACCCCTTCACGCGCAAGATATTCAATTGTCTCTGTCCAACGTACAGGTTCATAGAGTTGGCTGATCAAGGCGTCTTTAATCTCTTCAACATCACGATGCGCGCTCACATCGACGTTATGGATCACAATCTCATTAGGAGATGAGAGGAGCATATCATCTAAAACGGTAGCTAACTGCTCTGCCGCAGGCTTCATCAAGATTGAGTGAGAGGGAACTGATACCGGTAGCAATAATGCTCGGCGCGCACCACGCTCTTTTGCTAACTCACAAGCGGCTTCCACTGCTGCCTTTTCACCGGCAATAACCACTTGGCCGGGGGAGTTAAAGTTCACTGCCGCGACAATTCCCGCCGCCTCTGAATCTTGGCACACCGCTCTTACGGCATCATCATCTAACCCTAAGATCGCCGCCATTGCGCCTGTTCCAACAGGAACAGCTTCCTGCATAAAGAGTCCGCGTTGATGCACTAACTTCACCGCATCTTTAAAGGCTAAAACGCCACTTGCAACTAGCGCGCTATACTCTCCTAAGCTATGGCCGGCAAGGTAAGCAGGTTTTGCACCATTTTCCGCACACCAGACGCGCCAAAGCGCAATACTCACCGTCAAGATCGCCGGTTGTGTGATCTCTGTCTGCCCTAAACGTTCGGCATCGCCGGAACGGATAATCTCCGATAATGAGAATCCTAAAGCATCATCGGCATCCTGCAAGGTCTCAACAACAAGGGGATGATCTAAAAGGTCGGCAATCATTCCGGTACTCTGTGATCCTTGACCTGGAAAGACAAATGCTAATGTACGATCTATTTCACTCATTCTATTTTCTCTCTTATTTAAGACTAACAGTAGAGAATCACCCTTCTGGGACTCTCTGCAAGATATTTTTAATATTTTTCGATAGGATCTCTCACAATTGGGGGCTTACGTCACCTTATCACCTAACGCGATTTAAAACAGCCTCAATAATCGATCCCACATAAGAGTCGATTTTACCTTTTTCTATCGGGTAGCGCTATCGACAATTATAATCCACGCTTCTGATCAGCCAAGTCGTGATCACTTCTCCGGTATCATCCATGCCGAATGGCGGGCATGCACCGGTGAAAAGAACGAAATGGTTGGTTTCCGCTGCTCAATGAACCTTCTTAAGAATCATAAGAATAATCAGTGGAAACAAAAAAGCTGATGAGTTGCCGGAGATGACTATCGCACGCTTCCACAAGTTGCATGCCGGCAAATGGTGATCTTCTATCACCGACTATTTTTGAAATGAGAAAGGCTGAACACTGCCGGTCCTTACTATCGCATTCTTCCATATATCGCACGCCGGCAGAGGGTAATTTCTCAATTACCGGAAATCACACCTTAACGATATTCTCCCGGCATCATCGATGCCGAATGGCAGGCATGCACCGGTGAAAAAAAACGAAAGGGTTGGCTCCCGCCGCTCAATGAACTTTCTTAAGAATCATAAGAATAATCAGTGGAAACAAAAAAGCTGATGAGTTGCCGGAGATGACTATCGCATGCTTCCACAAGTTGCATGCCGGCAAGTGGCGATCTTCTATCACCGACTATTTTTGAAATGAAAAAGGCTGAACGCTGCCGGTCCTTACTATCGCATTCTTCCATATATCGCACGCCGGCAGAGGGTAATTTCTCAATTACCGGAAATCACACCTTAACGATATTCTCCCGACATCATCGATGCCGAATGGCGGGCATGCACCGGTAAAAAGAACGAAATAGTTGGTTCCCGCCGCTCAATGAACTTTCTTAAGAATCATAAGAATAATCAGTGGAAACAAAAAAGCTGATGAGTTGCCGGAGATGACTATCGCACGCTTCCACAAGTTGCATGCCGGCAAATGGTGACCTTCTATCACCAGCTATTTTTGAAATGAGAAAGGCTGAACACTGCCGGTCCTTACTATCGCATTCTTCCATATATCGCGCGCCGGCAGAGGGTAATTTCTCAATTACCGGAAATCACACCTTAACGATATTCTCCCGACATCATCGATGCCGAATGGCGGGCATGCACCGGTAAAAAGAACGAAATAGTTGGTTCCCGCCGCTCAATGAAC
>NZ_QEWW01000008.1 GCF_003121895.1 Ignatzschineria cameli
TTAACGGTAAAGATGGGGCTGCTGTTGTGATTAACGGTAAAGATGGTTCCATCGGCTTAACAGGTCCTGTTGGTAAAGATGGTAAACCCGGTGCATCGACGACTATTACAGTCATTAACGATGGTAAACCAGGCGTGGATGGTAAGGATGGTGAAACAGAAGTTCGAGTCGTTTACAAAGACAAGAATGGTGATCAACAGCAGATCGCGAACCTTAACGATGGTCTCAAGTTTGCAGGTGATAACCCTGATGTCAAAGGTGGCGTTAAGTTAAATGAAGTTGTTAACCTTAAAGGTGGTGCAGAAGGTGATTTAACTGATAACAATATCGGCGTTGTTGCTGATATTGATGAGAAGGGAATGCTTAAATCTCTTGATGTTAAACTTGCTGAAAATATCAACCTTGGTGAGAAAGGTTCAGTCACTACTGGTAAGACTGTTGTGAATAACGACGGTGTGAAAGTAGGCGAGAACGTTACGCTTGGCGATCAAGGCTTAAGTATCAAAGATGGCCCAAGCATCACGCAAGATGGTATCAATGCGGGTAACAAGAAAATCATCGGCGTTGCGAAAGGTGAAGCAGACACCGATGCGGTAAATGTGGCTCAACTTAAAGATGTTCAAGCCAAAGGAGATGTTGGGTTAGAGGGTATTGCTGAGGCATTTGGTGGCGGTGCAGAGTATGATAAGGAGACGGGTCAATTAAAAGCTCCTAACTATACAGCTGCATTAGGTCTTCCAGAAGATCAAGCAATTGATGATGGTGTTGAAGAAGGGTTTAAGTATGTGGGCGGCAAGCTTGCAGATCATGAAATCCGAATCGACCAAAACACAACTAACATCAATAAAATCAAGGATGGTCAGGCAGGTTTGGTCAAGTTAGATGGTAATCGAATCGTGATTGATAATAGCTTAGCTAAAGATGCGATGACCTTCGATTTCTCTTCTTATGATAATAATCCGCGTACTTTAACAGGGGTTGCGAAAGGTGAATTATCTCAGAATTCGGTTGATGCAGTAAATGGTTCTCAACTTTTTGAAACTAATCAAAAGATTGAGAATATTACGAATCTCAACGGTCAAAATCTTGAGGGGATTGCTGATGCCTTTGGCGGTAATGCAGAAGTTAAAGATGGTGTTTTATCAGGTGTAGACTTTACAGATGCCTTAAAAGCAGATAAACCTATCACCAATGTTAATGATGGATTTGGTTATGTCACAGGACGTCTAGATGATCATGAAAGTCGTTTAGATGGGCATGATACAAAACTTGAGAACCATGAGCATCGTATTACCAATATTGAAGGTGATATTAATAATATTACTGGAGGTAAGGCGGGTCTTATCCAACTCTCTGAAGATGGTAAATCTTTAGTTGTTGATAATGTGCTTGCAAAAGATGCGAATACTTTTGACATCTCTAATGGTGATGAAGGTCGTACTTTAACAGGTGTTAATGATGGTAAAGTTGCAAAAGATTCGAAAGACGCTATTAACGGTGGTCAATTATATGCATCAAACCAATCTATTGCAGATATGTTCGGTGGTGGTGCAACGGTTGATAAAGATGGTTATGTCTCAACGCCTGAGTACAACTTTGGTGATAATAATGTCTTTAATAATGTGGGTGATTCATTGACCTATTTAAACAACAAGGTCCAAGAACATGGAATCTTTAGTTTAGATCGTGAGAAGAATCAAATTATCATTGCTGACAATAAAGATATCAACAAAGAGACCGTTGTTAATATGGGGAATCGTAAGATTGTAGGCGTTGCTAATGGTAAGGTAGAAAAGGGATCACAAGAGGCTGTTAATGGTGGTCAACTTTGGGAAACTAACCAACAAGTGGCATCTAATACTAATCAGATTAAACACATTAATAACACCTTGAGTCATTACAATAACCGCATCAATAATCTTGAAAAGAAAGTACATCAAAATCGTAAGGTTGCAAGTGCGGGTATCGCAGGTGCAATGGCGATGAGCTCCATTCCTTATATCGATTATGCTAAATACTCGATCGGTATGGGGGTTGCAAGCTATGATGGAGAGCATGCATTGTCGTTAGGTTTTGAATTTAAGATGAGTGAGAATGGTCGCTTTAGAATTCAAGGATCTTATGACACGCAAAATAAGGTAGGTGTAGGTGTTGGTATGGCATTTGAACTGTAATGGTCAATAGTCATTAATTGATAATTTTTAGTACCCAATAAAATAAAGAGCATATCGTATCTGTTTCGATATGCTCTTATTTTTCTAACAGTGAGTGAGTAAATAATGAAAAAAATTATAACAATGATATTACTGTTTCTTGTCGGAAATGCGTCAGGCTATTTTCTGAAAGAGTATGTAGATTTATACTATCCACAGCTAGCATTAAATGGAGCTCATGTAACAGATGCTCCTGTAAAAGATTCCAAAAGTTGTGTTGGTTTAACGAATGAGGAAACATTTAACTGTATAGCTGAAGTAGCCGATGGTAAAGCAGTCAATGGAAATGATCTATTTGTCTTAGGGCAGCTCTATCTCTATGGGCTTGGTACAGAAGTGAGTGGGGAGAAGGCTGTTAAATCATTAGAGCGAAGTGCCTTTGAGTTTGATAATGTGGATGCCATGATACTCCTGGGGAACCTTCTTGTTGATAATGATCGATTAGCAGGGAAATATTGGTATTCACAAGCTGCTCAAAGAGGGAGTTTGGAAGGGGTATTAAATTTAGCTAATATTTATCGTTATAGTGAAACGGATCAAAATCCTGCATTAGCGTTTAACCTCTACCAAATAGCGGCAAATCAGGGTTCAGCGCAGGCGCAATATGAGTTAGCTCTTATCTATGCGATGGGATTTGGGGTTGATCCTGATATTGAAAGATCACTTCAAATATTAGAGATTCCATGTGGTAATGGTCATGAAGATAGTTGTGCTCTCTTAAATCAAATTCAGGAGCTGTTGCGTGTTCAAATGAATCAAACGGAGCGTAAGGCTGCTATTAATGAAGAAGATTAGATAGCTGAGATTTAAAGCTATAAATTAAAGAGTTGTAAGAAGTACTAAAGAATAATAAATGGTAGAGAGTGATAGCAAAGATTATTTATAATCTACTCTTTGTTATATAAAGTGACATAAAAGCCCCTAGGAAGTACCATTTTACCTTAAGAGAAAGTGGTCTTTGGTTTAGGGGCTTTAGTATATCTATTTTCCGGTATTTAGAATGTTGGTTTTAGATGTGATAACCACCGTTTTTCACAATATCTAAAGATCGCTACTAATACAAATGTTAGGAGTAGATAGACAATTGCAGCGATAAGGAAGGGGATAAAGGGGGAGTAGGTGATGCTATAGACGCGACGTGCCCATCCTAATATATCGATCAGTGTAAGTACGGAGGCTTGTGCTGTTCCATGAAGCATAAAGATCACCTCATTGCTATAGGCGGGCAGTGCTCGTCTAAATCCTGAAGGAAAGATAATTCTGCGAAACAGCGTAAACTTACTCATTCCAAAGGCGATGCCGGCTTCAATCTCTCCTTTCGGTGTATGTTTTAACGCCCCTTTAAAGATCTCAATGGTATAGGCACACGTATTGAGTGTAAAGGCGATCAATGCACATTTGTAGGCATCGGTTAAGACATGATCCCAAAGCCAGCCACTATTGCGAACCGCTTCAAATTGTCCCAATCCAAAGTAGATTAGATAGATCTGAACCAGAAGAGGCGTCCCTCTAAAAAAGTAGCTAAAGAGCTCAATCGGTAGGGTGATCAAGCGATTTTTAGAGAGCGCTAAAATAGAGAGAGGTACTGCAAAGAGTAACCCTAAAAGAGAAGCGATGACTGTTAATTTAATGGTTAACCAGACTGCCGGCAATAGATCGGGCAGTTCTGGAATAATGGCATCTAGCGCATCCATCATAGTGAAACCTCGTTATTGAATCCTGTACTATAGTGCCGCTCTAGATATTTGATAATCAGAATGGAAGCTGATGTTAAGAGTAAAAATCCTAAAGCTGTGACGAGATAGAAGTCGAAAGAGAGCCGCGTTGCTTTACCGGCATTATTTGCAATAAATACAAGATCATGGAGCCCAATTAAGGAGACAAGTGCTGTTGTCTTTAACATCACTAACCAGTTATTGCTCAATCCGGGCAATGCAAAGCGCATCGCTTGAGGAAAGATAATTCGGCGATAGAAGTGAGGTTTTGACATTCCAAGTGCGATAGAAGATTCAAATTGACCTTTAGGAACGGACATTAAAGCGCCACGAAAGGTCTCTGAGATAAATGCTCCAAAAATCAACCCAATGGTAATAATTCCCGAAACAAATGGATCGAGAAAGATAGGGCTGAGATTGAGAAGCTCAGTTAATTGATTCATCAACTCCTGTAATCCAAAGAAGATTAAGAAGATGAGGACAATATCAGGTACTCCTCGAATGATCGTTGTATAGATCTTTGAGATTGAACGCAAAAGACGATTCTTGCTCATTGCCAATAGGGCAGAGCCAAATCCTAAGATAACAGCGATGATAAAGGAGAGAACCCCTAAAGCGATAGTGATGAAAAACCCCTCAAGGAGTGAGGGGCCATATTTTATTATCTCACTCAAACTTATTCTCCAAAGCTATCTTTCAGTTCGACAACCCGATTGAAAACTAATCCTTCTGCTTTAGAATCACGAGCATAGTAACCGATACGTTCAAATTGGTAAGCTTGTTCAATCGGTGCTTCCGCTAGTGCAGGTTCACCTTTTCCATGAACGATAGTGAGAGAATCTTTATTGAGGTAATCGAGCATATCTCCCGGCATACCTTGTGGATTTTTTTCAGTGAAGAGTACATCATAGTTATGAATGGTAATGTCGATTGCATCTTTAGCGGATACCCACTGAATAACACCACGTGCTTTAACACCTTCCACATTTTTACCGAGTGTTCCCGGAACAATTTCAGCGATAATTTCATTGATTTCGCCATTATCATCTTTGATCACATCCGTTGCTTTAATGATATAAGCACCGCGAAGACGAACATATCCATCAAGCACAAGACGCTTATACTTTTTATTAGCTTCCTCTTTAAAGTCTGCTCGATCGATATAGAGTGTATTGCTAAAGTTGACAGTACGAGTACCACGACTCTCATTTTGAGGATGATTAGCGATCTCTAACTGTTCATCATCAGAAAGATTTGTAAGAGTTACTTTTAAGGGGTCTAGTACCGCCATACGACGATCTGCCATCTCATTGAGTACATCACGCATCGATTGACTCAACTGTTGAAGTTCAATCATATTTTCAGATTTTGTAACACCAATCCGGTCACAGAAGAGGTGAAGTGCTTCTGGAGGACATCCGCGGCGACGAAGTCCTGAAATGGTTGGCATACGAGGATCATTCCAGCCATCAACAATGCCGGTTGCCACTAATTGAGTTAAGAGGCGTTTAGACATCACGTTGTACTCAATATTGAGACGTGAAAATTCATACTGTCTCGGAGTATGAGGCATATCTGCATTTTCAACACACCAATCATAAAGTGGGCGATGATCTTCAAACTCTAATGTACAGATTGAGTGGGTAATCCCTTCAATAGCATCACTTAAAGCATGGGCAAAGTCATACATTGGGTAGATACACCATTGATCGCCTGTTTGATGATGGGTTTCATGGCGAATACGGTAGAGCGCTGGATCTCTAAGATTCATATTAGGCGATGCCATATCGATCTTCGCGCGAAGCACTTTTGCGCCATCTTCAAATTCCCCAGCACGCATCCGTGCGAAGAGATCTAAGTTCTCTTCAATAGAGCGCTCTCGATAGGGTGAGTTGATACCAGGTTCAGTTAAGGTTCCACGCATTTGACGAATCTCTTCAGCGCTGCTGTCATCGACATAGGCAAGCCCTTTCTTAATCAAGTGTACTGCTGCTTCATAAAACTTCTCAAAGTAGTCAGAAGCATAGAAGAGATCATCCCATTTAAAGCCTAACCATTCGACATCTTTTTTGATCGCTTCAACATATTCGATCTCCTCTTTTGTCGGGTTAGTATCATCAAAGCGGAGATTACAGCGACCGCCATAATCTCTCGCAATGCCAAAGTTGAGACAGATAGATTTTGCATGCCCAATATGCAGATAACCATTTGGTTCCGGTGGGAAACGGGTATGAATATCCGATGGACGCTGGTATTTTCCGCTCTCTAAATCTTTATCGATAATTTGGCGAATAAAGTTAGTGCGAACAATATTTTCAGACATAGTTCTAGTTGCCTCTGCTTTGGTAAATAATAGTGGATCAAATGGTTAAGATAGTAGCATATTTATCCCTATATTTCGATTATTTAAAATGGCTACTTCTTATTCGCATCATCTGCTTTTGTTAAGCTTGAATCTTGCAGAACAGCGGTGATTTGATCGATATTATGTTTAAAGAGACCAATATAATTATTTGCCGGCGGTGTTGTCGTTAACGCATCAGAGTAGAGAATTCCCCCATCTTGCAAATTGAGATCTTTTGCCAATGTCTTAATGAAACGGGAAGGTGCAATATTTTCACTGAAAATAGCGCGGATATTCTCTTTTTTAACAAGCTGATAGAGTTCAGACATTCTTTTTGCCGAAGGTTCTGCCAGTGGATTGAGATGAGAAACTGCCACAAAGTGTAGATCATAGGCTTTCGCAAGGTATCCAAAGCTATCGTGAAGAATCATCAATTTCCCATTATGATTAACATCTTTGAGGAGATGCTTCGCATAATTATTGAGGGCTTCTAATTCACGTTTATAGGCTTCGAAGTTATTTTCAAAATAAGCTTCCGATTCAGGTTGCGCAAGCGTTAAGCCGTTACGAATATTTTCAGTCATAATGATGACATTTTTAGGATCTTGCCAAATATGGGGATCAAACTCACCATGATGATGGTCGTGGTCGTGGTCGTGGTCGTGGTCGTGGTCGTGGTCGTGGTCGTGGTCGTGGTCGTGGTCATGACCGTGATCATGATGATTCTCATCCTCATGATAAGGTAGGAGAGGGACATTATGACTTGCATTGACAATAATGCCTTCATAGCGATTAGCTTCTAAAATTTTATTGAGCCAGCTATCAAACTCCACACCATTGAGTATCACCACATCAGCATTCTGAATTTTAATAATATCTTTGGGGGTTGGTTCAAAGCTGTGGGCATCTTGATCTGCCTTGATGATGCTTTCAACATCAATCTTCTCTTGGCCGATATTTTGAGCGAAATCTTCCAAAATAGAGAAGCTAGTAACCACTTTTAAGGGTTCTGCCAGTGAGATAGAGAGTGGAAATAGAAGTGCGCCTATAGCACTTATTAAGAGACGTTTCATTATTGATATCCTCAAATAATAGTTTTAAATGTTTCCTTGAGAGTCGATCGAAAGAATCGACTACTCTTTGCAGTGACCTTTTGATAGGCCTACTTAATATTATAGCGCGCTTGTCAATAGTTAAATGCTATTTATTGTTTAAAATTATTATCTAAGAGATGTTTTGACGGGGGTAGTTTGAGCCGTTTTTAAAAAAGTTGAGGCGTCAGCTTCAAGGATCTCTATTTTGATGATGAGTTATCTGAAGCGGGGATTGCCGCGATTAATGCCGGCGCTAACCCCTCTTCTTTGATCTCATTCTCTAGCGATTTAGCAAAACCCAGATGGTTGATCCATAAAATCTCCCCACTCTCTCTTATTTTGAGCAACCAACAATTATCTCGTTCCCAAACAGGAATTTTTGCCTCTTGTAGTAATTTTTTTAATTGTTGACTGCGCTCCCGATAGAGCGGGTGAAAGCGTTCGCCTCCTTGTCGTTTTACCAGTTGTAGATCCTCTGTTGAAAATTGTTGCCAATAATCATGGCTTGGCGCATTGTTGCTAGGGATAAGTTGAAATGATTGAAAGAGGGATCTCTCTTGAGATTTTCGTTGTAGATAGAGATAATCCTGAAAATAGAGAATGAGATAGGGGGCGAGTTCAAAACGTGTCTGATGGGTTGGCATCTCCTCTATAAAGACTCGGATAAATTCCGTTAGTTGGCGCTGAGAAAAGATAAGATTGTAGGGACGGATCCATGCTTGCAGCAGATTCTTTTGGCGGGCATGGCTCAATTTTTTTAAAGAGGGGAGATGAAGCGGTGGAGTCTCTTCTCCCTCGGTAGTTGTGTTATGGGCAATCTTTGCTAGATCGATCGCGGCAAGCTCTAAAAGGAGATCGTCTGCCTCCTGCATAAATTGCGTAACTTGATAAAATGCCTCTTCATATTGCGGAAAGGGTGTCTCCATCCGCTTGAAGAGATCATTGCGAATAATATTACGCTCCATATCATCGGCTTCATGATTGGTGTAATCTTCTAACCAGGGAAGATTGAGTGCGATTGCCGCTTCATAGAGACTCTTTTTAGAGATAGAGAGAAAAGGGCGAAAGAGATCGATCTGATATTGCCCAAATTGAACGGTATTAAAATCTCTCATCGCACCAAGACCCCGTGTCCCAGAGCTTCGTAACAGCCGTTGCATCAATGTTTCAGCTTGATCTGATCGATGATGGGCAACACAGAGAAGAGAGTTAGGCTTCATTGTCTCTCCAAATTTAATATAACGCATCTCTCTGCCGGCCGCTTCTAACCCCGATGTCTCTTCTAAGTCAAAAAATGCTTCATAATGGTAATGGGTAAAGCCATAAAACTCTGCGCGTTGTCGTGCAAAGTTAGCCCATAGGTGGGAGTAGTTATCATGCCAGTTATGATTGACATGAATCGTATAGATGGGAGGAAGCTCAGATCTGAAGGTATAGAGCCAATGGAGCAATGTATTAGAATCTACCCCGGCGCTGAGCGCTAAATAGAGAGCCTCTTTCTGCTGTAATATCTCACGATAGCGCTCGAAGACTTCAAAATACCATTTTGGAAGGGCGTTCTGTTGCATTTAATAACTCCTATTGATGACTGATCGATCCTGCACCCCATTTTAGGAAGGGGGATCATTATTTATAGGTCAGTTCCAATATTGAGGTGAAGTTTCACCGTTTCACCAAACTCTTTATTAAAACCATGAGCAATATCGAGTCTTACCGATCCAATTGGGGAATACCATCTAATCCCTGTTCCTGCACCATATTTTAAATTGGCATGACCATTATAAGCATCGCCGGCATCCACAAAGCCGACCACTGCAAAGCTTGGTGTAATTTTGTGCTCATATTCGACACTCGCCATCACCATCTTTTTACCGCCATAGATATCGCCGTTATAGCCTTTATCGCCAATCCCATCATATTTATAACCTCGAACGGTATTATCTCCTCCGGTATAGAAGCGGAGACTTGGTGGAAGTTTATGCAGATCATTATCGCGAATCTTGGTGTAGCCGGCACCTGCGCGTAAGACAAATCGATCACTATCTGTAATGGGAAGATAGGTATGAATCGTGGCACTTGTCTGTAGGAAGCTGATATCGGCAGCGACATTCTTGATGGCACCTCTAACGCGCCCCTCAATTTTGAAACCAAATTGATCAAAGGGGAGGTTAGGGGAGCTCTTCCACTCCCCGTAGAGAGTTGGAATTAAGAGCTTACTATTTTGTCGTACTCCTTCGATATCTCTAAAGCGGTCATATTGGTAGTGAAGCGAGAAACCATATTGATATTGATCGCGTACGCGCTCTTTAGAGGCTCCTACAAGATAGGTTGTATAATCTTTTGTGGAGGTATCCTCAAAGTTATAGTTAAAGAAGATATTGTAGCGATCTTGAACTGGATGGCTGCCTGGAATTTGGTAATTGATGAGCGCATCCCGTCTCTTTTGCGCCCAGAGAAGATTGGTAAAGAGTTTATGACCATAGCGATTGATATAGTGCCAATTCATTCCCGCCATCGCTTTTAAGCCTATATCGGAGGAGTAACCTACCCCAAGCGATAGTGTTCGTTGTTTTCGCGGGCGAAGATAGATATCTAAGGGAACCTCTTTCTCCTCAAAGTTTGGACGCGGTACAATGACGACATCTTCAAAATAATCAGCTTCATTAAATGTCGATTGTAATTGGATCAGCTTCTGATCGCTGTAATCATTCTGTGAGCGCATATTATGCAAAAAGCGATCTAAAAATTCCGTTGCAAAATACTCTTGGTGAAAGGTGGTATCGCCAAAGTGGTAGCGAGGACCTAAAGTCATGACAAGATCGATATCTGCCTGATAGGTAATAAGGTTGACCAAGAGCTGATGGTGAGGATAGTAAGCATCAAAATAACCCAGAGCAGAGGCTTTTTCTGAGAGCTTACTTTTGGTTGACTCATATTGAGTATGATTTAAGGGTGCTCCCACCTTCATCTTTGTTCCGGTAATAATCTTCTCAAATGCTTGATACTCTTTCTCTGCCTCGGGCGTATCGCGCTCTTTGATCGCCTCAAGATCGGTCACCTCTAAAACTAAGGAGCCGATTGGAATCTGTGGACCGGGATTAACATGATAAATGACGGTGACTTGCTCTTTTTGATAGAGAAGATCCGCATCAATTTTTGCACGATAGTAACCATAGGGTTGCAATGCATCTGCAATTTGATTGATCCCCTCCTGATAGAGCCACTCAATTCGTAGATCAGGGGGGGCTTCTTTATCATTGAGTGCATAGATCGCTGTTGCATTTTTGGCATTAGTTAACGCTTTTTTATTATCAATTCCCTCAATCTTCACCATCATTTTTCGCTCAGCGAAAGTGATTATGGGAAGAGAGCAGAGAGAGATGAGAAGAAGAGTAAACAGTTTTGTTTTTTTCATAAAATAGTATCACTACGACTCTTTAATCGTGTAAATCCTCGTGTGAATTTTAAGTTTATTCAAGGCACAGATCGTAATAGTGGCTTAAAGGGATAATGGTAAAAGATTTTAATATCCTTTTTCTTATTGAAGTTCAAAAGTTCAAAAGTTCAAAAGTTCAATTTAGACTCTATATAGAACTTCATAAAAAACTATAAAGAACTCTATATAGAATTATATATAGAACTATATATAAAGTTAGATATAGAAATTAAATACAAAAATTTAAAGATATAAATATCCCTCAAAGAGTATTCATAAAGTATAACCGGAAACGGTTTTTCTTGAAAGAATCTCATTGAGGGATATCTGTTATAGCTTCTAAATGGAATCGATTTTGAGGTTGATGATACCGATTGATCTCTTTAAACCTTTACTTAAAATCTACTCATCGAGTTTAAAGGCTTCATGAAGGGCTCTAACCGCCAGTTCATGATATTTGCTATCAATGACAACAGAGACCTTAATTTCAGAAGTAGAGATCATCTTAATATTGATCTTCTCATTGGCTAAAGTTTTAAACATAAGACTTGCAACCCCTGCGTGAGAGCGCATTCCTAAACCAACGAGTGATACTTTAACGATATCTTTATCACCGAGTACTTTACGAGCACCCATCTCTCTTGCTGAGTTTTCTGTGATCTCAAGTGCTTTATCAAAATCGACTTCATTGATGGTAAAGGTGAAATCAGTGGTACCATCTTGGGAGATATTTTGTACGATCATATCGACCTCAATATTGGCATCACTGATCTGCTCGAGAATATTAAAAGCAATACCGGGTTGATCAGGAACCCCTAAAACTGTGATTTTTGCTTCATTCTTACTCGTTGCAACACCTGAGATAATGGCTGCTTCCATGTCAATATCCTTTTCTGTAGTAATTAGTGTTCCTTCGCCTCCTTCCACTAAAGAGGAGAGTACGCGGATTGGAACTTTGTTTTTAGCGGCAAGCTCAACAGAGCGAATTTGTAGAACTTTTGAACCTAAGCTTGAGAGCTCTAGCATCTCTTCAAAAGCGATTTTATCTAACTTCTTAGCCTTTGGTTCAATACGTGGGTCGGTGGTATAGACCCCATCAACATCGGTAAATATTTGGCATTCTGTTGCATTGAGGCTTGCAGCTAAAGCAACCGCAGTCGTATCTGAGCCACCACGGCCTAAAGTTGTGACAGAACCATCTTCTGTAACGCCTTGGAATCCTGCAACGACAACAACATAACCTGCTGCAAGATCGGCTTCAATAGCAGAGGTATCAATATTCTTAATGCGCGCTTTGGTATGCGCCTGGTCTGTTAGAATGCGTGCTTGATCACCATTATATGATTTTGCCTTAATTCCCATCGCTTCAAGAGCAATAGAGAGAAGAGAGATACTCACTTGCTCGCCGGTGGAGACAAGAGCATCCATCTCTCTTGGATTAGGGCGTTTGGTAATAGCGTGGGCTAACTCTAAAAGTCGATCGGTCTCTCCGGACATCGCCGAGAGAACAACAACCATTTGGTGGCCTTCGTTATGATGTTTTTGAATACGGCGAGCAACATTTTGAATGCGTTCAATATTTGCCACGGAGCTGCCGCCATATTTTTGTACTAACAGAGTCATTTATTTTATCCTGCCTTATTGTTATAAGTACGGTGATTAGAGGACGATACGATTAAAAGATCGACCTATAAATATTACAAGAAAGCGCTAGAAAATCTAGCGCTTTTTCGATAAATCTCACAACCTCCTCACAACCTCTAATAGAGATTAATTGGGGTTAATCTAAAGCTAGAGGAAGATGAAATTGAGCAGGATATAGATCGGTACTAAAACAATGATTGCAATGAAGAAGTATCCGAAGAATGAAGGCATTTTAATTCCTTCCTGCTCTGCCATCGATTTAACCATAAAGTTCGGCGCGTTTCCGATATAGGTTAATGGTCCTGTAAATACGGTACCCATTGAGATCGCAAGTAGGGTTGCCGGGATGCCATTCATTAAGAAATCAGCAGCTGCGACACCTTCAGGCGCTTGAGCCCCCGCCATCTTGAAGAAGACAAGATAAGTTGGCGCATTATCTAAGAAGGCAGAAAGAACCGTGGTTACCCAGAAATAGATCACATTAATTGGTTCACCATCACTTGTGTGAGTGATATCGACTACTGAACCAAAGGCACCATTTTTACCTGCTTCTAAGATTGTAATGACCGGTACGATGGTTAAGAAGATCCCGGCGAAGATCTTAGCGACCTCAATAATAGGATGCCAATTGAAGTTATTATCTTGACGAACTTTATCTGAGGTAATTTTCAGAGAGACAATCGTTAAGAAGATAAAGAAGAGATCACGGAGAACATTCTCTAAGTGAACATCGACGCCAAAAACCTCCCAAGAGATACCAGGAATCCAGATGCCGGAGATAATAATTCCAACGAGAACTCCTAAGATAATAAGAAAGTTCTGTTTTCCAACAATTACAACCGTAGTCTTCTCATCGGAGGGCGCAATATTCTCTTTTTTGAAGTAGTAGCTATCGATAAGATAGAAGAGTCCTAATAAGATTATCGAGAAGATTAAAACAGGGAAGAACATATGTTGTAATGTCCAGAAGAAATCAACCCCATTTAAGAAACCTAAAAAGAGCGGTGGATCCCCAAGCGGTGTTAAACCACCACCGATATTAGCAACTAGGAAGATAAAGAAGATCGGAATATGCATTCGATGTTTTCGATTTCTATTAGCTGACAGAATCGGGCGGATAAGGAGCATCGCAGCACCGGTTGTTCCCATCACTGAAGCTAAAACAGTACCAATTGCTAAAAGGGAGACGTTAAATTTAGGGCTTGCCACTAAATTCCCAGAGATATGAATTCCTCCAGATGCTGCAAAGAGCACTAAAAGTAGGAGGATAAAGGGGATATACTCTTTAATGAGTGCATGAGCAAAGATATTTGCCGTGATACTCATATCGTAGGTCAATAGTAGCGGTATAAAGAAGAGGAGGGTCCAGCCAAAGACAATCTTCCCATAATGATGATCCCATAATTTCGGGGCAAAGAGGGGAAGAACCGCAATGGAGAGAATAATCCCGATAAAGGGGATGGACCAGAGAGGAGAGAGGCTTGGGCCATCAAAAGAGAGCTCACCTCCCGCTAAAGCAATGCCAGGCAGCACGCTTATTAGTAGAAAGAAAAGGGCTTTACGCATTTTACCTCCGATTATATTATTGCGTAGTTGATGAGAACTTCTGCTCATACATTTATTGATATGACCTTGCGACAATTTCTCAATCTCAATGAGTCTTAATGAATCTCAATGAATTTTAGTAACCCCCATTTTAGAAAATCTAATTTTAGGAAATCTAATTTTAGGAAGTCCTGTAATGGGTCACCTTAGATCAATTCTTCTTTGATCATATTCTTAAACCATATCCTCAAATTATATCCTTAACTAAGCTGAAAAGCTGATGATCGAATGCTTTTGCTAACTTTATCTGCATCTCTACTCGTTATTTTTACTCGCTATTTCTACTTGGCATTTTTGTTGCGTTTGTAGTTTGTAGAATTGATTTTGATAAGAGATAGCTTCTTCTCATTCTCCGATTAGTTGCCTTTCAATATCTTAAATGACTGATGAGCTTGTGAATATTACACTTGCAAATATTTCTCTTAGTAGTCATTTTGTAGTGATCTTTGCAGTTTTGGATAATTCAAGTAAATAGGGCCTGATTCATTGGTTTGAACATTGTTTTAGTAAGATCGGTTGACCAATAACCTCGAAGTTTTAACAGGTTACGGTTAAACTGGTTTAATCTTCTGATAGCCATTATTCTTCACTAACTTACTGAAAATAGAGAAGTGATCCGCTCTAAGAAGAGCAGATTTTAACTGTTTTGAGTGAGGTAGTGAGTTAATTCTGGAATAGAATTAAACTAGTGCCTATCTTTTTTGATAGTGTGAGGATCTTAGCGCAGTCAGATATATTTGTAGCTTAAAGATGAATAAGCGATCATGCTATGCTATAAATCCAATATTAATTCAATATCAAATGAAATTACAATAGCACAAAATATGAGAAAATTTCAAAAAATCGCCCTAATTCTAAGTAATCGAGAATCGGATGAGATTCAAAAAGCGGTTCAACGTACTAAAGAGGTGATAGAGGCGTGTGGTGCCACAACAATTGAGGTCAATAATGTTGAATATCGACAACGACTCAATTATCCCTCGGCACTCCTTAAGAAGATATCGACTTGTGATCTGATTATCGCCTTTGGGGGAGATGGTACCTTTTTAGGAATTGCGCGTAAGGTACACCAGCTCAATATCCCTGTTTTAGGGGTTAACTTAGGGCGACTAGGGTTCTTAACTGATATTGATCAGCAGATGCTCCATACTCATCTTCGAACTATTTTAGAAGGTGATGTTGTTTATGAGGAGCGTTTTTTATTGAAGGCATCTATCGATCAACAATTGCGCTCCTACGCAATGAATGATGTAGTAATTCATAAAACAGAGCTCTCTCGATTAATTGAGATTGATGTTTATGTCAATCAGCGCTACCTCTCAACTTATCGTGCAGATGGCTTAATTATTGCCACACCTACGGGATCAACCGCCTATTCGCTCTCAACAGGTGGGCCTATTATGTATCCTACGCTACCGGCGATTATTATCGCCCCTATCTGCCCCCATACTTTTAGCCATCGCCCTTTAGTAATCCCGGCAGATTGTGAAATTGAAGTTGTAACAAGTGATCGAGAGAAAGAGGCCGTTCATGTGACATGTGATGGGCAAGAGCTCTTCTCCCTTTCTGATGGAGAACGATTAACGATTGAGCCTTCCACTCATCCTTTAACACTACTTCACTCTAAAAATTATCATTATTTCTCTATTTTAAGAGAGAAGCTCAATTGGGGAGATCACCCTAATATTCGGCGATAATGAGCATTTCCAAAATCCTCTTTTAGACTCGAGAGCTAGACAATTTTCTTATTCATAATTTAGGCATAATATTTTCAAGCATCACGGTTAGCATCATTGCTAGAAATCACTTTTAAGTATTATTTTATGAACTTGATATTAGGAAGTGTCGATAAAATCTCACAGAAAAATATAAAAAGATTGCTTTTATTTTTTTACCCCTTAGAATGTACTCGTTTGTTTAAACGATGATGAAATTGAGGAAGAGAATGAAGCGACGAATGAATGGTAGAGCTGAAGTAGGGATGATGCAGATCGCAGATATTTCTATTCCAGTTAATTCATTTCATTTTTCTAGCTTTATCGATCTTAAATTCATTCTTCAAAATAATTGTTAAAAACCTCCGTTATTCCAATGGAGGTTTTTTTTCGCCTCAAGAAAAGTAGTGGCAAAGAGGGTAGTCAGAAGAGGGACAAGGAAGAGATTAGAGGTAACAGCAGAGAGACTTCTACATTTTTCTCCCAATTTTCTATTACTAATAGCAGTGACAGAGATATTATCGACATTAAGGAAAGGAGATTTTCATGACAACATTAGTGGCAAAAGAACATCGCATCTATACAGATACAAGAAGCTTGAAAGCGTATCTATTAAATAGTATTCGTGAAAATGGTGGTTGGGTAAATGCGCATATGCATGGAGATCGTGCCTTTACAATCGATTATGAAGGGTTTGAGGTTTATCAGACACAGACATTAGTAGAGAAGTGGGATACATTAGATCGCATTAAGCACAATATGACAGAAGAGGATTACTATCGCCAATTCTCCATGGGTATTGAGCGGATGATTGAGCAGGGAGTTACTGCTGTTGGTAGCTTTATTGATGTCGATCCGATTGTTGAAGAGCGTGCGATCAATGCAGCGCTTCGTGCAAGAAAAAATTATGAAGGTGATATTACAATCAAGCTTGTGAATCAGACTCTAAAAGGGGTGATTGATAAAGAAGCTCGCTACTGGTTCGATAAGGGTGCTGAGAAAGTAGATATTATTGGTGGATTACCACGTCGTGATCTTCGTGATCATGGTGAGGGCATGGATGCGGTGCATATGGATGTTCTCCTTCAAACGGCAAAATCTCAAGGAAAGATGGTGCATGTGCATGTGGATCAGTTTAACTCTAAAGAAGAGAAAGAGACTGAGTTAGTTGCCGATAAGACGATTGAGCACGGTATGGAAGGGCGCGTTGTAGCGATCCATAGTATCTCTATTACGGCGCATGATGAAGCATATCGTCAAATGCTCTATCAGAAGATGCTTGATGCTAAGATGATGGTAATTGCTTGCCCTTTTGCTTGGATCGATAGCCCACGACGCGAAGATCATGGTCCGACACGAAATGCAATTACGCCGGCAGATGAGTTAGCTAAAGCAGGTATTCCAGTTGCGGTTGGGACAGATAATATTGCTGACTATATGTTGCCATTTAGTGACGGTGATATGTGGGAAGAGTTAAAACTTCTTATCACTGGTTGTCGTTATACAGATCTTGAAGAGGCGATCAATATCGCAACAAAAAATGGTCGGATGGCGTTAGGATTAGAGCCTTATGCTCGCGTTTAATCAATCAGAGTTAATGGATTAAAATTAACGCTTAGAGCATCAACCTGAATATATGGTCCTATGAATATAACTATAACAATAATACCGATTTAAATCGGATAAGAAGGTTCCCATCACAGGCCTTCTCCATTCAGCTGATGCGATTGAGTGAAATCGCAACACACTTTCCATAACAGTAGCTCATCCTACTGTTATGGATTTTTTTTGGTTAAATAAAGAGCTGAACGCTGCCGGATCTCACTATCGCGTTCTTCCAAAGATTACGCGCCGGCAGTTGGCGCTTTTCCATCGATCATGCGCCGGCAAGAAGTATTACTTTAATACTATTAAGATCGGTATCGAAGATGCCGATTGGCGGGCATGCAGGGGTTAAAAGAACGAAATAGTCGGTTCCCGCCGCTCTATAGATTCTCTTAAGAATGATCGATTGAAAAGGGGCTGAACGCTGCCGGATCTTACTATCGCGTTCTTCCACTGATCGCGTGTCGGCAAGAAGTATTACTTTAATATTATTAAGGTCGGTATCGAAGATGCCGATTGGCGGGCATGCAGGGGTTAAAAGAACGAAATAGTTGGTTCCCGCAGCTCCATAGATTCTCTTAAGAATGATCGATTGAAAAGGGGCTGAACGCTGCTGGAGCTCACTATCGCGTTCTTCCACTGATCGCGTGTCGGCAAGAAGTATTACTTTAATATTATTAAGGTCGGTATCGAAGATGCTGATTGGCGGGCATGCAGGGGTTAAAAGAACGAAATAGTCGGTTCCCGCCGCTCCATAGATTCTCTTAAGAATGATCGATTGAAAAGGGGCTGAACGCTGCCGGATCTTACTATCGCGTTCTTCCATCAATCACATGCTGAAAACGGAGATAAAAAAGCCTCTCTAGATAGAAACAGAGAGGCTTTAATTTCTGTTGAGTTGATATCGTATTCGATACCAGATTGAGGTAATGTGTCTGCTTTTAGCGATTAGAGCTTATTAGGATCTTCGATCTTATTTTGTAAACACATCGCCGTTAAGGTATTTCGAAGCAAGCAGGCAATTGTCATTGGGCCGACGCCACCAGGGACGGGAGTGATATATGCGGCGCGTTTTACCGCTTCGTCAAAGTCTACATCGCCCACTAAGCGTGTTTTTCCATCTTCTTCAATACGGTTGATACCGACATCAATCACCGTTGCGCCCTCTTTAATCCAATCACCTTTGATTAATTTAGGAACTCCAACCGCAGCGACAACAATATCTGCTTCGCGACAAAGCGCGGCAACATCTTTAGTACGTGAGTGTGCGATAGTAACTGTACAGTTCTGAGATAAAAGCAGCTGCATCATCGGCTTTCCAACAATATTGGAACGTCCTACAATAACGGCATGTTTACCAGAAAGATCTTTACCTAGCTTATCTTGGAGAAGCAGTAATGACCCTAGCGGCGTACAGGGAATAAGATAAGGCTGACCAATGGAGAGTTGCCCAATATTGACAGGATGGAACCCATCTACATCTTTGAGAGGATTGATCGCATTGAGGACTTCCTCTTCATTAAAATGTTTGGGAAGAGGCAATTGCACAAGAATACCATGAATGGTTGAATCTTGGTTAAGGTCATTGATTAAGGTGAGAAGCGCCTCTTGCGTTGTCTCTTCTGGGAGACGGAAAGTCTCAGATTTGAAGCCACATTCGAGAGCAAATTTCTCTTTATTACGGACATAGACCTGGCTTGCCGGATCTTCTCCAACAAGAATTACCGCTAAACCTGGGCGAATATCGTGTTGTGCTTCAATTGTTTTTGTCTGCTCGGCGATTGTTTGGCGTAGATGAGCAGCAAATGCTTTTCCATCAATAAGTTGTGCTTGTTGCGACATATTCAGTTCCTTCTTGTGATTGATGATATGAAAGGGGATAAACGTGTGGTGCTTTCGTAATTCATTTTAAAGGAGAGGGGTAGTATTGTTTAGAAATCTTAGATCGGAATTCTTAGGATAAAACCCTGATCGAGATTTGAATCGAAACCCCATTGAGTTAACTATTATCGAATTAAAGAATTAAACATTGCTAGACATTAATTTCACGATGTTTAACTAAGACATGATCATCCTCTTGTAATCTCTCAAAGAGTCGTTGTGCAAGATAGACAGAGCGATGCTTACCTCCTGTACAGCCGATAGCAATGGTGAGATAAGAGCGAGTTCCCTGTTTAAAAGCCGGCAACCATTTTAAGATAAAATTTTCAATATCTTGGTAGAAGGCTTGAATATCATCGGTTGTTGCAAAGAAGTCGATGATCTCCTGATCAAGCCCAGTATACTCTCGAAGGGAAGCAACCCAATGGGGGTTTGTTAACATTCGGGCATCGAAAACAAAGTCCGCATCGAGCGGAATACCATTTCGGTAACCGAATGAGACAATGGAGATAGAAAGCTTCTTTTGAGATTTATCTAAGAGCTGATTCGTTAGAATGGCGCGTAGCTCATGAACATTGAGATGGGAAGTATCGATAATGATATCAGCTTGAGCTCGGAGTGGTGAGAGGAGTTCACGCTCATTAGTGATCGCCTCAATTAAGGTCATTTGCGACGTTGTTAAAGGGTGGCGTCTGCGAGTATGACTATAACGTTTAACGAGGATCTCATCACTTGTCTCTAAAAAGAGAATGCTAGGCCTAACAGCTAGCTTCTGTTCAATAAGGGAGAGAATCGCTTCAGCTTCCGCAAGATCCTCAGGAAAACTTCGAGCATCAACGCCGATAGCGAGTTTGCGGATATTATTTTTTTGTTGAATCTCTTCTAAAAAGCGGGGAATAAAGGTAATGGGAAGATTATCAATACAGAAAAACCCTTCATCTTCGAGGGTCTGTAGTGCAATCGATTTTCCTGATCCCGATAATCCGCTGATAATGATCATCTTTTGCATTGTGAGGTTGACTCCTATCGTCGTGATCTGTGTCTTAAAGTCATTGGGGATATCACTGGGTATATTATTGGGTATATGGAGGTGTCGATATAACTTCTATATATAACTTCTATATAATTTAATAATATCTTCATGCGTCTATTCGTCAATTCGTTCATTCATATATCTAGACATCTATATGTCGGTGTTATTTATCGCTATTACTCCCCTTAGCCGTTGTACTTTTTCCTTTTTTAGGAGAGCTCTGTTTTGGGGAATGATTGCTGTTTGTCTTATTGAGCGTCACTCTTCGCTTTTTTCCGGTTGAATCACTCTCTTTGGAGAGATTTTTCGCCTGACTCGGTTGCGTGATCTTCTCTTTTACTGTGGTGACTTTACTCTTTTTAACGGTTAGTTTTGATCCTGCCGTCGGCTTGATATTGCTTTCTCCCGCTTTAGGTGTTAATTGGCGTGTTGATTGGCGCAAGGGAGTTCTTTTGGTAGCACGTCCTTTTTTAGGAACGACTTGGGCGCCCACATTACTGGTCGGGCGAACCTTTCCGCCAACTTGCTTTGCTTTAATAATGCTCAAGAGCGCTGAAGCGATAAAGAAGAGGGAGATGCCACCTGCTAAATAGTAGCGATAATCGGCAAAGATATAGCGGAAATTCCCTTTAAAATTAATATGGGGAAAGACCCATAAAATCAGGGGTAAGAGGATTGCTAAAATAAGCAGATGAAATTTAGGGGGGATAAGAAGCCAGACGCCAGTAATCCCATCATAATCATATTTTGATGTGGGGTATTGCGTCTCTTTTAGTAGCTGCTGATCATCATTCATAGGTTACTAACTCACGAAGATAGTGGTGATAGAAAAGGAAGAAAGCGAGCATCTCTTTAGGACCATTATCGAAAAAGAGTCGCTCAAAGGCTGGTTGAATCGTGAGAGATGATTTTACCCTATTTAAAAGGTTTCGGGTAGCGATCGGCAATGAGTCGATATAGTGCTCATCTTGCAGTATGAGCGCAAAGGTTTGTGGCGACCAACTATTTTGAGAACTATTTCCAGTATTATCTGCTGAGTTATCTTCAGCCCCCTCTTCAGAACCACCTTTAGAATCGCCTTTAAAATTATCCCTGATTTCATCACTAAAGAGTGGAAGCATCTGCTGCAATAATTCTAATGCCTCTAGGAATGAGGGATCGATAAAGGCGGGTTTATAATCTTTCGTATAGTAGAAAGGAATCGGTGCGCTAATTCCATAGAGAAAGCCATCAATGAGATGGGTCAGGAGTTCAGCTGCATCACTTTGTGGATAGTAGGGGAGACGATGCTCTTCAATGCTCTCTTTTTTACGGGAAAAGTAGACAAGATTCTCATCGAGCTGATCAGTCTCTTTGGTTGCATGATAGAAGAGATTGGTAATGGCGGCAGCAATTCGCCGTTTTTCATTAAACTCGCCAACATCCCACATAATGAGCAAGCCTTCAGGGTTGAGTTCCGGCAACTGTCCATAGAGGGTAATCCCACTTTGGAAACGCTCACTGCGCCACTGCCCATAAGGGTATTGTGCATTTAATAATTTTGTAGCAAGAAGGATGGGGAGTTGACGCTTCTCCTCCCATAGCAGATCACCATAGGCAAATTTGGGGAGTGACCCTTCTAAGCGATAGCGCTTAAAGAGCTGTTTGGCATATTGTGCAACAGTCACTTCATCTGTTTTCTCCTTGTGAGCTAGTACCTCTTGCAGTAGATCATTTGTGACGCGTTGGTTGAATTGATAGAGCTCTAGGTGATTCTGAATAGAGAAGATCTCATCATCTTCAATGGTATTACTTTGACTACTATAGGCGGGGATTGTTAGGCGATGCTCGGCAAAATATTGGCTCGGATCTTGGTAAAACTTAATGAGCGTATGAAGGGAGATCTCAGTCAATGGCGTCAATTCCTGAGCCTTCTGATAGTTCTCTATCAGTGTGTGATATTGATAGGGTGCATGGTAGAAGTCGGTGATATCATGGGAGAGCGCCCATTCACTCTGAAAGCTTTGAATTGGTGAGTCTGGGGTGAAAAGCTTCTCATTATAGGGTGCCATAGGATGCTCAAACGTAATGCTTTTGGCTGGCGATTGCTGATCCTCTGTTTCGGCGATTTGATCGATATAGCGAAGTAGTTCATCGATTAAAAGTGAAGGGAGACGCTCACTATTATCTTGAATAGAGCGACCGATATAGCTGAGATAGAGAATCTCTTTTGCCGAGAGAATCGCCTCTAAGAAGAGGTAGCGATCATCACTGCTTCGTTGGCGATCACCGCGCATGCGCTGATACTGCATTAGATCGAAGCTATGATGAATAGAGGCTTTAGGGAAATCTGCTTGATTCATTCCGATCATAGCTACCATCTTAAAGGGGATGGTTCGCATAGGAATAAAGGAGCAGAAGGTGATCTTCCCTTGAATAAAGTTCTGTTCAGGCTTCTCCTCTAAAAGTTTCTGTTCTAGAAGGGGAACGAGGGCATTGAGAGGCAGTGGCGTGGTAAAGTCGAGAGAGATCGCTCCAGATAAGATGTTTTGCCAGATCTTTTGGGTGAAGTGGAGCTTATCTTGATGGGCTGCAGAGAGGGTAAAGAATCGTTGCCAAATCTCCGGCAGAATAAGAAGCCATTCGGCAATTGTTCTTGCACCCGTTAATCTCTCTCTTGTTTCGATAAGAAGGTCGATCAGATGGCAGAGTCGTCCTAAAATTTCTGCATTTTTCCCCTCAATATAGGGGTAAGGAAGGAGCGCATGTTCTGCATGATGAAACTCTTTTTCATCAAGATGCATTGCACTATTAAGCGCTTTATCGCCCCTCTTTTGTTCATCGCTTATTGTGTGTAATAGAGCGGTGCGCGTCGATCCATAACCGAGTAGCATTCGCTGCAATCCCCAGCGCCATGTATTGATATCCCACTCAAATTGATCATTGTAGGGGAGTGCTAATTCTTCTGTGAGATGGAGTCCATCGATCGCTTGTTTAATATTGACATCACTAATCCAAAATTGAATGAGCGCAATATCAGATTCGGAAAAATCAAATTTCTCCATAATCTCTGGCAGTTGAAGGAATGTTAAGAGATCACTCGCTTTAAATGCGCTTTCAGGTAGTGCGAGAATCTGTAAGAGAGCCGAAAAGATTGTATCGCTCTCTTTAAGGCTGATATCGGAGATTGAGTAGGGGAGATAACGTTCTTTCGGAGCGCTTCCAAAAACAGCATCAATAAAGGGGGCATACTGCTCAATATCGGGGGTCATAACCACGATCTCTTCCGGTGAGAGATCGGGATTTTCATTTAATTCTCGTAAAATCTGATTGTAGAGCGCTTCTACTTCTCGCATCGGGCTATAGTTGATATGTAGCTGAATAGAGCGATCATTACCAGAGAGTCGAAATGGCTCACTTTCTCGAAGTGGGCGAAGATGGTAGATCTCATGCTGAATCTTAGAGAGAAGGTTATTCACCTCAGGCTCAGCGAAAGCTTCCGTAATATTGAGCTCTAGTGTGCCATCATATTGTTGTAGCAGATGGAGATGATCTCGGCCGACTCTTCCTAATGAGGCAAGAAGCGGATGACCGTAGCTATTTTGCCAATGTTCATCGAGCTGATCGATTGCTGCCGGCAAGTGGGGTGCGAGGGGATCGACAGCGCTCTCATGTTGGGTGAAGAAGTTGTAGTAGTTGAAATTAGGGGAATGACCTTTAATCAGATCCCCCCAATAATATTGGGATGGATTATTGAAGAAGAGATGAATATCGATCACTTTTGAAAATTGAACGATTAACTCTAGAAAGAGTGGGGGAAGCGAGTTGAGCCCAACAATAAAGATCCGTTTAGGAAGATGCGCTTTAATATTGGGATCTGCCAATTTCTGCTCAATAAGGGGATGCATCATGCCTAAGTGGCGCGGTCTACCTAAACTATTATAGAGGCGCTCAAAGAGGGAAGCTTGCCACTTTTCAAGATTGGGGGGGAGCGATTCATCAAAATGGGGCGGTGCTAGTTGACCTTGACTCCAGGCATTGATCCATTGACTTCGATAGACAATATATTTATCAAAAATCGCGGCAAGCTCAGTTGCGAGATGGAGTATGGCTCGATATTGCTCTTCCGGAAGTCTATTATCATCCGCTTTTAATGCTGCTATTTCGATCTCTGTTTGCTGCTGATACTTATCGAGATATTGCAAAATGGGTTGATATTGTTGCTGTTCACGCTCATCTCTCGACTCAACAATCTCTTGTAAAATTTTGACTAATGGCCAAAAGAGTTGATCCTGGGAGAGGCGCTCAATCGGGTGCTTTTCAAGTTCCTCCTTGGTAAAGATTCGCTCTAGAAGGTTGATCAACATTTTGGAGGGTAGCAGAAATTCCGCTTGAGTTAAGATCCCGAGCTGTTTTGCGAGCTTTATCTGCATCCATCTTGCCATCCCAAAGTTTTGGACCAGGAAATATTCCTGCTCAAAAGGGGAGTCTTGTGGGTCTACTTGAGTAATATAGCCGGCAATATATTGTAATGTATCGAGATGATTGGAGTAGTAGAGATGAAAGCTCATAAGAGGAGATCCCCTGCATAATCGATGAATTGGTAGAGAGAAAGCGGTCTCTTTGACCTTATTTATTGTGTGATCGAAATGGGATTAAGCAGTTGTTAGTTGCTCTTAGTTGGGGTTATATCGATCAGATTCATTTTAAGAATTGTGCTAGATAAAAACAATTTTGAGTGATTTTACTCGCGATTTTTTCTTCCTTAAAAAAGTCCTTCTAAGGTTGAGTTTATCTGCTACATTAGTATAGCAAAGTTCATCATTTTCCGACCGATATCTCATTGACGGGATCAATTTTGATCTGTTCAATCAGGTATTGAGCGCATTGATGTTGCTTAAATGAATTTATAGAGATGAGTTAGAAGTTCTATATTTTATATATACCTATATATGCCTATGTATACTGATAGATACCTGTATATAAATTATCAATAGATAGTACAGATAGTACAGATAGTACAGATAGTATAGATAGTTACAGGTAGATACACTTTATTAATTAAGACTAGAAAATTGAGGAGTAGGAGCTGATTATGGCTGGAATCGAAAGTTTGTTTGCAAAGCGAATTCAAGGATCGCAAAGCTCGATAGTGAGAGATCTTTTACGATATAGCAAGATGCCGAATATCGTCTCACTTGCGGGGGGAATTCCGGCAGCAGATATGTTCGATATGGAGGGGATTAATGCCGCTCTTAATGAGGTGATTGAATCGAAAGAGGTCAGCGCCTATCAATACAGTACAACCGATGGTGAGTTGGTATTGCAAGAAGAGATCGTTAAGCTGATTCAAGATCGTGGTATCGATGCTGCGTGTGATGAGATTGTGGTTACAAGTGGATCACAGCAAGGGCTTGATCTTATCTCGAGAACCTTTCTTGATGAAGGGGATGTGATTTTAGTTGAGCGCCCAACTTACCTCGCTGCAATTCAAGGTTTTAAATTAACTGGTGCGACAGTTGAGGATATTGAGGGTGGTCCAGAGGGATTAAATATTGATGCTTTAGAGGCGCGTCTTGCAAAAGGGCCGATTAAAGCACTCTATATTGTACCAACCTTTGCTAATCCTACGGGATCTACACTCTCTTTGGAGAAGCGTGAGCGTCTCTTGAAGTTAGCGATGGCACATAACTTTGTGATCTTTGAAGATGATCCTTATGGAGAGATCCGTTTTACAGATCAGCTTGCCAAGCCGATCTACTCCTTAGTTAAGAGTGAAGAGGAGAAAGAGCATATTGTTTATCTCTCCTCATTCTCTAAAGTGTTGGTACCGGGGCTTCGTTTAGGTTTTATTGTTACAAGTCGTAAGATTAGAGAGAAGATTGTAATCTGTAAGCAATCGGTGGATCTCCATACCCCCGTTTTATCGCAACTGATTGTGGCAAACTATCTTAAGAGTGGTCGTCTTCAACCGAGAATTAAGGAGATCTCTAAAGCCTATCAGGAGCGTTGTCAGCATCTGATCGATTCTTTAGAGAAGCATACTGATGGAAAGATCACCTTTGAAGCGCCAACAGGAGGGATGTTCCTTTGGGCTAAATTGCCAGAAGGAATGAGTGCGACCGAACTCTTAAAGCATGCGATTGATGCTGAAGTTGTCTTTGTTCCTGGTGCTGCATTCTATGTCGGTACGCCGGAAGATAATACGCTACGTCTCTCCTTTGCAACGGTGACCGAAGAGAGTGCAGAAGAGGCAGGAAAACGTCTTGCGCTCGCTCTTAAAAATTATGAAGCGGCAATGGCGAAAGCATAGTAAAAGTCGTGATAGATAACTAAGAGCGGTCAGCTTATTGTAAGTTTATTGTCAGCGAGATCAGTAGAAGGGCGAGTGTTAAGTCTCGCCTTTTTTCATTCTCTTTTGATCAATGATATTTAATGAATTATTCTTAAGAGAAGCTGTGGGGTGGCGGGAACCGACTATTTCGTTCTTTTAACCCCTGCATGCCAGCAATCGGCATCTTCGATACCGATCTTAATGGCACTAAAGTCATACTTCTTGCCGGCATGGGATCGATAGAAGAACATTGAATAGTGAAATCCGGCAACTCATCCACCGCTCTTACTTCAATAAATCAATCATTTTCCGACGATGGAAGATCGCCTACTGCCGGCGTGTAGTCTTTGGAAGAGCGCGATAGTGAGATCCGGCAGCGTTCAGCTTATTTCGTTTTGATCAATGATATTTAATGAATTATTCTTAAGAGAAGCTGTGGAGGGAACCGGCTATTTTGTTCTTTTACCCCCCGTATGCCCGCCAATCGGCATCTTCGATACCGATCTTAATGGCACTAAAGTCATACTTCTTGCCGGCATGGGATCGATAGAAGAACATTGAATAGTGAAATCCGGCAACTCATCCACCGCTCTTACTTCAATAAATCAATCATTTTTCCGGCGATAGAAGAGCCCCCACTGCCGGCGCGTAGTCTTTGGAAGAGCGAGATAGTGAGATCCGGCAGCGTTCGACCTATTTCGTTTTGATCAATGATATTTAATGAATTATTCTTAAGAGAAGCTGTGGAGTGGCGGGAACCGACTATTTCGTTCTTTTAACCCCTGCATGCCCGCCAATCGGCATCTTCGATACCGATCTTAATGGCACTAAAGTCATACTTCTTGCCGGCATGGGATCGATAGAAGAACATTGAATAGTGAAATCCGGCAACTCATCCACCGCTCTTACTTCAATAAATCAATCATTTTTCCGGCGATAGAAGAGCCCTCACTGCCGGCGCGTAATCTTTGGAAGAGCGAGATAGTGAGATCCGGCAACTCAACAGCCTCTCCTATTTTAATGAATCAATTTTTTTGGGGATGATGGAGTATCGCCTACTACCGGCATGTGATTTATGGAAGTACGCGATAGTGATTTCCGGCAGCGTTCAGCCTATTTTATTCTTTTCATCCCTGTATACCCGATTTCTATTTAGGGATAGAGAAGGGTCGCGATATGGTATAATCACTCCCTATTTTATTGATTCTCTTTACAGATAGCGGTGAAGAGATTGATCGAGTTGTAGGGATTTTGGGAGAGTGCAAGATGAAGAGTGATCAGTATAAGACGATAACTGCCATGAGTGAAGATGAGTTTGTAATCTCACGTAGTCGCTTTATCACTTTCGCTCTGCCGGTCAGCTCTGAAGAGGAGATCGACACACTGCTTGATGAATATCGTAAACGTTATAATGATTCTCGTCATGTCTGCTACGCCTATGTCTTAGGTGAGCGCTATGAACATTATCGAGCTAATGATGATGGAGAGCCCTCTGGATCTGCCGGAAGACCTATTTTGGGGCAAATCCGCTCCTTTGAGTTAACTAATGTTTTAGTAATTGTCGTGCGCTATTTTGGCGGGATTAAGTTAGGTACGGGGGGATTAGTCTCTGCCTATCAGGAGGGCGCACGTAATGCACTACAGAGTGCAAATATTGTAACGAAAACAATAGGACTCGATGTTACTTTCACTTTTGACTATCCGGCAACGAATGAGGTCAATCACGTGATCAATGATCTTAATGCAACTAAAGTAGCAGAGAATTATGGCGTCAACTGTGAAATGACGCTAAAAGTTCGTGCAAATGATTATGCAGAACTATTAGCCCGTTTAGAGAAGATCGATACCCTCTTTATCTCTCATAAGCATGAGCTTTAATTTATTACCAATTACCAATTACCAATTACCAATTACCAATTATCTATTACTCTATTGAACCCATTACCGACTATTTGTTAATAGAGTCTAAAATCGACTAAAAGAGGGTTGTGATCGGAGGCATCGGTCTTAATTACTTCACTTTTTTCTAGACGTAATCCACGATAGAAGACAAAGTCGAGTGGGGAATTAAAAAAAGCCTTGCGATAATCATCATTAAAAATCACCGGTTTTAACCCCATTCTTCGAGTGAAGAGATAGAGGAGATGACGGCGCTTGCGACTCCAAGTATTAAAATCACCGGCGAAGATGACAGGTCCATTATGATTGATAACATGTTCAGCAATCGATTGAATCTGTTCGCGGTAAATCTTTACCCCTAAGCTGAAGTTGACTGAGTGAACATTAACGACCATCAGAAGTCGCTTATCATGGAGCGGATAGACCGTAACTAGCGCTGATTTTGCTAGGCGTAAAAAAGGTTCTGTTGTTCGAAAAGGGCGGGAGTAGAGAGGATAGCTTGAGGCGAGTGTCATAACGCCGTAAGCATCTTTTGTAATTTCAATTGCCGGCACTTGATCCCCCACCAAAAAGTGGGTTTTAGAGAATTGAATCAGCTCTTCAGAGGCTTTTGCTTCCTGCAGGAGAATGAGATCGCGATCTTTTCCATACTCGGTTAAAATAGGCAGCCAATTCAATTTCTGCTGTTTATAGATATTCCAAACCATCACTGTTAGGCGATTATCTTTTGAGAAGGGGTAGAAACGATCAAGACGCGTCTCACCATGGAGTGTCTCCTTCCCATTCTGATTAGAGGTAAACCGAAATAGATGATTTTTGTGATTTGCCATAATGTAATCGTTAATCGTCATAAGTATGAGATTGAAATCTCAATAAGAAGCGACATGATGCGCTAAAAATAGATTGTACGCCATCTAAAGTCATAATTGAGCTCTACTTAAGGCTATAACTCAATATTAATGGCTAAGCATAAAATTTTACACGAAGTGGTAAATGATGGGAAATATTTACCTAAATAGTTCTCTGTTTGTAGAATTATTTAAAATTAAATAAACCTTATTTTATTGAATAATTTTTATTAAATCTGTTTTATCCCATTTTATTTTTAATTTCAGTTTTTCTTTTGTTTTATTTTTCTTCATTTCATTCAGTTTTTGTTTACAGGTTAGTGATAGATCAATTTTTGGTTGACCATATTGTGGTTAGCGCGATCATAGGTCAACAGCTGATTGGTGATAGGCTATTGCTCATTGTGATCTTTTGGCGCAATTGGCATCACGGATCACAATTATTATTCATCATAGTACTTAGAAGAAAAAGAGAGCGATTAGGCAATTCCCTTCGATTTATGATATATCCGCTACCTCTTTAACAATATATCCTTATCAATTTATCTAGTTTTAATGAATAATTGTGTCTCTTATTGTCGATTTAATCGTTAATTTTTTTATCAATAAGGAGAAAATATTATGAAAGAGAGGGGGTTTGTTGTATTGTTGTAGTGTTTGTGTAGTTTAAAATGTGAAACAAAATAGGTAGCGCCTAACAGAGGCAATATAAAAATATTAAAGTGACAAACTTAAAATGGAGGAAGACCTATGTCTGTAGAATCATCATCAGATAGAAAGATTAAAAAGATTTTAGTCGCGAACCGTTCCGAGATCGCTATCCGTATTATCCGTGCTGCAGCAGAGCTAGGGATTAAAACCGTAGGGATCTATGCGGAGCAGGATCGGCGTGCTGCACATCGATTTAATGCTGATGAGAGTTACGTGGTAGGCAAAGGGAAGTTACCCTTAGAAGCTTATCTCGATATTGAGGATATTATCCGTATTGCGAAAGAGACCAATACCGATGCGATCCATCCAGGTTATGGCTTCTTAGCGGAAAATCCAGATTTTGCCAAGGCTTGCCGAGAAAATGGCATTATCTTTATAGGTCCTTCCTATGATGTTTTAAATACTTTAGGAAATAAAGTAGCTGCTCGAAATGCGGCGATTGCGGCAGGTGTCCCTGTGATGCCGGCATCTGAAGCGCTTCCTCGTGATGAAGAGTCCATTAAGCGTATTGCGAAAGAGATCGGCTATCCGGTGATGCTAAAAGCGAGCTGGGGCGGTGGTGGTCGCGGAATGCGGGCTATCTATGATGAATCAACCTTGATGGATTCAGTACGTGAAGCACGCGGTGAATCTCTCGCTGCATTTGGAAATGATGAGGTTTACTTTGAGAAACTGATTGAACGCGCGCGCCACGTTGAAGTTCAGCTTCTTGGGGATCAACATGGCAATATTGTTCACCTTTGGGAGCGAGATTGTTCGGTACAGCGTCGTCATCAGAAAGTTGTTGAGCGTGCGCCGGCCCCTTATCTCTCTCAAGAGAAGCGTGAAGAGATCTGCGAAAGTGCATTGAAGTTAGGGAAGGCTGTTAACTACAGTAATGCCGGAACGGTTGAATTCTTAATGGATGCCGATACCGAACAATTCTACTTTATTGAGGTCAATCCCCGTATTCAGGTAGAACATACTGTTACCGAAGAGGTGACCGGTGTTGATCTTGTGAAGGCACAGATTCAGGTAGCAGAGGGTGCAAAGATTGGCTCATCTGAGATGGTTGTTCCTCCTCAAGCAGAGATTAAGCTAAAAGGCAGTGCGCTTCAATGTCGTGTGACGACAGAAGACCCCGCTAATAACTTCCTTCCTGGAACCGGAACAATTATTGCTTATCGCTCACCGGCAGGATTTGGGATTCGTCTTGATGGCGGAACAGCTTATTCTGGTGCTGTGATCTCTCCGTACTATGATTCACTTTTAGTGAAGGTCACAACCTGGGGCAATAATGATCTAGAAGCGATTGAGAGAATGGATCGTGCGCTTCGTGAATTCCGTATCCGAGGTGTCTCTACAAACCTCTCATTTGTTGAGAATGTGATCAATCACCCTAAATTTATTGCCGGGGATTATACAACCAAATTTATCGATCAAAATCCTGAGCTCTTCGATCTTAAAGAGCGTCAAGATCGATCGAATTCTATTTTGAAATTTTTAGGGGATGTTGCCGTTAATGGCCATCCTGAGTTAGAGGGACGCTCAATCCCTAAACACTTTATTAAACCGATCTTGCCACAAATAGAGAGAGGCGCAATAGAGAGAAGAGAGGGCGCGCCGGTCAAAGGTTCACGTGATCTTCTTTTAGAGTTAGGTCCTAAAGGATTCTCTGAGTGGATGCGAGAGCAGAAAGAGGTATTGATTACCGATACCACAATGCGTGATGCGCATCAATCGCTCTTCGCTACAAGAATGCGTTCCCATGATCTATGGGAAATTGCCCCTTATTATGCCAAATTAATGCCGGAACTCTTCTCTTTAGAGTGCTGGGGCGGCGCAACCTTTGACGTATCGATGCGATTCTTAAATGAGGATCCTTGGGAGCGCTTGGTTCGTCTAAGAGAGATGATTCCGGGGACACTCTTCCAAATGCTCTTAAGAGGCGTCAATGGGGTGGGTTATACCAGTTATCCCGATAATGTCATTCAATACTTTGTAAAACAAGCTGCAGAGAAGGGGATTGATCTTTTCCGTATCTTTGACTCTCTCAATATCGTTGACAATATGCGCATCTCAATCGATAGCGTTTTAGAGTCCGGAAAGTTAGTTGAAGGCACCATCTGTTATACCGCAGATCTCTTCGATGCGAAGCGTCCTAAATACCATCTCAATTACTATGTGAAATTAGCAAAAGAGTTGGAGAAGGCCGGCGCGCATATTATTGGTATTAAAGATATGGCGGGAGTCTGTCGTCCTGAAGCGGCAAGAGCGTTAGTAAAAGCTCTAAAAGAGGAGATTGAATTACCGATTCATTTCCATACACATGATACATCAGGTATGTCGGCAGCCTCAGTCCTTGCGGCTGTTGACGCGGGAGTTGATGCAGTTGATGCGGCAATGGATAGTCTCTCTGGATTGACGAGCCAGCCGCCGATGGGTTCAATTATTCATGCATTAAAAGGAAGTGAGCGCGCTTCTAGAATCGATGTTGATGCAATGCATCAGATCTCTACCTATTGGGAAGGTGTTCGCTCGATCTATGCGCCTTTTGAATCAACACTACGTTCAGGAACCTCTGATGTTTATAATCATGAGATGCCGGGCGGACAATATACTAACCTAAGAGAGCAAGCGCGTTCGATGGGGTTAGAGCCTCGTTGGAATGAGGTCTCTAAGGCTTATGCGGAAGTGAATCAATTGCTCGGCGATATTGTTAAAGTAACACCAAGCTCCAAAGTTGTTGGTGATATGGCTTTAATGATGGTTACGCAAGATATTACTGCCGAAGATGTATTAGATCCTAATCGAGAAATTGCCTTCCCACAATCTGTTGTAGGGCTCTTAAAGGGTGAGCTTGGTATTCCAGAGGGTGGATTCCCTGAGAATATCACAGCAAAAGTCTTAAAAGAGGAGAAACCGATCGAGGGGCGTCCTGGGGCGCATCTTCCACCGGTTGATCTAGTTGCAGAGAAGGAGAATCTAGAGGCAGCATTAGGCTATGAAGTCTCTGAGACAGATCTTGCTTCTTATCTGATGTATCCTGCGGTCTTTAAAGCCTTTAAGGCGCATCAAGAGAAGTATGGAAATGTCTCCAATATTCCTTCAAAAATCTTCTTCTACGGACCTGAGAAAGATACATATCATACCGTAGAGTTAGAGCAGGGTAAGGATCTCTTGATTAAGCTATTAGCGATCTCACTTCCTGATGCAACAGGGCATTGTAATGTCTTCTTTGAGCTCAATGGAGAGATTCGTGCATTCTCAATTCCTAAAAATGAATTAGCTTCCGACCTTCCTCTCAGAGAGAAGCGTGAGAAGGGAAATCCCTATCATGTTGCGGCAATGATGCCGGGCGTTGTTGGAACAGTTCATGTTAAAGTGGGCGATATTGTGAAAGAGGGTGATGCGATTGTAACCTTAGAGGCGATGAAGATGGAGACAACTATCCGTGCAGAAGCTTCTGGCGCAATTGAGCGCGTCCTTGTTGAGAAAGGAGATGTGGTTGAAGCAGAGGATCTGCTCGTCGAGATCGATCAATAACCATCACTATTCAAATCAATGAATTGATCAATCGAGTATCCATTGAGAATAGATAGTAGATGATTGATGTAGGGCAGCGTCTTTTAAGGGCGCTGCCTTTTTTGTGTCTGCCAAATTTACTTTCTTCTTGATTCCTATTTAATCCTACTTGATCTCTATGTGGTTTTCATTTGTGCTCTATTTGAATTCTATTCGAATTCTATTTGAGTTCTATTTGAGCTTTGGCATCATGGAGACTATTTTCTACTATCGTAGTAATGGTAAAATAATGTTAAAGTTAATGAATTATTAATGGATTGTTAGTGGAATGTTAATAAGTTATTAATGAATTATTGGGAGTTTAATGCTTAATCTTTAAGTCTTAATTTTAGAATTTTAAGTTGTTGAGCGTTGAGATCGCACTGTCAGGATCGGACGTAAGGTTTTGAAGGATTTTAATTTTGCGATAGGTCGCTACTACTTTGAAGTTGCCCGATTGGGCATAGAAGTGAGCATAGAAAGTACTTCACATTTACTTTAAATAGAGGATATTTAATATGAAATCGATTATGAAAGTTGCAGTTTTATCATCAGCTATTGTGCTTCTTGCTGCATGTGCGGTGACGCCAGCAGAAAAGGCGGCAGAGGCAAAAGAGCAAGCGGCACAGATGTTAGAGACACAAGTTACATTAGCTTCACAATGTAGTCCACAAGCTGCGGAGTTGATGAAAGAGATGCCGAATGTAGGTCACTTAACCGCAGCTGAACGTAAAGTTTTTGAGGCTAAATATGTCGCAGCAGTGAATAATCCGCTCTTCCAATCTTGCTACAATATGGCTTGGAAAGATTATCGTGAAGAGAATCAGATGCAAGCAGAGCAGATGGCTGCTTGGGCGAATGCTGATATGGCATGGGATAATGGGATGTTCTTCGATGGACCTTTTGCCTGGGGCGCTTGGGGATATTAATTCTCTTTCGTAAAAGTTATGTTAATCAAACTATTTTAATCAGCTGTTAACTCTTGATAGGTTGCTAGCAGGATAGAGTATTATAAGTGTTGCGACTCTATTGAAAGTTAAAGTTAAAGTTAAAGCTAAAGTTTAAAATTAAAGTTTAAAGGCAAAGTTAAAGGGAAGCGTAATGCTTCCCTTTTTATAATCTATCCTCTATCAGAGAGGCAAAGTATAAGTCCTAATTGCGATTATTCTCTGCGTAGACCCTTGTGGTGTATATTGTTGTGGATCTGCTCGATTTTGACACTAGTAGGCACCAAATTGGGCTTCTTTAAGAATCTGCAGAGGGTCAACTTTAGGAGTCTCCTCTTCAGAGGTCACCGCAATAACGGTCAGTTGGTCATTATCGCGCTTTAATCGCTGCCAGGTATAAAGTTTTTGTGGCACAGTAATGGTGTAGTAGATCTCCTCTGGTTGCGGGAGAATCTCAAGTATCTCTACTGTTGCTCCAGCAGGTGCATCAGCGATCAATCTTTCACTATATCGTTCAAGGGAATCTTTCGCTTCCTCTTCTGTTAAGTGGCTACCTGTTACCATTACTGTCATGTCGTGTCGGTTAGAGTATTGTGCTAAAAGCGTGCCTGCCGGCGCTTGTGTGGAATCGATATTTTTGTAGCTATTATCAAGATAGAGAGTTGCAATCCCTTGCTTGGCAATGATCTTCTCTTCCGACAGGGGCTTAAAGCGATCATAGATCATAAAGATAATGACAACGGCAATAATAGCAATGATAGAGGCTTTTTTATTAGTCACAATTGATATGTCCTTATTTGATAGACTCATTGAAACGTGTTTAGAGAGAAACGAATCGAGAGGGGTAAAGTTACCGAAAATAGTCTCATAAAGCAACTCTCTACTCTGTTTTTATAACCTGGCATTCGCTCGGTAATATTTTGGGGACTTTTGCTCTTGTAGACGCTGATTTTTTAGGGGGATTCAGATGCCAGTTGATCTGATCATTAACCCAATTTTGTAAATCTTGATCACAGCCATCACCTTGAGGAATTGGTGCTTGAGCAATGCAACCTTGACTCTCCTTAGGGCAGTGTAGCCGAATATGAAAGTGGGAATCATGGCCAAACCAAGGGCGCAATTTTCGTAGCCAGCTTCGATCTTTTTCACTATGACAGAGTGCTGCTTTTATGACAGGATTGACAAAAATTCGCTCTGTGCGGGGATCCGTCGCGCTATAGAAGAGTAGATCGCGATAGAATGGGCACCAATGTTGATTGAGGGTTCCTGTTTTAGGGTTAACAACAGAAGGGGTTACCAGCTTCTCAATGAGTGACGGAGGAAGTGGTTCATGGCGATCTTCAAACCAGATATCGATATCAAGGCCAGTTTGATGGCTCGCGTGCCCAAAGTTAGCAGGTCCTCCGCGAGGTTGTGAGATATCGCCAAAAATAAGAATCTGATTCTCTCTAAGAGCCCATCGGTCGATTGCTGCGATAAAATCTGCCATTTGTGGCGTACCATAGTGGCGATTACGGCTAGGTCTTACCTGTTGATAGCTCAATCCTGTGGTGGGGATCGTAATAGCGCCATCGATACAGCCATTAGCATAGCTACCCCAAATCTCTGTCTGTTGTTGATCGGTGATGGAGGGGGTAGAAATCGTGTGCCATCCATGTGCTATGGAAGGAATAGTGATGAAGAGCATCACAGTAGATATCATATAAATGAGTTTAATGAGTTTAATGAGTTTAATGAGTTTAATGAGTTTAATGGGGGTAGTAAGTTTGAAAAGCTGTGGGCTAGGGAGGTGCTTCATATGGCTTCTCCTATCGAGTATCAGATGAAATAAGATTTAAAAGCCCAAGCTACGGCAAGCTAGAAGAGCAGAATAGAATTTAGTGATAACAAAAAAGCCTAGATTTTTCAATCTAGGCTCTTTGATAATGGCGGAATGGACGGGATTCGAACCCGCGACCCCCTGCGTGACAGGCAGGTATTCTAACCAGCTGAACTACCACTCCGAGATTAGAATTGCTACTCTAAATAGCTTTGCTAAATATCTTAAAAGATCTTTAACAACTTAAAAATATGGCGGAATGGACGGGATTCGAACCCGCGACCCCCTGCGTGACAGGCAGGTATTCTAACCAGCTGAACTACCACTCCGTGTTAGATAATATCTAATATAAAGTTAGTTAGGGAGTTAATCGATTTTGCGATCTTATTGCTTCACCTAACGATCTGCTATTCTAATCACTCTTGAAGAACTATGCAACTCTTTACAACTCTATATTTTAAAATAGTGGCGGAATGGACGGGATTCGAACCCGCGACCCCCTGCGTGACAGGCAGGTATTCTAACCAGCTGAACTACCACTCCGCTATTCTTGTTTCTGAGCTTCCTCTTAAACAAGGATTGTCATTATACGAAATAAATTTCATTTGTCATCTTTATTTTTGGGATTGTTTAATAATAGCGCAATGAAGTTAGAGAAGCACGGTGCTAATCGTGATTGTTAGTGGTAAAGAAAAGCGTGCTACAATCGATAGAGGGTACTTTTTCATCTTTCGATGTTTGAGTGATCTATTATATTCTTTTAGGCAATAAGAGGAAAAGGCAATGAAATTAAGCAGCTGTAGCACTAGATGGCGTCAGATCGCCGTTGCAGGATTACTAGGAAGTAGCATTACACTATTTGGCGTGGCAGCGGAGACATTGAATATTACACCCCTATCGAAAGAGCATGATGTAAAAGTGGTATTAGATCAGAAGGAGCATCACTTCTCTGTACAAGGAGGATGTAATACCTTGATGGGGCAGGTCTACCTTAAAGAGAATGGGGCATTTAGAGTAAAAGAGGGGCGCGGTGGTGCTGCTTTAGCTTCAACAATGATGGCATGTGAGCCAGAGCTTCAAAAACTGGATGAGCGAATTTCACAATTTATTATCGCAACCCCTAAGATGGTAAGAGAGGGTGATGCGCTCTATTTAGTAGGAACAGTCCCGGGAGAAAAAGTCTCTCATTATCTACCTGTAGAGTTAGATCAGGGGGAGTATCTCGATATTAAAGCGAAGCCTTATGAGCGTGTCTTCTACTATATCTCGGCAGAGCGAATCCTTTGTGAAGAGCAGGCGGCAGGATGTTTGCAGGTCAGGGAAGATAAAAATAGTGACTGGGAGACCTATACCGGAGAGATTGAAGGGTTTGTGCCGGCAGAGAATTATGAGTACCGCCTTCGTCTAAAAGAGTATGAAGCTGAAGAGGGCGCTGTGAAGCATGTCTTAGATATGATTGTAGAGCAGGGAGAAGTTATTCCGGTAGGGGCATTATCTGAAGGTGATTCTCAGTAAAATTAGTTTGAAGCAGATGCCATTGATTGAATGATTTTGAGAGTCTACGCTTCATTGCTGCAGGCATTGTCAGGCATTGTCAGGCATTGTTAATAGGGATGATCTTAAATAAGTATCTTTAGAAAAGGATCTGCAGAAGGAAAAAAAGAGAGAGTTCATCATCGATAGACTCTCTCTTTTTGATATGACTATTGTATATGACTACAATAATGACCTGATTTAGAGCCAGCCCTTACGTTTAAAGAGAAGATAAGGTGCAATTCCAGAGAGAATCATAGCCCCGATCGAAAGCGGGTAGCTAATTGCGTAGTTGAGCTCAGGCATTGGGAAGTTCATCCCATAGATACTGGCAATTAGTGTTGGGGGAAGAAAGACAACTGACGCGATTGAGAAGATTTTGATAATGCGGCTCTGCTCTAATGAGATCTTTCCTGTAGCGGCATCGAGTAGGAAGTTGACCTTATCAAAGAGAAAGGTTGTGTGCCCGGTTAATGATTCTAGATCTTGTAAAATCTCCCTTACATCACTTTTTTGTTGCTCGCTGAGTAACTGTGTGCGCATTAAAAAGGAGAAGGAGCGGCGGGTATCCATTAAGGAGAGTCGCGCTTTTCCATTCATATCTTCCTGTAATGCAATGTTTTGAAGCACCTCTTCCATTGTTGGCTCTTTATCGCTCTCATCATCCTGAGATTCTAAGCGGCGTCGTTTTTCTCCTTTCTTCTCCTTCTCACTCTCTTTATCATCAAGTGCTAAAACATATGGGCTTGTATTTTCAAGCTCGGCATAGATTCGTTCTAAAACATCAGCAACATGCTCAATTGCGGTCTCATGAAGCCCGATCAAGATATTCATCACATCCACTTTGCCATCGGTGAGTTCTAACTGCACTTGTCTTGCACGTAGTCGATAGAGTCTAAAAGCAGAGAGATCCTCTTCATGAATGGTGAAGAGGCGATTATTTTTAATAGAGAAGGCGACTGTAATATTGCGAGCACTATTATCAAAATCATTGAGGAAGAAACTGTGAACATGGAGTCCATCCTCATCTTCATAGAAGCGGGCAGAAGCTTCGATATCTTTGATTTCAGCTTTCTCCGGAAGCTCAAGTTTAAAATGTTCTTCGACGAGCTCTCGTTCCTCATCGGTGGGGTCGACGAGATCGATCCAGATCATCTCATCTCTAAAGTCATCTTGACCTTGAATTGAGATCTGGTGTAGACGATTCTCTGTAAGAACAAATCCTGAAATCATATCTAAATAGCTCCTTTTAATTTGGGGTTATGAGATTGTTAAAAGCTCGATGTGAAACTCAATGTGAAGATTGAGATTGAGATTGAGATTGAGATTGAGATTGAGTCACGTTACTTATTTTCAACAACTTGCAGTATTGAATATTCAATAAATCTTTATGAATATTTTATAAATAATTTATAAATTATTTGGTTGAAATTGAAGGTATTGTATCTGGAATTGACGATTCTTTATAGTTTTATAGTGTTTTATAGTAATTAGAAGGGGAGACATATTTTTATTGAGCGCTATTTCTTAAATAGGGGGAGGGATGAAAGAGATCTATCAATGAGTGACTCTTTTTTGTTCAGATACTTGTCTTTGAGGATAGAAACTCCATATTAGGGACAGCTTTAAGGGCGTGAATAGAGTCGCTATTTTTTATAGGGTTTATCTATTGTAGTTAGATTGTAAAAATAGGCTCTAAAAAATATTTTTTGATCCATGATGCATTCCTGTAACTGACTGTTTTACCCTTTCTATCGTACAGAAGAGAATTGATGATAGGGATAGGACGTTGAGGAGCGATTTGGGGCAAGTTAGAGAGAAAATTATCAGAAAAGTCTTGCATTTATTTTTAAATATTATATAAGCATGCAGAGAAAATAATATTTGCTGTTTTAAAGGAGTTTAGCGATGTCTAGCGATTACGATGATGATTTATTAGATGATGAGGATATCATTGAAGAAGATGTCCCCGATGTTAGTGATGTAAAGGGAAGTAAATCTCAAGCCTGGAGAAGTATTGAGGCGATCAGGGAAGAGAGAGCACTTCAGAAGAAGCTTGCGAAAGAGTTTGATCTTGATAGCTTTGATGACCTTCTTCTTGATGACGATCTCGATGAGCTCTAATCAGGCGAGTATCTTTAGGAAAGAATCGATCTGAGAAGGGATCGGGGAGAGGGGTGAGTTAGGGTAAAAGAGCGTAAAGAGTTCTAGATTCTAAGACAATAACCCTATAAATTGAGATGTTTCATATGAGAGATCAATATTCGCAACATTTTCATTGTATAATGTTGTACATTATTCAATAGATAAATGGGAGATAGCCATGACAAAAGAGAAATTAACAGAGACAGAAGCTCAAGAAAAGCAAGAAGATGTTGTTGTAGAAGAAGAGAATCTTGATGCGGAAGCTCAAGAGGAAAATATTGATACTGCTGCTGAGATTGAGTCATTGAAGGCTGAAAAAGAGGCGCTCTATGATCAATATATTCGTGCAGTTGCAGAATCACAAAATATTGCTCGACGCGCAGAGATTGATGTTGCTAATGCTCACAAATATGCGCTCGATAAGTTTGTAAAAGACCTTCTTCCAATCATTGATGCAATGGAGTTGGAAATGAAGGCGGTTGATGAGAATTCATCTGAAGAGTTGAAGCGCTTTAGAGAAGGATCACAATTGATGTATAAAATGCTCCTTGGGGTTTGTGAAAAATATGGCGTTAAGCAGATCAGACCAGAAGGGGAGAAACTCAATCCAGAACTTCATCAGGCAATCTCTATGATTCCTCATGATGGATATGAGACCAATCAGATCATTACGGTCGCACAAAATGGTTATCTATTAAATGACCGACTCATTAGAGCCGCGCAAGTAATTGTTGCAAAATAAAAAGCGCGTTTCTTTGATTTAGTACACTAGTAAAAGATAACAAGTTGATTTATCATTGACGGGTATTGAATCATTCAAATTATAAAAATGGCTTGTATTTTCTAGGAGCAGATCGTGCAAAATCAGCAGTCAGATAAGTTTACATTTTCGTTACTAACTATATTAGCATCGCTATCATTATTGACAATTGTCGTTGTATTAGTGATCTCATTTGTGAAATTTATTAGTAACAATACTGATATTAACGGTAAACCATTTAATGATAGAGAGCTCGTAGCGGAGCGTTTAACACCCTATGGGCGGGTCAATACAGGGAATTTAGTATCGGATGTGGTAAAAGCTAAAGCTCCTCAAGATGTTTACGCTGCGCTCTGTGCAAGCTGTCATGATACAGGGCTTAACGATGCACCATTAACAGGCGATAATGCTGCATGGGCAACAAGATTTAGTGAAAGAGGGCTTGATGGGCTTCATACAAGTGCCATCAAAGGACGTAACTTGATGCCGGCAAAAGGGGGTGACCCACGCTTAACAGATGAAGAGGTAATGAATACCGTAGACTTCATGTTAGCAAAGAGTGGTATTGAAGTTGCATCTAATGATCCCGCAGAAGATATTGTTGCTGAAGAGAGCGCAACGGAAGCTGAAGTTGGCGAGCCAGAAGTGAAGGCTGTTGAGACAGAAGATGCAGAGCTTGTTGAAAAAGAAGCGATCGAACAAGAAGCTGTTGAAGCTGCAGAAGCAGAGAAAAAAGAGTAGACTTCTATCACAGAGAGATATGTGGATAGGAGAAATCCCGTACCACATATGTCATAATGGTATGTTGTAATGAACGGGTATGAGATTATTGATCATACCCGTTATCTTTTTGAGGAGAAAATATTATGCGATTTTTACACACAATGATTCGAGTCTCGGATCTTGAGCAGTCTATTAAGTTTTTTACTGAGATTTTAGGATTGAAAGAGACTCGTCGAAAAGAGTATCCGCAGTGGGAATGTACACTTGTCTATCTCGCATGTGAAGGGCAGGATGTTGAGATTGAATTGACCTACAACTGGGATTCTAAAGAGGAGTATGGTATTGGTCGTGCATTTGGACATTTAGCTTTTGAAGTAGATGATATCTATGAGGTATGTCAGCGCGCGATGGATGCCGGCATTGAGATCAATGTTCCTCCGAGAGATGGTTGGATGGCATTTTTTAGAACGCCCGATGATATCTCTATTGAATTACTTCAAAAAGGCGAACCCAAAGCACCAGCGGCGCCATGGAAAGATATGGAAAATGTAGGCTGGTGGTAAATTAATCCTAAAATAGTTCATCGTTCAATTGATAGCTGAAGATGAGCTATCAATTGGATCTTGAATTATTAGATAAGAATAAAAAATAAAGGATGTTAGTGAATGAATAAATACCCCATGACTAAAGCGGGCGCAGAAGCGCTTCGTCGTGAACTAGATGAATTAAAACAGGTGCAAAGACCACGCGTTATTGAAGCGATTGCTACAGCAAGAGAGCATGGTGACTTAAAAGAGAATGCGGAATATCATGCTGCAAGAGAAGAACAGAGTTTTATTGAAGGACGTATTGCTGACTTTGAAGCTCGATTGGCAAATGCACAGGTAATTGATATTACAGAGATCCCGAATAGTGGTAAAATCATTTTTGGGGTGACAGTAACGCTCTTTGATCTATCGGAAGATCGAGAAGTTACCTACCAGATTGTCGGGGAGCATGAAGCGGATGTGAAGAAGAATAAACTCTCAATCGCCTCCCCTATTGCAAGAGCATTGATCGGGAAAGAGGTTGATGATCTTATTGTGATTAAAACACCCGGTGGTGATCGCGAGTATGAAGTGATCAGCGTCGAGCATATTTAATAGAGCGCTTAGTATCGTTGTGCCAAGTGGTGTAATGGGTAGGCGTATTCTGATTAATACTCATCAATAGATAGCAGGAAGAAGAATTATGCAGGCATTGACAGCAAATCCCGTAGCAAAATGGATTATTATCTTAATTTTAGTGCTAGGTGTTGTCTTCTTTCATGGTTTTTTAGTTCCTGCCTTGGGTGCAATGATTATCACTTTTGTAACATGGCGCCCATATTCAGATTTAGTGCGGTTCTGCAGGGGGAATACAATGGTCTCGGCCTCCCTTGCAACCGCCTTTATTGTTTTAGTGATTGTTATTCCCTTCTTTTGGCTAGTTCACTATCTCTATGGTGAAGTGGTTCTTCTTCGTGCATGGTTGATTGAAGCGAATACTTACGGCATCCCGACCCCTAATTGGGTATTGAATCTTCCCTATGGCGATCAGATCAATACCTACTGGATGACCTACTTGGGAACGCCGAGTGGGATTCATGATTTTTTTGCAGAAATTGGTTTGGCAAAACTTGGTTATCTTGCCACTGTAACCCGTTCTGTTACCAAGAGCTTTAGTGCTTTAGGATTTACGATTCTCTTTATGATGATTATTCTCTTCTTCTGCTACAAAGATGGTCGTCGTTTTAGTCGGCAGCTCGATAAGGTAGGGGAGCGGGTCTTCCCCGGAAGATGGAAGAGAATTTCTCGTATTGTCCCTACGTTGGTCAGCTCAACGGTATCAGGAATGGTGATTATTGCCATTGGAGAGGGTATTGTTTTCGGAATCGTCTACTACTTTGTGGGCGCGCCGATGCCGGTAACATTAGGGATTATTACCGGTATTTTTGCCTTAATTCCAGGGGGAGCGCCACTGTCGATGACGATGGTTTCTCTCTATTTAGCTGGAACCGGAGAGTATACTCATGGAATCATTCTTTTCTGTTGGGGGGGAATGCAGCTCTTTATTGTTGATAAAACAATTCGTCCTCGCTTAGTAGGCGGATCTGTTAAGCTCCCATTCTTACCTACTATTTTAGGATTAGTGGGAGGAGTGAAGACGATGGGCATTATCGGTCTCTTTATTGGGCCTGTAGTGATGGCGCTATTAGTTGCGCTCTGGCGCGAATGGGTACATGAAGAGACTTTGATCACGCAAAATATTCAAGATAATCAGCCATAAGCGCACCATCAACCATTGACGCTTAAGCACTTAATGACTTAATCACTTAATGATTTAAGGATCTATTTGGGGTTATCTTAAAGCTATTCTTTCAGAAAAAATATAATAGTGTATTTAAAGCGATCTGTTTAAGGTTCCCTTAAGATTCATTGTGTCTACTGCTATCTTTAGAGCTTGTTAAAACTTGTTAGAACTTGAAAACGATAACTTGAAAATGAGGACTGAGAGATCAGGGCTAAAAGGTTGGTTATTCCGAGAGAGTTGATGACAAGGGGTGATCAATCAGCTTAAGTTGGTTTGAGACTTAATAGCTTCATTAATAGTCTTATTAATAGTCTTATTAATAGTTTTGTTGATAGTCTTAAGAGACTCAGTCATGCGATAGATCTTTGTAGTCTCATTGATTAGATGACAAAATTAGATAGATGACTAAATTAGATGGGAACTTGTAGATGTTAAGAGTAGATAGACAGATTGTAGCAACCCTATTATGGAGTATTCTCTTTTTAATATTCCCCACCGCTCTTTGGGCGAAAGTGACTAATGTCGAATTATCGGAAGTTCTCTTAGAGGAGAAGTATGAAGAGATCTATGCGGTCGGCGTACTTTATCCTTATCAAGAGGTGATGATTCGGCCTGAAGCTGCTGGTCGGATTGTTAAAATAGCCTTTAAAGAGGGGGAGAATATTGAAGCGGGAGACCTTCTGATAGAACTTGACTCTGCGATTGAAGCCGCTGAGTTAAAGGAGCGGGAGGCAAAACGGCAATTAGCGAAACAGAACTTAGATCGCCTACTCGCTGCTCGAGGAGGTTCCACCGCACAAGCGAGAGATATCGCTCAAGCAGAATATGAACAGGCGGTTGCCAATGAAGCGATCTCCCGAGCAAAGTATGATCGCCGTTTTATCTATGCGCCATTTAGCGGTACTGTCGGCTTAAAGAGTGTTGAGGTAGGCGATTATGTGCAAGCGGGTGCGGATCTTGTCCGACTTCTTAATATCGATCAACTTCGATTAGAGTTTAATATTCCAGAGCGAGTTGCCCATGTTGTAGAGAAGGGACAAAATGTCCACTTTACCGTGGATAACTACCCAAATCGTCTCTTTACGGGGGAAGTTTACGCTGTTAGCCCTGAGATTGAGCAGAAAGGGCGCTCTTTGACCGTCTTAGCACGTTTTCATAATGAGGATCAAACTTTAATTGCCGGCTCTTTTGCTCGTTTAAATCTCTTAGTTCCTCGTCATTATCGAGTAATTATAATTCCCGAAGAGGCGATTTTTGCTTCGGAAGGATCCCAATTTGTCTATCGCGCAAAAGCGAGTGAGGAAGAGGGGGTCTATATTGCCGAGTTAGTGCCGGTCGAGATAGGTGAGCGATCGGCATTTAATGTTGAGATTCTCTCTGGTCTACAAGCAGATGATGTGGTGGTTAAAGCTGGACAGATCCGTCTTAAATCGGGTGCGAAGATGAAAGATGCTTCAGGAAAGCATTTCGATCTGCGCCCGGCCCCCGCTCCGACAAAGCAGGTAGGGGGTGAATAATGAAGCTCTCTGATATCTCTATTAAACGACCTGTCTTTGCCATTGTTATCAATATTCTTCTGATTCTATTGGGGTTGATCGGTTTAGATCGAATCTCGATCCGAGAATACCCAGATATCGATGTGCCGGTAATCAGTATTCGGACAACCTATCAAGGGGCGAGTCCAGAGATTGTTGAGACGCAGGTGACAAAAATTTTAGAAGATGCTGTGACCAGTATCGACGGTATTGATTTTATTACCTCCGATTCTCGCCGGGGTTTTTCTTCCATCAATATCACCTTTAATCCCACTAAAAATATTGAAGAAGCGGCAAATGATGTCCGTGACCGGGTTGCTCGAGCGAAACGGGGATTACCTGATGAGGTGGATGATCCTATCATTCAGAAGAGTGATTCTGATGCCGATCCGGTGGTGATCTTAGCGCTCTCGAGTGATCAATATAATGCCATTGAGCTGACTAATATGATCGAGACTATCGTCCAGCCTCAGATTGAATTATTGGAAGGGGTCGCGAATGTGACGCTCTGGGGTGGGCGTAAACCGGTGATGCGTGTTTGGATTGATCCTCAAAAATTGGCAATTTTAGATGTTACTGTGAGTGATGTGGAAGCTGCATTGCGGGCGCAAAATGTGGAGATTCCTGCCGGCACCATTAAGAGTTCTACCCAAGAGTTCTCTATTGTAGCGCGTACCGATCTCAATCAAGTTGATGAATTTCGCAATATTATTATCAAAGTTGCCGATAATGCTGCAGAAGAGAATCGTCCTATTGTTCGATTGAGTGATGTGGCATTGGTTGAGTTGGGGGGAGTGGATGAGACTTCTCGCCCTCGGCTCAATGGTAAGCCTGGTGTGGGGGTTGCGATTATTAAACAATCTGTCGCTAATCCTTTAACGCTCTCAGCCGATATCCGTGCGCTTTTACCCCAATTACAAGAATCTCTTCCCGGTGATGTGGAGATTGCAGTAACCTCCGATTCTTCCGTCTTTATTAATAAATCTTTAACCTCTGTCTACAACACTATTGTTGAAGCGCTACTCTTTGTCGGGGTGATTATCTTCCTCTTTTTACGAGATTGGCGCGCAACTTTGATTCCGATGGTGACAGTCCCCATCTCACTGATCGGTACTCTCTTTGCGATGTATCTTCTCAATTACTCCATCAACACCTTAACCCTCTTAGCATTTGTCTTAGCTATTGGTTTGGTAGTGGATGATGCGATTGTGATGCTAGAAAATATTCATCGCCATATTGCAGAAGGTTTATCACCGCTAGAAGCGGCTTTCAAGGGATCGAAAGAGATTGGTTTTGCTATTATCGCAATGACCATTACCTTAGCGGCGGTCTTTCTTCCACTCACCTTTACGCAAGGCCGAATCGGACAGCTCTTTGTAGAATTTGCCGTGACCCTCTCTATTACAGTTTTAATCTCAGGGTTTACAGCTTTAACACTCTCCCCGATGATGTGCTCTCGCCTTTTAAAGCCGGAGAGCGATATTGCAAAAAGAGGGGCGATCGCTCGCTTCTTTGCCGGGATCTCTCAATGGATTGAAGCGCTCTTAGAGGGCATGACAAAAGTTTATAGCGCCATTTTGCGTTTCTGTTTGCAGATGCGTTATCTCGTTTTGGTGGGAATGGTTCTCTTTTTAGGGGGCGCTTATCTCCTCTATCAGATGTTGCCACAAGAGCTTTCACCGACAGAGGATCGAGGAATGATTCGTGTTGCTGCCATTACTCCGGAGGGGGCGACCGTTGATTTTACAGATCGCTACTTTTCAGAGGTTGAAGAGTATCTGCTCGACAATCTTGATGAGGGAACAGTGGTCTATGCCATTTCGGGGATATCTATGGGCGCATTAGGTTTTGTGACACTTCCGGATTGGGATGATCGAGAAGAATCACAGATGGAGATCACTTCCCGACTCAACCGTGGCTTTCAAGATATTGCGCTAGGTTTACGGGTCTTTGCGAGTAACCCACAATCTTTAGGGCAACGGGGAGACTCCAAAGATGTGCAGATTGTGATTCGCTCAAATGAGAGTTTTCAAAAGCTCGATCAACAGGTCACCGAGATTATGGAGCGTATGCGAGAAAATGATCTCTTAATCTCGCCCGATAATGATCTACGAATGAATACGCCACAACTTGAAGTAGCGGTAGATCGTGAGAAGCTTGCGCTTTTAGGGATCGATGTCTCAGTTGTAGGAAGAACGTTGGAATCTGCCTTAGGAGGGCGTAATGTCACACGTTTTAAAGAGGGGGCAGAGCAGTATGATGTTATGGTGCAAGTTGATCCTCAAAAACGGAGTCAGCCAAAAGATCTTGAGGGGATCTATGTTCGCTCAAAATATGGTGAGATGGTGCCCCTTTCCAATATTGTCACTGTAACAGAGACCATTGCGCCACAAAATTTACGCCATTTTAATAAACTCCGATCAGTGACCATCTCTGCGAACCTGCAATCAGGCGTTTCGCAAGGGGAGGGAATTGCTCTAGTGGAGGAGATTATCCGAGAAGTAATCCTCGATGCAATGCTCGATTACCAGGGCTCCTCTAGAGAATTTTTGGAGTCCGGTTCTTCGATGCTCTTTATCTTTGTGATGGCATTGCTCTTTATCTATCTCGTTTTAGCAGCGCAATTTGAGTCGTGGATTGATCCTTTTATCATTCTTCTCTCTGTTCCCTTAGCAGGCTTTGGAGCCTTAGGGGCACTCTATCTCTCAGGGGGAACAATCAATATCTATAGTCAGATCGGGCTCGTCACCTTAGTCGGGCTGATCACCAAACATGGGATCTTAATTGTTGAATTTGCCAATCAGATTCGAGCAACAGGGATTGCAAAGAGAGAGGCGATTATTGAGGCGGCAACATTGCGACTTCGTCCGATTTTAATGACGACAGGGGCAATGGTTTTAGGGGCGGTGCCGCTAGCGCTCTCTGTTGGTGCAGGCGCTGAATCAAGATCCGCAATCGGTTGGGTGATTGTAGGAGGAATGAGTATCGGAACATTGCTGACACTCATTGTAGTGCCGGTTATCTATCTCTTTATTGGTGGACGAAAAAGAGAGCTTATCGTCACTTAAGAGGAATTTCGGGTACAATAAATGCTTTTACAATAGAGAGAAGATGGATCAATCCGATGATAGTGCGTTACTTAGGGCTAGCTCCGTACCAAAATGTCTATGACAAGATGAAGCATTTTACAGAGTGTCGAACGGAAGAGACATTCGATGAACTGTGGGTTGTAGAGCATCCGCCGGTCTATACCCAAGGGCAAAATGGCAAGCCGGAGCATATCCTCAATCCGGCGATGATCCCTATTGTGCAGGTCGATCGAGGCGGGCAGGTGACCTATCATGGACCTGGACAGATTGTTGTCTATACATTGATCGACTTTAAGAAACGCGGTTGTGGTGTTCGCTCTCTTATCCGTGCTTTAGAGAATGCTGTGATCGCGACTTTAGCCGACTATGGTATTGAGAGTTGCGGAGATGTCTCTGCTCCTGGTGTCTATGTGAATGGAAAAAAGATCGCAGCCTTAGGCTTGCGTATTCGTAAAGGGGCGGTCTATCACGGATTGAGCCTCAATGTTGCGATGGATTTAACCCCTTTCTCTGGCATCAATCCTTGTGGATATGAGGGGCTTGAGGTTATTCAGATGCAGGATTTCGTTCCGACAGTAACCTTGCCTGAGGTGACGGAGCGTTTAGTCGCATATTTAGAGTATTATCTCGACCCGGTACAATTGCAAAAAAGCGTTGAGCTAAAGGCACTGAACTAAAGATACTGAACTAAAGAGAGTCAGTAGCGGTAACTGATCAGGCTAGTTGATGTCAGATTAATCGATATTTGATAGAGAGGTGGTGGAGAGATCCGGTAGAATGTCGAGTAGAATAAATGCTTAAAGAGCAATATAAGTAGCAAGTAACAATATAAGTAATCAATATAAGTAATAATAAGATGAATAATGGTTGATTGACTATTCAGCCAGGTTGGGGAAGGAGTTGAAATTGGTGGTGGAAGAAAAAGGTTCGCAAGATTTTAGCTGGAAGCGGGCATTGAAGGTCACTTCGCCTGTTGCGATGGGATATGCGCCAGCAGGAATGGCCTTTGGTGTTTTGGCGAGTGTAGCGGGAATCCCGTGGTGGATATCGATCTTTATCTCTATTGTAGTCTTCTCTGGTGCGGCGCAATATGCTGCGATTCCACTGATCGCAACGGGAGCGGGTATTCTCAATCTTAGTGTCAATACTTTAGTGATCAACTTGCGCCATGTTTTCTATGCATTACCTTTAGTAGAGATTCTTCCTAAAAACCGTTTAAAGCGCGCTTACTGCCTCTTCTGTTTAACCGATGAGTGCTTCTCTGTGATGACTAGCCTAACAAAAGAGGATCAGAGGGGGCTCTTTCCTAAAGTCTCACTCTTAGTTCATAGTTATTGGGTTATTGCTACAATTGTGGGGATTATTGCCGGTGAGGAGTTAGCGCGCTTGATCCCTAATTTAGAGTTTGCACTTCCGGCGTTATTTGTCATCTTGTGGTTTGAACAGATGCGTAGTAAGCGGATCTGGTGGCCGTCACTTATTGCGATAGGGCTCTATCTCTTGATGCTACTAATAGCACCTAAATATGTGCTGATTTTGACACTACTTTTCGCAGTACTCTTGATTCTATTTCGCGCGGCACTTCAATCTAAAAGGGAGCAGAGATAATGGGGAATATGACAATCAATGCTTTGATCATAGCAATTATCGCAATGGGGATGATCACCTTTGTTTTACGCGCCTTTCCAACATTTGTACCGAAACGTATCCTAGACTCACATCTCTTGCGTTATCTCAATTATGCACTTCCTCTAAGTGTTATGGCGGTATTGATTATTCATAGTATGGAGATCGATTTTTCCGCTCCTGATTGGTTTTCTATTATTGCGAAGATATTAGCACTTTTACTCGTCTTGGCGAGCTATGGACGTTGGCGTAATGTCTTTTTAAGTGTCATTGTTGGGGTTGCCGCCCTTAATGGATTTCTCTATCTCTTTTCATTGATTTAATCTGCTTTGATATCTCTAGATGAACGCTTCATGAGAGAATCGGTAGTTAGCTACTAATATCAAGCTGCCAATAGGTTATAGAGTTGTCAATATATTATATCGAAAGTTGAATCTGTAAGTTTTATGTAAACATATCGTAAAAAATAATTTTAATACTCATCTATATTTCAATTAGTTGTGATTTAGGTCAATAGGTTGATCTAGGATTCTTCTCTTTTAGGGGTACAATACTCCGTAGTTTCTTTTGTATCCCTTGTTATATTCGGTTTATGATAGAGGTGATGAAGAGGCTAAGATCATGATAAGAGCGCAATTTGCTCGACGGATCTTTAGGAGAATATCTGTTATTAGAGAAGACTCTGAAAGAGCGCTCTGATAGCACTTCAACAGAACAATAAAATAAGATGGGAAATAATGAGAAGATATCATGAAAGGTAGATTCTATAAGGTTGTAACAATCATTTGGTTTTTAATCATGAATATTATCTTTTTCTATCCAGGTGAGAATATCCCATTTTTAACAATGGAAGATGAGTGGCTCGATAATTGGCTCCATTTTGGTGCTTTTGCAACGCTAACGGGTTTGGTATTGCGCGGAATTCATATTGAAAATCGTCGACGTGAACGAGTCACGCAGGAGTATTATTGCCATTTCTGCTTTTTCTACTCCGCGCGATGCATGTTGCTTTTAATTGCCTACTTTGCACTACTGAGTGAGTTGATACAGGGATACTTTATTCCAGGAAAGACTCGAGAGTTTAGTGATCTTTTTGTTGATTTTGCCGGCATTTTAACAGCATGGGGAATCTCCTCTCTTTTGACCTATTGGGAGCGTTCAATTGAGAATCTTGCTAAAGAGAGAGAAGAGAATAGAGAAGAGAATACTCAAAGAGAGGGTATCAGAGATATTCATATTAAGAGTGATATGAATGTAGATTTTCGTGCTGATCTTCGTTCTGATCTCCAAAGTGATTCCACGTCAGAGATTGCCCCTAAAGAGCTCCGTTAGAGAGCTCCGTTAGAGCGAAAGAGTAAATCTTATAATTACCTCAAATCATTACTTTGTAATCATTATTCCGGCAATATCTTAAATGACTCAATAGCGCGGATAACCTCTAAAACCTCAGGATTTTTTCCCTTTCCCCCTAAGTTGATAGCATGAGGATTGTGGGCTGTTGGAATAACGCCTGCATAGTGCGCATCACTGCCGAGAAAGAGACCAATAACTGGGCGATCTTGTGTATTAGCAAGATGGGCAAAACCGGTATCTACGGCGATAATAAGTGTTGCTTGGGAAAGAATTAGCCCTGCTTCAGCAATTGAGACCTTCGGCATCAATATGGCGCCGGGAATCTCTTCAGCTAGCCGTTCTGCTCGCGCTTTTTCTCGATCATTGCCCCAAAAGAGAACAGAAGCAATCCCCTGTTCATCAAGCCAGTTGCCGATGGAGATCCAACGTTCTTCAGGCCACTCTTTATTTTCTGCACTCGTTCCATGAATCAGCGCTGCAAAGGGGCGATCCGGAGTTAGTGGTGATTTTGTTTGCCAATGTTGAATGCCAAAATCTACAGGCGTCTTAATCTGATAATGAAAGATGCCGGCAAAAAGTTGACGATTACGTTCAATGGCCGTCAATCCTTTTGCGACCGTAATACCATGTTGGTAGAAGCGTGCGGCAAAAGGATCTCGAATAGATGCTTTAGAGTAGCTATATGTTGGAACGGTGCCTTTTTGAGCTGCAATTTTGGTAATGATGGCACTCTTAATTAAGCCTTGGCAGTCGATAATTAGATCCCATTGATGTTGCCGTAGTTCATGCTTAAAGGTAGCAAACTCATGCCAAGTCTCCCGTTTGAGGAGCTGCTTCTTCCAACGGCGACTACCAAAAACGATCACCTCTTTAGTCATAGGGTGCATTTTAGCAATATCGACAAAGGACTCTTCAACGACCCAAGTGATCTCATATTGATCGGGATATTCCCGTGAAAGATCGGTTAATGCAGGAAAGGTGTGGATTAAATCTCCCATAGAGGAGGTTTTGACTAAGAGCAGCTTTTTTTTCATAGGGTTGCTTTTAAGTTCCTTGATATCATCGATCAATCTAGCGGGTGTCATCAATAGTGCAACTTCAATAGCGAAAATTCAGTAGTGCAAATCAACAATACACAACAGCAATCACAATACGGATTCCCCCGGTTGTGAAAAATGGGTTGTGAAAAATGATTCTACCATGAAGTCGCGCCGAATTAGGGAGATTATATCAAGTTATCGCCAAAAGAGATCAGCTATTAAATTAAAAGAGATCGCCTCTTTTCAAAGAGAATAACTCCTGCTACATTGAGAGATAAGAAAAATAATGTTCAGAGCAGGATCAAGAAGCAGAAACTGGCAACAGATCTATCTTGCAGATTCTCTATATCGCAAATGAGTATCACAAGGATCATTATCATATGTATCACTATAATTGTCACTCATAAGTATCACAAAATATTTTGTGGCAACGTAATGATATTGTGAGGGTGGTTGCCGAAAATGATCTATAAGTATCTATAAAATTATCAGTATCACATCATCAATTAGGAGAGGAAATGATCAGGGTTGGAATTATCGGGGTGACGGGTTATGCCGGCCAGCAGCTATTGTGGTTACTAGAGCAGCATCCCGAGGTTGAGATAAGGCTTCTCTCTTCAAAATCTTACGCTGATATGAATATTGCTGAGGTCTACCCTAACTATGAGGGGCGCTTAAGCCACATACTCTTAAAAGATCGTGACTTTATGGCGCGACTTGATGAGATCGATCTTCTCTTTATGGCACTTCCCCATGGATTATCGCAAGGTTTAACAAAAGAGGCCTATGCCGCCGGTGTGAAGGTGATCGACTTAGGTGCCGATTTCCGGTTTGAAGATATCTCTCAATATGAATCTTGGTATAAAGTACCCCATCAGGCTAAAGAACTCGCGCATCACGCTATCTATGGTATGCCGGAGCTTCATCGTGAAAAAATTATCGATGCGCCAATAGTGGCTTCTCCAGGCTGTTTCCCCACATCTGCTATTTTAGGTGCAGCGCCATTGATCGCGCATCAATGGGTAAAACCTGATCTGATTGTCGATTCTAAAACAGGGACAACCGGTGCCGGAAGAGATGCGAAAACCGCCTCACTTTTTTGTGAAGTGAATGAAAATTTCAAGCCCTATGGGCTTCTCCATCACCGCCATACGCCGGAGATGGAGAAGGAGCTCGCTAAGTTGCAACCTGTGGGAAAAGAGATCACAGTGCTCTTTACACCCCATCTATTGCCGCTCAATCGTGGAATTCTTTCAACGATCTATCTTGATTTTAACGATCATACCGATTTTAACGAGGCAGAAGCTTATCAGCTCTATGAAGATTTTTACCGAGATGAACCTTTTATTCGGGTTCGCCGAAACCTTCCTGAATTGAGCCATGTGCGGGGTACCAATTTTTGTGATATTGCGTTACGCGTCGATATGAAGCGACGAAAAGTGATTGTGATTTCAGCGATTGATAACCTTATTAAAGGGGCCGCAGGGCAGGCAATGCAAAGTATGAATATTATGTTTAAACGACCAGAAGATGAAGGATTAAAGACGCTTTCGATGTATATCTAAAGTGGTCTATCGAATACTGAATCCTCAATACTCAACATTCAATATTCAATATTCAATACCTAATACTCAATACTCAATACTCAATATTTTTAGAAAAAGGCTCTTAACAAAAGACTCTTTAAAAATTATCGACCTCAATATTCACCTCTATCTACTGCTATCTGTAGAGTGCATTAGAGATTGATCGGTAAATTTTGATGTTACAACAGGTACAACAGGTGGGTTAGATAAGATCTCATCGATTTTACTATCCCGCTATAATAGAATCCTTTTTTGCGCATGATTGATGATGCGTTACCGTTTTTTACAAGCAGTTTCTATTTTATATCGACCTTAAAGATCTCAATTAACTCAACTAAACTTGAAGAGATCTAACCTATTTAGCTGTTAATTATTTAAGCCGCTAGGTTGATTAAGGGGACGTTTTAGGGAAGTAAGATTCTCAATATTAGGAGTGTAGAATCATGATTACAATTTTGAAAGACGGGACAATTACCTCGACCCCGGGATTTCAAGCAGCCGGTATTACGGCAGGAATTAAAGAGAGCGGGAAGAAAGATCTCGCTTTTATCTGGAGTGAAACACCCGCAGTAGCAGCTGCGGCACTCACTCAAAATAAATTTCGTGCAGCGCCGGTCGATCTTTGTGCCGGCTTTTTAGCAAATGAGACTCACCGCGGTCTTATTATCAACAGTGGTAATGCGAATGCCTGTACGGGTGAAGAGGGCGCAGCAAATGCGCTAGAGATGTGTGAGTTGATCGCTAAAGAGATGGCAGTGGAGACAGAATCGATCTTTGTTGCTTCTACCGGTGTGATTGGACAGCAACTTCCGATGGAGATTATCCGTAAAGGGCTCGCGGAAGTTCCAAAGGCATTAAGTCGTGAAGGGGGTAATGAGGCTGCAGAGGCGATTATGACAACCGATCTAGTCTCTAAAGAGGTTGCGATCTACTTTGAGCTTGATGGTGAGATTGTCACAATCGCGGGAATGGCGAAGGGATCAGGGATGATTCATCCTAATATGGCGACGATGATCGCTGTTTTAACGACCGATGCTAATATCTCGAAAGAGATGTTACAGAAGGCTTTCTCCGCTAGTGTGAATACCTCTTACAATATGGTCTCTGTTGATGGAGATACCAGTACGAATGATTCCGCTTTTATCTTTGCAAATGGACTTGCGAAGCACCCCAAAATTGAGGCAAGCGGTGATGCTTATCTTAAATTTAAACGGGGATTAGATACCGTTAATCAGCTTTTAGCGAAGAAGATTGCACGTGACGGAGAAGGGGCAACAAAATTATTAGAGGTTCGCGTTGAACATGCGCGCTCCTTAGCAGATGCTCAAAGTGTGGCAAAATCAGTTGTTACCTCTAGCCTTGTGAAGACAGCGATCTTTGGTGAAGATGGAAACTGGGGCAGAATTATCTGTGCCGTAGGTAATGCAACCGCAGAGTATGATATTGCAAAAGTACAGATCTTTATCGAAGCAGGTGGTCAATCAGTACAGATCGTTGCAGATGGTGCTGGCGCGTCATTTGATCCTGCTGCGCTCGATGCGCTTTTAAAAGAGGAAAATATCACGATTTTTGTTGATCTGATGAATGGCGGGAGTACAGCAACGGCATGGGGCTGTGATCTCTCTTATGATTACATCAAGATCAATGCTGATTATCGCACCTAAGATTGTGATTATTGAGCGATGAAACCTCATCAGAATAGGCTGTTTTATCAGCTTCTGATGAGATTTCAGATGAACGCTAAATAATAGACGTATAGCGTTTGAAATAGAGTTTGAAATAGAGTTTGAAAATAATCACTCACAGTAATAATTAAAGATAGCAATATAAAATGATCAAAGAAGGATAGAGGATGATTACCAACCACGATAAAGCTCACATCTTAGTTGAGGCCCTACCATTTATTCGCAAATATGCAGATAAAACGGTTGTCATTAAGTATGGGGGCGCCGCGATGGTGGATGAAAAGGTGCGTGATGAATTTATGAAGGATATTGTTCTGATGAAGTATGTCGGTCTACGTCCTATCATCATTCACGGCGGCGGGCCTGAAATTAACGCAATGTTAAAGCGGGTTAATAAGGAGAGCCGTTTTGTCGAGGGTAATCGTGTCAGTGATGCGGAAACGGTAGAGATTGCAGAGATGGTCTTATCGGCAAAAATCAATAAGGGGATCGTGGCTGATCTCAATCGTTTAGGCGCTAAAGCGGTCGGTTTGAGTGGAAAAGATGGGGGGATGTTAACGGCTCGCAAGAAATATATTGAGAAAGAGGGGGGGATGATCGATATCGGTTTTGTTGGCGAGATCGAATCAGTTGACCGAAGCTTGATTGATATCTTAGTGGAGCAAGATTATATTCCTGTGATCTCTTCGATCGGTATCGGCCCATCAGGGGAGACATTTAATATTAATGCCGATTATGTTGCCGGCGAGGTTGCCGCTGCGGTAGAAGCGTATCGCCTTATCTTCTTAACCGATGTGAATGGTGTCTATCGAGACTTTGAAGATAAGAGTTCCCTGATTGCTGATATGTCGGTATCGACGGCAAAATCCTATATCGATAATGGAATTATCAGTGGTGGAATGATTCCTAAGGTCAATACCTGTCTTGCAGCTATTGAGCGTGGTGTTCATCATGTCATTATTTTAAATGGACAGATTCGTCACTCCATCTTATTAGAGCTCTTTACCGAAGAGGGATGTGGAACAATGATCTATAAAGATTAATCCGCGTATGAGTGCGTAATGAGTTGAAGAGAAAATATCAGCTCCAGAATGAATAGATTTAACAAAGAATAGTTTAATAGAGAATATTTTTATAAATAATAATTTAAGGCGATAGAACCAAAAGGATAAGAGATGCTACTCAATGTATATAATCGGTTTCCGGTCAATTTTGTAAAGGGTGAAGGATTAACATTGATTGATGATAAGGGGGATCGATATCTCGATTTTGTCTCCGGTATTGCAGTCAATGCATTAGGTCATGCCCATCCAAAGATGGTTGAAACAATTCAAAAGCAAGCAGAGACCTTACTTCATGTCTCCAATCTCTACTACAATGAAGCACAAAATCGAGCCGCGGAGAAGCTTCTTACCGCGACCGGTTATGATCGAGTCTTCTTCTGCAATAGTGGTGCGGAAGCCAATGAGTTAGCGCTGAAGATTGCACGAAAGTATGGAAAGCAGCTCTCTTTGGAGAAAAATGTCATTCTCTATATGAAAAATTCTTTTCATGGGCGGACGACAGGAACTTTGGCGGTAACAGGGCAAGAAAAGTATCAAGCAGATTATCGTCCTCTTATTCCTAATACAGTTGAGATCGAATTTAATAATATTGAAGCATTACAAGCAAGCTTTAATGACAATGTCTGTGCGATCATCTTAGAACCTATTCAAGGAGAAGGAGGATTGACCTCGGCGACCGCAGAATTTATCGCAGAGATTGAGCGTTTGGCAAAAACACATCAGGCGTTGGTAATCTTTGACGAGATTCAATGTGGGATGTCTCGTACAGGAACGGTTCTCTATTCTGATCAGCTTCCATTGAAGGCAGATGTTGTGACTTTAGCGAAAGCATTAGGGGGTGGTGTTCCCATCGGCGCCTGTATCACTAAAGGGATCGCAAATGAGATCCTTGTCCCGGGAGATCATGGTTCAACCTATGGTGGAAATCCATTTGTTTGTAGTGTTGCGGCAACGGTTTTAGATGAGATTACATCAGAAGAGATGCTTCAACATGTGACCAATATGGGGCAATATGCGCGTAAATCTTTAGAAGCATTACAGAAAAAGCATCCTGAGATAATTGAAATTCGTGGAGAGGGATTACTTATTGGTTTTAAGCTTGATGATTCTCTACAAGCGGGAGATCTGGTTAAAGAAGCTCTAGCGCGTAAATTACTCTTAGTATCAGCAGGTGGTAACGTTGTACGTTATTTCCCGGCATTGATAGTGACAGAGAAGGAGATCGACGCCACAATTCCTATTTTAGATGCCGCATTGAGCGCACTTAAAGAAGCATAACGCAGTAGAGTTATTGGAAGCATAAAGTATTTTGAAATCGCACATTAGGTGCGATTTTTTATTGTCAGTATTATGTCACTATTCAAGGTTAATGTTGCGACTATTAGTGATAGAGGATATTGAGAGAAAATAGGCTGAACGCTGCCGGATCTTACTATCGCGTATTTTCATCAATCACGCGCCGACAGTAGGCAATCATTCGATTGCCGGAATCGTTCTTGTCTTTATAAAGGCCGATGAGTTGCCGGTCCTCACTATCGCGTATTTCCATCAACCACGCGCCGGCAGTAGGCAATCATTCGATTGCCGGAATCGTTCTTGTCTTTATAAAGGCCGATGAGTTGCCGATCCTCACTATCGCGTATTTCCATCAATCACATGCCGGCAATAGGCATCGCTTTAGTTTTCTCATTCCGGCATTGAAGATGCCAATTGGCGGGCATGCACTTGTTATAAGAACGAAATAGTAGATTGAGATAGTTATATTTTGGATATATTTTGGAAAAAAGAGCCCTTGAGAGGATCGAGGCAGACATTACAAAGTTAGTATAGGGATAGGCTATGTAAGTGCTTAAGGGAACTCAGATCTATCTCTCAAGAGCTTTTAAAGAGGTGTGTTATTGTGCGATCGAGCGATCGCTTTTGTCGATTATCGATTCAATCATTGATTAACGATATTCGCCCTTACTTCTTGCAAGTATTAATACCAAGAACAGGGTAGAGTGGGCAGTAGCGGATAATTCCTGTTAAGAGCGGAACTAAACCGATTAAACCCCAAAGTGATTTAGGACCGATAAAGACTAAACTTAAGATGATGATGCCAACAATGATACGAATCGTTGCATCAAGTGTGCCGATATTCTTTTTCATATGAAGCTCCTTTAGAAAAGGGGGTGAAAAGGTAGTGAATATTTAATATATGAATTTATATATTATATGGATGTAGGGATTTATACAAGCTCTATCGCAATCTTCTTTTGGAAAAAGAGAGATGATTCCGGCAAGACCTTTGCGAAAGATCAAAATGTGGGCAATATCTTTAAGTAAAGAGAGTTCGAAGCACTGTATAATGCCCATTTTATACAATAAGGGCGACAATTGAATGACAACGTTTAATGACAATGTCATCAGGGCACTCTAATATTGTAGATGTAGTCATCTTTTTTAATAGGACTTTTAAGAGGTAAAGAATATGGTCAAGAAAATCATTTTAGATTGTGATCCTGGGCATGATGATGCAATTGCACTTCTTTTAGCACATGGGAATCCCAATATCGAACTTCTAGCGGTGACCACTGTTGTAGGAAACCAGACATTAGAGAAGGTGACTCGCAATGCTTTAGGATTGGCTAAAGTTGCTAATATTGTGGGCGTTCCCTTTGCGGCGGGATGTTCAAGACCATTAGTGCGTGATGTGGAGATCGCTCCCGATGTGCATGGAGAATCAGGTCTTGATGGCCCAACATTACCAGAGCCTGATTTAGCGCTCGATTCACGCCATGCTGTTGATCTAATTATTGAAACAATTTTAAGTCATCCTCCTAAAACCGTGACTTTAGTACCGACAGGCGGCTTAACTAATATCGCTATGGCTGTGCGGAAAGAACCTAAAATCGCTTCTCTTGTTAAAGAGGTCGTTTTAATGGGGGGAGGTTATCATGTCGGAAACTGGAGTGCTGTCGCGGAATTTAATATTAAAATCGACCCTGAAGCCGCTCACATTGTCTTCAATGAGAAGTGGCCGTTGACGATGGTAGGACTCGATTTAACCCATCAAGCTTTAGCAACGCCGGATGTTATTGAGAAAATTGCGCAAATTGGTACAAAACCTGCAAAATTTGTTGTTGAGCTTTTAGAGCATTTCGGTGTTCTTTATGAGAAGGCGCAAGGATTTGTCTATCCTCCTGTTCATGATCCTTGTGCAGTTGCCTATGTGATCGATCCCGCAGTGATGACAACTCAGAAAGTGCCCGTGGATATTGAATTGACAGGAACATTAACCTTAGGCATGACCGTCGCTGATTTCCGGATGCCCCCTAGTGAGGATTGCCATACTCAGGTTGCGGTGAAATTGAATCATGCTTACTTCTGGGATCTAATTGTTGAGGCATTAGAACATATTGGTGAGGTGGATTATGACGCAGAATGATCCGATAAAGTCGGTATCAGGGGGAGAACCACGGAGTGTGGTTCCCTTAATGATCGCACTCTTGATGGCATGTATGGCTTTCCAGCTCAATGCCACCATGCTCAATCCTGTTTTAGTGACGATAGCTGGAGCACTTGATACTTCTGAAGCAACGATTGGTCTCTCTCAAACGGCCTTCTTTATGTCGGCGGCACTCTTCTCTATCTTTATTCCACGTTTAAGTGATATTGTCGGGCGTCGTAAGATCCTCTTTTTTCTGATCTTTGTGACAACGATTGGGGGTGTGCTTTCTGCCATTACGCCTAATATTGAGCTCTACTTTGTCTCACGAATTATCCAAGGCTTCTCCGGGCCGGTTGTTCCGCTCTGTCTTTTGATGCTACATGCCGAGGTGAATGATCCGAAACGCTACGGGATGTTGATGGGGATTATAACAGCTGTCAATGGAGGAATTGCCGGAATCGATGCATTCTTAGGGGGCTTTATTGCAACCCACTTCGGTTTCCGTCCTGTCTTCTGGTTTATCGCCGCTGTAGGGCTTATTACGTTACCTTTTATTTTAAAAGGGGTTAGAGAGACAAAACCTTCTGCAGGGCAGAAGATGGATTGGTTTGGCGTTCTCTTCTTGGTGATTACCCTTGCTGGATTTTTAGTAGCCTTTAATGAGGCAGGGAAAGTGGCGGCAGCTAATTGGGGGCTGGTAGCAATCTCGATTGTGATCGCGATTCTCTCATTTCTCTTCTTTATTCAGATTGAGAAGCGAATCAATGAGCCTCTTGTGACGGTAGAACATCTCAAAGAGCGCTCAACTTGGGCACTCCTTTTAACTACCGTGTTAACGATGACGGGGATCTTTGCCGTTGTGAATGGATTAGTGGTCTCTTTTGCTCAAAATAGTGAGATCGGCTTTAACTTTACTGCCAATAAGACAGCGATCTATCTCCTTGCTCCTTACGCCTTAATTGGTTGGTTAGTGGGTCCCTTTATGGGGAAACTCGCGCCGATTTGGGGCTATAATCGTATCCTTCGTTTTGGATTGATTGGAAGTATTATCGGCATCTTGATTCTAATGCTCTTCGGCTTAAGTTCTTTGACAATTTTGATCATTGGCACATTGTTGATCGGAGTAATGTATGCCGGGACCGCTAACATTATGCTCAATGGATTAGGGGTTGTTCTATCACCGCAAGATAATCCCGGTTTCTTGCCAGGGATGAATGCGGCAGCCTTCCATATTGGCGCCGGCTTAAGTTTTGCACTTTTACCTGCGATGTTGGTATTAAGTAGTGATCTTTTGAAGGGCTATGGTAATGGAATGTTGTTAGGTCTTGTGATTACCGTAGTTGCGCTTTTAGTCTCTTTCTTAATTCCTAAGCCGGTTAGTGCTGAGGTTGCGGGTGCTGAATAGGTGATCGCGGGAAGTAAAATAGGCGAATGATAAAGCTGATCGATGGTCTATTGATCGTGGCATAATAGGAGCAGTATCGAGATCGAAAGATTTTGATACTGCTTTTTTATTTCCAAATTTAATTTGTAAAAGGAAGAGAATGGTAACACTAGAAAGTATCGGGCGGTGGATTGAGCAGATGTCAGGACCGCTCTATGAGGGAACGCGAGCAACGATTGAGATCGTTTTAGGCGCTACTTTTATCGCAACGATTGCCGGCGCACTTCTATCGCTTCTTTTAGTTGGGATATCACGTCAGCGAAAGCTGGTACTCTTCTCAATGCCGCTTCGCTGGATCGTCTCTTTAGTAGGGAGTTATCCGCTTATTCTCTTTGCATTATTACTGCTTCCTTGGTCGGCATCTCTCTATGGAAGTGTGGAAGGGGCAAGTAATGGGCAGTTACTCTTAACAATTTGGGGCGTCTTCTTCTTTGCGCATCAGATTTTAAGTCGAGTGATCGTAATTGAGGAAGAGGAGGCACTCCCGATCGGGGTAATAAAGAGTATTGAGCAACTTTTGGTTGCGCTTCTTGCCGGTAGTGCGACATTGGGGTTACTCAAAATGGGAGGATTAGTCGCTTTCGTTCTCGATTTATCGAAACCCATTGTGGTAGAAGCTGTTATCGTTATTGCCATTATCTATCTCTTTTTTCTTATTCTTATTAAAGCCTTCTTTGGATCGACGTTAGCGGTTTTACGGCACCAATTAGCAAAGAAAATGGAGAAGCGCAGTATCGAGATCGATCCAGAGTACTCTTTCAAATCTCAGAGTCTAACTCAGCGAGAATCAACAGATGATACGGTTGAGCCTTTGCCGGAGAGGGAATCATCAAAAGATCCACGCCGGGAGAATCTACCTAATGATCTTGATTATCTTATTCGCAATCGGCGCTCTTAAAACCCTCTTAAGAGTAATTCATTGAGACAACAGGCTGAACGCTGCCGGATCTCACTATTACGTTCTTCTAAAAATCCCGCGCCGGCAGTGGGTGATCCTCTATCGTCAGCAATGGCAGCTGAGAATAATGATGATTCCTCAGCGCTGAAGGCGCCGATCTGCGGGCATGCAGTAGTGATAAGAATGAAATAGTGGGTTCCCGCAGCTCCACGAATCTTCTTATTGGAAATAATAAAATTAACAGAAGCTGAACGCTGCCGGATCTCACCACTGCGTGCTTCCAAAATCCCGCGCCGGCAAGAGGCATCGAAGATGCCGATCTGTGGGCCTGCACCAGTTAAAAGAGCAAAATGGTCGGTTCCCGTAACTCCACGAATCTTCTTATTGGAAATAATAAAATTAACAGAAGCTGAACACTGCCGGATCTCACCACTGCGTGCTTCCAAAAATCCCGCGCCGGCAGTGGGTGATCCTCTATCGTCAGCAATGACAACTGAGAATATGATGATTCCTCAGCGCTGAAGGCGCCGATCTGCGGGCATGCAGTAGTGATAAGAATGAAATGGTCGGTTCCCGCAGCTCCACGAATCTTCTTATTGGAAATAATAAAATTAACAGAAGCTGAACGCTGCCGGATCTCACTATTACGTTCTTCTAAAAACCACGCGCTGGCAGTGGGTGATCCTCTATCGTCAGCAATGGCAGCTGAGAATAATGATGATTCCTCAGCGCTGAAGGCGCCAACAGGCGGGCATGCAGTGGTTAAAAGAATGAAATAGTTAGTTCCCGCGGCTCCACGAACTTTCTTAAGAATGATTCATTAAGACAACAAAAGCTGAACGCGTAAACTTACCCTAAAAAGACACAAGCCAAAACTAGAGATTTCTGTCATCATTATTTAGATGGAGGAAATCATGAAACGATCAAAATTCACAGAAACACAAATTGTAAACATTTTAAAACTGGCAGAAAAGGGCGTTAAAGTTACCGATATCTGCCGAGAGCACGGCATTAGTAGTGCTACGTACTATCAATGGAAAAGTAAATATGGAGGCTTAGAAGCCTCTGATTTGAAGCGATTACGGGAAATTGAAGCTGAAAATGCCAAGCTCAAAAAAATGTATGCTGAGTTAGCTTTAGAAAATGCAACAATTAAGGATTTATTGGGAAAGCTGTAACGCCGGAACGACGCAGAGAAGCGACTCAACACTTGGTATATCAAGGATTACTTTCGATAGCTAAGGCTTGTCGATTGACAGGACTTTCTCGTCGCAGTTGGTACCGGCCTGATCCGAAACAAAACCGTCTAAAGCGTGATCAGCCTATAGTGGATGCGCTTAATACAATTATTCAAGACTCCACACGGTCTCGTTGGGGGGTTTGGAAGTGCTTTCACCGATTAAGACTCGATGGTAATTTATGGAACTTTAAACGCGTGTGGCGTATTTACTGTGCAATGAATTTAAATCAAAAGAGACGTACCAAAAAACGGTTACCAGAGCGTAACCCTGTACCTTTAGCTGTACCTACAGAGGCTAATTATAGTTGGTCGTTCGATTTTATGAGTGATGCACTCTATAGCGGTACCCGCTTTAGAGTTTTGAATATTATTGATGAAGGTACACGAGAAGCTTTAGATATTGTCGTTGATACCTCACTACCGGCCACTAGAGTTGTGAGAGTTTTAGAACAACTTAAAGAAGAAAGAGGCGTTCCTAGAATGATTCGTGTCGATAATGGCAGTGAAATGACTTCTTCAGCTTTTACAAAATGGTGTGAAAATAATCACGTTAGGATCTGTTATATTGAGCCAGGAAAGCCAAATCAAAATGCTTATATCGAACGTTTTAATCGCAGTTATCGAACGGAAGTATTAACCCCCCATTTATTCTCCTCACTAGCGCAGGTGCGGGAACTTAGTTGGGCTTGGATGTTAAGTTATAATGAAGAAAGACCTCATGAGTCACTGGGAAATTTACCTCCCAGTGAATTTAAAAAAACAATTAACCAAAAAAGTCTCTAGTTATGAACTGTGCGCTTGACGGTAAGCTTACGAACGTTGCCGGATTTTACCATCGTATTCTTTCAAAAAACACGCGCCGGCAGTTGGTGACCTTTTATCGTCGGAAAAATAATCGATTTATTGAAATAAATAGGGCTGATGAGGTGCCGGATCTCTCTATTGCGTTCTTCCAAAAAATCCCGCGCCGGCAGTGGGTGATCCTCTATCGTCAGCAATGGCAGCTGAGAATAATGATGATTCCTCAGCGCTGAAGGCGCCGATCTGCGGGCATGCAGTAGTGATAAGAATGAAATAGTGGGTTCCCGCAGCTCCACGAATCTTCTTATTGGAAATAATAAAACTAACAGAAGCTGAACGCTGCCGGATCTCACTATTACGTTCTTCTAAAAAACCACGCGCCGGTAGTGGGTGATCCTCTATCGTCAGCAATGACAACTGAGAATATGATGACTCCTCGGCGCTGAAAGCGCCAACCGGCGAGCATGCAGTAGTGATAAGAATGAAATAGTGGGTTCCCGCAGCTCCACGAACCTTCTTATTGAAAACAATAAAACTAACAGAAGTTGAACGGATCGAAGCTTACTAGTGTCTTCTTTTGTTTATCGAATTAGAGATTAGCAAAGAAGACGAGGAAGATAGGGGCTAATATATTGGTAATAAAGCCGAAACTGATCGCGATGGGGACAACTTGAGCGCCTCCTGTTCTTTGAATTACCGGTAAGACAAAATCGAGTGAGGTCGCGCCACCTGAACCGATGGCGGTTAATGGATAGCGTGCCATCAGAAGCGGAATGACCATAAAAGCAAAAAACTCGCGGAAAAGATCATTAAAAAAGGCGATCGACCCTAAAATTGGGCCATGCGCATCTTGGAGAATAATGGTAGAGAGCGAGTACCAACCAAATCCCGAACTGATCGCTAATCCATGTGTTATCGGCATCTGTAAAATCAGTGCAGCGATGATGCCTCCGGCAAAGGAGGAGAGAATAAAGAAGAAGCTAAGAATCAGCCCATAGCGATTTAAGAGAACCGCTTTTAGATGCACGCCACTTGCTCGTAGCTGCAAACCGACACAAGCTAAGAGTATCATTAAGGCGATCTCTGCGAGATGTTCCGGGAGATAGATATATTGATTTGCAAGCAATCCTACAATTAAACCTAAAATAATGGAACCAATCAGCTTTGAGGAGCCTAATAGCGCTCTCCATGTGGATTCCTTCTTTACAGAACCCGGCTTGAGCGGGAAGGGGAGCTGCTTATCGAGGAAGATCAATGCTACCATATTGAGTCCTAAAATAAGCACAATAAAGAGCAGCGTTTTTCCAAATATCGATTGTAGTTGTTGCCAAAGATCGGGAATGGTCGCTAAATTTAATCCCATAATAAAGAGAATGATATAGATTAAGGCGATCAGGATATGATCGACAAGCTTAATCAGAGCGCGCTTTTTAAGGGGGATGGCAAAGCCAATTAGCAGCGGAAGGAGTACCCAAGTAAGTGTTTGGAGCATAATTCTATAGACGCTATTGGTAACAGATAAGGGGGAATAGGAGAGAACCTCGCCCATCTTCGGCAATTTTGCCAGACAATTGCTAGCTAACTGTTGCGCGTATAGCTTAACAGATAATGGACTCGGAAGAGAGCGTTTTTCTTTATCGATCGGGCGTATTCTTTCGCTTCTCACTCCGCTATCGGCGAATACATCTTTAATCGTTCATTCGTTTACCATCTTTTATGGTAAAATAGCTTCTTTATTAATTCGTTATTACTCTTTTCTTTTATCAATCTTGTCACAATAAGGTAGATATATGGCAGGTCACAGTAAATGGGCAAATATACAGCATCGTAAAGGTGCTCAAGATAAAAAACGCGGTAAAATTTTTACAAAATTGATCCGTGAAATCACAATCGCAGTTAGAACAACCGGCAATGGCGATCCTGAGAGCAATCCGCGTCTTCGTCTTGCGATCGATCGTGCGTATGCTGCAAATATGCCGAAAGATACGATTGAACGTGCAGTGAATCGAGGACTTGGAATTACCGATGGCCCTCCTGATGAGGAGATTCGTTACGAAGGTTATGGTGCAGGTGGCGTTGCTGTGATGGTTGATTGTCTCTCTAATAACCGTAACCGTACTGCAGGTGAAGTGCGTCACGCCTTTACTAAATATGGTGGTAATTTAGGAACCGATGGTTCAGTTGCGTTCCAATTTAGAGAATTAGGTGTTCTCTCTTATCCAGAAAATTCTGATGAAGATGCCATTATGGAAGCGGCAATCAATGCCGGTGCGGAAGATGTGATTGTCGATGAAGATGGTTCGATCGAGGTTTTAACAACACCTCAAAGCTATGTTGATGTTCACAACGCGATGGTTGAAGCAGGTTTTGAACCTGAAGATTCGGAAGTGACGCAATATGCTGATAATAATGTATCGATCGATTTAGAAGCCGCTAAAAAGGTGATGGCAATGGTAGAAGCACTTGAGAACCTCGATGATGTTCAAAAAGTCTACTCTAATGCTGATATTTCTGATGAGATCTTAGAGCAGCTCTTTCAGTGATTGATCATTCATGATTATTTTGGGAATTGATCCCGGTTCTAGAATTACCGGTTATGGGGTGATTGATGCTAGCGGCAGAAGACCACAATATGTGGATTCAGGCTGTATTCGAATGAAGACAGACGAGCCGATGGCCAATCGCCTCTTAACGATATTTCAAGGCGTCGATCAACTGATTGCACTCTATCGCCCGGAAGTCCTCTCGATTGAAGAGGTCTTTTTACATAAAAACCCTCAATCAGCCCTCAAACTAGGGCAGGCGCGTGGAGTTGTAATGTGTGCAGCAGCGATGGCGGAATTAACGGTTGCGGAATATGCCGCGACTCGTATTAAGCAGACCGTCGTTGGGCGTGGACATGCTGCGAAAGAGCAGGTACAACATATGGTGCAGAGTCTCTTGAAATTAAATCGTAAGCCACAAGTCGATGCGGCCGATGCATTAGCAGCAGCATTAACGCATGCATTTCATTCAAAATTAGGGGGATTAGTATGATTGGTCGTTTAACAGGAATCTTAGCGGAGAAGCGTCTGCCCAATCAGGCATTGATCGATGTTGCCGGTGTCGGTTATGAAGTTGAGTTACCGATGAGTAGCTTTGCACAATTGCCGAGTGAAGGAGAGAAGGTACAATTAACGATTCATCATGTGGTGCGAGAAGATGCCTCGCTTCTCTATGGCTTTAGTTCATCTAAAGAGCGAGAAGCCTTTCGTCTATTGATTCGGGTTTCCGGCATTGGTCCTAAAAGTGCGATCTTAATTCTTTCAGGTCTTTCGGCAGAAGAGCTCTATCGAGTGATTCAGACAGAAGATCTCAATAGCTTAACAAAGGTGCCGGGTGTCGGGAAGAAGACAGCTGAGCGTTTAATTGTTGAGCTACGGGATAAGATTAAGGCATTAGCGCCGATTGATATTACCGATGATCTTATTGCTGCAAGTAGTGGAACATTGATCTCCGATAGTGATGCGATTATCACTGATGCAATTGAGGCTTTAGTAAGTCTTGGTTATAGTCAAACAGAGGCGAAAAAGCGGGTTAATAAGATCGCAAAACCGGGTTTAACATTAGAGGCTATTATTCCATTGGCGCTCAAATTGTGATCATGGCAGTTTAAGTTAAAGTTTGGATGCTAATGATCAAGAGAAAATTATGAGACAAGAATGCCGAGCAGGATTAGCTCGGCATTTTTTATTATTGATAACGGATTCTCTATCATTTATTAGGCGTTCTTTGGTGATGATGGCTTTGATTCGATCTAGATCTTATCCAATTTTATTGTCCGGCTTTGTTTCTAGATAGTCGATCATCATCTTATTAGCTGCCGGAAATTGGAGTTCGCTCAATTTATCTTGTTTAATCCAAGCGATCTCTTGTGATTCAGCTCCCTGAGGGGTTCCTGTAAAGCTAAAGACTTCAAAGATAACAAAATCGATCGTTTTATCGGGATAGTGATATTGAAAGGAGAGCGCCTCTTCAAAAAGAGTAGCTTCAATCGCGATCTCCTCTTTAAGTTCTCGGATTAGCGCCGTCTGATCAGGTTCTCCTATTTCCACTTTTCCGCCGGGGAATTCCCAAAGGCCGGCAAAATCCTGCTCCGCTTTTCGGCGACTTAAGAGAATCTCTTCTCGCTTATGATCCCAGATAATAGCGGCAACAACTCTAATTTTTTTCTTCATCTATCACTCTTTTTAATGAGGCTTTTATTAGGAGTCTCTATTATAGCGAATTCTCAAGAGTCGAGGGGATTGATCACTATTTGTCTGTGATCGGAGATCACCCACGCCGGCGCGGGATTTTGGGAAAAACGCGATAGTAAGATCCGGCAACTCATCAGCCTCTTTTGTTTTGATATATCATTCTTAAGAGAATTGACGGAGCCGCGGGAGCCGACTATTTCATTCTTATTACTACTGCATGCCCGCAGATCGGCATCTTCGATGCCGAGAGGAATCAGATTTATTTAAAACAATAATTGAGAGATCGTTCATTGCCGGTGATAGAAGATCACCCACGCCGGCGCGTGGTTTTTGGAAGCAGACGATAGGGAGATCCGGCAGCGTTCAGCTTCTGTGGGTTTGATTATTTCCAATAAGAAGGTTCGTGGAGCCGCGGGAACCGACTATTTCATTCTTATTACTACTGCATGCCCGCAGATCGGCATCTTTGATGTCTCTTGCCGGCGCGTGATCTATGGAAGAACGCGATAGTAAGATCCGGCAACTCATCAGCCTCTTTTGTTTTGATATATCATTCTTAAGAGAATTGACGGAGCTGCGGGAACCGACTATTTCATTCTTATCACTACCGCATGCCCGCAGAATGGCATCTTCGATGCCGAGAGGAATCAGATTTATTTAAAACAATAATTGAGAGATCGTTCATTGCCGGTGATAGAAGATCACCCACGCCGGCGCGTGGTTTTTGGAAGCACGCAGTGGTGAGATCCGGCAGCGTTCAGCTTCTTTGGAGTTGATTATTTCCAATAAGAAGGTTCGTGGAGCTGCGGGAGCCGACTATTTCATTCTTATTACTACTGCATGCCCGCAGATCGGCATCTTCGATGCCGAGAGGAATCAGATTTATTTAAAACAATAATTGAGAGATCGTTCATTGCCGGTGATAGAAGATCACCCACAGCCGGCGCGTGGTTTTTGGAAGCAGGTGATAGGGAGATCCGGCAGCGTTCAGCTTCTGTGGATTTGATTATTTCTAGTAAGAAGGTTCGTGGAGCCGCGGGAACCGACTATTTCATTCTTTTCACTACCGCATGCCCGCAGACCGGCATCTTTGATGTCTCTTGCCGGCGCGTGATCTATGGAAGAACGCGATAGTAAGATCCGGCAACTCATCAGCCTCTTTTGTTTTGATATATCATTCTTAAGAGAATTGACGGAGCTGCGGGAACCGACTATTTCATTCTTATCACTACCGCATGCCCGCAGAATGGCATCTTCGATGCCGAGAGGAATCAGATTTATTTAAAACAATAATTGAGAGATCGTTCATTGCCGGTGATAGAAGATCACCCACGCCAGCGCGTGGTTTTTGGAAGCAGACGATAGGGAGATCCGGCAGCGTTCAGCTTCTGTGGGTTTGATTATTTCCAATAAGAAGGTTCGTGGAGCCGCGGGAGCCGACTATTTCATTCTTATTACTACTGCATGCCCGCAGAATGGCATCTTCGATGCCGAGAGGAATTAGGTCTCTTTAAAACAATAATTGAGAGATTGTTTATTGCTGGTGATAGAAGATCACCCACGCCGGCGCGTGGTTTTTGGAAGCACGCAGTGGTGAGATCCGGCAGCGTTCAGCTTCTTTGGAGTTGATTATTTCCAATAAGAAGGTTCGTGGAGCTGCGGGAACCGACTATTTCATTCTTATCACTACCGCATGCCCGCAGAATGGCACCTTTGATGCCGTGGTTATTGCTGTTGATCTAGAGCATCTAGAAGATAGAGTCGTACCATATTGAGGAGATTGATCACTGAGAAACTCACAGTTGCTTGATGATTGAAGTTGGGGATAACCATCTCTTTTTCATGAAGTCGATCATGATGTTGAAGTAGTAGCGTTAACTTCATATTTTGCCCCACCTTTTCTCCATGCACTGTGGCAACGAGGTCAGCATGACTGAGAGATTGAATATAGTAGAGCTTTGTCTTGTAAGCTTCGACAGAAAGATCTTGAAAACGGCTCTCAATCCAAGCGCCCTTGAAGTAGTGCTCTTGCTCGCTCTTCTCATTGAGGCGACTTGAGACCATTCCTTCACTAAATGATTCATAGAGTCCTAAGGTGAGCTGTTTCTGATTGAGAAGTTGAGCGACAACCGACTCCATACTCATCTGATCTTCACCAAAACAGAGGTGACCTAAGATCTCTTTCGCGCGGATCGCAAAGGGTTCAATAAGTGCCATTGCTTCAGTTTCCGTATCGGTTTTAGCGGAGAATCGTACCTGGATTCCTTCAATACCTGAGGCTAAAAAGGAGAGCTTTGGATTAGGGAGATCATCGAGTTCATCATTGATCTCAGAGAGAAGGGCGGAGATATCTGATTCCCCTTTTCCCCAACAACGAAGTGTTTTGGTATAGATACGCTCCACTTTTGGTAAAAGTGTCAAAAGATAGGGGAGAACATCTTGCTCCATCATTACTTTCATCTCAGCAGGAACCCCTGGCATCAGAAAGAGGTGCTTTCCTTCATATTGTAGATGAATGCCGGGCGCTGTACCGGGGAATGCCTCTAAGATATCAGCTCCTTCCGGATAGTAAGCTTGGCGTAAGTTGTTGTCGGACATCGTTCTATTGCGTTGGCGAAACTTCTCGCGAATCACCTCAGCAAGGGTCTCATCATAGATAAGAGGAAGGTCGAGCGCACTTGCTACCGCTTCGCGGGTAATATCATCTTGCGTTGGCCCTAAACCTCCTGTGCAGAGAATAATATCGGCACGACTAAAAGCGCGAGCAATCGTGGTTGCCATATTGTTGAGGTTATCCCCGACAGTGGATTTAAAATGGCAATCGATCCCTATTTCACTCAATTTTCGAGCAATCCAAGGCCCATTGGTATCGATCGATTGGCCTAAAAGAAGTTCTGAACCACTGACTATAATCTCTGCTTTCATCAATAAAATCCTCTATTGCTCTATCTTGTGAGATGCTACGGTTTATCTATCGCATTTACCTATCCGCTATTTTACAGTAAGGATTGAAGAAATACAGAGATTAGTGGAGAGACTACTGCAGCTGTGTCGATCGGTAATGCATTATTAGGGCAGAGATAATGTTAGCGGCTGGGTTTGAAGATAGTGCTCTTTCTCTTTGCGAGAGAGCTGTTTAAAGGCATACTCCTGCTTCATCGCAGAGCTTCGGCAAGGGTAGGCGGCAGCGAAGATCATCTCTGCAGGGCGACGAGAGCTGAGGCGGGTATATTTTGCTCCTCGACCAAGATTATGCTCTTTTAATCTTCGTTCAAGATCGGTCGTATAGCCGGCATAGAGTGTATTATCACGGCAGTGGAGTACGTAGAAGTAATGTTTTTGCATAAGAAGAGTTGCGTTTAATGCCCTCTATTTGATCTTCTCTCTCTTGAATCTTACATCTCTTGAAAACGATAATCGTGATGTTGTCTTAAGATCTCAATAATTTGTGCGCGCAAGTTATGCTCGATATAACGTTTTCGAAGAGGAACATGTAAAATGGGAATCTGCGCTTGATAGAGTGCTTCATCAACAAAGGCATCTCGTACTTTACGCTCATATTGATCATGCGTACTATCATCGAGCTCAATGACGAGTAGCGGTGCCGTGGTTAAAGGGTGGACTAAGACAAAATCAACATGCTTAGAGCGAATTTTACTAAATGCGCCGGCATAATCACTCCGTTCAAGCCCCGGTCTGACTTTGATGATATCGGCGATTCGAACCTTTCCAAAGATTTTTACCGGCACTCCGGCAAGGGCGACCTCTAACGAGGAGAGAAAGAGCTGCTCTGCGGGGGTAAAGAGATTAGGGATCGCTTGATACCATGAGGCAGGAACCGGGCGATCAACTTCCACGACCTTTTTAGGGGCCATCTTCCAGCGAAGAAAGAGAAAGAAGCCGATAATCACCAGTGTGATAAAGAGCAGTTTGTAGAGCATCGATTAACTCCTTTCTTTCTCAGCGAGTGATGAGGGCGCTATCGGATTCTCTTGTTGAGATTCGGTACTTGAGCAGTTGAGATACTCTGAAAGACGCTTAGGATCTTGATTGAGAGCATGGTAGATTACCGCATTGCTCAAAACATTTTTAACATAACCACGAGTCTCATAGAAGGGAATGGTTTCGATCCAAAGAATCATATCTACCTCATTTCCCGGCTCAGGGAGCCATTTTTTAACATTGTGAGGCCCTGCATTATAGCTAGCTAACATATAGGGGATACAGCTGCCGACATTCTCTTTTAATTGATGAAGGTAGGTGATACCGTAACGAATATTAGCTTCAGGATCATAGAGAGATTCTCGCTCTTTCTCATTGAGTGAGAGGGAGACTCGCTCAGCAGTCGGGATAAGCAATTGCATTAAGCCATAAGCACTCGCTGGTGATTTAGCACGCTCATGAAAGAGGCTCTCTTGGCGAATAAGTCCTAATACAATCGGTTCAGTGACAAGTTGATCGCTATATTTCTCGATAATAGGGAGATACGCAACGGGGTAACGATAGTAGATTCCTCCCTCTGCGCGCGCTCTTGTTGCCGCTTGTAGACTTAAGTTATAAAAGCCGGCATCAAATGCAGCAATACTCCCCGCCTCTTGCTCTGCTTGTGTACTATTACGCAGTGCTTCTTGCCACTTTACTCGGCTAAAATACTCCTCATTCGCTTTCGCTAGGAGTAGTCCGACAATAAAGCGTTGAGGAAGGGGCGTATCACTCTTTATCTTCTTATTTTTGGCAATCGCATTGATGCCATCATAATTATGTTCTAAAGCATCTGCTGCTAAGAAACCATAGAAAGAGGGCTGATTTTGGATCAGTTTATAGTAATATTTTGCCTGTTCATGATCACCGATCTCCATATAGGTTCTACCTAACCAGTAGCGCCAGATATCCTCTTTTTGCGCTTCAGGAGAGAGATGGGAGAGAAGGGCGAGGGCGATGGAGTAATTCCCCTCTTTTGCAGCTAGACGAAACCCCCATTGAATGAGCTGATCATCCCGCTCATCCACTGGAATGGCTAAGATCTTCTCAAGCGGAGCAACAGCATCTGCACGTCCTGCCTGAAAGACGGCAATACGGTTACGTAATTTAATATAGTCGGCATCAGTGAGCAGTGATTTCTCCTTAGCAAGTTGTAACCCTGCTTCTGCTCTTAAGGAGTCTTGACTCGACCACTTTTGTAACACTCGATTATAGAGCGCTTGACTATCTGGGTAGTAGCGCTTTTGAACCATAATGCTGCTAGGATCTTTCAAAAGATCGACAAAGTATTGAAAGTAGCCCCGTTTCTCTTCTGGCAAGCTTGCAATTAGGCTCTCTGCTTTAGCGACTCGTCCGGCTAAAAGGAGCGTTTCAATTTTATTCTCTACTAGCTGTAAGTCATTATTGTTTTGGAGCCAGTAGCGTTCTGCCGGTAGACAACTATTGGGGAGTTGTAACTGTTTTTCCCAATCTTTCTGAAACTCTGCAAAGTTGAAGGTCGCATTTTTCTGTTGCGCATTATAGAGATAACAACGCAGGCTTAAGGTATCTGCAAATTGTGCATGGTCGAGAATAAATTGGTAATTTTCTCGTTTCTCTCGATTCTGAAAGAGATTGATTTTTAGCGTATTGGCGAAGGGCTCTTTGGCATAGCGACTTGTGAAATCGAGCACCTCTTGAGGATCGCTCTCATCGATACGTTCTTGATAGTAATAAAATTCAAGATAGGGGAGTAGGGAAGAGTCTTGGAGTTGATCACGATATTGTTGATAGGCTTGCCAATCTTTTTTGACAATCGCTTGTTTACCATTGATAAATGCTTGCTCTTCTGTAATCTCAGCACTTACTCCCCAGAGCGGAAAGGTGAGAAGCGAGGTTAAAAGAAGGGTACAGATTGATCGATTTTTTCGTAACAATAGAGTCATATCAATTCCATTTTATATACAGATATCTATTACTAATATTTTGATATTTTTTTGATGCTTTTTGATGTTTCAACATACAACAACGCAACAATGACATTAATAGTTAAGTTGATAATTATTAAATATTGCGTTGACATTGACATTGATATTGATATTGATGTTGATACCAATCGCAATATGCTATCAATCGTAATAGATTACTCCTAAGGCGTTATCACACTTGAACTCCCAAGAGAGAACGCTGACTAATAAAGTAGATGCTCTCACTTAGGCGCTCAATTGAGATAACTTGCTCATCGTAGATTCGATTCTACCAACGGTGAGTGATTTGTTGATGACAGAAACTTATCGCCTTGATTAACCTTCAACCGTGCCAAAGATCTTATCGCCGGCATCTCCTAAACCTGGGAGAATATAGGCATCTTCATTTAAGCCTTGATCGATCGATGCGGTGTAGATATCGACATCAGGATGTTTTGCATGAAGTTTTTCAATCCCTTCTGGTGCTGCGACTAGAAAGAGTGCTTTAATCTTCTTACAACCCGCATTTTTAAGGAGATCGATTGTTGCGATAGCTGTACCGCCCGTTGCTAACATAGGGTCGATAATAAGCGCTGTGCGATCTTCGAGATGGGTGGTGAGTTTTTGATAGTAAGCAACCGCATCTAATGTCTCAGGATCTCGCTCAAAGCCGACAACAGAGACGCGTGCGCCGGGGATCAACTCTAAAACACCTTGTTGCATACCGATACCGGCTCTTAGAATTGGAACGATGGTAACTTTTTTCCCTTTAATCTGCTCCACTTCAACATCACCCGCCCAGCCTTCAACGGTACGAGGTTCTGTTTCAAGATCTTTAGTTGCTTCATAAGCGAGAAGCTGCGCAATTTCAGAGGCTAATTCTCTAAAATCTTTGGTTGAGATCTCTTTTTTGCGCATCTTTCCAATTTTATGGGCAACAAGAGGGTGTTTGATCTCAAATACATTCATGGGTTATCTCCTTAAATTAGCAAAAAACCCATTTTAGGCATGGGTTTTTTGTAATTAATGAATCGTGCTAATAATCTACTAATTATGCCTTTTGGTTTTCGATCGCTTCATTCATCATCTGCTTGAGATCATTACGCTCTGCAAGCTCTAAAACGATGTCACATCCGCCGATCAATTCGCCACCGATATAGATTTGTGGGAAGGTTGGCCAATCAGCATATTTGGGTAGATGCTCAAAAATTTGTGGATCATCCATCACATTTACAAATGAGAAAGGAAGACCTGTATCTGCAAGTGCTTGTGCTGCACGGCTTGAAAATCCACACATTGGAAACTGTGGGCTTCCTTTCATGTAGATTACTACAGGGTTTTCAGTTACTTGGCTCTTAATTTTTTCGAGTGTTGCTTGTTCTGTCATCTTTTAATACTCCTAGTAAAAATACCACTCTATTTTATCAGTTATTCCCTAAAGGTGGCACATTATAGATACAAAAGGGGCAAAGATCTCTCTTTTACCGCTATCTCTGCCCATTTTTTCGAGTTTTTCTTAATTTATTGGCGTCCCTCACCGTGTCCTAGGACAATATATTTTTGTGAGGTTAAGCCTTCAAGACCTACAGGGCCTCGAACATGAAGTTTATCGGTAGAGATTCCAATCTCAGCGCCTAAGCCAAATTCAAAGCCATCACAGAATCGGGATGAGGCATTGATCATGACACAAGCGGAATCAACAGCGCGGAGGAAATGCATCGCTTTAGAGTAGTTCTCCGTCAAGATCACATCGGTATGGTGGGAACCATAATGATTAATATGTGTAATGGCTTCTTCCATACTCTTAACCACTTTTACCGCCAAGATTGGGGCGAGATACTCGGCATGCCAATCCTCTTCTGCCGCGATAATAGCCGGGATATTTTCCGCTTTCAGAAGGGCTAAAGCTTTTTCACAGGTTCTGAGCTCCACGCCTTTTTCAACCAAGATTGTTGCCATCTCTGGTAGAAACTTCTTTAAAATTGATTCATGAATGAGGAGTGTCTCCATGGTATTACAGGGAGCGAAACGCTGAGTTTTAGCATTATCGACAACATGGTACGCTTTATTAAGATCCGCTTCACTATCAACATAGGTATGGCAGACGCCATCGAGATGTTTAATCACGGGAACCGTTGCTTGATGGGTAATTCGCTCCACAAGGGATTTCCCACCGCGAGGAATAACAACATCGATATATTGTGGTGAGGTCACCATCAGATCAACAATGGCGCGATCTGTTGTATTGATAATTTGGATAGCATCCTTAGGAAGCCCCACTTTTTCGAGCGCTAAACTGAGAAGGGTTGCTAAATATTGATTGGTATGGAAGGCTTCACTCCCTCCTCGAAGAATTGCCGCATTCCCTGATTTTAGGCAGAGGGCAGCTGCATCAATTGTAACGTTAGGGCGAGATTCATAGATAATTGCAATTACGCCGAGCGGCACTCGCATCTTACCGACCTGAATTCCTGATGGACGAACTTTAATATCGCTCAATTCACCGATGGGATCAGGGAGTAGAATCATCTCTTTGACGCCATTTGCCATCGCGGCAATTCGAGCATCATCAAGTGCTAAGCGATCGATAAAAGCAACATCAAAATTTTGTGTCTGAGCATGTGCAAGATCTTTACTATTTTCTGCTTTAATCTCTTCTTGGTGCGCTAAGATCTCTTGGTAGAGCTGCTCTAAAAAGGCATTCTTTTTTCCAGAATCCGCCATTCGAAGCGTCTCTGATGCACGGTGGGCACTCTCCCCAACGTTTTGCCAATAATTTAACATCTGTTTATATCCTCATTACATTTTATATCTATTCAATTGAAGCCAATATAGTCAATATAGCCAATATTCTTAGTTGATCCATCAAAAATGGATGCTTTCAACTAACATTTCAATCGATATTTGAATCGATATTTTAATCACTATTTAAGTCACAACTCAGTGACTACTAAGTCCCTATTTTAAAGGCGATACCATATCGTTAATCCATTCTCTTTTTGAGTCTCTCTTTGAATCTCTTGTTAAGAGAAGTCAGTATACAGGATTTGTCAAAAAAACGGCGCAGGTGATGGGGGTTGAAGAATAAAAAAAGAGCCCTTTGGAGGGGAACCAAAGAGCTCAGTAGATATTGGATATCGACTTAGGAAATCTTATCCATGGATTCTAATAGTGATTAGAGAACCGATATCTACTTATTCGCCAATGAAACGCTTACAGAGAAGAGAACTGCTGCAATACGTACCGCTGACTGAATTCCTTGAGAAGAGACACCTAAATCACGTAAGTTCTTCTCGTGTGAATCAACACACATGCCACAACCGTTAACTGCAGATACGGCGATAGATGCGAGTTCAAATGTTGCTTTATCAAGACCAGGATTTGCCATCTGATTCATACGAAGACGTGCTGGTAATTTTGTATACTCATCATTAGATACAAGATGGGTGAAGCGATAGTAGATATTATTCATACTCATGATGCTTGTTGCGATCTGCGCACCTTGATACTCTTCTTCTGTTAAGAAATCTTGCGCAAACTTCTCCATTGCATCGATCAACACTTTACATTTTGTGCTTAATGCTACAGAGACAGCAACAGCAGCAATCTGTTTATCAGTAAGACCTGGCGCTCCTGCTTCCGTTAATACGGTTGAAAAGTTAAGGCGCATATCTTTTGCATATGCAGGTAACATCTCTTTGATTGTTTCGATAGCCATCATTAATCTCCTTACTATTTAAAAAAATTCACTTTGCAATGGATCTGTCTGACAAATATTTTATCTGACATTATCTGACCGATCTCTTTAACTTCATCTCTTTAATTTTGGTGTGATTTAAAGAGTGCTCCTTATGTGTAACAAGCTGTTCTGGAGCGACTGAAGATATTAAAACATATAATATCGGTAAAATCTTATGGTATTTATTAATAACGATGATAAAGAATCTTAAAAAGGGTCTGATAAGAGGAAGTTATCACGTCCGATAGATCAACTTCTAAGTAGCGCCTCTAAGAAGATTTCTGGAGCCGCGGGAACCAACTATTTCGTTCTTTTCGCCGGTGCATGCCCGCCGGTTGGCGCTTTCAGCGCCGAGGAATCATCATTATTCTCAGTTGCCATTGCTGACGATTGAAGATCACCCACTGCCGGCGCGTGATTTTTGGAAGAATGCGATAGTGAGGACCGGCACCGTTCAGCCTTTTTTGTCTCAATTAATTCTGATGAATGATTCTTAAGAGAGTTATTGGAGGGGCGGGAACCAACTATTTCGTTCTTTTCGCCGGTGCATGTCCGCAGGTTGGCATCTTCGATGCTGAGGAATCAGATCTAGAATAGAGAAATTCTATCAGGAATTACCGGTGATGAGATTGCTCCTTGCCGGCGCATGATTTTTGGAAGAACGCGATAGTGAGATCCGGCAACGCGTCGGCCTCTCTTATTACAGTGAATCAATTATTTTGCTGGTGATAGAGATCGCCACTTGCCGGCGCGGGATTTTTGGAAG
>NZ_QEWW01000009.1 GCF_003121895.1 Ignatzschineria cameli
TAAACTTGTCAAACTTATTTTTAACTATTTTTTAAACCGTTTCTTAAAGCATTTTAAATTCAAACTTAAACAACTTCGAACCTAAAACTAAACCTTGAAACCAACGTTAAAAAAAGAGACTTAAAAAGTAAAACTGTTTAACAACTTTATTTAAAAACATTCAAAGATTTCAAAAAAACACTACTTATTTATATTGCTTATTTCGTTGCTTTTTGCTGTTTTCAAAAGGGCTGTGTCGCCTGAGGTGATGTATCTTACCCCTTTCAATTTTATTTGCAACTCTTTTTTTAATAAAACCAATAAATCCAACCTGCAGCCATCGCTAAACAGCTTCCAGCTACTAAAAAACCTGATTTCAAAAACTCCCCAAAAGTAATAATTACGCCATGCTTCTTAGATTCTTCAACCGCAATAATTCCGGCTAAGCTACCAAAAATCATTAGATTACTAGCAAATCCGGTACCTAATGTTAAAGCAGCACCTAATGAGGCGGCATTACTTCCTGAATGAAGGTATGGCGTTAATAACATTACTGCCGGATTATTACCAACACTATTACTCAATATTGCTCCGGTAAACAGCAGAGAAAGTGGATCATTAAGGTCCAACCCCCAAGTTTTTAACTCCGCCAAAAATAATTGAGGAAGACCAGTCATAGCCATCGCCTTATTGACTACAAAGAGACTCGCTATCAAGATCAACAAGTTATAATTCACCTCTTTTAAAACATCATCCGATGCGATCTTTTTATTGAGCAGTAGAACTCCTGCCGCAGCAAGCGCTACTAATGATTGGGGCCAAAGATCCCAAACAAATGCAATCATCACTACAATCGCAACTAGCGTTGCTTTTAAAAGCTCAACATGGTTGATAGCTATATTATCCTTTCGTAGCTGCTTATTAGATGATAGCTTATCAATATTTTTCGTATCAGATAGCTGCCAGCGCCCTCTATAAATAAAAGAGGTAACACCCCACACTAAAACCATCGATAGTAATGCTGGAATGCCCGCTATTTTTAACAACTCCGTAAAACTTAGATCGAGAGATTGCGCAATAATCATATTTTGCGGGCTGCCGATTAGTGTTCCTGCAGAGCCTGTATTAGCAGCAAAACAGAAACCTAAAACAAAAGGAATAGGATTTAAATTTCGCGCCATCGTCAAAGATATGAGAAGAGGAGTCATCGCTACAACAACTACATCATTTGTTAAAAGAGAGGAGAGCCCTCCCGAAACACCGATTAAAATTGCCAATAAAAGCGGACTACTCACATTTAAAGAGGCAACTTTGTAAGTTGCATAACTATAAAAACCTGAAACTCCAAAGGCACCAGAGAGAACCATCAACCCAAATAGTAATGCTATAGTTTTATAGTTAATTGCATCCCATGCTTCTTGCCCGGTAATATCACCGATCACCATCAGCCCTAAAGCACCAACTAAGGCACTACCTGTTCTATCTAGCTTAAAACCCGGCAACTTTCCTAATGCCATTGCCAAATAGACTAATAAAAAGAGAACTACGGTACTATTTATCATCCAATAACCCTGCTTACCTTATCGATCTAATTATCATTTATTCTTTACAATCTACTTCTCATTACAGCCTGTTTTATAACAACTACTTAAAATTCCGTAGAAAATATTATTACTCTTTCTATGATGCCCAAAAGAAGCAAAAGAAACAGAAGATTAAAACCAATCATTGTTACCACTTATCTATCTCACTTTATAATATTACCAGTAAGAGTGAAAAGTGATAAAATAAGCACCCCTCATAAGCTCTTATTGCTCTATATAATATTAGAGATAATAGAGAATTCTATATGAGAGTTACGTAGTATAATTTAGGTGGTAGATATTAATAGGATAGAACTTATAGATAAAAATAGATTCTCTTTCCTTCTAGAGTCTTTTTTAAATTCATCCTGCCATAACTAAATTGAACACTATAAATGATCGAATCATTTAAGAAGTAAAACCATTTAAAGATGATCTATCCTAGAATGATAGGATATTTCTCTCTTCCCTAATCTTAGAATCCTCCCATCTATTCAAAATTAGAGGTACTACCTTATGTTTTATCAACTCGCTAAAAACCGCATACTTGAAACCGATCGATTAATCCTTCGCCCTATTACATTAGATGATGCCGAAGATCTTTTCGAGTATGCAAGTGATCCTGAGAATACAAAAAATACATTCCCTACACACCAATCACTAGAAGAGAGTAAGTGGATTATCGCTAATCTCTTTATGCGTAGCCCATTAGGAAATTTTGCTATTGAGCTTAAAGAAAATGGAAAAATGATAGGTACCTGTGATCTTCGTATAAATGAAGAGGAACGATCTGCAGAATTAGCCTACGCTATCAATAAAAAATATTGGGGAAATGGCTATGCTCCAGAAGCTGCAAAAAAATTACTCGATTTTGCCTTCAACACCCTAAAAGTTGAGCGAATCTGGGCTAAATATACAGCAGAAAATGGTGCCTCTGGTCGAGTTATGGAAAAAATTGGCATGGAAAAAGAGGGAGTATTACGCCATACTAAAAACCTCTGTGGCGATTTTGTTGATCAAGTTGTCTATAGCCGAATCAACCAGAAATAGAAACGATACACTCTGTTGATATTTAAACAGGCAATATTCGTGAGTGATACTTGCATATAGACTCACATATACACTTTACCTACCTCATTCAATGAGCTCATTTAATAAACTCGTTTAATAGTTCAATAGGTAATAATTAAGTATCACTTCAACCTATTACTTCAATCTTTTATTATTTTTTAAATCATTTTTTAAATCTTTTAAAGATTTTAATCTCATTACTTAAATCTTAAAAAACCAACACTCAGTAGAAACTTAGGAGCATCATCATGATGAACGCAGATGATCGCGCTAACTATAACTTTCAAAAAATTATACTTGGCGTTGCAATCTTCCTCTTCATATTAAAATTTATTGCTTGGTATGTTACCTCTTCAGTTGCGATCCTAACAGACGCACTAGAAAGTATCACTAACATGCTTGCGGGCGCTTTTACACTTTTCAGCCTCTATCTATCAGCTAAACCAAAAGATCATAATCACCCCCATGGACATGGGAAAATTGAATTTGTCTCCGCAAGCGTAGAGGGAGCTTTAATTCTATTTGCCGGAATTATCATTATTTATGAAGGGGTAAAACGCCTCCTCTTTGATGACACTTCTCTTTCGAGCTTAGGATCAGGACTCTTCTTAATCGCCATCACCGCCATTATCAATTATGTTGTAGGCTACTTCGCAATCAAAAGAGGAAAAGAACATAATGTCCTACCGCTAATTGCCGGCGGTAAACATCTCCACTCAGATACTTACTCAACTGTGGGTATTATTATTGGGCTACTACTTGTATGGCTAACAGGATGGCAATGGTTAGATGCTGCAATTGCACTTATTTTTGGAGGAATTATTATCCATTCTGGAATTCATATCATTCGAGAGTCAATTGCTGGCATTATGGATGAAGTTGATGAAGATCTGATCGAAGAGTTTGTGGAGACTGCCAATGAACATCGATCCCCCTATTGGGTCGATCTTCATAAAGTGAGATTTATTAAGTATGGAAATCATGTTCATCTTGATGCTCATCTTACCCTTCCTTGGTACCTTAATATGCGAGAAGCACATGTTGAACTCGATAAAATGACTAAAGCATTAGAGGATAAGTTTGGCGAGAAACATGAGATGTATATTCATACAGATGATTGTAAGCCTTTTTCTTGCGAAATATGTGCGCTCCAAGAATGCCCACAAAGACAGATGAAATTTGTAGGCGAAATAGAGTGGACGGCAAAACTTGTTGCAGAAGATCAAAGGCATACAATTGAAGATTTGGCGGAGCAGAAGATCAAACGTATTGAGGGTAGAGATTAAATCTTTCCATTTTCTAACTAATTCCCTTAAAAACAACACTATAAATAAATATTATAAATAATTTACTTTATGAAAAGCCCTTATGACTGGATCATAGGGCTTCTCTATTTTATCTCTATTTTATTAATAATGACTAAATTAAACCTTAACTCTCTTCTACAACAATCTCCTCATCTTCATCGAAAGGACGTGGTAAGGGAGTATCATTATTAGAAGGGGGCAAGATAGGCAAAATAATTTGTGGCTGATCACCCGTTAAGGTTCCATAAAATGCAACAATCTTTTTGACTTCATCATCAGTAAAGTTTCGGCCTAATTGTAGTCGTCCCATAATTTGGGTTGCTTCCTCTAAGGTATTGACTTGCCCATCATGAAAATAGGGATAGGTTAAAACAACATTTCTGAGCGTAGGCACCTTAAAAAACATCTCATCTGACTCATTCCCAGTATAATCGGCTAAGCCTTTTGCTAGATTGTCAGTTTTATACTCTTCTAACAGTCCCATTTTCTGGAAGCTTGATCCACCGATCCCCTCGCCGTAATGGCAAGCTACACAGCCACTGTTTCTAAAGAGTTCATATCCTGCTAATTCCTCTGCCGTAATGGCATTGTCATCACCTCGTAACCACTGATCAAAACGAGAGTTTGGTGTAATTAAAGTCTCCTCAAACACAGCAATTGCATCAGTAATACGATCGATATTAATATCCCCATCACCATAGACTTCAGTAAACTCATCAACATAGCCCGGTATTGAGGCTATAACATCAACAACTAGATCATGCGTGGAGGCCATCTCTTTTGGATTTTCAATAGGTCCAGCGGCTTGCTCTTTCAAATCTGCTGCTCGCCCATCCCAAAACTGCACAAAATTGAGACTTGAGTTCAATACAGTTGGTGAGTTGATAGGGCCTTCTTGCCACTTATGTCCAATAGATGTCGGCAAGTTATCTGAGCCTCCCATGCTAAGATTGTGACATGAGTTACATGAGATAAAACCTGACTTCGAAAGCCTAGGATCAAACCAGAGCTTTTTCCCTAACTCAGCCTTCCCCTCATCGACAACAACCTCCTGGATAAGAGGAATAATAGGCTCCTGACGCACTGATCCATTATTCGCAACAGTTTGCCCAAATGAGACCCCTACCGTTAAAGCTAATATTCCGAGAGTATACAACTTCTTCCTACTAAACATCTATCGTCTCCTTTTATAAAAAATAGTGAAAAAGGTATCAATATCACCAATTGACTAACTACTTAGAACTAATCAATCTTTTCCTGCTTACTTATAGTAAGTAATTTCATACAGCAAACCTAGCCGTAGAGGATCTATTTCAAAAAAAGCCTATTTAAATCAAATAATCTCGTTTTATGCTTGCAAATTTATATCCGATCCATACATATGTAAATTATCTTAAATAATAGAGATTTATTGACACCGCCCTACTATCCATCATAGCCACCTATAAATCATCAAAATCTTTTATAAAAATATTTCTTTCAATAAAAAAGCAGTCAATTACGCTATTGACTGCTTCAAACTTCAGATTTCAGATTTCAAATTTTTAGTGTAAAAATTAGTACAAAGCTAATTTCATCTCATAACATAAGCGATTAACCCGGTGGCCAAGTTAAACTTCTACCGGCTAATAGATGAAGATGGATATGGTCAACAGTCTGCCCTCCATCTCCATTACAATTAAAGACAGTCCGATAACCTTTTTCGGCAAATCCTTGCTCTTTCGCAATTTTTTGTGCAACTAAGAAGAGTTTTCCCATCAATTCCGCATCTTCACCTGTTAGGTCATTTAATGTTGGAATCTCTTTCTTTGGAATCACTAAAATATGGATAGGTGCTTGAGGCTGAATATCTTCAAATGCCAACACCTCATTATCTTCATAGACAATCTTTGCCGGGATCTCTTTACGAATAATTTTACCGAATATTGTACTCACACAACCTCCTAATAACTTTTTCGCGCTGAAAATGCATGGGATAGAGTTCCACCATCGAGGTACTCTAACTCACCTCCTAATGGAACACCATGTGCAATTCGACTTACTGCAATATCATATTGTTTTGCAATCTCAGCGATATAATGAGCCGTAGCTTCACCTTCTACCGTGGTATTTGTCGCTAAAATAATCTCTTTAATGACACCCTCCGATAATCGCGACTCCAACAGATCTAAACCTAATTCATGAGGTCCAATTCCATCTAAAGGAGAGAGACGTCCAAAGAGAACAAAATAGCGACCTTTATATTCTATGCTCTGTCTTAATGCAAAAACATCAACTGGATTTTCTACAACACAGAGCAGTGACTCATCTCGGCTCATATCTAAACAATCATCACAAATGTCATTATCCGTTAAGTTGCGACATTGAGAGCATTTTTGAATAGTATTGACCGCATAATCAAGCGCTCTACTAATACTCTTTGCACCATTCTGATTGCGCTCTAAAAGATAGAGTGCCATTCTTAATGCTGTCTTCTGCCCTACTCCAGGCAAAATTCTCAAAGCATCAACGACATCTTGTAATGATTTAGGATACACTCATTCCCCCTTAAGCTTCGATTAGAATCCTGGAATTTTCATCCCTGCAGGAAGACCTAATCCCCCTGTAACTTCAGACATTTTCTCTGAAGATGTTTTCTCTACCTTAGCCAAAGCATCATTAAATGCAGCCCCTAAAAGATCTTCTAACATCTCTTTGTCATCTGTCATCAAAGAGTCATCGATACGAATAGCTCTTACGACGTGACGACAGCTCATCTCTATCTTCACTAACCCGGCGCCTGATTCTCCAGTTACAGTAATATCTGCTAAAGCTTCTTGCGCTTTTTCCATCTCTTTTTGCATGCGCTGCGCTTTCTGCATCATTCCAGCAATTCCACCTTTAAACATAAGGTCTCCTTCTACTCTCTGTAATTTCTATTTATAATCTCTACCCATCCTCATGATTGATAGAGCTGAATTAATCATTAATTTTACAATTGGTTTTTACAATTGCATTTTCACAACTGCTTTGACAAGGCAATTTATATTCAATGAGAATGAGGATCAATAGTAACGAAAAATTGATCGCTTCAATAGCTCAAATAATAACCTCTTCCCCAAATATCTTCTTAGCTCATCGTCTATTGGCGAAAAGGATCTAAAAAATTGTATCGATTTTAAAAAATAGCACAATTGAATCAATATTAATATTAAGTTGCGGTAATTAACCTTTAAAAAATTTTATAAAAGCGAAAAAGAGTCGAGAAAATTTCTAAAGAGAATCTAATCATCCCCTTATTCAATGAGTGATTTAACTGTACGTTCTAATAAGCGTGCCCCATGCTCTCGCTGTAAGTATTGGACAACATCATCTTCTAAGAGATCCTGCAATGCTTTTTGAGCTTTCTCTTCATCAAGCCGCTCAACACGCTCATGAAGATTTTCTGCGGCTAATGTTTCCACATATTCGATTTTGCAGGAGATCTCTCTCCCTAATTGGGATGATATCGCTAAAGCTAACCTTGTTTCAGCCTCGTCAACTCTAAAATCTTTAACTGATAATGGGCGTTCTAAAACTAATAAGTTATCTTTAAAGCTTTTAAAAACAAGACTATGTGCAATTCCAGACAGAACGCTCTCGAGTGATAACTCTGAGACAAGCATCAACCAAGCTTCATTATCAACCAATTGATCCGCATTAATCAGCATCCCCCCTCTAACCGACTTAGATGCTGGTAATCTATTTACACTATCTTCATCACTCTTTAGCTGTGGATCAACTTCTATATCAGCCGGTATATCAGCTTGCATTTCACTAAGATGAGCATCACTGCTCTCCATAGGTAATACTGTTTCGACATCTGTCTCATTCCAAGGAAGATCGATATCTGCAACTCTCTCTCTCTGTTCAAAAGTATCATCTTTGATGATTTCCTCACCCACTGTACCCACTACTTCACCACTTAAATCTTGAGCATGTGAGCCCTCTTTAGAGACTTTAGAATCGATTGTCTCTGCTGTGATAACCGTTGACGCTAATGAATTAGAGTCACTATTAGTTACTCTTTTTTTTTGAGACATTTTTTGCGATGCGATTTGTGATGTTACTTGAGATGCTGTTATCGCCTCATTTCCGGTTTTTCCATCAAGAGAAGTCGAGCCATTATCATCTGTTGTTTGCGCAGTGACATCTATTGGAGCTTGTGGTGCAAAATAGAGCATTCGCAATAGGGTCATCTCAAATCCAACCTCACTATTTGGGTGATTTTGTAGATCCTTCCGCCCATTTAATGCAATTTGATAGAAGAGTTGAAGATCTTCAGCCCTAAACTGCTTTGCTAATAGTTGGTATTCCAAAGATTGAGCATCTGCGACTTCTTGTGAAATCTGAATCATCGTTAAAAGATGAAATGCATCAATAAGCTCTTCTAAAAAACGGTGATAATCCAATCCATTATCCCGAATAATATTGAGAGCAGATAACAGCGATTCAACCTGACGAGATGCTAAAGCAGAAAGGATCAATTGTAGATATTGTGTATCGATTAATCCCAACATCTCACGTGTAGGCTCATAAGCAATATTTTGCCCTGTATATGCTATGGCTTGATCTAGTAGAGAGAGCGCATCGCGCATACTCCCATCTCCCGCTTTTGCAATCAATCGCACTGCGGAAGAATCAAAATCGATCTTTTCACTACTTAATATCTTCTCTAATTGCGCAGCAATCTCATCATCCTGAATTCTTTTCAGCTGGAAACGTAAGCAACGGGACAATACAGTTACAGGGAGTTTTTGCGGATCTGTTGTCGCTAATAAAAACTTAACATGACTCGGCGGCTCTTCAAGCGTCTTTAATAGAGCGTTAAAACTACTATTAGAGAGCATATGTACTTCGTCAATCAGATATATCTTATAACGACCACGTGTCGGCGCATATTGAACATTATCTAAAATCTCTCGCGTATCCTCTACCCGAGTACGAGATGCCGCATCAATTTCGATAAGATCGACAAATCGCCCTTCATCAACTTCCTTACAGATGGAACAAACACCACAAGGGGATGAAGAGACACCTTTTTCACAATTGAGAGATTTTGCAAAGATTCTTGCTAGAGTAGTTTTACCAACACCCCGAGTTCCTGTAAATAGAAATGCATGGTGCAGTCTATTATTATCTAAACCATTTGAGAGGGCTTGAACTACGTGAGGCTGACCAATGACTTCGCTAAAGGTTCGAGGCCGCCATTTTAGTGCGAGAACTTGTTGAGTCATTATGTCATCACTTTCAGATAGATATGGAGATGACCCGTATTAGCCGACCCATAACACATGAAGGTCTTACTAGTGCTGCTTCCTTCCGGACCTGACACGGTTTGCAATAGTTCATTGTTAGGAAGCCAATACAGGCCACCACTGAACGGGCCATAAAATTGGAGGCTGGAGCCAGAATCGAACTGGCGTCTACGGATTTGCAATCCGCTGCATAACCATTTTGCTATCCAGCCTATATATTTGGAGCGGGAAACGAGACTCGAACTCGCGACCCCAACCTTGGCAAGGTTGTGCTCTACCAACTGAGCTATTCCCGCTTAAGTGAAGATACGTATTATATCGACTATTTCATTTCAGTCAAACATTAGAGCAACAATTGAACAATATTTGACTGAGTTACTTTTACTGAATTACTTGCAACTCCGCTACAAGTTAGTCGCAAGATATAAATATAAAACCAATTCGAAAATATTAAGCGTTAATTCACCTATGAAAAGAGATCCTTAACTTGATATAACTCGAGTAATTGTACTAGATTCTCAGGGATTGAGTCAATAGCAAGATTTGGAGATAAACGCTTAGCTTCCACAAGTAATGCAATTAAAGCACTATCACACTCCTCTACTCCGGAAAGATCGATAACGCTAGGGGGATTTGATTCCCACTGACCCTTTAGCTGCTTCCACTTCTCAGGGATAGTAAATTTATCAAAACACCCCTTTAATTGATAAATTGATGCTTCTTCTACAACCTCTGCGATTCTCTTTTCCATCACTTCCCCTTCCCTTAACGATTTATCATCATAACCTTATCTCTATAAAGAAAATGAGGTGGTAAGTTCTATTTACCACCCCCTTATCCCTCTTCTATTCCCAACAACCTTCTACAGAGATTACTTATTCTTTTGCTTTAAGATATTGATCATCCCTTCAATACCATTTCTTGAAACTAACTCTCTAATTTCAGAGCGATAGTTTGCAACGATACTAACGCCCTCAACAGAGACATCATAAACCATCCAACGCTGCCCGGCTTTAATCATAGAGTAGTTAATTGCAATTGGTGGGCGATCTTTAGAGATGATCTCTGAGCGAACAGTCACTTCATCTCCTTTCGCTGCATTAGGGGGAAGAGGTAATACCTTTAGCTCTTCATCAGAGTAGTCGAGCAACACCCCTGCATAGGTATTGATCAAGAGACGCTGAAATTCATTTGTAAATGCCGTTCTTTGTGCAGGTGTCGCCTCTCGCCATGAACGCCCCATGACCCATTGAGAGATTGTTCCAAAATCAAAACGAGGAACTAAAATCTTTTCAACGATGCCATAAACCTTATTAGGATCTTTTTTTAGTGTTGCTCGCTCCGCTTTTAATGTTTTAAAGAGCTGATCAGATGTATTTTTGATAACACTAATAGGATCTTCTTGTGCATTTGCGGCTTGGAAGAAGGAGAGTAATGTCACAAAAAAACCAAACATTATGATCTTTTTAAAGCTATATTTCATTTTAAGTCCTATCTAAAACTAATTAATGGGCTAATTATAACGCTTTAAGGGGAAAAACTACAATATTAAAGGCTCCGGCTCAAGCATAACTCCAAACTTTTCAAACACACCCTCTCGTACTTTAAGCGCATGACTCCATAGTACTTTCCCATCATTACACCCTAAATTAACAAGCACTAAGGCCTGTTTCTCATACATCCCGGCTCCATTCTCATAGAGCCCCTTATAACCACTCAACTCAATCAACTGCCCTGCGGCAAGCTTACAATAACCCAATTGATCTGGGTACATTACAAGCTCAGGGTACTCTTCTTTAACTTTTTCAGCCTGCTGTTTTGTAACAATCGGATTTTTAAAGAAACTCCCAGCATTACCGATAAAGTCAGGATCAGGAAGCTTACTAGAACGAACAGCTATAACCGCATTCATAATATCACTCATAGTAAGCTCCTCTATCTGCTCTCCTCTAGAATCGAAGTACTCCTGAAGCGCCCGATAGCGAAGTTGAGGCTCCATCTTTTTAAGAAGCTTAAATGTCACTGATATGATCAAATATCGACCGCTCTCCTGCTTAAAAAGACTATCTCGATAACCAAATTTACAAGCAGCACGATCGAGTACTTTTATTCTCTCTTCTTGAAAGTCATACACCTCGACTGCCGTAATAAAATCTTTAACTTCAGCGCCATATGCGCCTATATTTTGTACTGGTGCTGCACCGACTCTACCCGGGATTAATGCAAGATATTCTAGCCCTAGATATCCTCGTTGATTCATTTGAACTACAAATGGATGCCATTCTTCTCCTGCCATTGCTTTTACAATGATGAAATTCTCACTATCTCCTAAGATCTCCACCCCCATCAACCGATTGAGTATCACCGTTCCTGGATAATCTTCTGTAAAAAGAATATTACTTCCCCCACCTAATATCAGTTGTGGCTCTGGTAATTTTTTTAAAGAAGGAATCAGAGCTAAATTATCTAACAGAAAGAGATAACGACTCTTGATTGCTACACCAAAAGTATTGAGCTTTTGTAGTGCATAATTTTCCTGAATATTTTCAACTTGCGTCATTTGCTGCATCATTCATGCCTACCATCTAACTATCGAATAGCAATTATCGAATAGCGCTATTTTTTTGATAAAAAAAGAGAGGTTGATATCCCTACCAACCTACTCATCATTATTACTAATGCCTCATACTAACAACTCATACTGACAATCTATTCAAAAAAGCTATTGTTATAGATCTTAATATTACTGTTATTCAAAAGATATTGTTGGAATGCACGATATTCATAGCTCGCCTCAATACCTTGTAAGTACTCTCTAATTTGCATCTGCTCATCATCTGAAAAATCATCTAATGAACCCTTAGCAATATTATTGATTGCAATAACAACAATATGCCCATCGATATCTTCTACCAAGTAAGAAGGTTTCCCCTCCTCTAGAGCCGGCACTTTTTGAAACCCATTAGAGACGGCATGTTGCTCCACAGGCTTAGAAAGACGCCCAATAGAAGAGATTGAAAGATCATTATATTGGTTATAAGCAAATCCCAATTGTTCAATATCATTTCGGAAGCTCTGCTGATCTCCCGCCTCTAACATTGCAGTTACTTGCTTTTGAATACCCTCTTTAGCCTTCTCCTGAGCAAGCTCAGCTTTTATCTCATCAAAACTCTCTTCCAAACTCTTAGGTCGGCTCGACTCTTGCTCAGCAATACGAACAATCATCGCATGATTAGGTTGATCATTGTAAGCAAATGGTAATGAATTACGGCCATTTTCCATCACATCATAACTATTAACTGCATTCCAAACTGTCGGATTAGCTAACAAGCCTTCTTGATTGTCAACATTCAACCAATCACTCTCTTTTAACTCAACACCTAAATCCTGAGCAATCTCGCTTAAAGATTCAGTATAGGTTTCAGCCAATTCTTGAAGACGCATCTCCTGCTCGAGATAACGATCAACTTGCACCTTCTCTTTTAAGGAGATTTCTGCCGCCTCTACTAAAGCCTCATGGCTACTATATGGAGAACTAATATTGAGCAGATGAATCATATGCACCTCACCATCAGTAATAATAGGCACTGATATAGGCTCCTCAATCGTTAAAGAGAATAGCGCATCATCAAAGATTGGAATTCCTGCAACCCCATATTTGAAATTTCCATTCTTATTATAATAGGCATTATCTAACGCAGTAATCCTCTCTTTAGCTTGATCAAAAGTGAGTTCTCCTAAGTCAATTTTCGCCTTCAACTCAGATAAGAGTGCGATTGCATCTTCTTTTTCTGCTTCTGATGTATATTCAATCGTAAACTGCTCTGATAGCCGCTGCTCACTTGCTTTTTGCAAACGCTCCACTTCAGCAGCAACCGCCTCTGCATCGAGATCAGATGATGAATTCGCACTTGATTGCGGTAATAACTCGATATACTGCAACTTAATACGATTAGGAGTTACATATTTCTCATGATTAACATCATAATGCTGAGCAATCGCCTCATCAGAGACAGCTACGCTATCTAAATCCTGTAGATAATTATAGCTAGCGACCTCAATATCTCGTGTTTGACCGGCAAATTCTATCTGCTCAATTAATGATTTCTCAGGAATAAAAACACTATTCACTAATGCTTCTCTTACAACCTTTTCCTGAACATCTCTTCTGACTGCTTCCTCAAAGGACTCAATATTGTATCCTGCATAAAAAAGCGCTGTTTTGTAGGTCTCTTGATCAAAAACACCATCTTTTTGAAAAGCTGGAATCGATATAATCTCTTCTGCAACAGACTTATCAGAAGCTCTGATTCCCCACTTCTTAATCTGCGCATCCATCGCTCGACGCTGCAAGAGATCTTGCCTTGCAATTAAACGATATTGACGTTGCAACTCTTCTGACAGATCGACATTTTGAGCATTCGCATTGAGCAGTTGTTGATACTGTGCTTCAACCTCTTGCAAAGAGATCTTCTCTCCATCAACTGTCGCAACAGTATCCGCACTTGGGCCACTAAATATTTGAGTCCCCCCAATTCCTGCAAGAGAGATAGCCACCCCTCCTAGTAATACCTTTGCCCATACACTATTTGCACGGTCTCTGATGAATTGCATCATAATTAAAAATCACCTTTATTATTTGAATTAATGGCTGATCGATATATGCGATATCTCGATATTTCTACAAACCCAAATTTGAACTCAAAACTTTAAACTCAACATTAAATAAAAACATTGAAATATTAAAACATAAATGTAAGAACTGAGATAGTCACCAACAATTAAATTATCCACCCCATACTACTACTCTATAACCACGACAGATAATTGTAAGATATGGAATGTGCAATATGAAATGTACAATATGAAATCTGCTCTCTAAGCCTCAATTGTAAATGGCAAATTATACCTATTAGCAACTAATTAATAAATAAGTCATTTAAACCGACTCCTAACTCAATTAATCACTGAATCATTACTAAAAAACCAGCTCTGAAAAATTGAGATAAGAGATACCATGAAAAGACTGATTCTAGGACTTCTTACTCTAATGGCCTACTCTCCTCAGGGAGTGTCTTCATCCAAAGATCGAAATCTCCCGCCTTTATGATCATTAAATATCGCCCTCTAAATGGTTGCCAATATTCGACCATCTCATCTAACAGCTGATCTCTTCCTTCAAGATAAAGAATGATCCTAGATTGAGGATCCTCTGCGATCAGGGTGTTAAAGTCTTCCATAGTCCCAATCTCAATAATTGGTTCCTGAATCTTTCCTACAAAATGTAAATGTCCTCGATAATCTGAAAGATGAGCAACCTTCATTCCTTTTGATTGGTACCAAGAGACACGCTCCCCCGCCGGGGTTAAATCATAAAAATCTGTCGCAACTCTGACAACTCCAAAGTTGATAGCAAGTGTTAATGCCACACTCATTAAGGCCAATGTCATAATTCGAGTATTTGTGGCATTAAAGAAGAGAGTAATACTAAATAAGATCAATCCCGCTCCCCAAAAAGGAGAAACCTCACCAACCCAATTAGGGAGTCCCCAGTAGAGATAACTTTGAGGAATAAAGATCAACAAGGCTCCGACAACAACCATCACTAGAGTTATTAGAGCAACATCTCTTTTACGGCTAACTCCTTGCCGGTAAATTCGAGCAATAATTAGACCAAAAGCTGGATAGAGTGGCAAAAGAGCATCGAGCGAGGTTAGACTTAAAACACCCAATATGACAATCAGATAGAGAAACCAAATAATCACAAAATTGAGTGACTCATCTCGTTCTGCACTTCTAAAAAGCTGATATATCCTTAGCCAAAAGAGCCAAGGGAAAAGAACAACAACAAGATTGAGCAGATAGATATAAAAAGGTGGTGTATTGCTCAACGCGCCAATTAAATACTTTAATCCTAATGCATCAAATAGCGAAAACCCTAAACTTTCTGCACTATAAAAGGCCCATATTAAAAAAAACAGAAGTGCAATTACCGTGGAAAGAATGCCGTAAAGATAAATTTGACGCCACGATCTGCTCGCCCAATAAGGTGCAAGAAAGATGATAGGGGCTGTCACCAATAAGAAGATCAATCCTGAGGAAAAGAGCCCTAATGTCAGCGCAATCACAAAGCCGACCCACCAAACTTTCTGATCAAAGCACCAAACTCTGATAAGAAAGTTCATCGTTAACATCAGGTAAAAAGTGAAATAGAGGTATTCTACATTAGCGGTTGCAAATAGAGTCCAGACAAGACTACCTATCAGTACTAACGGTGCATTTGCCCGCACTTCTCTTCTATCGGGCCACAACTGATAAGCCGCCCATGCCGTTAAAAAAAGCGTTGCTAAACTAAAGAGTGTCGCTAATAAGCGAAGTGTAAATTCAGAAACACCAAAAAGCTGCCAACCTCCCAATGCCAACCAGTAATTGAGAGGAAAAAGCGTATGCTGATAATGACCATTGATAATGGGATAACGCCAATCTCCCGATTGATACATCTCCCATACAACTCCGGAAAAAAGCGTCTCCTGAAATGGAATTAGAGGGCGTGAAAACCACGTAGCAAATATCAGGATTAGCCAAATACTAATCCAGATAAATGCATAACGACGAGTCGTAAACTCTTGTCGTAAAAAGATTATTTCTCTCTGCATTGAGCACAAATACCGTGCAAAATTGTGCGAGCGTCTGTTAACTCATATCCTAATTCTGCAGCAATTTGAGCCTGCTTCTCATGGATTTTCTCATGAGAGAACTCACCAATATGCCCGCAATTAATACAGATAATGTGATCATGTTGATCGCCATCATCAATCTCAAACATCGACTGACCACCATCAAAGAAATGGCGACGAACTAGCCCAGCTTGTTCAAACTGAGTCAATACTCGATACACCGTAGCAAGACCGACCTCTTCCCCTGAGCTGCTCAACTGCATATAGATCTCCTCTGCCGTGAGGTGACAAACAGGAGTTGCCGCTGCTTTTGCTAAAATATCTAAAATCTTTAGACGTGGAAGCGTTACTTTTAAACCAGCATTTTTTAACTCTGTTGAACTCATATTTAGTTATTAATCTCCATTAACTTGATTAGATGGATGATAAATTATTTTATAATCCTTAGAATGATCAATCTCTAGATCCCCTTTCTAAGATATTAATCTAAAGGTGAGTATAACCGTAAAACATCACAATTCCAAGCATAGAAGACGTGCGCTTTTTATCACTAATGGATGGGGTCACAAACTACACACTTACTACAAATAGCTTTATCTAAAGCTCTAAAAAGGATATCATATTCACAATTTTTTATTACCTAAATCAGACTCTGGAGATTTAAATGACTCACTTTGGCGTAACGCTCTCACAATTTATTATGGAGGAGCAACGTCGCTTCCCCGAAGCTACCGGTAATTTTACCCTTCTCCTTAATGATATCGCGGTTTCCTGCAAGATGATTGCGGCAGCTGTCCAAAAAGGTCAACTTGCCAATGTTATTGGTGCAACAGACAATGAAAACTGCCAAGGAGAAACGCAACAAATCTTAGATGTCATCGCAAATGAGCTTTTCATCAAAAATAATGCTAATCGCGGACATGTTGCCGCTATGGCGAGTGAAGAGATGGATGATGTCTTTAATATTCCTGAAAATGTTCCAAGAGGAAACTACCTTCTCATATTTGATCCGCTAGATGGTTCGAGCAATATTGAGATCAATGGCCCTATTGGTACCATCTTCTCAATCTTAAAAACTGATAAAAAAAATCCAACTGAAGCGGATTTCTTGCAAGAAGGAACTAAACAGGTATGTGCGGGCTACTGCCTCTATGGTTCGGCAACTATGATGGTTTTAACAATTGGATATGGGACTCATGGCTTTACGCTCGATCCTGCTATCGGTGAATTTATCCTCACTCACCCCAATATGCAGATTCCCAACACGACCTCTGAATATGCAATCAATCAGGCGAATCGAACTCTTTGGGAACCACCTATGCGCCAATATATTGATGATTGTGATCTTGGTGTTGATGGCCCTCGCAAGAAGAAATTCACAATGCGTTGGGTCGGAGCGATGGTGATGGATATCCATAGATTAATTCAACGAGGTGGTCTTTTTGCTTACCCGATGGATAGTTCACTAACAGAAAAGGGTGGGCGCCTTCGCTTAATGTACGAGGCTAATCCAATGGCCTTTTTAGTCGAACAAGCTGGCGGTATCGCATCAACAGGATATGAGCGCATTTTAGACTTAGCACCTGAGAAGCTTCATCAGCGCGTTCCTGTAATTATGGGATCATCCGATGAAATGCAGATCATCCTTGATAACCACAAAGCATATGCGAACGAAACAGGAAAAAACTTCACACACAAATGTGAAAAATATGCCTAGTTAACAAGCTATTTAAAAACGAAAGAGACGCTGATAATAACTATTGTCAGCGTTTTTTATAGCTTTTCTTCTCCTAGAACCTACACCTATTCTTGCTTCTACTATATCGGCGCCACATCAAAATCATCGATCGATCATTATAGAAACGCAGACGCTTGTGACTTAAAAAGATTGAAGCTTTAATTAGGTAATTTTAAAAAGCAGAAAAAACAGGTCATAAAATTAGCTCAAAGAGAAGATCTAAATTACAAAGAACTGAAAGAAAATCATATCGATATCTAACAAAAAGAGAAAGGAGGATGAGATTGCCGACAATCCAGGATAACTCAGACATTTAAGAAATTTTGCAAAATGTAGAATATACAGTACATTAACTGATGCGCTCTGTTACTTGCATGTAACAGCCTTTTTTAGATTCAACTAAAAATTTCACCTCAATCTAAAATTTTCAACCTCTATTTTCAAGCAAAACTATATAAGCGGTTCTAAACCATGAATATCTTAAAAAAAATCTCGCACATTATCGACACTATTAATATTGCACTAGGAAAAATTGCAATTATAGCTATTTTTCTAGCAACAATTATTTCTGCGGGAAATGCACTCTTTAGATATGCCTTCAATATGAGCTCTAATGGTATGTTAGAAGTTCAATGGTATCTCTTTGCAGTGGTGTTTTTGCTTGGATCAGGCTATACCTATCTAAAAGACCAACACATTCGGATAGATATTATCTCTAATCGTTTTTCATCAAAAGTGAAGGCGACTGTAGAGATTATTGGTATTGTCTTTTTCCTCTTTCCCGCCTTCATAATGCTTTTTTATCTCACAATTGGCCCTGCTATCAGCTCCTGGCAAATTTGGGAAATGTCCTCAAACCCTGGTGGACTTCCAAGAGCCCCTATTAAAGCATTACTTCCTGTTGGAATGTTTTTCCTTATCCTTCAAGGAGTTTCTGAACTTTGCAAAGCAATTATCACGCTTCGCACTTCTAACGACATCGCTAAACACTCGGAGCAACAGCAACAATGTTAGATTTTTTACCCCCATTAATGTTTATAGCCTTAATTCTATTTCTTTTAAAAGGCTATCCCATCGCTTTCTCATTAGCAGCTACAGGCTTACTCTTCTCACTTGTTGGTATCTCTATCGGTCAGCTCGATTTTGCGCTCCTAGGCGCACTGAGCGACCGCTTTTTCGGTATTATCAGTAATGATACCTTACTTGCGATCCCCTTTTTCACCCTGATGGGTCTCGTCTTAGAACGAACTGGAATGGCCGAAGATCTCCTCGATACCATGGGGCAACTATTCGGAAAAATGCGCGGAGGATTAGCCTATTCAGTCATCTTTGTCGGCACAATGCTTGCCGCAACAACCGGAATTGTCTCTGCTTCTGTTATTGCAATGGGATTGATCTCTCTCCCTATTATGCTTCGATATGGTTATTCTAAAAGAATCGCATCAGGGGTTATTGCAGCATCTGGCACTTTAGCGCAAATTGTTCCTCCAAGCCTTGTTTTAATTGTCCTTGGAGATCAGCTAGGCGTCTCTATTGGTGCGATGTATAAAGCTGCTCTTATTCCTAGCGCCCTACTGATCGGTGCCTATATTCTTTTTATCTTTGTTCTGACATTAGTAAAACCTCAATCTATGCCGGCAATTCCTGAAACGGCAAGAACACTACATGGAAGGGCTTTAGCAAAAAAAGTCGTAACAAGTGTCATTCCACCAGTAACGCTCATTTTCCTTGTATTAGGAACTGTTTTTCTAGGAATGGCAACTCCTACAGAAGCTGGTGCTATTGGTGCTGTTGGTGCTATGATTTTAGCAATATTTAAGAAATCGCTAACTAAAAAGCTCCTCTATCAAGCGCTCGATCAGAGTGTCAAAATTACAACTTTTGTTGTCTTTATTATGATCGGCTCTATGTTTTTCTCGCTAGCATTTACGAGCTTAAACGGAGGTATTTGGATTGAAGGGATTTTAGGAGATCTTCCCGGCGGAGTTCTTGGTTTTATTATCGCCGTTAATATCTTAATCTTCTTTGTAGCATTCTTCTTAGATTTCTTTGAAATCACCCTTATTCTAGTTCCGCTCCTGCTACCAATTGCCTCTTCTTTAGGGATAGACCTCGCCTGGTTTGGGATCATCTTAGCGATGAACATGCAGACCTCTTTCATGCACCCTCCTTTCGGCTTCTCACTCTTCTACCTTAAGTCAGTCGCACCAAAAGAGGTAACAACCAAAGATATCTACTACGGCGCAACACCTTTCCTATTGCTACAGATCATCATGGTTGTCATTTTAATCTCTTTCCCTGATATTATTAAAACTGAAAAGATTGAACGCTTTGAAGGATCAGGATCTGATATTGAGTTCAACCTCGACACCGGGATGGATAGCTTTAGTGACTTTGACGACTTTGGTGTTGATTTTTAATATTAAACTACAAACGCCTACCAGGCTTATCGATGAGCAGACAGATATAAACCATAGCTCTGCTCTTGCGCTCTATCTCTTCAGATAGAAGACGCATTCTAAAAGGGCTACCTTTAGACATTAAGCGTTAGACCTTTGATAGATTTATCGATCATGCTCTATACGTTTAATTTTACATAGATGCTAATTACATCAGCTAAATTACAATTGACAAGTTATGCTAATAGAGCATCGATGACACCTATAATTACTAATTACTAAATACTAAATACTAAATCATTATCACTAAGAGAGGATTAATCTGACTATGGAACGTCGACAATTTATCTCCCGAGCAGGGGTTATTGCAGGAGCTGGCATTGGCGCACTCGGTAGCGCAAAAGCAAGTAATAACGCTAAAGTAAAATGGCGTATGACCTCAAGCTTCCCAAGACATCTCGATCTACTTTTTGGAACATCTCAACGGTTAGCTGACTCTGTCTATGCAATGAGTGATGGGGAATTTGAGATCCAGGTCTTTGCTGCCGGCGAAATTATTCCATCAACCCAAGTTTTCGATGCAATTCAAAATGGCACTGTTGAATTAGGCCATACGACATCGAACTACTATCATGGAAAAAACAAGGCATTATCAATCGATACCTGCTTACCCTTCGGGCTTACAACACGAATGCAGAATGCTTGGTATTATGCCGGCGGTGGAACAGAGGTTTTACGAGAACTCTTTGATAAATATAATATCGTTAACTTCCCTGGCGGCAACTCAAATACACAAATGGGAGGCTGGTTTCGTAAAGAGGTGAAAACCGTTGATGATCTCAAAGGCCTTAAATTTCGTATCCCTGGCTTTGGAGGTGAAATCTTCTCTCGCCTTGGCTCAATTCCCCAAAATATTGCTGTTGGCGACATCTACTCATCACTTGAAAAGGGTACCATTGATGCAACAGAATTTGTCGGCCCCTATGATGATCAACGCTTAGGACTCCAAGAGGTTGCTCCCTACTACTATACGCCTGGATTCTGGGAAGGTTCTGCAATGCTCACCTTCTATGTCAATAAAGATGCTTGGGCAAATCTTCCTGAAAAATATAAGATTATCTTTGAGCGTGCCGCTGCTGAAGCAAATATGTGGATGTCTGCACAATATGATGCGAAAAGCCCAGAAGCATTAGCAACATTGATTCAAAATGGGGCTAAACTCCGTTCATTCTCACGCGAGATCCTACAAGCAGCTTATGATGCCGCACAAGAGATCTATGCAGAAGAAGTTGAAGTTAACGAAGACTTCAGAAGAATCTATACTCACTGGAAAGCTTTCCTTAACAAAGAGTATCAATGGTTTAGAGTCAACGAAAATATTTTCCAGCAGTTTATGTTCTCCCAATTTAGAAAACAGACAACCTAGAGAAGCCTAGAGAATATAATGGCAATATGAGTTAGCTTTATCAGATACCTCTTCTCTTCAATCACTATATATATTATGGGGAAATAAAAAGATATGAAGCGCCGCAAATTTATAGCGCAAGCAGGTTTAGTAACTGGAGGGGCCGCAAGCCTCTCTCTACTTAAAGCTGCGACACCTGCAAAAGTTAAGTGGAAGATGACCTCAAGCTTTCCACGACATCTCGATATTGTATTTGGAGGATCACAACGTTTAGCAGACTCCATTTATGAGATGAGTAATGGTGAATTTGAGATTCAAGTTTTTGCTGCCGGCGAGCTCGTTCCCTCTACACAAGTCTTTGATGCGATCCAAAATGGAACTGTAGAAGTAGGTCATAGCACCTCTAACTACTATCATGGGAAAAATAAAGCCCTCTCCATAGATACTTGCCTCCCCTTCGGTTTAACAACCAGAATGCAAAATGCTTGGTGTTATGCCGGTGGTGGAATTGAGGTTTTACGAGAACTTTTTGGAAAATATAATATCGTCAACTTTCCAGGAGGGAATTCAAATACACAAATGGGAGGCTGGTTCCGAAAAGAGGTGAAAACAGTCGATGATCTTCAAGGATTAAAATTTAGAATTCCAGGCTTTGGGGGAGAGATCTTTGCACGACTCGGTGCCATTCCTCAAAATATCCCTGTAGGAGACATCTACTCTTCACTCGAAAAGGGGACTATCGATGCAACTGAATTTGTCGGTCCCTACGATGATCAGCGCTTAGGGCTTCAAGAAGTTGCACCCTACTATTATACTCCAGGATTTTGGGAAGGATCATCGATGCTCTCTTTCTATGTCAATCAAGATGCATGGAATAACCTTCCCCAACGATACAAAACAATATTTGAACGAGCAGCCGCTGAAGTTAATATGTGGATGTCTGCGCAGTATGATGCGAAAAGCCCAGAGGCTCTAGCAACCTTGATTCAAAATGGTGCTAAACTTCGTTCATTTTCTCGAGATATTATGCAAGCTGCCTACAATGTAGCTCAAGAGATATATGTTGAAGAGTCAGAAGTAAATGAGGACTTTAGGCGAGTCTATACACACTGGAAAAACTTTCTCAATAAAGAGTATCAATGGTTTAGAGTTAATGAGAATATTTTCCAACAATTTATGTTTTCACAATTACGCAAGTAACAAGAACAATTTTTGATGACTCAGTATCGATAATCGATTAGTCATCAATATCACTTAATGAATGTCACTCAATAAAGATCGCCCTAGGAATCAGGAGATAAGAAATTAGGTAATAGAGGAATCATGGAAAGAGAGAACAAATAATCGAGAAAAGCACTTCTATTCATCTCGAATCTATATTTTGTACTTTTAATGTACTTTTCACCCATAGTATTTCCTATAATTTCGGTCTATATTGATCTATGGTATAGAAAATATTGTATTCAATATTAGCTAACATATTTTTAACATGTTTTTGTATTACATATTTATATTACTTAATTAACAACCTAGTTAACGATTTAATGATTTGACGATTTGACGATTTAATAAAAGTAGTGATGATAAACTTTTAAGAGTGATCACTTTTATTAGATCTATTGCATCTGACGCTCTATCTCTTATAAACCCTATGAGAGATAGCAACTGATCTCAATCTATCCCTTGAGATAATCTGTGCAAGGACGATTTACCCATCGAATGCAAAATGCGAAATAGATGCTTAATGACTAACAGTGGGGAGGATGCCTCTCTATCATGCTTAATTTAAGCAACTAACCTATTTAATTAACTTAACTAACCTAACCCATTTAAATTTTATCAAGAGATTAATTGGCTCGACAAACTCTACTGAGTTCTACTCTGAGCTTTTTGAAGAAGAGTCAATATCTCACAATGCATTCGACAAAGGGAGCAGTAGAGATGAAACGTCGTGATTTTATGAAAAAAGCAGGAGCAGCCGCAGCTATTTCTGGATTAGCAGCAACTTCAATGGCTAAAGCGGAAACATTTCCAAAAGTGAAATGGCGTATTGCCGCAGGTTTTCCTAAAAATCTCAATATACTATTTGCAGCATCAACAATGCTATCTGAAAAATTAGCAAAACTGACCAATGGTCAATTTGAAATTCAAGTATTTGCCCCCGGCGAACTCGTTCCTGCCAACCAAGTTTTTGATGCAGTCTCCCAAGGAACGGTCGAAGTTGGCCATACAGCCTCTTACTACTATCACGGGAAAAATACAGCGCTCTCTATTGATACTGTCTTACCATTTGGGATGAGTGCCCGAATGCAAAATGCTTGGTTTTATGCCGGCGGAGGATTAGAGATCCTTCGAAAAGTATTTGCACAATACAATATCATCAACTTCCCAGGCGGTAATACAACTGCACAGATGGGAGGATGGTTTAGAAAAGAGGTTAATACTTTAGAGGACCTTAAAGGTCTTAAGTTCCGTATTCCAGGTTTCGGTGGAGAAATTCTTTCAAGATTAGGCGTCATTCCACAAACAATCCCGGCAAGCGATGTCTACTCCTCATTAGAAAAAGGGACTATTGATGCTGCCGAGTTTGTAGGACCTTATGATGATGAAAAATTAGGACTTCAAGCCGTTGCACCCTACTACTATACACCGGGATTCTGGGAAGGCGCTGCCACTGTCTCTTTCTATGTCAATGATGCAAAATGGAATGAGCTTCCTCAGCTCTATAAAGATCTTTTTGAAACAGTATGTGCTGAAATAAATCAGTGGATGATTGCAAAATATGATGCTGAAAATCCACCCGCATTAGCGACATTAACAAAAAATGGTGCAAAACTTCACTCCTTCTCAAAAGAAATTTTAGAAGCCTCTTATGAGGTAGCTCAAGAAATCTATAAAGAGGAGTCAGCTAAAAATCCAGACTTTAAAATGGTCTACGATCACTGGAAGGCTTTCCTCAACCAAGAATACCAATGGTTTAGAATCAATGAGAATATATTTCAAAGCTTTATGACAACCCAATTGCGTAAACAAAATAGGTAAGATGTAAGCTGAATTTAAAATGGAGTTCAGGTATAATCTGCATAGAAAAATTTATTAGCAGGATATAGTGATTATAAAATGGCAACATATACAACAAATCAATTCAAAAGTGGACTAAAGATTATGCTTGATGGGGATCCATGCTCAATCATCGAAAATGAGATGGTTAAGCCTGGTAAAGGTCAAGCATTTAACCGCGTCAAAATCAGAAACCTCAAAACAGGTCGTGTTATCGAAAAGACCTTCCGTTCAGGAGAATCTGTTGAAGGTGCGGATGTCATGGATGTTGAACTCCAGTACTTGTATAACGATGGGGAATTTTGGCATTTCATGAATCCAGAAACATTTGATCAGGTCGCTGCAAATGAGAGTGCGGTAGAGGATGCAAAAAAATGGTTAATGGAGCAAGATACTTGCACTGTTACACTCTACAATGGCGCTCCACTTACGGTGACTCCGCCTAACTTCATTGAAATGAAGATTGTTGATACAGATCCTGGTCTAAAGGGTGATACTGCGGGAACAGGTGGTAAACCTGCGACGCTTGAGTCAGGTGCCGTTGTTCGTGTACCACTCTTTGTACAAATCGGTGAAGTGATCAAGGTTGACACACGCACAGGCGAGTATGTGTCTCGTGTAAACAAGTAAAAGTAATTTTTTAATGGAGACGAAGAACATGAGTTCGGAGAATGTTAATCATAAAAGGAGACGAGTCCTGAGCTATGCAACGGTAGCAGTTGCGGCTTTTGGAGCAGGATTTCTCGGGGTTCCTTTTGTTAAGTCTTGGATGCCAAGTCAACGAGCAAAAAGTGCGGGAGCACCTGTTGAGGTTGATCTATCTAAGCTTTCCCCTGGCGAGTTACTCCGTGTTGAGTGGCAAGGGAAACCGGTTTGGGTACTAAATCGTACTGAAGCAATGTTAGAACGTTTACTAACTTCCCCACCGGATGCATTAGTTGACCCTGATTCAAAAAGCGATCAACAGCCTCCATATGCTCAAAATGAGTACCGTTCAATTAAACCTGAATATCTCGTACTCGTAGGTATTTGTACTCATTTAGGTTGTTCGCCAACCTTTAGACCTGAAGTTGCACCTGCAGACTTAGGTCCATCTTGGCGTGGTGGCTTCTTCTGTGCATGTCATGGCTCACGTTTTGACCTTGCAGGACGTGTATTTAAGAATCTACCTGCTCCAATTAACTTACTTGTTCCTGATCACTACTACAAAAATGAAAACTCAATTATTGTGGGTGTTAGCGGGGAGGGGGCTTAATGACAACTCAATCTAAATCGAAATTGGCTCGTTTAGGCGACTGGATCGACTATCGATTGCCATATAAGCGTGCTTTAAGTACTCATGTCACTGAGTATTACGCACCAAAAAACTTTAACTGGCTCTATGTATTTGGTGTTTTAGCGGGCGTTATGCTTGTGAACCAAATCTTAACGGGGATTTGGTTGGTCATGTACTACAAACCCGATGGAGCACTTGGTCCTACGGGTATTCCTATTGCTTATGCATCATTAGAGACTGCGGTCATGCGGGATGCGAACTGGACATGGCTCATACGCTATATGCATGCCGTTGGTGCATCAATGTTCTTTATCGTTGTCTATATGCATATGTTCCGTGGTCTTATCTATGGTTCACACCGTAAACCTCGTGAACTGGTATGGATCTTCGGAATGTTGATCTACCTTGTTCTGATGGCTGAAGCCTTTATGGGATACGTACTCCCTTATGGTCAAATGTCATTCTGGGGTGCTCAAGTTATTATCTCACTCTTTGGTGCTATTCCCTATATTGGTGATACATTAGTGACAGGCATTCGTGGTGACTTTGTTATCTCTGAAGCGACATTAAGCCGTTTCTTTGCACTTCATGTGATTGCCCTACCACTTGTCTTAGTTGGTCTTGTTGTTGCACACATCTTAGCGTTGCACCAAGTTGGCTCTAATAACCCTGATGGTATTGAGATCAAAGATCACCTTGATGAAAATGGAAAGCCATTAGATGGTATCCCATTCCATCCTTACTACACAGTTCATGATACTTTTGCAGTAGGAATTTTCTTGATCTTCTTTGCATTGATCATCTTTTACGCTCCTGATATGTTTGGTCTCTTCTTAGAAGCACCTAACTTTGAACCTGCTAATCCATTAGCAACACCTGCACATATTGCACCTGTTTGGTACTTCACACCTTACTATACAATTTTACGTGCTGTTCCATCATGGTTTGGTACGCAAATTTGGGGTGTTTTAGCTATGGGAGCTTCAATTGCAGTTCTCTTCATCTTACCTTGGTTAGATAGAAGCCCTGTACGCTCTATTCGCTATAAAGGTGCTTTCATCAAAATTATGATTGCTCTCTTTGTTATCTGCTTTATTATCTTAGGATATTTAGGAGTGGTTCCTGCGAATGATACTCGTACACTAGTTGCACGTATCTGTACTATCTTCTACTTTGTCTTCTTCCTTGGCATGCCATGGTGGTCTAGATGGGGTAAAGTTAAACCAGTTCCAACAAGGGTGACAATGAAATGAGAAAAATCATAACTCTATTTACTAGCTGCCTCTTCTTTATGGCAGCGAGTGCAAACGCACAAACTTCTGAGGATTTAACAGCTAAAGCATTAGATCAGCTTGGTGACCCACAAATTAATGTGACGAACTACGAATCTCTTCAATCAGGCGCTAGACTCTATATGGACTACTGCCTTGCCTGTCACTCATTAGAGTTTCAACGCTACAATATTACAGCTCGTGATATTGGATTGCAGGAAGAAGATATTCAAAAGTTAATCAATACTGGTAGCTATGATCCTCGCGAAGCTGAATTTATAGCAACAAAAGATGGAGATCTCATCTATACAGCAATGGATCGTGGAGATGCTCAAATCTGGTTAGGTGTTGCACCGCCGGATCTCTCGACTATTGCTCGAGCGAAAGGTCCGGACTACATCTTTAAATATCTACTTTCATTCTATGAAGATGAAAGTCGCCCTACAGGAATGAACAACATTGCATTCCCTAATGCGGGTATGCCTCATGTTTTAGCTGAATTACAAGGGACTAATCGTCCTATAGTGGAAAAGGTAGCTATTGGTGAATGTGACCTATCACAGCCTGATGAGTGCCAATATGAGGAAGTTGTTGTAGGGCTCGAGAAGGTAACTGATGGTGCAATGACAGAATTAGAGTTCCGTAAATCTGTTAATGACCTCACTAACTTCCTTACATACGTTGCCGAGCCTGCACAGCTTGAACGTAAGAAATATGGTCCTTGGGTTCTAGGATTCTTAGTGATCTTCACAATACTTGCGTATGCTTTAAATCGTGAATATTGGAAAGATGTTAAATAAGTATTTAATGAACCCCATTCATAATTGGAAACTATAATAAACCTGTAAGGAGCAATTAAAATCTAATTGCTCCTTACTTGCGATTAAGGAGAGCATAATTATGTCAACAAGACGCACAGGATTTACCCTTTTTACGGAAAAAAACTCTTTAGATGGTGATCGAGTCAAAGTCGTCCTGCTCGAAAAAAACATCACCTGTGAGACAGTAATTGTCGACCCAACTAATCCCCCAGGTGACCTTTTAGAAGTTAATCCTCAAGTTATTCTACCTACACTTATTACTCGTGAAATCGCTATTTATCATACAGATACTATCTTAGAATTTTTAGATGAGCGCTTTCCTCACCCCCCACTACTCCCGAATGACCCTATATTACGGGCTAAGTTTCGCCTAACTATTAAAACAATTGTTAACGATTGGTATCCTCTCGTTGAAAAACTTATTGGTCGTAAAACAGCAGATAATAGAACTAATAAAGCGATCGCTGATCTTCTTGTGGCCTATTCGCCACTATTTAGTGAGACAGCCTACTTCCAAAATGAAGACTTCTCATTAATCGATGCCACAATTGCCCCTTTCTTGTGGTGGGTTAAATATTTGGATATTCCACTTCCAAAAAAGGCTCAACCTGTCTTAGATTATTACGATCGTTTATTAGAAAAAGAGAGCGTCAAAGCTGCTTTTGATAAAAAAGAGAAAACTATTTAAGGACTTTTTATGATGACCTCAAATAAGCCCTACTTTATTCGAGCCCTCTATGACTGGATACTCGATAATAATTGCACGCCCTACATTGTAGTAGATGCAACCCTTCCCTATGTCGATGTACCAGAAGAATTTATCACCGATGGTAATATTATTCTTAATGTTCTTCCATCAGCCGTAAGTAATCTTATTTTAGGCGATGAGTGGATCTCTTTTTCTGCTCGTTTTTCTGGGATCGTTCATGAAATTAACTTTCCTGTAGGGGCTGTTGCAGCAATCTATGCTCAAGAAAATGGTGAGGGAATGGGCTTTCAAACAGAGGCACTCCCTGATGATTATTTTGTAGATATGATGAAAATCACAACGCCCTCCTTCTCCAAAAAGAAGGGGCCTCAACTAGATATTATTGAGCCAGATAAAGGGCAACTGCCAACCTCTCATAAAGAGAGTTCTAAAGATGAGGAACAATCTGATAAAGAGAGCTTACAAAATAGAGATAAGGATAAAGATAGTAACAAAAATAAAAAGCCGACTCTAACAATTATCAAATAGATCAATAGATTAAAATTACAAAGATCAGGGCATTGAGTAGTATTTAAACCCTACAATAATAACTAAAACCATCCTCGTAGCATTATACTTCCTATTAAGCTACGAGGATTTTTTTATTCTCTATTATCATAATTTATCGATATTTAATGCAAAGCTGATTTTAGAAGTTTACTATGGGGCTTCCCTACATCATATTAACAACGCCTAGGTCCTCTACTCTATTTCTGAAAAGATGAAAAAAGAAAAATATGAAGATATCAAGGATGTCGTCCTAATACATGGTTTATACCAGAATACACTTATTATGAGAGTATTAGGGTATCGTCTTGAAAAACTTGGGTATCAAATACATTACTTTAAATATCCTACACTCATAACCATCTTTGAAAAAAATGTCAATTCTTTCTGTCATTATTTAGAGAGATTCTCCTCCCCTTTTGCCATTATCGGACATAGTTTAGGCTCTTTAATTATCTTAAAGAGTCTAGAAAAATCAATACATCAACAACTAAAGAGAGTCATCGCGATTACCCCTCCATTTCATGGATCCCGAATTGTCCAATATCTGACAGATCATAATGCATCCTTTCTAATCGGAAAATCTCAAAATATTCTATTACCAAACTATAATCGATATTGGAAATTCCTCATTCCTTTGGGGATTATCGCAGGAACCCACAATCAAGGTCCGACTTCTCTGCTACTAGAGTCAATCACCGATACTATTGATAAAGATTCACTAGTTGGTGATGGTACAGTCTATCTCGATGAGACCAAGTTAGAAGGGTATAGTGACTTTATTACCCTTAACCGCTCTCACTCAATGATTCTTTTTGATCCAAAGACTGCCTCATTATGCGATCACTTCATAAAACACATCTGCTTTAAATAATAAGATGATCAAACAATAGAAATAGAACAATAATCAAGAAGAATGAATTGAAACCACCGCTACATCAATCGTTCCATCAGTCACTTCTATCTCCAGCTGATCGCAGATCTTGACATCAGTAATACTTTTGACTAACTGCCCCTCTTTAGTGGTCATAGAATATCCGCGTAAAAGCGTATTGAGAGGGCTCAATAGCGTTAACTTCTCTACGGTATTGACAAACGCTTGCTCTCTTTCTTGATATTTTTTTCTAAGCGCTCTCTCCATCCGATCACTCATCATCTGAAGTCGATCTTGATGACGCGCTATCTGATCATTTAAAGAGATTCTCTTCAATCGATCATTGATAACTGAATAACGCGCCTGAAGTTGCTCTAATTGATAATGAATCGCTCTTCCTAAACCTGCTTTTAGACGAATCAATTGCTCTCTATTTTGACTTAAGCGCGATTTAGGATCTTTAAGATAGAGTCGATAGGAGAGATGATCGATCTCTTTTTCGAGCGTACGTAACTTATCCCGCATCATTTTCATTAAACGGGATTCAACTTCTGAAAGATATTGATAGAGCTCATCTCGAGATTGTGATGAATATTTTGCTGCCATAGATGGCGTTGGAGCTCGTAGATCGGCGACGAAATCAGCTATTGTAATATCTGTCTCATGCCCTACTCCTGTGATAATAGGTATCTTAGAAGCAAAGATTGCGCGAGCAACTACTTCTTCATTAAAGCACCATAAATCCTCTATACTGCCCCCTCCACGGATAAGAAGTAGAAGATCACATATATTCTCTCGATTCGCACGCTCAATTGCATTAGCGATATCATGCTCAGCCCCTCTTCCTTGTACATTAGTTGCATACAGCTTAAGAGGAATATCGGGTCTATGGGATGAGAAAACCTGTAAGACATCTTGTAACGCAGCGGCGCTTCGTGAGGTGATAATACCTATCTTACGTGGATGCTTAGGGATAATCTGCTTATAATGCGTATCAAATAACCCCTCTTCTGCAAGGCGATTTTTAAGTGCTAAAAATTGTAGATAAAGATCACCAACCCCAGCCTCTTCAACACGAGAGACTATTAACTGATACTCTCCTCGAGGCGCATAGACGGAGACTTTTCCAGTTAACTTTATTTTCTGGCCATTTGTAATCAATGAACGATAACGCTCTGCTTGAGAACGCCAGATGACAGACTTAAGCATCCCACCTTCATCTTTAAGATTAAAGTAGATATGCCCAGAACCAGGATAAGCCGCATTAGAGACCTCTCCTTCAACCTGACAATAGAAAAATGCACCTTCAAGAAGATCACGAATCGCAAAGTTGAGCGCCGTAACTGAATAGACAGCATCAGATAAATGACGTTTTTCTCGACTCTCTAGAGGATATCCCCCCCTTTCTGTGCTGAAAAGATCATGCCGACTCATAATCCTCCTCGCTTTGCCTCATTCCAATAGCGGTCTAAATCTTCGAGCGTTACTGATTTTAGTGGCGCTGTGGCGCTCTTCTCAATATAATTAAATCGACGTCTAAATTTTAGATTAGTCAATTGCAATGCTTCTTCAGGATCAATCTCTAAAAAGCGTGCTAAATTGACCAATGAGAAGAAGAGATCCCCCAACTCACTCTTCATCGCTTCTCGATCCCCGCTCTCCATTGCCTCAAAAAACTCTAAACGCTCCTCTTCAACTTTCTCAATAACAGGATCAATCTCATCCCAGTCAAAACCTACTGTCGCAGCTTTTTTCTGTAATAATTCTGCCTGTCTTAAAGGAGAGAGAGCTCTGGGGATTCCCGAGAGTAATGATGGATTGACCTCTACTCTCTTCTCTGCTCGCTCTTCTGCTTTGATACGAGCCCAATCAGCCTTCTGTTCAACGATTGAATGGTACTGCTTTCCGGCAAAAACATGGGGATGTCTACGTATTATCTTCTCATTGAGACGCGCCATCACATCACTGAAATCGAAAGCTTCTCGCTCCTTTGCAATTTCACAATGGAGAAGGATCTGTAGCAATAGATCCGCGAGCTCCTCTTCTAATGCAGCTTCTCTAATCTGCTTTTGATCATTAATACAAGGCTCTTCTATTTTATCATTAATATTCTCTTGCCGAGCTATCTGATCCGCTTCGGTTAATTCAACAATAGCATCAATCACTTCAGCGGCTTCTTCTTTTAAATAGGGAATCAGAGAAAGATGCGTCTGCGCACGATCCCAAGGGCAACCATCCTCAGCCCGCAATCGAGCCATCGTCTCTAATAAGTGATCTAATCTCTCTCTATGAGCCATGATGCTTTCCTACTCCCTATTCTTATTGATTAGCTTAATGCCACTATTAATGCCACTAATTTACAACTAATGATGGGGCTTATGATACCCGTTATATTGTTATTTTTAAATAAAACTAAAGACCGAATAGCATCCTAATAATCTGATCAAAGTATCTTTCAAAATATCTTTCAAAGTGAATGATGAGATAAGATGCCAAAATTTGACTTTTAGAAAGTAATTGACCTAAAAATAGATACCCACAGATACTGTGGATAACCTTGTGTATAACTCTATGATAAGGAGCATAAAGGGCATTAAAATGGCTCATCTATTAAAATGACCAATAATTAGACACCTCTCTAAAGCTAGTAATATCAATCGATTTCACAAATCATAAACTCACAAAAGTCAAATAGCGACATAACCCTCTAATTATCGAGCTTTTGAAAAGATGTTAATAAGTCAAGCTAATTTTAGATCTTTTTTTCTGTTTTTTTCACAATGAGAGACGCGTTAAAAAGTGGTGCAATCTTTGAACAACTTCCTATTTTCTTCATCAAATTTTTTTCTCTTTTTAGGTGAAAAACCCAAATCAATGATCACTAATTTAATTCTTCGCGCCAAACGCACCCTATTGCTATAATCTCTCCCATTAATCAATGGAGTCTTATAAAAAACTATTTTAATCGCTCCATTCAATTATTCTATTCAACTTTCATTTACAGAAGAGAGCATTAAATTAATTATGAGTTATACCATTATCATCCCCGCACGATTAAAGTCGACTCGCCTTCCTAATAAAATGTTACGCGACCTTGCCGGCAAGCCTCTTATAGAGTGGACCTGGGAGGCAGCATTGAAGAGCGATGCGAAGCGCATTATCGTTGCGACGGATAGTGATGCAATCTATCATCATTTAAAAGCTTTAGGCGCAGAAGTCATTATGACAAAAGATTCCCATGAATCTGGAACTGATCGTCTCAGCGAAGTCTCTCAAAAACTAGAATTCCCCGATGATGAAATCATTGTTAATTGGCAAGGGGATGAGCCTTTTCTACCCACTAATTTAATCGATCTTGCAGCAACAGCCCTCAAAGAAAACCCTTCTGTTGCAATGAGTACATTGGCAACCCCGATTCATCAATGGGAAGAAGTTCATAATCCTAATGCCGTAAAAGTTGTTCTCAATGAAGCTGATGAAGCACTCTACTTCTCAAGAGCTGCAATTCCTTACCAGAGAGATGCAATGCCGGTAACAGGGGTAATTGAAGACTCTCCCTATCTACGTCATATAGGTCTATATGCTTATCGTGCGAGTTTTCTCAATGCCTATCCCCATCTAATCCCCTCCCATCTTGAGTCTTTAGAGAAATTAGAGCAGCTCAAAGCCCTGGCGAACAATTATAAAATTGCTGTCGCAATCACTACAGAAGCACCCCCTGCCGGTATCGATACTGAAGCTGATCTAATCACAGCAGAATCTTGGATTCACTCTTTAGGCTCCCTCAAATAAGCATCTCGACTAAATCATAGACTAAACTCACGGTCGGCTTAATACTTAAAAATTTAGGAGATTATCCATGTTTCTCAACAACCTCTCTTTTCAACGCTTCTCATCTGCTCTATTTCGTAAAATTACACGTATCAAAACAGCATGGTTTAAAAACCTTTTCATCTCCCAATTTGCGAAAATCTACAAGATCGCTTGGCAAGATTATGAGCGTCAAAGTCCAGAACAGTTTATTAACTTCAACGATTTTTTTACCCGTGAGTTAAAAGAGGGGGCTCGCCCCATAAGCGACGCAGCGCTCATCTCCCCTGCTGATGGGAAAATTGCAGCAAGTGGAGCATTAGATAAGACTCAATTTATCCATGCCAAAGGTCACAACTTCACCTTAGAGTCATTAATTGCTGATCCCCAATTAGCAGACACTTTTAAAGATGGTTCTTTTGCAACAATCTATCTTTCACCAAGGGATTACCATCGTATCCATATGCCAGTGGATGGAACCCTTCTACGGACCATTCATATCCCGGGGAAACTCTATAGTGTCTCCTTAAAGACTGCTGAAAAAATCCCCGCTCTTTTTGCGGAAAATGAGCGTCACGTCTCACTCTTTGAGACCCCCTATGGCAAGATGATCGTTATCTTAGTCGGTGCCATTAATGTCTCTAGTATTGAAACTGTCTGGTCAGGAACCGTTACACCACCCTATGGCAAATTACTACAATATAGTGATTATCAAAAAGAGGGGATCTCCTTGAAAAAAGGGGAAGAGATGGGTCGCTTCAATATGGGATCAACAGCAATCGTTATTACAGAGAAAGGGAATTTAATGCTCGATCCTCTCATCAAAGAGTATCAGCCCATTAAACTTGGTGAACCGCTCTTTCATCTTCAAGAGGAGAGCTTCTAGCACTTCTCCGCTCTTTCCCCTTTCTTTTATAAATCTTAACAGGTATAATGCTTTGCTTGATTTTGAGTCTTTTAATGAGATGGTGCTTTCTAAGCTTTTTAGTTACTGAAAAAGTTTAAAAAAAATAGTGCCAATCAAACTACAAGACTCTAGGTCTCCTTGTCTTTTAAGTTGTGTTTAGAAGACTTTAAATATTTTTTAAATCCATAAGGAGCATGAATAATGCGTCATTACGAAGTAGTATTTCTGGTTCATCCAGACCAAAGTGAACAAGTTCCTGCAATGATCGATCGCTACAAAGCAATCGTGACTGATAATGGTGGCGTAGTCCATCGTTTAGAAGATTGGGGCCGTCGCCAATTAGCATATCCTATTCAAAAAATTCATAAAGCACACTACGTTCTTATGAACATTGAATGTGATAAAGCCTCTTTAGAAGAGCTACAAAGCGCATTCCGTTTTAACGATGCGGTTATCCGTGATCTTATCATCAACAAAGAAGAAGCGGAAACTGAACCATCTGTTGTTGCAGCAAAACCTGAGCGTCATCATGACAATCGTGAAGTTGAAGCTGAAAGCAACGATGATGCTGACAACGCAGATAGCGAAGAAGCATAAGCATCGGATCTCTTTTAAAATATAGACAAAAGGTAATAAAATTATGTCACGTTATGTTCGTCGTAGAAAATATTGTCGTTTTACCGCTGAAGGCGTTAAAGAAATCGACTATAAAGATATTAATCTCTTAAAAAATTATGTTACAGAGACAGGTAAAATCGTACCTAGCCGTGTAACGGGTACAAGCGCACGCTATCAGCGTCAGCTCGCAACTGCAATTAAACGTGCTCGCTACATTGCATTGCTCCCATACACTGATCAACACTAATTTGTCCAAAGGGAGATAATCAATGAAAGTTATTCTTTTAGAAAAAATTGAAAATTTAGGTTCTCTTGGCGACATGGTCGATGTTAAGCCAGGATTTGCACGTAACTACCTTCTTCCACAAGGTCTTGCGACTGAAGCGACTGAAGCTAACGTTGCTCGCTTTGAAGAGCGTCGTGCAGAACTCGAGCAGAAACAAGCTGAAGTATTAGCGGAAGCAACTGCACGTGGTGAAAAACTTGCTGGTTTAGTGATGACTATCGCTGCAAACGCAGGTTCAGAAGGTCGTCTATTCGGTTCAGTAACAGCTCAAGATATCGCAACTCTTATTACAGATGCAGGTGTACCTGTTGAGCGTAAAGAAGTTCGTATCCATGATGGTGCAATCCGTTCACTCGGCGAGCACACGGTTACACTTCACCTCCACGCTGATGTGAATGTTGAAATCACTGTTAACGTAACAGCTGAATAATCGATTAGGTTTTAAAGCTACATACATATTAGTAGCTTTAAAATTCAGATCAAAACATCAATAATAAAATTCATCCTAAGACAATGAATCAAAAAAGCCCACTCAATAGTGGGCTTTCTCTTATCTACCTTATCTATTCTATCTACCTCATCTGCTATTCCTACTATTATCCTTAATGTAGAATGTAGAGTGTAGAGTGTAGAGCTACATTATAAATCATCTTGGAAATCATGAATCGGAGATTACAGATTCTGAATTCTAGATTCTAGATTCTAGATTCTAGATTCTAGATTTATAAATGGAGTAGAGATTCTCCTTGAGGGGCAACCTGATCTGCTTTGATCGGTTTTTCAATGCCTCCCCACTCAGCTCTCACCCAATTAAGAAGATCGGCAATCTCCTTAGCGGTTAATGCACCTTCAAACCCTGGCATAGCGTACATACGCTCCCCATTAGAGTAGGAGGTTGTGGGTATTCCATTGAGTACAACGGCAATTAGAGTTTGTGGATTCTCCATCATCACGATCGCATCTCCCTCTAATGCAGGCGCTACATGTGGAATTCCCTTGCCCTCTATCCCATGACAAGTCGCACAAGCAGCTAAATAATTCTCTCGACCCGCTACAAGATCTGCCTGTTTCATCGCTCCTATAATTTGATTAGTCATAATTGGAGAGCGCTTAGGCGAAAGAATCTTCCCCCCTTTATCGGTAAGAAGATAGGTTGCCATAGCAATCACATCTTGACGATTCATCTGACTTGTCGAGAAATGGGTCACTGTCTCCATTCCCGCAAAAGAATCCCCTTCCGGCGCAATTCCAGTTGCTAAATACTCAGTAAGATCTTCTAATGAGTAACCTCTTTTCGCCAATGTCTCAGCTGTAATATCAGGAATCGCTAACCCATCTTCAAATCCTCCGGTCAATGCCGCTTTAAAATCCACCCCCATCATAAAATTTCTAGGAGAGTGGCAAGCGCCACAATGTGCTAATCCCTCAACGAGATAAGCACCTCGATTCCATACTTCAGAACGATTAGGATCATGCGGTGCCAATCGATCTGGAAAGTTAAAGAGTGTCCAAAAATTCAAAAATGGGCGTACGGGCCAAGCAAATACCCCACTATTTTGAGCATTAGGAATTGCTAAAGGAGGAATACTCATCAAGTAAGCGTAAAGCGCATCGATATCTTCATCAGTCGTAATATGGGTAAAGACGTAAGGCATTGCCGGATAGAGATTTCCACGCTCTTTTCCAACACCATCTTTTAATGCACGATGAAAATCTTCCCGCGTATAGTTACCAATTCCATATCTCTTATCAGGAGTAATATTGGTAGAGTAGATCGTTCCTAATGGTGCCATTGTAATCGGAACACCCCCTGCTCCCATCTCTCCTCCTTCCCGGGTATGACAACCAAAACAATCTCCAGCAAGCGCTAGCTCTCGCCCTTTAGGTATCAATGCTTCCATCTCTGCTTCACTCAAAGTACCTTTAGTAGTCACAGAATCTTGACGAAACACACCGATTAGGATTAATACCGCTAAGATAATCAGCAATAATAAGAGCCAGATGAGCCAGCGCTTTAAGCTCCCTTTCTGCTTACTGCGACGATAATAATCGATATCTTCAACATAACGCATCTTCTACTCCTTAATCGATAACACAACCGGGGGTGGCTAAGGCGACATCCCGAATTGCTTCATAATAACGGACATACCCTGTACAACGGCAGATATGATCATTGAGAGCCTCCTCAATGGCTTTTTCTAGATTAGCTCTCTTAATGGGGTGGCGATTTAAGCGATCTAAAAAGACAGTTGCACCCGCAACAAATCCTGGCGCACAATAACCACATTGAAAAGCAAAATTATCAATAAAAGCCTGTTGAATAGGCGTTAAGATCAATACTCCATCTTTTTTTGTCGCTTGCCCCTCAATCGTCACAATATTTTTGCCGGCAAAATAGTGCGCTCCAAAGATACATGTTCTCGTTTCACTTTTTGACCCATCAGGATGAATCTCCATAACAGTACAGGCATGGCAAATCCCCTGTCCACAGCCGAAATGAGTTCCTGTTAAATCGAGATACTCATGTAAAAAGTCGATCATTGTCATCGTCAATGGTACTTCAATCGGTCCAACCTCTTCCCCATTAATTGTGAGTGTAAGAGGTTTACGCTCAATTGCAGGATAACGTTGCTGAATCTTTTCACTATCAAAGTGCTCTTTCACTATATGGCTCTTCTCGTCATGATTTTGTTGATCATTTTTTTGTAGATCTAATCCTTGTTCATCTAATCCTTGTTGATTCGATAAAGTGCCCACTTGATGCTCTTTCTCTATCTCTCTACTCATCTTTACTCCCTTTTTTTGATACTCGTAATGCTACTCTGAGAGCGCTTTCTGAATCTTATCGGCCGTTACTGGAAAATGGTAAAAACGTTTTCCAGTTGCATGAGTTAAAGCATTGCTTGTCGCCGGCAAAATAGGAATCATACCAAGCTCAGCCATCCCTTTCGGGGGAGATGTTTCCGATAAAGGGGGAAGAAATTGTGCCGTCTGATTCCAGACTGCAACATCTTTTGCCCGCGGCAATCGATAGCGATTAAAGTTCCAAGTACCATTTCCCGGGCCATCCTCATAGAGTGGAAGCTCTTCCATTAGCGCATGCCCTAATCCCATTGCCGTTCCGCCCTGGATCTGTCCTGAGACTAATTCAGGAACGATGAGCTTACCGGGATTCATAATCATATGATGTGAAAGAATCTCCACCTCACCACTAAAGCTATCCACACTCAACTCTACAAGTGACGATGCCGGTGTGACTGTCGTTGGATCTGCTCCTGATCGATCTGTATCTGGGAAATAAGCAACCTTTCGCTTAATAAAATCATATCCCCCTGTCGTCATCCTCGCTTTTAAGCTTGCCGGCGCCCCTTTCCCATATTTTACGGCAAGCGCATCTAGGGGAAGATTGAGCATCCCTACTGTGGGAATATCAAACTCTGCACGCGCCCACTGCCAGCTAGAGTAAGCATGTACGGCAACACCAGTGACCAATCCCATTTCATGTGCTTTTTTCGCCACAACCTCAAAGGAGAGTGGTGTCATACCGCCACCACCGATACCGAGTTCTGTAATTCGAAGATCTGCCAGAGACATATTGAGGCTATTAAAAGATCCACCCCCAATCCCTTCACTCCAGATCGCTTTTGCCGCCGGCCAGAGTGAATGTTCTAAAAGAAACTTCCCGGCTTGTCGCGTTCCAAAGCCGATATAGTAAACACCACTTGAAGAACTCATATCAGGAATCAATGCCGGTACCCAATAAGGATCACTCTTCGCGAGTTGATCCTGTTTTTTCTGATCTGCCCAACTGGTATAGAGCGGCAATTCATCAAATTGCGTCACGCCAAATTCGACATAATCAGGAACCTTTCCTAACGCTTGCCAAATCATCACCTGTTGCGCTGTTGTTCCACCCGTTCCAATCTCTTGAACACAATGGCGCATCGAAAGTTTACCCATCTCATCAAATTCTAGTGAGAGAATTGTAGGAACACCACTTGAGCCATAAACTTGCTGTACTTGGGCAAATCCTACACCATAGAGTCGACCAGGATTTTCTGCCTCATACTTCATTTTTGCCTCATGACGATGACGCCAAAGTGGATGCTTTTGTGCCATCTCTAACATCTCGATATTGCGGGGATCTCCGGCAAAAATGCCTCCTTGAGTATTAGTATACCCTTCTCGAACTGCATTCTTTTTACGTAACTCTATCGGGTCGACCCCCAATTCATGCGCTAACTCATCGACCAGTAATTCTGTAATTGCCATCGATTGAAGAGAGCCAAAACCACGCATTGAACCGGCTTCAACTGCCGGTGTTGCCATCGCTAAAGCGGTCAAATCAGACTTAGGAAAATAGTAGATCGACTGCGCGCCCCGCACTGCCACATGAGAAACTGCAACAGAAAGATTCTCTCTCCCCCCACCATTACATTGATAAGTTCCTTTTAAAATCTCAAATTGGCCACTTTGACGATCTGCTGTAATAGTAACCTCCATCTCCACCGCATGTCGCTTCATGCCCATCTGAAATTGCTCATAGCGATTATTAGCCATTCGTACCGGCAATCCATCACTATAGAAACTAGCCGCCATCGCATAGATTGGGAAAACAGAGTAATCCTTAGAACCATAGCCTACTGTCGAACCCGTCAAAAGTAGGATATTTTCAACCCCTTTAAAACGACTCTCCTTGAGCAGATCTGCTGCCATATTCGCAACTCCTGCCGGCGATTGCGTCGCTGTTAAGATATGAAGCGTTTTATTTTTAGCATCATACCAAGCATTACAGTTATCGGGTTCCATCGCACTCGGATCGATCGACTGCGAAAACCCTTTTCGCGTTAGAACAATTTTATTAGGATCCTCTTTTGCCCGCTCTACCTCAGCAGCTATCGCTTCAGCATGTTGCATCCCTATATGTTGAATCTCCGGCTTCTTATCGGCCTTCTCTAAAGCACGGATAAAACCACCACCACGATCCTTATGCTTAAGACTTGCGACTAAAGAGTTAGTAGAATACCCCTCGGGCGGCCAAATCACCTCATTGCCATCAAAGACGCCTTTAATTGCCGAGTCTTGGTAAGGGGAAAATTTTGAAGGGGCTATCGGTGTCTCTCCACCAATCCGTACATAGCGAGCAGCACCATAATTTTTTGGCGGTTTAATACCGGTCACTGCGCCATATTGAATAACGCTCTCATCAAATTGTAATAGACGTTGTGCGGCACTAAATCGGTCAAAATCCTTATAGATCAAAATCGCAACAGGATGACCATAGATAGGAGGCGTCTCCCCTTTCGGAAGAAGAATATTACTCCCATAAAAGCCGGCACCCATGCTGGTATCTTGAGGAATATTGAGTCCATCTCGTACTAGATCTTCCTGCATCACAAGACGATCGGGCTGTAGCTCGCTTCCTAGAATCGAAAGATCGATCCCTTCAAAAGTTCGATCAGCCTTCGTACTTTTAAGCATAAAGGCGTAAGCTTGTTGATCTGGCCAACCCTCCAGATCTTTCGCACGATAATCTCGGGCAAAATTTTTCTCACCTGTTATTTTGCGAATCGCATCCCAACGCATCTTTGCCCGACCATCACGTCCCATCCAATCTGTGGATGTCGGTCCTGAATTGATCTCTACAGCTTCCGCGATGGGAAGCTTTCCTACCATTATCGTAATACCAGCAATAACACCGAGTTTAATAAAACCTCGGCGGGAGATCTCCATACTCATGACTTACCCCTTACTTAATCTTTTATAATCGATCACGATCGGATCGATCTCTATATACTCTCTCTATATTATCCTCTATTGCAACAGATCGAGCGGACTAAATCTAGTTGAATCTAGCGGAGTCTAGCTGAAGTAAAATCTCGATCTACTTAGATTACTAATGACCAATTCACAATGAGTAATTCAAATAGATGATTTAAATAACCAATCAAAAAACCAGTATCGATTCAAAATAAGTAGATGAATCGATACTGGTGATATTAAAAATAAAAAATAAAAATAGAATTGTGCGTCAATTGTAAGTGAGTTAATGGTCAATCGATAATGGATTTACTATACTTCCAGATCCATCAACACAATAGATCACTCACGACAGCAACTATTTACCTTCTGGCTTTTTATACCAAATAACAGGCTCTGGACGCCCTGGATTTGGGAGCGCTTCTGCCTCTTCAAACGTTAAATTGAGATGATCTGCAACGATCTGTGTAGGTGTACTCGCTAACCAAGCATTAAGAGAAATATCGGAGTAACGAGAGATCGGATAAGCATCTGGACGTTTAAATACTTCGATAAAGCGAACAGGCTCATCACCAATATTTTGGATATAGTGTCCCGCTACAATAGGAACAACCCCTACATCACCTGCTTGATAGTTGAATGTTCTTGCCGTTCCTTGTGAGTTAAAGACCGTCATACGCGCCTTACCCTCAATAAAGTAGAGCCACTCTTGCGCACGTGGATGCCAATGGATTTCACGCATACCACCAGGTTCGATCTCTACAAATGCTGCTGAAATCGTCTTCGCTTCAGGGAAGTTACGCTCATCTACAAAGTAGACTTTACCTGCTTCACACTCATGAGGCGTGATTGAATCACGATGGAATGTAAATGGTGAAGGAACATCACCATGTTCATTATGCTTACGCACAACATTGATCGGCCCTGGAACTTCACCTTTAAAGATATACTTCTCAACTTGTGGTAATTTTTTCAGCGTATCCACATCCATCTTGAAGTTTGCTGCGATCACATCTTGTGGAATATGAGAAATTAGCTCTGTTAAGAGGAAGGTGTTATTTTCAGAGAAATCAGCTTCACTAAAGACTAAAAGGAATTCACACCCTTGATCTAATCCTTGAATAGAGTGGGGAATTCCGGCTTCAAAGTTCCAGATATCACCCTCTTTAACATCATCAATAAAGATTCGGCCATCTTCATCAATCGCTGTAACACGAGCATTACCATAGAGCATATAGCCCCACTCTGCCTCTTTATGCCAATGAAGCTCACGATAAGCACCTGGCTCAAGCGACATATTCACGCCAGCAATATCAAGCGATGCCGGTAGTTCACGATTAGTAATCTCACGCGTCCACCCCCCCTCTTCTAAACGCATATGAGCATCAGAGAAGCTAAAACGTAAGTTAGGAATGGTGCCATGATCTGTTGGTGGTGGCACTAAAATATCTGGATTTTCACGATCGCGCATGATGTTACGTGGACCATGGTCGATCCAACCTTTACCATCTGATGGGCGAAACGGCTGCGGGGTATTCTTATCTATAGGCATAGAAAATCTCCATTGTCTATCTAAGTTAATATCATCAGCAATCAAGCATATCGATTGAATCACTGATTGGAAAAACGAACTACTCCTTACTCTCCAGAAATGATGCTTAAGAAGCAGGATCGATTGAATCATCCCCCTTCTCTTTTGCCAAAAGAAGGTAGATTAAGAGTAAAATTAATAAAATTGCCGGTAAAAGAAGGGCCGCCTCACCAAAGCGAATCGTCGCTAATGTGCCAGCATACCCCCCTAAACCAAACCCTAATAATACTGAGAAGAAGATCACAGCTTTTCGCCATGTACCTCTATCTCCCTGAATCGCTTGCATTAAATTACTAAATGCTAACTGTACCACTAAAGTGACGGCCACATTCCCGTAGAGCATCCCTTTCACCTTATGAAAGGCATTTCCCTGAAGGCCTGCAACAAATGAGATGATGATGCAGATTGTTGAGATGGAGAGAATATTATTAAAATAACCACTCGCCAGAATAATAAGTACCAGCGCTTCAATAGCGATGATCACGAAGGTCCAGCTATGATTATTCTTATTTCGATAGATCCTCTCAACAATTGCGGTTAACATCGAGCCAACGCCAAAGGCTAACACGGTAAACATAATCGCATAGAAATGGGGCCAATTTTTAGTTGCGATCGTCTCCCCTAAAAGAATAATATTGCCCGACTGTACCGTACTAAAGATTTTAGAGACATGGTAGGTATAGCCATTCATCAATCCTGCGATAATCGCTAATACAAAAGCGATTTCAGGACGCTCCATAATCGGGACGGCAGTCGATGCAGGATTTAACATTGAAGAAGCCAATGTATTCCGACTTTTCACCGACTGCTCCGGCTGTGATGAAGAACTTTTCATAGTAGATCCCCTCAAATAATGATAAATCGTGATAAAACCTATAAGGTTAAATAGTAAATCTTATTTTGTAAGTCTTATTTTCTTCTACATACTCACTGCGATACATTTACTCCAACATACCATTATTTACAATTTTTTTAATAATCTATTTCTACAAACTCGCTATAAAGATTTAAAAGCTAATATAAATACCAGTGTCGACTTAAATATTTAATTAAAAACCAATTAAAAAATTAATCAAACAGTTAATTAATCAGTTAATTAAGCAGTTAATTAAAAAGTTAATCTTAAGAAGAGAGATGGTAATAAAAATAGACCGATAGATATTATATTTTTACATATAACATTCATAATCTATATAACAGGGAATGGCTCCTTTGAATGCTATTTATGTTATATCTCAATGTCTGTTATCTAGTTGCAAAACTTGTCATAAAACTAGTTATTACGCTAACTCCACTATATAAAATTTATTTTTCTATTTTCTATTCTTTAATGCTCCTACTTCACATAATAGGGGTGAATCGCTATCAATAAAGAGCTTCTCCCATTATTTACTGAATTAATATTACGCATATTATCTATCAACACCCTCTCTTACCCTCTACTCTTGCACCAATGGGGGGAACCAAATGGCAGCTTGCCCATGAATTAATCGCTCTTGACTAATCCATGAGTCAGGTGCGGGTACGACCGTCTTACAATAGAGCAAATCCTCTCCAGATTTTGCTAATAATGCCGGCGTTAATACGATGGGCTCAGGCCCATAGATAGCACTAGCGGTAAATCCCCCCTCCTCTCTTCCACCACAAACGACCCAGAGTTGATGTAATGTTGCCGCTGCATAAGGATAATAATTAGCCCTTCCTGTAGGGGGATTAGGGGTCGAATAGAGAGCGGCATCAATCTCTACCTTTAAAGGAAGTGGTAATCGCGCTGGCGCGGCAATAATATCGGTACGCTCAACACTATAGAGCGCCCCTAGTTCTGCTACCGCTAATTCATACTCCAGTGCCAGTCCGATTCGTCCGATCGAAGTCTCCACGACCGTGATCCGATCTCCTGCAACCGCCCATCCCTTATCAGATGCATCAAGATGAGTTGCACGATAACGACCTAAAATATTGCCCTCAGGCCCTGCTAAAACAACTGTATGGTAGAGTCGGTCATGCTCAACTTCAGGATAGGATCCCACAACATAACCGCCCCCTTTCGCTGCAATTTGCGATATTTTTGTCTCAAAAGAACCACCTTGCTCTTCAGTTGCCGCAAAAATATCCGTTTCTGAAAGGGGATCAGCAATCGTAGAGAATGCCGGTAAAACTAAAAGCTGATTCTTTTGAACGCTCACCTTATCAAGCAGAGAACTCTCTTTAGGCCATTGAGCTGCGCTCAACAATACCTGCCGGCGTTCTTGAGTCGCATTAGCATCATCAGGCACACGGTGAAGAGCTAAATGGGGGGTATAAAGCGAAACTCTTCTTCTTGCCAAAATTACATCACGATAAGCATCTGCTTCTGCCGGCTCAATTGTAGCGCGATAAATCCCATTTAAACCAGGAGCAAGTTCTTCAGGAGGAATCACGGGGGCTTGCAACACTTTTTCTCCTGTTGGTGCCCAAATACTCGATCCACCATTATAGTATAGCTCGGCTCCCGTCAATGGATTAGCCTCAATTCCACTGCGAGTTGCACAGATCGACCAAACGCCATTAAGCGCACTAATATGTTGCACATGTGCAATTGTAGAGTGATCCCCAACTCGCTCACTCGGCGCTGCATTAGGCATAATCCGATCCGACACCGAGTGCCAACCAATAATCTGCGCCCCCTTTAACGTCAAGAGACGCGCATATTGCCAATAGGTATCGTCATAACAGATCAGAAGTCCAATTTTACCGAGCGCTGTATCAAAGACCGTCGTTTCACTATTTCCCGGGGCAAAAATGCGCTGATCTTGACTATTAAGTCCCCGTTTACGATAAGTCCCGATAATCCCCTCAGGCCCTAATAAGACCGCGCTATTGTAAGCAAGTCCACTCTCTTGATCTCGCTCTGCGATACCTACGCTGATATAGAGATTATATCTCTTGAGCAGAGGTAGAAGTGCCGCAGTTGTTTTGCCGGGAATGGTATCTAAAAAAGGGGAGATCTCTTGATAATCCCGGAAAAGATAACCACAAGTCGCCGTTTCAGGAAAAACAGCATAATCGATCTCTTCCTGACCGATTTTTTCAACAGCAGCAACAAGACGCGTAATATTGCCTTCTAAATCACCCCATGCCGGAATAAAATCGATCGCGGCAACGGTGACCTTCTCTTTTCCGTGCCTACCTATATGCTCACTCTTTTTTATTATTTTCTGCATATCTCACCTTACAATCCCTATAACGATCTGGGCCCTATTTAAGATGTATCATTTTTTAAGATATAACTTACTTGTAACTTACCTGTCGATAACCTAATCGATGTAACCGCATAGAGATAAGTTATAAATTATTATTAGAAGATATTAGCAATTAATCATGGTAAGTAAAAGATTTCTTTCGATTATTGACAAAAAGTATGCTGAATATCACAAAATTAAAAGATCAAATGAAAGAGATCTCAAAAGAAAAGATCTCAAAAAAATATTTTGATAAAAAAAGAGTACTTATCAAAAGTACTCCTTCATTAGCGCTTATTGACTCTATTAGACCAATAAAGATCTTGTAATAAGATAATAGATAATATTATTCCACTAGATTACTCCGCTACGGCAATATATCCCTTACGTGGCAATTTCCACTGATTCTTCTCAGCGGCAATTAGCGCGCTTCGTTGTAACAGTCGCGGTGCCGAGTTGTAGTAACCTGCGGCATTAGGGCCAAAGCTAATACTCATTCCAAAGATCAGATCGCCGTAAGGGTTTATTCCACGATAGTTGGAATGAACGCCTAAAACTGTCGCCGCCATCTCAGGATCTTTCTCAATCTCTGCCGTTGCAGTGATTTTAAGTGCTTCTAAAATTGCATCGATATCATCATGTCGATGATCTTGATCTAAAACAAACTGTGTACTCGCTGCATAGCCATCAGTGATATTTTTGGGCTTACGATTTACAAACTCCTCAGTTCCATACTCAATCGCCGCTCCATAACTATTAAGATAGATCGTCTCTGGCGTCTGCCGTACAACCTCTGCATAAATTGAATCGATAATAACAATATCTCCCGCTTTTGTCGGATAATATACTTCATCGTGCGGAACATCACGCGAGATCATATTCTCAAGTAGATCGATTGTTAGACGAATACGCCCATTATCGAGCAGAGGATTATAGAGAAAGACTGAATAGAGGTTGATATGCTCAATCTCCCATGGAATGCCTTGATAGATCACACGCTCCCCTTCACGTGCCAATCCCATATTGAGGAATGTACGAAGACGCTTAAAATAAGCCGGCACAGAGTTACGAAAGCTGACCAACATTGCCAAAATAATTAAGATCGCAAAACCGAAGAGCACCATATTGCCTGATGAATGCAAAATAACGAGCATCGCTGAAAAGGCAATAATAAATGAGAAGATCTCATAGAGCAGTAACATTAAACGCCAAGGAAGATTCGCCCGCTTTGTATGACGATTCTCTTGCACTTTGCGCTCATGATGTCTCACAAGACGGCGTAAAACCCATGAGAAAATATAGAGTAGACCAAAAAATGTTCCTAAACTATAGAGAAGGATCTTCCCCTCATTGGTAATAAAGTTCCAAGTTCCTTGAGTAATCCGCTCAGAGAGCGTCCCCTCTTTCTCTAATTCTCGATATTGTAAGTTGATCAACTCTAGTTGATTGGCATAGTAGGCGCGCTTAATCTCCCAACTATTTTTGATCTTATCGAGTTGCTTTAAAGAGGCGGGATTGAGTTCAGACTCATCAATCTCATTAAGATGGATCAATGCTTCATCAATCGCAATAAGGTTCTGCTCTAGCTCAGCACGAGTTGTACGGATAAAATCACGCTTGCGCTGTGATTCCGTTAAATTTTGAAGTGAACTGAAGACAGGCTGAACAATCTTGATCAGCTCTTTTTGCCAATCATAATGGAGAATCTCCTCCTCTTCATTATCGGAGATATCAAAGAGCTCAACCTCTAATCCCCCAAGCGCAGTCCTTTCAAACATTCGTTCAAAATTACGTTTCTGCTGATCGAGCTGTGAGAGCGTCACCTCAAGACTCATTCGGTGATCAGGATCGGTAGTCTCTTTCAATTCTGCAATAATCACTTCTCGTTTTGCATTTACATCATCAAGATTACCCCGAATCTGATTAAGCGATGCAGTATTCTCCTGCACAACACTTCGTGGTTCGCTACTTTGCGTATTGCTCTGTGCAAATGTTAACCCGCCCCCCATCAAAGAGAGTAGGAGTATCGCTATTAAGAGAATGCCCCCACTGGAGCGATGAAAAATATTTTTCTGCATTCCTTTTTTAACCAAAATTCCTCTACTTTGCATAAAACTGATATGCGTTTAAGATTTAATCTTCTAAGACTCTTCTCTTTCTCCATAAGTAATATATACGCAATATCGTATTTTCACCTTGATCAGAGTCTGTCACAAATAACTTTCAAATAAAGTTAAACAATTTTAAATAATTTCAAATAGTTTTAAATGGTTTTAAATGGTTTTAAATAGTTTTAATATCTAAAATTTCAATATCTGAAATACTATCTATCAGGCATTCATCAAACAATGAGATCAAATGTAAATAAAACAGATAAACAAATAGATGGAAACAGGCTATTCAACAAACACCAATAGATATAAATAGGCATAAATAGATGTTAATAGATATGAATAGATATTGAGATTAGCCCCATTTTACAGAAGTAACATATAATTGCTACTCACTGACCGAGCCAATATTCTAAGCGAAGTAAAATAAAGACCTCTGCAACTTGCATTTAAAGAGTTAAACCGCAAAAGACCCCAGTATTAATTATGAATACTAGGGTCTTCGGTTATGAACTATTCTGCACTTGCTATAGCTCTTTATCATCTAAATGACTTTCTTAAAGCTTCTCTGCCATAATCTCGGCAACATCCGGGCCCCAAACAGGAACTTTTCCATCTGTTTCAAAGAAGAGGGTCTTATACTGCATCTTCAACATATAAGGGATGCGCCCCATCTTTAGAACTTGTGTGTCACCACCAAACCAAGAGTTAGAACGGATATAGAATCCTTTACCGCTTCCAATATCACCGATACAGAAGACCCAAGGTTTCAATGGCTCATTTGCCTTTTCAGGTGCCATCTTTCCAAGATCCATGGCGACTTGGCGACCAATGATTTCACACTGCTGATGCCCAATAGCACCTAATTTGGGCATCGTCACCGCTGCACAATCTCCCGCTGCAAAAATATTTTTATATTTTGGATTTCTCATTAAGAGATCTGTAATAATAAAACCTTGATTATCACTAATCTCTAAGCCTTTTAAGAAATCGTGCGCGACCCAATCAGGGAAGACAATCTTAAGCTCTGCTGGCAACTCCATTCCATTGGCAAAGATGATGGAATCTTTCGTTAGCTTCACAATATCTTTGGTATTGTTCACATATTTAAAGCCCATCTTCCCAGCAACTTCAAGCAACTGCGGAACAACTTTATCGCCTGCATCTTCTGCAATCATCTCAGCAGGTGTTGTGATAGTGATCTTGGAGGCATCTCCCATTTTATGGCGTTGAAGCCAGTCAGCTAAACCTAAACTGATCTCAACAGGTGGGCCTTCACACGCCGCCATCGCATCAGGAATCTGTCCGCCGGGATAAGGCTCTAAACCTTTTGCGCCATCACCTTGATGGAATCGAGCAGAACCTACAACAATAGGCCCACCTTTATAGGTTCCATCATGTAATTTTTTACGTAATTTATTACCGTGATAGAAATCTGATACCGTATCACCATACTCTGCGAAACCTTCAATCTTATCAAAAGCTAACTTAGCACCTAGTGCGATCACAAGATAATCGTAACTCATCTCATGCGCTTCTGCGCCAGGACGCTCATTAGGGATAATAGAGACTGTTTGTGCCGCCGGATCGATCTTTGTCACTTCTGCATGGATAAAATCGATCTTATCTTTCTTTAATGTTTTTGGAATATCCATCTTTAATGAATATTCCGGATTACGATTTTCTAACACTTCTGCCGGAATATTGGGTACATAGAGCAAGTAGGACTTACGGTCAATAACGGTGATATCAACTTCATCCTTCGCATATTCACGAATCTTTTGGGCTGCGCCTAAACCGGCAAAATTCCCACCAAGAACTAGGACTCTCTTTTTACTCATATAACTATACCTCTCTATTAAATTAAAGATGGTTCTATCTTCTCTCTAGTAGATCTTCTATCTAAATATCGACCACTTAAAATCAACTATTTAAATATCAAGAAGTTTGATCTAATTAACGACCTAATTGATGACCTAATCGATGATCTCATCAAATAGAGAAAATAGAGATTACTAGATTCATTATATATTACATAAATACTATATGTTTATTTGTTTTTTAAATCTGATAATTGATCTAATAAAAAACCCAATAATTGATTCTATAAAAACTAAAAAATAGATTGAAAATAGATTTAGAATAGATTCAAAACAGATCCAAAAATAGAGATGAAAATGATAATCAATTATTGAGAGTAATCCATTAAAAAATAGTTAGCCTACACAGCCTCCTACAAGAGACTCTTGCAAGAGAATATAAAAAAAAGAGCTTACCCATCAGGATAAACTCTTATCTCTTACTTATCTCTTACTACATCTATTATCGACACACAGTAATCTACTCTACATTATAAGGCGGTACACTATTGATCTCTGATTCTTGATAACGAATCATCTCTGGCGTTGTAACCTGATCACGAATCACTCGCACATCATGCGCTTCGATCCGCTTTGCACTATTGCCCCAACTATTACGGACAAAGTTCACAAGATCGGCTACTTCACGATTATCAAGGCGCCATGCATAACCTAACATTGCATACTCTGTCGGCGCTTCAATCGTTCCCGGCATATGGCTTCCTTTCAAGATCAATGTAATTAAGGAGTCCGCATTCTCATTTAAGATCGCTGAATTACCGGCAAGCGCAGGGAATGTCTCGGCATAGCCTTTACCATCAGAACGGTGACAAGCAGCACAATTATTAAGATAAGTTAACGCGCCCGGCTCATCAACACGACCATTGGAGAGCGCATCAAATGTGGCAGGATTATAGTGATATTTCTGACCATTAGGATTCACTGGCGATAGTGATTTGATATAACTTGCAATCGCATCAATATCGGCATCTGTTAAGTGCTGTAAGCTATCATTGACAACAGCAACCATTGAGCCAAAAACGGCAGAAGTACTATTCCGTCCACTTTTCAGTAGTGTTGCTAACTCTTCATGGCTCATTCGCCCTAATCCATCCATATCGTCGCCACGGAGATTAACAGCATTCCATCCCTCTAAAGTTTTTCCACCAGAGAGATAACGGCGATCAGGATCATTCTTATAGGCGACTTCCGCCATCGCTTCATCTCGCGGCGTATGACAGGTACCACAATGTGCTAACCCTTCAACTAAATAAGCCCCCCGTTCGATAGGATCATTGCTTGTAAAAGCAGTTAACTTCGTTACCTCCGGCGCAAAAGCTAAACGCCAAGCATTAACCGGCCAATTCATATTAAAAGGCCAACTGCCCGATACAACCGGCATCTTATTATTGACCGGCTTTACCGCATACATAAAGTAGTTATAGAGCGCTTCCACATCTTCACTCGCGACAGAGGCAAATGAAGGATAAGGCATTGCCGGATAGAGCGCATCACCCGATTTTTTCAATCCATATCGCACTGCATTATCAAAATCTGTTAAGGAGTAATTTCCAATACCAGTCTCCTTATCAGGCGTGATATTGCTTGGATAGATCAAACCGACAGGCGTCCCGGAATCGAGCCCTATACCGCCGGCAAAATCTCCTTTATCGCTAGTGTGACAAGCGGCACAATCCCCTGCTTTTGCAAGATACTCACCGCGAGTAATCAACTCTTCTTTACTCAACTTTGTAGTAGGCTGAATTTCTGAACTCGCCCCTTTATAGAAACTAAAGAAGCCAATTACAACAATGGCTAAAATAATAACTAAAATTATAATATTTCTGATAATTCTCATCGCTATCTCCTTCTAGTTATTAAGCCATCGGCCCGGGGTTTTTAAGATATTTGGTCACAATATTGTGTACCGAATGGTAGGCTAACGCGCCTACAAGCGCTGTTGGGTTATAACCAACGTTCTGTGGGAAAGCACTTGCACCAGAGACAAAGAGATTAGGTACATCCCAATGTTGCAGATACTTATTCACCACACTCGTTTTCGGATCATCACCCATAATTGCGCCACCGGTATTATGTGTACTTTGATAGATTCGAGTATCGTAAGGCGCATCTAGTGCATAAGGTTTATACTCCACTTTACCTCCAGCTGCCTCCCCTACTTTTGCCATCTTCTCCATCAAGTAATTGACCATCTTATTCTCATTCTCATGCCAATTGAAGGTGAGTCGAAGAAGCGGTAGCCCATGATTATCAGTGTAGGTTGGATCAAGATCGAGATAGGCATCACGATAAGACATCACTGAACCAGAGATACCGATCGAGAAGATTCGCTGATATCCCTCTTGCGTCGCTTTTTTCCAACCACTTCCCCACTTTGGTGAGCCAGCTTCTGTTGGGCTCTGTAAGATAGGACGACCACCATGAATAGAAGTACGGATACTCGCGCCTCCTAAGAAGCCTAATCCTGAATGATCAAAGGTTACCTCATTGAAGTCATCCATTGTCACACCACCGGCACCTGTACCGATAAAGGTATTCAGTTTTGTCCCTTCCGGCATCACGACTTTCACACTCACATCACGCTGATAGGCATAACTTCGCCCTAAAGTCCCCGTCTCGGTCTTAGGATCATACACCTGACCAATCTTCGATAGGAGCAGTAAGCGAACGTTATGAATCGCAAAGGCATTGAGAATGACCATCTCAGCCGGCTGAAACACTTCATTTCCCTGCGCATCAATATAGGTGACGCCCGTCGCCTTTTTCCCACTGCTATCCGTATTAACCTTAATAACATTGGCATTGGTTCTTAATTCAAAATTAGGGCGTTTCAGTAATACTGGAAGAATCGTCGTTTGCGGTGATGCCTTAGAGTAGTTATAACAAGCAAATCGCTCACAGAAACCACAATAATTACAAGGGCCTAAACGGACACCATACTGATTGGTATAAGGCGCGGAAGCATTCGCCGCCGGCGCAGGATAAGGATTATATCCCATCGCTTCACATCCTTTCTTAAAGAGTTCTGAAGCATAGGAATTGATTAAAGGCTTATTGGGAAACGCCGTTGAACGCCAGCCTTCAAATGGATTTCCGCCTGGCTGTTGCACCCCTTTAATATTACCTGCCTGCCCCGAAACACCACACACCTCTTCAAACTTTGCAAAAAAGGGCTCTAACTCCTCATAGGTAACAGGATAATCTTGCAGATACATATCTTTGGGAATCGCATCTTCGCCATACTTCTCTTCATAGTAACTTCTAAGACGAAGTTGATTTGGAAGATAACGATAAAACATACCATTCCAATGCAATCCGGCACCACCGACATTATTTCCAAGTAGGAATGAACCATACTCACGGTAAGGAACTGCGGTATCCCCCTCTTTATGTCGAATGGTTAAGGTATCTTTCGCTAAGGGCTGAAACATTCTGCCTCTCACTGCGTAATTGAGCTCATCGATCACTTGCGGATACTTCGCATCGGTTGCTGTCGTCTGCATATGTCCACGCTCAAGTGCGACAACACTCTGGCCGGCAGCTGTCAGCTCGACACCATAGATCGCACCCGTCCAACCAAACCCAACTAATACTACATCTACTTTTTCTTTCTCTATTGCCATAATATGCCTTTATTCTGCGCTATTTCTTAGGAAGGATGGAGACAGGTGGTAATGGATATTTCACATTATAACGATCTGCCCAGTCGAGATAATCCCCTCTTGCGCCGGGGAACCCGACCATCTGCCAACCGGCCATATTGCGATTTCCGCCATACATCGGATCGGAGAAGAAGCCCTCTTTACAATTGCCCCATAATTGAGAGAAGAAGACCGATGCAAAGACAGCATCATCAGGAAACTCAATCTTCCCATCACTTAAGAGTGTCATCGCTTCTGTCTGCTCTTGATGGTTGAGATCAACAAATTGACGCTTATACCGATCGATACACCATTGATTAAATGCCGCTATTCCTGATTTATAGATATCTCTAGGAGTCATATTGAGTTGATAACCCAATGTAGGGGTCTGCTTCATAATCTCAGGATGAAAAGGGCCTTTCATATACCAAAGTTGCCCATGACCATAAGGAGTATCCATCTGTCGATCAATAAACTCCGGCACACCTGTTGCAATCGCACCTGGGCCTAACTCATCTTCTGGAATTAAGAGATCTACAGCGCTCTGAATAAAGTCATACTCTTCATCACTAAAGAATGTCGGCATATATTTTGCCGGATTTTCTGGAAGATCTGCCATTGAATCGACAGATCCAGGCGCTTCAGGAATGGCGCTTGCCACCTTTCCGGCACCCACTGCCGTAATCGCCGCTACAGGGATCGCTTTTAGGGTTGTCCCTAAAAATCCCCGTCTAAACTGATTCACCTTTTTATCATCTTGAGCCATACAGTACTCCTCTTATCTAGGACTCGCTCTGAGTCTATTAACCTATCTCGCCAACCTATCTCAATCGACTGACCGGAATAATCTGATTAAATGAAAATGAATAACACCATTAAATTTAAACTCCACTTAAGGAACGTTAAAAAATAATAGATTCATTATTCAAGCTAGACTTAACTTTTATTTAATTTTTCATTTAATTTTCATTTAATTTTTCATTTAAATTTATGATTAACTTATTAACAGACTACCACTAATACCGATTTAAATAAATTGACTAATGTATCTAAACATTTAATTTCTTTACTATTTTTTTACCGGAGAGGACGATATTTTATAATTAGATGATCTAGGTCAAATTCCTATTCAGACTCAACTTCTAATAAAACAGATAGATCTCTTCGCTCTCTTTCCTCCACCATTCATCTCTAATTCCTGCTTTCAAGAAGTCTAAAATCGGGTAGACTACCCTTTTGATAAGAAGATTAATAAGGTCAGCAATGATCGTTAGAAGCGCAATAAGAGCAGATAAGAAGGAGGGAAATATGAAAATATCGACAAGACTAGCACTACTAATAGCAACAGTAATGTTTCTAACAGCTTGTACAATTCGTGCAGATATTCCAAATCGAATGGTGATCGATTCTGATGGGATTGTGATTGATTCTAAAAATAAGAAGAAAAAAGATAAAGAGGGCTACTTCTGCCCACCTGGACAAGCGAAAAAAGGGAACTGTTAATTAAAGCTTAAGGTCAAAGCTCTCTCTGATCAGGAGTAAAGTCAGATTGTCTAATTTGCTTTCTTGCTCGTAAAAAATAGGTGTGATATACCTTTACACCTTTATTAAAATTTACAAAATGTTATCTGTTTTTAGTTGTAGCGATATCCTCGCTCGCTTTTGGATATAACGATGCTTTTACCGAAGCATCTGATCGATCCTAAAATAGATAACCGGAGAAAACTATATGACCGTCAAAGTAAAGAAGAACCGGCTACTCAATACGCTTGAGTGGCTTGGCAATGCATTACCACATCCTGTGGTTCTATTTATAATCTTAATATCCCTGATACTGATCGCTTCTGCTGTGGGATCTCATTTTGGACTAAGCGTCACCGATCCTCGCCCTGAAGGTGCGCCGGGAAGAGTGCCTGGAGGAGTGATAGAAGTTGTGAATCTTCTCAATCCCGATGGAATTCGTAAGATTCTCTCTAGTATTGTCACGAACTTTACAAGCTTTACCCCATTGGGAACCGTACTTGTTGCGATGTTAGGGGTTGGAATTGCCGATAGTGCCGGGCTCTTCTCTGCAGGAATGCGTTTAGTTGTCCTAAAAGCACCGATCCGTTTTACCACTCCTGCGATTGTTTTTGCCGGCGTTATGTCTAATACTGCCGGGGAATTAGGTTACGTCGTTCTCATCCCTCTTTCTGCGGTGATCTTCCACTCAATAGGGCGTAATCCCCTTGCCGGTCTTGCAGCTGCCTTTGCCGGCGTTTCTGGAGGCTATTCAGCGAACCTTCTCTTAGGAACGGTTGATCCCCTCTTATCAGGAATTACGCAAGAAGCTGCGCGTATTATTGATCCTGACTATATCGTTGGTGCTGAAGCTAACTGGTATTTCATGGCTTTTAGTACCTTTATTGTCACCTTCCTCGGCTGGTTTGTGACTGATAAAATTGTCGAGCCACAATTAGGTCCTTACGATTCTTCGGAGATGAGCGAAGATGAGGATAACATTGCCATGTCTGCAGAAGTCACCCCTATTGAGAAGAAAGGACTCATCTGGGCAGGTATCAGCTTTGTCATCTTAGCCGTAATCGTTGCATTGATGGTCGTGCCGGAAAATGGCATTTTACGTAATCAAACAACAGGAGAGATTGCAAACTCCCCCTTCTTCCGCTCCATTGTTATCTTTATCTTTATCTTCTTTGCGGTGCCGGGTATTGTTTATGGCGCAATTGTGAAGAAGTTTAAGAACGATCGAGATATTATCAATGCAATGGCAGGCGCTATGAGTTCAATGGGACTCTATCTGGTAATAGTCTTCTTTGCCGCGCAATTTATTGCCTTCTTTAACTGGACAAACATTGGACAAATTCTGGTTGTTCACGGCGCAAATTTTATTACCAGTATCGAAATTAATAGTATTGTACTCTTTATCGGATTTATTATTATCTGTGCTTTTGTCAATATTATGATGAGCTCCGCTTCGGCACAATGGGCAGTCACAGCACCGATCTTTGTTCCGATGTTGATGCTTGCAGGCTATGCACCAGAAACAATTCAAGCAGCCTACCGTATTGGTGATTCTGTCACCAATATTATTACTCCGATGATGAGCTACTTTGCACTTATTGTTGCGATCGCACTTAAATATCGCCGTAATGCCGGCATTGGGACAATTCTTTCGATGATGGTGCCCTACTCTGTTGTCTTCTTTGTCGTTTGGGTCGCTATCTTCTGTATCTGGGTCTTTGTGTTGGGAATTCCGGTCGGCCCTGGTTCTGCAATCTACTTCAACCCATAGAAAAAAGATTAGTAGCTCGATCAGCAACAAAAGATCTATAACAAGGGATCTATGACAAAAAAGCTGTCACTAGCAGTGATTCTACCGCTTGTAGTACTTATAGCGGTAGATATAAAACAAGATAAATTATAGCTATCAAAAAAGCCCGATGACATTACCTATACATTCGTCACCGGGCTTTACTTTTTCTGGAAAATTCTACATTGATAGAGCTCCCTCAATCAGGTGAATCTCAATCAGATAAGTCTCTAACAAATAACTCAATCAATAATAATTGATCGATTATTATACATTGTGAATTGTAGTCTACTGAGCTCTAAAATAGAAAATATTTTAAAACTAAAACTTAAACTAAAATTTAAAGCCCTTCACCACTTTATTAAAATCACGCTGATCAACCCCCATCTCTATCTTAATAGAGCCACATTTAGGGCAAAATGAGGGTGGCGATAAATTATCACTTTGAGGCTTTCCAACCCATTTACAATCTAAACAGAGGTATCTTAATGGTGTATCTTTATAGGGTATTGGCATAATGGACTCTCTTTAGTAAAAAATTAAAACCAATAATAAAACGGATTTTTCCCTGAGGGTTAAATCAAGCGATTAAGAAATTAATAGATTCAAATAATAGACTGATCTATAAATTCTATCATGATAACCCTCAATTCCTTCTTACTTTATACTATCAATGATAATGAAATATCACTGTAGCTGGATATTTATATAAGGTGCTGACCAATTAGTGAGTGCTGATATATTTTGAATTTTTAAACTATTATATTATCTTAATAGGTAGTAATAAAATTATAAATAAAGATAATAAAAACTAAATATAAAGCAGATCTACAAAACAGAGCTATGACCTCTGTTCCTACCATTATAGGAGTTAATTATGGATTTTTCAGAAAGGCTACTTTCAGTATCTAAACGTGTTAGCCAGCAGAGCGATATTATCGAAACCGAAGAAGCAACTAAAACAGCGCTAATTATGCCCTTTATTCACCAAGTTCTTGGTTATGATGTTTTTAACCCGGCTGAGGTAATCCCCGAATTTACCGCAGATGTAGGTGTAAAAAAAGGAGAAAAGATCGATTATGCCATAGTTGATAATAGTGAAATCGCTATTCTCATCGAGGCAAAAAAGATTGGGGAAGAACTCAATGAGCAACATGCATCACAACTATTTCGTTATTTTGGAACAACTACAGCTAAAATAGCGATTTTAACCAATGGTCGTTATTATCGTTTTTATACAGATCTAGATGCGCCAAATAAGATGGATAGCCAACCTTTTCTTGAACTCGATATGCTTGATATTGATGCCCATATTGTGCCAGAAATTAAGAAGCTTACCAAAGCTAATTTTGATGTCGATTCTGTAGTTAATGCGGCAGGAGAACTTAAATATCTCAGTCAGTTAAAACACCTACTAGAGAAACAGATTAAAGATCCCGCCGAAGACTTTATACGTTTCTGTATCACAAATGTTTATGGTGGAATTATTACCCAAAAAGTACGAGAGCAATTTACACCATTGATTCAAAAAGCTTTAACTCAGTTTATTGATGATCGCGTTAACAATAGATTAAAATCAGCACTCGCCCAACAAACAGACTCTCCTAATAAAAGTGCTATAGAGTCTATCGAAATCACTGATGAAAATGAAATCCCTGATGATGGGATAATCACAACTGAGGAAGAATTGGAAGGCTTTAATATTGTTAAGGCAATTGTTAGAAAACACATTGATGCAGAACGGATCTGTCAACGAGATACTAAAAGTTACTTTGGTGTTCTGTTAGATGATAATAATCGCAAACCAATATGTCGATTACACTTTAACCGAGCACAGAAATATATTGGTATATTTGATGAAGAGAAAGTCGAAGAACGCCATCCAATTGAGAGCTTAGATGATATATTTAACTTTGAGGAAGCACTTGTAAAAACAGCTCTCTCTTATGAAAGTTAAAAAGAGTTTACAGACTACAATTTATCGACTAAAAAAATAATAAATTATGATCCAGCAATTCATTGATTAAAAACTCAAAAGCCCGGCTCTTTTGAGAGCAAGGGCTTTCTCTTTGATCAACTAACTTCAACTGACTCAGATCGATCAATAATCCTTGTAAAGCGCCTTCAGGGCCTACTTCAGAGCTTCACATTTTTGGCTCATATAGGGCAATGCTCGGATTGAGGAATCTCTAAAAACCATCCAATCATGATCACCATCGATCACTCGATACTCCACATCTTCAGGCTGATAATTGTGTAATGTCCAATAGAGCTTAGCGGCGGCAAGCACAATTCCTAAAGAGTCATGATCACCCGATTCAATCCAGATCGGAACAACTAGATCTTTCTGATAGTAGTTATTAAGCCTCGCTGTGTAGAGCGAATCGCCCCATGCTTTCTCATCAAATTGATTATCTTTTACAAATTGTGCTGTTTGACGTGCTGTTGATGTTTCAGGTGGAAGCGGATCATAAATTGCCGGACTTAAAACCCCGGCAGCACAGAAGAGCTCAGGATGAGAGAGGCTTAAATTGAGCGCACCATAGCCACCCATAGAGAGCCCTCCAACCGATCTTCCGGCACGATCTTCACGAACATTGAATGTTTTTTCAATATAAGGGATAAATTCCTCAACAAATGCCGTCTCCGCCTTCTCGGCATTACCATCTGTATACCAAGTACTAGGACCAAAGGTCGGCATGACAATCACAGAATCTCGTAACTCTCCACGCTTCATCAGCTGATCAGCCGTCACTTTAATACCTCCTTTCACAAGCCAATCTGTATTAGAACCACTGGCACCATGGAGCATATAGATCACGGGATATTTATCCGATTGAGTCGCATCATAGCCATCAGGAAGATAGACTTGCATCGTCACATCTCGATCTAAAAGCGCTGAATTATAAGACGCCTCAACAACTTCACTCTCAGCATAAGAGAGCGTCGTCGAGCAGAGAAGCATTCCCACGGTTACTGTTAATAATTTTTTCATTTCTACCTCCTAAGGTGTATCGCATTCGATGCCCATTTTGATTTTTATTATTGAATGTTGGAGGTCTAACGCTCTAAAGATCTTGATTGAACAACCCATATCTTATTACGCAGAGCGGCTCGGGAGTTAGTCTCTATTTATACTTATTTTTGATACTAAAAAACGCAATCCGCCTTTACTTCCTTTTTTGTTATATCGGATTTTTTGAGGAAAAGATAGCAGTTTTTTACAGAGATCAAAAAAGAATTAATCAGAATAAAATATTCAGATAAAGCACTAAAATGGGAGGCTAATATTTTGAAAACCTGTAAAAAATATAATAACAATGGATTTTGATATGATTATTTTTATACTATTTTATAAATAGCCATTACTAAACTCGTAATGGCTATTGTAGGATGATAACGACATCTTCTTATCTTAATAATGATATAGAGATATAACGAAAGGATATTACTCTTCCTCTTTCTTCTCTTCATTTAAGAGATTTTCAATCTGCCCAAGCAGATCACAGCTCTTTTGATGTCCTTCGTCACACCCCTTTTTCAAAGCTAGTTGACTTCCCTCTAAATCTGCTTCTACTCCTGTTCCTGTCGCATAAACTAGCGCTAACTCATAAAGCGCATCTAATGACCCTCTATTGGCGGCATCTTGATAGAGATTCAGCGCAACCTCAAACTCTCTTTCGCTTTGTGGTTGATAACGATAGATATTAGCAAGCTTTAATTGTGCCGGCAGATAACCATTTGCGATAGCACGTGCATACCAATATTGAGCAGAAATTCTATCCCCCTCTTCAGCTGCATAATCCCCTAAAAAATCAATTGCACCTAATTCATTAAAATTAATCGCGCTCTTTTCAATCTCTTGAATCCCTTTAGCTTTATCTGCTGATTGCCCTATCCCATGAAAGTAGAGTTGCCCCAAGATAAAGAGATCATTCCCGGTATAATTCCCTTGAGCAATGACTTTTTCTAAGCACCGCAGGGTCTCTTGTTCATTTAAATCTACACAATGACTCGAATCTATCACCTCAATAACTTCTACCTCCGGCATCAAGAACGACTCTGCCGATTTTTTCTGTTGCTCAACCACCATAAATATATTAAGCCCCAATATCACAACTAACACTGCCAAAATAACTCTATTCATCTAATCAATCCTCTTTTAAACTCATTATTAAATTACAAAAAGAGCGCCACCAATGGGCGCTCCTTATTTTATGCAAAAACTGCACTTATCATGCCTCTATTATAAAATAATAGAACACTAAATTAGAAGCTAAATGCAACACCAACACCAACGCCGGCCTTGTTTTGCGTATCATAAGAACCTTGGACTCTAAATCGACCATTATCACCCAATTTAAACTCCATCCCTATCGACATCGCCGCTTCACCATCATAACTAGCGACCCCCATTCCCATCGAATACTTAGCGTAATCCATATAAGGAATTGAGCTCATCGCCATCGCACTTGCGGTACCAGCACTCGCACGCTTCCGGTTTTCATGAACCGTTTTTTCAAGATGAGAGATACGATTATTATAATGATCTAACGTTTTATTAATGTGTTTAATCTGAGTCGTATTTGATGTTACTTGTTGATTAGTTTCCCAAAGTTGACCACCATTAACTACTTCTTGTGATCCCTTCTCAACTTTACCATTGGCAACGCCTACAATCTTACGATTTCCTACATTAAGTGTTGTTTCACTATTAATATCGGTATTGTCAGCAATAATAATTTGATTCTTTTCGCGATCTAACTGGAATATTCCCACTTCACCAGTCGTAATGCTATTGGCTAAATGTTCAATTGATGCACCAACATTGTTGAATGTTTTATCACCAATAACATACTCAGGAGTTGTAATATAACCATTTTCATCAATCGTTGCACCTCCACCAAACATCTCGGCTATCGATTTATTTGATGCATATAATTGACTACCGTTAATAGCATCCTTTGACTCTGATACAATTTGACCATCCTTAACCCCTGTTAAAGTAAGGTCTTTATCACCATTAGAGATATTAAAAGTATTCGCATCTTTTGCAAGCCCATTATCAATAATCAAAGAGTTACCATCTTCAGAAACCTGAATGAGGCCAGCTTTACCATCCGCAATATTACTAATATTTCCTTCGATATTGGTAATCCTGTTTTCATGGTTTTCAAGCTTTTTATCCTGCCCATCTAAGCGTCCTGTTACATACTCAAATCCCTCATTAACACTTGTAATTGGCTTCTCTGCTTTTAATGCACCTCCAAAATCAACCCCTGTTAAAAGACCATTTTCTACTTTAGCGTCACCGCCCATTGCATCGGTAATTCCATCAAGATTTTTACCATTAATATTAGTAATATTTTCAAATTTTTGATTTGTTGCAAAAAGTTGAGAACCATTTACCGCATCAAGCGAATCTGGAGAGACTTTACCATTAGCAACTCCGGTTAAAGTACGTGAATCTATTCCGTTAGAGAAATCGAAAATCGTCGCCACTTTAACACCAGCTAAACTATTATCAATCACGATTCGATTACCAGATAGCTTAATAAGGCCAACCTCCCCGCCCATAATATTATTAATACTATTCATATTATTGGTAATGCGTTCATCATGCTTAGATAAAGTACCACCAACATTTTCAAATGCTGCATAAACATTGGTTAACTCATCTTTAGCCCCTAAAGCATCTTGGAAGTTAACCCTAGTTAACTGACCATCTTCATTAAGCTCAGCTTTACCGCCTAACGCATTAGCAACATTTAAATTTGCCATATGAAGTTGTGAGCCATTAATTGCTTCAACAGAGTTTTGTGATATCTCACCCTCAGCAATACCAGTTAATAGGCGATTAATCGCTTCATCTTCTTCATCAGCTCTTATAGAGAAATCAAAAGTATCAGCACCGCCAGCTAATTTATTGTCTATTACTAAAGATTTTCCATCTTCAGCAAGCTGAACAAGACCTGATTTACCGTTAATAATGCTCTTGATATTAGTTGTATTCTCTGTAAGACGAAAATCATGATCCGATAAAGTATCACCAACATTCTCAAATGCATCATAAACATTGATTAACTCATCTTTAGTACCTAAAGCCTCTTGGAAATTAACGCCTGTTAACTGACCATCTTCATCAAGCTTCGCACCACCTCCTAAAGCTGTAGCAACACCTGTACCAACTGTAAATAATTGACCTCCTGTTACCGCATCTTTAGAGCCTGTGGCAATAGTTCCATCCGCTAAACCTGTTAACGTACGACCTTCTTCACCATTTGAAATATCAAAAGTTAATGCATTCTCAGCAAGTTCGTTATCAATGATGAGTTTTGTACTGCCATCATTCAACTGAATTAGACCCGCTTTACCTGCAACAACTTTTGAAACGTCATCTTTAATACCGCCAATCACTTCACCAACTGAGCCAGACTCTCCATCTTCACCGATGCCTAAGCCACTGTTGATATCATCAACGACTTTGCTCGTTGCATCAACTCGTTTATCAAGATTTTCAAATCCACCATAGACTGATTCAATCTTCTCGCCTTCAGCTAAACCGGTAAATGCACCTGAGAAGTCAACGCCGGTTAATTGACCATCTTTAAAAGTGGCATTACCTCCAAGCACTTTTGCCACATTTTGATTTGCTACATGAAGCTGTGAGCCATTGATGGCATCAAGTGAATCCTGAGCGATCTGTCCTGCCTTCACTCCTGTTAGCGTACGACCTTTTTCATCTGCTTTAGCTATATTAAATACGTCAGCTTCTTGAGCTAGCTTATTATCCACGATGATTTGTGTACCATCATCATTTAACTTAATCAGACCCGCTCTACCAGCAACAACGCTTGAAACGTCATCTTTAATGCTACCAATCACGTCACCAACGGAACCTGACTCTCCATCTTCACCAATACCTAAACCACTGTTGATCTCATCCACAACTTTGCTCGTTGCATCAACACGTTTATCGAGGTTATCAAATCCACCATAGACGGATTCAATCTTCTCGCCTTCAGCTAAACCGGTAAATGCACCTGAGAAGTCAACGCCGGTTAATTGACCATCTTTAAAAGTGGCATTACCTCCAAGCACTTTTGCCACATTTTGATTTGCTACATGAAGCTGTGAGCCATTGATGGCATCAAGTGAATCCTGAGCGATCTGTCCTGCCTTCACTCCTGTTAGCGTACGACCTTCTTTACCATTTGAAATATTAAATACGTCAGCTTCTTTAGCTGCCACATTATCAATGACTAAGGCAGTAACTTCTTGTGAGTCACCATCTTCTGTTGTCACTTCACTCTTCGAAAGTTGCACCAATCCTAAGGTTCCTGCTGATACCTTATCCTCAATACTATTGATGTTCTTGTTAATGCTGGTGATATCACCCTCATTTTTTGTAACTCGACCATCTATATTAGTAATTTTCTTGCCTTGGTCTGTTAATTGACCACCAACATATTTGAAGCCTGCCTCAACGCTATTAAGATTTTTATCCGCTGTTAAAGCATCTTTATAGTTAGGAGCTTTTAACTGACCCGTCTCCTTATCATACTCTGCACCGCCACCAAATGCCTCAGCAATACCTTCTAACCCAACATCTCCTTTAGCTTGAACTTCTTTAAGTTGAGAAACGTTAACGGCATCAGTATCAAGCACTCCTCGTGTTATATTTGAAAGATATGCCGTATCTGAATCACTACCAATCGAGACTTCATTATCTCGAGTGGTCGTTGCACCCGCTCTCATTGCAATACTATTTTTATGATCGACAGAAGCCCCTTTACCTAAAGCGATACTCTGTTCACCTGCTGCCTTTGCTGATTGCCCAATGGCAATAGCAGAAATGGCATTATTTGAAACAAGTGAATTACTACCAATAGCTAAAGCATCATGAGCTCTACTTTGAGCATTAAAGCCAACAGCTATACCTCTATCTGCATTACTATTTACCACTGAAGCAGTTCCTAACGCTAAGGCGTTAGTTGTCTGACTAAAAATCGTAGCGCCTATTCCCATAGCAATAGATTGAGTGGCATTAACCCTTGCCCCCCAACCTATCGCCATACTATTATGAGCATACTCAGCTAGACTTGCAGCATTACTACTTTTATCAGGGTTCCAACGATTTCCCTTACCCAGCCACTCTTTCAACTCTTTATATTCAGGAGTTTCCTCTACATCTCGGGCTGCTATTATACTATTGTCAGCTAATTCGGCATTGCTGACTCCTCCGGCTAAAAAAATAGGAAAACTTAGAGTAATCGTTAATGCTTTTAGTATCGTACTCCCTTTACTTTTTACCTTAATACTCGCTAGCTCAGAAACAACCACATATGCATTCTTAGCATAACTCCAAACAACTCGATAAACTTTATTCATCGCTACATAAACCTTTATTTAAAATCAAAGAGAGCGCTAGCAAATATACTCTGCTAGCGCTTCGATATATTATTGATATATCTATTAAATAATTATTTTATTAGGGTCGAGTAAGTCATCCAATGGATCAACTACTGGTTGAACATCAAACTCATTTGCAGTAGCAACTGAGTTTTCACTCTCCTCTTCATCTAATTCTTCACCTTCAAGAACTTCATCAGCCTCCTCTTCTTGAGTAATTAAATTTTCTAGTAATACATCATCCTCCGTATCCTCCAATAAAATAAGATCTTCAAGATCTAATTGATCTTCTATCTCACTATCTTCTACGGACACGAATTCTCTATCTTCAAGATCTAACAGTTCATCAAGCGCAATTTCATCTTCAGTTATTAAAGGTGATTCCTCTGTCTGATCAAAAATTAAATCATCCTCATATAGATCATCAATCAATGAATTATCTTTATTGACGGATAGATGCTCATCACTATCTTCTTCCATAGACTCATCTAGAAGATTTACTGGTAAAGATTGATAAGCATCTTCATCTAGTAAAGCTATCTCATCAGAGATATCTTCATAATCCAAAGCAAACGTACTTGCCATACGTGGTTTCGGCACTTGCTTGGTAACAAACTCATAAAGAGAATAATTTATTGCTGCGTTATTGATAGGATTATCTGACGTATATACCACTTTATAATTCCCAGGCCCCAAAACATCTACATTCAACAAGAGAGTTCCTGTTGAAAACTTAGCGGTAGTTTTATAAAGCTTTCCATCTTTGTAAAAGGCAATATTTGCTTTATGACGGGCATCATTAGGTCCAGTCCATAATTTTAGTTCAAGATTTTGAGCTTGTTGCTGACTTCCTATTACAAAAGATAGATTTACTTTATGAATATTATTACCTATCAAACCTGATGGTGATTGACGCGCTTCTCCCTTATACACCTTCTCTGTAACAGTAACCCACTCTTGCTTAGGTGGCTCAACAGGCTTAGGTGTTTTATCTGGAGTAGATAAAGAAACTTCAAGTGATTTATTCCCAGCAGCATCCGTTAATCCAACTTTTATAGAACTACCATCTGTTACTTTATTTAATCCAACCTTAAAGTTCCCATCTTTACCTACGTTCCCTGTACCTATTGTACCTCCATTTTTATCCTTTATTGTTACCTTTGCATCTGGCTCACCTTTACCCGAGACTGACTTCCCATCTGATCCAACAGATAGATTCGTCGGTGCATCAGGTGCAACTTTATCCGGTGTTGATTTAATTACTTCTGGTGACTTATTACCGGCTCCATCAACTAAACCAACTTTAATATCACTGCCGTCCGTAGGGTTCTTAAGATTAACCTTAAAGCTACCATCACTATTGACGGTTCCTGTTGCGATCTCTTGTCCTTTGTTATTTTTAATAACAACTTTTGC